>NZ_HE997195.1 GCF_000312445.1 Phocaeicola abscessus CCUG 55929 | reverse complement strand
GATATAAGAATAACTATTTGTACTTATATCGTAAGTTTGTTCCGGAAGGGAATTTGGGTGGGACGTGGAATTCTCGTGGGAATACTCCGTTTAACTTTCCAATTATACGTTACGCCGATGTCTTGTTAATGTTGGCGGAATGTTATAATGAACAGGGAAAGCTCGATGAGGCGGTGAGGTATATCAATATGGTCAGGCAACGTCCTTCGACGAACATGCCTGGCATAAACAGTGGTCCGGAATGGTTGGAAGCTCGTACGAAGGATGCAGTATTTAAACGTATCATGCATGAACGTGCGGTTGAACTTCCCGGTGAAGGTTTGCGTTATTATGATCTTAGACGTTGGAGGTTGATGGAGAAATATCTGAACGGTGATGTGCAGGATGCTATGGGTAATCATATCTATTATACTAAGTTTGAGGAAAAAGATTATTTGTGGCCGATTCCCTCGGAAGAAATCGAGAAGAATCCAAATTTAACTCAAAATCCGGGATGGCAATGATCGTTTGAGGAGAGAGTTATATGATCAAAAAGACATTGAATGTGAAGAATATTTTAATTAGTATTGTAGGGGTATCGGTTTCTCTTTGCTGCATGGCAAGGGAGCCGATACGTCGACAATGTACGATCGAAAGGAAAGATAG
>NZ_HE997194.1 GCF_000312445.1 Phocaeicola abscessus CCUG 55929 | reverse complement strand
GCTGAGTTTCTCGCTCTCGGGTCTCTCGGGAGGCCTGCTTGCGGGCAGAGACGAGCGTTCTTCTCTGCGAAGCACGATTCCCTTTCCCGCAAAGGCGGACGGGGCGGCCGAGAAAGTGACCGCTCGCTTCTTGTGCTTCGGCACGTCGACATCCGCCAATCCGTTGCGTACGCTCTCCCTGTATGTGATCCTCTCGGACGGGAGCAAGCAGTACTACACCTTCGACGTGAGCGCGCAGGTGAACGAGGCACCCGATCCGAAAAACGTGCACATCCTCATCGAGGGCCTGAACCTGCCCAAACCCATTGCGAACGGGGGAGGTTTCCATCCTACGATAGATGAGTGGCAGAGTATTACGGAAGAAATAGATATGTAGATGTTAAAAATAGTGATGTGACACTTTTATATTATCCATTTATCATTAATTAGACAATTAAAGACATGAAAAAGAATGTATTGTTTTTAGCTGCGGGCTTGCTGGCACTGGCTTCCTGCTCGCAGGACGAGACCACGGGTCTCGACCAAAGGGGAGAGATCAAGTTCCGCCCGTCGATCGGTGCCGTAACACGCGGACCCATCATTACGCAGGCCAACCTCTCTCCTTTCAAGGTGACGGCCCATAACGGGACGACCAACCTGTTCACCAACCTGGAGGTCAGCTCCGCCGACGGCGGTATCACCTGGACCACGGCCAA
>NZ_HE997193.1 GCF_000312445.1 Phocaeicola abscessus CCUG 55929 | reverse complement strand
ACTGAGTTTCTCGCTCTCGGGTCTCTCGGGAGGCCTGCTTGCGGGCAGAGACGAGCGTTCTTCTCTGCGAAGCACGATTCCCTTTCCCGCAAAGGCGGACGGGGCGGCCGAGAAAGTGACCGCTCGCTTCTTGTGCTTCGGCACGTCGACATCCGCCAATCCGTTGCGTACGCTCTCCCTGTATGTGATACTCTCGGACGGGAGCAAGCAGTACTACACCTTCGACGTGAGCGCGCAGGTGAACGAGGCACCCGATCCGAAAAACGTGCACATCCTCATCGAGGGCCTGAACCTGCCCAAACCCATTGCGAATGGAGGAGGTTTCCATCCTACGATAGATGAGTGGCAGAACATTACGGAAGAAATAAATATGTAGATGTTAAAAATAGTGATGTGACACTTTTATATTATCCATTTATCATTAATTAGACAATTAAAGACATGAAAAAGAATGTATTGTATCTGGCTGCGGGCTTGCTGGCACTGGCTTCCTGCTCGCAGGACGAGACCACGGGTCTCGACCAAAGGGGAGAGATCAAGTTCCGCCCGTCGATCGGTGCCGTAACACGCGGACCCATCATTACGCAGGCCAACCTCTCTCCTTTCAAGGTGACGGCCCATAACGGGACGACCAACCTGTTCACCAACCTGGAGGTCAGCTCCGCAGACGGCGGTATCACCTGGACCACGGCCCA
>NZ_HE997192.1 GCF_000312445.1 Phocaeicola abscessus CCUG 55929 | reverse complement strand
GACGATTTGAATTTGCTACTTTGTAGTCTATAAGATAGACTGCATATGAACAAAAACAAATATGTCTTCGCTCAGTTGGTTGAATTTCTCGATAAAGATAAGTTTCGTCACTTGGTTGACAAATACAATGGCAATCGATATGTCAAGTCATTCACGTGCTGGAACCAACTTCTTGCACTGATGTTTGGTCAGCTTAGTAATCGTGAAAGCTTGCGCGATGTAGTCGTGTCGCTGGAAGCGCATCATACCAAATGTTATCATCTTGGAATGGGGCGAAATCCTATTGCTAAAACGACATTTGCTTCAGCCAACCAAAACCGGGATTACCGCATCTTTGAAGATTTTGCGTTCTTTATGATGGAGCATGCTCGTAAGAAGCAGGCAACAGATATTTTTAAGTTGAAAGGGCATGTGTATGCCTTCGATTCTACGACAATACCTTTATGTCTGTCAATCTTCTGGTGGGCCAAGTTTCGTAAGAAGAAAGGTGGTATAAAAGCTCATGTGTTGTATTACTTAGAAGCAAAAGTTCCAGCATACTTCCACATCTCTACAGCATCTGTACACGATTCAAAAACTATGAAGTATATTCCTTATGAATCAGGATCTTACTATGTTTTTGATCGCGGTTACAATGCCTTCAAAGAACTCTATAAGATACATTTGCACGAGTCTTTCTTTGTAGTGAGAGCCAAAAAGAATCTACAGTTTAAATGTATCCGATGGGAACGCAGATTACCAAAGAATGTACTTGCCGATTCAGTGATAGAACTTACTGACATAATCACTCGGTTGAAGTATACTGAGCGGTTGCGCTTAGTGAAGTACAGAGACGAAGATCAGGATAGAGAGTTAGTCTTCCTTACCAATGCCTTTCATCTTA
>NZ_HE997191.1 GCF_000312445.1 Phocaeicola abscessus CCUG 55929 | reverse complement strand
CCACAGGATGCATTAAGTTCCGAAACATTCTGGAAAACAGAAATGCAGGCAGAGGAAGCAATTAATGCGTGTTATCAGGCCCTGAAATTAAGAGAGACTTATTGGCGTTTTTTCGCAATGGATTGTATTTCCGATATCGGAATAGGGTATGATGATCCCGGATATCTTACTATTAGTAGTGGGAGGCTCACTTCTAGAGATGGTTATGTGTCAAACCGTTGGAGACACTCCTATGAAGGTGTTACTCGTGCGAACAATGTCATCCGCAATGTACAGGGAATGAATATAAATGAAACCGCTAAGAATCAGGTTTTGGGTGAAGCAAAATTCCTTAGAGGATTATTTTACTTTTTCTTAATGCAACATTTTGGCGGTGTTCCTCTGTATGATGAAACGACGGATTACAATAAAGATTATATGAAGTTGTTGAAGCCTCGGGAAACGGAGGAAAAGACACGTGAATTTATTTTGAAAGATTTGACGGATGCAATCAAATTACTTCCGGTAAAATGGTCCCAGTCAAATTATGGTCGAGCAACTAAAGGGGCAGCCTATGCCTTAAGAGGAAAAGTTTATTTGTATAATAAGCAGTACGACTTGGCCTCAAAAGATTTTGAAGAGATTGTTTTAGATCCTTCTCAACAAGGTTATGGGTATGAATTATATCCTAATTATGCGGATCTTTTTACCAAAGTGGGTGATTCGAGTTCAGAGATGATTTTTGCCATTCAAAATTATTTTAAGATACCGAATTGGTTAGGAATGCCCATGTGCCATTATATGGGTAGCAATGCTTCCATGGATGCTTGCTGGAATAACGTGATGCCGTCGGTAGAGTTAGTCGACAGTTATGAATGTAAGGATGGTCGTCCGTTTAATTGGGATGACTTTATTCCGGGATATAATGAAAGCAAAGAAGTAAGAGAACAGACTTTGAGAGCAACTCTGACAGACGACTTGAAAGCTGTAAAGGATTATCCGAAGTATTATAAAGAACTTTTGTCGATGTATGAAGCGCGTGATCCTCGGATGAAAGAGACGATCATTTTACCGTATACGTATTACTTGGGAAACATGAAAGAAGTAGACAATTTATGTTTATTTGTCTATGCTACGGGAGTAAGTATTCAGAACGGTTTTGTAGTGATAAACC
>NZ_HE997190.1 GCF_000312445.1 Phocaeicola abscessus CCUG 55929 | reverse complement strand
AGCGGGATATGTTTAATGCCTGCTATATTACTGATAATCATTGGGTTCCAAAAATGGTACAAATAAAAATGTACCAAGATATTGTACCAAATTTGTCTGTTTCATACTGCTGAAAAACACCATCTTTCTTAGTCATTTTGGCACGGTGTTCAAATTTAACGAAAATTATCCGAAATTCTCCGTATTAAATATTATTTAACAGCTAACCAAGGCTTCTCTTGTAGGTAAAACGTCTCATACCTGATATTAGTTGAGGTATGGCGGTTTACGAGGATAGCCTTGTTTTAGATATTCTATGAGGACGAAGTTTGATTGGTTCAGCCTTCGACAAATAACAGATGTCGGCAAGGTATGCAGGTATTGATCTGAGTGTGAAATGTGGCTCAAAAAGTGGCGGTAATGGTGGCGGCAAAGGTGTCCGAAATTTCGGACACTTCGGAGAAAGGGCTGGTGATAAACCTTTCAGTAATCGAGGCTGATTTCAAGATAGCCTAATATAGTAAGATTCGTAACGTCTCGATGATACCAATACTTACCTGGCTGAGATTTTGTGTCATTATGATAATGGGACTGAAGCGTAAATCATAATTCTGCCATAGTCCCAAAACTTTAATATATAATCATAAAATATATAAATTGATTTTCAAAATAGTTTTTTTAAGTTTACAGCACGTAATATAAAATAAATACCAATAACTATGAATGGCAAGCTTAAAATTTGCCCCATATCTAAAATTAGATTATCTTCAAAAGAAACTTGCCGTTCTTTAATGAATTCTACAAAGAAACGGAAAGTAAAAATCATAAAGATACACAATCCGAAATAGAATCCAGATTTCACCTTAAGCCTGTTACGATGAGTATATATAAGCCAAATAACAGAAAAAAATGTGAAATAAGCAATAGATTCATATAGTTGGGCTGGATGTCTAATAACTGTATCTACTTGAATAAAGACTACACCCCATGGTAAATTTGTTTCAGTTCCGATTATTTCAGAATTCATAAAATTTGCAATTCTGATAAACCCAGCCGCCAATGGGGCGGCAATTGCGATCATATCTAAAATTTTCAAGAATCGCATTTTTGTTTTCTTACAGAAAAGAAACAACGAAAATATCAAACCAATAGTTCCTCCATGACTGGCTAATCCTGCGTAGCCTACAAATTTCCAGTCATTATTAGGTAAAAATTTAATTGGTAATATTGCTTCAAGCGGATGTGCTATGAAATATGAGGCATCATAGAAAAAACAATGTCCTAAACGGGCCCCTATAAAAATCCCTAAAAATGAATAGATAAACAATCGAGAAAAATCTTCTTCGGACAAATTATTGTCTTTGAAGATTTTCCCAACTACCATGGTTGCGCTAATTATAGCAATAACCCAAAAAAAACTATACCATCTTACAGGATATGAACCTAAATTAAAAATAACTGGGTCTGGATTCCAAGTAATAAATAAATCAAGCATCGTTTATGAATGTTTGAATGATATTGTTCTTATCTAGATATAAACAAATTACGCAATTCTAATTGGTTAATTTGTTTATTCATTTTGTCTGCTAATCTTAATGCTATATTAAAATTTGGTTTTGTTTGACAATATATGTCTTAACTCAAGAATGCTCATTAAAAAAACAATAAAGATTCTGCACTGAGATAGCGCTTTTTTTGCAAAGGTAGTACTTTTCCCGTGATAAAAGGTCAGTTCTATTGTAAATTCTTATATCGGACATCGGACTTTTACAAGAAATCATTCTCTGACTAAGGATAGAAAAAGCCCCTTTGCTATAATCCCTACACCCATAAGGACAAGTCCTATAGTTGGCTATTTGACAATCAATAAATTCGGTTGGGCTTTTCCATGGGTTAACAGAGAATATATTTAGCCACTCTGTGCTAATTTTATAATTGAAGAAAAAGAATAACAGTCTATCAGATAGGCAAATAAATTTTTCACGCCAATCTATTATAGCATCGCTATGAACCCTCAACATTTCTGTGTCACAAAAAATGGTCTTAACAAGTATCCATAGCGATATAGATAAGATGTAATTGTGAATATGCTTTTGCGCATATCCAATACCGTGACCATTAATCGAGGCGAAACTGCCTATATTGTTAAGAGTCATCCTTATCATATGATATACAACGATATTCTCTATTATATATTGCCCAATACGTTTTTATATAATCGCCTATTTTATGATAAGCGTTTAAAACTCAATGACATATCATACTCAAGGTTTTTTTGTTATGAATTGTTTATATCTATCATGATAGACACGCCTGTTGATTCTTTGATGAAATCTAATTCCTCACGGTTCTCACTGCCCATATAAAATTCAACGCCTAATCAGGCAATTTTATTGTTGCTGACTGACCAATAGCATTGTAGCATAACTTGAGAATACATCTCTGTATCTCTATGATATCCCATTCCACATGGCAGAAATTTGGAATAAGAAAGACATAGAAACCAATCGTTTAGTTATATTTTGAGTCTCGTCAGGGTTGGCGTTTTTCCGTGCGAAGTTACTGCGTCCGTGAGCCTCCGCAAATTTTCTCATGCCTCCAAAATTTGGGTATCCCGGTCTTGCCGCTGGCTTCACCCTTGCCTTATCCTCCCTTTCGGCCGCAGTGATTCACTTGCACGAAAAAACGCCAGCCCTGCCGGGAAAGCTCAAAAGAGCTTCACAAGAGGGGAAAAATTAACAAATCAGAAATTTCAAGACCATGCGAGTAAAAAGAATGACAATCGAAGAAGGGAAGCGGGTAGGTATAAGCCGATTCCCGAATTTCCATAAAACCGGGAGTGTACTGGGCATGAAGAAGCTCTATTATAGGCACGACTGCCTTTTGGTGCGTTGTTATGAGAATCTTTGCATAAGCGTTGTGGCGACTATATCTATAATGTGTCGCCAGAACCTCAAATCTATAATCAGGCAACTATCTAAATTCCAAACGATATGAACACAGACATTGATTTCATTAAGATTGCAGAGGGCGACAGAGCGTTTGTAAAGACCTTCGAGAACTTTGGCCGCAGCGTCGTGGAGCTACAAATGGAGTAATCGGCGACGTCAGCACAAGTTCGATCTCGTGGATATCAACTATGTATATATGCCGCGCAAACCAACCGAATTCGAAGACTATCTGAATAACATGTCGGCCCGAAATTCTTTATTGCGCGCCAGTTATGAAGATCAGCTCATCGTGCGTCTCGGCTACACGTATACTTATAACAGTGCGGGCAATATGACGATGCGGACATTGAGGCGAAATTCCTATTCCGTCCGCTT
>NZ_HE997189.1 GCF_000312445.1 Phocaeicola abscessus CCUG 55929 | reverse complement strand
AGTAAAAAAGAGAAGCACTCCTTAAAAGAGGAGAACTTCTCTAACGAAATTTAATTGAATCAATCAAAAATGGCGGCGACCTACTCTACCTCATCAGAAGTACCATCGGCGCGGAGGGACTTAACTGCTCTGTGCGGAATGGAAAAGAGGTGGAACACCCCCGCTATAACCGCCTGAATAATTTAATAACATGATGGACATAAATTGTATAAATCACACTTCCTCCCTAAAAAAGACTAAAAGAATCATACAAACACAGGAAAGCTTCGGGCTATTAGTAATGCTCGGCTGAAGATGTCTCCATCCATACACCTGCATCCTATCAACGTCATCGTCTTTGACGACCCTAAAAACTAGGAAATCTAATCTGGTGGAGGGCTTCGGGCTTAGATGCTTTCAGCACTTATCCCTAACAGACGCGGATACCCGGCAATGCGCCTGGCGGCACAACCGGTAAACCGGAGGTCTGACCGTCACGGTCCTCTCGTACTAGTGACAGTACCACGCAAATTTCCAACGCCCGCGATAGATAGAGACCGAACTGTCTCACGACGTTCTGAACCCAGCTCGCGTGCCACTTTAATGGGCGAACAGCCCAACCCTTGGGACCTACTCCAGCCCCAGGATGTGACGAGCCGACATCGAGGTGCCAAACCACTCCGTCGATTTGAGCTCTTGGGAGGGATCAGCCTGTTATCCCCGGAGTACCTTTTATCCTTTGAGCGATGTCCCTTCCATGCGGAAACACCGGATCACTATGCTCTAGTTTCCTACCTGATCGACTTGTGGGTCTCACAGTCAAGCACCCTTAGGCCATTACACTATATATCCGATTACCAAACGGATAGAGGGTACCTTTAGAAGCCTCCGTTACGCTTTAGGAGGCGACCACCCCAGTCAAACTACCCACCAATCAATGTCCTCCTATACAGGAGTTAGTATACAGACATGAAAAGGGTCGTATTTCAACGACGACTCGACTTGAACTGGCGTACAAGCGTCTTAGTCTCCGACCTATCCTACACAATACAGGCCCACATACAATGATAAGATATAGTAAAGGTTCACGGGGTCTTTTCGTCCCATCGCGGGGAATCGGCATCTTCACCGATACTACAATTTCACTGAATTCACGGTTGAGACAGCGTCCAGATCATTACACCATTCGTGCAGGTCGGAACTTACCCGACAAGGAATTTCGCTACCTTAGGACCGTTATAGTTACGGCCGCCGTTTACCGGGGCTTCAATTCAAACCTTCTCTCTTTGGATGAGCTCTCCTCTTAACCTTCCGGCACCGGGCAGGTGTCAGGCTGTATACGGAGTCTTACGACTTGGCACAGCCCTGTGTTTTTGGTAAACAGTTGCCTGGACTCTTGCACTGCGCCCGCTTATCACTAAGACGGGACCCTTTTTCCCGAAGTTACAGGGACAATTTGCCTAGTTCCTTAACCGTGAGTCGTTCATGCGCCTGAGTATGCTCTACGCGACTACGTGTGTCCGTTTAAGGTACGGGTGTTCTCAAAAAATTGCTTAGCGGATTTTCTTGGCAGTAAGATTACGTGCAATTTCATCGCTTCCATAAGAAAACAACGTACTATCGAGATTCACATCAGTCTGCGGATTTGCCTACAGACTTCTACTGCTAAACTCTTCAACCGTCTTTTCCGTCAGACGGCTGCACTGTCACGCCTGCGTCTACGCATCGCTTCTTGAAAACAGTAACGGAATATTAACCGTTTATACCATCGGTGACGCCTTTAGGCTGAACCTTAGGAACCGACTAAACCTGATCCGATTGACGTTGATCAGGAAACCTGAGTCTTACGGCGAGGAGGATTTTTACCCCCTTTAACGTTACTTATACCTACATTTGCTTTTCCATGCGCTCCAGAGAAAGTCATCTCTCTCATTCAACGCACATGGAATGCTCCCCTACCAATCGTATATAACGATTCCATGTCTTCGGTAGATCGCTTAATACCCGAGTATTATCCATGCAACATTCCTCGACTAGGGAGCTGTTACGCACTCTTTAAATGAATGGCTGCTTCCAAGCCAACATACTAGCTGTCAAGGGAATGATACCGCGTTAGATTAACTTAGCGATCATTGGGGGACCTTAGACGATGGTCTGGATTGTTCTCCTCTCGGACACGGACCTTAGAACCCGTGCCCTCACTCAAAGTATAAACTTTCATGCGCATTCGGAGTTTGCAAAGTCTTGACAGGTGGTGAAACCCTCGCAACTTAACAGTGGCTCTACCTCGCAAAAGCAATACTGAGGCTGCACCTAAATGCATTTCGGGGAGTACGAGCTATCTCCAAGTTTGATTGGCCTTTCACTCCTACCCTCACCTCATCCAGAAGCTTTTCAACGCTTATTGGTGCGGTCCTCCATACAGTGTTACCCGTATTTCAACCTGGACAAGGGTAGATCACTTGGTTTCGCGTCTAACAGTACCGACATCTTCTTAAAAAAAAAGAATTCTCGCCCGTAGAAGACTCGCTTTCGCTAGGGATACGTACGTCATCGTACTTAACCGAGCCGGAACTGGTAACTCGTAGGTTCATTATGCAAAAGGCACGCCGTCACACCTATTGGGTGCTCCGACAGCTTGTAGGCGCATGGGTTCAGGAACTCTTTCACTCTTCGACTAGAAGTGCTTTTCACCTTTCCCTCACGGTACTGGTTCACTATCGGTCTCTTGGGAGTATTTAGCCTTGCCGGATGGTCCCGGCGGATTCTCGCAGATTTTCACGTGATCCGCGATACTTAGGATGACACTTGGCCGTCTCAAAATTCGTTTAAGGGGTTATCACCCGCTATGACTACGATTTCCAGCGTATTCAACTCTTAAGTAAACGTACCATTTATCGTGCTCCTACAACCCCTCCTGTGCCGAAACACAAAAGGTTTGGGCTATTCCCGCTTCGCTCGCCACTACTAAGGGAATCACGTTTGTTTTATTTTCCTGCAGGTAATAAGATGTTTCAGTTCCCTGCGTTTGCCTCTGTCAAATGACAGATGCCACCCCTTCAAGGTGGCGGGTTGTCCCATTCGGAGATCTTCGGATCAAAGGCTAGTGCGCCTCCCCGAAGCTTTTCGCAGCTTATCACGTCCTTCATCGCCTCCAAGAGCCTAGGCATCCACCATGCGCCCTTTTATACTTTCCTGCAATCGCTTTACTCCTGAAAATAACAAGAGAAAGAAATATGCATCATTCCATCAGCCACATAGGCTGAAGGATTTTTATATTAACTTATGGTCCATCATGTCATAGAACGAAATAGAAATAGATTGAAACTATACAACCTAATCCAATTTGTGGAGAATAACGGATTCGAACCGTTGACCCTCTGCTTGCAAAGCAGATGCTCTAGCCAGCTGAGCTAATCCCCCCGAAAACCGGCAATATATAGACAACACACACAGGCCGTAGTCCCAGGCAGAGTTGAACTGCCGACCTCTACATTATCAGTGTAGCGCTCTAACCAACTGAGCTATAGGACTGAAAAAGCATCAAACTCTAAACCCGAAACAAAAGAAGATTCATTCTCCCTCTGAAAGCATGAAAAAAAATCATGCTAACGTATAGAATAAACAGACAAACAGATACAAGCAAAACATCCATAAAAAAAAGACAACACCATATTACTCTCACTGAACTCCAGAAAGGAGGTGTTCCAGCCGCACCTTCCGGTACGGCTACCTTGTTACGACTTAGCCCCAATCACCAGATTTACCCTGGAACGATACTTGCGATAACGTGCTTCAGGTACCCCCGGCTTTCATGGCTTGACGGGCGGTGTGTACAAGGCCCGGGAACGTATTCACCGCGCCATGGCTGATGCGCGATTACTAGCGAATCCAGCTTCGTGGAGTCGGGTTGCAGACTCCAGTCCGAACTGGGAGGGGTTTTGAGGATTGGCACTCCGTCGCCGGATAGCGACCCACTGTACCCCCCATTGTAACACGTGTGTAGCCCCGAACGTAAGGGCCGTGCTGATTTGACGTCATCCCCACCTTCCTCACATCTTACGATGGCAGTACCAACAGAGTACACGACTAATTTCGTTTGTAACTGATGGAAAGGGTTGCGCTCGTTATGGCACTTGAGCCGACACCTCACGGCACGAGCTGACGACAACCATGCAGCACCTTCATACCTGCTCTTTACAAGACGATGATCTTTCAAACACCTACAGGTACAATTCAAGCCCGGGTAAGGTTCCGCGCGTATCATCGAATTAAACCACATGTTCCTCCGCTTGTGCGGGCCCCCGTCAATTCCTTTGAGTTTCACCGTTGCCGGCGTACTCCCCAGGTGGAATGCTTAACGCTTTCGCTTGGACGCTGACAGTATATCGACAACGTCGAGCATTCATCGTTTACTGTGCGGACTACCAGGGTATCTAATCCTGTTTGATTCCCGCACCTTCGAGCATCAATGTCAGTGGCGCTATGGTACAATGCCTACGCTTTCGGAGTTCTTCGTGATATCTATGCATTTCACCGCTACACCACGAATTCCATGTACCCACACCGCACTCAAGTCTTACAGTTTCAACTGATAATAAGGGTTGAGCCCATACATTTGACAGCTGACTTAAAAAACCATCTACGCTCCCTTTAAACCCAATAAATCCGGATAACGCTCGCATCCTCCGTATTACCGCGGCTGCTGGCACGGAGTTAGCCGATGCTTATTCCTGAGATAACTGCAATATGGCATAAATGCCACACTTTAATCGCACAGAAAAGAAGTTTACAATCAAAAAAACCGTCATCCTTCACGCTACATGGCTGGTTCAGGCTTGCGCCCATTGACCAATATTCCTCACTGCTGCCTCCCGTAGGAGTCTGGTCCGTATCTCAGTACCAGTGTGGGGGATATTCCTCTCAGAACCCCTATCCATCATCGGCTAGGTGGCCTGTTAAACCACCTACTACCTAATGGAACGCATCCCCATCCTCTACCGAAACGATGTCCTTTTATCATTCTAACAGGAGAGAGAATGACGATATCAAGGATTAATCTCCCTTTCGGAAGCCTATACTTGAGTGGAGGGTAGGTTGGATACGCGTTACTCACCCGTGCGCCGGTCGCCATCAATGTATTACTACATCATGATGCCCCACGACTTGCATGTGTTAAGCCTGTAGCTAGCGTTCATCCTGAGCCAGGATCAAACTCTTCTTTGGAAAAATATAATGAATACCTAATTCCGAAATATTACGGAATAGGAAATTTTACTTCTGAAACAGGAGTCGAATATATGTGATTATCCAACTTTATGTAATGTCCATGCCTACTTCAAAAAAAAGAAGAAGGCAAACGCTTGTACTGCTTGCTGTTTACATCATATCATAGAACACACGCCTTGACCTTCATAAGGAAAGCGGATGCAAAAGTAATAATTCACT
>NZ_HE997188.1 GCF_000312445.1 Phocaeicola abscessus CCUG 55929 | reverse complement strand
GACTTCTGAAGAGACGGAGACCGGGGATCGAAGTGCTGTGGACAGTGTATTATTTCTTTTGCTTTCTTCATGGTTATTAAAGAAAAACTATATCTTTGCACTATCGAAGCAAACTTTGATCAAAAAGCAAAACAAAATGAGATATAGCTGTTTCCATCTTCTACTTTGGAGCCTTGTGCTGATCAATAATACATCTTGTCACCATAGAGACGAACCTGCTGTTACCTCCGCACGTACCGTTCTGGTTTACATCGCCGGCGAAAATTCTTTGGTAAGATTTACGGAGAAGAATATCACAGAAATGAAAACCGGTGTTAAGCAGATCAACCGCAAGACTGATAATCTGTTGATTTATATCGACGATTACAGTACTCCGCGCTTGATTAAATTGCATGTAGACGGTGCGGGAAACGTAACGGAAGAGACCATCAAGGAGTATGAGGAACATAATTCGGTATCCTCCTCAGTGATGAAACAGGTTATCGATGATGCCGTAAAGGCTTATCCTGCCGACTCGTATGGGCTGGTATTGTGGTCGCACGGCGACGGATGGATCCCTTCGCCTACGGGCGTATTAGCGAAGGCTACTACCCGTTGGTGGGGTGAGGATCTTTCTGTAAATCAGTATATGAATATCTCTGAGTTGAAGAGTGCGCTCGAAACGGCTCCGCATTTCTCGTTCATCTTCTTCGACGCCTGCTTCATGCAAAGCGTAGAAGTAGTGTACCAGTTGCGTGATTGTTGTGATTATTACATCGGCTGCCCGACGGAAATTCCCGGTCCAGGAGCCAATTACGAATATGTGGTGCCTGCCTTCTTCGATTATACGGACAAGGTGGGGAGGGCTATCGCCGCCGCATACTATCGTTATTATGCGCAGATTTATGATGACGGCCTGCATATCTCGAACGATAATTGGACGGGCGGCATATCAGTGAGCGCCATTAAGACCGGCATGCTCGAACACTTGGCTTCTACTACCGCACAAATCCTTCCTAAGTACATCGTCGAAAAGCAGACTATCAGCACGGAGGGTATCTTCAATTACGACAACCGGCAGGCGAAGTTGTATTACTATGACATGAATGAATTTATAGAGAGCCTGACCCAGGGAGGGAGCGATTATGTAACTTGGAAGGAGGCTTTTGACCAAGCGGTGATCTACTGGGCGAGCACTCCCCGTAACTATTCGGCCTTTGTCGGTATGTTCGATATCGATGCCAAGGCGGGCGGGCTTTCCATCTTCCTCCCCAATAAGACACAGTCGAGTTTGGTAAACTACTTGCACCGTTTCGACTGGTATAGGGATGCAGGCTGGGAGAAGACGGGTTGGTGAGCATCTGCTTGTGAATGAATAAGATATGACAAAGTTTAAACGCATATTACTGAAGCTAAGCGGCGAGAGTTTAGCTGGAAAAAAGGGATACGGCCTCGACGAGAATTGCCTTGCAACGTATGCACGGCAGATCAGGGAAATTTACGAGATGGGCGTGCAGATTGGAATCGTGATCGGTGGAGGGAACCTGTTCCGCGGGCTGAATGGTGTCTTAAAAGGCTTCGACCGGGTAAAGGGCGATCAGATGGGGATGTTGGCGACGGTTATCAATAGCCTCGCCTTGAGCAGCGCGTTGAGTGCCATCGGGGCTAAAGTTCGCGTATTTACGGCGATCCGTATGGAACCCGTGGGCGAGTTCTACAGCAAATGGAAAGCCATAGAGGCGTTGGAGGAAGGCGAGATCATTATCATAGCGGGGGGAACGGGTAATCCGTTTTTCACTACCGATACGGGGGCTTCGCTGAGAGGTATTGAGATCGAAGCCGATGTGATGCTCAAGGGAACCCGTGTAGACGGCGTGTATACTGCCGATCCGGAAACAAACCCCACAGCGACGAGGTTCGATGACCTCACTTACGACGAGGTGCTGAGCCGAAATCTGAAAGTGATGGATCTCTCGGCTATCGTGATGAGTCGCGATAATAAACTGCCTATCTGCGTGTTCAATATGGACGAGCCGGGCAACCTGAAGAAAATTGTTGAAGGAGAACCCATCGGCACTTATGTGCACAGCTGAAAAACGTTGAGCGAATTGTTGGAAAGTTCGAGAATAATCTGTATTTTTGTTTAAATCAAAATTATAACTTTAAATAAGAAAATATGGCAGACGCTAAAACTTATCTTAACGAGGCGGAGAAGAAAATGACGAATGCAGTCGAGCACCTGAAAGATACGCTGGCTCATATTCGCGCCGGTAAAGCGGACATCCGTCTGTTGGACGGAATCAAAGTGGAATCTTATGGCACCCTGATGCCGATCTCAAATGTGGCGGCCGTTACGATACCTGACGCCCGCAGCATAGCTATCAAACCGTGGGACAAGACCATGTTCCGCCCGATTGAGAAAGCGATTATCGATTCTTCATTGGGCATTATGCCAGAGAATAACGGTGAGGTGATCCGCATCGGCATCCCTCCGCTGACGGAGGAACGCCGTAAACAACTCTCCAAACAATGCAAAAACGAAGCGGAAGAGGCGAAAATGAGCGTGCGCAATACGCGCCGTGATGCGATCGAAGCCCTGAAGAAAGCCGTAAAGAACGAAGGCATGCCGGAGGATATGCAAAAAGACGGCGAGGCGAAACTCCAAAAGACGCATGACAAATACATTAAATTGATTGACGAAATCTTGGCCCAAAAGAGTAAGGAGATCATGACCGTTTAAGTTGGAACGACGTGCGCGGATTAGTGGTGAAGAGTACCGGGAGCTGGTACGAGGTGAAAACTACCGAAGGACCGGTGATACCCTGCAAAATTAAAGGCAATTTCCGCTTGAAAGGTATCCGAAGTACGAATCCCGTTGCCGTAGGTGACTATGTGCAAATCATTGTCAACGCTGAGGGAACTGCTTTCATTTCCGAGATCGAAGATCGGCGGAACTATGTTATCCGTAAAGCGTCGAACTTATCCAAACAATCGCATATACTGGCTGCTAATATCGACCAGTGTGTGCTGATCGTTACCGTCAACTTTCCAGAAACTTCGACCGTCTTTATCGATCGCTTCTTAGCTTCGGCGGAGGCCTATCGTATACCCGTCGAATTGATCTTCAACAAGATCGACCTTTATGACGAAGAGGAAACCCGTTCTTTAGAGAATCTAATTCGTCTTTATACGGACGTGGGCTATCCTTGTGTGAAAATCTCGGCTGTGTATCAGACGGGTATCGAAACTTTGTGCGAAGCCTTGAAAGGCAAGGTTAATCTCTTTGCCGGCAATTCCGGCGTGGGAAAGTCGACCCTGATCAACGCGATTCTGCCCGATCTGAAGCTGAAGACGGGGGAGATATCGGAGGTCCACAACAAAGGGATGCATACGACTACCTTCTCCGAGATGTTTCCTTTGCCAAACGGCGGTTATGTCATCGATACGCCAGGCATTAAAGGATTCGGCACTTTCGACATGGAAGAAGAGGAGGTCGGGCATTATTTCAAAGAAATCTTCAAAATTTCAGCGCGCTGTAAGTATCACAATTGCACCCATACGCACGAACCGGCCTGCGCCGTGCGCGAAGCGGTCGCGAATCGGTTGATCGGCGAATCCCGTTATGCCTCCTACTTGAGCATGCTGGGGGATAAAGACGAGAAGAAATACCGTGAAGCGTACTGATTGACGTAATGTTTTGTTCCGAAAAATCATTCGTCCGCATAGCGCGATGTATAAAAATAAGCGGGTGTACCATCCGACACATCCGCTTTATTGTCATGCTGCTTTTACTTCGAACAAGGCCACGGCTTGAGCTGTTTGAAGAAATCATTCCCCTTGTCGTCGACCAAGATGAAGGCAGGGAAATCTTTCACGCGGATTTTCCAGATCGCTTCCATACCCAATTCTGGGTATTCTACGCATTCGATAGACTTGATGCTGCTTTGCGACAAAACGGCAGCTACGCCTCCGATGGTTCCGAGATAGAATCCGCCGTGTTTCTGGCAAGCTTCGGTAACTACGTCGGTACGGTTGCCTTTGGCTATCATGACGAGCGAAGCGCCGTGCTGCTGGAACTCGTCCACGTAGGGATCCATGCGGTTGGCTGTCGTTGGTCCCATTGATCCGCACGGATAACCTGCAGGTGTCTTGGCCGGTCCGGCATAGAGAATCGGGTAATCCTTAAAGTAAGCAGGCATGTCTTCGCCGGCGTCCAAACGAGCTTTCAGCTTGGCATGAGCGATATCGCGCGCCACGATGATCGTACCGTTCAGGGAGACGCGGGTGCTCACGGGATATTTGGTAAGTTCGGCGCGTACAGTATCCATGCCTTTGTCGAGATCGATTTCAATGCCCGATCCTTCTCCCGGCTTGCGGTATTCTTCCGGAATGAGTTCGGTGGGGTTCTCGTCCATCTCTTCGAGCCAGATACCGTCTTTGTCAATTTTAGCTTTAATATTGCGGTCGGCGGAGCAACTTACACCCAAGCCGATGGGACAACTCGCCCCGTGACGCGGTAAACGAATGACGCGAACATCGTGTGCCAATGCTTTTCCGCCGAATTGTGCACCCAATCCGATTCGATGCGCCTCGTGAAGTAATCGCTTCTCCAATTCTACGTCACGGAAAGCGCGACCGGTTTCGTCACCGGTAACGGGCAGGTTATCGTAATAATGGATGGAGGCCAGTTTCACGGTGAGCAGATTGCGCTCCGCGCTGGTACCGCCTATGACGAAAGCAATGTGGTAAGGAGGGCATGCAGCGGTGCCTAATGTTTTCATCTTCTCTACTAAGAACGGAACCAAAGTGTCGGGATTCTGAATGATGGCTTTGGTCATTTGGTATAAGTAGGTCTTGTTGGCTGAACCGCCGCCTTTCGCTACGCAGACGAATCGATATTCCATGCCTTCGGTCGCTTCGATGTCAATTTGGGCAGGAAGGTTGCAGCGCGTGTTCACCTCGTCGTACATATTTAGTGGAGCGTTTTGCGAGTAGCGCAGATTGTCGGTGACGAAAGTGTTGTATACACCTCGACTCAGCGCTTCTTCATCGTCGAAGCCCGTCCATACCTGTTGTCCCTTCTCGCCGTGAATGATGGCGGTGCCGGTATCCTGACAGAAGGGCAAGATGCCCTTGCACGCCGTTTCAGCATTGCGCAGGAAAGTGAGTGCCACATACTTGTCGTTTTCCGAAGCTTCCGGATCTTTCAGGATGGCGGCTACCTGTTCGTTATGTGTGCGACGGAGCTTGAATTCTACATCGTGGAAAGCCTGTTGCGAAAGCAACGTCAACGCTTCCTTGCTGACTTTCAACATGGGTTTTCCTTCGAACTCGCTTACGGAGACTCCTTCTTTCGTAAGAAGTCGATACGTCGTATCGTCCTTGCCTGTCTGGAACATGGGAGCATACTTAAAATCTGGTGTCTTAGCCATATGGGTAGATTTTTAATGAATTAGTTATCAGTGTGACAAAGGTATGAAGTATGATTGAGATTTTTCTTTAATCGGACATAAAGTTTCCGCTTATTCGTACTTGGGGTAGAGGAAGTCATTATATGGATATTTCTGTACATGCAACTCGCACACCTTTTTATATACTTTCTCTTTGAGTTCGTTCACGTGAATTTTCTCCTTAGCTGAGATGAAGAGGCAATTATCGTCGAGTTTGGCCATCCATGTCTTCATCAGTTCTTCCAAGCTGACGTTTTCTTTTGTCTTCGGTGTCAGATCGTCCGTTTCTTTTTGAATGTAGGTATAGGCGTCGATTTTGTTGAAGACGATCATAGTTGGTTTCCCGCCCGCCCCGATTTCAGCGATGGTTTTTTCCACTACTTTGATCTGCTCTTCGAAGTCGGAGTGCGAGATGTCGACAATATGAATCAGCAGGTCCGCTTCTCGGACTTCGTCCAACGTCGATTTGAATGACTCTACCAAGTCGGTCGGCAGTTTCCGAATAAATCCTACCGTGTCGGAGAGGAGAAAGGGTAGGTTGTCGATGACCACTTTCCTGACGGTGGTATCCAATGTCGCAAACAATTTATTTTCGGCAAACACTTCACTCTTAGCGAGCAAGTTCATGAGGGTCGATTTGCCTACATTGGTATAGCCTACCAAGGCAACTCGGATCAGTCGCCCGCGATTCTTCCGCTGCGTAGCTTTCTGTTGGTCGATTTCAGCCAGGCGCCCCTTGAGCAAGGCCATCCGATTCAGAATGATGCGTCGGTCCATTTCCAACTGCGTTTCGCCCGGCCCGCGCAGTCCTACCGTGCCTTTGCCACCTCCAGCGCCCGATCCGCCACCTTGTCGTTCCAAATGTGTCCAGAGTCGTTGCAAGCGCGGTAACATATATTTGTATTGCGCCAACTCTACCTGCGTCTTCGCATTGGCCGTTTGCGCTCTCATCGCGAATATGTCGAGGATCAATGATGTCCGGTCGAGTATTTTCACTTTCAGTTCTTTCTCTATGTTACGGATCTGTTTGGCTGAGAGTTCATCGTCGAAGATCACCATGCCGACCTTCCGCTCAGCCTCTTCTTCCGTTTGGATATAATCTCGAATTTCTTCTAACTTTCCGGTCCCGACGTACGTCACGGCATTCGGTCCGCCCACTTTCTGAGTAAATCGCTTGATTACTTTCGCCCCTGCCGTGTGTGCTAAGAATTCCAGCTCATCCAGATACTCTTTGGTTTTGAATTCGTCCTGAACGGGAGTGATCAACCCTACTAATACGGCTGTCTCGGCCTTTGTTTCCGATATAACAAATTCTTTCATTCGATTTAAAATGGAATTATCCGATCATGAAATCGTACAAAAGTAGTGAAATGTAGAATGAAGTGCAAGAAAATAGAAAAATAAAAGAAAGTGTACCAAAACATTCGCCTCCTCTCGGATATTTCGCCATCGGTCGGCGGCAAAGCATCGTTCGGTGATTAGCAGTGGGCATACATTCGTCAGGCTCACGCGCCGACTGTCTTTCTTTTCACGATTCATTAACTAATGTCCAGGCGCGCTGACCTTCATACCCACGCTAACCACCGAACGATGCTCATCGAACACCGAGGGCGACCGATCCCGAGTTACCGGGGAAATCGAAATCCGTTCATCTCATCCTCTCGCCGAGATGCCTATCTCACGAGTAGTGGCATGCCTATGTCGTCTTCGGTGCTTCCATAGCTTGCTCCCTTTTATTCTTGACACACCCTCACCTCGAAGCCGGAGCTCCGATTGTAGTTGACCAGCGGGTTCACGTAGCCCGAGTGGAAGTACAGAGTCCACCCGCCGTACGCGCTGCCTGGTCCCGTCGTCCAGTAGTAGGCGTAGCTCCCCACGTAGGAGGGCACTGCGGTAAAGTTGTTCCGATAGCCCGAAGTGGGGAAAAAGACAGTGTCACCGGTGTGGTTCAGACCGCAATGGAAGTGCCAACCTTTGGCCCAAGGTCCCTGTACGTTGAACTGAGATTGAGTGGATGTGCCTTGCCCCGTTGTGGTAAAGCCGGTAAAGACGTTGCTTGGCGGGAGCTTGTATCCTGCGGGGCAAGGGTCGTAGATGGTCTTTACCACGAGGTTGTCGTTGGTTGAGGTAGTGTTGTTGTTTGCATCCCACAGGTTGTAATATTGGCCGTCCATGTAAGAGTTGGCATTGAACGTGCCGGGGGTCGTGATACCACGGGTGATACAAGCAGTGCCGGTAGGAAAGCTTTGGACGGCAGGAAGCTGGTTGGTATGGGTTGTTCCCGATGCGTCATACCATGTCTTGTTGATGCTGTTCGAGCTTCCGCCCGGCCCTTCCAATGCACCCACGAACGGGTCTTTCCGTCCCCATTGATAATAAGTGCTATTCCCAAGCTCTGTAATGGTCTGCGCTTTCTGTTTTACAGTAAACGTCTTTGGGGTAGCCGATGTGTACCCCGCTGTAGGTCTCTGCTTGAAGCGTACCTGCACGGTGCGCTCGGCATAGGTCTCCTCTTTCCCGTCGCACCAGCCGAGGTTGACAGTCATAATCTTGTACTTCCGGTTCTGGTAGTTGGTGATTTCCTTGTCGGGTGTGGTTGTTCCTATGGTTCCCGGCCTGTAGTCCGTCACCCAGATGTGCCAGCTCCACAGCACGGTGTTCGAGGCGTCGCGCACCGCCACCACGGCGTTACCTTGGCAGATGGTGGCCTGCCCCACGGTAAACTGGAGGAAATGGCGGTCGGCAGATAGTGCTACGTTCGTCACCAAGTTCTGCGCGTCTTGCCAGATAAGCGTGCACTTTGCCGGTGTACAATTGGCGTTGTTGTAGATGTACGGGTTGGTAATACCTACTCCCCGGTGGTTGATGAAGGTGCTCAATATATTACCGGAAGCGGGCGCCGAGGATGTGTAGGCGGAGGTATTGTTCCCCGTGCCGGGCACCTTGACGTAGTCCACGGCGTTGCCATACACCAAGGGTAGCTTATATCGCCCCGGGGCGTTTATGATGTAGCAGTTGGCCGTCCGCTGCATTGTAGTTCCTCCTTTGGTGGAAAGTTCGTAGATGCCGTTGATACCGTCGTTCACCGGGGTAGCTGCCTGTAAGGCTGCATTGTGTGAATTGTTTTCTACACCGGTCTGCCTCTCCACAGTGGCGGTATAGTATGCAGCCGAAGTGCCTCCCGCTCCGCTTTCGGTGAACGCCGTGAGCCATGCGGGCTTGGTGTTGCTCCAGCTCCCCCCGTTGTCGGTGGAGTATTCCACTTCCCAGGCTATGGGCACGTTGGCCGTTGCTCCTCCTCCGGATACGGAGGCGTAGCTTTTCACGGTGTAGGTATTGTTTCCTCCTTGATAGGTGTACTCCGCAGGTGCCGTCACCTCCAGCGTGGAGGTCACCGATATGCTGCTGGTGCTGATGCGGTAGACCACGGTCTTGCCCATGGGCCATGTCTTTCCGGCGATGTTTGCCGTGAGCGTGCGCTGCGTGTTGGTCAGCTTGTCGGTGTACTTCACTTCTATCTGCGCCCCCGAGGGCAGTGTCTGCGGCAGCATCATGAAGGTGGCGGCCGCGGTAGTCAGGGGTGTATTCGGCACCTGGGGGTCGGGTACCGTGGCTGCGGGCGAGAGCGTCAGTTCGAAGTTCCTCGCCCCGCTTAGGCTGTACCATGCCGGCGCTGCCTGCATGGGCAGCTTGCCCGTGCCGTACACATTCTTCAGCGTAATCTTCGACACCGTTCCGGCCAGCATGTCATCGCCCGTGACGAAGCGCACGGCCGTCAGTGCATGCTTCATGGTCAGCGGCTCGGCGGCGTTGCTGTTGCCCGGTCGGTCCGTGGAGGCTGCCACCAAGAGGTCTTTCTGGTCGGCCACATTGGCCGGCACGGTGTACGAGAGGTAGGGCAGCGTGCCCGGCGTTCCGTCGTTGAAAGCCGTCAGCCCCGCACTGCCGTAAGGCGCCGCGGCAAAGAAGCTGATGCGTTTGCTCGCTCCGGGCCAATGGTAGGTGGTGCTCCAGGCCTCACTCTTCTTCACCTTCACGGCACTCATGTACCTCTGGGCGCTCGGGCTTCCGCCCGTATAAGCCGCCGGCCAGCTGTGGGTGGCGGGATAGATAAATGCCGTCACCGCCATCTCGTCGTACATCGTGGCGTTGTCCACCGGCGCGGCTTTGGTGGTGGGTCCATTTTCGTAGTGGGCAGGCGTACCCTGCCCCATGCCGTCGGTTATCAGTGCATGCAGGTACAGCTGC
>NZ_HE997187.1 GCF_000312445.1 Phocaeicola abscessus CCUG 55929 | reverse complement strand
CTCGTACATCCAAATCTTTTTAAAACTTTTTTCTGAAATTCTTCACAAACGGTATTTATAAAATAGATAACTAACTCTTATTCATTTATATATGAATAAATAGGGGGCACGTCGTCGATTCCTCTTGGTAGTCTCTCCGATCGAAGGAAGCGAAAGCAAGGGAGAATAAGCACCTGAAAACGGCCTGCCCTGAAAATTAAAATTGTCTGCGTAGGGAATTAAAATTGTCTACGCAGGGAATTAAAATTGTCTACGTAGGGAATTAAAACGGTCTGCATGTCTGTGTGGAATCACGTCGTATCGGAGTCTTACACGAGACAGGGCGAGGAATGACTGCGGGCGAGTAGAGGAAAAAGGGTGTGCAGGAACGAAACGGCAATGTCTGAACGTACAGAATTGGGGCTCCTGTCAAAGTTCTCCTCTCCCCAAGGAAGTCGGAACTTTGCGGTAAACGAAAGAAGATGTGCTTACTTCGGCACATCTTCCTTTCGAGGGTGACTGGTGGGACTCGAACCCACGACATTCAGAACCACAATCTGACGCTCTAACCAACTGAACTACAATCACCATGATCGACATCTGTTCGCCTTAGCTTTCTAAGGCGTCGCAAAGTTAGAGATATTTTTATTTCCCGCAAATTTTTAATTCGAAATTTTATTCAACCTCATATTCTTTTATTCCTTTATTATACCTCTCATATAAATTCCGTGCCCTTGCCAGAAACATATTAAAATATTTATACTCTTCTTGCTTCAGGTCCCTGTTTATATAGGAGGCTGGATAAAGCATAAAGTTCTTTCTTCCGCTGAGCCGTGGAGAAGATGTCCAGACAAACGTGTATGCACAATCTTCCACTTGCGTAATACCTACTATTTTCTTTAGTTTCAGCTTCACCATGATTCCGCCGTCTGTATCGGTCTTACGCATATTGGAAACAAAATTTCCCAATGAATAAACGACTACATGTTTTGCCGGCGTCCATTCCTCCTCTTTTACCTCAATGGGCTGAAGCACATGGGGATGTCCGCCGATAATATGGTCTACTCCTTGACGAATCATCCACTCTGCCAGCTCTCTTTCCGCTTGTCGGGGCAGCGACTGGTATTCTATTCCCCAATGCATGCAGGCAATGATCGCATCGGGACGCGCACATCGAGCTGCAAAAATATCCTTCTTCATTTGCTCTTTATCTATATAGTTTACTACATTGGGTTCTGTAACCTTGATGCCATTAGTATCATAGGTATAATTGAGTAAAGCGATGCGGAATCCGCTCTTTTCGATGATAAGCGGATAGGATCGCAGTCGTTGACATCGATCCTTATACGTACCCAAATGCTGTAAACGAAGCGAATCGAGCAGGAATACGGTACGTTCCAATCCTTTCTGCCGGCGGTCCAAACAATGGTTATTAGCCGTGAGAAGGACATCGAACCCCGCTTCTTTAATCGCATAGAGATATTCGTCAGGGGCGCTGAACTGTGGATATCCCGTATAGGGCTTTCCTCCCAATGTGACTTCCAAATTGGCTACGGCAATATCTGCCTGGCTGATCTCGTCCTTTAACGCTTCAAAGTAAGAAGAATAATCATAGCCGTTCGGAGTTTTCGCGGCGGAAATTTGTCCGGCATGCTGCATCAAATCTCCTGCAAAAAGGAGAGTAATCGTCTCTTGGGCGCCTATCTTTCCGCTAAAGCTCAAGAGAGCAAGAAGGAACAAGGGCTTCACGGATAAATCTCTCTTTTCCCCGCCAATAAAGTATTACGCATCAGGGAAACGATTGTCATCGGACCTACGCCACCGGGAACAGGGGTAATGAAAGCGCATTTGGGAGCAACTTCATCGAACTTCACGTCGCCATTCAAACGGAATCCGCTCTTCTTCGTCGTATCGGGCACCCGCGTAGTCCCCACATCGATGATCACTGCTCCTTCCTTTACCATATCGGCAGTAAGGAAATCGGGGTGTCCCATAGCTGCAATAATGATATCAGCTTGGCGGCATTCTTCCCGAATGTATCGACTATGGCTATGCAGTACGGTTACGGTGGCATCTCCCGGAGTTGCTTTACGCATCATCAAGTTAGCCATCGGTTTACCAACGATATTACTTCTTCCGAGGATCACGCATTTCTTCCCTTTCGTATCGATATTATACCTTTTGAGAAGTTCCAGTATTCCGTTCGGAGTAGCAGAGATAAAACACGGCAAACCGATAGCAAGGCGTCCGACGTTAATCGGATGGAAGCCGTCGACATCCTTCCGATAATCGATCGCTTCAATCACCCGCTGTTCCGAAATATGTTTCGGCAAAGGGAGTTGTACCATAAAGCCATCAATATCCGCCTCTTCATTCAACTCTCGTACTTTTCGAAGGAGTCCGTCCTCGGTAATATTCTCTTCAAAGCGAATCAATGTCGACCTAAATCCGCATGCTTCGCACGCCTTTACCTTATTGGCGACATAGGTTTCGCTACCGCCATCGTGTCCCACCAAGACAGCTGCTAAATGAGGACGTTTCTCTCCCTTGGCTATCATCCGGGAAACCTCTTCGGCTATCTCTTTTTTTATCTGTTCAGAAACTGCTTTACCGTCTATGATTTGCATGATATATTATTTTATTTACCCATCATCCGGGCCATTTTTCCCATCTTCGTACTTGTCACAGCTTTCATCATCTTTCGGGTTTGGTCGAACTGTTTAAGCAAGCGATTTACTTCCTGAATATTGGTACCGCTGCCTTTCGCAATACGCATCCGCCTCGACCCGTTGAGCAACTCGGGATGAGTGCGCTCTTGTTTGGTCATACTATGGATGATAGCCTCGATGTTCTTGAATGCATTGTCATCGAGATCCACGTTCTTGATCGCTTTGCCGACTCCCGGAATCATCGAAGCGAGATCCTTAAGATTACCCATTCTCTTGATCTGTTGAATCTGGCTCATAAAATCATTAAAGTCAAATTGATCCTTCTGAATCTTTCTCTGCAAACGCCGTGCTTCTCCTTCATCGTATTGTTCTTGAGCACGTTCCACCAAAGAGACGATATCTCCCATACCCAGAACGCGGTCTGCCATGCGGGCAGGATGGAAAATATCGATTGCCTCCATTTTTTCCCCCGTACCGATAAACTTGATAGGTTTATCGACGACCGTACGAATAGAGAGCGCAGCGCCTCCCCGGGTATCGCCATCTAATTTAGTAAGGACGACGCCACTAAAATCAAGTCGGTCATTAAATTCTTTAGCCGTGTTGACAGCATCCTGGCCTGTCATCGAATCGACCACGAAAAGGATTTCATCTGGTCGGACCGCCTGCTTAATCGCTTCGATCTCATCCATCATCTGTTCGTCTACAGCTAACCGACCGGCCGTATCGACGATCACCGTATCTGCGCTATTGGCCTTCGCATATTGAATGGCATGGAGCGCGATCTGTACCGGTTCTTCGTTCTCGGGCTCGCTATAGACGGGGACATCAATCTGTTGGCCAAGCACTTTCAACTGCTCGATAGCTGCCGGACGGTAGACATCGCCAGCGACCATCAGCGGACGACGGTTTTTCTTCGTCTTCAACATGTGAGCCAACTTTGAAGCAAAGGTTGTCTTACCGGAACCTTGCAAACCGGCCATGAGAATGACGGCAGGCATGCTCTCGAGCTTCAACTCCTCTGTCTGGCCGCCCATCAGTTGTGCCAACTCGTCATGAACGATCTTCACCATCAACTGACTGGGTTTCACAGAGGTCAGCACATGTTGTCCCATAGCTTTCTCCCTCACCGTATCCGTAAAGGTTTTGGCTACTTTATAGTTTACATCGGCATCCAACAATGCCCGCCGCACATCTTTCAGCGTCTCCGCCACGTTAATTTCGGTGATTTTCCCTTCACCTTTCAGGATCTTGAACGACCGTTCCAATCGTTCGGTTAAATTATCGAACATATAGGTGTT
This sequence comes from Phocaeicola abscessus CCUG 55929, assembly GCF_000312445.1. Classification (GTDB taxonomy): domain Bacteria; phylum Bacteroidota; class Bacteroidia; order Bacteroidales; family Bacteroidaceae; genus Phocaeicola; species Phocaeicola abscessus. The sequence goes on along the minus strand of NZ_HE997187.1, from coordinate 18,875 downwards.
ACTTTTATTATCACATTAATTTCAACAAGAATCCCCTTTGCACGGGCTGACAAAGGTACTCATTTCTTCCGAAATTCATATCTTTTTATTCTGCCATTTCACTTTTTTCAGATAAATAACGCTCGCGGCAAACATCAATGCATAGTATATCACTTCACAAGCAAAGCACCATTCCACCGGGATCTTCAGCCAAAGTCCCGTAATGAGGACATAGGCAGTATAAATAATCAGCGTTCCTCCCTCTATGTACAACGCTGCCTGCGTATTACCCGTTCCCGAAATGCCCCCAAAATAAGTCATCGCCAAAGAGGCGACCAACATGGCTACAAGGATGGTATACAGCGAAGGAACAGCTTCTACAATGAGAGAAACCTCATTGGTATAAATAGACAAAATAGCCTGAGGGAAGAGAGCGACGAGAAACACACAACCGACGATGATCATAAACGACATGCGCGATATTCGCCACAATAAATGCATGACATTCCGGATGCCTCCTTCGCCGATAAGATTGCTGACTAAAGTATTGGCACAAGTAGAAAGCGACTGGACAGGTATCAATAACACGATATAAATGCTACGCACGATATTGGCAATGGCTAACGGAGCTTCACCCAATTTCTCCACGGCGATAAAAAAGGTAAAGAAGGTACTCATGCTCAGAAAATACTGTAACATTGTAAACGAAGAAATATTCAACACCCTTTCCAATAATCGCCAATCGGCGATTCGGAAACGATTCAATCCATATTTCTTATAATCCAGCCCTAACCGGGAAAACAAAAGGAAAAAGAGCGTACAACAGGCTTCGGCAATCACGGATGCTATGGCAGCACCTTCCAATCCCCACTGGGGCAACCCCAAACGGCCGAAGATCAATCCGTAATCAAGCCATACATTGACTGTCGCCATTATGATGGAACCGAGCGTTAACACCTTCGTTCGGGTAATGCCTACGTAAAAAGCGCGAAACATCACATTCAGGCCAGAAAACAAAAAACCGAAGATGCGCCAGCTCAAATAAGAAAGAGAAGCGGTATAAATAGCATCACTCGACACGATAAACCGCATAATGGCCGGAGCCAGAGCTTTCGTCGATCCGAAAAGCAAAACCGACAGGGCGAGAAGAAAAGCGCAGCCCTGCATCATGATCGGACCGATCTCTGTGAATTCTCTTTCGCCGTTCCGCCGAGCAATCATGATCTGAGAACCCGTACTGAATCCGAAGGCAATGGTAAAAACGCAGATATAAAACAAGCCGCCCATAGCCGAAGCACCGAGTTCCACCTCGCCTACCCGTCCGAGGAAAGCGGTATCGGTCACATTAATAATATTCTGCGCCAATAACCCCAGAAAAATGGGATAACTGACCTCCCAAATTCGTCTGTACGAGTACCCTTGCTTCATCTTTTTCTGAAAAAACATATATAATTCGGAGAAATCGACTGCCGAAATAAATCGAAAGCAAATAACGGCACAATTTATTTCGGAATGTGCAATTTTCATCTACCTTTGCAGCCAAAATTATAAAATAAATAGATATGAAAAAACTATTTTTATCAAGTATAGCGCTATTTCTGTCGTCAATGCCCATATACGCCGGAGGCATTTTAACCAACACGAACCAGCATGCCGCATTCCTGAGGATGCTTGCCCGCGGCGCTTCGATAGGGATTGACGGAGTATACAGCAATCCTGCAGGGCTCTCTTTCCTACCTCACGACGGGCTTTATCTTTCATTGACCAATCAGAGCGCCTATCAAAGCCGGAATATCGATGCGTCGTTCAAAATGTATGCGATGAACGACGATCGGCCAGCGACTACCGATTTTCAGAAATATTACAGAGGGAAAGCTTCGGCACCTTTCATCCCGAGTATTCATGCTGCTTATAAACAAGGAGACTGGACATTATCGGCCTTTTTAGGAGTGACAGGTGGTGGAGGGAAAGCCTCTTTCGACGAAGGTTTGCCACTTTTCAGCTCCTTGATGTCGGCCCTGATCTTCAAACAGACTGCTGCCGCAGGCAAACCCTTATCGCCCCAGATGTATGACATTTATACATCCATGAACGGAAAGCAGTTCATCTACGGCCTTCAGTTAGGGCTCAGCTATCGATTTAATTCGCACCTGTCGGCCTTCTTCGGCGGACGAATGAATTATTTTTACGGGGGATACGAGGGATTTGTAAAAGCGCAGCTCATTCCTTCCTTGGGAGGAAAAGAGCTGGCATCCATCAAATTGGATTGCGATCAGACAGGCTGGGGACTAACCCCTGTCATCGGCTTGGATTATCAAACCGGGCGTTGGAACTTTGCTGCCAAATATGAGTTCAAGACCAACATGAATATCGAAAACAAGACGAAAGTGTTAGAAAGTCCTGACCCTTCTCTCTTGGCGCCGTATGCCGACGGAGTAAATACACCCAGCGACATTCCTTCCCTGCTGACTGTAGCGGCCGGCTATCAAATTCTCCCGACATGGAGAGTGAACGGAGAGTTTCACTTCTTCGACGATAAGCGGGCAGGGATGGCAAACGACAAGCAAAAAGCTTTGACCCGCGGTACCTTCGAATATCAGGCAGGAACTGAATACGATCTCACGAAACAATTGACCGTCAGCGGCGGCATCCAGTTCACCGACTACGGCTTGAGTGACGATTTCCAATCGGATACCAGTTTCTATTGCGATTCCTATTCGTTGGGATTCGGCGCAGCGGTAAAGTTGACGACTCAATGCACACTGAACATCGCCTACTTCTGGACGAAATACCAAAATTACGTCAAGTCTTCGAAAAACTACAACCGAACCGGTTTACCGGGAACGGACGTTTACTCCCGTACCAATAAAGTGTTCGGCTTCAGCGTGGAATATGCCTTCTAACAAAATCACTCGATTGCGCGATGACGGCAATGCACGAGTATTTTCATGACTCGCAGCAGGTGCAAGGTCGAAAAAACTATTTATTGACATTACGACAGTCTGAAGCGTCCGACTGAGCTGTCGACGACTCGAAACAGCCGAATCGAAAAATCCTCAAAAATGAGGATTGATTCATCCGGTGGATATCGTTTACTTTGTCATCGAAAATTTTAATCCAATGAAAAAAACAGCTCTCCTCATTTTAACCGTTCTGTGCTCCGTAAACAGCTATGCCGATAAATTGTCGGGAAATGATCGCTCGGCGATCGACGATACGACCAAAGTCGTCGATATCGAGGAGGTAGTCGTCATCGCTACCCCTAAAGAAACCGGGAAGCTCCGAACCTTGCCGTCTTCAGTATCGCTGGTTTCTCAAAAAGATATACAGATCAATCATATCACTTCCTTAAAAAGGGTCAGCGCTTTGGTACCCAACTTCTTCATGCCTGATTACGGATCGCGTCTAACCTCCGCCGTCTACATTCGCGGCATCGGTTCCCGAATCAATACGCCGGCGGTGGGTATGTATGTCGACAATATTCCCTACATTGATAAATCGGCTTTCGATTTCAATTTCTACGACATCGAACGTATCGACATTCTCCGCGGACCGCAAGGTACTTTATACGGTCGCAACACTATGGGCGGTCTGGTAAAGGTGCATACCAAATCACCGTTCTCCTATCAGGGGACCGATTTGAAAATAGGATACGCCACCAAGGATAATCACCGGAGCATCGCATTGACACATTACCACCGCATCAGTAATCGGTTTGCTTTCTCAGCCGGCGGTTATTACGAAGGTTCCGACGGGTTCTTCAGGCACGCCTTCACCGGCAAGAAAGTGGACGACGTGCAAGCCGGGGGCGGACGCATCCGCGCCGTCTGGTTTCCAGCCGAAAACTGGAAACTCGATTTTACAACAGGTTACGACTACAGCGACGAAGGAGGCTATCCGTATTATTATACGGGGACGCTCAACGGCAAGGAACTTCATCAGGACTGGATAGGCAAAATCACCAACAACCGGGAGAGCAAATACCGCCGCGGACTGTTCAATACCGGCCTCCAGGTCGAGTTCCAGGCCAAGAATTTCATCATGAACACAGTAACTGGCTACCAACACCTGCACGACCGCATGGCGATGGATCAGGATTACCTCCCCCTCGATATTTACATCTTGGAACAGAAACAACGTCAAAGCACCCTGAGCGAAGAAATCACGTTCAAAAGCAAAGGCGAACGCCACTGGGAGTGGGTAACTGGAATCAGCAGCCTTTATCAATGGCTACACACCGATGGCCCCGTTACTTTTCACGAGGATGGCATTTCTTCGCTCATAGAAAATAACGTCAATTCGATCTTCGCCAGCATTCGTGACACTAATCCGCACGCACCAGAGATGTCGTTAGACGTAACTTCAAAGAGCCTATTCATGCGCAACACCTTCGATACGCCGATACTTAGCACGGCGTTCTTCCATCAATCCTCCTTGAAGAATCTGCTTTTCGAAGGCCTTTCCTTCACCCTTGGCGCTCGTCTCGAATATGAAAAGATGAAAATGGATTATTTCTCGGACGGGAACATCGATTTCGATTTCCGTATCGTCATGAAGCCTTCTCTGGACATGACCATCCCCCATCTGAATGCTCATCCGCTATTCAACGGGAAATTGCAGAACGAGTATTGGCAGTTGCTTCCGAAATTCGCATTGAAATACGACTTCAACAAAATCAATCACCTCTATGCCAGTGTAACAAAGGGATACCGCTCTGGAGGCTATAACGTACAAATGTTTTCCGACATCGTTCAAGGCGATATGGCATCCAAGATGATTGATGCGATCTTCGATGATCCCAAACTCGCGCCGATGAAAGATCGTTTTCTCCCCATTCTGAAAGAGAAAGTGCCTGGCTATGGCGTGGGACACGACATCAAAGCCACCACTACTTATAAACCTGAATACAGTTGGAACTATGAATTAGGTTCGCATTTGGATCTGATAAGCCATAAACTGCGCATGGATATGGCAGTCTTCTACATGGATACACGCGACCAGCAAATTGCCCGTTTCGCCGAGAACGGTTGGGGACGCATGATGGTCAATGCGGGCAAAAGCGAAAGCTACGGTGCGGAATTGAGCCTAAAGGCGGCAATCAATCAGCACGTCAACCTGTCCGCAAGCTACGGCTATACGCATGCCACCTTCAAGGATTATGAAGGAGGCACTAACAGCGTCGGCATAAAAATAGATTACCGTGGCAACTACATACCATTCGTACCTCGGCACACGCTGAACGTAGGGGGCGATTACTCCTTCCTGTTCAAAAATCATTTTGCACAAAGCCTGACGTTGGGAGTCAACTATATCGGGGCCGGAAAAATATACTGGACAGAAAAGAACGACGTTTCCGAAAACTTCGACGGAACGCTGAACGCATACATCTTCCTGCAATGCCATAAGGCGCTCAGCATCAACATGTGGGGACGCAACCTCACCGCCCATCGCTATACCACGTTCTATTTCGAAAGCATAAATCGCGGCTACAAACAACTCAACAAACCCTTTCAGCTCGGTATTGATATTCGCTATCAGTTCTGAAAACTTCATACAAAACCCTCGAAAGGATTTACAAGAGCTTTCAAGTTTTTTTAATTGGCCATTTCCGAGATGAACTTTATCCGCACCAAGCGGATTTCATCCTCGGTATAATCATTACCCAACTCTTCAATAGCGTCATCGATGCTGTCGGTGATCGATTCTTTGAAATAATCGTAAATATCCTGCATATGATCTTCATCCATGACTTCATCCAGAAAATAGTCGATATTGAGTTTAGTGCCCGAATATACAATCGCTTCTATCTCGTCTAACAATTCGTCGAATTCAAGTCCTTTCGATACGGCGATATCTTCGAAATCGACCTTTCGATCTATCGCCTGAATGATAGCAACTTTTATTTTCGACTTATTAGCGACGGTTCGCACACGAAGGTCTTCCGGACGTTCAATCTCGTTCTCCTCGCAGTGTTTCCGGATCAGCTCGCAGAATTCTTTCCCGTACCGCTTCGCTTTCCCTGCCCCCACTCCGGGAATGTTCTGCAATTCTTCCACCGTAACGGGATAGATGGTCGCCATAGCCTCCAACGAAGGATCCTGGAAAATAACATAGGGCGGAACGTCCAACCTTTTAGACATTTTCTTCCTCAAATCCTTCAACATGGAGTATAACGTGGGATCTACGGCACACGAGACTCCTCCCCGAACGGGGGTTTCTTCTTCGTCTGTTTCGAAATCCGCATCTTCAACAATCTTGAAGGAGGTAGGGTTCTCCAAAAACCGGTGTCCTGCCAACGTCAGCTTCAGCAAACCGTAATTTTCAACGTCCTTATTCAGATAGCCAGCTATTAAAGCTTGTCGTATTACGGCATTCCATATTTTCTCATCTTCGCCCATCCCAGTTCCGAATTCCTCCAATTCTTCATGACCGTGCGCCAATACTTCGGTGGTCTCTCTCCCCAATAAAATATCGACGATGTGATCTGCTTTGAAGTTTTCTTTAACCGATAGAATCGTTTCCATTACGGAACACAACTGCTCTCTGGCTTCGATTTTCTTTTTAGGATTCAGACAATTATCGCAATTTCCGCAATTATCTTCCTGGAAATCTTCGCCGAAATAGTGTAAAAGCGTTTTTCTCCGACAAATGGACGATTCGGCATAAGCCGCCGTCTCATTCAACAACTGACGGCCGATTTCTTGCTCGGCAATGGGTTTACCTTGCATGAATTTTTCCAACTTTTGCAAGTCCTTGCTCGAATAGAAGGTGATGCATACCCCTTCGCCTCCGTCTCGACCGGAACGTCCTGTTTCCTGGTAATATCCTTCCAGACTTTTGGGTATATCATAATGTATCACGAAACGTACATCCGGCTTATCGATACCCATACCGAACGCAATGGTCGCCACGATTACTTCTATGTCTTCCTTCAGAAAAGCATCCTGATTGGCAGTGCGCGTAGCCGTATCCATCCCCGCATGATAAGGTCGGGCGTTTATTCCATTGGCGCGTAAAATTGCAGCCAATTCTTCGACTTTCTTTCGGCTCAAACAATAGATGATTCCCGATTTCCCAACATTAGCCTTGATAAACTTGATGATTTCCTTATCGACATCATTAGTCTTCGGACGGACTTCATAATATAAATTCGGACGATTAAACGAAGAAATGAATTCTCGAGCATCCTGTATCCCCAGATTTTTTTTTATATCCGAACGGACTTTCAACGTGGCTGTGGCAGTCAGCGCAATAACAGGGGCGTCGCCTATTTCATTAATGATAGGACGAATACGGCGATACTCAGGGCGGAAATCGTGTCCCCATTCGGAGATGCAATGCGCTTCGTCAATCGCATAAAACGAGATCTTCACATTTCTAAGGAAATCTACATTTTCTCCTTTTGTAAGAGACTCGGGAGCGACGTATAAGAGTTTCGTCTTTCCATCCAGAATATCTTGTTTAACCTGATCGATCGCCGACTTATTTAAAGAGGAATTGATGAAATGCGCCACGCCTTCTTCGTCACTGAAATCCCGCATAGCGTCCACTTGGTTCTTCATCAGGGCGATTAACGGTGAAATAACAATAGCCGTACCTTGCATTAAGAGCGAAGGCAACTGATAGCATAAAGACTTTCCTCCACCTGTAGGCATCAAGACAAAGGTATTTTTCCCTTCTAACAAGTTATGGATAATAGCCTCTTGATGTCCTTTAAATGTATCAAAGCCGAAATATTGCTTCAGCGCTTTTGTTAAATCATTTTTCTCTGCCATTATTATATCGATCGATTTAGTTGATACAACCTGTCAGGTTTTTCTCTGGATTTCTAACAAAGTTATAAACAACTTCTCAAATAATACAACTTATTTAAATTCTTTTTCCGCAGACAGTCGTTATTTATTACGAAGCGACTGAAATCAGTTTTCCGCATTCTCTAATCTCGATAAATTAGCCTTTTCCATTTGTTTCTTGGCAAAGTCTACCGTTACTTCGAAAGAATTAATTTCCGTAGACGGCAATTCATACATACTATCCATCATGATCGTTTCGACAATAGAGCGCAAACCGCGAGCGCCCAGTTTATACTCGATAGCTTTGTCGACAATATATTCATAAACGGCGGGATCGAAACTGAGTTTCATTTTGTCCATCTCAAATAGTTTCACATATTGTTTGATAATCGAGTTCTTCGGCTCTGTCAGGATACGTCTTAACGCATCCCTGTCTAATGGATTCAAATAGGTAAGGATAGGCAGCCGGCCGATGATTTCAGGAATCAGTCCGAACGATTTCAAATCCTGCGGAGCAACGTATTGCATCAGATTATTCTTATCGATCCGAACACTCTTCTGGGAAGGAGTATAACCTACTACATGCGTATTCAAGCGTTGGGCGATCTTTCGCTCTATACCGTCGAACGCTCCTCCGCAAATAAACAGGATATTTTTTGTATTGACAGGAATCAATTTCTGTTCCGGATGTTTCCTCCCCCCCTGCGGAGGCACGTTGACAATCGATCCTTCCAACAGCTTCAGTAGTCCCTGTTGAACACCTTCTCCGCTTACATCCCGGGTGATCGACGGATTATCTCCCTTCCGGGCGATCTTATCGATCTCGTCGATAAATACGATTCCCCGTTCGGCCTCCGTGACATTGTAATCGGCCACTTGCAACAAACGAGTTAAAATGCTCTCAATGTCTTCGCCTACATAACCGGCTTCCGTCAATACGGTTGCATCGACTATCGTAAAAGGTACGTGAAGCATTTTGGCAATCGTCCTCGCCAACAGAGTTTTTCCCGTTCCGGTACTTCCCACCATGATGATATTCGACTTTTCTATCTCCACATCATCTTTATCGTCCTTTTGCAACAGCCGCTTATAATGGTTATACACGGCTACGGCAAGATAACGTTTGGCATCGTCCTGACCGATCACATATTGATCCAAAAATTGTTTAATTGCAATCGGCTTAGGTATTTCCGCCAACTTCAGTTCCTTCGTCGCCCGATCTTGCTGTTGTATAGTTTCTTGAACAATCTCATAAGCTTGTTCAGCACACTGGTTGCAAATACAACCGTTCATGCCTGTAATAAGAAAGTCGACTTCGTTTTCCATTCGTCCGCAAAAACTGCAAACGCGCTTATTTCTTTTAGTTTTATCTTCCAACTTTCGCTATATATAATATAAAAAAAGTGTACTATTTCGATACGGGTTTGCGCATCATGACTTCATCAATCATGCCATACGCTTTGGCCTCGGGAGCAGTCATCCAATAATCGCGATCCGAATCTGCCCATACCTTCTCGTACGTATTGTGGGAATGATCGGCAATGATCCTATACAACTCTTCTTTCAATAATTGTATTTGTTTTGCCGTAATCTCGATATCAGAAGCCTGCCCTTGCACACCACCCATGGGTTGATGAATCATGACGCGAGAATGCTGTAACGCCGAACGTTTACCCTCTTTTCCCGCCACCAGCAATACGGCAGCCATCGAAGCCGCCATGCCCGTACAGATAGTAGCCACATCGCTGTGGATGAACTGCATCGTATCGTAAATGCCAAGACCGGCATGAACCGATCCACCAGGAGAATTAATGTAAATAGAAATATCCTTATCAGCATCGACGGAGTCCAAATATAAAAGTTGGGCTTGCAAGGTGTTTGCCGTATAATCGTTGATTTCAGTTCCTAAGAAGATGATTCGATCCATCATTAAGCGAGAAAATACATCCAACTGGGTAACGTTCAGTTGACGTTCTTCCAAGATATACGGATTCAGATAACTGTTTTGTGCTTTTACCACATCGTCCAGCACGAAACCATTCATTCCGAATTTTCGAATAGCAAACTTTCTAAAATCGTCCATAACCATAAATAGTTAAATGTTAGTAATTAAAAAAAAGGAAAGGCCGTCCTTTTCGTCTTTAAAAAAAGTACTCAAAGTGCCAGCAAGGTATTACAACTTTTATTCCTTAAACAAAGAATCGGCAAAAAACTTCTCCTTTTTTAGTAAGAATTAGCAAATGGAGATCGTTTTTTTCCTATGACTGAAACAGTTTATTGAATTCTTCTACCGAAACGGTCTTCTTCTCTAACGTTACCTTTGCAATCAATGCTACTCCGAGCTTATTCTCAATCACCCGATTGACTAAATTCTCGACCGTTTCTTTCTTTTCCAGCATCCGTTGTACATAATTATCGAGCAGATTTTCCGGCAAATTAGTCATACCATATTGAGCGAACTGCATCGATGCAACCTGACGCGCCATGTTTCTCACCTCCTCATCATTCACTTTGATTCCGTAAGCTTCCACCAATTGTTCCTTTATCAGGTGCCATGTCAATTCTTTGACACTCCCCTCGTAATTGCTTTCGACAAACTCTTCCCCTTTTTCTTGGTTATTTTCCAACATGACGCGCTTCAACAAAGCGTCTGGAAATTCTAATTTGCCGACTTTATTCATGGCATACTCGCGGGCATCGATCAAAAATCTGTAATTACTGTCGCCTTGGTATCGAGCGATCATATCATCTTTTATCTTGGTACGAAATTCCTCCACGCTCGTCACGACGCCTTCGCCATAAATCTGATCGAAAAATTTCTGATCAAGCTCGGCGGGAACAAGGTGTTGAATTTCTTCTACCCGATAGGTATAATCACCTTTATGTCCTTCTACTTCTTCTTTCTTGATCTTCAGCAAAGAAGCTATTTCGATGTCATTATCGTCGTAAGCAGCCGCAAGGTTGAAAGTCAGCACGTCGTTCAGTTTAGCATTGTTAAAAACAGCTTTCTGCTCGTCGTTCTTCATGTAAACAGGCATCAGGGTAGCGCTTTCTATTTGTATGCCTCCGGCTTTGGCTTTACCGTTTTCATCCAGTTCCACCAACAGGCCTCTCATCATATCGCGATCCTGATATTGTTCAACCTTTTCAAGCTTCGCAGCACGTTCCCGATACACGGCGACCTGGTCGTCGATCATCTTATCCGTCACCTCGATCGTATAAAAAGGGATTTTGTCTGTTTGATTCAACTCGATTTTAAATTCAGGCGTCAAGGCGAGGTCAAAAACAAACTCATAAGCGTTTTGATGTTCGAAATCGATCGGTTTCATCTTCTCTTGGTTAGGTAACGGCATTCCCAGTATTTTCAGTTTGTTGTCGCGGATATATTCATTTACCTTCTCCTGCATCAGTCTGTCGACCTCTTCCACCAGCACCGTCTTGCCAAACTGACGCTGGATCAATCCCATGGGAACCATTCCTCTACGGAAACCCGGTATATTTGCTTTCTGGCGATATTCTTTCAGAATTTTATCAATCCTCTCTTGGCAGTCGGCCTTGTCAATATTGACCGTGAGCAATGCGTTTACACGATCGATCTTCTCCAACGAAATATTCATGCTGTTTCTTACTTTATATTATCAATTATTACTGGAATTAGGCGCAAAATTAGTGTTTAATCTCTCAATTACCAAATAGACCATAAGAAAATAAAATTGTTTTTTTACTTGCAGATTAAAAATTTATGCGTTCCTTTGTCATCGGCTTGAAGACTTTTTCTCGTCATCAGCCGGAAACATTTTTAATTATTTATTTTTTTATTTTTATGATGAATTTGTATTTAGGAAACCTTAACTATAAAGTTAAGGAGGGCGACTTGGAAGAATTATTAAGCGCGTACGGCGCTGTCACTTCTGCCAAAATTGTTAAAGATCGGGAGACCGGTCGGTCGAAAGGCTTCGGTTTCGTGGAGATGGAGAATGAGGAAGAAGCGGTTAAAGCAATGACAGCATTGAACGGCACGGAATACCAAGGCCGCATGCTGGTTATCAAAGAAGCATTGCCGAAAAACGCATAATTATTACTACCGATACTCTTAGAAAAAGCTTCAATTCGTTGAAGCTTTTTTATATATATGCACAGGAACTTCTCTTTACGTGTTTGAAGGACTTTCTTGGTCTGCGATTTGGAAATCCTTTCTGCGCAAGACGAAGTTCGTGCCTAAATACTTCTCCCTGACAACACGATTGGTGGCTAGCTCTTCCGGAGTCCCCTGAAAAAGGATTCTCCCTTCAAACAAAAGATAGGCTCGATCGGTCAAACGCAATGTTTCCATCGCATTATGATCGGTGATCAGGATACCGATATTTTTATCTTTCAACTTCCACACGATGCGCTGAATATCTTCGACAGCAATCGGATCGACGCCTGCAAAGGGTTCGTCCAACATGATGAACTTTGGATTAATGGCCAAACAACGCGCAATCTCGGTGCGTCGGCGTTCACCACCCGACAATTGATCGCCCAAGCTCTTACGGACTTTCGTGAGATGAAACTCGGCAATAAGTTCCTCCAAGCGTTCTCTTTGATATTCAGGTGTAGTATCGGTCAATTCGAGAACGGAAGAAATATTGTCCTCCACACTCATTTTACGGAACACGGAGGCTTCCTGTGCCAAATATCCAATACCGTTCTGTGCACGTTTATAAACCGGATAGGAGGTGATGTCCATATCGTTCAGGTAAATATGTCCTTCATTAGGAACGATCAGCCCGGTCGTCATATAAAAAGAAGTCGTTTTGCCTGCACCGTTCGGGCCGAGCAAGCCGACAATTTCGCCTTGTCGTACCTTATACGATACATGGCTAACCACCGTACGTTTCCCGTATCGCTTGACCAAATCTTCCGCACGCAGAACCATCTTTCCGTCCGTGGCAGGTTCCGTCTGTCCTTTCCTCTCTTCCGACATAACTTCCATAATTTACGAGCAAAATTACGAAAAAAGTTCAGTAAACGAATACAAGGGAAGAAAAACACTTACTCTTTTACATTTATATAGGTAGAAAAAGCTAATTTTGCAAGAAAAACAGAGGCGGCATGTATTTGTTAGAACCGATTATCAAACCCATTCAGACGGTAGGGAAATACGTCATGCTGATGAGACGGGCTTTCTCCCGTCCGGAAAGCATACGCATGTATCTCAAGCAATACCTGCATGAAATGGTAAAATTAGGTGTGAATTCGGTCGGTATCGTACTACTGATTTCATTCTTCATCGGTGCCGTCATTTGCATTCAGATCAAGTTGAATATCGAAAGTCCGTGGATGCCGCGATTTGTGGTAGGCTATACGACGCGGGAAATCCTGTTGCTGGAATTCTCGTCCTCCATCATGTGTTTGATTCTGGCGGGAAAAGTCGGTTCAAACATCGCCTCCGAAATCGGTACGATGCGGGTAACTCAACAGATCGACGCGCTGGAAATCATGGGAGTCAACTCGGCTTCGTTCCTGATCCTCCCCAAGGCCTTAGCGCTGATGACGATTATTCCCATCTTGGTCATATTCAGCATTACCTCTGGAATAATCGGGGCGTTCTGTACGGCCTGGATCGGTGGAGTAATGAATGTGGAAGACTTTATCTACGGGCTTCAGTACAGCTTTCAAGAATGGTTCATCTGGTGCAGCTTTATCAAATCCGTCTTCTTTGCCTTCATCATCGCTACGGTCTCCGCTTACTTCGGCTACACGGTCGAAGGCGGTTCCATCGGCGTGGGCAAGGCAAGCACCGACTCAGTAGTGATGAGCAGCGTATTGATTCTATTCTCCGACTTGATACTAACTCAACTTTTAATGGGATGATAGAGATAAAGTCATTATATAAATCGTTTGAGGATAAGGATGTCCTGCGAGATATCAATTTTCGATTCGATGAGGGGAAGACCAATCTGATTATCGGACAGAGCGGTTCGGGGAAGACAGTACTGATGAAATGTATCGTCGGATTGCTTACCCCTGAACAGGGCCAGGTTCTCTATGACAGGCGAGATTTCCTATCAATGGGAAAGCGGGAGAAAAAAGCTTTGCGTCGGGAAATGGGAATGATTTTTCAGAGTGCGGCACTCTTCGATTCATTGACTGTGTTGGAAAATGTCATGTTTCCACTCGACATGTTCTCTGACCATAATTACCGAGACAGGGTAAAACGTGCTCGTTTCTGCCTGGACCGCGTAAACTTGGCGGACGCCCAAAACAAATATCCCGCCGAAATCAGCGGAGGCATGCAAAAGCGAGTGGCCATCGCCAGAGCCATCGCACTAAATCCCCAGTACCTTTTCTGCGACGAACCCAATTCGGGGCTCGATCCGAAAACATCCCTGGTAATCGATGAATTGATACACGACATTACCATCGAGTATAACATCACCACCATTATCAATACGCACGACATGAATTCCGTGATTGGCATCGGCGAAAGTATTCTCTTCATCTGCGACGGGAAGAAAGAATGGGAGGGTACCAAAAACGACGTCTTCACGGCGAAAAACGAAAAATTTAACGATTTCATCTTCGCTTCCGACCTGCTAAAGAAAGTGAAATCGGAGGAGATAAGAGAAATAAGCATGTCGCAAAAGTAGACTCCCGCTTGCAGTAGGCGGAATGCCTGCCCGAGATTCTTTCCGATTTGTTACTTCTGCCGGATAAAGATATTCACCGGTGTCCCCGACAAATTCCACTTCTCCCGAATCTTGTTCTCCAAGAAACGTTTGTAAGGTTCCTTCACATATTGCGGCAAGTTGGCGAAAAATACAAACGAAGGAATTTGCGTATTCGGTAACTGTGTACAATACTTGATCTTAATATATTTCCCCTTTATCGATGGTGGTGGATAAGCTTCGATCAGCGGCAACATTTCCTCATTCAGTTTGGCCGTTGCAATCTTCTGTCGACGGGTGAGGAAGACGTTCTTCGCCGCTTCGAGTACCTTAAAAATGCGTTGCTTCGTCACTGCAGAGGCAAAGATCACAGGGAAATCGACAAAAGGAGCAAAACGTGTGCGAATCGCTTCTTCGAAGACAGTGATCGCACGATTGTTCTTGTTCTCGACCAAGTCCCATTTATTCACCACCACCACCAATCCTTTCTGATTTCTTCGAATCAACGAAAAGATATTCAAATCCTGTCCCTCGATGCCGCGAGTAGCATCGACCATCAAGATACATACATCCGAATTTTCGATCGCGCGTACGGAACGGATCACCGCATAATATTCCAAATCCTCCGTCACCTTCGCTTTCTTTCGGATGCCGGCGGTATCGACCAAATAGAAATCGAATCCGAACTTATCGTAACGCGTATAAATAGAATCGCGCGTAGTGCCAGCTATCTCCGTAACAATATTCCTCTTCTCGCCGATGAATGCGTTGATCAGAGACGATTTCCCCACATTGGGACGGCCGACGACGGCAAAGCGCGGCACGTCGTCTTCCAACAGTTCCTCCGGACTCTTTTTAAACCGGCCGGTCACCACATCCAGCAAATCTCCCGTACCGAATCCACTCAACGAAGAGATGCAGTAAGGATCGCCCAATCCCAAGTTATAAAATTCGGCGGCATCGTACAAAAGCAAATTATTATCGGCTTTGTTGGCAACCAAAAGGACAGGTTTCTTGACTCTTCTTAAAATAGAAGCCACCTCTTGATCCAGGTCTGTTACTCCGTTCTTTATGTCTACCACGAACAGGATGACATCCGCTTCGTCGACGGCCAACGCAACCTGTTTTCGGATCTCTTCCTCAAAGATATCGTCCGAATTGATCACCCATCCTCCCGTATCAATCACGGAGAATTCTTGTCCATTCCATTCCGCTTTTCCGTATTGCCGATCACGCGTAGTACCAGCCTGTTCGTTGACGATGGCCTGACGCGTTTGCGTTAAACGGTTGAACAAGGTTGATTTCCCTACATTCGGACGTCCTACTATTGCAACTATATTTCCCATAACGTTATCATTTTACGGTTATCCTGTCGAATTAATTTGCTTGATATCCGAAGTTCTTTAATTCTTTATCCGAATTTCTCCAATCCTTATCTACCTTCACAAAGGTTTCCAAAAAGATGGATTTATGGAAAAAACGTTCCAAATCTTTCCGGGCTGCCGTAGCTATTTTCTTTAAAGCGATCCCTCTATGCCCGATGATAATCCCTTTTTGAGAATGTCGTTCCACACAAATCACCACATGGATGTGAATATGCTTAAGTGTTTCATTGAACTGTTCCACGAAGACTTCGACGGCGTAAGGTATTTCTTTATCGTAATACAACAAAATCTTCTCGCGAACGATCTCCGAGACAAAAAACCTGGCAGGTCTGTCCGTCCATTGATCTTTACCGAAATAAGGCGGCGAATCGGGCAATAATTCCTGAATACGCTTCATCAGCGGTTGAATATTGAAGTTTGCTTTGGCCGATATAGGCAATATTTCAGCCTGAGGTATGAGTGTATGCCATTTCTGTACCGTCTTTTCCAAATCCTGCTGATTGGAAAGATCTATTTTATTGATCAATAACAATACAGGGATTTGCAAGAGATTGACTCGATCTATAAAATCTTGATTTTTACCTGCCGTCTCGACGATATCCGTTACATAAAGCAGGATATCGGCATCTGAAAGAGCGGATTTCGAGAACTCCAACATGCTTTCCTGCAACTTATAATTAGGCTTAAGGACACCCGGCGTATCTGAAAAGACAATCTGCATCTCATCCGTATTCAAGATACCCATAATACGGTGACGCGTAGTCTGAGCTTTGAAAGTAGCGATGGACACCCGCTCGCCCACGAGAAGGTTCATCAACGTCGATTTCCCGACGTTCGGATTGCCGACAATATTCACAAATCCTGCTTTATGCACCATAACGTTTTTCATTTGATAACGGACAAAAAAACGTATCTTATCGCGAAGGATGCGTCCAATAATCATGAGCGATGACTCGAAACCGATTTACTTATTCCCGTCATATCCCCACTTCATATACAATGCCCCGTAAGTAAACCCGGCACCGAAGGCAGTAAATAACAAATTATCGCCTTTCTTCAGGCGCTTTTCGTAATCCCACAAACATAGCGGAAGCGTTCCCCCGCTTGTATTGCCATATCGTTGAATATTGATCATTACTTTCTCCATCGGAACCTCCAAACGTTCGGCCACCGCAGTGATAATCCTCATATTCGCTTGATGAGGGATCACCCAATCGATATTTTCTTTCGCCAAACCGTTTCGGTCGGCCAAAGCTGCCGTTATTCCTGACATGTTCGAAACGGCATATTTAAAGACCGTTCTGCCTTCCTGGTAAATATAATGCATGTGATTGGCCACTGTAAAGTGAGAAGGAGGGCACACGGATCCCCCGGCTTTCATGTGTAAAAATGGAAGGCCCTTCCCGTCAGCACGAAGAATGGAATCCACAATACCTACCTCTTCCTTCGTCCCTTCGAGTAATACGGCGGCTGCACCGTCTCCGAAAATCGGGCAGGTACTCCGATCGCTGTAATTTACCATCGACGACATTTTGTCTCCTCCCACTACGATGATCTTCTTATGCCTGCCGGAAACAATCATAGAAGCGGCCACTTCCAACGCGTACAGAAAACCGCAGCAAGCCGCCTGAAAGTCAAAAGCAAAGGCATTCTTCAATCCTAACTTATCAATCAGAATGGAAGCGGTAGAAGGAAAATGATAATCAGGAGTAGTGGTAGCTACCATTACCGCGTCGATTTCGTCGGGATCGACTTGTGTTTTTTCCATTAATTGCTTGACAGCCTTGCGCGACATGTAGGAGGTACCCAGTCCCTCGTCATTGAGAATATGTCTTTCCTCCACTCCGATACGGGTCATTATCCATTCGTCGGTAGTGTCTACCATTCGGGATAACTCTTCATTGGTCAAGATATAATCGGGAACATATCCGCCAATACCCGTTATTACAGCATTTATCTTTTCCATCATTCGATTCTAAATTTCAACACTAAAAAGAGAGCCGACAGAGCCGAAGCTCGCCGGCTTATACCTTTCGATAATCTACAAATAGATCTGAAACTGCCGCATTAGGCAGTAGTTTCTTTTTCGATTGCTATTTTCCCTCTGTAATAACCGCAAGTTGGACAAACAGTGTGGTATACATGCCATTCGCCACAATTCGGACAAATAGCCAGGGTGGGAACTACTGCCTTATCGTGAGTTCTTCTCTTAGCAGTTCTCGTTTTTGACTGTCTTCTTTTAGGATGTGCCATCTTATTAAAATTTTAATTACTATCTGATATTTGTTTTAAATCATTCCATCGAGGATCGACCGCATCAGCTGCACGCTCGCATAATTCTTTTCCGGAAAAATCATCTGCCATCGGGCTTAAATGCGCCTTATACTTCCGTATCATCTCTTCATTACACAAACCCGCTTCATGTACATGCTTCATCGGTATGCGGAGCACGATCAATTCATACATCAACCATGCCACATCGATGAATCCTTCCTCTTCCGGCACTACCACTGCGTCATCCGACTCCGCATACGATTTTCCCCATTTAACTCTTAATCGATCGACCGAAGAGATCGGTAATTCCAAATCGTCCAGACATCTGTCACAAGCCACTGTTACACTTCCTTCCGTACGAAAGGTAAGAACAAACGAACCCTGCTCACGACAAACATCGATAAAAACATTCAGAGCGCCCTTCTGTACTTCCGAGGTCTGAAGATTTCTAAAGAACTCTTCATCGAGGGTAAACTCATAATGAGCGGAATCCACGCTCATCTTTTTCAGTCCAATCTTATATGTATCGTCTGATGTATTCAACACCGTAATTAATAAACTGGGCGACAAAGATACGAATTATTTTATTAATTCCTCATGAACGAATGATATTTTTACACGCATATTTTTCACATTCTGTGCCCTCATATTTGTTGGAACTTGACCTCCCTCATAACTCACCCCAACCCCAACCCACAGAAACACGAACAGCATAAAGAAAAGAAAGAAAAAAAGTAAAGTAGAGAAAAGAGTAGAGGAAGAGTAGAGGAAAAGTAGAGGAAAAGTAGAGGAAG
>NZ_HE997186.1:207434-252144 GCF_000312445.1 Phocaeicola abscessus CCUG 55929 | reverse complement strand
ACTTTGTCTATGCTTGATTGTGTATTATCTTTGCCGATAGGAATCATTAATTGTAGTTGTATATGAAGAAAATTTTGTTATTGTTGTTGTTTGCTTTGCCTTTGTCGGGTTGTTCGAAGAGGGAACAAAAAATTTCTGTTCGTTGGGCGACGTTCAATATCCGCATGGATACTCCTATGGACAGTCTCAATGGTTGGCCGTATCGTCGAGACAGAGCTTGTCAGTGGATTAAAGACAATGCGATCGATGTGTTTGGAGCTCAAGAGGTCCTTAATAACCAATTTGAAGATATAAAAGACCGTTTGGAAGGCTATGCCGGTGTCGGTGTTGGTCGGGATGACGGTCAAAAGAGAGGCGAATATGCCGCTATATTTTATCGTACGGACAAATTCGATCTCTTGGATTCCGGTACTTTTTGGTTGTCGGAGTACCCCGATAGCGTAGGAAGGAAAGGTTGGGATGCCGCCTGTGTCCGTATCGCCACCTGGGCCAAGTTGCAGGATAAGGCGACCGGTAAACAGTTTATGGCGATGAATACCCATTTCGATCATGTCGGCACGGAAGCTCGTAAGCAGAGCGCTTTGCTTATTATTAGAAAAATCAAGGAGCTTGTCGGCGATTGCCCCGCTATCCTGACCGGCGATTTCAATGTGACGGATGAGAGTGAAGCCTACCGGACCATTACCACCGATGAATTTGTGTTGAGGGATGCTTATAAAATCGCCGAAACAGTCGAAGGGGTCGATTATACTTTTCACAATTATGGCAGGATCCCCGCTGGCGAGCGTCAGAAAATTGATTTTATTTTTGTGACTCCCTCTGTCTATGTGATTAAGGCTGGTGTGCCTCAAGAGGTTGAGGGCTCGTTCTTATCGGATCATAATCCTCATTATGTCGAAATCAGATTTTGACTTTTAAAGTAGTACCGAGCCTCTCCTCACGGATATTCTGAAGAGAAGTTTTTTAAAACTTTCGTCTATGAGGAGAGCTGTGCTAAAAATGGAGGGAGATTTCCTGGTCGATAGGTATAAAAGCGGCCGCATTTCGTTCGCCTTGCGAAATAAATGCTTATATTTGCTCGGTACAAATATCTAAAAGGTAGAAATGATTCATTACGATCTGACCAAGATAAAAGCCGTCGTATTCGATGTGGACGGGGTGTTGAGTTGCGAAATCATCAGCATGGATGCCTACGGGCAACCGGCCAGAACAATTCATATCAAAGACGGTTATGCCATTCAGTTGGCCATAAAATCGGGGTTGATTGTGGCGATTATTTCCGGAGGAAGTTCGGAGGCGGTTCGACTTCGTTATAAAGGTTTGGGAGTAGAAGATATCTTCATGGGAGCGACTTATAAAACCAAAGAATACGTATTGTTGAAAGAGAAATACGCCTTGAAAGACGAAGAGATCCTCTATATGGGAGACGATATTCCGGATTATGAAGTGATGGAGCGTTGCGGTTTGCCGTGCTGTCCGGCCGACGCCGCTCCCGAAATTAAAGAAATAGCGCGGTACATCTCACACAAAACGGGGGGGCACGGTTGCGGTCGAGATGTCATTGAACAGGTGCTCAAAGCGCAGGGTAAATGGATGTCGCATGCGAAAGCGTTTGGTTGGTAATAAAAAGCGATGTGGAATCAATGCAAATATAAGATTATCCTCGCTTCGAACTCTCCACGACGCAAGGAACTGTTGGCAGGATTGGGCATCCGCTTTGAAGTGAAGATATTGCCCGATATTGAAGAAAGTTATCCGGAGGCCTTACCTCCGTCGAAGGTCGCCGAATACATCTCTCGGAAAAAGGCAGCTGAATATATGGACGAGATGCGCCGTGGCGAATTGCTGATCACCGCCGATACGATAGTAGTCCTCGAGGGTGAAATCATGGGGAAACCTGGCGATATCGACGAGGCTCGGCAGATGCTCCGGAAGCTTTCGGGGAAGACTCATCAAGTGTATACCGGCGTTACGTTGACCATGGTCGCATCTGGGAACCGGCATGAGGGAGCAACGGGGCGACCGACAGCCTCTTGTCGGTTCCGTAGTTTCACGGCCCGTACAGATGTCAAAATGGCAGACCTTTCGACTGAGGAGATCGATTATTATGTAACGACCTTCCGACCTTACGATAAGGCTGGAGCTTATGGCATTCAGGAGTGGATCGGATCGATCGGAGTGGAGCGGATTCGCGGAAGTTATTTCAATGTGATGGGGCTTCCGGTTCAACGACTTTACAGGGAATTGAAGAAAATAATTAAAACACGTGAGTTATGAATGTGAAAGTAGCGTTTTACGATGCGAAGCCTTATGATCAGGAATCGTTTGACGAGGCTAATCGGCATTTCGGTTTTGATATTCGTTATTACAAGGGGCATCTGCACCTGAATAATATCGAGTTGACAAAGGGTGCGGATGTCGTTTGTATCTTTGTGAACGATGAGGCGAATGCCGAAGTGATTGACGCTCTGGTTGCCAACGGAGTGAAATTATTGGCTCTTCGTTGTGCCGGTTACAATAATGTCGACCTCAAAGCGGCGGATGGAAAGCTCCGGGTGGTGAGGGTTCCCGCCTATTCGCCGTATGCCGTCGCCGAATATACGATGGCTTTGATGCTGTCGCTCAATCGGCATGTGCCGCGTGCGACGTGGCGTACCAAAGACGGAAACTTCGCTTTGCACGGATTGATGGGATTCGATATGTACGGGAAAACGGTCGGCATTATCGGTACCGGCCGTATCGCTAAGATATTGATTCGCATCGTTCGCGGCTTCGGCATGAACGTGATTGCTTACGATGCTTACCCGGATCTGGAGTTTGCGGAAGCACATCAGATAAAATATGTCTCTTTAGACGAGCTTTATCGGGATTCGGACATCATCTCCTTGCATTGTCCGCTGACCGATCAGACCCGCCATATCATCGACGAAGAAGCGATCGGCAAGATGAAGGACGGAGTGATGATTATCAACACCGGTCGCGGAAAACTGATTCAGACGGAGGCTCTGATAGAGGGCTTGAAATCGAAGAAAGTAAGCAGTGCGGGACTGGATGTTTACGAGGAAGAGGCTAAGTACTTTTATGAAGATCGGTCGGATTATGTGATGGACGACGATACGCTGGCCCGTCTGCTTTCGTTCCACAATGTGATCCTGACTTCCCATCAGGCGTTCTTCACGAAAGAGGCGTTGACCAACATCGCAACTACAACTTTACAGAACATTTGCGATTATAAGAACGGACACGCATTGACGAACGAAGTGAAGTTTCAATCCCCGCGATAATAAGGCAGTAAAGTATGGCGAGCGACGAAACCGCTATGTTGCACAATCATCTTTTAATAAAATGAGGAGACGGAATGTTTAAATGTGTTAATTATAATTATCCGATGCAGTATTTCGGTTAACTTCACATTTATTCAACGTAATGCATAGAAATATTTACAAAAAGAAATCAATTAAATATCAATAATCATGAGAAAGATGAATTTTTTAATGTTTACTGCGGTGTTGGCTGCTGCATTCGTATTTACTTCCTGTCTGAAAAGCGATAACAGTCCATCAGAATACGTAAGTCTGGTAACGGTCGAGCATGGGATGATGGGCGTAATGTTTATTCCTGACGAAAGTCCGAAGCAGGTTCTGATACCTACTAACGCAACATCCACATTCGATGCCGCTAAGCGAGCGTTGATCTATTATACGATTCCTGAGGGACAGGATGTAAAAGCTACTCAGATAAAGATCGCGTTGACTGCTAACAGCGGAGTGCTTAAAATGTCGGAAATATCGAACAGAAAGGATACGATTGCCGATTATACGAATGCTTTCAGCGGGTTTGTGAATTACAATGTGGGATTTTTCCAGTTCCCGGCGGTAAATGTCGTTCGGGATTATTATTTAAATGTGGGCTACGGTTATACGGCCGATAAGGTCGGGAAAGTGGCGATGATTCCCGACCGTATCAGTAACGATACTATTTACCTCGACCTTTTGCTTAAGAAAGAAGGAACGTCGCGTTCTTCGGGTCCCATACTGAACTGCTATGATTTACGGTCTATGGCGACGAATGGGTTATTGGATCTAAGCCAACTTCAACCGAGTCATGATTCTATTTGCGTCACCGTTTCGATGAAAGTTTCCGAATACGGAGATTCGAACGTCAAACTCCAGTCTAAGACTGCTAAATTCCATTCGCTTTTCAGGTAAGTTGCATGGATTTGAAGGAAAAAGAGGAGGGTGTATCAAATTCCGCATCCTTCTCTCTGTTTTTTCAGTCTTTATAGGCTGCGTCTTCTCGCAGTTATTTGAATGCGTTCTCACTGATCCCTTTGCCGCCGAGGACAAGTCGGTTCATGTATTCGGGAACGGCTTTTCCACAAGCTTTGTCCACATATAATTTTGCGAGATATTGTGAAAGCATGAACCCATGTCCTTGCAACCCCACGAAGAGACCGTGTTCCGGATCGATAATGTAATGCGGTTCCAGATAAGTACCGGCCCAACATGCCTGCAACGGGACGGCAGATAAAGAAGGAATCCAATTGCAGAATACTTCGCTGACTATATGTAGGAATTCGCGCGTATTGAATTTCATCTGGTCATAGTTTTCTATGCTCGCTTTCGCATCGACAGCAGGAGAAGCGCAAGCGATGATTTGTCCCGTGTGGGCTAATTGTTGACCGTAAACGGCGGTAAAGTCGTTACGATGCTGGCGATCGATGAGCATGTCGAGGACATCGCCGTCTTTACCTAACATCGGAAGTCGGGAAGTGATGAAAGCCTGGTGCTTAACCGGATAAACCCCTGTATCGTATCCTAACATCTGACAGAATTTCTCGGCATTGTATCCCAAAGCATTGACGAAGTGATCGCAGATATATTCCACATACCGATGATCGTGCGTGTAAACCAATGCACGGTATTTCCCACCGTCTCGATGTACTTCGATCAGAGACGTATCTTCCAACAGCGTACCGCCTCGGGTCGTACCTTTGTTGCGCAAGAAATCGATCGTGCGTCCGGGAGAAGCCTGCCAACAATGCTGGCTGATTTGTGCTGCGAAATACGTATTCTGATTCGGGTTCAGATATGGAGAAATCTCTTTGACAAAATCCTTTTTATCGATCAAATAAGCGTTAGACCATGCGCAGCTATTTTCCAACGACCGATAGGTGGCGTCGTCATGGGCGAAAGAGATATAGCGTATTTCACGATAATTGATATCGTATTCCCGTTGACTCTTTTCGAAGATTCGTTGATTGTGCTTGGCGATATCGGCTAATTCGGGAACGGAGAAGGCTGGTCGTCCGCCGGCGATGCAACGCCATGAAGAACCGCGATCGGCATTGATGAGTACCGTTTGCTTATTCGCTTCGCAGAAATAGCGGAACAGCGAACTGCCTCCGATGCCTCCGCCGGCAATGAGTATTTCGACGTAGCGGATTTCTTTATTGTTCACGATGTAGCGATCAGCCAATTCGCGATTGGGATAAACTTCGCCTAAGGTATAACGGTTGGATAAGGGAGCTCTCGGAGTGGCGTCGCCCACTAATTCGATACCGTATTCGCGCAGCTTTCCTCGCAGACGAGGGATGCAACGTTTTCCCCGACAGGGGCCCATTCCCAATCGGGTAATGTGTTTGATCTCATCGATGGATATGTATTTACGTTCGCCGATCGCTTCTAACAGCGTTTCGAGCGATACATCTTCGCAATGGCATACGTACGTTTTTGAACGACATGCTATCACCGGTTTGAAGACAACAGGATCCGGATAATGCGCCTTAGCAATGAAGCCCGTTACTTTTAATAATGTGTCGGTATCGATGTTCGTCGCTTTCACGCGAGCCACATTTGTCTTTGTCGGTTTCTTCAAGATTTTTTCGATCGTGCCTTCGCCGATGCGCTGTCCCAGATTGTCGACCAAATAGACTTCGGTGTTCGGATTGATTTCGTATTCGACGGGTAAATAGAGTACGTTTTTTTGTGTGTCGTAGCCGAAAATAGCTAACCCGGGGCATTGAGAGATGCACTGCATGCAACCGATACATTTGTCGTAGTCGATAGAGGGAGTAACGGAGGTGGAATTCTTGGTGATCGCTCCGTGCGGACAAGCGAAGGAACAGGGATTACAAGCAAATCCGTAGAGGCAGTCTAAACGGACGAAAGGTTGCTTGTCTTGGCGTTCGGGCGTGGGGCGATCGGCCTCTTCTTTTAGACGTACGGGACGTTGCTGCGAATCGATATATTGTTTTGAGATTTGCAGGTAGGTTGAGTAGTCGTAGCGTTTGTCGAGTTCCTGTGCGATTTCGTAAGCCGCCTGTTTGCCGCGAAGCACTGCACTGGTGCCTTCACCGATGCGAACGGCGTCGCCGGCTCCCAGACAACGCTTGCCGAAGGCTAATTCCCCCTTGCTTAACAATTGGTTGTCGGGAATAAGTCCCGTACAGATATTGATGACGTCGATGTCGTCGATGACCTTTTCCGTGCCGGGTATCGGCTTGAAATGCTTGCATTCGGCCACGACTGCGCCGATGATGCCTGTTTCGTCGGCATTGGGAATGGCTTTCAGCAAGATATGCGACGTGTAGATCGGAATGCCTAAACGACGGATGCGATTGGCCTGTACCGGGAAACCTCCTTCGCGATCCATCCCTTCTATGATTGCTTTGACACGAGCTCCGGCCTGTATCAGCTGATAGGAAGTCAGGTAACCGATATTTCCGGCGCCGACGGTAAGGACATTTTTTCCTAATAATGTGAACTCTGCATTCATCATTTTCTGGACCACAGCGGCGGTATATACGCCGGGAATATCGTCGTTCTCGAAAGTCGGCAGGAAAGGAACGGCGCCGGTTGCTACGACTAAAGCTTGGGCGTCGACATAGCATGTTTCGTCCGAGAGCGTATCCTTTATCATCAAGCGTCGGTCTTGCAGAATATCGCATACGGTGGAATGCAGTAAAATACCTTCCAGACCATCTCCTGCCAAGTTTTCTGCAATATCGAATCCCCGCATGTCGCCGAAACGTTTTTCTTGTTCGAAAAAGAAGAAAGCATGCGTTTGCATGACAAATTGTCCGCCGATTTTCTCGTTGCTGTCAACGACGATGGAGCTGATACCCAATTCTTTCAATGTCTCGCGACAGGCTAATCCGGCCGGACCGGCGCCGATGATGGCCACATCGGTCATGTAAACCTTGGGGGCTTCTTGCGGTTTCTGGGGAGTCTTCGTGGCGTCGTACGCTTTCGGATCGATTTCTTCCACCATTTTTACGCCGTCCACCTTTGTGATGCAAATCCGTTTTACTTCCCCATCCACCAGCATTTGGCAAGCGCCGCATTTGCCGATACCGCAATTCATGGTGCGATGGCGGCCTTGAACGCTATGGCTATGGACGGGAAACCCTGCCTGATGCAAAGCGGCGGCAATGGTTTGTCCTTCGATGCCTTTTACCTGCATGCCTTTATATAGGAAGGCGCATTCCGCTTTATCTGGGACCTGAAGGATGGGATGTTTCGTAATTCTGTTTATCATATAGTACGTTTATAAAGTTAATGTTGACGGTCGGTGTGATATACAGTTCAAGCACCGTATGTCTGATGTCTCTACGAAACCGATGCTACAAAAATAAAAACTTTTTTATCAACGTATTTAAATGTGACATAAATTTTCGCTCGAGTCGTATTTTTGAGTAAGTTTGCAACCGTAAGAGAAAAGCTATAAATAGAATACGAAATTGAATTATAAGGACTTATTTAAAAGGATAGGGCTATTGATTTCGGATCCGGAAAAAGCGTGGATCGAGATTTATAAAGAGCATGCTTATCGAGATGTTTCGGTGAGTTTTGTCTATCCGCTTATCGGGTTGTGCGGACTTTCCGTCTTTATCGGTACTTTTTTCGGCAATACGTCCGGGCCGCTGGTTTTCCAGATCGCCTTGATGAAATGCGGCGGCGTATTCATTTCTTTGTTCGCCGGTTTCTTTTTAGCGGCTTACATCGTTCAGCTCCTCAATAAAAAGATCCTGTGCAGGGAAGAAAGTCCGGCATTGTCGCAATGTTATGTGGGGTATTCGATGGTAGTCGTATTTATTTTGCTTTTTGTCAGCGGGTTGTTAAATATTTCCATCCTGTATTGGATCTTGATGTTTTATACGGTTTATGTAGCGTATGTTGGAGCGCGCGTGTTGCTCAGGGTGGAGGATTCGAAAATTACGGTATATTCCTTAGCCGTTTCGTTTACGATTATCTGCTGTCCCATTGTCATTTCTTTCCTGTTCGATAAGTTGTCGGTCATTTTAAATTGATGAAATCGCAAGATATTAATATAAAGAACAAGAAAGCGTCGTTCGATTACGAGTTTATCGATATCTATACGGCGGGAATCGTGCTTACCGGTACTGAAATCAAATCGATTCGGCTCGGCAAGGCGAGTCTGGTGGATACGTATTGTTATTTCGTCAACGGAGAGTTATGGGTGAAGAATATGCATATCGCCGAATATTTCTACGGCTCGTACAATAATCATGCTGCTCGTCGAGACAGGAAGTTATTATTGACGAAGAAAGAACTCCGCAAATTGAAAGAAGCGGATCAGCATCCGGGATACACCATTGTTCCCGTACGAATGTTTATCAATGAGAAAGGGTTGGCTAAAATGATCATTGCCTTGGCGAAGGGAAAGAAAGAATACGATAAGCGGCAAGCCCTCAGAGAACAGGACGATAAACGGGAGATAGCGAGGATGTTCAAGCATTGACGATGGCTACGCTGCAAGATTCGGTTGAAAGGCAAGTGCTTATTCTCGACGGAGCCATGGGGACGATGATTCAACAATACGAGCTGTCGGAACAGGATTTTCGCGGGGAACGCTTTCGAAAGCTGCCAGGATTGATGAAAGGACACAACGATTTGTTGTGCCTGACCCGTCCTGACATCATCCGGGATATTCATCGCAAGTATTTGACGGCGGGAGCGGATATTATCGAGACGAATTCCTTCAATGCGCAACGGATTTCGATGGCGGATTACCATACGGAACATTTGGTTCGGGAAATCAATTTGGCTGCTGCGCACTTGGCGCGGGAAGCGGCCGATGCGTTCGCTACGAATGAGAAACCGCGATTTGTCGCAGGCGCTGTCGGGCCGACGAACAAGACTTGTTCGATGAGTCCCGACGTGAACAATCCGGCTTTCCGATCGCTTACCTACGACGAGGCGGTCTCCGCCTATCGAGAACAGATAGAGGCGCTCTTGGAAGGGGGCGTAGACGCGTTGCTGATCGAAACCGTTTTCGATACGCTGAATGCGAAGGCTGCTATTTTTGCAGCGGAAGATTCGATGGAAGCTGTCGGGCGCAAGGTGCCGCTGATGCTTTCTCTGACGGTCTCCGATACGGGCGGAAGAACTCTTTCCGGCCAGACGTTGGATGCGTTTCTGGCTGCCGTCATGCATGCGGATTTGTTCTCCGTAGGTTTGAATTGTTCGTTCGGCGCCAAACAGCTGAAACCTTTCCTCGCACAGCTGGCCGAAAAGGCGCCTTATTATATCAGTGTGTATCCGAATGCCGGGCTTCCGAACAGTCTTGGCCGGTACGACGAAACTCCCGAGCAGATGGCTCGGGAAATAAAAGAGTTCTTGGACGAACGGCTGGTCAATATCGTGGGCGGATGCTGCGGTACGACCGAGAAGTTTATCGCCTGCTACGTACCGCTGGTGGAACAGGCCGAGCCGCATGTTCCCGTTCCCAAACCCGACGCTCTGCGCCTGTCGGGACTTGAATTGCTGGAGCAGAACCGGGAGATCGGGTTCATCAATGTCGGCGAGCGTTGCAATGTGGCCGGCTCGCGCAGATTCCTTCGTCTGATCAGGGAGAAGAACTACGAGGAAGCTCTGAGCATTGCCCGCAAACAGGTGGATGACGGCGCTTTGGTCATCGACATTAACATGGACGAGGGCTTGCTCGATGCTCCCGAAGAGATGGCCCATTTCCTCCATCTGATCATGTCGGAACCCGAGATCGCCAAAGTTCCGATCATGCTCGACTCCTCGAAATGGGAGGTCATCGAGGCGGGCTTGAAGTGCTTGCAGGGAAAATCTATCGTCAATTCCATCTCTTTGAAAGAAGGCGAAAAATTGTTCGTCGAGCATGCCCGGATGATCAAACGTTTGGGGGCGGCCGTCGTCGTGATGGCCTTCGACGAACGGGGGCAGGCTGCCCGGTACGAGCGGAAAATAGAAGTTTGTGCACGAGCCTATCGGATCTTGACGGAGCAGGTGCGTTTCGACCCTCACGATATTATTTTCGATCCCAACATCCTTTCGGTCGCAACGGGCATGGAAGAGCACGATGCTTATGCGGTCGACTTCATACGGGCTACCGAATGGATCCGGAAAAACCTGCCGGGAGCTCATGTGAGTGGGGGCGTCAGCAATCTCTCGTTTGCGTTTCGCGGGAACAATTACATCCGCGAGGCCATGCACGCCGTGTTCCTGTACCATGCCGTACGGAAAGGGATGGATATGGCCATTCTAAATCCCGCCGCATCGGTGATGTACGAGGAGCTACCGGCGGAGGTGCTCGAGCGGATAGAAGATGTCATCTTGAATCGCCGGCCCGATGCGGCCGAACGGCTGATCGAACTGGCAGAACGGCTCAAGGGTGAGTCGACCGATGTGCGTTCGGAACAGCCTTCGAAAGAGGCATGGCGGGCAGAGGAAGTGGATAAACGTCTGCAGTATGCATTGATAAAAGGCATCGGCGATTATTTGGAAGAGGATCTGGCTGAAGCCGTGAAGCGATATGCGAAGGCCGTCGACATCATCGAAGGGCCGTTGATGGACGGCATGAATACGGTGGGAATTCTTTTCGGAGATGGGAAGATGTTCCTGCCTCAGGTAGTCAAGACGGCGAGGACCATGAAGAAGGCTGTGGCCGTGCTGCAACCGCTCATCGAATCGGACAGACGAGGAGGGGCGAAGCGTAACGGGAAAGTCTTGTTGGCCACCGTTAAGGGTGATGTGCACGACATCGGGAAGAACATCGTGGCGGTGGTAATGGCCTGCAACAATTACGAAATCGTCGACCTCGGCGTGATGGTTCCGGCCGAAACCATCGTGCAGCGGGCGAAGGAACTGAAGGTCGATCTCATCGGCCTGAGCGGACTGATCACCCCTTCGTTGGAAGAAATGGCTCACGTGGCGGCCGAACTCCAGAAGGCCGGTCTCGACATACCGATCATGATCGGCGGTGCCACCACCTCCAAACTCCACACGGCCTTGAAAATCGCACCGCTTTACGGCGGGGCGGTGGTATACGTGAAGGACGCTTCGCAAAATGCCTTGATCGCACAGCAGTTGTTGAATCCGAAACAGAAACCCGACTTTGTCGCAAAATTGAATGCCGAATATGCCGAGCTTCGCCGAACGAACGAACGGAAGCCTGTTCGAATCGTCTCTCTCGACGAAGCCAGAAAAAAGAAATTAGATCTGTGGAAATAGTTTTCCGTACGGAGCATCGTTTTTTACATTGTCGCAACCTGCGGCGCAAGCAAAAACTTCGAGTTTAGCGTTGTTGATCCGCTCGGCGGGAGCTAAAATCCGTTTTAGGCGTTGTTGATTCGCTCGGCGGAAGCTAAAATCTGTTTTAGGCGTTGCCGATCCGCTCAGCAGGGGCTAAAATCCGTTTTAGGCGTTGCCGATCCACTCAGCAGGAGCTAAAATCCATTTTAGGCGCTGTCGATCCGCTCGGCGGGAGCTAAAATCCGTTTTAGGCGTTGCCGATCCGCTCGGCGGGAGCTAAAATCCGTTTTAGGCGTTGCCGATCCGCTCGGCGGGAACTAAAATCCGTTTTAGGCGTTGCCGATCCGCTCGGCGGGAACTAAACTTCGGTTTTAGTGTCGCAGTCCGGCGGAATGGTTTCATCTTTCGTTCCCTCTTGCCGAGGTCAGAACAGTTCGCCCTGCCTGTAATTTGTTTCGGTCGCCGCGGCGGTCGTTTCCAATTCCTCTTGCCGCCGTTCTTTTTCCCGGCGGACGGTATCGCGGAACTTCTCGTCCTTCCTGTAGAGCAAGCCTTTTTGGTAATTCATCGGTTTGAGCATCTTCTCGATCTCGTTGGCCGCTTGAAGAATGAAGTCCAGACTGACGGGCGGAATCCGTGTGTGATGTCGGAGGTAGGTCTCCAACGATTCGGCTACAGGGTTTTCGACGCCTTGCCGTTCGCACACCAACCACGTGACGGTGCGAGCTTCGAAAGTGATCGCATCGAGGTCGAGCGTGCTGTTTCGGGGAGTCCACCATCCGTAGCCCGGTATGTGGTGGCAGAACAGGTGCGAGAGTTCCTGACAGATGGCGGCGAAGAGGCGGCATTCTCCTTGCCGATTGTTGACGCTTAAGAGGAAATAGCTGTCCCAGCGCAGGCTTGATTTCTTCCCTAAGGTCGTACAGATATTCTTTTTCTGTTTGGTCAGTTCGATTTGCGCACCGAGTTCGTCGCCCCCTAAAAGGTTCGATTCGAAAGCCACGCCATGGAGGGCGAGGTTCGTAATCAGTCTGTGCAGTTTATGGGCGCATGCGGGTTGTTGCTCCTCGTCCGTCTTTCTGATCAACCGCTTCAAAGCGTCCGGATCGTCGGGGAAAATCTTTTCTACAGGTTCCGTATCGTCGATATCGAACACGAAATCGACCGGCCCGAACGGGACGAGAATGATCAGGGGGTGAGCATGAGGCTTGATAACCCGGTTGTATTTCCGTTTCCACTCCTCGGCGCTCAGCACGTAAGTGGCCTGGGGACGCTGCATTTGCACCAGCATCGCATTGTAAGGAGAGAGGTGCCGCTGCTCGGCGCAGAATTGCAGCAACGACATGAATTCCTGACTTTTGCTGTACGAAGTGACCGTCTGAAAAAGCAAATCGACTTGCTTCTTTGCCTCGAGTTCTCTGGATTTCTGTTTGGGTACTTGTTGCGTCATGATATCTATTTGAAACTGTTTTCGTTCTTTTGGGGGTGTTGCAAATTTGGCAAATTCCGTTTAATATTTCCAAGGGGGAGCGTCTTTTTTCTTAAAATAGGCAATGCAGGGCATTTTTACATGCCTTTTATCCCCTCGAGGATGTAATCTCGTTTCATATCTTCTTTTTTCAGGATCCGACGGTCGTATTTCAGCAGGTCGATGTCTAATTTCACGATCCCCGTTCGTTTGTCTTCCCTGCTTCGCCCTTCCTCCCTTTCGATTTTCTTGCATCGCCGATGAATGTATTCCGGAGGAAGGTCGGTAGAAAATACGGCGAGTTGATTGTAGAAAGGCGAGCGATACGTCGAACCGACGGCATCGGTGATCATCAGCATACCGAAGTGTATGCCGGGGAAAGCATCCGTCAACGCCTCGCGTGCATGTCGGAGGTGCAAGTCGCCGTCTGAGTTCGATCCCATGCAAAGCAAACAACGATGTGTATCCATGGCTCCGTTTCTTGAAGATGATGTCACAAATATACGATAAATCGGTCGATTCTTTTACAGGATCGAAATGTTTTTATAATTTTGTTCTTTCGAAAAAGAACAGTATATGAAATTTATCGGAATTATACCGGCCAGGTATGCTTCTACCCGTTTCCCTGCCAAGCCTTTGGCACTTTTGGGCGGAAAAACCGTGATACAGCGGGTTTACGAACAGGTGATCGGCGCGCTCGACGAGGCTTGGGTAGCTACTGACGACGAACGGATCGAAGCCCAGGTGAAAGCCTTCGGGGGAAAAGCGGTGATGACCTCGGTGCATCATAAGAGCGGGACCGACCGCTGTTACGAAGCCTTTGCGAAAGTAGGCTCGGGATACGATATCATCGTGAATGTGCAGGGAGACGAACCTTTTATTCAACGTTCCCAGCTTGAAACGATAAAAACTTGTTTCGAGGAACCTTCCACCCAGATCGCTACCTTGGTGAAACCTTTTACTTCCTCCATGGGAATGGAGGCGTTGGAGAATATAAATTCACCGAAAGTGGTCGTCGACAAGGACAACTATGCCTTGTACTTCAGTCGTTCCGTCATTCCTTTTCAACGAAATCGGGAGAAGAAGGACTGGATCGGCAGTCATTGCTACTATAAACATATCGGACTCTATGCCTATCGGGCGGACGTATTGCGGGCGATTACGTCTTTACCGCAATCATCCCTGGAACTGGCGGAATCGTTGGAACAGCTACGCTGGTTGGAGAATGGCTTCCGGATAAAAGTCGGCGTGACCGACGTAGAGACGATCGGTATCGATACGCCGGCGGATTTGCAACGAGCCGAAGAGTTTCTCAAAAACCGATAATCATGGTCTTGGATCGTATCACTCCGCCGAAAGTTCGGCCTATAGCTACATTCGACATCCCTTTTCCCGAAGAACGGGTGCTGAGGAACGGGATGCCGCTTCGGATAATCGAGGCCGGAACGGAAGAGGTCGTGCGCCTCGATGTGGTGGTCCGAGGAGGGCGCATGTCGGTATTGCAACCTTTTGTGGCCTTGCTTGCGAATCGCATGCTGCGCGAAGGCTCCCTGCATTACGCTCCGTCTGCCATCGCAGAGAAGTTAGACTATTACGGCGCCTCCGTAGAACTGTCCGTATCGTTGAAGCACGAATACGTTACCCTCTATGCGCTGAATAAGTATTTTCCACAGAGCTTGGCGATCGTCGCCGATTTTCTCCGACATCCCACCTTTCCGGAAAGGGAGCTGCGGACGGTGATCGAAACCAATAAGCAATACTTCAGAATCATGGAGGAAAAGGTGAGCACGATTAGTCAGAAAAACATAAATCGCATGCTTTTCGGCGACAGACATCCGCTGGGATACAATGCCGAATTGGAGGATTTTGATCGTATTGATGTCGATCTGTTGAAAGATTACTACCAGAAGCATTATCATTCCGACAACTGTACCTTGTATGTTTCGGGCCGTGTTACGCCCCAGATCGTGTCTTGCATAGAGGAATATGTAGGGAACGAATCTTGGGGAGAGCGTTCCCTGAAATTCGTCGCACCCGCATATCCGATAGAAACAGCGAGGGGGAAACATTGCTTCATTGAACGGAAAGAGGCGGTACAGAGTGCTTTGAAGATGGGTTTTCTGACCATCCCTTGCCGTCATTCGGATTACGCTAAGTTTCGAGTGCTCGTCGTTTTACTCGGAGGTTATTTCGGCAGTCGCTTGATGAAAAACATTCGGGAGAAGAAAGGATATACCTACGGCATCGAGGCCATCCTTTCTCCCGTTTCCGATGAATCTGTCTTTCTCATCTCGACGGAAGCCGCTAACGAACATGTTCCTGCCATCCTTCGCGAAGTCGGGAGAGAAATCGATCGGCTTTGCGAAATGAACGTCGGACAGAAAGAATTGGAGATCGTGAAAAACTATATGTTAGGCGATTTTTCTCGGTCGTTCGAAGGGCCGTTTTCGTCGACGG
The DNA here is from genome assembly GCF_000312445.1 of Phocaeicola abscessus CCUG 55929. Classification (GTDB taxonomy): domain Bacteria; phylum Bacteroidota; class Bacteroidia; order Bacteroidales; family Bacteroidaceae; genus Phocaeicola; species Phocaeicola abscessus. Next base: position 236,694 of record NZ_HE997186.1, on the reverse strand, counting down.
ATGCATGGATCTATGTCGAAACGAACGGATTGGATGCCGATTATTATCGGCGGATGATAGAAGAAATCCATTCTGTCGATAGATACGACATCTTGCGTTTAGCGCAGACTTATTTGTGTAAAGAAAACTTAATTGAAGTCGTCGCAGGTGAAAAATTGTAATAAGAGATTGCTATTTATAGGGCTTATAGCTATATTTGACAAACGAAAAAGCAACTGCTTTGTGACATCATAGCTTCGTAGATATATATATAATGAAACACGTATTCTTCTATATCATAATATTGCTGGTGGGACTGACGGTTGAAGCGAATGCCCAGATAAAAATAGGAAATTATAAATTCCCCGACGGCAGTGAATATACCGGTGAACTGAAGGGCAAAAAGCCGAACGGTAAAGGTAAAACCGTTTTCAAAAGCGGGGATGTATACGAAGGAGAGTATGTAAAAGGAAGACGGGAAGGAGAAGGAACATATCTCTTCTGCGATGGAGAGAAATATGTCGGACAATGGTTTCAGGATCAACAACATGGTAAGGGAACATTTTATTTCAAAAATAATAATCGGTATGAAGGTATGTGGGAAGCTGACTATCAACAGGGAGAAGGCATCATGTACTATTATAACGGGGATGTGTATGAAGGCGAATGGGTAAAAGATCAGCGGAGCGGTACGGGTACCTACCGGTGGAAAGCCGGTGCGAAGTATGTGGGTGCCTGGTTGAACGATAAGAAGAACGGAAAAGGAACGATGAACTGGCCGGATAAGTCGTCGTATGAGGGTGATTGGGTCAACGATATACGCTGCGGAAAAGGCACGTTCTATTATGTAAATGGAGATAAATATGTGGGCGACTGGAACAATGACGTTCAAGAAGGACAAGGCATCTATTATTTCAGCACGGGCGACCGCTATGAAGGAAATTATATCAATGGAGAACGTACCGGAAAAGGAATTTATTATTACAAGAACGGGGACAAGTATGTCGGCGAGTTTAAAAATGGCGAACAAAATGGACAGGGAACCTTTACCTGGACCAGCGGTGCGTTTTACGAGGGTCAATGGACACAAAACCAACGCAATGGAAAGGGCCGTTACGTATGGGCCAACGGTGATGAATACGAAGGCGAATGGAAAGATAATATGGCCGAAGGGAATGGTGTGCTTCGCGAAAAGAAGAACGGGAATACCTATACGGGGCATTTTCATAAAGGAAAACAAGACGGCGAAGGAGTATCTGTCGACAAAGACGGGAATCGCTACAAAGGAACGTTCAAACAAGGGCGAAAAGACGGAGCATTCGTCGAAACCGATAAGAACGGGGAGATCATTCGGAAAGGCGTTTATCGTTTCGGCGTATTGCAGGCTTCGCAAAAATGAGGGAGCTCGTCTTTTTCCCTTGGGATGAGGTGTTTTAGAATTATTTGTTGTACCTTTGTTCAAATTGCGTGAAAAGTAATAGGATGAATACCTCTTTTATTTACGATTTTCTGAAGAAGCTGGCGGCAAACAATAATAGGGAATGGTTTAACTCGCATCGGGCTGATTACGATAGGGCTGAAGCCGAATTTGAAGAATTGTTAACCGCCGTCATCGCTCGCATTTCAGTATTCGATCCGACTGTAGTTCATGTACAGGCGAAGAGTTGTATCTATCGCATCTATCGGGATTTACGTTTTACACAAGACAAAACTCCTTATAAAATACATTTTGGCGGGTTTATCAATGCGCGGGGGAAGAAAGCCCTGCATTGCGGATATTACATTCATTTGCAACCGGAAGAAAGCGGGCTTGCCGGCGGTGTCTGGTGCCCGGAACCGAAGTTGTTGAAAGCGATTCGAGAATCGGTCTACGACAATATCGACGAGTTCCGCGCCATTGTAGAAGATCCGGCATTCAAACGCTATTTCCCTGTTATTGGAGGAAGCAGATTAACTTCCGCTCCGAAGGGATTCCCCCAAGATTTTCCCTTTATGAATTATTTAAAGCCGAAAGATTATGCGTTTTATGGTGCGCTTCCCGACAAATTCTTTACAAGTTGCGACTTTGTGGAAAAATCGGCTGCTATTTTCAAACAAATGAAACGGCTGAATGATTTCTTCGATTATACCTTGGATGATTTCGAGGATTGATAAAAGTTGGAATTTAAAATAATTGGATATGGAAAAAACGTCCTCTCGATTGAATATGATTGCGAACGACCCTTGGCTTGAACCGTATACGGTGGCAATAGAAGGACGCCATCGGCATGCATTGGATAAAGAGAGGGAATTGACGGAGGGGAAACGCTCGTTGGCCGATTTTGCTACGGGGTATCTCTATTTCGGATTGCAAAAACTGAAGAAAGGATGGGCCTTTCGCGAGTGGGCGCCCAGTGCTGTTTCCATCTTCATGATCGGCGATTTTAACGGTTGGCGAGAAGAAGAGAAGTTCCGCCTGGATAAGATCGAAAGAGATCAGGGGATATGGGAACTGTATTTGGAGGAATCTGACATAAAGCATGGAGATCTGTATAAACTGAAAGTCTATTGGAAGGATGGAGAAGGAGAACGTATTCCCGCATGGGCCAAGAGAGTCGTCCAAGATGAAAATACGAAGATATTCAGTGCACAGGTATGGAATCCGTCGCAAGGATATCGATTCCATCGGAATGTTTTTCGTACTGCGGTGGATCCTTTGATGATTTATGAAGCGCATATTGGCATGGCGACTCGGGAAGAGAAAGTAGGTACCTATAACGAGTTTCGAGAACAAGTGCTTCCCCGCATCAAGAAAGGCGGATATAATTGCATCCAACTGATGGGAATCCAAGAGCATCCCTATTACGGAAGTTTCGGGTATCACGTATCTAATTTCTTCGCACCCTCTTCTCGTTTCGGAACACCGGACGAATTGAAAAGGCTGATCGATACGGCTCATTTGATGGGAATAGGCGTAATCATGGACATCGTTCATTCGCATGCCGTAAAGAATGAGTTGGAAGGTCTCGGAAATTTTGCCGGAGATCCGAACCAATACTTTTATCAAGGTGATCGGCACGAACATCCCGCATGGGATTCGCTCTGCTTCGATTACGGAAAAAACGAAGTGCTCCATTTCCTCTTGTCCAACTGTAAGTATTGGATGGATGAATACCATTTCGACGGTTTTCGCTTTGACGGCGTAACGTCGATGTTATACTATAACCACGGCTTGGGAGAGGCTTATACCAATTATGGCGATTATTACAATGGAGCGCAGGATGACAATGCCATCTGTTATCTTACCTTAGCCAATAAAATGATTCATCAGGTCAATTCGAAGGCGATAACCGTCGCTGAAGAAGTCTCGGGGATGCCAGGCTTGGCTGCGCCGTTCGAAAATGGTGGTTACGGATTCGATTACCGGATGGCCATGAACATTCCCGACTATTGGATTAAGCTGATTAAAGAAAAGGTAGATGAAGACTGGAAACCGAGCAGTATGTTCTGGGAAGTTACGAATCGCAGGAAAGATGAAAGAACCGTTTCGTATGCGGAAAGTCACGATCAGGCTTTGGTCGGCGATAAGACGATTATTTTCCGTTTAATCGATGCGGATATGTATTGGCATTTCCGGATAGGCGATGAGAATTACAATGTTCACCGGGGAATGGCTTTGCACAAGATGATCAGATTGTTGACGGCTTCTACGATGAATGGCGGATACCTTAACTTTATGGGTAATGAATTCGGTCATCCGGAATGGATCGATTTTCCCAGAGAAGGGAATGGATGGTCGTATAAATATGCTCGTCGACAATGGGATCTGGTGGATAATCCGAACTTGGATTATCATTACTTGGGCGATTTTGACAGTGCGATGATTCATCTACTCACGTCAGTCGACAATTTCGAGCGTTCGGAGATCATCGAGATTTGGCACGACGATAGCGATCAGATCCTGGCTTTCCGAAGGAAGAGAATGATCTTCGTCTTCAACTTTCACCCGGTAAGATCGTTCACCGACTATGGCTTTTTAGTCCCGGAAGGCGATTACGACGTCGTGTTGAATACGGATTCCAGAGCATTCGGAGGCTTTGGCTTTGCCGACGATACGGTGAGACATTTCACCGTTCCGGATCCTCTCTACAAGCATCAGAGGAAAGGTTGGCTGAAATTATATGTTCCTGCGCGTTCCGCAGTGGTTTTAAAAAAGAATCGTAAATAAAAAATGGAAATACGGCATAGAAATATCGGAGTATACAACAGGGTCACTCGTGTCATTTCGACGGGATGCGGAATGTTATTTGCCTTGTATAGCTTTCTATATCTCTATTTCTTGCAGGGAAATGTGACAGAAGCCCTGCATTTCTCACTCTCACACGGGCGGACAGCTTACTCTATCTTTTGGAGTGCGCTTGTCATCACCTTTTTTTTGATGCTTCTGCGTTGGGGGATCAATGCGGTGCTGAAACTTTCCGGGCCGTGGATAGCTTTGTCGTATTATCCGCCGGCCTTGTTGTTAGGCGTACTGACTGATGTGGATCGATCGGTTTTTCAGGGAGGAGGTTTTGCTCCGTACTGGTCATGGCTCTTGCCGTTATTGTCGGTCGTCTATGTAGGCCTTGCGCTGATTCTTCGACGGGTGGAAAGAAATAAGGAATGGAATAATGTACTCGATATGTATAGCTTGAATGCTGGCATATTCGCCGTGGGCTGTTTGGTCCCCGTACTCATTGGAAATACGGATATGTATTTTCACCATGAATTGGCGGTAGAACATGCTATCCGTCATGGCGAGTATGCCAAAGCATTGAATGTAGGGAAAAAATCGCTGAAGGCGACGAAAACGTTGACCGTTTTGCGGGCATATGCGATGGCTTCGTTCGACTCGTTGGGGGAGAAGTTATTCGAGTATCCCCAAACGTATAAGTCGGCAGGATTGTTGTTTGACGCAAACACGCCCCCTGAAGAACTCTTGCGCTTCAATGCCGACACCTTGTATTGCCGCATCGGAGCAAAACATGATGCCGGCGAAAAAAACATGGATTACCTGAGTCGAATCAGTAAGATAGACAGCATTCCCCAAACCGGAAAACAGTATTACCTCTGTGCATTGTTATTGGAAAAACGATTGATAGATTTCTGCCAGGCGATCCAAACGGTCTATCCCGAAGGAAGAGCGCTTCCGAAGCACTATCGGGAAGCCTTGCTGCTCTGTGAAAGAGAGCTGCCCGGCTATCGGAGTCACATTGACGACTTAACCTTGAGGCAGAAGTTGGACGAATTCTTTGAGAAGCGACGGTCGGAATATCCCTCCGAGCTCGCCGAACAGAACTTGATGCGAAGGGATTACGGCCGGACTTACTGGTGGTATTATTATTATCAGTAATATTTTTGATGACTTGTTTGGTTGTATCAGGCGCTTTTTAGTAATTTCGCAGCTTGTTAATAGAATCGTTAAACAAAAGGTAAAATGGCAGTAGAATTAAAAGGACTTACCAAAAGGAGTGAGAATTATTCGCAATGGTATAATGAATTGGTCGTAAAAGCCGATTTGGCGGAACAGTCAGCCGTGCGTGGATGTATGGTTATCAAACCTTACGGTTACGCGATATGGGAAAAGATGCAGCGACAGCTGGACGAGATGTTCAAGGCCACCGGCCATGTCAATGCCTACTTCCCCTTGCTGATTCCAAAGTCCTACTTCTCACGGGAGGCCGAACACGTGGAAGGCTTCGCCAAAGAGTGCGCTGTCGTTACCCATTATCGACTGAAGAATGCTGACGACGGATCCGGCGTGATGGTCGATCCGGAGGCGAAACTCGAGGAAGAGTACATTATCCGGCCGACATCCGAAACGATCATCTGGGGCACCTATAAGAACTGGATCAAATCGTACCGCGATCTGCCCATCCTGATCAACCAATGGGCGAATGTGATGCGCTGGGAAATGCGTACCCGTTTGTTCCTCCGTACTTCCGAATTCTTATGGCAGGAAGGACATACCGCCCATGCCACGCAGGAGGAAGCCGAAGCGGAAGCGAAGAAAATCCTGCGCGTTTACGCCGAATTCGCCGAAGATTACATGGCAGTCCCCGTAATACGCGGCGTGAAATCGACCAACGAACGTTTCGCAGGAGCGTTGGATACCTATACCATCGAAGGATTGATGCAGGACGGCAAAGCGTTGCAATGCGGGACATCCCACTTTCTGGGACAAAACTTCGCCAAATCGTTCGACGTGCAATTCCTCGACCGAGACAACCGGCTCGATTATGTATGGGCTACCTCGTGGGGAGTTTCTACCCGCTTGATGGGAGCCCTTATCATGACGCATTCCGACGACAACGGGCTGGTGCTCCCTCCCCGGCTGGCTCCCATCCAGGTGGTCGTCGTGCCCGTCTACAAGAATGCGGAAATGTTGAAAGCTATCGATACGCGGGTAGAAGGAATGGTCGACCACCTTCGCCGCATGGGCGTTTCGGTGAAATACGACAATAACGACAATCGTCGTCCGGGTTTCAAGTTCGCAGATTATGAGCTGAAAGGAGTCCCTGTTCGTCTGGTCGTCGGAGGACGAGACCTCGAGCAGGGGACTGTCGAAGTGATGCGTCGCGATACGCTGGAGAAAGAAACCCTTTCCCTGGAAGGTATCGAAACACGAGTAAAAGATTTGCTCGATGACATTCAGAAACAAATTTACCGAAAAGCTTTGAACTACCGAAACGAGCACACGGTGAAGGTAGATACTTACGAGGAGTTCAAAGAACAAATAGATAAAGGCGGTTTCATTCTCGCCCCTTGGGATGGGAGTACGGAAACAGAGCTCCGTATCAAAGAAGAGACGAAGGCGACCATCCGCTGCATCCCCTCGGAAGCCGACGCCGAGAGTTTGACTCCGGGAACGGATATGATTACCGGCCGCCCGTCGGCACGGCGCGTCCTCTTTGCTCGGGCCTATTGAAATACGATAAGAGTTGAGTGTGCGGTAAGTTAACCCCCCGTATTTTAATCTCTTTCGATTTATTTGGGAAAACCTGCCGATCGGTCTTCGAAAAGAACCAATCCGTAATTTGGGAAAATATGATGCCATATTCGGAAATAATCGCGCTGCCTTCTCTCTTTGACGGTCCTTTATTTCGACTTATATTCGCTGGGCGACATGCCCGTTTGGTGCTTGAAATATTTGCCGAAGAAGGAGGCGTTGCTGAAGTTCAGGGAGTAGGCCACCTCTTGGACGGAGAGGGTGGAATAGCGGAGTAACGTCTTGGCTTCGAGGATGACATAATCGTCGATCCATTGCCCGGCCGTTTTTCCGCTAAATCGTTTGATAACTGACGAGAAATGCTTCGCACTCAGGTAGAGTTTGGCGGCGTAGAAGTCGACTCGCCGTTCCCGGCAATGATGCTCTTTGACCAGTTTGATGAACTCGTTGAACAGTACTTCTTCCCGTTTGAGGGGTCTAGGGTCTTCCGTTTGCATTTCGGGCATCTTACGATACAGCATGTTTCCCAACTTATAGAGATAGGCCGCCAAGAGATTGCGAAGTACTTCTTTTTGATATTTTCCCTCGACTTTTACTTCCCGGTGTACGTATCGGAAGCAAGTGTCCAGTTCCTTCATCTCGTCATCCGAAAGGGAAAAGACTGGGTTTTCTTTTACCGACATGAAGAAGGGCAACAACGTGTTTAACGAGATGTACATCTCTTTTAAAAAATTGGCCGAGATCATGATGGCTTGAATGGCATGGTCGCCTTGGGGAGTAGAGGCTTGAATCAAGTCGTTGGGTGCACAGATGAACATGTCGTTCGCTTTCACCTCGTACTTCCTCAGGTTTATTTGAATCCATCCTTCGCCTTCTTTGCATAAACAAATAATGATACCATCTATGCGGATAGGGTAGTGCAGGATGAAATCGTCGTAGTTTACGATATAGTCTCTATTGTCGTTGATCAGGAAATCGTTATCGAACCCTTCTAACAACGGGTATTTTTTGCGGAGATCCGCGATGTTGATCGCATTGATAGGTTGTTCCATACGGATATTTTAATGTCCAAAGGTAGCTATATTTTCGATGAGAAGAAGATGATGAACATTAATTCTTTATAAATATCTTCGATTGGCAAGCGGTTTGTATGGAAAATCTTGTATATTTACATGTATTTAAAAGAGAGCATTATGACAGTTTATTGGATTTTATTTATTGGCATCGCTTTATTGAGCTATTTGGCTCAAGCCAATGTGAAAAGGAAATTTGAGAAATACGCAAAGCTGCCGTTGCAAAGCGGCTTAACAGGCAAGGAAGTGGCCGAACGGATGCTGCACGACAACGGTATCTACGATGTAGAGGTGACGAGCACTTCCGGTATGCTGACCGACTTTTATAATCCGGCGACCAAGACGGTCAATCTCAGCGAATCGGTTTATGCAAGCGATAGCGTTGCGGCGGCGGCTGTCGCTGCACACGAGTGCGGCCACGCTTTGCAACATGCACAGGCTTACGCTCCGTTGAGGATGCGCAGCGCACTGGTGCCTGTGGTTCAGTTCTCGTCGAGTATTATGACTTGGATCCTGCTGGCCGGTCTTTTGCTTCTGAAAACTTTTCCGCAGCTCTTGCTCATAGGGATTTGTCTGTTCGCTATGACCACCCTGTTCAGCCTTATTACACTGCCCGTTGAGATCAATGCTTCCCAACGCGCGTTGATATGGTTGAACCGTTCCGGCATTACGAACGTTTCCAACCATGGTGCGGCGGCCGACGCGCTTAAATCCGCCGCTTACACCTATGTGGTCGCCGCCTTGAGCTCATTGGCTACATTGGTGTATTATATATTGGTTTATTCGAGCCGCAGAAACTGATATTCTGTATGAAGAAAACGGCATCTACGCTTTTCCTGATGGCGGGGACTACGACCCTCGTTCCTCTGGGAGGAAAGTCTCAGCCCGCCGACCAAGTGGAGACGAACGATAAAAAGCCGATGAATATCGTATACATCATGTGCGACGATCATGCTTATCAAACTATCGGTGCGTACGACCGTCGGTTCGTCGAGACCCCTCACATTGATTGGATTGCCGATAATGGTGCACGTTTCACCAATAGTTTCGTGGCTAATTCGTTAAGCGGACCGAGTCGGGCTTGCATGTTGACCGGCAAGCACAGCCATGCGAACGGTTTCAAAGACAATTCGGATGTGTTTGACGGAAGTCAACAGACCTTTCCGAAGTTATTGCAACAATCCGGCTACCAGACGGCGATGATAGGGAAATGGCATCTGGTGTCTGATCCGACCGGCTTTGATTATTGGGATATATTGGTCGGACAAGGTAACTATTATAATCCGGATTTCATAAAAAAACGGGGAGAGAATCAAACGGGAAGGATATGCTATCAATTTGATCACGGAAGTAGCCATTCAGTGGTTGGATAGCATCCGCGACAAGACTAAACCCTTCTGTTTGTTCGGCCATCATAAGGCGCCGCATCGAACGTGGATGCCCGATACGTGCGACCTCTCCCTCTACGAGGATGTGACTTATCCGATGCCGACGAATTTCTATGACGATTATGAAGGCAGAGAAGCGGTGCAGGTTCAGAAGATGAGCATCGGTAAGGATATGGATATCGTATACGATTTGAAAATGGCCGATAAGGAAAACGAAATACATTCGAATGCCCGGTTGGAAAAATGGGGACGTCAATTGTACGCCCAGATGACTCCTGAACAGAGAGCTACGTGGGATGCCTATTACGATCCAATTATAGCGAAAATCAAAAAGGATCGACCGACAGGCAAGATGCTGGATGCATGGAAATATCAGCGATATATGCACGACTACTGTCGAGTGATTACTTCGATTGACCGTAACGTAGGGCGGGTGATCAGCTATCTGAAAACACAGGGTCTGCTGAACATACGATGATTGTTTATACTTCGGATCAAGGCTTTTATATGGGCGAGTACGGATGGTTTGATAAGCGTTTTATGTACGAAGAGTCTTTCCGTACCCCTTTGTTGATTTATTTACCCGGAGGAAAGCGCGGTAATGTGACGGAAATGGTACAGAATATTGATTACGCCCCGACCATGCTTGAATGGGCGGGAGTGAATGTTCCGGCCGACCTGCAAGGTATTTCGCTTCTCCCTTTGCTGAAAGGGGAGAAGACGCTTCAGTGGCGACATTCCCTCTATTACCACTATTATGAATATCCCGACGGACATGTCGTGAATAAACATTACGGTGTGAGGACGGAGAAGTATGCATTGGTGTATTTCTATGGAGATGTGAATGCTTGGGAACTCTACGATATAGAAAAAGACCCGATGAATATGCATAATCTATATGGCCTTCCGGAGTATGAAACTGTTGTGAAAGAACTGAAAACCGAATTACAACGCTTGCAAATCCGATACAACGATCCGATCCGGTTCGAAGAGGGAGTGTCGCAGTAAATGTTTCGGCACAATGAGGTGAGCAATTCTTGAAAGCAATCGGCCGCCCGTTTAAGGCGGAGAAGGTATATATCGATGGCCCCCAAAGCCCCCGACTGTATATAATTTGCGCTAATTTTAAAAAAAACGAAGTAAATTTTGTAGTTAATCGTCATCATTTCGTATCTTAGTGGGGTAAAAAAGCGAAGAGGATTACTTGATGTATCAAATCAACATATTAATTTTTTAAAGTTTACCACTATGTCAAAAATTTCGAGAAGGGACTTCCTCCAGCGAAGTGCGATGGCTGCGGCAGCATTTACGATTGCTCCCAACATCATCTTAGGTAAGAGTCACGGGCATGTTTCGCCCAGCGACAAGTTGAACATCGCCGCCGTAGGTATCGGCGGGATGGGGCATGCGAATATCAATGCGGTAAAGGCTACGGAAAACCTCGTCGCTCTATGTGATGTGGACTGGAAATACGCAGCGAAGGTATTCGAAGAATTCCCCAAGGCAAAGAAGTATTGGGATTGGCGTAAGATGTTTGACGAAATGCGCGATCAGATCGACGCTGTTATCGTGGCTACGGCCGACCATACCCACTGTATCATCGCTGCGCAGGCTATGACTTTGGGCAAACACGTGTACGTGCAGAAGCCGTTGACTCACTCCGTATACGAATCCCGCTTGCTCACCAAGCTGGCCGAGAAATATCAGGTGGCCACCCAGATGGGGAACCAGGGCTCTTCGGCGGCCGGCGTGCGTCAAACCTGCGACTGGATATGGAATGGCGAGATCGGTGAAGTAACCCGTGTCGACTGCGGGACGAATCGTCCGATCTGGCCGCAAGGACTTCCTACCCCGTCGGGACAATGGGTTCCCGACACGTTGAATTGGGACTTGTTTACCGGGCCGGCAAAAATGATTCCTTACAACGAGATTTATCATCCCTGGAATTGGCGAGGATGGTGGGCTTACGGAACGGGAGCTTTGGGCGATATGGCTTGCCACGTGATGCATCCGATCTTCAAAGCTTTGCAATTAGGTTATCCGACAAAGGTACAGGGTAGCTCGACCCTGTTGTTGACCGATTGCGCTCCGACGGCTCAAAGCATTCAGTTGACTTTCCCCGCTCGTCAGTCGAAGAACAAGAAGTGCAAGGTGAAACTTCCCGAAGTAGAAGTGCGTTGGACCGACGGCGGCATTACGCCGGATCTACCGAAGGGCTTCCCCAAGGACAAACAATTGGATATCGACGGCCCGGTGATTTTCTACGGAACCAAAGATACCTTGATTTGCGGATGCTACGGCCGCGACCCGTGGCTACTTTCGGGCCGAATGCCGAACGTGCCTAAAACTCAGCGTGAGATCACGTTCAGCCATGAAATGGATTGGGTACGCGCTTGCAAGGAAAGTCCGGAAAATCGGGTGAAACCCGCGTCCGACTTCTCGGAGGCAGGTCCGTTCAACGAAATGGTGGTAATGGGAGTTTTGGCTGTCAGGTTGCAAGGCTTGCACCGTATCTTGGATTGGGACGGTCCGAACATGAAGTTTACCAATATCTCGGATACGGATGAGATCGAAATCACGAAGAAAGATAACTTCACCGTGAAGGATGGGCACCCGACATTCGGTAGGGATACCGAGAAACTCAATGCGAAATCTTTCGCCGAAGAGTTGATCAAACATACCTATCGCGACGGTTGGGCATTACCTGCCATGCCGTGATCGGGAATTGACAAATAAATAAAGTGGCTGCGCCAAAACTTTCGTTTCGGCACAGCCACTTTTATTTTTGATCCTTGCGGAACCCATCCAGACCTTTTTATTTCCTTTTCTTTTTCTTTCTGCTTCGCTTGAGCCTTTTCAGGTTTTCCTGCTGTTTGTTCCTCTTCGGAGGAGCAGGAGTTTTTTTCTCGTCGGGGATGCGGTCGTCATAGTAATGGTATGTCTGATTATAGTCTTCCGGTTGATTTTCTGCTTCCCCGTCTCGCGCGACCGTTTCCGATTCTTGCGTCTGTCGTTCTTTAGCCTGCTGTCTAGCTCTCCAAGCTTCGTCTTCTTTGCGTTCTTCCTCTTCTTCCAATGCTTCCTGCGCTTTCTGAGCAGCCTTCGTACGCTGTACGATGAGGATGCTTGCTTCATAGAGAATCCACATCGGTAGCGCCACTACGGTAAGGGTGAAGATGTCGGCCGTAGGCGTGATGACCGCCGAGACGACCAGCAGGATGACTACTGCATGCTTACGGTATTTCTGCATGAATTCGGCGGTTAGGAAGCCGAATTTGGCAAACAGCCAGCAGAGGATGGGGATCTCGAATACGATACCCATCATCACGCAGAGCATCATCAAGGTATCCATGTACGATTCCAAAGAAATCATATTCACCACCTCTTCGCTCACCTGATAAGTGCCCAAGAAGCGGAACGTGAGTGGGAATATGAGGAAATAGCTGAGCAATACTCCGAATGCGAACATGATTCCCCCGCCACCCAATACTTTGACGGCATATTTGCGCTCGTTGGTATACAAAGCGGGCGAAACGAACCGGAAGAGTTGATAGAGCGTATAGGGGGCAGCAACTAAAAAGCCAGCGTAAATGGCGGCTTTCATGTGTATGACGAACTGCTTGGCCAATCCGGTATTGATCAGCTGTACGGCAAAGTGTCCGTCGTTCCCGTCGGAGGAGAAAATACGGCTTATAGATCGGAAGAATTTGTAAATAATGAAATCATCATTCTTAGGAGCTAAAATGATGTTGAACAAGGTCTCTTTGAAAGCGAATGCTATTGCTGCGAATAGAAGAGTAATAAGGGCAATCTTGAAAAGAATGCCCCTTAATACGTCTAAATGTTCCCAAAATGACATCGCGTCAGGATTCTGTCGAGCGGTCATGCGGGAAGGTTATTTCTGTTCTTTTCTATCTTCTTCGTTGGCTGCATCGGTGATCTCTTTCTCGATGCCGCTTACACCGTCTTTGAAACTTCTAACGCCCTTGCCGATACCTTTCATCAGCTCCGGAATCTTCTTTCCGCCAAAGAGGAGCAGGATGACGAAAGCGATCAGAATGATTTCCTGCATGCCTAAATTGCCTAAAAATAATAATTGATTCATCATCTTTTATGTTTTAAATTACCGTTCAAAATTATATAAAAACTTTAGACCGACCAAAAATCTGCGATGAATTCACGGTCTGTCGCTTACTTTATTTTGTTATCCATCGCTCATCATAAGCTATTGTTTTATGTGGATCGTAATACAGGCCTTCTTTCGTCGGTACATGCAAGATATAGGTTCGATGAGTTTTGTTCAATAATTTATCTTCCCTTAACCAGGGATTCATTTGTTTCAGAATGCTATAATTTATATTCTTGGTTTTAGCCCACGAAACTAAGTTCGGGATCTCGTGGGTTATGGCATATTCTTTACAAGGGATGACAGGATAGAGGTCGGCCGCCTTGAGGCGGAAGCCGAAGGTACCGGGGCGGTGGAACATGATTTTCGCTGCCAAGATACGGTATACGTATCGGGCGGTTTCCTCGATCAGGTGCAGGTCTAACGAGTTTGTCACCGCTTGTTTTTCCAACTGTTGCGAGATACGCGCTTGCCCTGCATTGTACGAAGCGGTCACGGCGACCCAGTCGCCGTATTTGTCGTAAGCCTCTTTCAAATATCTGCAAGCTGCCCGGGTCGCTTTCTCTACATGGTATCGCTCGTCTATGTTGTCATTCACTTCCAAGCCGTATGCTCTGCCCGTCGCAGGCATGAATTGCCATAGACCGGCCGCTCCGGCTTTCGATCTGGCCGTAGGGTTCACGTTGCTTTCGATGGTCATCAGGTACTTGAAGTCATCGGGTATACCGTTACTTTTCAGAATGGGTTCTATCGCGGGAAAGTATCTGTTGGCGCGTTTGATCATTTGCAACGAAGTACTGTGCATGTACATGAATGCGAGCAATTCTCTGTCCATTCGTTCTCGCCGGTCGAATCGGGTCAGATCTATCGTCTTTCCGCAGAATTCGACGGAGACCGGTATGTCCAAAACGCTGTATTCGACAGGCTTGTCTGCCGGATCCTGCTCGATGCGCGCCGTATCGTTTGTGGTTGCCTTCGGAGCCGTGCGACTGCTGCCATTCGCTAACGCCGGCGAGAGGAGAAGCGGCATCAGTACGATCGTCATCCAAGTTTTATTCAGCCTTGTCATTTGGGCAAGTGAAATGCGATGCTCATTGCTTTCAACTGGGAGTCGTTCATACCTTCCGGTTCGAACCCCATGCTTCTGGCGGCTATATAGATCTTCGCACTCTTGGAGAGTACGTCGATCTGATCGAAGGCATCCATGACATCCAACCCTTTGGCAAAAACGCCGTGTTTTTCCCAAAGAACCACGTCGTAATCTTCCAACTCCGCCAACGTACCGTTCGCCAACGCTTCGGATCCGGGAAGCTCGTAAGGGACGACGCCTAAGCCCAAGGGGCAGAATGCTTTCGTCTCGGGAATCATGCTCCACAATATCTGCGTCAGCACGTCTTTCTTCAGGAATTCCTTGGAATGGCTCATCGCCACCAATTCGATGGGATGGGTATGGACGGTGGCTTTGTAAGGTGACCCCGTTTCGATCAGACGACTGTGTATGGACAGGTGGGAGGGAAGCTCGCTCGTGGGATCGACGGGCTGGTCGGCTATGATCACGTAATGGGCACAGTCGTCCAGGATGCGGATGACAGCTCCGTTTTCCATCGGTCGCCGGGCGAGGTCACGCATCCGCTTTCCTGTGCCTTTGCAATAGAAATAGCAACCTTTCAACGACGGCAACCTGATACCGATGGGCTTGACTTTGCTGATGGCGGGCAACGCTCTGACACCATCGTCGGCATATTCGGTGATATTGACGGTGATATTGCCGCCGTTGCGTTCCGCCCAGCCGTTCTGCCAGAGGTAGCCCGCCACTTCGCTTATTTTTTCGATCTCGTTGGCGAGGATCGGTCTGTTGATTAAAATAGAATTCATGATGTTCAAAATATGTAGCTTATTTTAATAATTGCGGCAGGAAGGAGGATATAATCAATACGACCAATCCGGCAACCAGCCATGAGATGGTCTTCCTCTTGCATCCTTTCCATTCTTTCAGAAGAATCCCCCAGACATTGCTGAACGTGACGTTAAGTGCCATCAGGATACACCACGAGAAGGTAAGCAGGACGGCCGATGAAGCCAGAAAACCTTTCCCCAAGCTTAAACCGAAGAATTGACTGTACCAGAGGATGCCCGCCAGGGCACAGAAGAGAAGGTTGTTCAGGTATAGCGAAGTATTGCCGTAATCGCTCCAGGTCTGATGCTTCGAGTTCTGATAAAAACAATAAACGGCATTGGTGATAAATCCTCCCAAAGTAACCATAAAGGTGGCGGGCAGCGTTTGGAAGATCTCCTTGCTTTCTGCGAAATGCAAAGGTTCTCCGAATCCGAGTCCGATGCTGAAACAGGCGCTCATGAATCCGGCGAGCAAAGCGACGAAGATGCCTTTCGGGAAGTTGAAGTCCTTGACGGCTTTCTTCTTCTCTTCGTCGCTCAATTCGGCCGATTTCAAACGCCCCGCATACCCAATGATGCCGATACCGATCAAGGTTACAGCCACCCCTACGATGACGGGGGTGGTCAGATCGTCCGTGTTACCGGTAAAAACGGGGGTGAGGATGGTGCCTAAACCAGCGCAGGTGCCCAAGGCGATGGATTGTCCTAAGGCTACTCCCAAGTATCGCATGGATAAGCCGAAAGTCAATCCGCCGATACCCCATAAAATGCCGAAGAAGATCGCCCATAAGGTCGAGGAGGGATTAGCCCCATATACGTCGAATAAGGAATAGCCGGAAGGAACCGCCAATAAGGCGCCTAAGAAAGGAAATATCAGCCACGCGAAGATCCCTTGCACCATCCAATAACTTTCCCAGCTCCAATCTTTTATTTTATTGATGGGAACATAACTGCTCGACTGACAAAAGGCGCCGATAGCGATGATAATTAATCCGATGACGATTTCCATGACTCATTATCTCCTCTTCGATGTAACCGTAGCTTCGTACGCTTCGACGGAAGGGATGAACGCCTCCCCCACGGGCACGTCATGCTTTTGGTTGAAGTAGTCGTAAACGGCGCCGAACGGAAGTGTCTTAGCCTCTTCGAGCAGTGCCAGACGTTCGAACCATTTGCCTTCGTCCTCGTATTTGCGTAACGTGGCCAACGGTTCCAGAAGAGCGGAGAGCAGGCACTTCTGCGTGGCACGGGTACCGATGATATAAGCGCCGATGCGGTTGATGGAGGCATCGAAGTAGTCGAGGCCGATATGGGCGCGGTTTAAGGCTTCGGAACGTACCAATTCTTTGAACAGATCGAGCGTCTGATCGTTCATGATGGTGACGTGATCGGAATCCCAGCGGACAGGACGGCTGACGTGCAGCATGAGCTCCGGAACGAATAAGAGCAACGAAGCCACCATGTCGCTCACGTTCTCCGTCTGTTCGTAGTGGCCGGTGTCTAACGTATACATCACGTTGTGCTTCGAGCAGTAACCTACATAGAAGTCGTGCGAGCCCACCGTATAACTTTCCATGCCGATGCCAAAGAGTTTGGCTTCCAGGCAAGGTCTCATGTGTGGTAGCTTTTCGGCGAGTATTTCGTCGAGCGAATCTTTCAGGATTTCCCGATACCGCATGCGTTCGACGGTTAGATCTTTTAAGCCGTCGTGAATCCAGATGTTCATGATGCAGGGATCACCTTGTGCCTCACCCATCGCTTCGGCAATGCGCCGGCAACGTTTGGTGTGTTCGATCCAGAAATCGCGGATGCCCTTGTCTGGATTGGCTAACGTCAGGTAACCGCTCTTGGGGTGAGAGAAGCTCGTCGAATTGAAATCCAACTTCAGGCCGTTGGTTTTCGCCCAGTCGATCCAGCCTTGGAAATGTTTGGTTTCCACTTCGTCGCGGTCGACGGATCGACCGTCAAACTCGCCATAGATCTCGTGCAGGTTCAAGCGGAACGTACCGGCGAGTAGGGAGGTCACCTGGTTGATATCTTCACGCAGTTCGTCGATGTTCCGTGCCCTGCCGGGATAATTCCCCGTGGTTTGAATACCTCCGGATACTGCCTCGTTGCGTTCGAAGCCCACTACGTCATCGGCCTGCCAGCAATGCAGGGAGATCGGCGTCTTCTCTAATATTTCGATCGCTTTGTCGGTATCTACGCCGACGGCGGCATAACGTTCTTTCGCAATCTCGTAAGCTTTTGTAATCAGATTTTCTTTCATGGTTTTATCATTAATGGTGAATTATACTTTATAAATCGTCGCGGTAAACGGTTAGATACTTCCTGTATCCTGCTTCCCACAGGTCGTTATCCTGCGGTTCGAATGATCTGGTTTCGGCCGATGCGCGAATCAGCGCCCGCATGTCCTCGATCGTGGCGACGATACCGTCGGCTTTGGCTTGCATCATGAGATTTCCGATGGCCGTCCCCTCTGTTGGTCCAGCTGTTACGGGGATCCCGAGCGCATTACTTGCGAACTGGTCGAGGAGTTCGTTTTTCGATCCTCCGCCGATGATATGCAACCGTTCAATGGGGAATGGAGCCATTTGCTGCAAATCTTTGAATACTTGCTTATAACGCAACGCCAGACTATCGAAGATGCAGCGCGTCAGCCGGGCATCCGTATCGGGCACGGGTTGTTCCGTTTGCTCGCAGTACTGTCGGATGGCATTCGGCATCGATTTCGGGTTGGCGAAGCACGGTGCGTCCGGATTAATCAGACTACGAAAGGCCGGTGATGCGGAGGCGAGCCGGTTCAATTCGTCGTAACCGTATTCTCGCAGGACGGGACGTTCTGCCCGGCAGCGTTCCAGCAGCCACATGCCGCAGATGTTTTTCAGGAAACGGACGGTGCCTTCTACGCCGCCTTCGTTGGTAAAGTTCTTTTCCAAGCTCTCCTCGTTGATAATCGGCTCTTTGATTTCGATACCCATTAAGCTCCACGTTCCGGAGCTCAGGTATGCGAAGCGTTCGCCCACGGCAGGTACCGAGGCGACGGCAGAGGCGGTATCGTGCCCGGCAACGGAAACGATCGGTATGGCACCCAGTCCGGTCTGCTTCTGTACTTCGTCCGTTAAGACGCCCAATCGAGTGCCCGGCAGTACGATCGGTGCGAACTGCGCACTTTTCACGCCCGCCGCATCGAGCAATTTGTCCTCGAAGTTTTTGGTGCGAGGATTCAGCATCTGCGAGGTGGAGGCTATCGTGTATTCGGTCGTCATCTTTCCGGTTAGCATATAGCCTAATGCATCGGGCATAAACAGGATTTTGTCTGCCGCCGCCAAGGCGGAACAGCCGCGCCGATACAAGGCGTGCAGTTGGTATAGCGAGTTGAAGTTCATGATCTGAATGCCGGTGAGGCCGTACACTTCCCGACGCGATATTTCTTTGAAGTAAGCTTCGGGTGCCCCGACCGTCTGCGTATCTCTATACGAGTAAGGGGTACGCAACAATTCGCCGTCTTTGCCGATAAAGACGAAGTCGACCCCCCACGTATCGATCCCGATGGATCGGATGGGGATTTGTCGGTCGGCCGCTTCTTTCAATCCTTTGACGATTTCTCCGTAGAGGGCGTAAATATCCCAGTAATAATGCCCGTTGACCTGAATGATGGTATTGGGGAAACGGGTGAGTTGTTGCAGTTCGAGTTGCTGATCGGATAAGCAGCCGACAATTGTCCTACCGCTGGTTGCCCCTAAGTCAACCGCAAAGAAACAGGCGTTTTTCATGGTTTCGTTTCTATTTTTTATTGTCTCCACAAATTTAATGCATTATTCGGCGTGACGAACATTAATTTCCCTTAAATTTTCTGTGTCGCTGCACCTTATGCGGGAATTTTGCCGTACCGGATGAGGACGTACGCATAACTGATACCGCCTCCATCCTTTATCCGGGAAAACTTCGGGCGGCGGTTTTGCCAAGCCATTTAGCAGCACCGAAACCGGAGTTTTACTTTCAGCATG
This sequence comes from Phocaeicola abscessus CCUG 55929, assembly GCF_000312445.1. Lineage (GTDB taxonomy): Bacteria > Bacteroidota > Bacteroidia > Bacteroidales > Bacteroidaceae > Phocaeicola > Phocaeicola abscessus. The sequence goes on along the minus strand of NZ_HE997186.1, from coordinate 217,255 downwards.
TCGACGCCGACGGTCGAAAGACAAATATCAGGGCACAGTCTTGTTTTTTCTTTCTTTTTATCTAATTTTGTAAGACTCGTAAAATAAGCATGTACCATGATCTACGATTTTGACAGAATAATCGATCGCGAAGGAACTGCCGCTATCAAGCTGGCCGGTTTGCAGAAACACTGGGGCAGAACAGACCTGATTCCGCTTTGGGTGGCAGATATGGATTTCGCAAGTCCTCCTTTTATCTTGGACGCGATCCGTCGGCGCTGCGACAGAGAGATTCTGGGCTATACCTCCGAGCACGATGGATATTATCGGTCTATTATCGATTGGGTGAAATCGCGTTACGGAATGTCTGTCGATCGAGGAGCGATTACGTTTGTCGGGGGGATCGTTCCGGGAATTGCTTTTGCGATAAATTGCTTTACAGCACGCGGTGACAAGATTTTGATTCAGCCGCCGGTATATCATCCTTTCCGTCAAGTCTCCCTGGCCAACGGGCGTCAGGTGGTAACCAATCCGTTGATTTTGGAAGACGGAGTGTATCGTATGGATATCGACGATTTCTGCCGGAAGGTGAAGGGGTGCAAACTCTTTATCCTTTGCAATCCTCATAATCCGGGAGGGGTGGTTTGGAAGGAAGAAGAGCTGTGCGCGGTGGCGGAGATTTGCTACGAGGAAGGCGTGTTGGTTTTGTCCGACGAAATCCATGCCGACTTGACGTTGCCGCCTTATCGACATCGTCCTTTCTGCATGGTCGGCGAGCGGGCGAAGATGAATTCCGTTACTTTCATGGCTCCGAGCAAGGCGTTCAATATTCCGGGTATCTCGGCTTCGCAGGCGATCATATACGACAAGGCGTTGCACCGTCGTTTCGAGACTTTCTTGGAAGCGGGCGAATCGAATATGGGGCATGTCTTCGCTTTTCTTTCGGTGGAGGCCGCCTACACGCATGGGACCGAATGGCTCGACCAGTGCCTTGCTTATATTCAGGGAAACATCGATTATACGGCTGATTTCTTGCAGGAGCATACCCCGAAGATCCGTGTGCTGCGACCGCACGCTTCATACCTGGTTTGGTTGGATTGTCGGGCGCTGTGCCTTTCACAGGAAGCATTGAACGATTTCTTTGTCGACAAGGCGCATCTGGCTTTGAACGATGGGGCTCTCTTCGGCGAAGAAGGGAAAGGGTTTATGCGCTTAAATGTCGGCAGTCCGCGTTCTGTCCTCGAGCGGGCGCTGAAACAGTTGGTCGAAGCTTATGTAGTGATGGGCTTTTAGGCACTTCTTCCGAGACTTTCGAGCCGATGGCTTCTCTGTCAGAAAGGGATATGTCGCTTCATGTTCTCGTAGTCGGGGCTGGAGGCAAGGGTTTCTTCCGGCGGATAGAATGTTTCCGCTTTCTCGAGGTCGGTTTCCGCTCCTTTTTCGTCGCCGGCTTCCAATCGGGCCCGACTTCTCTCTCGATACGCCTCTGCGAATTCGGGCAGCACGTCGATCGCATCGGAATACACTGCGATTGCTTTCTCCCACGCTTCATTCGTTTGGAAGAGTTTTCCCAGCAACAAGTAGGCGCTGCGGTTGAACGGGTTCGATTCGATCACGGTCCGGATGCTTCTTTCCGCTTCGGCAACCTGTCCTTCGGACAGTTCGAGCCGCGCTTTCAGCAGGGCGGCATCTTCGTTCTCCGGATCGAGCGATAATAGCTTTTCGACGTCGTCCTTCGCACTGTTGGGATCGTCCGTATCCGCCAGCAGCTTCGCTCTGAGCAGGTATGCATCCGCGTAATCGGTTTTCAACTCAATCGCTTTATCCAATTGTGCAATGGCTTCGGGAAGGTTTTGCAGTCCGGCGTTTGCCCTTGCGGCAAGATAATAGATCCTTGGATCGTCCGTTTCGACTTCTAAAGCCTTTCGACAGACCTCGTGCATGCATTCGTAATCTTCTTGTACGAAGCAGATATGAGCGAGAGAGATGCGCGGTCGGGCGTTTTCCGGTTCGAACCGGATCCATCGGTCGAGCGCCATCTGCGCCTCTTCCCATTTCCCGAGCTGTACGTAGGCATTAGCCAAGTGATCGTACACTTCGGCGTCTTCCCGGATATCCGCTGCCCGTTTAAAGCATTCGACGGCATAGTCGGCCCGTTGCATGTGAAAGGCACGGATACCGTCGTATTTCAAGATTTCGAAGTTCTTTTTTTCGTTCTTTTCTCTCTCGTCTTCCTCCGATCTTTCACGAGGGTTGAATAAGGATTTAAATAGATTCATACGCTGTGTGACTGTTCGTCTGCAAAGTTAGCATAAATTCGTAAAAACCTACGAGGAAAGCGTCCCGTCTTTCAGCTTGATTCGCTCTTCGGCCAGCAGGTATTGCAATACTTGTTCAGCCCGTTCCCCTTCTTCCTCGAAGTGTTTCATCATTTCTACATGGCTGATAGGTGATTCTTTCAAGAGGAGACGCATTCGATGCGCTATTCGTTCGAAAGTGTCCTTGTGCATGTCTTGGGGAGGTTGTTGGAGACAGACGTCGCATTGTCCGCAGTTGTGTTCATTTTTCTCTCCGAAGTAGCGGAGGAGCATCCGACTTCGGCATTTATCATCCGAGTTTGCGTAGTCGATCATCGCATGGATGCGGTCGGCATAACTCTTTTTCCGATCCTCGTAGATTTCGGGAGGAATCCGAAGGCTGTCTTTCTCCATTCTTTCCCTAGTGTACAGGATGAAAGGAGTCCGTTTGCGAGGAATGTAGCTGATGATCTGTCTTTTCGAAAGGTTCAGCAAGAGTTGATAGATTCGTTCGCGGCTTAAGCCGGTCCGTACTGCCAGCGATTCTTCATTGATGTAGGCGTAATCGGAGAACAGTCCCGTATAGGAGCGAAGGATGAGGTTGATCAGGCGGTCGGTATCCGCATCGTTGCTGTTCAAGAGGTAGAGCTCGTCTCTCCTGACGATAAACAACAACTGCGAGGCATTGTCTTGTTCTTCGGTATATTCCAAATATCCCGCTTTCGTGAGAATCTTCAGCGCGCTGTCGGCTTGGACGGGAAAGTGTTTGAATTTCAGGCAGAAATCGTCCAAGTCGAATGCGAACGTGCATCCTTCTCCGTCGCCCATCGCCATCTCGAAATAGTAGTTGATATGCTCGTATACTTCGCGGATGTACGCTTTATCGGGGAAGGCATCGGATATTCGTTTGTTCAGTGCGGTGTTATCACCTTTAGCATAGAGCAGGATGGCATACGCCTTGTGCCCGTCGCGTCCCGCCCGCCCCGCCTCTTGGAAGTAAGCTTCCGGAGAATCGGGTATGTCGGCATGAACGACCGATCGGACATCCGGTTTATCGATGCCCATGCCGAATGCATTCGTAGCGACCATCACCCTAATTTCGTCGTTCACCCAGGCTTTCTGTCGCAAGTCTTTTACGTCGTCGTTCAGACCGGCATGATAAAACGTGGCGGTGACGCCTTCCCGGTTCAGTCGGTCGGCGATCTCTTTGGTTCGTTTCCGGCTTCGCGTATAAACGATGGCCGAGCCCGCAATGGTCTCGAGGATATGCATGAGCGTTTCTATCTTGTTTTCTGTTTTTCGGACGATGTAAGCCAAATTCTCCCGTTCGAAACTCATCCGGATAACGCGACTCCCCTCCCGGAACAGCAGCTTGTCCTGAATATCTTTTGCAACAGGAGGTGTCGCCGTCGCCGTCAGAGCCAGCACGGGTATGTCGGGAAGCAACTTGCGGATATCGGCGATCTTCAAGTAGGCGGGACGGAAATCATATCCCCATTGCGAGATGCAGTGCGACTCGTCGACCGTGATCATGCTTACCCGCATGCTGCGGACTTTCGTGATGAACAACTCCGTGGCCAATCGTTCCGGAGATATGTAGAGAAATTTATAGTCTCCGTAGATGCAATTGTCCAGAGCGATTACTATCTCCCCGCGAGTCATTCCCGAATATACGGCTATGGCCTTGATTCCGCGTTTGCGAAGGTGTCGTACCTGATCTTTCATCAGGGCGATAAGCGGCGTGACGACGATGCAAATGCCTTGTTTGGCTAAGGCGGGCACTTGAAATGCGATCGACTTGCCTCCGCCCGTAGGCATCAGTCCCAAGGTATCATGTCCGGAGCCGATGCTATCGATGATTTCTTCCTGAATGCCTCGAAAGCTGTCGTAGCCCCAGTATTCTTTCAGAATCGTTTGATAAGTCATACTGTTTCAGCTTGCCTGATATCTTCGATTTGCAGTTGGATTTCTCCGTGTTTATGCGTATTTTCCTCGATGGTAAAGCAGATGTCGAAGGCACGTTTCGTTTTGATATAACGAGCCTGCGAGCTTTGTCCGAAAGCGATGCCGTTCATTACGTTATTCGATTTGTTGTCCACCAGTTCTAACTTGATATGTTCCTGATTCCTTCCCACCACTTTGCTCGTGCCGTAATCGTAAACATGATGCGTACAGAATACGGGTTTGTGGTTGTCCGGCCCGAAAGGATTGAACTTCTTCAAGTCTGCATGGAATTTGGGCGTAATATCTTTGAAATCGATGAGGGCGTCGATGTTTAATACCGGAGAGGTCTGTTCTTGTGCAATATGTTCGGCCACATAAGCTTCAAAGCGACGGGCGAATTCGGCGACATTTTCTATTTTCATCGATAATCCTGCCGCATACGTATGTCCTCCGAAATTTTCCAGCAGGTCTCGGCAGCTTTCGATGGCTTTGTATACATCGAATCCGATCACCGAGCGGGCAGACCCGGTAGCGAGTTCTTCCGTGCGGGTGAGAACGACAGCCGGCCGGTAGTAGGTTTCCATCAGTCGGGATGCGACGATGCCTATGACGCCTTTGTGCCACTTCTCATTATAGATGACGATGGATCGGCGTTGGTTTAAGCTTTCTTTGTCGACGACTAACTTGGTCGCTTCTTCCGTCATAGATTTGTCCAAATCTTTTCGCGTCTCGTTGTATGCGTTGATTTGGTTGGCCTTCTCGAGGGCAAGGGCAAAATCTTTTTCGATGAGCAGTTCTACTGCTTCCTTTCCGTTTTGTATGCGACCGGAGGCATTGATACGAGGGCCTATTTTGAAAACGATATCGTTCATCGTGATTTCTTTGCTTTGCAGGCCACAAATATCTACGATCGCTTTCAAGCCGACACTCGGATTCGAATTCAATTGTTTCAATCCGTGATAGGCCAATACCCGATTTTCTCCCATGATGGGAACGATATCCGATGCGATGGCTACGGCCACCAAATCGAGCAGAGGAGCCAGACACTGAAATTCGATGCCGTTATTCGAAGCGAATGCTTGCATGAATTTGAATCCTACTCCGCAACCCGACAGATGTTCGTAGGGGTAGGTAGCGTCTTTCCGCTTCGCGTTCAGGATAGCTACGGCAGGCGGAAGTACTTCGTCGGGGACGTGGTGATCGCAGATGATAAAGTCTATGCCTTTTTCTTTGGCATAACCGATCGCTTCTACGGCTTTGATTCCGCAATCCAAGACAATGATGAGTTTTACTCCCGTTTCGTACGCATAATCTATTCCTCGTTTCGAAACGCCATAGCCTTCTTCGTACCGATCGGGGATGTAGTAATCGATGTTGGAATAGAATTGGAGAATAAATTTATAAACCAATGCGACCGAAGTGACCCCGTCTACGTCGTAGTCTCCGTATACCAATATGCGTTCTTTCTTTCCCATCGCTTGGTTAAGCCGTTCTACGGCTGCACTCATGTCTTTCATCAGGAAAGGATCGTGCAACTCGTTTAACTGGGGGCGGAAGAATCGCTTGGCCTCTGCGGCAGAGGTGATGCCCCTTTTCAACAGGAGTTTGCCGAGAATAGGACTGATTCCCGCTTCTCTCGCAAGTGCTTTAGCTGCTTCTATCTGTTCTTGGATGGGAGGTTGATAGTTCCATTTGAAATTCATTATATATATTGTTTTTTCTTTTTCTGTTTTCCGGAATAAAAAGGAATGCCCGAGAAGACTCTTCCTTTTTATTGGAGCGTAAAGTTAGAAAAAAAACAGGTATAAATTGCCAATTCTATATAAAAAATACAGAATTGGCAATAATATAATGAAATCCGCGAGCCGAAGGCAGGTAGGATATCTGCTTAAATAGAGGAAAAATTACATTTGAACGCCTAATTTCTTTGCAATTTCTTTGGGAAGCGCTTTCTTGTGAACGAGGATATTCATGGTTTTATAGCGGACGAACGCTTTGGATGCGTACCATATGCCGTTGTATTTGCCTGATTCACCCCACGAGTTCTTGACCATATAATATTCCGTTCCGTTTTGATCTTTGGCGATGCCGTAGATTTGCATGCCGTGATCGTCGGTGGTTTCCCAGTTGTCGTATGCTTGTTGACGTTCGGCCTGAGTAACCCATTTCTCCGGTCCGGGTTTTTCCGTGATATTTCTTTCCTGCTGAGGCAGCTTCAGCCAGTGAGCCATGTCCGATCCGCTCAGTTCGACGATCTTCTTCGTGTCGGGGACCACGGCAATGCCGTTTCGCGTAAAGCCTTGTTCGCTTACGTCGGCTCCCCAGGCGATCGTATATCCGTTGTCGATCGCATAGTCGAACACTTCGAGCAATTCGTCGATGGGCAAGTTGTAAGATTTTGCCCAGCGCCAGTTGTCTTGCACCTCGATGACGAACGGCTGATAGAAAGGATGATGGGTGTATGAGGTCAGCGAAATATAATCGTTGGCGTTCAGTCCCAGGGATTGGTAGAAGGAGCGTGGCGTATAGGTTTTCCCTTCGTAGACGAAAGTTTCCGGAGCTTTTCCCAAGTAGGTCTCATGAACGGCTTCGATCGCTTTCTTCCACAAGGCGTTTCCGTCGGGATCGGTTTGTAATTTGCGGAGTTTGCCTTTGGTGATCGCAGCTACCATGGCGTCGGTCAAGGCCGAGAGTTCGGTATGGTCGCTGAGTGTATCGCCGTACATGACGCCGGGGGGCATTACTTCTTCGGGAACCAATCCGAAGCGGTCCATTCCGTAGATCACGTCGTAGAACGAGCCTCCTTGCGAGAAAGATACGTCGCCGTGCATGCGGACGGCGGCTTCTGCGCGGTCCATATACGTCTTTTCGGCGAGATACATTTCGGAGAAATCGTAGGTTCCCTTCCCCATGCGGAGCAATTCCGATTCCAGAAAGCCCATGGAGGAGTAGCACCAACAGGTGCCGGCCCGGTTTTGATTTTTTACGGAGGTAATAGGATTGGCTTTTACGGTGGTGAAGACGAAGCCTTCTTTCTCCGCTTCCTCTTTCTTTTCCTGAGCGAAGGAACTGATGCTTATCAGTCCGATCGCGACGAGCAGTGCTAATTTTTTCATTTTTAATTATGATGGATGATTAATTGTTTCTCATGAACGCTTCTATTTCTTTTACCGTGACGGGGATACGTTCTTTCCCCAAGAAACGGGAACCGTCTTTCGTGATGAGAATATCGTCTTCTATGCGGATCCCGCCGAAATCTTTGAATTTTTCTATTTCGTCGTAGTTCAGGAAGGAAGCGTGCAGGCGGGCGGCTTTCCATTTGTCGATCAGTGCCGGAATGAAGTAGCATCCGGGTTCGTCGGTGATGACGAAACCTTCCTGCAACCTGCGTCCCATACGCAATGCGCTGAGTCCGAACTGGTCCGACGGGCGGACTTCGTCGTCGAAACCGACGTATGTCTGTCCGAGATTTTCCATGTCGTGTACGTCCAATCCCATCATGTGGCCTAATCCGTGAGGAAGGAACAAGGCATGAGCTCCTGCGGCGACGGCTTCGTCCGTATCGCCTTTCATCAGGCCGAGGTCTTTCAGTCCTCGCGCCAATACCTTGCATACGGCCAAATGCACGGATTGGTAAGTGACGCCGGGCTTGGCCAATTCCAGCGCGTGGTCGTGCCCGGCCAGCACCAGGTTGTATATGTCTTTTTGTCTATCGGTGAATTTTCCGCTCACCGGAACGGTGCGCGTATGATCCGAGCAATAGCTGCTGGTCAGTTCGGCGCCGGCGTCCGTCAGCATGAGATGGCCCTTTTCTAAAAGATGGTCGTGCCCGTGATTGTGCAGGGTTTCGCCGTGTTGGGTGAGGATGGTGGGGAAGGAAACCATGCTTCCGTATTGCGAGGCGATGCCGTCCAGCGCTCCGGCGATCAGCTGTTCTTTGACACCCGGCCGGCACATCTTCATGGCCGTAGTGTGCATCAGGTAGCCCACGTGTGCGGCTTTATCCAGTTCTTCGATTTCACAGGGTTCTTTGGAAGCGCGCAGCGCGACGACCGCTTTGATCAGTTCGACGGATGTGTAGTTCTGAACGGCGGCGGCGCGAATGCCCGTCAGTGCTTCCAGCCAGAGGTAATGGTCGAACCGATAAGGAGGAAGGAAGTGGATCTTTCGCCCTTTGGCCACGGCCTCGCCGATCATTTTGTTGAGTTGTTTCAGCGGATAGCTGCGGGGAACGCCTACTTGGGCTCCTAATTCTGCTATGCTCGGTTGCGGTCCCATCCAGATGATGTCGTCCATCGTGACGTCATTCCCGAAGAAGTAATCTCTATGCGCGTCGAGATCGAGTATGCCTGCCAGGCCCGGCAGCGAATGCCCGAAGAAATAGAGAAAGGTACTGTCCTGACGATAACGATACGTATTGTCGGGGTAGTTGGCCGGCGCTTCTTGGTTGCCTAAAAGTAAAACGATGCCGTGCGGAATCTTCTTGTGCAGCGCAGCCCGACGGTTTTTGTAAACAGACAGATCAAACATATCCTGTGATTTTATTGATTTTTAAATACGATCTTCGTCGCAAACATAATAAAATTAATCTTTTTTTCAGCATGTTCGGCTATAATTTTTCAACGGGAAAACGTATTTTTGCGTTAAATAATAGTACTATGCTGACAATCGACGATAAAACGGGCTTGGTGCTCGAAGGAGGAGGGATGCGGGGCGTGTTTACGTGCGGCGTACTCGATTATCTGTTGGATATGCGTCTTTATTTCCCTTATGTGGTAGGGGTCTCGGCGGGAGCTTGCAACGGCCTCTCGTACTTGTCGCATCAAAGAGGAAGGGCGAAGTACAGCAATATCGATTTGTTGGACAAGTATCATTATTTGGGTATCAAACATCTCTGGACGAACCGCAGTATCCTGGATATGGATTTGCTGTATGAACATTTCCCGAATGAAATCCTGCCGTACGATTACGACGCTTACGAGGCGAATCCTGCCCGGTTCGAGATGGTGACGACCGATTGTCTGACGGGACGGGCCCTGTACCTGGAGGAGAAACGTGACCGCCAGCGTGTGGTCGCTATCGCAAGAGCTTCGGCGAGTCTCCCGTACGTCTGCCCGACGGCTTGTGTCGACGGTCGTCCCATGCTCGATGGCGGCATTGTCGATTCCATTCCTCTTCGGCGAGCTATCGGTCAGGGATATGCGAAGAATGTCGTCGTGCTTACCCGGAACAAGGGCTATCGGAATCGGGAAAAAGATCGTAGGATACGCTTCGTGTATCGAAACTATCCCCGATTGCGCGTCGCATTGAGCCATCGTATCGAGGTTTACAACGAACAGTTGGAGATGGTCGAGAAGATGGAAGAGGAAGGCTCGATCATTGCTATCCGGCCGGTGAAAACACTGAAAGTCGACCGCATGGAAACGGATACGACGAAACTGACGGCCTTGTACGAAGAAGGCTATGCGCAGGCTAAGGCCGTCTTGGAGAAACTCTAAGCAGGTAGCGATGGAAACTTCGTAGGCGCGAAGCGAAAATTCCATCCGCACGAAATCGAAATTTCATAGGCATAAAAATTTGTTAACGTAGGCACGTTAACAA
>NZ_HE997186.1:19699-207378 GCF_000312445.1 Phocaeicola abscessus CCUG 55929 | reverse complement strand
ATTTGTTAACGTAGGCACGTTAACAAATTTTTTATAGGCATGAAACGAAAGAGGTGCAGCTGTCTCCGTCGGCTCGCGAGCCGACGGAGACAGCTGCCGGAGCCCCAGGAGCGGAAACTTCGTCGCCGAGGTAGCCGGACGTCGGTCGAAGAATATTCCCTCAGCGCCCTCTCTCCTCGCTTTTTCGTCGGGCCCGTTTCTCCGGCTGCAAGCTCAACCGATATTGGCTGGGCGACACGCCTAAGTGTTTGGCGACGTAACGACTGAAATACGACGGGGAGGCGAACTCCATCGCGTCGGCGATTTGCGTGAGCGAGAGACGGTCGTCTTCGAGCAGCTCTTTGAGGATCGGGACGGTGTAGCGGTCGATGAAGGCGGTGACGCTGCTGCCCGTCGTGCGGCGCACGGTGTCGGAGAGATATTTGGGCGTGACGTGGAGCCGCCTGGCGTAGTAGCCGACTTTGCGCTCGGTGCGACTGATGCCGGTTTGCAACAGCTGCATCAGTTCCTTTACGATAAAGCTGCGGCGGTCGGTCGATTCCAGCGTGCCGTAATGCTTGGCATGGAAGTCGAAGAGGTCGTACATTATCGTGCGGCACAGGCTTCCCATCAGCTCGCGATAGAACAGGTGCGAAGTCTCGCCCGAACGGTCGCGGAGCCGGCGGATATCTTCCGTGAACCGCCGGGCGTCCGCTTCGCAGAGGGGGAACACCGGATTGTTGTACAGCATTATCCCGCCGCCGATGCCGAAGTGGTTGGCAGGCAGCTGGGCGTTCAGGAATTTGAACGGCGCTGCGAAAAACTCCACCCGCAAGTCGGGATGAGGTGCCGGGTTGCAGACCTTGTCGGGCAGAATCAGGATCGCCGCATCGTTGCGGCGGAGGTGCCAGCAGCGGTCGTTGAAGACGAAGCTGCCCTCGCCCTCGAGACAAATCAGGTGCAGGCACCATCGGTGAAACCGTTTGTCGTTGATTTGCCGGAAGTTCGTGGAAAATACGAAATCCGGTTCGTTGTTCTCGTTCATATCGCCAAAGTTATATCATATTTCGATGATAAACGGACTTTTTTACGCAATTTGTGACATCATCGAGGTATTTTGTGAAACCGAAAGACGCCTCTCTCGCCCTAACTTTGAGGAAGTGAAGTAAAAGTGCTAACAAACGCTAATCAAGAATAAGTAAATCCCAGTAACATAATAAGTTGCTGGGATTTTTATTTCTTAATAATGATTAAATCTTATCGTTTTTAATCGTTTTTATGCTTATATTTGTACCATATTTGTGCCGCGACTTAATGGGAGATAAAGTGCGACTTAATTTAAAAGACAGATTGATAATCAAATAGATACAAATAGTATGGCGAGTGCAAAATTTCAAATAGAGCGGAAATGCGAAATTTGCGGTAAATCTTTTATTGCAAAGACGCTTACCTCTATATATTGCTCTAAGAACTGTTCTCAAGCTGCATACAAACAAAGAAAAAAGGAAGAGCTGTTAGATGCATTGAAAAGAGAAAAGGCTGCGAGAGTTCCGAAGAACCAGCCTTATCTCTCAATAGCTGATGCAACTGTATTATTTGATATTGGACGAGATTCCCTTTATCGCTTAATCGGGAATAAACAAGTCCGTTATTATAACCTCGGACTAAGGATGATACGTATTTGCAAAGCTGATTTACAAGAACGTTTTAATCTACGTCCTTACGATGAAAGAAGAAAAGAAAAACAATCGGAAGTAAAGACTTATCGGCTTGAGCCTGAAAATTGTTATACGATTGGAGAAATAGCCAAGAAGTTTGGTATCCATGATAGTACTGTATATCTGCATATTCGCAAATATTCTATTCCAACAAGGCAGATTGGTAATTACGTCTATGCCCCAAAATCAGAGATAGACAATTTGTATAAACACTAATCCACGACATACAATGAGAAAGGAACTTGATAATACAAAGGCAACAGTACGATTACGAAAGAGTGCCTATCGAAAAGAATGGTACCTGTATATAGAAAGCTATCCTGTGAGGGTAGTTGGCAAAGATTCTCCACAGAGAGTGCGTGAGTATCTAAACAGAACGATCACTACGCCTATCTGGGATAAAAGTAGAACGGCCCGTACAACTGAAGCGACCCAAACATTCAAGCCTAAACGAGATTTGAATGGAATTATCCTGTGCAAAAGCGAAATAGACCAAGAAGCCTGCATTTATGCTGACAGTGTTAGAAAACTTAGGCAGCGTGAATATGATAATGCAAGTTTGTACAGTGACACAGAAATTGCACAAGCAGAGCAGAAAGAACGGTTGCAACAAAACTTTATCAAGTACTTTGATAAGGTGGCAGACAAGCGACACCGTAATAGTTCTGTTTCAATTCAAACAAACTGGGAAAGAGTGCATGTTTTATTGAAAATGTTTGCTGGAGACACGCTACTCTTTTCACAAATAGACAACCGATTAGCTGAAGATTTCAAGTTTTTCTTGTTGTCCGCCCCTTGTGGTGGAAGTAAGAAAGGTACAATATCACGAAACACAGCTTCCACATATTTTTCTATTTTTAAGGCAGCACTCAAACAGGCATTCATTGATGGATATTTAACTATTGATTTATCTGCAAAAATCAAAGGCATACAGGAACAAGAATCCCGTAGGGAATACTTGACCCTTGATGAACTGAATAAGTTAGCTAATACTCCATGTGAACGTGATGTCCTTAAACGAGCTGCACTATTCTCAGCTCTGACAGGATTAAGACATTGCGACATTCAAAAGCTAAAATGGAACGAAATTGCCATAGAAGGTAACCAAGCCAAACTTCTTTTTACTCAGAAAAAGACAAAAGGGGTAGAGTATATGCCTATCTCGGAACAGGCGTTTAAACTTTGCGGAGAACCGAGACAATCAGAGCAACTCGTTTTTGAGGGACTACCAAATCCTTCTTGGATTTCTCGTCCATTAAGAGCATGGATAGAAAAAGCTGGTATTCAGAAACACCTCAGCTTTCATTGCTTAAAACATAGAAAATTTCGTAAATATCAACTAACCAATAGATTAGTTTGATTGCCAATAAGGGATGGTAACGATAAGGAAACCAGTGAACTTCTACACTTTACCTCATTTTGCCATTTCAAAGAACCACTTTGTCTGCTGCAAAGATAAGAGTATATCGTGAGAAAAAAGAATTTCCTCTAAGTTATTTTCACAGAGTCGTCTTTTGTATGGCTTTTTGTTTTAGCACAGTCTGTTCTCATGGTAAAGTACAGCCTCAGAAGGTGTATTTTCTGTTTTAGCAAGCCTCTTCTTAAATCCCATTTACTTATAAATATGTGTTATGCAAAAGCTTCACTTATTACTCTCCAAAGCCAAAGTCCATAGGAATATAGAAATCTTTAGCATATTCCTCATCAATATCACCAGAACCACCAATAATCTTCATAGGCTTGTCGGAAGTTACCTTGTCAGCAAGATTTTCATTCAAGAACTGCCCCAACAAATCAAGTTCGTCATGAAATGTACTATGATTCGTATTAATTATTTTTCGCATATCAAGATAGGATAAAAACTCATCCTCTGATTCAACAAAATCAGCAACGACCATCAAATCAAACAATGACACAGCCCATGTATCACGGAAATGCTCCTCCATCAAACCAGCAGTCACAAGCTTATCCATCTGTCCAAACAATGAAGAAAAATGTTGGAAGGTTACAGCTATCTTATATATTGGCTTCTTCTTATCAATAATAACTGTTCCTTCTTGTGTGCCAAATTCAGGTTTTGTAGAATTATAAATAAAATCAGCAGCTCTACAGCATTGTTTACATGCCTCAGCAACAGATGCCTTGAACTTACCCTTGGCTCCATCTAACCTAACTCTGTCTTTATAAGAAAGTTCATGGGCTTTAACTTCAATAATATAGACTGCCTTATCAGAAACACCAAGAATATCCAGTTCTGGATTCTTTTTTACCCCTTCCTCCACTATTTTATAATGTACAGAAGGATAAAACGTAACATCTGGCAGAAATGACTTCATGACAGACTTTACTTTACTCTCAATATAAACATCTCGGCTAATCGGAGACGTGTTCTGCTGGAAATTCTTCTGGTAATAGACTCCATTGCGCATCATAAGCTTTTCTGCAATCAAGAACAGATTTCTATGTGGAATCATAGGAGTAAAGCAATAATATTTATCACCATCTTTAACGAACGGCTTCTCAAAAATACTATGACCATTCATAATACTGCCTTTAAATTCGCTTTCTACAAGAAAAGCAGAATTATCACCAAATTTCATAGAAAGAGAATCTAGGATTCTTGTCTCCACCTCGCTTTGAGGATAGACCCAAAATATCATATCAGATCCTCTATAATCATCTGGTTGATACATAAGGAATTGCATGCCATCTTCCGTATGCGGCACATCTGGGTTTGCTTCAAAGAACGCACCAAATATACCTTTTGAGAAATCTTTATTCTCTAATCTAGCTTCATTACCAATAGGGCCAAAAGCCTTTTCTTCCCATTTCACCCACCGATCATGCATCTTTGTTGCACCATAGATAGTATCTTGGCTACATATCTTGCATATAACCCTATTTTCCAGATCCATAAAGAAATCAAATAGTTGGTCAACACTATAGCCGAATTGCTGTTGGTAAAAGGGCGTATGTGGGAAGAACATTTCTTTAAATACTTCATACACATGAACTTGATAACCATCGCCACGAACAGCGATGGTATCCATATGAATCATCCAATCAATAAATTGGATAGGCTCGTCACCTAATGGCATATCAAGATGCATATAAGCTACAAACAAAGTCTTCAGTTTTTCTCTCAAATCCTTTATGACATCATCTGTGGGGGTGTCTTTCCCATCATTGGGTAATGCAAGTCCAAAATTCATAGCATATTCTGCTATCACTTCTGCATTTTCATCCAGACGCATATCTGTGCCATTCATCTGAGCTATAAAGTGCTTTTCAATGTTTGGTAGGTGTTCTAACAGATATAATCCAATGCTTCCAAGTAGCTGAACTGAATCGTATTTTCTAAAATAACCCTCAACTATCTCAATATGCTCTCTTAGAGCAGTTTTAATACCATCTTTATCTTTAGAGACTTTAAGTAGATACTTGCCCATAGCATGCATTTGTAATTCAAATGGATTTGAAGTATTAGCACATTGTCTAACTACTGTCTTTTTCTTCTTAGCCTTAGGGGACTGTCTTTTCTTCTTTGTGTGTTTTCTTTTTCTAACCATATGAGTATTTGCCATAAAGTATCAATACTTCCCTAGGCCACTTACAATTTTAGACTTGAAATTAGAGTTGACGAAAATATGATGACCTTCTAATTTATATATCATATCAATAAGTTTAAAGTCCTTCTTAGCACTAAAAACATGTCGTTTAGCATAGAAGTATCTTAATATGTTTTGGCGCCTGATTTCTTTATCAGTTGCAATTGAGAATGTGCAGTCATACTTCTCCTTTTCTTTAAAATACCCTCTGTCAAAAACTACTATCATTAGAGTCGGTGATAATGGGAATGTCAACTCTCCTCCATATTGAGCAAGTCCCATATACATAGGACGTGCATTTTTCACATGAGGCTCAACAATAATTGGAAAATCACTTGTATAGAAATCATCATTTTCACTTACGAGAAACATCCATATATTATTTGCTATCGCATTAGCAAAATCCATAAGAGTCTCATCATCTAAATAGGTTAACTGTGCATGGAGAACTGGTGCTTCACATTCTATGTCTATTTCCAGATTATTAATAGATTCATCTCCTTTTTCTTTGGCTAGAAAATATTTCACCATGTCAATTCCTGCTCTCTCCATCCTGAGATAGTCGTCAACTGTTGAATCTTTTAATAGAGGATGTCGAAAAAATTGAGTAACAAGATGCAATGCTAGTTCTCTTTTCTCTTCAAACTGTAAACGGTATTGTTCCTTACCCGAAATCCATTCGTCCTTTATGACATCTATGGATTGTAAAAGCTGAGAGAGGTTTGGCTCTATTAAATTGGCAAAATGGTCATGCTCTATCGACAATCTATTGAGATTATTCCCGGATTTCTTGTTATTCTTTTCGACATATGAATCTGAAATAGAGTACATATCATCTTCACAACAGACAGACATCATACTGGCTGGATATACCTTTGATTGCAGCTTATCGTATGTAAAAAGACTCTTGTCGTTATCAGAAAATCTCTTCAGATAGCATCTTGGGATATAGTGTTGTTTCATTATGAATTTACAATAGGTTTAAAATTACACAAAAGAATATGAATAATGAATTTCGATAGGTAATAATTAAGTAGCCTGTCTTTGCAATGGACACAATGCTTTAACGCTTGACATTAGCCTCTACCATATGGTATAAAATACAAAGCTCCAAGCTTACACATTACCACACATATACAAAAATCATATCAAATGCAACTCATTTACTAATCTATTCATCTGCATATTCTGAGAATGTTGAGTAGTTTTTATGTCCTCGCCCTTTCATTTTAGCAAGTGTTGTTTTGTCTATTCGAGTTTGAATATATATTGTTAATTCCTCAAATTTCTCAATTGGTAAATTATAGAGAGTCCTTGTTGGACCTATTTTATATCGTTTTTTTAGATGAGAAGAAAATGCTGCATAGTTCATATTTTCTTTTCCCACCTCATACTCTTTATATTCATTATATCGTTTAATTAGATGTCCGATATAGTTTGCTTTTATCGTATCAAAACCTATACAGCCTTCTGGATATTTTTGTTTTACCGTTTTCTTCGTCTGTTTTATTGAAATATTATTATTGTCCCCGACAATGGCATTTTCTACATTATTGTTAAAGTTTACAATTTTCTCAGAATTACTTTTGTTTGATGTCGGAGTGGTTAAAAGCAAAAGTTTCTTTTTGTACACATCAATACTTGTAATATCGCCTTTGGTGATTTTTGAATGACAAGTAGGACAAAGCAAAAGTAAATTCCCTATTTCGTTGTTTGTAGGATTTTCATCTATATGATGAATCTCAAAATGCCCAACATCGTCATTTTGACAAAAAGGACAAACTGATCCGATTTCTTTCTGAAGTATGGCTCTTACTTTTGCCAACTGTGGTATAGCTATTCGTGATTTCATTATACTTTGGGCGAATATATATCAGAAAAGGGGGTAATCTATCTCATAATAAATCTGCGTAATGGGTTATAAACAGCCGAATGAGTTATGAAGTGCAGTAGGTGATGATTTAGCGACCTATCTTCTGCAATGATATACAACGCTTTGCATAACTCGGATAACCCATTGCAAAG
Organism: Phocaeicola abscessus CCUG 55929; assembly: GCF_000312445.1. Lineage (GTDB taxonomy): Bacteria > Bacteroidota > Bacteroidia > Bacteroidales > Bacteroidaceae > Phocaeicola > Phocaeicola abscessus. The sequence continues at coordinate 200,048 of NZ_HE997186.1, read as the reverse complement.
GTAATACTATCTACGGAGAAAGACGAAACTTTCTCCGTTTTTCTTTTCTGACGGCTCTCTATTCAGACAACTGATTATATTTTTCATCTTATTGTTCATTGTTGTGGCAGTCTTACTTGTGAAGACTGCCTTTCATTTTTTCGCTCTGTCCTCTGCCGTGTTCCACTTCACATTCTACTCTATGTATTCGCTTCGGGATCGGTCTTCGTTCTCTTCGGCAAAGGTAGTTCCGGGCTTCTACGGACAAAAAGGTCGAGGCGGTAAGCCGTTTAGACGACAATCTCCACACTTCCATTTCATTGCAGGTAGTATTCTCGCCGTAAAACCTTGTTTGTCCTAAGCCCTACCTTTTTATCGCCTTGAAACGAAAACGACCGACCCGACGGAAATACGCAAAAAAAATGTCGGAAACGAGAGGACAGAGAAAAAGAAAAATTGAAACTCAATCTCCCTCTCCTCTGGAATCCGCATAAAATCAAAAATAATCATTCAAGAAGAACAGATGAAGTAAAGCGGTCGGAAGATTTGCCGACCGCTCCTTTTCTTTTTTATGCTTCGGATGGACAAAGCCCTCCCCAATGAAAAACACTTCGTTACTTTTGACAGTGAGTTGATACGGCTCAAAAGTAACAAAAAGCCATTGCTAAATGCCTCACAACAGCTTCTTGAATTTTATCTCCGCCAACCTGTTGATTTCATCCTTGTAGGTCTCAAGATGGTGGAGGATGATGTTTTCCACATAGATGCCGATGGTCATATCCCTATTCCTCATAGACATGACTATCTCCGCCAATGTATCCTGTAACTCTTTGGCAATATAGATGGTCTTGCGATTTTTCAAAGTATTGCGACAGATGAAAAGCGACTCATAATCGCCTTTGTCGGGTTTTCGCCTTTCTCTTCTTGGGACTCTTGAAAAATCCTTTGACATAGGTTCGTCATTTGGACGTTCCGATTCAACACACAGCTCTTCAGATTGAGAATGTTTTATCTCACTCTCTTTTCTTTTCATGGGAATACCCTGTGAAATAAGTTCTCGGATGGCAACGGGATCTACCTTGCCGTTTTTGTTCTCTGTCATACTTCCTTAATTTTTATTGTCGTACAATTCACTGTTCATTTCGTTGTCGGTATATTTACCGATGAAGATGAATACGTCCGCTATCGAAGATATGCCCAACAGTCGACTTGTACCAGCAGGGCTACATCCTTTTGTTCATACCCTTTCTGTGGAGATGTTCATTGGTGTCCATCAATACAATCGTTCGATTGTATCTGCTTTCGCACATTCCCACGTTCGAGTGAAAGAATCAAGGATATGTTCTTTGCTATTCCCCCTCGCTCATATCGCTCATCGAAACGTGATGTTATCGAAGACGCACACCCTCACCGACATATTCGACAGTGCAAATATATGGCTCGGTGATGCTGTAATCAGTGTGATTTCCTTTAGTGCGTACTTGTGGCGTCAATTTGGATAGTTGTGGCTTCATATGAGGTAATGGAGTTAGACATGACGCTTAGTAATTTTGCACCCAAGCGGTAAACCTAAGCTTTCGAGACATAATGGAGTGATTTGTTTTCGTCCTTCATGGACGGACTTATTTGCATCGGGCAAATAGCAAGGTATGTTTTATGCAGCACGACTCCGTTTTTGCAGCATAAAACCCTTGCTCCCCGAGAGGGCTGAAAAAAACTCCGAAGTCGTTTTTCTTGAAAGAGAAAATGTCATATTTCGAATGCTGGTTATGCCGTAAAACACTAAAATCCAAAGTAAGAAATGAAAGTGAAGAACATTCGGAGCGCACGCTCCAAAGAGAAGACAGAAAAGCGTGTTTCGGTCAATTTCACACCGACGGAATACGCTCATTTCCTCACGATGAAAGAGGAAAGCGGTGTACCAAGTCTGTCACTATTCATCAAGGCAAGAATCTTTAATGAGACTTTTCGGGTGATAAAAGTGGATCGTTCGTTGCTTGATTATTATCAAAAGCTGACGACTTTGTATGGACAATTCCGCAGTGTGGGAGTCAATTACAACCAGACAGTAGTTGCAATGAAGAGCAACTTTACAGAGAAGAAAGCCTTTGCCATGCTCGCAAAGTTGGAGAAACTGACACTTGAATTAGCAATAATCGGAGGTGAAATCGTGCAACTGACTCGTGAATTTCAAGAGAAATGGCAACATCGACAGTAGCCATTTTACATCGTATTGTTCTTTATGGATAAAAAAACAGGCTTCCCTCTCGTTTGGGGAAGCCTGATTGATTATTTGAATGCAATTACCGCTTCTTGAACTTGCCGCCTTTCTGGTCGCTTTCCACCATACGCTTGTTAAGTTTCTCTCGAAGTTCATCAAGAAAATAGGTGCGACTGTCATCCTTGCGACGTTTCATGTTCATATAGACGTTGTAGCAGTTCTTGATTTCTATACCAAAGATTTCAGAAAAGGCGTCTGCCAATTCCTCCACTCCGATTTCGCCATCGTTGATACAATCGCAGGTGTCAAGGGCATAAAGGAGTTCAACTAAGTCGGTCGCTTTGCCTATCCAGCAAAACTGCTTGGCAGGTTTGTCGGGTATGGTCGGCAGGTTTCCCCGTATCCGCATCTTCAACAATTCCAGTTCCGTGTCAATGACAAAGAGTAGCTCCGATATATTTTTTCCCCATTCCGTTTGCGGAGGACGATGCTTCGTCGAGAGATTGCAGGCGGAAGCGTGTGTAATGAAGTGTACGAAACAGCGAGGGAAACGACTCTTCCACTTCACAAAGGTTGATGATTTCATCGATGAAGCCGTCCGTTACAGTACGCAATTCTGCTACAGTCAAATTGTCCGGGAACAATTTCCCGAACGAATGGGTTTCAACAAGTCTTTTCATTTTTATTCGATTGAAGTTTGACATATACAAAATGAGAGCGCACGGAATTCGTTTAGCCACGGTTTCCATGCGCTCTCCATGTTCAATTTTGGTGTTCAGAACAGGTAGCCCACACTTAAGAATGTATTACGCGTGTGGATAGTGCCGCCTGACACACTGAAATTCTTTCCGTTGGCTTCCGTCAATCCAAACTCTCCACCTATGCCAAAGACTATTTTTCCGTTGTCGGCATATAAGCCGAACGCCAAGCCTGCATCGAATGGATTGAGCAGTTTGTCGCTGAAAGTCTGCTTGCTGTCCGTCCCCGACACACTGTAACTGCCCGCCATGCCGTAGGCAAAAAAAGCACCGAGACGAGGTTCGAAGTTCCATTTGCCGAAGTTAATCACATAGCCACACATCACGGGAACCTGCACATAGGCGGCATGTACCGTCAGTTCACGACTGCCGCCTATCTCGTCGGCAGAGAATCCTTTCAAAGACATTTCAAGTCCCGAATGGATACGCCAATTGGGATTAAAGGCATAGGCAAACGTCAGACCCGCAGCACCGCCTAACACCGATTTGGTACTTTCCGACTTACCGTTGGAGGCATCGAAATCGAGCGAAGCGATGTTCAGGGCAGCTTTTACGCCCCATTGCGTACGATTTTTCCCCTCTACCTTTTCCTGCTGTTGCGCCTGCATCGTTCCGGCAACTCCAATCATGCACACTGTCATCAGCGCAATCTGCCTTGCGAATGTCACCGATAGAATCTTGTTTTTCTTTTTCATATCCATTTTTCTTTATGCTCCCTTTCCGGAAGTGGATTATTCATTCTTTTTCTCTGTCGTTTCCCAATACAGCACAGGGCGTTTGCGCTGCGCATCCCATTGCCAGGGTGCCGTGTCGTCTGTGCCGAACGGGTAGCCAATCATCTTTTGTTTCATGTTCTTGTCGGCTCCGTCAGGCAACCGCCACCACGATTCTTCCTGCGTGGCAGACAGGGAAACGGCGCGTTTGGGCGACAGTTTCTTTGTTTCCAGTAATTTGTCGTTTACATAGCGACGAATGGGTATCTCCTCACAGTAGTAAAATTGGAAGATGGGAGCTTCCACTCCCGTGATGCCCAATATAGCTTGCGGAAAAGGTGATGCCTGCGCAAACGCTTTGCCGTCACCCCTGGCTTCCAGTTCCTTGTTAAGGGCTACGCAGTGGTACACTACCGACGATTCTGAACGCAGAATTGAGACAAGTCCGTTGGCTGCCCCCACAACCTTTATCAATCCGCGACCCTCTTCGTCGGTTTTACCGAAAATCGAAGCCGTAGAATAACAATAGGAGATGCGCTTCGTGACTAACGGCAGATTGCCCGGAGCGGCACTCATACTCATACCTTTACTGCCCACGCTGATGCCGAAACTTCCCTTGACACCTTTCCCGTTTCCAGCGGCAATGCCTGCTGCCCGTCCCTGTGTTACACGGATGGTGCCATCGGAATAGCAGTGCGAAATGTTGCCGTAGTTGATGCCTGCGACACATCCTCCAAACTGCCCTTTCTCATAGACAAACAGGTGTTTTGTTTTCGTTTTCGCGCCGCTCTTGATGTATTCGCAGGTCAAATCGACAGATGAGACGCAACAAGTGATAAGGCCCATGTTCACACCGGCGAAGGCTCCGATATACAGAATGTCGAGCTTGTCTGTATAAGTTAATTTGCCCGTTATGCGCAGACTCTTCACCACACCTTTTTCACCTATCAGCCCGAACAACCCGACGCATGCCGTGTTGTCCGTATCGGTGGAAAAGCCGTTGATGGTTATCGTGTGGCCATTACCGTCGAGCGTTCCGTCGAAAGCCGTCTCTCCATCCTTGTCCATCCGTCCGATAGGCACCCAGTCGTCGAGCGTTAGGTCGTTCATCAATATGTACGAACCGCTCAGAGTTTCCCTGTCCGTACCGATAGCAACCAGCTCCTCCGCCGTGCGGATTTCCGTTTGCCCCACCGCCGAACCGATGACGGCGGCGAAGAGGGCGGTCAGTATAAATATTCTTTTCATAACCGTTTTTATTCTTGCGTTTTTTCTTTGTGTTCGATTTCCTTTTCCGCTGCAGCTAGATTGGCAACGGCATACACCAACAGCGACAGCAGCACGATAAGGGAGAGTTGGCTTATAAGATAATCGAGATAGCTGTGGGCTTCCATCATTCTCAAAGGTACCAGGAAAACGGGTGCCAGGATAACGCTGCAACCGCTTGCCGCCATCAGCACATAGTTTGCCAGCGGCAAACGCCCTTTTCTTGCCAGCAGCAATCCGCCGTAAAGGATAAAAGCAAGGAATAGCATAATATTCAATACAAATCTCATATTAATATGGAAATCGGTTATTACTGTAGTCCACCGGATTTCCAAGATGAGCAGGAGAACATACGCGGCAATTATCCATCCGCCCACCGTGCGGGAGTAGTCCCTCTTTTGCAGGAAGGCGATTCCCATGATGATGAAAGAGACGGAGACTAAAAAATTACCCAAAAGAGTCAACAGCATGTTGAGTTGATCGGTACCGGTGTACCACCGGTTACTGAATACATCGACAAGGTTCAGCAAACACATATAGATGCTGAAAACGGCGAATGCCGTCAGCCACATCAGTGCCTTTTGTCGCAAATCATATTTCGGGACATTCCCCGTTGTCCCGTCGGGAGGGCTGCCGTAGCGATTGTCGCCCGCGCTGCCGTCCAGGCACATCAATACGATGAGCCAGATGCCGCCCGCAATAGGAACGAGACCGATGAGCATCCACCAGCCGCTGCGCCCCGTGTCGTGCAGCCGCCGCACCCCGACCGCCATGGCGGGAACCGTCGTCACGGCATAATAAATCGCTATCAGTTTGTACATGAATATCAGCCTGTCGCTGTCGTGATCGAAAGAACCGCCAAACAGCCCCGTCAGCAGTCCGGCGACAAACGCCCATGCCATTGCGAACAGCAGGTTGAACAGTACGAACATCCAAAACTCTTGCCGGCTTGCCCGGCCGCTGAAATCGGCATACTGCCGAAACGCTTTAATAAACCATTTCATAATTTCTTCCTTCTATTTTATGCCCCACTATCCGGGGGCGTGTTAATACTACATTTCTCTAATTCCACACTACATTCTTTTTATCAAAAATACCGCCCTTCACATGAATTGTGACATGTGCACCGTTCTGTACGGCAAATTCATATCTTTCCAATCGGCCGTTAAGTCCAACGACTGAATTTGTCTGTAACAGGTTGTTTTTCATCTTTAGAGGTATGGTTACGGACTCTCCGTTTTTTATTGATGCAACCTCTGTGTTATTAAGATATATAATTGTAGGTACAAGCGCCGCTACAGGACTTGAGTCGCGAATTATTGTCAATGAGGAGGGTGTCTGCAAAGTAACATTGGCAGTAGTAGCCCAGCGTTTTTGTTCATTCGCTTCCTTTTCAATAGTTCGGTTCGCTATTCTGTCTGTTAGCCTATTCAACAGATATTTCAATATGCTGAAAATTACCGCCACTATAACAATGATGACCCATTCAGGCACAGAGGAAAAGTGAAGCTTTACTAAAGCTCCTAGCATTATTGCTGTAACCGTTATGAATAATGTGCCTACAAATGATATTTGTGACGCCCACCACGCGCCCTCGTACTTTTTCCACCAAAAGAACAACATACTTTTTCTGTTTTATGCCCCCGCTGTAACGGAAGCGATTATTACAATTTATTGTCGGTCTTGACAAAAACACCGCCATTCTTGCCCACGAGAGCCTTGCCGTCGTCCTTGACCTCAAACATCAGCAGGGCGGGTTCCTTCTGCTTGTTGTCAAGGGTGAAGTACACGGTTATCGTGTTCCCCTTCTTCTCATACTCGCCGGGAATCCGAAGCTCGCTGCTGACACGGATTGTACTCTCTGTTTTATCTGAGTCAATGGCGTAGGGAAAGAACAGTTCCACATGTCTGTCGTCCGCGAAATAGACAACACCGACGGTTTCGGTGGTACTAAAATTCATCGGATCGTGTTTGACATCGCCATTGACGAACTTGGAGCCTTTCATGCCGTTTCCGTCGCAGGAGGTCAGCATCACCGACAGGGCAAAGAATGCCGCTGCCATACAATTAAAAATTCTTCTTTTCATGTTTTCCTCTATTTATGCCTCCACTGCCGGAGGCTGATTGAATAGTCTTTTATAAAAGAAGCCGCAGGGCAGCTCACTGCATCACAGTTCATTACCCTGCGGCTTCCGGTGTTTTTGCTCATCCGAGAGGGTTGGGTACTTCTCCTCCGCCGGGCGAAGGCATCGGTGTAGGCACAACTGTTTTCTTCGCCGGAGCCTCCACACGTTCGTAAGTCACCCCCGAGAGTGTGAAATACCGTTTCGAGGGTGAGAGTTTCACCACCGGTTTGGTAATGTGCACGTTGGCGTTGAACTCTTCCTTGCCTTTTTCTACAAGTTTGCTCTGGAAAGAGGGGCGTAGTGTGCCGATGTCGCCGAAGTCCACAATGTCGCCGTTCTCTACATGCTTCTTGGCGATTTCGGCTGCGAGTCGCATCACCGCTTCCACTTCCGCACCCGTGAAGGTTGTCGCCCTGGCCACCTCTTCGCAGAATGCTCGGTGGTCGATACGTTTGCGCCCCGTGGGATTCGCCTGAATCACGGTCTTGCCGGCCAGTGCGCCGACGGTTGCCTTACGCTCGCTGAGCGTGTAGGCCAATGGTCTGTTTGCCATAATGCTTGATTTTTATAATTTGTAATGTTATTGAACACTCCGTCTGATTTCTCGAAAAACCGCCCTCTTTCTGCCTTCCTTCCCAAACCCGCGAGGGTTTTCCCGAAAATGGTCGAGGGTTTTAGCCGAAACCCTCGTGGGTTTTGAAAGGGTGGTTGGGCAGCGGTGACGCTGCGTTTGCCGATGTTATTTTGAAGAGGTAATAGTCCAGCGATACCCCACCGTGGGTGACACCCATTCGTACAGCACAGTTACCTTTCCGTTGTCCGGTACCGTAAGGTTATGGGTTGTAGAGACTGTTGCATTTTGGGGTTTCAGTTCCAGATTATACGTTCCGGGCTTTACCTTTATCGTGTAGGCAGGGCCTCCGGTGATGATTTTTTCTTCGTAGTAGTGAAGTTCGGCTGTCTTGCTGCGGTCGTACAGGCGCAGATAGGTGATGTAGTCGTATGCGTGCGTGTCGTTGACTTTTACCTCGATGGTGCCGTTTCCGCCCAACTGGTCGAACGGATTGACGTATCCCAATGTCTGCACCGTTCCGTCGGTTTTCAGGATAAGGCTGTGCGTGCGACCGACACTTACGGATTTCACACCCGAGGCGATTTTGATGAACTTCGGACAATTATCGTCGCTGCCTGCCACGAGCTGCCTGTAACTGTTGTCGCCCGCCGCCCAGAGTGTTCCGTCGGTTTTAAGGGCGAAACTTCGGGAGTATCCAGCGAAAATCTCCGCCACATCACGGAGAGGTGTCCCGGAATTCTCGACCGCCTGCGTGAAAGCCTTGACTTGACCTGTACTGCCGGTTCCCGTCTGTCCGTAGCCACTGCCGCCGGAAGCATACACCGTTCCGTCGGTTTTCAGGATAAGGCTGTGTTCGGCTCCTGCGGCGATGGCTTTCGCTCCCGAGAAGATTTGTACGAATGAAGGATTTTCTGCGCTCGGGGCATCAGCTCCGAGCGCACCCACGTAACCGTAACCGGCGCCCCATACGGTGCCGTCTTTCTTCAAGGCAAGGGAATGGCTTCCGCCGGCGGCAATGGCGGAGACATCGGCCGTCAGGTTCGTGGCGGTAAATTGGTCTCTGGCAGTCATATCACCCACGCCGAGTTGTCCGTAAGCATTCCAGCCCGTCGCCCATACCGAACCGTTGTTTTTCAGGATAAGCGTAAATGAATTGCTCGTAGCTACCGAACGGACATCGTTCATAGGTATGGGCGTGAAGGCGTGATAGTTTTTCTTGTCTCTGAGACCGAGTGCGCCGTCTAAATTACTGCCGCTGCCTAAGAGGCTTCCGTCCGTCTTGAGAATGACCGAAGTATAGATGCCTGCAAATACGGCAGATACACCTGAGGCGACTTGTGTCGGCGACCACACATCGTTCGTGTTGCCGGTGCCGAGTTGTCCGGTGCTGTTGTGTCCCAAAGCGAACAGCGTCCCATCCTGATTCAGGATGAAATAACCGTGATAACCCGATGCAATGGCTTTTGTGCCCGTCTGGGGCTGGGAGCCTTTCTCTTTCCACTTCGCATACAGCGTAAAGTTCGCCGTTACGTCGCTTACGTCGTAGGGGAAATCTACCTTATTGGTAAGAGCTGCTTCCTTGTACCATCCCTCAAAAGTATGGTTCGCCTTTGTCGGCGGAGCGGGTTCTGCCAACGTGCCGCCCTTGAGCACCTGCGTAGCGTGGTTGTCGCCCTCGGCGGGCCATGCGCCACCGTTCAGATCCCACGCCACCTGCCAGTATTCGGCAACGGCTTCCGCCTGCCACTTGGCACGCAGGGTGAGGTCGCGCGTTACGGGTGTCTGGAAATTGTAGGCATTTGTGCCGTCGGTTGTCCACGCTACGAACACAAATCCGGTTTTCACCGGTGCGGGAGACGGAGCGACAGCCGTCTTTCCTTCTTCTACCCGCTGTGCCTCCGGCACGGGTGTTCCGCCGTCGGCGTCGAACGTTACGGTAAAGTACGTTTTCACCTCTTCCTTGTCTCCGCAGGAAGCAAGCCCCATTGCAACGATGCCCATCAGGGCGATAAACAGAATCTTTTTCATCGTCTTGTATTTTAATATGTGTTATGTAATTCAATATACTGTTGCAAAATTACAGCCTCTTCACAAGCGTCAATACCCCACTTGTGGGAGTTTTTACCGTCGGAAGACAAAAAATGCACCTGAAAGCGGGAAATCGGAGAAAAGTTTCTCGGTTACGGACGAAAAACAGTATCTTTGTAACAAAATAATTGGTTGTGGACGAAAGATTGCCATTATGATAGACAATAAGCATATTCTTCATTACAGCAAAAGCATCGACTTGCTTTCGGATGCCAGACAGATCATCGATGAGGCAAGAACCGTCGCATACTCTGCGATCAACCTCACTCTTGTCCAAAGGAACTGGCTTCTGGGGAAAAGAATATCCGAAGAGTCATTGAAAGGAGAGGATAGGGCTAAGTATGGTGCGGAAATCATCAAGAAGCTAGCAAAGCAGCTTACCGCCGAGTACGGCAACGGTTTTACCAAAACCAATCTATACAGTTTCATGGACTTCTACCGTGCCTTTCCTGACATTTTCCACACGCATGTGGAAAATTCCCTCCATTGGTCGCATTACAGGACGCTGCTTCAAGTGACCGACCCCGTTGCAAGGGAATGGTACATGAATGAAGCCATCCGGGAGACTTGGAGCGTGCGGACGCTCCAGAGAAATATCTCCTCGCAGTATTATCACCGCCTCCTACAATCGCAACACAAGGAGTTGGTCGAGAAAGAGATGCTGCAAATCACCGCTCCGCTACAGAAGACCGATAAACTGGAGTTTGTCAAGAATCCGGTTGTGGCGGAGTTTCTCGGACTTGCTTCCCTGCCCGACTTTACCGAGACAGAACTTGAAACGGCTATTATCAATAACCTCCAGAAGTTTCTGATGGAACTCGGCAAGGGGTTTGCCTTTGTCGCCAGACAGCAGCACATCCATACCGGGAAAGATGACTACTACATAGACCTTGTGTTTTATAACTATATCCTTAAATGCTTCTGCCTGTTCGATTTAAAAACGACAAAAGTAAGTCATCAGGACATCGGACAGATGGATATGTATGTCAGGATGTATGACGAACTGAAAAGAAACGAGGGAGATAACCCCACGATGGGGATTATACTCTGTGCCGACACTGACGAAGACATCGCACGGTATTCCATCCTTCATGGGAACGAACAGTTGTTTGCCTCCAAGTACAAACTTTATCTGCCCTCAGAGGAGGAACTCCGTGCGGAAATAGAAACCCAGAAGCAGTTGTTCTACCTTCAGCAGGAAGAGAGGAAGAAATTTTCCGGAATAAAATAATCGGTTATGGACGAAAAATTGCAAACGCTCAGGAAATACAACCTGTGGGATTCCGCCCCGTTTGACTTCGGATACGAGCGAAGCGGATATACGGACAAAATTGCGGCTTACACGGGCAACCGCCTCATCAAAGTGCTCGTGGGACAGCGGCGTGCAGGCAAGAGCTACCTGCTGCGCCAAGTGGCGCGGCGACTCGTGGAGGACGGCGTGAAGGCGGAAAACACGCTCATCATCAACCGCGAGTTGTCGGACTTCGACTTCCTTGTCACCCATCAAGACCTCGAAGAGTTGCTCAGGCTCTATAAGTCGGAGCTGAAACCGGAAGGGAAAGTCTATGTCTTCATCGACGAGGTGCAGATGATCGAGGGATGGGAGAAAACCGTAAATTCCTGTTCGCAGGACTATGCCGAGGAGTACGAGGTGTTCGTCAGCGGTTCCAACTCCCGCCTGCTCTCGGGCGAACTCGCCACGCTGCTCTCGGGTCGCTATGTCTGTTTCGAAATACTCCCTTTCAGCTTTTCGGAATACGCCGGCATCAGTGGCAAGGTGGCGGACAAGGCATGCTACACGGAATACATGAACGGCGGCGGACTACCCGAACTCTTCGCCCTGCCGCACCCCGAACTGAAACGCAACTACGTCGCTGCCGTCAAGGATACGGTGCTGCTGCGCGACATCATCCAACGCCGCAGCATCCGCGACCCGAAGCTGCTCGAAGACATTTTCGTGTTCCTGGTGAACAACGCCTCGAACCTTGTATCGGTGAGCGGCATCGTAAACTATTTCAAGAGTCAGGGACGCAAGACGAGCTACGATGCCGTGTCGAACTACATCGGCTACATCGAGGACACATTTCTGGTACATCGCTGCGACCGCTACGACATACGGGGTAAGGACACCATCGCGGGCAATGCGAAATACTATGTCAACGATCTCGCCTACCGGAACTATCTCTATCCGGGCTATGGCTACGGTTTCGGCTACCTGCTCGAAACCCTTGTTTACTTGGAGTTGCGCCGTGCGGGATACGATGTCTATACGGGCGTGGCGAAAGGGAAGGAGGTTGATTTCGTCGCCCGTAAAGCCGACAGGATCGTCTATCTGCAATGCGCCTACCTGCTTGCCGACGAGGCGACGGTGGAGCGGGAATATTCTGCGCTCGAAGCCATAGCCGACAATTTTGAGAAAGTCGTCGTTTCGCTCGACGACCTGACGCTCCCGCTGCGTGAGGGCATCCGCCATGTGCAGGCGTGGAAATTGGCGGAACTGTTATAAGGAAAACGGCAATTGTAACGCAAAAACTCCCACAAGTGGGGTATTGCGTTTCGGACGAGGAACATAATTTTGCAAAACATTAAACATCAAATTCCCTGCAAGATGAAGAGAACAGCCGCCATCCTCCTGCTCGCGCTCGTCGCTCTCTCTGCTTTTGCGGAAGAGAAGAACCGCTATGCCGACTCGCTGCTGCACATCGTGCAGACGAAACGGATGACCGACCTCGAACGGGCGAAACTATATGCCGACATCACCGAGTCGTACTGTGCCCACGACATGCCCAACACCTTCAAATACGGCACGATGGGCTTGGAGGCGGCCCTGCGGTGCGATGACAAGGCACTGATATTCCGTTTCTACAACTACATCGGCTCGACCTACACCTACCGTTGCTCCTACGACACCGCCAAGGTATATCTCGACCTGCAAGTCGCCGCAGCAGAATCCTCCGGTAACAAAAAACTCGTGCAGAAAGCATGGCAGGCGGCGGGCAACTTCTACGCACGCCAAGGGCAATTCATCCTCGCCGTGGAGAGTTATATTAACATATTGAAATATTTCGACGGCGACGAGAGCAGCCGCGACTACATCATTGCCCATGGCAATATCGGCGAGTGCTACCGCCGTATGGGCAATCCCAAGCGGGCATTGCACTATTTAGAACGGGAACGTGTACTGGCGGAGCAATACGGTGAACCGACCGGCATCGGGCAGTCGTACCGCGAACTGGGCTATGTGTATCTGGCATTGGGCGATGCGGACAAGGCGCTGGAATGCATGCTGAAAGTGAAGCCGAAAGAACGGTCTGCACCGGTCAATTATGCAGACCTCTGCGAAGCCCTTGTCAAGGCCTATCTGATGAAAGGAAAGTATCAGGAAGCCCTCGCGTGTGCGGCCGAATGCAAGTATGCTGCCCAGTGGTTGGGCGACCCGTATATCCATACGCTCACATGGAACATCTATGCCGACATCTACCGTGCGCAGGGTCGTTACGACGAATGTCGTACTGCCGCACTGAAAGCGTGGAGCATCGACTCGGTGTCGATCAATACGGCACCCGTTTCGGCGTTTAACATCGCCTTCGCCTCAGCAATGCTCGGCAGACGGGACGAGACTGCCCGTTTCTTCGGCTTGTATGACCGCATGATGAACGAGCGAACGGACAGGAACTACCACGAGGCACTCTCACAAATGGAGGTCGTGTATGAAACCGAAAAGAAACAGCAGCAAATAGCCTCTCTCGAGAAGGAAAGGGACTTCTATATAGTAATGGGAGTGTCGGGCGCGCTCATCTTCCTGCTTGTCTTCGGGTTGCTTTTCTACCGCCATCGCCTCAACCGCGGGAAGCGTGAACTTGCCGAACGGAAGGTGAAGCAACTGGAACAGGAAAAACAGCTTGTCGCCACACTCGCCCTCTTGGACGGCGAGACGGCCGAGCGTACCCGCTTGGCACGCGACCTGCACGACGGATTGGGCAGCATGCTCTCGGTCATCAAGTTACACCTGCATGGCATCCGGAATTTCTCCACACTGACGGAAGCGGATACCGAACGACTTGCCAAAGCTCGTGTGATGCTCGACGAACTGGCGGTAGAACTTCGCCGCGTGGCGCACAACCTGATGCCCGAATCGCTCTCACATTGCAGTCTCAAGGCTGCATTGGAGGATTTTTGCCGCTCCATTCCGATAGCAGACTTCAGGTTCTTCGGAGAGGATACGCACCTCGACAACCGCCTCGAAGTACTCATCTACCGTTGCGCCTACGAACTTGTCAACAATGCAATGAAACATGCCGAAGCTTCACGTATCAATGTGCAACTGACCGTCGATGCACGCCTCGTGTCGCTTTCCGTGCAGGACGACGGCAGGGGTTTCGACCCCGATACGGTAACCTATGGGGCAGGCTTTACCAACATACGCAACCGCATCTCAGCCTACAACGGCAAAATCAGCGTCTATTCCTCGCCCGGCGCAGGCACGGAAGTAACCATCGAAATAGAACTCGCATCATGATACGGATACACATCGCGGACGACCACCGCATGCTGGTCGAGGGGTTGCAGACAGCCATCGAGGGGTCGGGCATAGCCAAAGTCATCGACACATCGCATACATTCGACTCCTGCCGCAAAACGCTCCTGTTCAGACGTCCCGACGTGCTACTTCTGGACATTTCCATGCCCGACGGCAGCGGTATCGATTTCTGCAAGGAGATGCACGAGGCATATCCCGACATGAAGATTCTGATGCTCACCTCCTACGATGAATACACGATGGTGAGTCGCGCCGTCGCCGCCGGAGCATCAGGCTACATCCAGAAGAACGCCCTCTCGGAAGAAGTGGTGAAAGGCATCGAGACCGTCATGACGGGCGACACCTATTTCAGCCGCGACATCGACCGCATGATGAAGAAGCGCATCAATCATTCCGTGTGGCTCACCGCTCGCGAGCAGGAGCTGCTGCGCCACATCGTGGACGGCTGCACCAATCAGCAGATTGCCGACCGGATGTTTCTCAGTGTCGAGACCATCAAGACCTACCGCAAGAACCTCATTTTCAAACTCGGCACCAAGAATGCAGCGGAACTGGTGCAAATCGCCATACACGACAAATGGGTGTGAAAAACGGTTCTCCTTTTTCAAGCGAATGGGATATGCATAAAACAGCATATCCCATTCGCTTTTCTTTCTTTCCGAAACGCCACTTCTATCCATATCGAAGCCACAAGTACGCAGTCAATTCAGAATTCTAACAATCTCTGTTTCTTTGGTTTACTTTTGTTCTTACACCCGCTGTTGGTGTTTTAAATGTAAGTGATAAAAGAAAGAAGAAGACAGGCTTAGGAAAAGTTATTAAAAACTACTACCAGCCTATTTTCAAATTCAGTTGTACCATCTTTCTTTCTTATAATACACAAATAGTGGTGGACTTGTTTTCTTCTTCTCGGTCAGTCTTCTGATTATCCATTTACGGAAACTCTTGGCTTGTAGGGAAGCAAAGCGAAACGACAGCATCGTTATCATTTCAATGTTGTATAAATCCACTGCACCGCCCTTGAACGATAGCGTTTGCATCACCTCATCTTCTCTGAGCAAGCCCTCTTTGAGGATAGACTTGATGTGGCTGCTTACCTTGCCGGAGAATACACCGAACAAGGTGGCTATTTCGCAAGCCGACATCCAAACGGGAGTTGTCGGGATATGTACTTTTCCGTTCTCTCCAATGGTTATGATTTCTCCTTTCATAGTATATTTCAATATTCATTGTTTTTTCTTCTTTCGATTAACCTATCCATATCCTCTGCAATCTTCTTCTCGGAAATCTTCGCATAGGTCTGCGTACTGGTGATGGAGGCATGTCCCATCATCTTGGCGATACTCTCCGTACAAATCCCCTCGGAAATCAAAAACGAGCCGAAGCTGTGTCGGGCTTGATGGTAGGATAGGTTCTCCTTTCGCCCGATGATAACACCCAGTTCGTGTATCTCGAACCACATAGAGTCTCTGCTCGGCAGAGGAAAGACCGGCTGCGTATCATCGGTCGTATTGTACAAATCAAGTATCTGCTCGGCTATCGGATGCAGGGGAATGAAGGACTCTACTTTCGTCTTCTTGCGGTTGATGCGAATGTATCTTCTATTGTCGGTAGTCTGCCCGATATGGTGCGGATACAGCAGTTGGGTATCGACATAGGCGAGTCCCGTAAAACAGGAGAAGATAAAAGTCCGTCGAGCCAATTCCTTCAAAGGGTCATTGACGGGCAGTTTCAGTTCCAGCAGTTGTTTCAGTTCCGCCCTGCTGATATGCATCCGCTTGGAGGGTGGTTTCTTCTCATACTCCAACTCTTCCAGAGGATTGGCACGGATAATCTCATGGTCTACGGCAAGATACATCAGTCTGTTCAGCCAACAAAGGCAATGGTTGATCTGCGATGCTCCGAAGTTCTTGTACCGCTTCAGGTAGACCTTATATTCCCGTCCGAATTCCTCGGTGATGTCCGAAAAGGCAATATCCGTCTTACCTTTCGAGTCCAAGAACTCACGGATATAGCTCTGGTAATACCGAGAACTTCTGTAGGTCGAAGTGGAGTCGATTTCCTTGGAATGGACGGCAAGGTGTTCCCGTTCCCTTTCTCCCATTTTGAGCAGATGGGTAGGAATGACCGCCTGACCTGCTATCCTGTTTTTCAGCAATTCGGCACCGACCACACCCTGCTCTTTGAGCATTTCATCATAGAGCCGTTCCGCATGCTTGCGGAACTCTTTCAGGCGGTTGTTCGTCCGCACGTCAGTGGTCTCCGCCTTTTGGGCATTCCACTGTTTGGAATTACAGGAGATACCCGTGGTTATAACTGTACTTTTCCCATCGATGGAAATTCGGCAAAGTACGGCGGTCGTACCGTCCGCACGGACTTTGCTTCGATTGATGTATAACAATAAAGAGAATGTGCTGCGCATGGTTATTTCATTGTTCTTTGATTTTCATTCTGTTTTCTATATGTCTGTGTGTTTATAATACGAGTTTGAGGTCTTTTGTCGCCTCGATATATTTGTCCATATCCTCGAAAAGCTTCTTGGGCGTAACCTTCGCATAGATCTGCGTAGTTTGCAGGTTGGAGTGTCCCAGCATCTTGCAGATTGTTTCAATAGGGACGCCGGCTTCCAAGGTAATCAGCGATGCAAACGAGTGCCTGCCAGCATGGTAGGTCAGGTCTTCCCTGATGTCGGCAAGGACAGCCAGACATTTCATGAGGCGGCGCATGTTGGGATAGTGCAGCATCGGGAAGAGTGTAGGACGGTTGTCGTCCCGGTACTTCTCTATCAAGGTAAGGGCTTTGGGCAGCAGCTTGACACAGGCACGAAGCTCGTTTTTCTTGCGGCGGTATTTAAGCCACAGCCCGCCATTGTCATCCGTGAACAGATTGTCACGCGTAACGGAAACGGCATCGGCGTAGGCTGTTCCCGTATAGCAGGCAAAGAGAAACAGGTCTCTTGCCAAGATATGGGAGGCACGATGTTCGGGGATTACCAAGTCACGGATTTTCTCGAAGGATTCCCGGCTTAGGGCTTTCGGCGTTTTTTCCTTTGATTGGGGAAGGCTGAAGTGGGCGAAGAAGCACCTGTTGGCATGTCCCTCCTTGTAGGCTTTTCGGCATACTTTCTTGACGATAGCCAGATAGTGCCGGCAGGTATCTATGGCAAGTCCTTTCTCGTCCAAGATGAAACTCTGGTAATCGTGGATGAACTGCTCCGTCATCTGACCGAAAGCGACGTCTTTGGAGTGAAACTCCTTTTCGATGAACTCTGCCAAGGTTCTCCGGGTATAGATATAGGCAGGATAAGTTCCCTTTGCACGGTCTATCCCGATACGCTTTCTCAATTCCTCACAGACGATGTCCGCCATCCCCAACAGGGTCATCTGCGTTTCGAGGCTTCCCTGAAACAGGTTCTTGATCTCTTCTGCATCAAAATTCATCTTGCGTTCCACCAAGGTGTCGAATGCTGCATGAATGGAAAGCAACAGCTTGTCCAATTTGGCATTGACCTCTACGGCTTCATTGCTTTTACCGTTCAATCGACTCTCACGAGGATTCCATAAGTCAGGAGTACAGGAGAGTTTGCAACTGAACTGCACCATCGAACGATTGACGGTAATGCGTCCCATGATAGGAGCTTTGCCCGACTTGTCGGGTCTGCTCTTTTTCAGGTAGAGCAACACCTTGAATTTTTCTATTTTCATACGCTTTAATTTTATGGGCAAAATTACCCGTTGTTAAAGCGTTCTTTGATAAGCAAGACGTTGTGGAACAGAGAGATAGAACCTACTCCAGAAAAATCTTTCCTTTTTCGTTACCTCGCCCCACTGGGGAAACTGGCGGATAACGGTTTGGTAACTGAAAGGATTCAATATTCCGTGCCGAATTGCTTTCCTGCCACACTCGCAGCATATAGAAAATCGACTAATTTACAACATGTTACCGGTTTATTCTCTATATTCTTCCAAATCCTTAAATGGACGATATTGTTCCATTGCTTTAGACACACATTTGCTACCCTCCAACTTGCAAATGGAACAGACATCTATACCGTAAGCAAGATGTTAGGACATACAAATGTCAAAACGACCCAAGTATATGCTAAGGTTGTCGATGAAAAGAAAAATAAAGCAGCTAATGCTATTCAAATAGATATTGAAAATAATAAAACTTAATTCGACAACATAATATGAATACCAAATATTTTGAACATATCGTAGTATATCTGTCCGTTCTTGTTGTTTGTGTCATCATTGCTTTGTTCGCAAGAGTGGTTGCCTTACGTTTAGGGGTTGATGAATTTACTGCACAAATAGTCTTTTGGAGTGTTGTTGCCATAGGCATTATCATTTATTCTATATTGTCTATTTTGGTTGAGGGACTATTTACGGCATTAGTTAAGTTTTTCTTTCCAAAGAAACAAGAAGAAAAAACAAATGATAATGCGTCCGACATTGAGGCTAGACAAGTAGTAGACGGTGTGGGCAGTTCTCCTTATGCACAACAGCAACAACCAATGGACTTTGACTCAATTCGGCAACAGCAACAAAAGATAATGAACCAAAAGGAACAGGATAAACGTACGATAGCCATTAAATATACTCAACAGCAGTTCGCACCTTATGTTTCTGACAAAGATTTACTCAGACTTTGCAAATATATAGAGTTGTACTCCGCTAAACTTCCCTTATCACACATTGAGCCAATTAATATCAAAGAGTTAGTTGCCTTAGACCTGTTTCATTTTGGTTGGAATATATGGAACCATTTTAGAGTTGGCAAACAAGATGAAATTTCGCAGTTCCTTAAGCAGGTTTTTGCCATCACATTTAAAGATGTGGAAGTTGGAAGCATAAAAAGCCATCTTCGTGATGATGAAAAGAAAGGTATTATTCCTATTGTACAAAGCCTTTCAGACCGCCAAATAACAGAATAACACACAACCCTATTGTGTTTTTATAGTGTTTCTTCAGTGTCTTAGGACACAGAGGAAACACTTTTTTCATTTGCACCGTAAAAATCAATAAGAAGTATTATGGTACAAAATGAAATTACTTTTGAGAACTTGCCAAAGGCTGTTGCTCACTTAGTCAGCGAAGTTGCTGAAATCAAGAATTTAGTATGTAAAGGACAAACACCTATTGTCCCTCCCAAACGTATTCCTATTGGAATAGATGATGCGTGTAAACTTATAGGGAAAGCCAAACCCACGGTTTACACCTTAGTACGTAAACGCTTACTACCTTGCTATAAGAATGGTAAGCATCTCTACTTTTTTGAAGATGAGTTGTTGGCATGGATTGAAGGAGGTAAGAAAAAGACTGTTGCCGAAATCAACGAGGAGGCAAAAACTTTTATCTCTGATAAACATTCTGATTCTTCCCTTTTATAAAGCCTATATCATGAAAAAGGAAAAAACAGAAGCAAATACAAAACAATCCAAGAATGAACGTATAGAACAATTCTTGAAAGAGCATTATGCTTTTCGCTATAATACCGTGAAAAGCAGAACAGAGTTTCGGGAAAAAGAGTCTGACACATCATTCCGACCTCTTACTAAATATGACATCAATTCTATGCGCCGTTTGGTAGATGGGACTTTGGGGATATATACTCCAGCCGATAATATTCGCGCAATATTAGAGAGTGACTTTTGCAATAAAGTTAACCCAATTCGTGAGTTTTTGCAGAACCTGCCAAAACCTAAAGGCGAAGATGATTCTGAAATCATAAGGTTGGTAAATTGTGTTACGGTGAAGAATCCTGAGAAGTGGAAGCACTATTTTGTGAAATGGCTGGTTGCGGTTGTAGCCAATGCTATGGATGATTTACAGTGTCGTAATCATACATGTTTAGTTCTTACAGGTGAACAAGGAAAATTCAAAACAACTTTCCTTGATTTACTCTGTCCAGAAGAACTGAAGAGTTATCTTTTCACAGGAAAGATAGACCCGCAAGGAAAAGATGTGCAAACCCTGATAGCAGAATACCTTTTTATCAATATTGACGACCAGCTAAAGGCACTCAATAAAAGAGATGAGAATGAGTTGAAGAATCTGATAACAACGCTAAGAGTAAAATATCGAAGACCATACGATACTTACATTGAAGAGTATCCTCATCTGGCAAGCTTTATGGCATCAGTTAATGGCAATGATTTTCTGACGGATCCGACAGGAAGTCGTCGCTTTCTGCCTTTTGAAGTTGAGCACATTGACATTGACGCAGTTAAAGAGATTAATATCACCAAGGTGTACTCCGAAGCTGTTGAATTGTGGAGAGTTGGGTATCATTACTGGTTCAATGAAGAGGAAATAGCCGAACTGCATCAAGAGAGCGAAGGATTTCATGTGCAGACTGTTGAATATGAAATGCTTCTAAAAGGTATGGAAAAGCCTGCAGTAACCGAAGAAAGTTATATGACCACTTCTGAAATCTTGAATTATTTACGAGCTTACACCACGCTTAACCTAAGTGAAAGGAGAATGGGAGAGGCCTTGAAAAAAGCTGGTTTCTTGCGGAAATCCAAAAGGATAAGTGGCAATCCAATGTATGTCTATCATATACGCAAGATTGTTCCCAATCCTTTTATCCAAAGTTACAATACAAATTATTAATACTACTTTACTACAAAGAGAGTTAAAGCATTGAAAGAAAAAAGGTTAGACCGTAGTAAATAATGATATAAGGTATTACTACCTCATTACTACCAACCTACCATATACATGTGCTATGATTACTACAAAGATAGTTAGTACTACATGTTTTTCTTTCATTGTCAATGACTTACAAAACAATAACATTGTAGTAAGTAATAGGTTTAAAAGCTACAAGTATGACAATAGATGAAATTAAAGCAATATCAATTAAAGATTACTTAGGTAGCATGTCTATATACCCTATAAAGAATTATGGCTATTACGGAATGTATAAAAGTCCATTCCGAAATGAACATACTCCAAGTTTCAAAGTTGATTATAATCAAAATCTATGGTACGACTTTGCCCTTGATGAAGGTGGGAGTCTTATAGATTTAGTTATGAGATTACATAATTGCAGTTTAATACAAGGTATAGAGTTGTTTAATGGCAAACAAAATATCCTGCCGAAATTATCCATAGCTAATAGCAAAACAAATTCTCCAAGCCAATCACGTATAGAGGTTATCGGCTCTACCAACTTATGTCATCCGAATCTCATAGAATATTTCACACATAGAGGAATCAATCTGAACATTGCGAAAAAATATTGTAGGGAAATCCATTATAGAATTGGTGATAGGAGTTTTTACGCAATAGGCTTTCCAAACAATTCTTATGGGTATGCGTTGCGCAACCCATACTTCAAAGGGTGTTTGCCTCCTTCCGATGTGTCGTATGTTCCCAGTCCTTCAGAACAAATCAATCTGTTTGAAGGTTTTATGGATTATCTTAGTCTGCTTACGATGAGTCCAGATGAAGAGAAGAAAGCTGCACTGATACTTAACTCGATTAATAATATCAAAAAGTCAAGATTTTTCCTTTCAAAGCACAAGCTCATCTATTCATATTTAGATAATGATGAAGGAGGAAAGCGAACTTTAGAACAACTCAAAAGAGACGGTTTTGATGTTCAAAACTGCTCTTCCGTCTTCCAGAATTATAAAGACCTAAATGAGTACTTATGTGCTGAATTCAAGCATTCAGAGAAAGCAAAAAATAAGAAAACCAAAGGGATTAAGCTATGATTGTAGGATTTGCTTTGCATAATCTATTTTTCGGGGAGCAAGTTTATGTTTTGGACATACCAAAACCACTTGCTCCACCTCCTGACAGTCGTTGCAGAGGATTATCCCGCTGGTCTCCATCAAATCAAATTAAAGAAACAGGTATGATAAAAACAGAATATAAAAAAGGTGGTCGTCCAACCAAGGGCGTAGCCGAAAAGAAGAAATACCGTATCACGGTGAAACTGAATACGCAGGATTACTATACGCTCAAAGGCAAAGCCCAAAGCGCAGGAGTAACCATGAGTGAGTTTGTAAGAAAAGTTCTTGATAAAGGAAATGTCATTGAACGGCTGACCGTAGAGCAAGTAGACTTCATTCGCAAGCTGTGTGGCATGGCAAACAATCTCAACCAATTGGCGCATCGTGCCAATGTGAAAAGGGGTGTATCGTTACTCATTTTCATCAAACTATCATTGACAAGGTAGAGGAAATTCTAAACTTGATATGAAGAAGTATGAGTGTTACTATTGGTATGCATTGTGGCTTTTAAGCGAGTAAATAGGACGCCGTGGAAGGAAGTTTTATATTTTTGTGCTAAAAGTTCCCTGCGTATATCTACAGACCATCATTATGTTGGATTTAATTTTGATTTGTCAAGTATTCTGTGTAAATAACTTATAAAATGAAGCTGTTCAAGACATTCATTTTTTGTTATTTGATAATTCAACTTGTGTGCATGAGCATTTCTAAAAGCCATTATGGCTCCTGAAAATAACCACATAATACCTTGTTGTATGTCTTTACTTTTGGATATCTTTAAGATAGGCTTATTAGGCGAAAAAACATTTTGCATAAGCGGAGTATTGTCTAACTCATAGCATTGTGATTTCTGTTTTACTCGATTTACCAAACCTATTGTCGCATCTAAAACAGCTTGTCTATAATACCCATCTATGAATAATTTAGATGAAGTCTTGATAATATCTTCATGCAAAGTTATTAATGATTTGTCTTCTTGAAAGGATTCTACATTGTCTATATTATCAATAGCGACATTAATCTTTTTTTTCGCTTTTAAAATACACGGTTTTATTTCGTGTGAGAAATATTCGAAACTATGGGCAACAAACGCTTTGCCATTGATAGAAACCTTGAATGGCTTTTTAAAAACAATAAATTGTCTTATATCACTGCTAATCGCCATATTCTCCATATCTTCAATTGTACCTCTGTATGGATAATATTCACGTTTATTAATCTCACTTAAAGGAATCACACTTCCCTTCGGGTAATATCTAAATTCACCTCCATCCTTATCGTAAAGAATTACAGGAATCTTTCTGTATTCAGGTAGCTCTGCATCCGCATCGTATCCATAAAGTTCATTAACGCACAATTGCTTTAGTGCTATGTTCCCCGTTCTTTGAGCAAAATCAATTATTGATGGTAATACATCGGATAGTTTCTTAGAATTAAGCTCTTTAACTATTTGACTTTTAATGCTATTGA
The DNA here is from genome assembly GCF_000312445.1 of Phocaeicola abscessus CCUG 55929. GTDB lineage: Bacteria > Bacteroidota > Bacteroidia > Bacteroidales > Bacteroidaceae > Phocaeicola > Phocaeicola abscessus. Next base: position 176,566 of record NZ_HE997186.1, on the reverse strand, counting down.
AATCTTTCATTTTCATTTTTGGTTGTTTATAATAATGTTGTTTTAGCTCTTTTCACATAATGGAGAGAGGATATCGCAAAATTAAGAAAAAAATAATACCATTATGTACAAATACGTATCAAAGAGGAGGATAGTAAGTCGATTGATAAGCTGGTGACAGATATACAGGTTTGTAGAGTAAAGGAGCGGAAAGAGCTTCCAAAACAACAAAAACATTTCTATAGACATAGCTTTGACATTAAATCCTCGAAAGTCTTTACCTATGTGGTTATTACGACTGTTGTATGTTTTGCTTCTTTAGTTGGCAACTATTTACTATGGCAAGGTAAACGGGAATATGAGGACGATGCTTTGAAGTTCCGTATTATCCGCGTATGGCGTGGTTGTAGCCCAAAGGAGGTCTTGTGGCTCAATGATGTATTTGATATTAATCGTGATGCTACCATGATTAAAAGTATCCAGAGGCACAGATAATTATAATATAGAACTAAAAGCAAAAGCAGATAGCCTGATGCAGAATAACCTACAAAATAAGAAAAACAAATAGTGTTGAATATATAAACTTTAATAAGAGGAGAATTTTCTCCTCTTATTAAGAATTTTATATAAGAAAATTTACTATATTTGCAAACTATCATATATCATTTATGAAAAGTCCAACCAACAGAATAAAAGAGGTGCTTAACGAAAAGGGGATTAAGCAGACATGGCTTGCGGAGAAACTTGGTAAGAGTTTCACTATTGTGAATTCATACGTTTGCAATCGTCGACAGCCAAGCCTTGAATTACTATTCCAGATTGCAGAGATCTTGCAGGTGAATCCAAAAGATTTGATTAACACCCCAGATGAGTAACGTTTTTATTATGACAGAACATAAAGAGCAACATAAAAAATCTATTCGTTTTTTCAACGACCGTGAAGTAAGGGCGGTATGGGACGACGAACACAATAAGTGGTGGTTCTCTGTGCTGGACATCATTACTGCAATTAACGAGCAAGATGATTACCAAAAGACCAGAAACTATTGGAAGTATCTCAAAACAAAGTTGAAGAAAGAGAATAACGAACTGGTTAGTGCCACTAACCGGTTCAAAATGCAAGCCCCGGATGGGAAACAGCGATTGACGGATATGCTGGATAGCGAGGGTGTAGTCTTATTGGCAAAGGCTATGCCTAACAGCAAGGCAATGGGATTTCTTGATTGGTTTACCTACAGCGACAACACTATTGATGGACAGAGCAAGAAAAAGGCTTATCAGCTTTTTGAAAGTGGTGTCTTAAAGACTGTAGACCCAGGTACAATCAAATGTTTACAACAAATACACGCTTATCTCTTTGGTGGTCTTTACGATTTTGCTGGCCAAATCCGTACGAAGAATATTTCAAAAGGAGGCTTTACGTTTGCTAATTGTATGCACTTCCCCGAAACCCTGCAAACAATAGAGCGAATGCCCGAAACAACCTTTGATGAGATTATGGATAAGTATGTAGAGATGAACGTAGCTCATCCATTTATGGAAGGTAATGGTCGCAGCACTCGCATTTGGCTAGACCTCATGCTGAAACGTTCTCTCAAACGATGTGTGGATTGGAGTCAGATAGATAAGAACGAATATCTGACCGCAATGCGTGAGAGTATTTCTGATAGTACGCACATTAAGTCTTTAGTACAGCCTGCTCTCACCACCAAGATTCATGACCGAGAAATGTTTATGCAAGGTATTGATTATTCATATTATTATGAGCAGAATGATTGATAGCATTTGAAAATAATAAAAGTAAATAAGTATTCATAGAAAACAAGACAAATGAAAACATTTGACGAGATACTAAATTTATTCCGTGAATATTCTGCAACGGAGTTAGAAAAAGGGCATAAGTTTGAACAGTTGATACAGCGTTGGCTTCTTTCTGACCCACGTTATAGCAATACCGTAAAAAGAGTGTGGCTTTGGAATGAATTTCCTGCTAAAGCCGAGTTCGGGACACACGATTTGGGCATTGACCTTGTTGCAGAGACTGATCAAAAAGAGTTTTGGGCAATCCAATGCAAATGCTATCGTGAAGATGCTGTTATTGATATGCCTAAAGTTGATTCTTTTATTTCACAAGCAACACGCACATTTACGCATCCTGACACGAAAGAAAAGATTTCTTTTTCCGAAATGATTTGGGTTTCAACGACATCGAAATGGAATCCTCATGCAGAGCAGAAAATCCAAAATCAGCTCATTCCTTTTACTCGTATCAATCAGTTTGAATTGCGAAATGCTGCGGTTGATTGGGAAAAGCTCAATAGTGGCCAACAGGGACAGAATGCTGTATTACCGGGGAAAAGTCCTCGCGCCCATCAAATAAAAGCGATGGAATGTGCTCAGAATCATTTCATGGAGCATGATCGTGGCAAACTCATTATGGCATGTGGCACGGGTAAGACTTATACCTCACTGAAAATCGTTGAACAGGAGACCAACAAAAAAGGACTTGTTTTATTTCTTGTGCCGAGCATCGCCTTATTAGGACAAGGATTAAATAATTGGATGACCGACACTTCTGCCGTCATCAAACCGATATGTATTTGTTCTGACTCAAAAGCTTCTAAACTCAATGAAGACATCGATGTAAGTATTGTAGATATGCCATATCCGGCTACCACCAATATTCCTACTACTGTAAAGCATTTGTTGCAATATAGAAAGAGTGATGCGTTGATTGTGGTGTTTTCCACTTATCAAAGCATTGACGTGGTAGCTGAAGCACAACGGCAGATACTCGAAGAGACCAACGGAACTTTTGGTGTATTCGACATGATCGTATGCGATGAGGCACATCGAACCACCGGTGCAAAGAGCAAGTATAAGGAGGAAAGCAATTTCACAAAGATTCACGATAATAACTTTATTCAAGGGCGGAAGCGTATGTATATGACGGCAACGCCACGTTATTACAATGCTAACATCAAAGAAACGGCCAAGGAAAAAGACATGCTTCTATGGAGTATGGATAATGAGGATTTCTTTGGAAAGGAGTTTTATCGTATCGGGTTTGGTGAAGCGGTTGATCTTAAGTTGCTTACCGATTATAAGGTGCTGGTGCTGACGTTGAGTGAAGAAGATTTGTCAGAGGACATGAAAACGAAGATCAAAGGCAACGATGAACTTACGTTGGATGATGCATCTAAACTGGTGGGCTGTGTCAATGCGCTTTCCAAACGCATCAAAGGAGACAAAGGGATTACGGCGGCGGAAGACCCCGGAATGATGAAACGTGCTGTGGTATTTTGTTCTACTATCAATCGCTCAAAGCGTTTCAGTGGCATCGCATCAACCGACTTTGCCATGCAGTTCCCCGAATTGGCCAAATACTATAAAGAAAACGATGTCGAGGAAAGCGAACGTAATCAAGTGGTAAATGTGGAAGCACGCCATATCGACGGCGGAATGAGTGCCGAGATAAGGGCTGAAGCCATAGACTGGTTGAAGGATGAGAGCATTGCCGATGGTCAGTGCCGTATATTAAGCAATGTGCGCTGTTTGTCTGAAGGTGTAGACGTGCCGGCACTTGATGCTGTAATCTTCGCGTCGGCTCGTGATAGCCAAGTAGATGTAGTGCAGAGCGTTGGACGAGTGATGCGTAGTTTTAAAGACCCTAAAACTCAAGAACCAAAGAAATACGGATACATTATCATTCCGGTAGTGGTCCCGCCCAACACCGAACCTAATCTTATTCTTGACAACAACGATAGATTTAAGGTAGTTTGGGATATTCTCAATGCCCTCCGTGCGCACGATGAACAGTTTAATGCTACGGTCAACAAAATCAGTTTGAATAAAGAACGTCCTTCAAAGATTGTTGTGGCCGGAGTGCCAAGGGGTTCGTTCCAGATGCTTGGAGGTGACGCACGACCTACGCATGATGACAATGAGAAAGACCTTGCACAACTTTCCAATGAAGACGTGGCCACCCAACTCGAACTTCGATTTGGCGAATTGCAAGATGGCATATATGCCAAAATGGTAGAAAAGGTTGGCGACCGACTGTATTGGGAGAACTGGGCTGCTAAAGTAGGTGATATTGCCAAGAAGTTTATTTATCGTATCGGGCAACTTGTTCATACCGGTGTACACAAAGAAGAGTTTGACACCTTTCTACATGTGTTGCAACAAAACCTCAATCCTTCGATTACGGCAGAACAGACCATCGAAATGTTGGCGCAGCACATGATTACCCGTCCTGTGTTTGAAGCTTTGTTTAAAGAATATCATTTTGCAACCAACAACACGGTAAGCCAAAGCATGCAACGCATGCTGGAAATCTTAGAAAGCGAAGAAGTAAGCAAAGATACTTCTGTGCTTGAGGATTTCTACAGCAACGTAAGCAAATATGTGGGCACGATTGATAATTTGGAAGGAAAACAAGCCATCATCAAAACGCTGTACGAGAAGTTCTTTAAGGGGGCTTTCCCTAAAACGGTAGACAAGTTAGGCATTGTCTATACACCGATAGAATGTGTCGATTTTATTGTACACTCGGTGAACGATATTCTGAAAAAGGAGTTCAACTGCTCATTGACCGATGAGCATGTGCACATTCTTGACCCCTTCACAGGCACAGGAACTTTCATTACGCGCCTACTGCAAAGCGGACTGATTCACCCTGAAGACATGGAACGTAAGTATCTGCACGAGATTCATTGCAATGAGATTGTGCTGCTGGCTTACTATATTGCCGATGTTAATATCGAGAGCGTGTTCCATGAATTGACGCAGCGTGCGGAATATCTGCCCTACAATAATATATGTCTTACAGACACCTTCCAGACCACTGAAAATAGAGAACCTGTTTTTGATAAATCGTGGTTTGCGGGGAATAGCGCCAATGTAGAGCAACAACTCAAAGCGCCTATACGTGTTATTATAGGCAATCCACCTTATTCTATCGGTCAGAAGTCTGCCAACGACAATGCGCAGAACCAAAGCTACGAAATGCTTGACAAGCGCATAGCAGACTCCTATGTGAAAGAGTCAGCTGCAACGAGTACAAAATCCATTTACGATCTTTATATCAAAGCCTTTAGATGGGCGTCCGACCGTCTTTCCATGAATAAAGAAGAAGGAGGCGTAGTGGCATTCATCAGCAATGGCGCATGGATAGACGGTAATGCCAACGATGGTTTCCGCAAATGTTTAGAGCGCGAGTTCTCTGCTATCTATGTATTCAATCTGCGGGGAAACCAACGAACCAGTGGAGAATTGTCAAGAAAAGAAGGAGGAAAAATATTTGGTTCAGGTTCTCGCACTCCTATAGCCATTACATTGTTGGTCAAGAAACCTCATCAGACAGCTGACAATCGTGCTACAATATACTATCACGACATCGGCGACTACCTATCGCGCGAGGAGAAATTGAAGATAGTGCATAATTTTAAGAGCATCTGTTCACCGAAACTCAATTGGACAATACTCCAGCCTAACGAACACGGCGATTGGATTAACCCGCGCAACGAAGGTTTTTCGGAACTTATACCCTTGGCACCTGAAAAGAAGTTTGATACCAAAACGCAGAGTGCGTTTAACACATTTTCATTAGGTGTGGCAAGCGGTCGTGATAGCTGGGTATATAATTTCTCTATTGAGAGCATTAGAAAGAATGTTAATTCTACCATTAATTTCTATAATGAACAGAGAGAATTGCTAAATAGACAAGAAAAAACAGAGATTGATAGAAACTCCACAAAAGGGGTGTGGACAGATTATTGGTTGGATAGTATTTCTAAGAATAAAGTTTTTAGGTTACAAGAAAAAGGCTTTAGATGTGGCTTATATCGTCCTTTTGTTCAAAGCAACTTTTATTTTGAATACCAATTAAATACACGTCAATATCAACAAACAAAACTCTTCCCAACTCCTGAAAGCAAGAATTTAGTCATCTGTCTATCGGGTATTGGTAGCAGTAAGGATTTCTCGGCATTGATAACGGATAAGATACCAGACTTGCAACTAATGTTTAATGGGCAATGTTTCCCTCTCTATTGGTACGAGGAAAACAAGCAACAAGGTTTATTTGCAACAGAGAGTGGAGATTGTATCTGCCACGATGGCATCAGCGATTGGATGTTGAAAGAAGTAAGGAATCGTGTGGGCAATAAGAAAATCACCAAAGAAATGATATTCTATTATATCTACGGTTTGCTACATTCGCCCGATTATCGCAATACCTTTGCATCGGATTTAAAGAAATCGCTGCCTCGTATTCCTATTATTACGGACGAAACAGAGTGGCTGAACTTCTACTATGCGGGCAAGATGTTGGCAGAGCTACATTTAAATTACGAAAGTGTAGAGCCATACGAGGTAACCATCAACGACAACTATGCAGGAGAAGACGAATACGCACACTATGCAGTAAGCAAGATGCGTTTCCCAAAGAAAGGCGAACAAAGCACGATTATCTACAACGAATATCTGCGCATTGACGATATTCCCGCACGCGTTTACGAGTATGTGGTGAATGGCAAGAGTGCGGTGGAATGGATCATGGAGCGGTATGCTGTGACTATCGACAGGAAAAGCCTTATCAAGAACAACCCCAACCTTTGGAGCAAAGAGCATGAAGAGCCGCGCTATATTTTCAATCTGTTGTTATCGGTGATGAACGTAAGCCTGCAAACAGCTGACATTATGGAGCGATTGCCACGACTACACTTCGATGGCAGTAATGTTACGATCACAGAGAAAGGCCACGATATGCTACCCATGGAGGAAGAAGACCCTAACACCTACAAAGGTAGCGATACGCTGAAGTTGAGCATCAAGCAAGTGTTCTTTAATCAGATTGTGGCAGGAACAAAGAAAACGGAATACCGCGAGATATTCAATGCCTATACAGCCAATAAGTACCTTGCCACCGATGTGCATGGAACGCCGCTATGCGACCCGAAGCATACGGTTGAGGGGCGCACCTATCATCCCGATGAATACAACAACGGACACTTCTCGTTTGTGGCACGTCCTTACAAACGCATCCGCCTCTCGGTAGGTCCTTTTGGCGACAGTTGCATGGTAGAGATAACGCATGTAACCTTCAGCGTCGCTCGACAGAAAGGTAACGGCTTAGTAGTATGGCAAGCGGAATATCATTGGGGAAAGGTAACGAATGTGAGAAGAAAACATAAGTAAGAGAATGCAAACAATTTTAGAACTTTCAGATATAAAGGCCAGACGGTATTTCTTGGAATCACAGAATTACTGTAATATGCAATTACCTGTTTATATAGACTTTAAACCTGTGTTAGATTATGTTCAGGCGATTGTAGGTACAAAAGAACTTAAAGCTATTCTCAAAAATACTGATAATCCTCCTTCCTCCTTTGAGAATGTAAATCACAAGATATTAATAAAGAAAGATGCACCATATTCTTATAGGCCTATTCAACTGATAAATCCTTATCTATATTACCTCCTTGTCAAAGCAATGACAAACAGGCGTAGTTGGAAAGAGATAAGAGATAGATTTGCAGCACTTAAAGTGCCTAACATAGAAATTGCGAGCATTCCAAAAATTAAAGGAAAGACATACAAATCACATTTATCCGCATCGATAAACTCTTGGTGGGAGAATGTGGAACAAAGAAGTCTCGAGTTAGCATTGTCGTATAGGTATATGTTTGTTACAGATATTACAAATTGCTATGGTGTTATATATACCCACACTATTGCATGGGCTTTAATGGGGAAAGAAGAGGCTAAACAAAAACGTGACAAACATGGGTTGTTGGGTAACCTGATAGATGACTATATACGGTATATGCAATATGGTCAAACTAACGGTATTCCGCAGGGTAGTGTGTTGTCAGATTTTATAGCAGAAATGGTACTTGCATATGCAGATAAAAAACTTGGTGATAGATTAAGTGCTGAAGATATAAATAACTATCGTATTTTAAGATACAGGGATGATTATCGCATCTTTTGTAATTCTAAAGAGGAATCAGAACGTATCGCATTCTGCCTCCAAGAAGTCCTTGCAGAACTTAATTTTCAATTAAATGCTAAAAAGACATATTTGACGGAAGATGTGATAACCGAATCTATAAAGCCAGACAAGGTGGCATATATTTCAGGAATACCCATGTATAGAAAAACACAGAAGAGAATATATTCTACAATGTCGAATCTTCAACAAGAGGCTCTTTATATCCATCAGTTTTCAAAGAAGTATCCTAATAGTGGTACTCTTACTAAACTATTAACAACATTTACTTATAGATTAGCTAATAAATTTGCAGATTGCAATAATATCCATGTTTTAATATCCCTTTTCACTGACATTGCCCTATTTAGCCCAAAAGCGTATAAGATTGCTTTAGTTATCATCAGCAAACTTGTTGATAAAATTCCTATACCTGATGAAAGGGAGCAAATTGTCAATAATATTTATATGAAATTTCAGAGATTTCCAAATATTGGTGAAATTCAAATTTGGATGCAACACATTACTTTCAATTTGCCTCATCCTATTGCATATACTGAGGATATATGTAAAATCGTGAACAACGAAGCTGATGTAGAATTATGGAATAATGATTGGGTCGCTGATGCTTATAAAAATGCGTTTCCGCAATATGATATTTGTATCAAAAGGATAAGAAACAAAATTACTCCTATAATTAATATTGATGAAGTTAGTTTGTTCGACATATATTAAATAATACTCAGATTAGCAAAAGGGACATTTAATTATCTTCATAATCAACAAAGCGATAACATCCAAGATGTTTTCTAATCAATGCTACTCAAATTGAGGAAACATTTTTGTACCATACAAATATAAATCATTGATAATCAATATAGAATATATTTGAAGAAGAAACTAAAAGAGAGGAAATAGACGATGAAGTACGTAACATTGAACAACGGAGTACAGATGCCGCAACTGGGTTATGGCGTGTACCAGGTGGATCCGGCAGAAGCCGAACGATGCGTAAGCGATGCGCTCGGCGTGGGCTACCGGATGATCGACACGGCGCAGGCCTATTACAACGAAGAAGGCGTGGGCGCAGCGGTGAAAAAGAGCGGCATCCCCCGCAGCGAGGTCTTTCTGGTCTCCAAAGTATGGATCAGCCACTACGGGTACGAGCACGCCAAGACGAGCATCGACGAGAGTCTGCGCCGTTTGCGGACCGAATACATCGACCTCATGCTGCTCCACCAGCCTTTCTGCGACTACTACGGCGCCTACCGCGCACTCGAAGACGCCTACCGCAAGGGCAAACTGCGCGCCATCGGCGTGAGCAACTTCCAGCCGAACCATTTCATCGACCTGGCCACCAATGTCGAAATTGTGCCGGCGGTGAATCAGGTGGAGACGCACGTCTTCTGCCAGCAAATCAAAGCCAAGGAATACATGGACGGGTTCGGCACGCGCACCATGTCGTGGGGGCCCCTCGCCGAAGGGCGCAACGGCCTCTTTACTAACCCCGTATTGGAAGAAATCGGCAAGGTGCACGGCAGGAGCGTAGCGCAGGTCGCCCTCCGCTACCTCACTCAGCGCGACGTCATCATCATCCCCAAATCCACGCACCGGAAACGGATGGAAGAGAACTTCAGCATCTACGATTTCGAACTCACCGCCGAGGAGATGGAGCGCATTCGGTCGCTCGACTTGGCCAAGAGCGCTTTCTTCGACCACAACGACCCCGAGACGGTGAAGATGTTCATGGGCTGGAGGAACGGATTCGCAGGAAGATGAAAAAACAGAGCACGTTTATTGCTCCTGCACGGACAATCACGCAGGGCATGGACTCGCCGAAAAACGACGTAGGTCGATGGATCGAGTCCTTGAAAGAAATGACCTGATAAGAGATAAGATAAAAGATAACTCCTCATAAATAATGTGTATGAAACCATTGAAAATATTCATCGCTTTCGCCGTATTGCTGGTTTCCACAGCTTGCAGCGGCAGCACAAAAGAACCGCAGTATAATATGGAAAAAGGAAAAGCATTGATCGTATTCTTCTCCCATGTGGGCGAGAACTACGCAGTCGGAAACATCGAAGTGGGCAACACGAAGATCGTGGTCGACTATATTCAGGAACAGACCGGAGCGGATGTCTTCGAGATCGTCGCCGAAAAGAACTATGATATGCCCTACTCGGAACTGATCAAAGTAGCGCGAGCGGAGAAGGATAACCACGAGCTGCCTGCATTCAAGGGCGCGGTGGACAACATCGACCGGTACGACACCGTCTTCATCGGCGGCCCCATCTGGTGGGGCACCTATCCGCAGGTGATGTTCACTTTCTTCAAACGATACAACCTGAACGGAAAAAAACTCATCCCCTTCACCACCCACGAGGGTAGCGGGCTGGGCAGTACGGTCAAGGACGTGAAGAAACAATACCCCGAAGCCACCGTTACCGGCGCCTTTTCCATCTACGGCCACGAGGTGAGAACGGAAAAAGCAAAGGTACAGCAGTGGCTCAAAGGACTGGGATATTGACAGAAAGGAACAAAAGCATGACTGTATTTGAAGAACTGCGCAGCGGAAAACCTTACGACATACGCGACGAGAAATATCGCGAGGAAGTACACGGCGAGATTGCTCGTTGCCGACACTTGTGTTATGTGATTAACAATACCGACCCCGACGAGCGAGAAAAGATTGCAGAGTTGGAAAACGAACTTTTCGGCGTAAAACTTCAGGAAGGAACATTCTTCACCCCGCCGTTCCAAATAGATTGCGCCTGCAATGTGCATTTAGGCAAAGACGTGTTTGCCAACCACGGACTCACCGTGATGTCGGCAGGTACGGTCATCATCGACGACGGCGTGATGATGGGCCCGGAAGTGGGATTGTTCACCGTGAACCACGATCCGTCGGATGTCCGCATCATCATGACCAGGGAGGTACACATCTGCCGCAACGCTTGGATAGGTTCCCGAGTAAGCGTCATGCCGGGCGTGACAATCGGCGAAGGGGCCATCGTTGCCAGCGGGGCCGTCGTCACTAAAGATGTGGCACCCTACACGTTGGTGGCGGGAGTCCCGGCAAAGTTTATCAAGAAGTTGCGATGAGACGCAAACTATTCCTATCGCTGTCCCTCACTTGTATCCTTTCGGCATGCGGGCAAGGAACAGTTGTTCGTCAAAAATCAACGAAAATGAATGACTCAGACAGGAAACAAATCGAAACGTTATACGGGCGGATGTACAAGGCTTTGATTGAAAAAGACTCGGCTGTGCTCGACGAAGTACATGCCGACGATTTCGTACTTGTGCACATGACCGGCTTGCATCAGTCGAAGTCGGTTTATATTCGTGCCATCATGGACGGAACGCTCAATTATTATAAGGCCGAAGTGCAGCAACTTGACTGCCAAGTGAAAGACAACGAAGCCACGTTTGTTGGCAGAAGTAGAGTGGAGGCGGCTGGCTTCGGCGGCGGCAGACACACGTGGCCCTTGCAACTGAGCTTCCGCTTGAGGAAAGAAAACGGGGAATGGAAATTCGTTCACGCCGAAGCGTCCACCTATTGAAAGAAATATCCGCGAGATGACATCGCACGATTAATAGAATAACAAATGAAGAAGTTTTTTATATTGATTGCGTTCTGTGCGCAAGCCATTGCCGGTCTGGCGCAAACGAAATACCCCGGAGACAAAGGTTGGCAACCAGGACCGCCCGCATTCGGGGCTGAAATAGAGAAAGACGTGCGCATACCCATGGAAGATGGTGTGGTGTTGGATGCCAAGGTGGCTTATCCCACCTCGCTCGCAACGGGCAAACGCGCCGAAGAAACTTTTCCCGTACTGGTGGAATTTACACCTTACGAAGGAGAAGGCGCAGCAGAACGACTACCCTACACCTATCTTACCCAGCGCGGCTACATCGTTGCGCTGGTGCATCCGCGTGGCTCGGGCAAATCCACGGGCGTGCTTCAACAGTTCTCCAGTCGCGATGGCTTAGACGGAAAGGCCGTTGTAGATTGGGCTTCGAAGCTCGACAGCAGCAACGGAAAGGTGGGATTCTACGGCGCATCTTATCCTGGGGCCTTAGCTTTGGCAACCGCTGCCAAGGTGGGAAAGAGCTCTCCGCTGAAAGTCATCATGGCTGGCGCCATCGGTTTGGGTGCCCAATATCGACAGGCATGGACCAACAACGGACTTCCCACCGTGCTGATGATGGGCTATGCCCCACGCGCAAAGGCTTCGATGGGCGGCAACGAGGGTGCGGAAAAGCATTTTGCAGACTTCGACAAGGCCTTTTGGGCTGGTGGCGACCCTGCCTACGACGGGACGTTCTGGCAAGACCGCATTCCCTTGAGATGGAGTCGCGACATTGTAGAGAATGGTATTCCCGTGTTGCAATGGGGCGGTTGGCAAGACCTTAACGAAACGGGAGCCGTTCGCGGGTACGTGGCTTTCCAAAACGCAGTAAGCGGTAGGCCCATCGACAAGCCCATGCAGCGAGGTCAAAAGGTGTCTCCACGCTATCAACTCATCATCGGCGACTGGGGGCACGGCTTGGGAATGGACATCGGCGTTTACCTCGAATGGTTCGATACGTGGCTCAAAGGCAAAGATACAGGCCTTACCAACACCGCCACACCCCTGCATTTATACGAAGCGGGCAGTGAACGCTGGGTTAATCTTGCCGCCTATCCCGCGGTAGATACCTACACAACGTGGTACTTAGGCAGCAATGAAAGCATTGCCCGACGCATGCAGGACACTGGCGAAAGCCGCTTGCGATGGGGAAAACCCGAAGAGAAAGACGGCAAGCTGACCTTCGAAAGCGCAGCGATTACAAACGGAATGACCATCGCCGGCCCGCTTTCGCTGCAACTCTATGCCAAGTCGAGCAACACCAACATGGAGATTTTGGCACGCCTTTACGATGTGGCACCCGACGGAACTACAACCGTTATCACCAAGGGAGCCATGCTGGGGAGCCTCAGCAAGCTGGATCGTCAAGCCACATGGACAGATAAGAACGGCAAAATGGCATGGCCTTGGCCCACGTTAGACAAGGATGTGTATCTCATGCCCAACGAAGTGCAACGCTTCGACATGGCGTTAGAACCCATTCAATACGGCTTGCGGCCCGGGCACAAACTGTGCCTGGGTACTGAGCACGCAAAGTTTGGGCGACAAAAACGTGAACGGTTTCCTATCAGCCGACCCCGGCGACCTCACCGCTCCGCAAAAGAACACCCTACCCGGGGGTACATATACCATTCTTTTCGGTAAGGGCACGCCCATCGCACTCAACATTCCGCAACTGCCATACAACGTCTTCCCCACGGCCAAGTCGGGACGCACGCCCACGGCATGGAGCGAATTGATCCGCGATTTCGATACCGATGGGAAGTTCACCTTGCCTCTGCAATGGTGATTACACCTTAATATAGAGGAGGCACATACACAAGATGAAAGGAAACGAAATACATTACGCCTACGCCATAGTAGCCTGCTGTTGCCTTATCATGGGCATTAACGTGGGGCTGGTTATGAGCTGTGCAGGCATCTTCTATCAGCCTGTGAGCCAAAGTTTGGGCATCTTCGTGGGTGCGCTCGGCCTTTACATGTCGTTCAACTATCTGTTTTCCACGCTCACGCTTCCCTTGGCCGGCCGGCTGATAGAGAAGTGCAGCGCGCGCCTTTTGCTCACGGTGGCCTCGTTGGTGCTGGGCCTTGCGGTGACTTCCATGTCACTTTTCACCGCTGCTTGGCAGTTTTACGCGGCAGGAAACGTCATCGGTATCACCATGGCTTTTCTGCTCTACCTCAGTTTTCCCACAATGGTCAACCGTTGGTTTTGCTCACGCGTGGGCTTTTTCATCGGCGTATGCAGTGCGGCATCGGGCATCGGCGGCATCCTTTTCAACCCCTTGGGCGCATGGCTCATATCCGATTACGGTTGGCGTACGGCCTACGTGGTGTTCGGAGCCATGATATTGTTCATCGTTACGCCGCTCCTTGCCTTCTTCTTGCGCAACTATCCGTCCGAGAAAGGACTTGAACCGCATGGCGAAACGTTGCAAAACACCGCGACGGCAAAGCCTACCGAGGGCGTGGCATACGCCCAAGCCGTGCGTATGCCTGTCTTCTACTGCCTGTTGGTCTTCGCTTTCCTCATGATTTCGGTGTCTACGCTCAACTTGTTCATCCCCAAATACATCACCGACTTGGCCTTCTCGCTCGAACAGGCATCGTTCGTGGCGTCGGCGGTAATGATTGGCGTAACCGTAGGCAAGGTGGTATTGGGGATCATCAACGACCGCAACGCCACGCTGGGCGTAACCGTTACGGTATCGTTAGGCATCTTGGGGCTTCTGCTTCTCATCTTTGGCAAGGCGGGCATAGCCGTTGTTCTCGCTGGCGGTTTTCTCTTCGGGTGGGCCTATGCAGGCGTTACCGTACAGACACCCATGCTGGTGCGCGAAGTGTTTGGCAACCGCAACTACGCCAGCATCTACGCTAACATCTCCATGGCCTTTGCTGTGGGCGGCGCATTGATGGCTGGCGCGTGGGGGCTTCTGGCCGACATCACCTCTTTTCAATTCATCCTCATTCTCGGCGTTGTTTTCCTCGCGCTGTGCGGTATGCTTGGACTGTATGCCCTGAATGCAGGTAAATGCAACAGATTTTAAGTCAAAAAGAGGAGGACCGATGGGACCAAGTGCAACAACTTACAACTAAAAAGAACGAAACAAAGGTACAGACCTACCGCAGTCAAGATTGGATCGCGTTGTTCTCTACTTTATATATAATAACTTAAAACAAAAAGAGATGAAACGATTATTAATGATTTTACTGTGCGTCGTTGCTGCATTAGGCATTTCGGCACAGTCGAAAGTTTACTTTACGAAAGAAATTTCGCCCGAGTCGCTTGTCAAGATATACAAGGCTTTGGGTGTGCCGGCTCACGGGCGCGTGGCCGTGAAAATCAGTACCGGCGAGTCTGGAGGACGCAATTATCTGAAACCGGAACTCATCCGCAGTCTCGTAGACGAGGTGAAAGGCACTATCGTAGAATGCAATACGGCCTATCCCGATAGCCGGAATACGACCGAAGCTCATCGGAAGACTATCCGCGAACACGGTTTCGACGCCATCGCGCAGGTCGACATCATGGACGAGGAGGGCGATATGCGTATCCCCGTGCAGGATACGACGCATATCAAGTACGACATCGTGGGCAATCATCTGAAGAACTACGACTTTATGGTTAATCTCGCTCACTTTAAAGGTCACGCCATGGGCGGTTTCGGCGGAGTGTTGAAGAACGCCAGCATCGGCGTGGCTTCCTTGGCCGGTAAAACTTACATCCATACCGCCGGTAAAGTGCAAAGTCCTGACGAGCTGTGGCAGAACCTACCGGCGCAGGATTACTTCCTCGAGTCGATGGCCGCTGCTGCACAAGCCGTACACGATCATTTCGGAGCGGGAAACATCGTTTACATCGACGTGATGAACAACATGAGCGTAGACTGCGACTGCGATTCCCATCCGGCCGATCCCAAGCTGAAAGATATGGGGATTTTGGCAAGTGCCGATCCCGTAGCTTTAGACCAGGCCTGCCTCGACTTGGTGTTCAACCACAAGGCGGCTCCCGGCGACGACAATAAACCGCTCATCGAACGCATCAACCGTCAGCACGGCATCCACATCGTAGACTATTCCGAGCGGATTGGGCTGGGCAGCAGACAATACGAGCTGGTAGAGCTGAAATAATTCTCTTATGAAGAGATGCTATATGTTAGTTGCCGCGGCCGGCATCGTCCTTTCTGCGTATGCCGATGGAAACCCCATAGACACGACAATCTATCGGCTGAATGATGTCGTGGTGACGGGAACGCGCAATCGTACCGACCTCCGGCACCTGCCGATGACGCTCTCCGTGATCGGGCGCGAGGCGCTGACGCAGGATTACCGGCAGTCGGTACTGCCCACGCTCACGGAACAGATAGCTGGTCTTTTCATCACCTCGAGAGGGCTGCTGGGCTACAGCGTGAGCACCGGCTCGGCGGGCAGCATCAAAGTGCGCGGCGTGGGCGGCGGAGCCTCGCTGCTCGTGCTTGTCGACGGACTGCCGCAGTATGCCGGCCTGTACGGCCATCCCGTTGTTGACACCTATCAAACCATGCTGGCCGAACGAGTGGAAGTACTGCGCGGTCCTGCCTCGACGATCTATGGCAGCAATGCGATGGGCGGCGTGGTGAACATCGTGACGCGACAGATGCGTGAAAACGGCATGGCTTCCGACATCAATCTGCAAGGCGGCTCGTACGGAACGCTCGAGGGGAGTGCCACCATGCGTTTCCGCAGCAATAAGTTTTTCGGTATTGCCGGAGCGAACTGTGGTCGTACCGATGGCCATCGGACGAACTCGGCATTCGAACAGACGGCCGGATTCGTGAAACTCGGCTATGACCTCACGCCCGCATGGACATTGAGCGGCAATGTGGACGTAACCTATTTTGAAAGCTCCAATCCGGGCGAGACATCCAATCCGTACATCGACAACGACATGAGGATAACCCGCGGAATGGCCGCCCTGTCGCTCACCAACGATTACGGAAAGACGTCGGGAGCCCTGCGCGTGTTCAACAACTGGGGGCATCACCACATCAACGACGGATACCATCCGGGCGGAACGCCACGCACGGCCTATTACATCCATGACGACAAGAGGGCGGGCTGTCGCTCTATCAGTCTGCATCGTTCTTCACCGGCAACCGGATTACGTTGGGTATGGACTTTCAACATTTCGGCGGCGAGGCTTGGAACAAGGCCATGAGCGGCGACAAGCGCACGGAGCTTGCCCACAAGACCGTAAATGAAGTGGCCGGATATGTCGACTTCCGCCAAGATCTCGCCTCGTGGATTACGCTCGATGCCGGCATACGGCTCGATCATCACTCGGTAGCCGGCAATGAATGGGTGCCGCAGGGCGGTTTCACTTTCCGATTACCTCACGTAGAGCTACGAGCAATGGTCAGCAAAGGTTTCCGCCATGCCACGTTGCGCGAACTCTATATGTTCCGGCCGGCCAACAGCGCGCTTAAACCCGAACGGCTGATGAACTACGAACTCTCTTACAAACAGCGACTGTTGCGGGGCCGTCTGTTGTTGGGAACTAATGTGTTTTATCTGAAAGCCGACGAACTCATTTCCACGGTAATGGTCGGCGGCAAACCGCTCAACATGAACACGGGAAAAACGGAGAATACGGGCTTCGAGTTGGAGGTCGACTATTCCGCAAACCGACATCTGCGGCTGAACGGCAATTACAGCTATCTGCACATGAGCCGTCCGCAAATAGCGGCTCCTCGGCACAAACTCTATGCAGGGGGGCGATACGAAGCCGGCCGGTTCGGACTGAACGCCGGCTTGCAGTGGATCGACGGACTTTACACGGCCGTGGGCAACGACGAACAGAAGGAGAATTTCGTCTTACTGAACCTGACGGCCGACTGTCGCATGGGCAAAGGAGTACGTCTCTTCGTCAAAGGAGAGAACCTATTGGCACAGCGATATGAGATTCTGGCGGGCTTCCCTATGTCGCGAGCTACGTTTATGGGCGGTATTGGCTGGGTGTTCTGAGCACCGCTTGCCGGAACGCGAGCTGCTGACCGATATAAATGAAGCAGGATTGGATAGCGGATGCATCCGAAAGGAGCAGCTCTTTTCAAATAGATAAAATTTTAATTTGAAATATGATTGAGATGAAGAAAGACGTAATGATACTGACCGGTGCCGGTCAGATTGGTATGGCGATAGCCCGTCGTATAGGCTATGATATGAAGATCGTCGTGGGTGACAGACGCAAAGAGAACGCCGAAGCCACAGCCGATGTGATGAACAAAGCAGGCTTCGATGCGGTGGCTGTGGAGACGGACATCGCTTCGAGAGCATCCGTTCTCGCTACGATAGTCGATGCACAAAAATACGGTGACGTGGCGATGCTCGTCAATTCGGCAGGCGTGTCGCCGAGTCAGGCACCGATAGAAGCGATATTGAAAGTAGACCTTTACGGCACGGCGGTGCTACTCGAAGAGGTGGGCAAGGTCATCCGACCGGGCGGTACAGGCATAACCATCTCCAGCTAGTCGGGCCACCGCATACCTATCCTTACGGCGGAGGAAGACGAACTGCTGGCTGTTACTCCGACGGACGAATTGCTCGCCCTCGATATGCTGCAGCCTGAAAACATCAAGGACACGCTGCACGCCTACCAGATGGACAAGCGCTGCAACGTGAAGCGCGTCATGGCTGAGGCCGTCAGATGGGGTGCACGCGGCGCACGCATCAACTCCATCTCGCCAGGTATCATCGTCACGCCGCTGGCGCTCGACGAATTCAACGGTCCGCGCGGTGATTTCTATAAGAATATGTTCGCTAAATGTCCAGCCGGACGTCGAGGAACGGCTGATGAAATAGCCAATGTGGCCGAATTGCTGATGAGCGACCGCGGCGCTTTCATCACCGGAACCGACTTTCTCGTCGACGGCGGTACCACGGCTTCCTACTTTTACGGCCCGTTGAAGCCTTAAACAGGAAAAAGAAGCGATAACCCATCCCGGAAAAATCATCGATCATCCCAAGGAAATTAGATCGAAGATCAGCTAATGTACGTTCATCTTCGAAAACAGATTGATGACGATTACGCCCGCGACGATCAACAGCAGGCCAATGGCAGCCGGAATGTCCAGAACCTGTTTGAAAACGAAAATTCCGACAAGCATAACCAATACGATACCGAATCCTGCCCAAATGGCATAGGCGATACCCACAGGTATGGTGCGTAAGGCAAGGCTTAGCGTATAGAACGACAGGCAGTAGCCGACAAGTGCCAGAACGGTAGGTATCAGCTTCGTGAACTGTTCCGATTTGTTGAGCATCGACGTGGCGAACGTCTCGCTGGCGATTGCCGCTAAAAGGAATAAAAAATTCTTCATCTTAATCTGAGTCGACAGAGAGAGTGGGGAACGGATGGCCGACCTCGAACTTCACTTCGAGGTCTGGTTAATCCAGTTCGCCACATCCTCGAGTACTTCGGGGGCAATGGTTTCTTCGATATTGGCATATTCCGCCGGATTGCCCGTTTCACTGTGTTGGAAGAGATGATTCAATCCCGGATATTCCTTTATCAGGTTTTGCGTATTGGCTGGCAGTAAAGTTTGGATAGCTTCCAAATTGGTTTTCGCATCTATTTGCATATCCTTGCTCCCATTGATGGCCATGACGGGGCAATGAGTCTTTGCTATGTCTTTTCCCGGGTCGTAACTGATGAAATAACGGGACCATGGATTGCTCAGTTTGATCACCATGACCAGATTTTGTTCTAAGGAAGGAGGGAGCTTGGCTTGGGTCTTTTCGATCAGTTCCTTGACAAGTTCTTTCGGATTGGCGATATCGGGTTTAGCCAATTGCGCCTGAAAAATCTCTTTCAGTACGTTGCAGTAGTCCGTACAAACCTGATCGGGAATGCCGGACATACTTAACAGGGTTTTGTTTTGTGTCAATAAAACAAGGTCTCCCCGCACGCTGCTTCCGGCTAAACTGACCACGAAATCGACTGATTTTCTGCTTGCCAGCATGAATGCGATACTTCCGCCCTCGCTATGTCCTATCACTCCGATCTTACCGAATTGGCCCGATTTCTTTAAGAAATCTATCCCGGCAAGGGCATCTTTCATGAAGGTTTCCGTCGTGGCTTCCATAACGTTTCCTGTCGATTTCCCGAAGTTCCGATCGTCGTAGCGTAGGCTGGCAATGCCGTGCTTGGCCAAATAGTCGGCGATGACTAAGAAGGGTTTATGTCCGAACAGTTCTTCGTCTCGATTCTGCAAACCGCTGCCCGATATCATCAAAACGACAGAGACGGCATTCTTTTCCATCTTTTCATATCCGAAGGGATAGGAGAGTGTTCCTGAAAGGACGGCATGGTCTTCCGCGTTGGTGAAACTGACCTCTTCCGTAGCGTAGGCGTAAGGAGGGAGAGGTGTTTGCTTCTTTTCCTGTCCATGGACACCTAAGGCCATGAGTACCAAAATGATGCTGAGAATAATTTTTTCCATAAGAACGATGTCTTGATTGAATGATAATTATTTAATTAACTGTTTTCTTGTTCATTGGATGTTTTCGGCGACAAAGACATCCTTTTGTCTTTTCTCAATCTGCCGTTTTTACGTAACGCCTCGGTGATGATCCATTGCAATTGTCCGTTGGTAGAGCGGAACTCCTCGACCGCCCACTTCTCGATGGCATTCATCATTTCGGTATCCATCCTGAGAATGAAGTTTTTCGTCGTTTCTTTCTTCGGCATAATGAAAGGTTTACATGTTCAGTGTTCCTGAGTTCACCACCGATTGTACCGGTTCGTCGGTGTAGAAAATCATCCTTAGGTTGCCCACCATCGCCGTTTTCTTATCTTCGTCCAATTCGACGATTTTCTCGGCGGATAATTTATCGAGCACCGTTTTTACCATCGATACGGCACTTTCTACGATTGTCCTCATATCTTTATCGTTTTAATATCATTTTGATATTACAAATTACAAGAGTTTTATCCTGATAAGCAAACGAATCGGTTATGTTATGCAGCATAAAGACGAAAATAGTCTTGCCTGTTTCAATGGTATTTGTCGGAAGGGCTTGCTTCGTTTCAATAACGATGATTTCTCGATTTCACGGACGATAAATGCGGAAGGTTATGGTCGGGAGCATTTCTCCTTTTCTGTTTTATTGCCTATCTTTACGAGGCAGTTCGTTTGGTAGCGTTTGAGAGAGAATGAAAGCAAGCCATAAGGATAAGACCCGTAAAGTAGTACTGAAATTGATAGAGACTACCGACGTGCACGGTAACTTTCTGGGGTATGATTTTATCAATGATCGTGCCTACCAAGGAGGATTGGGTAAAGTGGACGCCTACGTTCGCCGGCAACGGAGATTGTGGGGAGAGGAGCATTGCGTGCTTTTCGACGGAGGCGATATCTTAGAGGGACAGCCTTGCGCTTATTATGCCAATTTTATTGACAAAAGTACCTGTCATTTGGCTGCGGATGTGATGAACTTTATGAAATACGATGCGGTAGTCTTTGGAAATCATGACTTTGAAGTCGGCCATGAGGTGTATGATAAATGGTTGAACGATATGCAATGTCCCGTATTGGGAGCCAACATTCTTCGGCAATCGAACGGCCGTCCCTATACGAAACCTTACACCCTCATCGTGAAAGATGGTGTCCGTATCGCCGTGTTGGGATTGATTACTCCCGCTATCCCAATGTGGCTGCCGGAAAAATTTTGGTCAGGCATTTACTTCGGTGATATCGTAGGTTCCGCACGGGAATGGGTTTCGAAGATCGAAGAAGAGGAGTGTCCAGATGTGATGGTCGGGTTGTTTCATACCGGTTTGAAGGAAGAAGGGTTCAACGGGTTCAATGAGAATGCTGCCGAAGAGATCGCTACGGAAGTAGCCGGGTTTGATGTCATCTTCTTTGGACACGATCATCGTTCTTGTTCGAAAGAGGTTTTGAATAAGGCGAACGGGAAGACGGTCTTGCTTTTGAATGCGGGCGGGACGACCACTCATGTCGCCGAAGCGTTGATTACCTGCGTCGTTTCGGACACCGGTGCGGAGATGCTGTATAAAAGCGGACAGATAGTATCTGTGATGGCTTATCCGGTAGATTTGGCGTTTGCCAGGCGATATGCGAACTATAAGAAAGCAGTCAAACGCTTTGTCGGGCAAAAGATCGGGCGACTGACGACTCCCATTTACGCTGTGGATTATTTTTTCGGACCGTCCCCCTTGGGTGATTTGCTCCATGAGGTACAAATGAAAGGGATGGATGCCGACATCTCTTTTGCCGCTCCGTTAACGTACGATGAGGTCGTCGCTGAAGGAGAGGTATGTATCCGAGATACATTCCGTCTTTACCGTTATGAAAACTTGATCGAGCTCGTGCGTTTGACGGGAAGAGAAGTGCGGGGAGCGTTGGAACGCTCGTACGACTTGCTGACGGATGCCGGAGCCGAAGGATCGGTGGGTAAGGTTTTGCATATTATTTCCGTACACAAAAATTATTTTTTGGGAGCCTTCAGCCCTTTCTTGATCACTGCCGCCGGCATCGTTTACGAAGTCGACTTGACGAAACCGATGGGAGAGAAAGTGCGTATTCTCCGCCATGCGAACGGTACTCCTTTCGATTACGACAGGGAATACCGCGTAGTCGTGAATTCCTACATCGGAAGCGGCGGCGGCGGTATCCTTACCTGCGGCGCCGACCTGACGCTGGAAGAACTTGCTTCGAGAATCATTCTGATTACGCAGCGAGACATCCGTTCGCGCATCATCGATTTCTTCAAAGAGACGAAGGAACCTGCGGCGATACCCTCGCGGACCGACTGGCGGTTCGTTTATGATCAGGAAACCGGCGACGCACTTCGCTCGGATAAGAATTTGTTGATTCGCCCGAAGAGGCGGGCAAAACAGGAGGAATGAATTCGGAAAGTTACGAAAGGAACCTGCGGGAACGACATCGGATTGTCATTATGTCAAAAAATCGATGATTTTTCGAACTTGACCTTTTGCCGGCGGATGTGCGGTGAAGTTCAGTATGCCGGCTGAAACTCTTTCAGGAAGCGGATATCGTTTTCGGAGAACAGGCGTAAGTCGTTTACGCGATATTTCAGGTTCGCAATGCGTTCGACACCCATTCCGAAAGCATAACCGGAATAAACATGACTGTCGATGCCGTTCGCCTCGAACACATTCGGGTCGACCATGCCGCAACCGAGGATTTCCACCCAGCCCGTACCTTTGCAGAAAGCGCATCCGGCTCCGCCGCAGATATTACAGCTGATATCCATCTCTGCGCTCGGTTCCGTAAAGGGGAAGTAAGAAGGGCGTAGACGAATTCGGGTGTCCGGCCCGAACATTTCCTGCGCGAAAAGCAACAACACTTGTTTCAAATCGGCGAACGACACGTTCTTGTCGACATATAGCCCTTCTACCTGATGGAAGAAGGCGTGAGCGCGGTAACTGATCGCTTCGTTGCGATATACGCGTCCGGGACAAATCACGCGAATGGGTGGTTTCCGTACTTCCATCTCGCGCGCCTGTACGGAGGAAGTATGGGTGCGGAGGAGGATGTTCTTGGAGATTTCGTCGGGGTTGGACTCGATGAAGAAGGTATCTTGCATATCGCGGGCAGGATGGTCTTTCGCAAAGTTCATGGAAGAGAATACGTGCCAGTCGTCTTCGATTTCAGGACCAGTAGCGATGGTAAAGCCCAAGCGATTGAAGATGTCGATGATCTGGTTCTTCACGATGCTTAACGGATGGCGGGTGCCGAATGCAATCGGGTAAGCCGTGCGGGTCAGGTCTAAGTGACTTGTGCCGTTGTCTTTCGCCTCGAAAGATTGCTTCAGTACAGCGATTTTTTCCTGAACCTGCTGTTTCAGTTCATTCAATCTCATGCCGACTTCGCGTTTCTGGTCGGCGGCTACGTTTCGGAAATCGGTCATCAGGGCATTGATCTCGCCTTTCTTGCTCAGATACTTGATGCGAAGGGCTTCCAATTCTTCCGCATTCGATGCATGAATATCTTTTATCTCTTGAAATAATCGCTCTATTTTATCGATCAGCATAGTGTTATTTTTTATTGGGTGCAAATGTAAGGATTTAAACGGAATATTTTGTGGAAAAGGAGAAAAAAGGATATTTTTGTATCGAATTTGTCGAGAAAAATGAGAGGATTAGTATGGAGTGTCGTCGCCGTTTTGCTGATGAACTCCTGTAAAAATATCAATAAGGCGAACGATTCGATAGGTGCTGCGGCCGATTCGTCCGGATTGGCCGCAATTGATGATTCTTTGGCTGAAATCGGCATCGGGCAGGAAGAGCGTATTCCTCTTACCGTCGACGAGAGCTTTACCGATTTTATCTACAGCTTTACGCGGGATGCCAAGATGCAGAAGTCGCGTATAATTTTTCCTTTGATTTGTAGAGATGCTGTTCGGAAATCGTTTATCGATAAAAACGAGTGGGAATTCGATCCTATTTTCAGTCGCATGGAGGTCTATACCATTATTCGTAACGAAAACGCCGATGCCGGGGTGGAAAAGGATACCACCGCAACGAATGCGCAAGTGGAATGGATCCTCTTAAAGAAGAGAGAGATTAAACGCTATTCGTTCGAACGGACGAAAGGGGGCTGGATGCTGCATGCCATCGATTTCGTGAATCTGGCAGAGAGGGATTCAATAGCGGACGGCGAAGAGTTCTACAACTTCTATTCTCGTTTTGCCAATGACAGCGCTTTTCAGGCCGCCCGCGTGGCCGACCCGTTGAAATATGTCACCTTTGATCCGGACGATGAATTCTCCGTATGGGAGACAACCCTCGATGCCGGACAGTGGTTTGCCTTCTCTCCGCCCATTCCGAAAGATACTTTGACAAATGTGATTTATGGCCGGCCTGAACCTGCCGAATCGAACCTGCGGATTATGGAATTGAAAGGGAACGGCAACGGCTTCGACAATACTCTCTATTTTAAACGTCGCAAAGGCCGGTGGAAATTGGTAGAGTTCGACGATCTGAGCGATTAAACATACGCAAGGATGAAGATAACGATATTAGGAACCGGAACATCGACCGGCGTACCCGAAGTGGGGTGTACGTGCCCCGTTTGTACCAGCAAGGATTCGCATGACAATCGGCTTCGCTGTTCCGGGATCATCGATGTGAACGGAGTACGTATACTGATTGATTGCGGCCCCGATTTCCGGGAGCAAATGATACGCCTGAATGATTTCAGAGCCATCGATGCGGTATTGTTGACTCACGAACATTACGACCACGTCGGAGGGATAGACGATCTCCGCCCTTGGGGACGGCTCCGAGATATTCCTCTTTATGCGGATCATCGCACTTACGCCCATCTTCGTCAACGTATTCCCTATTGTTTCGGAGACCGTCTTTATCCGGGTGTCCCGAAGATTACGCTGACCGAGATATTTCCCGATATCCCTTTCAAGGTGAGCAGCGTGAGCGGCGCTGAAGCGGAGATCTTGCCTTTGCTCGTTATGCATGGCGAGATGCCGATCTTAGGTTATCGCATCGGCAAGATGGCATGGATCACCGATATGCTTGCAATGCCTGAGGAGGAGTACGAGAAACTTCATGGATTGGATCTGCTGATTATGAATGCTTTGCACTGGGCAGCGCATCCTGCTCATCAAAATTTGGAACAGGCTTTGCAGAATGCCCGGCGGATAGGCGCTGAGGAAACCTATTTCATCCACATGAGTCATAAGATGGGGTTGCATGCCGTGATCGACGAACAGTTGCCTCCGCATATCCATCTCGCCTACGATGGTCTGACGTTGGAAAAGCCTGATTTACGGTACATGCGCCGTTAGGGAATACTTGCAAATCCCATTTAATCCGCACACTTCACATTTGGGTCGGCGCGCTTGGCAGATGTAGCGTCCGTGCAGCAGCAACCAATGGTGAGCGATCGCAATTTCTTCGGTAGGGATGTATTTTTCCAGGTATTTTTCGGTGGCTAAAGGAGTGGTGCAGGTATCGGGAACCAATCCGATGCGATGACTCACGCGGAAGACATGCGTGTCGACCGGCATGACGGCTTGTTTGAAGACGACGCTCAACATCACGTTGGCCGTTTTCCGGCCTACTCCCGGCAACTTGATCAAATCGTCCATATTATCGGGTACTTCGCTATGGAAATCTGCGACCAACATCTTCGCCATCTCGACCAAATGCTTCGCCTTGCTGTTCGGATAGCTCACGCTGCGAATATATGCATAGATCACTTCGGGGGTTGAGGTGGCGAGCGCTTCGGGGGTGGGGAAGTCGCGATAGAGTGGAGGAGTAATCAGGTTTACTCGCTTATCGGTACATTGAGCGCTCAGAATGACGGCGATGATCAATTCGTACGGATTCTTGAAATGAAGTTCCGTCTTTGCTTGCGGAATCTCCTCTTTTAAATAGGAAAGGGTCTTGCTGTATAATTCTTTCTTATTCATAGCATCTGACTTTATCTCGCAAAGTTAGTATAATTTTAATCCCATTCGAACGTGGTGACGAGAAACTTTTCTGCACATCAAATTTATTTCCAGACCTGGAGTTTGGATCCGGAAATAAAATATATTCAGGAAAGAGAGAAGAATATCTCTGAGTTATTTTAACACTTTCTCATTCAATACTTTTGAACGCGTAGAGAACGTAATGTCCTGACGCTCGATAGGGTATTCACCCATTCTTTATCATTACATCCGCTCAAAGTTACAACGAAAGTATGGAGGAATACGATAATAACTTTTTTTACATATCGTCGTGTTTAACAGTTTATGAAATTCTGTAATACCTGGATTTTCGAAATACTGCGTAAGGAAGTGGATTATTTTTTGTGATGTTCGATTTTTAAGTAAATGTAAAAAGCGAGTTGGACCGATTATGAATAATGTGTAACTTTGCAGCGTCGAGAAGATGCCGTGAATAACGGTCGTGTAATCCAGATTAACCACGAAAAAACAGGAATGATGAATAACGAAGATGCATTGGTAGTATTCAGCGGAGGACAAGATTCTACTACTTGTCTGTTCTGGGCGAAGAAATATTTTCGTCGTGTATTTGCAATCACATTTATTTACGGACAGAAGCATGTGAACGAGGTAGAGATCGCTAAGGCTATCGCCGCCAAGGCTGATGTCGATATTTACGTGGTGGACGTCTCTCTTATCGGGAAGTTGGGAGCCAATTCGCTCACTGATGCTTCCATCGTGATGGATCGGGAGAAACCTGCTGACACCTTCCCCAACACATTCGTCCCGGGGCGTAATCTCTTTTTCTTGAGTATCGCCGCCATCTATGCTCGTGAAAAAGGAATACGCCATTTGGTGACTGGCGTTTCGCAAACTGATTACAGCGGGTATCCCGATTGTCGAGATGCCTTTGTCAAGTCGTTGAATGTGACGTTGGACTTAGCTATGGATGCGCAGTTTGCAATTCATACGCCACTGATGTGGATAGATAAATCGCAGACTTGGGAATTGGCTGATAAATTGGGAGTGCTCGATTTGGTCCGCCATGAAACGTTGACGTGTTATAATGGCATTCCCGGCGACGGATGCGGTCATTGCCCGGCCTGTAAGCTGCGTCGCGAAGGATTAGAGAAGTATTTGAAGATAAAAACAGAACGCGAAACAAAATAGATGATCGATGGAAAGAAGAGATGAATTAACTCAATTGGGACGGCAGACGGCGTACAGGACGGATTATGCCCCTGAAACGTTAGAGACATTTGTGAACAAACATCCGGAGAACGATTATTGGGTTCGGTTTAATTGTCCCGAGTTTACCAGTTTATGCCCGATTACCGGTCAGCCTGACTTTGCCGAGATACGCATCGAATACCTGCCGGATGTAAAGATGGTGGAAAGCAAGAGTTTGAAGCTATACCTTTTCAGCTTCCGCAATCACGGCGATTTTCATGAAGACTGTGTGAACATCATCATGAAAGACTTGATAAAACTGATGGATCCGAAATATATCGAAGTAGCAGGGATATTTACTCCACGAGGCGGCATCAGTATTTATCCGTATTGTAACTACGGTCGTCCCGGTACCAAATACGAGGAGCTGGCCGCATACAGGCTGAAGATTCATGATAGGTAGGAGTAACCGATAGGAATATACGCCTCAATGAACAGTAACCATTGTGGCTCCGAACCCGTATTCGCGGAAGGAGGCATCTTGGCTACTGCATTTTTTATATTTGTAATTCAGTTCTTTCAATAACGCATTGCGGAGGGTGCCGTCGCCTTTCCCATGGATGAAGACGATGCGTTGTCCTTGCTTATTTTTGTATGTTTCCATGGTTTTTCGGAATACATCCAACTGATAGTCTAAGATATCCCCGCTACTCATTCCTATGGTCGTCTCCAACAGTTCATGGGCGTGGAGATCTATTTCGAGGATGCCGTCTTTCATGCTTTTTGTTTCCTGTTTCCGGTGAGAGTGTCGTTCCGTCGGTTGCTTTTGCAGCAACGATTCTCTGATTTCGTAGGCGTTCAGGGCGATTTGCTGGGCTGGGATATCGTCTTTGACGATGTCGTAGATCAGCGAAGGTTCCTCAAAGTAAATGCTTTTTCCGAAAGTGTGCAATTTGTAGAACTTGATCGTATCTATACGCCATTGAACGGAAACGGCCGGTTTCAATGTAAACCCTTTGTTATCCTTAAAGGCGATGAGTTGCACGGCTACGTGTTCCAGGTCGTTGAGCTCTGTGATTCCGAATTCCTCGAGATGAGATTTCGTGTTGGGGGCGATCGATCCCTGATTGCGGATTTTCCAACTTTGTCCTTCGGCGGAGAGATAGGTGTAGCAAATGGTATAATTGCTGTCGTTGATCAAATAGGCATCGAAAGTGGTGGTCGTAATCATCTTTACATCTTCAGGCACGAAAGCCAGAAACACATTCAAGGCATCGCCGCCTTTTCGTTCAGCGGGACGATAGGCGATTGGATGATTTTCTTCTTCGCGAAAGATCTTCTGCGAAGTTTTCACTTCTTGTACTTGGGCAGAATGAGGGACGTTCGTCGTCGGATTTACCTGATAGTTGTCGCTGTCGATGACGATTAAATCTTTAATAGGAGTAGGTATTTCAAACCCGTCTCCATCTTCGACCAATACAATGTTTTTACCTTGAAAGCCGGTTATTTTCCCTCCCCCTACTTCACTAAGGAAGCGCACTTTATCTCCTATTTTCATCTTATTTCCCTTTTGCTTTTATATTAGCGCAAAGATAGATATTTTTGCATGAAAATGAAAACATTCATCATGGAAGATACGAAGCATATCAAGATCAGCGATTTCAATTACGATCTGCCAAACGAACGGATCGCCAAGTTTCCTTTGGCCGAGCGGGATCATGCTAAGCTGTTGCTTTATCGTCGTGGAAAAACAAGCGAGGACATCTTTACTTCCTTACCCGACTATTTAGATTCTGGCGAACTGATGGTTTTCAATAATACGAGGGTTATTCAGGCGCGGCTTCTCTTCCGCAAAGAGACGGGGGCGTTGATTGAAGTCTTTTGTCTGGAACCGGCTCAACCGAACGATTATGCCTTGAATTTCCAGCAGACCGAATGCTGCGGTTGGTGGTGCATGATCGGTAATCTGAAGAAATGGAAAGACGGTCCATTGTGCAGGAACGTCGAAGTAAGAGGAAAACGGATCGTGCTTACGGCGGTGCGGAAGCAAGCGCATGGAATCAGCCATTGGATCGATTTTCGTTGGAATGAGCGGGGACTGACTTTTGCCGATATCTTGGAGGAGGTCGGAGAACTTCCGATCCCTCCGTATTTGAATCGAAAGACGGAAGAGAGCGATAAGACGACTTACCAGACGGTGTACTCGAAGATTAAAGGTTCGGTGGCTGCTCCGACCGCTGGACTTCATTTTACAAACCGCGTTTTGAAAGCGTTGGATGAGAAAGGCGTCGACCGAGAGGAATTGACGCTGCATGTCGGAGCCGGAACGTTTAAACCGGTCAAAAATGCGGAGATTGAGGGACACGAAATGCATACCGAGTGGATCTCTGTCAAGCGCAGCACTCTTATGAAACTGTTGAATCATCGCTGTGCCGCCGTAGCCGTAGGAACTACCTCGGTCAGGACATTGGAGAGTTTATACTATTTGGGCGAGATTGTAAAAGCTGCCCCCGATACCGCTCAGGATTCCCTGCATGTCGGGCAGTGGACGCCTTACGAAGGAACGCATACTTTGACCGTGTCTGAAGCTTTGCGAGTGCTTTTGGATTATATGGACCGCCATCAATTGGAGGCGCTTCATGCGAGTACGCAGATCATCATTGCTCCGGGCTATGCGTTCCGAATCGTCAAGAAGATGATTACCAATTTCCACCAGCCGCAGAGCACGTTGCTCTTATTGGTTTCCGCCTTTGTCCGCGGCGATTGGCGAATGATTTACGATTATGCTTTGCATCACGACTTTCGTTTCTTGAGCTATGGAGACAGTTCTCTCTTAATCCCCTGACTGTTTGGATCTCATAGGCGATGTTGTAGTGCTGTCGACCGACTCTTTGAGATGACGTACCGCTTGCGAGGCCAATCAGAATTGAAAATAGATGAACGGTTGGACGGCGGCGCTTTTGATTTGAATTACCAGATAGATCAGTGCGATGAGGAGGAATGCTTTGCATGTAAGCGGCATTCGGATTACTGTCCTCGTGCAGGCATCCTGCCAGCTGTCCGGCGCCCAGTGCAGGAGGTAACCGATGACCATCAACAGGAAGACCGGTTTGTACCCTGAGACGAGTTGGGTAAATACTCCCGGTCGGAAGTCGGCAAAAACTTGCGTGAGCATCGTCACGGAGCTCTCGAACGTGCTGTTACGGAAGAATACCCAACAGAAGCAGGCGAAGTGGAAGGTGACGACGATGGAGACTATCTTCTTCCAGCCGTGCGAAACGGCTGTCTTCGGCTTGCCTTTCAGATTGCGCCACCACTTATGGCCTGCCAACGCTATGCCGTGCAATCCGCCCCAAACGACAAAGTTCCACGAGGCGCCGTGCCATAAACCGCCGAGCAGCATGGTAGCGATCAAATGGAGGTAAGTACGGAACTGTCCCTTCCGGTTTCCTCCTAAGGAAATGTAGAGGTAATCGCGCAGCCAGGTGGAAAGGGAGATGTGCCAGCGTCGCCAGAAATCCGTTACGCTCTCCGACTTGTAAGGCGAACGGAAATTGAGAGGAAATCGGAAGCCTAAGAGCAGGGCGATGCCGATAGCCATATCGCTGTAGCCGGAAAAATCACAATAGATTTGTAAGGCGTAGCCGTAGATACCGAAGAGATTTTCTACGCCCGAGAATAACGCTGGATTGTCGAAGATGCGTTCCACGAAATTGATACTGATGTAATCGGAGATGACGGCCTTCTTGAAAAGGCCACTGAGGATAAAGAATATGCCTTGACCGAACATCTCCTGCGTAACGAGTAGCGGCCGGTGTATCTGGGGAATGAAATCCCGTGCCCGGACGATCGGGCCGGCCACCAACTGGGGGAAGAATGATACGTAAAACGCATAGTCCAATAATCGGCGGAGCGGGTGGAGCTGTCGACGATAGATATCAATGGTATAGCTCAGCGATTGAAAGGTGAAGAACGATATGCCTACGGGCAGGAAGATATCCAACGCATGGAAATGCCCTCCCCATAGTGGGCTCAGCAACTCGTAAAAGAAGTTAGTATATTTGAAGTAGCAAAGCAAGCCCAGATTGACTACGAGGCTCGCTGCAAGCAGCAATCTTCTTTTCCACTTCGTCTCGATCGTTGCCATCCTCCGGCCGATGAGATAGTCGCTGATCGTGACGATTCCCAAAAGGAAGAAATAGCATCCGCTGCTCTTATAGTAAAAGTAATAAGAGAAGGCCGTGACGAACGCGATGCGAGCCGCATCCCGCTTGTGCAACAGCAGATATATGGCTACAAAGGCAAGGAACAGCCACAGGAAGATTCCGCTGCTGAACAGCATCGGCGCTTCGGCATCGTATGTCAGAACATCAGTCAGTTTGTTCCATACTATTCGCCACATATTCGTTGTATACTTTTATAAAGGCCTGATACAATAAAGTTCCTTGCAACCGGTATCCCTCGGGGGTGAAATGGATGCCGTCCCTGCGGAACAGGTTACTTCGTTTCCAATTCCGGACAGCATGCTTTCCGCTGCCTGCAATAGTATACAGATCCCATGATGCTATCTTTTTCCGTTCAGCGTATTCCGTGATGACTTTCGCCGCCTGGCGCGTATTGGGGTTGATGCGCCGGGCGTATCTTTTTCCGATATAAGCGCCCGGAGGGGTGGTCAGCAGGATGGTGGCGTTGGGACATGCCTGCCGTATGGAGGTAATCAAGTTGTCCAGTTCCACCCGATGATCGCTTGCCGCATACTTGCCATGCGCTTCGTTGGTTCCGAACGAGACGATGATCAGATCGGGGTTGAGAGATGCGACTTCCCGGATATGCTCCTCTGCGTGGAATGAAGCGGCGGTCGCCCCGTTCACGCCGAAGATATGAAAAACGAGACCGGGATTTCCCGTTTCTCGGGCGATGCCGCTCGTTCGATAAGTTATAGTATCGGGATAAACGGCTCGGTCGGAAAAGTCCTTTTCCAATAATAAGCGGGTGGTGTAAGGGTATACATGTCCCCTCACGTGTGAATCGCCGATGTGCACGATTCGTACCGGTGCTTCGCAGAGCAGCAGTCTCTCGAAGAAGGGGAACAAGGTATGTGCTTCGTCTACAATCTTGTTTTCAACTGTCCCTTGAAAGGCGGCAGGAATTGCTTCTTCGACCGGGATGAAGTGCAAGGGTGCAGTGAACGGTTTCGGATCGTTGGAGTGGTATAAGGGCGGTTGCGGGCTCGTCGGCTCTGGGACGACATCCTGAGCGACCGTACGGAAGGGAAGCAGCGATGTTGCTGTGAGACAGACGAGAGCGATGATGTTATTTTTTTTCATACACTTTCCGTTTGTTGTACTGTTCCTTTCCGTATTTCAACGCTTCGAACAGAAGGCTGGCCAAATGTCTGCCCCCTTTGAAATTGATGTGCGTATAATCCAGGTTGGCCATTTTCTTCTCCGCCATTTTCACGATGCTTCCTTCCCCGCCCATGGCTTCGTACATGTTCCAGAAGGCGATTCGGTTCTCGGCGGCGATCGCCTGCTGGAAGCGAATCAGATTTTTCACGCCAGGCATGGTATACAGTTTGCCATCTTCCTCGTTTCTGTATTCGCGGTCTCCCACGCCGACCAGCAGGATGCTGATGTCTGAGAAGGCTTTTTTCAGGTGATCGATGGTTTTTTTCATGCTCTCCTTGTAGACGGTATAATCCGTCGTGCGTTTGCTCGCCACGTTCAAGCCGAATTGCAGCACGATCAGGTCGTATGGACGCAACCGATAAAATGCCTGTAATGTTTCGATCGGGATCGTACTCAGGTGGATGCCGCTGCTTCCGCGTATGCTGAAATTGTCTACGCCCACTCCCGGATGACTTTCCATCGTCACGCCGTAGAACGTGGCGGAAGCGCACTGATCTACGCTCCACCGCACTTGTCCGATGCGTCCGTCGATGGCGATTGCCTGCAATTCCCCTGTGCCCGTCGGCTCGAAATGTGTTTGCTGTGTCCCGTTCACAGCGGCGGTGATCTTTAATCCACCCTCGTTTCGGAAGTAGATCATCGACGTGCTGCACGTATCCAAATGCAGCGCATAATGCTTTTCCCCTTTCAGCAACACGTACGCTCCGGGGGTAGGCACGAAGTAGTTGCCGGCGATGTCCTGGTATTTGTCGACGAATCCGATGGGATCAGTTTTAGTATGACTCTCCCAACCGCCGAACGATTGGTGGACGGTAGGTCGGAACCCTGTCATGTTGTATGTAATAGGGATATAGCCCACGCCGCTTCCTCCGTATTCATCCTGTAACATGCTCCGAAGGTCACCGGTGAAGATATCCGCTTCGATGAACGAATCGCCGTAATAAGCCACGCGGACTGGCCGGGGTATCGTATTCCGTTCCGAGAGCGCTTCGTAGAAATGATCCATGCTGAAAGTACGGACGGAATCCGAATAGTCTTCGATACAGGTTAATCCGGTTTTGCAGGTATCTATGAAAACCGGTTTCGGAGCGACGAGCAACGAATCTGATGCGACGAAATCTTTCGTAGCGATTTTCGATGGACGCAGGTCGGAAAGAATGTCTACCTTGCGCAGGGTATGTCCGTGAAAAGAGAGCGAAGGCAGGAAATACATCGCCAGCAGTGTTCCGACGACGATCAGAAGCAACCAGAAAGTATGGGATAGGTAGTTCTTCATCTCGATGATGTGTGCGATGAAGAAGTGGACAGCTTTTCTTTCAAAGAACGGCCCGTGTGCGAGGCTTCGTATCGGGCGACCTCTTCCGGCGTACCGCAAACCACCACATCGCCGCCCTGATCTCCTCCTTCCGGTCCCAAATCGATAACATAGTCGGCGCATTTGATCATATCGAGGTTGTGTTCAATGATGACTACGGTATGCCCCCTCTCGATGAGCGCATGGAAGACTTCCAACAGTTTTTTTATATCGTGGAAATGCAGGCCGGTGGTAGGTTCGTCGAACACGAAGATCGTCGGTTGTGCTTTTTCCGCACTCAGGTAAGAAGCCAACTTCACGCGTTGGTTCTCTCCGCCCGAAAGCGTAGAGGAGGATTGTCCTAGTTTGACGTATCCCAATCCGACCTCTTGCAAAGGCTTCAGTGCATCTGCGATTTTATTTTGCCGATATGTCGTAAAAAACTCGATCGCCTCGTCGACGGTCATCTCCAATACGTCGTAGATGTTGTTCCCGTGGAATTTTACCTCCAGAATGTCTTTCTTGAAACGTTTCCCGTGGCAGGATTCGCATTTCAATACCAAGTCGGCCATGAATTGCATTTCCACGGTGATGACGCCTTCGCCCTTGCATGCCTCACACCGTCCGCCCTCTGTATTGAAAGAGAAAAATGCCGGGGTGAATCCCCATTGCCTCGATAAGGGTTGGTCGGCATACAACTTGCGAATCTCGTCGTACGCCTTGAGGTAAGTTGCGGGGTTGCTGCGGGTGGATTTGCCGATGGGGTGCTGGTCGACGAACTCTATATCCTTCACCGCACGCATATCGCCTTCTAGAGACAGGTACTCGCCCGGACGGTCGCCCGCTTCGCTGTATTCCCGCTTCAAAGCCCGATAAAAGATGTCGCGCACGAGCGTGCTTTTCCCCGATCCGCTCACACCAGTGACTACCGTGAGAACATTCAGTGGAAATTTCACGTCGATACCTTTCAGGTTGTTCTCCCGGGCTCCTTTTACTTCAATGTAGTTGTTCCATGGGCGGCGCGAGGGGGGAAGGGGGATCGTTTCTTCACCGAGCAGGTAACGGACGGTGTAGCTGTCCTTGTCATTCGGTTTCAATTCTTTCATGTCGCCTTGATAAACGATGCGTCCTCCCGAGCGCCCAGCTTGGGGACCGATGTCGATGATGTAATCGGCCGCTCGGATAATTTCTTCGTCGTGTTCGACCACGATTACGGTATTTCCCAGGTCACGCAAGGCTTTCAGCACCTTGATCAGCCGATTCGTGTCCCGGCTATGCAACCCGATGCTGGGTTCATCCAAGATGTACAGCGAACCCACCAAGCTGCTGCCCAACGAGGTGGCCAAGTTGATTCGCTGACTTTCCCCGCCAGAGAGTGTGTTGCTCAACCGGTTGAGGGTGAGGTATCCCAAGCCCACGTCTATCATGAACTGCAAGCGGTTGTTGATCTCGGTGAGGATGCGTTTACTGACGGCCGCATCGGACGTATCGAGTTGTAGCCCATCAAAAAACGCTTTCAGGCTTGAGACGGGCATATCCACTAATTCGGTGACGGATTTGCCCCCTACCTTGACATAATTCGCTTCTTTCTTCAACCGCGTCCCGTGACAGACGGGGCACACCGTCTTCCCTCGGTAACGTGCCAACATGACCCGGTACTGAATCTTGTACTGATTCTCTTCCAACATTTTGAAGAAGGAGTCGATACAGATTTTCTCCCGAGGGCCGTGCCACAGGTACTCTTTTTGTGCCGGAGTCAGGGCGTAATAGGGGGTGAAGATTGGGAAGTCGTGGGCGGGAGCCTCCTCGATAAAAGCCTTCAGCCATTCGCCCATCTTTTCGCCCCTCCAGCAATAGACAGCTCCGTCGTAGACGCTTAATGTCCGGTTGGGGACAACGAGACGCTCGTCGATGCCGACGATTTTTCCGAACCCTTCGCAGACGGGGCAGGCACCGACAGGCGAATTAAAGGAGAACAGTTGGTCGGTAGGTTCTGAGAAGGTGATCCCGTCTGCTTCGAAGCGGGTGCTGAAGGTGAAGAGACATGTGCTTCCGTCACCCTGGTAGCTGCGCAGCAGGCAATTGCCGTCGCCCTCGTACATCGCCGTTTCAGCGGAGTCAATGAGACGGCTGACGCTCTCTTTCCCGTCGTCGGCCGTTAAACGGTCGACCAACAGGTAAATAAGTTGTTTCGACGGTTTCGGGGAGGCTTGTTCCGTCGCGGCGTTCATCGTTTGCAGGTAATCCTCGATGCGCACGATTTCGCGGTTCACTTCGATGCGTGTGAATCCTTGTTTCAGTGCAATGTTCAATTGTTCAAGCAATGAGCGGCCTTCGCGCAACAGGACAGGAGTAAGGACCGTGTATTTCGTCCCTTTGGGGAAAGAGAGCATGCAGCGTACCACATCGTCCGTACTGTGTTTCTTCACCAGCTGCCCGCTGACGGGCGAATAGGTTTTTCCGATCCTCGCATAGAGCAGACGAAGGTATTCGTAAATCTCGGTCGAAGTGCCCACGGTGGAACGTGGGTTGCGGCTGTTCACTTTCTGTTCGATGGCGATAGCGGGGGGAATGCCCTTGATGAAATCGCATTCCGGCTTGCTCATTCGACCGAGGAACTGACGGGCGTAACTCGATAAGCTCTCTACGTAACGGCGTTGCCCTTCGGCGTAAAGCGTATCGAAGGCTAGTGAGGACTTCCCTGAGCCAGATACGCCGGTGATGACTATCAATCGGTTGCGGGGGATGTCCGTGCTGATGTTTTTCAAATTGTTTACCCGTGCGCCTCGGATGGATATATGGTTGTTTTCCGACATGGATCGTTGTATTTGATGATTCGTGCAAAGATACGGAATACTTTCAGTAACTTCGGATAAAATGCAAACTTTCTCCGATTCCCTTCACGTTTCTTTTCTCCTGAAAAACCGATGGGAGGAGGGTGTAACGAACTCTGCATCTTTAATAAAAACCGGTGTGATGTTAACCGGTATTCTTATCGGTTAATGAAAACCAAGGCGATACCTTGTCGGGACACTCTGTAGGGAAAATATTCCTCGTTTTTCCCGTATGTTCGGAACGAGCAGGACGGATTTTCCATTTCATTCGATGCGACCTGCGGGAATCTTTTGAGATTCGAGCGATTTTTCCACCGATTTTTCTACCTTTGTGCGATAACTAACGTCAAGCTGGTAAATTATGAGATTAAAAATATTTTTTTTTGCAGTGATGGTGTGGGCGAGTCACTGCGCCGGGGCACAGCAGGGATTGCCTAAGCGGGAGTTTCGTGGGGCATGGATCGCTACGGTGAATGGACAGTTCCAGGGGATGTCGACGGAGGCCATGCAGCAGTCGTTGATCGAGCGATTGGACGTATTGCAAAAGGCGGGGATCAACGCCGTCATCTTTCAGGTTCGTCCAGAGTCGGATGCGTTCTATTCCTCGTCCATCGAACCGTGGAGTCGTTTCTTAACGGGCGTACAGGGGCAGGCACCTTTGCCGTTTTGGGACCCGCTGGCGTTCATGGTGCGCGAGAGCCATCGGAGAGGCATGGAGTTCCATGCGTGGATCAATCCGTATCGGGCGCGTACGAAATCGGTCGTGACGTTTTCGCCCTTGCACCCCTACGCACAGCATCCTGAGCGGTTCATCGCCTACGGCGGACAACTTTTCTACGATCCGGGATTACCCGAGAACCGCAAGCACATCTGCCGGGTAGTACGCGACATCGTGGAGCGTTATGACGTTGATGCCATCCATATGGACGACTATTTCTATCCCTATCCGGTGAACGGCGAAGATTTCCCCGATGACGTCAGCTTTGCCCGCTACGGTCGCGGCTACGCCGGGAAGGCGGATTGGAGACGTGAGAACGTGAATCGTCTAATCGAGGACATCCACTGTACAGTGCGTGCGACGAAGCCGTGGGTGAAATTCGGCGTATCTCCCTTCGGTATCTATCGTAACCGGAAGAACGATCCCGACGGTAGTCTTACCGACGGTCTGCAATGTTACGACGACCTGTACGCTGACGTGCTGGCATGGATCCGGAACGGATGGATCGATTACACCATTCCACAGCTGTATTGGGAGATCGGACACAAGGCAGCCGATTATGCCGCGCTGATTCGGTGGTGGAACGATCATGCGGGAGGGCGCCCCCTCTACATCGGCGAGGACGTGCTGCGCACCGTCCGAAGCGTCGATCCCACCCGTTCGGACGAACATCAACTCTTTGCGAAGAGACGCTTGTACCGGTCGCTCCCAAAGGTGGGCGGGAGTTGCCTGTGGTATGCGGAGGCGCTGTTCGACGACCCCGGCCGTTACCGCACGCTGTTGGAAACGAACTATCATCGATATCCCGCCATTCCTCCCGCTTCGCCGTTCATCGATAACAAACCTCCCAAGAAGGTAAAGAAACTCAAACCCATATGGACGGCCGACGGGTACATGTTGTTCTGGACCGCTCCGAAGGCGAAGATCGAAATGGATCGGGCAGTGCGCTACGCAGTGTACCGGTTTGCCTCCGGCGAGAAGGTAGATACGGACAATCCCGCCCGTTTGTTGACGCTCACCTCGGATACGTTCGTGCAGCTCCCCTACGAGACGGGGACGACGAAGTACACGTATGTTGTCACTGCCTTGGATCGGCTGCACAACGAGTCGGCCCCCGCAAAGCGGAAAGTAAAACTGTGAACCTTTGGCCGAGCAGGTCAGTCCCTGCGGAAGATGTCGCGGGTATAGACTTTATCTTTCACGTCATCGAGGCAACTGTCGTAGCGGTTGGCGATGATAGCGTGACTGAGTCGTTTGAATTCCTCCAGATCGTTGATCACGCGACTGCCGAAGAAGGTGGTGCCGTCCTCGAGTGTCGGCTCGTAAACCACGACAGTCGCCCCTTTGGCCTTGATACGCTTCATCACCCCCTGAATGGAGCTCTGACGAAAGTTATCGCTGTGACTCTTCATGGTGAGGCGGTATACTCCGATGATAACCTCGTGTTCCCTCTTCGCTTCCCACGCACTGTTAGCCTCGTAATAACCGGCCATACTCAGTACACGATCGGCAATAAAGTCCTTGCGTGTGCGGTTGCTTTCTACAATCGCTTGGATGAGGTTTTCGGGCACGTTCGAGTAGTTGGCCAAAAGCTGTTTGGTGTCTTTCGGCAAACAGTATCCTCCGTAACCGAACGACGGGTTATTGTACTGCTCGCCGATGCGAGGGTCTAAGCAAACGCCCCGGAT
Organism: Phocaeicola abscessus CCUG 55929; assembly: GCF_000312445.1. GTDB lineage: Bacteria > Bacteroidota > Bacteroidia > Bacteroidales > Bacteroidaceae > Phocaeicola > Phocaeicola abscessus. The sequence goes on along the minus strand of NZ_HE997186.1, from coordinate 137,372 downwards.
GATGTCTCGCGTGTTTAGTCCTTTGATCTCGGCGTACGTGTCAAGCTCGTTAAAGTAGCTCACGCGCAAGGCGAGGTATGTGTTGGCGAAAAGTTTCACGGCCTCTGCTTCGGTGAACCCCATGAAGAGGGTCTCGATATCTTGCTTGATCGCTCCCTCTTGGAGCAGCTCGGCGAAGCCGTGTGCTGCTTTGACCAGTCGCACGTCGTTCGGATCGGTGCCGATGATGATTCGGCTGGGATAGAGGTTGTCGTAGAGCGCCTTGCTCTCGCGGAGGAATTCCGGGGAGAACAGTAGGTTCTGGCTACCTGTCTTTCGACGGATGTTTTCGGTATATCCCACAGGAACGGTGGATTTGATAACCATGACAGCTTCGGGGTTGTGGTGCATGACCGCCTCGATGACAGCTTCTACGGCGGAGGTGTCGAAGAAGTTCTGTTTCGTGTCGTAATTGGTGGGCGTGGCGATGACTACGAAGTCGGCGTCGCGGTAAGCTTCTTTCGTATCGCCGGTGGCGCGCAGTTTCAAGTCCTTCGTAGTGAGATATTCTTCGATTTCTCTATCTGCGACGGGTGATCTGCGGCGGTTAATCAGGTTCACTTTCTCTGGAACGATGTCTACTGCTGTGACGTGATGATGTTGACTGAGCAACGTAGCGATGCTCATTCCGACATAACCTGTTCCTGCTACGGCAATTTTCATATCTTTGTTTCTTTTAAGGGGTTTTTTCCCGATTGATACCATTCGACGAATTTCATGATGCCTTCGTGCAATTTTACTTGAGGTTGATAGCCTACTTCCTTCTTCAGCTTCGTCGTGTCCGCATTGGTTTGGTATACGTCGCCCTGTTGCATAGGCAGGAAGCGTTTGACGGCCGTTTTGCCCAAGGCCGTCTCTATCTCGTTAATGAAATCCATCAATTTGACGGGGTGGCTGCATCCGATATTGTAGACTTTCGTCGGAACTTGATTCGGGCATTTTTCCGCATCCGGAATGTGATCGATTGCCTGGATGGTTCCGTTCGCAATGTCGTCGATGTAAGTGAAATCGCGGATCAGGTCGCCATGGTTGAATATGTCGATCGGCTTTCCTTTACTGATCGCTTCGGCGAAGAGCATGGGAGCCATGTCCGGACGTCCCCACGGTCCGTAGACCGTGAAGAATCGGAGTCCGGTGGACGGGAGACTGTAAAGTTTTGCGTAGGCGTGGGCCATCAGTTCGTTGCTCTTCTTAGTAGCGGCGTAAATACTGACGGGGGAGCTTACTTCATCGTCTTCGCTGAACGGTGTCTTGCTGTTCAGGCCGTATACGGAACTGGAACTGGCGTAAACCAAGTGTTTGACTGGATAATGCCGGCAACATTCCAGGATATTCATGAATCCCATGACGTTGCTTTCGATGTAGGCGAATGGATTCCGAAGGGAGTAGCGCACTCCCGCCTGGGCGGCTAAGTTCACCACGACGTCGAATCGCTCGTCTTTGAATAGCTCGAGAAGGGCTTTCGTATCGACAATGTCCATGCGAATAAAGCGGAGACGGGGGATTTTTGTGCTTGGTATCTTCATGCCGAAGGGCATTTCGGGGAAAGTGACTTCTGTCCCGTCGTTGCCCGTTTCCGGAACGGCTTTATTCAACGGGCAGTCGGGAGGGAGTTCAATGCCTGTTTCCGCCAACCGTGCGTATTTCAGATTGGGATTGTAATAGGTATTGATGTTATCGATTCCTGTTACCGTATCACCGCGCTTGGCCAGCAACTCCATCAGCTTACTTCCAATAAATCCGGCCGCTCCTGTTACTAATACTTTCATCTCTTATGGATTAATGGTTGATTCCGTGGTAATTTTTCCGTACCTCTTCATAACTTTGCAGGTCCCCGATATCGTATCGCCTGCCCGGCATCTCCATGGCGTGAACGATAGTCTGTCGACAGAGCCAGGCCATGTAACTTCCCGGAGCATCCGTGCCACAACCGCTATCGATTCCTTGGCGAATAAGTCGCGCATCCTGTTTCGTGTAGTAGTAGAACGGAGGGCAACACCAATTCGTGGCGGGAGCGGCGGATTTTTCCGTCATGAGCAATACTTTATCGTGCTTGTCTATCGTGACTACACCGCATTTCAGTAAGTTCCGCTCGTCTGGCTCGTAGAAACGCATGATGCAGGAGGTTTGCTTTTCCTTAGCATAGGCGATGAATTTCGTCAAACTGAAATCGAGGACATTATCGCCGGCGACGACGAGCATGTCGTCGTCGAGTTGCAACCGTTCGATGGTATACTGAATGTCGTTGACAGCTCCGAGACGGGTTGCGTTCGTGGACGTACCATCGTCGACGATTACCATCTTCTGCGGTTTCGTAGCAGCCCATTTCTCGAAAAAACGAGCGAATTTATGATTGGAGATAAGAACGTATTCGTCGATCACACCGGCCGTATCGATATCGTCGACGAGCCAGTCGAGAATGGTCTTTTCTCTTATCTTGAGCAAGGGTTTCGGGAAGTTTTCTGTAAGCGGATAAAGGCGTGTGGCGTATCCGGCTGCGAGTAGGAGGCATTTCATAGGTCTGGTAAATTAAGTTTAAAGAATTAAATAATCATACCATCTGCGCTTTCACATATATGTATGGAATATTTCCCTTTTAAGGCGGGGAATACGTTGAGATATTCGTGTGTGACCCGCTCTTTGATTTTTTCTTCGAAGGCGGGATCGATGAGCGCCATGCAACAACCTTTGAATCCGGCACCGGAAAAGCGACCGCCGTAGATGCCGTCTGTCGTGGTCATGATTTCGTAAAGCGTCTTTAGTTCCGGCGATCCTGTTTCCCAATTGTAGATGGATGATTTTCCGCTTTCGAAAGAAAGTTGTCCGTACTTGTCCAGATCGCCTTTCCGCCATGCCTCGGCACCCTGTTCCACTCGGTCGAATTCTGTATACCAGTGTGCTGCGCGTTTGGCCCAATTCGTCGGAAGGCGATTCCCGTATTGTTCGTAAACGTTGCGGGGAACCTCTCGGAGATTCGTTTCTCCGAACTTACCGTATTCCATTCCCGCATAGGCTTTAAGGGCATAGGCTGCCGACCGGCATTCGTCGATGCGCATATTGAATTTGCTGCCTGCTAAACTTCGTTCTATTCCCGAGAAAAAGATGGCGATTTTATAAGGTTTCATTGCGGGATGCGTGGGAATCAGTTCGTAGGAATCGTCCTGAGTATCGAGGTAGAGCAGCTGATTCTTTTGGGAATACAGTTCGCACGAGGGATCGAGTTTGCCGCAGCTCACCCCTACGTAGTTATTCTCAGCCGCCAACACGATTAGGATGATTTCGGCAGGTGTAAGGTGAATGTCGTTGACATTGCATAATGCCGATACGTAAGAGATAATCACCGCTGCAGAGGAAGAGAGCCCTCCGATAGGCAGGCCACCTTCGATGATGGCGCTCAGTCCTATATGCAACGAGTGATTCTTGGCCAAGGCAAGGGTGGCGCCCCGCAAATAGTCGGCCCAATCGTTTTGTTTTGTAGGAGGCGTTTCGGCGATATGCCACTGCGCCCGTTTTTCGAATTGGAGCGAGGTCAACTCTATGACACCGTTGTGTTTCGGCTTATATGCTACATGGATACCCTTGTCGATCGCTATTCCCGTAATTTTGCCTAAGTTGTGATCGGAGTGTGCGCCGATTGGGCAAATTCGGTAGGGGCAGAAAGATATTCCTGTGGCATCTTGTTTATACATTTCATGAAATTTCTCTTCGCAAAGCATCATATCCTGCTGAATTTAATTAAACGGAAGAAGGTTATGCATTGACAAAAATACAGCATTATTTTGAATATTCAAGTATATGGCAGAAAAGTAAATTTCAAACATTCCTATAGACCTTCGTTAGTGGACCAAGCGATAATCGACAAAAGATACAGGGAAAATTAACCTCCCCCAAAAACAACAACAAGAGTTTTACGAATAGAGATCCCGGTATTGTACTGATCGATTAATTCTTTATTCGGTATCACACTTCTACTTTATAGAAGCGAAAAATCGGCATTTTTATCTTTATTCTTCTTGTCTTTTAATATTTGTTATAAAGAATGTCCCTCAACGTATCCGGACATGTTCGGAATCCCGTATCGGGTTTATCTCTATTATGTTGCCATGTCAACTTATCCTTTTCGTGCGCTTGATATGTCAACAAAAAGACTTTTATCTTCATCGTTGAATTATCTTCCGGTCAGCCTTGCGGAGGGAACGGTCGGGTATTCTACCTCTTATACGTTCAGGGTAGGAGTGCAATTTCTGGGGCTGTTTTATGGAGTTGCCCTCTCTCTTTAAAAGTTGATGTCAGACATTAGGAAGGCTACTCATGTCAAGTCGGGAGCAAACACTCCAAGACCATGGATCACGAACAGTGGATTCTTCGAGCAAAGGAAGCAAATTTTCCAAACTAAAAACTAAAAAGTAGGTATATTTCGATTTTTTGTTATCTTTGCAGCACAATCATTATGGATTACAGTATGGGGACAAAACCGAGCATTCCGAAGGGGACGAGAGATTTCTCGCCGACGGAGATGGCGAAACGCAATTATATATTCAATACCATTCGCGACGTATTTTATCTGTTCGGATTTCAGCAAATCGAGACTCCGGCGATGGAGAACCTGTCTTCGTTGACGGGGAAATACGGGGAAGAAGGGGACAAACTGCTCTTCAAAGTTTTGGATTCGGGTAATTTCTTGAGCGACGTCACGGATGAGGAACTGCTGAAACGGGATCCGATCAAGCTCGGCAGACATATTTGCGAGAAAGGATTGCGCTATGATTTAACCGTTCCTTTCGCTCGGTACGTCGTCGTGCATCGGGAGGAAATCGATTTCCCGTTCAAACGATTTCAGATTCAGCCCGTTTGGCGTGCCGACCGGCCTCAAAAAGGGCGTTATCGAGAATTCTATCAATGTGATGCGGACATCGTGGGTAGCGATTCGCTGATGAATGAAATCGATCTGATTCAGATGATCGATACCGTATTTCGCAAATTCAAGGTCCGGGTCTGCATTAAAATCAATCATCGTAAGATCCTTTCGGGGATAGCGGAGATTATCGGCGAACCGGATAAGATGGTTGATATTACGGTAGCCATCGATAAGTTGGATAAGGTCGGTTTGGAGAACGTGAATGCCGAATTGGCGTCGAAAGGTATTTCCCCGAAGGCCATCGAACAGTTGCAGCCGATTATTCTTTTACGAGGGACAAACGGGGAGAAGTTCGAGAAGTTGAAAGAAGTGTTCGCCGAAAGCGAAACTGGAAGAAAAGGCCTTGGAGACTGTGAATTCCTTCTGAACGCAGTGGACGGATTGGATATTCAAAACCAAGTAGAGTTGGATTTGACGTTGGCTCGCGGATTGAACTATTATACGGGCACTATTTTCGAAGTAAAGGCGTTGGATGTAGAAATCGGTAGCGTCAGCGGCGGCGGACGCTATGACAATTTGACGGGCGTCTTTGGCATGCCCGGCATATCGGGCGTAGGTATCTCTTTCGGTGCAGACCGCATTTATGATGTATTGAATCAGCTGGATGCATATCCGAAGGAAACGGTCGATGGTACGCAAATCCTTTTTGTCAATTTCGGGGAGAAAGAAGCCGCTTATTGTTTGTCGGTACTGACAACACTTCGTCGTCGCGGTATTCGCGCTGAGCTTTACCCGGATGCCGCAAAGATAAAGAAACAAATGAGTTATGCCGACAGCAAGAAGATACCGTATGTGGTTATTGTCGGTGAAAATGAAATGAACGCAGGCAAGCTCACGGTAAAGAATATGATATCCGGCGAACAACGTTTGTTGACCTTGGATGAATGGTTGGGATATATCATGCAGTAAAAACCGAACAGAATTAGAATAAAAAAATATTTTTGTAAGACAGGCGGTTTGGCATACTTTTCGCTGAGTACTTTATGTCTTTTCAAAAAAGATAACGATATAAATTTTAAATAAAAAGTGATGAAGATTAAACCATTAGCAGACAGAGTTCTGATTCTTCCCGCAAAGGCGGAAGAGAAAACAGTAGGCGGTATCATTATTCCCGATACAGCAAAAGAAAAACCCTTGGAAGGGGAGGTAGTAGCCGTTGGAAACGGAACAAAAGACGAAGAGATGATCCTGAAGGTAGGCGACCAAGTGTTGTATGGAAAGTACGCAGGTACTGAAATAGAGTACGAAGGCGCAAAATATCTGATCATGCGTCAGAGTGACGTGGTGGCTGTTTTAGGATAATTTTATGGTGTAACTTATAAAATAAAAGAATATGGCTAAAGAATTGTTATTTGACATAGATGCTCGTGATCAATTGAAAAAGGGCGTAGATGTATTGGCTAATGCCGTAAAGGTGACACTCGGACCGAAAGGCCGTAATGTAGTATTGGAGAAAAAATTCGGTGCGCCGCAGATTTCGAAGGACGGGGTGACCGTGGCGAAAGAAATCGAATTGGCCGATCCTTTTCAGAATACAGGCGCTCAGTTGGTGAAATCGGTGGCTTCGAAAACCGGTGACGATGCCGGCGACGGCACGACGACCGCTACCGTTCTGGCTCAGGCTATCGTCGGAGAAGGACTAAAGAATGTAACGGCCGGTGCGAATCCGATGGATTTGAAACGCGGAATCGATAAAGCGGTGGCTAATGTCGTAGAAACGATTGGAAAGATGAGCGAACAGGTAGGCAATAACTACGAGAAAATCGAACAGGTGGCTACCGTCTCGGCGAATAACGATCCGGAAATAGGCAAATTGATTGCCGATGCGATGCGGAAGGTGTCTAAAGACGGTGTAATCACCATCGAAGAGGCGAAGGGTACCGATACCACTATCGGGTTGGTAGAGGGTATGCAGTTTGATCGCGGTTATCTGTCGCCCTATTTTGTTACTGATGCCGAGAAGATGGAATGTGTAATGGAGAATCCGTACATTCTGATCTACGATAAGAAGATTTCCAATTTGAAAGACTTGCTTCCTATCTTGGAACCGGCCGTGCAAAGCGGACGTCCGTTGCTGATCGTAGCGGAAGATGTGGATAGCGAAGCGTTGACCACTTTGGTAGTCAATCGGCTGCGTGCTCAACTGAAGATTTGTGCGGTGAAAGCTCCGGGCTTCGGCGATCGTCGTAAAGCTATGCTGGAGGATATCGCTATTCTGACAGGCGGTACGGTAATCAGCGAGGAGAAAGGCTTGAAGTTGGAGCAAGCTACCTTGGACATGTTAGGCTCTTGCGAGAAAGCTACCATCAACAAAGATACCACGACGTTGGTGAACGGTGGCGGCGATTCGAAGGACATCCACGACCGCGTCGCACAAATTAAGGCGGAGATGCAGAATACCACTTCTTCTTACGATAAGGAAAAACTTCAGGAACGGTTGGCCAAGTTGGCCGGCGGAGTAGCCGTCCTCTACGTAGGCGCTGCTTCTGAAGTCGAAATGAAAGAGAAGAAAGACCGTGTGGACGATGCCTTGTGCGCTACGCGCGCCGCATTGGAAGAAGGACTGGTTCCCGGCGGCGGTGTGACATACATCCGCGCCGCAGAAAAATTGGATGGACTGAAAGGGGAAAATGAGGATGAAACGACTGGTATCGAAATAATCAAACGTGCTATCGAAGAACCTCTTCGCCAGATCGTAGCCAATGCCGGAAAGGAAGGCGCGGTGGTCGTTCAAAAGGTTCGTGAAGGCAAAGACGATTTCGGGTACAACGCCCGGTTGGATAAATACGAGAACTTGCATGCAGCCGGCGTGGTCGATCCTGCTAAAGTAACTCGAGTGGCGTTGGAGAACGCGGCTTCTATCGCCGGGATGTTCTTGACGACAGAATGTGTCGTTGTCGAGAAGAAAGAAGAAAAACCGGAAATGCCGAATCCGGGTATGGGCGGCATGGGCGGTATGATGTAATCTTAACCCACATATTGATGAAACTCCTTGCAGGGATATCCTGTGAGGAGTTTTTTATATTTAAATGAAAGTTTTCTGAACGAAAGAATCGGTAGGCGACACAAACTTGTCGAAACGAATAAAACTCCGATAAAATTTGACATTCCTCCTGTCTTACACTATCTTTGTATCCGATTAATAGAGAAAGGATGATTTCCATTGACCATTTAAGGGTTGAATTCGGTGCAACTCCATTATTTTATGACGTATCGTACGTTATAAACGATTGTGACCGTATAGCACTGGTCGGGAAGAACGGGGCGGGAAAGTCGACGATGTTGAAGATCATTTCCGGTTTGCAGTCGCCCACTTCGGGTACACTTTCCGTTCCTAAGAAAACGACGATCGGCTATTTGCCTCAAATAATGAGTATAGCGGATGAGTTTACCGTGTTGGATGAAGCGAGACGAGCTTTCGATCATATAACGGAATTTCGGGAACGCATAGAACGAATGAATCGAGAATTGGCCGTTCGCACGGATTATGATTCGGAGGCATATCGTCGACTTATCGAACGTTTTACTGCCGAGACCGAACGCTATCGAATGCTCGACGGTGACAATTACCAGGCTACCGTGGAACGGACATTAGTTGGCTTAGGGTTCGAGCGGACGGATTTTTATCGTCCGACATCTGAGTTCTCCGGTGGATGGAGAATGCGTATCGAGCTGGCCAAGATCCTCTTGCGTCGTCCGGACGTATTGCTGTTGGATGAACCAACGAACCATCTGGACATAGAGAGTATTCAATGGTTGGAAGGTTTCCTGAAAAATTATCCCGGCGCATTGATGTTGGTGAGTCACGACCGCGCTTTTATCAATCATGTTACGAACCGCACGATTGAAATCGCTTGCGGGAGGATTTACGACTATAAAGTAAAGTACGATGAGTTTCTCGCGCTTCGTAAAGAACGTCGGGAACAGCAGCTTCGCGCCTATGAGAATCAACGAAAGGAAATGGAGGATATGAGAGAGTTCATCGAACGTTTTCGCTATAAGCCTACGAAAGCCATGCAGGTGCAAAGCCGGATCAAGCAATTGGAGAAGATCGTCCCGATAGAAATTGACGAAGAAGATACGTCGACCCTTCGTTTGAAGTTTCCGCCGTCTGTCCGCTCGGGAAATTTCCCGTTGATGGGGGAAGACGTGAGGAAAGCGTATGGAGATCATGTAGTCTTTCATAACGTGAATCTGACTATCAAGCGCGGAGAAAAGGTCGCTTTTGTAGGAAAGAACGGCGAAGGCAAGTCGACGTTGGTGAAATGTATCATGAATCAGATTCCTTATGAGGGGAAACTGATTATCGGACATAAGGTGCGGATAGGCTACTTCGCCCAGAACCAGGCTCGGTTACTCGACGAGGATCGGACGGTTTTCGATATCGTCGACGAGGTGGCGAAGGGAGAGATCCGACCGAAGATTCGGGATATCCTCGGGGCCTTTATGTTCGGCGGAGAAGCCTCGGACAAGAAAGTGAAGGTGCTTTCGGGAGGCGAACGAAGCCGACTGGCCATGATAAAGCTATTGCTCGAACCGGTCAACTTCCTTATTCTCGACGAACCTACAAACCATTTGGACATGCGTTCGAAGGAGGTATTGAAAGAGGCGATCCGCGATTTCGACGGAACGGCTGTTATCGTTTCACACGATCGCGATTTCCTCGATGAATTGGTAACGAAAGTCTATGAGTTTGGGGGGGGATTCGTGAAAGAACACCTCGGAGGAATCTATGAGTTTCTGCAAAGGAAACAGTTGGAGAACTTGAACGAGTTGCAGCCTTCGGCGTCAAGTATCCTTGTTGCGACTTCTTCGGAGACAAACCCGATCAGCGAGAGCAGGATTTCTTATGAGGCGATGAAAGAGCAGAATAAGCGGATAAAACGATTGGAGAAGCAGATCGACGACTGTGAAAAACAGATAGAAACGATAGAAATACGGATAAACGAGTTGGAAACAAAGATAGCTACTCCCGAAGGTGCAGCGAATGCGTCGTTTTACCTGCAACATCAGCAGCTGAAAGAACAATTGGATAAGACGGAAGACACGTGGGAGCAATATTCGATGGAATTAGAACGATTAATTAATCATTAAATGATAGAAGAATGAAAATGAGAAATTATTTATCCTTGGCTATGTTTGCAGTAGCGACATTGACCGGATGTGAAGGAAAAAAAGAAGCGACCCTTACTGCGGGTATCGATTTGGCGAATTTGGATACGATGGCGATCAGGGGCGACGACTTTTACCGGTACGCTTGCGGAGGGTGGATGAAGAATCATCCTCTCACGGACGAATATGCGTGCTTTGGCTCTTTTGACATATTGGCGGAAAATAATCGCAAACAAATCAAAGGACTGATTATGGAGCTTGCCTCGAAAGAGCAGACGCAGGGATCTGTAGCCCAGAAAATAGCGGATATCTATAATTTGGCAATGGATAGCGTACGCTTGAATAAAGAAGGCTTCGAACCGGTAAAAGCTGATATGGCTGAGATTGCTACATTGAAGGATAAAGCGGAGATTATCCCGATGATGACTAAACTGTTTCATAAAGGAGTGAACGCCTATTTCGGATTCTATATTGACGCCGATATGATGGACAGCCGGAATAATCTGTTTCAGATCAGTCAGGGAGGGTTGAGCTTGGGGGAAAAGGAGTATTACCTGGACGAAGACTCTGTGACTGTCGATATCCGAAACAAATTCAAGGAACATATCGTCAAGATGTTCCGCCTGGCCGGAGTCGATGAGGTTGCTGCACAGCGGAATATGGAGGCGGTCATGGAGATTGAAACACGTATTGCGAAAGCTTCTTTCAGTAACGTTCAGTTGCGCGATCCGGCTTCCAACTATCATAAGATGACCTTGGACGAGTTACGAAAAACCATTCCGGGTATCAATTGGGATGCTTTCCTGGAAGGCGTAGGCGTGAAAGACAAGATTCGCGAAGTCAGTGTCGGACAGCTTGAACCGATTCGGGAAGTCGCTGAGATTATTCATGAGGTGCCTGTCGAAAAGCAGATTGCCTATCTCCAATGGAATTTGATTGACGGTTCGGCGAAGGTTTTGAGCGATGACTTCTCAAAAGAAAATTTCGATTTCTATAGCCGGACGATGCGTGGCACGAAAGAGATGCAACCTCGTTGGAAACGTGCAGTGAACACGGTCAGCAGCGTGCTTGGCGAAGCTGTGGGCGAGATGTACGTTCAGAAATATTTCCCTGCCGAAGCGAAGGCACGTATGGTGCAATTGGTGAAAAACCTGCAGACGGCTCTTGCCGAACGTATCCAAGCTCAGGCATGGATGAGCGACACGACGAAAGCCAAGGCCATCGAAAAACTGAACACGTTCTATGTAAAAGTAGGCTATCCAGACAAGTGGCGAGATTATACTTCGTTGACCGTCGATAAGCATGATTCTTATTATGAGAACATGAAGCGGGCGACCGAGTTCTACATTAATTACATGTTGGACAAGGCCGGCAAGCCGGTCGATCGGGATGAATGGGGAATGACTCCGCAGACGGTCAATGCGTACTATAATCCTACTACCAACGAGATCTGTTTCCCTGCCGGTATCCTGCAGTATCCATTCTTTGACATGAACGCCGACGATGCATTCAATTACGGGGCTATCGGGGTCGTTATCGGGCATGAGATGACTCATGGCTTCGATGATCAGGGACGCCAGTTCGATAAGGATGGTAACTTTAAAGACTGGTGGACCCCGCAAGATGCGGAACGTTTTAAGGAGCGCGCACAAGTGATGTCCGATTTTTTCAGTCGTATCGAGGTATTGCCGGGTTTAAAAGGCAATGGCGCTTTGACCTTAGGCGAAAACCTGGCCGATCACGGTGGCTTGAACGTGGCTTTCCAGGCATTCCGGAATGCTACGAAAGATGCTCCTTTGAGTACTGTCGACGGATTTACTCCCGAGCAGCGTTTTTTCCTCGCCTATGCCGGCGTATGGGCACAGAATATTCGGGAAGGCGAGATTCGTGTCCGTACCAAGTCCGATCCTCATGCTTTGGGGAAATGGCGGGTGAATGGAGCTCTTCCTCATATTCAGGCTTGGTATGAAGCTTTCGATATTGCGGAGAACGATTCGATGTACGTGGCGCCCGATAAACGCGTGAATATTTGGTAATGTCGTCGATTAGACTTTTACCGACTCCGATAGGCAACGGTTGCATCGAAACGTTCGTTTCGGTGCAGCCGCTTGCACATATTGCAGAGCTCTAAGACAAAATTTAGACTTTGACAGACATTGTGCCTATATTTTCCGATACAAAAATTATGCTGAAAAACCGAACCCTTAGTTGGGAAAATAAACGGTCGATGCCCCGAGACTGTGAAAGTGAACGGCGGTTTGCATCATCTTAACAAAGGGAACATTTATGACGATTTATGTGACATGGTTTGTCGGAAATAATTAGTACTTTTGTTATGAAAAAAGAGAACAGCATGTCGGACTTTTATCGAATAGGAATAGACGTGGGTTCCACTACTGCCAAGATCGTCGTTTTGGATAATGACGATCGGATTGTTTATTCACGTTACGAAAGGCATCAGGCACAGGTCGACCGCCTCGTGTCGAGCTATTTCTCTGAAATAATCGAACAATTGGGAGATGCGGAGGTATCGCTCACCATTACGGGATCAGTGGGAATGGCGACTGCCTCTTCCTTGCAGGCGGCTTTCGTTCAGGAAGTAGTCGCCGCCACTACCTACGCCCGTAAGGTTTACCCAGAGGCCGAGGCTTTGATCGATATCGGCGGCGAGGATGCCAAAGTTGTTTTCTTTCATGGGAAGCATACGGAATTGAGGATGAACGGCAATTGTGCGGGCGGTACCGGCTCGTTTATTGACCAGATGTCGGTCTTAATGGGTATCGATATCGACGTAATGAATGCAGCTGCCCTACAGGCCTCACACGTTTATCGGATTGCTGCCCGTTGCGGCGTATTTTCCAAAACGGATATTCAGAATCTGATGAGCCGCAATGTTTCGCAGGCGGATATCGCCGCTTCTATCTTCCATGCGATCGCCGTACAAACGGTTGTTACACTGAGTCACGGCTGCCGGTTCGTTGCGCCCGTTTTGCTCTGCGGCGGCCCGCTGACCTTCCTGCCGGCTCTTCGGAAAGCTTTTGCCGATTACTTGGGACTGTCCGAAAAAGATTTCATCTCGCCGGAGAACGGCAATTTGATCCCCGCCGAAGGGTGTGCTTTGCGTAGCGGAGGTACGACGGTTCGGTTATCCGAGCTCTTACGTCGATTCTCCCGTACGCCCGTCATGATAGCCCAGGGCGGTTTGCCACCCTTGTTCAAGGACGAGGAGGAATATCGGGACTGGTTGCGTAAGAAATTGACTGTATCCCTGACGATCCGCCCTTTGCAGCAGGGGAAAGAACGAATAGTCATAGGAGTCGATTCCGGTTCGACGACCACGAAAATCATGGCTGTCCGCCCCAATGGCGAACCAGTCTTTACCTACTATTCGCAGAATTACGGCAATCCTATACAGGCTGTTCGCAAAGGGCTGAACGAATTGAAAGAGCAGGCTGTGCAGACCGATACGGAATTGGAGGTGGTGGGTACCTGCTCGACCGGTTACGGGGAGGAATTGATCAAGACGGCTTTTAATTTTGACCGCGGCATGATTGAGACAATGGCGCATTACCGCGCCGCAGCCGCTTTGAATCCGAAGGTATCGTTCATTCTCGATATCGGCGGGCAAGATATGAAGGCCATTTTCGTGAAGCATGGCGTGGTGGTGCGCATGGAATTGAACGAAGCCTGTTCTTCGGGATGCGGAACGTTTATCCAGACTTTCGCCACAAATCTGAATTACGAGATCGGAGATTTCGCCCGAATAGCCTGTACGGCCGCCCATCCTTGCGACTTGGGGACGCGTTGCACGGTCTTCATGAATTCGAAAGTCAAACAGGTTTTGCGGGAGGGAGCGACTGTGCCAGATATTTCCGCCGGTCTGGCTTATTCGGTGGTAAAGAACTGTTTATACAAGGTGCTGAAGCTGAAGAACGCGGAGGAGATGGGCGAACAAATCGTGGTTCAAGGCGGTACCATGCGGAACGATGCGGTGGTGCGCGCTTTCGAAATACTTTCGGGAAAGGAAGTAGTGCGTAGCGATATGCCGGAGCTGATGGGGGCATACGGTTGTGCGTTGCATGCAATCTCGACCCTGCACGAACCGATCTCCGTCGACATGTTGCTCGACGGTGCAACATACGAAACGAAGCAAATGCCATGCAGCGGTTGCGAGAATCGTTGCTTTGTGACGAGCTATCGTTTTCCGAACGGAAATAAGTTTTTCAGCGGGAATAAGTGCGAACGGGTTTTTAGTAACAAAGGAGATCGCTCGTGGACGGGGGCCAACATTTATCCGGAGAAGTATAGGCTGCTTTTCGATCGTCCTGTCGACGAGACGGCTAAGCGTACCGTCGGCATTCCCCGCATCTTGAATATGTACGAAGAGTATCCCTTCTGGCATCGTTTGTTTACGGATTGCGGATTTCGGGTGGTTTTGTCTGATCCTTCCACGTATGTGCGTTACGAGAAAGCGCTCTGTACGGTAATGAGCGACAATATTTGTTTCCCCGCCAAGTTAGTGCACAGCCACATTGAAGATTTGCAGCATAAAGGGGTAGAGCGTATCCTGATGCCCTACGTCGTTTTCGAACGGATGGACGATTGGCGGACGGTTAACAGCTTTAATTGTCCCATCGTTTCCGGGTATTCGGATGTCATCAAAAGTGTGGTCGACAGAGGCATTCCCATCGATAGTCCTGTCATTACGTTCGCCGACGAGGATCTGTTGTCGGTCCAGCTTACCGTTTATCTGAAGGGGATCGGCATATCCCGTCCAGTTATTCGTAGGGCATTGAAGGCGGCGCTGGAAGCACAGCGCGACTATGATCTTGCCGTTACCGAACGAGCGCAAAAGATACTTCGAGAAAGCAGGGACAAGCATGAAACCGCTATCGTACTTGTCGGTCGGCCTTACCATACCGATCCCCTGATTCAGCACAAGTTGAGCGAGATGATCGCCTCGTTAGGCATTCACATCCTCAGCGACGATATGGTTCGCGGTGATTACGACGTGGGTTCGGGCGAGACTTACCTGATCAAGCAGTGGGCGTACACGAATCGAATTCTCAAGGCGGCGCAGTGGACGGCGGAGCAGGACGGCCGGGTGCAGTTGGTCCAGATGACCTCATTCGGTTGTGGCCCCGACGCTTTCATTTTGGACGAAATCCGCGACATCATGAACCGTCATGGGAAGCCCTTCACCCTGTTGAAAATCGACGATGTGAGCAATACCGGTTCTTTGAAACTCCGCGTGCGTTCGCTCGTCGAGAGCCTGTCGTATTGCACGAAATACGAAAGCGTACGGCCGTTCCGTCAGACGAAGATTTATCAGAAAGAGGATCGACATCGGAAGATCCTCGCTCCGTATTTCACCGATTATCTGACTCCCATCTTGCCTTCGCTCATGTCGTTGGCCGGTTATGAGCTCGAGATTCTGCCGCAGAGCGATTCTCAGAGCGTCGCTTACGGCTTGCAGTACGCCAACAATGAAGTGTGTTATCCGGCTACGTTGATTGTCGGCGATATCATCAAGGCATTGAAGTCGGGAAAATACGACCCGAGGGAGGTAGTCGTAGCCATGAGCCAGACCGGCGGGCAATGCCGGGCTACCAATTATGCGGCACTGATCAAACGGGCGATGGTTTCCGCAGGATTTGCCGACGTGCCACTGATTACCTTGGGCGTCAGTACGAAGGGGGTGGATAATGAACAGGAAGGGTTCGATATTCCCTGGATCAGATATGCCAAGATCATTGTCAATGCCCTGTTCTATGCGGATACGATATCGAAGATGTATCATGCCACCGTCGTCAGAGAACGGCAGGAGGGCTTGGCCGGCGCATTGCGCGATCGGTATATCGAGGCGGCCAAGACGTGCATTCTCCGGAATGATTCGGACTCGTTGGTCAAGTTGATCGGCGAGGCGGCGATAATATTCGACGAGGCGGCGACTGACAAGGAATGTCCGAAAGTAGGCATTGTGGGAGAAATCTTCCTGAAGTTCAATTCGTTTGCTCACCAGCGCATAACCGCTTTCACGATCGATCGCGGTATCGAAGTGATTCCCCCTGTCCTGACACCGTTTTTCTTACAGGAGTTCGTCAATGTGGAGGCAAAGCGGCAGTTGCATCTGACGAAGAGTTACCTCCCTTCCGCTATCCTTCGAGGAGTCTATAAACTGATTTCTCTCCAGATCCACCGGATCAATAAGGCGGCTTCCTCGTTCCGCTTTTTCTCTCCTTTCGGCAATATCTATCGGGAGGCGGAAGGAGCGAAAGAAGTGGTGTCCTTGGCGGCGCAGTTCGGCGAGGGTTGGTTGCTTCCCGCCGAGATCGTTTCAATGATGCGCGAGGGAGTGAAAAACGTGATCAGTCTGCAACCTTTCGGATGCATAGCCAATCACATCGTGGCGAAAGGTATTGAGAACGCTTTGCGTAAGATCGATCCCGAGCTGAACTTTCTCTCGTTGGATTTCGATTCGGGTGTGAGCAACGTCAATGTTTCGAACCGGTTGTTGTTGTTTATCGACTCGATGGCCTGATTATTGGTCAGGGTTTTCCACCTCGCCGTGATATTCCTCCGGGAGGGATTTTTCTATCTCTTTATAAGACGTTTTCATCAGATAGGACAAGTTTTCCGAGCCTTTTCCTCGAGGATAGACGGGGCGGTGGATGATCAGTTCCAACGGATGCCAGCGAACGAATTTTGCCGTTCGTGGGAAGACGTTGAACGAACCGTTGATGGTAATGGGTACGACGGACAGTTGCAGTTCGTCGGCCAGCTGAAACGCCCCTTTTCGGAAGAATCCCATATGGCCGGTAAAGGTTCGCGAGCCTTCGGGGAAAACTACCAGCGAGGTACCTCCCCGCAGCACTTTTCGTGCATGGGCAATCGTCTCTTTCACCTTGCTCGGTCCGGATTTATCTACGAAGATATGCCCGGCAGCCTGGCAGGCGGCGCCGATGAAGGGCATCTTCCGCAGGCTTTTCTTCATCATCCATTTGAAATTTCTTCCGAGGAAACCGTAAATCAGAAAGATATCGAATGCGCCTTGATGGTTGGCGACGAAAACGTAGGAGGTGTTCCTCTCGACTTCCACAGGGCAGGAGACCCGGACCGGCAGCAGAAAGAGGTAGCAGCACCATCTCGACCAGATCCTCCCCGGATAATATCCCCAAAAGTGGGCGTTCCCCACGGTAGATCCGACGATAGTGGCCACGGCAGTGAGTAAGGTGAGCGCTAGCAGAAGCGGCGCAGCTATGCACAGTTGGTAAATGAGGTAAAACGAGCGTAAAACGATGTTCATAGGCTTGTGTCTTTCTTCTTTTTCGTCTGAACAAAGGTAGAAATAAACCTTGTAAAAAGAATCGAAGAAAGAATATTTTTGCGTTGAAGGTTTTTTACGGATCAACGAGTTCCGAATCATTCGATTTCGCTCAATCTTTTCGAAGCGTAATAACCGTGATCTCCGGCCAGGCCCCGATGCGCAACGGAAACATGACATATCCTAAGCCGATGTTCACGAATAAAGCCTGATTCCCTTCCCGATAGAGCCCGTTATGTTCCGGATAGACAAACATGATGGGGCAGAAGCCGAAGAGGCTGAACTGCATTTCGTGAGTATGCCCAGAAAGGGTGAGCTGCACGTCCGTTTCGGGGAGGATGTTTCTCCGCCAATGGGTGGGGTCGTGGCTCAATAGGACGGTGAACACTCCCTTGCATTCGTCGCTCAGTGCTTGGGAAAGGTCTCCGCGATCGGGAAAAGGCGGATTGCCGCTGTTTTCGACGCCGGCGATCACGATGCTGTCCTGTCCGCGATGCAGCATGACGTGATCGTTGATGAGCAGGTGCCATCCCATGTGGTTCTGCTTGTTGATCAGGCTACTCAGGTTGGCGTTGCGGGCTTCTTCCGACTGCCAATGCACATAGGGTGAGTAGTCGTGATTCCCTAACACGGAGTATACGCCGTCTTTCGTCTTCAGTCGGCTCAATGCAGGTACGAACTCGTCTAATTCCGTTGCCATGTTGTTGATCATGTCTCCGGTGAAAACGGCCAAGTCGGCCTGTTGGGCATTGCAGATGTCGATTGCTTTCTGCAGAGCCTTTGTATTCCCCGTCCAGCTGCCCGAATGGATGTCCGACAACTGGAGGATGCGGTATCCGTCGAATGCCGGCGGAAGGTCTTCGTAGGCGATGGTTACTTCGCGTACTTTAAAGTGTTGCTTCCCTTCCGTCGCTCCGTAAATTAGGGCTCCCAACGCGTAGAGAGCGGCGGCGCAGGCGATGTATTCGCTTGTTCGGCACTTCCGTTTGATCAGACGGACAGGGCTCAGTATCAGTGAGAAAATGGTGAAGACAGCTTGCGGGAATGCGAAGAGCAGGAAGACGAGGATGTAAGAACTCAACCGTTGCATACTCGAAGGGTGAAAATCGTGCGAAAGTCCGACGATCAGCATCCCCACCAGCAGAAGGACGGTCGGGATCCAATAGACCGTTCGCATCCATCGAAGGGATAAGCGGCGTACGAAGCGGCGGTAGATATACCAATCGGGCAATAGTAATAAGAGGAGAAGAAAAAGTAGGGTTCTGATTAATACCATCGTCGTTTTTATTAGAGGTTGTTCGCTAAGAATTTCTCGATCTGTTCAAGGGGAAGGCTTCGGCGCCGGGCGTAATCGGCCAGTTGGTCGGTTCCTATTTTCCCTACGGCGAAGTAGTGAGCGGCCGGATGCGAAAGCATCAGGCCGCTCACCGAGGCATGCGGTTGCATCATACCGTTTTCCGTCAGTCGGATGCCGATTTGTTTCAAGTCTATTAGCCGATCGAGTATGAAGTTGACCGATATATCGGGAAGCGAGGGATAACCTACGGCCGGGCGGATACCTTGATAGTTTCCCTCGAGCAGTTCCTTTGTGCAAAGGTGCTCCTCGGGGGCATATCCCCAGATCGATCTTCTGACTTCCGCATGGAGTCGTTCGGCGGTCGCCTCCGCCAATCTGTCGGACAAGGTTTGCACCAATAGTCGTCGGTAGTCGTCCGTCTGATACATCTCTTCCATTTCCGCATCCACTGTCGTGGCGAATAGGCCGACCTGGTCTTTTATGCCGGAGGAGAGCGGACGGACGAAATCGCTTAGACAGCGATAGGCGTTCTCCTCGTCGTCGGATGTTTGTTGGCGGAGCAAGGGGAGGTGCGTCTCGTCGAGTATTAAATCGTCCCCGTCGGCGTTCGCATCTGCCAGGAGGAAGAGGGCGTGCGTGCGGAAGTCGGTGTCCAAGCGGCTCAGCATCCGTTTCGCTTCCCGGTGGAGTCGCATGGCTTCGGCCGCTTTCGATGCGTCTTCACGGGAGAACGTATGCAACCATGCCGTGCGGCATGCGTCGCAGTCGTGCGCTTCGACGATACTTGCGAATTTCGGCTGGAATCCCCATGCATGGAAGAAGTAGATCCAATTGATGTAGTCGCCAACGTCGCGTATATGATAATGTTTAATCATCGTTCGAACCTTAATGCTTCTCCTCGGAAGTTTTCGTCTACCGTATTTCCGTCGTATACCGGGTATCCGTTGACGAAGGTCTTCAGGATCTTGGTGTGGAAAGTTTGTCCTTCCAGGGGGCTCCATCGGCATTTGCTCAGGATGTCTCGGCTTTCCACCGTCCAACTCCTGTTCGGATCGACCAGGACCAAATCGGCTTTGTAACCTTTGCGGACGAACCCCCTTCCTTTTATTTGATAGAGGAGGGCGGGGGCGTGGCACATCTTCCGAACGACTTGTTCCACAGACAATACTCCTTGTTTGGCTAACTCCAACAGGGCGACCAGCGAGAACTGGATGGTCGGCATTCCCGAGACCGCTTTCAAGGCTCCTCCTCGTTTCTCTTCCAACAGGTGAGGGGCATGGTCGGTGCCTATCGTATCGATCCGATTCGTGCGGAGCGCTTTCCGTAAGGCTTCTCTGTCCGCTTCCGTCTTAATGGCCGGGTTGCATTTGATGCGCGTCCCCAAGCTGGCATAATCTTTATCGCAGAAATAAAGGTGGGCCACGGTCGTCTCAGCTGTGATACGTTTTTCATTCACGGGTTTATCTTCGAAGAGGTTCAACTCTCTCGCTGTGCTAACGTGCAGGATGTGCAACCTGCTCCCGTATTCTTCAGCCAATTTCACCGCTAAGGCGGAAGAGCGATAGCAGGCTTCTTCGCTGCGAATGAGCGGATGGTATCCGATGGCGGGATCGTCTCCGTAATTTGAGCGGAAACGTTCCGTATTCGCCTCGACGATAGCTTGTTCTTCGCAATGAGCGGCAATAAGTATCGGTGAGAGGTCGAATACCTTCCGCAGCGTCTCCGTCCGGTTGACGAGCATATCGCCCGTGCTGGCTCCCATGAATAATTTTACGCCGCAAACCCGTCGTTCGTTTAATTGTGGGAGTAAGTCGGCATTCGTGTTGGTGGCACCGAAATAGAACGAGTAATTGACGATGCTCTTTCGGGCGGCGTCGGCGAATTTATGCTCCAAGGCTTCGACAGTCGTCGTCTGCGGATTCGTGTTGGGCATATCCATAAACGAGGTGACGCCTCCGGCGGCGGCGGCGGCGCTCTCCGTATGCATATCCGCTTTGTGCGTGAGTCCGGGATCCCGGAAGTGTACGTGTTCGTCGATGACGCCGGGCAGCAGATACCCTCCTTTGGCATCTATCTCCTCGTCGATGGGGGATGCAGGTTTTTCCTTTTCCGAAAGAATTTCGGCAATGAGATCGTTTTCGATCACGACGCCGCCTTTCTCTATGCGATCTTCGTTGACAATCTGCGCATGTCGAATCCATGTCCGTTTCATGCTGTTTTCTTTTGGGGATACGAGTGGAATAAACTGTGGATTTTCAATTGGATGACGCCGAAGAACGCTTCGCCGAAGATGCTACTGTTCATTTTAGAGGTGCCTAATCGACGATTGACGAAGACGACAGGGACTTCTGCAATCTTGAATCCGCATTGGTATGCGGTGAATTTCATTTCGATCTGAAATGCATATCCTTTGAAGCGGATTTTGTCTAAACGGATCGTTTCCAGTACTTCGCGCCGATAACAGATGAAGCCGGCCGTCGTATCGTGAATAGGCAGGCCGGTAATCAGTCGCACATACTTCGAGGCGAAATAAGACATCAACACCCGCCCCATCGGCCAGTTGACCACATTGACTCCACTGACATAACGCGAACCGACGGCTGCATCGTAACCCTCCTCGGCACATTTTTCGTAAAGTCGGGGCAAGTCGTCCGGATTGTGGCTGAAGTCGGCATCCATTTCGAAGATAAAATTGTATCGGTGTGCGATAGCCCATTCGAATCCTGCGATATAAGCCGTTCCCAAGCCTAATTTCCCTTTTCGTTCGATCAGGAAGAGTTGTTTGGGAAATTCGTTTTGCAGGCGGCGTACGATCTCTGCAGTTCCGTCCGGCGAATGATCTTCTATCACTAAGATATGGAAAGACTTTTTTAATCCAAAGACGGTTCGGATGATGTGTTCTATATTTTCTCTTTCGTTATAGGTCGGAATAATCACTATACTGTCAGATGTTTCCATAAATCAATCCGTTTGTTCATGACAAAAGTAGCGAAATAAATCGGATTGCCCTATTATTTCCTTCTAATTTTGTTAGTCTTTATCGGAGAATGAGGGCGGGTTTTTTCCGTCTGTTCAGCGAGGTCTGTAAAACTTTCGAACGGCTGTCGGCATGCGTCGTTTCTGTGTCGCTTATCTGGCCGGTCGTAATAAGCGAGAGGGCGTTCTTTAATAAGTATTCGCGCGTATCGCCGAGCGGATAAAGAGGAGTGACTATTTTCCGTTCGTTCAATTCGTAATTCGGACCGATGCCGTTCGTGTAATCTGCCTTTCCTTCCGAGTTTAAAATATAGGCGGTGACAGGCCAGACAATAAAATGATGCTTGTCGTCTTCATAGGCTTGCATGCCTACGGGTTTCCCGAACGTCGTTTCGCCTAATACCACGATATGGTCTTCGCCGAAATAAGGTTTCAGGCAATTGATCACCGCTTCCGAAGCCGAGGCGGTGTACGTGGAGGTCAACAGGTACAGTTTGCTTAGATTCAGATTGGCAGAGGCGTATTGGGGATCGAACGAAATGGTTTCGTCTTTCATATTTCCCGTCTCGTTATATTTTAATGTACAGAATGTTTTCCCCAGAGCGGAAGAGGGGACTAACAGGCTGCCCAGTTGCTGAGCGCAACTCAGGAATCCTCCGGAATTATAGCGGAGGTCGAGGATGAAAGCGTCCGGTGTTGCGGCCTTGAAGCGGGTAAACAGCTGCAACATCTGTTTTTCGTATTCCGTATCGCCGGCTAAGTCGCGAGGCCCTGTGCTGAACTCGTTATAGACCATGTAGGCTATCTTCCGATTATCGAGAGTATAGACGGAATCCAAGTAGAACGGATTGAGTTCGACGAAGCGGGATGGCCCGATGGCAAGGGTATCGCGAGGCGACCAGACCTGAACGTTCTCTTCTGCATATTTCATCACTACTCGTACAAAAGTAGTGGCGTCGCCGTTGATTAAGTCTGAGTAATTGTTCACGGTCAGCGTTTTCCCTCCTACTGCCGTGATCCAGTCGCCGCGTTCTACGCCGGCTTCCGAAGCGGGGGAATGCGGCATTACATACAGTACTCTTGCCATTATATGGGAGGTCGTTCCTAAGGGGTCGGTCAATACTTCGAATTCGAAACCGTACCCCGACAGTCGGTTTATGTTGATCCGCGTGTTCACGGTATCTTTCCATTCGATGTACGAGAAATGGTCTCCCTTGCCATCCAAGGCACCGGCGTATACCCGCAAGGCCAGATAGTCGTTCGGATTTTTAAAATAATCCGCTTCGGTGACTTTCCCCAGGTTGTCATTCCAAAGATAATATTTTTCTAATATTTCGTCGATCCACCGATCTGCGGAAGTAAGGGCGTTGTATTCCCCTGTCCGGTCTTCGCCGCAGGCTGCCAGTGCGAAGAGGATACTTATGAGCGATAGCAGTGGGAATGATCTGTTCATTTTCGGATATCTTTTCGGCAAAGCTACGAATTTTCTTTTGAACTACAATAATTCGTCGGGCAGGATATCGATCTTTTCCGCACTCAAGCCCTGTGCGCGGAGGTATGGTCTGTCGTCTCGATAATGGGTGAGGAAGTCTTCCCAGTTGTCGCACAGATTGACTGCGTTTTTATAACAGGCGATCGCTTTCTCCGTCTGCTTTTGTACTTGGTAAACGTGTCCGGCGTTTATCCAGTCTTGCATGGCGGGATCGGGTTCCGATAGAAGCATTTCGTAATACTTTTGCGCCTGGTCGTATTTCCCGACGACGAAGGAGCACCATCCGATCGCCCTTCTCGCTTCATCGGACTTTTGCGATAAGTATTCCACTTTGAAGAAACAGGTCAGTGCTTCTTCATAATGCTGCATCATCGTCAGGCAGCGGCCGACCTCCATCGTCAACTTTAAGTCGTCAGGTTTGAACGTTTCTATTTGTTTATAGTATTCATAAGCTTCGTGGTAGCGTCTTTCTTTCATCAGACAGCGGGCTATATGTCTTAACGTCCATACATCGCCCGATTGCAACAATTCAGATTTTTTGTACCAATCGATGGCGGAGGCGTATTGTTTTTGTCGTTCTTGGGTATACCCTATCTTCTGATAATATTCGGAGTTGTTTTTCTCTTTATCTGCTAAGAACTTAAAAATCTCGGATGCTTCTTCTATGTATTCGTTTTGTAGGAGGTAGTCGCCGATTTCCTTCATTTCTTTCGTGCCTCTCAAGGCGTTCTGCAAATCGTTGGCGCACCATAATTGGCATCCGCTTTGAAAAATATCGATATTTTCGCTCCGACGCTCCCATAGTTTAAAGAAACGGTATAAATCGTGAATGTATTGTCGACTGATTTGTTTTGCATTTAATTTTACGTTCAATTGTGTTTTTAACTGTGCTTGTTCCTCTTCGCTCAAAGCTTCTGCGTTTTCTCTGAGTTGAGCGATCATCATTTTGCGGACAGCGTTAGGGGCTGTTAGCAGACTAAAACAGAGCGAATATTTATCGGAATTGCAGAACATGTCCGATCCTAATAACATGTTGATCAGCGAGAATTCTTCATTTTCGTTCATAGCGGTCAGTGGGGCGAGTTCTTTATAGTGCCGGTCGAAAGGATAGAACCAATGCGACATTTTTTTAAAGAACGGGTAATGCTTGAATTGGGCGAAAGAACCCATATACACGTCAGCGCCGGCCAATTGCAGTTCGCTCATCGCCCGCAACTCGTCGGTCAGGCCGGATTCATGCATTCGTTTTTCCCAATCCGGATTGAAATTCTCGTCGTCATCGTTTTCTTCGAATCCGATATGTCCGCTTCTGCCGACGTTTTTCATCATTCCGGGGATGATATCCTCTTTCATTTTCTTGTCTATTTTGGCGGTTTCGCGAGTCAGGAGAAGTTGCATTTGTATCGTAAATAGGTTTTGGATGAAGGGCTCGTTGTCTTTTAGTTCGTCCAGGGCGAGTTTCGCTTGTGGGTACCGTGTGATTCGCCAGTCGTATAGGATAGAAATGAATCCCATGCCCACCAGCGCCCGTTGGTTGATCATCATGTCCTTGTGTCGATAGGCTTTCACGAGGAACATGTATTTCCGAATGTCGAAAAGTTTGAGAGCGGCCATGGTTACGGCGCTTATCAGCACGCAAAGGTCGTTGACGGGTATGAGTGTCGAGCGGAGCATCGAGTACATGGAGGCTTCGGTTTCTTCGTTCCAGGGGGAGGATACCCACACTTTGTCAAAGAGTTCGGACAAGGCGTCTTCGTGTCTTTGCTGGATGAGTTCGATCTCCTTTTCCCGTTTCGTGTCACCTGTATCGCGTAGCGGAGTCTCAGCCATCTCTTCTGCACAGCTCTCCAAAATCAGTTGTATTTCCCCGTAACTGAGGGAGGGTTGTGCCTCGTAGTGTCGTTTGGTGCGGAAATAAAGTCGGTCGGGATGGGCGACAGCCGCTTTCTCTATGCACGCCCAGTCCGTCAGTTCGTAGCTCTTTCGAATCATTTTGTCGTACATCTCCTTGAAGTTCGGATCTTTCATTCCTTTCCGGGCGTAGTCGAGCATGAGGTTGTAGGACGTTTGCAATTCTTCTACTTCGCTACGAAGTTTCCAATTTCGAGTAGATGAAGTCATGGCTTGAATCTGCACGATGGCTTCTTTTAAGCGATGTTCATCGATTAAAAGAAGGATACGTTCTTCTTCCGGGCCATATAAGTTGGTATCTAACATGTGTATTTTTTATGAGAGGAGGACAAAATATGTGCCAATAGCGTGTTACAAAGGTATCCAATTTTTCAAATACTTCCTAAGAAACGCTAAAGGAATCGGATAAATGTGTACATTTGTGCGGTTTTTAAGTCATGGATATTTCGGAAATTCAGCATTTATATGCCAGCCATCCGAATCGAAAGAGGCTGGTTTCGTTCTTGGAAGATGATTCGGTCAGAACCATTTTTTTGGGGGGATTGCGCGCGTCGTCCGCCGGTTTATTTTTTTCCTCCCTCATTCAAGCAAGCGACAGCTCGTTTGTGTTCGTATTAAACGATTTGGAGTCGGCCGGTTATTTTTATCACGATTTGGTACAGATAAACGGCGAGGAAGATATTCTCTTTTTCCCTTCGTCTTATCGCCGTGCCGTCCGGTACGGTCAAAAGGATGCAGCTCACGAGATACTCCGGGTGGAAGTGCTGAATCGATTGCAATCGAGGGGTAGGCTCGCCGTGGTCACCTATCCTGAAGCTTTGGCGGAAAAAGTGATCTCTCCAACGGCGATGCGCGCCCGTACGATGACGTTGGAAGTCGGACAGCATGTCGATGTGGAGGTTTTGGAGAAAGAATTGTCCGACTTCGGATTCGACTTGACGGACTATGTTTACGAACCGGGACAATATGCCGTACGGGGAAGCATCGTCGACATTTTTTCCTATGCTTCGGAATATCCTTTCCGCATCGATTTTTTCGGCAATGAAATAGATAGCATGCGTACTTTTGAGGTCGATACGCAATTGTCGAAGGAAAAGAAGAGCGCGGTTTCGATCATTCCTTCATCGACCCGAGAAGAGCTTTCGTCGGGCGTGTCGTTCCTGCATTTTATTCCCGAGCATACGATCATCGGTCTGAAAGACCTGCCATGGGTTCGGGAACGTATTCAGGCTGTCCACGACGACGCGATTTCGACACAAGCTCTGCAGGCTTATGAAGGGGATAAGAGAGAGTTGCTCAATATGCGCGAAAGGCTGATCGATAGCGCTGATTTCTCTAACGCCTTATCGGGTTTCAAGTGCATGGAGTTCGGAAATAAACCTGCCTATTCTCCTCAGAGGACGCTGACCTTCGACATTACTCCGCAACCCGTTTATCACAAGAATTTCGACCTGGTAAGCAGTTCGTTGACGGATTATCTTCGAAAAGGCTATACCGTTTACATCTGCTCGGACAGTCGGAAGCAGCCTGTTCGGCTGAAAGCTATTTTCGACGAACGGGGCGACGAGATCCTGTTTACTTCCGTGAATAAGACTTTGCACGAAGGCTTTTCGGATCATCACCTAAAGTGTTGCATCTTCACCGATCATCAGTTGTTCGATCGTTTTCACAAGTACAGTTTGAAGAGCGATAAGGTTCGCAGCGGGAAAGTTGCACTTACGCTGAAAGAGTTGAATGAATTCGAATGGGGGGATTACCTCGTGCACATCGATCACGGTATCGGTCGTTTCGGCGGTTTGGTTCGTATTCCGAACGGAAACGCCACTCAAGAAGTCATCAAACTGCTTTATCAGCATGACGACGTGGTGTTCGTCTCCATTCATAATCTGCATAAGATATCGAAATACAAGGGAAGAGAAGGGGAGACGCCTCGTTTGAGCAAATTGGGTACCGGTGCTTGGGAGAAGATGAAAGATCGGACCAAAGCTAAGATTAAGGATATTGCGCGCGATCTGATCAAGCTCTATGCACGGCGCCGGCAAGAGAAGGGTTTTCGGTTTTCGCCGGACAGCTATTTGCAGCAGGAGCTGGAAGCCGGCTTCATCTATGAAGATACGCCCGATCAGCTGAAAGCCACTCAGCAGGTGAAGGCGGACATGGAAAGCGATCGCCCGATGGACCGCTTGATTTGCGGCGATGTCGGCTTCGGCAAGACGGAAGTCGCTATCCGGGCGGCTTTCAAAGCGGTGACAGACAATAAGCAGGTAGCGGTGTTAGTGCCGACGACTGTTTTGGCTTATCAGCATTATCATACTTTTTTCGATCGCCTGAAAGATTTTCCCTGCAAAGTGGATTATCTGACCAGGGCCCGCTCTGCCAGCGATGCGGCGCGAATCAAGCGAGAATTGGCGGAGGGGAAGATTGATGTGGTAATCGGTACCCACAAGCTGATCGGCAAAACGGTGGCATTTAAAGATTTGGGATTGCTGATTATCGATGAGGAACAGAAGTTCGGAGTCGGTGTGAAGGAAAAGCTCCGGCAGCTGAAAGTCAATGTCGATACGCTTACCATGACGGCCACCCCGATCCCCCGAACCTTGCAGTTCTCCTTGATGGGCGCGCGCGACCTGTCGGTGATTCAAACGCCTCCTCCCAATCGCTATCCTATTCAGACGGAGGTGCTTCCCTTCAACGAAGAGGCGATTGTCGAGGCTATCAACTTCGAAATGAGCAGAAACGGACAAATCTTCTTCGTGAGCAATCGTATTGAGAAGTTGGCCGACTTGCAGGCCATGATTCTGCGAAATATCCCGGATTGTCGGGTAGCCGTCGGCCACGGGCAAATGAATCCCGAAAAGTTGGAAGAGGTGATAACGAGTTTCGTGAACGACGATTACGATGTCTTGTTGTCTACCTCCATCGTGGAAAACGGGATCGATATCCCGAATGCGAATACGATGATCATCCATAACGCCCAGCATTTCGGGTTGAGCGATTTGCACCAGCTGCGCGGGCGGGTGGGGCGAAGCAATAAGAAGGCCTTTTGTTTCCTGTTGACGCCGCCTGCGGAAACGCTCACCTCGGAGGCGCGACGTCGGTTGGAGGCGATCGAGAACTTCAGCGATTTGGGAAGCGGAATCCATTTGGCAATGCAGGATTTGGATATTCGGGGCGCAGGCAATCTGTTGGGAGCGGAGCAGAGCGGTTTTATCGCCGATTTGGGGTACGAAACCTATCAGAAGATTCTCAACGAAGCCGTTCAGGAACTGAAGGAAGACGAATTCGCAGAGCTGTTTGCCGATCGGGATAAAAAAGTAGGAGCGAAGATCGCCGAAAATAAGTGGGTAGACGATTGCCAGATCGAGAGCGATTTGGAATTGCTTTTCCCCGAGCAGTACGTCCCGAGCAGCAGCGAGCGAATGTTGCTCTACCGGGAGCTCGACGGGTTGGAGCAGGATGAAGAAGTCGAAGCCTTTCAATCGCGTCTGGAGGATCGTTTCGGGAAGATTCCCCGAGAGGGAGCCGAGTTGTTGCTCGTGGTGCCGTTGCGCAGAACAGCCAAGTCGTTGGGCGTAGAACGGATTTTCCTGAAGGCTTCACAGATGACTCTTTTCCTGGTTTCCAACCCGGACAGTCCCTATTACCGAAGCGCAGCTTTCGGAAAGATCGTCGCCTACATCGGAAAATATCCGCACGCTTGCAGCCTCCGCGAGAAGAATGGAAAACGCAGTCTGTTGATCCGAGATGTCACGACGGTGGAAAGAGCGGTCGGTATCCTGAAAGAAATAGAAAGCCTGCAGGAGGTGCGATAAACCGAAATTTGACGTCCCCCAACGTGTCCGGATACGTCCCATAACGTGTCTGGATACGTTCTCTAACGTATCTGGATACGTCCCGAACCCCGCCGGCGAGGTTATTTATCCCGTCGGATAGGTTGTACAACCTATCCGGACACGTCCGGGACGTCAAATTCGAGGTTATCCAACGTATCCGGCGAGGTCCGGAACGTCAAATTTGAGGTTATCCAACGTATCCGACGAGGTCCGGGACGTCAAATTTTAGGTTGCCCAACGTATCCGTCGGGATTCGGGACGTCGACGGACAGGTCGTACGACGTATCCGTCGGGATCTTTTGCCCCGTCGGTTCTATTTTCGACCTCAACGGCACGGTTCGGAACCCGGTTTGCCGTGCGTATGCTGTCGCTTCCACCGATTTTCCACGAACTTTTAGCCGATGGTTCGTCGCCTGCTAAAACAGAGGAGCGTAAAGCGTAACGGATCGATTTTAATCTGTATTTTTGTAACCGATGGTCGCCTTGGTACCGACCGATTCGTACGAGAAAGTTAGAATATGTTAAATCCTTGTCCTGGATAATACTTTTCACGCGTTTAAGCGTTATATAGAAAAAAAGAGTTGGATGAGCTGTTCCGAAGACATCGTGTTATTGCAGATCAGAGCCGGAAGTGAACATGCGTTCAGAAAGCTGTTCCAGCAGTATAGCGAGCGATTTTACTTGTGGGCTTTCAAACTTACGCAAAATTCGTACGCGGCGGAGGATATCGTGCAGGAATTTTTCGTCAGATTTTGGGAACGGCGGGAAGAGCTCACCTTTACTCCCTCCTTTTCTGCATATGCTTTTCGCGCCATCTATCATGCTTCGTTGAATTACCTGCGCGATGCCGAACATTTCGTTTACGGGTGCGAGCTGACGCTGGATCTGGCCGATACGAGCAATGTGACCGATTCGGATGTGAAAGAATTGAACAGACTTTTATTGAAAGCGATCAATGATTTGCCGGAGCGTTGTAAGAAAGTGTTCGTGATGGCGACCTTGGAAAAGAAAAAATACACCGAAGTAGCCGATCTCTTGGGCATATCGGTCAACACGGTGAAGGTTCAGGTCTCGAAAGCGTATCATTTGTTGCGGAAAGGAATAGGTTAATCGATCTAATTAGGTAAAAAGATGTTGAAATCGATGAAAAACGATAGAGCCGGGTGGAATGTGGTTTTCAAGGCGTTGATAGGAGAAATGCGAGAAGACGATGCCCGTTTTCGATCATGGATGGACAGCAGTGATGACAATAAGAAGCTGTATGCTCAGTTGACAGGGAAAAAGCGAATCAAAAACACGGGTTACGACAAACGGAAATGCTGGGATAATATTTCCGATATCTTGGGTTTCGGACCCCGGAGACGCTTTTCCTTTCTCCCCTTTCGACGGGTTCGTAAGTTGGTTGCCTGTCTGGTGACAGTGCTTTCAGTTTCAATAGGTATCGGGGTTTGGGTTCGGGAGCGTCCGAAAGTCGATGACTCTCTGGAAATATCGCAGACAGAGAAAAAGGATGCTTTTGAGCCGGGAACCAAGAAAGCTTACTTACAATTCTCGGAAGGGGAGATCATCGATTTGGGCGAGCCTTTCAAAAAGGAGAACGAGGATGGAACCGTAATCTCGAACGATGCTAACGGCGTCGTTTCGTTTCAAAAAGAAGAGCGGAAAAACAAGAAGGTGGTGCAGCAAACCATCTATGTGCCTAAAGGCGGGGAATATCAATTGCAGTTGGTCGATGGAACCAACGTTTTCCTGAATTCGAAAACGCAACTCTTGTTCCCCGGCTATTTTGAGGGGGAAAAGAGAGAAGTGGAACTGTTGAGCGGAGAGGCTTATTTCGACGTGAAGAAGGAGGCGAAACCTTTTGTGGTAAAAACGCGCGATATGGAGATAGAGGTCTTGGGTACCACCTTCAACGTCAATGCTTATACCGACAATACCTCGACCCATACCACGTTGGTTCGAGGAAAGGTGAGGATTCGTTTGCCCGATAAGCCGATAGTGTATGTGCTCTCCCCCTCCGATGATTTTTCAATGGACAGGGTTTTGAATCGGATTTCCGTCCGAAAAGTCGATACGCGTCTTTACACCGCCTGGGTCAAAGGTGAATTCATTTTTCGGAATCGACGGTTGGATGATATTTTCGTGCAATTATCCCGTTGGTATGATTGTAAAATAGAATACGTGAATCCCGCTATCAAATCCATGCGCTTTACCGGAAGTGCGGAGAAAGCGCGCACCCTCGATTACTTGTTGAATCAAATACAGGCCGTCACCGATGTGAAATACAGAAGAGAAGGAGAAAAAATCGTTTTGTACTGACCGAAAAGCCGTCCGAAATGAAGCCCTCGGACAAGGGAGTACGTTTGGACAAGCGCCGACTATAAATAACCGTAATCAATAACCATTTATCTAAAAAAGTATGAAAAAAACGAGAGCCAACCAAAGGGCGAGGTATGATGGGCATGCTCGCAAACTCGTTCGAGTCATGAAGCTGTGCATGCTGTTTTTCTTGATCGGAACGAGTATCGGGTGGGGAAATCCTTCCTGCGCGCAACGAATACCTTTGAATTTAAACCTTCAGGATGTAACCCTGGAGCGTGTCTTCGATGCGATTCGCAGTCAGAGCGAATTCGAGTTTTTCTATAACGATGATCAGGTGAATACCGCGATTAGGACCAGCATCAAGGTAAAGAATGCGAACCTCGAGGACGTGCTGGATAAAATCCTGCCCGAATCATACGAGTATAAGGTTTCTGACCGCTATGTACTGATCAGCAGACGCAAGGACGAACGGAAGTTCGAACGGATGTTCCCCGATCAGACGCACAGGCTATCGGGCAGGGTCGTCGACTCGAAAGGAGAGCCCATCATCGGCGCCAATATTGTCGAAGTAGGAACAACCAACGGCACGGTGACGGACGTGAACGGCCACTTCACGCTGAACGTGGGAAGCAATGCCACGATACGGGTCTCATATATCGGCTGTATCGCACAAGACCTTCCGATCGAAGGGAAATCGAATGTCGAGATCACCTTGCAGGAAGATACACAGGTATTGGGCGAGGTCGTGGCGATCGGGTACGGCACCATGAAGAAGAGCGACTTGACCGGATCGGTAGCTTCCGTCTCTCGAAAACAATTCTCGGATCAACCGGTCAAACGAGTGGAAGATATTTTGCTGGGGCGCACCCCGGGCGTAGAAGTCACCACGTTGAGCGGCATGCCTTCGGGCGGGATCAAGGTGCGTGTGCGCGGAACGACCTCTATCAATAAGAGCAGCGAGCCGTTGTATGTCATCGACGGTATCGTCAGCTCGAGCGGGCTCGAGGGGATCAACCCGGCGGATATCCAGTCGGTCGAAGTCTTGAAAGATGCCTCTGCTACGGCCATTTACGGATCGCGCGGGGCGAACGGCGTGGTGTTGGTAACCACCCGGAGAGGGGTGGAAGGCAGCAGTCAGATCGAGATCGATGTCTCTACCAGCATTTCGAATATCGTCAAGAAATACGATGTCATGAATGCGTACGAATATGCCACCGCCCTGAATGATATCTGGGGATCGTCGACTATTCCGGCGGCCGATCTGCAAGCCTATAAAGATGGAACGAAAGGAATCGACTGGCAGGATCTCATGACCAGAACGGGAGTAGGACAGGATTATAAGTTCAGTTTTTCCGGAGGAAATGCGAAAAACAAGTATCTTCTTTCGGCGAATATCTTGAATTGGGATGCCATTACGATCACGACCAATTTCAAGCGATATAATCTCCGAGCCAATATCGATTCGGAGATCAAGCCCTGGCTCACCCTTTCTGCCAATCTCAGCGGGTCGAGGGTACGTATGCATAACGGTTGGGTCGACCTGATGAACACCATCAATTATTCTCCCACCATGGAGATGAAAGACGAAAAGACCGGTATCTACAATAACGACCCGTACAATTCGGTAGATCCCAATCCTTACGGAGGAAGAATGGTGAATTACGACGATAGTTACCGCAATTACTTCCATGCCAGCGGTACCTTGCTGTTCAAGATTGTAGAGGGGCTTACCTTTTCTCTGCAGGGCGGTTACAACTATTACCATAACCCATATTACAGCTTTACTTCCAAATTGGCCCGTCCCGGGCAGATCAACGGGATGTCCAATAGCAGTTCGGAGGGGTGGTATTGGCAAAATACCAACAACTTGACTTATGCCAAAACTTTTGGGAAACATGCCCTCACGGCGACAGCCGTATGGGAATTGAGTCAGAACAGGGATAGCTGGATGAATATCAGCGGTTCGAACCTAAGCAATGAAATCGTGGGCTACTGGAACGTTAAAAATGCTGCCACCCGAGACGAAGGGAACGGCTATTCCGAAGAAGCCATCGCCTCGGGGATCGCTCGCATAATGTACAATTATGCGGGACGCTATTTCCTCACGGGAACATTCCGGGCCGACGGCTCTTCCAAATTTCAAGGAGGCAACAAATGGGGGTATTTCCCCTCCGGTGCTTTCGCATGGGACGTCGCCAAAGAGAATTTCATGAAGCGTCAGAATCTTTTCCAACAGATGAAGTTCCGCACCAGTTTCGGCATCACTGGTAATCAGGCCATCGACCGTTACAGTACCTTGGGGATGTTGTCCAGTACTTCGTACAGTTGGGGAACTACTACCGATTACACCGCTTATTGGGGGAATTCTTTCGCCACTCCGGATTTGAAATGGGAGAGAACCTACCAGTATGATGTCGGATTGGATTTCAGCGTATGGAACAACAAACTGAATTTTACATTGGATTGGTTCTTAAAACAGTCGAAGGGATTGCTCTTCCAGAAAAGAGTGCCCATGTATAATGGGGGGGGCACCTTTTGGGTGAATCAGGGAGAGATAGAAAACAGCGGTATCGAATTCTCCATAAATGCTTACCCGCTCAGCGAAAGTGCAGGGTTGGTATGGGAAACCGCTTTGAACGGCTCCTACCTGAAAAACAAGATCGTAGATCTTGCCGGCAACGAGTTTATTTTGGATGCGAATTTCAGCAATTACGGAGGAGCTATGCAGATCATGAAAGTGGGTTATCCCTACGGCTCTTATTATCTCTATCGTTGGAAAGGGTTCGACGAAAAGGGCGCCAACCTTTACCAAAGCGCCGATGGGAGTCTGACCACAAGTCCGACGGCCGACGATCAGGTCGTCATGGGGCAGTGTACCCCCAAATGGACGTTCGGTTGGAACAACCGGATTACGTGGAAGAACTGGACGGTGAATATCTTCGTCAATGCGGCTACCGGTTTCGAGCGGTTGAATTTAACCCGCTACGCCTTGGCTTCGATGACGGGGATGTATCGGTTCATCTCGCTGCGCGACGCCTATTTCAAAGGTTGGGACAAAGTGACGAACAAAGGGGACGCCCTATTCCCCAGCCATACGAATTCCGAAACGAAGTATTACGGCAATTCGGATTTCTGGTTGGAAGACGCTTCGTTCATCAAACTGCGAAACGTCAGCATCGCCTACACCATCCCCCGACGACTGTTGAAATTTGCCGATATGCAACTCTCCGTCAGCGGACAGAACCTGTTTACCCTGACCAAATACAAGGGGATGGATCCGGAGGTATATAATTCATATAATGGGTTGGACTACGGAGCCTACCCCATACCGCGCACTTTTACCTTTGGGGCGAAGATTACCTTTTAACGATCAGGATATTTAACAAAAAAGAAGAGAATATGAAAACGAAATCCGATACTTTTTACCTGCTGTTGCTTATCCTGGTAGGATGGGGAATGGCATCCTGCGAAAGTTTCCTTTCGGAAGATCCGAAGGGACAGTTGGCTACGGAAAACTTTTTTACCAATCAGAGCGATTTGGAAGCCTCTTTAAATGCTCTTTACCGGGTAGTGGCGGATGCACAGCATGCCAACCATTACAACGGCACGAACTTCTTGGTGGGCGACGATATTTCCACGCATCCCGCCAGCAACAAACAGCCGCTTCGGGAACACGATCAGTTCGCCGTCTCGGACAATAATGCCTGGATGCCTTATTTATGGGAACAGCGTTATAGGATAGTGAAGGCCGCTAACTTTGTAATCAATAATGCGGCAAGAACCCCCGGAGTCGATGAAAAACTGATTAAGTCCGCTGTCGGACAGGCATCGTTCTGGCGTGCTTTCGCCTATTTCTATCTGGTTACGACCTGGGGACCGGTACCGGTCATGCTGGAAGAGAAAATCGATTACGGGGCGGAGTTATGGTCGGAAGAAAAAGTGTACGAATTGATCGTGAACGATTTGAAAGTGGCCGAAACCGATTGTCCGGAAAACTATACCGAGGAACCTTATACCCGAAACGGTGTCAATATTGCCGTGAACAAGGGAGCGGCGAAGGCGGCCTTGTCCTATGTCTATATGGCGATGGCCGGATGGCCCTTGAATAAGGGTACGCAGTATTACGAGATGGCTGCAGCCAAAGCCAAAGAAGTGATCGACGGCGTGGAAAACGGAACTTACCGTTACGCACTTTTAGACCAGTATTGGAAAGTCTATTCCTGGGAATACAACGACAAGAATCCGGAAGTATTGGTAGGGGTTTATTACAATATGGATCGACAGAAAAATATGTCGGTCGTCACCGATTTCTTACAGGATATGAAACAAGCCGGGTGGGGCGATACGAACGGGGAAATCAAATTCTGGAAAGAATTCCCCGAAGGGCCGCGCAAGGAGGCCACTTATTTCCCGAAGATCATGCTCAGCGACGGGAAACTGTACGATTGGTGGTACGATACCGATCCACCATCGAGAGCAGTGGTGGCACCCTGTTTTAACAAGTCGACCGAAGGTGCCGAACGAGGCACGGAATTCGATTATGCCGATCCGAGAGCCATTCCTTATTCGGGCGAAAAACAGCATCAGGTCATTCGCCTGGCCGAGGTTTATTGTTGGTATGCCGAAGCTGTAGGCAGATCCGGAAAGACGGATGCGAAAGCTGTCGAAGTGCTGAATAAGGTACGGAACAGGGCCGACGGAAAAGAGTCTAATATCTATTCCATGAGTATGACTCCCGAGGAGTTGGCCGAAGCTGCCTATAATGAGCATGGATGGGAAATAGCAGGCTATTATTGGTCGGGGTTTGCACCCCGAGCGCGCGATATGTTCCGGATGTTCCGTTACAAGCAGCATTTCGAATACCGAAAAGAAAACCCGCCGATCGAAGTCGCCCCCGGCATCTTCCGAAAAGAGGCCGTTCCGGTAACGGGGGCGTGGGACGATAAAAAAATGTATGTGCCGTATCCCTTCGAGGATGCCTCGTTGAATAAAAACTTAAAACATTAGGGTAGCATGTGGGAGCGGGGAGGGAAGTTTGTAGGAGTCGATAACTTGGAGAACTGCTTCCCTCGTTGTACCGAAATTTTCATTTCGGCACAGTCCCTTGAAACGAGAACGGATTAAAACATTCTTATCAAAAATAAAAACAGGTCGTATGTTTTCGCGTAAAATCATTTTTCCTTTCATCTTTTTCGTGTGCTCGAAGGTCTTGCTCACGGCACAAAATCTTTCCGGTTTTCGAGCCGATATCCCCCCGAACGAGCCGGTCTTTACGATTGTCGACAACAGGCAATTCAACGGTTATACTAATTACTGGCACAACGATTATACTCGATGGCACCGCTACGGCAACCTTTTTAAAGTGGCGGTGACCGACATCGTACCTTCCGTCTTGCAGAGCAAGGTGGATGCCGCCATGGATATGGGACTCCCCGGTTTGCTGTTGCAGGAAGGGTTCGTTTCCCGTTTATGGGCGAATCCATATCAGACGATGAAAAATCCCTCCATGGCCGAACTGGAAGAGGCCGTCGGACAGGGAAATCTGCTGGTGCTCGTCGATCCTTCGACAGAGGTCGGGCGGGAGCTGAACCGGAGGGCGCAGCCTGTTTTCGCCTGGGCGGAGGGCTTGCAGAGCTACCAATTCAAAACGGCTGACTTTAATAGGACGAAAGCCTTTTATTTGGTCGACGGAAACCGATACCTCTTCGTCATTTCGTCTTCTTCGCAGGGCGACATCAACCGGTTGCAAGCACTGATCGAGCATACCGAAACCCTCCTTCGCCGATACCGGCTTTGCAAAGGCTGGTTCGGCGCGAAAACCTTGCTGAAAAGCGTCACGTGTACGCCGGGACATCCGTTGGAAATCATGGGTATCGGCATGAACGAAGGCAATTCGTGGTTTATCTTCGACGGATACATGGATTTTTTGATACAAAAAGAGTTGGAGAATTGGGTGGATGAAGTGAAGTTGCCCGTGGTGGCCGACGTCGGTTTTTCTCCTATTTACGGATGTAGGGATTACGAGGGGCTCCAGGTGCAGGATATGGCTACTCCGCAGGCGTGGATCGATTACGCGCATCAAAAGGGCGGGTATGCCTTCCGTTCCGTGTGGGATCCCGCCAGCGATGCCTATCGGTTCGACGGTTACTTGACCAACGAGGGGAACAAGGTACAGATAGACGAGGAAAACATCCCTTTTGTCCACAATTCGACCGGACATCTGAACGAAAACCTCACCTCCTCCACGATGCTGTTTATCGAAAGGGAGAAGCCGCTCACCAAACAGGTCATTTGGCAGGCTATTATGGACCGTCGGGAGGTAGCCGTGTCGGAGGGAGGCCGGATGATGGGGCCGGCGGCATTTCGGAATGCGTTGCAATTGCTTTACTTGGATAAAATCTACCTGGAAGACGTTTTTAACGATCGGATCGACATCCGTGCGCGAGTGGACGGATACGATTTGACGGTGACACTGAGAAATCTCTCTCCCGAAAATATCTCGGGAAAAATAGAGGTCGCCGCTGCTCCCGGTCTAAGCTCGGCACAGGCATCCTCGGGCGAGATCGGATTAGCCGGAAACGAAGTCAAACAGCTGAAAATACCCTTGACTCCCGTTGTGGAAAC
Organism: Phocaeicola abscessus CCUG 55929; assembly: GCF_000312445.1. Taxonomy (GTDB): domain Bacteria; phylum Bacteroidota; class Bacteroidia; order Bacteroidales; family Bacteroidaceae; genus Phocaeicola; species Phocaeicola abscessus. Next base: position 99,524 of record NZ_HE997186.1, on the reverse strand, counting down.
CATGGGTAGGACAAATCCCATTGCAGTACGTTTCCGTTGGAACGGCAGAGAGAAATCCACCGTGACCCTGCTCGATTTGCCCCCCGTCGTATCCGTGCATCGTTTGCTATATGCACATGCCCCGGAGGTGGAGTTTCCCGTAACCCTCCATAATTTCTCGACTAAGCGTTCGTTTCCGGTAAGCGTGTCGGTCTATAAAAATGGCGACGACCGGAGTGAAATTTGGCGGCAGACGAAGCAGTGTGATGCCGCTGCGGCTTCTTATCGGAAAATGGATTTCCGACTGCCGCTGAAGCCCGGCAATTATACCGTGAAGGTGACCGCCTTGGGGGCGACCTCCGAAAGTCGGTTGGGCGTAGGTCGACCTGTCGGTAAGCCTTATGCGTACGCATTGGATTTGGATAGTGACGGGATCGACGAATACCGGATGGAAAACGATTCCGTGCAGATTACTCTCTTGCGGACGGGTGCTCGGGTGATCGAATATCGGGTAAAGAGCAGAAACGACAATGTACTCTTTAAAAGTTGGCCGAAAAAGACGGTCAGCCACCGAAGGCCCTACCGCATGCGGGGGTATTACCCGTACGGGGGATTCGAAGATTTCCTCGGACAGGCGAGTATGGAAACACACCAGGTGTACGATGCTCGGATCGTGAAAAAGGAGGGAGACTGGGTGCGGGTGGAAATGGAGACCGATTATTACGGAAACCGTCTTAAAAAGATATTCACCTTGTACGGGAATTCCCCGCTGCTCGAGGTACGTTTCGAACTGAATTTCAGTAATCCGGAAGCCAATGTCATCGGTCCGCAACCCATTCTGGAATTGGGAAAGACGCACGGCACCGAAGATCTCTTCGTCGTCCCCGCCGAAGGTGGGTGGAAAGAATACCGCATGCGACCGGAAAAATCCTACGGACAGGCGATTCACCTCCAAGAGGGGTGGAATGCTGGTTATGACACGATTGAAGATATCTCTTTCGTCGGTGCCTTTCCCGTCGATCAACCGCTGTTCCTGCATATGTGGATGAATCATCCCAGCAATTCGGACGCTCCCCATTACTATGTCGAATTTCAACCCTGGACCCCCATTGTACAGAAAACCACCATGTATTTCACCTATTACCTGTGGGGCAGCGGCGGTTCATGGAGAAATGCGGTCGAGGAGCTGAGAAGGCGAAATCTGATATCTATAAAAAAATAAACGTAAAAAATGTAAGATATGTCTAAAATGTATGTCTGTTTAATAGTGATGTGCTGTGGGTTCTTGAGATTGGCGAGCATTCATGCGAAGAGCGATGTGCCGTCGTTGCGGATTGCGCATGTCGAGTTGGGATGTCCGGTTCCGGCCATACCCTTTTATCATTTCAAAGCCGCTTTGGAATTGCCCGAACCGTCGATCATCGAAGTCCATGTATCGGTAAACGGGAAGGAGTTGCGATTCGTCAACGTATATAAAGACGATGTGTCGACCGATCTTTCCAAACCCAATTTCATCAACCGTCCCCCTTCGGGATATGCCCTTTCTCATGACAATACCCTCTACACAACACCCTTTATCACGGGGTGGTTGAAGTGGCAGCCAGGCGCGAAGTACGACGTTAAAATCTCCGTACGGCTGAAGAAGTCGGCCAAGCCGTCGACCGACGACCGGTGGATCGCTGCTTCCGCCGTCTTGGTCGCTTCCAGAGAGGTGGAAGTATTCGATCCGGCTTGGAAGCAGTACAAATCGGTCGTCCTCACGGAGACAGCGGGGATCGATCGGAAACACGAACCGGTGGAGGTCTTGCTCCCGTTCTATCCCGATGAAGTCGACGATTTGAAACGGGAGTTGCGCGTGGTGGCTGTAAATCCCGAAGATTACAGCCTGTCGGAAGTGACGAGTCAGGTCTTCGACATTCAAAAATATTCCGTAGCGGACGATTTGTCGCCGACCTCCGAAGGAATGCCCCTCCGGACGATTCCGCTTTGGATGCCGACCGTCACGTGTAAATTGGCTTTTCTGGCCGATGTGCCGGCCCTGTCGAGTCGGGTCTTTCTGATTTATTACCACAACGAGAAGGCGATGGCGAAAACCTATCGTTCCGATTTGCAGGTGCAGGGCGAGCTTCCCGGTTTGGTGATCGACAACCGCTGTATGAATGCCGTCCTTCATCCCAATTCTGGACATTTGGATCAGCTTACCCTGAAAAGTCGGCCGGAGCAGCCTTTGTATCACCGTATGGAGACTAACGGTGCTATCCACTGGAATCCGGGAATTTACGTGCCTCCTCGCCCGTGGACGCATACGGCCGATTGGAAACACGATCAACGCATGCACGCTATTTCGGGCCCCGTATTGGCTACCGCCGAATTTTGGGGTGCTTTGCGTGGAATGCCCGAAGTGGATGCCTCCGTGCGCTACGACTTTTATCCGGAAGTACCGTATTTCGTCAGTACCACCAGCATGCGCATTAACAAAACGGTGCAATGTCTCGCGTTGCGGAATGCGGAAATATGCCTTAAGCGCGAGTTGATGACGCATGCCGCATGGTACGATATCGTGAAGGGGGAAGTCGTTACCTACCAGGTGGCTGACATGCCCGATCTGACCGATCTGAAAATGGAAGCCGACGTTCCATGGATCACCTTTTACAACGACAAGACGGGAATCGGTTTTGCCGGTATCAATCTGGGGTATGCCAATACGGGTTTGGAATACCGGGATCGGCTGCTGAATCCCTATTGCTACATTACCGGTGGTCCGTGGATCTATTGGGCGCGCGCCTTGTCGTTGAGTTTCCTCGCCTCCAACATGCAGCAGGTGATTCCAGCTATGAAAGGGAGCATGTTTACCGAAAAATGGGCCTACCTCGTTTATGAAACGGATAAGGGCCGGCCTTACGAACCGGTGTTCGAGTGGGAGAAACGATTGAAAAACCCGCTGCGACTCCAATTGGTGGAAGAAGTGGACGAACGGGTGTCGAAGTCACTTATCGAAGTGTTTATGGATGAAGGTAAGAGCGGATGGGAAGAACGGGAAACCGGAAAACATTGACTCGCCCGTCCAACTTCGCCTCCGAATTTTCCTGCTGCTGTATCAAAATAGGAGTTTACGGGAGCGGGGATCTGTGAGCACTCTTCAGGGCTCAGGACAGGATCGTTGTAATTTCTTAGGCGAAGATCATGACCAACAGTTGGGCGATGATGACGCGGGCGAACATGGAAAGAGGATAAACCGTGGCGTAGCTTACCGCAGGGCTGTCGCTGGGAATAATGTCATGGGCATATCCCAGCGCCATAGGGTTGGCCATACCTCCGCACAGCATCCCGCATGTGTTTCCGAAGTCTATTCGACTTATTCGTAAGGAAACGATGCCCATTATGACGACCGGAAGGACGGTTATAAGGAAACCGGCTCCTATCCAGATCGCTCCTTCCGGTCGGATAACGGTCTCGAAGAAGTGAGCGCCCGAATCTAATCCCAAGCATGCCAAATAGAGGGCAATGCCTAAGCCGCGTAACATGAGGTTGGCGCTGCGGGTGGTATAAGTAATCAGATGGAAGCGCGGGCCGAAGCGTCCGATAAGTATGCCCACGACGATAGGGCCGCCTGCCAAACCTAACTTCACTGGCTGACTGATACCCGGGATGGCTACGGGGATGGTGCCTATTATTAATCCGAGTATGATGCCGATAAAAACGATGGCCAAGTTAGGATCTTTCAACGGACGGACTTTGTTTCCTAATACTTTTTCGACATTTTCGACGGCTTGTCGTTCGCCCACTACGGTCAATCGGTCGCCTAATTGCAGAATCAATCCCGGAGTGGCCAACAACTGGATCCCGCTTCGCATCACGCGGGTGATATTGATATCGTAATTGTTGCGCAGCTTCAGTGTGCCGAGCTTCTTCCCGTTGATTTCCGGTTTGCTGATCACGATATGCTTAGAGATCAGTTGGCTGTCGATCGCGTTCCAGTCAATGTCCTTTTTGTTCCAATTCTCCGTCTCTTCCATTCCGAAAGTCAATGTCAGGTTCGAAATATCTTCCGGCGTAGTGACGACCAGCAAACGGTCGTCGCATTCCAATTTCATATCCGAGTGAGGTATTGTGACTTTTCCGTTACGCCAGAGCCGGGAGATGACAAAGTGTCGTCCGCTGATCTGCGCCACTTCTTTGATGCTCTTGTCGAAGACGGCCGGATTGTGCACGCGGAAGGTGGCGATGAAGGTTTCGTTTTGCTCTTCCTGATCCATCGACGCTATATCGACAGGGCGGACAAATAATTTGCGGATCACGATCATGGCCAGGATCACGCCTATCACGCCTAAGGGATAGCTCACTGCACAGCTCAACGCAGCATTGACGCTATCCATATTCATCTGTGCCAACGTTTGTTGAGCGGCGCCTAAGGCAGGCGTATTCGTGGTGGCGCCGCAAAGGATGCCTACCATCTCGCTCATGGGGATGTGGATAAGGTAGCTCAATGCGATGGCAAGGGCGGTTCCTAAGAAGACGAGGCTTATGCTCAACATGTTCAACCTCAAGCCTCCTTTCTTGAAAGAGGAGAAGAAGCCCGGCCCTACCTGCAATCCCAACTCGTATACGAAAAGAACTAACCCGAAATCTTCCGCATAAACCAGCATTTGGCGGTCGATAGAAAGGCCAAAGTGCCCCATCAGGATACCCATGAAGAAGACGAAAGTTACGCCGAGCGATACGCCGTAGACTTTTATCTTCCCCAGATACAATCCGCCGGCAATGATGATGGACAGGATGACAATCGCCTGTAGCGGAGTATGTTCGACAAATAGACTATTGAACCATTCCATGTTTTTGTTTATCCGTTAACCCTCCAACCAATTGTCGATCAGTTTCCTTGCTAAACTCAATTTTTGGGGAATCGCCGGCAATTGATCCCGATTGAACCAGCCGCCCTTGCTCAATTCCGTGTTTTGCAGCATCAATTCGCCGCTGTCGTATTCTGCCGTATAGCCTATCATGATACCGCTCGGATAAGGCCAGGTTTGACTGCCGAAGTATTTCAGATTCTTGATTCTTAACCGCGTTTCTTCCATCACTTCGCGGTATACGCATTCCTCCAAACTTTCGCCCGGTTCCAAAAATCCCGCAATCAGGCCATAATAATCGCTTTTAAAGTTACGGGCGTGGACCAACAGGATCTGATCCTCGCGGGTGATGCGGACGATCATCGCCGGCGAAATGACAGGATAGAACTCTTGCCGGCAAACGGGGCATTTTTTACCGATGGGCGAGATTTGATGCGTCGGCTCTCCGCAATGCGGACAATACTGTGTATTTGCATCCCAGTTGAGGATTTGCGAGGCTTTTCCCGCCCATTTGTAAGCTCTCAGCGGCAAGAGATCGTAGGTCGCACGCAGTCCCTCCATGATTCGTTGCGGCGCCTCCGCCCCGTTGACGGGTGTATAGACGTTATATGTTCTGCACTCGTAATCGTTCCATATCCCGATGGTTTGGACGGTCGAACCTGCTGGCACGGGCACAGGAGGCGCACTCGTGCATGGAACATAGTATTTCCCGTCGTGCAATTCCAATAAAAGACGGTCTTTATAGAAGACAAACCAATAACTTTTTCCCGCATCCATTCTCATTCGATTTTACTGCAAAATTATGAAATGTATTTCATTCATAAAGAAGGAATGTAAGATAATCGACTCGTCGGGAGGGTATGATTTGTACGAATTCGGGGCAGCGAAAGCATCCGTTCGTTCGGAGTAACGGTCGGTGAAACCTTGTTGACTATGGTTTCACTTCCACAACGCGTGTCGGAGAGTACCAGTCGTTGGATTCTTTCCGTTATGGTGTAAAGAGCCTCCAAACCGAAGCGGCTGCGCCAAAACGTTCGTTTCGACACAGCCGTTGCCTGTTCTTTACTTTTTCCTTTTTCTTTCATCGGATCAACTGTTTGTCGAACGAAGTTTTTCGAACAGTGTGCGTTGTTCGGGTGTCAACGTTTTCGGCAGTTCTACCCGATAAGTCACGATGAGGTTTCCGTTGCCTGTCCCTTTGTAGATCGGGAATCCTTGTCCTTTCAATCGGACTTTCTGACCGGGTTGTGTCCCCGGTTGAACTTTCAACTGAACAGCGCCGTTCAGGGTAGGGACGGTCACTTCGCCGCCTAAGACTGCCGTCGTCAACGGAATAACAACCGACGTATACAGGTCATCGCCTTGCCGTTTAAATACCGGGTCGTCGGGAATGACGAAGGTGATGTACAAGTCGCCATCCGCACCTCCGTTTACTCCTTTGCCGCCGTGTCCGCGCAATTTGATCACCTGCCCGTTCGCCATGCCTGCAGGAATAGTAATGCGGATTTGTTCTCCGTTCACATTCAATATTTGTTTATGAGTGGTCGCAGCTTCTTTCAGGCTCATGTACAGTTCCGCCTGATAATCCTGTCCTTTCCGACCCCTTCTCGCGGTCGTCTTTGTCCTGTCGCCGCCGAAGAGCTGTTCGAAGAAGTCGGAGAATCCGTCGTTACCGAAATGAATGCCTTCGAACGGATTCTCTCCGTTCGACGTCTCATACCAATATGTGCCGCCCTCCGTACCGAAGGGCTGCCCGCCACCTCCGAACCCGGCGTCTCTTCGGGTACGTTGCTTTTCGAATTCGTCGGCATGTTTCCATTCTTCTCCGTATTTGTCGTACTTGGTCCGTTTCTGCGGATCGCTCAACACTTCATGGGCTTCGTTCACCGCTTGGAATTTTTCCTTCGCCGAAGGATCGTTCGGATTCAAGTCCGGATGATACTTCCTCGCCAAGGTACGATAAGCTTTCTTTATTTCCTCCGGTGTAGCGTTTTGTGCTACGCCCAATACTTTATAATAATCTATATAAGCCACTTTGTCATCCTCCTTTCACTTTCTCTATTTTTTGAAAGACGGTAATAAAATAGCAAGAAACATACCAGTGGGGATCAGGTAAGAAAACCTCTCTCTTCCTGTTAGCTTCAATGATTGATATAGATTCCTTGTTTGTACCATTTGTATAATTTGTGAATACCTTCGTCGATTTTGATCCGGTGATGCCATCCCAAGTTATGCAGTTTTGTTACATTCGTCAGCTTACGTGGTGTTCCATCCGGTTTTGATGTATCCCAATGGAGCTCACCTTTAAAGTCTATTTCTTTAATAATTTTTTCTGCCACTTCCCTGATAGATATTTCTTCTCCTGTCCCAATATTAATATGACAATTACGGATCTCTTTGTCTCCAGGTAGATAGGTATCTTTAAAATCTACATTCAACAATATATATACGCTTGCATCTGCCATTTCTTCACTCCATAGAAACTCACGCATAGGTTTTCCTGTTCCCCATAGCGTAACGAGTTGTGGAGTAATGCCGAATTTTGCTAACTTAGATAGAATTTCCTCATTTGTATTGTTCCCATTCACTTTTTCAACAGGACGTAAATTAAGGTCTTTTCGTACCGCTTCCCAGTCGTTCTCATTCAGACACTTTGCCAAGTATATTTTTCTAATCATAGCTGGAAGAACATGGCTATTCTCCAAATGGAAGTTATCATTAGGTCCGTAGAGATTAGTAGGCATTACAGCTATATAATTACAGCCGTACTGGATGTTAAAGCTCTCGCACATTTTTAATCCGGCAATTTTTGCAATGGCATATGGTTCATTGGTATATTCTAATTCAGAGGTCAACAAAACTTCCTCTTTCATGGGTTGTTCTGCCGTGCGGGGATAGATGCATGTACTCCCTAAGAATAACAGTTTTTTTACATTATGATGAAAACTTTCTCCAATCACGTTCTGTTGAATCTGTAAGTTCTGAAAAATAAAATCTGCTCGATAATTTAGATTTGCCATAATTCCACCGACATGGGCAGCTGCTAATACTACAGCATCCGGTCGTTCTTCATCAAAGAACTTCTTTACAGCAACAGAATCAAGGAGATCTAATTCTTTATGACTACGTCCCACAAGGTTTTCATAACCTCTGTTTTTTAGGTTATTCCAAATAGCAGAACCTACCAATCCATGATGTCCTGCCACGAATATTTTATTTTCCTTTGATAGAATCATGGTAATTAATTATTCACATTAAATGAAGTATTTAGATATAGCTTCCGTACGAATTTTTTATCATGTTCAATCATTATTTTAATCAGTTCCTCAAAACTTGTTTTTCGAGGGTTCCATCCTAATGTCTTTTTTGCCTTTGATGGATCGCCAAGCAACTGATCCACTTCACTTGGCCGGAAGTATTTCGGATCAACTTCTACTAATACCTTGCCTGTATCTTTATCGATCCCTCGTTCATGCAAGCCTTCCCCTTTCCATTCCAATTCGATACCTACGTGGTGGAATGCCAATGTACAGAATTCGCGTACTGTATGATATTCTCCTGTAGCAATAACGAAATCATCCGGTTTCGATTGTTGAAGGATCAACCACATACATTCTACATAATCTTTTGCATATCCCCAGTCGCGTAATGAGTTCAAGTTACCCAAATATAACTTGTCTTGATGGCCGGCAGCAATGCGGCAAGCTGCCAATGTAATTTTACGTGTAACAAAAGTCTCGCCTCGGCGTTCGCTTTCATGATTAAAGAGAATGCCGTTGCAACAGAACATATTATAGCTTTCACGATAGTTGCGAATAATCCAAAATCCATATAGTTTTGCTACTCCGTACGGTGAGCGAGGGTAAAAAGGTGTGGTTTCTTTTTGAGGTACCTCTTGTACTTCTCCGTATAGTTCGGAAGTAGAAGCTTGATAGATACGGCAAGTTTTATCTAAACCACAGATACGTACAGCTTCTAACAAACGTAAAACACCAATCGCATCGGTGTCTGCCGTATATTCCGGCACGTCGAATGATACCTTTACATGGCTCTGAGCCGCTAAGTTGTAGATTTCGGTCGGTTTTACTTCTCCGATAATACGGATCAGTGAAGAAGAATCTGTCATATCCGCCCAATGCAAATTTATCAGACGTGCTTTTTTCATGTCTCGTACCCATTCATCAAGATAGAGGTGTTCGATACGTCCTGTATTGAAAGATGATGAACGGCGTAGCATGCCGTGTACTTCATAACCTTTTTCTATTAAGAGTTCAGCGAGATATGATCCATCTTGACCGGTAATTCCTGTAATAAGAGCAATTTTCTTTTTCATAATATGTATATTTGTATTAGTTGTAAAGATAGGAATAAATGGGATAGAAAATTAATTATAGATTTTATTTAATGCTGATCATTGCTTGCAAAAGAACCATTTGATCATCTTCGGAACTTTAAGCAAGACTTCGGCAGGAGCTAACGAGATAAACCTTATCGACTGCCTGGCTGCAATAACTCCTGTTTCGAGGCTGTGCAGCAATCCCAACCTCGGGACATGTCGTGTCTCCTGCCCGAAGTTACCCATCCGGAATATATTGTATAAGATTTTTTTACCACTTTTTTTGTCTTTCTTTGTAAGCTTTAAGGGGAATTCTTCCTCAGACAATCCTACATAATCGATCAGGATGCCCCCTAATGCCTTGTATGCATATTTTATCCCTAGTCTTCCTAAATCACGGCTCAGTTTTTCTCGATCTATCTCCTTGTCGTGCCTATGCAGGAACAAAGCCCAATCGCAGAACTGACGCAAGCCGATTCCTGAAGAGATGAGATGAAAAAATATATGAATAAACAGGTAAATGGCATTGAGGTTAGGAGAGAGGGTAGGGATCTCCGTGTTTCCGATTGTTACGGTATATGGATCGCCTTCTAACTCTTTCTCTATAAGCTTATCCCAGTATTTTTGATGGGGGGTGAAAGAAAAATCGACCAATCTGGAATGCAGCTCATACCGAATGCCGTTCAGTTCATATTCCTGATGCTTTGCTGAGGATTGTTGAGGGGTTATTCCATAGTTTTTCTGCAAAACATCCATCAATTTCTTTCGAGACGGTTCATCCCCATAAAAGTCGATATCTCCAGATTGTCGTAAGAGCGGATCAGGGTATAGGGAAGCTACGGTTTGTCCTTTTACTACGATAGCGCGAATCTGCTCTTTGCTCAGTAGCTTGACGAAGTTCTCTAACTCTTGGTTCATCAAGAGGTTTATCCGTTTTATTTGAGTAAGGGTAGCGATTAATTTCATAGTAAGCGTATCGTTTTTTACCGTGTTCATATAGAGCAGGTAATCGGTAAAAAGGCCGAGAAGAGCTTGTTTCTTGGCGATTTTAAGCAGCTCGTTCACATCTTTCTCGGGGATGATAGGTCTTGGCTCCCCTTTGGGAAATAATACACCCTGTAAAAACCGGAGGAATTTATCTTCTTGTTCTGTCATGATAACGATTAACCTCAATAAATATCTTTAAGTTTTATTGTTCTTATCGATAATATTCATTTCCATGTTTTCCATTCGTTCTTGCCGAGCAGATTCACTTTGAATGCGATGCCCCCGGAAAAGTATTTACCCTTCTGCATTTCGGCAAGGAGGTTAAAGTGGTCGTGCCATAGCGAATAGATCGCACCGAAGTTGATCGTCTTGGCATCGTATTCGAGAATCACATTTAAGTCTTTGCACATATCCGGTTTGAAGTTCACGCCTATGGCAGGGCCGTTCAGTGGATAATCCGTTCTGCGATTATACAGATAGGCAAGATGTACGCCGAGATTGCCATAGGGAATATCAAAATGTTTAGTAGCAGCGATGTACCAGCAATTAAAATAGCCGTTCTTTTTTCCTGAAACTTTACTCTTAATATAATTGCCGTCTCCCGAACCTGTTGTCGGGTCACTGATGCCTAATACGATGCTTGGCAGATATGGCCAGAATTCGCCTTCCCGAACAGCTTGTATCCTGGCAGCAAAATGCCGGTCTTGGTTTACGAATTTATCCCATGTCTGTTTGGGCCAGTAAGATGATCCTGGAATACCTTTCAACAGTGTGCAGATATAGGAAATCTCAATTCGTTTAAGGAATGTAATGTTGGCAAAGTAATTATAGGAATTATAATACCATATTTGATTATTGGGTAAATTCTTCTTATTTAAGAAGTTCCCTCCGATCATTACCGTTCCGTCTTCCTGCATTTCTGCATTAGGCATGTGTAACAATCCGGTGACACCGTTAGTTAGTTGAGCATTACAATAAGTAATACCCCATATTGACATGTATAATATTAATAAGATTCTTTTCAATGGGTAATGAATTTATTTCTCAAATAATTTCAAAATCTCCTGGATATACCGCAATGAATAACCGATGTCTATTCAATTTTTTCATTGAATCTTTTTACTGCCAAATTAAAATCTTTCTTCTGCAGAGTTGGGAATATTTTGTATACAAGGTTACTCTTTGGGAAAATTACACCCCAGACAGTTAAAAAGATAATCATAAAGTCGACCCACAGAGAGCGGTTCTTGTAATACCAAATTTCAAGATTGCCTTTATGCGGATGTATTTCTTCGTAGGTAAACTTTACTGGATCTTTGGCAAGCGAAATATAATACTCTTCATCTCTGAATATCACGCTACCAATACCGCTTAAGCCAGGTTTCATCTTGGAGATGCACGCCTTCACTTCATCGGAGTATTCATCGTAACTTTTTTTGACCATTGGTCTCGGTCCTATGATGGACATATTACCGATCAAGATATTTATTAACTGAGGTAATTCGTTGAGTTTGGTTTTTCTAAGAAATTTACCTACCGGCAAGACTCTCGGATCATTTCTTGTGGTTATTGTACCAGTGCCGATGTTTGGTGAATTCTTTATCATCGTGACGAACTTCCATACGTTGAAAGGTTTGCCGCCACGACCTATTCTTTCCTGAAAATAAAATACATAATGTTCGCCTGTCAACAACAGAAGTATTGCTATCGGTATCAGTAACCATGACAGACATATTAAGGCAATGAGCGCTAACAGAAAATCACACAGTCTTTTAACTGCTTTATACATGTCGATTTAATTAGGATTTATGAATAATGTTTTATGATGGGAATATGCCGGTGTTTTACAGAATTCTTTCCATATTCTATTTTATAATTTGTAAAAACGTTACTTTATTTTTACATTTTCTGGTCAAGATTTTTGCCTTTTTCTTCGTGCTCGAAGTTGGGGATAAATTCTTTTAATAAAGTGACAATCTCTGCCTTTTGGAAATCTTTCTTGGCAAATAATGTCGTCATCTTCTTAAAGAAATTGTCTATTTCACTCATCGGTCTGCAAGGATATTCTTCTATGATACCTAATGCGTTGAATCTTTCCATATTTAGTTTCTCACCTTTGACGTAAAACTCTTCGAAACCTTTCTCTCCCGTGGTGTCTGAAGTAAAATAATAAACCGGATAGGTATCTGTATTTACAGACATCTCGGCAGCAAACTCTCTCGCTTCTTCTTCACTCCGGCAATATTTGATCTGATAGCCCAACGTTGTTAAGAACTTGTCGCAGATAGAAGAAAATGTCATCATCTGTTTCTCGTCGAGTTTGGGGAAAAAGACTTCGCCGCTATGTCCCAACATGCAAGCCAACATACATATCTGACCGCTTTCATCGGGAGAGACAAAATATCTCTTTACATCAGTAGGCGAAGATATCGGCTGATGTTTCATTAATCTTTCAATGAATCCTGCCAGGAGAGAGCCATTGGAAAATGCCACATTGGCAAAACGCGCTGTAGTAATAGGAAATTTCTTGCTGTAAGCCATAATCATTTCTTCCATGACTTTCTTACTGCACCCCATGATGCTTACCGGGTTAGCAGCCTTATCGGTACTAACGCAGAAAAAATGTGTTGGCGGAAACTCGATTAATAAATCCATAAGTTTTCTTGCCTTAATGACGTTGTTCTCTATCAATGCTTCAACGCTATATGGGTCTTTTTCGCTTCTGACATGTTTATGTGCAGAGAAGTTTGCTACAATGTCAAAGCCGCCTTCTTTTCTGAGAATTTTTTCAAAAATAGGGTCAGCATAGTTCAGAGGGTAGGTGCGATAATCTTCAGGAATATACATCCCGAAGGTACTTCTCAGTGTACGTGTAAGTTCAGTTAGGTAATTTTCACTGATATCTACAACAACTAAAGTCTTCGGCTTAAAAGGCAAAATGGCTCTGATATATGAAGAACCAATTGTTCCGCCTCCACCAATGACTAATACTTTTTTATCTTCTATCTCTTTGGTTAATTGTTCTCGGTTTTTATCTATATCGCTTTGGAACATTGAGCCTTTACGACCGGTGATGTTTTCTTCTATAAAAATATTTACGTTAAACATATTCTTAGAAATTATTATATTTACCTTCCTTGATATTCTTGTAATAATCTTTGATGATCGCCGTACTTGGTATGTTGACAACTCTATCTTCAAGCCATTGCGAGTTACTCAAGTCGCCACACTGACAACCTTTATACATGTCGAGTTTGTTATTCAATATCCATATAGGTCTTGTCATCACTCCGTTATCGTTTGTATAGGTAAGGAATTTATCTCTCTCTTCTCTGTCTTTTAAGACTATTGCATTGAGCCAATAGTTACTTCTGCAGTCTTTGGGTTCAGTAAAGAATCTAACATCAGTCTTTGCAAAGAAAGCCTTATACTTTTCTGTTAATTCTCTTTTGATAAGAATAAATTTTTCACAGTTTTCTATCTGAGCTAATCCCAGTGCTGCAGCAAGGTTTGTCAGCCTGTAGTTATATGCGGTATAATCATGGTTATATTCCCAGCGGTGAGGGATTTTGGCTGTCGTTGTGATATGTTTGGCCAGTCTTGCCAGTTTTTCGTTTGGTGTAAGTATCATACCGCCACCGCCTGTAGTGATGACCTTGTTTCCGTTGAAACTCATTGCGCTAACTTTTCCGAATAATCCCGTATGCTTGCCTTTATACAGGGAACCGATACTTTCTGCAGCATCTTCCACCAAAGGAATATTCCACTTTTCACAGATACCTGCTATATCTTCGATCAAGCAAGGATGTCCGAAAGTATGCATCGGCACTACAGCAGCAAAGCGTCTTCCTGTTCGGGTATTATAGGTATATCCGTCAATATCTTTTCTGGCATTTTCTTTTAAGAAGGCATCTAATTTCTCCGGGCTCATTCCCATTGTTTCTTTATCGACATCGATATAGACCGGATGTGCTCCGGTATAAGTTATGGCATTGCTGGTTGCAATGAAAGAAACCGGCTGCGTGATGACTTCTTCGTCTCTTTTTACACCTGCAAGCAATAAACAGATATGCAAGGCCGAAGTACCGTTAACAGCTGCTATGGCGTATTTGCTGCCAGTATATTGGGTTATGGCTTTTTCAAATTTGCCTACATATTCTCCTACGCTTGATACGAAATTACTATTCATTGCATCCAGCAAGTATTTCCTCTCATTGCCGATAAAACGAGGATCATGAAGGATGATAAATCCTTCTTTATCCTCAAAGGTCTCTCGCACGAAAGACACGAAATCCGAACAGTTCATATTATAATTATATTTGATTATTTGTAAAAAAAATAACCGGTTTGTTTGACATTCTGATCTTTATGAGAATGGAGACGATTAACGGAAACTGACAGAGGTGCATCCGGTATCGAAAAAATAAAATCTTGTTGAAGAGTTATTTTGAAACATTCTATCGGAAGATTTTATAGGCGATTTTTTTCACCCATACAGGGGAAGCAAGCATGACAAACATGCAGTAGGCGAAAAAGGTTGCGCCGAGGCCATAGCCCAATTCCTTGTTTATCATTTTCCGATCCTCGAGTTGCTTTTTTGCAAAAGTCCATCCATTGCGTCTTTTCTTAAATAGCGAGTGACTCATCCTGAAGAGAAGCACTACTTCGGGGAGATTCGCATGTCTGGTACCATGCTTCATCCCGTCGTACCATAGCATCGTGTCCTGGTTTTGACGATATTCGGGACGATATTTTCGCCCAACTTTATCAAAGAAACTTTTTCTGAACATTACAGCAGGGTGGGCGTGAGGATTTCTTTTTGAAAAAAAACGCCTGCATTCTTCAGGTCCTGCAGGGTATACGATTGTCTTATGAAGACTTTGTCCACTTTCATCAATTTCCTTTATCGCCCCTCCGACTACATCAATATCCGGATGTTCTGTTAAAAAGGAAAGCTGCTTCTTTAATCTTTCGGGAACAGCCATATCGTCCGCATCCATCCGAGCGATATAGTTGTAATTATTGGAGAAACATAAATCAAGCAAATCATTCAAAACACATGCAAGTCCCCTGTTCCTTTCAAATGCTACGATATCTATAAAAGGATTTCCTGCATAATCATCTATGGCCGATTGCAATTCTGATGCTATCGGTCCATCGATTCCAATAAAGACATGGAAGTTACGGTATGTCTGCAACAATATACTGTCTATGGATTTGTGAAACCATTCGGGATTGTCCTTCTTATAAACTGGAAGAAGAACGGCTATAGTATCTTCCATATAGTAGATTATCTTGATTTTTTTGTTATTCGTGTGCAATTCCAAGGGAATCCAGGAAAGACGAGGTACTCTCTTTAGGATTAAATTTGGATAATTGAACCGGAATCTTTTTTATTAAAGCATCATACTCGGTTAGAATCGCTCTGAAACCGTCGGCAATTGCCCTTTTGTCGTAGGGATCTACTTTGATACCGGCATTGCCGACTACCTCCGGAAGACTCGTAAGATTGGAGACAAGGGCCGGTTTATTATAACTGAAACCTTCAATCGGAGGAATTCCAAAACCTTCACAAAGAGATAGAAGGACAACACATTTGCAATGTGCCAATAAGTGGTTTACAATATCGGAACTTTGGTAACCAAGATATTCAATATTTGGTTTTCCTTCCATGGAGGTAAGGATTTTTTCTCCTTTTTGTGATAGTTTACCCACAATAAACAATCTAAAATCATCTTGAGTGTTGAATAAATTAAACCCTTCAACCATACCAATAACGTTTTTACTTGGTTGAATACTACCTATGAATAAGAAAAACGGTTTATCTATACTAATTTCTTTTCCCCAATAATTTTTAATTTCGTCTACAGGCACGACATTATCGTGAGGCTTCTTCTCAATAAAGTTATACGTTATTTTTATTTTCTCTTCAGGGACTTCCAAATGATTGACTATTTCATTTTTACTGTATTCAGAAACAGTAAGAACTATGTCGCATCTCTTTACATAAACCTTGGTAACAACTTTCAGATACATTCTCTGTAACCAGCCATAACGTTCTTTATTTGTAATAAAGTATACATCGTGAAGGGTAAAGACTTTCCGTGCACGGACAAACAATGGCATTGATGTGCAATAGCTATAAAAGACATCGCTTTTCTTCAAATACAGATAGAATAGCGTCTGTTCGAAAAGGACCCGTTTCCAACGGGCTTTCAATACGGGCACATTGATATATTCTACATCTAAATTGTCGGGAAATCCAATGTATGATTCTGATATTTGAGGCTGTTTATAGATAATAAAATGAGTATTATATATACGAAACTTTTTCAACTCTTTGAATATTCTCGTTATATATTGAAAAGCTCCTGTTCCTTTTTCTTCGCCGAGAGCGATCAAATTTAGTGCAACAATCATATTTTTGTGTTTTATACTATAAAACTTTGTCGAACTCTTTAATGGGGCAAACGTTCAAGAATCCGATATAATTTCTGGGCAAGTTTCAACGACGAAATTTCGGCAATCTTAATCAGCAATCTCATCGGTTTGGAAATGGTGACATTTTTCCAATTGACTCTTTCTCTCAAAGCCTCTTTAAATTGTTCTTCAGAGATGGCGGGATGTTTGATCATCCCGGTTAATTTGTCTGCTTTTACCTGTTCTACAAGATAATCCTTCTTGTATTGACGAAGAAGTTCAGTAACTTCCTGTTGGTATGCATTAAATAATGAAAGCCATTTAGGGTTCTCATTGCCGGTATACGAGCCGGAATTTTGCACATAGTGATAATAGGCCCTATGAATGTAAGAAACCTTGTTTACGCCATCCATCAATAGCTTGATATTAAAAAGCTTGTCCTCGCAGTAGTTTACTCCTTTCTGAAAGGTGATAGAGTTATTTCTGTAACAAGATGTTTTTATCATCTTGTTCCATAAACTTCCGTGAAGTCTATGGAACAGTTCGTCGACGATTTCCTCCGGTCGATATGACGATGGCTTCTGAGATATATACCGACTCTTCGAAGAATAATTTACGAAATAGTCGCATATCACCATATCCGCCTTCTCCTCTACCGCTTTGGAATACAATTCTTCCAACATACTTTTCTCAACCCAGTCATCTGGATCTGCATGGATCATGTACACACCGCTCGCTTTCTCGATTCCGGCCTGTCTTGCGGAAGCGGTCCCTCCATTAGGTTTGTGTATACATACGATTCTGCTGTCGGAACGGGCATACCTGTTGCATATCGATCCGGAGTCGTCGGTACTTCCGTCGTCGACTAAAATGATTTCGATATTCCTCATCGTCTGCCCGAGTAGACTTCGCAGACATTTATTTATCGTACCAGAAGCATTGAATACGGGTACTATGACGGAAACGAGCGGATGGCTGGACATATCTATTCTGATTCGTTTAGTAATTTCTGGGCAATAGTGCGAGGCGAAAACGCTTTATCAGGGAGGTACTCGATTTTCATTTTTTCTACCGCCTCGTTCAACCGGGAGAAGATCTCTTTCTCCTCGTTTTTTATCAACATGCAGCGAGGCCCCAACTCTTTCAAGAAACTGGCGATCTCGTCCTCCATATTGTTGACCAGACAGAGTACCAGGGATGAAGTCCCCAAGTAATCGTATAGCTTCCCGGGTATTTGTGTTGAACCATCTTTGTTCGAGATATATAGTAGGGCATTCGATTTGCTGTAGATATTCCCTAACTCAGATACATCCACGCTATGATGGAAATTAACATATATAGAACGAAATTCCTGTCTGGTAGCATTATCTACCTCCCCGTATACATTTATCATTATTTTAGGAGAACGTCCGTCCTCTTTTTTATTATATGCTTCAATCGCTTTTAACAATGGTGACAGATTCCGTCCGTAAACAGAACGAAGCGCACCGGTATACGCGATGTGTATTTCGATTTCGTTTTTAGGAACACTGTAAGTAAAATCTTTAAAGTACGATCTCGGTATAAATCCTATTTTATCAGCTATATTAGTATATCTGGTTTTCATTGCATTGCAGGTCGGAAGAGAGATGTACACCACCTTGTCGGCTTCAGACAAGAATGCTTTCTCATAGTGTCTTATTCTGATTTTGTCCAACAAATTTGAATTCAAATCGTCGAACCAAGGATCTCCCCAGATTTGGATCCATTTCAAGTACGGCCGAGTTTTTTTTATCTTTCTTCCGACGAAGTGGGAAATCTTGCCGTCGGAAGAAGAAATCAATAGGTCGTATTCCTTCAATAAGGCAACATTCACCTTGTTCGGCCATTTATAATAGGCATCCGGAAAATGTAATATTTTCATCATCCGTGAATAAATTTCTCCAAGTACCGTCTTTACTTGGTTGTTAACCAGTTTTTTTACCCCTGAACGAAGAGAAAGATTGAACAACTCCGTGTATATGATGTGCCCGAAGTTCAAATCCGGCGAAGTACTCGTTTCCGATTGCCTTACGGTCAACACATCGACCTGATGCCCCAATTCCGTCAATCCTTTAACCATGGCGTTGTTGCGGATAGCAGCAGAACTGTTTCTTATCGTGTAGAAATTAGATATGTAAAGTATTTTCACAATCAGTTATTTTAAAAAGATTTCGACTGTTTAGCATCGTGAATGCTGTGAGAATGTCTTATAAGATACAGGCAATAGCCAAATGAACAGAAGAGATAGCCACAAGTCAAGTATGTGTGGGACAACATTAAATGCAAAGGACCCATAATCAGCAGGAAGACAAGACAGGTACGCTCTCCTTCATTTTTCGCGTTTTTCCATCCCAATACATAAAGGATAAGCATCAGAATAATATAAATGGAACCGAAGAGGATACCGAAATCCAACCAGAAATCGAGGAGAAGATTATGAGTATATGGAGCGGTAGAAAAAGAAGAAATCCCTCTGATCCCATAACCGAAAATACCGCCATCCAAGATTCTTTGAATGGTTTCGCCATATAAGGCATTCCGACCTGCAGAATAAGTCAATTCATCCGTTGCTATTTTTTCGATAATCCGTACGCTCATCCCCATATCAGAGGATAATCGGTATAGGAAAAATAAAATATAATCCAAATATATGAAGACGATGACTACTAAGGCCAGTAACAGAATAAGGATAAGGAATTTATTTTTGCTCTTCTTTTCAAAAAACAAATAATATAGAATGAAGAGTGAAGAGAGAAGAAGTGGTCCTCTTGTACCGAAAGTAAATAGAACGAAGAATCCGCCGATACTCATGCATACGTTCAACAGATTCATCTTTCTCAGTGTCATCCATATTACCAATAGTAAATGCGGAAGTATTCCGTAAGCAGCAGCCATATTGTCGTTTACTGCATCTTCTCCAAAACTGCCGCTATAGTTCGAAGCCTGGACGAATACGAGATAGTAGCCAGCCATCGCAAAGATAGTAAGCAAGGATAACAGATAAAAAGACTTTTCATAGCATTTTTCTTCAAGAATAATCCCCAAGAAGAAACAAGGTAATGCCATAAAGATGAATACCGGGATGTATTTCAGTAAACTTTCGGTATTGTCCGGGAAAAACAGGAAGGTCGATGTATAGATAATTAGGCCAAAAAGGAAGAAAAGCAAATCTACTTTTCGAACCTTTCGCAAAATCTGAGGAAGTGATAGCAGTGTAAAGAAGACGATTAATACCGGATAAATATAAGGAGCGATAAGCTTTATACCAGGCAGGTGCAGGCATATCCCTCTAAAAAAGCCAAATAGCTGGTATGACCAGATCAGACAGAACAGAATAAACGTTGAGTCTATTCTATACCAATTGATAGTTGGGATTCTTATCCGCATACACCGTATATGATATTCGTTAAAGACCGTTACAATAGTTGATAATCAATTATTTTTTGTCTGTCCTGTTTCTAAAAGTGTTTTTAAGGGCAATTTCGTTGTAATGCTGTCAGGATTGTAAGATTCTATAATTACTTATTTTTTATTTTCCGATTAGAAGAATTTTCTGACGATTCTCTCGCATGCTTTTCCGTCTCCGTAAGGGTTCACGGCTTTACTCATTTTTTCGTATGCTTTTTTGTCATCAAGCAACAAGGATACTTCACTTACAATTTTGTTGTAGTCTGTCCCAACAAGTTTAACGGTTCCGGCGGCAACAGCTTCGGGACGTTCAGTGGTGTCTCTCATCACTAAGACAGGTTTACCGAGCCCCGGTGCTTCTTCCTGAACACCACCGCTATCTGTCAGTACCAGAGTGGATTTTTCCATCAAATAGACAAAACTTAAGTATTCCAGTGGTTCGATGAAGAACATATTCCCCAAGTTAGTAGGATCCTTTCCAAAGACCTTATGAATAGGTTTGCGGACATTGGGATTCAGATGCATGGGATATACGAAGTCAACGTCGGGATATTTCTCATTCAAATCCTTGATGGCATTGCATATATTGATGAATCCCTTTCCAAAGTTCTCCCGACGATGACCTGTTATTAAAACTAACTTTTTGCCATTTGCCAAACGGTTAACCTCATAGCCTGCATTCTTTAGAATATTTTCTAACTCTTTGTCCAAATCCTTGTTTCCTTTAATACGTTTTACAACCCAATAAAGAGCGTCGATAACCGTATTGCCGGTAACAGTTATCTTACTGTCGTCGACATTCTCTTTTAACAGGTTTTTACGACTCAAGGGGGTAGGAGCGAAGTTATAAGTTGCAATGCGACTTGTAATCTGGCGATTCATCTCCTCAGGCCAAGGGCTATATATATGATATGTCCGCAAGCCGGCTTCAATATGTGCTACGGGGATTTGTTGATAGAATGCGGCTAAAGCTGCTACAGTGGAAGTTGTTGTATCGCCATGGACGAAAACGATATCTGGCCTTTCCTTTAGGAAGACATCCCGCATTCCAAGAAGAACCTTTGAAGTAATCTCATATAGGTCTTGTCCTTGCTTCATTATATTCAAATCGTAATCGGGTTTAATGTCAAAGATATGTAGAACCTGATCCAGCATTTCACGATGTTGTCCGGTTACGCAAATGATAACATCAAAGTCGTTCGGGTATTTTTGGAACTCTTTTATTAAAGGAGCAACCTTAATTGCTTCAGGACGTGTACCGAAGACAAGCATTACTTTCTTCATGGTTTCCAATTTTTATAAATGATAAACTCCGGGCAGATTAATGACATTGTGGCAATCAAGTACGATCTTTCCTCGCAATTTATCTATGTTTTCGATGATTTCTTTATGCTTGACCATGATGACAACCAGGTCAATATCATTTAGGAATGTGTCCAAGTCATGGAATTGATTTTCAACTATATTCTTTGGGATGAACGGATCGTAGACTTTCAGCGGACATGCCAGATGGCGTTCTTGAGCTTCGAACAGCTGGAGGGTTGGACTCTCTCGGCAATCGTCGACATTTTCCTTGTACGTCAGGCCGTAAAGGCCCACCCTGCGATTGTCGGAAATCCGGTTTTCTTTCATAATTTCGTAAATCCGGTTGAGGACGAATGTCGGCTGGCTATCATTCGTCTTCATCGACTCGTCGATGACTTTCGCCAGGCTCGGATAATCCCCGACTAAAAACCACGGATCCACCGAGATGCAATGTCCGCCCACGCCCGGTCCCGGCTGGAGGATATTAACTCTGGGATGCATATTACAAATTTTGATAATCTCATAGACATCCATATTGTCATGGTGACAAATTCGGCAGAGCTCATTGGCAAATGCTATATTTACCGCACGGAAAGTATTCTCGACAACTTTAGTCATTTCAGCCGTCTTAATACTTGTGACGACGATTTCGCCCTGGCAGAAAGAACTGTAATATTTCTTGACTTTCTCTCCGATAACAGGATCGTCCGCTCCAATTGTCCTGTTGTTATGGAGAAGTTCATAAACCATATTCCCCGGGATGATACGTTCCGGGGCATGGGCCAGATATAGGTCTTTCCCTATTACAACCCCATTTCTTTCAATTTCAGGGCGGATATGCTTATCAATGGTTCCCGGCGAAACCGTGGATTCGATAACGACTGTCGCTCCCTTGGAACACACGTTCATCACCTCTTTGACAGCTCCGATTACATAAGATGGATCGACCTTCTTACTGAATTTATCGTAAGGAGTCGGTACCGAAATGATGTACGTATCTGTTTTCTGATATTCCGTAGTAAATTTGATGCCGGCTTTCAGCGCATCGCGAAAAAGTTCATCTATGCCTTTTTCTTTAAAAGTGGTCTTCCCCGCATTCAATGTCGCAACAAGTTCCTTATTATAATCCGTTCCAACGACCTCCATTCCGTGGGCAGCCATCATTAGGGCGGTCGGCAGTCCGATATACCCTAAACCGATAACATTTATCATACTATGTAAATTTATTATATTTTTAGTCTATGCTTTAATAATGATATTAGATCTTCTAAAAAGAAGCGGCGCCGTTTCCCCAAATAGGTTTTTTAACTATACCGGTCTTGGCCATGTTGTAAATGTGGATTCTTCCTTTGGATTGAGAAGTATTGGATTCCAAATGCTTCTCAATTCGGTTTAAAGAATAAGAATATATATTGTGTTTACTTAGAAAAGTGACGGAATTTTTAATTAGATAAGGGAAAGCGGGAGCTATGGAAAGAAAGATGACAATCAATGCCGGGACTATAAACTTAATTACGTTATAGGAAATGGTCATCCATATTCCCGAATCCGTCTGCTCAATCAAATCGATTTTAAGTAGAGAAGGAAATAAGAGCAAGCCCAATATCGATAAACTCTTGAACATTGCTTTATAATCTACCGGAACAAAGGGTAAAAACAGAAAAGGAATACCGAAAATAAAGAAATCGAGAAAGTAATGTATTAATTGCGATTCCGTGTTTCCTAAAAAAAGCGGAATCAAAAAAAACAATAATACATATACGACAAAAATAAAATGATGCGTATAATTCCGTTTTATTAAGTATCCAATGTTTAAACCGATAATCAGTATAAATGGTACGTATATCGAAAACACAACACACTTGGGAATAAAATCCAATAATATTGCTACCGAGTTGCAAGCCAACATTACGGAAATTAAAATACTGTTGATTGTTTCTATTTTATTTCTAAATAATTTCATATTCTCTTTAAACCGGAATGCGGATACTTACATTAAATACTCCCGGAAGAATCTCTCCGAGCAAATAAATGTCCATAATATTTTATGTCAGTTCGACGTAACATTTTTTATATAAAATACCCGAAGTCTTTCTTATAAATTGTAAGACTTTATAATAGTAAGGCTTTTTGGTTATTTGATGCAACTTTTCTATATCATTATATGTAAATTGGGAATTTATAGAATAACGTATGAAGTTTTTGATTATTGTTTCGAAAGAATGATTCGCATGAGCATGATCAAAACTTTTCAGAGAAAGTTTTGTATAATCCGACTTATGATAATCCCGGATAATATCATAAAAGAAACGGGATTTTCCGTTTTCATTATACGACTTGTCTACGGAGAGATCAAAGCCGTCTGAATCAAATAACCATATGTACCGTTTTTTTGTTTTGCTGAAAAATGCACTTTGTACGGGAGAGGGGAGAAGAACTGTCGGGATTTTTCTTATCGCGAACTCCAATGCAGAAGTACCCATGGCAAAACCAATGTCAACCAAATTCAAATATTTGTCTAATTCCTTTCCAAAAAGCTTGCCGATTACAACAAGGTTTTCATCGGCATTTATTTGTTTTAGAAGCGAGCCGTCTCCTATAATATGCAACCTTATTTTATAGCCCGATATGCGATTAAAAATTTTCACATCTTCAATCAAAAGCTCTAAACTTCGAATCTTATCTGCTTCTATTCTACCAAGCCAAGATATATTAATCTCATTTTTTCTCTCACAAATTGATTGCTCGTAATTTATCAGTCGATAATTTTCGGGTATCGGAATCGGAAGGAATAGCGGTTTTATGTGGAAATTAAATAAATTTTTATTAAATAGCAAATTCCTCTTACACATAAAATACACGGCCGATCTCCGAGTCCCTTTCTCAATAAATTCTCTAATTCCACGAATCGTCCCTTTTTCCAATAATTTACAACAAGCTGATAAAAAAGAGAAGGACGACATTTTATAAATATTAGAAAAAATCAAAGAATTGACCAAAGCATTGGGGTGCAAATCCCAAAATACAAAACGCGTCTGCTTTTTGGGGGTTACATAAATTCGAAAATCCCAAAAATCGGACAAAGATAATACGTAGAGTTCGTTTTCGGACATTCCATATTTTTCATTTTCGCTTACAATCGTAAAGTCGAATAAAAGATTTCTTTCCTCGATATATTGATGAATGAAACTTTTTTCTTTAAATTCCAAGATAACTACTTTATAGCCGGCGTTTATCAAGCCTTCTGCCAAACGGGAAAACAATAACTGAGCCCCCCCTATTCTTATAGAAGGGTAAAAAAATACATATTGAGGCTTTCGTCGATCGTTCATTTTTTTAAAGCAATTGCAAAATTTCCAATAAGGGTTTTCAACTCAAGAATATCTGCTTTGTTCAACATAAAAAGAACGAATAAAAACGGTAAAAAAAGCATATATGCTACCAAACCGTGGAAATACATAGATAACAGATTGATAATGATTATAAACAAAACAGCTATATATGATTTATATCCTATGAAGAATATATGCATCTTTACCGCCCAAAAAGAAGCGATAAGCAAAGCCAATAAATAACCGATAGGTATTGTATATGAAACGCCGACAATTCCAGATCCGTTCTGAAGCAGTATTACACATAAAACAAGACCCGTTAAAACTCCGCTTCCTAAAGATATCAGTGAAAAATAACTCTTTCCTGCAATCGTGAATTGATTCGCTATGATTTGATATAAAATCAAAAAAAGCGGAGATAAAAACAATTGATTGAAAACAGAATATCCTCTGATATAATCGCCTGTGAATAAACTCTTATAAAACCATGGGGCAATAGGCGTTATCAGTGCATATGCCACGATTATTATTAAGAATAGAATGTGAAAAATTTTTTCTTTCATTTCTTTTTGGTCCGAATCATTCATTGTCGAAAAAGTAAAATAAGACCAACCTCCGGCAAAAGCAGCCTGCAAAAAAGTACTTATGGAAGCATATTTGCTGCCTATTGCAAAAACTCCGAGTTCCGAAGCTCCCAAATACTTTACAATCAGCATACGAGCTACGGAGGTATTCGCCCAATATATTACAAAAATTGGCATTAAAGGAATACCGATTCGCAATAAGGGCTTGACGATTTCCCAATCGATTTTTAAAGGAAATATTATCTTTCTATTGATAATAAAAAATGTAAGCATCAATAATCCGGCGGCTATAATCTGGCCATATATCAAAGCGAATATTCCGAAAGAATATTCAAGGAATAAGATTACGATACCGTAATAGAGAAGGGCATAAATCAGTGTATTTAATAATAAATGTTTTCTGTTATTAACTATTCGGGATGGATGAACAGCCATGTTCATCATATTTTGTACAATCGCATATAAAACAATGAAGTATATGATAAAAGGATCAGAGACACCTTGAAAAAACGATTGATAAATTATATCTTTAAATAATAAAAAAATTCCGGAAGTTATAAAAGAAGTTATAAAGATCAATGCGGTACTGGTGGAATTCACCTTTTTACGATATGCGATATTCTCGATTATATGGCATTGACGAAACATTGCTTCTTGTACGCCCAACATGGAGATACTGCATAGAAAGCTCCCAATTACTGTAAAAATATCATATGCGCCGAATGCCTCTGCCGAACCTAATTTAAATGTTATATAAGGTAATATCAGTAATGGGAACAATGAGCTAAAAACCTTTAAACCTCCGAAAAAAACTATATTGGTGATCAATAATTTAAAACGACTATTTCTATTCTCCATTTTAAAGCTGGAAATGATTCAAAGCATATATAACTTTCTGGGTCTCTTCTTCAGTCAAAACCGGACTTATCGGAATGCTTAATTCTTCGTTATGGATTTTCTCTGTGATGGGATATGACCTCATATGCCATTCCCGGTAACACTCTTGTCTGTGAGGGGGAATAGGGTAATGGATCAATGTTTGAATATCGTTTTTTTTCATATGTTTCTGAAGGCTCGTTCTCTCTTCTGTGCGTATCGGAAAAATATGAAAAATATGAGTGCTCTTATCTTCTAATACAGGTAAAATGAGCCGAGGGTTCGAAATATTGTTGAGATACATTTCAGCAACTTTTTTACGTTGCTCGTTGTCTCTGTCGAGATATTTTAACTTTACATTTAAAAAAGCAGCCTGTATTTCATCTAAACGGCTATTTCTTCCCGTATATTGAAAAACATATTTTTCCGACGAACCATAATTTGCCAAGGCTCGAATTACTGCAGCCAGTTGAGCGTCGTCCGTAGTTACGGCACCTCCATCTCCTAATGCTCCAAGATTTTTCCCGGGATAGAAACTATGTCCTGCCGCATGTCCAAGCGAACCGGTCTTTTTGTTATTATAAATACAACCGTGAGCTTGCGCATTATCTTCCACTAAATACAAATTATATTTATCGCACAATCTGCCTATCTTATCCGTATAAGCACATTGTCCGTAAAGATGGACAATAAGAATCGCCCGTGTACGTTCCGTTATGACATCTTCTATTTTTTCAGCATCAATTTGATACGTTTCGATATTCGGTTCGACGAGAACCGGCTTTAATTTATTTTCTGTAATTGCTAAAATCGATGCGATATACGTATTAGCCGGTACAATGACCTCATCCCCCGGTTGCATCATGCCTAATTCTATATAGGCTCGGAATATCCATATCAAAGCATCCAATCCATTAGCCACTCCGATGCAATATTTAGAGCCTATATACGAGGCGTAATTGTTCTCAAATTTCTCATTCTCCGAACCCTGCAAGTACCATCCGGAATCTATTACCTTTGCGGCTGCGTCTTTCAATTCCTGTTCATATTGCGCATTGATTTTTTGTAAATCCAAAAATTTTATCATAATAATACTAACTACTTGTTTTCTCAATCAATCTTTGCGAACATTTTTCATGTATTTGGCCGGTGTCCCTATATGAATTTCATAATCCGGAATATCTTTTGTCACCAAACTTCCGGCACCTGCAACTGCAAAATTTCCGATATTTACTTTTTCAATTATTTTTGCTCCCAAAGTTACATCCGAACACAAACCTATATTAACATAGGAACTTGTTATAGAGCCGACGGAGAAATGACAAAGCGCTCCCACTTCCGTATTATGTCCGATCATAGAATTGGCCATCATCAAAGAGCATTGTCCTATATGTGCCTGAGCTCCGACATAGCAATTGGACATTATAAACACTCCGGGATCCAAAACGGCCGTATCCGCAACAAATGCCGTTTTATGTACTATAGTCGCAAATCTATCTTTCGGAATATTTACTTTCCTGAACACTTGTTCCGTAAGAATATTTCTTCCGATCATATGTATTCCCCACATAAAATAATAATCGGGATTTTCAAGTAATCTCGAAACATCATCCGTCCCTCCTAAAACCGGATATTTCACAACCCGTTTTTCATAATCATTGACAAATCCGACAACCTCCCACTCTAAATCGCCGAATCTTTTGCGATTGTCTTCGATACACGCAGCAATAACTCCTCCATTACCCTCTCCTCCGATAATTACAACCTTCTTATTCATGCCTTCCCCTTATTTGATATAAGTTTATATTTTTTCAGAATTTTATTCGCCATTTTTACCATCGGAGGTCCGATAAATTTCCCCTCTTTTACAGCAACCCCTTTACCTTGAGCAACGGCCTCTTTCGATAACTGCAACATCTCTTCGGCCCAATAAACTTCAGTATCGGTAGGGGAATAATACTTATGAACCAACGGCAATTCTTTCGGATTCAAAACAAGCATACCTTCAAATCCCAAATTCCTTCCGATAATCAAATTTCGCTCCAAGTCTTCCAAATCGTGTACTTTAATATGAACCGTATCAATCGGAATAATATTATATGCCTTAGCTCCCATGGCAATCATTGCACGGGCGGTAAATATACTATCGCTTTTATCATCATGCTTCCCTCCCAATTCGGTCATAAAATCCTCGCATCCGAATGCAACAGCCACCAATCTTTCGGGACATGCCGTACAAATATCCTGTATATTAATTACCGCTCCCGGAGTCTCGATTAATGCGATTATCTTAAAAGTATAACGAGGGATATTTTTCTCAGCTTCAATAGTTTCAAGCAGTTTTCCGAAAAAATATATATCCTCTCCCTTTTGGGCTTTGGGATACATAAAACCGGTAATTCCCTTTAATGTGAGTTGATATACATCCTGTAGAAGATGTCCGCTTTCTCTGTCATTCACTCGCGGAAATACAATTCTGTTTTCTAATTTCCCCTCTGCCAAATATTTTTTTATATTATCTCTTGCTATTTGTTTATTTTCCGCCGGCAGAACAGAATCTTCTATATCGAGCAACAATACGTCCGCTTCTCTTTTAAGAGCGCTTTCAAGAAGTTTTTCGTTATGTGCAGGAACGAACATTAAGCTACGCATCAAATAATCATTGATTATCATATTCCCGTTTTTTAATTAAAACCTTTCTTTTAAAACTGATAACATCTATTCCATCTTGATTATAACCGATTGTTTCAACGTACACAATCCCTCTATCAGGCTTGCTTTTCGATTCTCTTTTACTAAGAATCTTGGTTCTTGCGTAAATCGTGTCATTTATAAAAACCGGAGCCAGGTGTTTTATTTCCTCATATCCTAAATTAGCAATTGCCTTCCCGCTTATGTCGGGAACCGTCATTCCTACGACAATCGAGAAAACCAAGGTTCCGACTACAAGAATCCGACCATGTTGATTTCTTTGTGCATAATCAATGTTGGTATGCACGGGATGGTGATTCATCGTTAATAAACTAAACAGATTATTATCGCTTTCAAAAATTGTTTTTGAAAGCGAATGTTCGATTTCTTTACCTTCTATAAAATCGTCATAAAATAATCCCATTATCGATTGCTTCATTATCGGAAATTTTTGTATTTTAAATAATCTTCATAATCTCTGATATAATCATTTTCATCGTATTTATGAGAAGCCAACACCAGGCAAACGGAACCGGAAGAAAAATTTCTTAATTCCCGCCATATACCCGGCACTATTAATAAGCCTTGATAAGGGCGATTTAACGTAAATGTTCGTTTAACGCATCCGTCATCCAAAACGACATCAAAGCTACCGCTCACAGCTACAATCAATTGTTGAAGTTCCTTATGGGCATGTGCTCCGCGTTCTTCCCCGCCCGGAATATCGTAGAGATAATAAATTCGTTTGATATCAAAAGGTATAACAATATTATTTTCGACAACTGTAATATTTCCTTTACGTTCGCTATGATGTTTATCCATTCGAATAATGGAACATTGATAAACATTGGCTTCTTTCATCCCCGGTTAATTTTTAAAAATGTGTTGTAGTCCCGAATGTAATCGGCTTCTTCAAATTCTGCAGAAGCCAGGACCAAAGCGACAGCATTCGTCGAAAAGTTTTGCATCTCTCTCCACAGCAGATTAGGCACATACAATCCGTAATAAGATCTATTCAAAGTAAATGCTTCCCGAATATTGCCGTCATCCAAAACGACATCGAAACTCCCGGAAAGAGCGATGATGAATTCCCGGTTTTTCTTATATGCATGTCCTCCACGAAATTCTCCTCCGGGTACATCGTATATCCAATAAGTCCGTTCGATTTTAAACGGAATATGGTTATTTTCTTCCACAAATGAAAGATTGCCTCGAGCGTCCAAAAATTTGGGGAGGTCTATAATTTTTACTTCATCAATCGTCATATACTACCTCTCTTTATACATCGTATCGTAATATCTCTGATAATCTCCGCTCGTTACATTATCCAACCAGGCCTGATTATCGAGATACCACTTCACCGTCCTTTCGATGCCTTCCGCAAACTGAAGACTCGGCTTCCATCCGAGTTCCCTGCTCAGTTTCGTCGAATCTATGGCATAGCGCATATCATGCCCCTGTCTGTCCGTTACATAAGTAATAAGCCCCATGTCCTCGTTTTCCGCCCTTCCCAGAAAACGATCCACTATGCGGACGAGCATTCGGACAATATCGATATTCTTCCATTCGTTAAAACCTCCGATATTGTAGGTCTCCGCTACTTTCCCGGAATGAAAAATCACATCGATCGCCCGGGCATGGTCTTCAACATAGAGCCAGTCGCGCACATTCTCCCCTTTACCGTAGACCGGAAGCGGCTTACGATGCCGGATATTGTTTATGAACAGCGGAATAAGTTTTTCCGGAAACTGATAAGGACCGTAATTATTAGAACAATTCGTCACGATAGTCGGCATTCCGTACGTATCGTGACAGGCTCTTACGAAATGGTCGGAAGAAGCCTTGGATGCCGAATACGGACTATGGGGATCATATTTTTTGTCCTCCGTGAAAAAATCTTTTCCATAGGGGCCTCCTCCGCATTCATTTCCACCCGGAATTCCTTCCGGAAGCGTCAACTCAAGCGTCCCGTAAACTTCGTCCGTACTTATATGGTAGAAATATTTACCGTCGTAACCTTCCGGAAGCGATTCCCAATACAGTCTTGCCGCCTGAAGCAGCGATAAAGTACCCATCACATTGGTCCTGGCAAAAGCAAAGGGATCTTTAATACTTCTGTCCACATGACTTTCGGCGGCAAGATGAATTACGCCGTCTATCTTTTCCTTCCGCATTAAGGCATATACGGCATCAAAGTCGCAAATGTCCGCCTTGACAAAAGTATAATTCGGTTTATTTTCAATATCCTTGAGATTCATAAGATTACCGGCATAAGTCAGTTTATCCAGATTAATGATACGGTAATCCGGATATTTATTGACAAAAAGTCTGACAACATGGCTGCCGATAAAACCGGCGCCGCCCGTAACGATAATATTTTTTTTATAGTTCGATATCATGCGTCCTCCTGCTCTAACTTTTTTTCATTGACAATCTTGAGCAAATACTGTCCGTATTCATTTTTAACCATAGGCTGCGCCACCTCCCGCATCTTTTTCTCATCAATCCAACCTTTCCGGAATGCGATTCCTTCGAGACATGCGATTTTCAGTCCCTGACGCTTTTCAATAACCTCCACAAATGTAGAAGCCTCGGAAAGCGAATCGTGCGTGCCCGTGTCCAACCAGGCGAATCCTCTGCCCAATGTTTGCACCTTGAGTTCGTCGTCTTTCAGAAACTCCCGATTTACTGCGGTGATTTCCAATTCGCCCCTCGCGGAGGGTTCGATATGTTTGGCAATCTCCACTACCTTATTCGGATAAAAATAAAGTCCGACTACAGCGTAATTGCTTTTCGGTTGTTTCGGCTTTTCTTCGATGCTTATGCAACGGCCCTTCTCATCGAATTCGGCGACTCCGTATCTTTCAGGGTCTTTCACCCAATAACCGAATACGGTAGCTTTACCGTTCTCCTCGGCATCCTTTACCGCTTCTTTGAGTTTGCTCGTGAAATAACTGCCGTAAAAAATATTATCCCCCAATACCAAACATGCCGCATCATCTCCGACAAACTTTTCCCCGATGATAAAAGCCTGAGCCAAACCATCGGGAGAGGGTTGTTCGGCATATTCGAAACGGAGACCGTAATCCGAACCGTCTCCCAAAAGACGTCTGAACCCCGGCAGGTCCTGAGGTGTCGAAATAATCAAGATCTCTCTGATACCCGCTAACATAAGAACCGAAATCGGATAATAAATCATCGGTTTATCGAAAATGGGAAGCAACTGCTTGCTCACTCCCTTAGTGATAGGGTAGAGTCGTGTTCCGCTACCGCCAGCTAATACTATTCCTTTCATATAGTCGGATATTTGATTGCGTTCTTTTACGGCTTCGCCGTCGTCGAGTTATGGCATATAACTCGACGTACGGATGTAATTAGCTTGGCAAAAATAAGTATTTCTTTGATATTATTCAACTTTAGGGTGGGGAGAATGACGAGAATTAACAGAACGATATCGAATGTTTAAAACAATATCGAATGCCGAAATGAAAAATATGAAAAAATAGTAAGAAAAAATATCTTCACTCTTTCACTCTTCCCGGGTACGCTTCTAACGCTTTTTTTAGGACAAGGAGGGCTTTTTCCAGATCTTTTTTATTGAGCACGTAGGCCAAGCGGACTTCGTTACAACCGATGCCGGGCGTGGTGTAGAAGCCGGATGCGGGAGCCATCATCACCGTCTCGCCTTCGTAATCAAAGGCTTCCAGGCACCAACGGCAGAACTTGTCGCTGTCGTCGACCGGCAGTTTGGCTACGGTGTAGAAGGCTCCCATCGGGATGGGAGAATATACGCCGGGGATCAGGTTCAGTCCGTCGATCAAACATTTTCTGCGCTCTACGTACTCGTCGTACACGTTACGGTAGTATTCTTCGGGTGCATCCAGGGACGACTCGGCGATGATCTGCCCGATCAGAGGAGGCGAGAGACGGGCCTGACAGAATTTCATGACGGCCTTGCGCACTTCCGTGTTCTTGGTGATCAGGGCTCCGATGCGGATGCCGCATTCGCTGTAGCGCTTCGAGACGGAATCGATCAGGATGACATGCTGTTCGATCCCCTCCAGATGGCAGGCGCTGATGTAAGGCGAGCCAGTGTAGATATATTCGCGGTACACTTCGTCCGAGAAGAGGTACAGGTCGTACTGCTTGACCAAGTCGCGTATCTGGTTCATCTCTCGGCGCGTATAGAGGTAGCCTGTCGGGTTATTGGGGTTGCAGATCATGATGGCGCGCGTGCGTTCGTTGATCAGCTCTTCGAACTTTTCTACCTTGGGCAGGCAGAATCCTTCGTCGATGGTGGTAGTGATGGTGCGGATTCTGGCTCCTGCCGAGATGGCGAAAGCCATGTAATTGGCATAAGCCGGTTCGGGAACGATAATCTCGTCACCCGGATTCAGACAGGAGAGGAAAGCGAAGAGCACTGCCTCACTGCCGCCGGAGGTAATGATGATATCGTCGGCGCCGACATGGATCTGGTACTTTTCATAGTAACCTACGAGCTTCTCCCGATAACTTTGATTGCCTTGAGAGGGAGAATATTCCAGAATCGTACGATCGATGTGCTGAAGTGCGTCTATTCCGACTTGCGGAGTGGGCAGATCGGGCTGACCGATGTTGAGGTGATAAACTTTAATACCTCGTTTTTTTGCGGATACGGCTAATGGGGCGAGTTTCCGGATAGGAGATTCGGGCATTTCCATTCCGCGTGCTGAGATCTTAGGCATTTGTATCTTGTATTTATTCGGCAAAAGTAATGGTTTTATTTTAATTAAGAATGAAGAATGAAGAATTAATTCGGAACTTCCAGAAGCCGTCAAAACGAGAAAGTAAGTTCCGAAAGTCCTGTAAGCGTTTCCGAAAATATAGCTTGTCGGGTATCCCCAAACTCATATAGAATAACAATAAGTAGGTATTGTCGGATAAGTTTCCTGCAACGATCTTTGTCCAATCGGATAGGTGTAAAAACAATCTACTCGAAAAGAAATACTCAAATAAAAATATCAATATGCGTAAGAAACTACTTTTTATGGGATGTTTGTCGGTTCTCATCTCTTGTTCCCTGAAGGCTCAGGAGAAGCATTATGCACATAACGCCTTTGGTACGGAACAACATGCACATGGAGGGCGTATCTTCGTTGGAGGTGCATTGACCTACTGGAACGACAATAAGGCTAAAACTCAAACATTGGATTTAGTCCCGGAAATAGGCTATCTGTTTAACGATACCTGGGGAATAGGAACCCTGCTAGGTTATGGTTATGAGACTGAACGCATGGAGACGAGTAATGCGAAAAAGAACACGCGAACTCTTCATATATCCCCTTTTGTACGTTATTATTATGTGCATCGCGGCCCTTTTAACCTGTTTTTGGATAGCGGTTTCGGGTTAAATGTTAAAAAGATAAAGATGAAAGGAAGCGATACCGTTCATACCCGTGGTTTTGAAGTGGGCGTTCGTCCTGGAGCATGCATAGACCTTACCGAAGGACTTTGCCTATGTCTGCGTATGGGATTCGTCGGTTATCGGAAAGATTATTTTTCCGGAGAAGAAGAAGGAATCGGGAATCAGGGATTCGGTATTCGTTTTGCTCCTGAAGAGCTTGCCATTGGTTTGGAGTTAGAGTTTTAACACAGGCTTGTTTGACGGCGATTAATAGAAGATGAATCCTGCGACGCCGCACAACACGATCGTCAGGACGGGATTGATCTTGAATCGGCGCGTGGCAATGAATGCCCCGATAAAAATCGATATGCTGAGGAGGAATTGCTCGTTGGCCGGGAAGAAATGACGGATTTCATCCCACGAGAAAGGGGTGAAGTGTCCGAAGTTTTCCGCATCCATGAGAATTAATGCGGCAGCGGCTAACAGACCGACAATGGCGGGACGCAAACCGCCGAATACGGCTTCCACAGACGGATGATTCCGATACTTCAGAAAGAACTTGCTGATAAGCCACATCAGGATGAACGAGGGCAATACCACGGCCAAAGTGGCGGTGACGGAACCTAATAGCCCCAGGAGAGGGTCATAGCCTGTATTAACCAACGATGTGTAGCCGATGTATGTAGCCGAGTTGATGCCGATCGGGCCGGGCGTCATTTGACTAATGGCTACGATGTCCGTAAATTCGCTGGGACTGAGCCAGTGATAACGGGTCACTACCTCGCTCTGAATCAGGGACAGCATGGCGTAACCGCCTCCGAAGCCGAACAGACCGATCTTAAAGAAGGTATAAAACAAATAGAGGTAAATCATGCTGCTGTCTTTTTATGTTTATACTTGCCGTAGAGGAAGCCGCCTACGCCTGCCAGTATGATGACGTACACTGGAGAGAGTCCCAACCGCCAGATCGCCAATGCCGACATGACGGGAATCCAACTGTTGGATCTCGTAATCCGGACACTTTTCGCCAATTGGAAGGCGGGAGCGGCAATCAGGGCTACGACTCCCGGCCGGATGCCCTTAAAGATGCGTTGCACTGTTTCGTTGTCCTTGAACTGCTGGAAGAACAGGGCAATACCCAAGATGATGAGGAAGGAGGGGAGGATAGTCCCCAACGCCATAGCTACGGCTCCTTTCAACTTGCGTAATTTATAGCCAATGAAGATAGATATGTTTACGGCGAAGATTCCTGGAATGGATTGGGCGATGGCCATCAAGTCTATAAACTCGTTCGAATCGATCCATTTCTTCTTATCGACGATTTCGGATTGAATAAGCGGGATCATGGCATAGCCTCCCCCGATCGTAAATAATCCGATCTTGAAAAAGGTGAGGAAGGCTTGTAAGTAAAACGTCATTTGCTGCCTACTTTTTCAATCCATTCCTTGGCATTCACAAAAGCTTCCATCCACGGAGTGACCTGGTCGCGATCCTTCCGGCCGGCAGGATAATACGGGCATTGCCACGGGAAATACGCTCGCTCCAAGTGAGGCATCATCGCTACATGGCGTCCGTCGGCGCTGGCGATGCCTGCTACGTTGTAATCCGATCCGTTTGGGTTGGCGGGATAATCCTCGTAAGTGTATTTCAATACCACCTGATATTTTTCTTCCGGATAGGGAAACGAAAACTTCCCCTCGCCGTGAGCCACCCAGATGCCGAGTTGGCTTCCGCTCAACGAGCCGAAGAGCACGCTACGATTGGCCGGAACGGTTACGCCTAAAAAAGCCGATTCGAACTTGCGGGAGTCGTTGTGAAGCATCCTCGTCCGCTTCTCCTGTTCGGGTGCGATCAGGTTCAGTTCGATCATCAGCTGGCATCCGTTGCACACGCCGAGCGAAAGGGTATCCTTGCGGGTATAAAATTTGTCTAAAACGGCTTTCGCTTTCGGATTGTACAGGAAGGCGCCTGCCCATCCTTTGGCGGATCCTAACACGTCGGAATTGGAGAAACCACCGCAGAAGACAATGAAATTGATCTCTTCGAGCGTCTCGCGCCCGGCAATCAAATCGGTCATGGTTACGTCCTTGACATCGAACCCCGCCAACCAGAGCATGTAGGCCATTTCGCGCTCGCCGTTCGTACCTTTCTCACGGATGATCGCAGCGCGGACGCCGCTCTTCGTACGACGGTCGGGATTCAGTCCCCATTGCGAGAGTTTGCCTTCGAACGAGGGGTTGATAGCGTACGTTATCGGTTGCTTCTTATAATTTTCGAAACGTTTCGTGGCGCAACCGTTCATGCTCTGCTTGCAGTCGAGCAGATACGAGGAAGCGTACCATATATCGCGCAAGTAATCGATGCCGAACTGATGCGTAGTGCCGTTTTTCGTGACGAGGATGTGCCGTTCTTCGGTCGGTATGCCGATTTTTACGTAACCTACGCCGGCATCTTCCAATATCCTTCTGACTTGTGCTTTATGTCTGTCGTTCACTTGGATGACGATTCCCGGGTTCTCGGCAAAGAGCAGCTTGACTGTATCGTCTTCCTTGATTTTGTTTAAATCGACCTCCATGCCTCCGTTCGTGCGGGCGAAACACATTTCCAACAAAGTCGTGATCAATCCGCCGGCAGAGATGTCGTGGCCGGCGAGGATCAAACCTTGATCGACCAGTTTCTGGACGGCGGTGAAGGCATTTGCGAAGTATTGGAAATCGACGACTGTCGGTACATCGTCGCCCACTTTATTCAACGACTGCGCAAAGGCGGATCCCCCTAAACGGAGGCGGTCGAAGCTGAAATCGATATGATAGAAAACGGAATGAGGGTCGTTAACCATGACCGGCGAAACGACTTTCTTTACGTCCGAAACTTCGCCTCCGGCAGTGACAATGACTGTTCCCGGGCTCAAAACCTTTTCTCCGTTTGGGTATTTCTCTGTCATGGAGAGGGAATCTTTCCCCGTTGGGACATTGATTCCCAAGGCGCAGCAGAAGTCGGACAACGCTTGTACGGCCCGATAGAGCCGGGCGTCTTCGCCTTCTTGTGCACGGCACGGCCACATCCAGTTGGCCGAGAGGGAGATGCTCTTCAGTCCTTCCGCCAGAGGAGCCCATATGATGTTGGTCAAGGCTTCGGCTACGGACAATACGGCACCGGCGGACGGGTCGGCCAAGCCTGCCTGCGGTGCATGCCCTACAGAAACGGCGATGCCCTTCTCACCCCGATAGTCGAGTGCCACGACTCCGCAGTCGCTCAACGGCAATTGCAGTTCGCCCACGCATTGCTGGCGGGCGATCTTTCCCGTGACGGAGCGATCGACCTTATTGGTCAGCCAATCCTTGCAGGCCACCGCTTCCAATTGCAATACGCGACGGATATGTTCGTCCAATCGGTTTGTATCGTAAATGGCATCGGCGTAGTGCCGTTCTTTGGTTTGGTCGATCATGTAGGTTTTGGGCGAAGAACCGAACATCTGATCGACAGCCAAGTCGAACGGACGAGTACCGTCGGGATTTTCGAACGCGAAGCGGGCGTCTCCGGTCGTTTCACCCACTTCGTACATCGGCGCCCGTTCGCGCGCCGCAATCTTCTTTACGTGGTCGATAGCCGACTCGTCGATCAGCAGGCCCATGCGTTCCTGCGATTCGTTGGCGATGATTTCCTTGTCCGACAAGGTCTTGTCGCCGACAGGCAACTTGTCCATCTCGATCAACCCCCCGCAATCTTCCACCAGTTCGGAAAGGCAGTTGACATGACCGGCTGCCCCGTGGTCGTGGATGGAGATGATCGGATTCCGCTCTTCCTCGCACAAGGCACGTATTACATTGTATATGCGCTTTTGCATTTCGGCGTTGGCACGCTGTACCGCATTCAGTTCTACGCCGGAGGTGTAACGTCCCGTATCTACCGAAGAGACGGATCCACCTCCCAACCCGATGCGATAGTTGTCGCCGCCCATTACGACGATCTTGTTCCCTTTTTCGGGAGTGCCTTTCAAACAATCTCGTTCCGTGCCGTAACCTACTCCGCCAGCTTCCATAATCACCTTGTCGTAACCGTATCGCTCCCCATTTTCTTCGTGTTCAAATGTCAGCAGGGAACCGCAGATCAGCGGTTGACCGAATTTATTGCCGAAATCGGATGCGCCGTTGGAGGCCTTGATCAGGATTTGTTCCGGCGTCTGATACAGCCATTTGCGTACGGGGAGAATCTTTTCCCAGCTGCGCCCCTCGTTCGTACGGGGGTAGGATGTCATGTAGACTGCTGTTCCTGCGATGGGCCACGAGCCTTTCCCGCCGCCCATCCGATCGCGTATTTCCCCTCCCGTGCCGGTAGAGGCACCATTGAACGGTTCGACGGTCGTAGGGAAGTTGTGCGTTTCGGCCTTCAACGAAATGACGGTTTTTATGGGGCGGACGAAAAAGTAATCCGACGTGCTTTGATCGGTCGGAGCGAATTGTTCTACCGTTGGCCCTTCCGCAAAGGCTACGTTGTCTTTATAGGCGGAAATAATTTTATTGGGATGCTCTTTCGTGGTTTTCTTGATCAACTGGAAGAGGGACGATTCTTTTTCTTTGCCGTCGATAACGAAGGTACCACCGAAGATTTTATGGCGGCAATGCTCCGAATTGATCTGTGCAAAACCGAACACCTCCGAGTCGGTCAACTTGCGTCCCAAGTTTTCGGCGACCCGATGCAAGTATCGGATTTCCTCGTCAGAGAGCGCCAGTCCTTCTTTCTCGTTGTATGCTTCCAGATTATCGATGTGGATGATCGGTTCGGGTTTTCGGTCGATGGTGAAAAGCCGTTCATCCAGTCCCTTATACATTCGTTGCAACATTACGTCGTATACGGCATTCTCGTCTTTTACGGGAAAGTATTCTTCGATGCGTCGGATACCGTTCATACCCATGTTCTGCGTAATTTCCACGGCATTCGTGCTCCACGGCGTAATCATTTCGCGGCGCGGACCGACGAAGTACCCTTTCAGGTCCGAGGCTGTCTGGACGACGGCATTCCCATAAAGCCAACTTAATTTCTGAATCTCTCCGGTCGACGGCGTATGGTCGACTTCCGTTGCAATGACACTCTCGGAAGGAGTTCTGAAAAATAGAATCATAGCACTGTATGTTATATATTTGCTTTTTTCGATCGCAAAGTTAGGTAAAAGCGCTTGTCTTTGAAAGAAAAACGGAAGCAAATATACGCGATATTAGCAAAAAAGTAGCTATCTTTGCGGACATGAATCTGATAGCGGTAGTTATATTGGAATTGGTAAAGGGACTTGTAATTGGGATCGTTGCCTCCGCACCGATGGGGCCGGTGGGTGTGCTGTGCCTTCAACGGACGCTCAATAAGGGACGATGGTTCGGATTCGTCACCGGCCTGGGTGCGACGTTGAGCGATATCTGTTATGCTTTGCTGACGGGGTACGGCATGAGTTTCATGGACGATTTTATTATTAAGAATCAGGTGACGCTTCAGTTACTGGGCAGTGCGATGCTCTTGGTTTTCGGTATCTATACGTTTCGCAGCAATCCCGTGAGGTCGATCCGACGGTATGATCCCAATCAGAAATATCCTACCGGCACTTATTTCCACAATTTCATCACCGCTTTTTTGGTCACACTTTCCAATCCGCTGATCATTTTCCTTTTCATCGGTTTATTCGCCCGCTTTTCGTTTATCAATCCCGAATTGTCCTGGCCGATTCAGTTGGCCGGTTATGTGGCTATCGTATGCGGAGCGATCTGCTGGTGGCTCATGCTGACAACCGGTGTGAACAAGATCCGTTCGCAATTTAATCTGAGAGGAATATGGATGATGAACAGAGTGATAGGGGGGATGGTCATCTTTATTTCGGTGGTGGGTATGATTCTTACGCTGACTGGGACGACCATCTATTGACGGCGCGTCGGTGATCGGTTGATTTTTAAAGTGAATATGGTATGTTTATTTCCCGGCAATTGAAAGAAGAGAATATGGCAGAATACCTGTTGTATATGTGGCAGGTGGAAGACTTGATACGCGCCAATGGCTGCGACATGGAGGAGATAAAAAAGAAAATCGTCGATCCGTATCCTGCCGCGGAGGAACAGAAACAGGAACTAATGCAGTGGTATACCGAGCTGATCGAAATGATGCGGCGGGAAAACGTGCAGGAAAAAGGACATTTGCAGGTCAATAAGAATGTGATTGCATGGCTCACCGATTTGCATCTTCGTTTGTTGCGTTCCGCTAAGTTTCCTTATTACGATTCCGCTTATGATAAGGTTTTGCCCTTTATCGTCGAACTGCGGGCGAAGGGAGCGAATCCGGACGAACCCGAATTGGAGACCTGTTTTGATGCCTTGTACGGTATCCTGATGCTGAAATTACAGCGGAAAGAAGTGAACAGAGAGACTGCCGAAGCGCAGGAGGCGATTTCGAACATGCTGGCTATGCTGTCCGACTATTACCGGCAGGTTAAAGCCGGCGAGTTGAATGTGGATTAAAATTTTGCCCATATGCTTAATCAGGAAATAGAGAGAAGGAGAACCTTCGCCATCGTAGCCCATCCGGATGCCGGCAAAACCTCGTTGACGGAGAAATTCCTCTTGTTCGGCGGACAAATTCAGGTAGCCGGCGCCGTGAAGAGTCATAAGATACGTAAAACCGCTACGTCCGATTGGATGGACATAGAGAAGCAACGGGGCATTTCGGTGACTACCTCGGTGATGGAGTTCGACTATCGGGATTACAAGATCAACATTCTCGACACGCCCGGACATCAGGATTTTGCGGAGGATACGTATCGGACGTTGACGGCCGTCGACAGCGTTATTATCGTGGTGGATGCGGCCAAAGGCGTAGAAGCGCAAACCTTGAAACTGATGGAAGTTTGTCGGATGCGCAAGACGCCTGTCATCATCTTCGTCAATAAGATGGATCGAGAAGGAAAAGATCCGTTCGATCTGCTGGACGAATTGGAGAGCGAACTGGCTGTATCCGTCCGTCCACTGACGTGGCCCATCGAATCGGGCCCTCGCTTCAAAGGCGTGTATAATATTTTCGAAGAGAAGTTGAATCTTTTCCAGCCGTCCAAGCAGGTGGTTACGGAGAAATACGAAGTGGATGTGCGTACGGACGATTTGGAACAACATATCGGAGCCTCTTCGGCAGAGAAATTGCGTTCCGACTTGGAACTGATAGCCGGCATTTATCCTACCTTCGAAGTGAATGCTTATTTGAAGGGCGATTTGGCCCCGGTGTTCTTCGGCTCGGCATTAAATAATTTCGGTGTGCAAGAATTGCTGGATAGTTTTGTTGAGATCGCTCCCCATCCGCGTCCCGTACAATCGCAAGAACGGTTGGTAGATCCGGAAGAGCCGAAGTTTACCGGCTTCATCTTTAAGATCACGGCGAATATTGATTCTAACCATCGTTCATGTATCGCTTTCTGCAAGGTTTGTTCGGGAAAATTCGTCCGCAATGCTCCCTATTATCATGTCCGTAACGAAAAGATGGTGCGTTTCTCTTCGCCCGCACAGTTCATGGCGCAACGCAAACAGACGGTGGACGAAGCGTGGGCGGGCGACATCGTCGGTTTGCCCGATAACGGTACCTTCAAGATAGGCGATACGCTGACCGAAGGCGAAGTGTTGCACTTCAAAGGTTTGCCCAGCTTCTCTCCGCTGATGTTCAAATACATAGAGAACGCCGATCCGATGAAACAGAAGCAGTTGGCAAAAGGCATCGATCAGTTGATGGATGAAGGTGTCGCGCAGTTGTTTGTCAATCAGTTCAACGGTCGGAAGCTGATAGGAACCGTGGGACAGTTACAGTTCGAGGTCATCCAGTACCGACTGGAAAACGAGTACGGGGCCAAGTGTCGTTGGGAACCGGTCAGCCTTTACAAAGCTTGTTGGATAGAGAGCGACGAGGTAGAAGAATTAGAGAATTTCAAGAAGCGAAAGTATCAGTTCATGGCGAAAGATCGGGAAGGTCGCGATGTCTTTCTGGCCGATAGCAATTACGTGCTCGCTATGGCCCAGCACGATTTTAAGCACATCGGATTTCATTTCTCAAGCGAATTTTGAGCAACTCTTCTCTGCGATCGTTCGCAACGCGGATAGGCGAATTCTTTCGGTTTTTTAGAAAAAATCACTATTTATCGGTATTGCCATCGTTAGACGAAACTCCTATTTTTGTCCTTATAAACCATATAATAGTTTAGGAGGAATCGATTATGAATGAATGGCAATTCTTCACTGCCTTAACGCCCGGTTGGTTCAATGCTTGGATACCCGTGTGGGGGATGGTGCTCATCCAGTTCGTATTTATGTTTCTGTACCGGGAGGGTGGCAAACGGGCGGTTGACACGTCGTGGTACACGGCGAAGGACAGGCGTAACGCCTTGTGGAGCACATTCTTTCAAATAACCCTGCTGCTCGTTTCCGTATTCGTGCCGTTCAAGACGGGCACGGCATGGTTTGCGGTCGGTTGCGTGCTGTTTGCGCTCTCTTTAATGGCGTTCATCGCTGCCTTTTACGCTTATGGCGCCGCTTCGCCCGACGAGGCGGTAACGGGCGGTGTCTATCGCTACTCGCGCAATCCGATGTACTTTGCGTTCCATTTAGGCATGCTTGCCGTTTGTATCGCTTCGACTTCGCTGTGGCTGCTCATAGTGATCGTTCCGTTCTTTGTCTTCACGCACCTGACTATTTTGGGTGAAGAACGGTATTGCGAAGCGACCTATGGCGAGACTTACCGAGCGTATAAAGCAAAGACGCCCCGCTATTTCCTGATTGGATAAATTAAGGAAGGCTTATGACGAAAATGCAGAAGAACGATTACCCCAAACTTGATGAACCGGTACGACGGATGTATTGACCGCCCGCAAATGATGGTCGCGGCTCTACATCTTGTGTAAGATAGATAATGTTCCCATTGTGTACTAATGGATTAATTTCCAGCGTAAAGGTATTGAAAAACGTTGGAAGAAACGAACCGAAGAACGGTGAAACTCCCCGCTCTTGACGCCAGGACCTCTTTAAGAAGAGGGGCAGGGAGAGCAAATGCGTCAACCCTGATTGCCATGAGAATCGGCCTCCATGCCGACGGCGTGTTTTTCGGAGAACTCTGTCAGGTAGTCGAAGAAAGATTTTTCATTTTTTAGTTCGGCCGGTTTGTAATCGGAAAATTTTGTCTAAATTTGTAGACAACAGACGAATCTAAGTGCTATGAAACGAATTCAATACGATGATGCGTATAGAGAGATTTTACTGACGATTACATTACTGAAAGATCTGCAAGAGAACATTAGGAGAGAGCTTATAGAGAAGCTCGATGTGCTGGTGTACGAAATCCCGAAAGGGGAGACGGTGATTAAACAGGGCAGTATCTGTCGGAAATTATATGTGTTGCTCAAGGGGAAATTGCGTGTAGATATGATCGATGTCAACGGAAATGATATTTTAATCGAATATATCGAGGCTCCGAGAGCATTTGCCACTCCTCTTTTGTTCAATGAAGACGCCAAATTTTCGGCTACTTTCACTGCCGTGGAAGATAATATTCTGCTGACGGTTTCCAAGGAATCGGCTTTTGACGTATTCTGCGAATATCCCGAAATATTGAAACGTTTCTTGAATATTGCAGGGAAATGCAATGTCTGTACGACGGTGCGTTTGGATATCTTATCGCGGAAAACTATACGTGAGAGGCTTTTGGTCTATTTCTTCAAACATAAGAAGAAAGAAGATCTCGTCGTTTCGATGATGCATTCGCAAATTCAATTGGCCCAATATCTGAATGTGTCGCGTCCTGCCCTTTCGACGGAAATCAATAAGTTGGAGAAAGAAGGCCTTATCAAACGAAAGGGAAAGAATCGCATCGAATTGAATCTAAAGGAGCTGCGCGAGCCGATGTGAAGATGTTTCCGTGCTCTTCATATCGGCTGGGTAGCTGAATGGTTGAAAGTAAAGGTTTACCATTTGGCAGAGAATAATTTCGGAGTCAAGTTTAAGGAAATCCACCCCCAATCTTGCCAGCTTTTGTGGTTCCCACCTTTTACGGCATCCATCGTCTTCGTGCCGAACATCACCGAATAACCGAATGTCAGGGTTGCATCCTTCATGATTTTCCAGTTCAGCTGATAGTCGAGCTCCGTGCCCAGGCTGCGATTTAAATCTTCCAGTTTGGCAGCGGTATTGAAGTAATGTCCGGTAAGTCCCATGTTAATTTCGGGTGAAGGTTT
This sequence comes from Phocaeicola abscessus CCUG 55929, assembly GCF_000312445.1. Taxonomy (GTDB): domain Bacteria; phylum Bacteroidota; class Bacteroidia; order Bacteroidales; family Bacteroidaceae; genus Phocaeicola; species Phocaeicola abscessus. The sequence continues at coordinate 55,112 of NZ_HE997186.1, read as the reverse complement.
GAAGTGGAGGTCGATATAATTGTCCCATAATCCGGGGGCGTGCCCGGAGGTGAACGAAGATGCATAGAAATAATCCATCGTGCCATAGAACTTGTGATGAGTCCCGTAGAGCGGATCGAATGCATTATACTTGTCTCCTTTACCGTTTTCGCCGCTCATATAGTCGCTTCCGAGACTGATTTTCCATGAATCGTTGATTTTATATCCGGCAGTGATGCTTGCCATAAAACCGGAAACGCTTTGCGAAGCCTTGTTCTTTCCGCTTTGATAGTAGAACGTTCCGCTGAGGTCCCATACCGATGGCGCGTAAGTCATATATGTTCCGAAAGTTTGCAGGTATTTCGTATCCGATTTCTTCTCTGTCGCATCGCCTGTTTCGAAGCCGAGATTCATAAAGAGTAAGGAGATATTAAACGGGGTTTGTGAGCCGGTATAATGATACCACAACGTTTGCATGTTTTTATAGGGCTGAGCTCCGGGGGCATAATAAGTGCCCCCGATGATTTTTTCGTCATTTTGATTGAATGCCAGGATCAAATGTAACTTGCGGTTTCGGTCTTCGTATCCGAATTTTAATGCGTCGTGATATCGCCCGGCCACATTCCAATCGAGGCTGCCGAGAATACGGTCGTCATCGTACACCAGATCTTGTCGGCCGAGCTGGGTAAAGAAGCCGTTGCCGAGTCGGAGCTTTGCCCAAGCCTCATGGAGAATAAAACGGCCGTTTTTGTCGATTTGCGGATCTTGTCCCCATACCCCTACGTGTTGTGTGGAGAATTTTATTTCCAGATTGTCACGTTGATATCCCATCGACAACCTGGCGCGGCTGTTTATGAAACTGGCCGGCTTCTTCCCCTCATCGCGCGGGGAAATCATACCGTTGCGATATTCGCCTCTCGTGCGTATTTGTGCAGACAGGCCGAACGTATTTTCTTGGGATGTATTTTGAGCCTGTAAGGTCGCTGAAACGCATGCGCCCATCAGCAGTAAAACAAAAAGGTGTTTCTTCATGATAATCATAATTAATGTGAAACGGTATTATTCGATATGATACATACGTGTTATTTATATTCGCATCGGGGACAAACGGTCTGTCCGGCAGTAAAAATGAAGAAAGACGGTATGCGTTACATTTGTTCTAAACGGCCGTTTTCTTTCGCTTTCTGTATCCATTGCGGGACGATGGTCTTCATAAATCCGGCCTTCGTTGCCTTTTCTTTTTCCATATCGAGGCCGATGTAGGCCTGTGCTTTGGCCTTCGTCGAGATGTCAGGCATAGGCACATCGTCCGTGTACCCGAGTTTCGCCAATACTTTTGAGATGACCAACCGCGCCTGTAAGGTATTGTCCAAACCGTTGTGGATGATACGCATAAATTCTTGCGGAGCATGGAATGAACCGCCGTGCGTGGCCCCCGCGAAATCCCAGCGCCATTGCGCCTTCCGGATAAGGTCGAGCACGGGTTTCATTTGAGTCTCGGTTGCACCTTTTTCCCACGCGAATTTGGCTTCGATATGCGCTTTTGCAAGTTCTGAAGTCAGGTGATCGAGGGCGGCATATGCCTTGCCGTGGCGTTCGCGAACATTTTGGATAAGGGTCTCTTCGCTTTCCCGATGGCAAACTTGACAGGTACGATCGATTTTTGCCAGTGGACTTTGAATATGATGATCGCTGAATTTTACGCCTCCTTCGCTCTTATAGGGCATGTGACAGTCGGCGCACGAAACGCCTCGTTGTCCATGAATTCCCATTTTGCTAAGTTCGTAATCCGGGTGTTGCGCTTTCAATATCGGCGCTTTGCTTAACGGATGAATGTAGTCGTAATAGTTTATTTCGTCGTAGTACGTTTCCATATCTTCGCATGTGAATCCTTTGTCCCATGGGAAAGTAAGGTATTTGCCGTCTCCTTTGAAATAATATTCTACGTGACATTGTGCGCACACGAGCGAACGCATTTCCTGTTGTGTCGCATTTTTAATATCCGTTCCCTGTCGTTCGAGGGCTTCGATCAGGGCGGGTCGACTGATTTGCAGATTCATATTTTCCGGTTCGTGGCAATCGGCGCAACCGATCGGGTTCACGATTTCGCTGCCTAATGCTCCCCATTTGCTCTTATAGAAATTGGCAATGCCCATGGCCTCCATCATACGCGGTACGTCGGGGCTCTTACAAGTCCAGCAAGTAGCAGGTTGCGGACCGTCGGTTTCAGTCATGGGAGCACCTGTGCGCAATGAACGCGTAACGTCTTCGATGGCATGCATGTGTCCGCGCGGAGTGGTATAGTCTTTTGAAAAAGCATATCCGGCCCACATGATAACTATTTCGGGACGTTCTTCAAGTACATCGACAGCCTCGCTTCCTTGGAAGAAGTCACTGCGAAACGAAGTGTCTTCCGTATCTTTCCAAGTCTTGTATTCGCGTGGGAAATCGTCTTTAAATTTTTCATTCTGGGCCACGATTCCGCTCATCGGCGTGCGGCGATTATTGAATACACTGATCACTTCGGCTCTTCGTTCCATCAACGAGGAAACGAGTAAACCTAAAATAAATACGACAACCATTGATACTCCAAACAATAGCCATCCTTGCCATGATTTTAATTTATTTGTCATATTTAAAAATTATTGTTTACGGTTAGTCATTATTTTTTTTAGCCATGCGGGGACGGGAGAAGCGGGATAGGGGGCGATGGCGCCGGGCGTACCCGACAAGCTGTTCTTTCCGCCGTGAGGAACGTCCCGATGACAGTCCCAACAAGCTTTTCCCGCACCTGCTTGCGACATCATGTAATCGATGCGCCCCGTCTTAACGAATTCGGTATTCAGTTGCGTATGACAACGGATACAGTTATTCATGATCACTTGCGAACTGGCTTCGTGGGCTTGTATCACCTGCGGTTCGCCTTTCGCGAGGAAGACCGAAACATGGTTCATTCCGTCTTTCCCTTTAAAGAACCATTTGGAAACGAGATTATCGTGCGGCACGTGGCAATCATTGCAAGTAGCGTCTCTGCTATGCGAACTATGCATCCAGGTGGCGTAATACGGCGTCATTATATGGCAGTTCACGCAAGCAGAAGGTTCATCCGTCAGATAGGAATGCGCTCGGAGCATGTAGAGAAACAGACCTCCCGCTCCGACGATGATTCCCATCAAAACAATACCTATCATTTTCTGTTTTTTCGAAAATACCATGATCTTTTCACTTTTTGACGGAAAATAGGATTAAATTTTCAATATGATTGTCATAATTATGACATTATCGAGTTTTTTTCTCTATTTTGTCGAGGAAGGGAGAATTCATACGCGGATCATGGAAATTTCCGTGAAAAACCAGGATAGAGCGGAGAAAGGAAGAGTATGCATGGTCGGTTGCGGCTGCGACCTATTTCCAGGCGATGGCGAAATAAGTGATGTTTACGTATTCTGATCCCGCATCAACCGATTGATGCAATCTTTCAAACTGTCTCTCCAATAGGGGATAGAGATGTCAAACGTTTTCTTAATCTTGGTCTTGTCCAAAACGGAGAATGCAGGCCGAGGCGCCTTACTTGGGAATTCGTCGCTGTGACAAGGCGACACGTTGCAGTGATGTTGGGCCAATTCGTTGATTGCCTGTGCAAAATCGTACCACGAGATGGCTCCTTCGTTGCTGAAGTGATAAATCCCTTCCTTATCCAATCGGTCCGATTCGATCAGGTGGACGATCGCCGTTGCCAGATCGTATGCATACGTGGGCGTGCCTGTCTGGTCGAACACTACTTTTACGGTAGGATTTTCGGCTGTGAGCTTCAGCATGGTCTTTACAAAATTGTGTCCATAAGGAGAATAGAGCCATGACGTCCGGATGATAATATGCTTGCATCCTGCAGCTCGTATCGCCTCTTCGCCTGCTAATTTGGTCTTGCCATATACGCCGGCCGGTCGGGGCGGGTCGTCTTCCTTGTAGGGGATTACCCTGTCTCCCTGAAATACATAATCGGTCGAGATGTGGATCAATACGGCATCGGATTCTTTTGCGACCGTAGCCAAATCGGATACAGCTTGCCGGTTTAACGCATCGGCAGCGGAGTAGTCGTCCTCCGCCTTATCCACATGGGTGTAGGCGGCGCAGTTTACGATGACATCGATAGGCTGTGCATCGATTGTCCGGCGAATGGCGTCCTTGTTCGTAATGTCCAATTCGTCGATATCGGTGAAGATATACCGATGGAGGCTCTGCGCGGTCGCCTCCCGGATGGAAGCGCCTAACTGTCCGTTGGCGCCGGTAACTAATACATTCATTCGGACATGTTTTTTACAGGTTCTACAAAGCCGACGGGAATTTCGGTGCCTACACATCCCAGCCAGTCGATGCGGACAACTACCTTCGACGTGCGATTTACGCGGATCAGTTCTCCTTGCAGTCCGGTCAACGGGCCTTTGATCACGGTGATCATCATGCCGGGCGTCAACGGAGTATTGAGTTTTTCTATCGCCGTATCGGAATAATCGAGCATGAAACGAAAGCGATCCATCTGATCGGAGGGGATCGTCGCTACACGATGTTGCCCGATGGCCATCAAGTAATGTGTGACGGAGGGAAGTTGCAACGCTGCGAGGCGTTCTTTATTCGTACCGTGAATAAAGATCGTCATGGGGAGTACCACGCGTTGGATTTTTTTGCGGCCTCCTTTGTAAAAGCGGATTTCCTCCTGAACGGGCACATAACATTCTATCCCCATCAGTTTGAGCTTCTCCGCTACGCTCTTTTCGTGACGGGAGAGCGTGTAGGCCACATACCAACGGCGTTCCGGGCTCGTCATGACGGTTTTCTTCATAGTGCAAAGATACGTTTTTTTTGAGATAGGCAAGGCAGGAAGAGGGAAATAGAAAAAGGTGCTCCCGTAAAAAAATAGTAGAAAAATTTTAATATTTTCTTTTTTAATTCTACTTTTGTTAGGCGATTAGCCGGAGGGTACGGTCGGCCGAGGGCGGGTAAATCCCTTTTGAAAGCGATCGTGTAAACTGTTGGTTTCATTTAGAACAGATATATGGATTCTTTCGTTTCAGATATGCTTTTCTGGTGGGGTATCATGCTCCTTGCTATCCTGATAAGTTCCTTCTACAATGGGTTCATTACTCCTAAGATTCTGCTGATATCTTTTAGAAAAAGACTGTTCGACGAACCTGATAAACGAAAGATTCACCATGATCCTATCCCTCGCTTAGGAGGTTTTGCCTTTGCTCCATGCATTATCTTCACGGTTTCTTTTGCCGTAGGTGTGGCGCTTGTTTTTTCCAAGGGCGAGTTGATCACTCATTTGGTAGCGGAGTCGCGCAGTATGGCATTCGGCCTGTGTGCGTTGACCCTTATCTTTTTGATCGGTACGATGGACGATTTGGTAGGAGTGAGGTATTGGAACAAGTTCTATATTCAAATATGCTGTGCCGTACTGTTGATTGGCGGAGATATGTGGCTGAACGATTTGCACGGTCTGTTCGGTATTCATGAGATCTCTTGGTGGATTGGCTATCCGTTGACTATTTTGGTGGTGGTTTTTATCATCAATGCGGTCAATCTGATGGATGGAATCGACGGGCTGGCTTCCGGTTTGAGCGGCGTGGCACTGATTTATTACGGGGCGATCTTTATGTTTGAAGAGAAATACGCGCAGGCCCTGATCTCTTTCTCCGCATTAGGCACGATCATTCCTTTTTATTACTATAATGTATTCGGAAGTGCGGAACATGGGCGGAAGATTTTCATGGGAGATACCGGTTCCTTAACGCTCGGACTGATTTTGAGCTTTTTGAGCATCGAGTTGTGCTCTCATACTCCGAATGAGAAGTTGGTGCTCTATAATTACTTCGTATTGGCATTTGTGCCGTTGGTCGTTCCCTGCTTCGATGTGGTACGCGTGTTTTTTCACCGCATTCGCCTCGGGCGCAGTCCTTTCCTGCCCGACAAGAATCATCTTCATCATAAACTGTTGTCGATGGGGATGAAACAGCGCCGGGCTATGGTTTCGATCTTGTGTATCGCTGCTTTTCTGATCGTCATCAATATGATATTGTCTTGTTTCATTCAGGTTACTTTGTTGATCGTCATCAATATGGCGGCATGGTTGCTTTTCATCAAGTTCTTGAATAAGAAGATCGACAATCGTGATGCTCGCAAAGACAGTTGCGTAGAGAACTAACAGCTTTTATATGAACCGTACTACGAATGAAATGACCGAGGGAGCTACGCTGCCTCAAATATTTCGTTTCGCAGGGCCTTTGTTGGGTGGGAATCTGCTTCAACAGACCTACTCGTTGGTGGACGCCGCCATCGTGGGGAAATTCTTGGGCATCCATGCCTTGGCAGCCGTAGGCGCCGGCTCTTCGGTGATTTTCCTGATCCTGGGCTTTTGCAACGGTTGTTGCGGCGGCTTCGGTATTCCTGTAGCTCAGAAGTTCGGGGCAAGGGATTACGCCAGCATGCGAGGCATGGTGTGGACCGCGTTTAAGTTAGCCGCCCTTATGAGCATGGCGATCATGCTCGTCACTTCCCTGCTGTGCGACGATATCCTGCATTGGATGCGTACGCCGGAGGCTATCTTTCGGGATGCCTACTGGTATTTGCTCATTACTTTTATAGGGATCCCCTGTACGTTCTTCTACAATCTGCTGTCGAGCGTTATCCGCGCTTTGGGCGACAGCGAGACACCGTTCTGGTTTTTGCTGTTCAGCACCGTGCTGAACATCGTATTGGATCTATGCTGTATTCTTTTGCTGGGTTGGGGCGTGGCGGGAGCGGCCGTCGCTACGTTGATCGCGCAGGGAGTATCGGCTGTTCTCTGCTATCGGTATATGCATCGGCATTTCGATATTTTGCGGAGTAGCGTGCAGGAGCGGAAATATCGTTCGAAATACGCGCGTATACTGCTTTATATCGGCGTACCGATGGGTTTACAATTCAGTATTACCGCTATCGGCAGCATCATGCTTCAGAGCGCCAATAATGCGTTGGGAACGGCGTGTGTAGCGGCTTTTACCGCTGCCATGCGCATCAAGATGTTTTGTATGTGCCCTCTGGAAAGCTTAGGCATCGCCATGGCTACTTTCGCCGGCCAGAATTACGGGGCTGGAAAACCCCAGCGGATTTGGCAGGGCATGAAGTCTGCGTGGTGGATGATGTGGATCTATAGCCTCGGTATGGGCGTAGTGCTATGGACTTGCTCGGAGATTTTCGCCTTTCTGTTTATCGATCCTTCCGAAACGGAAATCGTTCGCGATACCGCTCTGTTCCTGCACATATCCGTATCGTTCTATCCGGTGTTGGGTACGCTTTGCATCTTGCGTTACTCCATTCAGGGGGCGGGATATACGGGGCTCTCCATGTTGTCGGGCGTGTCGGAGATGATTGCTCGCGTCGTGGTCAGTGTCGTTGCTGTACCCGCTTTCGGTTACGTGGCCGTGTGTTTCGGCGATCCCACCGCATGGGTGGCAGCGGTTGCTTTCCTCGTCCCGGCCTTTGCGTGGGTTTATCGGAGGATCAGTGAGGCGTAGCGAACAGATCTCCGCTTTTGCTGCTTGCGGCAGCCGGGTGTCTCGGCGGAGATTCTTTTTCGATGCCTCGGCAGCCGGGTGCTCCCGGCGGAGACTCTTTTTCGATGCCTCGGCAGCCGGGTGCTCCCGGCGGAGACTCTTTTTCGATGCCTCGGCAGCCGAGTGCTCCCGGCGGAGACTCTTTTTCGATGCCTCGGCAGCCGAGTGCTCCCGGCGGAGACTCTTTTTCGATGTCCCGGCAGCCGGGTGTTCTCGGCGGAGACTCTTTTCGACATTCTGTCGAGTGCGAATATCCGTCGACCTTATCGGCAGCGCTGACCGTTGGGAGCGGGGGTAAAAACGGGATGTCGTTTCGAGGTATTTATTCGAAATAATAGAGGAAGGTCGCCACGCCCTCCAAGGCTTTCTTCCCCTCTTCTTTGATATCCAGGGTAAATTTGATCTCTGCTTTAGTGATTCCCCTGAGGTTTTGAATGCTCTGCAGGACGGCGGTAAGGCGAATGCTTTGACCGGCCAGTACGGGCTGTCCGAATTTCATTTTATCCATCCCGTAATTGACCATCATCTTGAGGTTATGCACTTCGATGACCTGGTTCCACAGCCGGGGGAGCATGGACAGCGTGAGGTATCCGTGAGCGATGGTGCTGTGGTAGGGCGAGTCTGTCCGAGCGCGCCTCACGTCTACGTGAATCCATTGATGATCGTCTGTAGCGTCGGCGAATCGGTTGATCCGGTCTTGATTGAGTGGCACGTAATCGGATACGCCGATGACCTTGCCTTGCCATGCGGCGAACTCTTCGTAGTTATGAACGATACATTTTCCCATTATGCTTTTCCTTCCTTTTGTTTAATTGTTTCCGAGGTGCAGAACAGCTTCTTCCATGCGGTGAATTGAGCCTCCAGATAGATCCATGCGCAGCTTCCCGCGAATCCCAGGAAGATACATCCGACGAGCAGAAGCATCTTGTGGGGTTTGGACGGTTTGAGCGGGACGACCGAGGGTTGAATCACGACGAAAGCCGGCGTATTCTCCTGCACTTTCGCCTTGGCGGCCTGTAATTGTTGAGTGGTTTGCGAGTAGATCTGGTATGTCAGGTTCATTTCGTTTTGCAGTCGTTCCTGTTCGGCCCGGTAGCTGTGCAAAAAGATATTCTGATTGGCGTCCGTAAAGTGGGCGTATTTATCCTGGGCTTCGGTGTATGCGGTTTTCGCTTCTTGGTAGAGCGTTTTCGAATAGGCCAAATCTTTCCGCGCTTTGTTGGTGCGGTAAGTGGTGATATAATTCTGCAGGTTGACTAAAATCGTGTCGGTGATCTGCGCGGAGATGACGGGGTTCTGCATGGTTACAGAAAGGTCCATCACACCGGTTTTATTGTCGACTGTGAGGATTAAGTTCTCTTTTAACAGGGTGATGACCTTTCTTTCTCTCTTGGTCAGGTTGGAGGGGGCGAAGATTCGCTCCTCCTCTCCTTTTTTCTCTTTGAAGATGCCGATTATTCTTGACGGGACGGAGAATATGCCTCGCATGGCGATGTTCCACCACGGGGTTCTGTAATCGTTTAGGAGGTAGTTGAACAGGGTGGTCACGCTGTCTTCGTTTTGTACTTTTACGTGGAACAGATCGATGAGGAAAGGGGTCGAGTTCATCACCTCCGGATAAATCTGATCGGACAGCGCGTCGGAGCTCGAGGAGCTCAGGTTAATGCCTGCCATTGCCGCCAACGAACTTAGGCTTCCTCCGCTCCTTCCCGTGGTCCTTTCCAGGGACACTTTAACGCGGGTCGTATATTCTTTCGGGATGCTGAAAGCGATAAGCAAGCCGAACAAGGCAGCTCCTCCGCAGACTTTATAGATCAGCTTGCGTCTCTGCCAGAGCTTTCGGACGATTTCCGTCAAGTCGATTTCTTGCTCTTCGTATTGCCGTTCGGTTTCTTTGATGGGGGGCGTATGTGTTTGACTCATATTCTTTTACTTGAAGAGTTTGATCATGGAGGTCACCAATGCTGCCATAGAGGCGGTGAGGGTGCCCATCGTAACGATTTCCTGTAACGACAATTTGTCTTTTTTATCTTTAGAGGGGACGATGATTTCGCAACCCGGCTCGATTTCTCTTTTGCTGCGGAGGCTCAGTTTCGAAGCTTTTCCGTTCAGGTTTATCACGAATACCTTGTGTTTGCGTGCAGAATTGCCGAAGCCTCCTGCCCGGTTGATATAGTATTTCAGGTTTTCCCCTTCTTGATAGAGGACGGTGTTGGGATACATGACGGCGCCGCTCACCTTCACCGTATTGATATATTCGGGGATGTAAATGACGTCTCCGTCGCGCAATACGATGTCGTAGTCGGAATTCGGATTTTGCAAGGCTTTCTCCAGGTCGATGCCTATGGGATAACTTCTTGTCATATCGGACGAATTGACTCGAAGGGAATCGTCCCCCGACGATCTTTCGGCCAATTGCACTACGTCTTGCTGTCGGAATAATTCTTCCCTCGTCATCTGACGCACGAGACGGGCTCCTTTCACATAGGCTTCCGGCGTCACGCCGCCCGCTCTCGCCACGATGGAGGAGAGGCGTTCCGTCTTGCTTTGCAAGGCGTAACGACCTCCGAAGAGCACTTCGCCGTTGATGGTTATGTTCTGTTGTCTGTGATAGGAAGGACTTTTGCGGATGTAGACCTCATCGAAAGGTTCTAACAGGAACGTTTCGTTCCCCACCTTGAAGTCGTTGGATAAGTCGATCGTATAGGTTTTCCCTACTTCTTTGGAGTAGGTCGTGCTATTCGGGTTCTTGATGCGGCGAGTGATGTCCACCTTGACCGTGGCCGCATCTTCCAGCAAGCCTCCTGCCAGAATAATCAGGTCTTCCACCTTCATCTTTTCCGCATACAGGTAGGTGCCGGGGTTGCCTACCTCGCCGTGGATGGTCACCGTTTCGTTTTCTTTTAGTCCCTGTATGCTCGGAACGTAGAGCACGTCGTTCTTCTGCAGGGGAATGTCGGCTACCGTTCCGTCCATGATGCCGTTTAAGTCGACGGAGATTACTTCGTGGTCGTAATTCTCTTTTTCCCGATTCAGGATGGCTCGTGTCAGGAAGGCATCTCCCCGTAAGCCGTCGGCTTTTTTTATCAAGGCCTTTACGGTGTTTGTCTGTTCGTCCAGCTGATAGACGCCGCCTCGATACACGGCGCCTAAAATCTCCACGCGATTCTCGTAGCGGTCCAAGATGGATTCTACTGCTACTTCGTCGCCGTCTTCCATGCGGAAGACGGAATAGTCCGTTTCGGCGATATTGTAGATCTGATACTCGCGTCCCGTCTTACGAATCAGTCGGACGGACTGCTTGTAGGCGTCGCCGGTAAAACCTCCGGCATAATTCAATAACGTTTTGAAGGATTCGTACGTTTTCAATTCGTAGAACATCGGCCGTTTTACTTTGCCGCTGATCTGAACCAGCGATTGGTAAGGTTCTACGATGATGACGTCTCCTTCCTGTAGACGCACGTCGTCGTTCATCTTTCCCTTCATGATGAAACTGTATACGTCCAGATCGGCTGCCGTCTGTCCGTTTCGTACCACTTTGATGTTGCGCAGACTGCCGATCTCGTTGACGCCTCCGGCACGATACAAGGCGTGGAATACGGAGGAGAAAGCGGACAGGGTATACGTGCCGGGGATGGCGACTTCGCCCATGATGTTGATTTGAATGGAGCGAGTGTTTCCCAAGGTCAGTCTGATTTGGGTGGAAGGCCCCGAATATATTTTCGATAATTCGTTTTGCAGAAAGCGACTGGCCGATTGAATGTTCATGCCGCTCAAATAGATGGGACCGATGCCTTCGATCTGGATGTTGCCGTCGGGCGAGATGGTTTGGCGAATAGTATTTTCCGAAGCTCCCCAGATATCGATGATCACTTCGTCGCCCGGACCTAAGATGTAGTTTTCCGGCGTGGCCATGTTGGAATTGGGTTCGAAGGTGAGGTTCTTATTGGTAAATAAGTTATGTCCGAAGATCGGTTTGGAAGGTGTTCGGGGCGTTTTTTCGGCAGGTGTCGTTCCCGTTTCCGGCTCCGCATTGGTGCGCAGCCTTTCCTGCGACTCGTCCGATGCGGCATTTTGGGACAGATTCGCTACCTGTTGTTCCTGTAAATATCGATTGCGTATACGTTCTACTTGTTGGCGGGTAACGCCTCTTCGCATGAGCTCCATAGCTGTTTCCGACTGAGATTTGCCGGTAGCTTGCGCTCGTTTTAAATATTCCACGACTTGTTTATCGGACATTTGTTGTGCGTGCGCAGCACCCGATAACATCGTTAAAAGAATGAATAGAGTAAAAAATTTACGCATGAATTGTTTTATTTTTAATTTTGTTACGTAATCATGTTCTCATCCTGCAAAGGTAGCAAATTTATAGTACTTTCTTCGTTTGACAATAAAATAATATAAATGCGTTTGAAATTTAATGGTTTATTCTGCCTCTCATCACGTTCCGATAGTTATCGCTAACTTCACCCGGGTGTACGAAGATTATGCTTTTCTGCGTACTTCGGTATCCTGTATTTGGGTCGATTGTACGGGGATTGTCGGTACGAACGGTTATTGCGACGAAAAGGCCGAACGGATTTTAAACGATAAGCTGAGTGCCTGCCCTCTTCGCGCCATCCATTTACTGGACAACGGGAATTACCACTATCTTACTTACCTGTGGGCGACGAGGATAGCGGAAGATTTTTCCTTGGTTCTTTTCGATCGTCATTCGGATATGCAAAAGCCTCAATTTGGCGAGATTCTCTCTTGCGGCGGCTGGGTGCGGTATTTGTTGGCACGTCAACCGCATGTGAGGCAAGTCTTTATGGTCGGGACGGATCCGCAGAGACGCGCCGTTTTCGAGGGCTATGAAGACCGTATACTTCTGGTGAAGGATTTGCGGGATATAGAAACCGATTGGCCTTTCTATGTCTCCGTCGATCTGGATGTATTGGCTACGACGTATATGCGAACGAATTGGGATCAGGGTGCCCTTTCGCTGGCGCAGTTGCAGTCTTTTCTCTCCGGACTTTGGGCTTGTCAAAAGGTACTTGGCGTCGATCTGTGCGGGGAAGATACGAGGGGTATTTTCCATGCGCAGAACGAGCAGGTTTATCGGGCCTTGATCGCTCAAATCGACGGCGCTCTTTCTTTTTGAATTCGGGAAATCATTGATTTTTTGACGGGATGTCAGACGAGCGTTCTCGCCGGCGGGTTCGGCAGTGGTCGTCACCCGACACTGCATGAGCTAAGAGGCGGTTTCAGGAGCGGTTCGTTTTTCTTTTGGAGTGTCGGTTTTGCGTGCGCCTCTTTTCTTGGAGTGCATCCCTGCCGCTTTTCGTTTTTCGTACTCGTCTCTTTGTCTTTCCAAATAATTGTCTGCCATGTGCTCGATAATAAATAAAAAGGATGCACCTGCGTGAGGCGCATCCTTTTTATTGTAGGTTTAACGGATTATTTGTTTCGCATGATCACTACGCGGTTCAGGTAGTTCTTACCGAACATGTTTTCCGTACCGCCGTTGGCAACCTTGGTCAACTGATTCGGATTAACGCCTTCGGCGATCAACGTGTCGTAAACGACTTGAGCGCGTCGCTCCGACAGGCTTTGGTTGATGGCTGGCGTACCCGTTGCTTTATCGGCATAGCCGTTGATGATGAAGGTGGCGTTGGGCATCTCTTTCATCGCTTCGGCGATCAGCTTGAGGTTCACCTTGCTCTGATCGTTCAACGTCGCACGGTTGATCTTGAAGAATACCGCACCGGCAATAGCACCGTTGCAGGTTTCTTTCACCACTTCCTTGATCACTTCTTTGGGAACTTCTCTAACCACTTCCTTGATCACTTCTTTCTCGATCACGCGGTCGGAAACCTTATTGAATTTCTTCCCGCCGAAGATATAGCTGAAGCCGACCGTTACGGCGCCCGTACCTTCGCTCTTGCGGTATTCGCTTACATTGCCGAAGTTGGACGGAGCGATGGAGCCGCGAGCTTCCACATCCAAAGCGAACGATTTGTTCAGGTTGAATTTCAATCCCACGCCGGCCGATGCGCCGATGCGCGCATGCGTTTTTTCTTCGCCGCCGTTGTTATTAAACTCGTGCGTCCCTTTGGCCTGATCGATAATCAACAAGCCGTTATTCGACTTGGAAATGTTGATCTGAGGGCCTAAGAATGCGAATACTTCGAATACCCGATTGGTATTGACGCCGGCCAGCAGGGTGGATAGGTTCAACAAACCGTCGATGTTACCGCCGTAGAATTTGTGTCTGCTCTCGGAATAGTTCTTCTGAGAGATGCTTGTCCATATACCGTTGACTTGGGCACGAACTCCCCAAGTAGGAGTAATCAGTTTACCGATCGAAAGGTTGAAGTGGGGATTTCCTTTTACGAATTCGTTGTTATAGATCGAGTAGATACCGCCACCCACACTTACGAAGATATTATCGCTCCATTTCGGAGTATAATAATTGTCTTTTGTACTCTGCGCACTCATCGTGCCGCATGCGCTTATGAAAAGCAGTGAAAGAGCTATCGTTTTAAATTTCATAATCGTACGTATTTATCAATTGTTTAATATTAGCTTGTTCAATATCTACTCCATTTAGTCTGCATTGATGATGCCGCCGCCTGCATTGCTCGAACCGCCGTGGCCTGCATGACCGTGACCATGCTGATAATGACCTGCGTGCGAAGGATGTCCGATCTCTTCAGGGACAACCTGATGGTACGATTTGTCTTTCATATCGAAGGTAGCAACATCAGTCTTAGAACCGTCTTTACATACTCTTACAATGGCGTATGTATATGTTATAACGGTTGGTTGAACGTAAGCTGTGAATAAGCTATAAGCACTTGCTGTAAAGGTGTACTCTTTCATTTCCGTGTTATCGTAAGACATTCCTTTTACAAGATTTTCAATTATGGCATTTAATTCTGTCTCATGCTCTAAATCAAGGATAACAGGAGAACCTGCAAGAGCACGTTTCTTATTGATCGGAGCCTTTACCGTTACCGTCATGAAGTACTCGCTGGGATTTTCGACGTACTGTTTGCCGTTGTGCGTATACGCATGAGTCGTCGGAGTCATGTAAATCTTATCACCGAGTACAGGGTCTGATTGTTTTCTCAGTTCTAATGAGTTGTAACAGTTGCATTCCGGATTTATCGGTCCCTTTTCGATGATGAAGATCGTCGGGTTCATGGTAACGATACCCGTCAAAAGCGCAGGAGTCTTTACGGTTACCGAACCGGAGATTTCTTTGTAAGTGGCCGTGATCGTTACGGTTGCTGCCGCGATGGAGGGGTTGGTAGTCGTTCCGGCGATAGTCGCGGTATTGCCGGATGCGGTGATTCCCGCCCAAGTGAAAGTAGCTGAAGAGGTAACATCCGATACCGTTCCTTTTTCCATATCGATGGCCATTACCTGCGGGGTGATAATGACCTGAGCAGGATTGTAGATGACTTTAGTGTCAAAGTCTTCTTTTGAACAAGACGTAAACGTTAATGTGGTTAACGCTACTGCAGATAGTACTAATCTGATACCTAAACTGCTAAAAAACTTGTTTTTCATCATTGTAATAATAATTAATAATTTAATAATTTTGTAACTCTGATTTGATAAAATAGGGGTTATAGCGATTGTCTTGCATTATATTATCACTAACCTCAGCTTTAAATTCTCTATAATATTTACGTTCATTATTTGCATTATAAATAATTCCCATATTGTTAGACGTATTCACTCTCGGTACATAGCCGTGCCGTTTCATCCGATAGGCCGGTAAAAGGATTTGGAATCGAAACCCTCCGTTTGCTTTTGCATGTTCGGCCTTTTCTGCGTAGAAACCGACAGAAGCATATCGAAAATGGCGTATCATCTCGAATTTCACACCCTTCTCTTTCAGAAGATACTGTTCCGCTTTTAGGCTGAACTGTGTGTTATACCGCGGCCAATAGAAGTGTCCTCCCACAGACCATGTCGTTTTCATTTTATCGTCGTAGTGCAATCTGAAACCGTCCCAATACCCGATACCTACATAGCTGATTCGCCCTGTTACGGAGAATCGCTGGTCGGCAAACGGATAAAAGAGTTGCAGATCGCCTCCCCAACGATCGGTATTGAAATAACCGAACGTAGCCTTGCCTTTGATATGGTAAGGCAATCGAAAACGCTGGGAAATGGTTAAATGTCCCGGATGTACCTGATCTTCCAACACGCCGTATCCGTCATTATATAGGGGGATTTTCACCATACCGGTCAATTTGCCTCCCGGCCACAACGAAACTTCTACGGCCGGACTCAAATCGAACAGGATCTGATAAATCTGCGTGATGATCATATTCTTATACGATAATTGCGGGTATACGACCACCTCCACTTTAAACAGCGAACTGTTTCGCTTCGGCTTTTTCTTTACTTTCTCCCAGCTCTCGTCCAATTGGTAGGAAACATTCCAATCGGCAGGCCGTACGGTCGCGCTATCATGGGGAGAATAGTAGGAGAGTGCGACTTGGGGGATATTATTATCCGTCACGATGACGCGGCATCGTTTCTCCGCAGGAAGCCCTCCGTCCTGAATGGTCTTTAAGGCATTGGCAATGCCTAAGCCTATCCGCTTTTCTTCGTTACTTTCTATCGTATAAATGCGTTCCTCAGGCGTTTCAATCCATCGAACATTTTCATAACCCATCCTAACAAGCTTGTCAACGATCGCATCGCCGGAAATTTGTCCTTTCACCTTCAGAGGACACACGATAAGCGCCAACACACTTAATGCTTTCATCCAATCTCTTGTCTGCATGCCTCTAAAGCGACCTTAATGATGTTCCGATCTCATAATTTCATAGGTATTTTCCATATACCAAAACTATGTGGCAAATTTAGCTACTATTTTTTAATCTCCAAATATTTTTTCTTTAAAACTCGTGATTTCCTTTAAAAAAAGTAGAAAATACGCAATTTGTTAGCCTCGAATACTCGTATCAAATATAAAAATTGTACTTTTGTTCCAACTATGGGTAGAATCTTAGCATTGGATGTGGGAAAAAAACGGACGGGGATCGCTGCGACGGATCCGCTGCAATTGATTGCAAACGGACTTACTACCGTGGCTACGATCGATTTGATGGAGTTTGTCCTGCACTATGTGAAGATGGAAGAGGTAGAACGAATTATCCTCGGATATCCGAAACGGATGAATAATGAGGACAGTGAGAATATGAAACGTGTACTTCCCTTTATGAATCGTTTGAAGAAAACATTTCCTGCCGTACCTGTAGAATTGTATGACGAGCGTTTTACTTCGATACTGGCTCGCCAGGCAATGTTGGATGGCGGGTTGAAAAAGAAAGACCGCCGGAATAAGGCACTCGTGGATGAAATCAGCGCTACGATCATCTTACAGTCGTATTTGGAAAGTAAACGAAATAAATTGACATATAAATGATATTACCTGTTTATATATATGGGCAACCTGTTTTACGGGAAGTTGCTGAAGATATTACTCCCGATTATCCCCATTTGAAAGAGTTGATTGCCAACCTGTACGAAACCCTTGACCACGCCGACGGAGTGGGCTTGGCTGCTCCGCAGGTGGGATTGAATATTCGGGTTGTCGTTATTAATTTGGATATTGTCAGCGATGATATCCCTGAACTGAAAGGATACATTCATACTTTTATCAACCCGCATGTCATAGAGACCAACGACGAAATGGAAGACATGGAAGAAGGCTGTCTGAGCTTGCCCGGTATTCATGAAAGGGTGAGGAGGCCTACGAAAGTACATGTGAGGTATTTGGATGAAAATTTCCAGGAACATGATGAATGGAAAGAAGGATACGTGGCTCGCGTCATGCAACATGAGTTCGATCATTTGAATGGAAAACTTTTTATCGATTACTTGTCTCCGTTGCGCAGACAACTCATACGTGGCAAGTTGAATGCGATGCTTAAAGGGAAAGCGAGAAGTTCGTACAAAATGAAACAAGTGAAAAAATAAGTTTCTTAGAGGCAGTTCTAT
Source organism: Phocaeicola abscessus CCUG 55929 (assembly GCF_000312445.1). Classification (GTDB taxonomy): domain Bacteria; phylum Bacteroidota; class Bacteroidia; order Bacteroidales; family Bacteroidaceae; genus Phocaeicola; species Phocaeicola abscessus. The sequence goes on along the minus strand of NZ_HE997186.1, from coordinate 37,533 downwards.
TCGGGCAGTATGATAAAGTGCTTTCGATACCTTATACTATTATATATATATTCTCTCCTTCCTTTCGGGGGAACGGCGCAGATAAATACGGAACGTGTAATGGATATTGCACGCAATGCGCTTTATTTCGAAGATTATGTATTGTCTATTCAATATTTTAATCAGGTGATTAATGCCAAACCGTATATGGCGGATCCGTATTTTTTCCGGGGAGTAGCTAAATTTAATCTGGACGATTATCAAGGGGCCGAAAAAGATTGTTCGGAAGCGATAGAACGAAATCCCTTTGTGGTGAACGCTTATCAGGTACGAGGGTTGTCACGTATCCGTCAGGATAACTATGAGAGTGCTATTACCGACTATGAAGCAGCATTGAAATTGGATCCGGAGAATACGGTGCTTTGGCATAATTTGGCCTTATGCCGGATTAAGTTGGAAGATTATCAGGGAGCTAAGAATGATTTGGATTCGTTGCTGGTCATCTCACCTCGATACACCAAAGCCTATTTGATCCGCAGCGAGATCGATTTGCAACAGAAGGATACGATCATGGCAGAAAAGGATATTAACCACGCTTTGCAAATAGATAAATACGATCCGGATTCGTGGAACACTTTAGCACTCCTCCACTTGCGACAAGCAAAGTATAAGGAAGCGGAAAGCGACTTGGACCAGGCGATACGCTTATCCATCCGCGATGCTTCTCCTTATATAAATCGCGCCTTAGCCAGATTTCATCAACACAATCTTCGCGGAGCAATGGAAGATTATGATTTGAGTTTGCAAATCGATCCCCATAACTTTATTGGCCATTACAATCGAGGATTGCTTCGTGCGCAGGTGGGAGATGATAACAGGGCCATCGAGGATTTCGATTTCGTTTTGGAGATGGATCCCGCCGATATGATGGCGACTTTTAACCGAGGCCTGCTGTTGGATCAGACCGGTGATTATAAAGGGGCGATCAGAGATTATACCACCGTGATCGACCAATATCCCAATTTCCTCGTAGGCTATCAGCAGCGTGCGCAGGCAAGGAAAAAAACAGGAGATTTGAAAGGAGCAGAGGCGGATGAACTAAAAGTTTTGCGGGCACAGTTGGATCGCCAGAACAAGCTCGATCGGCATACTCCGAAGGGAGATGAAGACGAGGAAAGCGACGAGAAGACGCGTAAACGCTCGGATAGAAATGTGAATAATTATCATAAATTGGTCGTGGCGGATAGCGATGAAGGAAATCAGAAGTATAAGAGCGATTACCGCGGACGAGTTCAGGATAAAAATGTAGCGATCAAGCCGCAGCCGATGTATGCTTTGACGTATTACGAAAAAGCAAGCGACGTTAAACATCAGGTCAATTACCATAAGTTTATCGAGCAATTGAACGCTTCGAAAGCATTGCCCGGTCGTTTGATTATCACCAATGACGAAACGGCATTGACCGAAGAACAGGTCAAACGACATTTCGTATCCATCAATGAAATGTCGGCGGAGATCGTCGCTCATCCCGATGTAGTAACCAAGAAGTTCACCCGGGCCTTGGATTTCTATTTGGTTCAGGATTTCAATAATGCTATCCGGGATTTGGACGAAACGATCCGGCAATCGCCCGATTTCTTTCCGGCTTATTTTATGCGGGCGCTGATTCGATATAAACAATTGGAGTACCAACGCTTAGGCACTGATTATGAAGATAGATCGAATCCGGAAAAGAAGTTGGCGAAAGCCGTAGACTACGAAAGTGTGAAGAAAGATCTGGATAAAGTCATAGAGTTGGCCCCTGATTTCATGTACGCTTATTATAACAGGGGGAATGTGGAGTGTATCATGAAAGATTACCGTTCGTCATTGGTGGATTACGATCGATGTCTCGAAATGGACACCAAATTTGCAGATGCTTATTATAATCGAGGCTTGACAAATATTTATCTTGGAAATAATCGACAAGGAATCTCGGATTTAAGCAAGGCGGGGGAGTTGGGCCTGTACGCCGCTTACAGTATCATCAAACGTTTTACGGATATAAAAGAATAGTTTTTTCCGTAAAGTAGGTAGGATTGTAAAAGAAATAGTTATTTTTGCAACTTGTGAAAGAACTGTTGTTGTATGACAGCTCTGTCAGAGATTATACGATTATGATAAAAATTACATTTCCTGATGGCTCCGTTCGTGAGTATAACGAGGGAGTAACTGGTCTGCAAATCGCAGAGAGTCTGAGTCCGCAATTGGCCAGAGACGTGCTGGCTTGTGGCGTAAATGGTGAAACATTTGATTTGGTTCGGCCGATCGAAACCGATGCTCAATTCGTCCTTTATAAATGGGATGACGAGGAGGGTAAGCATGCTTTTTGGCATACGAGTGCCCACTTGATGGCCGAGGCGTTGCAGGAGTTGTATCCCGGTATTCAGTTCGGCATCGGACCTGCTATCGAGAACGGCTTCTATTATGACGTTGATCCCGGCGATACCGTCATTCGCGAAGAACATCTTCCCGCTATTGAAAAACGCATGCAAGAACTGGCCGCTCAACACGAAGAACTGATCCGTAGAAATATTAGCAAGACTGATGCCATGAAGAAGTTCGGCGACGAAGGGCAAACGTATAAAGAAGAATTGATTTCCGAATTGGAAGACGGTCATATTACCACCTATACGCAGGGGAATTTTACCGATTTGTGCCGTGGTCCGCACTTGATGTCTACGGCTCCTATCAAGGCTATTAAATTGTTGAGTGTTGCCGGTGCCTATTGGCGTGGCCGGGAAGACCGCAAACAAATGACCCGTATCTATGGCATTACGTTTCCTAAGAAAAAAATGCTGGACGATTATTTGGTGATGTTGGAAGAAGCGAAGAAACGCGACCATCGTAAGATCGGGAAAGAAATGGAATTGTTCATGTTCAGCGATACGGTGGGTAAAGGATTGCCGATATGGTTGCCGAAGGGTGCCGGTCTTCGCTTGCGGTTGCAGGAATTTCTGCGTCGCATTCAGGTTCGTTACGAGTATCAGGAAGTAATTACTCCGCCTATTGGGAATAAATTATTATATATTACCTCCGGCCATTATGCTCATTACGGCAAGGATTCGTTCCAGCCGATTCATACGCCGGAAGAAGGAGAGGAATATTTCCTGAAACCGATGAACTGTCCTCATCATTGTATGATTTATAAGAGCATTCCGCATTCCTACAAGGATTTGCCTTTGCGCGTTGCGGAATTCGGTACGGTTTGTCGTTACGAACAGAGCGGCGAATTGCACGGATTGACTCGCGTCCGCAGTTTTACGCAGGATGATGCGCATATTTTCTGTCGTCCGGAGCAAGTGAAGGACGAGTTCGTTCGGGTAATGGACATCATTGCCATCGTATTCCGCGCCATGAATTTCGATAATGTCGAAGCTCAGATTTCTCTTCGCGACCCCAACGATCACGAGAAATATATGGGGAGCGACGAGGTTTGGGATAAAGCGGAAACAGCTATCATCGAAGCTTGCCAGGAGAAAGGCCTGAAAGCCAAGATCGAATACGGTGAAGCGGCGTTTTATGGCCCGAAGCTGGACTTCATGGTGAAGGACGCTATCGGGCGTCGTTGGCAATTGGGGACGATCCAGGTGGATTACAATTTGCCCGAGCGTTTTCAACTGGAATATACCGGCACCGATAACAAGAAGCATCGCCCGGTCATGATACATCGCGCTCCTTTCGGTTCGATGGAACGTTTTGTGGCGGTGTTGATTGAACATACGGCAGGTAAATTCCCGCTGTGGTTGACCCCGGATCAATGCGCTGTTTTGCCGATCAGTGAGAAGTTTAACGACTATGCTTATGAAGTAAAGAAGCTATTGAGCAAGTACGAGGTCCGTGCGTCGGTCGACGACCGAAATGAAAAGATCGGACGTAAGATTCGCGACAATGAACTGAAGCGCATTCCGTTTATGCTCGTTGTGGGAGAAAAAGAAGCGGCCAATGCAGAAGTAGCTGTACGCAAACAGGGTGAAGGCGATCAGGGGAGTATGAAAGTGGAAGAATTCGGTAAAAAAATAGCGGAAGAAGTTTCGGAAATGATAAATAAATGGTAAATTTGCAGCCGGTTTTCGTAATAGGACTCGGAAGCCTTTCTAACAGTGTGGATTGATAAAGGAATAACTAGAAAAAAGGAAACGAACAGGTACAATTATTCATGAAGAATGACACTATCAAGGGACAGTATCGGGTGAATGAACAAATTCATGTCCGTGAAGTACGAATCGTAGGCGATGATATCGAATCGACCGTGGTTCCCACTTATAAGGCCATTACGATGGCGCAGGAAAGAGGATTGGATTTGGTCGAGATTTCGCCGAACGCCGTTCCGCCGGTTTGTAGATTGATTGATTATTCTAAGTTCCTTTATCAGTTGAAGAAGCGTCAGAAGGAACAAAAGGCCAAACAAGCCAAGATGGAAGTGAAAGAAATTCGTTTCGGCCCCCAAACAGGCGACAACGATTATAATTTTAAGCTGAAGCATGCCGTCGGATTCCTGAAGGAAGGAAACAAGGTGAGAGCTTATGTGTTCTTTCGCGGACGTTCCATTCTATTTAAAGAACAGGGAGAGGTATTATTGCTTCGCTTTGCCAATGATTTGGAGGAATATGCGAAAGTGGAACAGTTGCCCGTATTGGAAGGGAAGCGAATGACGATCCAGTTAACTCCTAAGCCCGGCATGGTGAAAAAGAAGTCCCTCGTGAAGTCGCAGCAGCAACCCCTTGAAAAGCCCCTTACTTCCGTCGAACGAAAGAGTGTACCCACATTGGCCGACGCTTTAAAGGCGGAAGAGGTGGCCAAGCTGATGAGCCATGCGGACGAGAAGGAAAAGAATGAGTAACGTGCAGGTATAGTACGTTGCCACGTGAATACTAATAATTTAAAATTAAAGAAGATGCCAAAGATCAAAACGAACTCCGGTGCTAAAAAAAGATTTGTTCTTACCGGAACGGGTAAAATCAAGAGAAAGCACGCTTATCACAGTCATATTTTGACGAAGAAGACCAAAAAGCAGAAGAGAAACCTGCAACATTTTGCCATCGTGGATTCGACCAATACCAGGCAGATTAAAGAACTGCTCTGTATACGTTGACCGAGGGAGAGCGTAAGCGTAAAGAAATGAAAGTATTAATCGAGTGTGTAGCTTAAAGTTTGCTGGATAAATCAGCAACGCTAACATTCCCAAAAGATTTTTAAAACTATGCCAAGATCAGTAAACAATGTTGCTTCAAGAGCAAAACGGAAGAGAATTTTAAACCTGACCAAAGGTTATTTTGGTGCAAGAAAGAATGTTTGGACGGTTGCCAAGAATACGTGGGAAAAGGGATTGACTTATGCCTATCGGGATCGGAAGACGAAGAAACGCAATTTCCGCGCCTTGTGGATTTTGCGTATCAATGCGGCCGCTCGTTTGGAAGGATTCTCGTACAGCAAGCTAATGGGGTGCTTGCACAAAGCGGGAATCGAAATCAACCGAAAAGTATTGGCCGATTTAGCCGTTAATCATCCAGAAGCGTTCAAAGCGATCGTCGAGAAGGCTAAAACGGCCTGAGGACGAAATTGATACCCAACTTATACAAAGGGAAAAGACTGTTTCAGAATAAAGCCAGAACAGTCTTTTTTCGTTCAGGAAGGAGAACGTAAAAAAAAAGTAGCATTAAAATTTGTGTTTCTCAAACAAACTGTTTATTTTTGTACGCAAAGGAAGAAAGTAAGCCGCATTAGTTGTACTGGGAAACTCATCAAGTTATATTGAATTCCGAGACAAGCTTCTTCAACCAATGGCGGGCCACGCCTTCGGGTAGCAGCAATGTCGGTGGATTACAAAGGCTGAAGAGCACTCAAATCCTGTCATTCGGAGTTTCATCGCATCACTGGTGCGGCTTCATATAAGGGCGATGCTGTAGGCGGCATCGCCCTCTTTATCTTAGGAAAAAGTCGTAATAGTATGATTTTTTATTTTTCCGGAACGGGAAATTCTGCCTGGGTCGCCGAACGAATGGCGGAAGCGCTGCAGGATCGAACGGTTGCGATAGCAGAAGCATCGGTCCAGGAGAGGACGTATGCCCTCCGGGCTGACGAGAGATTAGGATTCGTTTTTCCCGTTTATGCGTGGGGACCGCCGAAGTTGGTTCAACGGTTCGTCCTTCGGCTGAAAATCGACAAGCCTTCGTATATCTATTGCGTTTGTACGTGCGGCGATGAGGCGGGACGGACGGCTCAGCTTTTCGAGTCCACTTTGCGCAAACGGAGGTGGCATTGCGATGCCGCCTTTTCAGTCGTAATGCCCGAAGTGTATATCTGTTTGCCGGGTTTTCAGCTGGATTCGCAGGAAAAGGAGGATCGAAAGATACGGAACGCCGTCGCCCGCATCGGGTTTATCGCCGAAGCGTTGCGAAGGCATGTTCGTCAAGTTCGCTACCAGTGCCATAACGGCCCCTTACCTTTTCTGAAGTCGTATCTTATCCGTCCGTTGTTTTACCGATTTCTGATGTCTCCCAGACGGTTTCGCGCTACGGATGCCTGCATTGCCTGCAGGCGTTGCGAACGGGCTTGTCCGCTGCATAATATTCGGGTGACGGGGAAACCGGTCTGGGGAGCTACTTGCACGCACTGTCTGGCTTGCTATCACGTGTGTCCGCGCCATGCGATCCACTACGGAAACCGCACCCTCCGCAAGGGGCAATACAACCGTTTTCTTAAAGAACGATTTCAGTGAATGTGCCGCCGATTCAGCGCCTGCTGATACCTCCGTGCGTTCGCGGCGTGCTGCGCGCTATTTACGGCAAAGTGATGATACCCGGAAAAATCTTCCTTGGCGCACATATACAAATAGGTATGACGGACATAATTCAGCACGCTTTCGATGCCCTGTACGCTGGCGATGCGGATGGGGCCGGGAGGGAGCCCCTCGTGTTTGTACGTGTTGTAGGGCGAATCTACTTCCAGGTGTTGGAAGAGAATGCGGCGGACGGCGGGATCGTTCAGGGCGAACTTGACGGTCGGATCGGCTTGCAACCGCATTCCTTTTTTCAGTCGGTTGAGGTATAATCCGGCGATGATCGGCTTTTCGTCGTTCTTGGATGTCTCTTCGTCGACGATGGAGGCGAGTGTCGCCGCTTCGATCGGCGTCAACCCGACGGCAGCGGCTTGCGCCGTCCGCTGTTCGTTCCAGAAATGCTGGTAGGCTTGTCTGAGCTTTCGGAGGAGTGCTTGGGGAGAAACGTTCCAATAGCACTCGTAGGTATCGGGGATGAAGAAAGCGGGGAGTGTCCGTTCGTCGAATCCCCATTGTTTTATCGTTGCCGTATCGGTGAGGGATTTTCTAATTTCTGCGGAATCGATCATCAGTTGGCGGTCGATGGTTTTTACCAGCTGACCGATGGTTTTCGTCGCTGGGACGGTCAGCATCAACGGTGTTTGTCGGCCTCTCGACAGTGTTTTATAGAGCCCCAGCATGTTGCCGCCGGGATTGAGCGCGTAGCGACCGGTACGGATTTTCCGCCCGTAGCCATCGTATGCGGCCAACAGGTCGAATCCCTCCATGCGTGTGACGCGCCCCGCCGCTCTGATCTTGACCCGTACGGAATCGATATCGTCGTCCCTGTCGATATAGAGGTAGGCCGTTTTTTCATTCCGAAGAAGGGGAGAGCACACGGTCCGGTACAGGTAACCGCCTGTCAGGCAGGCGATAACAACCAGGCTGGAAGTTATCGCGAGCATCGTATGTTTGTTTCTCTTCATCTTTTTTCTGTCCGATCTTTGAAATGCAAATTTAATGTTTTTACTTTGCATACGTACTATGTGAAAGCTTAAATACGAAGATCGTAGACGAAAAGCGCTCGGATGGAGCGGGTGATCGCCCGGTACGGAACCTTGATACCCGGGCGAGTTTATTGAATGGATAACTGATAAAACGGAGAGAAGATGAAAAAAGGATGGATCGTTGTCGCGCTGACGGCCGTCGTGCCGTTGTGCGCGCAGGAAGTGACTACGATGCAGATTCGCCCGCAGGAAGGCGAGCAACTTATTCGCAAGGAGATTTACGGGCAGTTCGCCGAGCATCTCGGCACCTGCATCTACGGTGGATTATGGGTGGGAGAAAATTCGTCGATCCCTCATACGAACGGATATCGGAACGATGTGCTGCAGGCGCTCAAAGAGCTGAAAGTGCCCGTGCTGCGCTGGCCGGGGGGATGTTTCGCCGACGAATATCATTGGCGAGACGGCATCGGCCCGAAGGCGAATCGCCCGAAGATGGTCAATAACAATTGGGGAGGAACGGTGGAGGATAACAGTTTCGGCACGCACGAGTTCCTCAACCTTTGCGAATTGCTCGGGTGCGAGCCTTACATCAGCGGAAACGTGGGGAGCGGCACAGTGGAGGAATTGGCCGAATGGGTGGAATACATGACGGCCGAACAGGGCAGTCCCATGGCAAAACTGCGAAAGGAAAACGGGCGCGAGCAGCCCTGGAAAGTCAAGTACATCGGCGTGGGCAACGAGAGTTGGGGCTGCGGAGGAAACATGCGCCCCGAATATTACAGCGATCTGTACCGGAGGTATGCCACCTATTGCCGCGAATATAACGGAAACCGACTCTACAAAGTGGCTAGCGGAGCCAGCGATTACGACTACGGCTGGACGGAAACGCTCATGAAGAACGTGGGGCACCGCATGGACGGCCTCTCCCTGCATTACTATACCTGCGTCGGATGGACGGGCAGCAAAGGCTCGGCCACCGACTTCTCGGACGAAGATTACTATTGGACGATGGGCAAATGCCTGGAAATAGAACCGGTGATCCGCAAACACATCGCCATCATGGACACGTACGACCCGAAGAAACAGATCGGCCTGCTCGTCGACGAATGGGGAACGTGGTGGGACGAAGAGCCCGGCACCGTCAGCGGACATCTCTACCAGCAGAACACCCTGCGCGACGCGCTGGTGGCCGCCCTCACCCTGAACGTCTTCCATCGGTACGCAGACCGGATCAGGATGGCCAATATCGCCCAGATAGCCAACGTGCTTCAAGCCATGATTCTCACGAAAGGAGACCGGATGGTCCTCACGCCCACCTATCACGTGTTCGAGATGTACAAGGTGCACCAAGACGCTCTCTTCCTGCCGTTTTCCCTCAACGGCGCCAAAAAGGTGGTTCGCCACGATCGGATCGTACCCCTGGTCAGTGCCACGGCCTCCAGAGATAAGGAGGGAACGATCCATCTCTCGCTGGCCAATATCGATTTGCAACAGACGCAAACGGTCGAAGTGAGCTTGGACAGCCTCCGCGCGAAACGCGTGGGCGGACGCGTGCTCACGGCACCCGACGTCCGCGAACACAACACGTTCGACCGCCCGAACGCCGTCGTCCCCCAAACCTTCGGCGGAGCGGAAATCCGGAACGGCCTCTTGCAAATCACGTTGCCCGCCAAATCGATCGTCACGCTGACGCTGCATTGACGAAAAAACAAAAAAAATCGTTTTTTATTTCCGCGTATCCAAAGAAAGACGTATATTTGCACCGTTCTCGTACAGGGCGGTGCGAATATTCGACTCAGGCCGAATTGGCTCAGTTGGTAGAGCAATTCATTCGTAATGAATAGGTCCCCGGTTCGAGTCCGGGATTCGGCTCGCTTTTTTTCGTACACTCGCAGGGCGTGACTTTTGTGATGCGTCGAAGCATCTGCTACCTCGTTTATCGAAGAGATAAAACGAGGTAGCAGGTTTTTTATCCCCGAAAATGCCGGGCGCCCCGGCCACCGCCCCTCGAATGCCGGCCTGCCTCTCCCGCATGCTGAAATTTTTTCTCGGAAAAAATTGGCCGTACGGAAAAATTTTTTTAACTTGGGCTCGTAATTCGAAAACCGATAACTATGCGCACCGAAAACACGTTCGTTTGTTCAATTCCCGCCGGAAGATCCGGCTGGGAAGATCCGGTGTATTTTACCTCCACCCGATTAATCTTATTTTCCCCCTTGCGATATGGTTCTTCTCCCGCGCCCCGAAAGGTGCGGGGTAACTTGTGTTATACTATTTTATCCCAATCGGTTATTTTTTAAAAAAAGGAGGATGTATGTCCGTGAAGTACAAAGTGATTGAACGGGGACAACCCGGAGTGCCGGGCGGAGGCACGAAGAAGTTCTACGCTGCCGCCGTGCTCTCGGGCGAGAAAACCCTGGCGGGACTGACTCGTGACATTGAGAAGATCAGTACCGTGAGCGGCGCCGATATCCGCGCCGTACTCTATGCCCTGGTCGACGTGATGACTGGCTCGCTGGCCGACGGTTATGCCGTCCGGCTGGGCGAATTGGGCAGCCTTCGCGTAAGCATCAGCAGCGAGAGCAAACTCGTTGCCGAAGATGTAACCGCCGCTGCCATACGCCGAGCGAGAGTGATCTTCACCCCCGGCAAAGGCATCAAAGACACGCTGGCCGACCTGAGATTCGAAAAAATGTAGTCGGGCGTTGAGAATTTCGTAGGCACGGAACAACAATTTCATACGTATGAAAATTTGTTAACGTGCCTATGTTAACATTTTTTTATCCGCATGAAACGGATGTGTCGAGCCTATCGGCCGAGCCGCGGGAAAGCAAAGTCCGCTCCGCTTCGGCGGAGAGGGGCGGGCGATCCTCGCCTCGCCTCGAGGAGCTGAACGAGACGGAACGAAAACGGCTGTGCCGAAACTTTCGTTTTGACACAGCCGCCCAATCAGTGTCGTGTTTTATTCGTGTTTGCGAGTCGGTTTAAGTCGTTTACAACATCTGATTAGGTAGTTGATCCCTAATAGCGTACCGGTGAACGAAACGAATGCTCCCGCCAGTAACAGCGACCACATCACGAGGGTCCAGACTGCGGGATGCCCCATGAAGACTTTGTACCGGAGGCTATGGAGTCCCTGATACAGTTGGAAATGCCAGCGCGAATGGGTATCGACGCTGCGGAAAGAACCGGTTTTCGGATGGATGTAATAGCAGGTTTTATCCGCATTGTCTATTTGCACTTTCCACACGGGCAGATCCAGCCTTCCTTTGCGGTCCAGGTAATAGTGGTCATACTCCGTCATCTCGGTGACCGTGAAGGGCTCTTCTCCGTGGATCGCTCGAACGGCTTCGCAGACCTGATTCTCTGTCAAACGGAAAGGGCGAACGGCACTTCCCGAAGCATCGATGCATATCGAGCCTTCTTCCTTCAGTTGCACCAGATAGGAAGGATAGCGATAGAAACTGCTCCAATCGATTCGGGTCGCCTTTCCCGCGTATCGTTCGGCTACCGTTCTGTAATCCAGCCGGTAGCTCGACAACGGGAGCAGCCCCTTGTTCAGTACCGAGCGCGCCGGGTAGGTTTGGTGGACTTTGCCCAACCAATCGGGCGTGTCGGTCAGCGAAAGCATCCCGCTCAAGAGCCAGGTCAGCAGGAAAATGCCGAAGAGGGTTCCGTACGCGTGATGCCAGCGGTACCATTTCTTTTTGTAGGGGCTGACGAATCCTTTTCCCCGTTTTGCCGAGATTCGGTACGAGCGGATGCCGAGGTAGAGGCCGGCGAGGATCATGAAGATGCCCGCGGCCGATATCCACTCGATGACGTTTGCCCATAATGCTGCGTCCTGCCGCAGCCACGTGAAGTAAACCCAGTGGGGAATGGCGCCGAGCCAAGCCCACACGCGCTCGCGGTGCGTGGTGCATTGCAGCACCTCGCCCGTGGCCGAGGAGAGGTACGCCTGCGTTTTGTCCTTGTCGGAAAAATGGAACTTGTAGATGGGGAAGTCCTTCTTCAGCCGACCGAAAGGAATCCATTGCTCGAGGCGATAGAGCGTATCGATGCGGGCCACGGGCGCTTCGCACCAAAGGGCGGCCACGTTGCGGAGGTAATCTCCGTCGATTTTCGGCGGCGTCTGCAGGCTGTCGGCTAAAAGCTTTTTCGGATTCGCCCTGTCACCCGTTTCCATGTACGTCCGTCCTAAATAAGCGTAGAGGCTAAGGCTTTTGAGCGAGTCTTCTCCTCCGGCACGGCCGACTGCCGTTTCGATGGCCGGCAACGAGTCGGGCAGCGCCTCGTACCTGGCTAGCTTTTCTTGATGGCTGGCCGAGGGGAAGCGATGATAAATCATCACGATTCCCGTCAGGAACCACATCAGGAACAGCACGCTGAGCATCGTGCCCAGGATTCTGTGAAGCGAATATATAAGCCTGTCAATCATATTGAGATTCGCATTGCGGCGATGCCGTCGATCCTGATGAGGGAGCGAAAGAATCCGCGTACGGACAGTTGTTGGAACCCTTTCCTGCGACGTTGCGCATGAACGGATAATCCTGTCGGCACAGACAGAACGAAAACAAAAAATTTCTTCATAAAGAAAAAATTTGCAATACGTAAATTAAATCGGTTCTTTACCCGAGAACTTCGTTAACTGTGGCAATCGGGCAGGTCTCCTGACTCGATCCTTAGGACCTTCCCATTCGTACGATCGGATCGTCGTACAAACAGTGGCTGTAGCACTTCCCTTATTCCGTTGAGGAATCGGATCTTACAGTAGCGGGTACTGTTCCGGCATCTCACCGGATTCCCTTTTAAAGAATCGGACGGGTTCGTCCTCTTCTCACCTGATTTCCGTTGCAAAATTAGTTATTTTTTCAATTCATTACTATCTTCGCATAACATTTTCTATTTTTCATATTCAATAACGGTCAAATGAAGAGAACCTGTTTATTTGTTTTGGTTTGCCTCGTTTCGATCGTATGCAGCGGACAAGGGGCAGAGGACTGTACGGAAAGCGATTTTCTCCAAGGGATGGAGCCAGGAGAAAAGGCCGCCTTGCTGTTGGTACATTTCGGGACGACTCACGACGATACCCGTGCCTTGACGATGGACGCCCTCCGTACCAAGGTCGAAAAACGATTCGCCTCGTTGGAGGTATACGAAGCCTATACGTCTCGCATTGTCGTCAAACGGTTGAAAACTCGAGGCATCGCGAAGCGAACGCCTCTCGAAATGTTGCTGAAGCTCTGCGCCGAAGGCTACACGCGTGTGCTTGTCCAGAGCACGAATATAATCAGCGGTTTGGAAAACGAGTCTTTGCGGAGGGAGGTGGAACGCGTGCGCCCCTTCTTTAAAGAGGTGCGATTGGGCAATCCGTTGCTGTACGAGGTGGAGGATGTGGAAAAGGTCGTGGCGATTTTGACCGGACGGCATCCGGCGGATAAGCGGAAGGGGCAACACGTGGTCTTTGTCGGGCATGGAACCTCTACGCCTGCTACGGCCATCTACAGCGAACTCGATTATATGCTCAAGGCCGACGGATACTCCCACTATCATGTGGGAACCATCGAAGGATACCCCACTTTCGATACGATGCTCGCCCGGCTCAAAAGCGATAAGGCCAAGCAGGTTACGCTCGTGCCTTTGATGTTCGTAGCGGGCGAGCATGCCAAACATGATATTTCAGTGGAGTGGAAAGAAAACCTCGAGGAAAAGGGTTTGAAAGTTTTACTGCGCATCGAAGGCCTGGGGCAGATCCCTGAAATTCAGGATATCTTCATCGATCATATCCGTCATGCGCTGAAGCATCGCGCTCACGATATCATGGAGAAGAAGGACGCCTATAGCAAGCAATCGGATTCTCTATGACCCGCCACCGGACCGCGGGAAAGAAATGCTTCCCGTTCCCCTTGATAGTCTGAGATAAAAAAGCATTACATGATAAGATCGGGCAAGATAGAAAAGTTTTCCGATTGAGAAGTGTGGCGAGGATAAACGGAAAGAATTAATGATATCTTCCCGTTTGTCCGGTAACTGTTCGATGCGTGCGACCGTATTTAATTAAGGAATGTGCAATAAATCCGTTTGTCCGGGTGGGTTATTCGTGTTTTCCGAATTTCTCCTTTTGCAAGAAGGATAATTTTTTGTATTTCGAATGAGAACTTGCTGATATATAGCTGTTTAATTCTGTTCTTTCCCTTTCGGGCAAAAGATTCTTCGAAAAAGAAGAATTTTTTTCTCGATTTCTTTGATCGGTAATCGAAAAAATAATATATCTTTGTCAGCACAATGAAACGATTCGGAAAAGGAGAATTTATTTTCTGCTTTCGGAATCGAAAATATCTCGAATCGGAAAATATTTTTATCAATTTAAAATTAAAAGTTCTCCAAAACTGTCTTACCATGGAAATAAAAAACTTTACAATTACCAAGCGTAACGGAACCTCGGATCGTTTCTCGCTCGACAAGATTATGAATGCTATTATCAAGGCATTTACTTCTGTAGAAGAACCGATTGACTTAGGAAGTCTGTCGAAAATAATCAGTCATTTAGATATAAAGGAAGGCATAAAGGTAGAGGATATCCAAAACCAAGTGGAAGAAGCGTTGATGAAAGAAGGTTACTACAAGGTGGCAAAGTCGTTTATGCTCTATCGGCAACGCCATACGGAAGACCGCGAAGTTTTGGAAAAAATGAAATTCCTTTCCGATTATTGTCAGGCAGCGAATGCGGCGACCGGTTCCAAGTACGATGCAAACGCCAATGTGGAGCATAAGAATATCGCCACATTGATCGGCGAATTGCCGAAGTCGAACTTTATTCGTCTGAACCGTCGCTTGCTGACGGAACGGATAAAGAAGATGTACGGCAAAGAGTTGGCAGACGAATACATCCATAAGCTGAAACAGCATTTCATTTATAAAAACGATGAAACCAGCCTGGCTAATTATTGCGCTTCTATTACGATGTATCCGTGGCTTATCGGCGGGACTTCTTCCATCGGCGGCAATTCTACGGCGCCGACTAATCTGAAGTCGTTCTGCGGAGGCTTTATCAATATGGTTTTCATGGTTTCGAGCATGCTGAGCGGTGCTTGTGCGACGCCGGAATTCCTGATGTATCTGAACTATTTCATCGCGTTGGAATACGGCAAGGATTATTGGAAAGAGACCGACAGGGTGGTCGATCTCTCCGCGAAGCAACGTACCATCGACAAAGTCATCACCGATTGTTTCGAACAGGTGGTCTATTCCATCAACCAACCCACGGGCGCCCGCAATTACCAAGCCGTTTTCTGGAACATCGCCTATTACGATCGGTACTATTTCCAAAGCATCTTCGGCAACTTCTATTTCCCCGACGGTTCGAAGCCCGATTGGGATGGCCTCTCGTGGTTGCAGAAACGTTTCATGAAATGGTTCAACAAGGAAAGGACAAAAGCCGTATTGACTTTCCCCGTGGAAACCATGGCGCTTTTAAGCAAGGACGGGGACGTGATGGATGAAGAATGGGGAGAGTTTACGGCGGAAATGTATGCGGAAGGCCATTCCTTCTTTACCTATATGAGCGATAACGCCGATTCCTTGAGTTCTTGCTGCCGCCTGCGCAATGAAATTCAGGATAACGGATTCAGCTATACGTTGGGGGCGGGCGGCGTATCGACCGGTTCGAAGAGCGTCCTGACCATTAATCTGAATCGCTGTATTCAGTATGCGGTAAACAATGAGTTGGATTATATGGAATTCTTGGGCCGTATTATCGACCTTTGCCACAAGGTACAATTGGCCTACAATGAGAATCTGAAAGAATTGCAGAAGAGCGGCATGCTCCCGCTCTTCGACGCGGGATACATCAATATGGGCCGCCAATACTTGACCATCGGAGTGAACGGTTTGGTGGAAGCTGCCGAATTTATGGGACTTCGGATTACGGATAATCCCGATTATTTGCATTTCGTCCAGTCGATCCTCGGTTTGATAGAAAAATATAACAGGCAATACCGTACGAAAGATGTACTTTTCAATTGCGAAATGATTCCTGCCGAAAATGTCGGCGTCAAGCATGCCAAATGGGACAAAGAAGACGGTTATTTCGTTCCGCGCGACTGTTATAACAGCTATTTCTACATCGTGGAGGACGATAGCTTGAGCATTATCGATAAGTTCAAGATGCATGGCGCTCCTTATATCGAACATCTCACCGGAGGATCTGCACTGCATACGAATTTGGAAGAACATTTGACGGGGGCGCAGTATCGGCAATTGTTGCGCGTTGCGGCCAAAGAAGGATGCAACTATTTTACTTTCAATATTCCGAATACTATTTGCAACGATTGCGGACACATCGATAAACGTTACCTGCACGAATGTCCGGCCTGTCATAGCCATGACGTAGATTATATGACGCGTATCATCGGCTATTTGAAACGCGTGAGCAATTTCTCGCAGGCCCGTCAGGAAGAAGAGCACCGTCGCTTCTATATCGGTTCGAACAAGGTGACCGTTTAGTGCGTCGACCCGATGTTGAAGTATGTGAATACGGGAGTCGTCTTTCAAGAAATACCCGATGAGGTAACGCTCTCCATCAATATATCGAATTGTCCGTGTCATTGCCCGTACTGTCACAGCAAATACCTGTGGGAGGATGTCGGGACGCCGCTGACTTCGAGCGAGATCGACGACATCATCCGTAAATGTAACGACGATATTACCTGTATTTGCTTTATGGGAGGAGATGCGGAGCCGATTTCCGTCAATCGATTGGCGCGATATGTCCGTCTGGCTCATTCTCATTTGAAGGTGGCGTGGTATAGCGGCAAGCAACTCATCCCTCCCGTCGTTCACAAGCCCGACTTCGATTATATCAAAGTCGGGCCTTATATCCGTCATTTGGGAAGCCTCAAGAGCCAGACGACCAACCAACGCTTGTACAAGCGAGGGCCGGAAGGAAATTTCATCGATATTACTTTCCGTTTCTGGCGGAAGTAGTTTTACCGTTTAAACCGGAGTTTCAATCCGACAGTCAACGCCCTGCCCGGTGAAAAGAGTGCGTATCTTCGGAGCTTGCTGTCGATCCGACGGTCTGTTTTGTCAAAGATATTGTCTATTCCGAGACTCGGTTCGATATTCAGAAATGGGAGAAAATCGAAAGTATGCGTGGTGTTGATATTCCATATTCCGTATCCGGGCGCGTTTTCGTAAAGCGGATAATACGTTTCGCTTTGCATCCGCGCGTGGATATTCGCATTGAATGCATAGTGCCTCCATCCGTGATGATAGTTGACGGCTAGGGTCAAAGCATGCTTGAACGAACGGTCGAGGGCGGTCCATTTCCCGCCGCTTTTAGTCCGTGCATCGGTATACGAATAATGCACGTTGATATAGAAGCCGTTGAAGGCATTGGCAGACAGACTCACCTGGATGCCTTTTACCTCGCCTTTATCGCTGTTCGTGTGGAAGGTGTATCGATCCAGTTTGTCGGCTTCCGCCGCTGTCATTTCCGGAAACTCTTTCATCAGGAGGGCGCGGGTGACGTTGTCGATGGCGGTAGCCTCCTTGACGATCATATCGTCGATGAAGTTCATAAAGCCGGTTATCGACAGAGAGAAACTGTTCGCGTGGTATACCGCATTCAGGGAGAAGTACTTGCTTTTCTCCGGCTGCAGCCTCTTATTTCCGAAGATGATTTGCGGTTTACCTTTATAGGTGCTGTAATAATGATAATAGAGCTCGTCCAATCCCGGCGCGCGAAAACCTGTAGAATAAGTGGCGCGGAAGGTAAAATGTCGGGGCGAATACATCAAGGTAACTTTCGGGGTGACTTTGTCGCCGAACGCTTCATGGCGATTATAACGGGCGCCGAGAGTCGCTTTCAGGTTTTTGAACAGCAGCAGTTCGTGCTGCGCATATCCGGCTAACGTATAGGCATGATTGTCGACAGAGCCGGCAGAGGAATTTAGAAAATCATTGCTCCAGTAAGCGCCGAAGATGGTGGTGCTGTTTTTCGTAAAGCCGAAGATGCCTTTCAGCTCGTTTTCATAATGCTGTTGTTT
>NZ_HE997186.1:0-19189 GCF_000312445.1 Phocaeicola abscessus CCUG 55929 | reverse complement strand
CCTATCCGGTAGGTCTTCGTCGCTACGTCGTATACCTTGCCGTAGCGGTAATTATCGCTGGTAAAATCGTATTGGAACGAGTTCCGCTTGCTAAGTTTATAGATGCCTCCCGCATTGAAGCGCAACGATTTGTGGCGCATCTCGTAGTCCGAGCCTCCGTCGACGTCTTGACGGGTATCCGGACGGTCGGTCAGCCTTTTCGATACTTCTGCCTCGCCGTGAAAAGCTAAACGGTCGATAGGAGAATAGGAGAATCGTTGGCTGAACAGATCCGAGTGATAGCCGGTAAATAGCGGAGCGATCGTTCTCCGGGTTTCCCCCGTCGAACCCTTTACGTATTCCGAATCGTTGTTTTGATAGCTGTCGGCCTCATCGTGCGTGTAAGCCGTGTATGAACCGAATCCGTGCGCGACGAGATCGGCATTGACCGACTGGATGAATTTGCCTTTTCCGGAGGCATGCGTATTCGTCGTAGCAGAAATCATGTCTTCGGTCGGTTGGTCGGTAATGACATTGATCACTCCGCCGATAGCGTCCGAGCCGTAGAGCGAAGATGCGGCGCCGTCGAGCACTTCGATCCGGCGCACTCTGGCCATCTGGATACGGTAGAGGTCTACGTTGTTTGATATATCCCCGGTCAGTTTCTTCCCGTTGACAAGAAGGAGGATGTACTTGTTCCCCAGTCCGTTTAACCGAAGAAATGAACCCATGGAACTTGGCGAAAGAGAGATCTGAGGCATCATCCGGCTGACGGCATCCGAGAAGCGGAAGAGCCCTTGCTCATGAATTGCCTGTTTGGAAAGCACGTGAACGGGTGCCGTGGTAGCTTTCAGCCGTTGATGATGACCGGTTCCCGTGACCACGATAGGGCTGAGGTCGAAGATCCTGCTTGTCAGGTCGAGGGTATCTGCCTTCGACGTATGTATCTGGGCGAGGATATGGCTTTGGCAGATTGATAGGCAAATCGATAAAATGATCGTATTCTTCATCATGATGGAAAAGAGGCGATAGGGGTTTCATCCAATTAAAAGCTTCCCGCCGAAAGGCGGAAAGCTTTTTGCGAAGAGTTGTTATGAAAGATCTTTCGGTCATACATCCTTGCGGATCTGATCATTCCGGATTTTTCGAATGATAGTAATCGAGCGGCTCGCCGTTGATGGCGTTGGTGGTATGTTGCATCCAAAGGGCGCGTATGTCCTCGAGTTCGAGTAACCCTTTGAGAAGCGAAGTACTGTTGTTGCAGGTATATCCCGCTGCCGAGAAGAAGGCTTTCCAACTCACTTCCTCATCGTTTTCGTCGAGATTGGCGGGAGCTTTGCTGTCGCCGGCCATATCGTTGTGAGCATGATCGCCGGCGATGGCCATCAACGGGTGCAGATAAACTGTACCTGTAGCAATGCCTGCCGCCTTCATGCGGGCATACACGTTGTTCTTGTAGTTATCCGGCATGTCCACTGTCCCTACGTAGTAATTAGGACTGATTTTCTGCAAAGCTTCCTCTAACTGAGAGTAACGGATGTTCGCTTTATAGGTATCGTAGGTGTCGGGGTTGCCATGTCCCATGAAGGCTACGATACCCTTGGAAGTGTAGGCGTTGAAATTTTTATCGAGCGCGGCGGCCAGATTTTTCACGTCCGTATCGGCTTCTTGCATCAAAGGAGTGCCGAGATAAAGCTTGACCGTCGAGAGATACTTGTCGTCGAGATCGGCGTTGTTGTTATTGGCAAAATCCTTGATATGATTGATTACGCGCGCATATTCCTCACCGGGGATAACCTGCAAGGATTGCACGACGATGGCGCTGTACTTCACGCGCCCGAAAGCTTCCAGCCAGTAATTGGGAGAATAGAAGTTGCGCGAGGCGACATGTTCCCCGGCAGCTGCCCGATTGATGCAAATAGCGGAAGAGAACGACAGATAGACATCGTAATCGGGGAACTTGCCCTGATAGGCTTTGACGGTTTCGTCGAACGCATCGAAAGCCTGCTGCCAAGTACTGCCGAAAGCGACTAACAAGAGGGCCTTGTCGTGCTTCTTTTGCGAAGATACGGTAGCATCGACGGCCCGTTGGTAACGTTCGTAATTCGACGTGGGTTCGTTATCATCGCTGTGGTTACAAGCGGTGAATGAAACTGCGGTCAGCATGGCTATGAAAGCCGGTAATAAAAACTTAATTTTCCTCATTGTAATTTTGATTTAAATTGAACTTATACTTATTGGTTAATTTCTTTCCCTGCGAGAATTTGACTGCGAACGAAGCGAAAATGGTAGTGCCCGGAGTGGTAGTGCCTACGTGCAGCCCGTGGTAAGTACGGTCTACGTAATTGAATATATTATCGATTCCCGCTTCCAACCGGTAGCTTACTCGCTTGCTCTTTCCCAACTCATGAGCGGTAGAGAGTTTCCAAATCTGGTAGCCTTTGCCGTTCCCGTTTATCTGGTAATACCGTTTGGTAGACATCTTTCCGTAAATGCCGAGGCTCAACCTGTAGGCAGGGGTGAAACGATGCCCCCACGTAGCGAAGAAATTGGCTTTATGATGAGCCATGCCGTCAATGACCACGTCTTGCAGCAGCTCTTTGGCGCTGTCGTATGTTTTTGCCTTAGTGTCCAAATAACTGTAGCCTGCTCCGACGGTTATTTCGTTCGTCATTGAGTAGTTGATGTGCACGTCGGCGCCGTACGTCTCGGCGCTTTCCAGATTTTTGTATTGGCGTACTTTGACCGGATCGTACTGAGCGATGTCTGCTCCGGGAGCTTCGCTTCTCGGAATGGTGACCAGCGCAATCATTCTGTCGACGTGATTGTAGTATCCGGTTACGGAAACGGCGAACTTGTGGATCCTGTATTCCGCATTGAAAGCGTAGTAATCGGATGTCTGCGGACGGAGCTTTTTATTGCCTAAGTACAGGTAAACTCCGCTCATCTCGCGCAGGTATCGGTAATGCAGTTCTTTGGGAGTGGGAGTTTTGAAACCCTGACTCCACGTGGCGCGCAGGCGAAAATCGCCCAGGCTCAGCATGGCCGAGATTTTGGGCGTCGCCCTGAATCCGAAAGCCGCGTTCTTATTCAAACGAATGCCGGCTGTGATGTTCAACGGGCGAAGCAGGTCGAACTCATCCTGCAGATACAGGGCCGCCGTATGATCGTGCGCTTTCCCGTTTACGACTCGCATGGGGGCGTGCAGCCAGTCGTACCGCCATTCGAAGCCGGCGTTCAACCGATTTTCGTAAGGCAAGGCAAATACGCCTTTCATTTGAACCATGCTGCGTTCCTGGTTGCTTTGAAGGTTTTTCTGGCCGGGAAAGTAAGGGAAATAATGATCTAACGTTCCGTTCACGTACGCATCCGTCAAAGTCGTGTCGGTATAGTTGTAAAAATACGCGTGCTTGTCCCAGCTGACCTCCCAGCTGACCGCATCGGTGGGGTTTATTTGCCATTTCCCTCCGGCATTGACCGAAGCGTTGTGATATTCCAGATCGTAGGTCTTTACGTCGCACGAGGGATATTTTCCGCTTACACGGTAAATGCGTTTCCAATGAGTGCTTCCTTGGGCATAGACTTCCAGGCGCTGGTTGAATGCATAGGAGAGTCGTTCCGCTATTTGCCAGCTGGTGTGGCGGTTGACGGTTTTGTTTCTCGAATCCGTTATCAGGAATTCCGTTTGGTTGGGATCCTCCGTCGCGGTGTTCTGCCATCCGTCGGAATGTTGCAGTTGGAAGTTGGTATACGAGCTCCATTTGCCGAACTTCAGCCCGATGCCGTCGTGTTGACGGATATCGCCGTAGCTACCCGCGCGGGTCGTATTCTCTAATAGAAGTCCTTCGTCGGGTTTCTTCGTGATGATGTGGATGACGCCGGCGATGGCGTCGCTGCCGTAGAGGGCGGAAGAAGCTCCCTTCACGATTTCGATCTTTTCGATATGCTGAGGGTCGATAAGGCTCAAGTCGTTCTGACCGCCTACGTCGCCGTGGATGCGTTTCCCGTCGATAAGAATGAGGATATAACCGTTGCCTAAGCCGTTCATCTGCATTTGGCTGCCCATGTCGTCTTCATTGAAGTCGAACGAGGAAGTCAAGCCCGCCAACAGATCCTGAATGCTCTTTCCGGCATAGTTCCGTAACATCTTCCCGCTGATGACTTCCGTTTGGACGGGCACGTCCCTCAGCAGATGCTGGGTTCCCGTACCGGTGACGACGACCTCCGGGATCGAATCGCGCAGTTCGCCCTCCGTTTGTGCACAGGCCGTACTCCGCAGAAAGAAAGCTCCTAAAAAGAAAATAAATCCGTACTTCATCTTGCCGTTCATTTTGCACAATGCCGAAGTATCCTCCGTCGCAGGGCACCGGAAAGCACAGACCTGTGGCCTGTGGTACGAGGGACGCCGTGGCTTCAAATCCTGGAAGCATCGTGCTGATCGATCGAATCTTGGCAGGTCTTCTGGCTCTCCTCGATTGGCTCGTCTTCCCAAGTTATTACTCAGTGACTCTATGGATGGAGCGAATCTTTCAAAGAGGATTACAGCTGCAGGAACAGCTCCGGTTTTTCACCGGATTCCCTTGCATCAAGCCGTTCGCAGGGACTTGATTTCCAAATTCGTCCTCAAAGGTAAGCATATTTATCGAATTTGTTTCGGATCGCCCTTCTTTTTTTTCGCCTCGTGCCTGGCATGCGGCCGGCGGTGCGCACCGTTTTTTCACGCCCGGCAAAGGCGTGAAGGGCGCGGCCGTGGTCCGGAAGTTCGAAAACGTAGCGCGACGCGTCGAAAATTTCGACCGTACGAAACAAAAATTCCATAGTCACGAAATCGAAATTTCATAGGCATAAAAAATTGTTAACGTGCCTGTGTTAACAAATTTTTATAAGCACGAAACGGATGAGCCCTGCCCTTGCGCCGTACCGGGCGGGGCGGAGAATGGGTACGAGTTTATTCATAGAATGTCTGCCGTTGGAGCCACAATTTGAAAAGCGAGTCGTTGAACGCGATTTCTTGCCCGTCCATATCGATCAAATCTTTCTTTAGCAGGGCTTTTTTGATAGACTGTACGTTGGCGGACGATTCCAGGCGATATTCCCTGAGGATGTCCTTCCGACTGAAGCCGGTGGTGATGCCATGGGCTAATGCCTTGAGAAAATTCAACTGCAATTCGGAGAGTTGTTCGACCTCTCTCTTGAAGAACACTTTGTTTTGCTCCAGCAGGTCGTCAATAGCGTCGGCGATGTTTTTGTCGGTCACTACGCGATCGGATTTGTACCAGACGACCCAGGCCAAATGTTGAACGTAGGAAGAAAGATTTGCCGTCGCCTCGCAGATGCTCGCAGCCTGTTCGACGGTGATGCTCTTTCCCGTCTCTTGAAATTTGGTACGGATGAACGGAATCCATCGCTCGGCAGGTATTTTCTGCAAAAACATCAGGTCGCCGAACTTGTAAAATGGCATGCTTTGGTCGTTGAAGATGTTTTCCATCCAATGTTTCTTACTCCCGAACATGCAATAAGTGACCTCTTGTTGATGCTGCCAGACGGAACGAAGTTTTTTCTGGAAGGTGACGGAATCGGTAAAATCTGCCACTTGCTGGAACTCGTCCAGACACACGATAAGGCGGATGTGCTTCTTTTGAGCAATCTTCGCTGGCAATTGCAGGATGTCCGTTTCGGTATCGTCCTTCGGTTTCCATTCGAAAGAGAGAGAAAAGTCGTTCGTCGGGTCTGGACCGAACGAGAACTTGGGAGACAGGTGAGCGAGGAAGGTCCTGGCCAGCTCCACCCATTCGTCGAGTTTCGATGACGTCTGCTTGATGACTGCCGTAGCAAAAGCGTGGTAAAACTCGTATTCAGACTTGCATTGGAAAATATCGATGAATACCGGTTTCATGGTCGGCCTGTCAATTTCGGATATGACTTTCTTTACAAGTGAAGTCTTTCCCCATCGACGCGGCGATATGAGAATGGCGTTGATACCATGAGTGAGATTTGCGGTGAGACGTTTTGCATCTTCCTCTCTGTCCGTAAAGTGTGTTCCTTCGGCAGCTTTGCCAAATACAAAAGGATTCTCGGTTACCATATTTTTAAGCTATTTATAATTGCAAAACAAAGGTATGAAATAGCTTTATTACTAACAAGACTATTACTAATGAAACGGTTACTTTTTTGGATGAATCCATACTTTCCCGACGATATATTCTTCGGGGAACAATCCCCGGTAACGGGAATCGTTCGAGGCGAAGAGAAGCAGCGTCCCGATGAAATACACCGCGATGCACAATACCACCCATGGAACGGGGCGATGAAGCACATCGACGATTTTGTCGAAAAGAGGCCTCGTCTCGATGCCGGTAACTCGTATTCGCGCATCCCAGGCTCGCCCGATGTCGAATCCTCGTGATGAGGTACACGGGTAATCCTTCGAACTATTACAGTTTTTCAGTAACGAACAAAATAGTGGGTTGCTATAAAATTTTCGGTCAATGCCAGCGCTTCCATATCGGCTTTCGCAATCATGGATAATTCTTTCGTTTTTTGCAAAGAAGAATAAATGCCGTAACTCGCTACCATCGCAACTGTAGCAATTAAAAGTTAATTGCAAAAACTTTTTTGTATTCGTTT
This sequence comes from Phocaeicola abscessus CCUG 55929, assembly GCF_000312445.1. Lineage (GTDB taxonomy): Bacteria > Bacteroidota > Bacteroidia > Bacteroidales > Bacteroidaceae > Phocaeicola > Phocaeicola abscessus. The sequence continues at coordinate 12,583 of NZ_HE997186.1, read as the reverse complement.
GTTTGTTCATATTCTTTTTTCGACCGGTATTCATTTTGCCTCGTGCTCCTTTTCATCTCTTGTTATTTTGCATTAACTTTGCGGTATTAATGAAAGACGAATCCGATGAAATCCGTATCTCAATTCCTCATAGCCGCTCCTTCTTCCGGCTCCGGCAAGACGACGATCGCGCGCGGACTGATGAGATTGTTTGTCCGGCAGGGGATGGAGGTGCATCCGTTTAAATGCGGTCCCGACTATATCGACACGAAGTTTCATGCCGAGGTGTGCGGGCATCCGTCGGTGAACCTCGATACGTTTATGGCGTCGAAAGAACATGTGCGTGCCTTGTATGCGCATTATGCTGGCGGTGCGGACGTGTGCGTGGTGGAAGGGATGATGGGATTGTACGACGGCTACGACAGAGATAAGGGCTCTACGGCGGAGATTGCCGAGACGTTGGGCTTACCGGTCGTCTTGGTTGTCGACGCCCAATCCGCCGCTTATTCCGTCGCGCCTTTGCTCTCGGGCTTTATGCGTTTCAAGGAAGAGGTGCGTATCGCAGGCGTCCTGTTCAATAGAGTCGGTTCGCCGCGTCATTATGCTCTGTTGCAGCAAGCATGCGCCGACCTGCATATCGCATGTTTCGGCTATTTGCCGAAACATGCGGAGTTGGAGCAGTCGTCGCGTTATTTAGGGCTGGATTTCAGTCGGGACGATCAAGCCTTGGACTTGCTTGTCCAGCAGTTGGAAGCGCATGTAGACTGGAAGCGGCTGTTGGAATCGACCGTTGCACCCCTTCCGCCTCGTGAGGAAGGACAGCTCTTCGAATGGCCTTTTGCAAAAAACGATAAAGCGTTTCGACGCATGCTGGTGGCCAGGAGCGAGGAGTCTTTCTCTTTTATTTATCAGGAACATATCGATATCTTGCACCGTGCAGGCGAAGTACGTTTTTTCAATCCGGAAGAGAACGTGCCGATCCCCGACGATACGGATCTGTTGTATCTGCCGGGAGGTTATCCGGAGAAGCATTCGGAGGTGCTGCAAAAGGCGGCCGATACTCGCCGTTCTATCCGGAAGTATGCCGAGGGCGGAGGAAACGTATTGGCGGAATGCGGCGGCATGATGTATCTCTGCAAGACGATCTTGCAGGAGGAAGGCGAGGCGGAGATGGTCGGGGTGTTGCCGTATACGATTACTGCCAGGAAAGCGGATCGACGACTGTCTTTGGGTTATCGGCGATTTCCGTACGAAGGGCGAATGTTTCGCGGCCATGAATTTCATTATTCTCAATTCTTCGGGGAGGCGCCTGCCTCGGAGATTCAGGTGTACGATGCCAAGGGCGGAGCCGTACCCACGCCGGTATTCCGGCAGGGAAATGTGCTCGCTTCGTATACCCATCTGTATTGGGGAACTTAATCGTTGCTTATGAAAAAGATATACACAAAGACCGGCGATGCGGGGATGACGAGCCTTCGGAACGGCGTTCGCGTCCCGAAGGATGACATTCGCATAGAGACCAACGGCATGCTCGACGAACTCAACGCCCTGTTGGGCGTTTGCCGCTCGTCGCTTCCCGTTGAAGACGAGAGGTGGCGGATGCTTTACGCCATTCAGACAGAACTGATGAGCGTGATGAGTCACGTGGCCACGTCTTCGGGGAAGGTCAATCCGAAGGAACTCCATGTAGCGGAACTGACCCGACGGATGGAGGAGGCGATGGACAGGATGCACGAGGAGGTCGGCGATGCCGGACATTTTATCCTCCCCGGCGGTACGCTCTTGTCCGCTCGGTTGCATTTCGCTCGCGCCGTAGCTCGCACCGCAGAGCGGCGATTGTGGACGCTGAATCGGCAAGACGATGTGAATGACGAGATATTGTGCTTCATGAACCGGTTGTCCGATTACCTCTTCCTGTCGGCGCGCTTAGAAATACGCCGTCAAAGACGTGAAGAAGAATTTTATGTTAAATAGCGATGGAAAAGCTTCATCCTCTGATGTTCGTCGGAACGGGCAGCGACGTCGGAAAGAGCATTCTCACCGCTGCCTTTTGCCGCATCTTTAAACAGGACGGCTATGCCCCCGCGCCCTTCAAGGCGCAGAACATGGCGCTCAATTCGTACGTTACGCCCGAGGGACTGGAAATCGGGCGGGCGCAAGCGGTACAGGCGGAGGCGGCAGGTATCGCCTGCCATACCGACATGAATCCGTTGCTGCTCAAGCCGCAGTCGGATCATACCTCGCAGGTGATACTGAACGGACGGGTCATTGGGAATCGGGATGCTTACGATTATTTTCGCAGAGAGGGACGGGAGGAATTGCGAAGGGAAGTCTGCGCGGCATTCGATCGTTTGAACGCCCGTTATAATCCCGTCGTTCTGGAAGGGGCGGGGAGTATTTCGGAACTGAATCTGAGGGATTCCGATTTGGCTAATCTCCCGATGGCCATGCATGCGAGGGCGGATACGATTCTTATCGGCGACATCGACCGCGGAGGAGTATTCGCCAGCGTGTACGGTTCTCTGAAATTGCTCGATCCCGATCAAAGGCGACGGATAAAGGGTATTCTGATCAATAAGTTCCGCGGAGACCTGCGATTGTTCGATTCGGGTGTGAAGCTGCTGGAGCATATCTGCCGGGTACCGGTAGTGGGAGTCGTTCCTTACTACAGCGATATCCATATCGAGGAGGAAGACAGTGTAGACCTGGCTTCCAAATCCGTGCAGGCGAAGCGGGGGAAGGTGAATGTGGCGGTCGTCCTCCTGCGCCATCTGAGCAACTTTACCGATTTCGACGTCTTGGAGCGAGACCCTCGTGTGCACCTGTTCTACACCGATAACGTGGAGGATCTGTCGAAGGCGGACATCCTTCTCCTCCCGGGCAGCAAGAGCACGATTGCCGACCTGTATGAGTTGCGCCGTAACGGCGTAGCGCAGGCTATTGTCCGCGCTCGTCGGGAAGGAGCGTCGGTGATGGGCATCTGTGGCGGCTTTCAACTGATGGGACGAGAGGTCTTGGACCCCCATCACGTAGAAGGCGAGATCGAACGTCTCCCGGGCTTGGGATTGCTGCCGGTGAGTACAGTGATGGAAAGGGAGAAGATTACGCGCCAAGTTCGCTTCCGTTCCGTCTATTCCGACGCGACGGATGACAGCTTGGAAGGCTATGAGATCCACATGGGACGTACCGAACCCTTCGGCGATGCGAAGCCCTCTCCGCTGAATAAGTTCCGCGACGGACGTGAGGACGGCTACTTTGTCGACAATCGATGCATGGGAACTTATATCCACGGCATTCTCGATAACCCTTCGTTCGTCGACTTCCTGTTGGCTCCTTTCGCCGGGAAGATCGGCGAGGCGAAGAAGCCGTTCGACTATCGCGCTTTCAAGGAAGAGCAGTATGATAAGCTGGCGGCGCACGTCAGGAAGCATGTCGACATGGAATTGATTTACCGAATATTGAAGAACGATGCTGGAAGGACACGGAGACGACGGATATAACTACCGCGGGAAGGTGAAGATGAACTTCAGTTCGAATATCTTCAGTCATATCGATTTGAGCGGACTGAAGCGCCACCTAAGCGAACATTTGGACCTGATCGACCATTATCCCGAGCCGGAACCCCATGCCTTGGAACGGATGATTGCCGAGAGGGCGGGCATCGAAGCGGGCAACGTTTTGGTTACGAACGGAGCGACCGAAGCGATTTACCTGATCGCCCGCCTCTTCGGCAGAGACAGACAGTGCGTCTGTACCCCTACCTTTGCGGAATACGAGGCCGCCATCTCGGCAGCTGCCGAGCTACCCGCCTCGGAGAGAATGATTCACTGGATCTGCAACCCGAATAACCCCACGGGCGCGGTGTTGCCGCTGGAAGAATGGAGGCGTCGGCTTGGGGCGAACGCCTCCGATATCTATGTCGTCGACCAGTCGTATGCCGCCTATACGCTGCAACCGACGCTCCCGCCCTCCGTCGTGAATCGCTGTCGCCGCTGTCTCCTCGTGTATTCGATGACCAAGCGCTATGGCATACCGGGCTTGCGTTTGGGATACGTCGTTGCTGCCAAGCGAACGATCGGGCGACTTCGGAAATATAAACCGACGTGGTCGGTGAATGCGCTGGCCATCGAGGCCGGCAAGTACCTGTTGAAGCACGATATCCCGAATTTTCCCGACATGCACCGCTATCTGGCGGAAACGCAACGGTTGCGTGCCGGGCTGAATCGAATAGAAGGCGTAGCGGCCCTGCAGACGGAGACGAACTTCATGCTCGTCCGTTTGCCGAGAGGGACGGCTGCCGCATTAAAGACGTACCTGATCGATCGGCACGGCATCCTCGTACGCGACGCCTCCAACTTCAAGGGATTGAATGAACGCTATATCCGCGTAGCGGCGCAACTGCCGGAGGAGAACGATGCACTGGTCGAAGCCGTTAAAACCTATATGTCATGTCGGTAGAGGAATTCCTACTGTACGAGTTGACGCCTTTCCTGACGGGCTGGTTGCTGGATCTCCGCTTCGGCGATCCCGGGGGGATGCCTCATCCCGTCGTCGGCTTCGGGAAACTGATCGCGGCGGGCGAGAGACGATGGAACAGGGGGGCGCGGCGGCGGCTGAAAGGCGGCGCGATGGCGGTCGGGTTGATTGGAGGAACGTTCTGCTTCGTCCGTCTCCTCTTCGATTTGCTGGAAAGAGAAATTCGGACATTCGGCATGATTTCGCTTCCTTCGTTAGCGTACGTGCTGCTGGCGATCTATTTGGTCTTCACTTCATTGGCCGGGACGACCCTGATCCGGGAAGTGCGAGGCGTTTTCCATGCGCTCGATCGCTCGTTGGACGAGGGAAGGAAGCAGGTCGCCCGTATCGTCGGACGCGATACCCGCGAGCTTTCGGCGCAGGAAGTACGGACCGCTGCCTTGGAGACTTTGGCGGAGAATCTGAGCGACGGGGTGATTGCGCCTCTCTGCTGGTACCTTCTGCTGGGAGTGCCCGGCATGCTGGCTTACAAGATGGCGAATACTCTCGATTCGATGATAGGCTATCGCACGGCGCGGTATCGCAACTTCGGGTGGGCGGCGGCGCGAATCGACGACGTCGTCAATTACCTTCCCGCGCGGCTGACCGCCTTCCTGATGTTGCTCGCCCATAGCATGCTTTATCCGAAGCGGGCGCATTTTGTTCGGAACCTGAAGTTTGTCGGGAGGTTCAGCAGGAAGCATGCCAGCCCCAACAGCGGTTATCCCGAGGCGGCCTTGGCGGCCATCCTCGACTGTCGCTTCGGCGGGCCGCATTCCTACTTCGGCGAGCGTATCCCGAAGCCTTACATCGGCATGCGTCTCCGCCGCTTGACCGCGGTCGACATGCGAACGGCGATCCGGATCAACCGTCTCGCCGAAGTCGCTATGGTGATGCTCACGGTCGGTACCTCCGTTTTCATCGCTTCCTTATAGTTGTCGTCCTGACACGAACGACTCGTACATGGTACTCACGTTTCCGGCCCTTATTCTTCCTCTTGGAGGGGGAGGAGGAATGAGCGTCTTGCCGTTATTTATCCTCGGCTTTTTCTTCATTCTCGTCAGGGAGCGGAGCATTCCCGCTTCGGATTGTCAGTTTCAACCGCCGGATGTCTGCATTCACCTGGTCGATGAAGTCGCTGTAAGCCTCCGGGCCTTCTATCAGGGAATAAGCGTTGAGCACCTCAGCGAAAGCCTTGTACAGTTTTTCCGACTCTTGCCGCGCTGCGAACGTTTCACCCACGATGCGCCCCGCCTGCTCCTTGTTACGCTGCTGAATCAATTGTGCCACCGTTTCGTTCTTGGCCTTCAGGGCAGCCGTCACGAGGGTCAGATCCAAGGCTTTCACTTGTTCTGTATACTTGCTGTCCAGGTCTTGAAGCAGATTTTCCGTCATGCCTATCTGTTGCGTCAGATTCCATTTCGTGTTGATAGCGTAATCCTTCAGATTCTGCCAGAGTACCTTAGCCGCCTCCGCCTTTTCCGGCACGATGAAGTCGAGGTATGCTTTTACCGTCCTGCGATATTGCTGGTAGACTCGGTCGCGCTCTTCGTCCGCCGCTTTGATTTCGTCTGTAATCAGACTCTTCCGCGATAATTTCAGCTTTTCGTCGAACGTATTAAAGGCGGCTTTCCATTCGGCGATTTCCACTGCCAATTTCTGTGTGATCGTTTCGTTTTTCGCTGCGCTCTCCAACGTATCTTTTTGAAATTGGAACGATGCGCCCTGCGTCAGTTGCTTGAGATAGAAGGCATCCAAAAATTTTCTTTTTCTCATGGTACTAATTGGTTTTAAAGAAGTTAAATATAAAGTAGAACAATCTCGTTACGAATCGAATGTTGTGTTGCTTCGATATTTTTCGAATAGGTTCTGTCCTTTCTTTTCTCCGTAAAGATATAAAATATTCTCCGAAAAAATTGATATTTATTTTGTAAAAGATGTTTGAGATATAATTTTGCCCGGAATTGCTCCGACCTGCGGCAGGTTTGATTATTTTCCGGTTAGGATTGCTTCGATCTGCAGCAAGTTTGATCATTTTCCGTTCGGAATTGCTCCGACCTGCGGCAGGTTTGATTGTTTTTCGTTCGGAATTGCTTCGATCTGCGACAGGTTTGATTATTTTCCGGTTAGAATTGCTCCAACCTGTGGCAGGTTTGATTATTTTCCGTTCGGAATTGCTTCGATCTGTGGCAGGTTTGATCGTTTTCCAGTTGGAATCTTCCCCGAGTATTGCAAGGGAGAGACGATACGAAAACGGGTGAATCGTGCCGACGAAGAACAGATTTTTTTCGGGAAACGATTCGCTTTCTTCTGTTTTTTCTATATTTGCATACCGATCGGCAGAGAATAGACGAGCCGATGAGGTGGTAATATATGACATTTACGACTGAAAATATATTTTTTTTAGGTTCAGGACTGATATTCATCAGCATTCTCATCAGCAAAACCGGATATAAATTCGGCATCCCTACCTTGTTGCTGTTCCTTTTTACCGGCATGATTTTCGGTACCGACGGATTGGGCATCGAATTCAACAGCCCCGCCGACGCACAGGCAATCGGGATGCTGTCCTTAAGCGTCATCTTGTTTACGGGCGGTATGGATACCCGGTTCAAGGATATTAAACCGGTGCTGGGACCGGGCTTGATGCTTTCTACCTTAGGAGTGATCTTGACGACGGTCTTTACGGGATTGTTCATCTATTTCATCTCGCGGTTTACGGGCCTGGATATCCGTCTTTCGCTGGCGATGTCCGTTTTGTTGGCGGCTACCATGTCGTCGACCGATTCCGCCTCCGTGTTCAGTCTCTTGCGCTCGCAACGCATGGGGTTGAAATACAGGCTTCGCCCCATCCTGGAATTGGAAAGCGGTAGCAACGATCCTATGGCCTATATGCTTACGCTCGCCTTGGTCGAGATTGCCGCCACCGATACCGATTTTTCGCTGGCGAGTGTTGCAGGCAAGTTGATGTTGCAGTTTTTCGTGGGCGGGTTGCTGGGATGGTTGCTGGGGAAGGCCAGCACGTGGTTGCTCAATCGCATCAACCTTCCCAATACGGCCTTATATCCCGTATTGCTGCTGAGCATCATCCTCATTACCTATGCCGTGACGAATATGTTCGACGGCAACGGCTATCTGGCAGTTTATATCGCCGGGTTGATGGTGGGTAACCACCGCCTGAGCTACCGGCGCGAAATGAGCACCTTTCTCGATGGCCTCACCTGGTTGTTGCAGATCGTGATGTTCTTGACCTTGGGCCTGCTTGTCAACCCCACGGAGATGGTAGGCATTATTCCCATAGCCTTGGCGATAGGCATCTTCATGATGTTGGTAGCCAGACCGTTGAGCGTGTGGATCAGCCTCCTCCCTTTCCGACAGTTACCTGCCAAGACGAAGCATTTCTTGTCGTGGGTAGGACTTCGAGGGGCGGTTCCCATTATCTTCGCTACCTATCCCGTGATTGCGGGGCTTAAAGACTCGCATCTTCTCTTTAATATCGTGTTTTTCATCACACTGATGTCGCTGTCGTTGCAGGGAACGACCATCTCTTTGCTGGCTAAACGGTGGAATCTCGATTGCGAAGGAGAGACGGAAAGCGAATTCGGTATCGAGATTCCCGACGATATCGGGTCGAAACTGGCCGAATGCCGGGTCACCGAATCGATGCTCGCCAACGGGAACAAGATCGCCGATCTGAACTTCTCGAAGGGGGTGCTGATCATGTTGGTGAAGCGCGGCAACAGCTATATTGTGCCCAACGGACAGGTGGCATTGATCCCGGGCGACGTCCTGCTCACCATCTCGGAAACCAACCGCTCTGATTGCCCCGGTGAATTTACCATAGAAAAAGACGGGAAATAATAAGGCGATAAAGAGTTCTTATTATGGTTTTTTAGTAGCTTTGCATCATAATCCATTATTCTATGAAACACTATTCGTTTATTGCAGTTGCATTTTTTACGCTGTTCGGCAGCTGTCGGGAAGCGGCGGTAAAACCGGATCTGACCCTTGTAAACTCATTCGTGCAGGCAGTGCCAGTATGGGCCGAAGGACAGGATACGGTGAAGAATCAGACATTATCGTTTCGACAAGTGATCGAATCGAAGAACCCTCGATCGGCCTATATCCGTTTGGCTGCATCCGCCGATTACCGGCTGAGCGTGAACGGCACCTTCGTAGCGCACGGACCGTGCGTGGCCGCACACGACTTCTATCGGATAGACAGCTATGAGTTGACCCCTTACCTGATCTGCGACAGGAATGTGATTGCCGTGGAAGTAGCCGGTTACAACGAGTCGAGTTATTACCTGCTGAATCAACCTTCGTTCCTTCAGGCGGAAGTGGAAGTGGACGGGACGGTGGTAGCCGCTACGGGCACGGATTTCGAGGCTTACGACTTGCGACAGCGTAAGGCGGACGTGCCTCGTTTCAGTTTCCAACGCCCCTTTACGGAATATTATACGCTAAAACCGGATTATGGCGATTGGGCGACAAAGGCGGATTGGACGACCGACCGACAGCCTGTCAAACTGGCACGGACCCCGGATAAGAAACTGATCGTCCGACGCGTTCCGCATCCCGATTACCGTATCCACGGCGCAAAGGCAATGAATGATAGCATATATAAGTTCGACTGTAATAGCAGCGGTTTCCTCGGTCTGCACGTAAGGGTCGACAAGCCGTCGAAATTGCGCGTGTACTTCGACGAACTGCTGGGAGAAGACGGCGTCGTACACATCGAGCGCTTGGGTTGTCGGGCCTATGTGATTTACGAATTGCAACCGGGCGAATACGATTTGGAAAGTTTTGAACCTTACACCATGCAATACGTTCAATATGCTTTTGACGAAGGCGATGGCCAAGTCGGCAAGGTGTATATGCGCGATTATTGCGGAGCGGATGTGCAACGCGCCAAGTTTGCATCGGATAATGATGAACTGAACCGACTATTTGAAGCAGCCCGCGAGACGCACCGCCAGAATGCGCTGGATATTTTTATGGACTGCCCCTCTCGGGAACGCGCAGGCTGGTTGTGCGATAGTTATTTTTCCGCTCGCGTAGCATTCGACTTCTCCGGTAATACCAAGATTGAGAAAAACTTCATCGAGAATTTCCTTCTTCCGGAAGAGTTTAAGGATATAGATAGAGGTATGTTACCCATGTGCTATCCTTCCGATCATTGGAACCACAATTATATTCCCAATTGGGCGATGTGGTTCGTCCTCGAACTGGAAGAGTATTTGCACCGCAGCGGCGACCGCGCTCTGATTGATCAGGCTAAGCGGCGCGTCTATGATTTGGCGGATTACTTCAAACCTTATCTGAACGAGGATGGGTTGCTGGAAAAATTGGATAAGTGGGTATTCGTAGAATGGTCGGACGCCAATAAATACGTGCAGGACGTGAACTACCCGAGCAATATGCTCTATGCGGAGATGTTGGACGTCATGTCGCGTCTTTACGGAGATGAAGCCTTGCACGCTCAGGCCGAAGGCATACGCGAACAGATCCGCAGGCAGTCGTACGACGGACGTTTCTTCTGCGATAACGCCGTCCGCAAGAACGGAAAGCTGGAACGTACTGCCAATCATACCGAAGCTTGCCAATACTATGCTTTCTATCTAAAGAGCGCTACTCCCGAGACGTATCCGGAGTTGTGGAAACGCTTGCGCGACGAATTCGGTCCTGCCCGCAAGCAGTACAATCCTTATCCGGACGTGGCCTTTGCCAATGCCTTTATCGGAAACTACCTGAGATTGGAGATCCTCTCGAGGGCCGGTTTGTCAAAACAACTTCTGGACGAGTCCGTTGCCGAATACCTGATCATGGCCGACCGGACAGGAACGCTTTGGGAAAACATGACTCCGACGGCGAGTTGCAATCATGGCTTCGCCGCCCATATCGAACGCGTGCTGATGCGAGACATCTTGGGCGTTTACGATGTTTCGCCGACGGAGAAGAAAGTAACCTTGCGTTTTGTCGATACCGGACTGAAACATTGCAGAGGTATCCTCCCCGTGGGCGATGAGCACATAGAATTGGACTGGAATATCGAGGATGGTGTCCTGAAATATGAACTCGCCTTGCCTCGCGAATACCGGGCGGAAATCATTCCCGCAACGGAATCCGGATTGAAAGATATTGTTAAATTATAAATGCTAAAAGAATGAGAAAAAGATTAGTCTTGGGATGCTTTCTGCTGCTCTCTTTGCCGATCGCGGCGAAGATTGTATTCCCTACGGTGATGGCTGACAATATGGTCTTGCAGCAGAACGAACAGGTGAATCTATGGGGAAAAGCTTCCCCGAATGCGACGGTCAACGTCGTTCCTGCATGGGATCACAAGACGTACACGACTGTAGCCGACAAAGCAGGCAAGTGGATCGTCAAAGTGCAGACACCTTCGGCAGGCGGACCTTATGATATCGCATTCAGCGACGGGGAAAAAGTGACGTTGAAGAACATTCTGATCGGTGAAGTCTGGTTCTGTTCCGGACAGTCTAACATGCAGATGCCCGTGAAAGGCTTCGGAGGTCAGCCCGTGGCGGGCTCGACGGATTATATCGTAAAGGCGAGGAAAACGACTCCCATCCGTATGTATACCACAGTGAACAAGATTAGCAAAACCCCGATGGACGATATCGAAGGAAGCTGGAAAGAGCACACCTCGGAGGGAGTCGCTACGTGCAGCGCTACCGCTTATTTCTTTGCGAAATACTTGCAGGAGGTACTGGATGTACCCGTCGGATTGGTCATCTCCAACTGGGGAGGGTCCAACGTAGAAGCATGGATGAGCCGGGAAGCGATGATTCCGTTTAAGGAGTTCGACTTGTCATACCTGGATAACGATCGAAAATCGGGGAGGCCGGATAATCAAACGCCTTGTTACCTGTATAATGCAAAACTGCATCCGTTGATTAACTATACCGTGAGAGGAACGATCTGGTATCAGGGAGAAGCGAATACGGGGGATCCGGATTTATATACCCGCCTGTTCCCGGCCTTTGTGCAGGATCTGAGGAAATCGTTCAGTCAGGGAGAGATGCCCTTTTACTATGTACAGATCGCACCTTATTCCTACGGGAAACCTGATGAGACGGGAGCGGCGAAATTGAGGGAATCGCAACTGAAGTGCATGGACTTGATACCTAATTGCGGTATGGCCGTGACGATGGATGTCGGCGATCGGTATACGATTCATCCGAAACAGAAGAAAGAAATCGGGGATCGGCTGGCATACTGGGCTTTGGCGAAGACTTACCATCTTTCGGAGATACCTTATGAGAGCCCGGTTTATGACTCGATGACAGTGAAAGAAGGCAAGGCGATTCTGAGGTTCAAAACGTCGACCGGATTGTCTCCGATAGGAAAAAACTTGGAGGGATTCGAGGTTGCCGGAGCAGACAAGGTGTTCCATAAGGCAAAAGCTTATGTGAATGCATGGGAGAAAACAGTGGAAGTTTCATGCGATGAGGTCGAGGAGCCGGTTGCTGTCCGCTATGCATTTAAAAATTATGCAGCGGCGACCTTATTTAATGATTATGACATTCCCGTCTCTTCTTTCAGAACGGATAATTGGGAGTAAAAAAAGAACAAAATGGAGCTTATTCACTGTGCCGGTCTCTCTATCAATTTTGCCTTTATGCGATCAAACAGGATAATAGGAGCAATCAGGACGAAAGCAAAGTACCTCATTTGAATTTGCCTGACGCACTGCTCTGTAATGACGGGTGTAAGGTAACGACAACAGAAGAGTGGGGGAGCATACGATGTCCGGGAATAGTTGAAATATTCAGTTCGAAGGTGGTACGGTCGAACGTCGACGAAGCAGATTGACGTTTCCTACACCGTGTTGTCCGCTGATCCTACTGCATTGAAGGGGAAAGCTACTTGTAAACAGGTATTATTCGCTTTTTCGAACCGTATAATAGAGTTGACTCCCCATGGTAGTCTCGACAAGCTTATGGAATATGATGAATACATTTCTTCCTCTCAGATAAGCGAGATGAAGTCTCGGCTGTACGAGGCGTGATACGGGTTGGTGTGATAGGGGCTATCGGAGTGTTGATATAGAAGATGCAGTAGCTCG
>NZ_HE997185.1:257772-277402 GCF_000312445.1 Phocaeicola abscessus CCUG 55929 | reverse complement strand
TAAGAGAGAGAGAAAGACTCTACGGAAGTAAAGGGGGGGATTCGGGTGCACCTGATAGGACTCGAACCTACACGACTTACGCCACTAGATCCTAAGTCTAGCGCGGCTACCAATTACGCCACAGGTGCGATTTCATTGCGTTGCAAAGTTATGGATATTTTTGATTCGGACAAAGTTATTTGCTAATTATTCCTTCTCTTAACTTTTTGTGCGCAGTATTTCTCTGGCTTTCTCGATGATGGTATCGATGCCTTTGTTATAATCTGTCGAGGCGATATCTACTTTTAGATCGGGTTCGATGCCGAATTCTAGTTGATTCATGTGTGGATCGAACATCGGACTTGCGGAAAACCGGACAGACCAACCGTTAGGGATCTCCGAAGAGAAAGGCAGTCCGGAGCCTCCGCCCGTCTTATCTCCGATGAGGATCACGTTGGGCAATTGCTTCATTCTATTGACGAAATCGTTGGTTGCGCTGTATGAACGTCGATTTGTCAGAACGGCGACGGGCTTTTGCCATCTAACATTGCTGGTGGCCGGTTCCAGGTAAACGGGTTGAGGCTTTGAAAAGTCTTTATGTCTCGGTCCTGTTTTATATGCCATATAGCCTACGAGTACTTTTTTGTTGGTGAATCTGGAGGCCAGCTTTTCGGCCGTGTGGAGACTTCCTCCACCATTATTTCGGACGTCGATGATCAGGGCGTTGCATGCCGAGAGTGTCTGCAGTATTTCGTCCAAATTACCGTTGCCGAAACTGGTGTCGAAGCTGCCACAATAGATGTATCCGATGTTATCGTCGAGAATGGTATATTTCAAGCCGGCAGCGATGTGGTAGTCTTTCCCCAAATAGATGCTTTGAATGCTGTCACTGAAGTTTCGGGGATAATTGTCGTACCATTGTCGGTATTGCGAGACTCGATCTTTGGAGATCAAATTGACATGTCCATCCCTCAATTCGTTCGTCATATCGCTTAGGATATCGAATAGGCCTTTGCTTGTGATCGATGGGGGTATTCTGTTTTTGTAGGTGGCGTGGATATTGTTCCAGTCTAATCCGTATTCTGCCTGTTTGTATTCTAAAAAGCAGTAGTGTTCGTCGATCGTTTTCCAGAGTGCTTCGAAGTTGCCTTCGGGGGTGTTATCGAAAGTTTCTTCCATGATGCAGGACGAACCGAGCAGTGTGAGGACGGCCAATATGCTGGATGATTTGATGAATTTAAACATATTAGAAGGGGTTGACTGATGTGGGTAACGAGATTTTATTTTTTCCTTTCAGCACACAGAAGTTCTTGATCAGGCCTATCATGAACAGGTGCGACCAGGCATGGCTCTTCAGATGGTTGACGCTGGCTTGTTGGATATCGCACATATAGCCTGCGCGCAGGTTTACTTTTCCGATCGGGAAATCCAAGGAGATGAATTGCCTGAACGAAGGATGATTCGCGGGTGTAGTGAAGATGACGTTCTTCCCGTCGTGTTTCAGTTCAAAGATCTCGTAATAGGACTGACCGTATTCCGGCGAGAACATGATGCCGGCTATGGGGATGTTTAGTTGATATCGAGCTACCAAGGGGTAGTGCCTTATCTGGAAATGATAAACGGCCATTCCGGAAAGGTCGACGCTGGTGTTGGCTATGGCTTGAGCGGGGTTATTTGAGTTTCGGATGTTGTAAATATAGCCCAGATTCATGTCGAGCATGGGACCTGCCAATAGCTTCAATCGATGGAATCGGAACTGGTAATGCCAGGCCAGACTCCAATTTATCCATCCAGAAAATTCTCTGCCGGTCTCCGCTTTATTCTTGGTGTAGGATAGGTGGAGCTGGAATATGCTTTGGGTGGATACCTGTCCGTCCATCAGTTTGGTCATACGCATGCTTTCTTTGAGGATTCGGAGCTCCGTTCCTGTGTATTCCATCGGAGAAAGGTAGGTATCCAGAATGTTGGTGTATCCGATGCCGTAGAGGGTGGCTCTGGTAACGTACTTGTTTGCTTGTAGACTATCTTCTTGAGCTTGGGCAAAGAGTACGGAAGTCAACATGAACAGAGATAGCATGTAGGTTCTCATAAGTCAGAAGAGTTTCATTTGTCCTGTGATTTCGTCGATGATATCGGCTTCGCTTTTTCCTCCGTCGGGATCTTCGTCGACGTAATCCTTTTCAATTGGTTTGGTTTCAGGTGTCGGGTCGGGCAGTCGGGCGGGTTCCAGTTCGGTTATCTTATCGATGGTATAGGTAGTGATTCGCTTGCCTTTTGCCTTGTAGCTTTTAATATGGACGAATTTCTCGACGTCGATGATCAACGGGTCTCGGAAGTGGTCGAGTCCGCCGAACGTGACCTCTATACTCGGATAGGGGGTATCGGTAAGCAACAATAATCGGTTGTTTTCGTTTGCTCCCACATAACTTTGTTTTTTGGCAGATTCTTCGAAAAAGAAGCGTTTCAGGTATGGATATCCCTTTTGGTCGGCATCGTAAAGGACGGCAGTCCATACCTTGTTCGGCTCGAATTTTTCTATCGTGCGAATGCCTGCGTCGTAATGATTGTTGGCATCGAAATCGGTGGTATAGAATTGACCGTTCTCTTGTACGACCAGTATGAAGTCGTCATTGGAGAATTCGCCTAAGTATTGTCCGTGTTCATCGTAATCCAAACGCCGGATATCGGGGTCGAACCATACTTTTCTCCCTCCGAGGGTCGATCCACCGCGTTGTTTGAGGACGATACGGTGGATATCGTTTTTAGTAAGGATATTGCCCATCGCCTGACGGCCTTTTATCAAGATATCGCTGAAGTTTTTCTCGAAGGTTATTTTCTTCACGTGCGGGTTGGGTTTGAGCGTGACTTTTATCACTTCCGCTTCGCCGTTCGAGTTGGCGGTGAAGTAAACGATGCGCGATCCGGGAGTGCCTTGGGTAATATCGTATTCCTTATCGCGCGTCATCGAAGTCAGATTGAAGCGTTTGATAAAATAATAACCGTTCTTCCCGTTTTTATAGACGAGGTTATAGATAGTGCGTTTATCGTTTTTCTCGAAGATATTGATGTAGAGTACATCCCGTCCGACGAAGAGTTTGTCCGCCACTTTCACGATTTTGCACTTCCCGTCTTTGTAGAAGAGGATGACGTCGTCGATGTCGGAGCAGTTAGCTACGAATTCGTCTTTCTTCAGGGAGGTGCCGATAAAACCTTCTTCCCGGTTTATGTAGAGTTTTTCGTTCGCCTCGACGACTTTCGCCGCTTCGATGGTGTCGAAGTTGCGAATTTCCGTCCGACGCGGGAATTGCTGTCCGTACTTGTCCTTCAGCATCGAATACCAAGCGATGGTATGTTCGACGAGGCGGGCCAGTTTATCCTCCGTATCTTTGATTTCTTTCTTTATCCGCATTCTGTTTTCATCGGCTTTCTCTTTATTGAACTTAAGGATCCTGGCCATTTTTATCTCCATCAGTTTGAGTATGTCATCTTTCGTAACTTCGCGAACAAACTGCGGATAGAACGGGGTCAGGCGTTCGTCGATGTATTCGCACGCGGCATCCATGTTCGAAGCCTGTTCGAACGGCGTTCCTTTATAGATGCGTTCTTCGATGAAGATCTTTTCCAACGAGGCGAAGTGCAAGGATTCCAAGAGTTCTCCTTTACGTATTTCCAATTCTTTTCGGAGCAGCTCTTTGGTGTGATCTACCGATTTGCGAAGTATATCGCTCACGCTCGAAAAGCAAGGTTTCTTGTCATCGATGACGCAACAGTTCGGCGAGATGCTGACCTCGCAATCCGTAAAGGCATAGAGCGCATCGATTGTCTTGTCGGAGGATGCTCCCGGAGATAAATGTACGAGGATTTCTACGTTTGCGGCTGTGTTATCGTCTACTTTCTTGACTTTGATCTTTCCCTTCTCGATCGCTTTCAGAATGGAATCGGGAAGCGAGGAGGACGGTTTGTCGGGGGGCGAAGAGGTCGTTTTCCCGAACGGGAGTTCTGTGATGACTAATGTTTTGTTATCCAATTTATCGATCTTCGCTCGGACTTTTACCATTCCGCCTCTTGCTCCGTCATTGTAACGGGATATATCGATGGAACCGCCTGTAGGGAAGTCGGGGTAAAGCGTGAATGTTTCGCCGTTTAGATAAGAGATCGCCGCTTGGCATATTTCGTTGAAGTTGTGAGGTAGAATCTTGCAGGAGAGGCCTACGGCGATACCTTCGGCTCCTTGAGCCAAGAGTAAGGGGAACTTCACCGGCAAAGTAACCGGTTCTTTGTTCCTTCCGTCGTACGAGTATTGCCATTCTGTCGTTTTCGAATTGAATACCACGTCCAAAGCGAATTTCGACAATCGGGCTTCGATGTAACGCGGAGCGGCCGCCCTGTCGCCGGTAAGGATGTTTCCCCAGTTTCCCTGACAGTCGACGAGCAAGTCCTTCTGTCCTATCTGAACCAATGCATCACCGATAGAGGCATCGCCGTGTGGATGGTATTGCATGGTGTGCCCTACGATATTGGCCACTTTGTTGTACCTTCCGTCGTCCATTTCTTTCATGCTGTGAAGAATACGGCGTTGCACCGGCTTCAAACCGTCGTTGATATGAGGGACGGCCCGTTCCAGAATGACGTAGGAAGCGTAGTCCAAGAACCAGTTTTTATACATGCCGCTCAACTGATGGGCGACGCCTGCGTCCTTTACTCCGTCGACAGGCTTGTATTCCGAATGGCCGTGGACTTCTATCGGTTCGTTTTCTTCGTTATCGTTTGTTATATCGTTCAAATCCTCGTTCATAAATCCTTAAATTCATTAATGTGTGATGAATGTATGCAAAAATAGCACTTTTCTTGGAAAAAAACATTAGATTTGCGCATTATTTCGTTATAAAAGGGCGAAGGAGAGCTCATTGTAATGAAGAGCAAGTTTTAATGATTATAGAAAGATGGCACAGGAAGATGTTTTTAAAAAAATAGTCTCACATGGTAAAGAGTACGGTTTTGTGTTTCCCTCGAGTGAGATTTATGATGGGTTAGCGGCTGTTTACGATTACGGACAGAACGGTGTGGAGCTGAAAAACAATATCAAGCAGTACTGGTGGCAGAGCATGGTTCTTCTGCACGATAACATTGTCGGCATAGATGCTGCCATTTTCATGCATCCTACCGTATGGAAAGCTTCCGGCCATGTGGATGCATTCAATGATCCATTGATTGATAACCGCGATTCCAAGAAACGTTACCGTGCTGATGTGTTGATCGAAGATCAGATTGCCAAGTATGACGAGAAGATCGATAAGGAAGTCGCTAAGGCTGCGAAACGGTTCGGAGAAGTTTTTGACGAAGAAAAATACCGTGCGACAAGCCCGAAGGTGTTGGAGGAACGACAGAGACGGGACGCGCTCTATGAACGCTATAAGAAGGCGATGAATGCGACCGACCTGAATGAGCTGAGGCAGATTATCGTCGATGAAGAAATCACCGACCCGGTTAGCGGAACTCGGAACTGGACGGATGTCCGCCAATTTAATCTGATGTTTTCCACGGAGATGGGGTCTACTTCCGAAGGCTCGATGAAAGTGTATTTGCGTCCGGAAACGGCGCAAGGCATCTTTGTCAATTACTTGAACGTACAGAAGACGGGACGCATGAGGATTCCTTTCGGAATAGCGCAAATCGGCAAAGCCTTTCGTAATGAAATCGTCGCTCGGCAGTTCATCTTCCGTATGAGGGAGTTCGAACAAATGGAAATGCAGTTCTTTGTTCGCCCGGGCACCGAAATAGAATGGTTTGAGAAGTGGAGGGCTGCACGCTTGAAATGGCACGAGGCGTTAGGCTTCGGCAATGCCATGTATCGTCTTCACGATCATGAGAAATTGGCTCATTACGCCAATGCCGCCACCGATATCGAGTTCAATATGCCGTTCGGTTTTAAAGAAGTGGAAGGAATCCATAGCCGTACCGACTTCGATTTATCTCAGCATGAAAAGTTCTCAGGAAAGAGCATCAAGTATTTTGATCCGGAACGGAATGAGTCGTATACGCCGTATGTGATCGAAACTTCCATCGGAGTAGATCGGATGTTCCTCAGTATTTTGTGCGGTTCTTATCGAGAAGAAACGCTGGAGAACGGCGAGACCCGCGTCGTCTTGCGATTGCCTCCCGCTTTGGCCCCGGTGAAATTAGCCGTCCTACCCTTGGTAAAGAAAGACGGTCTGCCTGGGAAAGCTCGAGAGATTATGGATGAATTGAAGTTTCACTTCCATTGCCAATATGAAGAGAAAGACAGTATCGGAAGGCGTTATCGCCGCCAAGATGCCATCGGCACTCCTTATTGTGTAACTGTCGATCATCAAACGTTGGAAGACAATACCGTCACGTTACGCCACCGCGACACGATGGAACAGACGAGAGTCGCCATCGTCGATTTGAACAGCATCATCGCCGATAAGGTGAGTATTACGAGTTTGTTAAAAACACTGCAAGCATGAAGAAGAGTTTATTTTTATTCATCGGCTGTCTGTCTCTGTTCGCCATGCCGTTCGTTTCGTGTGGCGAAACGGATACGGAAGCGGATTTGTATGCCGATTGGGAGAATCGGAACCAACATTATATTGATTCGATAGCCGTCGTGGCGAGAGCAAATACCGGAACGGAACCCGGCCAATGGAAAGTAATCCATTCGTATAAATTCAGCCCGCCGTTGAGCGGAACGTTTAATGCGAACGATTATGTCTATTGCCGTATCCTGGAGAACGGCGAAGGCGCGACGCCGCTATTTACCGATACTGCTGTCGTCAGTTATCGCGGACAATTGATTCCCTTGTCGAACGGAACCGTTGTTACGTTCGAGGAAACGTATTCGGGGGAATTGAATAAGGAGACATCCTCGCCATCCAAACATGCCGTGAGCGGAAGCGTGACTGGATTTGCTACGGCGTTGATGCATATGAAGGCCGGTGACCGCTGGGTGGTTTATATTCCGTACAGTTTGGGTTACGGAAGTGCCGGGAAGAATACGATTAAAGGATATTCTACCTTGATTTTCGACTTGTATTTGGACGATGTGTACCCTTTGAAAGGGAAGAAATAACAGGGGATATTGAACGACAAATCGGAGGGGGAGCTGCCATTCGTGGCAGCTCCCCCTCCGATTTTACGACAGTCTCGAGCGATATTAGTCGAGCATCTTTACGAAGCTGCCTTCAGTGATGCCGGTAACCGGTTCCTTAGGTACGCGGTATTTGAACGTAGCTGTTTTGATGCCGCTGTACGATTTCCATTCCAGAATCAGATCCACGATATTTTCGGTATCGGAGGAGTTTTCTGTTTGAGTAGCGGTGGACTTGATTCGGAATGCGACGAGTGCATCGCCTATGCGTCCGGCCAAGTCGCTTTTCGCATTGTGATAGAGTCTCACTTTATAAGGTTGTTCTTTTTCGGCGGATGGAACGAGGTTTATCGTGTGTTTGACACCGTATCCCCACCTTGTTCGGAATCGGAGTGTCAGATAACCGTCTTCGGCGATGGTCACCCAGTCGTTGATGATTTCTACCGGATCGTCCCCATATGTTTTCTCGTTCATATTTCCGAGGTTGGCGGCCAGCGGTTTTGTCAGGATGCTGTCTATCCAATTTATCCTTACGGCCCGACTGTGTGGGGATGTTTCCGCTTGATCGTCCAATGTATAGTTGACCAATGCGCGTACCTCTTTTTTCCCGAAGGGAGAGACTTTCATATTGGTAGGAGCCAAGGTCGTATTATCGTCCAATTGCAGGTAGAACGAAGAGTTGTCGATACTTGGCTTTACCGTTACCAAAGCCGAGGGATAATACAAATCATTGTTGTTGTCGTCATTACAAGATGGCAGACTGAAAGTGCAGGTCAGCAGAGCTAAGCCACACAAATTTAAAAACGATCTTTTCATTTCAATAGTTCTTTTTGTTTATCTAACATAGAAATGACGATGAGAAGAAAATACTGTATGCGAAATGGTTAATAAATGTTAGTGTTGCAACGAAGGGGGCGACATCGCCCCCTCCGCCTTGGTTTTGCGGTACGTTTTCTCAGTTATTTTTTACGTTCAGGTACTCTGCAATCTGAACGGCATTCAAGGCAGCCCCTTTGCGAATTTGGTCGCCGGTAAGCCAAAGCGTGATGCCGTTGTCGGCGGCCAAGTCTTTACGTATTCGTCCCACGAAAATATCGTCTTTTCCCGCCGACTCTAAAGGCATCGGATAAATATAGCGTTGCGGATTGTCCTTCAGTCGACAGCCAGGTGCGGACGCGATAGCGGCGCGGACTTCTTCTACCGTCAAGGGGCTTTCTGTTTCCAACCAGACCGATTCCGAATGAGAGCGTAGCGAGGAAACGCGGACGCACGTGGCGCTGGTACGGATGTCGCTGTGCATGATCTTTCGCGTTTCGTGATACATTTTCATCTCTTCTTTAGTGTAATCGGTTTCCGTCATTCGATCGATTTGTGGAATCACGTTATAGGCCAATTGGTGAGGAAATTTATCGATAGTCGATACTTTTCCCTCGATCATCATCTCCCTGTACTGCTGTTCCAACTCCGCCATGGCCGCTGCGCCGGCGCCGCTGGCGCTTTGATAGGAGGCTACGTGGACACGTCGGATATGGCTGAGCTGCTCGATGGGGTTCAGCACGACCACCATCATGATGGTAGTGCAATTGGGATTGGCGATGATACCGCGAGGGGGTGCAAGCGCATCCTCCGGATTGATCTCCGGCACGACCAGGGGAACATCGGCATCCATACGAAAAGCACTGGAGTTGTCGATCATCACCGCCCCGTATTTCGTAATGGTATCGGCGAATTCCTTACTGGTTCCCGCACCGGCGGAAGTGAATGCGATATCTACTCCCTTAAAATCGTCATTATGCTGCAGAAGTCTGACTTCATAGTCCTTCCCCTTGAAGTTATATTTCCGGCCGGCACTGCGTGCGGAACCGAAAAGGACCAAATCGTCGATGGGGAAATTCCTCTCGCAGAGGATGCGGAGAAGTTCCTGCCCCACAGCGCCGCTTATCCCAACAATAGCTACTCTCATTTCAGTTTGATTTAATAATTCGTATGCTGTTTTTGCGGCGTTTCTTCAGGAAGAGGTTCGGCCGCGATGCAAAAGTACGATATTTTGGAATGTCGCGGCCTTCTGATCGGATTTTTTTTAGTAAAGTCGGAAAGAAACGGTTTTTTCCTTCGTCGATCGGATCGATAACGCTTAAAACGGATTTTATCTTCCGCTGATCGGCTCGATAGCGCCTAAAACGGATTTTATCCCCCGCTGATCGGCTCGATAGCGCCTAAAATGGATTTTAGTCCCCGTTGATCGGATCGATAGCACCTAAAACGGATTTTGGCTCCCGCTGATCGGATCGATAGCGCCTAAAACGGATTTTAGTCCCTGCTGATCGGATCGATAGCGCCTAAAACGGATTTTGACTCCCGCTGATCGGATCAACAATGTTAAACATGCGTAACATTAGCGCCTGAGGCAGACGATACACCTTTTTATCGTCCTATCAATTGCAAGTGAGATTCCGAAGCGTATAACGGCACATTGCTCAATCATTCCTGCCGTTTGTAGTCGGACATGGAGAAGTGAAGGCCGTGCAGTAGACTTTTATATTATGTCGGAGATTTGAGTTTTCGTGCGAATAAAATTTTTTGCCGAGGATTTGAATGAAAAAAAGATTTTTCTTTATATTTGTTGCATAACCGTTCATGACAGGATATGAAAAACGTGCCGTTCCTTGTCCGTATATGGCGTTTTTATATCGACGGCTTTCGCCATATGACGATTGGCCGTACGCTATGGATTATCATTCTGATAAAGCTGTTCGTATTGTTTTTTGTATTGAAATTGTTTTTCTTCCCGAACTTTCTCAAAGGAAAATCTCCTGCCGAAAAGCAGGATTATGTCAGCGGGGAGTTGATCGATCGAGCGGTTCCGTAATCCATTCGGCTTATGATTCCTATTCATTCAATAATACTCTTATGATGGATTCGATTGACATTTCACTTATCGATTGGTCGCGTGCCCAGTTTGCTTTAACGGCGATGTATCATTGGCTATTTGTCCCGTTGACTTTAGGGCTTGCCATGGTGATGGGCATCATGGAAACCGTTTATGTAAAGACGGGTGAGGAATACTGGAAGAATATCGCCCGGTTTTGGCAGAAATTATTCGGAATAAACTTTGCCGTCGGGATAGCGACAGGTTTGATCCTCGAATTCGAGTTCGGTACGAACTGGAGTAATTACTCGATGTTCGTCGGGGATATTTTCGGCGCGCCGTTGGCTATCGAGGGAATACTTGCTTTCTTTATGGAGTCCACTTTCGTGGCGGTGATGTTCTTCGGCTGGAAAAAAGTGAGCAAAGGCTTTCATCTGGCCTCGACGTGGTTGACGGGGATCGGGGCGACGATCTCCGCATGGTGGATTCTGGTGGCCAACTCGTGGATGCAATATCCGGTCGGCATGCATTTTAATCCCGATACGGTGCGCAATGAGATGACCGACTTTTTAGCGGTGGCCCTTTCTCCGATGGCCGTGGCAAAATTCTTTCACACCGTTATGAGCGGATGGGTGTTGGGAGCAGTCTTTGTGGTGGGCGTCAGCAGCTGGTATTTGATCAAGAAACGTCATCAGGCTTTTGCCTTATCGAGTATTCGGATAGGAGCTGTCTTCGGCGTATTGGCCTCTTTGATCGTCGCTGTTACGGGCCACATCTCGGGAGTTCAGGTGGCACAACTTCAACCGATGAAGATGGCTGCCGTCGAAGGTCTCATGGAGGGGGGGAAAGGTGTCCCCTTGACGGTAGCGGGCGATCTTAAAATACCCAAGTTGCTTTCTTTTTTAGCTACGAAGGATATGGACGGTTATGTGCCCGGCATGAATGATTTGATTGACGGTTATCGAAAGCCTGACGGCACCGCTGTCTTGTCGGCCAAGGAAAAGATCGCTAGAGGGAAGGCGGCTATCGCGGCTTTAGCTGATTATCGGAAGGCCGTTGCCGCGAAGGAAACGGAAAAGAAGAATGCGAGCCTGAAAGTGTTGGAGGAGAATATGCCTTATTTCGGTTACGGATATATCGGCGATACGAATCGATTAGTTCCGCCCGTGAGCATTACCTTCTGGTCGTTCCGCGTCATGGTCGGTCTGGGAGGATTCTTCATCCTTTTGTTCTTGGCGGTTTGGTGGTTCCGGCATAAGGGGAAGTATCAGGAAATGAAGTGGCTTCAGAAGGTCGCGCTGTGGACCATTCCGTTGGGATACATCGCTGCGCAATCCGGCTGGATCGTGGCAGAAGTAGGTCGACAGCCCTGGGCTATCCAGGATCTGTTGCCGTTGAATGCGGCGATCAGCAAATTGCAGACCAGTTCTGTCCGGCTGACTTTCTTTATTTTCCTGATTCTCTTCACCGTCCTGCTCGTTGCGGCGATCGGCATCATGGTCAAAGCTATCGGGAAAGGGCCTTCTCCGCTTGAGAATGCTAAACACGATTAAGGAAAACAATTTAACACTACGGATATGACATACGTATTTTTACAACAATATTGGTGGTTTCTGATATCTTTACTGGGAGCTCTTTTGGTTTTTCTGCTGTTTGTACAGGGAGGGAACTCTTTGCTTTTCGCATTGGGTAAGACGGCCGATCTGCGTACTTTGATGGTTAATTCCACCGGTCGGAAATGGGAGTTTACTTTCACTACCTTAGTGACATTCGGCGGTGCGTTCTTTGCCTCTTTTCCCTTATTTTACAGCACGAGTTTCGGCGGAGCCTATTGGCTGTGGATGATCATTCTGTTTACGTTCGTGCTGCAGGCCGTGTCGTATGAATTCCAGTCGAAAATAGGTAATCTCCTCGGTAAGAAAACTTATCAGCGCTTCTTGGTGATCAACGGTTGGGTGGCTCCGTTGCTGTTGGGCGGAGTTGTGGCGACTTTCTTTACCGGTTCTAATTTTATTGTCGACAAGGGAAATATGGGAAGCGAGGTGATGCCTGTGGTCAGTTCGTGGGCGAATGCTTCTCACGGACTGGACGCTTTACTGAATCCGTGGAATTGGGTTTTAGGTTTAGCCGTTCTCTTCTTGTCCCGGTTGCTCGGCAACCTTTATTTCATTAATAC
Organism: Phocaeicola abscessus CCUG 55929; assembly: GCF_000312445.1. Taxonomy (GTDB): domain Bacteria; phylum Bacteroidota; class Bacteroidia; order Bacteroidales; family Bacteroidaceae; genus Phocaeicola; species Phocaeicola abscessus. The sequence goes on along the minus strand of NZ_HE997185.1, from coordinate 265,270 downwards.
TATCGAGGACGATGAGCTGATACCTCGTTGTCGCCGCAAATTGCTCATCGATACCGTTCCGTTCCTTTTGTTTTTCCTGACATTTATGGGATATGTCTTGCTTGCCGAAGGGTATGCAGTGGATGCACAGGGCATCATCGTTTTAGAATCGCAGAAGTATTTGCATAATTTCCTGTCGATGCCTCTTTTGTCGGCGCTCTTCCTCGCAGGAGTGATGGGCGTTTTGTTCGGAATACTGAAGTCGATGGTCAGCAAAACTTATAAATACGGCATCTGGTTCGCCGGAATCGGCACCGTGTGGGTGGTGCTCTCTTTATTTTTAGTCGTAGGATACCATCATACGGCTTATTATCCTTCGACAGCCGATTTGCAAAGCTCGCTGACTTTATCGAACAGTTGTTCGAGCGAGTTTACGTTACGTACGATGGCGTATGTCTCTATGTTAATACCTTTTGTGTTGGCTTATATTTGCTATGCATGGAGTATGTTGAATAAGAAACAAATCACCATGGATGAAGTAAAGAAGGAAGAAGAAGTGTATTGATTCGATTGCGCGAATCAGATACACGGGTTTTCAAACCGAGTATAGGGCGTTTATGTGAAAACCTGTATAATTCTTTGCGTGAAGTATGTAATAAAGTTAAATATGAGACCGTTTTAAAAGAAAAACGGTGCGAATGTTTGCAAGATAAAATAAGAACCGTATATTTGCATCGTGTTTTTCATAGTATTAGATTTAAGGTTAACAAAGGTTGGACTACAGCGGTAGTCCTTTTTTTATGTCTGCACTTCTCTTCCTTAATCGTATTTCCTTAATTATAAGGAAGAACGTTTATTCATCGCCTGATTAATAGACAGAGCTCCGGTTTACAATCGGTCTATACGCTTGCTGGCTACTTGTAGTACATCCATTGACCATCGGCTGCTTGCATTTTCAACTGCTGGCAATTTGTAACCGTTTCATTCCACCCACAACCGCAAAGAAACATTTAATGAAGAGGAACGCAGATAACCTTCCACGACAGTCGAATCTTTAAGTGTCAGTATCGCATAAAGTACTTTTCTTTCTTTACCGAAAGAACAAATAGAAGCCCAAAAGAAAATTATCGAACCTAAAAATACCCTTATCAGAGTCAATTTAGAGTTTTTCATCACTTATTCATATTTTTCTGCCACAAACTTATGTAAAAAATATTGATTAAAAACGTGTACGGTAAAATGTCTGTAATAAAATAACGGCAAATGGTTCCAACAATCTCAATGAGACCTTCGAAGCCAACTACCGTTATGCCAAGCAAGAGATTTTTTATTCTCACAAAAAAGAATTGGATAGAGTAAAAAAATATACGAAACACGTAAAAAATGTATGTCTTTAAAATCACCCCATCAGTTATAAATGGACTTTTCCTGCCTAAATCAGATTTTTTTTTCTACCAAAGAAATATTTTGAAAATCCTGTCAAATCCATTATCCATGCAATTCCAAAACTTCCTAAAATCGTTACTAAAGTCGCTATAGATGCAAATGCTATGCCAGATGGATCGAATGAAAAAATAAAGACCAAAGGTTTCGATAAAAATGTGAAGATCGGAGAAAATAAAAGGAGTACCAGAGTGTTTCGGCCGATGAAAGTTGTTATTTTTTTTATCCTAAAAGAAAGAAAAGGATATATTGAAAGAAAGAAACAAATTGATAAATATGTAATAACAATTCCCCAAAATGACCCTCGGTTCAAATTATCAGGAAAGCAACACAGAGCAGCCAACGGAAGAAACGAAAATTTGGTGGGCTGAAATACTGCAGTAAAGTTGATTCCACTTAATTTAATCAAAATTCCAAATATAAAATAAATAGCATTGTCAAATGAGATTAATCCTAAACCAGATAATACATAAAAACAAATAGGAAGGAGAATAGAGTGTAAAATTAGTTTTTTTGTTGCCCTGCGAAAAATATTATTTAAAAAATACCATACAATCCAACTCAAAATCAATGTATGAAGATACCAATAAGGCCCCATTGGAGAAATAAAGATCTTTTCGACAAGGATGAGCGGAGAAAGAAGATCAATATGTTCTCTAATAGGTAAAACAGACGACATAATGACATATCCGGCTTCCATGATTGCATATGGTATAAATACAAATGTAATCATCTTAAGAAAAGAGAATATATCTTTATTGGAATTAGCAAGGAAGCCAGATATGACAAGAAATCCTGACATATGAAATGTATAGACAATGGACTTCAGATATGGATATTTATCTCCAATATATGCTAAATGAAATATAATCATTAAGCTAATGAATATACACCTTAAGTAATCTATCTCTTCAATCCTTTTTCCCATGAAAGCAGAAAGAATTTCTTTTGTTGGATAGTTGGTGACACACTGTTTTCGTTACGCTGTTTTTTAGTTTGGGTGAAGCCATTCTACCATTATTTCGCAATGATAAGCTAAAAATACGAAAAAAGCTAAAAATACCAGGTTATTTTGCTCATAAATGAGTCTTTAGAAGGTAATCCATGTTCTTTCACAGACTTTCATCATTATTTTTTATTAATATTTGTTGCCTTTTTGTTTTTCGTGATGCAATAAAATCATTGTAGTCCTCGTCTTTTCTGATAAACCCCATGACAATATGGATAAGTTTGTTTTTCACATTGTTCAATGTAAGTTGCGAGGATTTTTTCCTTTTCTTTGAGTCGAGGGCAGTATGCTGAACCCCGCGACGACAATTTTACCTCTCTGTCGACGAATGTACGAAAATATGACATACTAAGATATTATATTTGAGAGTGTGGATAATAATGAAGTCATATTTTTATCATTGATATATCGTTTCCCTTCTTTCGTTAGTTTTCTAAAAGGGAGAGAAATGTTACTATCTATATTTTTATATTGTTTTTTAAATCGGATTTATTAAATAGCTTTATTGCCATTTGGACCTTAATGAGCACTTTCCGTCCGGTAGGAAGAGGGATAGTGCAGAGCATTCATTCGGGTCGGCTTAATCGGGCCACGTACTTTCCTATGATATCGAATTCGACGTTGACTTTCGTCCCGATACGAATGCTGTGGAAATTGGTATTTTCGAAGGTGTAGGGGATGATTGCCACTTGAAAGGAGTCGTCTGTGGGGTTGCATACCGTCAGGCTCACTCCGTTGACGGCGACAGAGCCCTTGTCGACGGTGATATATCCGCGCTGTGCCATTTCCTTATCGAAGGGGTATTTGAATGTGTAGTAATAGCTCCCTTGGGCGTCTTGAATGTCGATGCATTCGGCGGTTTCGTCCACATGTCCCTGAACGATATGGCCGTCCAGTCTGCCGTTCATCGGCATGCTTCGTTCTACGTTCACCTCGTCCCCTTCCTTCAGCAGCCCGAGATTGGATCTGTCGAGGGTTTCTTGCATTGCCGTGACCGTATAGGTTTTATCGTCCTTGTTCAAGGAAACGACTGTCAGGCAGACTCCGTTGTGCGAGACGCTTTGATCGATTTGCAGTTCGTGTGCGAAAGGGGAAGTAAAAGTAAAGTGGATATTCTCTTGCTCCTTTACTATTTTAATGACCTTGGCTGTAGATTCAACAATACCTGAAAACATAATTGAATGATTGGGAATGGATCGCAAAAGTAGCGAAAATAAAGATCATATCCAATAGTCGATATGCACTTTTTCGGGGTTCATCCTATGCCTGAAGGATTGGAAAAGTTTATCTTCCGCTGGAAATCGTCTTTGCGATGTCGGGCTTTTATCGTCTTGAACTTCAGGTGCCATAATGGTTGCAGCAAATCGAACAGCGGGATGGAGAGGCCGTATCTGCGCTTGTCGAAATCTTCGGCAGCCTGCCGGATTACGAATACCTGAATGATAAGACGGACGACGTACAGCAATGCGGCGGCTCCTGCCATGATCCATTTCCGGGAGAGGATACCGTAAATGACCGTTGTCAGGACGGCAAGGAAGAAGAGCACCCGGGTCAACGTTTCAAAGCCTGCCCCATATTTTCCCATCCCTTTGAACAGTTGGCTGGTAGCCATCTCGTTGACTTTTTCGTGGTTCCACATACGTTTGGTCGGCATGGCGATACGCACGATGCTGTCTTTGCTCACTTCCACGCGTGTATTTTTCTTTTCGGCTGCCTGATTGACGAACAGCATATCTTCTCCTTGATCCCAGTTCAGTTGGTTGGTAAACCCGTTTTGCCTGGCGTAAAGAGACTTGCGATAAGCCAAGTTCTTGCCGCTTCCCGTATACGGACGCCCCACGAGGGCCATGCCCAGGAAACGCATGGAGTGGATGAGCCGGTCGTAACAGATTTTTTTGTTAAACCATCCCTGCCGACGTTCATAGTTGCTGTAACCCAGCACGATGTCCGTTTCTTCGGTGAAATGGGCAGCCATTTTTTTCAGCCATTGGTTGCTCTCCGGCCGGCAATATATTTCCGTGAAGACCAGCCAATCGTAATGGCTTGCTTTGATACCGATGCTTAAGCCTAATTTCTTGCGACTGATATAGCGAGCGCTTTCAGGGATAAATGTGTGATACAGATTGACGTATCGGGTTTCCAACCGTTTTAAGACATCGTCGCAATCGGTTGCCGAACGATCGTGAACCACTATTACTTCGAAGGCGGGATAATCTTGATTCAATACGGCGGGAAGATTCTTTTCTATTTCCGCACGAGCGTTTTTCGCTACGATGATAACCGATAGCGGAGGATAGGAGTCGACCGTTCGTCCGGGCTTTTCGATCCGGCGATGCATGTTTTTATAAATGCCTTGCCAATAAACGAATTGGATGAGGAATAGACCGCTTACCGTGATAATCGGGATGAACTCCCATAGTGTTATTTCCATCGACATGCCCGTTAGATCAATTCCTCCGACGTATATCCCGCAGGCAATTCGCGGCAGTTGTAGTGCGACGCCATGGTTTCTCCGTAAGCTCCGGCCGAGCGTATGGCGATAAAATCGCCCCGGCGGGATCGATTTAAGTCCACCGCTTTACCGAACACATCGGAGGATTCGCATATCGGGCCGACGACGTCGTAGGTTTCGACGGGTTGATCGGAGCTGAGATTTTCTATCCGATGGAGGGCCTGATAGAGGGCGGGGCGAATGAGGTCGCTCATGCCGGCATCGAGTATCATAAACTGTTTGTGCACACCTTGCTTGATGAAGACGACACGACTGATCAGGCTTCCGCATTGCGCCACGACGGAGCGTCCCAATTCGAAGTGAAGCGTTTGATCGGGCCGAAGTTTCAGGTGTTTATGATAGGTGGCGAAATAGGCCGCGAAGTCGGGGATGGGTTGCCTGTCGGGATGCCGGTAATCGACGCCGAGCCCGCCGCCCACGTTGATATGATCGACGATGAGTTGCCTGGCGTAGAGTTGCTCCTGTAATTCGTTGATCCGGTTACAGAGTGCGACAAAATCCCCCATATCCGTGATCTGCGATCCGATATGGAAGTGCAAGCCCACGAGGCGGATATGTTTCATGGTCGAAGCCCGGTCGATGACCCTATGCATTTCGTCCATGCCGATACCGAATTTGTTCTCCGCCAAGCCCGTAGTGATATGGGCATGCGTATGCACTCCCACGTTCGGATTGATACGCAGTGCCACACTTGCGATCTGGTTTTTCGCTCTTGCCAATTCGTCGACGACTTCCAGTTCCGGAATCGATTCCACGTTGAAGCAGAAGATGCCGTGATCGAGTCCCGAATTTATTTCCCAGTCGGTTTTTCCCACGCCGGCGAAGACGATTTTATCCGGTTCGAAGCCGGCTTGCAAGGCCGCGCGTATTTCGCCTCCGCTTACGCAATCGGCACCTAATCCCTCTGTTCGTATGATCCCTAAGAGTTTGGGGTTGACGTTGGCTTTCAGGGCGTAATGCACGCAGAAGTTCGGATATCTTTTCGCTTCCCGATTGATGGCGTCGAGCGTTCGGCGGAGCAATGAAACGTCGTAGTAATAAAAAGGCGTTTTGATCCCTTGAAAGCTATCGACAGGAAATGATGTTTTCATCGAAGGAGGTATGGCACGTGTTTACTTGCGATTGAACAAATGATCGCTTAGCGATTGAAGCGCGCGCTGTTTATCTTCCTTTTTGATCAGGAAAGAGATGTTGTAGTTGCTGCCTCCGAACGAGATCATCCGAACGGGGATATCTCGCATGGCATCGAGCGCATGGGCTTCGAACCCCACATTGCTCCATTTCAGATCGCCCACTACGCAGACGATGCACATCTCCCGATCGACGGTTACCGTGCCGTATTTCTTCAGGTCGTCGACAATTTCGTTCAGATGGGTTACGCGGTCGATGGTGACGGATACACCCACCTCCGAGGTACAGATCATATCGATAGAGGTCTGGTAGCTTTCGAAGATTTCGAACACCTTGCGCAGGAAACCGTAGGCCAAGAGCATGCGCCCCGATTTTATTCGGATGGCCGTGATATTGTCTTTCGCGGCGACGGCTTTGATGGTATCCGGTTCCAGGTCGTTCGAAATCAAGGTTCCCGGTGCGGAAGGGTCCATCGTGTTGAGCAGACGTACTGGGATATTGGCGTATTTGGCGGGCTGTATGCAGGTGGGATGCAGAATCTTGGCGCCGAAGTAGGCCAACTCGGCCGCTTCTTCGAACTGCAGGTGCGGAACGGGTTCGGTATGTGTTACGAAACGGGGGTCGTTGTTGTGCATGCCGTCGATGTCCGTCCATATCTGAATCTCTTCCGATTTGACGGCCGCTCCTATCAGCGAAGCGGTATAATCGCTGCCTCCGCGTTGCAGGTTGTCTATCTCGCCGTAGGCATTCCGGCAGATATAACCCTGCGTGATGTAAATTTCCGCATCGGGGTGCAGTTCCAATTGGGCTTCCAATTTCTCTTTGATATAGACGGGGTCGGGTTCGCCGTTCTTATCGGTGCGCATGAATTCCAACGCGGGCAGGAGTTCCACTTTCACGCCTTGTTCCAGGAGGTAATTGGTCATCATGCAGGTAGCCATCAGTTCGCCTTGGGCTAAGATTACCTTTTCTTCGAAGAGGGTGAACAGGTCTTTCGTATACGAGCGGATAAAGTCGAATTGCGCTTTGACGGCTTCCTGTGTCAGTCGTTTATACGCATCGGTAGCATACAGTTCGTCGAGGTGTTTTCGATATTGCGCTTCCAAGCGGTTGATCACTTCGTTGGCTCCGTCGGGATTCTTTTTATACAGATAGTCCGATATCTCTACCAGGGTGTTGGTGGTACCCGACATGGCAGAAAGCACTACTATCTTCCGTTCTCCGTCGGTAATCAATTTGGCGACTTCTCGCATCCGTTGGGCGGAACCGACGGAAGTGCCTCCGAACTTTAAAATTTTCATCTTCGTCTCGTATTTATGATTTATATGATGCCGCAAATATACGAATAATGAACGAATAGAGGATAAAAAACGAGGAATTAGTGATTTTCTTTTACAGTATCCCCACCACTGGATGGCGGAACC
>NZ_HE997185.1:242182-257383 GCF_000312445.1 Phocaeicola abscessus CCUG 55929 | reverse complement strand
TTGGGGAACCTGTCCGTTGACGTTCCGGATCCCGTCGGATACGTGGGATAACCCGTCGTCGACGTTCCGGACCTCACCGGATACGTTGGGGAACCTGTCCGTCGACGTTCCGGATCCCGTCGGATACGTTGGGGAACCTGTCCGTTGACGTTCCGGATCCCGTCGGATACGTGGGATAACCCGTCGTCGACGTTCCGGACCTCACCGGATACGTTGGGCAACCTCAAATTTGACGTTCGGGACGTATCCGGATAGGTTATACAACCTGTCCGACGGGATAAACAACCTCGCCGACGGGGTTCGGAACGTATCCGGATAGGTTATACAACCTGTCCGACGGGATAAACAACCTCGCCGGCGGGGTCCGGAACGTATCCGGCCACGTTGTGGGACGTATCCGGCTACGTTATGGGACGTATCCGGACACGTTGCAGGACGTATCGGTGGAAGGGAAGAACTCGTCGGTCGCGTCTTGGATGCGATGTTCTTGGCAGCGATAAACGGTTCCCGGATACCGGCGTACCAAATGCAGGTTATGGGTACTCATGACGATGGCCGATCCTTGTTCGCAGATTGATTGCAGCAATTCCACGATCCTGCTGCTCGTTTCTGCGTCCAAGTTGCCGGTCGGTTCGTCGGCCAGGATGATATCTGGTTTGTTCAGGATAGCCCGTGCGATCACGATTCGTTGCTGTTCGCCCCCCGAGAGTTGGCTGGGCATCTTATAGCCTTTGCCTTCCATCTCGACTTGTTTTAGCACTTCTTCGATCCGCTCGTCGATAAGGGCTTTTTCTTTCCAGCCGGTCGCTTTGAGGACGAATTTCAGGTTATCGCGCACCGTGCGATCGGTCAGGAGTTGAAAGTCTTGGAATACGATGCCCAGTTTCCGTCGCAAGGCGGGGATTTTTTTCCGGCGGATATTCTTCATGTCGTATCCCAACACCCTCGCTTCGCCGTCGACGATTCCGAGTTCGCCGTAGAAGGTTTTCAGCAGGGAGGTTTTTCCGGAGCCCACCTTTCCGATGAGATAGACGAACTCGCCTTTTTTGAGTTCGAGGTTGATATGTTCCAGTACGCAAAATTCTTGCTGGTCGATGCATACCTCTTTGTAACGGATCAGGACGTCGTTTTCATTCATACTGTCAGTGTTTTTTCCAATTCGGTTTGTGACGTTCTTTGAGTTCCCGAGCCAGATCTTCTATGCGGAGCCCTTTGGACGCGAGCAGGACGACGAGGTGATAGAGCAGGTCTGCCCCTTCGTAAACGAGCCTTTCGTCGGTGCCGTTGCAGGCTTCGACGACGGTTTCGACGGCCTCTTCGCCGACTTTCTGCGCTATTTTGTTTATGCCGGAACGAAACAGGCTGGTCGTGTACGATTCCTCGGGCATGGCTTTACGGCGTTCGTCGACGAGGTCTTGCAATGCTTTGAGAAAGAGTACGTCCTGCTCGTTTTTTTCGTTCCAGCAGGTAGCTGCGCCGGTATGACAAACCGGTCCGTCGGGGCGGACTTCTATCAACAGCGTATCGCGGTCGCAGTCGGCTTTCATGCTGACCACATGCAGGAAGTTTCCGCTGGTTTCTCCTTTGGTCCATAGGGTTTTGCGCGTCCGGCTGTAAAAGGTCACCCGGCCTGTCGTCCGCGTCCTTTCGTAGGCTTCTTCGTTCATGAAGCCCAACATCAGTACTTTTTGGGTGTCGATATCTTGTATGATGGCCGGCACGAGGCCGTCCATCTTGTCGAAATTTAATGTTATCTTATCCATTTCGCATAATTATAGTCTCACATTTATTCCCCGACTGCAAAGATACTGTTTTAATTCGGGAATCCGTATCTCTCCGAAATGAAAAACGCTGGCGGCCAACGCCGCATCCGCTTTCCCCGCGGCGAATGCTTCCTCGAAGTGTTCCGGTTTGCCGGCTCCGCCGGATGCGATGACGGGGATCGAAAGCGCGGCGGCGAGTCGAGCCAGCGCTTCGTTGGCAAATCCGTTTTTCACGCCGTCGTGATCCATGCTGGTAAACAGAATTTCTCCGGCACCCCGTTCGTTCGCTTCTTTCGCCCAACCGAACAGGTCTCTGTCGGTTTCGACGCGGCCGCCGTGGAGGAAACATTTCCATTCGCCCTGCCCCGTCTGCTTGGCATCGATGGCTACGACGCACACCTGGGCGCCGAAATGGTTGGCGATCTCGTCGATCAATTGCGGATTTTGTATGGCCGACGAGTTGATTGATACCTTGTCTGCGCCGGCGTTCAGCAATCGTTCCACATCGCTCAGTTCGCGGATGCCTCCACCTACGGTGAAGGGGATGTTGATGCGGGCGGCCACTCGTTCGACCAGTTCGGTGAATGTTTTTCTCCCTTCATGGCTGGCAGTGATGTCCAAGTAGATCAATTCGTCGGCACCCTGTTCGCTGTACGTTTTCCCTAATTCGACGGGGTCGCCGGCGCTGCGCAGATTTACGAAACAGGTTCCTTTGACGGTTTGCCCGTCTTTGATATCCAAACACGGTATGATTCTTTTTGCTAACATGATCGGTCGATGAACGGTTTTAAATCTTTCATTTTTATTTTGCCTTCGTAGAGGGACTTCCCGAAGACGACGGCCGGAATGGCCGCTTCGTCTAAGGCACGAATGTCGTCGACACAGCTTACTCCGCCGCTGGCGATCAGGTGCATGCGGGGAAACTCCTGCCTGATCCCTCTGTACAAGTCCACGGCCGGCCCTTGCAACATGCCGTCTCTGTCGATATCCGTACAGAGGACGTTCTTCACGCCTTCCGCGCAATGATCGTTCAGGAACGGCATCAGCTCGTTTGCGCTTTCTTCTTTCCATCCGTTATAGGCTATTTGACCGTTTTTTACGTCTGCGCCGAGGATCAGTTTCTCCGTACCGTATCGCACGAGCCAACGTTTGAAGAGCGCGGGTTGCTTGACGGCGACGCTTCCTATCGTCACCATCCGGGCTCCGCTTTCGAAGGCGATCCGGATGTCTTCGTCCGTCTTGATGCCGCCGCCGAAATCGATGACGAGCGACGTATGCCCGGCCAACCGGTCGAGAATCCGGTAATTGACGACATGGTGCGAGGCCGCTCCGTCCAGATCGACTACGTGAAGTCTCCGAATGCCGTGGGCTTCGAAGGCTTTGGCCACTTCCAACGGGTTTTCATTGTATACTTTTTTCGTATTGTAATCGCCCTTGGAGAGGCGCACGCATTTCCCCTCGATGATATCTATGGCAGGAATAATCTCAATCATCATCCGTAAATATTATAAATCCAGAAAATTCCGGAGCATGCGCTCTCCCGCCTTTCCGCTCTTTTCCGGATGAAACTGCGTGGCATAGAAGTTGTCCTTGCGAAGAGAGGCGCTGAAGGGCAGTATATAGGTGGTTCGAGCGGTGGTGTACTCGTTCAGCGGAACGTAAAAGCTGTGTACGAAGTATACGAACTCCTCCTCCGGCAGCCCTTTGAAGAGGTCTCCGTTCATTCGGCTAAGCGTATTCCATCCCATGTGTGGCACTTTTTCTGCCGTCGTCGGGCGAAACCTGCGTACGTCCACAGGAAAGATTTTCAGGCAGTCGGCATTTCCTTCTTCCGAGCGATTGCACATCAGCTGCATACCCAGGCATATCCCTAACGTGGGTTGTTTCAGGTCTTTGATCAGTTGATCCAACCTGTTCCGTTTCAGGTATCGCATCGTCGTTTCCGCCTCGCCTACACCGGGGAATATGATTTTGTCGGCTTTGAGCAACACTTCTTTGTCGTCGGTCAGCATTGCATCGACCCCTAAACGCTTTAATGCGAAAGATACGGAATAGACATTGCCTGCATTGTATTTGATGATAGCTACTTGCATGTTAATTTTAAAAAGTGCTGTAAAATTACGATTTATATGACAAAAAGATAGTTATTCTTGGGAAAAATTCATAATCGGAACTCCTGCCTCGAGGCGAGCCGCATCCAGCACTTCCATTACTGTCAATGACTGCTGTAAGAATTTATTCATCGAGCGATTATCTTTTTCCTGGAATATTCGGACAAATTCCATGAATTCGTGCACCATTCGGTTGTCGTATAAATTTTGTCGCTTTTCTTCGGTTTTCCCCTCAGCACACAGCGTATATCCGGTGAATTCGTTCGGTCCTCCCGTAACTTTCAACCAACCCTTTTCGCCTTGTACGGTACAGTATCCCGGACTGGCACTGTCTTTGGCTCCGACACAAACCGCCATGCAGTCGGGATAACGGAGAGTCAGTATCCCCGAGGTATCGATTCGATTATGACCGAGGTTGGCTCCGTAGCGAATCGACTGAGGTTTCCCCAACAGATAGAGCACGAAATTCACATTGTATACGTTGATATCCATCAGTGCTCCGCCGGAAAGATTCGGGTCGAAGACCGGCTCGATTTCACCCTTCAGGTATTGATGATAGCGACTGGAGAGTTGGGAATAGTTGCAATTGATCAGGCGGATCTTTCCCAACTTCGGAAGATCGGACTCGATGGCGCGGATGTTCGGCATGTGGAGTAGCGTAACGGCCTCGAAGAGAAAGAGGTGATTTCTCTCCGCCAGTTCGACCAATTCTTTCGCCTCGCGAAAGGAGGAACAGAAAGGCTTTTCGACGATCACGTTTTTATTGGCCGACAATGCTTCTTTGCAGTATGGATAGTGGGCACTGTTCGTCAGGGCGACGTATACGAAGTCGATATCGGGTTGGCTTAACAGTTCGGTATAGTCCGTGTATACGTGAGGAATACGGTATCGCCGCGCCATGCTTTCCGCCTTTTCCCGGCTGTGCGGACGGCCGTATAGGGTCGTTATCTCGATTTCAGGCACTTGCGACATAGCCGATATGGCTGTGGGAACGATTTTCCCCGTCCCTATGATAGCTATTTTCATTCGGATCGTCTTTTTAGATTGTTTGCTTACAAAATTAGTAATTATTTGGGAGAATATCTGCGTTTTTGACACCTTCTTTTCGATATTTCATAACTTTTCTCTGTTGAGCAGCTTATCGTCATTCCGCCGTTTATCTCCGATACCTCCGTTGCAGTTAAATATGGAATCGTTGCGGTTATTTATATCTTCGTCGATGTTTGATAGCCCGGCAATCTGCCGAGGGAAGGATGGAGAGAGGAAGGCATAGAGAGAGGCTGAGTCGATCTGAACTCAGCCTCTCTCTATGCTCGTGGCGGGGATTATTTTACAAATTTGATGGCGAAGCCGCCTCCGGGAGCCAGGTGAATGGTCAGTTTTTCGCCTGCCTCGACGGTTTTGACAACTTTCTTATAGTCCGTCGCTTTACGGTCGGCGTTAACGCCGTCTTGGAATAGTTCGGCCTTGTAGGTGCCGGACGGGAGGACGGAAGTATCGATGACGATGTCGCGCGCATCCCAATTGTTGATGCCTCCGATGTAGACCGTTTGCCCTTTTCGGCGTTCCGTCACGATATACTTGCCGATTTCACCGTCGAGGTTCCGCGTTTCGTCCCAGGTAGTCGGGATAGCGGTGATAAAATCGGTGCATTCCGGTTCGCGGTTGTAGTTGGTCGGCGTGTCGCAAAGCATGTTGATAGGCGAGTCGAGTACGATGTACAGTCCTAACTGATGGCATCGCGTACCTTGGCTCATCGGTTCGCTATAATTGGGATAATAACCCCTGCGAGTTGTATTCCGCATGGCTCCTTGCGTATAATCCATCGGCCCGCCCGCTTGCCGGATATAAGGGATCTGCGTATCGTACGTAATCTGATCGCACTCTCTCGGACGCCATTTCATTTGTTCGAGACCGTGAACGGCTTCGCAATTCAATACATTGGGATATGTCCGGTTAATGCCTGCGGGTTTGAAGATGCCGTGGTAATCTATCACCAGGTGGTATTTGGCAGCCAGTGCTGCCGCTTGGTAGAGGAATTCGGTCATGACCTGATCGTCGCGGTTCATGAAGTCTACTTTGAATCCTTTGACGCCGAGCTCCGAATAGTGTTTGCACACCTGTTCCATCTCTTTGGCGAATGCCCAATAACCGGCCCACAGCACGATACCCACGTTACGGGTCTTGCCGTAGTCGACCAATTCTTTGATGTCGATTTCCGGAATAACCTGGAAGAGGTCGGCTTGTTTGTTGACCGCCCATCCTTCGTCGAGAATGACGTATTCGATTCCGTGCTTGGAAGCAAAATCGATGTAATACTTATAGGTTTCGTTGTTGATGCCTGCCCGGAAGTCGACACCCTCGAGGTTCCAATCGTTCCACCAATCCCAGGCCACTTTTCCCGGTTTGATCCACGAGGTATCTTCCACGCGCGAAGGCGCGCCGAGGATATAAGTAAGATTATTGTCGGCCAATTCCTTATCGCTTCTGCTGACCATGGCGATGCGCCACGGGAAGGTGCGCGGTCCTTCCACTTTTGCTATATATTGTTCGGCGCTTTCGACAAGCATTTCGAGTTCGTTATGGCCGCCTTGCCGAACTTTTTTCGGATAAGGGGCATGAATGCCTTTCAACGTGTTATTGCCGGAAGCTACCAGATAGAGCCCGGGATAGTTTTCCAAATGGCTTTCGGATAGACAGAGTTTGACTCCTTGTCCTGCATCGACTACTAAAGGAAGGAACGATAGCTTTCCGTGATCGAGTTGAGAGAGAGGGAGGACGTTGTAAATATTTTCAAAGGAGTTGCCGAACTGCGAGGTGAAATCTCCGGATTTCCCAGCATTGACGTAAGAAGCGGTCACCGTAAAATCTGCCGGGAAGCGGTAATCGGCCGTTTCTTCCATGATATGGAACGGTTTCTTGATATTACTGGTAATTCGGTATGCGATGCCGTCGTTATAGGCGCGGAATTCCACCGCCCAATTGTTTTTTAAAGACAGGGTCAATGTATAGCAATTATTTTGCATCGTCGTAGAACGATAGAAAGGAGAGTCGATGGTTTCGTCGATCACGCCTTTCTTGCTGCCCTTTACTGTGACCTGATCGGTCCAGGAAGTGCCATTGTCGACCTTGATCCCGATAGGGGAAGGAGCGAGGATTTCGCGTCCGTCGCATGTAATGGTATAAGTCAATTGTTTATCTGCCGTAACGGTCGCAACCAACCGACCGTCCGGCGAAGTCAGTTGATATTGTTTTTGAGCAAAAACAGTGGTAACCGCCATGACCGAAAGCAGCACCATCCCTGAAATCTTTTTCATATTCATCGCATTTAATGGAGTTTTATTTTTCACAAAAGTAAGACTTTTTTTGTCAATCTTTCCAGTTCTTGGGAATTTTTTATTGTCGCACAATTTTTATCCGCGTTGCCTGTCGTTTGTTCAGTTCATTTTGTAAAACTTCCGAGTTCGATGTTTGAAAGATCGGTCGATCTACGTGGTGCAACCTGTTCGTTAACGTTGGGCAATCTAAAATTTGGCGCTTCGGACGTATCCGTGCAGGATGTAGTCGGAGGAGTTGTTCGTTCTTCCTGATAAACGCCTTCAGCCCTTATTTTGTACTTGCTGTCGTTTCTTATCGAAGAGTTTGTCCACGATCAATGCGATGGCGCCGTCGCCGGTCACGTTGCATGCCGTCCCGAAACTATCCATGGCGATGTATAGAGCGATCATCAATGCCTGTTCGCTTTCGCCGAAACCTAACATCGACTGGAGTACGCCCAATGCCGCCATAATCGCTCCGCCCGGAACGCCGGGCGCCGCTACCATCGTAACGGCTAACATGAAGATGAAGCCGATGAACATGCCGGTCGTATACGGCATCCCTTGCATCAGCATCAATGCTAAGGCACAAGCTGTGATCTTTAACATGCTGCCGGACAGATGAATCGTGGCGCATAGCGGAATAACGAATCCGGCAATTTCTTCGGAGACTCCGTTTTTGGTGGCTTGGGCCAACGTGACAGGAATTGTGGCGGCTGACGATTGCGTTCCTAAAGCAGTGAAATAAGCGGGTAGCATTCTGCTTAACAGTTTAAAAGGATTACGCTTTACAAATAAGGCCGAAATGAAATATTGGAAGAACAACAAAAAGATGTGCATCAGAAAGATGACTCCGATGATCTTCAAGAATACCGTAAGCACGTGATACACTTGTCCTATGTGAGTCATATTCAGGAATATGCCGAAAATGTAAATGGGAAGTAAGGGAAGGATGACCACCTGGATAGTCATGATAATGATGTTCCGAAAATCGTAGCATACGTTTTTCAAAGCATCCGATTTCAAATGGGCGACGCCTAATCCTACGGTGAATGCCAACACCAACGAGGTCATCACCGGTAAGACCGCCGGTATTTTCACATCGAAGAAGGGAGTGACATGGCGAGCCTCGCTGATCTGCTCCAAAGATATGCCGGGAATGATCATGGAAGGGAAAAACGCATCTCCCACGCCGAAGGAGAAGAGCCCCGACAAGACCGTCGCCGTATAAGCGATCAACGCCGTAACCGCCAACATCTTGCCCGCCCCCTTTCCGATATCGGCGATCGCAGGCGTTACCAGCCCCACGATGATCAGCGGGATGATAAATTCGAGGAATTCGCTGAATAACGTATTGAATGTGACAAAAATGCGAACAAACACTTCTGGCAACAAGTTGCCGAACATGATACCTAAAACGATTGCAATGATGATGCGCAAGAGCAATCCTACTTTTATTTTTTTCATATCGTATATCAATCTGTCGTTATCTTTTACACAAGGCCTTGAAGCTGCAATATTTGCAATGATCCGAATTCGTCGTTTGGGTAAAATTTCCTTCGGGACCGAACAGCTCCTTCAATAGCTTCTCCAATAATTTCCTGAAGGTATCTTTATAATCGGCATAATCGTCCACCGCTTTCTTTTCTTTATACGTTCCGATATAAATGTCCGGAGAATACGTTTCGTTCGAAGCCTTTTGGATATAGAGCAGCGAAGGTTTGATCGGCAGGTTCTTTTGGCTCGAAATGATATCCGCGTATAACAAGAGTTGAAAGATATAATTCATCCCCTTCTTTCGCGAATCTTTAAAGACGGTTTCCATGTCGGGAGCGGTACTGTCGTGCCGACCGGTTTTATAATCTACGATCCGAAGAATGCCTGCCTTACTGTCCATTCGGTCGATAATGCCTCCGATACGGATTTTTATCCGCTCTTCGGTTTCCTGCACATCGACCTCGTAGATGCCGCTTACCCGTTGTTCCGCGCCGATATACGTAAAGGGTGCATACCGGGCATCTATTTTCAGCAATTGTTTGATATAGGCCAAGATTACTTCGTAATTGATGAGTTGCAGGCCGTTATACGTTGCCTTTTCATTCGGGCCGATCTTGAAGAATTCTTTCTTGAAAGCGTCGTCTACGTACTTGCGAAGTTTGATATCGTCTTTCAACAACGATTCCAACCGGGCGCGAGTAATCAGATCGGCCCTCTCTTTCAGGTCGTTATAAATGTTCTCGGCTGTTTTATGGAAGATGTTTCCGAAGGTCGGACTGTCGATATCTGCATTCGCTTCGTCGGGCGCTTTCAGGTCTGCGACATACCTGAGATAGAATTTCAATTTGCATTCGATGTAGGCATTCAAAGCGGTCGGGGATAGGAACGCTTCTTTATTGCGATGCATGTCGAAGCGTTTCCGTAAAGTCTCGTTGATGTGACGATCTTTCGGAATGTCGATCGCATCGGTTTGTCGGGGAGATTGTGCCGCTTCCAAGTACAGGCGTTTGATAGGTTGTTTCCCTTCCAGGAGGAACTGAAACATGAATCGGCTCCATTCGCTGCGGTGCATCCCTTCTGTTGTCGTATGGTATAATAACGTAATCTTTTCCGCTCTTTGCAACATCCGGTAGAAGTAGTAGGCATAGACCGCCATTTGGTGTTCGATCGTCGTCAGGCCGAAGGCTTTCCTCAGATGGTAGGGAATGAAAGAACTGTCTCCTCCGGTTTTCGGCAATTCTCCTTCGTTGACAGAGAGCAGAATGAGATGTTTGAAGTCCAGGTTCCGCGTTTCGAGTACTCCCATGATTTGCAAACCGATGGCAGGTTCTCCGTGAAAAGGGATATGCACGGTGGAGAGTACCCGGTTGATCAGTTTGATCAAGGTCTCGGGCTTGACGGTCAATTCCTTGTTCTCGATCAACGTATGGAAACGGTTGATGACGGTATATACTTTAAATAGCGACTCCCGGTATAGCTGATCAAAGGCTGTCTCTCGGGCCGTCGTTCCTTCCTGCGAATCTTGCTTATATATGGTCGTAACCCGTTGCAGGATTTCGTTTAGCCGATGACAAAGCTCCTCGTTGTCGAAACCGATCGGATGAAAGAGGGATTGCAGGAAAGGGTCGGGGCCTAATTCGGCAGGTAGAGGGAAGAAGCGATTTTTCTTTGTCAGATTATAAAATAGCTTTTCGGCTTCGCCGGACAATTGCCGGGTATAGGGGTGTTTTAAAACGGAGGTTACTGACTGATAATCATATCTTCCGGCGTGTCGGTCATATCCGGTTGTGTAAAGCTCCATCAGTGCCTTCATGAAACTGAAGACGGGGGTTTGCGACAAAGGGAAGCCCATCGTGATGTTGATATGCTTTACGGATTCAGGTAAAGCATGCAGCACGGGCTGCAGCAAGGCTTCGTTGCAGAGTATCACGGCGGTTTCCTTTTCTTTTTGGGTGATGTTGCTGTTCAACCAGTCCGACAGGAAGCGAGTTTGCGCGTTCTCTGTCGGCGAAGCGATATAGGTTATATCCTTTTTTTGGGAGAGGTTGTCGAAGCATGTCGTTCGGAATTCTTCCGGGTGGGGGAAATCGATCAAGTTGCGTCGCATGAACGTTCCCGCTTCATGAACGTTCCTGTTTTCTTTCGGATTCTCGGGCACATAATAGACGTCGTAGTCCCAATAGAATAAGGCTTTGCCTTTTTCCTTCAACGTCTTGAACAATTGATGTTCCACCTTGTTCAAGACGTTGAAGCCGATAAAGGCGTATTGTTCATAGGGGAGGTCGATGTTTTCCATGTGCCGGATGACTGCTCTATGGAGCATCCCTTCATAAGCCAGACCTTGTTTTTCCAGTGTCGAACGAAACCCCGCATAAATATCTCCTAAGGAATTCCATATCGATTTGAACTTTTTTTTCAGTTCGGTTTCTTTCTCCAACGAGAAGTTCTTAAAGAATTTACGAATAGCGCTGACTTGCTCTTCGTTCAGGTACGAGATGTCGGCGGTAATCTGGGCCAAGTCTTCCATATTCGAGAACAACCGTCGGGCATCGACCATGTTTTTGTCGACATCGTCAAAGTCGTTGATCAGCAATTCTCCCCAATGGTAAAAATCGTCTAACGATTCCGTGCTTCGGGTTGTTGCCACGTATACCCGATACAACTGACATACCAGCTGTATCCTGTCGCATAATTTGAGATGGATCATGCTTTGGAACAGCTCGCTGATGCTTAGATAGGCGGGCGACCATATCGGCCTGTCCGATTGCAGCGAAAGGTATTCGTTGAAGAACAGCCCGGCACGTTTATTCGGAAAGATGACCGCCGTGCGGACTAAATCTCCTTTTGTTCGTTTATACAAATCGGTTGCAACTTGTTTTAAAAAGCTTTCCATCATCGCCTATGCCGTTTGTTTCACTTCTTCTATGCGATTGTCATAGATATACCAGAGATATCCTTTGATGCGCGAGTACCCCATTTGTTTGAGGAGCGACCTGTATTCGTCGACTTGAAGGTGATACTCTTCTTTTCGGCGTCCGAATTTGAAGTCGACAATGACCACCTCGTCTCCTTTTATCATCACCCGGTCGGGTCGCCGGGTTTGCATTTCGCCGTTCGCATGATACAGGATGGCGCATTCGTTGTAAAGAGTCCATCGGCCGGAATACCAATCCTGCACCTTTGGATTTCCCAATGCATATTCCGTCAATCTCCGCACTCTCTTTTCTTGGGCGTCGGATTCGATGACGCCTTCGAAGCGTAGCCGGTCGATCGCCTGGTCGATATCGTCCTTCGTACGGATGGAAGAGAAGACCTGGTGCATCAGTCGTCCTTCCGTCACATAGGCTTCCGTCGTCGATTTTTCTCCGCGTATGAACTCGGCGGATTGATTGGATTGCCTGAATTCGATAGGGCTGTCGTACGATTGCAGACGGATCGTTTCGGCTTTCGGTTCTATCAGTAATTTATTGGTTGTCGTCAGTTTTTTCTTGGGAGGAGGAGGCATGATGCTTCCCCATTCATAGATGAGGGGAGAGTTTTCCGAACGGATGTTTATAGGGTTGTCCTGATCGGTTACCATGAGGTGTATCGCATCTTCGATCCATTGCGATACCGTCTGTTTTCGTCCCGTTCCTGCGTAGATGAAGAGATTGTTTTTCGCTCTGGTAAAGGCGACGTACAGCAGGTTGAGGTTGTCCACCCATAATTGTCGCTGTTCTTCCATATAATCTTTTTGGTAAATAGATTCTTTCATTCTGGACGAATATTCCACGGGCAGGATACTCAATTCGTTATACGGCTTTTCGGTTGGTTCCACCCAAACGATATTTCCGTTTTTCACATCGGTTTCTTTGTTCCAGTCGCAGAAAGGCAATAAAACCGTCTGAAACTCTAATCCTTTCGAGCTGTGAACGGATAAAATCCGAATTCCTTCCACTTCGCCCGAAGGGATTGTCTTTGTATGTAATTCTTCTTCCCAGTATTGGAGAAATCCCGACAGTTCGGACGAATTTTCCTGAACGTATTGCACGACATGGTCATAAAAGGCGCAGAGGTAAGCGTCTTGTCGCTTTATCTCTTTCATATCGAAGAGCTTGAATAGTTTTTCGAACAGCTCGTACAACGGCATCGATCGCAAGTTATCCGCTTGCGCAAGGAAAGCTTCCGGCAGATAAGGCTCGAGTTTATCCGACAACAGGCGGCTCATGCCGATGGTATTGTGCAATACCTCTTTTTGATAATCGATGGCCAATTGGACTTTTGATATTTTATCTTCCGGCTGAGAGAGCACACGCAGAGCGCAGATCAGCATTTGGACGGTCGAGGAAGAATCGAGCTGGAAAGCCTCGTCCGATACGATCTTATAAGGGGTATGCTTATCGAAATAGTCGGCTATGAGGGGAATGTATTTTTTCTTTCTGACCAAGATCGCCATCTCTTTCAATCCGATGCCTTTCGCTTTCAACTCTTCTACCGTATCGGTCAGTGCTTTGCAGGTTTTCGCCTCGTAATCTTCGTTATCCGACAGGGTGATCCGGACGAAACCTTCTTCGGGATACTTGAATCGTTCTTGTCTGACGTCTCTGTATGCTTCTTTTAGGATGGGATCGTCCTTGTTGACCAAGTCTAAAACCGTTTGAAAGAACCGGTTGTTGAATTTGATAATGTTGCCTGCGCTCCGACGGTTCACGGTTAGCGCCCGTTCCGCGATGGGGAAAGAGTCTAATCGGTCCTTGAGTCCGTTTAATATTCGCCAATCGCCGTTCCGCCAGCGATAGATGGACTGTTTCGCATCGCCCACGATGAAGCTTTCGGCGCCTTCGGCCAAACCGTTGAGGAGAAGGAATTTGAAATTGTTCCATTGCATACGGGAAGTATCCTGAAACTCGTCGATCATGATATGCTTCAAGTTGACTCCCAACTTTTCGAAAATGAAGGGAGAGTCTTCGTTCGCAACGAATCTGCGTAACAAGGCATTGGTGTCGGAGAGGAGGAAACGGTTTTTACGCTTGTTTTCCTCATGGACCGCTTCGTCGATCGAGGAAAGCAGCTGCAGACAGTTCACATACTTCAACGATAACGTGCACGAGTTGATGATCCTTACGTCGTTCGGGCGCGCCTGTTCGGCTTTTTCCAACAGAGGCAGGAGCGTGGTCGAGGCCAGGTGTACGATTTCATCATAGCGTCCGGATGCCTTTGTCGCCCACTTCTTCGGATCTGCCAAATGATTTTCGACCGTCGTGTTTCGCAGCTCTTTACTGAAATCCGACGCTTTCAGCTTATTGAAATAACTGCAAATGCCTCGATGTTTTCCGGAGAAATCATCCGGCGTCAGACGATGTATGTCGAGGATATTGAAGAATTCGTCGGCCAGGTCGGTCAATTCCCGTCGGGCCGTGTCCTTGAGCTCGCCAAGTGTTTGCTTGTAATGTCGGAGATAGTCGGTACGGTTCTCTATTTCGGTCCGGAGCGTTTCTCCTTTTTCGATGTATACCTCGTCGAATATGTTCGTGCCGAAGGCTTTGATCTCGTCCGATACGTTCCAGCGTTTGTCGTCGTCGATACGTTCCAGGATATAGTCGCGGATCCATCCCAACATCTTTTTGTCCTCATCGAGTTTGTTGATAAGTTCGTCGACCGCATCGCTGAGAGGTTTTGTCTGATCCAGTTCGATAGTGAGATTGGCACCGAGATTTAATTCTCTTGCAAGATGCCTGACGATCGATTGGAAGAACGAGTCGATGGTTTCGATACGGAAGTGATCATAATCGTGGATAAGGTATTGCAGTGCCTTTGCTGCGTGGGCGCGAACGGTGCTGGCGGGCAGATTCGTTTCTTTCAGAAGCTGATGGAGGTAGGCCTCCGATTCTTTGTCGGCCACGGCGATGCCGTAGAGTTGGCTGAGGATACGTTCTTTCATTTCCGCGGTGGCTTTATTGGTGAAGGTTACGGCCAATATTTCGCGATAGGCCTTCGGTTTGAAGATTAATAATTTCATGTATTCGACAGCCAGCGTGAAGGTTTTTCCCGAACCTGCCGACGCCTTGTACACAAGTAAATTAGCTCCCATGCTCCATCTGTTTGTTACTTTTCGGGTAAAGATACGACCTAAATTTCAAATCCCATAGAAAATTATCGGTAAAAGATTGACTGACGGATTTGTTTGTGTGGAAGATATGCTATCTTTGCAATCGTTAATTTGGGAACTAACGAATAAAGAAAAAGAGATAATGGAAACGTACGACATTCTGTTCAAGGATTCGCGGGAGGTGGTGGAAAAGGGATTTAATATAAAAGATAAGGAGAAGGCCATTCGAATGGCTATCGATATGCTGACCGGGCGTAAGGGATTGGTAGAGCAGTTTTTGGGCGGAACGATTTCGGTTATTGTGAAACAGACCCGAGAGGTAATCTGGTCTCGGCCCATTCCCAACGCATAGAGAAGTGCGCGCCGTCGGCAGGAAGCCCGATTTTCGCGGCTGCAATCCATCCGTTCCATGCTTATAAAAATNT
>NZ_HE997185.1:0-241985 GCF_000312445.1 Phocaeicola abscessus CCUG 55929 | reverse complement strand
TTTTTATACTTATGAAAGGAGAGGTTCGTAGCTCCGAATTTTCAGCGCAGGGTTACATCTTATCCCGCCGGACGTGTATGTAACTCGAACGGCGGGGTGGGCGTCGTCGTCGCTGCAACCTGCTATTCCGTCCACTTATTCGATTCCTTTGGTCCAGGCGGACAGAGAGCTTTTCGTGGCGTCGTTCAAAAGCTTCCCTTCTTTCCAATTCACTTTCGGGTATGCTTTCTTCAGATCGGCATTTGTTTTCCTCATACCGGTTCCACCGGAAGTAGCGAACGGAATCACCGTTTTTCCGGTAAAATCATAACTTTCCATAAAGGTGTTGATAATGGTAGGGGCGGTGTACCACCAGATCGGGAATCCGACGAAGACGATATCGTACTCGTGCATGTTTTCGACTTTATTGGCAATGGCTGGACGGGAAGATTTGTCTTTCATTTCCAAGGTACTGCGCGATTGCTTGTCCGTCCAGTCGAGATCGGCCGGGGTGTACGGTTTTTCCGGCTGTATGCGATATAAATCCCCTTTAACCGTTTCGGCCAGCTGTTTGGCCACGTTTTCCGTCGTGCCCGTACACGAAAAATACGCTACTAATGTTTTCATTTTCTTTGTCTCCTGTTTATTTGAGTTTTGGCCGCTGACGCCGAAAGAAAAGGCGAGGAGCATGGCCATGATAGAAAGTATGCGTTTCATGATGAAGTATTTTGCTCATTTTGATTTCGGATGTAAAAGTAGTTGTTCTTTTTCGGTTCGAATTACCTGATTGGTGGTAATTCATACCATTTTTACGGATTCGTAGGTCGACTGTTTTTTCAGCGCCAGTCGTAAACGAAAAAAGAGAGCTGCGAATGGGCAAGCTCTCTTTTTTCGTCTTTCGAATTAGCGTGCATGCGAGAGTTGTGCCGGTGCAATTGGCATGAACTTTTCCTGACCGGCTTCGCGGAACGCGATGCTTCCGCTGTCCCATTGCGAAGGCCATCCGCCGATGATATTGCCCAGGAATACGATTTTCAGGCTGTGGAGGCCTGCAGCCAAGGCTGCGGAACTGTCATGACGACTGAATCGTTTTACTTCTCCTTCATTGTCGATGAGCAGTTTGCCGTCGAGCCATACTTGGTCGTAGTTGGACGAGAAATAATAAACGCCGTCGGCCGGGATGTCCACATATCCTTCGGCTATGGCAGCGTAATGCGGAACGCCTCGCATATCTTCCGTTGTCGGAACTTGTTTGGTAATCTGCTCTAAGGCTTTGACGCCGGCATCTTTCCACGTGTCGACGGCATTCAATTCTTCCGCTTTAAGGAAGTTGCCTTCGACCGTTTTCAGCTTTAAGCCCGGAAGCGAGTTTTCTACGGTCTGCGCCGGGGCGAAAGTTTGTTTCTCGACCGTAATGGTACGCACGGGGCTTGTTTTTCCCGAAGGGAGCACCGTACGTATTTTCAGCGTCGTGGTTGCTGTAAACGTGAGGGGGGCGGCGTATGCGGCCGATTCGGCCGTAGGTTCGCTGTTATCCACGGTATAAACCATTTTTTCCGGCCGAGTGGTCGTGAATGTCAACGTGGCGGAATCGGTAAAGGCGATAAAATTGCAGGAACCCTTCGGCTGTTCCGGTTGCGGGATATGATAATTGATTTTATGTCCGTCGAGCCGTACGTAAGCATTGTTGACGCGCCGGTAGAAATCGTTCAGATCTTTCTTTTCAAGGGGAGTCCAAGCGATTTCTGATAACGCCAGCGCACGGGGATACATCCGGTATTCCAGCAAGTCCGTCCGATAGAGGTATTCGCTCCACGTATTGCATTGAACGCCTGCAATATATTGATCCTTGCCGATGGTTTTCAAGGTGTCGGGCACCGGATTGTAGGCATAAATCTTTTCGAGTGTCGTATAACCGCCGATACCTACCGGTTCGATCTTTTTATCGCCTTGGTAATAATCGGTATACAGTCCGTTCGAACTGGGCGTCATGATGACGTTATGATCCTGCAAGGCTGCGGCAATACCGCCTTTTTCTCCTCGCCAGGACATCACGGTAGCGTTCGGGCTCAGACCGCCTTCCAGAATTTCATCCCAACCGATGATATCTTTTCCGTATGTAGCCAACACTTTTTCCATGCGCCCGATGACGTAGCTTTGGAGCTTCTCTTCCGCCGAATGTTGATGGTCTGCGTAAAGCCCTTCTTGGCGAATGCGAGCTTGACAAGCCGGGCATTGCTTCCAACTGGTTTTCGGACATTCGTCGCCTCCGATATGGAAATACTTGCCGGGGAACAGCGGAGCCACTTCGGCGATCACATCTTCTAAGAAGCGGAACATGTCTTCCTTCCCCGGACACATGACGATGTCTTCTACTCCCCAAATGATGCGAGGGGTGATGGGCGCGCCTTTGCAAGAGAGGTTCGGATAGGCGGCGATAGCGGCTAATTCATGGCCGGGAATCTCTATCTCGGGAACGATCGTGATGAAGCGTTCGGCCGCATAGGCCACAATCTCTTTGATTTCTTCCTGTGTGTAGTATCCTCCGTATTCCGTCCCTTCGCCGTCGATACGTTTGGAAGCTATTTCCGCTAAGCGCGGGTATTTCTTTATTTCGATTCGCCAGCCTTGGTCTTCCGTCAAGTGCCAGTGCATGGTATTGACTTTGAACAGGGCCATGGCATCGAGTTGCTTTTTTACATCTTCTACGGGAATGAAATGCCGGCAAGCGTCTAACATGAATCCCCGATACGCAAAACGTGGCTGATCCTTGATGCTTACGCAGGGTAAATCCCAATCCACGCCTGTGACAACTTCTTTACTCTCCACTTCGGCGGGAAGAAGCTGCATCATGCTCTCCATACCGTAGAAAAGGCCTTGAGGCGTCGTTGCCGAAATTTTTATGGCTTTCGGCGTTACGTCCAGCAGGTAACCCTCGGCGTTCAGTGGCTGTGACGGATCGATGACCAAAGCGATACTGTTGGATTTTTCTTTTTCGCTGACCACTAAATGGTATCCGGTGGAAAGATTCAACTTGCCGATAAAGAATTCGGCGATCTTTTTTGTTTCCGGCGTAGAGGCATAGAACGAAGTTCCGGAAGTGAGCGTAAACTTACCTTCTCGCTGCTGAAGTTCTGCAGGCATCGGGATAATGTTGATCCCCTCATTGTAGCTTTTTACAGTGACGGTTTGGGGGCCGCACGATGTCAACAATCCGACGAAGGCAGCCAAGCACATCAAACTAAATCGTTTTTTCATGTAGAAATGTGAATTAATAGTTTTGAAAAAAATATTTTAATGGGGTAAAATTAGGATTAAAAACTTGTATAAGCAAATTTTGAGTCCGTAATGTTCGTAAACCGTTTTTTTTCTTGGGAATAGTTTTATATTTTTGTAGCCGATTGGATGTCATAACAAACGAAGACATGGCAGGAATGGAGACGATAAGATGATTCGACCGGTGAAGGAAAAAATTATTTTGGGTATCGATCCCGGTACGAATGTGATGGGATACGGGGTACTGAAGATTACCGGAGTAAAACCGGAGGTCGTGACCTTGGGCGTGATCGATTTGCGGAGGTATGGAAATCATTACCTCAAGCTGAGATATGTCTTCGAACGGGTAAACGGCATTATAACGTCTTTTTTGCCCGACGAACTGGCGATCGAGGCTCCTTTCTTCGGAAAAAACGTACAGTCGATGTTGAAGTTGGGACGGGCGCAAGGAGTGGTCATGGCGGCGGCTCTGAGTCGCGACATCCCTATCACAGAATATGCGCCGTTGAAAATAAAGGTGGCTATCACCGGGAACGGGCAGGCCAGCAAAGAGCAGGTGGCCGATATGTTGCGGCGGATGCTTCATATTCCAGACAGCGAGTTAGGCCCCTTTATGGATTCAACGGATGCTTTGGGCGCCGCCTATTGCCATTACCTTCAGATGGGCAGGCCGACGGTCGTTAGCGCATATCACGATTGGAGAGATTTTATAAACAGGAATCCGGATAAAGTTGTCGATAGATAGTTGGATAGAGGACATTCTATTAAGAAATGCAATTTTTCCGTGTTTCCTTTGCTATCTGTTTTTTGCCCGACGGATAGCAGCTCTCAGAACCGGTACCCCAAATTCAGGAAGAGAGAGGCTTTGCTCGAATGATTCATGTAGTTCGCAGTCAGTTCCAGCGGACCGAAGATGCTGTCGATGCCGTATCCCACGCCGCATCCGAAAGCCGTATAGCTGTTGAACAGGTTTTTGACTTTGTTGCTGTTGAAGGCATAGTTGCCCGATAACGTGAGGTAATGAATCCTCCCCATCCGTTGACGGAATTTCAGTCCGCCGATCAGTAGCGAATGGTTCATCAGTTGAGCCGTTCGGATACCGACGAAGGGCAGTTCTCTTTCCAACAGATAGGAAGGAGTATCGCCGCCCATGACGTTCATTTTCGAGTAGGCAATCTCGCTGCCAAACAGGAACCGGGCGTAAGCGGAAGGCAGGACGAAAAAGCGATTCGATATTCTGAATACGCTCTCGAAACTTCCTTTGAGAGCCGACGGGGCCGTTTTATCTTTATATTTGGTAAAATTGTCGGTGATCAGTTCGTACGACGCTTGAACCGATATTCCCTTCGCAGGGAAATAGGTCTTGTCGAGCGTCTTGTATTTCGCCTGCGCAAAATAAGTGAAGAAGTGCTCCGTATGAACGTCGTACGGAGGTTGCAGATTAAAATCCCGCTGGTAGAGGAATTTCTCGTAGTCGTAGAGCTCGTAGCTGATCCCTAAAGAGAAACCTAAATGAGTGTGCCAGACATCGTGGTAGGAGAATTCGGTTCGGTGATAGCGGAAGGTGGAGTTGAATATTTTTCTGTTCTTGTACAGGAAATCGATGTCGGCGTACCGAAAGGCATACCCGAGGCTGAGTTTCCGTAAGGGCGTCGGCGCCCAAGCATACTGTATGTCCGCTCCGCTTCGTTTTCCCAGGCGGATGGTGGTCGAGAGCGTGTTGGGACTTCTTTGTCGGATATGCGTGGTGGCGTTGATCAGCAGCGATGCGATTTCTTCCGAATCGAAACGAATGCCGATGTTGAGTTTGTTATCCGTCTGTTTGGTCAACTCGAAACATAAGTCGTATCCTTCGTTCTCGGATCGGGTCAGTTGATAGGTGGCGCTTTGATAATTTAGATTGGCGCGTATTTTATCGGCGATCCTTTTGATTTTATCGATGTTGATTTCCGAATTTTCCTGCAATTGGAAATGTTTCTTCAGCCAGTTCTCGTCGTTTTTATCCAAACCGTTGATTTGGATGCGGTTCACCTTGACCGTCTTGTTTCTCTCGGTGGGGTAGGAAACGCGGGTATCGAGCGTGTATGTTTCCGGAAGGCCCAGTTTGCTTTTCAATTGTTTCAGCGACGCCCGCTGCGCCCTCGCCGCCGCCTCGCCACGCCGGATCAGCGTGTCGATGGCGTTGGAGCTAAAACTGGAAGAGGAATATCCTCTGACGTCTACTTTGATGTAGGTATCGGTATTTCGGAGGTTTTCTTTATACAGATTGTCGCCCATCAAATTGATCAATTGGAAAAGAATGTCTTTGGCGTTAGACAATTCGTCGGCGTTCCGCTTATCGTTTTGAACGTCGATGCCAATGATGTAATCGGCTCCCATCTCTTTGGCAACATCGACGGGATAGTTGTCGACGGTGCCTCCGTCAATCAGCACCATGCTGTCTTTTCGGACGGGAGTGAAGACTGCGGGAATAGCCATGCTGGAACGCATGGCCTGTGCGAGCACTCCGCTGCGGAAGATGAACGGTTTACCGCTTACGAGGTCTTCCGAGACGCAAGCGAAGGGGACGGGGAGTTTGTTAAAGTCGATGGAATCGTGATAACCGATGGTGAGTTCGCTGAACAGGCTGGCCAGGTTTTCTCCCCGAATCAGGCCTCCGAAGATATTCTTTTTTGTGTCCTTGCCGAAAGGAACGGAGATGAGGAAGGTTTGTTTGTTCTCTTTCGTTTCGATATTCTGTTCGTCCGAGTTGACGCGGTCGGTCAGGAGGAACATCCAATCCTGATCGCGCACCATGCTATCCAATTGTACCGGCGTATAGCCGATAGCGTACAAGCCGCCGATGATGGAGCCCATGCTGGTTCCAACGATGCAGTCGATGGGTATTCCGGCTTCTTCGATCACTTTTAGAGCGCCTATGTGAGCCATACCTTTGGCACCGCCTCCGCTCAGGACGACGCCGACTTTCGGACGTGTCGGTTGGCTTTGTGCGGAATGAACCGTCACGAGCAAACCGCAGACCAAGGGGATGATAAAACGAGTGTGACGCATAACGGGATAAGTATTTAACGTGAGTTCGATATAACTTATTCGAATATATTTTTGATTATTAGTGACATGGCGATAAAGGTGTTAAATTTATAGTGTCCAATAATAACATTTAAACAATTACCGCTATGTTTACAGAGTCTAAAGTTACAGAGATTTATTGTATGTCAGATGATTTTTGCAAGGAATTTACATCCGAGCAGAAAAATATATGGTTGCAGATAAGCATCGTCGGCATCGTAACAAGCCCAAGCGTGTGAGTGATGCAGAGACCATGGTTATCCTTCTCCTGTTCCACTGGGGTGGTTTTCCGATGTTTCAAGCACTTTTACAAAGAGTATGTCTGCAAACGTCTGTCTCGGTTGTTTCCCCGACATGTATCTTATAAGTGTTTTGTAGAACAGGGAAAGGAGGTGCTGTTTCCACTGACCATTTTCATCAAGAAGGTCTTGCCCGGGGCGGTAAGTGTTCGATGGGTTGGTTCTTCGGGTTTAATCTTCACCTGGTCATCAATGACAAATGGGAGATATTGAATTTCATGTTTACTCCGGGAAACGTGGATGATAGGGAGTCGTTGAAGCAGGGCAGATTCATTCAAAACATAAAAGGAAAGTTGTGTGCCGATAAAGGTTATATAGAACAGACTTTGTTTGAAAATCTTTTTCTTAATGGCATACCATTAATCACCAAGGTTAAGAACAGGATGAAGAACTCCTTGATAAGTATGGCCGGCAACAAGATACTACTCAGAAAACGGGCTTTGATAGAAACCGTTAATGACGAGTTGAAGAACATTGCATAGATTGAGCATTCCGGGCACCGCTCTTTCAACAACTTCATTGCAAACGCACTATCGGCAATAGCAGCCTACTGTTTCTTTGAAAAGAAACCCGCCATTGATGTGAGCTACATAAATGATGGGGCAACTTATGATATTTTAATATTATATCGAACTCACGTTATTTATTATAAAGATGTTACTCCAAAAGATGCAGACTTTGCTCTTGTCCAAAATTTAGGTCTTAAAGGTTATCTCCCTGATTGGAATGCAAACTTGGACAAGCCTATTGATTCTATCACTTTAAACGAATGGAGACAAAAAAGCGGATTAAGACTGAATCAAGCAAAAGTGAACAAAACCTTCCGCCGTGATGTTCTAAGAATGATATATAAGGATAAAAATTAACATAATAGCCATAGACACATTCAAGAATAGCATATCAATAATCAAAAAACTGTTCTATGTTAATGCAGAGTCTTTTAAAAGGAATAGAATTAGAGGTAAAAAATCCTTCAGCTCAATCCTTAAAATTTTCAACGCTTGAGTAATTCTATAGTTAACAGTCTTTGAAGAGACTCCACATTTCTCAGCTATTTGATTATAAGTCATTTTCTTAAACCTACTCATAATAAAGGCTTTCCGGTAGCTTTCTGGAAGATTCTGAACAGCTTCCTCTATTTTGTTAAACAGCTCGTGCAAATCATAATCTTCTGAGAAAACAGAAGGATTTAAATAATGCTCGTAAAACTTGGCTTCAGAATTGGCATCCGCTTTTTTCTTTGTGATGAAATTTAAAACCCTATTGTAAGTAGCTCTGAAAAGATATTGACTCAAAGAAGAATCAATTAACAAATCTTCCCTATGTTCCCAAATCCAAACCATTAATTCCTCAACCACATTCTTTGCATCTTCCAAGTCAATAAACCTGTTTGCATAGGTACAGAGCATTATATAATACTGTCTATAAATAGTATTAAATGCTGCATGACTACCCTCACGCAACTGATTCAATATTAATATCTCAGGTTTTACTTGATTCATTAGCCCCCATCTCCATCTTTTACGAATATATAAATAATTTGATGCAAATAAACCAAATCATCGTTTCATCATCTTTACAAATTTACAAATTATTTAATGCAAATTAATAAAATTATTATTTTTAGTTTAGTCACTATCTCTTTTGCTTTGTCTTAATTATAAAGAAAGTACATTTATGGAATCAAATACAGAAGATTTACTCATTTCATATAGTGAAGGGAAAGCAACAAAAGAAGAAATAGCTCAAGTAGAGCAATGGATTCAAGAGGATGAAAGCCATAAAAAAGTTGCAGAACAAATTGCTACACTGCAATTTGCTACTGATACTATTGCTATGAGTAGAGGCATAGATACAGAAAGTTCCTTATCAAAAATAAATGGCCTCATAACCAAGAAAGAGAGGAAAGTCAAAGGATGGGTATGGCCACAACGTATAGCTGCGATGCTGGCTATACCTTTATTAATTTCTACTATTTGGTTCTACCGCCAAAGCGAAGGAGATAAATTATCGGCTCAAATGATTGAGATTAAAACAGCTCCGGGAATGACTGCTTTTTTGACCCTTCCTGATGGATCAAAAGCTCATCTGAATTCTTCTTCATCAATATCTTATCCTTCTGTTTTTAATGGGAACCAACGTGATATTACTCTGTTTGGCGAAGCCTATTTTGAAGTGACAAAAGATCCATCAAAACCTTTCATTGTTTCTGCTTCAAAAGGCACAAGTATCGAGGTTCATGGAACGAAATTTAATGTTGAAGCATATAATGATGAAAATATTTCTACCACACTTATAGAAGGAGCTATAGATTTTCGTTTCCCCCAAAACGGGCAATTAAAAAAAATAGTTCTTCACCCACAACAAAAACTTGTTTATATACCAAAAACAGGAGACACCAAGCTTTATCCTACATCGGGGGAAACCGAAACGGCCTGGAAAAAAGGGAAAATTATTTTTGATAATACTCCAATGAATGAGGCGTTCAATCAAATTGGAAAACGTTTCAATATAGAATTTGTTTTCAGTAGCAAACGCCATTTCAAAGATGAAGCTTTTACAGGAACTTTCTCAACGCAACGCTTTGAACGAATTATGGAGTATTTTAAAGTTGCCTCCGGAATACGATGGCGATATATAGACAGTTCTAATATCAATGATAAAAAGCAGAAAGTAGAGATTTATTAATACATGTTGAACCTTTAATTTAATTAATGTGAAAAGAAAAATTCCACCATGAAAAAAGCATACGATTGATATTGGCGTATCAATCGTATGGAAAAATCGATCCGCTTGTTTGGCGACAAGCAATTAAGTAATCCATTTTTAATAACTAAGGCATTGCGAAATTATGCAAAAATCTTTTATTGACCAAACAAATTGGATGATAAAGTCAATGAGACTATCATTCAAAAAAATATCTTTGTGTATGAAACTTTGTGTATTATTTTTAATATGTTCCATCAGTTTAGCATACGCTAATGATACCTATGCGCAAAAGACGGAGTTCAGTATTACTGTGACCAATCAAACGGTAAAATCTGTTCTTAAAGAAATTGAGAACAATTCCGATTTTGATTTCTTCTTTAGCAATAAATACGTTGATGTCGACCGAATTGTCTCTATTTCCACTAAAAATGAAAATGTATTTAAAATCTTGGATAGGCTCTTTGCTGGCACCGATGTCGTTTATTTTGTATTAGATAAAAAAATTATTCTCACTAAAAAAGGTGTAAGTGATCAAAATAAACTTGCATCAGTTTTTGAAATAGATCAGACTAAGCACCCAATCTCAGGAAAAGTCCTGGATTCAAACGGAGACCCTATCATCGGAGCCAATGTCCTTGAAAAAGGAACAACTAATGGAACAATAACAAATATTGACGGAGAATATTCTCTAAACATAGAAAACAATGCTATTCTTATTGTTTCATATATCGGATATTCATCAGTGGAAGTAAGCACAACTAACAAAAAAATAATTGATATTACATTAACAGAAGATACCAAAGTACTTAATGAAGTTGTTGTTACCGCTTTAGGTCTGAAACGTGAAGAAAAATCTTTAGGTTATTCTGTTCAAAAAATTGGGGGTGATCAACTTCAAGCAGTAAAAGGTGTAGATGTATCTACAAGCTTAACAGGAAAAATCTCTGGTCTCACTATTTTCAATAGTTCTGAGATAGCAGAAAAACCTACATTGGAATTGCGTGGAGAAAGCCCTTTAATTGTTGTGGATGGTATTGCTTATGGCAATGTTAGTATCAACGACTTTGGTGCGGAAGATATTGAAAGCATCGATGTACTAAAAGGAGCTACAGCTTCTGCACTTTATGGAGAACGAGGAAGAACTGGTGCGATAATGATCACTACTAAAAAGGCTGATAAAGAAGGAACTCTCACAGTTAACGCCTCCAATAACACTATGTTCAGTACTGGATATTTAAGAATGCCGGAAACGCAACATAGTTATAGTGCTGGAAACTATGGTAAATTAGAATATGGTAGTGGATTTGTATGGGGAGACTATATGGATGGACATGAAGTGGAACAATACGATCCAGAAACGATGGCAATAAAAAGCTATCCGTTACTATCAAGAGGAAAAAATAACATAAAAAATTTCATCCGCTCTACTTTAGTTACAAATACCAACATAAGCGTTGCCCAAGCAAGTAAAAATGGAGGCTTCCGTGTAAGCGCAACACAAGTACATTATAACGGACAATACCCAAACACCTCCCTTAATAAATATATAGTAAACGGATCTGGTAATATCAAATTTAATAAATTAACTGTTGATGCCAGCTTATCATACAAAAAAGAAAAAGCTCCAAATATGCCAAAAGTAAACTATGGTAATGGCAATATCTTTTACAATATGCTCATTTGGACAGGAACAGAGTATGATATTCGCGATTACCGCAATTATTGGGCAGTCAAAGATCAAAAGCAAAATTGGATGTATTCCGCTTGGTATGATAACCCATACTATCTTGTTTATGAACGTATAGATGAATATGATAAAAACTTATTTTCAGGAAGTGGAACGATAACGTACGATTTTACCAAAGATTTAAAATTAATGTTACGTTCTGGTTATGATAACTATAACAATAATGAGGAACAACGTAAATCTATTGGTGATAGTGGAGAACGTCTTGGATGGTATGCATATGGAGACTATACCGGTGAGAGCTTTAACAATGATCTTATTCTTTCTGGTAAATATAAAGTTAATAATCTTACAATTGATGCCTTAGTCGGTGGCTCTACCTATTGGTATAAAGACAAAACCATATATGCCGCTACACGAGGTGGTTTGTCTGTCCCAGGTTTCTACTCACTAAACTCTTCAATTGAACGTCCTAGTGTCAAAAAAACAATTGAGGAAAAAGCTTTGTATAGTGCTTATGGAAAATTAAGTTTGGCTTGGAAAGAAGGTATTTATTTAGATTTGACTGGACGTAATGACTGGTCTTCAACCTTACCTTCGAATTCTAGATCGTATTTTTATCCATCTGCTTCATTAAGCATTGTTCCTACTTCCTTCTATAATCCTATTTCAGATGTTCTGGACTTTTGGAAAATCAGAGCATCTTGGACTGTTGCAAAAAAAGATTTGAGTGTATACGACATTAATCAGATATATAATGTAAGTATTGACGTATGGGATGGATTATCAAGTGCAAATTATCCAAGCAGCATGCGAGATCCTAATTGTAAGCCTGAAAAAGAAACATCCATAGAAATTGGTACGAATCTAAGGTTTTTTGGTAACAGATTAGGATTTGATTATACATACTTCACTCGTTTAAGATCAAACAGATTGATTAATGCGACAGTTTCTTCCACTTCTGGTTTTAGTACTGTTATTACAAATACAGGAGAGGAGCTTAGACAGAAAGGAATGGAATTTACAATTACCGGTAAGCCTATTGTAAGTAAGAATTTCTCTTGGAATTCAACAATCAATTTATCATTTTACCATTGGTATTTCGCAAAAATGGATCCCGTATATAGCTCACAAGATCCAAGAATCAGCGTAGGTAAACGAACTGACCAGTATTTCATTATAGATTGGGCAAGAGATAGCAAAGGCAATATCATTCATCAAGCAGGTTTACCTGTTAAAAACAAATTCTATACTATTGATGGAAATAAAGATCCTAATATGATTATAGGATTCAGTAATACTTTCGCTTATAAAGAATTCTCTTTAGATATTTCTATTGACGGACGCTTAGGAGGAAAGATGTTTTCCTGGACTGAACAATCAATGTGGAACTCAGGAACGCATCCTGATAGCGATAACCAGTGGCGTTATGATGAAGTTGTTAACGGATTGCAAAATTATGTTGGACAAGGTGTTAAAGTCACAAGCGGTTCTGCAACTTATGATCCTTACGGAAAAGTTATTAGTGACGATCGTGTTTTTGCTGCAAATGACGTCCCTGTATCATATCAAAACTATATTACTATTTACAATGAAAACTCATGGGATCATAATGCCAAGCAGAATATTCTTGATGCATCATTCATCAAATTGCGTGAAATTGCCCTCAACTACAATGTTCCAACCAATTTAATAAATAAGATAAGAATGAAGAGTTTAAAGGTAGGTATCATTGCCCAAAATTTATTAATGTGGACTAAAGCTTTTAAATACTCTGATCCTGATCGTGGTAAAGAAAACTTAAACTCTCCAACTCCACGAAATATTGGTTTTAATATTAACTTATCATTTTAAGGAGGAAAATAAATGAAAAAAATTATATTATTACTGTTTGTGATATTAACTATTGGCTCTTGCAGAAGCATGGATGATATCAATACTAATCCGGATACTCCATCAACTGTTACTCCTGCCTTCTTAGCTACTGATGCTATTCTTGCTATTACAAAAAGTGAAAGTAGTAAATGGCTTTTTGGTGACGAGTACATAGTAAAGACTACCATGATGACAGAACATATGGAGTGGTACATGTATAACAAATTTGAACGCTTGGATGCCTATTACGATAATTTTATACCATATAGCTATTATTCATACTTGATTAATATGAAAAAAATGGTTGAAATAGCTAATGCCAATGAATCCATGTCTGAAGGAATAAAGCATGCTTATACTGCTTTAAGCGACTTTATGCAAGCATATATTTTCTATGGCTTGACTATGGAAGTTGGTGATATTCCATGCAGTGAAGCCCTTCAAGGTGAAGATAGTGGTATTTTATCTCCAAAATATGATACACAAGAAGAAGTTTTCAATGCAGTATTAAAAAAATTAAGAGAATCTTCGGAACTGTTTAGTAATGCTTCTACCTTCAATGGTGACCCTATTTATAACGGAGATCCTGCTAAATGGCAGAAAATGGTAAACACCTTTACACTGAGAGTCTTGAACATGATAAGTAAAAAACAAGCAGTAGGTGATATTAATGTCCAATCGATGTTTGAAGAGTTTGCAAATAAACCTTTGATGACAAGTGAAGCAGACAGCTTCATGAGAACATATAGTGCTTCGAAATCGGCCCAATGGTATCCTTTCTATTATCTCAACCAGAATTACTGGATGTATCCTGTCATGACTTCTTTCTTTATCAATAAGATGAAAGAATTGAATGATCGTAGAATATTTTATTATTGCGAGCCTGCAACTGCTCTAACCGCTAAAGAAGATAGCTACGATGCTTACAGTGGAGTAGATTGTACTATGACTTTCGGAAAAATTCAACAGGAATATACAGAAGGGTTACATTCATCTATTAATAAACGCTATTTCCGTTTGGCACAAGGTGAGCCAATCAAATTTATAGCTTATTCCGAGTTGCAATTTATTTTAGCCGAAGCTGCATTGAGAGGGTGGAAAACACCATTAACAGCCAAAGAACATTATGATAAAGGAATTAGAGCAGCTATGATGTTTACAACAAATAATACACCAGAAGAATATAGACATGGAGTAACTATTAATGATGACTACATCGATGATTATTTAGCCGGTCCTGCAGCATTCGACGCTAATAAAGGACTTGAACAAATAATGACTCAAAAATTAATAGGTTCATATGTCCAGCTTCGTTATAATTCATATTTCGACTATCGTCGTACAGGATATCCAGTACTTCCAATTAACACCGAAACGAATATGAATGAAGTAACAACTCAGCTCCCGTTAAGATGGATGTACCCAGAAGACGAGTATTCTCAAAATAAAGATAATATCCAGTCGGCTATTCAAAGCCAATATAGCGGTGAGGATACTCCAAATAATGTAATGTGGTTATTAAAGTAAAATTATGAAAAAAATATATCAGAGTATCTTTCTTTTAACCTTTATTCTATTTGGATGCCAATCAGAAACATCATTAAAAGTAATGCAACTGAATATTTGGGGTGAGACTACACAAGTGCCGAATGGATTTGAAGGTTTGGTAGATGAAATCTATACCATACAACCAGATTTATTGACTCTCAGTGAAGTCAGAAATTATCATGGAACAAATTTTATGGAAAGATTAGTCAATGCACTTAAGGAAAAACAATTAGTATACTATGCTGATTCAAGTGTTAGCACCGGAATTTTATCAAAATATCCTATTGAGCAACAAAATTATGTATACCCATATGGTGATGACCACGGATCTGTTCTTAAAGCTGTTATCAACATTAAAGGGCGACGATTTGTTCTTTACTCGGCTCATTTGGATTACTTGAATTATGCTTGTTTACTTCCTAGAGGCTATGATCCTAATAAATTTTCAAAAATGGACCATATTGTAACCAATAGTGATTCTATTATTATTTGTAATGAAGTTTCGGAACGTGATGAAGCCATAAAAGCAACAATTAAAGATGCTCAAGATGAAATAAAGAAAGAATCCATAATTTTCATTGGAGGCGACTTTAATGAACCGTCTCATTTAGACTGGACAAAAGAGACAGCAAACTTATTTGACCATAATGGGGCTATCATCCCTTGGAATTGTTCAACTCTTTTGGAAAAAGCAGGATTCAAAGATTCTTATCGCGAAAGTTATCCTGATCCAATAGAATATCCAGGATTCACTTTCCCTGCTAATAACATGACTGTAAATGTAAAAAAATTAGTATGGGCTCCTGAAGCTGACGAACGTGATAGAATAGATTACATCTACTTCTATCCATCAAAAGAATTGAATATAGAGAATACTTTTATTTGCGGTCCAAAAGGTACGATAATTAAAGGAGAAAGGATAGAATCCATTACGAATGATTCTATCATTCCACCTGTTTCTGTATGGCCAACAGACCATAATGGGATAGTAGCTACTTTTACTTTTAAATAAGTAAAGCCTAATTTTTACTTATAGGCAAATATTTAAGTGGGGAAGGCGACTGCACGAAAGTATGGTCGCCTTTGTTATATTCTAGCATATACACTTTAGTAGCAATCCGGAACTAATTTGCAGATATAAGTAACGTGAGTTCGATATAACTTACTCGAATATATTTCTGATTATTAGTGACATGGCGATAAAAGTATTAAATTTATAGTGTCCAATAATAACATTTAAACAATTACCGCTATGTTTACAGAGTCTAAAGTTACAGAGATTTATTGTATGGCAGATGATTTTTGCAAAGAATTTACATCCGAGCAGAAAAATAAAGAGTCAACCAGCAAGTGCAATA
Source organism: Phocaeicola abscessus CCUG 55929 (assembly GCF_000312445.1). GTDB lineage: Bacteria > Bacteroidota > Bacteroidia > Bacteroidales > Bacteroidaceae > Phocaeicola > Phocaeicola abscessus. The sequence goes on along the minus strand of NZ_HE997185.1, from coordinate 226,185 downwards.
TTACGCATAATATTTGTAAAACTCCTTCTTTGGTGTGGAGAAGTTTAATTTTTTCTGAGTCTTCTATTGATTTTAGCTTGTATCATCTTTATTTTTCTATCTGTAATAGTACTTATATTCGTACTTTTGGGGGGCTCTAAATTCGCTTTTAGGTCTTGTCGAAGTGTGGTCAACCATCTTTTCTCGATATTGCCGGGAAAGGTATGGAAAGACTCGGAATCACGACGGAAGCTTATCGGGATGGGCGATTGAATCGAATGAACATAAAACGTCCCTAATCTGTTTGATTTTTGATCTTTCGAGCGAGTAATCCTACATATTTCAAAGAGACTGCGCAAAATCTTCATTTCGGCAGTCTCTTCTTCTTTTATTTTCTAATTTTGCGGTGGGTTGTTTTTCAACCATTTGTCCAGCCACGCGAAAAACGTACGTTGCCATAGGATTCCGTTCTGCGGTTTCAGCACCCAGTGATTTTCGTCGGGGTAGAGCAGCAGTTCGGCAGGAACACCGCGCAGCACTGCTGCTTGAAACGCCGCTTGCCCCTGCGACGATAGAATGCGATAGTCTTTGTCACCGTGAATGCAAAGGATAGGCGTATCCCAATTCTCGATGTATCGATGCGGAGAGGTGGCTACGCTCTTTTGAGCTACGGCATTGTGGCGTTCCCAATACGGGCCGCCCAAATCCCATTTCGTAAACCAGAGTTCTTCGGTTTCCAAATATTGTTGTTCGACGTTGAAGATGCCGTCGTGGGCGATGAAGGCTTTGAAACGCTTGCGATGATTGCCCGCCAGCCAGTACACGGAATACCCTCCGAAGCTCGCCCCGATGCAGCCCAAGCGATCGGCATCCACGTAAGGTTCTTGGGCTATATCGTCAATCGCCGACAGGTAATCTTTCATGCATTGCCCGGCATAATCTCCGCTGATTTCTTCCAGCCACTCCATGCCGAATCCCGGAAGGCCGCGCCGGTTGGGCGCGATGATGAGGTAATCGTTGGCAGCCATCATCTGGAAATTCCATCGATAGCTCCAGAACTGGCTTACCGGACTTTGCGGGCCGCCTTCGCAGAAGAGAAGCGCCGGATATTGCCTGTTCGGGTCGAAGCGGGACGGATAGATCACCCATGCCAGCATCGTTTTGCCGTCGGTTGTCCGAATCCAGCGTTCCTCTACTTTCCCCAAGGCCAGCTGATTGAAGATCGCATCGTTCTCGTGAGTCAAGGGAACCACGGTTCCGTCGGCAGGAGCGAGGGCGTACAGTTCGTCGGCTGCACTCATGGAGTGGCGTTTCGTCAAGATTTTGTCGCCCAACAAGGTTACGGAAACGTAATCGAAACAACCCTCGGTCAGTTTTTTTACATCCCCTTTTAAATTGGTGCTGTAAATCATGGTCGTACCGTGCCATACCCCTGCGAAGTAGAAACTTTGCGAGTCGCTGTTCCAACAGAAGTCGTCCACGTTACTTGCGAACGTTTCCGTGACGTACGTTTTCGTCTTCGAAGCCCGATCGTACACGCAAAGTCTGTTGCGGTCGCTTTCGTAGCCGTCGCGCTCCATACTCTGCCAGGCGATGTATTTCCCGTCGGGGCTAAACTTCGGATTGGTGTCGTAACCTCTGTTTCGGTCGGCATCGCCTTCCTGTTTGCAGAGGTTGACAGTCTGTCGGCTTTCCAGTTCGTAAAGGTAAATATCCGAGTCGGTAGACAGCGCATAGGCTTTGCCCACTTTCTTTCGACAGGTGTAAGCGATGTATTTGGAATCCGGGCTCCAGGCGAGTTGCTCCATGCCTCCGAAGGGTTTCATTGGACTTTCGTAGGGTTCGCCTTCCAAGATGTCGTACGCTTCGCCGAGGTGATCGCCGTCGAAGTCCGCTACGAAAGGGTGGGGGATGGTCAGGACGTATTCGTCCCAATGTTTGAACATGAGATCGTCTATCACCATACCCGTCGCCTTGGGTAAATCCGGATACTTGTCGGCAGCGCTTTTCCCATTGCTTATCTGGGCGATGAACAATACTTTTTTGCCGTCCGGCGAGACAGTGAAGCCTTCGATGTCGCCGTCGTACGACGAAACCTTGCGTCGGCCGGAGCCGTCGGCGTTCATCGTCCAGATTTGATTGCTTCCGCTCTCGTTGCTGAGAAAGGCGATTTGCGTTCCGTGGCGAATCCATTGCGGATCGCCTTCGTTGAAAGGTGTTTTAGTGAGCATGGCGTTTTCGCTGCCGTCGGCGTTCATCGTATAGATCACACGATGGCTTTTGTTTTCGGGAACGCTGTAATAGGCTACGGTATAGGCCACTTTCTTACCGTCGTCGGAGGCCGAGGCGCTGCCGATTCGTCCCATCGCCCAAAGCGTTTCGGGGGTCATGCGCCCGTTCGTTACCTTCACTTCTTGTTTGCCGATAAACGGAATCTGTTCCGTTTGCTTCGCTTCCCGTTTGCAGGAAGACATACACAGTGCTGCTGTCATCAGGACTAAACATGTTTTGTTCATACGTCTTACAATGATATTATTTTTTCAGTTTCCTCTGTCTTTCTTGTTCGATGCGCGCCTGTTCCTTCTGGAGCGCTTCCAACTTGGCCATCAATCCGCCGCGCGTGCCTTTCGCCGATTTATTCTGTTGGATTTTGGTTTTGTTGGCTTCCAACCTTTCGAGGAGTTTCTTTTCATTCGTCGTCTTGCGCAGTACGACCATCGTCAGGATGCTGATCAAACCAGAGATGAAATAGTAATAGTTCAAACCGGACGAGTACGTGTTGAAAATGAAGAAGAACATGATCGGCATGAGATACATCATGTATTTCATGAAAGGCATCTGTTGTTGCTGGTTCATCGGATCCTGCATCTTCATGGAGATAACCGTATTGAGCAGGCTCGATGCGGAGAACAGGATGCAGAAGATGCTCAAGTGATCGCCGATGATCGGGAGGTTCGTTCCCCAGCGAATGACGTCGTCGTAAGCGGAAAGGTCGTTCGCCCACAGGAAGCTTTGCTGCCGTAACTCTATCGCATTCGGAACAAAGAAAAACAAAGCCATGAAGACCGGCATCTGAATGATCGTCGGCAAGCATCCGCCCATCGGGCTTACGCCGTATTGGTTGTAGAGCGCCATCATCTCCTGTTGTTTTTTCAAGGCGTCGTCTTTGTGAGGATACTTCGCGTTGATTTTGTCCATATACGGTTTCAGCACCCGCATTTTTGCCGAAGAGATGTACGACTTGTAGGTGGCCGGATAGACGAGTACTTTGACGATAATCGTCATCAACAGCAATACCAGTCCCATCGAAAGACCCCATCCGGACAGCCAGTCGAACAGCGGAATGGTGAACCAGCGATTGATCCAGCGAATGATTGGCCACCCCAAATAGACGAGGTCTTCCAGTTCTAACTTCTTTTCCGATGTGCAGAGTCGATTGGTCGCTTTCAGGATGTTGAACTGGTTGGGGCCGATATACAGCTGCATGTTGGTCGGTTCTTTCCCCGAGGGGTCGAAGAACGTGGTCATATCGGCCGCGTAATCTTTCATGTACTCGCTTCCTTCCGTTTCGACTTTCGAGTGTAGGTTTACCTCGTTGAAACTCTGGTTGGCGATCCAAATGGTAGAGAAGAACTGTCCCTTGAAGGCGATCCAGTCGAGCGGTTCGGTCAATGTTTTGCTACTCTCCCGCGTTTCGCTCAGCTTGTCCGAATCATGATCCGCCCGTTTGTAGGTAAGGGCGGTATAGCGTTGCTCGAAGCTGTAGCCTTTTTCCAAGTGGCGGATCTTCTGTTTCCAGCTGGTATGGATCGACTTTTGTGCGGCGGGGAAGAAATTCTGCAATCCCCTGGCCTGAATGCGGAGGTTCACCACGTAGGCGTCTTTCAGTAATTGGTAATCGAAGTCGAAATAACCGCCTCCATCGGTCGGCAAGCGCATGGTGACGGTGCTGTCCGTCAGGTTCATCGGTTCGAAATACAGATCGTCGGTCAGGATGTTTTCGTTTTTCCCTTCGAAAGCGAAGTTCATCTGCATATCGTCCTTGTCGAAGAGTTGTAGCGCTTCGCCTTTCTGGTCTTTGTATTTTTTCAGCGTGGCCTCGCAGAGTCTCGCTCCCTTATTGGTCAACTTCACCGAAACCAGTTCGTTTTCGAGCGTAATGATTTGCTCTGCGCCACGGGCGGCATGATAAAAAGCGGAGGTAGAATCTGTTCGAACCTCGTACCGGGCGGAAGAGTCTGTCGGCGTCGACTGCGGTTGGGCGGTGGTTTCCTTTTGAATGGCCTGTATGGAGTCCTGATAGCGTCGTGCCCTTTCCAAATCTTCTTTACTCGGTTTGTTGTAGATCGAGAAACCGATCAGCACTGCCCCGATCAGCACGAATCCTACGAGTGTATTTTTGTCCATTTACTTTTTCGTTAAAATATTATTTTGTAATTGCAGCCTTGATGAACGAAAGGAACAGCGGATGAGGCTTCAATACGGTGCTGCTGTATTCCGGATGAAACTGCACGCCGATGTACCAGCGCAGCGCGGGGATTTCTACGATTTCGACCAGGTCCGATTCCGGATTGATGCCGACGCATTTCATGCCGGCTTTTTCGTAGGCATCCTTGTATTCGTTATTGAATTCGTACCGATGGCGATGGCGTTCCTGAATATGTTCTTTCCGATAAGCTTCGTAGACTCTCGATCCTTTCTTGAGGACGCATTCGTAAGCGCCTAAGCGCATGGTTCCTCCCATGTTCGTAATGGATTTCTGTTCCTCCATGATATCGATGACGTTATGAGGGGTCTTTTCGTCCATCTCCCGGCTGTTTGCATCGGCAAATCCCAATACGTTGCGGGCGAATTCGATGGCCATGCATTGCATGCCCAAACAGATGCCGAAGGTGGGGATGTCGTGTGTGCGCCCGTAGTTGGCTGCCGTCAGTTTGCCTTCGATTCCCCGCTGGCCGAATCCCGGACAGATGATGATGCCGTCTCTATCGCCCAGTTGTACGGCGACATTTTCGTCGGTCAGCTTTTCGCTGTTGATGAACTTGACGTCGGCTTTCCGATCGTTGTAAGTAGCGGCTTGCGAAATAGATTCCAGGATGGATTTATACGCATCTTGCAGGTCGTATTTACCTACTAATCCGATCTTTACCGCTTCGGTAGCCCGATGCCGTCGTTCGAGGAATTCCCTCCACGGTCCCAAACTCGGCGTTTCGCCCACCGGCAACCCCATTTTCTCTAAGATCGTGGTATCCAGCGCCTGTTCTTGCATGCGCAGGGGGACTTCGTAAATCGTCGGTTGGTCGAGGGATTGTACGACGGCTTTCTCTTCCACGTTGCAGAACAAAGCGACTTTTTTACGCAGATTCGTATTCAAATCGTATTCTGTCCGAAGCACGAGAATATCGGGTTGAATACCTGCCGATTGCAGTTGCTTGACGGAATGTTGGGTCGGTTTTGTCTTCAACTCTTTGGCCGCCGCCAGATAGGGGACGTACGTCAGATGGACGCACAGGGCGTTCTTCCCCATTTCCCATTTCAACTGACGGATGCTTTCCAGATAGGGGAGGGATTCGATGTCACCCACTGTTCCGCCGATCTCGGTAATGACGAAGTCGAAATGATTCTTGGTGCCCAACAGTTTGATGCTGCGCTTGATCTCGTCGGTGATGTGAGGGATGATCTGGATGGTTTTCCCCAGATAGTCTCCGCGGCGTTCCTTGTCGATCACGCTTTTGTAAATGCGTCCCGTCGTGACGTTGTTCGCCTTCGTCGTCCGGATACCCGTGAAACGTTCGTAATGCCCTAAATCGAGGTCGGCTTCGTGGCCGTCGACGGTCACGTAACATTCGCCGTGTTCGTAGGGATTGAGCGTCCCCGGATCGATGTTGATATACGGGTCGAATTTCTGAATGGTAATGTTGTATCCTCTGGCTTGCAGCAGCTTTCCGATGGACGATGAGATAATACCTTTCCCCAACGAAGAGGCCACACCTCCCGTTACGAAGATGTATTTTGTTTCTCCTTGCATGATATTTATTGTTTTCTTTATTTTGAGTGACAAACATACGAAATCTTTTTCGTATAACGGGAGTTTATCGCTAAAAATTACGAAGATCGCGATAAAATTGCGACAGTTCGAAGCGATTGTGGAAAAATTGACGTACTTTTGTCTGAAATAAAAATTACAGACTAAACGGTTTTATGAGAAAGAATGTGATCGTATCCATGTTAGGGATGATGGTCTGCTCGTCGTTGTCGGCTCAGAACGCCTCATCTTCCGCAGATATATTGAAAGCTTATTCCGATTCGTTAAGAAACCTGTCCGCATCCTATCACGCTTATTTCCGCCTGTGGGACGATCCGAACGTGCCGATGCCCAAACTCAAGCCGAATCCCGATTTTTACAAACTCTTCGTTCCGCCCACCTTTTATTTCGGCGTGACGCAGCAGGCGTATGCCATCGACTGGTGTCCCGGCGAGCTCTTTCCCAGGAACAGGGCGGCCGACAGCCTGTATCATGCGCGACCCGATTCGATCGGTCTCTCCGAATGGCCGAACGGGAAGAAGAAGAAACAGGTCGACCGATGGGTAAACCGGATCCTTTTGAACTATTACCTGCAATATCCCGACCGGGTAAAGGGGAACGAGCTCTATTTGGCTGACGCCAAACCCTTGGACGAGGAGAAGAAGGTCAGTATACCCCGCAACGAACAAGTGATGGATTACGTAGAACCGAAGGAAAGCGTCAGAAATGTAAAGACGGAAAAGGAACTGGTCGTCATCCGCCCGAATTTTTGGACAAAGAAAGGCAACGGTTATGCGCAGTTCTCGCAAAACTATATCTCAGGCAACTGGTATAAAGGCGGTGAAAGTACCGTCTCTCTGCTGTCGGGCTTGACGCTCGAGGCGAATTACAACGACCGACAGAAGGTGCAGTGGGACAATAAATTCGAAGCGAAATTAGGATTCATCACCGCGCCTTCCGATACTGTCCACAGCTACAAAACCAATACGGATTTGTTGCGCATGAGCAGCAAATTAGGCGTGCAGGCATGGAAATATTGGTATTACACCCTTGCCGCCGAGTTTAAAACGCAATTCTTCGCCAACTATACCACCAATACCAACCTCATGATCTCGAATTTCCTCTCGCCGGCGGAATTCGATGTGACGCTCGGTATGGATTACAAACGATCGGGTGCGAATTACACGCTTTCGCTGTTGACTTCTCCCCTGGCTTATACATTTATGTACATCAGCAATCGCAAGATCGTCAAACCGGAGGCTTTTAACGTGGAAAGCGGACATAAGACGGCGAATCTCTTCGGTTCGAAATTCATCGGAGAGTTGAACTGGCAGGTTACGCCGACGGTGAATTGGATTTCTCGCCTGGAATACTTTACCACCTATGCGAAGATCATTGCGAATTGGGAAAATACCATCGACTTCAAACTTACGAAGTATCTCTCGGCGAAGCTTTTCGTCAATCCTCGTTTCGACGACGGTGTAGTGCTCTCCCAAGGGAAGCACAGTTACTTCCAACTCCAGGAATTGTTCAGCCTCGGTCTGAATTACACGTGGTAAGGAGGAGTTACTCCCCGCACTCGTGCAGCAAGGTCGTAACGATCCGTTCCGCCGTATGGCCGTCCCAACGTTCGGGCAATTGTCCTTCGGGCCATGCGCCGCGGTGCAGTTTGTCGAGCGCCTCTTTCAGTTGCTCGGGATCTTCGCCCACCAGGCAGTTGGTGCCTTTCGAAATCGTTTCGGGATGTTCGGTATACGTATTGAGCGTGATGCAGGGGATATGCAGGAAGGTGGCCTCTTCGGCGATATTGCCCGAATCGGTGAGGATGGCTTTCGCATGACGCACCATGTATCCGAACGAAAGGCAGGGCTGGGGAGGGAGGAGGTGTAGCCGGTCGGAACGGATCAGCAGCGCTTCGAGGCGATCTCTTACGTAGGTGTGCAGCGGGGCGACGATGGGCAGAGACGTGTTCGCCAGCATACTTTCCATCAGGCTTCTGAGTTTTCTCTCGTCGTGCACGAGGTCTCGCCGGTTTAGTGTCAAGAGTACATATTCGCCATCCTTCACGTGGAGGATGGAGAACGATACGGGCCGTTGCATGCGCGGCAGATTGTATCGGAGCGTATCGATCAGGATATTGCCTACTAGGTACACGCGTCGCTGTTCGGTCCCCGTGTTCGACAGGTTGCGGTTGGCCGCCATCCCTGCGGTAAAGAGGATGTCGGACAGGCTGTCGGTGACGATTCGGTTTATTTCTTTCGCATCGGTGTCGAAAGAGCGGGTACCCGCTACCAGGTGGACGACTTTGACGCCCATTTTCTTGGCTACGATCGAGCAGGCCATCGTCGGCGTGAAGTCGTCGACCACTATTACCGCGTGGGCGGGATGTCGTTTCAGCTCGACGGCGAAAGCGGTGAGGATGCCGGCCGTCCGTTTGAAAAAATCCGTCTCGTCCACGCGCAGGTATGCGTCGGGTTGCGGCATGTCCAGATCGTCGAACAGCGAAGGTTCTATACTCGGGTCGTCGGCCGAGCCCGTATAGACGAGGCGTGCGGAAATGCGCTTGCCTGTATTTTTCGAATGCCGGATGGCGCGCATCAGGGGAGCGATCTTCATGAAGTTCGGCCGTGCGCCGGCGATGATGGTTATTTTCATTCGATTTAACGTTTTCGATAGGGCAAATATACGTTTTTCTTGGAATTAATTGCGTACATTTGTTTTCGAAAAATGAGGCAGCATGGTATCGTTCGTACAACTATTGGATTTTGCGGGGACGTTCGCTTTCGCTATCAGCGGCATTCGCCTGGCGTCGGCTAAGCGGTTCGACTGGTTCGGGGCCTACGTAGTGGGTTTCGCCACGGCTATCGGCGGCGGCACACTGCGTGACATCCTCCTGGGACTTACCCCGGCCTGGATGCAATCGCCCGTCTATTTGATCTGTACGGCGTTGGCGCTGTTCTGGGTCATCGCTTTCGGCAAGTATGTCATCACGATGAACAACACCATTTTCTTTTTCGACAGTATCGGCCTGTCACTCTTCACCGTCGTAGGCGTGACGCGCAGCCTCTCGGAAGGATTTCCTTTTTACGTGGCCATCATCATGGGAAGCATCACGGGTGCAGCGGGGGGCGTGATTCGCGACGTGTGCATCAACGAGATTCCCCTGATCTTCCGAAAAGAGATCTATGCGGTGGCCTGCGTGCTCGGCGGGTTGGTGTATTGGATGCTCCAGGCGTTGGGAGTCGGGCATACGGCATGCCAGATCGTAGCCGGAGGTTCGGTCTTCCTGACTCGGGTCATAGCCGTGCGATACAATATTTGTCTCCCGACCTTGAAGGGAGAAACGGAAAAATGATTAGCTTTGTATCGTGCCGCCGGAAAAGCTCGGCGAACGGGTGCGCCGATCGCTCGATTCCTGTCCGACCGGCCGGCGGAAAGGAGCGAGGAGTTTTACCTCCGGCGGGTCGGTTGCACGAGGTGAAAAAAGATTTCCAGTCTTGCCGCTTCGGTTGCAGAGAGTAGAAACGGATTTGTATGCATGCCGCATGCGTTGCAAGCAGTTGAAATGAATTTGTATACATGTCGCATACGTTGTAAGCAGCCAAAACGGATATCTATACCTTTCGCATGCGTCGCAAACGGTAAAAACGGATTTGTATACGTGCCGCATACGTTGCAAGCAGTTGAAATGAATTTGTATACCTGTCGCATACGTTGTAAGCAGCCAAAACGGATATCTATACCTTTCGCATGCGTCGTAAACGGTAAAAACGGATTTGTATACGTGCCGCATACGTTGCAACGACTAAAAATAGATTTTAACTCCCTGCAACCGAAGCGGCGGCGGCGAAAACGGATTTTCATTCCCGTCGCTTCGTGCGGCAGAATCAAAAATGGACTTTGACTACCGGTGTACCGCACGCCGGTCATTATAAACTATTTAGAAACAATTGTCATGGAAAAACTATTGAAAATCGAGGGAAAGAATTGCAGCAAGTATCCCAATGCGCTGCACGCACAGTTCCACAACCGCATGCACGCCCTCATCGCGGGCGAAGAGCTTGCCACCCTGCATCTCAGCGACGCGCTGCTGAAAGAATGGCGCGAGTACATCGACATCGAAGTCTCCATCAACCGGGAAGCCACCGCGAGCATCCTCTCCAAACGAATGCAGGAAAAAGACGAGGAGCGCGACCAACTGTTGAGCTACCTCTTCAACACGGTGAGCAACGAACGGCTCAACAGCGTCGATAACGAGGCCAGAGAGGCCGCCGAACGCATCGGCTACGCCGTCGACCCCTACAAAGGCTTGCAGAGCGAGGCGCGCGACGCCGAAACGCTGCACGTCATCGGACTCTTGGAGGATCTGGACAAAACGGAGGCGAAGCCCGACATGCAGAAATTGGGCCTGGCGCCCACGGTAGCCCGACTGAAAACGGTGAACAAGGAGTACCAAGACTTGCAGACGGAACGCATGACCCTCCGCGTGGAAGGCAAGCTACCCTCCGCGCGCGAAATCCGCCCCCGAACCGACGCTGCCTACGAGCTGGTCTGCTGTTACGTCTTCGCCAGCTACGTGCTCGGTACACCCGAGGTACGAACCGCGATCGAATCGCTCATCCTCCGCATGAACCAGCTCATCGGCGAGGCGAAGACCGCCTACAACCTGAGCCTGGGACAGAAGAAACGGGACGATAAGGAGGTGCCGGAGGAAGGCAGTACGAAGGGGGATCAAACCGACGGCGGTTTTTGATACCGATGCGAGAATACAGACAGAGAGGTATCGGTTCGACAACTCTCTGTCTGTTGATACGCTTTTTTCAGCGTATTAAGCAGGTTTGCCATTGTAAGTAAAAGTCTCTTTTTCATCGCTATAATTATTTAATTCGTTTATAAGTACGATCAATAGAAATTATCATCATATCGCTTGGATGTATATTCATTTTATCTTTATAAAAAAAGAGAAAAGAATTACCGGATAGAAATTCTTTGCCAACAGTATTTTCGATGTTGTCAAGAACTACGTGCAATATATCGTTGTCAGTAATTATATATTGAGAATATACTATGGATTTGGTCTTAAAATCATAGAATCTGTAAACCCCATTCGGTAGGAATTCGTTATAGCCTTGAGGTATCCACGGAGAATCTCCACGTTTAATAAGTATCCACTTCCCAAGAATGGCTTCTTTAGGATTGGGAGGAGGAATGTAGTCATTATCGCTGCACCTTATGCTTGCCATTAGCAAAAGGAGGATAGTAATCGTCATTAGATTTTTTTTCATCGCTATAATTATTTAATTCGTTTGGAAATAATTGGGTTCATTCTTCGGACACGCCTCCATGATGGATTTAGAGGCGCATTTTCTGTCGGGTGGAGCAGTCGTTTGCATAGCCAGTCAGTTTAAATTTTTTTATTTTGTTCTATGTGTGATGCTTAAAGGCATCCGTTCGGAGTCCAAAGTTAAGGAAAAAGATGAATAGATTCAAGACGATCTGGTATTTTTTTTCTGTCGTCCCTACACGATTCGGCCGATCGGTTAGCGAGGCCTTTTATGGGTTCGATTCGTTCGCCGAGAATCGGCGCGGCGATTTCGGTACGGGCTACAAAGACGAAGAGAGGCGTCTCTACGGGTAGGGGCTCCTCTCTTCTCCAATTCGCGTCGCTTGTCGGCTTACGATTTTTGCGCTTCCGCTTCTGCTTGTCGGATCATTTCCTCGCTGGCGTACATGAATATTTCCACGCGCCTGTTCTCTTTGGCCGACTTGGACTCGTCGTACTCGCTGTAGTTCTTGCCTTCGACGTATTTGAACTGGGAAGCGTTCGCGCCCATCGATTTCAAATACGAAGCCACGGCGTTCGCCCGGTTGGTGGATACCTTCTGATTAGCCTCCAACGAGCCGACCTTGTCGGTGTGGCCGTAGATGGCGATGTCCAGTGTCGGATTCTCTTTCAGGATGGCGGAGAATTTCGTCAACGACTGCTTGGCCTGCGCGCTCAAATCGCTCTTGTTGAAGTCGAAGAGGATACCGGAGTCGAAGGTTACTTTTACCGCCTGCAAGCCGTTGTTGTCGGTTACCTGTTCCACCTGCGCCCCTTCGATGCGAGCGGCTTCGGCAGCGGTTTTATCCATTTTCTTTCCGATCACCACGCCGGCGCCCGTCCCTACGGCAGCACCCACCACCGCGCCGATGGCCGCGCCTTTTCCGTGTCCGATCAGCGCACCTACCACCGCACCGATGGCTGCGCCTCCGCTTCCGCCGATCAGGCCGCCTTTCGTGGTGTTGTTCATGTTTTTACAACCGCCGAAGAGGAGCGCCGCGCTCAGCAGCAGCGCTGTCATTTTTGTCTTTTTCATCCTTCCTTTTGTTTAAATGATTACTCGATTGAATCGAATTAATAAGCGAAGATAGGATAATTCTTCATCACCTCGTTGACGTGCGTGCGCACTTTTACGATTGTTTTCTCATCGTTAACATGCGAAAGCACTTCGTCGATCAGCGCTGCGATTTCGACCATCAGCTCTTCTTTGGCGCCGCGCGTGGTGATGGCGGGTGTTCCCAGCCGGATGCCGGAGGTCTTGAATGCGGAGCGGGTATCGTAGGGCACCATGTTTTTGTTGACGGTAATGTCGGCCGCTACCAAGGCATTTTCCGCCGTCTTTCCGTCCAGTTCGGGGAATTTGGTGCGGAGGTCGACCAGCATGGAGTGATTGTCGGTGCCGTCGGATACGATTTTGTACCCGAGCTTCATCAATGCTTGCGCCAAGACGGCAGCGTTTTTCTTCACCTGTGCGGCGTATTCTTTGAACTCCGGCTGGAGTATTTCGCCGAAGGCTACGGCTTTGGCGGCGATGACGTGTTCGAGCGGTCCGCCCTGTATGCCGGGAAAGACGGCCGAGTCGAGCAATTGCGACATCGTTCTGATTTGGCCTTTCTTGGTTTTCTTGCCCCACGGGTTTTCGAAATCCTTGCCGATGAGGATGACGCCTCCGCGCGGTCCGCGCAGCGTCTTGTGGGTGGTCGAGGTGACGATGTGCGCGTATTTCAGCGGATTGTTCAGCAGGCCCGCGGCGATCAGGCCTGCCGGGTGCGCCATGTCGACCAGGAAGATGGCACCGACCTTGTCGGCGATGTCGCGCATGCGTGGGTAATCCCATTCTCGGGAGTAGGCGGATCCGCCGCCGATGATCATCTTTGGTTTTTCGCGCAGGGCGATCGCTTCCATCTCGTCGTAATCCACGCGACCGGTTTCTCTGTCGAGGTTGTAAGCGCAGGGCGCGTAGATGATGCCTGAGGTGTTCACAGCCGATCCGTGCGAGAGGTGACCGCCCTGATCGAGGTTCAGCCCCATGAACTTGTCGCCGGGATTCAATACGGCCAGGAACACGGCGGCGTTGGCTTGCGCGCCGGAGTGCGGTTGTACGTTGACCCATTCGGCGTCGAATATTTTTTTCAGGCGGTCGATGGCGATTTGTTCGCTTTGATCGACTATTTCGCAGCCTCCGTAATATCGGTGTCCGGGGTAGCCTTCGGCGTATTTGTTTGTCATGCACGATCCCATGGCTTGCATCACCTGATCGCTGACGAAGTTTTCGGAAGCGATGAGTTCCATGCCTTTCAGTTGTCGCTGGTGTTCTTTCTCGATGATGTCAAAAATCAATTCGTCTCTTTTCATCTTTTTTTACGTTTAAATGTTACAAGGATTTTTACAAAGCTAATCAAAATACTCGGGGCGGGAGCATTTTTCATTTCTTTTTTTCGACGGACCATCCGAATTTGCCGATCTGTTTTCCGAGTTCGAAATAGCCTCCGTGCACGTAGGCGATCAGGCCGGCTTCGGCCAGTTCGAATTTGCCCGTTTCCTTTTGCAGGTACTTTTCGTCGGCCTTCACGTTCAGGACTTCTGAGATGAACATATCGTGCGAACCCAACGAGATGATCTCTCTGACTTTGCACTCGATGTTCAACGGCGATTCTTCGATGAGGGGTGCGCTGACGTATCGGGCTTTTCCCGGCGTGAGGCGCATTTCTTCGAACTTGTTGAAGCGGCGCCCCGAGCGGACGCCGATCCAATCGGTAGCGAAGGCGAGCGCTTTATCGGTGAGGTTGATGACGAACTCCATATTTTTCTTAATGATAGGATAGGAGTGCCTTTCCGGACGTACGGAAATGTAGCACATGGCCGGATCGGAGCAGATCGTCCCGACCCACGATACAGTCAGGATGTTATATTCCTCCGGAGCGCTTCCACAGCTGACCAGTACGGCAGGCAGTGGATAAATCATGGTTCCCGGTTTCCAATCTTGTTTCATAATAAAGTCATATTATCTAAATTTTGTTCTTTTTCGCAGTAATGGCATTTGTAGGTGCGACGCGCTTTGTCGACCCGGTGGAAGATCGTAGGCATGGGCTCGTTGTTGGTGATGCATTTCGGGTTGGCGCATTTGACGATTTCGCGAAGTTCTTCGGGCATCTCCACTTGTTTCTTCTCCACCACTTCGTAATGGCGGATGATATTCAGCTTTACGGAGGGGGCGACGACGGAGAGGCGGCTGATTTCTTCGTCGGTGAAGAAGCGGTCGGCCACTTTGATCAGGCCTTTCTTGCCGAGTTTTTCACTGTTCAGGTTGTTGCCGATGGTGATCTTCGAATCGGAATCCTGCAATCCTAAGAGCGTTGCGACGGTAAACACCTTGTCGCAGGGGATGTGATCGATAACCGTTCCGTTTTCTAAAGCGGCGACCAACAATTTGGGTTTCTTTTCGTTCATGATTTTCACGTTTATTTACGTCCGTCCGCTTTCACATCGTCCAGTGCGATGCCCAAGACATCGCAGAGGATGGCTTCGCGCGCATAGAGGCCGTTCTTCGCCTGTTGGAAATAGTAGGCTTTCGAATTTTCGTCCACATCGTAGGCGATTTCGTGCACGCGAGGCAGCGGATGGAGGATGCGCAAGTTGGGGCGCGTATGTTTCAGCATGTCGTTCTTCAGGATATAGCTGTTTTTAACGCGTTCGTATTCCATCAAATCGGTAAACCGTTCGCGCTGAACACGGGTCATGTAGAGGATGTCAGCGTCGGCGATCGTTTCCTTGTTGAACTCGGTATGTTCCGTGTATGGCATTTCGTGCTGGAGGCAGAACTGTTTATACTCTTCCGGCATGGCTAATTCCCTGGGGGCGATGAAGTGGAAAGTCGGGTTGAAGAAACGCATGGCCTGGATCAGCGAGTGCACTGTCCGGCCGTATTTCAGATCTCCCACCAAATAGATGTTGAGGCCGTTCAGAGAGCCTTGCGTTTTGTAGATCGAATAGAGGTCGAGCATCGTTTGCGAGGGGTGCTGATTGGCTCCGTCGCCGGCGTTGACGATGGGGATCGGAGCTATTTCGCTGGCGTACCTGGCAGCGCCTTCCAAGTAGTGGCGCATAACGATGATGTCTACGTAATTGCTGACCATCATGATGGTATCTTTCAGCGTTTCGCCTTTGGAAGAGCTCGTCACCTTGGGATCGGTAAAGCCGATGACGCGGGCACCTAAGCGGTTGGCGGCCGTTTCGAAGCTGAGCCGGGTGCGGGTAGAAGGTTCGAAGAACAAGGTCGCTACGACACGGCCTTCCAATAATTTACGATTGGGTTTCGTTTCGAACTCTTTGGCCATATCCAACATGTAGAGAATCTTCTCTTTCGAATATTGAGCGATAGAAACTAAGCTTCTGTTTTCCATGAGCGCATTTGTTTTAAGACAGCTTTCGGCGTGTAAAGATAGAGAGAAAAAATAAAATGACGAAAGTTATGCAGATATTTCGAACAACTTTCTGCAAAAGGGATTTTTCTCGAACTAAATTTATTACATTTGTGCCATGATTATCGGTGAACGGAAAAAATGAGAAAGAGATTGATAGCTATCGGATGGTCCCTGTTCGGATTGTGTTTCTTGAGCGTTGCGCTTATATTTGCCGCCATCGCCAAAGGATGGATCGGGTATGTGCCGCCGGTGGAGGATTTGGAAAATCCCCATCTCAAGTTTGCTACGCAAATCATTTCGGACGACGGGCAACTGTTGGGCACTTGGTCGCTCAGTAAGGAGAATCGGGTGTATGTGGGTTATGCGGATTTATCGCCCTTTCTGATCAAGGCTTTGATCGATACGGAGGACGTTCGTTTCAAAGCGCATTCGGGGATCGATGCGAAAGCTTTTTTTCGCGCCTTGATCAAGAGAGGCGTCTTGATGCAACGGAATGCCGGAGGAGGCAGTACGCTTACCCAACAGTTAGCGAAGCAGTTCTATTCGCCGATAGCCGACAACGTGATGGAGCGTCTGCTTCAAAAACCGATCGAATGGGTTATCGCCGTTCAGCTGGAACGTTATTATACGAAGGAGGAAATTCTGACGATGTATCTGAACAAGTTCGACTTCCTCAATAACGCCGTGGGGATTAAAACGGCGGCGAATACTTATTTCTCGAAAGAACCGAAAGAGTTGAACGTAGAAGAAGCTGCCACGTTGGTGGGCATGTGCAAGAACCCTTCTTTCTTCAATCCCCGCCGATTCAACGAACGGGCGAAAGGTCGGCGGAACGTCGTAATCGAGCAGATGCGCAAGGCAGGAGATTTGACGAAAGCGGAAGCCGATTCGCTGAAGAAATTGCCTTTGACTTTGCATTATCGTCGGGTGGATCATAAGGAAGGGTTGGCCACTTACTTCCGCGAATACCTCCGTATCCTGATGACGAAGAAGAAACCGGTGCGAAGTCATTATTTGGCGTGGGAAGGTCAGCAATATTACGAAGATTCGGTTGCATGGATCAATAATCCGCTGTTCGGATGGTGCGCCAAGAACAAGAAAAAAGACGGGACTAATTATAACCTTTATACCGACGGCCTGAAGATTTATACCACGATCGATTCGCGCATGCAGCAATATGCTGAGGAAGCGGTGAACGAACATGTGGCGGGGTATTTGCAACCCTTGTTTTTCAAAGAGAAGAAACGCCGTAAGAACGCTCCGTTCACCAATCAGATTTCGAGCGAAGAAGTAAAAGCTATTTTAGGCCGTTCGATGCATCAGACGGATTTATATCGCTATTTGAAGAAGGAAGGAAAGAGCGAAGCCGAGATTGCAAAGGCTTTTGATACGCCGCACGAAATGTCCGTTTTCTCCTATAAGGGCGAAATCGATACCCTTTTGACGGCGATGGATTCGATCCGTTACTACAAGCATTTCCTGCGTACGGGCTTCATGTCTATGGATCCCCATACGGGCTATGTGAAAGCATACGTAGGCGGTCCGAACTACACTTACTTCCAGTACGATATGGCTATGGTGGGTCGGCGTCAGGTAGGGTCTACCATCAAACCGTATTTATACACCTTGGCGATGGAGAACGGCTTCTCGCCTTGCGATATGGTGCGACATGTGGAGCAGACGCTGATGACGGAAGACGGCCGGCCATGGACGCCCCGCAACGCGAACCGCAAGCGATACGGCGAAATGGTGACGGTAAAGTGGGGATTAGCCAATTCGGATAATTGGGTGACGGCTTATCTGATGGGCAAATTGAGTCCTTATCAGCTGGTTCGCCTGATTCATTCTTTCGGCGTGATGAATCAGGAGATCGATCCGGTGGTCGCCCTGTCTTTGGGCTCTTGCGAGATCTCCGTGGGTGAAATGGTGAGCGCTTATACCGCTTTTTCGAACCACGGTATTCGTACGGCTCCGCTGTTCGTCACCCGGATCGAAGATAACGAGGGAAACACCGTCGCTACCTTTGCTCCGCAGATGAGCGAAGTGATCAGCGAAGATGCGACTTATAAGATGCTCACCATGCTGAGGAGCGTCATTAACGAAGGGACGGGCAATCGCATCCGCCGGATTTATAATATTACCGCTGATATGGGAGGAAAAACGGGCACGACGAACGATAACTCCGACGGCTGGTTCATGGGATTTACCCCTTCGCTGGTGAGCGGCGTGTGGGTCGGCGGCGAGGATCGAGATATTCATTTCGATTCGATGTTATACGGGCAGGGGGCTTCGATGGCCTTGCCCGTATGGGGACTTTATATGCAAAAGGTGTATGCGGATAAGGCGTTGGGCTATTCGCAGGAGGAAACATTCCAGATACCGGAAGGCTTTGACCCGTGCGGCGATATCCTCGATGCTGCCTCTAATACTACGTCCAACGAAGGTTTAGATGATATTTTCGAATAATGCTTATGAAACGTGCAATCATTATCGGAGCTTCTTCCGGAATCGGAATGGAAGTGGGTAAACTGCTGCTTGCCGATGGTTGGATGCTGGGGCTGGCAGCTCGTCGCACCGACAGATTAATGGAGCTGCAAACATTGAATCCCGAGCGCATTCGCTTCGAGAGGATCGATGTGACGGAGGAGGATGCTCCCGAGAAACTGCGATGCCTGATAGACAAAGTCGGTGGAATGGATTTGTTTTTCTATGCTTCCGGCATCGGCAAACGAAATCCGGAATTGGATAAAGACATCGAATTGGATACGGTCAACACCAATGCCCTCGGCTTTACCCGGATGGTAAATGCAGCTTTTCATTATCTGGTCGAGCAAGGCGGAGGTCAGATCGCTGTCATCAGTTCGGTGGCCGGGACGAAAGGCTTGGGGGCAGTGCCTTCGTATTCGGCTACGAAAGCTTTCCAGAATTGTTATATCGAAGCGTTGGAACAGTTGGTCCACAGTCGGAAACTGAATATCCGCTTTACCGACATTCGTCCCGGTTTCGTCGCTACGCCATTGTTGAACGACGCTCGCAAGTATCCGATGCTCATGCAGGTGCAAGCGGTGTCGAAGCAGATCGTCAAGGCTATTTATAAGCGCAAGCATGTCCGCGTCATCGATTTTCGCTGGAGGATGTTCACTTTCTTTTGGAAGATCATTCCTCACCGTATCTGGCGGAAACTGAAAATCTGATGACGAAGCGGCGGCTGTAACCATCGATGGGCAAGAGAATCGAACGCGAGAAATCGACCATCCGCCGAATGGTTGAGCTGTATTGTCGGCATAAATTGAAAATCGGAGAGATGCCGGAGGAATATGTACGGCTGATCGACTATGCCTCTCATCGATTGGAGCATTGTAGGTTTGGAGAAAGGAAGACGGCCTGTCGGGATTGTCCTGTCCATTGCTATGCCGCCCTTGAGCGGGAACGCATCCGGGAAGTGATGCGCTGGGCCGGGCCGAGGATGTTTTTCTACAATCCGATGAGCGCTATCCGCCATCTGTTGAACCGTTGATCGGGAAGAAATTGCTCGCCTCCTTCGGAGAAAAAATTATCACTTTTGGGTATTGCGCGGATGGAAAAAAATTATTTTCTTTGCGGCCGAATGCGAATGTTCCTCCCGCGGCTTCCGGGAAGTTTTCGACGGGAGAGGGTATATGCAGGGAAAAGCAAGTCGTTAAGTTAAATATATTGCTTATGAACAATTCAAATTTTAGAATTCCGTTATTGTGGATCATGTTGATGGTGGGATTAACCATTCATACATCGATGGATTTATTACCTCTGTTTTGCGGAGGTAGCGTGGTCATGGAGAACGCTACGGGAGAAGTTCCGGCGTGGATGGCCATCCTGATGAGTACTTTTACTTATACCGTACCTTTCATCGGGTTGTTGTTTTCGATCTACGGCAAGAAACGCTGCGACGTGATCGTTGGTTTGGCGATAGCCTGTTTGATGGCGCTTTTCCACATTTTGCATATGGCGGAGCTCTTCATGGGTGCCGGCATGGCTCAATTCTTTATCATGCCGCTGAACGCGGTAATAGCGGTGCTCTTGGTAATCGATCTGTGGAACAAACAAAAGTCAATGAAGAAAGGTGAATAATAAAATAGTAATTATTGAATATGAAAACATTGGTAATCGTCCGTCACGGAGAAAGTGAGTGGAACCGGAAAAATTTGTTTACGGGGTGGGTAGACGTAGACCTCTCCGAAAAAGGAAAGGCTGAAGCCCATCAGGCAGGAAAGGCTTTATTGTGTGAAAATTTCGATTTCGATATTTGTTTTACTTCGTACCTGAAGCGCGCCATTCATACGCAACAGATCATACTCGAAGAAATGGATCGGGAATGGCTGCCCGTCATCAAGGCATGGCAATTGAACGAGCGGCATTACGGCGCTTTACAGGGATTGAACAAAGCCGACACTGCTGCTAAGTACGGAGAAGAGCAGGTGCATGTGTGGCGGCGCAGCTTCGATGTGCGCCCGCCCGAGCTGGAGGCGAACAGTCCGTACAATGCTCGTTTGCAGGCACCCTACCGCGATGTCCCGGTTTCGGAGGTCCCTTTATGCGAAAGTCTTTCCGATACCATTCGCCGGACCGTTCCTTACTTCGAGGAGCACATCAAACCGCTCATCCTTTCGGACAAACGGGTATTTATCGCTGCGCACGGAAACTCTCTCCGTTCGCTCGTCAAATATTTCGAACATTTGTCGGACGAGGAAATCATCAAGGTGGAGATTCCCACGGGAAAACCGTTGGTCTATAAGTTCGACGAGGCGTTCCAGGTGGTAGAGAAATACTATCTCTAACGGGACGGCTGTTTGAGTAAAAGACGAGGCCGTTTCGATGGCTCTCTCAAAAACGGATTTAGACGTCGGCAGAATGTTTGCCGGCGTCTAAATTATTTTGATAGTGAGAGGGACTTGCATTCCCGTCAGTTTGTGATTGAACGTAACAGTTGCGGCAGGGCGATGTCGCGACACTTAATTTCGTCGAGCCGTGTTTTCCCCTTTTGGGTGAGGGAGAAATGCATTTGGCGTTTGTCGGCCTTATCGACAATTCTTTTTATCAGCCTTTGCTTCTCGATCGAGGTGATGACCTTCGAGGCGTTGGAATTGCTCAACCCCAACGCTTCGGCAATTTCGCTTGAAGTCAGCCGATCACGCTCGTTCAGCGTGCAGAGCAGCATGACTTCGTTGATATTCAGGTCGAATATCCTTTCTATCTCCGCTTCGAAAGTTGTGATGGCGCGGTAAACGTCACGCAACTTACAGATCTTGTCTCTATCCATATTTATATAAAGAGGTTTACGTTTGCATTTTCGGCGCGTTCCATGTAAGTGGCCACACCGCCGACGGATACGCCGTCGATCAATTCTTCTTTCGCTATGCCCATCATCTCCATAGTCATCTGGCAGGCGATGAATTCCACCCCGTTGTCCAAGGCTTGTCGACGCAACTCTTCCAACGAGTCGATGTGTTTTTTGCGCATGATGTAGCGTATCAGTCGGTCTCCTATGCCAAACATGCTCATCTGCGATAACTTTAATTTTTTCGAACTCGACGGTAACATTCGGCCAAACATGCGCCCGAAAAAGTCTTTTCGCACGGCAGGCTTGCGTTCTTTCTTGATGACGTTCAACCCCCAGAAGGTGAAGAAGATGGAAACTTTATGGCCGGTGGCGGCAGCTCCATTTGCCAATACGAATGTAGCGATGGCGCGGTCGAGGTCGTCGCTGAACATGATCAGGGTTTTATTCCTGCTTCCGCGGCGGTCAGCAGACGTAGGCTTTTCATCCGTCCCTTTCTCGAATACGACGGTATGATAACCGTTTTCGTCGTAGTGCGATACCAGTTTATTGCCGGTGGAGCGACACCATGCTCGAGCGTCTTCGGGGAATCCTGCGTCCGTTGCCACCACTTCGATGCATTCTCCTGCCGTCAGCTTGTCCATTGCTTGCTTCAGTTTCATGATAGGGCCTGGGCATTGCAGCCCGCAAGCATCGATCTGCCTGATACGAGGCGGTTTCGGTCGATTCGAGCTGTCGACCGTAACCAGCCTTTCTTCCCGGAGGGTGATTGTCTGCGTAGCTAATTCGTATGTTTTGTATCCTCCCGATAGGTTGCGTACGCGTCGGTAACCGAGCCCCATCAGGATGCGTTGTGCCAGATATCCTCTCAGTCCCACGGCGCAGATGAAGACGATGTCTTTGTCTTTCGGTATTTCCGAGATTCTGGGGCGTACCTCGTCTAAAGGAATGTTGATCGTTCCTTCGATGGCGCCCAATTCATATTCCTCCCGACTGCGGACGTCTATCAGTAGGGTATGAGTACGGTCTATTTCTTTCAATTCCCTCCATGTGACGACGGGCATGCTACCGTTGAGAATGTTGCTGGCGGTATATCCCGCGATAGCTATCGGATCTTTGGCGGAGGAAAAAGGCGGGGCGTAGGCGTGTTCCAGTTCGATCAAGTCGTAAATGGTACCTCCGTGCTTGATGATAAGCGATAGTTGATCGATTCGTTTGTCGACGCCGTCGTGCCCCACACATTGTGCTCCGAAGAGCTTGCCGGTCTGGGGGGCGAACGTCAACTTGGTGGTCAGTTGAAACGCTCCTGGATAATAGCCGGCATGCGCAAGGGAAGTAGTTATGGAGCTTCGGTAGTCGATACCCGATTGTTTCAGGCGTTTGGCGGGAAGCCCGGTGGATGCGACCGTTATGTCGAAGACTTTGGCGATCGATGTACCGATGGCGCCTTCGTATTCGTATTTATTACCAAAGACCATGTTATCCGCCGCTATGCGTCCCTGCCGGTTAGCCGGATTAGCCAAGTAGTTCAGCCACGGTTGTTCTGTCAGCGGATGTGTGAATTCGATGGCATCGCCCACTGCATATACGTCTTTCGCGGAGGTTTCCAGGTAGTTGTTCACTTTGATTCCCCGTTCTCCCAACTCGATTCCCGAGTCCGTCGCTAATTTCGTAGCGGGACGGACTCCGATAGACAGCACTACGATGTCGGCCTCTATGCTTTCGCCATTTCCGAAAAACACTTTCAAACCGTTTGCCGTCTTTTCAAAATGTTCCACTCCTCTTTCGAGGTAGAGGTCCACTCCTTTGTCCATGAGGTGGCGATGCACGTGAGAGGCGATGGAAAAGTCCACAGGAGCCATCACCTGATTCGCCATTTCGACGATCGACACCTGTGCTCCGGTCTTATACAGGTTCTCGGCCATCTCCAACCCGATGAATCCTCCTCCCACCACGACGGCTCTTTTGATATGGTGACGGTCGAGATAAGCTTTGATGGCGTCTGTATCTTCCACGTTTCGTAAGGTGAAGATGCCTTCGGCGTCAATGCCTTTCAAGGGAGGGCGAACGGGTATCGATCCCGGCGAAAGCAACAGTTTGTCGTAGGTTTCTGCATATTCGGTGCGATCTTTTCGACGAACAGTTACTTTTTTCGACTTCGGGTCGATGATTATCGCTTCGTTTTCCGTTCGAACGTCGATGTTGAATCGGCGTCCAAACCGTTCGGCCGTCTGGACGAATAATTTGTTTCGTTCTGCTATAACGCCACCTATATAGTAAGGTAATCCGCAGTTAGCGTATGAAATATATTTTCCTTTTTCTATCAAAATGATCTCTGCGCTTTCGTCAGCGCGTCGGATTCTGGCCGCTGCTGTCGCTCCTCCTGCAACTCCGCCAATAATTAAATGTTTCATCTATCCGTGTTTATTACATATTGCTATTAATTTCCATTAGAAAACATTGCAAAGATAAATTATTCTTTTCATATAGTTGATATAGAATGGAGAAATAAAAAAGAACGGCCTCGTATTTACTTGTCCTCTGCGTATTGCATGACTCTCTTTATATACAATGAGTGTCACCTTTTATTTATTCCGATATTAACCGAACGTTTTTCAAATTCGCTAAGAAAGGCAGAATGGTTGCAAGCATGAGTTGTCCCGGTCAAGGGCCGGAAGAGTTCGATGAAGTTTTCTGCGAACAGTACGACATAAAGTAAAGGCGGATGATAATCCTGCAATCCTTAAATACTATCTAAAAGAGAAAAGATGACGCTTCCGCCTCAACATGACAACACCGTACGCGGCGAGCTAATACCGATGCCGAAAGTGGTGTATATCATGCAATCGATGGCTTTGAAACATGCCATAGATTTGACACTCCGACAGGGCGGTTCAAATTTAAAAGTGATCCATGCAGAAACAACTGTCTGCATCCCCGTCGTCTGTACCTCGCTTTTCCTCTGCAACAGACGCAAAATGCGTCGAAAGAAAGATTTAAGAAAGAATTAACAAAATAAAGCCGGATAAAAAGCGGAATATCCGATTAAATACGTATTTTTGGACTATTTAATAACGAAACCTCCACAGATCGATTGAAATGAAACGAATCATTCGTATAGAATACCGCGTCTTTCTGCTGGCGCTTCTCGTGTGCTGCCCGGCAGCGATGGCTCAGAGTGTCTTTCAAGCGCAAAAAGATTTCGAGGCGGAAAACTATGTCGTTGCCCTCGCTGCATACCGTTCCTTGGCGGAGAAGAACCCTTCGAACCCTGCATACAATTACTACGCAGGAGCGTGTTGCTACGAAACGGGAGCAATCGCCGAGGCCCTTTCTTATCTGGAAAAAAGTGCGAAAAGGAATTATATCCATGCGTTCCGTTATTTAGGCAAGGCGTACGCCAGTTTATACCGGTTCGACGACGCTATCGAAGCGTATGAACGGCACATCTCGCTGTTGAAAGACAAAAAGCGAAGTGCCGACGAAGCCGAAGCGGAATTGGAGGCGATCCGTAAAACGGCATTGATGTACAAAAATGTAGAAAACCTGACAGTGATCGACAGTTTCGTCGTACACAAGAACGATTTCCTGAATGTCTATAAAATCGGCAAAGAATCCGGGAGCCTCAGTCAACACGGACAGGAAATCGTCTATGAAACCGAAATGGAAAATAAGATGATCTTCAGTCGACAGGACGAAGATGGCAAGTATCGCTTATACCTCCGCAACAAGCTGATCGATACATGGAGTGAACCGATGCCCATCTCCTCGCTGAATGGTTCCAACAACGTCAACTATCCCTTCCTCAAGGGCGACGGCATTACCCTCTGCTTCGCTTTCGACGGCGAGGGATCGTTGGGTGGATATGATATTTACGTGACGCGTTACGACTCGGAAAATAACGCTTACCTGAAGCCCGACAACCGGGGGATGCCGTTCAATTCCCCCGCCAATGATTACATGCTCGTCGTCGACGAACAGAACGAGCTCGGATGGTTTGCCTCCGACCGTTACCAACCTGAAGATTCGGTGTGCGTATACGTGTTCGTGCCTAACACCGAAAGGGCCGTCCTCGATTACGAATCAACCGATCCAGCCGTACTGAGGAACGCCGCTACGCTCCGTTCCATCCGGATGACATGGCAGGATGCCGATAAGGTAGAGGCGGCTCGGCAGCGTCTTACCGCATTGATCCGACCTCAAACGCAGCCGCAACGGGGAGGAGACTTCGAATTGATCGTAAACGATTCCGTCACGTACACCGCCTTGTCCGATTTCCGTTCTGCAGATGCCCGCAACCTATACCGACAGGCACTGCAAAAGCAAAAGGACTACGATTCCCTCGCCAGAGACTTGGCTGAAAAACGCCACCGATACGAAGCCGGCGACGATACGGAGAAAAAACAGCTTTCTGAAAACATCCAAGAGATGGAACAGCGGTTAAAACAACTGTACGAAGAAATCGACCAGCTTATCGTCGAGGTCAGAAATACGGAAATCAGTCAGTTTAAACATTAATTTTTCAGCTATGGAACTATTTATTCTTTCATTGCTTATCGTAGCCGGGTTCGTCCTGTATATCATCGAGGTATTCCTGATTCCGGGGTTCGGCATGACGGGGATAGCGGCTGCCTGTTGCCTCATTTACGGGAATTATTATGCTTTTGTCCACTTCGGCCCTGTCGGCGGGATCGTCACGTTGCTTGTCACGCTTGTCGGCGGAGTGGGAATCACCGTCTGGTTCATGAAGTCGAAAACGCTGGAAAAAGTAGCTCTGAAGAAATCGATCGATTACAATACTAATCCCCTCAAGGGATTGAACATTCGCCCCGGCGACCGAGGCAGGGCCATCACCCGCCTGGCCTTGATCGGAAATGCCGAAATAAACGGCCATATCATCGAGGTACGTTCGTCGGATGGTTTCATTGACGAGCAGACGCCCGTTTGTATCGATCGCATTACGGACGGCATCGTCTTCGTTCGTAAAACAAACTGAATTATTCACTATTAAATCATATTTGCCATGTTGGATTCCTATTTACCCTTTATCCTGATCGGAGGCGGATTAATTCTCCTCATCGTGTTCTTTCATTACGTGCCTTTCTTTCTCTGGCTTTCGGCCAAAGTATCGGGCGTACACATCTCGCTGGTTCAGCTTTTTCTGATGCGTATCCGTAATGTTCCTCCTTATACGATCGTCCCTGCCATGATCGAAGCGCATAAGGCCGGATTGAAAACGATTACCCGCGATGAGCTGGAAGCTCACTATATGGCAGGCGGACATGTCGAGAAAGTCGTGCACGCATTAGTTTCGGCTTCGAAAGCCAACATCGATCTCTCCTTCCAGATGGCGACGGGTATCGATCTGGCCGGACGCGACGTGTTTCAGGCCGTACAGATGTCGGTCAATCCCAAAGTCATCGATACGCCTCCGGTAACGGCCGTTGCCAAAGACGGCATTCAGATGATCGCCAAAGCTCGTGTCACCGTCCGTGCCAATATCCGCCAGTTAGTGGGCGGAGCCGGCGAAGATACCGTTCTCGCTCGCGTGGGCGAAGGGATCGTCTCCTCTATCGGTTCGTCCGACAACCATAAATTGGTCCTCGAACATCCGGATGCGATCTCGAAATTAGTGCTTTCCAAAGGGTTGGATGCAGGGACGGCTTTCGAAATACTTTCCATCGATATTGCAGACATCGACATAGGCAAGAACATCGGCGCTACCCTACAGATGGATCAGGCGAATGCCGATAAGAACATCGCTCAGGCCAAGGCGGAGGAGCGTAGAGCGATGGCCGTGGCACAGGAACAGGAGATGAAAGCGAAAGCGCAGGAGGCGCGCGCCAATGTAATTCAGGCAGAAGCGGAAATTCCCAAGGCGATTGCCGAAGCGTTCCGGGATGGGAACTTGGGAATCATGGATTATTATCGCATCAAGAATATCGATGCCGATACGAATATGCGTCAGAACATCGCGAAACCCGAAAGCGGAAGTACTACGGCGCCGTTGAAATAAAAGGATGGAACGATGAACGAAAAGAAATATTATGCAGCGTCCGAACTGATTATTAATGCGGACGGATCGGTATTTCACCTTCATGTGAAACCGAAACAATTGGCCGATAAAATCATCTTGGTGGGCGATCCGGGACGCGTTTCGCTCGTCGCCTCGAACTTCGAGGAAATAGAATGTAAGGTAAGCAACCGCGAGTTCCACACCGTTACGGGCGTTTACAAGGGGAAACGCTTGACGGTGCTGTCTACCGGAATCGGGTGCGACAATATCGACATCGTCCTGAACGAACTCGATGCGTTAGCCAATATCGATTTCGAAACGCGTACCTCCAACGATCGGCCAAGGTCGTTAGAACTGGTTCGCATCGGTACTTGCGGGGGGCTGCAGCGAAGTACGCCGGTGGGAACCTTCATCGCCAGCGTGAAATCGATCGGCTTGGACGGATTGCTCAATTTTTATGCCGGCCGGAACGAAGTCTGCGACTTAAAGTTCGAACAGGCGTTCATTGACTATATGGGATGGAAAGGAAACATCTGTCAGGCTCATCCTTATGTCATTGATGCGAACAGCGAATTGTTGACCCGTATCGCTCAGGACGACATGGTCCGAGGCGTCACCATTGCGGCAAACGGATTCTTCGGTCCGCAAGGACGCGAACTGCGCATTCCTCTGGCTGATCCGAACCAAAACCGAAAAATCGAAAGCTTTGCATACGAGGGATATCGCATTACTAACTTTGAAATGGAAAGTTCTGCCCTTGCCGGCCTCTCGAAACTGATGGGGCACAAAGCCATGACTTGCTGTATGGTCATTGCGAATCGACTGGTCAAAGAAGCGAATACGACCTATAAGAACAGCATTGAGGAGCTGATAGGAAAAGTGCTCGACCGTATTTGAACAACGGCAAAAAGTGTGTTAAAACAAATGCATATTATCGATCAAGATACCATTTGTGCCATGGCAACCGCTCAGGGCGGTGCCGTGGGTATGATTCGCGTTTCCGGTCCGAAAGCCGTGGAGATTACGTCGTCCGTCCTGACTCCTGTCGAAGGAAAACCTTTATCCGAGCGTAAAACTTATACGCTGACCTTCGGTAGAATATTCGACGAGGAAGGAGTCGAAATCGACGAAGTCCTGGTCGCTCTTTTCAAGGCTCCCCGTTCCTACACGGGCGAAGACAGCACGGAGATCATGTGTCACGGTTCGAGTTATATACTTCGGCAAGTCATGCAATTATTGATTCGCAAAGGATGCCGGTTGGCCCGTCCTGGAGAATATACCCAGCGGGCATTTCTCAACGGTAAGATGGATTTAAGCCAGGCCGAAGCTGTCGCCGATTTAATCGCCTCTACATCTACAGCCACCCACAGGCTTGCATTAAATCAAATGCGAGGCGGATTCAGCGACGAATTGAAAAGTTTACGCGATCAATTGCTCCGTGTCACCTCGTTGATGGAATTGGAACTCGATTTCAGCGATCACGAAGAATTGGAGTTCGCTGATCGAGAAGAGCTGAAAGCAATGGCATGCCACATCGAAGAAACTATTTCCGGACTGACCCGTTCATTTAACGTCGGCAACGCTTTAAAAAACGGCGTGCCCGTCGCCATTATCGGAGAAACCAATGTCGGAAAATCTACGCTCCTGAATGCGTTGCTCAAAGAAGATAAAGCCATTGTCAGCGATGTTCATGGAACCACCCGCGATGTTATCGAAGATACGGTCAGCTTACAGGGTATCACTTTCCGATTTATCGATACGGCAGGGATCCGCCGCACGAACGATGTCGTAGAAAATCTCGGCATAGCGCGTACATACCAACAGATGAAACAAGCCGATATCATACTGTGGATGGTCGATGCGACAAATGACAACCAGAAACTCGAAGAAATAAAACAAACGACCCTCCCTTATTGTAAGGCTGCCAAACTCATTGTCTTATTCAATAAAACGGATTTGATAACCCGGGATCGACAAGCAGTTTTGCTGACCGATTTTGCGGATATCTCTGCAGAAAAACTGTTTATTTCGGCCAAACGATACGAAACCCTTTTGCCGTTAGAGAACACACTGATTCGGCTCGCCGCTTTACCTGAGATTTCACAAAACGATGTAATAATTACCAACGTCCGCCATTATGAAGCTCTCGTGCGTGCCCTCAAATCGATGCATAGGGTGCGTGAAGGCCTTGAATCCAAACTCTCCAACGACTTAATCAGCGAAGATCTCCGACAATGTATTTACGAACTCTCCGATATCGTCGGCGAAGTCACTACCGACGAGGTCTTAAAGCATATTTTTTCCCATTTCTGCATCGGAAAGTAAAAGGTGATACCTCCTATCGATTATGGTCGTCCACCACGCCATTTTTATTAATCGAAAACGTTCGGGACGAATTGAATTCTTTCATGAAATTACGGAAAGCGGATATGGAATTTTGTGACCAATAGAACGAAGGATCGAGAGTGCTATTACATTACACTGACTGATCTCATTAAATGATAGAAATTTGACGTCGATCAACAAATTCGGATACGTCCGAGATAGAATCGGCACGATTGTTCATACATTCGTGGCCGCTCGCGACAACCGATGAAAATTAACAATGTTAAACTTCTTTCAATGTTTTGATTTGAAACAAACATTTCCTTATTTCGTATAATTATTTTTAAAAGGAGTATAAAAACCTTTTATTCTAAAAGAGCAATTATAACCATAAATATAGTATGAATATGAAGAATCATTTTAAAAAGATCGGGATGGCGGGGATAGTCTGCTATCTGTCTGTTTTTCCCGGATTTCAGGCGGCTACGGCTGCTGTCACACCGCATCTCGAGGAGGCGGAAATCGTTCAACAGGCTACTTATCAGTTGACGGGAACTGTCGTCGACGAAACCGACGAGCCCATCATCGGCGCAAATGTATTGATCAAGGGGACGACGAACGGTACGATCACCGATATCGACGGGAAGTTCGTCATCAGCAATGTAAGGGGAAACGGTACGCTCGTGGTTTCTTTCATCGGTTATAATACCGTCGAGGAGAGTATCAAGAACCGGAAATCGATCCATATCAAACTGGCTTCGTCGGTAACCGACCTGGGCGAAGTGGTCGCCATCGGGTACGGCAGCCAAACGCGTAGGGAGATCACCGGTTCTGTGGCCAACGTCTCGGAAGTGAACTTCAACAAAGGTGTCAACCGCGATGCGTCCGACCTTCTGCAGGGTAAGGTGGCCGGTTTGAGTATTGTTTCGGGTTCAGGCGATGTCACCAGAAGTTCCCAGATCCGTTTACGCGGTGCGTCCACCTTACAGAACGATCAGGGACCGATGATCGTCATCGACGGCGTTCCGGGCGGTGACCTCTCGACAGTTGCCCCCACGGATATCGAATCGATCTCCGTGTTGAAGGACGCTTCTTCACAGGCCATTTACGGTTCACGCGCGGCAGGGGGGGTCATTCTCATCACTACCAAGAAAGGGGCGAGTTCGAACACTACCATCAACTACAACGGCTATGTGACGATGGACGTGGTGGCCAACAAACCCGATATGCTCAACGCCGCCGAGTGGCGAGCGGCCAATAAGGAATTGGGCAACGACCTTAAAGATTTCGACCAATATACCGCCGACACCGATTGGTTCGGAGAGATGCTCCGTACGGGTTTCTCGCAGAACCATTCCGTTTCTTTGAGCGGAGGCACGTCGAAGAGCAACTACCGCGCTTCGTACACCTATTTGGACCGCAAAGGCATTGCGCGCGACAACTGGCTGAAGCGTCACAGCTTTCGTTTCCAGTTTCAGCAACGGGCCATCAACGATCGCCTGCGGGTGGGAATGACCGGTTCGGGCACGATCACGGATATGCGTATGCCCTTTGTCGACGATTATATCTTGGCGTACAACATGCCACCCGTTTATCCCGTTTATAATGAGGACGGCTCGTATTTCACCGGAGCCAACCACAATTATGACCAGGGAAACCCGGTGCAGAATCAGGATCAAAACTATCGGAAACGCAGCTCCAACTACTTCTATGGTCAGGGCGACGTGCAATTCACACTCTTGCAAGGCCTGAACGTAAAGGTGAATCTGTACAAGAGCCGCTTTCAGGCCGACGGTAGCGAATGGCACGATCCGGAGAACTCGCGCGGACAGGGCGATAACGGGTATGCGAGGAAAAATGCTTTCCGGTGGGATCGCGACTTGATGGAGTGGACCTTGGATTACAATCGCGCCTTAGGCGTCGACGAAGCACACAAGGTGGAAGGTTTGTTGGGCTATTCGTGGGAATCGAACGGATACGCCATGCAGGAATCCATCGCGAGGGACTTCGCCGTGTCGACGATGGGTGCCGACAATATCCAAACTGGCAACAAGATCAAAGCCGGTGAAATCAGGTCAGGCAGAAACGAATTCAAATTGATCTCGTTTTTCGCTCGTGTCCACTACAGTTATAAAGAACGATATATGATGACGACTACGATCCGTCGCGACGGATCGTCCAAGTTCGGCGCCAATCATAAGTGGGGATGGTTCCCGTCGGCATCCGCTGCATGGGGTATCAAGCAGGAAGCGTTTATGGAGGACGTGAAGTGGATCAACGATTTGAAGTTGCGCGTCGGCTACGGTATCACCGGTAATCAGGACGGGCTTCAGCCCTACAAATCGCTCGAGCTGTACGAAGCCAGAGGGAAGTATTACAGCAACGGCTCCTATCCCACGACCTTCCGAATTTCGCAGAACGCGAATCCCGACCTGAAATGGGAACAGACCTCCATGTTCAACGTGGGTATCGACTTCCAACTGTTCAACGGGCGCTTGGGAGGTACTGTCGAATACTATAACAAGAAAACTTCCGATATGCTTTACAACTATGCCGTATCCACGCCCACGTATGTGTACAGCACCATCGCTGCCAACGTAGGCGATATGACCAATAAGGGTATTGAGCTGCAGCTGAACTGGGACGTGATCCGCAATAAGACGTTCAACTGGACGACGTCGCTGAATTTGTCGCATAACAAGAACGAGATTACGAAGCTCTCTGACGAACTGTATAAAACCGGTCGCGTATATGTGGGCGATCCATGGATTCGCGGCGCGTCGGGCGTTACTTCGCATGTGATCGAGGTGGGGCATCCGGTAGGGCAATTCTTCATGCTGAAGTGTACCGGCTTGGATGAGAACGGCAAATATATCATCGAAGATATCAACGGCGACAAGCAGATTACCGACGATGACCGCACCTATTGCGGGAGTTCGCAACCGAAACTGACCTTTGGCTGGAATAATACCTTCTCATGGAAGAATTGGGACGCCAGCTTCTTTATTCGTGGAACCTTAGGCAATAAAGTGTTGGATAATCCGCTGGCGGCTTACGGTAACAACACTTACATCAAGGGCGCGAATGCAATGAAGAACGACGATTTGCTGAAGTTGCGCGAAAACTCGCGGGTGTGCTCGTATTATATCGAGAATGCCTCTTTCGCCCGGCTGGACAATATGTCGATCGGTTATACGTTCAATACCAAGCATATCAACTGGTTGAATAAAGCACGTATTTACGTAGCCGCTCAGAATCTCTTCGTCATTACCGGCTATAAAGGTCTGGATCCGGAAGTGGAGATTTTCCGCGGGGAGGCCAGCGATGACAATGCGGGCTTATCGCCGGGCATTGAACCTCGTAACTATATGCCGAAAGCCCGTTCGTTTACTTTCGGCGTTAACTTAACATTTTAATTGAAGGAGGAAGATTGATATGAAAAAGAAAACAATAATATCGTGTTTAGTGGGTGCTGCCGTAATTTGTTCCATTCCCGCCTGTACGAATCTGGACGAGAAGGTATACGACAAATTACCTGCCGATACTTTCGGAAAGACGAAAGTAGAGGTGAATGCACTCATCGGTTCCGTATACAATACCTTGAAGGTGTACTTCAGCGGAGGTAATTACTTAGCGTTGGACGAGATGGGAGGGTCGTCGGCCGTGACGCCGACCAGAAAAGGCGGCGACTGGTACGACGGCGGTCAGTATCGCGAGATCTACATGCATACCTACACCGCACAGACTTCATGTGTGAAGAACGCATGGACGAATGCTTCCGAATCGATCGGAAGGTGCAACGCCACCTTGTTGGCTCTCTCGAAAACGGAAGTACTCACCGAAGAGGAAAGGACGACCCGGATGGTAGAGGTGCGTGGCGTACGCGCTTTCTGGTATTACAAGCTGGTGGACGATTTCGGGAATGTACCCTTGGTGACCGATTACGGTGACCGGAATCTTCCCACGACCAAAACTCGGCAGGAAGTATTCGACTGGTTGATTCAGGAGGTGAATGCCATCAAAGACCTGTGCCCTGAACGTAAAGACAATTACGGCAAGTTTACGCAGGGCGCAGCGTATACGCTGTTAGCCAAACTGTTGCTGAATGCGGAAGCGTGGGGCGTCAACTATTCCGGCAATGCGTATGGGGAAGTGGTCGACGCGTGCAATAAAGTCATGGGGATGGGATATGCTCTCGAGTCGAACTGGAAAGATAATTTCTGCCTGACGAACGAGAAGTCCAACGAAGCCATCTTGGCGGCCATATTCTCGAACAGCGATACGGACGATCGGAATCAATTGATGAACCGTACCTTGCACTACAAAGACCACTTGGCCTTAGGTATCAAAGCCTCGGGAACGTGGAACGGCGTTTGTGCTCAGCCCGGTTACGTCAAACTGTTCGATACGGAAGATCCCCGTTATACGGGCACTTACCTGATCGGGCTGATGATCGATCGATCGACAGGCAAGCCTGTTATCACCGATCACGGTTTCGAATTGAACCACACGGTCGATGTGACGATGATTCCGAATACGGAATATGACGGAAC
The DNA here is from genome assembly GCF_000312445.1 of Phocaeicola abscessus CCUG 55929. Lineage (GTDB taxonomy): Bacteria > Bacteroidota > Bacteroidia > Bacteroidales > Bacteroidaceae > Phocaeicola > Phocaeicola abscessus. The sequence continues at coordinate 192,226 of NZ_HE997185.1, read as the reverse complement.
GACGTGGGGGGCCGTCAACCAGCATGACGGAGCACGCTGTCAGAAATGGGAGTTTGCAGCGGATCTGACCGATGCCATGGAAAACGATTTCCATATTTTTCGCTTGGCCGACGTCTATTTGATGAAGGCGGAAGCTCTCATACGAGGCAATGGGGATGCAGCTGAAGCGACTCGATGCGTCAACGCTGTTCGCCAACGCGCTTACGGCGACAAGATGCATGATTATGCAACGGTAGGTTTGAAAGAAATTCAGGCGGAACGCCGATACGAGTTGGCATGGGAACTGTATTCCCGGCAAGACGATATCCGTTTCGGATGTTACGAACAGGGAATGTGGCCCGAGTCGAATTGTACGAGAAGTACAGATGTACATTACCGATTGTATCCCGTATCGCAGGGCGCATGGCAGACTAATCCGAATCTGGTACAGAATCCGGGCTATCCCAAATTCAGCGAGTAAGGGATCATCAGGTTATGCCGTTTCGTCAAGATGCGCCCGGCTCGGCTGGGCGCATCATTTCTTTTGAAATCTCAGAGAGTCGGCAACTCCCGGATAGAGTCGATTCGCCATTTCGTACATTTGTCGGAGTAGGAGGGTAGAGTCCTTTTGAACGGAATCGCGTTTTGCAGGGATGTGGTTGCTGTATTTTTTCCATGCGAGGGCATATTTGCGATTGTGTCTCAAAGTTCTGCCGTGTTTGGTCAAGTTCTCCGTTAGAAGTTTATTGGCATCGAATGTCAGTGCGAACCCGACCGCTGTGAGTATCGTGTAGTCGCCGTATGAAGGAGAGGAGATGCGCCGATTCTTGATGTCGTGTTCCGTCTGACGATACACGTCCGAATGACTGTTCGGGTTGAGTTCCATCGTAATTCCTCTGCCTCGTTGCTGTTCTTCGATAAAGGCGGGATTCTTTACGATGTCTTCCCGAAACTGAAGGTGATTCTGGTTTTCTGTGAGCTTCGGTGCATCGAGCATGGAGGGTTCGTCGTCCAAGTAATCGAAGTCGATGGCATTTATCGCTTCCCCATTCAATTTGATTTCTCCTTTATTTTCGAATATGCGTTTGAGTTTGAGCGAATCATCGTTGAGAACGATTGCCTTCTTGGTTCGGATTTTCGTAGCGGTTGCGCTTTTCACTTGTGCGCCCGCAACGGCGACGGATAAAAAATTCATGACCAGAAAGAAACGATACTTGAACAGCATTATCTTTTAATTTGATGCAAAAGTAACGTCGAATTTGTTAAGTAGCATGAATTGACTGTTATTTTATCTTATTTATGTTGGTGTACTCAACTTTTGATCCATAGCAGCTGCAGCTCTTCGGCCATCGCCCATGGCGAGGATGACAGTCGCGCCACCTCGAACGATGTCGCCGCCGGCATAGAGGTTTGGTCGACTGCTCTCCATCTCTTCGTTGACTGCAATCGTATTCTTTCTCCCCAATGCCAGGCCGGCGATGCTTTTCGGGACGAGCGGGTTGGGCGACACACCTACCGCTACGATTACCTGATCTACCTCGAGCGTAACGGTTTTTCCCGGAACGGGGACGGGACTACGTCTGCCGCTTGCGTCGGCTTCTCCGAGTCGCATGACTTGCAGGACGGCTGCTTTGACCGCTCCTTTCTCGTCGACGATGTATTCGATCGGATTGTGAAGCGTGAGGAAGTTGATTCCTTCTTCTTTCGCATGTTTCACTTCTTCCAGTCGGGCGGGTATCTCAGCTTCCGAACGGCGATAGACCAGGGTAACTTCCGCGCCGAGTCGCTTGGCGGTACGGCAAGAGTCCATGGCCGTATTTCCGCCTCCTACTACCATCACTTTTTTCCCAAAATTGATGGGGGTATCGGCAATGGGGTTGGCAGCGTCCATGAGGTTGATGCGCGTCAGATATTCGTTGCTCGAGAGGATATTGATGGCGTTCTCTCCCGGGATATTCATAAAGTTGGGTAAGCCGGCGCCCGATCCGATGAAGATGCCCTTAAATCCTTTTTCATCCAACTCATCCACCCGGATGGTTTTACCTACGATACAGTCGGTTTGAAAATGGACGCCCATCTTACGCAGGTTTTCGATTTCCACGTCGACGATCCGATTGGGCAGACGGAACTCGGGAATACCGTACTTCAACACTCCGCCGATCTCGTGCAATGCTTCGAATACGTAGACGTCGTACCCTTTCTTTACCATATCGCTGGCAAAACTGAGGCCGGCCGGACCGGAGCCGACCACCGCAATCTTTATGCCGTTGGAAGGTGCGATCTCCGGTATGGAGATGTTTCCGCTCTCGCGTTCGTAATCGGCAGCGAAACGTTCCAGATAGCCGATGGCTACTGCTTTCCCGTTCATTTTCACGTGAATGCATTTGCTCTCGCATTGCTTTTCCTGCGGACAGACACGGCCGCAGACGGCAGGCAGGGCTGAGGTATCCTTCAATACCTTTGCGGCGGCGAGGAACTGTCCACGTTCGATATTCTTGATGAACGAGGGAATGTTTATACTGACCGGACAACCTTCCACGCAGGTAGGCTTTGCACAATCGAGGCAACGCTTGGCCTCCGTAAGCGCCATTTGTTTGGTCAATCCTCGGTTCACCTCCTCCAATCGGGTTTGGGCGCGATAAACGGGATCGAGTTCGGGCATGGTCACGCGCTTGATGGCTGTGCGTTCCTTGGGTTTCATCGAGGTGCGCAGCTCTTTTCGCCAAGGTGCATCGCGGTCTGTCAGAATTTCTATTGGGTCGTCGGTCGGATCGTCGTCCATGATGATATCGGTTTTCTCTGTCCTCGCTTCTGCTCCTTCGTCTTTGGGGGCGAGATGGGCCGCATACTGTTCCATCTCTTCTCTTTCGACGTCTTTGAATGTCCCCATGCGTTTGAACATCTCGTCCCAATCGACTAGGGCGCCGTCGAATTCCGGTCCGTCGATGCAGACGAATTTCGTCTCTCCGCCGATCGTCAACCGGCAGGCGCCGCACATACCCGTGCCGTCTACCATGATGGTATTGAGCGATACTTCGGTGGGGATATCGTATTTTTGGGTAAGCAGGCAGCAATATTTCATCATGATGGGAGGTCCGATGGCGAAGACTTTGTCGATGTGTTCCTGATTGATCAGTCGTTCGATGCCTACGGTGATTATACCTTTTTCGCCGTAACTTCCGTCATCGGTCATGATCAGCGTTTTGTCGCTGCTTTCGCACACTTCTTCTTCCAAGATGACGAGCTCTTTGGAGCGGCCAGCCAAAACGGAGAGTACGCGGTTTCCGGCGGCCTTCAACGCCCGGATGATGGGGAGCATGGGAGCTATGCCGACGCCGCCTCCGGCGCAGATAACGGTACCGAAGCAGGCGATGTGCGTGGGTTTGCCTAAAGGGCCTACCACGTCGGTGAGGAAGTCGCCGACGTTCAATTCGCAGAGTCGGGTGGAGGAGAGGCCGACCTTTTGGACGATCAGGGTGATGGTTCCCTTCTCCGTATCCGCATCCGCAATGGTCAAGGGCATGCGTTCCCCCTTTTTGCCCACGCGGACAATGACGAAATTGCCCGCCTTTCGAGACTTGGCAATCAATGGGGCTTCGATGACAAACTTGAATACTTTTGCTGAAAATTGTTCTTTTGATACTATTCTATTCATTCCGGATCGCTTTAAGTTAGTGACTTTTAGATATTTCGTCGATGGTTATTATGGACAAAAATACGACAATATCCGGTAAAAGGAAAAGAAAAGCGGGTTAATATTTGGACCGGAGGTCGGGAGGCTTTGCCCCATGTACCATCAGTTCCAGCAAAATATGACGTCAGTTCCTGTAAAATATGCCATTGATCGGTGTCGGTTCCGTTGCAACAAGGTGATCGCTTCGTTCCGATGCCTGTCCTGTAAAGGGCGAATCCCCGGTGGGGATACTTTGATGGACATACGAACCGATAGCAAGGACAAATTGCCCCATTCTCATTTTAAGAAAGGGTCTGCCTTTTGTTGAAGGATTCAGTCGATCAGGTCGAAGCCGCAATAGGGAATCAATGCTGGGGGGATGACGATTCCTTCCGGCGTCTGGTTATTTTCCAATAAGGCGGCGAAGATTCTCGGCAAAGCCAACGCGGAGCCATTCAAGGTATGGCATAAGGCTATTTTTTTATTATCCGTACGGCGATAGCGGCAGTGCAGGCGGTTGGCCTGATAGGTATCGAAGTTGGATACGGAGCTGACTTCCAGCCAACGCTGTTGTGCCTCCGAATAGACTTCGAAGTCGTAACAGAGGGAAGAGGTGAAGCTCATATCGCCGCCGCAAAGGCAGAGGATACGGTAGGGCAATGCTAATTGCTGAAGGAGCTTTTCGACGTGATCGAGCATTTCGCGGTGCGATTCTTTGCTGTGTTCGGGTTTGTCGATGCGAACAATTTCGACTTTAGAAAATTCATGGAGTCGGTTCAGTCCGCGGACATCTTTGCCGTACGAACCCGCTTCGCGTCGGAAACATTGCGTGTATGCACAGTTCTTGATAGGCAACTGTGCTTCGTCGAGGATGATGTCGCGGTAGATATTCGTAACGGGGACTTCGGCGGTGGGTATGAGGTAGAAGTCGTCGGTTTGGCAGTGATACATCTGACCTTCTTTATCGGGCAACTGTCCGGTTCCGTATCCCGAGGCTTGGTTTACCACTGTGGGTGGCATGATTTCGGTGTATCCGTCTGCGCGGGCTTCGTCTAAGAAGAAATTGATCAAGGCGCGTTGCAAGCGAGCTCCTTTCCCCTTGTAGACAGGGAAACCGGCACCTGTGATCTTTACGCCGAGGTCGAAATCGATCACGTCGTACTTCTTGGCCAATTCCCAGTGCGGGAGAGGGTGCTGGGGGAGTTCGGTACGCCATCCGCCTTCTTTTACTACAACGTTGTCTGCGGCATCCGAGCCTTCGGGTACTTCGGGATATGGTACGTTGGGGACGGTATAGAGCAGTTCGGTCATCTCGCGCTGTGCGCTATCCATTTCTTCCTGCAAGGTCTTGTTTGCTTCTTTTATTTCTGCGACGTTGTTCTTTGCTGCTTCCGCTTGGGCTTTATTTCCTTCTTTCATGAATTGTCCGATGGATTTGGACAAGGAGTTTACTGCCGCAAGGTTATGGTCTAATTGGTTTTGAGCTGCCTTGCGTTTATTGTTGAGTGTTATGATTTGTTCAATGGCGTTGCGGGCATCTTTAAAATGTTTTTTTTCGAGTCCGCGGATCACATTTTCCGTATCGTCGGTAATCTGTTTGATAGTGAGCATATCGTTTCGTTTTAGATCATTCTGTTCATGCGGCCACAAAGATAGCGCATGCTTGTCGAAACGCCAAATTTATTTCGGGGTCACATCATTTTTACATTTGGAATGCATAAAGAAAAAACATCGCAAAAATTGGCTATTTCAATTTTAATTACTATTTTCGCTTTTGCGAAGAGACACCTCTTGTTGTGTGGTTTTCTCGGAGCTAGCCGGAACCCCAAAAGGCGAATAAAAGAGTAGAGGAAATATTTTCTATGTTTGTGCTATGAAGAAAATTGAACAACTGAAAACTCGAGTAGTCTTAGATTTCTCCCTCTTCTGTCCAAAAATCAAATAACAATAGGTGTCTTAAGTGAACAGAACTTGTTGTAACAGAGGGTTGTTTTCAAGCAGTAATTTCAGTTCACATAGTTATGTTGAATACTAAATATATCATCTTCTTGTGTTGCCCATATCGTAGAGCGTTATTGGGCTACGTATTGTTTGTGTGTATTGCAATCGGTAGTATATATCCGGCTTCAGCACAGAATGAAAATACAGTACCTGATAGTTGCCTATTTGAAATATCTGGACAGGTTTGCGACATTCAAGGAGCTGAGGTTTCAGATTGTAGCATTGCTTTGTGGAGAAGTGTTGATTCTACCCTAATCTCCGCTTGTGTATCAAATCAAGAGGGGAAGTTTGCTTTCTCAAAACTTCTCCCGGACAACTATTATTTGCAGATAGGAGGGATAATTTATGCTCGAAAATCTATCCCCAAGGTTCAAGAAAACAATGTTAATCGTAAGTGGTGACTGACGGCAGTCATGAATAACGACTAACGGCAGTCACCACCATCGACTAACGTTAGTCACCCGCGGCAACTGACGCGTCTCATTTTCTCCTCCTCTTTTATATTGAATTCAGGTTATTATCATTTGGCCCGTCACTACTCCAAAACCGGATAAGTCGGCCCCGCTTTGAAACGGTAGGTACAGGCATGAGCCGGCTCTTTTGCATTGAAGGCCTCGATGGCGTCGTTCATTGCCTTTACCGTCTCCGGAGAGTTCAGGTCGGCCTGCGTTTTCTTTCCGCAGTTTACCCCCGTATCGGCTATTCCTACAGAGGCCGGCAGATTGTCCGAAGCATCCGAAAGGGCAAAGACTCCATTGCCATACGGTTTTCTTAAGGCTACGCCGGGATTTCCGTCTTGCGGAAGAGTACCGGCACTGAAACAGCCGTAAAGTTCCGTATTCTTTTCAAACGGTACTACGCACAATCCCGTTGCCTGACCTGTATAAGTTGCATCTTCCACAACCTTTGTAGCCCCGACATTATAGCAGGCCGCAAAAGTGCTTCGGACGTCGTCCGGTTTGTCCGAATTAAACGCGGCCTCTCCCGTTATTCCTCCGGCCCGTCCGGTTCCACGTATGGCGAGCGTGCCGTAGTTGACGCAGGCTATCATGAAAGAGGGCATATCGTACCCTGTCAGTAAAAGATCGGCCACACATCCGGCCACGCCCCCTATAATCCTGTTATCGTCGGAAAGGGAGACCACCTCGGCATAGTTCGAACATTTCATCATGGTTCCTCCGTAAAAACAGCCGATAACACCTCCCATATAGACAAATGCCTTATCAGAGGATACTTTCCCTTTTACCGTACAGTTTTGTACGGTTCCTCCGATGCTGATTCCGGCTATTCCTCCGATACTCACAGCTTCCGAACCGACCTTTTCACAATTTCCTTTGATGTTGCACTCTACGGTGAGGTCTTTAACCTCGGACCTCGGATTTAATTGAGCGATGAAACCAATGTGCCGATAGGCGCTTTGTGTCATCTTCAATTCTTCGACCGTGTGATTGTTTCCGTTGAGCGTGCCCCAGAAACCAACGGCCGTACCGTTTTCATCGCCTTTCGTATATCCCAAGGGATACATTTCGTGCCCGCCGAAGTTCAGGTCTGCGGTCAGATTGACGATCAGTCCGTTCGTAGAAATCGTTTTGTTGCCTACCTGTTCGCAAAGCCATACCCATTCTTCCGGTTCCTTGATGTTATAGGTCTTGCCGTCGGCTTCGGGAGTTACGGGCGATGTAGTCACCCCGTCCCATTTGGATAAGTTGGCTTCTCCGCCCGTGATGACTGTGCTGCCTGTCCAGTCGGCCACGGTCACTTCGCCCGGCTCGAGTTTCTCCTTGCCCACGGTGAGGTTAAAGGTGTAGCTCTTGCCCTTATCAGGCGTATAATCCCGCAGCTTGGCGGTCATCGCCTTGTCGCCTACGGTAAGGGAAACCGTATGGTCCGAAGCATTATCGGGAACAAGCACCGTGTAGGTGCTGCCCGCCTTGCCCTCGCCATCGGCATAGGGTGTGTATGTTGCTTGAGAGGCGCCTGCCCTTCTGCTATGGAACCTGACGTTATCCACCTTGGTTCCGGCAGGAAATTCGGAGTTGAAGCCGGCTATCTTGACAATGAAGCGTGCCATCCAGCGTTGCATCGTAAAGTGCAACGGTTCTTTCGTCTTTGCTTGGTGATTAAGATCCCCTACCATTAGGTCTGCTTTAGCGATGTTGTCTGTACTGCTCTGGTCTGTTGGAAAAACATATGCTGCCCCACCAATAAGTACCAAGCCATATTCGGCGGGATAAAAGGCTCTGAAATCCTCCGTGTCCTCCTGCCAAAGGAGGTACTTGCCGTCTTTGGGTGTCCAGACAGAGCCATCGAAACGATAGGTGGCATGCTGGTCGCTGTTGGGAGCGTACACCAAGATTTCGTCTCCCGCCTTGAACTTGGTTTGCTCGTCCTCCGTGCCTAACGGCATGGAGCGGGTGGCGGCAAACGGGTTGGCTATACCGGCCGTAATCCGCACGGCATTTTCGGGAACTTGGTCTGCCTGTGGCCGGTCAAATTCGTTGTTGCAGGCGGTCAGCCCCCCGAGGAGGGCCGCCGCTGCAAGTGTTATTGTTACTTTAAGTCTCATTGCATCAAAAAGTTTATTCCGTTTCGATATTCTCCGTGCCGCCCTCGGTCCATGGGGTGGCTGAGAAGCCGCCGACGATTACTACGTCCTTGCCCACGGTGAGGGTGAGTTCGTACTGCGTGTCGGACGCGAGGTTGACTTCGGCCAGGGACTTCCATGTATACGTTTTGCCTGCTATGGCAATCTTCACCTGGAAGCCGTTGGCGGCGATGGTCTGCGGCACGAGGATGCATTCGTACTTCGCCACGGCACTCTTCGTTTCGCCCTGACCGGGGGTGTAGATACCCGTCAGGGGTTTGACGGGGGTCGCACTGCCCTGTTCGGTCATGGCATCTTCAATGAGTTTCCATGTGGCCTCGGTCTTCGTGCCTTCCACGCTCACTGCGGTGATGGGGTTGGCGGCGGTGCCGGCGCCGTTCAGGTTGAACTGCGTGCCGAGCTGCACGGTGAGGTTGAGCTTGGCAAGGCGGTGCTTGAGTTCCACTTTCATCTTGCCTTGCGGGGTCAGGTCGTTGGCAGGGTCTACCTCGTGGTTCTTCATCGCGAGGAGGTCGCTTTTGTTCAGCCGGTCGGCATTGCTCTGGTCGGCTTCTACCTTGATGTTCACGGGCGTGGCGCCGGTGGCCAGCCAATTCTCGTCGGTCAGCGTGATGTCGGAGGGGATGCATACGGCGGCTACGTTCACCTTCTGGGTCTTGTTCTGCCAGAGCATCATCAGTTTATCGGCGCCGGCGTTATCGTAACTCACCCATTCGCCGCTTTCTTTCTTCATCAGGGCGTTGTAGCAATAGTTGGCGTTGGCGGTGTTCTCTACCCGCAGCCGGAATGCCTGAAGGTTGGCTGTTTCCATTCCCGCACGGGTTTGCGGGCGGGTTACGTCGGTAGCTACGCGGATGATGCCGTCGGCCGGGAAGTGGTCGGCGGGAGCAACGAGGTTTTCGTCGTGGCTGCACGAAGCAGCGGTCAGTGCGGCAACGGCAAGCATTGCCAGATTCTTTATTGTCTTCATTTTCTTTGTTATTTTATTGTTATTGAATGATTACTGTTGATGAACGAAAAATGTTTTCCCTCCTTCGGGGTTTCAACCCAAGGGGTTTTCGGGCGTGGGCGAAGGTGTTTCGCCGGGCGTGGGCGTGGTGCCGGGTTGTTCGGGTACGCTCTCGCCGCTGCGCAGCACGATGCGCTGTATGCTCTTGGTCTGATTGCGCATCTCCATTTTGGGGAAGAACTGTATGCGGGGCGCTTTCAGCGTGTCGGCGGTGACTTCTTTCTCCGTCATCACGCGTTTGCCTATCGAAACGACTTTGAACGAGCCGAGGTCGGCGAGGTCTACCGCCCGTCCTGCAAACATCTCTTCGCGCACGATTTCGGCAAGGGCGGTGATGGCACTGCGCACGTCGGCGCGCGACAGCGCCGTGGCGTTGATGATGCGGTCTTCCACCTGGCGGGTGGTAATCTTGTCCTGTACAACGGGGGCCGCGTAGTAAACGGTCTTACCCTTGTTCTTGCCTATATAGGCAGTCTCTTTTTTAATTTGATGAATCAACATAATTTTTACTGTTTTTTGGTGATTAATATAGTTGTTTTTCTTTACTGTAAGTTCGACCGTTGCCGTACTGTAAGTTCGACCGTTGCCGTACTGTAAGTTCGACCGTTGCCGTACTGTAAGTTCGACCGAAGTCGTACTGTAAGTTCGACTGTTGCCGTACTGTAAGTTCGACTGTTGCCGTACTGTAAGTTCGACTGTTGCCGTACTGTAAGTTCGACTGTTTCCGTACTGTAAGTTCGACCGTTGCCGTACTGTAAGTTCGACTGTAGCCGTACTGTAAGTGCCGGCGCGAGGGTGCCTTAATCCGCCTTGGCTTCTCCGCCCGTGATGACTGCGCTGCCGCTCCAGTCGGCCACGGTCACTTCGCCCACCTCGAGTTTCTCCTTGCCCACGGTGAGGCGGTAGGTGTAGCTCTTGCCGACATTATACGAATAGTCCTGCAGCTTGGCAGTCATCGCCTTGTCACCTACGGTAAGGGAAACCGTATGGTTCGCAGCATCACTGGGAACAAGCACCGTGTAGGTGCTGCCCGCCTTGCCCTCGCCATCGGCATAGGGTGTGTATGTTACTTGAGGGGCGCTTGCGTTGCTCTTGTTATGAAACTCGACGTTCTCCACCTTGGCATCGGCAGGAAATTCGGAGTTGAAGCCGGCTATCTTGACAATAAGGCGTGCCGTCTGGCGTTGCATCGCAAAGTGCAACACCTCTTTCGTCTTTGCTGGGTTAAGATTCGCGAACATTATATCTGCTTTAGCGATTTTGTCTATACTGCTCTGGTCTGTTGGAAAAACATATGGTTCCCCAGCAACAGCTTGCAAGCCAGATTCGACGGTATAAAAGGCTCTGAAAGACTCCGGCCAGTCGTATTTCCAAAGGAGGTACTTGCCGTCTTTGGGCGTCCAGGCAGAGCCATCGAAACGATAGGTGGCACGCTGGTCGCTGTAGTCGGTTTTCACCAAGATTTCGTCTCCCGCCTTGAACTTGGTTTGCTCGTCCTCCGTGCCTAACGGCATGGAGCGGGTGGCGGCAAACGGGTTGGCTATACCGGCCGTAATCCGCACGGCATTTTCGGGAACTCGGTCTGCCTGCGGCTCGCCAAGTTCGTTGTTGCAGGCGGTCAGCCCCCCGAGGAGGGCCGCCGCTGCAAGCATCGAGATGAAAAAGAGTTTCTTCATGTTCTTTTCTTTTTTTTGAAATTGGTTTATAATCGGTGTTTATCACCTATTCAATCTACCGCTTCTCCGCCCGTGATGTCCTCGGCAGCTCCCCAGTCGTTAATCACCACTTGGTCCAGCTCGATGCGGTTGCGCCCCACAATGAGCTTCACGGTCTGCTTCTTTCCCTTTACGAGGGCGAGCGGTGCGGGATGGGTGTAGACGTAGTTCTTGCCGTCGATGGCTATCGTGAACTTCTGCACCTCCTGCGGCATGATGACGGAGGCGTATACCTCGTTGGCCTTCTGCGCCTGCAGGCCGAAGGTTTCGGCAGTCCCGCCGAGCGTAATCACACCCTTGAGGTAGTCGATGGTGCCTTCGTTCTTTGCCTCCGTGCTTACCGAAGCCACGGCGGGTGTTCCGTCGAACTCGTTGCGGTAGGTCAGTTCCAGAACGAGCTTGGACATCATGTGGTCGAAGCGCAGCTGCACGGGGTTATCGGTGGCTTTCAGTCCGGCTTTGCCCTGGCCGGTATTGACGGCCACGAGCAGGTCGCTCTCCATCTGCTTCCCGGTGTCTACCGTCACGGGGTCGGCCTTGAAGTCGGCCACGTTGCGGGCAGGATAGAGGGAGAGGAAGAAGTGCGGCGTGGCCATGTCCACCCACTTCATGAGGGGCGTGGGCAGCCACTTGCCGCCTTTCAGCTCGTTGACGGAGTTGTTCACTACGAGGTTGGTGGCGGCCACCTCGTCGGCCGTGCCCGTCCAGGCATAGACACTGATTTTGTCGCCTTCGTCGAACCGGGAGGCGTTTCCCGTGGTGGAGACGCGGGTCAGGTTGTCGATGGAGGTGCTCACGGTGATGTACTCAGGCTTGGTCTGCGACTGCGCCTGTTCGTTGTCGTTGTTGCAGCTTGTCAGCGCAACGGCTGCCAGTGCGGCAGCGAAAAGAATCATTTTCTTCATGTTCGTTAATTTAATATGTTGAATAACTAAAAAAAGGGTTCATCACTCGCCTCGTTCAGTCACGAGGGTTCCGGTATCTCTCCGCTTATCGTCCATCCCTCTTCCCAGTCGCTGATGCGTGTGGCGTCGATGTGCATGAAAGGCTTGAGTTCGGAGTATTTCATTTTCAACGTGTACTTGCCGGCCGGCTTCATGGACGGAGCCTCTGCATCGCACCGGCGCAGGCTTCCGTCGGCAAGGCGGAACGTAAAGCGCAGGTAGGCATGTGCGGCGTTGCTCACCGTGGGCATCGGACGAAGCGTTTCGGTCTTGATAAGTCCGTTCTGTTCGGCGGCGGTCTTGCCTTCGGCCGGCTGCTTGTTTTCAGAAGCTCTGCCCCAAGTGCCGTCGGCCTCCTTTTGCGAGGGGAGAAGGGCTTCGGCGGCATTGAGCACCACCGTTTCGAGTTTCGCACCCTGTGGGGCGCCTTCCACTTCTACCGTAAGCTCCGAAAGGATGCGGCGCAGTCTGAGGTCGATACGGATATTCTTGTGCTTCGGCAGGCCGATGCGCTCCACGGCATAGTGGGCGTGTTGGGCCGAGGCGGAAGCTTCTTGAAGTTTCAGCAACAAGGTGGAAAATGTCTCGCCGCCGTCGGCCCCGAAAGGTTCGATGAGGTTGACCGCAGCCACCGCGTCGTATTCCCCCGCGGGAAGCGAATGGATGTCGAGGGCAATCAGAAACTTGTTGCCGTACTGACGCTCGGACACGAGCTTGCCGTCGGCTTGGAATATCCACACCCTGACATCCTTGATTTCGCTGCCGGCATCGGCCGGGTCTGCCCACGAAAGGGCGGCGGAAATGCCGTAATCATCGTCATCGCCCCTGTCGTTGGAGCTGCACGACGCAAGTAAGAACATCATAAAAAACAAAAGTGACAACAAAAGTGACGTGATGGAGAGTGCCACGAGGCACACGAAGGTGTAATAAAATGATGTCTGTTTCATTGTTTAATCCTCCTTTGCTGTTTCCGAACGGCGCGCTTTGGCAACCACTTTCTTACCGAAAGCATAAGTGAGCTTCAGGCCGCCTTCGCGGAGCAGATTGGTCTTGTAACCCTGTTCGGGGATGCGGTCGAGGCGTTTGCCGGCAAGCTGCATGAAACCGCTGTAGATGCCGATACCCCAATGCTCGGACACCCGGTAACCGATTTGCGCCTCGCCGCCCCAACCGATATGCCATCGGGACTCGAGGCCCATGACGGTCTTATCGTCGGGAATCGTCACGAAATCGGCTTTCGTGCGCACTACCGAGACGAGGGGTGAGACCTCCATGCGCCAGCGGCAATTGCCGGAGCGGAAGAATCCCAACAAGTCGATATTGCCCTGCAAGCCGAAACTGCCGATGCCGACACGGCTTTTGAGGTCGTTGTAGTTCCACCCCTCAAAGTCGATGACGGGAGCATGGTAGCGCACGAGGTCTCTGCCCAGCCAATAGTCGGCGTCGACATCGCTCTTGCGGACGCCGAGCGTAACTTCTCCCCACTTCAATACCCCTTCGAGTGAAAATACGGAGCTAAACCGGTAACCGCCGAAAAAACCAGCGCTCCACCCCGGCCGAAACTTATCGGCAGCTGCCGAAACAAAGGTGGACGTTCCTGCCGACAGTCCGCCGCGAAGTCCGGCGTACCATCCCCGAACCGCGGCCCGTTCTTCAGGAACCTCCTGTGCATAGGCCTGGAGAATGGCTCCTCCAAGCAGCACCGTCAATACAATTCTTCTATAATTCATATCTTGTTTTGTTTAGAATGTTTTGTTTGCTTCTCTTCTCAATAATTAAATAAAAGTCTGTCGCAGCATTGCTTCGTCTCCTCCCGATGGTTCCGTATGAACCTCCTGATTGTTTTTAACGAGAGGTCCTCGAGCAGATGTTTGTGTGCCAAAGCATCGAAAGGAATGGAAAAGGAACGGAGATAGAAAAGGGGGGTTCCACGTGCGGAAAGCTTAAGGAACGTTTTATCCATTTCGGCAGAAAACCCGATGGTTATTCCGGCCTCGCTATCCTCCGTTATATATACCCAATACATCCTCTTCATTATTCTTCTTTTTTCGTTGATAACGGCGCAAAGCTAAAGAAGATGATTTCGGGAGATGTCTCATATCTGAAAAAAGGTGTTTCATATCTGGAAACAACTGTAATACATATAAATACAGATGAAAAAAGTCTCTATATCTTCTTTCTTCTCTTGTGAAAAAGGAAGATCGCAACAATAATACGAGGCGATAATTATACTTTGCCATTAACGATTCCTTGAGAACAATGTATGTAGATTGAACCTGACGATAATCACCGTTTAACTCAAAAGCCCCGAACCATTCGATGAAGAATGATTCGGGGCTTTCGGCGTCTATCGGTCCGACAATTGTTACTTTTCCATCTTCTTTTCTTTGGCGATGGCTTTGTATTCGGAGGGCGACATACCGTAACAGGCCCGGAAGCATCGGTTGAAGGTGGCACGGGAGTTGAACCCCGACTGGTATTCCACCTCATTGATGTTCAGATTGAGATTGCCGGTCAGCAAGGAAGCTGCACGGCGCAAACGGTAGCTATTGATAAACTCATTGACGGTGGCGCCGTCGGCATATTTGCGCACGGCATCGGCAAGGTAAACGGAGTTCGTGCCGAGTCGTTCGGCCAAAACGTCGCGATTCAAGGCTGCATCCTTGTAAACCTCCTCGGTCTTCATCAATTCGCACAATTGACGGTAGAGCCTGCCTTCGCGGTCGAGTTGTTCTTCGGGGATAGCTCTTACCGAACTCTCCACTTCGTCCTGCACACGTCGGTATTGCAGAATGGAGTCGTACAAAACTCTGTTCTTGCGGCGCAGCCTGCGCGTATATATAATGTATAGGACGAGGGCAAGCAACAGCAACATACCGATAATGAAAGAGAGGTAGAAACGGGTGGTGATGACTTCGTTGCGTAGCGTGAGCTTATCCACCTCGAAGATGGTATGCAGTTCGTCGAGCTGATTGGTAAGTTCCGTGGTGCGCAGCCTGTCCTTGTGGGGAAGTATCTCATTGTAGAGTTCGGCAGCCTCTTTATACCGCCCGGCTTTCAGGAGAAAATCTGCCTGCTGGGTCTGTACGGTGAGCAGACTCACGGAGTCGCCCGAGGCGGCGATGATTTCCATGTTCTTGCGGTTGCAGGCTATCGCTTCTTCATATTGCCTTGTCGCCGCATAGTAGCGCGCCTGCACTTGCAGGAGCTTGAACTGTGCCACAGCCTTGCGTCCCTCGGCATATATCTCTGCTTGTTTCAGCAGTTCGTCGGCCTTTGAATAATTTGCCGTCTCTATCTCGGCAACGGCGGCAGCCAGTGTGCAGTAGAGGTAACGCCCGTTCAGCGGCGGGGTATCGCCCTTGCGCAGTGCCTCCTCCCGATATTTGTCGATGACGGATTTCCATTTCCCGGCTGTTGCCCGCAGTCTGTCATACTCGCCCAATCCGTCGAGGGTTTCGCCTAAAGCATTGTAGGCGGAGAGCAGCTGCGAGATGTCTTCTTCCTTAGACAGAGCGGCAATACTTTCCGTTAAGGATTTTTCGGCCTCGCGAAAGCGTCCCATCGTCTGGTAGATGCTGCCCATATCGTATGAGGAAACGCCCAGTCCGTAGTTGCTATTGGCAGTGTGCGCATCGGCATACATCTTCCGTGCCTCGAGCAAGGCGGTCTGCAGTTTTTCCTCGTAAATATACCTCTCCACCAAAACGCTCCACGCATTGTAGTAATAGTCCCACGTCTTGTTTTTCTTCAGAGACTTGAGCGACTCCGGCAGGTAGAAGAGGATGCTGTCCGGTTCGTCGTAGTTGTAGTAGCAATACAGCTGCCTGACACGTGCCATCCCTTCGGCTTCCGCGTCCTTTTGTTTCAGGGCCTCCACAAGATATTCGCGGATGCAGCGCAACTCATACTGCATATCGTCTTGGGCGGCCGCTAACCGGCAAAGGTTGCTGTGTGCCCGCAAGAGTTCTTTCCCCCCGAGACGATTCATCTCCCGGCGTATGGAGTCGGCAGAAGTGACGGCACATACACTTCCTATCGAAAGCGTAAGGATAAACAGGACGGATGCGATTCTTTTCATCAGTATATCTATTTAAATTCTACAGTCTGTATCACGAGTTCAAGCAGCTCTTCGATAGAACTTACGTTCACCTTGTCCATCAGCCAGAGACCTCTGCAAAACTCGGAGAGGAGGGTTTCTGTTTCATAAAGCAAAGGTACTAAAAATTATTGAATTGGATGAATATAAAGATAGGGGGGCAGAGGTCTCGTTCCGTTTCTTCGGCTATCTTTTTGATGGCTGCTCTTAGTTTCTCCTCATTGGCGGATAGAGTAATGGCATTGATTACCCTTATAAGGATATGGGATATCTCATCCGCCCACGAGTTGTTGAGAGCTTTGCTCGAAAAATTGCATACGATGCTTTCTATTTTTACTTTCATTGCTGTGATAGTTTAATGGTTTATACTTTATGCTGTTTGTCTCATTCGCTGGCGGATTAGCCGTTTGTTGGCATTGACAAGGCTTACGATTTGGTCGTGGTATTCCGTGTTTTGATTGCATACTCCATTAAAAAAGAAAAACGGAGAAAGTTTCGTCTTTCTCCGTAGATAATGTTACCCTTGCAATAGGTTATTCGAGTTATGCAAAGCGTTGTGTGTCATTGCAGAAGATAGGTCGCTAAACCATTACCTGCTGAAGTTCATAACTCATAAGGCTGTTCATAACTAATTACTTAGGCCTAAATGATAGATTTTATCAAAAATCTATCCCCAAGGTTCAAGAAAAGGTGGAAAAACGGAAAATAGTCGCTTTCCATATCCATCTGCTTTTGGTTTTTACCAGAGGCATACGAAAGAACTGTTTCCTACATCCGAGGATATAGCCAAGAAATTAGAAGTGCTTATCAAAGAATGAGCCCAGAGGGTGAATTCTAAGTCCTCTTTCACAAATTAAATGAAGCATTTTATCCTTCTGCAGGAGCTTCCGGAGTCGTCGCAGGAATGACAGAGACGAATCTCTTGTCTTCGCGGCCTCTTTTGAAGCAAACTACCCCGTCTACCAGTGCGTAAAGAGTATGGTCGCTGCCCATACCCATATTATGACCAGGGAAATATGCCGTTCCTCTCTGACGAACGATGATGTTCCCTGCTTTGCAAGTTTGACCGCCCCAAATCTTAACGCCTAATCGTTTACTTGCCGATTCGCGGCCATTCTTCGAACTGCCTACGCCTTTTTTATGTGCCATTTCTCTAAAATTTTAATGATTAAGCAATAATTTGTTTGATTGTCAACTCCGTGAATTGTTGACGATGCCCGTTCAGCTTTCGGTATCCTTTACGTCTTTTCTTCTTGAATACCAATACTTTATCGCCTTTAACCAGTGGAGAGACGATTTCACACACCACCTTTGCTCCTTCTACTGTAGGAGTACCCACGGTGACCGTTCCGTCGTTGTCGACCAACAAGACTCGGTCAAATTCAACGGTCGTTCCGCTTTCTCCCTCTTGCATGTGGTGTACAAACAATTTCTTCCCTTCTTCGACTTTGAACTGCTGACCGTTAATTTCTACAATTACGTACATTTTATTTGTTGTTATACGGTTTTTCCGTCAGGTGAACCTGTATGCACAGGTTGCTTTTTCGAACCTTTACGGAGTGAATCGGCTGCAAAATTACAATTATCCTTTCAATAATGCAAGAGATTTTTTCGACTTTTATTTTCAATTGTCTATCGAACCCTTAGAGCTACCGCACACCTTCCGTTAATCGGCCACTTCGAAGTAATCTTCCAATTCTTTTTCCGCTGAACCGTCTCTGTTATCGATATCGCGGATCAACTTTCCGTCCTCCAGCAGAGCGATGCGGGGGCAGATATCGACGGTATGGGTCAGGTTGTGGCTGGAGATCAGTATGGTGGCATTCGTCTCTTCGTGGAAGGTTTTGAGTTCTCGCTTTATGATCGATTGCGAGGTCGGGTCGAGAAAGTTGAACGGTTCGTCGAGAATCAGCACTTTCGGGTTATTCAACATGGCTCCGATGATACCAATCTTTTGTTTGTTTCCTGCGGAGAAATCGCGGATGAGTTTTTTCTTTCCCATGATTTCGTCGTGCATCAAGCGTTCGTAGCGTTTCAGGCGTTCGGAGATTTCTTCTTTTCGGATTCCGCATATTTTCCCCACGAAGGCGAAGTACTCTTCGGGAGTAAGGTAATCGATGAGGAAGCCGTCGTCGAGGTAGGCTCCCGTATATTCTTTCCAATCTTCGCTTTCGTTGACTTTGGTGTTATGGATAGAGATACTTCCTTCGTCGGCTTTCAACAGATCCAGGATAAGCCGGAAAAGCGTGGTCTTTCCTGCTCCGTTATTACCGACCAATCCGAGCATATCGCCGCTGCGGATGGTGTAACTGTCTATGTCGATGGCAACCTTCTTACCGAATCGTTTTACCAAGTGATCAATGGTGATATTCATAATTATATATATTTAATTAACGTGTAGCGCGAAACCCTTCCATGTTTTGGTACTTGCGTTTCATCAGGCGTTTATAAATATTTTTCAGCCAGAAGCGGTGAGTGATGACGAACAGGATCCCTATGGCGCATTCGATAATCGAAGTAGTGTTCCTTCCAGCGATCTGGGTAAAAATCATATCGAAGACGAAAGGCAACGTGAACGCCAGTAAGGTAATGATCATCTGAATGCTGGTATTCGTTTTATTGCTCTGCATGATGGTGGCGTTCAGCGGCATCGTTCTGGTATTGTATACCGCTAACTGTAAAAGCAGGGCGAAGATAAATCCTACGGTAAAAAAAGAATATGAAATGGGAGCCAAGAGATTCATCTTGTGTCGGACGACGGGAGCGAGCATCACGAAGAAAGGAATGAGTACGAACAGGCAGTTGATATAATATTTCGCTCGAAGCAGGGTATAAATGGATTCCTTCCGGCTCATCAGGCCGTCGATGTAATTTCCTTCGAAACACATGACTTGTCCCAATGTCATAATGCCGAGTACGCAGAACGTATAGATGGATATGTACGAAGACCATGCGGCTCCGTCGTATATATCGCTGAACGCCATGGCGCACGAGAATAGCAGCATCACGATAAAAGCGGAGATAAATTGCTTTTTGGCCGTCTTGTTACGCATATACAACTTTAATTCCAAACGCATGTATTCGCCTACTAAGCCGTACCTGTCAAGAAATTTATATTCCGAGACATGATTGAGTTTCGTATCGCGGACCTTGGCTAATTCATCGAAGAGGAAGTGCAACTGCAACGTCCCGTTCAACCAGAATAAGAAGAGTATTACAAGTATGATCAACAGGAAGCACGAAACATTCCCTTGCATGAATCCTTCGCCTAAGTTCATCGTGAACGTACTGACGCGATGCGGCAGCCAGAATTCGGCCCATCCGCAACAGGCATAAAAGAGGATGGGAACGACGATCAGAACCTGGTGCTCGTTATAAAGCATCTTGCACAAGGCGTGCCAGTAACTGTTCATAACGATAAGCAACCAGATGCCTATGGAATATAAGCATAGTCCCCCAAACCCGTAAAACTTGACAATCGTCAGGAATGCAAACGGTATGAAAAAGAAAAACCAGAAGAAGTTGTACCCACTCAATCCGTTTTGCAAAAGAAAGATATTGATCAGTTTGTTTTTCTTTACGGGTAAGAGCAGATACGGTTTCAATTCGGACGACATCGGAGGTTGAAGCGTAAAACGCAATACGAAGTCTGCCAAAAGTATGTAAATCAATCCCTGATTCAGGAGGTGGTACGGTTCCATGGCGGGAGATATTTCTTCGAAAGCAGCAGGTAGGATCACTCCCATAAAGAGGAGGAAAGCCGCCCAATAAGCAACCATGAAATAAATAAGAAACTTGGCAAAACGATTCGTGTCGAATGCCGGATTTCGTTTTGTGGCAAGTTTCTTATTGTTTCGTATGATGGAGAATAGCATAAGCTACTTCGGTATTAATCGAGGTTGCCTGATGTCATGCAAACCTCGATGCGGTTCCCTTGTTTAAATAGGGTGTCGGCAAAATCCTGAACGTCTTTCATGGTAATGGCGTCCACCATATTGTCATAGGCCGCGTCCATATCCATGTCAGTATCGTACCAATAGTATTCGAACAATTGGTTCACCCAATAATTATTCAGTCTTAAGTTTTCCTTATGCTTCTTATGCAGGAATTCCTTTGCTTTGACAAGGTTTTCTTCGGGTGCTCCGTTTTGCACGAAATGATCCAGTTCTTTCAACACGATGTCGGTCATGGCTGTTCGTTTATCGGGATCCGTGTCGAAATAGATTTGCATGAAGGCTTCTTCTTTCGGCTCGGGATATTTACTGATTTTTCCGTATACGGATACGCCGTACGAAGCTCCTTCTTTTTCGCGTACGCTTTCCAAGTAAGATTGGTTGAGCAATTGGGTAAGCATGCTCATTTTCAAACTGTTTTCTAAGTTGTACGGGCATTTGCCGGTAGAGATAATCAATACGGTCGCCTTGGGCGTTTCCTGGTCTTTGTGAAACACATTGCGGTAGTTACCTTTTCGGATATCCATGTCGACATCTTTGTAATTTTCTTTCCGATCGATGGAAGGCAGACCGCCTAAGTAGGTTTCTATCAACGGGGCAGCCGTATCGAGGTCGATGTTTCCCACAAAGATAAAGGTGAAATCGCTCGCATCCTTGAAACGGTCCTTGTACATTTCCATGATCTTGCCGTAATCGATCTGGTCGACCATTTCGGGAGTGAAATCGATGGCGCGCGGATGATGGTTGTATAACGCTACCTGAAGCGTATCGGAAAAGGCCTTGCGCGGTAAACCTTTCATATTCTGCAGTTGAGTCTTAAAGCGAGTCTTGTACGATTCGAAAGCTTCTTGATCCATGCGAGGAGCAGTGAATGCAAGGTAGGTGAGTTGCAACATCGTTTCCAAGTCTTTAGGGGAACACTTGCCGCTCACCTGTTCGGTCAGATTACCGATGTTGGCATTCACATCCACATCTTTTCCTGCCAACGCTTTTTCCAGATCGATTGTACTGAAATTGCCCAGTCCGCCTAACCCGACTACTTTGTTCAGTTGATTGACCTGGATGATATCCTTGTCCGGATATAAGTTGGAGCCACCCGGGCTGAAGGCCTTCATCGATATTTCGTCCGCTTTGAAGTCGGTAGTCTTCACGATCACGCGTACGCCGTTCGACAAGGTCAGGATTTTGGAGCCGAATTTACCTTCTTCGGTCTTCACGATTTTACCGGACAGAGGTTTGTCTTTCAACAGGGGTTCATCGGAAACCTTATCCTGATAGGCGGTTAACGTTTCTGTCTTTACTTCATTGATCAGGTCGCCGATATGGTCTTTCGTAGGATAATTCATGCTTTCCTTCTCGGGCATAAACAAGACGACGACCATGTTCGAATCGTTTACCAGCGCAGGGATGAACTGATTGATCGCTTCTAAGGGAATATTGGGAACGATCTGATTATAGAGTGTGTATTCGTTTTCGACTCCCGGGATCGGTTCGCCGTCAAGGAAATTCCGAACATATTCCCTGACGTAGTTGGCATTCTGAGTTTTATTGCGTTCGTTGTACCGTTTTTCCAAAGAGCGTAGGAAATTTGCCTTAGCTCTCACATATTCGGAAGCGGTAAAACCGAAGTCTTCCATACGTTTCACTTCGCGCAGCACGGTGACGAAGGCAGTATCGATGCCGTCGTCTTTACTTGCTGCAAAAACGGTGAAAGCATCTTTTGTTTTCGAGAGCATATAGTTTCCGTCGCCGCTGCCGCTACTCAAGTAAGGAGGATTTGCCCTTTGCGTCAATTCGGAAAGACGATCGTTGAGCATGGTCGAAATCATTTCTTTCATATAGTCGATCACCAGGTATTCGATATTTCTTTTTTCTTCCGGTTTGATCGCTTCGTGTTTGAACATGGTGAGAATTTGTGTCATTTGCTGTTCCTTATCTTTGGCGAGCCCCACGATCGTCTTATTGACGTTGGGAACGGGGAAATATACGCGTTCTGCCGGATTTTCCGGCATTTTGATATCGGCAAACGTACGTTTGATTTTCGCTTCGATCAGGTCGACATCGATATCGCCGACTACGATGATGCCTTGTTGGTCTGGACGGTACCATTTTTCGTAATAATCGCGCAAGGCTTGGTGCGGGAAATTATCGACCACCGACATTAAGCCGATCGGTAGGCGATGACCGTATTTGCTATCCGGGTAGATCTCGGGGAGAATCGTTTCGTACATTCTCATCATTGCGCCTTGGCGGGTACGCCATTCTTCATGGATAACGCCTCGTTCGCTGTCGATTTCTTTCGGGTCGAGCGTCAAGCCGTCCGCCCAATCGCGCAGGATCAGCAGGCATGAGTCTGCTATCCCTTCGCGGGTAGTAGGCACGTTTGAGATATTATAAACCGTTTCGTCGATACTCGTATAGGCATTCAGATTTTCGCCGAATTTCACCCCGATCGTTTCGAGGTAATTGATAATTCCCTTGCCGGGGAAATGTTGAGTTCCGTTGAAACACATGTGTTCGAGGAAGTGAGCCAATCCTCTTTGGGTTTCTTCTTCGAGTATGGATCCTACCTTTTGGGCGATATAATAGTCCGCTTGATGCTGCGGCAATTCGTTGTGACGGATATAATAGGTAAGTCCGTTATCGAGCTTGCCTATTCGTACATTGGGATCGATTGGCAATTGCGGCATTTGCCCTTGAGCCCATCCGTACATCACAAAATTCATCAGCAATACGCTGAATACGATTTTTTTCATTAGAGATTTCATTGTCTTTTATTTTAAGATTATATTAATTTATTTACGGATAAGTATCGTTCTGTTTCGATGGCGGCTTGACAGCCGCTTCCTGCGGCAGTAACGGCTTGGCGATAATGAGGGTCTGCCACGTCGCCGGCTACGAATACTCCAGGGATATTCGTTTTCGGCGTTCCTTTCTCCGTTATGATGTAGCCCACTTCATCTGTTTTGAGATACGGTTTAAATATGTCGGAGTTCGGTTTATGCCCGATAGCTAAGAAGAATCCGTCGATGGGCAGGTCATAATATGTCTCAT
Source organism: Phocaeicola abscessus CCUG 55929 (assembly GCF_000312445.1). Lineage (GTDB taxonomy): Bacteria > Bacteroidota > Bacteroidia > Bacteroidales > Bacteroidaceae > Phocaeicola > Phocaeicola abscessus. Next base: position 169,194 of record NZ_HE997185.1, on the reverse strand, counting down.
CCGGTTCTCCTTTTCGTTTGACCAAATGCACTCCTTCTACACCGTTCTCTCCGAACAGACCTACGGCATTGTGTTCGAATAAAATTTCGATATTTGGCTGGTTCATGACGCGCTCTTGCATGATTTTCGATGCGCGCAGATAAGGTTTTCTTACAATAAGGTAAACCTTTTTCGCCAATCCGGCCAAATAGGTAGCATCTTCGCAAGCCGTATCGCCTCCGCCGACTACCGCTACCACTTTCTTCCGGTAAAAGAATCCGTCGCAAGTAGCGCAGGCGCTGACACCTTCGCCGGCATATTTTTTCTCATCCGCCAATCCTAAATATTTTGCCGATGCGCCGGTTGCGATAATTACGGCGTCCGCTTCAATTGTTTTACCTCCGTCGGTAGTCAGTACAAAAGGATGTTTATCCAACTCCGCTTTGGCGATGATGCCGTTTCGAATATCGGCACCGAATCGGAGGGCTTGCTTCCGCAGGTCGTCCATCAATTGGGTGCCCTCTACGCCGTCGGGATATCCCGGGAAGTTTTCCACCATCGTGGTCGTGGTCAATTGTCCTCCGGGTTCCAATCCTTCGTATATGACCGGTACTATGTTGGCACGTCCCGTATAGATGGCGGCGGTATAGCCGGCTGGTCCTGACCCGATAATCAGACATTTTACTTTTTCTGTATTCATCATTTCCATTCTTATTTTTATTTATCTATCTCAAATCGATCGTTTCGGCTTGCGGATATTTTTTCAGGTCGCATTTAAACGTGTCCTTATTAAAATTTTGATGCAGCCGGTACGATCGGATATGTATGATTTGTATCGGTTGGTTTTTCGCTTCTATGCGGAGGTGGAAAGGCAAGTAATCATCGGCGATAAGCAATGTGATAGCCGTGATATTACTTGGAGCCTGTGGGGTTAGAAGGATTTCGTATCCCGATTTGCCGTTTATTTTTTTTATGCCGCCGTAGCTGTAATCATAACCTCGTTTATAGAAGTACACGAGGAAATACGGATTCGTATCCTGCAGTTCTTCGGGTGTCGGATAACTGATATTTACTTCCTCATTGGCTTTTACATAGCTCCATTGCGTTTTTCCATCGAACCAAGTTTCTACGGCGCCATTGTTTAGGTAGAACTTTTCGTTTTCCAATAAGATAGTGCCTTCCTGCGTGCCGTCGAAGGTCGCCCGGATCCCCCCGGAACTCTTGATGGTCGCGGCGGTTTTATCCAATATTTCTCTCGCCTTCGCGTTTTGTTGGGCAAATGTTTCCGTGTAACCAAGCCAGAGAGAAAGGAAATATAAGGCAAGGCAATATTTTTTCATACTTGTTAAAATTTGATATTCATCGTACTCAATTTCGTTTCCAGATCAGTTTCATCCATACATAGCACGTCGCGCGCCTTGCTTCCCTGGGTAGGTCCAACGATACCTGCGGCTTCCAGTTGATCCATGATGCGTCCCGCCCGATTATAGCCGATGGCGAACTTGCGTTGGATGAGCGAAGTCGACCCTTGTTGGTTATATACGATCAACCGGGCAGCCTCCACGAACATCGGATCCAGTTTGTTCATGTCGACTTCGCCGTTTTGCACGCCTTCTTCGGCGGTATCGCATTCCGGAAGAATGAACGGAGTCGGATACCCCTGCTGATCCTTGATATGATTTACTATTCTTTCTACTTCCGGCGTATCGACGAAAGCGCACTGCACGCGGACAGGATCGTTCCCTTGAAGATAAAGCATATCTCCTTTGCCGATCAACTGTTGCGCTCCGGAGCGATCGAGTATGGTGCGCGAATCGATCATGGCGGCAACGCGGAAGGCCACGCGTGCGGGGAAATTCGCTTTGATTGTGCCGGTAATGATATTGGTCGTAGGCCGTTGGGTAGCGATGATGGCATGTATGCCGACGGCGCGTGCCAGTTGCGCAATACGGCAAATGGGCAATTCTATTTCTTTGCCAGCCGTCATGATCAGGTCGCCGAATTCGTCTACGATAATGACGATGTAGGGTAGGAAGTGATGTCCGTGCTCCGGATTGAGTTTCCGATTGACGAACTTGGCGTTGTATTCTCTGATGTTGCGGCACATGGCTTTCTTGAGCAAATCGTAACGCGTATCCATCTCTTTACAAAGCGAATTCAATATGTTGACCACTTGCGTAACATCGGTAATGATGGCATCCTGCCACTCGGGAAGCTTAGCCAAATAATGATTCTCAATGGGGGCATAGACTGAGAATTCGACTTTCTTGGGATCGATGATGACGAATTTCAACTCAGCCGGATGTTTTTTGTATAATAACGAAGTGACGATCGCGTTCAACCCTACCGATTTTCCTTGTCCGGTAGCACCTGCAACCAGCATGTGAGGCGCTTTGGCCAAATCGACCAGGAACACCTCGTTGGTAATGGTTTTGCCCATGGCGATAGGCAGTTCCATCGTCGTTTCCTGAAACTTCTTGCTGGCGAGAACCGATCGCATAGGTACAATTTGGGGGTTGGCATTGGGCACTTCGATACCGATCGTTCCTTTTCCGGGAATCGGAGCGATGATGCGGATGCCTAATGCGGAGAGACTCAAGGCGATGTCATCCTCCAGATTTTTGATCTTAGCGATGCGGATGCCTTCCGCAGGGGTAATCTCGTATAAGGTAACGGTCGGTCCGACGCTGGCTTTGATGGAATTGATCTCGATGCCGAAACTGCGCAGTACGTCGATGATACGGTTCTTATTCGCATTTTGTTCTTCCATGTCGATGTCCGGGCGAACGTCATCGCATGGGTTCAGTAAGTCGAGCGTAGGGAAGTGATAATTTTCCAAGTCGAGACGCGGGTTGTAAGGTATCGTCAATTTGCCTCTGTATGCTTCGTCTTCTTCGGAAATATCGTTGGTGATCGTGAAATCCGGTTCGTCTTTATCTGCAATTTCGGCCCTGTTCGAATTCGGACTTCGCCGGGGCGAAATGCCGAAATCGTAATGAGGGGGTTCGAACATTTCGTTTTCGGAGGTCTCCGATTTGGCCTTATTTGCATTCAAATCGAAATCGACCACCGTCGGCTGAGGATCGGCATATTCCTCTTCTACCCTTGCGGTTTTATTTCCTGCATTTTCCTTTTCGTCGGATAATTCCGCTGGGAGAGCGTGTTTAAAACGAGGATGTAGAATTTTACGAATGATGGTTATGGTCTCGTTGCTGACATAGACGAGGAAGAGCAAAGCTACCACCAACAGGAGCAATATGACGCCCGGTTGCCCGATCAATCCTTCCAACCAGTTGCTGATATTGTGTCCATGCATGCCGCCGGGATAGAAAAAACTGTCCGCCATCGGATTTTCGAAGAAAAAACCGAGCGCTACGGAAAACCAAATCAACAGGATCGTACAGCATAGGAACCACTTCCACAGCAGAAACTTATAAGCGCGCATCAGTTTGAGACCGGCTACCGCCAAAAACAGGACGATGAAGTAAGCAGCCAGGCCAAAGCCGTTGTTGATAAAGAAATAAGAGATATGCGCACCTCCCAGGGCTCCGTAATTTTGCACTTCGCTCATCGCCTGATTGATATTTTCTACCGGGTTCTCCACGATGCTTTGATCTGCCGCCCCCGTAAAGAAGAACGAAGTAAATACCAACAGCAAATATACGGCAATAATGAGGAAGATCAGTCCTATTGCGAAATGCGTCGTCTCGCTCTTGAAGAATCCGATCAGCGAATTGCCCGTCTGCGTGCTGTCGTTTCGTTCTTTTTTATTTTTCTTGGTCGATATATCTTTTTTATTTGCCATTTTTACGTTTACGGTTTATTCCACAAAAATACAGGAAAAAGCTGAATAAAGAAGTGCTTTTTTCAGTTTTTTCATAACTTTGCAATTCAAATTAGTATTTATGGAAAAGGATAGGGAAGTCATATTCGATAAGAATACCATTGAGTTTGTTACCGTCGCTGCGGAATACTGCGCTTTTATGGAAAGAGCGCGGGAGAAGCGGCGGGATGAATGGGTGGATACTGCGCTCAAGTTGCTTCCTTTACTTTATCTGAAAGCGTCCTTGATACCTCCTTGCGAGCGATTGGGCATCGATGAGCCCGCGCAATCGGTTTCGGAAGCTGACTATGAATATGTCCGCATGGCGGTCAAAGCCGTGATGGGCTCGCAGGACGATTATCTGGAAGTGTTCGTTCCCGACATGATCTATAGCGAAGGCCCGCTTACCTGTACCATTTCCGAGGATCTGGCCGATATTTACCAGGATGTGAGAAACTTTATCGAAGTTTTTCAATGTGGAATCAATCTGATTATGAACGATGCCCTTGCCGTTTGTAAAGAACATTTTTCTACTTATTGGGGGCAACGACTGGTGAATGCGATGCGGGCTCTGCACGATGCGAAATACAATCAGTGTGAGGAGGGTGAAAGTCGTGATGCACAGGCTGACTATCCTGAGAACGAAACGGAGTTATGATGAAACAGATCAAAGATTTTGTAACGAAACAAGCCATCACCGCGATGCCGCAAGTGCTTTTCAAAGGGCGGGTCATCGTCGTCAGCAGCGTATCGGACGCCAACAAGGCTGTAGATTATTTGAACGGACAACAACGGGTGGGAGTGGATACCGAAACGCGTCCGTCGTTTAGACCGGGATTACGCCACAAAGTGGCTTTGCTGCAATTATCGACGGAAGACGTTTGCTTTTTATTCCGGCTGAACAAGATCGGAATTCCTGACAAATTGGCCGATTTTCTGCAAAACGGCGTGTTGAAGATCGGGTTATCGCTGAAAGACGACTTTATCATGTTGACGAGACGAAAAAAAATGAACCCGACCAAGGGCGAATGGGTAGAGTTGCAACTGTATGTGCAACGTTTCGGCATCAAGGATTTGAGCCTGCAAAAAATTTATGCCAATTTGTTCGGACAGCGGATAGCCAAATCGCAACAACTGACTAACTGGGAGGCCGATACACTCTCTAAGAATCAGGCGCTTTACGCCGCCACCGATGCCTGGGCCTGTTTGAGAATTTACGAAGAACTGCAGAAACTGGATCAGACAAACGGTTATCGATTGATGGTCACGAAAACGAAAGATTCGGCACCTTGAGCAGAAGGAGCGTATTCAGATGAGGGGTGAGAGCTATTGCTTAAACCGGGAAAGGAAGGGGTGGGCCAGAGGCGCTCGGACTGGCGAAAATCCCGATGAACGACATCCTTGTTGTTAAATGTTGTTAACAACGGATGATTTTATACGAATAAATTATGCTGAATAACATAAAACGACTATATTTGCATCGTGTTTTTCATGGTATTAGATTTTAAGGTTAAGTGAGATTGGGAATTCGTGAGGATTCCCTTCTTTATTTTATATATGTCCCAGCGGAAATCTCGTTTTACTCTTACTGATTCGCCGTCAGACTTACGGAAAATAACGATGTCGACGTCCCGGATCCCGTCGGATACGTTGGATAACCTCGAATTTGACGTCCCGGATCCCGTCGGATACGTTGGATAACCTCGAATTTGACGTCCCGAACCCCGTCGGATACGTTGGATAACCTCGAATTTGACGTCCCGAACCCCGTCGGATACGTTGGGAAACCTAAAATTTGACGTCCTGAACCCCGTCGGATACGTTGGATAACCTCGAATTTGACGTCCCGGACCTCGCCGGATACGTTGTACAACCTCGAATTTGACGTTCGGGACGTATCCGGATAGGTTGTACAACCTATCCGACGGGATAAACAACCTCGCCGACGGGGTTCGGGACGTATCCAGCTACGTTATGGGACGTATCCAGCTACGTTATGGGACGTATCCAGCTACGTTATGGGACGTGTCCGGCTACGTTATGGGACGTGTCCGGCTACGTTGTAGGACGTGTCCAGCTACGTTATGGGACGTGTCCAGCTACGTTGTGAGACGTGTCCGGCGAGATGTCCTTACTTCTTCAGAAGGTATTTAATGGTCGCATAACCACCGAACAGCTGCAACATCATACCGGGGATACCGATACGGAAATCTTGCAATGCGGCGATCGGGTTACCGACGATCATCCATTCGGCCGCCGATCCTATTGCCTGATAGGCGAGCACCACTGCCGCCAATACCGGAACGGAGACTTTTTGATATCGGTGTGCGGCATAGCTTGCCGCCAATGCCAATACGACCGACTTGACCAGGATGGGAACGAGCATGGGTGCTGCAGGCATGCCGAATAACCCGTGGTTGACTAACGGAGAGGCTACTGCTGTGAGCAGGCCGACTTGCCATCCGTATTTATACGCACCGATCAAGGTGAAGAAGTAAATGGGTAGCCAAATCAGCCCGCCGTGAGGCAGAAGGTGAATCAATTGCGGTAAAACGATGTTCCCTATAAGGAACAATGCGGCGTACAGGTATGTTCGCGATTCGCGATAATCCAACGAATAAAATTTAACTGTTGTATCCATCTTTATTTATTTTGGTTTAAAAAATCGGTGATAAATCGATAGGTTTCGGCGGCGTCTCGGGCTGAGAACGTAGCCCGTTCCATCGGACACCAGTCGGTTCCCGTCCTGTCGACGATGTGATCCACTTCCTTGCCGTAAGAAACCGGCAGGCCGTATTGCTGAAAGAGGGCGAGGGCAGGGCTGCTGATGACGTCGGCATACACTTCTTTTACTCCTCCGATGATCATCAGGCCGGCGGCTGCTTTTCCCACTACCTTATCGGCGACCCTTGCTCCGCTCAAAAAGGATTTCTCGTGTGCGATCAGCTCGTACAGATCCTTAATCCCGCGCCGGACAAAGGTTCGCGTTACCTTTCCTTTCCTTATCACGCAGGAGTAATTGCTTTCGTGAAGCATATCGATGAGTTCTTTATCCATCCTGGCTTTATTTATTAAATTTCGCGATGCATTTCATGACCTTCCACGTAGATGGCGCTCAAGGGGCGGGCAGGACAGAGATTTTCACAAGCGCCGCAGCCGATGCAGCGCTCTTCGTTGACCACGGGGATTGATAGCGAATTCGCGTCGTCGGGATCGGACGGCACCATCTGAATGGCGCCGGACGGGCAGTGACGGGCGCAGTTTCCACAGCTTACACCGTCGATCAGAGGTATGCAATAGGCTTTGTTCCAAACGGCGTGTCCAATCTGCACGGCGGTCTTGGCTTCCACCGTAAGGGGACGGATGGCACCGGTAGGGCAAACTTGGGAACAGCGGTTGCATTCCGGACGGCAATAACCTGTTTCGTACGACATCGTGGGTTGCATGAACGTCGTCCATCCCGTTGACGGACGCAAGACGCCGTTGGGACATTCCGATACGCACAGCTGGCAAGCCGTGCAATGCAGTGCCATATTGCGAGCTCCTTTGGCTCCCGGCGGCGTGATGGGCGTTCCGCGCTTGGGAGCGACCTTCTCGATGATGTCGGCATAACCGCCGTCCATTTTAACGACTTCTTCTTCCGCTTTGCGCTGTGCATTCGCCAGCGAGGTCGCAGCCATGATCGTCGTGGCGGTGATGAGTGTACGGCGGGCGGTATCCACCGCTTCTTTCTTTGCTGCGACAGCTGGGTTGGCCTTCTCCTCAGTTCGTTTTCTAACTGCTGCCTTGCGCGCTGCGATTTTTTCCGCGTTTGCCTGAGCGGCATGAAGGAGAGAGCGATGTTGCGCCTTCGATAAGTGCTGATAGTGTAATGCGTCCGAACGACAGACGGATATGCAATCTCCGCAGGTTACGCAACGGCTGTAATCGAATGCGTATTTTTGAAAATCGATGCACGAGGCTTTGCAATTACGCGAACACTTGCCGCATTGAATGCATTTATCGGGATCGATGACCGGTTTAAACCAGGCATATTTTGCCAGCAGGCCGAGAACTGTCCCTACCGGGCAAACGGTATTGCAATAGGTACGACCGTTGCGGACGGCAAGGAAAAAGAGGATCGCAAAAGTCGCTGCGGCAATTAGCCATGTGGACAATCCCTTCATCCAGATATCGACGTGGTAGAACGAATAACTCTCGGCACGTTCGGCCAGAGCGGCCAAGACGTTATTTCCCCACAGCCAGACGGGCTGGAATAGATTGCTTGCCATACGCCCGTAGGAACTGTATGGAGCCAGTAAGGCGACCAACGCTCCTATGCCCGCTATGAAAGCGACGATAAATAGGCCTAATACCGTATAACGTAACCATGAAACGGCCGGAGAATAAGAGTAGGGCGATTTCCGCTTGCTTTTCGATCTGAACAGTCGGCCGATACGAGACATCATATCCTGCACGACTCCCATCGGGCATACGACCGAACAGTAGATGCGCCCCAGAAGCAGCGTGGCTGCGACCAAAACGGTAATCACGACGACGTTCGCAGCCAACAGCGCCGGCAAGAATTGGATTTTAGCCATCCACCCCAACCATGTATGGAATATTCCCGTGAAGTCGAGAAACAGCAACGTAATACCTGCCCAAAAAACGACGGCAAGGGTCAGTCTGATTTTACGTAACATATCTTTTCTATTAGTGATGTGGCAAATATACGAAAAGAAAGATGGATAGTTTTTCGAACCTTAAAGAATTGTAACCATATTTACGGATTAATGTGTCGATTTTTTCGTACGAACTTATCCCGTGCCACCGACCTCCGAGCCTTGCCGTTGATGTGGGGAGGTTTTCGAATGCGTTATTTTTTCCGTTGTTTGCGGTAAAACGTCATTTTTGCGCAAAAAAGTACAGGATCATGCTGATATGTGACGGATAATTTCTAACTTTGCCTTCGCGGAAGAAAAGCGAGCGCTGAAGCTCCGATAAATTCATACGACGTAATAAATTCATAATAATAATGCTTATGTCACAGATTGTTGGACATATCTCTCAAATCATCGGACCGGTTGTCGATGTGGCTTTCTCGGACAAGGATATGGATGCCGAGTTGTTGCTCCCGCGTATTCACGAGGGATTGACATTGAAACGTACGGATGGCAGAACCTTGATCCTTGAAGTGCAACAGCATATCGGAGAAGATATGGTGCGCACCGTAGCAATGGACAGTACCGACGGCTTAACCCGCGGGATGGAAGTGACGCCGATGGGGCAACCTATCACGATGCCGGTAGGCACTCAAATCAAAGGGCGACTGATGAATGTGGTGGGGGAAGCCGTCGACGGGATGCGTCCCCTCTCAAAAGAAGGCGCATTGCCTATTCATCGCGAACCTCCTGAGTTTGAAGAATTGGCCCCTACACAGGAAGTCTTGTTCACGGGTATCAAGGTGATCGATCTGTTGGAGCCGTATGCGAAAGGCGGCAAGATCGGTCTCTTCGGTGGTGCCGGCGTAGGTAAGACGGTACTGATCATGGAACTGATCAATAACATCGCCAAAGCGAACAACGGTTTCTCCGTCTTTTCCGGCGTGGGAGAACGTACCCGCGAGGGCAACGACCTACTTCGCGAAATGATAGAGTCGGGAGTGATCCGCTACGGAGAAGAGTTTAAGAAGAGTTTGGAAGAAGGTAATTGGGATCTTTCGAAAGTCGATTACGACGAGATAGCCAAGTCGCAAGCCACCTTGGTCTACGGACAGATGAACGAACCGCCGGGAGCGCGTTCTTCCGTAGCCTTATCCGGTCTGACCATCGCCGAGTCTTTCCGCGACGGAAAGAGCGGTGATCCGGATGCGCCGCGTGACATCCTGTTCTTTATCGACAATATCTTCCGTTTCACACAGGCGGGTTCCGAGGTATCGGCTCTGTTAGGGCGCATGCCTTCGGCCGTAGGTTATCAACCCACCTTGGCTACCGAAATGGGGCAGATGCAGGAGCGGATCACTTCTACGAAGAACGGGTCGATTACTTCCGTGCAGGCCGTATACGTTCCGGCCGACGACTTGACCGACCCGGCTCCCGCCACCACCTTTACGCATTTGGACGCCACCACCGTGTTGAGCAGAAAAATCACGGAGTTGGGTATTTACCCGGCAGTCGATCCGTTGGAATCCACTTCCCGCATTCTCGATCCGAACGTCATCGGGAAAGCACATTACGAAACGGCGCAGCGCGTGAAACAAATCCTCCAGCGCAACAAAGAGCTGCAGGATATCATTGCCATCTTAGGCATGGACGAATTGTCGGACGAAGACAAATTGACCGTCAACCGCGCCCGTCGAGTACAACGTTTCCTGTCGCAACCTTTCCATGTAGCCGAGCAGTTTACCGGCGTTCCAGGCATCCTCGTGTCTATCGAAGATACCATTCGGGGGTTCAATATGATCATGGACGGTGAAGTCGACGATCTTCCCGAGCAGGCGTTTCTGAATGTCGGTACGATCGAAGACGCCATTGCCAAAGGAAAGAAAATCATGGAGTCGGCCAATCAATAAAACGAATGCAGATGACGAACGAAAACGAAGTACTGAAACTGACGATCGCAACTCCTGAAGGAATACTCTATCAAGGAGCTGCCGACAGCGTCAAGTTCCCCGGCACCAAGTCAGCTTTTACGGTCTTGCCGTTTCATGCGCCGATCATTTCCTCTCTGGATCAGGGAGTCGTTACCTATACAAGAGGAGAAGTTGCGCGAGAAGTGGAAATAAAAGGCGGGTTCGTACAGGTAAAGAGCAATGAAGTGTCAGTCTGTGTAGAAATATAGGTTAAGGAGGTTATGATGTCCCTTTCATCGACAGTCGTCGTAAAGAAATATTTGATCTACAGTGCCATCGTTTTGATGTCGACAGCCGTAATCGTTTATGTGACGTTGAGGTACTGCTATCCGTTGCATTATTTTTCTTCGTTCCCATGGATTCCTGTATTGTTTTATGTGTACGGCGTCGGTTTCATTGGGATATTCGAGAAAGTTCGTCAGGCGGGTAAAAAAGATTTGCTTATCGTATATCTGGGAAACGTAGTGGCACGCTTTATCTTCTTTCTCTGTATTTGGTTCGGAATCATGCTGAGCGAAAGCATGCATCGAATCGATTTTGTTTTGACCAGTTGTGTATTTTATTTCTTTATCGTCATATTCGAAACCTTGTTTTTCGTATCGTATGAACGGCGGAAAAGAAGGGTAAACAACCAAAAGATAAAAGAGAATGAATAGACTGAAATATATCCTTGCGGCGCTTTGCCTGCTGACTTTCATCGCTTCGTCGGCACAACCGGACGAAACGGCGGAGAGGCCGCAGGAAGAAGACGTGAATGCCGGCGAAATCGTGATGGAGCACATCAGCGATTCATACGAATGGCATATTATCAAGATCGGCAAAACGGATGTCGTCGTCCCCTTGCCGGTGATCGTTTACAGCAGCCGCAGCGGATGGCACGTATTCGCTTCCTCGAAACTCTATCCGCGGGGAACCGAATACGAAGGCTTGCGCATTGCAACCGAAGGTGAGTACGCCGGAAAGATCGTCGAGCAAACCTCGACAGGCGAAGAGAAAAGACCTTTCGATCTTTCCGTTACCAAGACCGTCTTGGCATTGTGGATCAACAGTTTGATACTGATCTTTCTCGTCTTGGGGTGTGCACATTGGTATAAACATAAGAAAGCCGACGATGCGGCTCCCAGGGGATTCGTGGGATTCATGGAAATGTTTATCATGATGGTGGAAGAGGATATCATTAAGGCATGCATCGGCAAAGACTATAAGAAATATTCTCCTTATCTGTTGACGGCCTTCTTCTTCATCTTCGTCAATAACCTTATGGGAATCATTCCCGTTTTCCCTGGCGGAGCGAACGTAACGGGCAATATCGCCGTCACCTTTGTGTTGGCCTTGTGTACTTTCGTGGCGGTTAACGTATTTGGAAACAAAACTTATTGGAAAGACATCCTTTGGCCCGACGTACCTATGTGGTTGAAGTTTCCGGTGCCGATCATGCCTGCCATCGAGCTTTTCGGTATTTTCACCAAACCATTCGCCTTGATGATCCGACTGTTTGCCAACATCATGGCCGGCCACTCGGCAATCTTGGCCTTGACAAGCATCATTTTCGTGACAGCCGGCATGGGGGCAGTCGTCAGCGGCTCGATGACGGTTCTTTCCGTATTCTTCGTGGTTTTTATGAATTGCGTGGAATTGCTGGTTGCCTTTATCCAAGCCTACGTGTTTACCATGTTGTCGTCGGTATTCATCGGATTGTCGCGTCAGGAAGAAACAGAATAAATTAATTACATCCATAAAAACAATTTAAATTAAAGAATTATGTTACTATCAAGTATGTTGTTGCAAGCTGCCGCCGGTGCAGCTTTAGGTAAAGTAGGTGGAGCGCTCGGTGCTGGTATTACTGCCATCGGAGCAGGGTTGGGTATTGGTAAGATCGGCGGCTCCGCCATGGAAGCTATCGCCCGTCAACCGGAATCCGCTTCCGATATTCGTATGAATATGATTATCATTGCGGCCTTGATCGAAGGAGTAGCCTTGTTTGCGATCGTCGTATGTTTCCTTGCATTGAGATAAAAGACCATGTCATTGTTAATGCCCGATACCGGTCTGTTGTTCTGGATGCTTTTAGCTTTTCTGGTGGTATTCTTCGTGCTTGCCAAATTCGGATTTCCCATCATCACCCGAATGGTGAACGAACGCAAGACGTATATCGACCATTCATTGATTGCTGCCAAGGAAGCCAACGAACAGCTTGCCAATCTGAAAGTCGAGGGGGAAACGATCTTGGCTAAAGCTCACGAAGAACAGGCACGCATCCTGAATGAAGCCTCGAAGACACGCGAGCAGATGCTGGCGGAAGCGAAGGATCGAGCACGCCTGGAAGGAAACAAGCTCCTGGAGGAAGCCAAGAAACAGATCCGAGCAGAAAAAGAAGATGCTATTCGCGATATTCGCCGACAAGTTGCGCTCTTGTCCGTAGATATTGCCGAAAAGGTGTTGCGTAAGAATCTCGACGACGAATCCAGGCAAACGGAAATGATAGAACGCTTGCTGGACGAAGTGAATCTTTCTAAAAACTGATAAGCCATGACTGTCGGATCGATTGCAGTACGTTACGCCAAAGCATTGCTCACCTTTGTCGATGAAACGGGGAAGGCGGAAGAAGTGTATCGCGAAGCGCTGAAACTGAAAGATACATGGATGGCTGTTTCTGCGTTGCAGACCGCGATGAATAACCCTCTTTTGGCGCCGGCTAAGAAATCCGCGTTGATAGAGGAGGCGCTCGGCGGAAAGATAACGGCCGAGCTCCGGCGTTTCGTTCGACTTGTGCTGCATGAAAGGCGGGAAAACATGCTACTGTTTATGCTCACGTCCTATATCGGTTTGTATAGAAAGCAGAAAAATATCAACGTGGGTAGTCTTATTACCGCTACACCCGCTTCGCCGGCGGTGATCGAACGTATTCGCAAGATGGTGACCGACCAGACGAAAGGGACAGCGGAGTTTACCGCGAAAGTAGACCCGAATATCTGGGGAGGCTTTATCTTTCAGCTCGGAACGTATCGGTTGGATGCCAGCCTCGCCCATCAGATACAACTCGTCAGGAAGCAGTTCGTCGAAAAGAACAGAAGTATACGCTGAAAGGGAGAAGCCTTTCAGGATGTTATTGATTAATTATTAAATAAAAGCTATGTCTGAAAAAATAAAACCCAGTGAAGTTTCCGAAATATTGCTTCGCCAGTTGAAGGAAATCGATACCTCTCTTCAGTTCGATGAAGTGGGGGAAGTCCTTCAAGTAAGCGACGGCGTAGTGCGTATCTACGGATTGAAGAATGCGGAGTCTGGGGAATTGCTCGAGTTCGACAATGGTATTAAGGCCATTGTGATGAATCTGGAAGAGGATAACGTAGGCGCTGTATTGCTGGGACCGACCGATAGAATTAAAGAAGGTATGATCGTGAAACGTACCAAACGCATCGCTTCTATCCGAGTGGGAGAAAGCATGTTGGGACGCGTCATAACTCCCTTGGGAGAACCTTTGGACGGACGCGGGGAGATCGATGGAGACCTATGCGAAATGCCTTTGGAGCGCAAGGCTCCCGGCGTTATCTTCCGGCAACCGGTGAATCAGCCTTTGCAGACCGGCTTGAAATCCGTCGATGCCATGATTCCTATCGGACGCGGGCAGCGGGAATTGATCATCGGAGACCGACAGACGGGAAAGACCGCCATCGCCATCGATACCATTATCAATCAGCGTGCGAATTACGAAGCCGGAAGACCCGTCTATTGCATTTACGTAGCGATCGGTCAAAAGGCGTCGACGGTGGCCACGCTCGTCAATATATTGAAAGCCCATGGAGCAATGGATTATACGATCGTGGTTTCTGCCACCGCAGCCAATCCGGCAGCGCTCCAATATTTCGCACCGTTTGCGGGGGCGGCGATCGGCGAATATTTCCGAGACAGTGGGCGTGACGCCTTGGTGGTATACGACGATTTGTCGAAACAGGCGGTCGCCTACCGAGAAGTCTCTTTGATTCTTCGCCGCCCTTCCGGTCGAGAAGCCTATCCTGGCGATATATTCTACCTGCATTCCCGCTTGCTGGAACGCGCCGCGCGGATTATCGGTCAACAGGAGGTAGCCGAACAGATGAACGACTTGCCCGAAAGCATGAAGAATAAGGTAAGGGGCGGAGGCTCGCTGACGGCCTTGCCCATTATCGAGACGCAAGCGGGCGATGTTTCGGCCTACATTCCTACCAATGTGATCTCGATCACGGACGGACAGATCTTCTTGGATACAAACTTGTTCAACCAGGGCTTTCGGCCGGCTATCGACGTTGGGATCTCCGTATCTCGTGTCGGAGGCAGCGCGCAGATCAAGAGTATGAAAAAGGTAGCCGGGACCTTGAAGATCGACATGGCTCAGTACCGCGAGCTGGAATCTTTCTCCAAGTTCAGCAGCGATATGGATAAAGTTACTGCAATGACTTTGGATCGGGGGCGAAAGAATAATCAATTGCTGATACAGCCGCAATACTGTCCCATGCCTGTGGGCGAACAGGTGGCTATCTTGTATTGCGGCGTACACGGTTTGATGCGCGAGATTGCCGTCGACCGGATCGCTGCTTTTCAGGATACGTTCTTGCAGCGTTTGCGCGCGGAACATCAGGAAGATGTATTGGATGTGTTGGCCTCGGGAAAAATGACGGACGAGGTGATAGCCGTTATTCAGCGGATCGCCGCAGATACGGTATCCACTTATAAAGCATAGTTATGGCCTCGCTGAAAGAAGTTAAGGGAAGAATCGCCTCCGTCAAGAGCACGAGTAAGATTACCTCGGCGATGAAGATGGTCGCCTCTGCGAAGCTGCACAAAGCGCAGAAAACGGTGGAAAGCATGCTCCCGTATGAGCGGAGACTGCATGAGATGATGGACGATTTTTTGCAGTACAGTCGGGAAGGAAATCTTCAGTCACCCTTCCTGACGGAACGCGAGGAGGTGAGACGGGTGGCGATCGTCGTCTTCTCGTCCAACTCCAGCTTGTGCGGAGCTTTTAATTCGAATGTGGTCAAGGCATTCAAAAAGGCAGTTGAAAGATATAAGGCTTTAGGACGGGAAAACGTACTCGTGTATCCGGTAGGAAAGAAAATATCTGAAGCGGTCGTCAAGATGGGTATTCGACCGCAAGGCAATTTCGTCAGGATGGCTGACAAGCCTTCCTTTAACGATGCGGCGAGTTTGGCGGAAGCCCTGATGGGAAAGTATCTCCGTAAAGAGCTCGACAAGGTGGAGTTAATTTACCATCATTTCCACTCTACCTCTTCCCAGATGCTGCTCGATGAAACGTATCTTCCTCTGAAGTTAGAAGTATCGCGACCACAGGAAAAGGAGGAGAAGATGTTTTACGATTATATTCTGGAACCTTCGGCACACGTGCTGCTGGAGCGTATGCTGCCGAAAGTGTTGCACCTGAAAATCTATACGGTCTTGCTCGATACGAATACGGCGGAGCACGCCGCGCGGACGATCGCCATGCAAACGGCGACGGATAACGCCAACGAACTGTTGGACGACCTCACGTTGATGTACAATAAGACGCGGCAACAAGCCATCACCAACGAATTGTTGGACATTATGGGAGGCGTCCAGAATTAAATCGCAAAGCGAAGGAGGGTGTATCGGGTCGGCACGAGACCGAGGGGATCCTCGTGCGCGGGAAAAGTTTAACCGCAAACTGTTAAACTGCGGCAGAACGCTTTGTCGTCGAACGGATTTTACTACATTTGCGTTCTAAACGTTTAATAATAAACAAATCATGATTTCGTTAACCATTGCCATTGTGGTCATATTCGTTCTCGGATACCTGTGCATCACGCTCGAAAGCGCTTTGAAAGTGAATAAAGCCGCCGTAGCATTGCTTATGTGCGTATTGTGTTGGACCGTTTATATGCTCAATCCCCTTCCATTCCTCACCGCATTGGGATATACCGGCGGAGAGGAGGGAGTCATAGCGAAGGTCGCCGAAGTGATTAAGGAACATCTCGGCGAAACGGCCGAAACCTTGTTCTTCCTCATGGGAGCCATGACCATCGTCGAGATCGTCGATTCGAACGGCGGCTTCAACTTCGTACGGAATGCGCTCAAAACGACGAACAAGCGGTCGCTACTCTGGAAGATAGCTTTCATGACCTTCGTTCTTTCGGCTATTTTGGATAACCTGACTACGAGCATCGTCATGATCATGGTGTTGCGGAAACTCGTGTATGATCGCAAAGACCGGATCATCTACGCCTCGCTGGTCATTATCGCCGCCAATAGCGGCGGTGCTTTCTCGCCGATAGGAGATGTGACGACGATCATGCTGTGGATCGGAAATATGATCACCTCCGCCGGCGTAATCAAGGAAATCTTCCTGCCCTCACTCGTATCGATGGTGGTGCCGGCCTTTCTCATTCAGTTTATGCTGAAAGGTAAGTTGGAGCTCCCCGAGGAACGGAGCGAAACGGAGGAAGAGGGTTTCACCAGCTTCCAGCGACGGGTTATTTTCTTCTTGGGTGTGGGAGGTTTGATGTTCGTTCCCGTCTTCCGCTATCTGACTGACTTGCCCCCTTTCATGGGCATTCTGCTGGTGTTGTCCGTGCTGTGGATCACGACGGAGATTTTCTATCGGAACGACAAGCTGAAGGAAGGCAGTTTCGTGAACCGGGTGTCGCGGTTGCTCAGCAAAATCGATTTGCCCACCATCATGTTCTTCCTCGGCATCCTGATGGCGGTTTCCTGCTTGGCCGAGGTGGGCGTGCTGACGGCCTTGGGCAAGTCGCTCGATGCGGCCTCCGGTGGCAATCATTATATAGTGACCGGCGTGATCGGTATCTTGTCGAGTATCGTCGATAACGTACCCTTGGTGGCCGGTTGCATGGGGATGTATCCCATCGCTGCAACGGGTGACATGGCTGTCGACGGCATCTTCTGGCAGTTGTTGGCTTATTGTGCCGGCGTGGGTGGTTCGATGCTGATCATCGGTAGTGCGGCCGGCGTGATTGTGATGGGCTTGGAAAAGATCACCTTCGGTTGGTATATGCGTCACATGACGTGGATCGTCTTCGTGGGGTATATCGCCGGCATATTGAGTTATTATTTCATTCGCAACTTTATTTTTCAAATATAGCGTCGAGAGATCGATGCCTCCGCGCGATGGTGGACGGGGGAAGTAGCCGCCGGGCGGTCGCCTGCAATGAAAACGAATTTTCGTTCCCGCCGAGCGGCTCGATAGCGTCTAAAACGGATTTTAGCTCCCGTCGAGCCGCTCGATAGCATCTAAAACGGATTTTAGCTCCCGTCGAGCCGCTCGATAGCATCTAAAACGGATTTTAGCTCCCGCTGAGCCGCTCGATAGCATCTAAAACGGATTTTAGCTCCCGCTGAGCGGCTCGGCAACGGCGGGAAGGGAAATTCCTCATTCGACGATCAGTTTATAACCGATGCCACGGATGTTTACGATGCGGATGCGTTCGTCCTCCGAAAGTTTATGCCGCAATTTCGTAATGAACACGTGCAGGCTGCGCGTATTGAAGAAAGAATCGTCGCCCCAAAGTTCCATGAGGATGTTTTGCATGTTCACCACCTGGTTTCTGTGTAGGCAAAGTCTTTTCAGTATTTCCGATTCGCGGAACGAAAGGACTTCGTCTTTCCCGGCCAGCTGCAATCGTTGCCAGGTGGGGTTGAACCGGTAATTTCCGATTTCCAACCAATCGATCGGTCGTTCTGCCGGCTGCTCCTGCACGAACGCCCTCCCGGCGAGGGCTTTGATCCGGATCATCAGCTCCTGCATGCCGAAGGGTTTCTTTAGATAATCGTTGGCGCCGATCTCGAATCCCGTTACGACGTCGGTGACGGCCGAACGGGCGGTCAAGAAGAGCACCGGCGTGGTCTTGTCCGTCTGTCGGATCTGTTTCACCATCGTAAAGCCGTCCATTCGAGGCATCATCACGTCGGCGACTATCACGTCGGGGCGACTGTCGAAGAACAGTCGAAGGCCTTCCTCCCCGTTTTTCGCCGTGCGGATGTCGAAATCCTGCACTTCGAGCGTGTCTTTGATAATCATGGCCAGCGTTTGCTCGTCTTCTACCAATAGAACATGGATTTTTTCCATCGCTCAACGGAATTGAAGGTGAAATGTCGTCCCTTTGTTCGGCACGCTTTTCACGGCAATCGTTCCGCCGTGCCGTTCCACCATCTGCTTCACGTAAAACAGGCCGAGTCCGTATCCCTGCACTTCGTGGCGGTTTCCGTTCGGTATTCGGTAGAATTTGTCGAAGATATAGCGCTGTTTTTCCTGTGTGATGCCGATGCCGTTGTCCGCAACGCTGATTTCTACTCCTTCCCCCTCCGGCCTTTTCCGGCAATCGATACGAATATCGACGTATTCTTTCGAGTATTTGACGGCATTGTCTATCAGGTTTCCGATCATGTTGTAAAAGTGGAGGCGGTCGGCGAGGAGCGTCAGCGCTTCGGGGTGAACCGTCAGGAGGATCGTCACTTGTTTGTCGGTTTTTAGCTTGTACTGTGCGACTAAGGGTTCTAAAACGCTTTTTACGAGGATCGGTTCCTTCTTTAATTCCAGTGTTCGACGGCGTTCCATGCTCATGGCGAGGATTTGTTCCACCATGCCGCCGAGTCGTTGCAACTGTTCCTGCCCAATGCGTAGGTATTCTTTCGCTTTCTCCGGATTTTCGGCTGCTCGGAAGTTGAGCAGGGCATCGTTGGCGGCGTAGGCGATGGCGATCGGCGTTTTCAGCTCGTGGGTGATATTGTTGGTGAAGTCGCTCTTCATCTCGTCGAGCGTCTTTTGTTTCCAGAGCGTCCGTACCAAATACCAATACGTCAGCAGCAGGATCGAAAAGGTCACGAAGGCGGCGAAGAGCACGCCCCCCATCTGTTTCAGGACGACGGTCGTCAGCGGTTCCATCGTCACACGGTACTGTCTCATCGCATCGATGTCCGTGAAGTACTCGAACGTTTTCGCCTTCAGCGAAGGGCGGTAGCCGTTGGTCTGCGTGCGGGCGATGACGGTGTAGTGCTTCAGCGAACTGTCCGTATAATGGACGAGCTCTACCCGATGCGGCCGATACATGCGGTACAGGTACAGCTGCCGGTCGAGGATGCTGTCGTAAACCGCTATATTCACTTTCGAGATATGGTCCAGACCCGAGTGCAAGGCTTGCTGGATGCGCGTGGCCATGTCGCCGAAACTCTCTCTCGAGAGTTCCAATTGCATCTTCCGCTCGTCGGTCGCAAAGGGAGTGGTATCGGCTTCGTTGATGACCATCGTATCCTTGTTTTTCCTCTTCTTGTTATCGACGATCACCGTCTGTTTGGAACTGTAGATCGTTTTTCTCGAATTGTACAGCACGGAGTCGCGATGCTGGTAGAACGTATTCACCTTGGTATACGAGCGATGGTCGCCCAACAGACCCGAGCCGACCTCGATGGCTCCCGCTTGGGCGGAGTCGGCTTCCATTCGTTTTACGCGGAGCATCATTTCCGCGATGTCCGCCGATATCATAGCATCTGTGACGTGCAGCTCCATCTCTTCTTTCTGCGTACGATATACCCCGAGCAGCCAATGGGCCTGATAGCTGAAAATACAACTCAACGCCAATATTACCAGCAAGATGATATATTTGAACGATATTTTCATCCCTCTTCCTTTTAGCGGTTTAAAGATAGTGCGGATTCCCGGAACGTCGTCTATTCGTTAAGATTAGATAACACTTCCGATAAGACTTGGTAACGGAAAAATGTGGCTTGCGAAGACGGCATGTGCTTATCTTTGTGCCGTTAAAAAACAGAAAACGCCATGAAAAGATTATGGATTGCTCTCTACGTAGTGCTGCTCGCCACGAATGGCGGTGCGCAAGAGGTGAAAACCGACTCCCTGTCGACTGACGATGTGCAATTGGACAGCATATTCCGAACTTTACCCGAAGTGATGATCACCGGAGAACGCCCCGCAGTACGGGCGGAACCCGGGAAACTGGTCTACGATGTGCCGCGTCTGATCGTCAACAAGCCGGTCGACAATATCTACGAAGCGCTGAAAGAACTTCCGGGAGTTGTCGAACAGAATGAATCCATTACCTTAGGAGGGTTGGGGGTCACCATCGTGCTCGACGGGAAAGTGACGAACATGAATACGTCCCAACTGATGGCTCTGCTGAAAACCATGCCTGCAAAGCGAATCAAACATGTGGAGGTGATGTACAGCGCTCCGGCGAAATATCAAGTCCGCGGCGCGATGATCAATGTTGTCCTGAATCGTGATGCCGACAATCTTTCTCGCCTCCAGGGCGAGGTCTACGGTTTGCTGAAACAAAGACATCACACGGCTTACGAAGAACGGACGAGCCTGCAATACAACCGCAAGAAATTTTCCGTCGATCTTCTTTACGATCACTCGCACGGCACCTTTTATCATATTGGCGACGAACAGTCCCTGCATACGCTCAGGGACGGTACACGGCACGAAATGAATACGACGGCTTACACCCACGCCCCGTCTCAGGAGCATGCTTTCCGCATGGGAGCAGATTATCGTTTTACGGAAAATCATCAGTTGAGCTTGGTGTATAACGGAAATTACAGCTCTTATCATAACAATCAGACGGTCGAGGGAGCCGTTCGTTCCGCCTCGCACAAGGATTTCACTCACTGGCTGCACAATCTGCGATTGGATTATGAAACGCCCTTCGGTTTGAAGGCGGGCGTGGAATTCACCTACTATAAATCGCCTGAGAAACAGCTCTTCGACAGCGAATACGGTGGGAAAGCCTATCATTTCGAAAGCAACAGCGATCAAAAAATCGACCGCTGGAAGTTCTTTCTTTCGCAGGAACATCGGTTGAAAAGCGAATGGGGACTGAATTACGGCGTGATTTATGATACCAGCGTCGACCACAGCTATCAGTACTATGTTAAAACGAGCGAGCAGTCGGCCGATTTGCCGGACGATTCCTCGTTCCGACAAACGGAAGACAACATCAATCTCTATGCGGGGGGCAGCAAGCGCTTTGGGAAAAAACTGATGCTCGACGCTTCGTTGGCAGCAGAGTATTACCATAGCATCGTATGGAATCGATGGGATTGGTATCCCGTATTCAACCTAACCTATCTGCCGAAGGACGGACATACCCTCCAACTGAGTCTGAGCAGTAACAAAACGTATCCCGAATATTGGGCTGTGCACAGTTTCGTCTCTTATAATAAGGGGGGGTACGGGGCTATTGTCGGGAATCCTTTCCTGAAACCCTCGAGCGACTATCGACTGCAATCGGTGTATGTTTTGAAGAACAAATATACGTTCATCGCATGGTATGATTACCAGAAAGACAAGTTTACGCAATTGGCTTATCAGCGTCCCGACCGTCTGTTGATGGAATATAAATACTGCAACTTCGACTATACCGAGCAAATCGGTTTTCAGGCATCCGTTCCGGTGAAGATCGCCAAATGGTGGCAAACCCATTTCATGCTTATCGGCGTGTGGCAACGAGATAAGGATTCCGATTTTTACGATATCCCTTTCGATCGGGATATTTTGTGGACGATGGGGATGGTACGGAATACCCTCGTCCTCTCGTCGAAGCCCGACCTGAGCTTGACCGTCAACGGGATGATCCGCAGCAAGGCGATACAAGGCAATTATAACCTGCCCGAATCGCACAACTTGGATATCGCCTTTCGGTATAAATTCATGAATAATCGGGCTACGGTGAGGCTGTACGGAACGAATATCCTGGAAAGCAATGCGATCTATCCGACCATTCGTTGGGCGAATCAGCGCTACAGGATGCATTATTCCGACTTCCGCGAAACGGGCGTTTCATTTACTTACGCCTTCGGGGGGTACAAGGCGAAATCGCGTGCCGACGTCGATACGTCAAGGTTCAAATAATCGAATCGTTCCGGGGTGTTTTCGGGCTGTCAGACTGGGATGGTGAATTCGCCGGCTACCGGAACGGTCATGAGATGACGGATTTCTTCCTCACTCTTACCGTGTCCCAAAAGGAACATCAGTTTCGTGATGACAGATTCGACGGTGCTGTCGTAACCGCTGATGACGCCCGCATCCAGCAGATGCAATCCCGTTTCGTAACGTTCCATTTCAACCATTCCCGAAGGGCACTGCGAAATATTGACGATGATGATGCCGCGGGTTGTCGCGTCTTTCAGCAAATCGATAAACCATCGTTTTTGCGGTGCATTTCCCGAACCGTACGTCTTCAATACGATAGCTTTCAGTCCTGGCGCATGCAGTACGGTGCTGATAATGTTCTCCTGAATACCGGGGAAGAGCGTCAGGATCGCAATGTTGGTATCGTAGAGGTAGTGCGATTTCAACGACTTTTGTTAATCCGGTTTCAGGATGCGGTCGTACTCATACTTGATGTGGATGCCTGCCGTTGCCAACGTGGGATAGTTATAGGAACGGAAAGCGTTGAAGTTTTCCGCATTGATTTTCGTCGTACGGTTTCCTCTCAACAATTGATTTTCGAAAAAAATACATACTTCTGGAACGATGGATGCTCCGTCTTCATGCTTTGCTGCGGCGATTTCGATAGAGGCAATCAGGTTTTCTTTTCCGTCGGTGCGAAGCATGTCGATAGGTAACTGACTTCCCGTGAGTATTACCGGCTTCTTGAGATTTTCCAGCATGAAGCTCAGAGCCGATGCGGTATAAGCCATGGTATCCGTCCCGTGCAGGATGACAAATCCGTCGAATTCCTCGTAATTATCGGTGATGATTCGAACCAATTTGGTCCACAAGGATGGTTCCATATCCGAGGAATCGATCGGCGGGTTGAACTGATAGGAAGATATGCGATAGTTGAACCGTTTCAATTCGGGTACATGCTCTTGCAATTGATCGAAGTCGAACGCTTCCAGTGCTCCTGTCTCGGGATTCCGTCGCATACCGATCGTTCCACCTGTATAAATGAGCAAAACGGAAGGATAATCACTATATGACATTTTATATTTTTACTGATGAATATTGACACAAAGATAGCGATTAGGTTGTAAAATGCAAAATATATGGCCTGAAAATAACAAAATGTTTATTTTCAATGCTCCAAACCCTTCGATAAACAGGATATCGCTTTCTTTGCACCGCTTTTTCATTCCTCTTGTCGCACTGTAAGTTTACTGCCGATCATAGCGAGGAGAGGGGGACAGAAAAATAAGCAGTCTTCATTTCGGTATGAGACTGCTTATTTCTTGTTTTTTGCGATATTAAGATCAATCGTATTCTTCAGACGCATTCAGCTTTTCCTTTATAGCTTCAGCCTGTTTATTGATCTTTTCGGCCACGTTATCTTTCACGTTGACGGCCTTATCCTTGGCACGCTGCAGGTAATCGCATACGTCATCCTGCAACTCACCCAATTTATGCTTCACGTCTCTTCTGAATTTACGTCCTTCTCTCGTCTGCGATAAGAATCCCAAAGCTCCTCCTACCATTGTTCCGAGTACCATTCCTAATAAAAAATCACCTTTTTTCATCTTGCTGTATTTTAATATTAATCGTCTTTCTAATCTTATTGGCGAGGTATTCATCGCCTCGATCGGTTCATGCGTAAAAGTATGATTTCTTCTTTTCATTTGCAATATTTAGAAAACTATTCGGTCATAATTTAAGAAAAATATATAAATTCGCCACATCCTTTTAAAAACATTATCATATATGAAACTTTTGAATCATGCTATTGTCAGATGCCTATGCGCCTTGGTTGCAGGTATGCTCTTGGTGGCTTATCCCGATCAGATATCGGTGTACTTCATTATTGCCATAGGAGCGCTCTTTTTCATTCCGGGACTGTTTACCGTTATTTCTTATTACGTGAATGTTCGGAAGGGCGGCTCTCCTTTCCCCTTATCAGGCATCGGCAGTGCGCTCTTCGGTTTGTGGTTGATGATAATGCCCGGTTTTTTCGCCAATATATTCATGTACGTATTGGGGGCGGTCTTGGTATTGGCCGGTATTCACCAGATTTCCCGATTAGTAGCCGTTCGGAACGTGGCGACTGTGTCGGGTGTCTTTTACGTCATGCCTACGCTTGTCCTGATTGCCGGCGTGTTGGTGTTGATTAATCCGTTCGTCGCTCGTACCGTGCCTATTATTATAATAGGTATAAGCGCCGTTATTTATGCCGTCGCCGATTTTATCCGTATCGTCCGCTTTCGAAAATACCTGGGGCAGGAATCGTATGTAGTCGATGTAAGTACGGAAGCGACCACCACCGACAGCAAACCTGCGACCTGGAACGATTCGGAAAATATCGCCGCTTCCGAAAGATCTGGAGAGGCCGCAACACCTGAAAAATGACGATCTATGAAACACAAACATCGTTACCTGTACATGACTTTTATTCTCATCCTCCTGTCGATTATTCCGTTTTATATGTCACGGGATAAATCTCCCTCAGGGATAGAAGGTGGTTGCGATTCCTGCAAGGCAAAGGCTATTTTGTGGGTAGATTACACGAGGGGTAAAGAGATTCCTAATGGAGCAGTCGTCAAAAATATTAAAGTGTATGCCGAAGTTTCTCCTTTCGGAAAGGTGAAAATTATCGCTTATTGTAAAAAGCAACCGATGATCGTAGAAAATTATCTGGCGAAACGATTGGAAAAGTATACCGTCCGAAAACAAGTGATGGAGGAGCATTACGTAGAGCCGGGGAAACAGTATTTACTATTGCGTTACGTAGAAGATTGGATAAAATGACCGATATGAAAAAAATGACATTGTTATTAAAGATCGTTTTTATAGAAATTGTTTCGTTTGCTTTTGCCGCATGCGGACAAAAGGTAGGTGAACCGAGATTACTCGACAAGTGGGCGAATGAAAACGGTATTGTTGAACGCGCGGAAATTTCCGTGAAAGCAGGGGAACAATTGACGGCCGAAGGAGATTACCGGAACTTCGTTCTTCGAGGCCAAGCTTGTTCGGATGCTGTCGGAGAGGCCTCGTTGCGTTTCCATCGGGGATATGAAGTGTTATTCCACAACGGGCCGATCGACGGTACGCGAAAGACAGGCAGTTTGGCTTCCGTGCGCAACCTCTACCGTTCCTTGGCCGTAGACGGCCAGTGGTTCGACTTCCTGGTCGCCGTTCGCGGCAAGAATATCGAAGTAAGCATCAACGGAATGGACGTCGTATGCTATACCGAACCGGAGAAGCCGTACCGTACTCCCGAAAATGCCGATCGCACCGTGAGTAAAGGACCGATAGCGCTATCGGGTAAAAAAGGTGAAGTTCGGTTTAGGAACCTGACTATTACTCCTTTGGAGAAAGAAGCAGTCAATCCTAACGACACGCTGCCTGTGATAGATGAGCAGAGAGATGAGATCATCCGGTTGCAACAGCGAAACTTTCCCGTAATCGACTATCACGTGCACCTGAAGGGAGGTCTCACGAAAGAACAGGCCCATGCCATGTCCATGAACTTCGGCATCAATTACGGGGTAGCTCCGAATCTGGGAGAAGGCGGCGTAGGCAGGATGCTTGCTAACGATGACGAAGCATTTGGTTATTTTTACGAAGTCAGAGATCTGCCGTTTCTTCGCGGAGCCCAAGGTGAAGGTCGTCGGTGGTCTACCCAATTCTCGCATCAGGCGTTATCCGTTTTCGATTATCTGTTTACCGATGCTATGACCATTGTCGATCACAAGGGGCGGATCGTTCGCATCTATCGTCCGGAAGAGGTGATTCTCGACGGGATGAGTAAAGATCAATATATGGAACTGATCGTAAGTCAAATAGAGAAGATCCTGACCAACGAACCCGTCGATATCTATGCCAACGCCACCTATATCCCAGAGGATATGAATAGCGACTACGATAAGTACTGGACGGAAGAACGCGTAAACCGGGTGCTCGATGTCATGGAGAAGTATCATATTGCCTTGGAGATCAGCCCGCGCTATAAAATACCGAGCATGAGCATCATTAAGAAAGCGAAAGCGCGCGGATTGAAGTTCACTTTCGGAACAAACAATGTGGATGCGGACTTCGGTAAATTGGAGTATGCCATTCAAGCCGTCAAGGAATGCGGTCTGACTGCCGACGATATCTGGTTTCCTTCCATGAGTATCCGAAATACTCGGGAAGTGGTTGATTACAACCATTTTAATGCTAAAAAATAACAAATGTATGAAACGGTTCTTAAGTTTTCTGATGGTATTTATGGGGTTCTGCCTGAGTGCATGCAGTCAGGAGAAGTTTGCTACGGTAGAGGTCGACGAATTTAATAAAATTATTTCTGAAGAAGCCGTTCAATTGGTGGATGTCCGTACGGAAGCCGAATTTATGGAGGGACACCTTAAAAATGCCGTAAATATAGATGTGAAGAAAGCCGACTTTATGGATAACAGTAAAGAAAAGCTCGATAAACGTAAAATCGTAGCCGTGTATTGCCGAAGCGGAAAACGGAGCGTGGATGCAGCTAAACTGTTGACGAACGCCGGTTATCGAGTGGTCGATTTGGATGGAGGGATAATGGCTTGGAAAGCGAAGAGAGGAGAGGAGGCTTTGGAAAAACCGATAAAGCCATGAAACGTTGAACCCGACTTCGAGCCCGCGCTCCGATCAGCACTAAAAAAACGAAGTTCTCACTCGCTCGTGGGAACTTCGTTCTACAACACAAAAACTAAACTAGACTTAACTAAACTATTCTATTTAGCATTAATCTTTCGATTAAGCAAAACTATTTGACTTCACAGCCACTTAGTTTCGGTTACAAATATACAACACTTTTTATTATCAACAAATTTTTTCCACTGTTTTTTTTATCTTTTTCTATTTTTGTGGAAAAAAACCGAAAAATGCTTGAAAAAGTTGTCTGATGCAGCTGGTTTTGTTCTTATCGATCATCGAATCGAAAAATTTCGCCTGGTCTATCTACCTGTTTTATACGAAAATGGGTGATTGTTTCTATTTTTAACAATTTATAACCATTCATCCCTGTTGCTATGTCAATATGAAACTATAATTTTACGAGCAATTACAATTTATAAGGATTTATCTCATTAAAAAGAACAAAAATACAATGACGAGTGTAAAATTTTATAAGCCGGAGGAGCAAGTGCCTTTGGAAATGCACAAAGTGCGGGTCGTACAGAAGCTCTTTCTGCTTCCGGTTGAAGAACGTCTTAAAAAGATCGAAGAAGCGGGTAATAATACATTTTTGCTGCAGAACAGAGACGTATTTATGGACATGATTACGGATTCGGGGGTGAATGCCATGAGCGACAACCAGATTGCTGCCATGTCTATAGCGGATGATTCGTATGCCGGTTCCGAAACGTGCAACCGATTGATTAAGGCTATCGAAGAAGTATTCGGAACGAAATATTTCCTGCCGGCCCATCAGGGACGCGCCTGCGAAAATATCCTCGCTGAGACCTTCGTAAAGCCGGGAATGTTCACCTTGATGAATTTTCATTTTACTACCACCAAGGCCCATATAACTCGAGCGGGAGGCAGCGTGATCGAACTGGTCAGACCGGAAGGAATCGCCCCGCAGAACGATGAACCGTTTAAGGGGAACTTCGATATTCCTCGACTGAAACAAACCATCCAAGAATTGGGCGCCAAGAATATCGCTTTTGTCCGCATCGAAGCGGGAACGAATTTGATTGGCGGCCAACCGGTAAGTTTGGAAAATATGCTGGAAGTGGCCAAGATCTGCAGAAATAACGGTATTCTCAGCATTTTGGATGCGTCGCTTTTGCAGGATAATCTCTATTTTATGAAAACCCGCGAAGAAATGTGCAAATCGATGAGCATTCAGGAGATCATGCATAAACTGGGCGGCGCAATGGATATTATCTATTTCTCCGCGCGAAAACTCGGGTTCGCTCGTGGAGGTGCGATTATTTCCAATAACGAGGATTTTATTTTGAAGATGAAGGAATTCATCCCGCTGTATGAGGGATTCCTTACTTACGGTGGCATGGAAGTTCGCTCGATGGAAGCGATTGCGGTGGGTCTGCGTGAAACCCTGGATATGGAATATATCAGCCAAGGGCCTCGATTCATCGAGTATTTGGTCGACGAACTGGATCGGTACGGCGTTCCGATGATCAAACCCTCCGGCGGCTTGGGTGCCCACGTCAATGCCGGTGAAATGTTGGCTCATATTCCGCAGAGCCAGTATCCGGCGGCGGCGCTCGCCACGGCCTTCTATATCGGCGGCGGAATTCGAGGCATGGAGCGCGGCACGCTTTCCGAACAGCGCAATCCGGATGGAACGGAAAAGTATGCCGATTTGGAGCTGGTTCGTCTGGCCGTCCCTCGCCGCGTATTTACGCTGTCGCAAATTAAATATTGTGCCGACCGCGTAAAATGGGTGTACGACAATCGGGAATTGATAGGGGGCTTGCAATGGATCGACGAACCGAGAGTTTTGCGTTTCTTCTTCGGTCGGCTCAAGCCGGTAGGCGATTGGCAGAAGAAATTGACCGAGAAATTTCAAGTGGATTTCGGGGATTCCAAATAACGTATTCCTGTGATTTGCCTTTCGGATACGTCCCACAATGTAGCTGGATACGTTCCGAATCCCGCTGGCGAGGTTGTTTATTCCGTCGGATAGATGGTACCACCTATTCGGATACGTCCGGAACGTCAAATTTGAGGTTGTCTAACCTCAACGGGCAGGTTGTCCGACGTATCCGGCGAGGTTCGGAACGTCGACGGACAGGTTCCCCAACGTATCCGACGGGATTCGGGACGTCGAATTTGAGGTTGCCTAACCTCAACGGATCTATCTTCGATCTCGTCGGAACGTTTGGCGATAGCGCAGGGTGGCCAGTGAGTATGCTGCCCGCAATGGTACCGACAATAATTGTAGCGGTGTTGACAATCGTTCCGATCATAGCTGTAATTTTTGAGAACAAAATTAATATTTTGGGCGAAAATATATCGTATATTTGTCGTGAATAAAATTCGTTGATATGAAGAAATATGCACTCTTCGCATGGATATTTTTGAGCGTTTCGACTGTCGAAGCGCAAGAGGGCGGCATTTCATCCGAAATGCTGAACCGGATTAAACAGAGTTATCAACCCACTCCCGAAATGAAAGCGATTCGTAATGCCTTGGGTGCTAACAGCATCGATCAGCTGGCGCTCAATCAGGAAAATCAGGCCGCCTTCGACACGCACTTTTCCCATAAGGTGCATTCGAAAGGCATCACCAATCAGAAATCTTCGGGACGTTGTTGGCTCTTTACCGGACTCAATGTGCTTCGCGCACAGATGATCAACCGGTATCAGTTGGACGAGATGGAGTTCTCGCAGAATTATCTCTTTTTCTACGATCAGTTGGAAAAGGCCAATCTCTTTCTCCAAAGCATCATCGATACGGCGGACAAACCAATGGACGACAAGACCGTCGATTGGCTCTTTCAGCATCCTTTAAGCGATGGCGGCCAGTTTACCGGCGTAGCGGATCTGATCGATAAATACGGCATCGTTCCCAAAAGTGCGATGCCGGAAACATTCAGCAGCGACAATACGAACAAGATGCGAAGTTTAATCGCCTTGAAACTCAAGGAAGACGGTTTGCTCTTGCGCGAAGCGATGGCCAGCGGAGCAAGCAAAACGGATGTAGAGCAACGAAAGACACAAATGTTGGGAACGGTTTATCGCATGCTGGCCATTACTTTGGGCGAACCCGTCCAACGTTTTGCATGGAGGTTGAAAGACGACTCCGAGAAGGAATACACGCCTTTGTCGTTTTACCGAGAGTTTTTAGGCAATGACTTAAAACACGACTACGTGATGTTGATGAACGATCCCAGTCGCGAATATTATCGATGTTACGAAATAGAATACGACCGCCATGTGTACGATGGCCGGAACTGGACCTATGTCAATCTGCCCGTCGAAGCGATTAAAGAAATAGCGATTGCCTCCATCAAAGACAGTACGATGCTGTATTTTTCGTGCGACGTGGGCAAGTTCATGGATAGCAAACGAGGATTGCTGGACGTACGGAACTATGATTATGTTTCGTTGATGGGAACGACATTCAATATGAATAAGAAACAGCGTATTCAGACCTATGCCAGTATGAGCAGCCATGCCATGACGTTGATGGCCGTCGACATCGATGAGCGAGGGAAAGTAAAGAAATGGATGGTGGAAAACAGCTGGGGACCGACGAGCGGTTATCAGGGACATCTGATCATGACCGACGAGTGGTTTGACGAATACATGTTTCGCTTGGTTGCCGACCGGAAATATGTTCCTGCAAAGATTCGGGAGATATTGAAACAAAAGCCCATCAGGTTGCCGGCCTGGGACCCCATGTTTCTGCAAGACGAGTAAATAGGACGGGGAATTCCGCTTTCCCTGCGAAGGTGTGTCCAGACTTTTATTCCGACACACCCTCATAGAAATGTGGAGAGAAAGTTTGGGACATGTTACGGGGCGAAGAGCGTGCGTGAAAGAAATAGTCGGAATTCGACAGAATAACTTCCCAAACTTTCTTTTTCTATTAATTTTTATCTACTTTTGCAGCGTTAAATGGAAATCATCTTTTTTAACTAAATATGGCAAATGTGATTAAATTACACAAAGGCCTTGACATTAACTTGAAGGGGAAGCCCGCAGAGGAGTTGTTAGAAGTGAAAATTCCCGAAACGTATGCATTGGTTCCGGACGATTTTCACGGAATAATTCCCAAGGTGGTGGTAAAAGAGCAAGATTATGTGAAGGCGGGGGATACTTTGTTCGTCGACAAGAAGCATCCCGAAGTGAAGTTTGTCTCTCCCGTTAGCGGTGTGGTGACTAACGTGACCAGAGGCGAACGACGAAAAGTATTGAACATCTCGGTGGCTGCCTCGAAAGAACAGGACTACGTGGATTTCGGTCGAAAAGAGGTCTCGAAAATGAATGGAGAGGAAGTGAAAACCGCGTTGCTCGAATCGGGACTTTTCGCGTTTTTCATAGAACGCCCGTATGCGGTGGTGGCCGACCCGACTGCAAAGGTGAAAGCTATTTTTGTCTCCGCATTCGACAAGCATCCGCTGGCAGCGAATTTCGAATTCGTTCTGCAAGGCCAGGAAAATGATTTCCAAACAGGTTTGAATGCGTTGGCCAAGTTAGCCAAAACTTATTTGAATATTTGCGTGAGCCAGAAAACTTCGGCTTTGACGAACGCGCAGCAAGTAACGGTTACCGCCTTCGACGGTCCCAATCCTGCCGGTAATGCAGGCGTTCAGATCAATCATATCAGTCCGATCAACAAAGGCGAGACCGTTTGGACATTGGGGGCGGAAGAAGTGATTTTCATCGGACGCCTATTTAACACGGGACGAGTAGACTTTACGCGAACCGTTGCGTTGACGGGTTCGGAAGTCGTAAAGCCTGCCTACTGTAAACTGAAGGTCGGCGCTCAATTGTCGGGAATCTTTAAAGGGAAGGTTTCTACCGACAAAAAATTGCGATATATCAGCGGCAATGTATTGACGGGCAAGAAGATTCCCGCCGACGGTTTCCTCGGGGCTCATGCCACCAGCTTGACGGTCATCCCCGAAGGTGATAAGGAGGATGAATTTTTAGGATTCATCATGCCGCGCTGCAATCAGTTCAGCGTGAACCGCAGTTATTTCAGCTGGTTGCAGGGCAAGAAAGAATATACGCTCGACGCCCGTATCAAAGGCGGTGAAAGACATCTGATCATGTCGGGAGAGTACGACCGTGTATTTCCTATGGACATTTATCCCGAATATCTGATCAAAGCCATCCTTGCGGGCGATATCGACCGTATGGAAGCCTTAGGCATTTATGAAGTCGCTCCGGAAGACTTTGCACTTTGTGAGTTCGTCGATTCCAGCAAATTGGAAGTGCAGCGTATCGTTCGCCAAGGTCTCGATATGCTTCGGAAAGAGTTGTGCTAAGTCCCATAAAAAAGAAAGATTAATGAAAGCGTTAAGAAATTATTTTGACAAGATAAAGCCTGATTTCGAAGAGGGCGGAAAATACCATGCTTTCCGTTCGGTATACGAAGGATTCGAATCCTTTCTGTTCGTACCGAACGCCACTTCGAGATCGGGTGTCCACATCCACGATTCGATAGACAGCAAACGAATCATGTCGATGGTGGTGATAGCGTTGATACCGGCTATGCTGTTCGGTATGTACAACGTAGGATATCAGCATTTCAGGGCTATCGGTCAGTTGGATGCCGGGTTCTGGCCCTTGTTCGGTTACGGTTTTTTGGCGGTATTGCCGAAGATCCTCGTCTCCTATGTGGTCGGTTTGGGTATCGAGTTCGTGGCCGCCCAATGGAAGCACGAAGAAATTCAGGAAGGTTACTTGGTAACGGGGTTGTTGGTTCCGTTGATTGTTCCTGTGGAATGTCCTTTGTGGATCATCGCTGTGGCGGTGGCCTTTTCCGTCGTTTTCTGCAAGGAAGTGTTCGGCGGCACGGGAATGAATATCTTCAATCCGGCATTAGTCGCTCGGGCATTCATGTTTTTTGCCTATCCGACGACGATGTCCGGCGACGCGGTTTGGGTAGCCAAAGAAGCTATTTTCGGAATAGGCGCCGGCCATGTCGTCGACGGTTTTTCCGGCGCCACAGCGCTGGGGCAAGCCGCCACGACCGCTTCGGCAACCGGTTTCCCGGCATTCCATATGGATATGGTGACGGGATTGATTCCCGGTTCGATAGGCGAGACGAGTGTCATCGCCATTCTTTTGGGCGCCGTCCTCTTATTATGGACGGGCGTTGCAAGTTGGAAGACGATGCTTTCCGTGTTCGTCGGCGGGGCATTGGTGGGCATTCTTTTCAATGCGATCGGGCCGGATACGGCCGTCGCCCGCATGCCTTGGTACGAACATCTTTGTTTAGGCGGTTTCTGCTTCGGTGCAGTATTCATGGCGACGGATCCGGTCACCTCTGCCCGGACGGAGACCGGCAAATACTGGTACGGATTCCTTATCGGGGGGATGGCCATTGTCATTCGAGTGTTGAATCCCGGTTTCCCGGAGGGTATGATGCTCGCTATTTTGTTGATGAACGTATTCGCGCCGCTGATCGATCACTTTGTCATTCAGCGCAACATCAATCGCCGTGCAAAACGTGCGATAAAGTTTAATAATTAATGCCTACGGAAAATGAATACGAACAGTAACAGATATACTATCATCTATGCTTCGGTAATGGTTGTTATCGTGGCATTCCTGCTGGCATTCGTGAGCTCAGCGCTGAAATCGAAACAGGATAAGAATATGGAGCTGGATACCAAAAAGCAGATCCTTTCGGCGCTCAACGTCCGGAACGTGAAGAATGCCGAGGAAGCCTATAGTCAATATGTAAAAGCCGATATGCTATTGAACCGAGACGGTACGTTGGTCGAAAACGACGAAGCTTTTTCGACTGCCTACGAAAAGGAAGCGAAGGAGAGAGGGCGCTTGCATATCTTTGTGGCGCAAGTCGAGGGTTCGACCAAATATATATTCCCCGTTTACGGAGCGGGGCTTTGGGGAGCCGTCTGGGGATACGTCGCCCTGAATGACGACAAAGATACCGTTTACGGTACCTATTTCTCGCATACCAGCGAAACGCCGGGCTTAGGCGCGGAAATTGCCACGGAACATTTCCAAAATGAGTTTAGGAGCAAGAAAGTGTTGAACAACGGCGAAGTGGCCTTAAGCGTGGTCAAACATGGACGCATTCAAGATGCCGACCATGAGGTTGACGGCATTTCCGGCGGTACTATAACGTCCAACGGCGTCGATACCATGCTGAAGACCTGCTTAGAGAATTACAAGGTTTTTTTAAATAATAAATAAGGAGGATTCGGAATATGACAACATTATTTTCCAAAAAGAATAAAGAAATATTCATCTCTCCCCTTGGCATGAACAACCCGGTAACGGTGCAGGTATTGGGGATATGTTCCGCATTGGCTGTAACTTCCAAATTAGAGCCTGCCGTTGTAATGGGGCTTTCGGTAACCGTGATCACTGCTTTCAGCAATTTGGTCATTTCGTTGATTCGCAAAACCATTCCGAACCGTATCCGTATCATCGTTCAGTTGGTGGTGGTGGCTGCCTTGGTGACGGTGGTCAGCGAGATCCTGAAAGCGTATGCCTACGATGTGAGCGTTCAGCTCTCGGTTTACGTCGGTTTGATCATTACGAACTGTATCCTGATGGGGCGTCTGGAAGCATTCGCCATGCAGAACGGCCCTTGGGAATCGTTCCTTGACGGGGTGGGCAACGGTTTAGGCTATGCGAAGATTTTGGTGATTGTCGCCTTTTTTCGCGAACTGTTGGGGTCGGGAACCTTGTTAGGGTTCAATTTGCTGAATTACGATGCGCTGAATCACATCGGCTATCTGAACAACGGGTTGATGCTTATGCCTCCGATGGCGTTGTTCATCGTAGGCTGCATCATCTGGTATCAACGTGCTCGTCATAAAGAATTGCAGGAAGAGTAATTCTACATGCTAAAATAAAACAGAATTATGGAACATTTTTTTAGTTTGATCGTCCGCTCCGTTTTCGTGGACAATATGATATTCGCTTTCTTCTTAGGTATGTGTTCGTACCTGGCTGTTTCGAAGACGGTACAAACAGCTTTGGGATTGGGAGCGGCAGTAACTTTTGTGATGGTGGTCACGCTTCCCGTCAACTATTTGCTTCAGACGAAAGTCTTGGCGGAAGGTGCGCTGGTAGACGGCGTCGATCTGAGTTTTCTCAGCTTCATTCTCTTCATTGCCGTTATCGCCGGTATCGTTCAGTTGGTCGAAATGTTTGTAGAACGTTTCAGTCCTTCGCTTTACAATTCATTGGGTATTTTCCTTCCCTTGATTGCCGTTAACTGCGCCATTATGGGCCTCTCGCTGTTTATGCAGCAACGCATCGGTTTGGGCGAATCCGATCCGAAGTATATCGGCGATATAGGAGATGCATTCGCATACGCTATCGGTTCGGGCATCGGTTGGTTGCTGGCCATCGTAGGGTTGGCCGCTATCCGCGAGAAGATGGCCTATTCCAACGTTCCCACTCCGTTGAAAGGGTTGGGTATTACGTTTATCACGGTAGGTTTGATGGCGATGGCGTTTATGTGTTTCTCTGGTTTGAATTTGTAAAGAAAGGACTATAGACAATGAATACAGGTTTGATCATAGCGAGCATTGCGGTATTTCTTATCGTGATACTTTTGCTGGTAACGATGCTGTTGGTCGCCAAGTATTATTTGGTGCCTTCAGGCAACGTGAAGATTTCGATTAACGGCGGAGATAAAATATTGGATGTAGAATCGGGCAACTCCTTGTTGAATACGTTGGTGACCAACGGGGTGCATCTGCCATCGGCCTGCGGCGGGAAGGGCTCGTGCGGACAGTGCAAGGTCCAGGTGATGGCAGGCGGCGGATCGATCCTGCCTTCCGAAATCTCTCACTTTACTCGCAAACAGCAGCAAGACCATTGGCGTCTCGGCTGTCAGATAAAAGTGAAGAACAATTTGGATATCAAAGTGCCCGAATCGGTGTTGGGCGTGAAAGAATGGGAGTGTACCGTCCTCTCCAATAAAAACGTATCGAGCTTTATCAAAGAATTCAAGGTGGCCTTACCGCCGGGCGAGCACATGGATTTCGTTCCCGGCTCGTATGCGCAGATCCGCATTCCGAAATATGCTTGCATCGATTACGATAAAGATTTCGATAAGCACGACATCGGTTCCGAATACCTGCCGACATGGGAAAAATACAATATCTTCTCTTTGAAAGCCCATAACCCGGAAGATACCATCCGCGCTTACTCGATGGCCAATTATCCGGCGGAAGGCGACGTGATTATGCTGACTGTCCGCATTGCCACGACGCCTTTCAAACCGCGCCCACAAGTCGGCTTCCAGGAGGTACCTACCGGTATCGCTTCCTCGTACATCTTCTCCTGCAAACCCGGCGACAAGGTGATGATGAGCGGCCCTTACGGCGACTTCCATCCCGTTTTCGATTCCAAGAAAGAGATGATCTGGGTAGGCGGCGGTGCCGGCATGGCTCCTTTGCGTTCGCAGATCATGCACATGCTGAAGACCTTGCATACGCGCGACCGGCAGATGCATTACTTCTACGGTGCCCGTTCCTTGAGCGAAGCATTCTTCTTGGACGATTTCCATGCTTTGGAAAAAGAATATGCCAACTTCCACTTCCATCTGGCGCTCGACCGCCCGGATCCGAAGGCCGATGAAGCAGGTGTCCCCTACACGGCGGGATTCGTGCATCAGGTGATGTACAATACGTATCTGAAAGATCACGAAGCGCCGGAGGATATCGAATACTATATGTGCGGCCCCGGCCCGATGTCGAAGGCTGTGCAGGAAATGTTGTACGGCTTGGGGGTCGAACCCGAATCGATCATGTTCGACGATTTCGGTTGATCGGCATCGCGAGTACTCGTATAACGAATAATAAGCGGGCGAGGAGTAAAGCTTCACCCTATGTGTAATTTAAAAACAAACAAAGATGAAAAAAGTTTTATTAGTAGCGGTAATGATGTTGGCTTCCGTATCGACGTTCGCCCAACACGTCGTAGGTTCAGTGACCATCCAACCGAAGTTGGGTATGAACATCGCTTCTATGACCAGTGCGGACGATACCGACGTGCGTATCGGTGCCGTGCTCGGCGCCGAATTCGAATATCAGCTGGCCGAGAAGATCAGTTTCTCGGCAGGCGCTCTCTATTCCATGCAAGGCATCCGGGCGTCGGAAGACGGTGTCAAGGGTACGTTGAAACTGGATTATATCAACGTCCCTATTTTGGTTAATATGTATGTGGCAAAAGATTTTGCATTGAAAATAGGTTTTCAACCGGGCTTCAACGTCAACAATTCCGTCAAGGCGAAAGTCGGCGGCATAACGGCTACGGCCGATAATCCGATAGATGCCAAGACCCTCGATTTGTCCATCCCCGTAGGCGCTTCGTATGAATTCAATAACATCGTCATCGATGCGCGCTATAACTGGGGACTGACCAAGGTCTTCGACGGCGCTGATCCCAAGAACAGCGTATTCCAGTTTACCGTCGGTTATAAGTTCAGCTTGTAATCGATCCGTTTCGACAGGCTCCTTCCTTACCGTCGCGTGAGGGAGGAGTTTTTTTATGCCGAAAAATAACCGAGATCGGATTTTAACTCCCGTCGATCGGCTCGATAACACCTAAAACGAATTTTAGCTCTCGCCGAGCGGCTCGACGGTGCCTAAAACGGATTTTAGCTTCCGCTGAGCGGCTCGACAGCACCTAAAACGGATTTTAGCTCTCGCTGAGCGGCTCGACGGTGCCTAAAACGAATTTTATCTCTCGCCGAGCGGCTCGATAGCACCTAAAACGGATTTTAGCTCTCGCTGAGCGGCTCGATAACACCTAAAACGAATTTTAGCTCTCGCCGAGCGGCTCGACAGCGCCTAAAACGGATTTTAACTCCCGCCGAGCGGCTCGACAGCGCCTAAAACGGATTTTAACTCCCGCCGAGCGGCTCGGCGGCAATAATATTTCCGCCGTATACCTTGTTTTTTCAACGGATTCGAAATTATATCGTATCTTTGCGCAAAATTTTATTCCATGACGGATATACGAAACATATTGGATCGTTTGAACGTAAAAGAATTGAACGCCATGCAATTGGCTTCGATGGATGCCTGGAGCAAGGGGAAGGATCTGATATTGCTTTCGCCCACCGGTTCGGGCAAGACGTTGGCTTACCTCCTGCCGCTGTTACATACGTTGCAGGAGGGTGCGGAAGGCGTGCAGGCCGTCGTATTGCTTCCTTCGCGGGAGTTGGCCTTACAGACCGATCGGGTGTTTAAGGCTATGCATACGCCTTTTGCTTCGGTCTGCTGCCACGGTGGTCGCCCGACTATGGACGAGCACCGGACGATAACGAGCGTGAAACCCTCGATCCTCTTCGCCACACCGGGGAGAATGAACGATCACCTGTCGAAGCGCAATTTCGATGCGGAGACCGTAACGACTTTGGTCATCGACGAATTCGACAAGTGCCTGGAATTAGGTTTTCAGGAAGAGATGTCGGAAGTCATCGGTCGGTTGCCCCGTCTGCAACGGCGATTCCTGCTTTCGGCGACAAATGCGAAAGAAATCCCCCTGTTTACAGGGATGGGAAAAACCATCCAGCTCAATTTCCTCAATCCCGCCGAACGGATTCCTGATCGTATCCTATTGTATAAAGTATCGTCGCCCGCAAAAGACAAACTGGAAACCTTATATAAATTGCTTTGCTGCTTAGGCAATCGATCCACCCTCGTCTTCTGCAATTATCGAGAAAGCGTAGAGCGCGTAGGGGACTATCTCCGCTCGAAGAAGTTCCCCTGCGGAATCTTTCATGGCGGTATGGAACAGGACGATCGAGAAAGAGCCTTGTATAAATTTCGCAACGGAAGCTGCCCCGTATTGATCGCTACGGATTTGGCCGCCCGAGGCTTGGATATCCGGGAGATCCGGCACATCGTGCATTATCATCTGCCTGCAGACGAAGACGGATACATTCATCGCAACGGCCGAACGGCGCGTTGGGATGCCGAAGGCGAAGCATACCTGATCGTAGGCCCGGAGGAATCCGTTCCCATCTACATTCGCGAAGAGCCGGAACTGTTCGAACTGCCCGAGGCGCTCCCCGAACCCGTACAACCCGTTTACGCTACGCTCTATATCGGCAAAGGGAAAAAGGATAAAATCAATAAGGTCGACGTCGTCGGCTTCCTTTGCAAAAAAGGAAATCTGAAACGAGACGACATCGGAACGATCGACGTAAAGGATCATTATTGTTTCGTCGCTATCCTTCGCAAAAAGTTAATACAGACATTGAATTTGATCCAAAACGAAAAGATAAAAGGCGTTAAAGCCCTTATCGAGGCGGCAAAATAATTTCATTTTGTCAAATACGTCTTCAAATTATGCTAAAAAAATTGCTTTTTTTCTTGCCGTTCGGAAATTAAATGTCTATATTCGCCGAAGTAAGTATTGAACCTATTGTTTAACTAAAAAACAAAGTAAAAATGAAGAAGCATAATTTTAATGCAGGACCATCTATTCTTCCGCACGAAACTGTTGAGAATACGGCGAAAGCCATTCTGGATTTCAATCATTCGGGGCTGTCTATCATGGAGATCAGCCATCGCCATAAAGATTTTCAGGCCGTTATGGACGAAGCGGAAGCATTGTTTAAAGAAATACTGGACATCCCCGAAGGATATTCCGTATTATTCCTGGGCGGAGGGGCGAGCCTCGAGTTCTGTATGGTGCCGTATAACTTCATGGAGAAGAAAGCTGCTTATTTGAACACCGGCACGTGGGCCAACAAGGCGGAAAAAGAAGCCAAAGGCTTGGCTTTCGGTGAGGTGGTGGAGGTCGCTTCTTCCAAAGCGGACAATTATGTGTACATCCCTAAAGGCTACACTGTCCCTGCGGATGCGGATTATTTCCATTATACCACTAACAATACGATTTACGGCACGGAAATCCATCACGATTTGGAGGTGAACGTGCCGATGGTGGCGGATATGTCGTCCGATATTTTCTCTCGCCCGGTAGACGTGTCCAAGTACATTTGCATCTACGGCGGCGCGCAGAAGAATTTAGCTCCGGCAGGCGTTACCTTCGTGATCGTGAAGAACGATGCGTTGGGCAAAGTATCTCATTACATTCCTACCATGCTGGATTATCGTACGCATGTGGAAAAAGGATCCATGTTCAATACTCCTCCCGTAGTGCCTATTTACGGGGCATTGATGACTTTGCGCTGGTTGAAGGCCCAAGGAGGCGTAAAGGAGATGCAACGTCGCGCGAAGGAACGTGCGGAAATGCTTTACGGCGAAATCGACCGGAACAGGTTGTTCCGCGGAACAGTCACCTGCGAAGAAGATCGTTCGTATATGAATATTTGCTTCATCATGAAAGATGAATATAAGGATCTGGAACCCGAGTTCGCTGCATTCGCTGCAGAACACGGCATGGTGGGGGTAAAGGGACATCGATCGGTAGGAGGCTTCCGTGCATCTTGCTATAATGCATTGCCGAAAGAAAGCGTTCAGGCGCTGATCGATTGCATGCAGGAATTCGAAAGGAAACATTAAAGCTAATTACTATGAAAATATTGATTGCAACTCAGAAACCGTTTGCCAAAGTAGCCGTCGACGGTATTCGCAAAGTCATTGATCAGGCCGGCTACGAATTGGTTTTGTTGGAAAAATATGAAACGAAAGCCCAATTATTGAAGGCAGTCGAAGATGTAAACGCCGTAATCATCCGGAGCGATGTCATCGACAAAGAAGTATTCGATGCCGCTAAGAATTTGAAAATTGTAGTGCGCGCCGGTGCGGGGTACGATAATGTCGACTTGGAAGCTGCTACTGCTCATCGCGTTTGCGTCATGAACACGCCGGGACAGAACGCGAATGCGGTGGCCGAATTGGTATTCGGATTGATGGTGATGGCCGCCCGCAACTTCTATAACGGCAAATCGGGCACGGAGCTGATGGGGAAGAAATTAGGCATTCTCGCATTCGGAAATGTCGGGCGTAACGTCGCCCGTATCGCCGAAGGGTTTGGAATGGACATCTATGCTTACGATGCTTATTGTCCTAAAGAAGCTATCGAAGAAGCGAACGTCCATGCCCTCGATTCTACCGAAGCGTTGTTCGAAACGTGCGATATCGTTTCCCTGCATATCCCTGCTACGCCGGAGACGAAAGAATCGATCAACTATGCGTTGGTTAACAAATTGCCGAAAGGCGGTATCCTGTTGAATACCGCTCGAAAAGAAGTGATTGACGAACCGGGACTGATCCAACTGATGACCGAACGTGAAGATTTGAAATATGTGACCGATATTATGCCTGCGGCCGACGCTGCGTTTAAAGAGAAATTTGCCGGTCGTTATTTCTCCACGCCGAAGAAAATGGGAGCTCAAACCGCAGAAGCGAATATCAATGCCGGATTGGCCGCCGCACACCAGATTGTCGGCTTTCTCAAAGAAGGCAATGAGAAGTTTAGAGTGAATAAATAATCCGTTTCATTTGCCATTTTTCTTATCTGAAAATGGCAAATGTGATATTACCTTAGATGATATGGCAATAGTAAAACCTTTCAAAGGGCTGCGTCCACCTCAAAACTTGGTGGAGCAGGTCGTTTCAAGACCTTACGATGTACTTGAATCGGATGAAGCGCGAAAAGAATGCGAAGGGAATGAGAAATCTCTTTATCATATCATAAAGCCCGAAATCGATTTTCCTCAAGGGACGGCGGAAGACGATCCCAGAGTTTATGAAAAGGCTGCGGAGAACTTTAAAAAATTTCAGAAGGAAGGTTGGTTGGTGCAAGATAAAAAAGAAT
This sequence comes from Phocaeicola abscessus CCUG 55929, assembly GCF_000312445.1. Classification (GTDB taxonomy): domain Bacteria; phylum Bacteroidota; class Bacteroidia; order Bacteroidales; family Bacteroidaceae; genus Phocaeicola; species Phocaeicola abscessus. Next base: position 127,408 of record NZ_HE997185.1, on the reverse strand, counting down.
GCTATTATGTCTATGCGCAGACCATGAATGGTAAAACGCAATACGGCCTCGTCGTCGGTGCTTATGTGCCCGACTACCTCAATGGGGTTATCAAAAAGCATGAGTTGACTCGCCGCGATAAGGAAGAGGATCGAATGAAACATGTTCGCATCAACAATGCGAATATCGAACCGGTATTCTTCGCTTATCCGGATAACGCGGTACTGGATGCTATGGTGGCTAAGAATACGGTAGATGAACCCGTTTACGACTTCACTGCGAAAGATGACGGATTTCGCCATCGCTTTTGGATTATCGATAACGAGAAAGATATCCGTACCATTACGGAAGCATTCGCCCAAATTCCTTCGATGTATATCGCCGACGGACACCACCGTTCTGCAGCCGCAGCATTGATCGGCGCAGAGAAAGCCAAGCAGCATCCGAGTCATAAAGGTGATGAGGAATATAATTATTTTATGGCTGTCTGTTTCCCCGCCAATCAGTTAACCGTCATCGACTATAATCGAGTGGTGAAGGATCTGAACGGGTTGACTCCCGAAGAGTTTCTCGAGGCTGTAAGCAAACACTTTGACGTAGAGATGAAAGGAACGGAAATCTACAAACCGGATAAATTGCACGATTTCGCACTGTATCTGGAAGGGAAGTGGTACCGTCTGACGGCTAAAAAGGGTACCTATGACGATGACGACCCCATCGGAGTATTGGATGTAACGATCTCTTCGAAATATATCTTGGACGAAATTCTCGGCATAAAGGATCTTCGTTCGGATAAGCGAATTGATTTCGTCGGAGGTATTCGCGGTCTGATCGAGTTGAAACGTAGGGTGGACAGTGGCGAGATGAAAGTCGCTCTTGCTTTATATCCGGTCTCGATGAAACAGATTATGGATATCGCTGATAGCGGAAAAATCATGCCTCCCAAGACGACCTGGTTCGAACCGAAACTTCGATCCGGTTTGGTTATTCATAAACTGAATTGATTTTTATTCGGATTCTTTCGTTTTATATAAAGAATAATTAGATAAGCGGCTGTATCGAAATGAACGTTTCGGCACAGTCGTTTTATTTTGTACATAACCATTTAAAATAGATAAATAAAATTGTTATCTTTTGCTTTATCGCTGTGAAAGCACTACTTTTGCGCAACTTTTTCAGAAAGGACGAAGATGAGTAATAAAGCAAAAGGGATTATTTGGGGAACTGTATCTGCTGCCAGTTATGGACTCAATCCCCTGTTTGCACTTCCGCTTTACAGCGGAGGATTGAATGCGGATAGCGTTTTGCTTTTCCGTTACGGGTTAGCCATGATTCTCTTGGGAATCATGATGAAATGTAAGGGCGAATCATTTTCTTTGAAACATGACGAAATGATTCCTTTAATCGTCATGGGATTACTCTTCTCCGTCTCTTCTTTAGCGCTTTTTACCAGCTATACTTATATGGACGCGGGGATAGCATCGACGATTTTGTTCGTTTATCCCATTATGGTCGCCGTATTGATGAGGGTTTTCTTTAAGGAAAGAGTATCGCCGGTCGGTTGGTCGTCGCTGTCGGTCGCTATCTTGGGTATCATGCTGTTGGGGAAGACAAGCAACGGTCAACCTATCAGCATGTTTGGCGTGATGTTGGTGATGATATCTTCGCTCTCGTACGCCGTCTATATGATCGGTATAAACCGTTCGATACTGAGGGCGATGCCTGTCTATAAACTGAACTTCTATGTGTTGTCGGTCGGTTCGTTTGTCTTTGCTCTCCGAACTCTTTTTACGACAGGCTTGCAAGTGCCTCCGACACCGTTTTATTGGTTGTGTGCCGCAGGAATAGCTCTTTTTCCGACTATCGTTTCGCTTGTCGCCTTAACGAAGGCCATACACCATGTGGGGTCGACGAATACGGCTATTTTAGGAGCTTTAGAGCCATTGACAGCCATTTTCTTCGGCATCTTGGTTTTTCATGAGCACCTCACGTTCCGGATTTCCGTCGGAATCGTGTTGATTCTTACTGCCGTGTCGATTATTATCAGTGAAAAGACGATCTCGGCACATTTAAAACTTTTGTTTCATCGCAGACAGGCCTTGCATTAAGGCAGATTTTTCCAGGTTTCGTTGGAGATAAGCCGATTCTCTTTTACCTTTGTCGAACAATGATTGAATGAATCTGTCGATATGCGTGGAGCGTTTGGAAACAAGCCTGATTATATGAAAGATTTCGCAGCGATTGATTTCGAAACCGCCAACAATTATCCATCGAGCGTTTGCAGCATCGGAGTGGTGGTCTATCGGGGAGGAGAGAAAGTCGATGAATTCTATAGCCTTATCCATCCCGAGCCGGATTATTTTCTGTATTGGAATATGAAAGTTCACGGACTGACACAGGCCGACACACAACATGCTCCCCTCTTTCCAACGGTGTGGGAACGGATTAAACCGAAGATCGAAGGACTTCCTTTGGTGGCTCACAATAAAGCTTTCGACGAACGGTGCTTAAAGGCTGTATTCAAAACGTACGGCATGGACTATCCGAACTATCCTTTTTATTGTACGTATCAGGCTTCGCGAAAGATAAGAGAATTGGAAAATCATCAGTTGCAAACGGTAGCCGCATATTTCGGATATGATCTTTCCGGTCACCATCACGCATTGAGCGATGCAACTGCCTGTTCGTGGATTGCTAAACACTTATTGTAGCATGATTGACGATACTTACAGAACGATAGAGTCGCCCACAGCAGGTTTTTATTCGGAAAAACGGAGTAAATTCCTCGCTTTTGCCATACCCGTACGTTCGCAGGAAGAAATAAAAGAAAGATTGAAGTCTTACCAAAAGGAGTATTACGATGCACGACACGTCTGTTATGCTTTCATGATCGGACCTGAGCGGAAAGATTTTCGGGCGAGCGATAGCGGAGAACCGTCCGGTACGGCGGGGAAACCGATTTTAGGACAGATCAATTCGAATGAACTGACCGATATTTTGGTGATTGTCGTTCGTTATTACGGCGGTGTCAACTTGGGAACGGGAGGATTGATACAGGCATATAAAGCTGCTGCAGCGGCTTGCATCGCTCAGGCGAAGATCGTAGAGAAAACGGTTGATGAAGATTTGGTGGTTGCATTTGAATATCCTTTCCTGAATGATATCATGCGAATTGTGAAAGAAGAAGAACCTCAAATCGTTTCACAGCGTTTCGAAATGAATTGCCTGATGAGACTTCGTATCCGTCGCTCACGGATCGAAAAGCTTCGTTCCCGATTAGCGAAAGTGGAAACGGCACATATCATGGATGAATAAGTATTCGCGGAAACGATTTGATAGGATAGACGTAGCGAAACGTTCATTGAGATACGATGATAGTGCGAAATATTTTACTCTTTCCATCGTTCTTTCAGGATGTTTTGAAGTTTTATTAATTCGTCGCGATAAGCAGCGGCTTGCATAAAATCAAGATTTTTAGCCGCTTGTTGCATCCGTTTCTTCGTATTGTCGACGGCTTTTTCCATCTGTTGTTTTGACATATATTGCACGAGGGGATCGGCTGCCGTCGTAACCGTATCCGTTTCGACGTATGCTTTCGGAGTTGCGGCTGTTCTTTTCTTTTCGCCATGCGCTTCGGTTGCCGACAGGAGGGTTGCGTGCTGCCGACTTTTTATTTGAGTGGGGGTAATGTGGTGCGCTTCGTTATAAGTCAACTGTTTTTCCCGTCGACGGTTGGTTTCGTCAATGGTCCGTTGCATACTATCTGTGATTTTGTCGGCATACATAATCACTTTTCCGTTTACATTCCTTGCTGCGCGGCCGGCAGTTTGAGTCAGCGAGCGATGCGATCTCAGAAACCCTTCCTTGTCGGCATCCAGAATAGCGACCAACGATACTTCCGGCAAGTCGAGCCCTTCGCGAAGCAGGTTAACTCCAACCAACACGTCGAACAGTCCGGCTTTCAAGTCGTTCAATATCTTTACCCTTTCCAGCGTATCCACATCGCTGTGGATATAGTTGCAACGAACCTCGTGATGGAGTAAAAATTCCGTCAATTCTTCCGCCATACGTTTGGTCAATGTAGTGACCAGTACGCGTTCGTCTCTTTCCACCCGTTGTCGGATCTCCTCCATCAAGTCGTCGATTTGGTTCATGCTCGGCCGAACCTCTATTTCCGGATCAAGCAATCCGGTAGGACGAATCACCTGTTCGACGACGACGCCCTCGCTCTGTTGCAATTCATAATCAGCAGGGGTTGCACTGACATATATAATCTGCTTGGCTAATTTCTGGAACTCCGGGAATTTAAGCGGACGATTGTCGAAAGCAGATTTCATCCGGAAGCCATATTTCACCAAATTTTCTTTCCTCGCCCGATCTCCGCCGTACATTGCTTGGATTTGAGGGATGCTGACGTGACTTTCATCGATCACTATTAAAAAATCTTCCGGAAAGAAATCCAGCAGGCAATAAGGTCGGGTGCCGGCAGCACGGCCGTCGAAGTATCTCGAATAATTTTCTATACCCGAGCAATGGCCTAATTCCCGAACCATTTCCATATCGTATGTTACCCTTTCCCGCAACCGTTTTGCTTCCAACGCTTTACCCGTTTCTTCCAACTCAGCGACTTCTTTTTTTAAATCGTCTTCGATGTGATAGACAGCCTGCAACTGACTTTCTTTGGTGGTCATAAACAGATTGGCAGGATAAATTTTATATTCCTCAAAAGAAGTCAATCTCATTCCCGAAACAGGCTCCACCTCTTCGATCTCTTCTATTTCATCATCCCAGAAAACCACTCTGAGCAGATTGTCGCTGTACGCTAAATAGACGTCGACCGTATCGCCTTTTACCCGAAAATTACCTCGATTCAAATCCAGATCATTCCGCACATACAAGCTATCTACCAATCGACGGAGGAATACGTTTCGATCCAATTTCCTCCCTTTTTTGATTTCGATGACGTTATTATAGAAGTCGGCAGGGTTTCCCATACCGTAGATACAGGAAACGGAAGAAACGACGATCACATCCTGCCTACCGGAGAGAAGGGCGGAAGTGGCGGCCAATCTCAGCTTGTCGATTTCGTCGTTGATGGCCAAGTCTTTCTCAATGTAAGTATCCGAATTGGGCAGATAGGCCTCCGGTTGGTAATAATCGTAATAGGATACGTAGTATTCTACGGCGTTGTTGGGGAAAAAACACTTGAATTCTCCGTACAATTGAGCTGCGAGCGTTTTGTTGTGGCTTAACACTAACGTCGGTTTGTTTACATTCCGAATGACGTTGGCGATGGTGAAGGTTTTCCCCGATCCCGTTACGCCCAATAAAGTCTGCGCAGGGCTGTCATGGCGTATACCTGCTGTCAGTTGTTCGATCGCTTCGGGTTGGTCGCCGGTAGGTTTATAGTCGGATATGAGTTCGAAATTCATAAGCATTCGTTTAGCAAGGGATAAAGTTACAGCTATTTTCTATGATTAGTATCCGTTAGCGATAAAAAAAGATTCGAATTCATATTTTAGCATTAAAAAACAGTCCATATTTTGTATTATTCGTTCGAATGGGGTAAATTTGCACATTATTTGTATCACATGAGAAAGTATACCCTATTCGCTCTCATCATGGCTTGCAGCGTCTTGTCATCGTGCGGAGAATATAACAAAATATTGAAGAGTACGGATGCCGACTATCAATATGAAGCTGCGAAGAGCTTCTTCGGGCAAGGCAAGTATTCGAAGGCTGCCACCCTGTTAGAGAGTTTGGTTACCGTTATGAAAGGCAGCGACAGGGCGGAAGAATCGTTGTATATGTTGGGCATGACGTATTATAATCAAGCCGATTACCAAACGGCCTCTCATTATTTTAATACCTACTATACCACTTATCCGCACGGCGTGTACACCGAACAGGCTCGTTATCATTCGGGCAAGGCGTTGTATTTGGATACTCCCGAACCTCGTCTGGATCAGTCGGGGACTTATAAGGCCATTCAGGAATTACAATTGTTTCTCGAGTATTTCCCTTCCAGTTCGTACCATGCCGAAGTACAGCAATTGATTTTCGAACTTCAGGATAAATTGGTTATTAAAGATTATATGGCAGCTAAATTATATTATGATTTGGGTATGTATACCGGCAACGCTACTTATACGACGACCGGCAACAATTACTTGGCCGCCATTGTCACCGCGCAGAATGCTTTGCGGGATTATCCCTATACGAAATTGCGCGAAGACTTATCCGTCTTGGTGCTCCGTGCCAAACACGATATGGCCAATGCGAGCATCCTGGAGAAGAAACCCGAACGAATGCGCGATGTGATAGACGAATATTATTCTTTTGTAAACGAATTTCCCGAAAGCAAATATAAAAAGGAAGTCGAAGGTATCTATCACGATGCCAGCAAGTACGTAGATAATTTAAATGACGAAGAATAAAGCAAAACCAAAGTATTATGGATTATAAAAAGACAAATGCCCCCACCAATACCGTCGTTCGTAACATGGCGGATATGTGGCACGACACCGGTAATATTTACGAAACAGCGGCAATTATCGGTAAAAGGTCGAATCAAATTGCTGTTGAAATGAAAAACGAACTGTCGAAAAAATTGCAGGAATTCGCTTCCTATACAGATAATTTGGAAGAGATTTTCGAAAATAGAGAACAGATCGAGATTTCGCGTTATTACGAAAAGTTGCCGAAACCGGCCCTGATCGCTACGCAAGAGTATATGGAAGGTAAGATTTACTACCGGAATCCAGCGAAGGAGAAGGATAAATTTCAATAGGGAAGACTTCCGAAAGGTGTTTCGTCGAAGCGGTCTGTTCTTTTGCCTTCTTAAACTATGTAGTCGATAAATATGATACAGCGAATACAATCCATTTATTTGTTGGCGGTTTCCATTTTGGCTATCGTCAGTATGTGTCTCCCGGTGGGATTCTTTATCGGTGCGGATAACTCCCTCACCGAATTTACTAATCTGTCAATCGTTTCTGCGGACGGAGCGGTCAGTCATGCGCCGTGGGCCCTGTTCGCTATTCTCCTGCTGGTCGTCCTCATCGCTTTGATCGCTATTTTCCTGTTCAAAAGGCGAATGTTGCAGATACGCTTGAGCATTTTCAACGCTATTCTGCTTGTTTTCTACTACATTACGTGGATCGTCTTCATATGTATGTTGAAAGGCGAGGCGACCTATCATCCCTCTTGGAGCGTATGCCTGCCTTTTATCGCCATCGTTCTGGATTGGTTAGCCATTCGCGCTATCGGGAAAGACGAAGTCTTGGTAAAGGCGTACGATCATTTGCGGTAGTTTTCCGACAGATACGGAACGTTCACTTGAAGATATCGAATAGGTAGGCGGCCCGTATTCCCATATACGAATGCGCCGAACGGCCGAAATACTCTTTCTTGCTGTTCTTAAAAAAGTCGCTTAGTCCGTAGTAATATCTACCTTCGACGATGAAGTGTCCTATCTTCGTATTCAATTCGAAGCCCGTGCCTCCTGCGATGCCATAATCGAACTTATTTTCTGCCTTTTTCCCGTATTGAGCCGTGGGCGATCGGGCGGAAGTATCCCATCCGTCGCTCATCTTTTCTTTCTCGTTTAAAAAGAAGCCCATCTGCGGCCCTGCGTTCAGGAAGAATTGTAAGCCTTTGTCTCTGACATGGCTGCCGAAAGCCAGATGTGCCAGAAAGGGAATTTCGATGTAATTCATGATTCGGTTGTACGTGTTTTCGGTTCCATCCTCGATCTTTTCGTTCCAACCGCGCTGTGAATAGTTGATTTCCAATTGGACTCCGCAAATCATGCTGAAGTATTTCTCCGAGATGTAACGGATCGTCAAGCCACCCGAACGAACGTTTTGCTTGTTCTGTTTTATTTTCGGATCGAAGTTGACGGAGCTCATGTTCATTCCGCCATTGATACCGACAGAAAAGATGCTTTTCTCTTCTCCCAATTGGGCGCGAACGGGGAGCGAAACGAGCGAAGCGATCGTCAATAATAGGGTACAGACCTTTTTCATTATTCGAAATCTATTTTAGTCAGTTCGCCGGATTTGGAAAAATGGACGAAGAAGACTTTCTTATTGATGAATCCTCCCCACGTGTTCACGCGCTCGAACTTGAATCCTGTCTGGATAGGAGTTACGCTGTACTTGCCCAAATAATCTTCCACCTTATTTCCGTAACGCGACAGGCCGTATAGCAGGTAATACGCGGTATCGAAGCCCAACATTCCGTATTTGGGATAGGTATTCGCCATTTCCTTGCCGTACCATCTTCGGAAAGAAGAGGAGAAATTGATCGCTTCGGGGAACAGATTATTCGTGTAGAAGGAGGAATAGAAATAGGTGTCCAACTCATAAAAATCGCTCAGATAGTCTTTCGTGTAAGTCTGCCATTCGGGATACCCGAACAGGTGAATCCGGTAGGTCGGATGCTCTTTGGTCAACAGGAGCAGCGGAGGTAATAACTTGATCAAGGCGATATTCGAACCGGACAGCGGGATGAAGACGTTGCTCTTCGTCGAGTCGATGCTGGCCAGCATCGATTCCGCTACGATATGGTCGCCCTTCAGCTCGGTATACTTTATTTGGTTTTCTTTCAATTCGCTTTTCAGTCCGTTGATAAAGATCGATTTGTCTTTGTCGGTATCGTTGGCGTTGAGGAATATGACGTTCGCACGGTCGAATTTGCGGATAAAATGTTCGTACACTTCCGAATACAGGTACGATTGAGGCGTATTGATCTGAAAGACGTACGGATTGTGGAATACCTCATTATCCTTCGAGGTAAAGGGGATTACGATCCGGATCTTGTGCCGTTCGGCAAAGTCGGTCAGAGGTTTGATCTGTTCCGCATTCGCCGGACCGATGATGATATCCATCTTTTTCATCTCGTCCTTACGGAGGATGCGATCCAGCGAGGCGTTTGTCGTCCCGCTGTCGTACGTGTAGATATCCAACGACGTCCCTCTCTTTTTCAGACTGTCGACGGCCAACAGGAAGCCTTCGTAATATTCCACCATCCTGCCATCGGCCGCAAACGGGAGGATGACGGCCGTCTTGATTGTCGACAGTATCTTGAATTCTTTTTTGTTCTTGCTGAATAATTCGTCGTTCGTGGGCGTATGCTTCGTTTCCTCCGTCTCCTTTTTAGGATAGGGGATGGCCAGGAAGGAACCTTTTTTTAGTTTCTTTTTTTTCAGTTCCGGATTGGCAGCCAATAGCTCCTCTTCCGTAATATGATATTGGCGGGAGAGGCTGAACAGGGTCTCACCGCGTTTCACCTTGTGTATATCCTGCCATTTCGATTCCTGTTTTTCGAGCGAGCGTGGCGTATCGGCTTTCCGTTGCACCTCCGCCTCTTGGGAGGCGTTTGCCGCGGGGATGACGATTACCTGACCGGCCCGGAAGTTGCTTGCGCTCAATCCCGGATTGGCCAGACAGATGGCGCCGGCCGAGACGTCGTATTCGACGGTCAACTTATATAGCGTTTCGCCCGCCTGTATCGTGTGGAAAATTTGTTTCGTCTGTGCCGTCTGCTGGGGGATTTTTAACGTTTCTCCCGCTTTGATACCTTGTTCGCTGCCCGGATTGAGCTTTACGATGTCTTCTACGCTGAGGCGATACATGCTCGCGATGGAATAAAGGCTTTGCCCTTTGGCAATCGTGTGCAGGAAAAAATGATCCGACTCCTGCGGTTGGGCCGACGAAACCAGTGGTGCGACGGCCAGCACGGCGACAGCATATAACGTTTTTAAGAATTTCATGCGCATTACTGTTTATTCTTGGGACAAAATTATAAAAAAAATCGACGCCGATCCCCCTTTATTCGATATAATTCCGCTGAAACTTGCCGAAGAGTTTAGCTTCGAAGAATTTCGTTCGTTTCGATCGTCGATACAGATAAATTTAAAAAATATCCGACTTCGAGGTATCTTCTTGTACAACCACTTGCTTTTATGTATTTTTGTATGCGTAACTAAGTAATTAATACATAATCGGAATGAAATTAAGCACTCTATTTTTTGCCCTGATGGCGTATTTCGTACAGACGACGAACGCCCAAACGAAACCTGTCGAGATTCAGGGAGCCGTAGGAATACTTCGCGGGTTCATAACGATTCCCGCTAATTCGGATGGGAAAAAGCTCCCTGTCGTCATCATCTTTCACGGGTTTACCGGTAACAAGAATGAGAAAATACATATTGCCTTGACCGACAGCCTGGCCGCTCGCGGCATCGCCTCAATAAGGTTCGATTTCAACGGACACGAGGAGAGCGATGGCGCCATGAGAGGGATGAGCATCGATAACGAAGTGGAAGATGCCCGCCGGATAGTCGGATTCGCCGAAAGCTTGCCCTTTATCGGAAAGATCGGTATTTTCGGTCATTCGCAGGGAGGCGTCGTCTCCATCCTGCTCAGTTCCGAGCTTGGGAAAAAGCAGATCAAAACGGTTGCCTTGCTTGCGCCGGCACTGATGATTCACGACAATCTGTTGCAGGGAATTTGCTTCGGTACCCGCTTCGATCCCTTGAATGTACCGGAAGAAGTGAGCGTGTTCGACGGAAAGGTTACCCTCGGCAGGAATTATATCCTGGCCGGACAAGGGCTTCGACTCTTCGAAGCAGCAAAGAAGTATAAGGGAGACGTGATAGCCATACACGGTACGGGCGACCGATCCGTACCCTATTCGTGCAGCCAGTACCTGCCTTATTTCTACAAACGATGCGAGTTGTCGCTCATTCCCGGTGCCGATCACACATTTACCGACCTCGAAGGCATTCCGGCCGGAATCGTAGCCGTATGGATGGATAAGAAGCTGAAATAAACGTTGATTCTCAGGGAAAAACATGTTGTTGCAGACGAGAAGCCGTTCGGTCAAAAGCGAACGGGGATCTCTCTTTCGTTTTTTCCTGCCGTGGCGGTAGCCGACGGTAAGAATCCGGTTTCGACGCTGTCGATCCGATCAGCGGAGGCTAAACTCCATTTTAGGTACCGCCGACAGAATCGGCATGCATAAAAATCCGTTTTAAGCGTTGCTGATCGAGTAGTTTTGGGTAAAAATCCATTTTAGGTCTTGCTGATTGGATCGTCGTGCATGAAAATCCGTTTTAAACGCTGCTGCCCCTGTCAGCGGGAGTAAAACTCCGTTTCAGATGCTGCTGATCGGAACGGCGGCACTGAAAATCCTTTTTCATACCCGTCCGCTGTACCGTGTTTTCCGTTGCCGTTCTTCACTTCTGTTTTCTAAAGAATATCAAGAGAAATCTTGTTTCTGTTTACGAATTGCATTACCTTTACCGGTTCAAAAATGGGATATGGATAAAGAAACAGCCTATATTGACGTATACGGAGCCCGCGTACATAATTTAAAAAACATAGATGTTCGGATACCGCGAAACGCCTTGTCGGTCATCACCGGATTGAGCGGCAGCGGCAAGTCTTCGCTTGCCTTCGATACCATTTTCGCAGAAGGTCAACGCCGGTATCTCGAGACCTTCTCGGCGTACGCACGAAACTTTTTGGGGGGATTGGAACGTCCGGACGTGGATAAAATTACCGGTTTGAGTCCGGTGATCTCCATCGAGCAGAAGACGACGAACAAAAATCCCCGTTCGACGGTAGGCACGACGACCGAGATCTACGATTACCTCCGTCTGCTTTACGCCAGGGCCGGAATAGCGTATTCCTATCTGTCGGGCGAACGCATGGTGAAGTATACGGAAGAGCAGATCCTCGACCTGATTCATCGCGATTATATCGGTAAACGGATCTATATAATGTCCCCCGCAGTGCGTTCGAGGAAGGGGCATTATCGGGAATTGTTCGAACAGATTCGCAAAAAGGGCTACCTCTACGTCCGGATCGACGGGGAAATAAGAGAAGTGCTCCATGGGATGAAATTGGATCGTTACAAGAATCACGATATAGAGATAGTCGTCGATAAATTGACGGTAGGCGAGAGAGACGATAAACGGTTAGCCGACAGCGTGGCCGTTGCGATGAAGCAGGGCGAAGGCTTGCTGATGATTCTGAATGTGGATACCGGCCAAGTTCGCCATTACAGCAAGCGGTTGATGGACCCGCAATCGGGCATATCCTATCAAGAACCTGCACCGAACAATTTCTCTTTCAATTCTCCCGAAGGAGCCTGCTCGCATTGCAAAGGCTTGGGATACGTCGATCTGATCGACATCGAAAAGGTAATCCCTCATGCGGAATTATCGATTTACGACGGGGCGATCGCTCCGCTGGGGAAATATAAGAATACCATGATCTTCTGGCAAATCGAAGCCTTGCTGGAGCGATACGAACTCTCTCTCAAAGATCCGGTGAAAGAGATTCCCGAAGAGGTCGTTCACGAAATCCTCTACGGTTCGAACGAACATATCAGGATCAAGAGCAGTCTTATTCATACTTCTTCCGATTATTTTGTGGAATACGAGGGCATTGTGAAGTACATTCAAATGCTTCAAGAAAAAGACGTCTCGACGACGGCTCAAAAGTGGGCGGAACAATTTTCTAAAACCGCCGTCTGCCCCGAATGTCATGGGGCGCGATTGAACAGGGAAGCGCTTTCGTATCGCATTTACGACAAGAATATCCGGGAACTTTCGGAGATGGATCTCCGAGATTTCTATCATTGGCTTTCCACCGTCGACGAACATTTGGAGGAGAAGCAACGCCTCATCGCTGCGGAAATACTGAAAGAAATCCGTTCGCGAGTGCAATTCCTGCTCGACGTCGGATTGGATTACCTGTCGCTGAGCCGCAGTTCTGCCTCCCTCTCGGGCGGAGAAAGTCAACGCATCCGTTTGGCCACCCAAATCGGATCTCAATTGGTCAACGTGCTCTACATCTTAGACGAACCGAGTATCGGCCTGCACCAACGAGACAACCTGCGATTGATCCGTTCGCTGAAGAATCTTCGCGATATGGGTAACTCGATTATCGTAGTGGAACACGACAAGGAAATGATGCTCAACGCCGATTATGTCGTCGACATGGGACCCAAGGCGGGGAGGCGGGGAGGGGAGGTCGTCTTTGCTGGAACGCCTCGAGAGATGTTGCAAAAGCAAACGCTGACTTCCCGCTACCTGACCGGCGATTTGAAAATAGGCGTTCCCGACAGACGACGTCCGGGCAACGGAAAGTCGATCCAACTGCGTGGCGCCTGCGGAAATAATCTGAAAAAGGTGGATGTAGAAATCCCGTTGGGAAAACTCATTTGCGTGACAGGCGTTTCCGGAAGCGGAAAGTCTACCTTGATCAACGAAACGCTGCAACCCATACTCTCGCAACATTTTTATCACTCCCTGAAGGATCCTCTTCCTTATCGGAGTATCGAAGGTATGGAATACGTCGACAAGGTCGTTGATGTCGACCAGTCGCCCTTGGGACGGACGCCCCGTTCCAATCCGGCTACGTATACGGGAGTCTTTTCCGATATCCGGAACCTTTTCGTCAGCCTGCCCGAAGCGAAAATCCGCGGGTATAAGCCCGGTCGCTTCTCATTCAATGTCGTCGGCGGTCGATGCGAAGCTTGCGGAGGAAATGGTTATAAAACGATAGAAATGAATTTCTTACCCGACGTGCTTATTCCCTGCGAGGTCTGTCACGGCAAACGTTACAACAGAGAAACCTTAGAAGTGCGTTTCAAAGGGAAGTCCATCGCCGACGTACTCGATATGACCATCAACCGGGCGGTCGAATTCTTCGAGAATATTCCCGCCATTCTGAATAAAATAAAAGTATTGCAGGAGGTGGGCTTAGGGTATATCAAACTGGGACAGCCTTCGACTACCCTCTCGGGCGGAGAGAGTCAGCGCGTGAAGCTGGCCACCGAATTGTCGAAGCGGGATACGGGCAAGACCGTCTATATCCTCGACGAACCGACCACCGGCTTACATTTCGAAGATATCCGCGTATTGATGAACGTACTGAATCGACTGGTCGATAAAGGGAATACGGTGATCGTCATCGAACATAATCTGGATGTGATCAAACAGGCCGATTATCTGATTGATATGGGACCGGACGGTGGACGAAACGGAGGATGTGTCCTCGCGGTCGGAACTCCGGAGGAAGTGGCACAGCACAAGCAAGGATATACGTCGAAGTATTTGGAGGAAGAATTAGCTCTGTACCAACACGGAAACGATGCTTCGGACAAAACAGGAATATGAAGGCTAAAATAACTAAAACGAATGTCGCCCGTCTGCTCGAACAGGCGAAGATCTCCTACGAACTGATTCCTTACGAAGCAGACGAAACCGATTTAAGCGCCATCCATCTGGCAACGCAATTGGGAGAGCCCGTCGAACAGGTGTTCAAAACCTTAGTGCTGAAAGGCGATAAAACGGGGCATTTGATCTGCGTGATTCCTGGAGAACACGAAGTCGACCTGAAGTTGGTGGCGAAGATTTCCGGAAACAAGAAATGCGATTTGATTCCGGTAAAAGCGTTGTTGCCCCTTACGGGTTATGTTCGCGGAGGCTGTTCCCCGATAGGAATGAAAAAACATTTCCCTACATATATCCATGCGTCGTGCAGCCGATATCCCTACATCTGTGTCAGTGCCGGAGTGAGAGGTCTACAACTGAAAATAGCTCCTGCCGACCTGATCCGGATGGCGGAAGCTCACGTCTGTATGCTGTATTGAAGAACTCGTTGCCGTTTCCGCTCTCTTTACAAGGGGATTTGAGAATTAACGGCGGCAAATCTTTGCCGCCTTGATTTTAATTCATACATTTGCGCATTGCATACGAAAAATATTATAAACAATTTAAAGGATCTATTATGTTTGAAGGACAGCCTAAAGGCCTTTTTGCTTTAGCATTGGCCAACACGGGAGAGCGTTTCGGCTATTATACGATGATCGCCGTATTTGCTCTATTCCTACGAGCTAATTTCGGCTTATCCGCCGGAACAGCCGGCCTGATTTACAGTACTTTTTTGGCATTAGTTTATCTTTCTCCGTTCTTCGGTGGCATTCTGGCCGACAAATACGGTTACGGGAAGATGGTGACCATCGGCATCGTCGTGATGTTCTTCGGTTATCTGTTTCTCTCCATTCCGCTGGGCGGCAATCTGTTCGCGCTGGGTTGCATGCTGGCCGCTCTCTTGTTGATCAGTATCGGAACGGGCTTGTTTAAAGGAAACTTGCAGGTGATGGTCGGTAATTTGTATGATGATCCGGCGCTGGCTCCCAAGCGTGACTCAGCTTTCTCTATCTTTTACATGGCCATCAATATCGGTGCCCTCTTCGCTCCGACGGCCGCCGTGAAGATCAAGGAATGGGCGGAAACGAGCTTGGGTTTTTCTTCCAACGATGCTTACCACTTCTCGTTTGCCGTGGCCTGTCTTTCTTTGGTTCTTTCTATTGCTATCTATTATGCATTCCGCTATTCGTTCCGCCACGTGGAAGAGAGCGTACAATCGTCGGTAGCATCTTCCAAACACGAAGAAGAACTTTCTCCCGCAGATACCAAGGCACGCATTATCGCACTCTGTCTGGTATTTGCCGTCGTCATCTTCTTTTGGATGTCTTTCCATCAGAACGGGCTGACCTTGACTTATTTCGCCGATGAATTTACGCAGAAGACGTCTGCCGGCGTACAAAGCATGGCGTTCGATGTCGTTAATCTCGTAATGATTATCTTCATCATCTATGCATTGTTTTCGCTTTTTCAAAGTAAAACGGCTAAGGGCAAGAGCATTTCCGTAGCGGTTATTATTACGGCGCTCGCCATGCTTTATTATAAGTATCTCCATATCGGCGGCGAGGTTGCCGTAAGTGCCCCCATCTTCCAGCACTTCAATCCGTTCTACGTGGTCGCCCTTACCCCAGTGAGTATGGCTATTTTCGGAGCGCTTGCCAGGAAGGGTAAAGAGCCGTCGGCTCCCCGTAAAATCGCTTACGGTATGTTGGTAGCAGGGTCGGCTTATTTGTTGATGATGGTGGCATCGATGGGATTGAATACGCCGGATGCGCAGAAACTGGCCGGCGACGAAGGTACGTTCATCTCCGCCAATTGGCTGATCGGGACGTATTTGATCCTTACTTTCGGGGAATTGCTGTTGAGCCCGATGGGCATCTCATTTGTGTCGAAGGTCGCTCCGCCGAAGTACAAAGGCGTGATGATGGGCGGATGGTTTGTGGCCACTGCGGCCGGTAACATGTTAGTCAGCGTGGGCGGATTCCTTTGGGGCGGCCTGCCGTTGTGGTCGGTTTGGCTGGTATTCATCATCCTCTGTCTGCTTTCGGCGCTCTTTATGTTCTGCATGATGAAGCGCTTAGAAAAAGTAGCGAAGTAACCGAGTATGTCCGAAAGTTCTTTCAGTTTTTTTCTGCCATGCTGCCCTTCCGACAAGTTCCGTTCAGGGTAAGCAGATGGCATGCGGTGTAACGTAGTATGCAATACGTTGCTGACAGAGAGGTCTCCGTTTCGCTCATGGCAAAGATTTCCGTGCGGAAATCCTCGGTGGCGCGGCATACCTTGTCGGGGGATTGTGCGGAGAGGATCATCTCCAATTTGGGTGATTGCGTCAGTCGTTCCATAATATCGTGAGTTAAAATTCTATCATTGCTGTTTTCTGTTAATTGGTTTATGACTTTCGTTATGTAATCGTGCCTTTTGCACCCCACCCGTGGGGTGTCTCGATAGGTCACTCGTGGGGTACCGAAGCCGTAACTCCGTTGCGACAAAAGGCGTTGTTTTGTTGCTTTATTTATAGCGTTTCCGAGCCCTCGATAGCTGATGCTTTTATCTCTCCTCCCGCCGCTCTGTGGGCGGGAGGAGAGGTTTTTATTGTCTTGTCATCGCATATAAGCAAAGGACTTACTTACGAACTGGGCGGATTTCCATTCCAAAATGTCTGAAAGTAGCTCTCTCGCCTTCACCAAGGGTTGTTACCGAGAAGAACTCAAAGAAAAAAGTATAACGTTCTCCGCGGTGAGATTTCATCCAATAGTATCCTTGTTTGCCTACATCATCTTTTTGTTTGCGGTCTGCCATTCCGTTGAATGGTAGGAATATTGAATTCTTATTAGGGCCAGTGTAGACACGGCCTTGAACTTCGTCTATGGTCTTCCACTCCTTTTTGCAATATTTATACAACTCCACGAATTGTGCAATCTCAGGCGTGCTCCATTCAGCTCCAAGATTTACAGTGGCAGCATCGTCTTCTGGGTCAAGGGTTATCTTACCGTCGCCGATGAAGTTCCCCTCGGAATCATACCAGCTGTATTCTTTCTTACCATCATCTATTGTATATTTGGTGTAATCGTACATTTTGGTTCCTGAATACTTAGTGTTGGTGGAAGTATACTCCAGTTTAGGCTTAGTATCACTCCAAGCGTAGTAGTAGCCCATCTCTGAAGGTTTAGTTGCTCCAAGATTGAAGCTAGCCCACTTGGTGCCACTGGGCAGACCAAGATCTATAGCTTCTGGAGTGGCAACAGGCCAATTTGCAGGATCGTTGGGATCTATTCCGCCTCCACCTCCACCGTTGCCGATCTTCTCCTTCAGTTCCTCGAGCTTCTGGATAATCTGCGCAAGGGCTGCGGCTGCATCGGCGTTGCCGCTGTTCACGGCAGCTACAAGGCTGTTGATGGCGGCCGTAGTGTTGTTGATGGCTTCGACGATGCCGGCCTGTCCCGTGCCGAGCGCCTCAATCTGCGCCTTCATCGTATTAAGGGCGGCAACCACGGCGTCGAACTTGTCGCTGTAGTCCGGCATCGCCTTGATGGCGGCTTCGATGAGACCGAGCTTCGCCTCGAGCGAGAGGGTCTGCGCCTTCATCGCCGCCTCGATGGCCGCGAGCTTGGTCTCAAGCGTAGTGTTCACGGAGTTGAGCACGTCGATGATGGCCTGCAGCTTGGTCTGCTGGTCGGCATGCATCTTGTCGATGGCCGAGGTGAGTTTCCCGATGGCTTCTTCGTTTTTCAACGAGCCGTTGTTAATGGCCTCTACCACCTTGGTGAAGTCGTTGATGACCGACACGTTCATCGTGTAATTGATCTCAGGTGCGTCCTCCTGACATGAGGTGAAGAACGCGGGTGTTGCCAACAGCATGGCGATGGCAAGCAGAATGGATTGAATTCGTTTCATTTTACTATTGTTTTAATGGGTTGTTTACTTTGTTGTTGCTTACTTTTCCACCTTTATGGTTACCCTGCGCCCTTCGGCGGCAGGCTTGCCGTTGCGCTCGCCGATAGCTGTCTGCGGGTTCAGGTCGGCCCTGTCGAAGCCTTCCTTCACGAGTGCCTCAACCACACGGGCCAGGCGACGCCCGGAGAGCTGCTGGTTGTAGCCGTCCGCGCCCGGCGTGCTGGCCTCGGCCACGAGGGTGAGCCTATGGCCGCGTACGCTGCGGGCAAAGGCTTTGAGGTGTTCGGCTTCCTCGCGGCTCATATAAGAGCTGTTGTGGGCAAACTGCACGAAGTGCGAGGGCTGCACCGTGGCGGGAGGCTCTGCTTGTCTCTCTTCACAGTCGGTCAGGCGGCGTTGCAGTTCTGCCTGCTGCTGTTCTGCCCGTTGGCGTTCTGCCGCTTCGCGTTCGGCGCGTGCCTTTTCCGTCGCCACGTCCCGTTGCAGGGCGTTCACGCGGTCGTTGAGCGCGGAGAGCTCGCCTTCGTAATAGGCCCGCTGCACCTTGGCACGGCTCGCCACGAAGTTGTAGCGCACGGTGGCAAGGGCGAGGATGAGGTTCTTCGGGGCGATGTCCTTGCGGTTCATCAGCCAATCCATTTCGCCTTTCAGCCCGACGGTGAAGCGGCGACTCACGTCGGCCTCGATGTGGAGCGAGGCAGGAATGTAGAGTTTGTTGAACTTCTCGTGGCGGTTCGTCGTGCGCACATTGCCCGTGACGGTTATCTCCGAGCCGTTGCCGATGGTCGTACCGTCGCCGATAGGTGTGGTCTGCCCGCCCTGCGTCTGCGTATTGCTGATGTAGACGCCGTACTCGTTGCCCTTGGCGAAGGTGTAGCCTACGCCCGTGCCCACCCAGATGTTCAGCCACTGCGCACCGCGGCGGGGCCACAGCTCCATGAAGTTGAAGCCTAAGCCGAGCTTGGCGTTGTGGTAGTTCATCAGGTAGTTGCCGTACGCCTTGACGGGCGTCGTCTTGGTGTCGAGCACGGAGAAGCGCTGCTCGCGGCGGTAGCGCGACCAAAGATACTCGGCGCCCACGCGCACCCAGGGGCGGATGGTGAAGTCCACGCCGCCACCCATGGCGGGCGACTGTTGGTAACTGCGTTTGGCATCGAGGTTCTGATACCAAACATCGTTGGCCCACGACAGTCCGCCCTGGGCGTAGATGCTCCAGGTGCGGGTGTGCAGTTCGCTGTTTTGGTCTCGCGGCGGCTGTGTTCCGCCCCTGTCAGCGGTCTGCGCCTGTGTGCCGACGGCTACGGTTGCGGAGAACAGGACGCTGAGACCCACTCGTGCCCATCGGCCGCTGAGCGGCGGGATGAGCGGTTCGGTTCGCTCTTTGCTGACCGCTATGCCGTTTCCTATGCCGCCAACGGCAAGGAAGGAATGGAGAAGGCGCTCGACCTTGTGCCTGACCTTATTATCACCGACCTGATGATGCCAGGCATGGACGGTCTGGAAGTGTGCCGGCAGGTGCGTGGAAACGAAATCGTCAACCATATTCCCATCATCGTCGTTACGGCGAAGATTACCGAGGAAGAACGAATCAAAGGATTGGAGGCAGGGGCCGATGCCTATCTCTCCAAGCCGTTCAGTGCCGACGAGCTGCGCACAAGAGTGGAGAAACTGTTAGACGGCAGACGGTTGTTGCGT
The DNA here is from genome assembly GCF_000312445.1 of Phocaeicola abscessus CCUG 55929. GTDB lineage: Bacteria > Bacteroidota > Bacteroidia > Bacteroidales > Bacteroidaceae > Phocaeicola > Phocaeicola abscessus. The sequence goes on along the minus strand of NZ_HE997185.1, from coordinate 107,613 downwards.
GAGAAATTCGCACAAATGATGACAACACATCAGGACGACGAAAAGGAGGTGATCCCGCAAAGGAGTGCCGCCGACCTGCGTTTCCTTGCCAAGGTGTCGGATGTCATATACCTTCAGCTCAACCGAGGAAAGGAAGTGGAGGTATCGCAGATTGCATCGGCTATGTGCATGAGCAGCCGGCAGTTCTATCGCAAGATAAATGCCCTCACGAACGACACCCCAACCGTATATATCCAGCGAGTCAAAATCAAGAAAGCCAAGAGCCTGCTTGACGGAGACGCACAAATGAGCTTCGGAGAGATTGTCGACAGATGCGGATTCAACGACTACTCCAATTTCGTGCGAACGTTCAAGAACGCCTACGGAGTCACACCCACGGAGTACAGGCGGGGGAATGCCGCGAACGTGTAAGCCACCATATCCCTCCATCATAGACTGCAATAACGGAAATTATATCGACAAGAAGGAGCGGAGTATGCCTTTGGGTATGCTCCGCTCGTTTTGTTCTGTCTTTGTATCCGGCCACTTCTATCCATATCGACGCCACAAGTACGCAGTTATCTCATTACCTCGCCGGCGATGATCTTCATGATGTTGCCACAGACACTGCCCACGGGGGCGCAGATCGAGGTGAAGTACACCGACGTGCTGACCAACACGCCGCGTACGCTCACGACTTTTATCGCCGGTAGCATATGGACGATGGGGAAGACTGTGACCTACCGGATTTCCACGAGCAGCATCGTGATGGCCTCCACGCTGGAGGTGACGGGCCCGGAGGAGTACCTCTACAAGGGAGGCAGGAAGACCTACACCGTGAAAAGCTATGCCTCCGTATCGGGCGGTGGGAGCACGACGAACGTACCCATCGCCTGGGAAGCAGAGTTCTCCGAAGACGGGGAAGTGAATTGGAGCGCGAACTCGCCCGCATGGCTCACCGACTTTACCAAAGAAGGAAGCGGCAACACGGTACTAACCCCCTTTATCAACTACTTGGGTAACAGTATTACAGACCCGTATATCTACAACGACCCGGACTGTCGTCCGTACGGATGTAAGCTGATATGGCAGGGCGAGAAGGACTTAATGACGGATGTGGCGCTGTCGGCCGACCAGGCCTACTCGGAGTTCAGCGTCAATCGAACCACCATCCACCAGGGCAATGCTGTTGTGGCGGTGTACAATAGCCATAACATCGTGATGTGGAGCTGGTATATTTGGGTGACGGACTACAAACTGGGTATGGGACTGAAGATCATTACCAATTTTCAGCACCACAACTACAAGCTGATGCCCGTCAACCTGGGATGGTGTGACGTGAGAGAGGTGATTTACGCCGAACGCAGCGTACAGGTACGCTTCATACAGAAACCTACGGCAGGGTACACGCCGGCAGCAACAAAGACATTTACCTTGAAGCAGAAGGAGTATAAACCCAAGGAAGTCGGAAACACCTGAGTTTCAACTCGGGCTTCGTGCTCCCACTGAATAGCGATGGTCGGAGCATGGGTTTCGCAATAAGACCGATACAAGAATAAAAGGGAGCGAACCATGAAAGTACTGAAGACAACATACGTATGCGGCAGGTTAGAAGATACGCATGTCTCTATTTGTTCATGAGATAGGCATCTCGGCGAGGGAGGGGAGAAGATGAACGGATTTCGATCTCCCGGGTAACTCGGGATCGGTCTACCGTCGGCGTTCGATGGCGAAATATCCGGGAGGATGTGAATGTTTTGATATACCTTCAGTTCTGTAGTACGGTTTAGCGACAGATTGAACGATATCTTGTTCCCGTCGAGCGGATCGGCAAAAAGCCGTTTCGGCACCGACTCATCGGCCGAAACGGCTTTCCATATTTGCAGATCACCGAACGATTGCCCTCTGCGAAATAAATGTTTTATCCTGTTACAGCGGATTTTGTTCCAACAAGGGGTTGCAGTTCCTTTCTTGTTCGGGAATCGCCCATTGCCAGCGGTTGTCATCGGCATTCACTTCGAGCACGAGGCAAGCTGTTTCGTCGAAATTCGAATTGCTGCGGTCTACCGGCAACCCCAACCGTTTGTGATCTAACCAATTGAAGCCTTCGCCCCACAATTCCACCCAGCGGCTGTTCATGATTTCGGCAATCAGTGCATCGCCGGTGTTTCCTTTCGCAACGTATGCAGGGTCGCGGGTAACTTGAAAACGGGTAAAAATTTCTTGTGCTTCCGCATACTTCTCTGCTCGTGCAAGGGCTTCGGCTTTCATCAGATAGAGCTCGGCCAAGCGCATGAACGCATAGTCGCCTACGGCATTACTGGTGTGGCGCGCCGTGAATTTGCGATTCTGATATTTGCGTTTCACAAAGCTCGACTTAGGTGTTTGAGCATTGCCCGTAGGGTCCCACCAGCAACGGCGCGTATCGGTTTCGCTCATCGTGTCGTACAAGTTGGAATTGATGCATTTCACCGCCTGTCTGATGGCCGACGAGTTGAAATTCCAGCTCATGTAAGCGTAGAACGAGTAGAAGTAGATGGTTTGATCGTCTTTGGTCATGGCTCCCCATATCATTTCGCCCGCAGTCGAAATATCTGCGAAGAGCGAAGTGGTAGGGCACGATTCGATTTGTTCCGGTGTGAAGAGCTTGACGCCTTTTTTCTCGGAGAAAGCAATGGCCTTGTCAGCGTAATCAGCCGCTTCGGCGTAGTTCTGCATGGCCAGCGCTACGCGGGCTTTGAGGCCGCAGATCGAGGCGTAGTTGAAGTGGTTGGGCTCGTCCACCTTCAGGCTAATGCCATCTATCAGTTGGATGGCTTCGTCCAAATCTTTGTTCACCTGGTCGTACACCTCTTTCACCGTATTACGTGCCATCGGCTCGTTGACAGGCGTCGTGCGATAGGGTACGCCCAAGTTATCGTTGGTTTGGCCGGCTACATACCTTTTTCCGTAGCACTGTACCAGCATGAAATGGCTGTGTGCGCGGAAAGTGAGGGCTTCGGCCTTTACCTGTTTGTATAAATCGCCGCCTGTTTGCTGGAACTTATCGACCGATTTGAGTATTTGATTAGCGTTTAGAATGCGCATGTAGTATACCTGCCAGGGGATGCGTATGTACGACGATTTGATGTTACCCTGCGCCGTCCACCGTTGCAGATCGCGGTGCCAGCCGTTTGTCTTGGTATTGAATTCCAAATCGTCGCTTTGCGTGTCGCGCGCCATGCCGAAACCGGGTTCTCCGCCCATGCCTTGTGAACTGCCGTCTTGCGAAATCAGTTTGCGTTGAATGCCGTTAACGGCCAAATAGAGATTTTCCAAAGATTCCGAAACCACATCTTCGCTGATGGCATTGGTTGGTCCCGTTTCTAAGAAATCGTCGCTGCAGCCGGTCATTGAGAGTGCGACTACCGCCATGAATATAAAGATTATATGTTTTAACTTATTCATAATATCGTTTTTTTAATGGTTCAGAATGTAATATTGATGCCCATCGTAAAGGTACGCGACGGATAATAACTGTTGTATATCATACCGTTGAAGGTTGCCTGAGCGTCTAATCCCTGCATGTGATTCAGCTGGAACAAATTCTCGCCGCTCACCGATATCCTACACGATTGCAGCCCGACTTTCAATACATTCAAGGTCGTGCGCGGGATGGAATAAGCCAGCGAAACGGAACGCAGCGACAAGTAATCCCCGCTCATCAGCCAACGGGTCGACGAGGAGGCGTCATTACTGGTGGTGTTCGAAGAGTCGAGGCGGGGAATGTCGGTCACATCGCCGGTCTTTCTCCATGCTTTCAGCATATCGGGATGCCAGGCATCGCCGAACGCCGAGCTCATCAACCCCGAATAGGCCGTATTGTAAATGTCGGACCCCAATTTATATGAGAAAATAGCGGCGAAGTCGAAGTGTTTGTAGGAAGCTGCCAGGTTGAAACCGCCCTGCATCTTGGGTACGGCCGAGCCGCTGTAGTCGTACTTCGCCAGATTTACGTTCGAGGTATATTTCACGCCATTCTTCTCGTAGCAAGTTTTTTCGTTCCACGCGTTTGTTTCGTCGAACAGATATACGGGGTCTCCGTTGTCGGGATTTACGCCTTTGTATTGTCTGAGCCAGAACTCATAGACCGAGCGTCCTTCCATGTATTTCTTGGTACCGCTCACAATGCCTTGTTCGCGCAGGTCGTCGGGCAATCTCTTGATCTCGTTGTGCAGGAAGGTGGCGTTGCCGCCTATCGACAGGTTAAAGTCGGCCGACCTTACGAGCTGGTAATTCAAATCGATTTCCAAGCCGGAATTGCTCACCTTTCCGATATTGGCCTTGATCGAAGAGACGCCTATCGAATAGGCTGTAGGAACCTCGAAGAGCAAACTCTTGGAATCTTTGCGGAAATATTCGATGGTACCCGTCAAGCGGTCGAACAAACTGAAGTCGACAGCGATATCGGACGAGATTTGTGTCTCCCACTTTAGGTTGGGATTGCCGTAAGAAGCGAAGTAGATGCCTGCTTCGTCCTTATTATTGATTCCCGAGTTGTAAAGGGTTTTGTACTGATAGTAGTAGTCGGTTTCATCCGGATCACCGATATCGTCGTTCCCCGTTTCTCCGTACGAAGCGCGTATCTTGAGGCTGTTTACCCACGCTATGTTTTTTATGAAGTTTTCCTGATCGATGCGCCAGCTGGCTCCGAACGACCAGAAATCACCCCAGCGACTCTCTTTCGCGAAGCGCGAGGTGCCGTCGTGTCGATAGGAGAACGAGGCGTAGTATCTATCGGCATAATTGTAATTGACACGCGCCAAATACCCTTCTTTGCGGTACTCGTCAGTATACGAATTCATCGAATTGATGTTCACCATGTTGGCGAATTCGTAGGCACCACCGTCCAAAATCACAGTGTTCTTCATACCTCTGAAGTAATTATAAGTATATTTATAGCTTTCGTGGCCCGCCAGCAAGTCGAACTGGTGATTGCCGAAATTGTTGACATACTTCAGCAACTGGTTGAACGTAACGATAGTAGATCGCGTAGAAGCCTTCTGCAAGCGTCCCGAAGGGGCACCGTCGCCTACGTGGGTATTCTCCCACTTGCTGGAACGATAGTCGTTGCTGTTCAACGTAGCGTTCAACGAAGCGGTGAATCCTTTAAACAGGTTGAAGTCGGCATACGCCTTGCCTTGCATCATGTTGCGGGAGAACTCGGGTAGATTCCAGTAAGCTTCGGCCAGTGCGTCACGGCCGGTGGAGAAAGTGCGTGCATGGCCTTTGCCGTCGCCTTCGTAGTCATATTGTTTATTGCCCAAAGCATCCAACCAATATTCGCCCGGCTGGTGGGTGATGACTTTACCGTCGGGCAGCACCTCTTCGGTTTCTTCCAGATAGTGTTTGTGAACAGGGAAGATAGTGGGGATGAAGCGTATCCAGCGTGAAAGGTTGGAGTAGCTGGAGTTGCTGTCTCTGTCCGAAGAGTTGGTGTTCGAATTTACTTTCGTGGCGCCTATGTTTATGCCTGCCTTGAACCAGCTCACCGGATATACGTTTAAATTAGCCCGTCCGGAAAAACGCTCATAGTTCGTGTTTACTTGCGATCCCAGTTCTTTCAGATAACCCAGCGAAGCGTAGCTGTCGCTCTTTTCTCCCTTGTTAGAGAGCGACACATTGTACTCTTGCCTCACGCCCGTACGGTAGACGGCGTCTTCCCAATCCATATCGTCAGCCCAGAGATAGGTAGTGGCGGCAGGATTCCAAGAACCGTCGGGGCGTACCAGGTCGTTATTTTTTACGCCGGCATAAATGTTGTAGCCACCGAAGTTATCTATCAGGTTGTCTGTAGCCATCTGCGCAGCGGTGGCTTCGTCCTTGCCGCTACCGTTGATATAACTGTTCTTGAGCATTTCCCAACCTATGAGATAGGTTTCCTTGGGGTTTGCTTTCTTGTATTCTTTAATAGCACGTCCGGAAATGCCTAACTTGGTATCGAAGGTCACCGTCGTTTTATTAGCGCCTTTTGCGCTCTTGGTGGTAATCAGCACTACGCCATTGCCCGCCGACGACCCGTAGAGGGCGGTGGAAGCGGCATCTTTCAGGATAGTCATCGATTCAATGTCATTAGGGTTGAGGTCACCCATCGCTCCGTTATAAATTGCACCGTCTACGACGTAAAGAGGTGCCGAGCTGCCGTTTATGGAGCCGAAACCACGAATACGCAGTGACGGACTTGAACCGGGCTGACCGGAAGCAGAAGTGACTTGCACCCCCGGGGCGTTACCCTCTATGGCAGACATTACGTTGGTTAAGGTGCGTTTTTCAAGCGCTTTCTCGCCGACGACTGAAGCCGAACCGGTGAACGAACTTTTCTTTGCTGTGCCGTAGGCAACGACAATCACTTCGTCGATCAGTTTCGAGTCTATTGACAAGACCGTCGTCTGCTCCTTATCCGAAATAGGTATCTCTTGCGTAATCATACCTACATAAGATATTTGCAGTAACTTGGCGCCGGCCGGAATGTTATGGATGACATAACGCCCGTCGATATCGGTAATAGTACCCAACGAAGTGCCTTTTATCAATATGGAAGCTCCCATGATGGGTTCGTTGTCTTCAGCAGAAATAATTACGCCTGTTACTTTGGAAACCTGAGCCATTGTAATCCCTATACTCAAGCATAGGAGTGCAAAAAATACTTTTGATTTCTTAATCATAAAATTTCTCTTTAAAGTTAAACAAATCAATTCTATCAAGTGAACTCTCGTTTATCATGATTCGACATACATGCCCTACCTGGCAGCGTATTCATTCGAAATACGGTACAGAACGAAGCGTCGATTTAAGGTCCTGAAAAATATATGCGATGTTTTTTCAGTATCGGTTTAGGGAAAAGCAGATGCATAAGCATTGCTTATTTCATTGCAAAAATTGAAAAAAAATAATACATATACAATCTTTTTCTACTTTATTTTATCGACAGTGATAAAAAAGCAGATTGGAGACCTTTGCAAGCGATGCGAGTTTTTGGACAATGCATCGCTTATTCAACGTCCTCGAGAGCATCCGTGGAAATAAGTTCCCGTTTTCGGAATGATACATGCCTTCGTTTCTTTTTATTATATGTATTATTTCGATGGGATCAAATTAGCCGGATTGAAATTTGTTTCGTAAATTTAGGGCGCAAAAGTAAGCAATATCATTAGATACTGAAAAGAATATGACTGTCATTTATGTTTTTCTGGGGATCGCTGCAGGAGTCTTGATTGGCTTCTTAGTAGCTCGCAGCAAAGATGTTTCGGAGAAAACCTTATTGATTTCCAAACGGGATGTACTGCAGGAAAGAACAGATGTGCTACAAGAACAGCTCAAAGGACTGCGAGTCGACAATGAAAAGAAAATAGCCGAATTAAAAGCGCAATACGACTCGACAATTAAAACCTTGGAGGAAAACAATGAAAAACAGCTGAAACAACATTCCACCCTCATCCGCGAACAGATCAATACGGCTTCGGAAGAAATCTTGAAGAAACGATCGGAGGAATTGTCATCCACCAATAAGGCTCAATTGGCGGAGATACTGAACCCTTTACAGGAGAATCTGAAACAGATGAAAGAAGCGGTGGAAAAAAGCGACAGGGAACAAACCTCCAAGATGGAACGATTGGACGCTTCGATCTTAGCCAATTTGAAACAAGCTCGAGAAATAGGCGATAGAGCCGATAAACTGGCTCAAGCATTAACCAATGAAAACAAAACGCAGGGAAACTTCGGAGAATTGAAGCTGAGAACTTTGTTGGAGAACATGAATTTGGAAGAGGGAATACAGTTTGAAGAACAAGTGACCATAAAGGACGATAAAGGCAATGCCATTTATGAAGAAGAAAACGGACGTCGCATGATTCCGGACGTGATTCTGCACTTTCCCGAAAATAGGGATGTGATCATCGATTCGAAAATGTCATTGAAAGCTTTTGAGGAATATTATCGTGCCGAAACGGATGAACAAAAGAGCATGGCCTTGAAGAACCATATCGCATCTGTCAGAAACCACGCTAAGGAGTTGGCCCATAAGAATTATAACAGTTATTTGGCAAATGGACATCGTAAATTGGATTTCGTGCTGATGTACATCTACAGTGAAGGCGCTTTGCAACTAGCTTTGACCAATGATCCCGGACTTTGGAAAGAAGCGTACGACAACGGGGTGGTCATTTCTGGCAGCCAAAACCTATATATGATGCTCCGCGTATTGGAAATGACCTGGCGTCAAGTCAGACAGGCGGAGAATCAGGAAGAAATCATGAAAACCGCCAATGAATTAATTAACAGGGTACAGCTTTTTTACGAACGTTTTTTAGACGTGGAAGATCAATTCAGAAAGACGAATCAGGCTTTTGAAAAACTGAAAACGTCGACTTCTCCTACGGGTACAAGCATTATTACATCGGCTAACAAGTTATTGAAATACGGAGCGCAAGAGAATTCCAAGCGAAAGGTAAGACTACCTAAGGCGACGGACGACGACCTCTTGCTCGAAGATACAGAAACGGAATGAAGAGTTTTTCATCTGCTCTCTATAAAAGGATGGAAAACAATGAAAAAACAGTTGGCCGATAAGCCGGGTTCTGTGTCTTCCCGAAAGAAGCATCTACCATTTATCTACACCCGATGTCACCATCAGGCTCAAGCGGTCTACCCTCCGGCATGGGACGAGCAGCCCTCATTGACGCCGGTATACATGACCTTACAACTCCTAAGATGTACAGCCCGATATGTCGCCACACGGCTGGTAAGCTCTTACCTCACCTTCTCACCCTTACTTTGCAGTATTCACGGCAAACCGGGAATAAAACGAAGCGGTTGTTTTCTTCTACACGACTCTACCATCACTGATAGCTTTCTGTTAGGAAGTAGGATGCTCTGTGTTGCCCGGACTTTCCTCTTCTACTTATGTATCAGCGGTAGACTGGCCAACTGTTTCTGATTGCAAATATACGGAATAATTTAGTAGTTTTCTCAAACTCCCCTTTATTTCTTTTATTATATACAAACCGGAGTGACACCATTGAAGAGAAAGTTGACATTGTTGTCATTAACGGTTGTAAAAATGTCATTTGTGCGGTTAAGCGTTGTTAAGTTAGAGAGAACTTTGTTAAAAGAGAAAAAAATTAAAGGCAATATCACATCAACGTACGAAAATTGCGCTTATATTAGCGTTTGAAAGTTAAAACAGGATAGAAATTAACAAATTAATGGAATATAAGTTATGAAAAAAGTATCTAAGTTGATTGTAGGGATTGGCGCTATCGCTATTTTAAGTGCGGCGATAGGTGGTTTTACTGCAACGGCCTTTATGAACGAGACCAATAAGGATAAAGTGGAATTCAGTGAAGTTTTTCAGCAAAATGCAAAACTCGCTTCGTTCGACGGCATAAGTGCACAACCCGTCGATTTGACCGAAGCAGCGGAATTATCCATCAATGCAGTAGTGCATATCAAATCTACACAGGAGTCGAAAACTCAACGCGTACGGATACGAAATCCTTTCGAGGACTTTTTCGGTGATATCTTCGGACAAGGCGGCGGACAGGAACGGGAATATCGCACGCCTGAAAGAGTTGGTATCGGTTCGGGCGTAATCATTTCGAAAGACGGGTACATCGTAACCAATAACCATGTGGTGGAAGGCGCCGATGTGATCAGCGTGCGGCTGAACGACGACAGGGAATTCAAAGGACGTGTCATCGGTACAGACCCGAGTACGGATTTGGCATTGGTCAAGATCGAAGCGGACGATCTTCCTACCTTAAAGATTGGCGATTCGGATGCGTTGAAAGTCGGCGAATGGGTATTGGCTGTCGGTAATCCTTTTAATTTGACCTCGACGGTTACCGCAGGTATCGTAAGCGCCAAAGCCCGTACGCTCGGGGTCTACAGCAACCAATCTGTCAGTGGCGTAGAGTCATTCATTCAAACTGACGCAGCCATCAACCAAGGGAACAGCGGTGGTGCCTTGGTGAATGCTCGCGGTGAATTGGTTGGAATCAATGCGGTGCTTTCTTCGCCGACAGGCGCGTACGCGGGCTACGGTTTCGCTATTCCGACAAGTATTATGACAAAGGTCGTCACGGACTTGAAACAGTACGGTTCGGTACAACGTGCCATGTTAGGCATCAGAGGTTCTTCCGTAAGCGATGAAGGACAACATATGACGGAAGAACAGAAGAAGAAGTTCGACGAACTGGGTTCGAAAGGATACGGCGTATATGTGGGCGAAGTCATTGACGGAGGATCTGCTTCCGGCATATTGAAGGCGGAAGATATCATCCTTGAGCTGGACGGCAAGAAGATCCATAATTTTGCTACGATGCAAGAGATCTTAGCTATGCATCGTCCGGGCGACAATGTTACGCTGAAAATTCTGCGTAATAAGAAGGAACAGACCGTTTCGTTGACACTGAAGAACGAACAGGGGAATACGAAAGTCGTTAAAAATTCGGGTATGGAAATCTTTGGCGCCGCTTTTCGGGAGATTCCGGATAACTTGAAGAAACAGTTGAATCTGGCCTACGGCCTGGAAGTTACGGGTGTCAGCGACGGCAAGATGGCCGATGCAGGTATGCGCAAGGGATTCATTATCTTAAAAGCCAATTTACAGCCAATGAAGAGTGTAGGCGATTTGGAATCGGCATTGAAGGCCGCTCAACAAACTCCGGAGCAGACGTTGTTTATCAGCGGTATGTATCCGTCGGGCAAGCGCATGAACTATGCTATCGATTTGAATCAGGAATAGAGTGAGAAAGTGATCGTTCCGAAGGGAAAGAGATGTACGAATTCTTTTGTGCATCTCTTTTCGTTATGCATGACGGACGAGCGTGAAAAGCAGTTTTTAGTATCATCGGGTGAGAAGCAAAGGACAAATCGAAAATTCGATCCCACGGTGTCCGGAATACTTCAGATAGAATCGACGGGGTTAAAGATCTCACCGTTGACGTTCGAGATAGATCCGTTTACGTAAGGGAACCTAAAAAATGACGTTCCGAACCTCGTCGTTGACGTCCGGAATAGATATGTTTAGGTTGGTTGACGTAAACGTTTAGGTTTGCGACGTCAATAACGGGATAAATGACCTAAATGGAGGTATCCCGGACGTCAACGGATAGGTTGATCGACGTCGATGTTCAGGTTGGGAGACCTCATCGTCCCGCTGTATTCCGTCGGGAAAATCTAATGACATTTGAGCAGATAGCCCTCCTGTTTGGCGTACGTTGTGCATTTAGCCCCATGATAGAATTTTATTCTTTTTTATAATATAAATACGATGAAAAAGTCGTATATTTGAACCCAAATTCTATTTTAAAGAATGAGACAGTTAAAGATTACCAAAAGTATCACTAACCGAGAGAGTGCGTCTTTGGATAAATATCTGCAGGAAATAGGGCGTGAAGACTTGATTTCCGTAGAGGAAGAAGTAGAACTCGCTCAACGTATTAGAAAAGGGGATCGTCGTGCATTGGAAAAATTGACTCGTGCAAACCTTCGTTTCGTCGTATCAGTGGCCAAGCAATACCAAAATCAGGGATTGAGTTTACCGGATTTGATTAACGAAGGGAATCTGGGACTCATTAAAGCTGCAGAGAAATTTGATGAAACGCGCGGATTCAAATTTATCAGTTATGCGGTCTGGTGGATCCGTCAATCTATTCTGCAGGCATTGGCTGAACAATCGCGTATCGTTCGATTACCGCTGAACCAGGTAGGCTCGCTGAATAAAATCAGTAAAGCTTTCTCCAAGTTCGAGCAGGAGAACGAACGGAAACCTTCTCCGGAAGAATTAGCCAAGGAATTGGATATCCCTGTCGATAAGATTTCCGATACGTTGAAAGTTTCCGGACGTCATGTTTCTGTCGATGCTCCTTTCGTCGAAGGAGAGGATAACAGCTTACTTGATGTCCTTCCCAACGAAGACTCGCCAATGGCGGACAAAGAATTGGTTAATGAATCACTTTCGAAGGAGATCGACAGAGCGCTTTCTACTTTATCCGAAAGAGAAAAAGAGATCATCCAAATGTTTTTCGGAATTAATACGCAAGAAATGACGTTAGAAGAAATCGGCGATAAATTTGGACTGACTCGTGAACGTGTTCGCCAAATTAAAGAAAAAGCCATTAGGAGATTGAGAAACAATTCGCGTAGCAAGTTGCTCAAAGCTTATTTAGGATAAGCAGGAGTCTGGTTTTCGAAAACGAATAAAAGCCTATCGTTTGAACTCTATGCCATCAAGCATAGGCTTTTTTTATGAAATTTTTTTTCGTCGCTTTGACAGATGCAAGGATTTGCACTATATTTGTTCAACATAAAGCAAAGGGGTATGAAATCAACAAAATTCTTTTTATTCGGAGGTATCTTCGTCGTGTTATGCTCGTCGTTCGCTTATGGAAAAAAAAAGGAGAGAGTAAAGGTTGAAAAAAACACGAAAGATCATATCTATATGGTCGGCGTAGCGGCATCTTTCACGGATTCTTTGATTTACTTTACAGACATAGAACAGCTGCAAGGCATACATATCGGCAAGAGCAGAATGCTGCCGGACAGAGAGTTGTACAGCCAGCAATTAAAAACACACTTGGAACAAGAAGAAGGCTTGACGAACCGTACCTGTTTCGTCTATTTTTCCAAGAAAAAGAAAAGGATGGATAAATTGATTACGAAAATGAAACATCGTTATCAAAAAACTGCCGCCCTATATATCCGGCAAGTTAACCCCAATACGTTTCACTTTCGGAAACTCGCAGAGGAAGGGGCGTCAACCACGCGATGACCTCAATCGCCGTATCAAAGATTCATAATTCATACCCAAGAAATGAGGAATGACGATATCGGCCATTTCCTCTATTTTATTCTCGGGAAGAGTCGTTGCAAGGCCCACCACTTTCATCCCCGCATTTTGCCCTGCCTGAAGACCGTTGAACGAATCTTCGAAAACAATCGCTTGGTTGGGTTGAACGCCACAGACCTCGGCGCCTAAAAGATAACAATCGGGAAACGGCTTGGATCTTTTAAATCGTTCAGCAGTGAGGATGTAATCGAACATCATCCTGATTTCGGGATGGGCGTGATAGACACTTTTCATTTTTTCCGTATTCGAACTGGTAACGACAGCTGTCTTTACCTTATGATTACGGAGATCGAGAACAAATTGCTCGACACCAGACACATAATGATACTCCATCGATGCTTCAAACTTGTTCAATGCAGCCGTAATTTCTTCCTGTTCCTCTAATTTATCTTTGAAATAGTGGTCGAAAACCTGTTTGAGGGTAGAGCCTTTTATCTTCAATTCAAAATGAGGAAGTTCAGGATGATATTTGGTCCCCATTTCCTTCCAAAAGGAAGTATATTGCGGCTCCGTATCCATGATTACTCCATCGAAATCAAAGAGGGCGGCAATCGTTTTACATTCGTCCATCGACTTTTTAGTTTGATTTAACGTTGCAAAGGTCTATATTATTCTGCTTATTCCTAAATTTGCGGTACTTAAAAATACTAAATATTCTGAATTAGACATGAAAGGACATATTCCAGTAAGTTTATTCATGCTTTTCGTACTGCTTGTCATTGCAGGATGCGGTTCCGGATTTTCGACTGATAAATTTGCGCTGAGAGCCGAACGGGAGAACAAGACTTTTCCTCAACGGCTGAACGATTCGATCACGGTCGACAGTACGACTTTCGACAAGGAGAACAATACGGTAAGTTATTATTACAGCGTGACCCGCGGATTGGATGATCCTTCAATCATTGCAGCCGAGTATGTAAACATTTGGAACGGACTTAATAGGGCCATTCAAAACGCGGTGGAAATGAAAGATTACCTTCTTGCGGGCTGTACGATTCGCTACATTTATTATTCGGGATCGACTCGCGAACGATTGGCTGAGTTTAAGTTTAACCCATTCAATGATGATGCCCGATAACTTATTTTGTCCATACGAAAGACCGAAGCTTTGGTCGAAGAATTTCGTGTTGCTTGCCTTTAACGGCTTCCTTCTCTATACGATGGCTTATGGCCTTTTAGTGATTTACACGCTCCGGATGTCGGCGGCAAATGGCCTGTCGTACGGACTGTCGGCTTTATATACGACTTCTTTTGCCATCGGACTATTCCTTCCGGGAGTATTTAACAGCTATCTGATAGATATTTTTAAACGGAAAACCGTATGCCAGCTTTCTCTTTTGCTATTTCTCCTATCCATTTATTTATCTTTATATGTAACACATATAGGCCTATTTGTAGGGCTTCGCATAATACAAGGCGCATTATTCAGTTTAGTGCTGATGTCTACGGGAAGCACGCTTGTCATCGATGTTACGCCTTCGCACCGACGGACCGATGCCAATGTCTCTTACGTCTGGGTTTGTCGGTTCGGCATGGTGTGCGGCCTCATGCTCGGTTCATTGCTTTATCACAAGTTGCCTTATGCCACCCTTCTCTCATTCTTGACAGGAACAGGCGTTTTAGCCCTGTTTGCTACGATTCCCTTGAAGGTTCGTTTCCATGCTCCGCTCGAGACGCCGCTCTTTTCGTTCGACAGGTTTTTGCTACCTCGCACGTGGCGTTTGGCGGGTAATTTGTTTTTCTTCGCCTTCATTATAGGAGCCGTCATCGGTCATGTGGTCAATGATGTGTTCTATTTACTGATGGCCGTAGGATTTATTATCGCACTATTGGCCGTTCGTTTCAAATTGTCTGATGCATCCGTTCGCAGCGGTACAGAGGTAGGTTTCACCGCATTGTTGGCAGGTTTAATCGTACTCAGGCTTTCTGTCGACATCCTTTCCTACGGTATTGGCGCGTTGCTTACAGGGATCGGCATGGGAATCTCCCTATCTCGTTTCTTCCTGTTGTTTATCAGTATGGCACAGCACTGTGAACGCGGTACGGCTAATAACACCTATTTTCTGACTGTCGAATGGAGCATACTGGCAGGCTTTCTCTTTGAGAATATGTGGACAAGTCCTCCTTCTGATTCCGTTTATACCATCTGTCTGCTGGTTGGTGCCATAGGAATCGTTTATTATGAATGGATCACTTATACACATTGCCGTATTTGAGTGCTTTTTAGCGGATACTAATATTTTTGTCTATATTTGTACCAACAGAAAAGAGATGATATGAATAGTGAGATTACGGGAATGAAGTTCAGGCTTACGGTGATGAACTTCCTTCAGTTTGGAGCTTGGGGAGCTTACTTGACTTCGATGGGCACTTATTTGTGGTCGATTGGTTTGGGAACAAATATTGGTATCTTTTACGCCATGCAAGGAATCGTTTCCCTTTTTATGCCCGCTCTAATGGGGATCATTGCCGATCGTTGGATACAGGCGAATAAGGTTTACGGTCTGTCTCATTGCTTGTGCGGCATATTCTTTCTCGCCGCCGGTTATTATGGGATGATAAGTGGTAAGGATGTCAACCTGTATATACTATTCACTTTATATTCACTCAGCGTGGCTTTCTATATGCCTACGTTGGCCTTGGCCAATTCTGTTGCATACACCTGTCTCGACATGGTGAGGCTTGATCCTATTCGGTATTTCCCTTCTATTCGTATTTTCGGAACGATCGGTTTCATTTGCACCATGTGGATTACCGATGTATTCGGCTTTCAAAGCAATCATAATCAATTTATCTTCAGCGGAATTCTCGAATTGTTGCTTGCTCTGTATATCTTCACATTAATTCCGCCGTGCCCGACCAGCAAGGATAATAAGATTACATCGCTCGTCAATGCGTTCGGACTGCGTGCATTCACGCTTTTCAAGGAAAAGAAAATGGCTTTGTTCTTCATTTTTTCCATGTTGCTCGGGGTTTCGCTTCAGATAACGAACGGTTATGCCAATCCTTTCATTACAAGCTTCAAAGATATTCCGGAGTATACAAATACCTTTGGAGTCAATCACGCCAATATACTGATCTCGCTCTCTCAGATTTCCGAAACCTTGTGTATTTTGCTCATACCGTTTGCGCTGAAGCGCTTCGGTATCAAACGCGTCATGCTCATCGCCATGCTTGCCTGGGTGTTACGTTTCGGATTATTCGGTTTAGGTAATCCCGGACCGAAAGTATGGATGTTCGTACTCTCTATGATTGTATATGGCGTGGCTTTTGATTTCTTTAATATCTCAGGTTCTTTATTTGTGAATAAAGAAACTGATCCGTCTATCCGTTCGAGTGCACAAGGACTTTTCGTATTGATGACGAACGGGATCGGTGCAACGATAGGAACGTTGAGCGCTCAAGCGGTAGTGAATCACTTTGTCCATTCCAACAGTATGATTCCCCAAGTAGAAGGTTGGAGTTATACGTGGTTTGTTTTTGCTGCCTATGCGTTGGTGGTAGCTATTTTATTTGCAGTCGTATTCAGATATAAACACGAAAAGTAACGATACCTATGGAAAAGGAAATAGAATTGAAAATCAAAGATATGTCTGCCATCCTTCATCCCGCCGAGGCATATGCTTTATTGCTTCAGGAAGTTGGTGGCGAACGGAAACTACCGATTATTATCGGCTCTCAGGAAGCTCAATCCATCAAAGCTGCTCTCATGAATTATCAGGTTCCGCGTCCGCTCACGCACGATTTGATTGTTTCTTTAATCAGCCGAATGAATATTCATTTGCAGAAAGTGTTGATATATAAGGTAAAGGAAGGTGTTTTTTACTCCTATTTATTCTTTGAATATTTCGGCGAGAATTTTCAACTCGATTCGCGAACGTCGGATGCTATCGCTTTGGCCTTGCGTTGTCATGTTTCTATTTACACTTTGAGGACAATTTTGGAACAGGATCATTTGCTGGAAGATGCCGAGGGAAAACAGGCTTTGACTATCAACACCGTGAGTCTTCCTGCTTTAAAGAAAGCGCTGGAATCGGCTATCCTTTCAGAGAATTACGAACTCGCTTCCACTTTGCGTGATGAGATTCGACGCAGGGAAAAAGAAGAAGAGAAAAAAAAGTAGTAACCGCGAGGTCTATCAGTTTCATTATCATATCGGATTATGCATTTATTTTATACGCCTGACATCAATACCTCTCCGGAACTTCCGGAAGAAGAAGCGAAACATTGTCTTCGGGTTCTTCGGCTGTCGACAGGCGACGAGCTTACCCTGACCGACGGAAAGGGTTTTTTCTATAAAGCGATTATCAGTACGATCATAGATAAACATTGTCGAGTCAGAGTGATCGAAAAGATTCCAGAACAAAAAAATTGGACAGGCCATTTGCATATTGCCATGGCGCCTACTAAAAACATGGATCGTACGGAATGGTATGCCGAAAAGGCTGCGGAAATTGGTTTGGACGAATTGACATTTCTGAATTGTCGTCATTCTGAACGAAAAACGATGAAGACCGACCGCATGGTAAAGATATTGACGGCTGCCACAAAGCAATCGCTCAAGGCGACTGTCCCCGTACTGAACGGGATGATCAATTTCGCTGAGTTCATTGACAAGCCTTATGCCGGACAGAAATTCATTGCACATTGCCATCCCGGCCGAAAGCCTCTGCTGAAAGACGTCGTAAAAAAAGGTGAAGACGCACTCGTTCTGATCGGACCGGAGGGTGATTTTAGCGAAGAGGAAGTCGGACACGCCCAGGAGGTCGGTTTTATTCCCATCAGCTTGGGACAGTCCAGACTACGAACAGAAACAGCAGCTCTTGTAGCTTGCCACATACTCAATTTAACAAATCAGTGAAATGATGAAACATCGTCTAATGAAACCCTCTATCGGGGTCGTATTGATTGCCTTGCTGACGGACTGTGCAAATAAGGCTGAATACACCAGTGTCATTCCCCAAGATGCTTCTCTTGTATTGGGATTCAACCTCAAGAGCATGTATCAGAAAAGCGGATTGCAAGGCGAATCCGGAAAAAAACTGACAGCTACGTGGGGAAATTTATTCCTCAACGGATTAGGGGAGAATAATGACGCAAAGATGAAAGGATATCTGAAAGACCCTCAACAGACAGGATTAAAGCTGACGGATAAGGTATATGTCTTCTCCGGTTATCAGTCGAAGTATTTTGGGGCGGTTGTACGTGTGGCTGATAAAGGAAAGCTGAAAAGATTTTTGGAAGCGGGCAGCAAGAAATTAAATAACGAAAAAGGATTGTATTACAGCATGAATGACAATTCCGTCATAACCTTTAACGAAAGCGCGTTGCTGCTCCTTTCATCCCAATACCCCAGTGATGAGAATTTAATGAATCAGGCCCTAAGATTGATGAATGACAATGCGAAGGAGGAGACGTCGAAAACGATTCGACGCGTTATCGAAGCGAACGATGATATGACTGCCTATATAGACCTAAATTGTATTCCAGAAAACTATTTAGCTCAAGCGAAAATCGGACTTCCGGCCGATTTTCGACTGCAAGATATTAAATTTCTGGCCTCCATTATGTTTGAAAAAGGAAAAGTAACCGTAAAGATAGAGAATTTAACCGAAAATACGAAGTTGATAGAGCGCTTTGAAAAACAGTATGCCGTTACCTCCAAGATCAAGGGAAAATTCATGGATTTGTTTCCGTCGAACACGTTGTGGTGGCTTTGTTCCAATATGAAAGGAAAAGAGCTTTTAGAAATGCTGAAAGAGAATCCGATGGTCAAGAAAACAATTCAATTCTCGGATATTCCCGTGGATTTGGAACGGGTCATTTCCTCCGTCCAAGGAGAGGTTGCCGTAGGCATTAACTCGTTTGCTATTCCTATTTTTACCATCTATGCGGACGTTGAGAACGATAACTTCCTATCTGAGACGATAGCCGAATTGAAACCGTTTGTGACCTCTGCCGGCGGGATGGTATCCTTACACAAAGTAAATGAAGAGGTTTACCTTTTTAAGGCATACCCAGAGATGAAGGTTTGGTTCGGCATGTCGAATCACGTTTTCTTTGTGACCAGCAGTCAATTTATCGCCGATCACTTCGGACAACACTTGACAAACTCTTTAAACGATACCGAATGGGGCTCGAAAGTGGAGGATAATAACGGATTCCTCGTGTTGAATTGCAAGCAATTGTTAAAAGATTTTATATACTCCGGTTTGAGCAAAAACAATCCGTTGAATATAATCCTTCAACCGTTCGATTATATGGAAGCATATAGCTCGGAATGGAGATCTGTCGAAATAAACTTTGTTTTAAAAGATAAACAAACGAACCTGTTGGAACAATTTACTCGATTTTTTTCAAGCTTAAATTGATATGGATGTCATTCGTCTGAAGCAAATCATTCCTCATGTGTTTCAGGATCGTTCCGAGCTTCGATCGGAAGTATGGAATCAGATCGTCGAATTCAAAAAAGGGGAATTTTATATGCTTGAAGCCGTCTCCGGCGCAGGCAAATCCTCGTTGTGCAGCTATATCTACGGTTATCGAAACGATTATCAAGGTACAATTGCTTTCGATCATCAAGACATTCGCATGCTCAAGATCGACGATTGGGTAAAAGTGCGCAAATCTTCTTTGAGCATCCTCTTTCAAGAACTACGTTTATTTCCGGAACTTACCACATGGGAGAATATAAAGTTGAAGAATGCGTTGACACATTACCGATACGAACATGAACTTGAAGAGTGGTTCGACCGTTTGGGCATTGCCGATAAGCGTAACGCGAAGGTAGAAACGCTCTCTTGGGGACAACAACAACGTGTGGCTTTTATCCGCGCCCTATGTCAACCGTTCGACTTTATTTTTTTAGACGAACCGATCAGCCATTTGGACGAAGAGAACGTGCGGATAATGTCGCAGATTCTTCGAGACGAAGTGCGAAAACATGGTGCAGGCCTCATCCTTACGTCGATAGGCAAGCATTTGTCGTTGGATTATAGTAAAACGTTACGGTTATGAGCTTGGTTTGGAAGTTACTGTACACGCACATCAGCGTACCGCAATTGATTGGTTTTTCCTTGGCAAATTTCTGCGGCATGTTCATCGTGCTGTTAAGCATACAATTTTATACGGATGTCTCGCCCGTATTTACGCAAGCCGACGGTTTCATGAAGAAAGATTATCTGATAATCAGTAAGCCTGTAAATACCATCGGCTCGTTGTTAGGGAATAAATCCGGCTTCTCGAAGGAAGACATGGAGGAATTGAAAGCGCAGGCGTTCGTCCGGCAAATAGGAGAATTCACTTCGTCCCAGTTCAATGTTTCCGCTGGGATAGGTGATAAGCGAATAGGGATACAAATGTCGACAGCCTTATTCTTTGAATCCGTACCCGACACATTTATCGATGTAGAAAAAGATGAATGGACCTTCCGTCCGTCGTCTTCGGAAATTGCGATTATTCTTCCCCGCGATTACCTCCACCTGTATAACTTTGGCTTCGCCAAGAGCAGAAACCTTCCGCAGCTGACTGAAGAACTATTGAAGCTGGCCAACCTGATTATTCGTATCAGTGGAAACGGCAAGTCGGACGATTATAGAGGGAAGATCGTCGGCTTCTCTACTCGTTTGAATACGATTCTCGTCCCCGAAACTTTCATGCAATGGGCGAATGCTCGCTATGCTTCGGATAAAAAGCAGTATCCGTCGAGACTGATTCTCGAAGTGAACAACTCTGCCGATGAACAAATTGCCCGATTCATCCAAAAGAAAGGCTATGAAACAGCATCCGATAAGCTGGATATGGGTAAGACAACCTGGTTTTTAAAGATCGTTGTCGGCATTGTGTTGACAATAGGCTCGATAATCAGTTTGCTTTCCTTCTACGTGCTTATGTTGAGCATATTTCTTTTGTTGCAGAAGAACACGGCCAAGTTAGAGAATCTGCTGTTGCTCGGTTACCACCCCGTACGAGTCTCCTATCCTTATCAATTATTAACCGTGCTATTGAATGCATTCGTCTTGATCGTCGCCGTGATTTCGGTGCTTATCGTTCGTACCTATTATGTTGGAATGTTAAACGAAACGTTTCCTCGATTGGGCACCGAAGGCGTAAAAGCGATGCTGACGGTCGGCATCAGCCTATTCGCTTTCGTTTCGTTGTTCAATGGGATGGCTATCAGACATAAAGTAAAGAAGATTTGGTTCGACCGAAAATGAATAGAAAGCTCGTCGATTACTGAGAACTTTTCCCAGCTGCTGCCGAAGCGAAACCGAATGATTTAACCTTGATCTTAACGGAAGCGACAAAACAGGTGGTTCGTTTCCGGAAGATTCTTCTAACAGATTAGAAAAGAACGACGCCCCATTCTACAAGCGGTTTGTGTTCATATGTTTTGTTCCGATCGTAGTGACGCGTCCAACTATAGCCTCCCGAGACGAATAGAGAAAGTTTGCGGCCGATCAGACATTCGACATTCAAGCGAGGTTGTACGGCATACATCCGTTTCGGCATTTCTGTCTTTTTATTACCGAAAGTTTCAATATGATAGTATCCCAAATCGCTGCTCAGAGCGATTTTCTTTCTTATAGGAAAATAAAGGCCCGCTCGATAGAAGAGACATCCGGAAAACTTTTCATTCCATCCTACGTAATGTGTCCCTATACCCAACATGGTATAAGTGTAATGATTGAGGAAACGGACTGCCAAATTCGTTTTGCTGCGCGTTCCGCCGTAAGCGAGCATCTGAATGCGTGTCCTCGGATTTACATTGACCAAGCCGATCTTGATCGTTGTCGTATCTTTACTGTGATTGATCAAACCTATCTGCACGCCGCGAACGTTACCTCCGCAAAGATTCAATAAGCCGATTTGCGTGCCGTAAAGACCGCCGGCATAGTTTCCCAGCGACAACTGTACGCCATGCAGATGCCGATTGGTTACATTTGCAATACCCGACAATTGAAAGGCCTTTTCCGTTTCGATAGCGATATTAAGGGCTCCTGACAATTGAAATCCTGTAACCCTATCGGTAGCGATATTACTTATTCCCGCAAGTTGCATGCCTTTCGGATGCTCCGTAACATTGCCTATGCCAGCTATTTGCAATCCGCAGGCTGTTCCGCCGTTAATGTTCATCAAAGCGGTAAGTAGAACGCCTTTCATTCCGTTGCCCGAAACATTGATCAGTCCGCTTATCATGGCTCCGTTCATCTCGTCACCTGCGATATTGGCCAATCCGGCTATCTGAAGAGCTTCGGTACGCCGACCGGCTATATTTATCAAGCCCCCGATAGAGACGCCTTTTGCACTTCGTCCACCGATATTCCCTATTGCAGAGGCTTGGATGCCGTTCAAGTCATTGCCCGCTACGTTCATCAGTCCGCTTATTTGAAGCCCGTTTAGGTCTCTTCCCGCCACATTGGCTATTCCGGCGATTTGAAGTCCGGTCGCGTCGATTCCGATCATATTCGCCGCCCCCGTAACTTGTAACCCCACCATCTTGCGGTGGATGATGCTCGACAGAACATTGACGCCCACTCCTTTCAATTGAGGCAGATTGGTCATAAAGCCCATATTGAAGTACGACGTCCTCGCCGGCCCGTTCGAGTCCGTGATGTTGAGTGAGAGATTAGGGCTGTTCTTCTGGTTTCTGACCTTATCCTGTGCAAAGGCGGGAGCGTCGTAGAGAGTGCAACAGGCCAACGTGACAAGCAGTACGATGTGTTTGTACGCTTTCATGAAATAACGTCTTGATACAGAAAGCGCTTGATGCTTTTCTTCGGAGTCTTCTCAAATTCTTCAGGATAGATCTTTATCGTCGAAATGGCGGAATAAGAAGGAATCATCTGGTTGAGTTGAATGCGATTTTCTTCCATTACCTGAATCAATTCTTGTTCGGAAAAATTCTGAGAGCCGACGGTATCGAAATCCGGGTATATCAAGGCAGCCAATTTTCCGTCCGCCTGTTGGATGACCAAACTCTCCGCTACATAAGGCAGATTATTCAATCGTTCTTCTATCTCTTCAGGGTAGATATTTTGCCCGGACGGGCCTAAAATAAGATTTTTGCTCCTTCCTCTGATGGTCAGATTGCCTTCTTCGTCCACGATACCCAAATCGCCCGTATGCAGCCAGCCGTCTTTATCGAGAATGGCTTGGGTCGCTTCCGGACTTTTGTAGTATCCAAGCATGACATTCATGCCTCGACAAAGAATCTCTCCCACTATCTGGTGCGGATCGCTGCTGTCGATCTTGATTTCCATCCGCGGAGCAGCTTTCCCGCAAGAACCTAACTTAAATTTCGTCCAATCTTCGTAAGAGATAATTGGTGCACATTCCGTCATTCCGTAGCCTACCGTATAGGGGAAGTCTATACTCTTCAAGAACACCTCGATCTCTTTGTTAAAAGGCGCTCCGCCGATGATGATTTCATGAAACCGTCCTCCGAAAGCATTGATCACTCCTTCACGCACTTTCGATTTAATTTTGTCGTTGACGATCGGGATCTTCATCAGGAACTTCGCCGCCGGTGTCTCCAATTTAGGCAGTACGTTTTTCTTGATGATCTTCTCGATGATCAAAGGTACTGCCACCACCAAATTGGGTTTGACTTCGTTGAATGCATCGAAAATGATTTTCGGACTCGGAATGCGGGTCAGAAAATAGATGTGACACCCTCCGCAAACCTCATAAAGAAATTCGAAAGCCAGCCCGTACATGTGAGCCATCGGAAGGATGGAAACCAGTTTATCCCCCGGCTTCATGTTCAGCACGCCGCGCGCAAACATCAGATTGGACCAGAGGGCGCGGTAAGGAATCATCACCCCTTTCGAATTGCTGGTGGTGCCCGAGGTGTAATTGATTACTGCCAATTCCTCCGGTTGATCCTTGTAATAACTGATGTGCTGTTTTCGGAAATTTCGCGGGAATTTCTTGCCGAAGAGTTCGTTCAGATGATCGCGTGCATAGTCTAATTTCGTCGAGCGAGAGATGATGATGGTGAAATCGTTCATCAGAATGATTCCCTCCAAACGAGGCATGACGTTTTCATTGAGGTTCTCCCATACCTGATCGCCGACGAAGAGCAACTTCGCTTCCGAATGATTGACGATAGTATGGATATTATCGGCTTTAAATTCGTGAAGGATAGGTACGATTACGGCTCCGTACGTGATTGTCGCCAGAAACGTTACTCCCCAATGCGAACTGTTTTTACCGCAAACGGCAATCTTGTCTCCCGGCTGTATACCCATTTCCTGAAAAACGATATGGAGCTTCTCAATCTTTCTGGCTACATCCTTGTATTGTAATGTTGCCCCTTTATAATCGGTGAGCGCATCCAAATCCCAATTATCCTTGATGCTCTCCTCGATTCGAGCAATATAACTTTCTTTCATTTATTTGAGATCTTAATATTTGCACAAATCTTTTTTGACTGTGCAAATATACGTTTTTGTACACACCTGCCAAATAAAATGCATGCCTATTTGCTGCAATACTGAAAAAAGGAACAGAAATCAGGAAATTAATAAGAGTCTGCAATCATTCCAATTCGCTCCGGCATCAGCGAACACTTCGACGGGAATTCTTTTGCTTTCCTTACGGAAACGTCAATGGTAAATCCGTTCTCCAAAGATCTTCGTACCGATGCGGACAAGAGTGCTTCCCTCCTGTATAGCGAGGGGATAATCATGAGTCATTCCCATCGAGATTTCTTTAAACCGGTCGTCATCCCTGAAGTACGTTCCTTTGATTTCGTCAAAGAAGGTTTTCAGCGAGTGAAATTCATTTCGAATTTCCACCTTGTCGTCCGTATAAGTGGCCATCCCCATCATACCGCGCAAATCGACGTGTTTCATCAAATTCCATTCGCCGTGCTCCAACAGCTCCCTGCACTCGTCGAAGCTAAAGCCGAATTTCGTTTCTTCCTTCGCAATACGGATCTGTAAAAGGCATGCGACGATGCGATCGCACTTCGCCGCCTGTTTATCGATCTCTTTCAACAACTTGAACGTATCCACTCCATGAATCAGGGATACGAAGGGAACGATGTATTTAACTTTGTTTGTCTGTAAATGGCCGATGAAATGCCATTCGATGTCTTTGGGAAGCGTTTCATATTTCCGAGTCACCTCTTGCACGTGGTTTTCCCCGAAGATTCGTTGACCGGCGCGATACGCCTCCATAATCATTTCGTTCGGATGGAACTTCGAAACCGCCACCAAGCGGACGCGTTCCGGCAATTCGTTTCGGATTTCTCCGATGGTCGACTCAATGTTCATCATTTTGTTTCACGCTGTTGTCATCATGGAGATTCAATTCGCCGTATCCACGTCTGTGAATTCCGGCTTTTCAACTTTAAAAGGATAGACATCCATGAGGGGTGTCTCGGCGACCGAAGCGATTACGTAATCGGCCATCGTACTTTTCATTCCTTCGTCCAGTTTTTTTACCGCATCGCGTAGGTCGCCCGCTTGCACCAATACGTAGCTCGTCGTTTTCTTTTCCGCACCGCTCTTCTCGTCTAAGGCAACGAATAGTAGCTTTACTTTAAACCAGCGATCGGCGGTTTCTTCTTCTGAGGAGAACAACTCCGTATAATTCGCTCTTTTTATGTCCGAAACCGTGAACTCGCCGCTGATGTACGGAGAGATTTCTTCGATGATACGTGCTTCCGCCTCCGTGAAACTCAGCGCATCGACAAGATACGGTTCGGTAACTTTTTTATTCATGCCGTTCTCCATGATTTTTTCATAGCGTACTTTGCATTCAAACCAATTCGATTCCATTTTCTTTTCTATTTCATTAAAGCGAGGCAAAGATAACCAAAATTCCCAAGTCGGAACAGTTTTTTATGGAAACATCTCGAGTAATTTCGTCATGTGCCGAAAGACAGTTTCAGTATACGGATTTGCTTTCGTACAGCTGCATGAACTCCTTGATTACCTGCACGTGATCACCCGTCAGGAGGATGTGATGATTGCCCAAATTGCACGAATAGAAATAGCCGATCGACTTTTGCATCTGGACGCAAAGCTGCGTGCGTCCGATGAATGGCAATTCGGTATTGTCGATGATTTTCCCGCGCGAGACGAAATACTCGTCTAAACACTCACCTCCGCATTTCAGCACCGTCACTTCCTGCTTATTGAGGACGCCTTGTATGGCAATCCCTTTCTCGGTACTCGCCTCATTGCGAATGTGGTAACGTTCGGTCATGGAAGTTGGTATGCTCGAATGAGAAATAACGAATGTGTTCTCTTCTTCATTCAGAAACGAGACGTTTCCCATAAAACTCGACTGACCGGTCAGAATTTTAGCCACCATCATGGTCACTACCGATTGCAAGTCACCTTCGCAAGCCGTAATGATTCCTTCGTTATTTAAAAGTGAGGCGGCCACATTACCCGTAATATTGATTTTGTCGAGCATCGGCGAAGAGGCGAAGGTCAGGGCATGCAGCTGATTGTGCTCCGCAAGCAGTTTCAAGGCTTTGTATAAGCGCATGCCTTTCAAAAGTGCATCCGGATCCCCTTCGTGATACTCCGCCGCATCATTGACAAATTGAGTGGCCATCGGACCGATTTCATCGTCGGTTACTTTATCGTACAGATTCAAGACTTGTTTGGGATCGATATTGACGAGTTCGATGCCCAAGCGACGTTTGGTCATCAGGTAATCCACATTGCTTGCGATAATCCACGGAGAAGGAAAGCCGATCACCCCGATTCGTTTTGTCTTGATCTCCCGGCGGGCTGCAAAAACCCAATGATGGTCGAGAAGCTGTTTGACCATCGTTTGCGTCGTGCCGTGAATGAGGTGTACTTTCATTCCCTTATTGCGGATCCAGGTAGAAACTTCCAACGCAGCGGTTAAAGAGCCTTGCTGCCCGTCGCATAAGAGATGGATGGGATAAGGCAGATCGTCGAAGTATTGGGTGATGATATTCTCCACTCTCGAAGTTGCAATGAAGGCCATCTTGTATTCTTCTGCGGGGATTTTGTCGATTTTATTGAGTGGAACGAGGTAGAGTTTAAAATACTTTTCAATCTCTTCGAATAGTTCCTGATGTTCCTCGTATACTTTTTCTCTTTTAAAAGGGATATGTTGAAATATAATGAGGTATAGATTCATAAATCTGCATAATTTATTTCAAAACAAAGGTAATGCATTTATTTATCCGATCAACTTTTTCTTTCTTAAATTAACGATAAAACAAAACGAAGAAGATCTTTTTATCCACCCTTTACAGTTATTATCGTATATTTGCAATCACGAATCTCTATGACGATGAATTGGAAATTATTCATAGCAAGCAGGATTTATCATAGCAGCGAAGGCGGAAAGGAAGTGTCTCGACCGGCCGTACGTATTGCCATGGCGGGAATAGCTATCGGACTTGCCGTGATGATCGTTTCCATAGCTGTCGTTATCGGGTTTAAGCATGAGGTTCGCGACAAAGTAGTAGGCATCGGGTCGGATATTTATATATCGAACTTTGAGGCACAAGGCGCTTCCGAAGCGGTGCCTATCGTGATAAACGACAGTCTTATCCATCTGTTGCATTCGATAAAGGGAGTGAAACATGTGCAACGCTACTCCGTCAAACCGGGGATGATCATGACCGACTCCGACTTCGCCGGAATGGTCTTGAAAGGGATTGCAGCGGACTATGACGTGAAGTTTCTGGAAAAGCATCTGTTGGAGGGAGAGATACCGCTGTTCAGCGATACGGCTTCTTCGCGGAAAGTGCTTATCTCAAAAACAAATGCCAATCGCTTACGGCTGAAAGTGGGGAATGCTATCCTCACGTATTACATAGAAAACGAACATATCCGGGCGAGGAAACTGGAGATTGCGGGCATTTATCAAACGAACTTCACGAATTACGATCATCTTTTCCTGGTGACCGACTTGTATACGGTGAACAAACTGAATCGATGGAAAACGGAGCAAGTGTCCGGCGTGGAAATTGAAGTGGACGATTACGACAGGTTGAGCGCAATCAAGGATGCCATTCACGAAAAAGTGGATATTCAAACCGACAAGTTCGGCGGCGTTTATTATACGCAGACCGTAGAAGAGGCGAATTCGGACATATTTGCCTGGTTAGGCTTGCTGGACATGAACGTATGGATCATCCTCATCCTGATGATCGGAGTAGCCGGCTTTACCATGATATCAGGGCTTCTGATCATTATCTTGGAAAGGACGCCGATGATCGGAATTTTAAAGGCGCTCGGAGCCAACGACTGGTCGATCAGAACCATATTCTTAAACTTCTCCGCATTTCTCATCGGGAGAGGAATGCTTTACGGAAACATCGCCGGGTTGTTTATTTGCTTCCTCCAGTCTCAATTTCATCTGGTCCGATTAGATCCGGCCACGTATTATGTAGCTTATGTACCTATAGAGTTGAATCTCTGGATATATCTCATCCTGAATATTTGCACGTTCTCGATTTCGGTGCTGATGCTTATCGGACCGTCTTATCTTATCGCGCATATTCATCCGGCACGTTCCATACGTTATGAATAAGGCTCAGATCGTAATCTTCACCACTTTTCCGTAAGCCGGTAAATAGCGGTACGCTTCCTCAAACGTAAAAAGGCGGGCGTACACCTGACCGTCGATCAGCACGCCGCCATGCGTGAAGAGCGCAACGTTCCGGTAATCCTTCCGCCTCAATTCGTTCAAAAAGTGGCTCACGCGAAGATATTGGTCGATAAACGATTCCCCATTGGTCGCACGAACACGGATATAATCGGCATACCATTCCTGAAGTCTCGGATCTTCGATCTCGTCATACTTTTTCATTTCCCAGTCTCCGAAGTCGATCTCTTTGATTCTCTCTTCTCTTTCCGCATTGGGATAACCGCAATAAGCGGCGAGTTTTACACAACGCGACAAGGGACTGCAATATACCTTATCGAAACGGATGTCCTTTATTTGCCGTAAAACTGCAGTGGCTTCTTCTTCAAAAGAATCTTTAACTGGCACATCCGACTGCCCGTAACACGTCCCCTGAGGAACAGCGACGGAAGTGTGGCGAATGAGATAAACGTTCATCATAAATAATGGATAGCAAGGACAGCGAGGTAGAAAGAGAGTTCACTACACAGGAACAGCGCTCCGCAACAATCGCCCGTATAACCTTGAATGCGTTTTTTCATATACCAGATGAGCGATGCGCAAACTATAACGGGAATAAAGAGAGCCGGCCAATAAACGGGCCGCATTAGAAAGACAACGGGAAACAGGGCGAGTGCCGCATTGATAAGAAGGACTCGCGGACACATCCTGTCGTAGACGAGTTTCGTCTTGGATTCTTCCGCTTTTCGGGCATACGGCAGGAAATTCACAATGTGCGAAGCGCAAAACTTGCTCCAAACATCTCCGCAGAGTAGTACGGAGCCAATCAGTGGATAGGGGATGGAAGCCAACGTCGTGATCGATAGAGAGAAATACAGGATCAGTCCTAATACGCCGTAAGTGCCGATGTGCGAATCTTTCATAATGCTCAGAACTCGTTCCCGATCAGTGCCTCCGCCGAAACCGTCGCAAAAGTCGGCTAGTCCGTCTTCATGCAAGGCTCCGGTGACTGATAGCCTCGTCAGCATAGCAAGAATCACGGCTACAGGTATGGGAAACAGGTAGGGCAGGAACACGATCGTCAAAGCCATCAGGCCGCCGGTGAGATACCCTGTCAGCGGCCAATAACTAACCACTTGTCGGAAGTATTCCGCCGGAACTTGTACGATTTTCCCAAGGGGAAGTCGGGTAAAGAAGATGAATGCTGCGAGGATCTGCTTCATATTAAAAGTATTTCGTAATAGAGGCGTGAGTAAAAGTATCCATCTCGTTAATCATTCTGACCGCCGACTCTACGATCGGATAAGCGCATACCGCACCGGTACCTTCGCCCAGGCGCAGTCCGATGCGCAAAATAGGGTGTGCATGCAGGGCGTTCAATACGAGGCGATGGCCGGACTCATCGCTCTGGTGAGTAAAGATAGCGTAATCCGAGATGTTCGGATAGAGTTTACTGGCGGCCAGCAGGCAGTTCGTCATGATAAAACCGTCGACGAGTATAATCATTCCGTGCTCGGCGGCGCGCAGCATGCCGCCCACCGCCATATTCATCTCGAATCCGCCGAACCAACTCAAATAGCTCTCTGCGGAACGGTCTCCTCGATAGTTCTCGACTGCTTTCTTTAGAATCTCATATTTGCGGCGGACGGCTTCGGCGGTCAGTCCGCTGCCTGCGCCTACACATTCTTTCAGAGGGATACCGGTCATTAAATGCATCCAAATCGAAGAAGGCGACGTGTTACCGACGCCCATCTCGCCGAAGCTGATCACATTGCAGCCTGCTTCGAACGATTCGTCGACGATCGCGGCACCTCTTTCCACGCACAGGTCGCGCTCCGCATCCGTCATGGCTGGTCCGTAAAGGAAGTTCTTAGTCCCCCGCCCGACGCTACAATTCACTATGCCACACTCGTAAGGGAGTTCGTGATCGACGCCTGCATCGACGATTACCAACTTGAAACGATGTTGTCGGCAAAGAAAATTGATCCCGCCGCCGCCATGAACGAAATTGCTCAATTGCTGCCACGTGACTTCTTTGGGCGACTTGCTGACCCCTTCCGTTGCGATGCCGTGATCGCCTGCCCATAAGATATGGTGAGGATGGGACAGGGAAGGGGAGAGGGTTTGTTGAATCAGCCCGATCTGCAAGGCAAGCTCTTCCAGCATGCCCAACGCCCCTTTGGGTTTAGTCAGATTGTCGATCTTATCCGTCAGAGCGAACTTGATGGTTTGATCCGGTCTATCGATTCGAAAAGTTTTCATTGCATACGAAACGTCATAGGGCGATGGGGGAGGAACCTTTTATCAAAACGGGGATACCCGAAACCATTAAGAACACGGTATCGGCTTTCGAAGCGATATGTTGGTTCATCCAACCTTGCAGATCGGTAAACTGTCTTTGCAGTCGATTCTTCGAAACGCCTCCCGAACCGATTTCGTTGGTCACGAAGATATAAGTTGCATCTCTTTCCGTGAATCGGTCAAAGTCTTCTTTCACCCACTGCAAAGCTTTCGTCGTATCGGCTTTCATGTCGAAGAAATAATTGGTGCACCACAGGGTGACGCAATCGATCACCGCCACTCGTCCGGTTACGTCGACGGCATACAGCTCTTTATCCTTTTCTATGTTCGTCCATTCGGAACCTCTCCGAGTCCGATGCTTGGAAACGCGTTCGCGAAATTCGTCGTCCCATATCCTCGACGTGGCCAAATAGACGGGATGCTTTGACAGGGCGAGTGCCATCTTTTCTGCGAACTGACTTTTGCCCGAACGTTCACCGCCGGTGATGAGAATAATCTGTTTCATGCCTTACGACTTTTTATGTTGTCGGGTGCAGCGTGGAAGATGAGGGTCGTGGCTCCCAAGGTGAGAATCGCCCCGTCTTCGATTCGGCGCCTGTCTCTGCCTTCGATGAGTTCGTTCATCAAGAATGTTCCTGTAGCGCTATCGTTATCCCGCAGCGTATAGCTTATTTCGCCATCCGCATTCTTTCTTACATGGATATAACAGTGGCGCCAATCCATGCTGGGATCGGTAGATTCGACGGGGACATCCACCTTCATTCCTCTGTATCGCCGGCCTATCAGGTTGTCGCCCTCTTTTAGGGGGAGGATCTGTTTCGGTGCAAACGCGTTTTCCACGACGACGATATTTCCGAAATCCTCTTTTCGAAGTGGCTTGGCATTCGATTTGCCCATACGAATCCGAAATTCTTTACGACATTTTTCGCAGACAAAGACCAATGCCTGACCCTCGCCGTATTTCGTTTCGTCAAACATGATATAATGATCACATTTGGGACATCGGACTCTTTTCATATCGATCGATCATTTGGAAGCAAGCACCCATGCATTCGGGTGTACATCTTGCCGTTTAAATTCGTTCAACTTTTTATAGGCCGCCGGTTCTTCGTCGAAACTGCATAAGACGATACGGAAATGTCCGTTTCCTTCGCGGATGCTGAGGCTGTATTCTTCTTTTTGCTGATGAGCCTCGATGTAGGCCTGCGCCCCGGCCATCGTTTCCAAGCTCGCAATGACGATATGGTATCGGGGGGTATTTTCCATCGTCGCAGCTGTCGGCCCTTCCGGTACGGGTTCCTGGACAGAGTTGGTTACCGCCGGTTCCGACAGCTCGTTCGGTCCGTTGACATCGATCCGTCCCTGTTCAGGGGCTTTCTCGGTTGCGGCGCTTGCCGGCTTGCGCGGTACGGATGGTTGTTTTTCGGCTCCTTTGGGAGCGATCACATTCATGGCTAACGACTGGGTTTTGATTGCGCTGACCAATTCGGCCGTCTCCAACGAAGCGTAGTTCCCGTCGTCTGTATAGGTATTCTCGACAGGGGTGGAGAGGAAGAAGAAAAGAACGATCGCCGCAGCTACCGCAACCGCTTTGCCGATCCACCGGACGGGAACAGCTTTCCGCTCTTGGCGCGTTTCGATCTGCTTCCGGACGAAAGGAATCGTTTTCGCCGATATCGGGGGAGCTTCGTCCAGCTCGCGGATATAAAGCGAATCGAGTTGATATAGCGAAGGAGTTGCAAGCTCTTCTTCGCTCGGATGAAACTCGTACACGTCGTGAATATTGCAGCACAACTTACCCACGCGGGGAATCGCTACGCTTCCCTCCCGATGCAACCGATCTTTCATCGCTTCCGCCTCCTGTTTTATCTTTCGCGTAGCGTCGGGAAAGTCGGTGTGATAAGTCTGCATATAGCATTGAACCAGCAGCCCATCGTTGATGATCAGTTTCGAATTGAAGCCGATGGTGCGTTTGGGAGGATAATAGATATGCTCCGCAGCATCGTAATGCGCCGATTCGTAGTGAGCGATGAATCCGCCTAATTCGGGGACGATGACGCAATCGTTCTCCAACAGCAGCATTTCTATATGTCTTGCCAATTCATCCATGATGCAAAAGTAAGCATATTATTCTGTTTTATCGAAGTTTTTTCGTCAAAATAAGATTCCCTCTCAAATTTATTGTAATTTTGTCGAACGCAAAGAAAGCGAGCGAAAATTTGCAAGAAGATTGTTGAAATGAGAGTCATAAGCTATATCGTCGTTATAACTTTTTTTATCGCTTTCGCCTCGTGCAGGCAAGCGTCGAAGGACGGTGCTTCGATGGAGGAAAACGAGGAGGCGAAAGCCATGCTGCAAGGCATCTGGCAGGAA
The DNA here is from genome assembly GCF_000312445.1 of Phocaeicola abscessus CCUG 55929. GTDB lineage: Bacteria > Bacteroidota > Bacteroidia > Bacteroidales > Bacteroidaceae > Phocaeicola > Phocaeicola abscessus. Next base: position 74,480 of record NZ_HE997185.1, on the reverse strand, counting down.
GACGGCACTGATGAGCCGCTCATGAACATAGTGGGCGATACGATTTTCTATACGGATGAAGCGATCGCTCCCGTGCGTTTTAAAATATATGCCGACAGCCTGATCACCTACGGGGCGGTGACCAACGGTTACAGGATCGAGAAACTGACGCAGCACCTCTTTTGGTTCCATTCCATTTTCGACGAACATATCCGTTTGCATAAAGCGGATGAACATGCAGACGTGAACGCATTTATTCATAAAACCGATGTACCGGTTTACGAAGAAGTCGTGAAGAAAGATTCTGTAGTGTATTATAACAATCATCGCTATCACGGGTATGTCTATATCAATCCCTCACGCATGAGAATCACCAAGCCGGGTCTCTCGGACGAGGGGATAGCCGTCGACAACGTTTACTACGACAATATCATACACATTTGCGTGTATGAGGGGAAGACCAGTCTTTTCGCTCAGGACATCCGCAAGCAGATGTTTGAAGACTTGATTCCGCCCGATTTTTACCAATATGCCGTGCTCTCGGATATGGACTTCGGAGGGGTGGACGCGAAAGGCTACCGTTTTCAAGCCAGCTTTTGCATTCCGGACGAAGCGTCGTGCTACCTCGTCAATCTGATGATTGATAAAGAGGGGCATATCGATTATGTGTTGGTCCGGTAATAACTCCCGCCGAGCGGATCAGCAACGCTTAAAATGGATTTTAGCTCCCGCCGAGCGGATCAGCAACGCTTAAAATAGATTTTAGCTCCCGCTGAGCGGATCAGCAACGCCTAAAATGGATTTTAGCTCCCGCCGAGCGGATCAGCAACGCCTAAAATGGATTTTAGCTCCCGCTGAGCGGATCAGCAACGCCTAAAATGGATTTTAGCTCCCGCTGAGCGGATCAGCAACGCCTAAAATGGATTTTAACTCCCGCCGAGCGGATCAGCAACGCCTAAAATGGATTTTAACTCCCGCTGAGCGGATCAGCAGCACCTAAAATGGATTTTAGCTCCCGCCGAGCGGATCAGCAGCACCTAAAACGGATTTTAACTTTTATCGCCTCAACGATTCCGTTTGGCCGGTCGTTTCTTATGGGAGCTTCTCCGTTTGCCGGAGTTCTTTTCCGGTTCATAGGCAGGCGCTTCGCCCAACTCTTCCGGAACAGGGAGTTTATATATCTCTTTTCCCAAGAAGTTTTCTATCTGCTTGAACTTGAACTGTTCTTCTTCGCTGACCAACGTGATGGCGCATCCGTCGTTGTTAGCGCGCGCCGTACGCCCTATTCGATGCACGTAATCCTCGCAATCGTGAGGCACGTCGTAATTGATGATCAGCCGGACATCGTCGATGTCGATTCCTCGCGCTACGATGTCGGTAGCCACCAAGATGTTGATGTGGCCGGCTTTGAACTCCGTCATCATTTCGTTGCGTTGCCACTGTTCCAAGTCGGAATGCATCTCGCCCACATTCAGACGCATGTTTTTCAGGGTTTTGGCAATCTCTTTGACTTTTAACTTCGAAGAAGCGAAAATAATGATGCGGCTTTGCGTCGCGTCAGAGAACAGGGTGCGGATAATCCGGAACTTCTGAGTCTGGTAACAGATATAGGCTGTCTGAATGATTTTTTCGGCCGGTTTTGACACGGCCAATTTGATTTCGACTGGATGATCCAGTATATTTTCGGCCAATTGCTGAATCTTATCGGGCATGGTGGCGGAGAACAGGAGGGTTTGCCTCTTCTTGGGGAGGAGCTTTACGATCTGCATGATATCGTCGTAAAATCCCATGTCGAGCATACGGTCGGCTTCGTCGAGAATGAAGAAAGAGACTTGGGAGAAATCGACATACCCCAAGCCGATATGGCTGATCAGTCGTCCCGGCGTGGCGATAACCACATCGGCCCCCAGCGTCAATCCGCGTTTCTCCTGTTCGAAACGCGTCCCGTCGTTCCCCCCGTACACGGCCACGCTCGAGACGGGCATAAAGTACGAAAAACCTTCCATCTGCTGATCGATTTGCTGCGCCAGTTCTCTTGTGGGCGACATGATGATGCAGTTGACCGCATCCTTCGGATACGTCCCCCCGCAGAGCTGATTGATGACGGGCAGCAAATACGCAGCTGTTTTCCCCGTTCCGGTTTGCGCTACGCCGATAACGTCGCGACCGTTTAACAACACCGGGATGGTCTTCTCCTGAATAGGGGTACATTCACTAAAATTCATAGCGTCTAACGCCTGAAGGACGGTAGGATCGAAATTGAATTCTGAAAATTTCATGAAGTGCGCTTAATAGTTTTGATATGATGCAATAGTTATAATTTACCCTTCTCTTCGAGATAGGAATCTTTAAAGCCTAAGAAGTAGAGCACGCCGTCCAAGCCGATCGTGTTGATGGATTGCCTGGTATTGGCCACCACTTTCGGTTTGGCATGGAAGGCGATGCCCAGACCAGCCGTCGAAAGCATCGGCAAGTCGTTCGCTCCGTCTCCCACGGCGATGGTTTGCGCAATGTCTACGTGTTCGACTTGCGCAATCAGGCGCAAGAGTTCCGCCTTGCGTTTTCCGTCCACGATCTCGCCCACATAACGGCCGGTCAATTTTCCGTCAGCGATCTCCAGTTCGTTCGCGTACATGTAATCGATGCCGTATTTCTGTTTCAAATAATGGCCGAAATAAGTGAATCCTCCTGAAAGGATCGCAATTTTATACCCGTAGTGCTTCAGCACGAACATGAGCCGGTCGACACCTTCGGTGATGGGCAAATGTTCTGCAATATCGCGCATAGCACTCTCCTCGAGTCCTTTCAATAAAGCGACTCTTCGGGCAAAACTTTCTTTGAAATCGATCTCTCCGCGCATGGCCCTTTCGGTGATCGCCCGGACCTGTTCGCCCACGCCGGCACGTTCTGCCAACTCATCGATACATTCCGTTTGAATGAGGGTAGAATCCATGTCGAAGCAAATCAACCGACGCATTCGGCGATACATGTTGTCCAACTGAAAAGAAAAGTCGACTCCCATCTCCGAACTCAGGTGCATGAGTCGGCTTTGCATTTCTTCCATGTGCTGCGGATTCCCTCGAACGGAGAATTCAATGCAGGCGCGGACGCTCGCCTTCTGCTCGTCGAGCGGCATGCGGCCGGTCAGTCGTTTGATAGAATCAATATTCAATCCCTGGTCGGCGAGGATCTTCGTTACGGCTGCAATGTGATGAGCGGAGAGTTTGCGTCCCAGCAGCGTCAAGATGTAACGGTTCTTCCCTTGCATGTTCACCCAATGCATGTATTCGCTTTCAGCCACGGGCGAGAAACGGATCGCAATTCCTAATGCCGTAGCCTTGAATAACAGCTCTTTCATAATGTTTCCGGAATCCTCTTCACGACTCATGAAAAGGATACCCAAAGACAGCTGGCTATGGATATCGGCCTGCCCGATATCGAGGATCGTTACATCGTATTCGGATAGAATTTGAGTAATCGAGGCCGTCAGGCCCGGACGATCGACACCGCTGATGCTAATAAGAATGAGTTCTCGCTTCGTTTCCATAAAATGGCTTTATTACTCGGCGAAATTACACAATATTATCCGAAATCCCCCTTATCTTGTCTGCCTTTTTTACGATGGAATGGGGAATTTTATGCTATATAACATAATTTATCAGTCGATCCTTTGGCCGAAAAATAAAAAGTCTTTAACTTTGTCGCAATTTAAATCGCCGAAATCGAATTGATTTTCAAACGGATATGAAAGAGGTTATCAACACAAGGACATTGAAAAGAGTCGATGATAAGCGAGCTAAAAGTGTAGTATATGATTAAAAATGTAAGATCGATTTTTATTCTGTTACTCGCGACTTCGGTCTTTTCCGTTTCGTACAGAGGAAAAGATTCGCATATCGAAGGGATAAGCATAGGAGACATCGCTCCTTCCTTTACGCTTCAGGAGAACGGACAGGAGGTGAACTTGAAAGAGTTGCAGGGGAAGATGGTGCTGCTCAGTTTCTGGGCCGGTTACGATGCAACTTCGAGATTGCGCAACGCAACGGTGTGTCATGCCGTCAGAAATCGAGCAAATAGAATAAAAATAGTATCAGTTTCATTCGATGATTACCAGTCCGTTTTCGAAGAAATAATAAAGACAGATCGGATATCTTCGGAGGAGAACTGTTACGTTGACAGATTTGACCGAACCTCTGAGCTTTACAAGGCTTATCAACTTGAAAGAGGGTTTAGAAATTACTTGCTGAACGAGCGCGGAGAAATTATGGCGAAAGATGTCACTCCCGCTCAATTGCAGGCCTATTTGAACTGAAACTTGTCGAATGGGAATTCATGTAATAGAGAGGCTGGTTCTTTTGTGAACCAACCTCTTTTTCTTTGCGTAAAGACTTCACGATTCGAATTTGCCGTAACGGGTCGGAAGCAAATTACGGTCGCCGAGCGCGTCGTCAACCCTCGCCACATGGATCCAGAACTTATTTTCACGCACCGTTCGAAGAGGATAGGCTGCTTTTTCCCGAGCGTAGCCGTGTTTCCATTCATCGGCAACGATTTCATATTCGGGATGCGGCGCGTTGACGAGTACGTTATCCGCCCGACCCGCTGCTCCGCTCTTTACTTCCTGAATTTCCCGCCAGATGCTTTCCATCACCTCGACAAAATTATCCAATTCAGCTAAGCTTTCGCTTTCCGTCGGTTCGATCATCAAGGTGCCGTGTACGGGGAATGAAAGAGTAGGAGCGTGGTAACCGTAATCCATCAGGCGTTTGGCGATATCCGTTTCGCTCACTCCGACCTGTTCGTGCAGGTAACGGCAATCCAGAATCATCTCATGGCCGACGAAGCCTGTCGTTCCCGTATATACGATTCCGTATGTATCTTTCAAACAGGCGGCCAAGTAATTCGCACTCAAAATGGCCGTCTTCGTGGCTTCGGTCAAGCCCTCGGTCCCCATCATACAAATGTACCCGTAGGCGACGGGAAGGATGCCGGCGCTGCCGTACGGTGCGGCGGCAACTTCGTTCGTGCTGTCTCCGAACAAGGGATGTCCGGGCAGGAACGGCACGAGATGCTCGGATACGCATACGGGACCGACGCCGGGACCTCCGCCGCCATGAGGACTGGAAAAAGTCTTGTGCAAGTTCAGATGACAGACATCGGCACCGATCATCCCCGGGCTTGTCAGTCCGACTTGTCCATTCATGTTTGCGCCGTCCATGTAAACCTGTGCGCCATAACTGTGGATCAGATCGCAAATCTTGACGATTTCGGGTTCGAATATGCCATGCGTAGAGGGATACGTAATCATCAGGGCCGCCAGATGGTCCTTGTGCGCTTCGGCCTTTTCTCTCAAATCGTCGACATCGACATTGCCCTTTTCGTCGCAAGCGCACGTAACAGTCGTAAATCCACACTGAATGGCGGATGCGGGATTCGTTCCATGAGCGGACGAAGGGATCAGTACGACGTGACGATGCCCTTGCCCGATACTTTCGAGGTACGAACGAATGACGCGCAGACCGGTATATTCGCCAGCCGCACCGGAATTCGGCTGTAACGTGACACCGGCGAACCCCGTAATCGTTTTCAATTGTTCCGTCAGATTACGGATTAACAACTGGTAACCCTTCGCCTGATCTTCCGGCACCAAAGGATGAATGCCTGTCCAGCCCAAATCGGTCAATGCTATCATTTCGGCGGCAGGGTTACACTTCATGGTACACGATCCCAAAGCGATCATGGAGTGAGTCAGTGAGATATCTTTCCGTTCGAGGCGTTTGATATAGCGCATCATCTCGGTTTCGGTGTGATACTTCTGAAACACTTCGTGAGTCAGATAGGAAGAAGTACGCCGAAGCTCGCCCGTAAATGCGGCCGACGGAATATCTTTGACCTCCTGAATGCCTTCTTCGGCGGCGATAGAAAAAATGGCGATCAAGACGTTAACGTCCTTCAACGTGGTCGTTTCGTCGATGCTCAACCCGACGTCGCCGTTCTCGAAATAGCGGAGGTTAACCTCCTTGCTCAGCGCGATGGTATGTAATTTCTGCGTCGTGACATGTTCGGGTAAACTGAAGCGCAGCGTATCGAAGAATACTTCGTTATGCTGTTCGTATCCTAAACGAGACAAGGCCCCGTCGAGGAAAACCGCAATCGCATGGATGCGTGCTGCAATCGCTTCCATCCCTTCCCTACCGTGATATATCGCATAGAAACCAGCCATCGTGGCCAGGAGAGCCTGAGACGTACAGATATTCGAGGTAGCTCTTTCGCGCTTGATGTGTTGTTCGCGTGTCTGAAGCGCCATTCGATAGCAGAGTTTCCCGTATCTGTCTTTCGATAAGCCGATAATTCTACCGGGCATGAACCGTTTGAATTCGTCGCGAGTAGCAAAGTAAGCGGCCGACGGGCCTCCGTAAAACAGAGGTATCCCCAGACGTTGCGTACTGCCGAAAGTGATGTCGGCACCCCACTCGCCGGGAGGCGTAAGCAGGGCCAGACTCAAGATGTCGGCGTCGACGGCAACCTTGCATTCGATTGCGTGGGCTTTCTCCACAAAAGCTTTGTAATCTTCTACGTTTCCGTTGCTGTTCGGGTACTGAACGATGCATCCGAATACGTCGGGAGTGAACTCGAAGGTTTTATAATCTCCCGTCACGATATCGATTCCCTGAGGAACAGCCCGTGTTTTTAATACGGCGATATGCTGCGGAAATATCTGTTCGTCGACGAACAGTGTATTCGCTTCCGCCTTTTGTTGCGCACGGCTGCGGAGATTGTGCATCATGGTCGATGCTTCTGCGGCGGCGGTAGCTTCATCCAGCAGGGAACAATTTGCCAGAGGCATCGCCGTCAAGTCGGAAACGACTGTCTGGAAATTGATCAGCGCCTCGAGACGTCCCTGCGATATTTCCGTTTGGTACGGCGTATACGAAGTGTACCAAACGGGATTTTCGAACACATTGCGCAGAATGACGGCTGGCGTGATCGTATCGTACCATCCCATACCGATGTAAGAAGTATACCGTTTATTTTCGGCTGCCAATTGCGCGATATGCTCTAAAAATTCCCGTTCGGTCATCGGATTTGCCAATGCTAAAGGAATTTTCAGTCGAATATCGGAGGGAATCGTCTTGTCGATGAGCTCGTCCACGCTCTTTACGCCGATTTTCTTCAACATCGGCGGAAGATCGGCTTTGCGTATGCCGATATGCCTATCGGCTAATAAATCTGTTTTCATACTATGTCTTGTTTATCAATGAATGCTATCGTAAAAAGGGATTATTCACTTTTTCCTCGCCGATGGTCGTCGCATCGCCGTGTCCGGGATAGACTACCGTCTCGGGAGGGAGCACGAGCAACCGACTGCAAATATGTTCGCGTAATTGGTCGAAGTTACCGCCCGCCAGATCGGCGCGTCCGATACTTCCCTGAAAGAGAGAATCGCCGCTGAATACACATTGGTTCTCCTGACAGTAATAAGCTATTCCGCCGGGTGAATGCCCCGGGATATGAATCGCTTCCAACGCCGTATTACCGAAAAGAATGCGATCGCCGTCGTTCACATAGCCTCCTAAGGGCACCATCGTTTCGGGGAGTTCGAGGCCGAACGCCCGCGCTTGTTCGTCAGCGTGAACGAGCCAGAATTCGTCTTCCTGATTGGCTTTGGCTTTCAATCCGTATGTGCGGTAAAGAAACGGATTTCCGAAAATATGATCCAAATGCAGGTGGGTATTCAACAAATGCTTGACTTTCAATTCATGCGCATCAATATAATGTCGCAAGGTCCGGCGTTCTTCTTCGTAAAAGCACCCCGCATCGATGATGATCGCCTCCTTCGTCTCGTCGGACAGGACGTAACAGTTGACGGGGAACATGTTGAATTCAAACTTCTTTATCGTCATAGTCATTTATACTTTTATGATTACGTGAACCAATTTCTTCGTTTCAAAATAAGTCTCTTCGAATATCTTTTTGAGCTCGTAGACCGAGCTAAGATGCTTGATCGTTCTGATTTCTTCGTTCAAATCTCCGCCCTTCAGGCAAATCAACCCGTTCGGAAAAGCATTTTTATTCGTTTTGACGATATTCTTCCGAATGATCTTCAGCATATCGGCAATCGGCATCACCGCTCGGCTGACCACGAAATCGTATTTGCCTATCTCGTCTTCTGCCCGACGATGGCTGACGGTTACATTCTTCAACCCGATGGCTCGAGCCACTTCGCCAGCCACTCCGACCTTTTTCCCGGTACTGTCGATGAGGTGAAAGCGCACGTCCGGATAATAAATCGCGAGGGGAATACCGGGAAAACCGCCGCCCGTACCGAAATCCAAAACGCTGGTGCCTGCACGGAAACGGATGAACTTGGGGATAGCCAACGAATGCAACACATGGTGTTCGTAAAGGTGAGCAATGTCTTTTCGGGAGATCACGTTGATTTTGCTATTCCAATCCGAGTACAAGGCGTCGAGCGCTGCAAACTGTCGTTGTTGATCGCTTGTCAAGTCGGGAAAGTATTTCAGAATAAGTTCCATGACCGGGGTTAATGAAGCATATACTTCTCCGCCATCGAATAGGAGATGCCGACTTTCGTAGCGCCTTCGGCGTAGGGAGCGATGTCGTACTGATTATACAAGAAGCTGACCATCTCTTTTTCGAGGAGGAAGTTATCGGGAACGAAGAGTCCCTCACCGGTATCGTCGATCAGGATGCCGTTCTTCTTCAGGTCGTCCCATGTTTGAATGTTCAGATCGGTGTGCTGTTTGGCTTTTACACGGATCAGCTCTTCCTTGATCAGGGGTATCAGCTGTTCCCTTGCTCCGGCAATGAATACGTCGTCGAAAGTCAACACGTCGCCCGTTCTTTCGTCGATATTGAACCATGTGGTTGTCGTGGCGGGATGAGCGCCGCCGCGGTATTCCGTGACGGTCGATCGGTAGTTCAGGATGCCTGGTTTTCCTCCGTCGACAGCCGTTTCCTGTCGATATTCGTAATTATACCACGTCGGCATTTCGTCCGGTTTCTCTCCAGAGTGCTGATCTTCTTTATAAAGGCTTTCTATTTCGTCTTTGTAAGTCGCTATGTATTTCCGGTAAAAGGTTTCGACGGCTTCTTCATTGTCCATGGCACCGGCGTCTTCGCCCCATACTTTTTTACGGATGTTTCGGTTGATTTTCCGGGCGATCGAATCGCCCTCCCTTTCGTCGAGGCAAGTAAACTTCAGTGCGAAATCGCAGGCGGGAGCATTTTGTTCCTCATTCAACCGATAAATTTCCTTTTTCTCGACAGTCTTGAAAGAATAGTTTACATTCTGATTTCGATGATTGCATCCTGCGAATAAAACACCGCACACCCCGATGGAAAATGCTACAGATAGATATGCTTTTATGGTTTTCATTTCCTTTTTGGTTTTTAATGAATAAAATATTGATTTCGTCTATCGGCAAAGATAGGACAACTCCGTGAAACGAGCGATAAAAAAGCCGAAAAATATCTTTTGTCTGATCAGAACCCGAAGGCGTTTTCGCGCTCCTTGCTCACTTCGACCCGAATCCCGAATTTCCCATTGGGAGATTTCATTTCGAAGGCTCCTCTGAAATCGTTCCTTTCCCACGGCAGCGCACCGGGAATAAAAAACTTGTGTCCCTCGGCGTTATATGTTCCGAAAACGCTTGCTTTCCAGCCGTTGCTCAAGTGGAATGCGGCGCTTTGCAGAACGACGGGGAAGACATGCCCCCCGAAGCGACTCGAACTGAAAAGGCCGTATGACGGACGGACGGCTCCGTATACCACGTCGTAGATCGTGGCCTTCTTGAAATAGACCGTCGGCTTGTCGACGGTCGGGAAGCCGACGAGTATCAGCCTCTGAAGGAATGACGAGGAGGATAGGCGAGGAGGCAAGGCACTTTTCAGGTTCAAATCCAAGAGGAATCCGTCATCTAATTCCTTCACCCCGTTCAGTTCCTCGATCAGATTCCGCGAGTCGATGTCCGCGGGAATTATGATACGGGGAGTTCGTCCGACGGACGAAGAGTCGTTTTCCATCGATTGCTGGGCGAACAGGCTCGGCGAAATCGAGAGCAACAAGCATAAATAAAAAATATGTTTCATGACGATAGGCTCTTTGCGTTACATCTTGCGACGCCGCTTTTCCTGCGCGTTCGCCTGTCAAAGGTAGTTCTTTTTTTCATAACGTATGCGGCTTTCATTCTTTTTTATCGTTGTCTGGTAAAACCATTTTTCTTTTTATCTTTTATTGGATACATGACAGATTTGTACTTTCTTTGTACATCATTTCAACGAACGACGATGCATGTAGAAAATTGGGGAACGGTACCCTATGCCGAAGCTTGGGAGCGACAGGAGAAACTGTTCGAAGACCTCGTGGAGGCGAAACTAAACGGGCGGCCTTACACGAACCGGATCGTATTCGTAGAGCATCCGCACGTCTATACACTGGGCAAAAGCGGGAAAGCGACCAATCTACTGCTGAACGAAGCGCAATTGGAGGCAGTGGGAGCGCAACTTTTCCGTACCGACCGCGGCGGCGACATTACGTATCACGGGCCGGGACAGTTGGTGTGTTACCCCATCCTCGATCTCGAGGAGTTCAGTTTGGGGCTAAAAGCCTACATCTGCCGCCTGGAGGAAGCCGTGATTCGCGTTTGTGCCTCGTACGGCATCAAGACACAAAGAGTAAGTGGAGCCACCGGCGTATGGTTGGACGTGGGCGCTCCCCGCGAACGGAAAATCTGCGCCATCGGAGTTCGGAGCAGTCACTTCGTGACCATGCACGGATTAGCACTCAACGTAAATACCGACCTGCGTTATTTCAGACATATCCATCCGTGCGGGTTCGTCAATAAAGGCGTTACCTCCCTCGCCGAAGAGCTCGGATACGAAATACCTGTCGAGGAGGTCCGACTGCGGCTGCAGTCGGCTTTGTTGGGTTTATTGAAGATTATCGCCCCCAACCTCTCCCCGAAAAGCTCCCAATCCGTTTCGACTTCTCCTTTTCGTATGCTATAAACACATTTTTATTAAGGTATTACGGTACTATTATCCTTGTAGTTCTCCTCCTGTATCCTTTCCAAGTCCGAAGCCTTATAAAGTACCTTCCCGCCTAACTTGATAAAAGAAATTTTCTGTCGCGGGTTATCTCTCTATAAAAGAGGATAATCTGCGATTTTGTTTTTACGAAAACGTAAAAAATGTATCTTTGTTGGTAGATACCTATAAATAGTACTCATGAGGATTGCAATAACGTTTTTCGTTCTTTGGGTTTTCAGTAGTTTACTACAAGGTTCACCTATACCTTTTTCTCCTATAGTGAGGAATTATTCGGTGTCGGATTATAATGCCGGTATTCAGAATTGGTCCATAGCACAGGATGAAAGAGGAGTGATGTATTTTGGTAATAATAATGGACTGCTGGAGTTTGACGGAAACGTCTGGAGGCTGTACGAACTGCCCACGAAGGGAATTGTGCGCGCCATCTATATAGGCGAAGACGGGAAAATTTATGTAGGCTCCTACGAAGAATTCGGCTACTTCGAACGTACCCCTTACAACACGCTTGCCTATCACTCGCTGAAAAATGAAGTGAAGAATTTCAGTTTTCATAACGACGAAATATGGGATATTCTTTGCGTTCAGGGAGAAATCGTGTTTCATTCGTTCGGTTCTCTTTTCTTTTATAGTGGAAATTCGGTGAGAGGCGTTCGGCTGAAGGACCTTCCGCTTAACCTGTTTCAAGTTGGAGGTATTTGTTATTCCCAAAGAATAGACGGTGGACTTTGCGTGTTTTCCGACAGAGAAATGAAAGAACTGATTCCCAGGAAAGCTTTCGGTGACAGCGATGTGTTAGCCGGACTTCCTTATGGAGATACCGTTTTGATGCTTACCCGCAATCAGGGAGGCTTCCTCTATCGCGACGGGGCGGTGGAAAGGTGGAAGACTGAGTGCGACGACCTCTTCAGGAAGCATACCATTAATCGTGCCGTGATGACTAAAGACAGTTGCTACGTTATTGGCACCATATCCGACGGTATCTATGCGTTGGATAAGAAAGGACGACTGCTGTGGAAGATCAGTACGGACAACAGGCTGCGGAATAACACCGTCCTGAAGCTGTATTGCGACGACAACAATAATCTGTGGGCGGCTCTGGACGAAGGTATCGCCTATATACAGAACAATTCCCTGATATACTATTACGAGCCTCCGTTCCGAAAGATAGGCATGGTATACGATGTGTTGGTGAGGGGAGATGAGGCATACGTCGCTTCCAATCAGGGGCTCTACCGATTAAAGGACGGAAAGGCCGAACCGGTTCCGGGTATGGAGGAGCAGGCATGGTTCGTCAAGGAGTGGGGAAAGCACATCTTCTGCGGGCACAACAAGGGAACTTTCATCGTATCGGGCATGGAAGCCAAGCCAGTATCCGACGCAAAGGGAGGGATGTGCATGGCAAAGGTGGAGTTGAAAGACCAGTCTTATCTACTGGAAGGGACTTACGCCCTGCTGAACTTATATACGGAAGATACGGCTGGGGGATATCGCTTCACCCGCTCGTTGTACGGGTTCAGCCACATGGTTCGGCATCTGGAGGTGGATGCCCAGGGGAATATCTGGGCGAAGCACTTGAGGAACGGTCTGTACCGCTTCCGTATCGATGCGGACATGAGACAGGTGAAGGAGGTGCGGAAATACGATAGCTTGGGTAAAGTGCAGGGAGGAAGTTTTGCCTTATTCAAGATTAACGGTCGCGTAGTTTTCTCTAACGGAGAGGCTTTCTATACGTACGAGGATATGACCGACTCCATCGTTCCGTATACAACGATGAACGAACAGTTGGCGGAATTGAAGGAAATCAAGACGGTGAGCCGGGCAGACGGAGATGGCTATTGGTTCGTAGGAGACAGAACGGTGTACTTGGTAAAGTGTGCAATGAATACTTTTAAAATCGAACTCCGGATTCCCTATTCTTTATTCGACGGCGTGGCGGTGGAAGATCGGGGAAGTGTGGTTTATGATAAAAGAAACAATCGTTCTTATCTCTGCTTGAATAATGCCATTGCGCGTATTGAGACGGACAGCTCTTCCTTGTATAAACCACAGGTGGTGCGTTCGCTCCGGATTGCGGAGATGATGGCGGCGGACGAGTTCAGCGGCAAGCGGAAACTGCTGAGCGTGCAGCCCGGAGTGGAAGTGGCCCCCGACTTCAATACGGTGAGCTTCACGTTGAGCTATCCGGTATACGGCGACTATATATATAAGGTAAGGTATCTGCTGGAAGGGTATTCTGAACAATGGACACCCGGCGGACGCGAGTTGCAGAAGAAGTATACTCACCTGCCATACGGGCGCTATGTGTTCCGTGCGGAAGTGTACGATGCCGGCGGCGTGCGGGCATCGGCAGAGATGCCTTTCGAAATTCTGCGTCCATGGTACCTGTCGTATTGGGCGGTGGGAGGCTACGTCTTGCTGGGATTGTGCCTACTGGCCTTGCTGCAATACCTTGTCTACCGCTTCGTAAAGCGGAAGAAGGACCGGGTGATAGAGCGGCAGCGCGTCGTCCATCAGGCGGAGCTGGAGCGGCAGGAGAAGAAAATCATCGAACTGGAGAAGGAGCAGCTCGAGGCCGACCTGCGTTTCAAGAGTAAGGAACTGTCCAGCGTAGTGATGACGAACATCGTCCATCAGGAATTCCTGAGTTCATTGAAAGAAGAAATACAGCAGCAGAAGCTCTCGGGACAGTATAGCCGTAAGAATTTGGATAAGTTGCTCACTTTGATAAATAATAACATCGTGTCTGATGAAGAGAACTGGACCATGTTTCAGGCTAATTTCGACCGTATACACGAAAACTTCTTCCGCAACCTGAAACGTCAGTACGCCGACCTGACCTCGGGAGATTTGCGCTTCTGCGCACTGTTCCGCCTGAACATGCCCACCAAGGAGATAGCCAAGATGCTCAACATCTCCATCCGCGGAGTCGATGCGGCAAGATACCGGCTGCGTAAGAAATTCAATCTACTTTCGGAGGAAAGTCTGACAGATTTTTTGATAAATTTCAAATAGCTGTTGATTAGCGACATATCAATAAGAGAGGTACTAATGTCGTACCTTCTTTCTTATTTTTTATAATGAGCGTACTTTTGTCGTAGTGTGGAATATGGAGCTGCTGCATGCTTTTCTTTTATTTGCAATAAAAAAGTATGAAAGACATGAAACATTTACTATCCAACTTGAGATTCCTTTGGCTCTACTGGGCGTTTGTCGCCGGTGGTGCGTGTGCGCAAAACCCCTCTGAGGGGATGAACCGTTTTGTCGACGGACTGATGAAGAAGATGACGCTGGACGAGAAAATTGGTCAGCTGAACCTGCCGGTCACCGGTGAGATTATCACCGGACAGGCACAAAGCAGCGAGGTAGTGCAGCGCATCCGTGCCGGCGAAGTGGGCGGGCTGTTCAACCTGAAGGGTGTGGAACGCATCCGCGAGGTGCAGAAGGTGGCAATGGAGGAAAGCCGTTTGGGCATCCCGTTGCTTTTTGGGATGGACGTCATACACGGATACGAGACGGTATTCCCCATTCCGCTGGGATTATCGTGCACGTGGGACATGAAGGCAGTGGAAGAGTCGGCACGCATTGCCGCTGTGGAGGCCAGTGCCGACGGCATTTGCTGGACATTCAGCCCGATGGTGGACCTTTGCCGCGACCCTCGCTGGGGACGAATTGCAGAGGGTAGCGGCGAGGATCCCTTCCTCGGGGCTGCCATTGCACAGGCCATGGTGCGCGGCTATCAAGGCAAGGACATGAGCCGCTCCGACGAAATCATGGCCTGCGTGAAGCACTTTGCTCTTTACGGCGCCAGCGAGGCGGGACGCGACTATAACACGGTAGACATGAGTCGCCAGCGGATGTTCAATGAGTACATGCTGCCCTACCGTGCCGCCGTAGATGCAGGGGCGGGCAGCGTGATGGCTTCGTTCAACGAGGTAGAAGGCATCCCCGCCACTGGAAACCACTGGCTGATGACCGACGTGCTGCGCCGCCAGTGGGGCTTCCGTGGCTTCGTCGTGACGGACTATACCGGCATTGCCGAGATGATCGAGCATGGGATGGGAGACATGCAGGCGGTGGCTGCCCTCGCGCTGAATGCTGGAGTGGATATGGATATGGTGAGCGATGCCTTCTCCACCACACTGAAGCAGTCGCTTGCAGCCGGCAAAGTCACCGAAGCCACTATTGATGCCGCTTGTCGCCGCATACTCGAGGCGAAATACAAGCTGGGGCTCTTTGCCGACCCATACAAGTACTGCGACCTGAGTCGCGCCCGCCGGCAAATCTTCACTCCCCAGCACCGTGTCGCCGCTCGCCGCATTGCCTCTGAGAGTTTCGTCCTGCTGAAGAACGAGGGGGAGGTGCTACCGCTGAAGAAACAGGGAACCATCGCCGTGGTAGGTCCGTTGGCAGACAGCCGCACTAACATGCCGGGCACGTGGAGCGTGGCAGCCGTGCTGGACAAAGCCACCTCGCTGGCCGACGGACTGAGAGCCGCTACCGCCGGACGAGCACGCGTCCTCACCGCCAAAGGCTGCAACTTGATGAGCGATGCCGCCTACGAGGAGCGAGCTACTATGTTCGGTCGTTCGCTACACCGTGACGGCCGTTCTGACAAAGAGCTGCTAGACGAGGCACTGGCCGTGGCTGCCCAGTCAGACGTGGTGATTGCCGCCCTCGGTGAAGCTTCTGAAATGAGCGGAGAGAGCAGTTGTCGCACCGACCTTGAGTTAACCGATACCCAACGCGCACTACTGCAAGCTCTGCTGGGCACCGGTAAGCCCGTGGTACTGGTGCTCTTTACCGGCCGCCCGCTGGTGCTGGATTGGGAGCAGAGGCACGTGCCCGCTATCCTTAACGTATGGTTTGGTGGTAGCGAGGCAGGCTCCGCCATTGCCGACGTGCTGCTGGGCGACGTCAATCCCGGTGGCAAGCTCACCACCACCTTCCCCAAGAACGTGGGCCAGATTCCGCTGTTCTACAACCATAAGAACACCGGCCGTCCGTTACCTCAAGGTGCATGGTTCCGGAAATTCCGCAGCAACTACCTCGATGTGGACAACGAACCGCTTTACCCTTTCGGCTTCGGACTAAGCTATACTGACTTCGCCTACAGCAACGTCACGCTGGATAAGTCTGTCATGACAGATAAGGGCGAACTGACCGCCACCGTCACCGTGACCAATACCGGCAAGAAAGACGGTACTGAAGTTGTTCAGCTTTACATCCGCGACCTCATGGGCAGCGTGACCCGTCCGGTGAAGGAATTGAAAGGCTTTAAAAAGATCTTCCTGAAAGCCGGCGAGTCCCAAAAGGTTTCTTTCAAGATTACTTCCGATTTACTGAGGTTCTATAACTATCGTCTTGATTTTGTATGCGAGCCGGGAAACTTCGAGGTTATGATTGGAAGCAACAGCAAAGATGTGAAACGGGCAACTTTCAAATTGTTGTAGCTTTCATTCATAAATTACCTTTTAGGGCATCCTTTTATTCGGCTATATCAACATGAAATATCTTCTGAATATTCATGGAAGTTTTATTTACCTCATAATCTACTGTTTATTTAGTGTTGTAGTAGTAATCCCGCATCATGAAGTTGAATTGTGGTAATCTTGTGGTAGTCTTTTATTTGACTTATATTAAGTCTTATGATATGTTTGCAAAAAGAATTTTAAATCAATACAAAATGAAAAAGAGTTTATTTATCACATGTCTGATGTTACTGTTTCCCATTGCTTCGATGGCACAGGGCAAAATTACAGTTTCGGGCATTGTTACGACCAACACAGGCGAAACTGTTATCGGTGCTTCTGTTCGCGTGAAAGGAGAAAGGAATAAAGGAAGCATTACTGATATCGACGGGAAATATCAGATTACCGAAGTTTCATCTGATGCAACTTTGATTTTCAGTTATATCGGAATGCGCGAACAAGAAGTGGTCGTCGGCGGCCGTTCTGTGGTCAATGTCACGCTGGAAGAAGACAGCCACCTGCTTGACGAAGTGGTGGTCGTGGGCTATGGCAGCGCCCGCAAACGCGACCTGACCGGTTCCATCGTCACTGTCAAGGCGGATGAGATAGCCTCGCGGCCTTCGTCCAACCCTCTGGCTTCCATACAAGGTAAGGTGGCGGGCGTACAGGTGGTTAATACCGGCCGGGCAGGCCAAGACCCTGAAATCCGCGTGCGCGGTACCAATTCCATCAACGGCTTCCGCCCCCTCTACGTGGTAGACGGACTGTTTACGGATAACATCAATTATCTGAATCCTGCCGACATCGAGTCGATGGAGATACTTAAAGACCCCTCGTCGCTCGCCATCTTCGGCGTGCGCGGTGCCAACGGGGTCATCATCCTTACCACCAAACGAGCCGAGGCGGGTAAGACCACCGTCAACATCAACTCGTCCGTGGGTTGGAAGGCCATCCATCACCGCATAGCGCTGACTGATGCCGCCGAATTCAGACAGCTCTACAACGAGCAGTTGAAATCCCAAGGCAGTGATCCATACGACTATACCCTGTGGAATGCCGATACCGACTGGCAGGATGAAATCTTCCGTACCGGCTTCCTCACCAAGAACAATGTAAGTATCTCAGGCGCCGGGCAGAAGAGCAAGTTCTACCTCGGATTGGGCTATCAGATGGAGGAAGGTTCCATCAAGACCGAGAAGCTGGATAAACTCACTGTCAACCTCAACAGCGAGTATAGTGTGGCGGACTTCCTGCGTTTCGGCTTCCAGGTCAATGGCGTGCGGGTGCTCTATCCCGATGCCAAAGGTGTAAGCGGTGCACTGCGGGCGGCACCCATCGCCCCCACTCACGACGCGGCAAGCGGGCTGATACATACGTTGCCCGACTTCCAGCGTGCACAAGTCTGGAACCCTCTCATCGAAACAGAGCTGCGCGGCCGCACCAACAGGTCGCAGAACTATCGCTTGGCAGGCAACATCTTCGGCGAGGCAGACCTCTTAAAGAACCTCAAGTTTCGGGCTACCTTCTCAATGGACTACTCCTCCAGCCAGTCACGCTCCTACTCGCCGCTGGTTTACGTCTATAATCCTGACGTCAAAGGTGGCAGGGAGCTGATTTCGGAGCGGGAAAGCGTCAGCCAGAGCAAGTCCAACTCCTTAGCGGCGCAATCGGACTATGTGCTGACTTATACCGGACAGTTTGGCGGGCACGGTCTTACTTTGACCGCCGGCCTCACCACCCATTACAACGAATATTCCGGCCTGAGCGGAGGACGAAGCCAGCTTGCCGGCTACGGCATACCCGTGGGCAATGACCCGGATAGGTGGTGGCTGTCCGTCATCGACGATGTTTCCACCGCCACCAATGGCAGCTCGCAGTGGGACAGGTTCACCATGTCCTACCTGTTCCGCTCGTTATACAACTACCGCAATCGCTACCTATTCAACGCTTCCTTCCGTCGCGACGGCTCATCCGTCTTCTATAAGACCGGCCATACGTGGGACAATTTCTACTCCTTCGGCGCAGGTTGGGTGATGAGCGAAGAGAAGTTCATGCAAGGCCAAAGCGTCATCAGCTACCTCAAGCTGAAAGGTTCGTGGGGAGTGCTGGGCAGCCAGAACACGGGTTCCAGTTATCCGGCCTATGCCACCATCGTCAGTTCCGGCTCGGCGGTCTTCGGCGATAACATCATCGCAGGCAAAGGCCCGGACAAACTCATCTCCCCCGATTTGGGATGGGAGCGCAACTATTCCTGGGAGGCAGGCTTCGACATCCACCTCTTTGCCGACCGTCTACAGCTCTCGCCCGTCTATTACAGCAAGACCACCAAGGATATGCTGACCTCAATCCCGGGGATTGCCGGTACGGTTCCGGGCCTCCGCAATGTCGGCGAAATCCGTAACCGCGGCGTCGAACTCACTGCCTCGTGGAACGACAGGATAGGGGAAGACTGGCGTTACGGCCTCAGCGCCAACCTCAGCACCATCGATAACGAAGTCCTTTCGCTGGTCAACAAGGACTATAATATCATCAGCGGCCCCTCGCGGGTATCGGAGGGCTACCCCATCGGCTACTTCTACGGATACAAGGTGGAGGGTGTCTATCAGAACGAAAACGACATTCGTTTCTCCCCCATGAACTCCGTCGGTACCGTCACCCCCGGTGATTTGAAGTTTACCGACGTCAACGGCGACGGCAAGATAACGGATAAAGACCGCACCATGATAGGTAACCCGACGCCCGACGTCACCTACGGCTTCAACCTGCAACTGGGCTGGAAGAACCTCGACTTGAGCGTCGACATGATGGGAGTCTATGGGAACGAAATCTACCGTAATTGGGGAAGCAGCAGCTACGCCCAACTCAACTACCGCGCAGAGCAGCTCGGCCGCTGGCATGGAGAGGGCACTTCCAACTGGGAACCGCTGCTCGACCCCTCGCACAAAATCAATCAAGAGGCGTCCACCTACTTCATCGAGGACGGAAGTTTCTTCCGCATCCGCAACATCGAGTTGGGTTATAACTTCGACAAGCATCTGTTGAACCGTATCCGAATGCAAGCGCTGCGCATCTATGCCAATGTCCAAAACCTCAAGACATGGGGCCGTAACGGCGGATACACGCCCGAAGTGGGTGGCAGTGCCATCTCTTTCGGCATCGACGGCGGTGGTTATCCCATGCCCGCGGTCTATACGCTCGGCTTTAATTTGACCTTCTAAAACAATGACGATTATGAAAAAGATATTTTATTATATAGCATTTGTCCTGACGGCTCTCTCGCAAAGCTCGTGCGAAGACATGTTCGACAGAAAACCATTGGGACAACAGACCGAAGACGATTTGACCGGCGGTACGTACGAAACGCAGGTCTTCAATATGTATGCCCAGCTGCGCAGCTTCCATTTGACTACCGGTAACACGGCACTGGCCATTCACTGCTTCCGTTCGGAGGATGCCGAGAAGGGAAGTACCTTGGCCGACGGCGCCGCCATCGGCAGAATGTTCGACGACTTCAATTATCTCCCCAGCAACGGAATGATAAAGAGTTATTGGAACGAGAACTATTCATTGATACATAAGGTCAACGACTTGCTGGACGAAATGGCCGGCAACCCCTCATTGACCAACGGCGACAAGGTGAACAAGGGCGAGGCGCTGTTCATGCGTGCGTTCTGCTACTTCAATCTGGTCCGTGCTTTCGGCGAAGTCCCCCTGATTGATTTCAAGGTGAATGACTTTGCTGAAGCTAATGTGCCTAAGTCCTCGGTCGCCAAAATCTATGAGTTGATAGATAAAGATTTGACGGAAGCGGAGAGTTCGCTCCCACGGGTCTGGGATAAGATTTATATCGGACGCCTGACGTGGGGCGCGGCTCGTTCCCTGCATGCTCGTACTTACATGATGCGCAACGATTGGGGCAATATGAGGACTGCCGCCGAAGATGTCATCGCGTCCGGTCTCTACGATTTGAACACCCCCTATGACAAGATCTTCCGTGAGGAGGGCGAAAACTGCAGCGAATCTGTTTTCGAACTTCAATGTACCTCGACCGATGCCTTGCCCGGCTCCAACCAGATAGGAAGCCAGTATGCCGCCGTGCAGGGTGTCCGTGGTGCTGGCGAGTGGAATTTGGGGTGGGGATGGCACACTCCTACCCAAGAGTTGGCAAACGCATTCGAAGAAGGCGATCCGCGAAAGGACGAAACCTTGCTGTACTTTATCAGGAACGGAGAAGACCCAGAGTCGATACCCGCCAATAAACCATATGGAGAAAAGCCTGTCTCCAATGCGGATGTAATAGCCAAATACTTTAATAAAAAGGTATATACGAATCCCGCCATGCGATCTAAGTTCACGAAAGGCGGATATTGGATGAATGTCAGGTTGATACGCTATGCCGATGTCGTCTTGATGGCATCCGAATCGGCTTGCGAACTGAATGATTTGCCCTCCGCCCGCAGGTATTTGGAGATGGTACGTGCCCGTGCCCGCGGTACGAATACCGGCGTACTTCCGGAGGTAACCACCGATGACCAGAACGCATTGCGCGATGCTATCCGTCACGAGCGGCGTGTCGAGCTGGGAATGGAATTCGACCGTTTCTATGATTTGGTACGTTGGGGTATTGCACGAGAGGTGCTTCATGCAGCGGGTAAGACCGACTATCAGGATAGACATGCCTTGTTGCCTATTCCGCAGGACGAGATAGATAAGTCGAACGGCGTATTGATTCAGAACCCGAATTATTAAATCTTCAAAAATCGAAACTCATGAGAAAGTATATATTACCAATGGCTTTTTGCCTGTTTGCATTAGGTCTTCAGTCTTGTTTTCAAGATATGGAGCACCCTGCTTTCAACTACCCGAAGAGCAGTGACGTCGTCCCGGACACTCCGTTGAAGATGTATCTCCCGTTTGATGGGGAAGATTTCCGTGACAAAGGGGAGTATGGCTTCATCGTAGTGGATAACGGTAAGGCCAAGTTTGCAGCGAATGGAGTTTCCGGCATGGCATATCAAGGAGCGTCGGACGCTTATATCTTAGCCAATACACCTTCTTTATTGAAAGAGGTCGTTCCTAATATCGGTAGTTGTACTATCGCTTTCTGGATGAAATCTGCGAAAAACACTGCGGCTCAAGGATTGTTCAGTATTCCCAATAAAGTTAAGTTCTGGGGCAACTTCGACCTCTTCTTAGAGAATCACAACAGTCCGACACAGGCTTTCTTTAAGATACACATCTTAAACCAGACATCGAAAGAGAATGATGAGAGATGGGTAGAGGCGAAGATTGATAACGTGTTTGGCGAAGATTGGGTGCATTTGGCTTTTGTGTACGAAGGAAAGACTTCTACCATCACTGTTTACCGTAACGGCGAGAGTGCTTTTACTAAGGAATTGGCAGGTTGCGGCGATTTGAAGTTCAATAATGTAGCCGCTTCTTTGGCTATCGGAGCTTTCCAGTTCAGCACTCAACCGAGCCTGACTACGGGTGCCGGTGCGCAGTCTTGGGCTTCCAATTTCCCGGGACAACTTGACCAGTTCCGTTTATATGATAAGGCTATGTCTGCATCCGAAGTTCAGAGTCTTTACTCCCAAAAGGAGTGACGGAGGATTAGGTATGAGAGTTTTTTATTCCATAGTATGTCTTTTGCTGGTTGCATGCGGCAAGGGTGAAAATTCGAAAGAGACTGTGCCTTTCGAGTTGAAAAACATTACCGTAGGAACACAGCAGAATCAGAAGGTGTTCAGTGGCGTTGCTCCCGATGCCCGTATTGTTTTGGAGTTTACCGATGCGGTAGACAAAACTTCCGTTCGTGGCAATATTGCTCTAAAATTGCATGAAGCTTCGGTAGGCTGCACTTATGAACTGTTGCCGGAAAATAAGGTTTCGTTGGCTCCGATAAACGGGTTCAAAATGCTGTCATTGTATAAACTGGTCGTCAATCCGGGAGTGAAATCCGCTTCCGGAGTGCTGCTCTCCAACGGCAGGGTTTGCACGATTGAGACCGGAATGGACGAGACGGACAAGTTTGAGCGCATCTCCGATGAAGAGTTGTTGACACTGGTGCAGAAGCAGACCTTCAGATACTTTTGGGATTTCGGGCATGAACATTCCGGCATGGCACGCGAACGGACCACCTCGGGCAATGTGGTCACCACCGGTGGCACGGGGTTCGGCGTGATGGCCATGTTGGTAGCCGCCGAACGAGGATTTATTACCCGTCAGCAAGCCCTTGAACGAATACAGAAGATTGTCGCGTTCCTTGATAAAGAATGCACGGCCTATCATGGTGCTTATGCACATTGGCTCAATGGTGCCACGGGCAAGACTGTACGTTTCAGCGAGAAAGACAATGGAGCCGATTTGGTGGAAACGTCCTTGCTGTTTCAAGGTTTGCTCACCGCACGGGCTTATTTCAAAGGGAATACTGAAGCTGAAAATAAGTTGCGTGTCGACATTACCCGTCTTTGGGAAGCCATCGACTGGACTTGGTTCCGGAAAGGCGGTGAAGACGTGTTGTATTGGCATTGGAGTCCTGATTACGGCTTTGAAAAGAATCTGGCGATAAGAGGGTGGAACGAATGCTTGATAACATACGTGCTTGCCGCTTCATCTCCGACACATGCCATTGATAAAGCAGTATATGAGGCGGGATGGGCTAAGAATGGAGGCATAAAGAACGGGAAATCCTATTACGGCATCTCTCTTCCTTTGGGAACCGATAAGGGAGGGCCATTATTCTTTTCCCAATATTCTTTTTTAGGCATCGATCCGCACGGACTGAAAGACCGGTATGCCGACTATTGGGAGCAGAACCGTAATCATACGTTGATTAACTACGGTTATTGCAAAGAAAACCCGAAAGGATATGCAGGATATGGATCCTCTTGCTGGGGCTTGACAGCCAGTGATGGAGATGCTGGATATTCGGCCCATTCGCCTAATAACGATAAAGGAGTAATCGCCCCGACGGCTGCCTTGTCCGCATTTCCTTATACTCCGCAGGAGTCGATGGCAGCATTGCACTTCTTCTATTATAAGATGGGCGATAAACTTTGGAAAGACTACGGCTTTATAGATGCTTTCAACCTGACTGCGGGCTGGTACGACACCCAATATATCGCCATCGACCAAGGGCCGATAATTTGTATGATAGAGAATTATAGAACTGGTATGCTTTGGAACTTATTCATGTCCGTACCGGAAATTCAGCAAGGGCTGGAGAAGCTTGGCTTCCAAAAGACCGGGTCAATTTGAAAGAATGATTATGATGAAAATATGGATGTATTTGATGCTTTTACTGTATCCTTTTAGTATGAGCAGGGGGCAGAACAGGCCGAAACGGCTCTCCGACAACGAGTTGATGACCCTCGTTCAGAGGCAGACATTCCGTTACTTTTGGGACTTTGCCCATCCCGAATCCGGATTGGCGCGCGAACGGAGCAACGGCGATGACGAGACGGTGACCGTCGGTGGGTCGGGATTCGGCGTGATGGCCATCATTGTCGGCATAGAGCGCGGATTCGTCAGCCGCGAACAAGGAGCCGAGCGTATGCTGAAGATAGTGAGTTTTCTGAGCGACAAGCACACCGACACCTATCATGGTATATGGCCCCATTGGATGGACGGGAAGACCGGCAAGACCATTCCTTTCAGTCGAAAAGATGATGGAGCCGACATTGTGGAGTCCGCCTTTATGTTCCAAGGACTGCTTGCGGCTCATCAGTACTTTACAAGGAATAATCCTACGGAAAACCGTATCCGCGGAATGGTCAATATGCTGTGGCGACAAGCGGAATGGAACTTCTTCACTCAGGGACAGGATGTGATGTACTGGCATTGGTCACCCAACAACGGATGGGCGATGAACCATCAGATTAAAGGGCATAACGAGTGCCACATCGTTTACGTGCTGGGGGCGTCTTCGCCTACTTATCCCATTGCGGAGCGTGTTTACCATAAAGGTTGGAGCAATGCAAACACGTTCTTGAACGGTCGGGAGTATTACGGCATCAAGTTGCCGCTCGGAGAAAATAACGGCAAGGGAGGCCCCCTCTTCTTCGCTCATTATTCTTACATGGGACTCGACCCATATGGATTGAAAGACCGCTACGCCGACTATGGAGAACAGGCGAAGGCCCATACTCTGATAAACCGAGCTTACTGCATCGAAAACCCGAAAGGGTATAAGGGCTACGGCAAGCAGTGCTGGGGGCTGACCGCCAGTGACGGGGATAAGGGTTATTCCGCTCATAGTCCGGGGAATGACCGTGGTGTGATTACTCCTACCGCCGCTCTTTCGTCCATCCCTTATACGCCGGAGTTCTCTTTGGAGACCATGCGCTATTTTTATGAAGAGCTGGGTGACCTCCTTTGGGGTGAATACGGCTTCAGAGATGCATTCAACTTGACAGAGAACTGGTTTGCGCCTTCGTATCTGGCTATCGACCAAGGGCCGATTGTCGTGATGATAGAGAACTATCGCACCGGTTTGATTTGGAAGCTCTTCATGAGCCATCCCGATGTGCAGAAGGGGTTGAAGAGGTTAGGTTTCACCTCTCCTTACTTGGGCAAGGCGGATTAGGCTTTACAAGAATTGAGGGTCAATTAGGAAACCTTGCCGGATTTGCAAAAAAACACACTTTTCTACAAAAGATTAGTAACTTTTCCGAGAAAGATTAGTATCTTTTTGTAGAAAGATTAGTATCTTTTCCGATGGAGTTTAGGAGGTTTATCCGCAAAGGTTTTCTGGTTTAATCGCCTCCTCGGTGGCCAACCGTGGCCGAGCGCTACTTGCAATATTTTTGCATCAGTTGCTCTGCCGTTTCGTCTCCCAATTCCTTCGCCTTTTTGAAATTGGCACAAGCTGCTTCCGTCTGTTTCTGCTGAGCCTGGCAATAGCCTAACATGCGATAGGCGGCTCCCACGTTCCCGTCGAGCGAGAGGACTTTTTGCAGTGCGACAATCGCCTCGTCGAGCTGTCCTACCCGAATATGGACGGAACCTTTCTCCAACCAAAGGACGGCATCATCGGGCGCCAATTCGGTCGCCCGATTGATATCGTCGATAGCCTGTTGATACATGCGGCAATTGATTTCCGCCTGTTCGCGCTGGAAGTAGAAATTGGCATTCACGTTGCCGTTATAGGCACGATAAGTTTCATTAAAATCCTTGACAGCGCCCCGGTAATCTTGCAGGTTCATTTTAATCATACCGCGCTCGAAGAGGTACGGGGCGGCGTCCGCCGTGTAGGGCACGATGCATTTGGCCACGGCGCTATCCAGCAGCGCAAGGATCTCTTCCCGTTCGCTGCCCTCTGTCATCTGTTTGGCGCGGGCCGCTGCATAAAACGTGGCGGCGGAAGCTATGTCCGACTCGTTCACCTTCTGGTAACACTCGAAAGCTTCCGGATAATGCTTCATAGCATATAAAATATCGCCTTCCAATTGAAGATAGATCGGTTGCGGATCCGTCACATTCGCTTCCCGGATTAGGTTCAAAGCTCTATCGAAGCTCCAGGCGGGGTTTCCTTTTCCCTCGTCCGAAGCCAACGAATAGTTGTAGCACACTCTGGCGATACGATACTTTGCCTCGGCCTTATTGTCCGCTACTGTTATCGCTTGATCGAGGTCGGCCTGAGCTGCCGTCCAGTTTTCTTCTTTCCCGCTGTCTATCTCCACTACGGCGCGACGGATGTATCCTTCGTAACTGTGGGGGTATCGGCTGAGGAAATCTTCCAAGGCCGCTACATAGGTCGTCGGATCGGTGGTCGAAATCATATAAAGGTAAACGAGGGCCTGTTGCTCCGTATCCGGCAGGGCTTTCTGAATGTGAATCCGATTCAGTGTTGGATCGGTGGCGGAGAGTGCGGTTATTTCGAGTGAGGCGCCGAAATCGGCACCGATGGCATAGCTGACGGGGTCTTCTTCCGAGGCGTTTCGCTGGATCATCCCCAATACCTGTCCGTCGACGTTCAACACCGGACAACTCACCGTCTTCGCCGTAGTTTTCAGAGAGAGCGTATAGTAAAATCCGCTCCGACCGATGGAATCGACCGCCGTGACCTTGCCCGTTTGGATTTCCGCGTTCTTTTGGGTGGAATAGGGGAGCAAATAGACCGTATCTCCGATTTTGGCAGGAGTTTTGGTCGGCCGAAGCGCCTCGATTTTGTCCACTGCGTCGGTTTTGAATTTCAGTACGTCGTAAATGGAATTCGCTCCCCTCAGCCGGGTTACGGGCGTTTCTTTGCCATTTGCAGTGATAACCACTGCTCTCGCGGCGTTGTCGAACAAGGTGTAGTCGGAGAGTGCCGTTCCGTCTTCGCCGATATAGAATCCGTTTCCCGTTCCTTTTATATTGTTTTTATCGTCATAAGTCACGACGGAGAAGACTGCTTTTTTCGCTTTTTCTGCCCATTTGGGCGTTTGCGCATTCGCATGAAGCGTGATGCAGCACAGTAAACCTGCAAGTATATTTTTCATATTTCGTCTTTTATGTTTTTCGCTTTATTTGTCTGTCGGTCGATCGAATCCGCGCTGTTTCACCGCTTCGTAAATCAGGATGCCTGCGGCGACAGAGACGTTGAGCGAGCCGATCTTTCCCCTCAGGGGAATCCGCATCCTTTCGTCGCATAATCGGAGGTGTTCGGAGGGGATTCCCGTATCCTCGGCTCCCAACACGATGCATACGGGACCGGAGAAATCGACCGCCGAGTAATCGGGATCACCTTTTTCCGTGGCTGCAAGCACCTTGAATCCGCTTTCTTTTAAGAAACGAATGGTATTAGTCAGATTTTGTTCCCGACAGACCGGCAAGGTATGGAGTGCGCCGGCCGAGGTCTTGATTGCATCGGCGTTTACGGTTACGCTGTGCGTTGCCGGGATGATCACCGCATCCACGCCGGCGCATTCGCAGGTACGGGCTATCGCCCCGAAGTTGCGTACGTCCGTTACTCCGTCGAGCATGATCAATAGCGGGCATTTCCCCGCTTCGAAGAGGAAGGGTACGATATCCTCCGTTTTCTGATAGCTGACGGGAGAGAGGAAGGCGACGACCCCCTGGTGGTTTTTCCGGGTAATCCGGTCGATCCGTTCTACAGGCACCCGTTGCACGGGAATGGTTTTTTCGCGAAGCGCTGCGAAGAGCTCTCGGGAGAGTTCGCTCTGCATATCCCGTTTCACTAAAATCTTATCGATCTCTCTTCCCGTTTCCAACGCTTCGATCACCGCGCGAACGCCGAATATCGTTTCATTCTTGTCTATCATTCGTCTATTTCCTTTTATGTTTCGTATAGCCTAATAGCGCTTTCGCATTGTCGACAGCTTCCTCCGTCATCGTCGCACCGCTCAGCATGTGGGCGATCTCTTCCACCCGTTCCTCGTCGTTCAGACGCACGATGTGGCTTTGTGCCCCGACCTCCGTATCCACCTTATATACTTTATAGTGAACAGCGCCTTTAGCCGCTATCTGGGGTAAATGGGTAATGCTGATCACTTGTCGGTCGGGCGCTCCCATCGCTTGCATCATCAGGGCCATCTTTTCCGCAATAGAACCGGAAATGCCCGTATCTATTTCGTCGAAGATGATGGTCGGAAGGCGAACAGCTCCGGCAATCATCGCTTTCAGGGAAAGCATGAGGCGTGCGATTTCTCCTCCCGAAGCGATGGAAGCGACCTCTTGCAAGGCCACGTTCTTGTTCGCGGAGAAGAGAAAGTTCACACTGTCCGAACCGTTCATCTCCGGTACTTCGAGCTTTTTCATCTCTACAGCAAAACGAACGTGGGGAATCCCGAGCGGAATCAGGTACGTTCGCAACTGCTCTTCAATCTTTCGTGCGGCTTTAGTTCTTTCTTTCGTCAGAATTCCGGCCTGCTCGACCATTTCTTTATACGCGGTTTCTTTTTCCTGTTTCAAGACTTCGATTCTTTCATCAGAAGAAGTGATCTTCTCCAATCGCGACCGGTATTCGTCGGCGACATTCAAGAGCTTTTCAACCGTATCGACCCGATGTTTCTGTTCCAAAGAATAGATGAGGTTCAAACGGTCGTTCACCATCCCGAGTCGGGCAGGGTTGAACTCCACCTCTTCCTCCGCCTTTCGGAGATCGCGTTGCAAATCCTGCAAATCAATTTGGCAACTTTCCAATCGTGCGATCCATGGCTCCGCTGCGGGATAAATCGTCCTGATTTCTTCGAGCGTTTGCAGACATTCCCGCATTTCACCGAGGAAACCGCCTTCGTCCGAGGACATAAGTTGGCAGGCTTTGAATACGTTCGACTTGATTTCTTCCGCGTGGTTGAGCATATCCGCTTCTCGCTGCAGGTTTTCCTGTTCGCTTTTCTCTAATTCCGCCTCTTCCAGCTGTCGCAACTGAAATCGGACATAATCTTCGTCCTGTTTGTTTTGTTCGGATTCCGCTACGGCCTCGTTGAGGCTTTTGGAAACCGCTTTATATGTTTGATACGACTGACGGTAGGCAGCCAGCTCCCGTTCGTCGTGAGCGAGTATATCCAATATCTCTCTCTGAAAATCTTCATGGCTGAGGAGTAGATTCTTATGTTGACTGTGGATATCTACCAGCTGTTCTCCGAGTGTTTTCAGCAGCGTGAGCGAAGCCGGCGAGTCGTTGATAAAAGCCCTACTTTTTCCAGTGGCATAGAGTTCCCTTCGGAGGATGCATTCCTCCTCTTCGTATACCAAATCGTTTTCCTCGAAGAAATATTTCAGAGAAGAACCGGAGAGGTTGAATGTCGCCTCGACGATACATTTGTCTTTTCCCTCTTTGATAGCCTTTAGTTCGGCCCGTTGTCCGAGAAGCAACCCCAGCGCTCCAAGAATAATGGACTTACCTGCTCCCGTTTCGCCGGTAATCACCGAAAAACCGGAAGTGAAAGAAATATCCAGCGTATCGATAAGCGCATAGTTTTGTATATGGAGAGATCGCAACATTGTCGTTTCTTTATGGACAGCGAACCGTAAACGGACATAACCACTCACAGGAACAGCTATGCCCCTTACAGCAGTATGTTTCTTTTCCTTATCATAATTTATTTTGTCGTTCCCAATTCGCGCAAACGAATTCTGGTGAGCACGTTCTTCGTGTTCAACGTAAAGTCGCCATTGAGGATCCAACCGTAATATCCCGGATCTTTGCGCAATACGTCCGTGACATGCATTCCTTTATATTTCCCGAAGTTGAATGTTTCGATACCTTGCTCGTCATAAATAATTCGCCCGGCAAAATCGACGTTCTTCGTGAAGGAAGAGTAGTCCGCCAGGAAGGAGATATCGTTCTTCAAGTCATTCGGATAGAAATCCAACTGTGCTTGCAAGACTTCGTACGTGGCCCGTGTGTCACCTTCGGCCGAATGCGCATCTTCCAAGTTCTTATGACAATAAAACTGATAGGCGGCAGAGAGCGTACGCTGTTCCAATTTATGATAGATGACTTGCACATCGATGAATTTCCGCTTCGCCATGCCGATATCTACCCCTGCCCGGAGGAATTCCTCCACTAAGACCGGTACATCGAAACGATTCGAATTGAAGCCGGCTATATCGCAACCTTCTATATCGTTAGCGATCTCTTTGGCTACTTCCCTAAACGTCGGACAGCCTGCCACATCTTCGTCATGGATGCCATGCACCGCTGCTGCCTCTTCCGGGATATGCTTTTCGGGATTGATCCGTAGGGTTTTCGCTTCTTCTTTCCCGTTGGGATAAACTTTCAAATAGCAAATTTCTACAATCCGGTCTGTATTCACATTCGTGCCCGTGGTTTCCAAATCAAAGAAGACCAATGGATTCTTCAAATGAAGTTTCATATTTAAATCTTACGAAGATTAACGAATGTATTTATGTTAATCATTTAACATCATGGGCATGAGCAACATGAGCACGTCATCGTTCTCTTCCTGTTCGGCAGGCACAATCACTCCCGCGCGAGAAGGATCCGTCAATTCGATGATTACTTCCTCTGCATTTAAGTTGTTCAGGATGTCGATCAGGAATGTCGATTTGAAGCCGATACTCATCGGATTACCGTCATACTCGCAAGTTAAGATCTCTTCTGCGGAGGTAGAGAAGTCAATATCCTGAGCGGAGATCTGCAGCTGATTGTTATCCAAATGTAATTTGATCAAACTGCTCGCTTGCGAAGAAAACACGGATACGCGACGCAAAGCGCTCATCATAGCCTGACGGTCGATGCGGACCTTATACGGATTGTCTTGCGGAATAACGGAATTGTAATTCGGATAACGCCCTTCTATGAGGCGACACACCATTTTATATTCACTGGCAGTAATGACGGCATTCTTTTCGTCAAAGTCGATAATGACTTCATCCTCGCCTTTTGTCAATAAAGTTTTCCAGATATTGGACGGTTTTTTAGGGAGAATAAAGGCGGCGTTCGTATTGGCGTGAGCGGCCGTCGATTTATCGCGTACCAACCGATGCCCATCAGAAGCGACGAAAGTAATATCCGCCGGTGTCATATCCATATAAACACCGTTCATGACGGGACGGAGTTCATCTTCCGCCGTAGCGAAGAGGGTGCGGTTGATACCGTTCACCAAAACCTTCGACGCCATGGAAATATGAATAGGATTATCCCTTAAGGCGGGAGCCAGCGGGAAATCGTCTGCATTCTGCCCCACCAAGCTGTATTTACCATTCAGATAATAAATAGCAATATTGAAATTATTGGTATCGACTTCAAAGGTTAAAGGTTGTTCGGGAATCTCCTTTAAGGAATCGATAAATTTCCTTGCAGACACGGCGAACCGCCCATTCCCATCCGTATCATTGACAGGGAGTGAGGTTGTTAAAGTGCTCTCGCTGTCGGAAGCGGTTAACGACAGTATTCCTTCTTTCACTTCCATCAGCACACAATCCAAAATCGGTAATGAATTTTTTGAATTAATTACGCGACTGACAGCTTGTAAGTGACTAAATAAGCCTGTACTTGAAACAATGAACTTCATAGTTATATTTTATTTATTTGTGATCGACATATTTATGGCCAAAGTTACAAAAAGATTGTCGATTGCACATAAAAAACGGGGAAAAATTAGTTTGCTAAAAATGAAAACAGTAAATTCGTACCGTTTAACAATAAAATGAATAGTAAAAGATGGAATTAGCAGGAAAAGTAATCGCGATACTCCAGCCCCGTGACGGAGTATCGAAGAATACGGGTAATAAATGGATGGTGCAATCGTATGTGATCGAAACGCATGATCAATATCCCAAGAGAATGGTTTTCGAAGTATTCGGTGAGGATAAGATCAAACAATTCAATATACAGATAGGCGAAGAAATCAATGTTTCTTTTGATATCGATGCCCGGCAATGGCAGGATAAATGGTTCAACCAAATCCGCGCGTGGAAAATCGATCGCGTGGAAGCTCAGGGCCCGCTCCCTTCAGGAAGTGCGCTTTCGGTCGATGCGGAATCTATTCCGCCCCTTCCCGTAGATTTCGCATCGAATGATAAAGCGGATGATCTGCCTTTTTAATCTTCATGAAGCGATTTAAAAAGATACGCATCCTACAATGGCGCGAGGCTGACTTCTCTTTCAGTCAGCCTCGCGCGGTTAAGCTTGAGTCCTAATCGCTTTATGAATTCATGCTCAATAAGAATTCCTCATTATCTTTGGTCTTTTCCAGTCTGTCTTTAACAAAAGACATGGCTTCGACCGGATTCATATCCGACAAATATTTACGAAGGATCCACATGCGGTCAAGTGTCATCTTATCCAACAATAAGTCATCGCGACGAGTGCTTGACGCCACCAAATTGACGGCGGGGAAGATGCGTTTGTTACTGAGGTTACGATCGAGCTGCAATTCCATATTGCCTGTTCCTTTAAACTCTTCAAAAATCACCTCATCCATCTTGGATCCCGTATCAATCAATGCCGTAGAGATAATTGTCAACGACCCTCCATGTTCTATATTCCTTGCGGCGCCGAAAAAACGTTTCGGTTTATGCAAAGCATTCGCGTCTACACCACCGGAAAGCACTTTTCCCGATGCCGGCGCCACATTGTTGTATGCGCGTGCTAAGCGGGTTATAGAATCGAGGAATATGACCACATCATGACCGCATTCCACCATTCTCTTCGCTTTCTCAAGGACTATACTGGCCACCTTGACATGATGATCCGCCGGTTCGTCAAAAGTGGAAGCGATAACTTCTGCCTTTACGCTGCGAGCCATATCCGTCACCTCTTCCGGGCGCTCATCAATTAACAGCATAATGGTGTATACCTCGGGATGATTGTCCGCAATGGCATTGGCAATGTTCTTCAATAAAATGGTTTTACCCGTCTTGGGTTGCGCCACGATCAGCGCACGCTGTCCTTTGCCAATAGGGGAAATCATATCTACTACTCGTACCGATAAATCGTCGTTATAGCCTTTGCACAGTTTAAATTTTTCTTCGGGAAAGAGCGGAGTAAGGTGTTCGAAAGCAACACGGTCGCGAACCAACGAAGGCTCCAAGCCGTTAATTTTACTCACTTTCACCAAGGGGAAATATTTTTCCCCTTCTTTGGGCGGACGGATGGGCCCCTCTACCACATCACCAGTTTTCAGCCCGAAAAGCTTTATCTGGGATTGAGAAACATAGATATCGTCGGGTGAAGAAAGGTAGTCGTAATCAGAAGAACGAAGGAATCCGTAGCCGTCGGGAATAATCTCCAACACGCCCGATCCATTCAGGATATCATTAAAATCATACACTTTTTCTGCAGGTTTCTGCTCAACTATCTTTTGTTGATTTTGTACTGGAATTTCTTCCGTCGTCGCAGGAGCATAAGCCGGTGTCGGATTGTTATGATTTTGTTTTTGATTATGACGATTACCCGTGGATTTGACGTTTACCTTGGTCACTTGTGCAGGGATTTCCATTTTGGTGGCCTCGAATTTTCCAATTAGCTCGGAAGGTAGATCTGCATTTTCTGAAGGCAGGTCCTCGATAGGAATAAAATCGTCTCTCTCATTATCGAATTCCAATTCCGGTAATATGAGTTCCTTTTTAGTTTTAGAGACTTTTTTTTCTTCAGCAACATCCGGCATGGTTGCATCGGAAGTTTCTGAAAGAGGCTTTTCCTCTGCTTTCTTTTTTCCTTTTGTCGTACTTCCCGATTTTCGGCCTCTCTTTTTAGGAGTTGGTGGCGTCTTTTCTTCCTTTTCCTTCGTTACGATAGCGGGAGTTTCCGTCACTTTTGTTTCCACATCCGAAATCACTTCGACTTCCGGTTTGTCAACCTCTACTTTGTGCGCCTTATTTTGATTAGCAGTATATATTTTATCTGCTTCTTTTTTTACATTGATACGGGTTCTCTTGCGCGACTTTGTATCATTGGTATTGGTACCGGAAGTTTTCTTTAAAGCGCTCGCAATTGCTTGTTCGTCTAAAATGCGATAAACCAGTTCTTCTTTTTTAATAGAATCTGTTTTTTTAATTCCCATTTCGTTGGCAATATTCTGCAACTCAGACAAACTTTTGTCATTTAATTGAATGATGTTATACATAAAGTATTATAGTTATTAGCATTATCGTGCACGATTTCTCCAGACAGACAATTTTTCTGACTTCACACGAAAATAATTGTTTTTAGGATGATACTTATATTATTGATTCAATCAGAAAGAAAACGTTTAGCTCCAACAGAGTTGGTTTTCTTGCTGACAAAGGTAGATATAATTATTGAGACGCAGAAATAAAAAGAATAAATTTTAATCCCTATCCGTAAAAAAATGTAAAACGCACACTTTGTCGGTAAAATATGCTAATTTAGAACCCAGATTCATGTACAATTTATTTAGAAGAGTATGAAAAAGATCATTTTCAGCGATAAGGCGCCGGCAGCGATTGGGCCTTACAGTCAAGGAGTGGAAGTAAACGGTTTCCTCTTTTTGTCGGGGCAACTCCCCGTAGATCCGAAAACCGGAATGTTGACCGACGGCGGCATTCAGGAACAGACGAAACAGGTTTTCGAGAATATCAAAAACGTTCTCGCAGTATCGGGGCTTACGACGGCCCACATTATAAAGACAACCGTCTTCCTTGCCAACATGTCTCTATTTGCGGAGATGAATACGGTGTATGCATCCTATTTCGAGAACGATTTCCCCGCTCGCTCCGCTTTTGCCGTAAAGGAATTGCCCAAAGGCGCTTTAATTGAAATAGAGTGCATCGCAAGTACGCTATAATAGAGTTTTGCCTATGAAAAAATACATTTCTCCGGGAAGCTGGTTTTCTTTGGAATATCCTGCCGATTGGAACGAATTCGAAGATACGGAAGATACGTTTTTATTCTATAATTCCAGTCGATGGAACGGCAATTTCCGCATCTCCGCCACTAAGGGTAAAGCCGATAGCTATGGAACGGATTGTCTTCGTGCCGAATTGAAAGGAAATCCTTCGGCGGTAATCTCCCGTATCGGAGAGATACCTTGCGCTTACAGTTTAGAAACATTTCAAGAAAACGGTTCCGTGTATACGACCTACTTCTGGGTATTGGACTATGGCGCCATGTGTATGGAATGTTCTTTTACTACGACGAAGAACGGTGAAAAAATCATAGCCGAAACGATTATAAATACCATATGTGTCCCCCTGGCAGAACACGGATTCCGCCATGAAATCATTCCCATTCGCATTCTTGAAATTGGGGTAGTGAATACAGCCTATTCCTGGATTGAAAAGACTATAAAAAAAGAACTTTCAAAAGATTTCACCGGTGAGGAAAAAGATATCGCGAAGATTCAACAGGTAATGGATAGCGGTAAACTCGATATTCATCAGAAAGAAATCCGGTATCATCTTGCTATCGCTTTCGCTTCGATTATCGCAAAAAATACGGAGGGTATGGAATGGAAGACTTACGTCGATGGAGCGTCGGAATATCCCGTTTTACAGTTTATGGACTCGGAATGGATCATTCATCCTGCCGACCTCGTATCGGAGAACTGGCCGATCGATTTGACAGAAATATATCGTCGGATTCGTCTACAAGCGAGTAAAATGAACGGTATGTAGCATTAAAGTCTTTCGACGGTTAGAGCTGAGCGGACGGGCCTGCCTGCAGTGCTTGAATAAACCGTTCCGCTTCGGCGAGGGTCTCGGGTTTACCTATGTCGAGGAACATTAACTTATTGGCTACGAACCCTCTGATTTCAAGACTTCGACAACGGGCGAGATAAAAATCTATGATAGAATATTTGCCGGCTGGAAGGATGTCGTATATAGCCGGGGCGACGGCCTGGATGCCGGCATAAGCGTATTCGCGATATTTACCTTCGCGATATGCGAAAGCGGCTGGTTTCGTTGCTCCGGTCTTCTTGTCGATCCAGCCGTGCAACCTGTTTGCCTCATCGAAAAGCAAGTACCGATCTGTCCGGCGGGAACTGACCAAGAGCGTGGCCAAGGCCTGGTGTTCCCGATGATCATTCATCAGCTCCGTCAAGTTACAGTTCGACAGAATATCTACGTTATGCACGAGAAAACCTTGGCGATCGTTGGCAAAGAAAGGAGCAGCCCGTTGCAGGCCGCCTCCGGTTTCCAAGAGTTCGTTTCGTTCGTCGGAGATATGGACGGTTATTCCGAAATTGTCGTTCGCCGCAATGAAATCGATAATCCGATCTGCCAAGTGATGCACATTGACGACGATTTCGTCGAATCCCGAAGCTTTTAGTTTCATGATGAGGCGCTCTAACATCGTTTTTCCTGCAACTTCGATGAGCGCTTTCGGACAACGGTCGGTCAAAGGTCGTAACCGGGTACCCATGCCGGCGGCGAAAATCATGGCTTTCTTCTTCACAGGTCAATCTTTACGGTTGAATGTCTGTTCCATATTCTGCTCGCGATGGATCAGCTCGATTTTCACTCCGAATTTTTCGGTCAAGTGTTCTGCAAGATGCTGTGCGGCATAGACCGACCGATGCTGTCCGCCGGTACAACCGAAAGATACGCTCAAGTTGGTGAAGCTGCGGTCTATATACCTTTTGACGCTGGCGTCGACCAAAGCATAAACATGGTCGAGGAAGGTGAGGATCTCTCCATCTTCTTCTAAAAACTTTACGACCGGCTCATCCAATCCGATGAACGGTTTGAAGCGATCGTATTTCCCAGGATTGTTGATGGCGCGGCAATCGAAGACATATCCGCCGCCGTTGCCGCTCGGATCGCCGGGAATACCTTTCTTGTACGCAAAACTCATGATGCGGACGGTGAGCTGCTGTTTCCGCAAATCGTCCTTAAACATCGAAAGGTTGAGCAATTGCTTCAGTACCCGGCACAGGTAGGGGTATTCCGGATAATCATCTTTCAACAGCTGGTGCAAGTTGGCCAATGCGTACGGAACGCTCTGGATAAAATGCGGTTTCTTCTCGAAGTAACCGCGGAAACCGTATGCGCCGAGCACCTGTAGGGTACGAAACAGCACGAAATGGCGCAACCGGCCGTAGAAGTATCGACGATCGACGGGGTGATACTTGTTGAGCACCGCCAGATACTCTTCCAAGAGTTCTTGACGGAGCGTATCGGGAAAGTTGGCCTTGGCTTGCCACAGGAACGAAGCCACATCATAAAAGAACGGGCCTTTCCGACCGCCCTGAAAGTCGATGAAATAAGGCCGACCATTATGGACCATGACGTTCCGGCTTTGAAAATCGCGATACATGAACGTGGCGGAAGTATTTTGCATCAGTACTTCGCAC
Organism: Phocaeicola abscessus CCUG 55929; assembly: GCF_000312445.1. Classification (GTDB taxonomy): domain Bacteria; phylum Bacteroidota; class Bacteroidia; order Bacteroidales; family Bacteroidaceae; genus Phocaeicola; species Phocaeicola abscessus. The sequence continues at coordinate 37,228 of NZ_HE997185.1, read as the reverse complement.
ATCTTCTGGAAATCGTCTTCCAGTTTATCCTCCTGAAAGTCCAACCCCGTCGCTTTCAAGAAGCAATATTTAAAATAGTTCAAGTCCCATTTGACGGAACGCTCGTTGAATTCGGACTGCGGGTAGCAATAAGAGAAATCGAACCCATCGGCTCCGGAGAATTGAAAGACGGGAAGGAGGCGGATGGTTTCTCGCAACAGATCTTTCTCCTCTTCGGAAAAGATCGTCGTCAGCCTTCCTTTTTCTATGGCCCGAAAGAGGAGCGTATCGCCCAGATCTTCCTGAATATAACATCGTTGATCGTCGGAAACGCCGAATACTTCGGGTACCGGCAGTCCTTTTCCTCGAAAATAGCCTCCCATATATACGAAAGCACGGTTCTCCTCCACCGACGATCCATAAACACCGATGATACTCTTCGCACCCGTCAGGCGGAAGTATCTTCGGTTCGAGCCCGAAGCGGGGAGTTCGGTCAAACGCTCGGGCTGCGTTCCCGTATATTTCCGATAAAGTTCTTGCAATTCCTCCGAAAACATGATTCTTTTTATTTTTCCGTAAAAGTAATTAAATTAAGATTTAAAAGCAAATTTGTCGGCATTGCCGTTGAACCGTAACGAGGCCCGAATCCGTTCGGTTTCGCTCCAACAACGGGTGTCAGAGAGGGTACAACCGCTAGAATTGCGACTTTTCATGGCCGGTTCATCCTGCCGCATCGCTCAAAGCACCTTCTTCCGGCTTTGTTTAAACAGTATCATGTTGCGTATATACGCAATAAATCCTACCGATTGCCCGAGAATCAACACGGGGTCGAGGCGAATCATGCCGTAAGTGACAATGATTCCCGAACCCACTAAACTGATGATCCAGAACCCGACAGGAAGAATGGATTCCTGACGACGATGCGAATAATACCACTGATAAACGAAACGTAGCGTAAAGATAACCTGCCCCAAAGAGCCGAAGACGACCAAAGCCGATGGGATGTTTTCGTTCTGGAAAAACGAGTCGACAAAAGTCGATGCATCCTGGAGAGTAAAGATCAAAGCGATGAGCGGTAAGAGAGAAATCAGCATTCGAAAGGCAGATGGCACTTTATTCCACACGCCTTTGATATTCAAATTCCAGATATAAATATAGTAGGAGATGAACTGTCCGAGAATAATGGAAAAATCATCCCTCAACCAGCCGTAGGTGAACAACAGAATGCTGCCTGCCAGACTGCATATCCAATAGATGCTGGGCGAGACGACCCGACGACTCCGCTCCGACATAATCCATTGCACCAGAATACGGGCTGAGAAAAATCCCTGAGCCAGGAAGCCGATGGAGTAGATGAGGAGGGCAGGCATCGGTCAGACGGTGAAATTGTTTTCGTCAATGCGATACCGGATGTACCTCTTCTTCATCCATCGATAGGCGAAGCAATCCGTGAACGGACCGGCCAGCCGGTTCCACAGATGATATTTCGACACACCGGCGATTCTGGGATAATGCCGCACGGGAACTTCCTTGAACTTCCCGCCTTCCAATATCATCAGGGCTGGTAAGAAGCGATGCATGCCATTGAAGAAAGGTAATCGTTGGGCATAGTCGGTCCACATCACTTTCAGGGGGCACCCTGTATCCGTGGCTGTATCGCCGGTCATGGCGCGACGGAAACTGTTGGCTATTTTAGATTGCAAACGCTTGAAGCTCGAATCCTTACGGTGGGCTCTGATACCTGAGACCAGCTGATAGCGAGGGGCGTATTTCAGGAGCAGGTTGAAATCGTCCGGATCCGTTTGGAGATCGGAGTCTATGTACCCCACATACTTGCTTTGCGCCGTATCGATACCCGCTTTCATGGCCGTACTCAGTCCGCGGTTCTCATCGAAGCTGATATAATAAAAGTCTTTGTTTCGTCGACACATCTCTTTCATGCGCTGCAGACTGTCATCCTTCGAGCCGTCGTTTACCAGCAAGATGCAGGCGGAGACCGAAGCTGTCGATAAAAAAGCGGCCAGCCGTTGTTCCAACTGTTCCATGTTAGCCTGTTCGTTGTAAACGGGCACGACGATGGTCAATTCATATGCTGACGTATTGTTCATTGCTTTAATTTTAATAAAGTAACTCGGTTCAGGAATTCTTCATGGTAATGCTTTTGGAGTTTCGGATGCCGATTGTCATCGTAGATTCCGATCAGCGTCGTATCGACTTTCTGGAGTAACGCTTCGGGAAGTTCGTCTTTTACCGGTTTTCGCGTAATAAGGACACAAGGCAAGGCTTTCAGGAAAGCTTCCCCGTCGTTCATCTCCAAGGGCAAAATCTTACGGTTGGCCTCGTAAACGAGTTCGATTCTCAATTCCTCTTCCGGATGGTGATAGAAAGGTATGCCTTTCAATTCGTCGATCTCCCGCGTTCCGCGAATAGAGTTGAATTCCGGATTCGTGAACGACCGACCGATCACACCGAATAAAAGACATTCCGCCACGATAAAGAGAGCCGTTACCCCAAACAGTAATCGCCTCGGCTTGAACTGCACCGTCGCTACCCATAACCAAACGGCGACGCCAAGCACCGACATGGTGGCGATAATCGCGATGGGAAGCGAGATAAGCTCTTTTCTGTAACCGTATAGATAGATCAGGGCAGGGATCGCCGCGGCGATCGTCGAAATAAGCCCCCCATTTATATAGAATAAAAGGCGACTCGTCTTATCAAGATCCCGTTCCTTGCAGAAGTGATAGATAAGAAAGCCCACCGCCAGCGAACAGGGCACCATCATCGGAACCAAATATCTCATTTTTTTCTCGGGCATTAGGGAAAGGAGGAACAAAGCGGCTAACATCCACCAGAGAGTGAACAAGTATTCCCGCCTGTCGGCGATCACCCTTTTCCAGTACGGAACGGCAAGGGAGGCCAATGCGAGCAGTGCCCAGACTCCTGTCTCTACAAAAAAACGCCAATAGTAATACCACGGCCGGACATTATGGTGAAGCCATGCTCCCGACTCTTTCTGTATGACGGCATGGACAGCCTCGGGATGAAAGAGGATGAGATAGATATACCACCAAGAACTGATTCCTACACAAAGCAGGATCATGACGCAAAAAGCGCTCCATTTCCCTTTCATGGAAGGGCGTCTATAAACGAGTGCTGCGATGAGGAAAGGGAGGAGCAAGGCGTAGAAAGAAACAGGTCCTTTGCTGAGAAACGACAGCCCCATCCCAATGCCTGCCAGCGAGAAATTTCGCCACAGACAGGCGCGTCGCCGATCGCGGTGATCGGCATACAAGCCCTTCCATAAAAAGAAGACGGCGCCCATCATGAAAGCGTGGCAGTATACGTCCCACGTGGCAGTACGGCCGATCAAGACGATATTATAACAGGTCAGAAAAACCAAGGTCGCAATACCGGCATATTCCTTCTTTTTGGAAATTTCCAATGCGGTCAGATAGAAGAAGAGCGTCCATACCACGCCCATCATTCCTGCTGCCGCTCTTTGAGCTTTCAGATTGTCGGGTACAACGGTTTCGACCACGGCAGCCACCCAGGTGGGTAAGGGTGGCTTTTCCAACCTCAGTTCGCCGTTCATGGTAGGAACAAGCCAATTTCCGTCGGACACCATTTCGCGTGCCGTAACGATATTGCGTGATTCCATGATATCCGTCTGAAGCGCCCCGTTGTTCACGAAGAAAGCAGCTATACAGAGCGTTATGATCCACATGTATCTGTTCATGATCGACTCATTCCGTTTTTTCATCCGGTGCAAAGATATTTCAAATCTATTAATAATATCGGATCTTTTCGTTATCTTTTCTATCAGTAAGGTAAATTTTATAATCTCTACAAAAGGAGTCTTCGCCTGGCAAAGGCCGGCGCATATCGCGTCCCCCTTGCCTCGAAGCATAAAAAGAAGAGGGTGTATGGTACACCCTTTTCCTCTCATTTGATTTCCTTCTCTTCTTTCATGTCTATTTCCTCTCCGTGCTCGTCGGTAAATCGATATTGCAGGAAGGCCAGACTTTGATCCGGAATAATTCGTATGCCCAATCCGTATTGTATTTGCCATCTTCGTTTCAAGGAAACAAATCCTTTGGCGATATAGGCTGCTACATACGGATGGATGTACAGCTTGAACTTTTTAATTTTCAGTTTATGAACCAGATAGTCGATTTTATTCTCCAAGGCATCGGTAAACAGGATGGATGATTTGATGCGTCCTTTTCCGAAACAGGTCGGACATTCCTCGTCGGTGCTCACGTCCATAGCAGGACGGACGCGTTGTCGCGTAATTTGCATCAGACCGAATTTGCTCAGGGGTAAGATATTGTGTTTCGCTCTGTCTTTCTGCATGTTTTTACACATGCGTTCGTAGAGTTTTTGTCGGTTTTCAGCCAAATTCATGTCGATAAAGTCGACGACGATAATCCCTCCCATATCGCGGAGCCTCAGCTGGCGCGCCAATTCGTCGGCAGCGCCGATGTTAACGTCAATAGCGTTTTCCTCCTGTCCGTTGCCCGATTTGGATCGATTTCCGCTGTTTACGTCTACCACGTGCAATGCTTCCGTATGTTCGATGATCAGGTAAGCGCCGCTTTTATACGTGACGATTTTACCGAAGGAAGCCTTGAGCTGTTTGGTAATTCCGAAATTATCGAAGATCGGCAGTTTGCCCGTGTACAGTTTGACGATGCTCTCCCGTTCAGGAGCGATGAACTTAACATAATCCCTGATCTCGTGAAGAACCGTTTCGTCGTTCACATAAATGTTCTCATAGGAGGGATTGAACAAGTCGCGAAGCATGCCGACCGTCCGACTCGTTTCTTCATAAACGAGTGCCGGCAATTTGGTCGTCTTCTGTACTTTGGTGATCATACTTTCCCATCGTTGAAGTAGAAGTTTTAATTCCCCATCGAGTTCGGCGACGCGCTTGCCTTCCGCCACCGTTCGCACAATCACCCCAAAGTTTTTCGGCTTGATGCTTTGCAACAACTGCTTTAGTCGGGCTCGTTCTTCGCTCGATTTGATTTTTTGAGAAACGGAGACCTTGTCGTTGAAAGGAATGAGCACCAAGAATCGTCCGGCAAACGATAAATCACACGTCAGGCGAGGCCCTTTCGTAGAGATCGGTTCCTTTACTATCTGTACAATTACTTCCTGCCCTTGTTTCAAAATGGTGGAAACTGTTCCATCTTTCTCAATATCAGGCATCATGGTAGCTTTTGTAATAGGAAAAAGCTTTTTCCGATCACTTAAAACTTGCTTCAAATATTTCTGAAAAGAATAAAATTGAGGACCGAGGTCCAAATAATGAAGAAAAGCATCTTTTCCAAAGCCGACATCCACGAAACAGGCATTCAATCCAGGCATTAATTTCTTGATTCTCCCGAAATACATATCCCCTACATTGAAGGAAGCACTTCTTCCTTCCTTTTGAAATTCCACCAATTGCTTATCTTCGGTAAGCGCAATGGAAATATCCTTAGGTTGTACGTCAATTACTAATTCGCTTGTCACTTTTATATATTTAATTTTACTTTTCTTTTAAATAAAGAACAAACCGCGAAAGTCGATGAAATATACTTTACAAGGTTTGTTCTTTATTTGTGTCGGTAACAGAGCACAAATTATTTATTCTTATGTCTGTTCTTACGTAATCTTTTCTTCCGTTTGTGCGTAGACATTTTATGTCTTTTTTTCTTTTTTCCGCTTGGCATAGCTCTGAAAGTTTAAATGTTAGTAATATATGATTATTTCTTGACCAAAAGATTGAAATTCTTCGCCGGTTTGAATGAGGGAATCTTATGTTCAGGAACGATAATAGTGGTATTTTTAGAAATATTTCGAGCCGTCTTCTGAGCGCGAACTTTCACAATAAAACTGCCAAAACCGCGAAGATAAACATTTTCTCCTTCTGAAAGAGAGTCTTTAATTGAATTCATGAATGCTTCGACAATAGCTAATACTTCTGGCTTCGACATTCCTGTTTTCCCTGAAATTTCATTAACGATATCCGCTTTAGTCATTTTTGCCTAAATTATATTGTTACACAAATTATTAATATTTCACACATGTGATTGAATAGGACTGCAAATATAGTACTTTTCTGTTTTTTAATGAAACATTTCCCCAAATAATTTCATAAAAAATTAGATGTTAAGCATTTATCGTTTAATTTTGCATGCGAAAAAAGGAGTATCATCTTTCTTCTGATAGATTATGAGCGATTTCAGTAATATTTTAATCGACTGGTACGGGGATCATCAACGCGACTTACCGTGGAGAAAGACCAAAGATCCTTATCTTATCTGGGTTTCGGAGGTTATACTTCAACAGACGAGAGTAGAACAAGGCTATGAGTATTACGAACATTTCGTGAAACGATTCCCCGACGTATTCACACTGGCTGCTGCCGAAGAAGACGAAGTCATGAAACATTGGCAAGGTTTAGGATATTATTCGAGAGCGAGAAACATGTATGCCGCAGCAAAGACGATGGCTTCAACCGGCGGATTCCCGACAAGCTATGAAGCCGTGCGCGCTTTAAAGGGAGTAGGAGATTATACGGCCGCCGCCATTTGTTCATTTGCTTATGATATGCCCTATGCCGTAGTCGATGGAAATGTATTTCGAGTGCTTTCCCGATGGTTGGGAATCGATCGACCGATCGATTCGAGCGAAGGGAAAAAGATGGTAAACGCCGCCGCGAAAGAATTACTCGATAAGCAACGCGCTGCCTTATACAACCAGGCCATTATGGAATTTGGAGCGCTGCAATGCACGCCGTCGGCGCCAGCTTGTCTGTTCTGCCCCTTTGCAGACAGTTGTTTCGCCCTACATCACGGGACGGTCGACGTGCTTCCCGTCAAACGGCATCGTACCAAGGTGAGTAACCGCTATTTCAACTACCTGTTTGTCAGGATGGGAGACGAAACATTCATTCATAAGCGGACGGTCGACGACATCTGGAAAAATCTCTACGAATTACCCTTAATAGAAACGGACAAAGATCTTCCCGAAGAAGAATTTTATGCTTCAGCCGATTTGCAGACCTTGTTCGACAAGCACGACAAACCCTCCTTCCGACTGGTTAAAAGGGGAATAAAGCATGTACTATCGCATCGGGTGATCCACACCAATTTTTACGAAGTTGTTTTGCCTCCGGAATCCAACTCTTTTCGAGAATATCAGCGGATAAAGATCAGTAATTTGCATAAATTTGCCGTCTCTCGTTTGATTAATCAGTTTCTTTCTGTAATTTTGTAGCAACAAACTAAAACATAGCCGTTATGTCATTAAATAAAGTTCAGTTAATAGGCAACGTAGGGAGAGATCCGGAAGTGCGATACTATGATAATAACCAGGCAGTAGCTACTTTTACCTTAGCTACTACTGAACGGGGGTATACTTTGGCTAACGGGACGCAGGTCCCCGACCGTACGGAATGGCATAATATCGTGCTGTGGCGCGGTTTGGCTCAAGTTGCGGAAAAGTATGTGCATAAAGGTGATCTCTTGTATATTGAAGGGAAGATTCGCACCCGCCAGTATGACGATCAGAATGGCGTTCGTCGGACGCGACTCGAGATTTATGCCGACAATATGGAAATGCTTTCCAACAAAGGCGCTCAACCACGACAGTCGGCATTCACGCCACAACAAGCGGAAACGCCCTCAGCTTCCACCGAACAATCTTCTGCTGAGGAAGGGTTGCCATTCTAACGAAATTCACTCGATGTCTAACTAAATATATTTTCCTTGGACCCTGACTCGTATTCATCCGGTATAGAATCTTTATGTGACGGTGTGACAATGATGACTCCGAGTATCGGAGCCATCGTGGCTTTCATCATAGCCGTCGTCTTGTTAGGCTGCTCAGCTTTTGTCTCCGCTTCCGAGATCGCATTCTTCTCCCTGTCCCCGACCGATTTGAGCGAAATAGATAAGGAGGAATTACCGGCCGATTCGCGTATCAAAGCTTTACTTCATGATTCGGAACACTTGTTGGCGACGATCTTGATATCCAACAATTTTGTGAATGTAACGATCATCCTACTTTTAAATTACTTTTTCTCAAAGGTGATCGTCTGGGGGCATGCGGTCGTACTCCAATTCATTGTGATTACCGTCATCCTGACCTTCCTCCTGCTGCTTTTCGGCGAAATCATGCCAAAGCTTTATTCCGTCCAACATACACTGCAATTCGTCAGGACGGCAGCTCCGGTATTATCCGGTTTGAAGAAGTTATTTTCTCCTTTATCCGGCCTGTTGGTACGCTCTTCTTTTTTCGTGAATAAGATAGTGGGGAAGAAGAGATACAACATCTCTGTGGACGATTTATCGCAAGCCTTGGAACTGACCGATAAAAAAGAAATATCCAATGAAAGTACGATTCTGGAAGGTATCATCCGTTTCGGCGGAGAAACCGCCAAAGAGATTATGACCCCCCGCATGGATATGGTCGATTTGGAGATCAACGCAACCTATCGGGAAGTACTGAAATGCATTGTCGATAATGTTTATTCCAGAATTCCGATTTATTCGAAAACACCGGACACTATAAAAGGGATCCTGTACATCAAGGACCTGTTGCCGCATTTGAATAAACCGGAGAATTTCCGTTGGCAAAGTCTGATCCGCCCGGCCTATTTCGTGCCGGAAACCAAGATGATCGACGACTTGCTGCGCGAGTTTCAACAGAACCGCATACACATCGCCATCGTAGTCGACGAATTCGGAGGTACGTCGGGCATCGTGACGATGGAAGACATTATCGAAGAAATCGTAGGCGAAATCAGCGACGAATACGATGAGGACGAACGGCAATACATAAAGTTGAACGACTATACTTACATCTTCGAAGGGAAGACCTTGCTGAGCGACTTCTATAAGATACTGGATACCGATTCCGATGTCTTCGAGGACATTGAAGGGGAAGCCGATACGCTGGCAGGTTTGCTCCTCGAAATCAAAGGAGACTTTCCCCGACTTCATGAGAGGATGGATTACGGGAATTTCCACTTCGAAATATTAGCCATGGATACGCGCCGGATCAAGCGAGTAAAAGTCACGATCAATCCGTCGGACGGTTCTGAGAAAAGAGAAAGCCTGCCGAAAGAAAACGACGGAAAAGACTGACGTATGCCTTTGTTTCATATCATTCAGCAATCGAACTTGTCGATCGGTATCTGGAAAATAACGGAATCCGGCGAAGAGCTGGCGACTCGGGCAACCTGTCAAGACGACGATCCAAGCATCTTGAAAAGCGAGGTGCGAAAACAAGAGCGGTCGGCCGTACAAATCCTTCTAAAGACGATGCTGAACGGGGAAGAAGAATCCGTCCTTTACCATCCTTCCGGCAAACCTTTCCTGAAAGGAGGAGAGGGGTTTATCAGTATTTCTCACACGAAAGGCTATGTAGCGATTGCGCTTCATCCTAATCATGAGACGGGAATAGATATCGAACGATACGGCGACCGCGTTCTAAGAGTGATGCCCCGTTTCGTGCACAAAGACGAAGAAGCGACCATCCTCAACGCTTCGTGGGCTCCTTCCGTCATACCCTTGCGCTCGAACGAGATATACGCTGCTTTGCTGCATTGGTCTGCCAAAGAAACCATTTACAAGATCATGGGCTCCATCGACGTAGATTTGCTTCATCGTATCAAGATCATGCCCTTCGAACTTCGCGAAAAAGGAATATTCGAGGGCAGGGAATACGGTTCGTCTGCCCAAAAGCGCTTTAGCATACATTATTCGCTCCATCCCGACTTCGTGTTGACCTACACCGTCGATAAATAGCATACGCTAACAGATGAAAAGGGTAGGGGCAAGTCCTGGGACCAAAGAATATCCCTTACAGCTCTTCGCATTCTTTCAGCCACAGGGTAGGGCTGGCATCGCTCGGCATGTGCCAGTTGCCTCGCGGACTAAGAGCCACACTGCCCACTTTCGGTCCGTCGGGCAGGCATGAGCGCTTGAACTGTTGTTGGAAGAATCGCCGGAAAAAGAGATGGATCCATTTTTTTATGACTTCTTCTGTATATTTCCCTTTGAAAGCGCGGGCGGCCAAAAGGAAGATCTTGCTCGGTCGGTAGCCGAACCGGAAGAAATAGTACAGGAAGAAATCGTGCAGCTCGTACGGGCCTATCAAGTCCTCCGTCTTTTGGCGGATGTTTCCCTGTTCGTCGGCAGGAATCAACTCCGGACTGATGGGGGTGTCGACAATGTCCGAGAGTATTTTCTTCGTAGCTTCGTCGACACCGTTACGGGCAATCCAGGAGACCAGATGTGCGATCAACGTCTTGGGAATACCCGCATTCACGCTGTACATCGACATATGGTCGCCATTGTAGGTCGCCCAGCCCAAAGCAAGTTCCGACAAGTCTCCCGTCCCTACCACCAATGCGCCGACTTGATTGGCTATATCCATCAATATTTGGGTGCGTTCTCTGGCTTGACTATTTTCATACGTTACGTCGTGCACATCCGCCCGGTGCCCAATGTCTTTAAAATGCTGGATGCACGCCTCTTTGATGTCGATTTCCCGAACTGTCACGCCCACTGCTTTCATCAGGTTTACAGCGTTTCGGTGCGTCCTGTCGGTGGTGCCGAATCCGGGCATGGTCACGGCAATGATACCTTCGTGCCCCATTTTCAGTTGGTCGAATACATGCACACAGACCATTAAAGCCAAGGTAGAGTCCAGCCCTCCCGAAATACCGACAACCAGTTTCTCGCATCGGGTATGATCCATTCGTTTAATGAGGCCGGCGATCTGAATGCGGAAAATCTCTTCACAGCGTTCGTCCAACTTGTTCGGATCTTCCGGAACGAACGGATACGGAGAATAGGTTCGCGTTAATACCAAGTCGGGACGATTGAGGAATTCGGTGTTTATATGCTTGACGGGAAGCTGTTTGCACTCGCCGATACTCGCGGTGAAAGCGGTATTGACGCGACGTTCGTTGCGTATTCTGTCTACATCCACTTCGCCGATTATCAACTGTTCTTTATATTGAAATCGCTTGGAAACGGCGATTTGATGTCCGCATTCATAGATGAATCCGTTGCCGGCGAAGACGAGATCTGTCGTCGATTCGCCGTATCCGCAGGAACTGTATACGTATCCCGACAGGCAGCGTGCCGATTGCTGAGCGATTAAGGAAAGCAGATATTCGTGTTTTCCGATACATTCGCTCTCGGCGGAAAGGTTAAAGACGATTTCTGCACCTTTCAGCGCTAAGGTCGAGCTGGGAGGAATGGGAGCCCATAGGTCTTCGCACAGTTCGATACCAAAGCATGTTTCCGACGTATCGAACAGCAGGTGCGAGCTCACGGGAACCAATTGACCGCAAATCCGCATCTCGCCTTCCGGTACTTCGCCGGCAGCGGAAAACCAGCGTTTTTCATCGCATGCTTTGTCGTTCGGCAAATAAGTTTTGGGAACGATACCCACGATCTTACCTTTTTGAACGACTACCGCGCTGTTCAAAAGAGATTTTTCGTATGCGATCGGCATTCCGATAATGGAAATAATGTTCATCTGTCGAGTATCGTTCAATATCTTCATCAAAGCAATCTCCGCCTCCTCGAGTAAGAGCGTCTGTCGGAACAGATCGCCGCAGGTATAACTCGTCACGCATAATTCCGGAAAAGCGATGATTTCGATGCCTTTTCCTTCTGCTACCGCAATGAGATTTTCTATTTGCTGAGCATTGAATCCGCAGTCCGCCACCTTCCCCATGGGGATAGCCGTAGCCACTTTTACGAAACCGTATTTCATATTTTAGTTTTATTTATGCTACAAAAATAGGGATTAAATTGCAATTTAACAGTTAAAAGGGAGAAAAAACTGTATGAGCTTAAAAGATGAAGCGCTCCCGGAAATGACATAAAATGTTCCGAGGGCGCTTTGTTGGGGGAGACAGCTCGTTTCCTTTCGATGATTGTTCGTTTATTTTTTCTTCGAAATGTAACGGGCGTTCAATCCTTTCACAATTTCGTCGGTGATGTTGAACGCTTGTTTGGCGTAGAGCAAATTGTCGAGGCCCGAATTGCTGAAGATCAAATCGTAATTCTTCGTCTTGTTGTATTCTTTCAGAAAAGAAGAGATGGAATCGCGTAATTCTAAATTGTTCTTCTGTTGCATAGCGGCAAACTCATCGCTCAGACGTTGTTGTTGTTGTTGCAAATCCTGTTGTTGTTTAAGGATTCGCTGTTGTTCCTGTTGAGCGCGTTCTTGCGAAGCGAAGCCGTTATTCTGGACTTTCCGTTCCCATTCGCGGGCATCCGCATCCAATCTTTTAGCCTTTTCATTTAAAGTCGTGCGGATATTTTCTTCTTTTTGCAGCATCAATTCGTTCAAATCTTTACAAAAATTATATTTGCTCAACAAAGAATCAATTTCTACATAAGCTATTTTCAGGTTACCGTTAGGCGCGACCTCATCAGCTGCCGTAGCTACCGGCGGCACGTCGGCTTTATTACGATTGTTCGCACACTGGGTAAACGGCAGCATTATTGCTGCAGCAAAGAATCCTTTGATAAGGACGTTTTTTGTTTTCATAACTATTTCGCATATTTAATAATTTCCACATGTAAATCAATCGTTGCGGCCTCTAACGCTCAGGAACGGCATGTTCGTTCCCTTTTCGGGCTTCCCGGTCCTGCGCTTCCACACATCGGATACCTTGACGGTTAAGGGCTTTGTTTCCGTCGATATGAAAATTCGGAAATTTCCCTTTTATCCACACTCCAATGCCTAATAATCCGACACAGATAGCAACTATTAACAAAGTTATCAGCAGCATTTCAATCATTTCCATTAAATTTGTAGGGCAAAGCCACGACATTCGTATCCGTTTTTGCCATATTTATGTTGCAAATATAAACTTTTGTACGCACTTAATTGGGTCTTTCGGCTAAAAAAAAACGGAAAAATGAAGAAAGTGGCAATTTTAACTGATTTTTGCATGAAATTCAGCAATATTAATCTAAATATACGATTATGATGGAGATTAAAGATTTAAAACCTGCGTCAGTTTTTCACTATTTTAGTGAAGTCTGTAAAGTGCCTCGCCCTTCGAAGAAAGAGGAACAGATTATTGCTTTCCTGAAAGCATTCGGTAGGGAACAGGGGTTGAAAACGATGGTCGATGAAGTGGGAAATGTACGTATCGACAAACCTGCAACTCCCGGCATGGAGCATTGTAAGAAGGTGATTTTGCAATGCCACGAAGACATGGTTTGCGAAAAGAATGCCGACGTAAAACATGATTTTCTTAAAGACCCTATTCAACCGTATGTTGAAGGCGAATGGTTGCGTGCCAAAGGTACGACGTTGGGAGCCGACGATGGTATCGGTATTGCAGCATGCCTGGCCATTCTCGCTGCCAAAGATATTCAGCACGGCCCTATAGCGTGCATCTTTACCCGTGACGAGGAGACAGGCATGACAGGAGCTTTCGGAATGAAAAACGATTTCATGGAGGGCGGCGATATGCTTATCAACCTGGATTCGGAAGACGAAGGAGAAATGTTTATCGGTTGTGCCGGCGGCGCAAATACCGAAGCCGATTTCAGGTTCAAGCGCGTACCCGTCCCCGAAGATTTCTATTTCTTCCGCGTGCAAATAAAAGGCCTGAGCGGAGGACATTCCGGCGACGATATCGATAAGGGACGTGCGAATGCCAACAAGTTGTTGGTGCGTTTCTTGGTGAAGATAGCCGATAAGTATCCGTTTTATCTTTGCCACATCGATGGTGGAAACTTGCATAATGCCATTCCTCGGGAAGCTCATGCCCTTTGTGCGGTGCCCATGGAAGTAAAAGAACACGTCCGCATCGATTTGAATAGGTATACGGTCGAATTGGAAAACGAGTTTTCCGTTACGGAACCGAACCTTGCTGCCGACCTCGTTTCGGAAACAAGAGTGAAAGAGGCGATCGATCCGCAGGTAGCGAGGAAGATGCTTCGCACCCTATATGCCGTGCACAATGGCGTATATGCGATGAGTCAGGATATTCCAGGCTTAGTGGAAACTTCTTCCAATTTAGCTTCTGTCAAGATGCTCGACGGCCAGGTGCATGTAGTTACCAGCCAACGCAGTTCCATCGAATCGCAACGGGAAGATGTTTCCGAAGCAGTTCGTTCCGCCTTCCTCTTGGGAGGAGCGGAAGTAGCGACGAGCGATGGATATCCCGGCTGGAAGCCGAATCCTCGTTCAGAGATTCTCCAAATCACCGTCGACAGTTATAAGCGTTTGTTCGGCAAGGAACCGAAAGTGAGAGCGATCCATGCGGGGTTGGAGTGCGGATTGTTCTTGCAGTCCTATCCGAATTTGGATATGGTTTCGTTCGGCCCGACCATGCGCGGCGTACATTCCCCCGACGAACGTTTGCTGATCCCGACTGTCGACATGTTCTGGAATCATCTGCTGGATGTTTTGAAGAACATACCTCGGAAAGCTTGATATGAGAAAAGGTATTTTATTGTTTTATTGGGGCTGTCTGGCTGCCGTAATGCAAGCCGGACAGCCTTTTCGCGTGATGTTCTATAACGTAGAAAATCTGTTTGATACGCGACATGACTCATTGAAAAACGATTACGAATTTCTTCCCGATAGTCCCAGAGGATGGACCTATTCCCGTTATCGGGATAAGTTGAACAAGATTGCCAAGGTGATTGTCGCCGCAAGTGCGGAGAATGTTCCCGATTTGGTAGGACTTTGTGAAGTGGAAAACGACCGTTGCCTGACAGATTTGGTAAAATATTCGCCGCTGCGCGAAGCAGGATACCGGTACGTCATGACAAATTCGCCGGACAAACGAGGAATCGATGTCGCACTCTTGTATCAGCGGGGCACCTTCAAACTCTTGGGAAAGCAAGCTATTCCGATTCCCCGAGGAATCGTAAAACTGCCTCCTACACGGGACATCCTGCATGTCACGGGGGAGGTTTTGTCGGGAGATACGCTGGACGTATTCGTTTGCCATATGCCTTCAAGGGCAGGGGGCGAGGAAATCAGCTTGCCTTATCGGCGTTTCACCTCGCAGATCTTGCGGCAGGCCGCCGATTCCGTGATGGCGATCCGCAAACATCCGAACGTACTTATCATGGGCGATTTCAATGATTATCCCAAAGATGAAGCGATCTACAAAGTGTTGAAAGCGAAAAAACCGAAGCTGTTCGTCAAGGCGAGAAAACTTTATAACCTGATGGACGGCCGGAACGGCGGAACTTATCGCTACCGCGGTATGTGGGGAATACTCGACCAATTGATCGTTTCCGGCTATCTATTGGCGGGACATGAGGGGATGCGCACCCATTACAAGAAAGCACAAATCCTGAAGTATCCTTTTCTCTTGGAAGAGGATGACCGTTACGGCGGAGAAGTTCCTTTCCGAACCTATTGGGGAAAGAGGTATCACGGCGGATACAGCGATCATCTCCCGGTATGTGTGGATTTCGAAGTAGGCGAGTAGCGTTTTTTCCGTTCGCTATTTCAGCAAATCTTTCAATTCCTCATAGAACTTAGGATCTTCGCCGACGGAAATTTTGACGATCTTTCCTGCGGGATCGAGAATGAGTTTGGTGGGATAACCTTGAATGCCGTACCTGCCCGAGATATCCGGATTACCGTCATTACGGACATGAATCCACGGTAATCGGTTGTTGGCCAAGAAAGCTTTCCAGTCTTCTGCTTTGTCGTTGCAATCGATGCTGACGATTTCCATCCGATGCTTATAGGTCGTATAAGTTTCCTGCATACTTGGAATACCTTTTATGCACCAGATGCACCAAGTCCCCCAGAAGTCGAGGAGGATATATTTTCCCTGATTGTAGATCGAGGATAAGGTAAAGTCGTTTCCGTTATGATCCTTCAGCGTAAAGTCGGGAGCCGGATTGCCTTCCTGGATTTTGTCAGCGACTTCCTGTCGGGCTTTTTCTTCGCGAGCGCGGGTCGAAGTCGTTCGGATGAAGTTTGCCAGCGGTCCGTCCTTTATATGGCCGGGCAGTCTGTCGAAACAGTCTAACAGTTCCGTGTCCATGTATTTGGCAGCCAGATAGACGGAGATGTTTTTATCGGGGTGAGCCAAGAGGTATGGCCGGACGATCTCTTTCTGTTTCTTCAGGTTTTCCTCCGCTTCTTTGGTGTAGGCGTCGGCTATCGAATCCTGTGAAGCGCCGGCTTCCAGAAGCTTTTGATATTTCTCCTCTAAATTCGGAACCGCAGATCTGAGCTGCTGTTCTATCTTGTCCAATTCCTTGAAGAAGGCAGAACCGTCGAAACGGGGCGCTTTTAACGTGCCGCCGAGGACGGCTTCTTCGCCCGGGATAAACAACAGCTCGATAGCGCCTTGAACGGAGGCTTCGCGAGTTCCCTCGCCATCGGGGAACAATGTCAGGATACGGGCGGTGGGGTATTTAAAGTCGTACCTAAACCGCCCGTTGTCCAACCGGATGGTGTCGACACGATCTAAGGCGGTAAAATCTTCGTTGACCACGAAAGCGAGTAGGCGATCGCCCGGGATACTGTCTAACTGTCCGCTGATCCGGTTCGGATGTCGGGGACCGCTTTGGCAAGCTGCGATAGCACTTGCACAGAGTAAGGCAAATAGTTTTTTCATTCTTTTTATTCTAATGTTATACGGCGTTCCTCCCTCTTTTCCGAAGCCTCGCCGGTTCCGTCAATAGGTTATTTTATCCGTCTTGTTCACCCAATCGTCGAACGCTTTCATCGCTTCCTGGCTGAGCAATCTCTCCGACGGCTTTTCGCGCCCTTCGGGCTTCAGGTTCATTTCATCGTAGATGAACGAATCGTCGAATCCGATCTTTGCGGCATCATCTTTATTGTTAGCATAGTAAATCTTGTCTAAACGCGCCCAATAAATCGCCCCTAAGCACATCGGACAAGGCTCGCAAGAGGTGTAGATTTCGCATCCGCTTAAGTCGAATGCCTTCAGTTTACGGGCAGCTGCACGGATGGCATTCACCTCTGCGTGCGCCGTGGGGTCATGCTGCGCCGTCACGCGGTTCTTTCCCGTAGCAATAAGCTCGCCGTTGCGTGCAATGATGGCGGCGAAGGGACCTCCTCCCTTTTTTATATTTTCGATAGAAAGACGGATTGCTTCACGCATCAGTTCCTCTTTGGTCATGGTCGTTTTTTTATTCCATTTGCAAAGAAACGAAAATTATTTTGTCTTTAAAAGTTTTACCCACCCTTATCGACCGTCGAAAAACAATTTTCAGGATTCGTGGCCGCTCTTCGGAAAAGGGATGGGAGATTCCGAATATACGTCCCACAACGTAGCTGGATACGTCCTACAACGTGGCCGGATACGTCCTACAACGTGGCCGGATACGTCCCACAACGTAGCTGGATACGTCCCACAACGTAGCCGGATACGTCCTACAACGTAGCTGGATACGTCCCACAACGTAGCTGGATACGTTCCGAACCCCGCCGGCGAGGTTGTTTATCCCGTCGGATAGGTGGTACAACCTATCCGGACACGTCCGGGACGTCAAATTTGAGGTTGTCTAACCTCGACGGACAGGTTATCCAACGTATCCGGCGAGGTTCGGAACGTCGAATTTGAGGTTGCTCAACGTATCCGGTGAGGTCCGGAACGTCGACGACGGGTTATCCGACGTGTCCGACGGCATCCGGAACGTCGACGGATCTATCTTGAACCTCGACGACAGGATGTTTTTCTCCGTCGGTGATATTTCCGACCTCGCCGAACAGGTTTCCCCGCCCGATACTTGGCGTTGCAACTCTCAAAAAGTGCACAGGCGGAAACCGATAACGATTTCCGCCTGCCCATCCTCGCAACGAGTTGCGTCAGAAGAACAGATAACGCGTATCTTTTACTTTCGCTTTTTCGTAAAGATCGGAAATAAACATGCTTGCATAGCGTTCGTTGGCCGTCTTGATACCTTCTTCCTCGGCAGCGTCGTCGAATTTTTCGGTACCTTCATTGCGGTCGATCACCTGCATGACATAAACGCCTGCATTCCCTTTAATGGGGGCGGTCGTTTTATTTACTTCCGTCTTGCTGGCATAAGCGCTCAGGACAGGCTCGCTCGCACGGGTGACAGCGACATAGACCGGAGCGGCGAATGTAATATGTTTCACCGTATCGCTTACCGCATCGGCCGTATTCTTTACCGTCGCATAATCTGCACCTTTCAATTGCGCCATGATTTGCTCCGCTTTCTTGTCCCGAAGAATTTCGACTTTTAACATATCGGCTACTGCGTTGATATTGCGATACCCTGCTTTGTGGATGCGATTCAAAATAACGACCATCATGTGATTATTGTCCCCGCATTCGAAGAGGGGAGAGACATCGCCTTCCTTTGCCGAGAAAATCCATTTGATGACCTCGCGCGTATTGTTGACTCCGCCTACGTAGTGTTCGGCGCTGCTATAGTCGGTACGCTCCAACAAATTATAGCCGCTTTCTTCCGCATTTTTCTCTACATCGTCTTTTTGGGTATTTTGAGCTACGAACTGACTGAAGTCGTTATAGGCTTTGTTGTAAGTTTCCTTGCTGAATTCAACCGGCCGTTTGACGACGACTATCCGGTACTTATCCTGAAATGCTTTTTTAGCAAGAACTTGGGTTAATATATATCCCTGACCGATTTTTTTGCTGTTCCATTCGTTCACCGTTGCCTTGATCAATGAATTTAAGAAATCGGCATTTTCTTCGCTCATGGAAGTGCCTTCGAAATGATGCGTATCGATCCAAGTCGACTCGCCGTTTTGTCCGTAAGCCTTTGCTATCGTTGCGAAGTCGGCACCGCTTTTCAATGCATGGAAGATGCTGTCGGCCAGGTTCCTGGTCTTTTCTTCCGTCTCGAGAGCGACTTGCAGTTGGCGAAATTGGATGGAGTCGGGAGAAGAAACACGGGAAAGAATGCGGAAAGCATTGTACGAATCGTCGGTTTGATTATAGAACGGGCCGAACACCTCGTTGATGGCGGCGGAATCGATGCGCGAACTGATATCCGCCGGCAAGATGGTTTTACTGATGGCCAAATTGTTGTAAGGAACAGTCGAACCGGTCGACCGAACGAAGGTAACCAGCTCCGTGTTAGGATTGGCGAGTTGTTCGGCATATTCCTGGACCTCTTTCAAGACTTCGGCCCGGTCGGCTTCGGAAGGAGTGACCGTGACATCGATATATTGAAAATCGCGAGTCTCTACGGCCTGTTTGAACGTCTCTTTCCGTTTAGCGTAAAGATCTCGAATCTCTTCTTTGTCGATCGTAATGGCAGAATCGGGGATCGAAGTGTATAGAACGGCAGCCAGCAACGCATCGGTTTGAACAGTACGATTGTTGAAATTATCTTCCGCATCAATCGGATTGGAGAGCAAAGATTTAGAAATCAGATTTTGATATTTCTCCGCCAAAGTCGATTCGCGGATGGTACGTTCGATGAATTTCCAGTAGGTGCCCAACTTCTGATAATATTCCACATATTGGGCGGGCATCTGACTGCTCTTGCCCAAGTTGGCATATTGAACGAGGAAATTCTTTAATTCGTCCTTATCAAAAGCCCCTGTCTGTTGGTTGCGGAACGGAGTCTGCAATAAAAGGGGATGAGCTCCCTCGTCGATAATCGACTGGATTTCTTTATCAGTAACTACTAATCCTAACTTTTCCGCTTCCGCAGCGATCAGCTCGTTGTTGACGTATGCCTGCCATACCTGATCCTTAACTCGTGTGAGCTGCTGATCATTCAGTGCCTGAAGGCCTTGCGACATTTTGATGACTTCCGAATATTCGTCCACCATCTTCTGGAAGTCTTGCACATTAATTGTCTTGCCGTTAATAACACCTACATCCTGTTTAGTCGTATGCGGCTGAATAACTTTCCACATATCGCCCGCAATAAAAGCGAAAAGGGCTAAACCGATTACAACGACCAATAAAGGGCCGTGAGATCTGATCTTTTGTAATGTTGCCATTTTATCAATTAAATTTTTATTATCGTTTCTTTTATTAGAGATTCGTAAATTGCGCCAAAGATACAAAAAAAAGAATTTTACTAACTACTTTTTGGCTGAAAAAGTCTCGGCTCATTCCTCCACTTTAAGTCGGACCAATTCGATACGGGTTGACGAGACCGTGACGATTTTAAATTGGAATTTGCCTATGGTGATGACTTCGTGCAGTTTGGGGAAACTTTGATAGTGATTCAGAATGAGTCCGGCGATGGTCTGGTATTCGTCGCTCTCGGGCAAGTCTAACGAAAAGAGTTCGTTGACTTTTTCTATTTCGAGTCGTCCGGAAAGTATGTATTCGTTGTTTCCCAAAGCCTTTGCAATGTAATTGCTCGTGTCGTGTTCATCTTCGATATCTCCGAAAATCTCTTCTACCAAATCTTCCAAAGCGATAATGCCGCTGGTACCCCCGAATTCGTCTACGACCACCGCCAGCGATCTCTTTTGCTGGATAAACAGTTTCAATAACTTGTGAGCCCCCATGGTTTCCGGCACGATAGGGAGCTTGCGGATATTATCTTTCCATGCTTTCGGATTACGGAACATTTCCGAAGAGTGGATATAACCGATGATATGATCCAGATTATCCCTGAATATGATGATCTTGCTGATACCGCTTTCTACGAAG
The DNA here is from genome assembly GCF_000312445.1 of Phocaeicola abscessus CCUG 55929. Taxonomy (GTDB): domain Bacteria; phylum Bacteroidota; class Bacteroidia; order Bacteroidales; family Bacteroidaceae; genus Phocaeicola; species Phocaeicola abscessus. Next base: position 16,599 of record NZ_HE997185.1, on the reverse strand, counting down.
CGATCCATCAGTTCATCGATAGATGCCTCGTATGGAACGGCTACGATTTCGGTTCGCGGCACCATGCAGTCGCGGATTTTCACATTCGTGAAGTCAAGCGCATTTTGGAAAATCTGGATATCCGTATCTATCTCTTCCTTTTTATCCTTCTCATCGATGCTGCTTTGGATGAAATAGTTTAAATCGACTTTTGAAAAGGCTTTATCACTGTCTTCTTTATTTACTTTCGTGCCCAGGAGGCGTAAAAAGATGCCGGATACGCCGGCAGCGAATTTGCTGATAGGGTAGAGGATGATATAACAAAAGTACGCGGGTAGAGCAAAGATACTTAAGGTCAGATTCGGGTTGATTTTGAATAGTGTCTTGGGCATGAATTCTCCTGTCACCAGAATGATTAAAGTGGATATGATCGTCTCGATCAAAACTCTGAAAAAGTCGTTTTGAATGAGGCCTTGCAACAAATGGTAATCTATCAGTTTGGCCATTAGGATGCCATAGATGACCAACGCTATATTATTTCCCACTAACATGGTGGAAATGAAATTGTTGGGATTTTTATAAAACACGGAAAGAATACGCGAAGTGATGCTGTTGCTCTTATCCATCTCGAAACGAAGCTTGTTCGAGGACACAAAAGCGATTTCCATTCCCGAGAAGAATGCCGAAAAAGTCATGGTGATCAGCAATTCTACAACAAGATTCATCATATTATTCTCTTTTAGGTTGTTGAGAGGGATTCGTTCTTATCGTATCGACTGGAGGACGGAGCTTGTCGTCATAATTTTTCCTTATCGATGGCCTGGCCATGCTCGAAGGTCTGGTATTCAAGCTGTCCGGAGCATTTTCGACATTTGTCTCGGCAGCGGATTCCGAAGTTTGAGTACTGTCGTTAGCTGCGTTGCTGACAGTAAAGATGCCGGAGTTGTTATATATCGTATATTCTGTAAGTTGCTGATTCGATTCGAATCCGTATTGGCCGCTGATCTCGCTTTGATCGGCTCGTTCTATACGGATGTATTTATTAGAATAGATCTTTTGTTTTTCTTCATCCCAGAATAGCAGTTGCGTATCGAATTTATCGCCTTGTAAATTCTGGAGGTGTACATTGCTCCGTAATTCCCATAGTTTTTTCCTGTTGAAATAATAGGCTGTGTCGGCTTTGATATTGGCGTCGATATGAAATAGGGTATCGAATTTTTCCAAGTATATGCCTCGTTCGAAAGCCCAATAAGGAGGATTCTTTTTATCGAATACGTCCCACTTTTCAGCAACAATTTTATATCGGATCAGTCCGGAATCGGAGATATAGGTGGTAACTCCCAACGTCTCCATCGTAGCGATAGTGTCTTCCTTCGAAATAGATTTAGCCAAGTTTTCATCTTTGTTGGAACACGAGGGCGATAAAATGAACATAACAGTCGCCCAACAAGCAACTGTTATGTGTAAGATGGCAGGGTAGGGTTTTGATATGTTTACCGTATGCTTCATCATCTGATGGTGGTGGTTTCGCCGATCCAACCGCCGATAGTGACGGAGTCACCTTTTTTCAGGCCCAGGAAGAACAAGTCTTCATCCTTGGGGGTATGGCGGGAATAAGTACTGATCAATTTGTTTGCTTCTTCCGTTACGCTGGGATCGACGGACTTAGCGCGCTGACATCTGTCGATAGCAGCAAAATAGGTACACATATTCAACGCATTTTCATCGCTCCAACGCGGACTTTGCGCATACATCTGGGCAATTAACAGATGGGGTTTGCCATTGTTACCGTCCAAGCTGATAGCTTTCAGCGCATATTGTTTAGCGCGGCTCAACAGGTTCTTTGAGAGGAGGATGACGGCAGTCTTATAAGCGATGTCGCTTTTCTTCATAGCATCCGCTTCCAAGTCGAGTGCTTGATCGAAATAACTTAAGCACTTATCCAAATCTCCTTTTTTATAGTACATATAACCGCATCCTAAGGCGGTGGCCGCAGTCGGTTCAATCGCATGGGCAGCTTCGGAGGCGGCGAAATACGCGTCTTGTTCCGTACAGCCTAACATTTGCATCACGCTTATGACTTGTTTCAGGTAATCGATATTGGTTTTGTTAGCTTCGACTTTCGGAGCATAGATTGTCTGTAAGTTGTCACAAGTCGCGACACCGCTGTTGATGAAGTAAGCGTCGATATTTTCTTTAGTCTGTTTCATTAGGTTTTTCTTCGATGCATTCGTTTCTGCCTTATACGCTTCATCAGCCAGATTTGAAGCTGTCAGATAGTCTTGAATGAATTGTTCTTTATGATTTTCATCCTCTTTGACTAATTTTGCCGAAATATCGATGAATTCGGTTAAAACATAATAATCGCTTCTGGCTTTCTCTTCTTCAATCGATTCTTTGTACAGGTTATAGGCAACTTTCAAGTCCGGACATCCCATCGTATAGTAGTCGTGGGCCTTCAGTCCGATAACCGATCCTTTTGTTACCGGAGTTTTTACAATCGCATTCAGATTATCCAGGTATTGAAGACGTTGATCATAAATTTTCATCAATTCATCGAAATAAGCTTTCCGCTTTGCGGCATCCTGTTCGTTAGCGATGAACCAACGCATGATCTTTGCCCCATTCGTGTAAGTAGCCGACTGAGCCCAAGGCGCTTCATTAAATACACTTTTCCAAGGGGTGTAAGCGTCTTTAAAGTTTTCGGTCTTCACATATTCCGTATAGATGCTGATATTCTGCAAACATCTTAGACTATCTTCACCGTGACCGAAACGAGAACCATCAGATGCTCCTGTTTGAGCCAAAGCATTTGTCGCACCCACAGATAGCATGAACAATGCCGTAAAAGTCTTTATTTTCATCGTCATATAATTATTTATTAATTAAATTCTACAGCAATTTCCGTATTAATCGACTTTCCATTTCATAAACCAACGTTCGTTAAATGTGAGTCCGATATTGATCCTCAAATAGTTTTCCTCCAGCATTCCGCTTACTTTGGGCTTGACGTGGACATACTGTCCGGAAAGGTTCAGGAATGATTTGTAGTTATATAAAAATATAGGCAAACCTACTCCTATGCTAACGCCATACTCTTGTGCTCCGCGTTGACCGTTAATTTTGGTGTAGGGCTCTGAGTAATAGGCTCCCGTTCTATAATAAATTCTTTTATAATAACTTCTCCCGATTTTATCGGGAAGATATTCAAGGCCCGCGGATAGCTTTTTACGATTGGTCAGCTGATTTTTCTCGCCGAAAAACGAGGTATCCCCCCATTGCTGAAAGGTGAAATCAGCACCTATAGTCAATTTATCTTTATAATTATAGGTAAAGCCGGCACCTAATGTCTTGGGCAATTCGAATCCTCTTCTTATGGTGTCACCGGAATAGGTAAGGGTAACTAAACTGCCGTTATTGTTCATTTTCAACTCATTATAACGATACCCTTTTGCATTCATTTTGTGGCCCAAGCCATAAATAGCGCCGATAGTCAATTTATGATCCTTGTTCATATTCAATGTGTATTGCAGCCCCAAGTCCAATTTATAGTCTCGAACGGCAATTTCGTCGCTTTTTACGCTGATATAAGCATTCGCATTGCTAAAGCTCGTCGAAACGGAATGATCGATGTCTCCATAAAGATAAGAGGCATTGAAACCTATCGATAAATTCTTTAACAGGTTATATCCCAAACCTACGAAAACTTGTTGTATGCCACCACTACCGTCATAGCTTGAAGTGGACGTGACGCTCGCATTCGTATGCTCATCTACGAGGTTTTTGGCAGTTTGAAAATTATATCCTACGGTAGAATAAGGTACAAAACCAACCGTCATACCTAATCTTTTATACAATCGGTATTGCACGGCTACATAATCGAAACTCGCATTTTTTACGTTCGCCTTCATATTATTCTCTTTAAAATTTGCATTCTGAAGAGAGAACCCCGTATCGAATATAAAAGTTAATGAATCGACTGCCGAATAGGAGGCTGGATTAGAGACGTTTATATGAAAACCATTACGTAAACCGTAGCCGATTCCTCCCATAGCTTTATTATTACCGAACCCTTGGTCCGACAACAGACCAAATCCATACCGGGTGTAAGGTGAATTAGTGCTCGGCGACACACCATTCTGTGCAAAAGCCATCAAAACCAATGTATTTAAAAGCAAAGCACTTATCAGTCTTTTATAATCGATCATTAGTTAATATTCTTATCTTATCTTGCAAAAGCAAATAAATTTATTTGCAAAGATGTCATTTTTTCATTTTCTATCCAAATCAGAATACAAAGTAAAGTAAAAAAAGAATAAGTCGGGTAATAAAAAGCGGTATTTGTGAGGATTTAATGATTATTTAATGGATTTTTTCATCTGAATATGGAAAGGTCGACAGGATCTGTACAAAGGTTGTGGTAGTGCGGGTGTGGGAGATAATGAACATTCTGACTACGAAAATAATTTCACCATTTATAATTAAACATAATATTGATTATAAAAAATAACGAAGAGGCCTCGATCCGAAGATCAAGGCCTCTTATGCATACTTATCATACGCTCTTATCAGATATCCAATTCCTTAGATAGCGCATCGTATTCCGACTTATTCAACTTCCAATAAATATTCAGCAAATAATTTCCCCATAACTGTTTTTTGTCCGGAGCCAATTCTTTTGCCTTCAGGTAATGTGGCAATGCTTTCTCATACAAATCTTTGATCTTCGCTTCATTGGCGTTATAATTCGGATCGTCGATGGCAATTTTTGAATTTTCTTCCACAATGGCTTGCGCCGGGAAGAAATAGCAATCACCTATTTTGGCATTGGCTTCTGGAAGAAGTTCCTTATCGAGAGCAATGATTTTGTTGAAAGTACTTTCAGCATTGGAATAATCTTTCTTTTCATATTGTAAGACTCCTTTTACATAAAGTAAATACGAAGTTTCTCCTTGCTGTGCAAGGAGTTGGTCAATCTGATTCAAACCTTCGTCAATCTGGCCTTTACGGATATAATTATCCATTAAATTACCTACAAAGTAATCTTGTTTCGGAAATCTTTGGAAACCCTCTTTGATCGTTTCCAACCATTTGGTCGAATCGCCGGTCTCTCTGTCCCCATAAGCTTCAGCCAGAAACATTAATGAGCGATATCCTTCCTCTTTGTCATTTTTGCCGATAGCACCGTATTTCATAACGTCATCTTTATCGTTTAGCATCTGGGCAGCTAAAACGGCATAATTGGCATACAATGCATTCAACGTGTCGTTTTTAACAGCAGTATCCTCGGCGAACAAGGGATCTTCGCCCGTATCGACAAACATGCCGAAATATTTTAAGGCACTTTGATAATCTCCTTTATTATAAGCGTCTGCCCCCCCGTTGACGAGGTTGATGCGAACTTTCTTTAATTCCTCAGCTAATTTCTTATGGAGTTTTGCTTTTTTCAAAGCGCCGCTCTGAACGGCTGCCTGCTCTACTTTATCGGCTTTCAAGTAATACTCGAACATGTTTACCAAGCTATTATACAGCTTGGTGGTATCCGCCGTCTGATTAGGTAAAAATAATTTCATATTTTCACTGTCATAGATCGCTTTCTGGAAATCTCCAGCCATTTTCCATGTCTCGGGATTATTTGCCGTCTCAGGATCAGTCAAAGCAGGCAGAATGGCAGTCGCTGCTTTTTCAGGATCGTTCTTCAAACTTTTAGCTTCTTTTATTACGCTAACTTGAGCGTAAGCAAAAGTTCCGATTACTAATAAAGCCACTGTAAATAATACCTTCTTCATAATTGTGTGGATTTAATTGTTGATTTTATTATGATTGTTATTTTCATCCTTGTCGTCATCTTTTTCTCCGATCTTGTTTTCGTTGATAGACGGTTGTACCGTTGTTGCCCTATTGGGCTCTTCCACATCTTCTTCCATCTTGTCTTCATTTGCTTCAGAATTGACTTTGCAAACGGATGCAATTTCGTCATTCCGTTTTTCCAGATTGATAAGACGGACGCCTTGGGTAGCGCGTCCCATGATCCTGACATCAGCCAATTTCAAGCGAATGGTAATTCCCGACTTATTAATGATCATCAGATCGTGATCGTTCGTTACTGCCTTAATAGCAATGAGTTTACCGGTCTTATCCGTGATATTCAGCGTTTTGACACCTTTCCCACCCCGATTAGTCAAGCGATAATCCGCTATTTCCGAACGTTTTCCATATCCTTGTTCAGATACGACCATGATTGTCTCCTGCTGGGAATCTTTAATGCGGACCATCCCGACTACCGCATCGTTCGCATCGTCCAACCTCATTCCGTGTACCCCTGTTGCGGTACGTCCCATCATACGGACCGTACGTTCATTGAAACGAATAGCCCGACCATTTTTGTTAGCGATAATAATTTCATCTTCGCGAAGCGTCAGACAGACGTCGATCACCTCATCTCCCGGCAGGATATTAATGGCGTTGATACCGTTTGTACGAGGACGAGAATATTGCTCTAATAAAGTCTTCTTTACGATGCCCTGGCGCGTACAGAACATCAAGCAGTGACTGTGGATGTAATCAGTATCGGTCAAATCCTTGATACGGATATAGGCTGTCACCGCATCGCCGGCTTCAATATTCAATACGTTTTGGATGGCGCGCCCTTTAGAAGTCTTTGTGCCTTCGGGAATTTCATATACTTTTAGCCAGAAACATCTGCCTTTTTTGGTAAAGAACATCATCGTGTTGTGCATGGTTGCAGGGTAGATATGTTCTACAAAATCGGAATCACGGGTTTCGCTACCTTTGGAACCGACTCCTCCTCTATTCTGAGTACGGAAATCAGCTAAGGGAGTACGTTTGATATATCCCATGTGGGAGATGGTAATAACCATGTTATCGTCAGCGTAAAAGTCTTCCGGGTTGAAGCTGTCGTCCGCATCGTATCTGATTTCCGTACGACGAGCGTCGCCATATTTCTCTTTGATTTCGAGGAGCTCGTCCTTGATCACTTTTTTGCAAAGTTCCGGATCTGAAAGGATTTGCTCGAAATAGGCAATCTGTCTCTCCAATTCGTTGTATTCGGCATGCAGTTGGTCTTGGGACAGGCCGGTCAATTGGCGTAAGCGCATCTCGACGATAGCTTTGGCCTGGACATCGTCCAATTCAAAACGTTTGCACAAGTTTTCCACTGCTTCCTGGGGAGTTTTCGAGGCGCGGATGAGGCGGACCACTTCGTCGATATTATCGCACGCGATAATCAACCCTTCGAGAATATGCGCACGTTCCCGAGCTTTTTGCAGGTCGTATCGGGTACGTCGGACAACGACATCGTGTCTGTGTGCTACGAAATTTTTGATCAGATCTTTCAGATTCAAACATTTCGGACGTCCGTGCACCAAAGCGATATTATTTACGCTGAAAGTCGATTGCAAAGCAGTCATTTTAAACAATTTGTTCAAAACGACGTTGGCGTTGGCATCCCGTTTTATGTCGATGACGATACGCATGCCTTCGCGGTCGGATTCATCGTTTACATAAGCTATTCCTTCAATCTTTTTGTCACTGACCAACGTAGCGATATTTTCAATGAGCTCTTTTTTGTTTACATTATAAGGTATTTCATGTACGATGATCTTATCGTGAGTTTCTTCGCTTTCGATTTCCGTGTTAGCTCTCATGACAATTCTGCCCTTACCGGTTTCGTATGCGTCGCGGACACCGCCAATGCCATAGATAAAGCCTCCTGTCGGAAAATCCGGAGCTTTCACATATTTCATCAATCCGGCCACATCAATGTCATTATCATCGATATAGGCGATGCACCCGTCGATCACTTCCGAAAGGTTATGGGTAGGCATATTCGTTGCCATACCGACCGCAATGCCCGAAGCTCCGTTCACTAATAGATTAGGTATACGGGTGGGCATCACGGTAGGCTCTTTGAGCGTATCGTCAAAATTGTTGACCATGTCTACAGTATCTTTATATAAATCCTGCATCATGTCTTCTCCGATCGGCCTTAAACGGGCCTCCGTATAACGCATGGCCGCTGCGCTGTCGCCATCGATGGAACCGAAGTTGCCTTGCCCGTCTACTAAAGGATAACGCATCGCCCAATTCTGTGCCAAGCGTACCAGGGCGCCATAGACGGAGGAGTCGCCATGCGGATGATATTTTCCGAGGACCTCTCCTACTATTCTCGCTGATTTTTTATATGGTTTATCGGATGTATTACCCAACTCCATCATCCCATAAAGGATACGACGGTGAACAGGTTTAAATCCGTCACGAACATCCGGGAGGGCACGCGCTACGATTACCGACATGGAATAATCGATATACGATGACTTCATTTCCTCGTCGATGTTTACTTTTATGATTCTGTCTTGTTCCTGCATTTCATTCTTAATATAAGATGGATTTTCAAAAATCCCTGTAAAAATACGACTTTCAAGCGACATACGAAAAAAAAGTTTGAAAAAGTTTTTCCTTAACATGTTTTTAGAGGTAATTATTAAATGCCATTCTCTTGCTGTATTTATACTTCTAAAAGGAAAAGGCAAGTGTTTAGCCCGTGTGCGGTGCGCATAACTGATTCGACGACCGAAACAATTTTAATAATTTACCGCTTGGAAATGATAAAATACCATAAAACGAGGTATATTTGTTTATTCTTAACGGAGACGATCGACGAGGGACAGGTGTTTCCGTTTTGGCACGTATTTTGTAAAAGAAGAAAAAGTATTTTTATTTAAGAGAAGATTTGAATTTAATTCGTGTATATTTGTATGTAATTAGACTTAGGAAGCGTATAATTTATGAAAAATCAATTTTCACAACGGGTAACAGATATAATAACCTATAGCAAAGAAGAAGCATGGCGTCTTCAAAACAACTACATCGGGCCGGAACATTTGCTGCTGGGACTTATTCGAGACGGAGACGGCAAAGCTATCGACGTGTTGAACGGGATGCATGTTAATTTGTCCGAAGTAAAGTATAGCATCGAGGAGTTGCTCAAACTCCGTGCAAAAGTTCAAGAAATAACGGGCGATGAAGAAATTAATTTGAATGAACAAGCTTCGCGCGTATTGAAACTCTGCATCTTGGAATCCAAATTGTTGAATAACGATGTGGCTGATTCGGAACATATATTATTGGCTATCATGAAATTGGACAAGAACGATGCGCGTAACCTGCTGGAGATGTACGGCGTGACCTACCAAAAGGTCTACGATCAACTTTCGCTGAAGCCTGATATTCACAGCGGTTTGGGATTTAGCGAAGACGAGGAGGAAGAGGAGAATATGCCGGGCAGGAATCTGAACAGGCCTATGGGCAATGCTCAACAGCAAACGCGCACCCGCCCCTCTCAGAACGATACCCCCGCTCTCGATGCTTTTAGTACGGATTTGACCAGATTGGCGGAGGAAGGAAAATTAGATCCTGTGATCGGACGAGATAAGGAAATCGAGCGGGTGGCTCAAATCCTCTCTCGCCGGAAGAAAAACAACCCTGTCCTAATCGGCGAACCGGGCGTAGGCAAATCCGCGATCGTAGAAGGGCTGGCCTTACGAATCATCCAGAAGAAAGTATCGCGTATATTATTTGGCAAGCGGGTCGTTTCGCTCGACCTGGCGGCTGTCGTTGCCGGAACAAAGTATCGCGGACAGTTCGAAGAGCGCCTGCGCTCCATCTTGGGCGAACTGAAGAAAAATACGAATGTCATTCTGTTTATCGATGAGATTCATACCATTATAGGAGCTGGGTCTGCGGCCGGTTCCATGGATGCGGCGAATATGTTGAAACCTTCTCTCTCGCGCGGCGAGATTCAATGTATCGGCGCCACGACCTTAGACGAATATCGCCAAAGCATCGAAAAGGACAGAGCGTTGGAACGTCGTTTCCAGAAGATCATCATCGAACCGACCACCGTAGACGAAACCCTGCAAATCCTTCAGCAGATCAAGGATAAGTACGAAGATCATCACAACGTGTTTTATACCGACGAAGCCTTACAGGCTTGCGTTCGTTTGACGGATCGATATATTACGGATCGCTTTTTCCCGGATAAAGCCATCGATGCCATGGACGAGGCCGGATCGCGCGTACACCTGATCAATATTGCCGCACCGAAGGAAATCGAAGAACAGGAAAAACGGATTGAAGATACGAAGGAATTGAAGAATCAGGCTGTACGGTCTCAGAATTTCGAACTGGCGGCGAACTATCGCGACAAAGAGAAAACATTGGAATTGCAATTGGAAGCCTTGCGCGACCAATGGGAACTCCAGATGAAAGAGAACCGGCATACGGTGGACGGACCTCAAATCGAAGACGTCGTCTCGATGATGTCCGGTGTTCCCGTACAGCGAATGGTACAATCGGAAGGCAAGCGATTGCTGACCATGCGCGACGATCTGAAAGCAACCGTGATCGGCCAAGATAAAGCCATCGACGTGTTAGTAAAAGCCATTCAGCGAAACCGGTTAGGACTCAAAGAGCCGAACCGGCCTATCGGTACTTTCATGTTCGTAGGACCTACCGGCGTGGGAAAAACCTTCTTGGCGCAGCAATTGGCACTGTTGATGTTCGGATCGAAGGATGCCGTCATTCGGGTAGATATGAGCGAGTACGTACAGGACTTTAACGTGTCTCGACTCATCGGAGCGCCTCCGGGTTACGTAGGGTTTGAAGAAGGCGGGCAATTGACGGAAAAGGTTCGTCGGAAGCCTTATTCGATCGTTTTGCTCGACGAGATAGAAAAAGCCCATCAGAACGTATATAATATCTTGCTGCAAGTAATGGACGAAGGACGTTTGACGGACGGTCAGGGGCGCACCATCGATTTCAAGAACACCATCCTTATCATGACTTCCAATGTCGGCAGCCGCGAATTGAAAGATTTCGGAAAAGGGATCGGGTTCACTACGGATCTGAGCAAGAGTCTGGAAGACAAAGCCCGCACCGTCATCACCAAGGCGTTGAACAAGCGGTTTGCTCCGGAATTTATCAACCGGCTGGACGAAGTTATCAATTTCGAACAGCTGAATATGGACGCTTTGATCAAAATCATCGATATAGAGCTCAAAGGTCTGATCGATCGTATTGAAAAGATCGGATATCATTTTGAAATCGATGCCGAAGCCAAAAAGTTCGTGGCAGAAAAAGGATACGATATCGAATATGGTGCCCGTCCGCTGAAGCGTGCCGTCCAGAAATATATCGAAGACGAGCTTTCGGAATGTATGCTGGCTTCGGAATGGAAAGCCGGCGACACCATCCGGGCTTCTTACGACAAGGAGAAAGAAAAATTAGTCATGTCGATTCGATAACGGTATTCGGTATCTTCACCGACAAAATGTCAGATACGTTCGTATCTGGCATTTTTTTTGTTTCTCTCGTTTTCAAAAATTGAAATTCAAAATAATAACAGTATGCAAAAAGGTCAGATAGGGGTAACCACGGAAAACATATTCCCCGTTATTAAAAAATTCTTGTACAGCGATCATGAAATTTTCCTTCGCGAGTTGGTCTCCAATGCGGTCGACGCTACGCAAAAACTCAAAACGTTGGCTTCGAAAGGCGATTTTAAAGGTGAATTGGGCGATCTGACGATTCGGATTGATCTCCAGAAAGACACCTTGACCGTCTCGGACAAAGGCATCGGCATGACGGCTGAAGAAATCGACAAATACATCAATCAGATCGCTTTTTCCGGAGCGAACGACTTCCTCGAAAAATATAAAGACGATGCGAATGCCATTATCGGACATTTCGGACTGGGGTTCTACGCCGCCTTCATGGTTTCTAAAAAGGTGGAAATCGTTACCAAGTCTTATCAGGAAGGGGCGCAAGCGGTGCGTTGGACATGCGACGGATCACCCTCGTTTACCATCGAAGAGGCGGATAAGGCCGATCGCGGCACGGATATCATCCTCCATATCGACGACGATGCCAAGGAGTTCTTGGAAGAATCGCGCGTGAGCGACCTGTTGAAGAAGTATTGCCGTTTCTTGCCCATCCCTATCGCATTTGGCAAGAAAAAGGAATGGAAAGACGGCAAACAGGTGGAGACGACCGAAGATTTGATTATCAATGACGTCAATCCGTTGTGGACCCGTCGGCCGGCAGATCTGAAGGACGAGGATTATAAGAATTTCTATCGCGACCTCTATCCCATGTCTGACGAACCGCTATTCTGGATTCATCTGAATGTGGATTATCCCTTCCATTTAACGGGTATTCTTTACTTCCCCAAAGTTCGTCGAAATGTGGAATTGCAAAAGAACAAAATCCAACTCTATTGCAACCAGGTATTCGTTACCGACAGCGTGGAAGGCATCGTACCCGAATTTATGACGTTGCTGCACGGGGTCATCGACTCGCCGGATATCCCCTTGAACGTATCCCGTTCGTATTTGCAAAGCGACGCGAACGTAAAGAAGATCGCCACCTACATCACCAAGAAAGTGGCAGACCGACTGGATCAGCTCTTTAAGAACGATCGGAAGGAATACGAGAAAAAATGGGACGACTTGAAAGTTTTCATCGACTTCGGCATGCTGACCCAGGACGAGTTCTATACGCGCGCCACCAAGTTCGTATTGCTGAAAGATACGGAAGGACATTATTATACTTTGGACGAATACAAGGAGCTCATCCAAGGCGAGCAGACAGACAAGAACGGGACGGTAGTCTACCTCTATGCCAATAACAAGGACGACCAATACAGTTACATCGAGGCCGCCAATAACAAAGGATATAACGTATTGCTGATGGATGGGGAGATTGACGTGGCGATGGTGAACCTCTTGGAACAAAAATTGGAAAAAACGCGTTTTACACGGGTGGACAGCGAGGTGACAGATCGGCTTATCCCGAAAGCGGACGCTGAGAAATCGAAGCTTCAAGCTGCTCAGACGGATATGCTTTCCACCCTGTTCAGCTCGCAGATGCCGAAGCACGAAAAGATGGAATTCCATGTCGAAACCCAAGCGATGGGCGAAAATAACGGACCGGTCGTGATCACCCAAAGCGAATACATGCGACGGATGAAAGACATGGCCCATATCCAAAACGGTATGAGCTTCTATGGAGAAATGCCGGACATGTACACGGTGGTGCTGAACGTGGATCATCGATTGATAAAAGACGTATTAAGCGAGGCGGAGCGTAAGTGCAAACCGACTATCGAACCCATAGACGCCGAAATCGCCGCCATAGAGAAACGTCGCGACGAACTGCTTCGATTGAAAGAAGGAAAGAAAGAAGAAGAAATTCCGCAGGCGGAAAAAGACGAATGGACCGAGACGGAACAAAAAATTTCCGACAAGAAGAACCAAAAAGAGGCTATCATCACCCATTATGCGAAAGAGAATCAGGTTGTACATCAGCTAATCGACTTGGCCCTCTTGCAAAATAACCTCTTGCGGGGAGAAGCTTTGGATGCCTTCATTAAACGGAGCATCCGTCTGATTTGAGCGATCGATCGCCGTACCTCGGCGGAGACGTCCCAAACTCCATTGTTGAAGTCGAAAATAGAACCGACGGGGTATTTTACCTCGCGAGACAGGTTGTACAACCTGTCCGTTGACGTCCCGGATCCCGCCGGATACGTCGGGTAACCTGTCCGTTGACATCCCGAACCTCACCGGATACGTCGGGTAACCTGTCCGTTGAGGTTAGACAACCTCAAATTTGACGTTTCGGACGTGTCCGGATAGGTTGTACAACCTATCCGACGGGATAAACAACCTCGCCGACGGGATAAACAACCTCGCCGACGGGATCCCGAACGTATCTTATCCTTATTTGGGGCTGGGATACGCTTTTTAAACGAGTCGTCGGCAGGGAGAAACGATCCGAGTGGTAAGCTCTTTTACATGCCGTATCGGGAACGGGATCGACGACCGACGATCTCTCTCCCGAAAGGAGTCAGAGCGAGGTGAGCCATCTTCAAGTGCTGCTTCCCGAACGGAATACCGATGATCGTAATGGATAGCAAGACCCCGAAGAAAACGTGAGTAAGGCATATCCAAACGCCTCCGATAAAGAACCAGATGAAATTCATCAGCGTGCTCAGACAGCCTGGTTGCCCTTCGGCGGGGCGGACATACGAACCGAACGGCCACAGGCATAGCAGACCTAATTTCATCGTTTGCAAACCGAACGGAATGCCGATGACCGTGAGCATCAGTCCGATGCTCGCTATAAAATACTCTACGGCCGTGGCTCCGCCGCCAAGGAGTAACCAGACGATATTGCCTATCAATCTCATGTTTTCCGCTCATTTATCGTTTTCCACAGTGCAAATATACGATATTTTCGTACCTTCGCAGCAAATGAGATTTATAATTGATGCTGAAACGATGTCGTATCTTACCCAAAGGCACTTTATCACTTATCATCTGTTGGAAACCCATCCGGAAATCATCGCTTTCTCCACGACCCGCCACGGCGGTTGCAGCAAGGGGACGTATGCGACGTTCAATTGTACGGTTCACGGCGGAGATTCGGAAAAACATGCCGCACGGAATTTGCATGCGCTGTCGAGGTTGTTCCCCGAACCGCCGAAAGCGTTCGTCATTCCTCATCAATGCCATAGGGACAGCATTTGTTTGGTGAATACTCCCGATATTCCCTCCAAATTAGAAGGTATCGATGCCGTGGTAACAGCTGTCCCCCGTATCTGTGCATGCGTATCTACAGCCGATTGTGTGCCCGTTTTGCTGTACGATCCGGTAAAGAAAGTGGTGGCTGCCGTACATTCGGGTTGGCGCGGAACGGTTATCCGTATCGTCGAGACGGTTATCCAAACGATGAGACAGCACTATGCCTGCGATGCCAAAGATATTTTGGCGTGTATCGGACCGAGCATTTCCGTCGACGCCTTTGAAGTCGGCGACGAAGTCTATGAGGCTTTCCGCAATGCCGGCTTCGACATGAATACGATAGCCCGACACGACGAAAAATGGCACATCAATCTCTGGGAAGCTAATCGGCAAATACTGTCGGATCAGGGGGTCGGAGAAGGGCACACAGAGATTTCAGGGATTTGTACTTATACCCATTCGGAGGATTTCTTCTCGGCGCGACGTCTGGGCAATCGTTCCGGACGAATTTTAAACGGAATCATGCTGCTCTGACAGACGGAGAATCAACACCCGTCTGGTTTGATCGGTAATGCGGAAACGATGGTCGATCCGTTCTCCGATGAGCCACACGATATCCTCTCCGGAACATGCCACATACTGCCCCTCTTTTCGGAAGAGCGAAAATTTCCGATCGGTCAGATAATCGCTTACCTTTTTCTTTCCGGTCATTCCGAACGGGATGAACTTATCCCCTCTCTCCCACCGTCGAACCTTCAGCGGTAAGTGAAGTTTGTCGGCATCCAAATAGGCGATCTCTTTATCCGATGTGATGCAGAAAGAGCTACCTTTATCGACAATTTTCATAACTAACTGAGGCTCAATAGATGGATATTCCTTCTTCAAAGCAACGAGTTGAGTCCTGTCGCGCAAAACTTTCCATTTTTCGGATAAAAACAGCTTACCCGACTGACTATGCAGGCCGTCACAGATCTCTTTTATTTGGGCGGTATTGAAACCCAGTGGAGAAAGGAACTCGAACAGCACGGAGGACGGCGATACCTCTTGCCAAAGCAATGGGATATCCATGATTTTCTCCTCCGGCTCATCCTTGACAAGCGTTCGTCTGACAGCTTCTTGCATAGCCAAACGACATACGACTGCCGACTCCGAAAGGTGATTCGCCGTCTCAGCGATTTTCTCGCTCACCGACGGATTTATTTCGCGCAACAAGGGCAACACCTCCAAACGAATCTTGTTCCGGACGAATTTATTCTCCAGATTGGTGCTATCTGTTACATACTCCTGTTCCAATCGTTTTAAATATTCCAGAATCTCCGTCCGGCTGACGTTTAATAAGGGACGAACGATATATCCGTTTTTCGCCGGGATGCCTCGTAAGCCGTTGATACCGGTTCCACGAATTAGGTTCAGCAAAACCGTCTCCACACTATCATCCCGATGGTGGGCGAGGGCGATGACATCCGCTCCTATCTCCTTGCGCAACTGTTCAAACCAATGGTAACGGAGTTCTCTTGCGGCCATTTCTATGGAAAGACGATGCGTTTGCGCATACGTTACCGTATCGAAACGGATGACATGCAGCGGTATCTGTTGCTCCTCGCACAGTCGACGGACAAACTCTTCGTCCCTATCCGATTCTTCGCCTCGCAGAAGAAAGTTGCAATGCGCCGCTTCACAGGCATAGCCCATGGACGATAGAATGCGTAACAGCGCTACGGAGTCGGCTCCGCCGCTTAGGGCAACAAGGACTTTCTGATTAGGAAAGAACAATGCTTTGTCTTCAATGAATGTCTTGACCGTTTGCCGTAACATGTGCACAAAATTAATATATTTTGTTGATAAGCAGGTATCGGCCGGAAGATTGATTTTTACCATCGGCAAAAAGCTTCCAAAAGATTTGGCGAATCGAAAGGAATGGCCTACCTTTGCCGCCGCTCAAACCAAAGAAGCATCCTTAGCTCAGTTGGCAGAGCAACTGACTCTTAATCAGTGGGTCCAGGGTTCGAATCCCTGA
>NZ_HE997184.1:372108-373437 GCF_000312445.1 Phocaeicola abscessus CCUG 55929 | reverse complement strand
TTCTCCGGCGTCATCCCCCTTCAGGGCGATGACCTGCACGGCCGGCAGCGTGTCGGCGGCACTCGCCGCCGTCGTCCGACCTTTCACTCCGGATTCCGTCATGTCCGCCTCCTTGCCCTCTGCCCCGGCGAGCGCGGTGACGGAAAAACCGATAGACCTGCCCTGCAGAGGGCTCTCTTCCCTCTCTTGGGAACATGCCGCATACAGCAGCAGGGATAGCAACAAACCGCCCCACACCAGTCGGGGGGCCGTGATAAAACGGTTGTCTTTGTTTCTTCTCATCTCATTTGAACTTTAGTGTTTGAATTACGGCCACAAGAGTTCGAACCGATAGCTGATTCCTAAATCTCTAATCTCTGATAAACGTGTGGACGGCGGGGGACAGAGGGCTTTCACCCTCCCCGTCCGCTTTGTCGGGTCGGTCCAACCCCCGCCGTCCTTGCCAAATCGTGATGCGACATCCTTTCCGGACGGAGTTTTTACATGTTGATGCCCACGTTTTCGTCCGTCCACGGGTCTACCGTCACGGTGAACTTGATGGGCCCGCCCAGGATCGGGTCGCCTCCGGTTCCCGGATTCGGGTCGATGGTCGGATCCGTAGGATTCTGCGGGTCTGTCGGGCTGGGGTCGATATAACCGCCGCCACCGCCGTCACCGCAGTAGTTCAGCGTGTAGATATACTTCTTGCCGGGCTGCCAGTTGGTATTGATCTTCACCGAGGAGTAGGCGAAGCGTCCCGGTGTCTTGGGATAGAGCTGCACGAAGTTGGAGCCGTCCTTACTGAAGATCTGACAGAGCACCGAAAGGTAAGCACCGTCGGCCGCCGTTCCTCCCGACCAGGGAGTCAGCTGTTGGGGGATCAGCAGGAAGTTGTGGTCTCCCGTGATGTTAGCCTCCGTGGAGGTCAGCGTGGTGGTGGCGGACAGCGAAGTGCTGTAGTCCTTCTGTGCGGAAGGTCCCGACCACTGGCTCTGTGCCAGCACGTAGCCCGTCGCCGTGGGCGTGGTGGGGAACGTGAAGTCGGCGGTAGAGGGGATGCGGCAGATCTTCACGCCCTTGACCTCTATCTTCATGTTGTCGTTGGAGCACTTGGCCTTGATCTCTATCTGCGCGAGGGCGTGCTTGAAGTTCATGGCCACGCCGGATGTCTCGTTGGCGGCTTTCGTGCCACTGTTGTATGAGATCACCAGGTCTTTCTGGTCGGCTACGACCGTCTCGGGGGTGAAGCCTGTAATCTTCTGCGAGGTCGCTGTCACAGCCGCTCCCGTCACAGTGGCGGGGGCGTAAGCGAAGAAGTTCAGCGAACCCGTGGTGGGCCAGTAATAGTTA
>NZ_HE997184.1:370769-371553 GCF_000312445.1 Phocaeicola abscessus CCUG 55929 | reverse complement strand
GCGGAAGTATATTTCAGGTTCTGCACGCGCCGGATCTCTACCGTATAGGTGCACGTCTTACCCTGGGGGTAGAGCGTAATCTCTTTGTCGGCATCGCCCACCGTCGGGTCCGCACGAAGATCCGAAAGGGAGAGCTCTACCGGATCTTCCTGTCCCGCCCAAAGAGCGTCGGGTGCCAGCACAACGGGTTCGTCCGGGGGATTGGCACCCTCGGGGTTGCCCTGCAGGCCCAAAGGTTCCAACAGGGTACTTGTACGCGTATAGAGTTCGAAACTCGCGAAGCGTTCCGTTCCGCGCAGCAGTAGGGTCTCCGAATCGTTGTTCAGGAACAGGGCCCGATAACGTCCGAAAGGTATCTCCACCGTCCCTCCCGAAGCGTTGGGGAAATCGTAGCGCAGGGGATCACCCCCTGTCTGCGGGTAGAGGTACAGGCTCATGCCTTTGGCGGAGGCCCCCGGGGCCTTGCGCCAGTCGAAGAGTACACGTACGCGAGCGGAAGAGGCAGAAAGGCGGTCGAGTTCCTTGTGATCGCAGGAGGTAAGAGAGCCGCTGAGCAGCGCACCTATCAGCGCGCAAAGCAACATCGTGACGGAGGCCAGGCTCGTCTGGAACAGGGCCTTGAGAATACGGGGAGAAGTAGAAACTGTTTTCATCGTTTGCCTCCTTTCTTTCTGTTTATGTTATCATATCCCAACAGCCATACCAACGACACCTCGGCCTTGGTGGGACCGAACCAGTGACGCTGCTTCGTGGCCTGCCAAAGATAGCGATCCCCCTGAGGTAC
>NZ_HE997184.1:9345-370030 GCF_000312445.1 Phocaeicola abscessus CCUG 55929 | reverse complement strand
CCCTTGGGAACGGTGGAGAGCCAGCCGAACTCGTGGGGGAAATAGTCGGAGACCAGTCTGCGTATGGCCTCAGCGCGCCGTTCGGAGAGGCGTTGGTTCAGTTCGGTACTCCCCTCGGGAGAGGCACCGGCGGTCACCCTCAGGCCGCGGATGCGACGAACAGGGTCCTGCAGGAGGGTTCTGAAACGATCCGTGAAGGCGCGGATGCGAGCGCCGTTATCACGAAAATAGGGGTCCAGGCGAGCATCGCCTAAACGAAAATAGACGCGCACGGAGTCCGTGCCCCGGCGCGTGTCGACTTCCTGACCACGAGCATACCCGAGACAGGACAGGAAGAGCAGAAACGACAAAAGTCGTTTCATGAGAAAGGAGGATGCATTATACATGATTCCATAGGCTTGGCAGATGCACACCTCTTGGTAAGAGGTAGGTATCTGCGCTAAATTTTCCGCAAGATTAATGCTTTTATTTTACCTGTACAAGTCTTTGGACAAAAAAATGTATTATTTCTTAAAAATAATTGCATTTTGATGTTCGGGGGCCTGTTCTCTTCCGCTTTTACGGTATCCCTTCCCCCTGTCCTGCGAGTACCTTGTCTTTTTTGTATATTCTCTTCGAACGTCCTGTTTTCCAGTATCTTGTCCGGTACACCTCTTACCAAGAGGTGTGCACGAAAGTGCGTATAAGCCTTTAGCGGCTGTGTGGAAAGGATATTTTCGACACAGCCGCTAACGTTTCTTCAACTTTTCCGCTAACCGGGCGAGAGTTAAAAATGCTTTTCCCCTAAGTCCGAGAACAAAGAGCGGAATTATCATCGTTACCGGTTAGTATATATAGAAAGGTAATCCCCATCGGGGTTGTGTCTTCGGTTCTGAAAACGCGGCCGGATACGTTCCGGATCCCGTCGGATACGTTTCGAACCCCGCCGGATACGTCCCGGATCCCGTCGGATACGTCTCGAACCCCGCCGAATACGTTAGATAACCTCAAATTCGACGTCCCGGACCCCGCCGGATACGTTGTACAACCTCAAATTTGACGTCCCGGACCCCGCCGGATACGTCCCGGATCCCGCCGGATACGTCCCGAACTCCGTCGGATACGTCCCGGATCCCGCCGGATACGTCCCGAACTCCGTCGGATACGTTGGATAACCTCAAATTCGACGTCCCGGACCTCGCCGGATACGTCCCGAACCCCGCCGGATACGTTGTACAACCTCAAATTTGACGTCCCGGACGTATCCGGATAGGTGGTACAACCTGTCCGACGGGATAAACAACCTCGCCGACGGGGTCCGGGACGTATCCAGACACGTTGTAGGACGTATCCAGCTACGTTGTGGGACGTATCCAGACACGTTGTAGGACGTATCCAGCTACGTTGTGGGACGTATCCAGCTACGTTGTAGGACGTATCCGGCTACGTTGTAGGACGTATCCAGACACGTTGTAGGACGTATCCGGCCACGTTGTAGGACGTATCCGGCCACGTTTTCGATGAACTTCTTTTGGGGTGCAAAAGAATAAGAGGATGTACCATAAATAATGGATTATGATTCATCCTCTTTTTCTTTGATGTAAGAGCTTTCTGTCAATCCGGTACGAATTTGTCCGTACCATAGCCCAGATTACCGGCCGATACGTGATACTGTATTGTTATGGTGAAATGTCTTTTCAACTTATCGGTATATTCAAAACAGCCGTATTTCGGATCATAAGCGAAACTGTCATCATCCTGCCAATATCCCAGATCACGTACGCTGACAGTGCCATAAGTACTATAGCTAAACGGCGTAGTTTGATTTTCTACTCGGTAAAACAGCAGTGCATCGTTATCGTCGGTACCTGTTTTATCCGTTTTGATTAATATCAACGAATGACCTGCCCCATAGATGTTTTTGAAACGGTACTTTGTTTCATTTGTTTTCAGGTATTGGAGAGTAGTAGCAACACTTTTTCCGACTCCCAATCGTCTCTGGGCTCTATCGCTAAAGTTATACGTACCGTTAGCTACGTCAATCCATTCTAAGCCAACGAAGGTTTTCTTTGCAATGGCCTTTTTATTACCTGAAACAGCTACGGCCGATATCGTGTATTCGCCTTTCATACCTGTAACGACGACATCGGCATAGTTACCGCCGTTATTAACGTCGGCGGTAGTCGTGACCTTTGTTCCGTTAGAAACTACGTAGTCGGCATACGCTTCATCGGTAGCACCGTGTCCTGAGACATTGGCTGTAAGTTCGGCCAGATAATATATTTCGGAAGTTTTATTGTTGACCGCTATTCTGATAGCAGAATCATTATCAGGATCATTTGGACTTTCAACAGCATACTGATATAATACGATATTCGGATTACTGTCGTTACCTGGTTCTGTACCTTCATCATCCTTACAAGAACTCATCGTTGCCATTCCAAGAAGCGCTATGAGTAATCTGTTCATATATTTTTCCATCATTTTCTTCATTATTTAAAAGTTTTACAAATTACCATACGTATTCTTCTGAATCAGAAGTAGGCTTGATGGGAGTCGGATTGTTCGTACAAGCGGTGTTATAATTGGTTTCGGTTTGGACGATACATAAGTTCATCCAATTCGGAACGCTTTGAACATTCCAACGAGAAGCTTCCACATGGTAAGTATCTTTGTAGCTTCGAATAATACCTTTTTGCAAACGTTTGATATCGAACGTGGCAAAACCTTCCCCCCAAAGCTCTACGCGACGCTGCCACCAAACTTCGTTCTGGAAACTTGAAGTACTGCTGTTGTAGTAAGCTTCTGAACCGTGAGTACCATATTTATAGTCCGAATCGCGAGTCTGAGCAAATGTGGTCAAAAGGGAAATACCTGCCGATTCGTTTTGCATACCTGCAGCTTCTGCCTCGATCAGGTACATTTCTTCCACACGCATCAAAGGAACTGCAACGGTAAAGGCTATTTGTTGATTTTTGTGTTCGCCGTTATTAGGGCGAAATTTTACCGTGATACCGCCCACAGTCTTTGAAGCAGCATTCTGTCCTGTCTGAAACATACCTTCCGCATCATCGGTATAAGCCGCTAAAGCTGCAATCTGTTCTTTCTTTCCCATGTTGTCCAAACTGAAATCGATGAATGCTTTCTTGCGAAAATCGGTGGCAGGAATTGTTTCGTACAAGTGACGGTCGATCAACATGTTTTGACCGTAATTCGCGGAGTAACCGCAACCGGAAGCAGCAACTTCCGAGATCATGATTGATCCCCACGAAGAATCGGCATCATTCTCCAGAATGTTCGGGTCGTCCGATTTGAATGTACAAGCGAACATCCACGAATTGTTCGGAGAATTGAAACCTGTAGTACGGTCGTTATACTGGGCATCGGTCAAAAGGGTATAACCGCTCTGTGCCATCTTTGCATACTTCTGAGCGTTGGCCCAATCTTCCATCGTCAGATAAGCGCGAGCCTTTAAACCATAGACTACTGACAAGTCGGGAGTATATACGTTGTCGCGTTTATAATTGGCCAACTGGGTCTCGGCAGCATCCAAATCAGAAAGGATCAATGTCCACATGGCTTCGTTGGTAGCGCGCGGATTTTTAGCCAGATCAGCCAGCGAAGTCGTCTGCGTTACGATAGGAACTGTCTCGGCAGATTTGTCGGCAGCGTAAGTTTTCTGAGCATACATCCGGGCCAAATCCATATAGAACATGGCACGCATAGTATGAGCGATGCCTGCACCGGTCACTTTATCAGCGCTGGGTTCCTCACCTGCTAAAGAAAGTACATTGTTGCAGTTCTTAATCCAACCGTAATAATAGGTCCAAGGAATTTGAGACGTAGCATAAGTCGGGCCAAGACCTGTACCACAGGAATACCAGGTACCATACCAGTTATTATTGCCATTGGCGACTATATCTTGCCCCATCACATCGCGCTGCAGGAAAAATGAAGGATATCCGAAATCATGGGGATAATGTTTGCTTCCGCTATAAGTGAACTGACCGCAAAGAGTTGAAGTAGTAGCACTCACGAAGTTGTCATAAGATCCGGGAGCATTGGAAGCCTGATTTATGGTTATAAGAACTTTGTCACTATCCGTTCTGTAACCTTCCGGATCGTATTGTTCGATACAGCTTGTTGTAAAAATTCCGACTAATACAACAGCCAATAGTATGGATAATATCTTTTTCATATATGTGTCTCCTTGTCTTTAGAATGTCAACTGTATACCGCCTGAAATATTACGTACAGGAGAGTATTGATTAATTGTTTCAGTTGTTGAGTAAGAATAACGTGGATCCAAACCCTTACGAGCGCTCCAGAAGTAAAGATTCTCGCCGGCTGCATAGATTCGGATCTTAGAGATTTCTTTGGTGATCTTCGGTAACGTATAACCGATAGTGAATGATTGGAAGTTTAGATAACTTGCACTCGTCAGCCAACGGTCTGAAGCAGCTGCCGTATACTGGTCGCCCAATTGCCAGCGTGGAATACTACTGTCGGTGTTATTGGGAGTCCAGGATTTCAGAACGTTCTTGTGGAAAGCTTTGCCTGCATCGTTTGACGTTTCGCACGGATTCATCAAAGACCGATAGCGGGAATCGTAAATCTTACCACCTAATTGATAATCGAACTGGACGGAAGCGTCAACGCTTCTCCAACGGAATGTTGTTCCGAAACCGCCGTAGGCCTTTGGAAGCAACGAGCCTAATGCATATCTCGATGCTACATTCGGATTAGTTGTCACCTCGTCATAACTATGGCCGGGCTTGTTTGTGGCGCCTTTTAACGACTTATCCACCCAATAAGTAGCTTCCCCTTTTTCATTGACACCGGCGTATTTGGGGCGAAATGCATTGTAAAGTGGACCGCCTTCTTCATACCACAAGCTCGTTTCAGTAAAACCGCCGTTTTCAGTAATCTTTGCTTCCGGCAATTTTAAAATTTTGGTAGAGTTGTGCGTGATATTGGCAGAAACCAACCAGTCAAAATCTTTTGTCTTGATAATGACACCATTTAAAGAAAGTTCAATGCCTTGGTTGCGGATATCACCAATGTTGCCATAATAACCACGAGAGCCGGCAGACTCAGGAATGGACAACCAGAACAACAGGTCGGTAGTCTTCTTGTTATAAAGATCAATCGTTCCGCTCAAACGATTCTTAAACAGGGCGAATTCTAAACCTACGTTGAAGTTCGTCGTCGTTTCCCAAGTGATATTCGGGTTCCCTACCTGATGGAAAGAAGGTGACATCGAAGTATCTGTCGCTTTAGAGATTTTATATAAATCCGTATAAGCCCAGTTACCTATGTTATCATTACCTTGCTGACCGACAGAAACCTTCAGCTTCAATATGTCGATCCATGGCATATTTTTCATGAAGTCTTCTTTTGTCAACATCCAGGCGCCGCCTACCGACCAGAAAGAACCCCAACGGTGCTCTTTAGCAAAGCGGGAAGTTGCATCGCGACGATAAGAAGCAGAGCCGAAATACTTTTCAGCATAGTTATATTCTACATTGCCGAACCAACCTTCGACATTGTATTTAGTTGTATAAGACTGTGAATCCGCTTTAGTAGCAAAACCGTTGATTTCTTTAATAGCCGGAGTAAAACCGCCTGTTGCCTTAGCCCACAAATACTTTCTACGCAATTTATAGTATTCGTGACCGATTAATATTTTTAGGCTATGCATTCCAAAGTCTTTCAAAAAATTCAATGTCTGAACATGGTTTGTTCTGAAATCTGTTTGAGAATACTTTTGGATTTCGCCGTTAGTTACCACTTTCGGCCCAAAGAACGGATTTTCATAGTCTGAATAGTTGGTTTGCCCCAGAATGGCTGTACTCTGAATGTTGGCTTTCAACCATGGTGTAAATGTGATATCGGCATTGAATGTTCCGTTTAATTGGTTACCTTTCGTTGTGATCTTATTGTATTGGTTAGCCCCGAGCGGGTTACCTGTTGCTAGGAACGGACGGGACAAGCCGTAGTAATTAGTAGCAGGAACACCAAAGTCGTAAAGGTTATTCCCATTGACGTCTTTAGCAATACTAATTTGACCGTCCTGTACCGTGCGGACATAAGCAGGATAGATAGGAGCGATACTTGATGTAAAATACATGATGTTAGTGGAGTTCAACGAACTTTTATCTAAATTCGGATTCGAATTCTGATTGGAATGAGTAAACGAAACGTTAGCTCCCATTTTCAACCATTCCTTTGCCTGATATTCTGCGCGGAAGCGAGAGTTGAACCGTTCGTAATCGGAATATTCGATAATACCGTCTTCTTTCAGATAACCTGCACTCGCATAGAAAGCGGAGCGATCGCTGCCTCCGTTTACACTGACATTATATTCCTGACGCAATGCCGTCCTGTAAGCCAGATCTTTCCAGCTATCAGGTGTGATATAATAAGTAGTGCCGTTGGCCCCGGTGTACTGGTATCCCAGTGTAGCATTAGGATTAATCTTCCCATTCATACCTATGAGTTGTTCCCCCGAAGGAATTGTATATGCCTGGTAGACCAAGTCACTTAAAGTCCTTTTATTGGCACTTAAATTGGCGGCAGCAGCCGAAAGTCCTTGTCCATAGAAATAATAGTTATAAGCTTGAGCATAATACGCTTCATAATACTGAGCAGGATCATCAATTGTCTCGTAGTCCTGAATGGCACGAGAGTTTGCACCCCACTTTGCATCGAAGCTGACAATTGCATCGTGGTTAGATCCCTTCTTTGTCGTAATGATAATTACCCCGGCAGCACCGCGAGCTCCGTACAAGGCAGCAGAAGCAGCATCCTTCAAGACTGATACCGATTCTATATCGTCGGGATTGATATTAGAGAGAGAAGCGGTGTAAGGTGCTCCGTCTACAATGACCAATGGATCCTCTCCTGCATACAACGATGCAATACCACGAATTTTAATCTTACCGGCATCGGATCCTGGTTGACCGGTTGTGCCACGCATCTGCAAGCCGGGGACAGAACCGACCAATGTGTTAGCTACATTGGTGGTAACGTGTTTGGCTATTTCTTCTTTACCTACCACGGCGGCCGAACCGGTAAATGCGGATTTTTTAGCGGTACCAAAGGCGACGACCATCACTTCTTCAAGCTGCTCTGTATCCGCTTCCAAAACGATTTTTAAGTTTGCCTTTACGGCGACTTTTTGCATTTTCATACCAATGTATGAAACGGTCAAAGTCTTTGCTGAAATCGGCATGTTAGAAATACTGAAATTACCGTCGATATCGGTGACCGTACCTACTGTTGTTCCGTCGACTACTACAGAAGCTCCAACTACCGGCAGTCCGTCTTCAGCCGATGTAACGTTTCCTTTCACCGTTCTGACTTGTGCCGACGCTAAACCTATACCTATAAATAGATAGGTTAAAAACATTACTACTTTTCTTTTCATAAATAACTTCTCTTAAAGTTTAACTTTAAATTAAAATAATTTAGTTTTAATACGAGTGGCAAAGTTATGGATAAAAACTACAAATGCAATCGTTTGTGTGCTTTTTTTGAAGATAAAAGAAGTTTTTTCTGTTTTCTGCTTTCAAAATTATATCTATACACTAAAAATAGGTTGATATTTGTTTGAAATCTCAAAGCTCTATCATTTTATATCCGAAAACAAATGAAAGGTTTTTTAATTATCAAATGCTAATTTTTCAATGATAAATTAACTGTTAATTCCTTATTTCGGAATAGATCTGTCCGTCTGTAACGGCTATTGTAGTCTACTGTGAGTGAGGATCGCATCTGTTATAGAAGCAACTAAAGGATGCGCATTATTTCCAGCCACTCTTTTATTTCGTAGGTCGGACGGGGACGGCGAACGATAGAATCGCCCTGAGTATTGTAATAGATATGATCCATTCCTGCATGCTGTGCCCCCGCCATGTCTGTCGTCCAACTGTCTCCGATCATAATGGAGGTGGAAAGTATGGACTGTGTAGATGAGAGTGCGAAGTTGTAAATGATAGGATTAGGCTTATGAACGCCAATATCTTCGGAAAGAATCACTTTCTTAAAATATCTTTCTACGCCGCTGGAACGGAGCTTTTGCGTCTGTAGCTCGCGGAAGCCGTTAGACAGGATATAGAGGTCATAGTTAGCATGCAAATATTCCAACGCTTCTCTAACATGAGGCATCAATTTCTTTTTCAGAGCAATATGCCGCATATAATCTTCTGTATAGGCGTGTATCAGTTTTTCGTCGTAAGCGTCGACTTGCCGAAAGGGATATGCGTAGCGGATAGCATTCAAGTTGTCTTTCGTGATTTGTCCATTTCCGTATTTCATCCAAAGTTCTTCATTTTTCTTCTTATACAAAGCGAAGAACTGTTCAAACGAGTCGAAGTATCGTTCGAAATGATATTTCTCGTATATCTCCCTAAATGTATCCGTGGAGTTTTGTGAGAAATCCCAGACCGTATTGTCCAAATCGATAAAAATGCTTCTATACATCGCTGATCTTTTAAAAAAAAGAGAGCGATGCTATTTCCGTATCGCTCTCCGTCTTATTTCTTTTCACCATCCGTATGAATTTACTTTACCTTGATAACCAAATAACGGGATACGCTCCAGAATTCATTCGGTTTGGTGATATTTAGCGTCAGCTGTCCCTTATCATCCTTATCCAACGAGTAAGATCCTTCTGGATGAGTGGTCAGCAGAGTTGCATTTTTGGAATACAATCTGATAGATTTGTCTGTACGGATATCGATCTGAGTAAAGTAATCCTTGTTGAAATCTTTGTTTTTTAATACGTCTCCGTCGACTAAGATCTTCTGATCTTTCAATTCGGATTTCGTCCCGAAAACGAACCATGCCGCATTCAGCGCTTTATCTTGATTGGCCACCGTAACAGCTTTTGCTTCGTTTTCGGATTTCAGGTTAGATACGTTCTCGCTGAGCATCGCAACGGCATCGTCTAATTCTGTGATCCGGATGTTTTTGCTTGCCAATTCTGCCTGCAAGTCTTCTATTTGTTTTTCTCTTGCTTGCAATTCTTGGGTCAGATTGGCAATAGCTTTCTTGAGTTGAGCCGATTGATAGGTACTGCCTTGCAATTTTTTCTGCAATTCGGCGATCTGGTCGCGGTTAGTCTGTAGTTTCTCACTGATGAACCGGATATTCTCTTTGATAAGATCCGTATTCTTTTCACTAACTCCATTCGATAGGTCTACCCGCTTCTCGGCCTCGTTAATTTCGCGAAATCCTTCCTGAACTTCATTGAATGCTCCCATGATATCATCCAATTCGGCGTTTCTGTTTGCCAACTGAACCATTAACGAGTCATTCTGTGCTTTCATTTCTTTTTGTTTCGCACCGTTGTTGCATGAGGTCAACAGTGCCAATGTCATAAATGACGATAATACAATCTTTTTCATCTTGCATTTAATTTTAATTTCTTACTTTATTTTTTCTTTTCCACCGAGCACAATGACAAACTCGCCACGCGGTTCGGTTTTTTCAAAATGAGCGATCGCTTCAGTCAATGTGCCTCGAACGTTTTCTTCATGTATTTTTGAGATTTCTCTGCAAATTGCTACTTTTCGTTCTGGCCCGAATACTTCGGCGAATTGTGTCAATGTTTTTAATACGCGAAACGGTGATTCATAAAAAATCATCGTCCTTTCTTCCTCTTTCAATGCATTCAGACGAGTTTGCCGTCCTTTCTTCTGTGGCAGGAATCCTTCGAAACAGAAACGGTCATCTGGCAATCCGGAAGACACTAAGGCCGGGACGAAAGCCGTCGCACCGGGTAAGCACTGTACTGCTATCCCGTTGCGTATACATGTTCTTACCAACAAAAAGCCCGGATCGGATATGCCCGGCGTCCCCGCATCGGAAATTAATGCCATGGTTTCTCCCGTCTTCAGTCGTTCGATCAAACTGTCCGTTGTTTGATGTTCATTAAACATATGGTGGGATAGCAGTACGTTTTTTATCTCGTAATGTTTCAGTAAGATGCCGGAAGTACGCGTATCTTCGGCTAAGATTAAATCGACTTCCTTAAGCACTCTGATGGCCCGAAGCGTTATGTCTTCCAAATTTCCTACCGGAGTAGGTACAACGTAAAGCATTCCCATTACTTTTTTAATAATAAAGTAGTCCGGAACAAATGCAAAAACGGGTGATAAATAGGCGATGCAATGTTCCAACCACCCCATCTTAATTTTCAATGATACAAATATAGTCGGTTTTAATGATGCTAATTATAAACCGGCCTATATTTTAACAGATGTTGCACAAATCGTTTGTGTTGTATGATTTTATTAATAAAAAGAGAAGGCATTTCTCGGATAATTAAAACCGATATCGTACCTTTACAGACATAAAACGAGGAATGTATGTCTGAATTTTCAGAAGATCAAATAGATGAGACTCGCCGTAGGGGACGTATCGAAGTTATTTGCGGCTCTATGTTTTCAGGGAAGACCGAAGAACTTATTCGGCGGCTTAAACGAGCGAAATTCGCGCGACAGCACGTCGAGATATTCAAACCGTCTATCGATACCCGCTATTCGGAGGTAGACGTAATTTCGCACGACAGTAATGCCATCGCTTCCACTCCGATAGAGTCTTCCGGAAGCATCTTGCTGCTTTCTTCAGATAAAGATGTCATCGGTATCGATGAGGCCCAATTCCTTGATGGAGGCTTGATCGACGTTTGCAATCGACTGGCTAATCAGGGCGTTCGGGTTATCGTGGCCGGATTGGATATGGATTATAAAGGGATTCCATTCGGCCCTATTCCTGCACTTTGTGCCATTGCCGACGAGGTGACAAAGGTGCATGCTATCTGCGTGAAATGTGGGCGGTTGGCTTATCTTTCGCATCGACTTTCGAAAAGTGACAAGCGTGTATTATTGGGCGAACAGGATAAATATGAACCACTCTGTCGCACCTGTTATCAAAGAGCTATGAAAGAGGCGGAAGAAAGCGAGAAACGGGAAGATAATCCTTGATACATAATAAATATACCAAGATGGTACGGAAGAAGATAACGTTTGATTTGTTTGTTCGCGGTGTTCTCACGGGGATCGTCATAATTTTTGTACTCTATCTCATCAACAAGCTGAGCGGAGTGCTCCTGCCGTTCTTTATTGCCTGGTTGATCGCTTATTTGCTTTATCCTTTCGTAAAATTCTTTCAATATAAACTGCGGTTGCGTAGCCGTATCCTTGCTATCATCATGGTAATGCTGCTCTTCATGGCTGTATTTGGACTCGTAGTTTGGGGAGTGCTCCCTCCGTTGATCGATGAATTCTCGAAAGTAAAAGACCTGATTACCGCTTATTTCATCGAAGGTACCAAACAGGCGGATATTCCCGGAACAGTGGTTAATTTCATCAAAGAATACGTAGACATGGAGAAGGTACAGGAAGCGCTCAACCTTGAAAACGTAGGGAAGATCATCCAAAAAGGAATACCTCAGTTGTGGGCCTTCCTCGAAGGTTCAATGAATGTCCTTTTCAGTATCTTCGCTTCATTCATCGTGTTGTTATATATGTTTTTCATCCTATTGGATTATGAAACCATATCCAACGGATGGATCAAATTCATTCCGAGCAAGAAACGCGATATTACCCAGCAGATTTTCAATGATGTAAAAGACGGTATGAATCGCTATTTCCGCGGTCAGGCATTAGTTGCAACTTGTGTAGGAATCTTGTTTTGCATAGGTTTTCTAATTATTGATTTTCCTTTAGCTATCGGCTTCGGGCTCTTTATCGGCTTGTTGAACATGGTCCCATACCTGCAGCTGATCGCTTTGATTCCAACGATTCTTCTCGCTTTATTGAAAGCGGCGGATACAGGGCAGAACTTCTGGTGGATACTTTTCCTTGCTATATCCGTATTCTGTGTCGTACAAGTCATACAAGACATGATTATTACTCCTAAGGTGATGGGGAAAGCGATGGGATTGAATCCGGCTATCATTTTACTTTCTCTGTCGATATGGGGATCGCTGATGGGAATAGTCGGTATGATCATTGCCTTGCCCCTGACCAGTTTGCTGATCGCTTATTATAAACGATATATTCTTAAGGAAGGGAATAAAAAAGAAGAAAAGCCGCTTCTCTCGAAAACAGAAAAAGAAGAGGGTATCCTCTCGTAACGATCTGGTCGTAACGGGTAGAGAAAATAAATTCAAAAAAGTGCGACGAATATTTGCACGATCAAAGAGAATGCGCTACATTTGCACCGTTTTCTGAAAAGAAAAGCACTGATAGTTATGAAGGAGATTCGCTAGCTCAGCAGGTAGAGCACAACACTTTTAATGTTGGGGTCTTGGGTTCGAGCCCCAAGCGGATCACGTCTTAAGTCCACTTACCGGTGAGATAAATCCAAGGAGTACAGCGTGCTTTCGATTTATAATTCGTACCGAATATTTACTATAAATCGCAAAATGAAATTACTTCTAACGTATAAACACGGATATATGTTTAATGGTAGAGGTTTTCCTACTGAACCCCAACAGGCCTAAACCTTAAATTTCTTTTTGATTTATCAAGTCAATCTTGATTTCAGCAATAATCTCTTCAAAAATCGTCACATGTGGAATCAGAGCCTCTTACTGCATGGGGGAGAATGCCGGAGGCGGACACTCCAACGCACGCAACACATTAGTTAATGAATCGTGAAAAGACAGTCGACGCGTGAACCTGACGAGAATGTGTGCCCACTGTTAATCGCCGAACGGTGCTCCACCACTTTGTTTTTCAATCCCTATCGGGGGTGTGCTTCGGTTCTGTGAATGTGGTCGGGTAAAATATACGATATCTACAAGCGTTATCTTTCTACTCGTTCCGGCAAGTAGGGTTGCTTGCCGGGAACCCTGCCCAGTAAAAGGCATATTCGTGGCGATGATGATCCGGAATATTCCATTCCACGCCGGGAACCCTGCCCAGTAAAAGGCATATTCGTGTGGTGGATAATCGCGAGAGGAGGAGCGTTCCAAGTAAAGCCGGGAAATGAAATAAAATGGTGGCCAATTCATGCTAATTTAGCAGAATTGTCGTATCTTTACACCTCAAATTAACGAATATGCATTACAGCATAAAGGCTCCGGATTTTATCCGTTCTTCTATACGGCTTCCCGCGTCAAAGAGCATCAGCAACAGGGTGCTGATCATTCACGCACTGAGCGAAGGGGCATATATACCGTCCAACCTCTCTGAGGGCGACGATACGCAGGTCATGCTCCGCGCTCTGAAGGAAATGCCGCGCGAGATCGATATTCACGCAGCGGGAACGGCCATGCGCTTTCTTACTGCCTACCTCTCATTCGCTCCGGGAACACATCTTCTGACAGGGACGGAACGGATGAAACATCGTCCGATCAAGCTTTTGGTAGATGCTCTCCGCACTTTGGGCGCTCGTATCGATTATGTCGATAAGGAAGGTTATCCTCCGCTGCGAATTATCGGACAACCAAGTGGCCTGTGGAGCGACGACAAAATTGAATTGCCCGGAGATGTCAGTTCACAATATATCTCTGCCCTGTTGCTGATCGGCCCGTATCTGAAAAACGGTCTGACCCTTCGATTGACGGGAACCGTCGTCTCGAAACCTTACATCGACCTTACGCTCAACCTCATGAGACAATTCGGCGCCGAAGCTGACTGGACGGACGAGACCGTACTGATGGTAAAGCCCCGTCCGTATCGTTCCGTAGCGTTTACAGTAGAGAACGACTGGAGTGCCGCCTCTTACTGGTACGAAACGGTTGCTCTGTCGCGTTCCGCCGAGACGGAGATTACCCTGAACGGATTGCTTCGAGATAGCAGGCAAGGAGATCGCGAGGTAGTTCGACTATTTGACCGGTTGGGTGTTTCCACCGAATTCGACGGTTATACCGTCAGATTGAGAAGGACGGGGGGGCTCCCCTCCCGCTTCGAATACGACTTTGCCAACCAACCTGACCTGGCTCAGACTCTCGTTGTCACGTGCTTGCTGTCGGGCGTCCCGTTCGTTTTTACCGGTTTGCAAAGCCTGAGAATCAAGGAAACCGACCGCCTGATAGCCTTAACGGTCGAGGCGAGGAAGTTAGGTTATGTACTCTCCGAAGTCGGAGGTGCTGAGCTCCGCTGGGAAGGAACGCGTTGCGACGCATCGACGGCAATCATCGATACTTACGACGACCACCGAATGGCGATGGCTTTTGCTCCGGCCAGTCTGGTCGTTCCGGGAATTCGGATCAATCATCCCGAAGTGGTCTCCAAATCCTATCCGCGCTATTGGGAAGAGTTGAGACACGCAGGCTTTACGATAGAGGAGGGCTGAGATATGGGGGTACTGATGCTATTGCTGATAACGATAACGGGCATTGCGGCCGTCTCGGGCTATATCTACGAACGGCAGATCAATCGAAAGATCGCTTCGGGCGAAGGGACAAAAGTACCGGATATCATCGTCGAACAGGAAGAGTGCAACGCTTGTCGTCCCGCTGCAGGAACGACAGGATGTGGACTGGACTGTATACTGCAAAAGGCGACGACCGCTGTCATCTATTACGACGACGAAGAACTCGACCGCTTCAAAGAGCGCCCTTCGGATAGCTATACGGAAGAAGAGATCGCCGAGTTTAGGGAGATACTCTATACCTGCCCGGAATCCGACGTGCCCGGATGGAATCGCAGCCTCGAACTCAGGGGTATCCATGTGCCTGACCAGCTGAAAGACGAATTTTATCTGCTGATAAACGACCAAACGAGACGCTGAATGATGGATATGTTCGAATTGCTTCGCTATACGTTTTTCCAACATGCTCTGATCGGCTGTCTGTTGACCAGCATCTCATGTGGGATCATTGGCACTTATATCGTGACGAGGCGCCTGGTCTTCATCAGCGGGGGTATCACCCACGCCTCTTTTGGCGGTATTGGTATTGGACTTTACGCCGGCATCCCGCCGATCTTGGGGGCTGCCGTATTCGCTGTTTTTTCAGCCTTTGGCGTAACGTGGCTGAGCAAACGGCAAGATATGCGGGAAGATTCGGCCATCGCCGTGCTCTGGGCATTCGGGATGGCCGTTGGCATCATCTTTAGTTACTTGACGCCGGGTTTCACCCCCGACCTGTCGACCTATTTATTCGGCAATATCCTGACCATCACGTCTGCGGATATTCTCATTCTGGCCGTTCTTTCTTGTGGATTGATACTTTTCTTCGCCTTGTTCCTCCACCCTATCCTTACGATTGCGTTCGACCGTCAGTTCGCGCGCACTCAACATTTGCCCGTGATCCTGTTCGAATATCTGCTGATGCTGTTTATCGCCCTGACCATCGTGGCCTGCTTGCGGATGGTGGGCATCGTGTTAGCCATCTCGCTGCTGACAGTTCCGCAGATTACCTCCAACCTCTTCACGCATCGATTCAGGCAACTCATCGGCATATCAGTCGTTATCGGATTCTTTAGCTGCACGGGTGGCCTGCTCATCGCTTACTACCTGCAGGTGCCCTCGGGGGCGACCATTATCTTTTTTTCGATTTTAATCTATGCGTTTTGCAGAACGGGGAAAAGCATTTATATTTGTGCGAAATCGAAGTAAACAATATACATCATGAAAATCGACATACCATCTTTGGATATGGTCCGCGAGAGCGCGCGACAATTCGTCGCCGCCATGGGAGAGCGTACGGTCTTTGCTTTCTACGGAAAAATGGGAGCAGGCAAGACGACTTTCATCAAAGCCATTTGCGAAGAGTTAGGCGTGGCCGACGTCATCAATTCGCCGACCTTCGCTATCGTGAACGAATATTGCTCGGAGACTACGGCCGAACTGATCTATCACTTCGATTTCTACCGTATCAAAAAATTGGAAGAGGTGTACGACATGGGGTATGAGGATTATTTATACAGCGGAGCCCGCTGTTTTATCGAATGGCCAGAATTGATAGACGATCTCCTGCCAGGAGATGCAGTCCGTGTGGAAATTACGGAAGAGCCTGACGGCAGTCGATCGGTTCAGATGGGAGATCCGAGCTGATGGGAATGCATTATGTCCTCCAAGGTCTTTTTGTAGTGGTAGGGGCAATCGCCGTCCTCGCAGCTGTTTTTAACTGGGAATGGTTTTTCTCTGCGCATAACTCGCAATATGTCGTTCGGCATGCAGGGCGGCAACGAGCACGCCTACTCTACGGACTCTTAGGGTTTGTCTTTATCGCCGTAGGCGTCGTCTTTTTCATCGCCGTACGAAAGATGTAAATGTTCACGGGAAATAGAAAGAGAGATTCCTTCGCTCACCAAGCAAATCGGCTCTCTCTCCTCCCAATTTAGACTTATTCTTCGCTCTTCTCTGCGTACTCGGCTTCGCCCTGTACCACGAAGAAAACATCGTCGGCCTCATAAGGTCCCATACCGTCTTTCTCGGCTGCTGCAAGGATATACGCTACGATAGCATCCTGATCAATAGCAATGTAACCGTCTTTATCCGGTTTCTGATCCAAAATGCCGCTATTAGCATAGTAATCGGTGATCACGTCCACTATATAGTACAAATCTTCTTCTGAGAATTTATTTTTTAAATCCTGAGGAAGGTAGTCCTTAATGTATTCGATGGTTTTTACATCGTCTTCCGCATCCTCTAGCAAAAAATCGTTGTCCTGTGCCATGTTCAGAAACAGTTAAATCGTACGTTAAAGCAATGCTTTGAATTTCTCTTCGAAAGTTGCCTTAGGGGCTGCACCGACCATCTTGTCGACTACATTTCCGTTTTTGACGAATAAAACGGTAGGAATGTTACGAATACTGAATTTGAGTGTCAGGTTATCGTTTTCGTCCACGTTGCACTTGCCTACGGTAATCCGGTTGGCATATTGTTCGGCCAGGGCTTCGATGTCCGGTCCGATTTTTTTACAGGGGCCACACCAGGGAGCCCAGAAGTCAATCACTACAGGTTTGTCACCTTTCAAGATTTCCTCAAAATTGTTATCGTTAATCTCTAATGCCATCACTCTTTATATTTAATGTTATACGATTCTCTTTGGTTTTTACAAAAATAGTGCCATTCATCTTTACTGCAAAATTATTTTCTCGCTTATGAGATTTCTTCTTCCACCTCTGCTACTTCTGCATGTATCTCTTCGTTCTTCGTAAGCCGTTTCATCTTTTCTGCTTTCGTCAGGCTGTCGTTAATCTGATAGTCGATGTTGGGGCGACCGTCTAAGAAATCTATCAGCTCCTTCCGTACCGATATTCTGGCTTTCTTCGAAACCATCGTCACCTGTGCGATACGGTCGTTGTCGAAGATGGAAAAACAAAGTTCCGTAGGTCCCGGATTCTGTTCGGTCTGTTCCGAAAACTCTGCAATAAAATCTTTATCGATGACCGATAAGGGTAACTGAACCGTCAGTTTTTGAATGAGATTATCCTTCACGTCAGGCAAGAGTTCGATCGTGTTTATGACGATCTCGTACAGATCCTTCTGCCACTTTCTTGGCTGGCAACGTCCGCGCATGAAGAGGAACATTCCTTTGGCAAAATAGTTTTTCTTGTCGATCCAGTCGCGATCGAAGAATACGAACTCGTACGAACCGCTGTAATCTTCTACCTTTGCTCTTCCCATCGGATTGCCTTTTCGGGTCGTCATTTCCTTAACGTCCGTAACGATTCCGCCCACTGTGATATCTTTGTCGTAAAAAGGCGTCAAATCGTTCAATTCGTTCAAACGAACGTTACAAACGTTGTCGAGGATGATCGAGAACTCGTCCAGCGGATGAGCCGAGAGATAAATGCCGACCAGTTCCCGTTCCTTATTTAGTCGCTCCAGATCCGACCAGACCGGAGCTTGAGGAATTTCCGGCGTAGCGATATCTACCCCTCCTATATCTCCGAACAACGAGTTCTGGGAGGCGGATTTATCCATTTGGTATTTCGTTCCATAACGGACTAAAACATCGCTGAAAGGTTCTCCCTTCGTGTTTTTTTCAAAAAAAACTTCCCGGCAAATCTCGCCGAAGCTGTCGAAAGCACCTGCTAAAGCCAAGCTCTCGATCGTCTTCTTATTGCAAGCGGAAAGATTTACCCGTTGAATGAAATCGAAGATATCCTTGTACGCGCCGTTTTTCTTCCGTTCCGTGATGATGGATGCTACCGCCGCCTCGCCTACGCCTTTAATCGCACCGAGTCCGAAACGGATTTCTCCTTTTTGATTTACGCTGAACTTCAGCCGACTCTCGTTCACATCCGGACCTAATGTCGGGATACCCAGTGATTTGCATTCGTCCATTAGTTTCGTGATTTCCTTGATGTCGTTCTTTCTGCGGCTCATGATCGCAGCCATAAATTCGGCGGGATAATGTGCCTTTAGATAAGCCGTCTGATAGGCTACCCACGAATAGCAGGTGGCATGACTCTTGTTGAATGCGTAAGAAGCGAATTTCTTCCAATCTTCCCAGATCTTGTTGAGAGCCTCGTACGGATGTCCGTTCTTCTTGCCACCTTCGTAGAAGAGTTTCTCCAACTCGTTCATCTGGTCGATTTTTTTCTTGCCCATGGCCTTGCGCAGCGTATCGCTCTGTCCTCGCGTAAAATTGGCCAACTGACGGCTTAGCAACATGACCTGTTCCTGATACACCGTGATGCCGTACGTATCTTTCAGATAATGCTCCATACAGGGAATATCGTACTTTATCAGGGAAGGATTTCGCTTACGGGCGATAAAATCAGGGATATAATCCATCGGTCCCGGTCGATATAGGGCGTTCATGGCGATCAGATCTTCGAAGACCGTGGGGTGCAACTCGCGCAGGTACTTCTGCATGCCGGGCGATTCGAACTGGAAGGTGCCGATCGTCCTGCCTTCCTGATAAAGTTTATAAGTTAACGGATCATCGATCGGGACGGTATCGACATCTATCTCCACTCCTCTCGTATCACGAATATTTTGTACGGCTTCTTTCAACTCCGAGAGCGTTTTCAATCCCAAGAAGTCCATTTTGATTAATCCGGTAGACTCTATCACGTGTCCGTCGTATTGCGTACAGTTTGTCTTTTGTCCGGGGAAATCTGGGTCGTCCGCCGTAGATAGTGGCACCCAATCGCTAATCGGGTCCCGGCAAATAATGAAGCCGCAAGCATGGATACCTGTCCCGCGAATAGTGCCCTCCAACATCTTGGCATATTCGATGGTATTCCTCAACCTTTCATTCTGTGACACTTCGGCCTCCTGCAGAGCGGGTACGCACTTGATCGCATTCGTCAGATTCATTTTCAACCCGTCCGGCAGCCTGTCGGGAATTTCCTTACACAGGCGGTTCGATTCTTCCAACGGCAATTTCTCCACTCGGGCGACATCTCTGATCGAATTCTTGGTTGCCATGCTACTATAGGTAATGATGTGTGCGCAGTTCTCATGGCCGTATTTATCGGCCACCCAGTTGAGCACTTTCCCGCGGCCTTCGTCATCGAAATCGGTATCGATATCCGGCAAAGAGATACGGTCGGGATTCAAGAATCGTTCGAACAGAAGGTCGTACTTGGTTGGCTCTATTCGGGTTATTCCCAAACAATAGGCCACCACCGAGCCTGCGGCGGAGCCCCGTCCGGGTCCTACCATTACTCCCAGTTCGGTGCGGGCTGCATTGATAAAATCCTGCACGATGAGGAAGTATCCCGGAAACCCCATCGTCTTCATGATGTGCAGTTCAAATTTAATTCGGTCTATTATATCCTGCGGCACGGGATCACCGTAAAACTTTTTCGCTCCGTCATAAGCCAGCTTCGCCAGATATTCCGCTTCGAATTTAATGCGGTAGAGCTTGTCATATCCTCCCAAGTGAGCAATTTTCTTCGTGCCCTCTTCCGGATCCATTTGGTTTTCTCCGTTTTCATCGCTCGTAAACTCGTCATAGAGTTGCCGATCGGTGTACTTTTTACGGATATCTTCCTCTGTTCCAAACTCTTCGGGAATGGGGAAAAAAGGCATGATGGGATCCATATCGATATCATACGTTTCTACCTTATCCAGCACCTCTAAGGTGTTAGCGAGAGCTTCGGGCATATCGTTGAAAATCTCGTACATCTCCTCCCTCGTCTTGAACCATTCCTGCTTGCTGTAAAGCAGGCGGTTCGGATCATCCAAATCCTTTCCGGTTGACAGGCACAACAGATGGTCGTGAGCCTCCGCATTTTCCTGATCGACGAAATGACAATCGTTGGTACATACTAATTTGATCCCGTATTCTTTCGCCAGTTTAATCAATTCCTTATTCACTCTCTGTTGCAAGGGAAAAGTCTCTCGATTAGCCCGTATATGAGGGTCTTTCACCTCGTGACGCTGAAGTTCCAGATAATAATCTTCGCCGAACAAACGGCGGTGCCACGCTATCGCTTCGCGGGCGCCTTCCATGTCGCCATTTAAAATCTTCGAGGGAACTTCTCCCGCAATACAGGCCGAACAAACGATCAAGCCTTCGTGGAACATTTCCAGATCATGCCGATCCGTACGCGGGCGATAATAATACCCATCCACCCATGAACGAGACACCAGTTTGATAAGATTCTTATAACCTTGTGGGTTCTTCGCCAATACGATCAAATGATAACCGCTGTTATCGCCGTTTTCCTTGAGCTTGTCTTCCTTGCGATGCCGGGCGACGTACATTTCACAACCGAAGATGGGTTTGAAAGGCGCTTTTCCTTCTTTCTTCAGTTGGGCATTTACTTTATTACAATAGTCGAAGAATTCTTTAATCCCGAACATGTCGCCATGATCGGTGACGGCCATGCCTCTCATTCCGTTTGCCACAGCTTTATTTACCAAACGCGATATAGATGCCTGCCCATCGAGTATAGAGTACTGGGTGTGGACATGTAAATGAACAAAATCTTGCATAATTTCCGTTAAGATAACTATCCAAAGGTAAGTCTCTTTGCGTTAACCTGCAAAAAGTTGCCGAAGAAGTTATGAACAATCTGCATGGACAACGGAAAAATCATTCGGATGCTTATTTACCTCCTTTTTTATTTGCACATTGACTAAAATAACTTTATTTTTGTCCGGTAAAATAAGTCGAAAACAGACTGCATGCAGGGTTGTATCGAACGTTTTTACTTGCACAATGGATTGCTTTATTTTTTTGGACGACTTTTGATCATCCCGATGAATCGCATAAATAGATTAAAAAAAATAAGATTGCACAGAGAGGGTACCGGAGCGCTCGTTATCAGCGCCATCTTTCTTGTGATCCTGAATTCGTTGGTATTTCATCTGTTCGCTACTAAAATACCTTTTTATATATTGGCTGTAGGCAGCGTAATTGTCTACGGGTTGATGATTAACTTTTTCCAGTGTCCCGTCCGGCTTTTTGAGGAGGACACGGAAAAGACGGTCGTAGCCCCTGCCGATGGTAGGGTAGTGGTTATTCAGGAAGTAGAAGAGACGGAATACCTTCACGAGCGCAGGATCATGATTTCCATTTTCATGAGCCTGTTCAACGTCCATGCGAACTGGTATCCGGTGGACGGCATCGTCAGAAAAGTCGACCATCAAGACGGTCGATTCCGTAAGGCGTACCTCCCCAAAGCCAGTACGGAGAACGAACGCTCCGCCATTCTGATAGAGACTCCCGAAGGCGTGACCATTTTGGCGCGCCAAATTGCCGGTGCTGTCGCCCGGCGGATCGTCACCTATGCCAACGAAGGAGAAAACTGTTTCATCGACGAACACATGGGATTTATCAAATTCGGTTCCCGTGTCGATGTATATTTGCCGTTAAATACCGAGGTATGCGTTAAAATCGGGCAAACCACGATGGGCAACCAGACCGTGATCGCTCGACTAAAATAGACGATCGCCATGGCTAACTTCCTAGTTCGAAACATCCCTAACGCCGTTACCTGTTGCAATCTGTTCGCCGGTTGTATCGCAGCGGTAATGGCTTTTCAAAGGAATTACGAAGGAGCGCTCGGGTTCATCTTTGTTGGAGCTACTTTCGACTTCTTCGACGGCATGTTGGCACGGATGCTTCGTGTCTCCGATCCGATGGGCAAGCAATTGGATTCTTTGGCCGACGATATTACCTTCGGGTTCGCTCCCGCCGCGATGGTCTTTTCGCTCTTCCAAGAGGTACATTATCCGGATTTCATGTCGTCGTGGACCGATTTCTTTCCGTATACGGCATTCCTGATCGCCGTATGTTCCGCGTTACGCTTAGGCAAGTTCAACATCGATCCCCGGCAATCGGATACGTTTATCGGTCTGCCGACGCCTGCTAATGCCTTATTCTGGGGGTCTTTGGCAGTGGGCGCACATCCTTTTCTGACTTCTCCGACATTCAATGCCGTCTATCTTTTTATGATGGTAGTGCTCATGTCGTCGTTGCTGGTGGCGGAAGTTCCTATGTTCTCGCTGAAATTTCATCATGTAGGATGGCGAGATAATCAAATCCGCTTTTTATTTCTTTCCGTTTGTATCCCTTTGCTTATTTGGGGGGGGCTTAGCGGTTTATCCGCCATCGTCGTGTGGTATATCCTGCTCTCTTTCTTCAGCAGGAAGAAAACGCAAAAGCTCTGAAACCATACAGCTATGCAGATTCTACTCTTTTTCTTCTTGTTAGTTTTGATGTCGATCCTCATCGGATTGTATCTCATCGGAAAAGTGATCCGTGGCGTAACGGGGTTGTTTAAATCATCGAAAAAGCAGTCATTTCATGCGGATGACAATAAAGAAAATCCCTCTGACTACGCTCATCGCGGTGGAAAAATCTTCGGCGACGAAGAAGGGGAATACGTCGACTTCGAGGACACCGAATAGATCTATCGCCGTTTTCGAAAGAAATCGGTCATCAGTTGAGCGCAATCATCCGCCATCACGCCGCTCCGCACTTCTGTCTTGGGATGCAATGCGTAGGGAGCGAAACGCCTGTACCCGCGTTTTTTCTCGTCGGCTCCGAAAACCAGTCGCGCCATTTGCGCCCATCCTATCGCTCCCGCGCACATTACACAGGGCTCTACCGTCACGTAAATCGTACACTCGTTCAGATACTTTCCGTTCAAAGTATTTGCCGCCGCCGTAATGGCCTGCATCTCGGCATGGGCCGTCACATCGTTCAGCGTTTCTGTCAGGTTGCGTCCTCTTCCTACCACCTGATTCCTGCAAACCACCACCGCTCCTACCGGTACTTCTCCCGCTTCTGCGGCCAGCCGGGCTTCCTGCAAAGCCTGTTTCATAAAAAATGCATCGTCTGCCATAAGCGTTTCTTCTATTTTGCACAAATTTAATTTTCGTTCTTTATATGTGCAACAAATTGCGTACATTTGCTTTCAGAAAAAAAGAGCGATGGCCGAACACAATATCTTAGGAAAAACAGGCGAGGAGGCTGCCGTTCGCTATCTGCTGAGCAAGAACTACCTTATCCGTCATCGTAACTGGCATAGCGGTAAAAGAGACTTGGATATCATCGCAGAAAAAGCGGGCGAGCTTGTCATAGTGGAAGTAAAGACCCGTACCGACGACCTTTTCGGGAATCCCGAAGAGGCGGTGGACGAGAAAAAGATTCGCCATATCATCGAATCGACGGATGCGTATATTCAAATGTACGAGATTGACAAGCCCGTACGTTTTGATGTCATCTCGGTAACGGGGGAAAAACCTCCGTTTCGCATCGAACATATACCCGAAGCATTCTATCCACCCCTTTGGTAGATGGATAAAATAAAAGACATGAATAAGCTCTCGTTCCCGCTCATACATTTTCAAGAGATCGGTTCTACAAACAGTTATCTCAGTGCGCTTTGCGAAGAACAAGAGGTGGCCAACTTCACAGTCATCCTTGCCCAATTCCAGTCGAACGGACGCGGGCAGCGGGGTAACGCGTGGGAATCTGCTCCCCAAAAGAATCTCACTTTCAGTTACTTGTTGCATCCTGACTTTATAGACGCTCCGCATCAGTTCCTGCTTTCCGAAATGGCATCGCTTGCCGTAAAAGATACGCTGAATCTTTACACCGACGACATCACGATTAAATGGCCGAACGACATCTACTGGAGAGAGATGAAAATCGGTGGCATGCTGATCGAAAACAGACTGACAGGCATGCGCATCGATCGAAGCATCCATGGCATAGGAATCAATATCAACCAGGAAGAATTTCGGAGCACTGCTCCCAATCCTGTTTCGCTGAAACAGATTACCGGTAAGGAGTACGTCCTCATGCATCTGCTCGAACAATTTATGGAAAAGTTAAGGGATTCCTACGAGCGACTCCGAAGAGGAGAAACAGCGCTCGTCGACCGACGTTACCGGGATTCACTCTTCCGCAAGGACGGCCTGCATGCGTACGAAGACGCTTCGGGAATTTTCAAGGCAAGGATCGCGGATGTGGAATCCGACGGACGGCTTGTCTTGGTAGACGAGCGAGGCAGCGAAAGAAAGTATATGTTTAAAGAAGTGGCGTATCGATGATAGTCCTTCCTTGCCGGAAAAGGTGCGCCTGCCTGTTCAACGATGAAATAGAAAGTATGGATAAAACGAATCGCCGGATTCTTCAGATAGCGCTTCCCTCTATCGTCTCCAATATTACCATACCGCTGCTCGGTTTGGTGGATATCACGATTGTCGGACACATGGGGGCTGCCTCCTACATCGGCGCCATTGCTGTAGGAGGGATGCTTTTCAATATCCTTTACTGGATATTCGGATTTCTCCGCATGGGGACCAGCGGGATGGTAGCCCAGGCCTTCGGCAGAAAGGATCGGAAAGAACTCATCTGCCTGTTGCTGCGTTCCGTCACGGTGGGTTTATCCATTGCCCTGTTTCTCGTGTTGATGCAGATTCCTGTCGGCAAGGCAGCTTTCGCTTTCATCGATATGCCTCCCGAAGTCCGACCCGATGCCCAATTATACTTTCGCATCGGCATCTGGGGAGCGCCTGCGGTATTGGGTTTGTACAGTTTCAACGGCTGGTTCGTCGGCATGCAAAACACCCGTATCTCCCTGTTTATCGCCATCACGCAAAACATTGTCAATATTGCCGCTAGCCTTTTCTTGGTTTACGTATGGCAAATGAAAATGGAAGGCG
Organism: Phocaeicola abscessus CCUG 55929; assembly: GCF_000312445.1. GTDB lineage: Bacteria > Bacteroidota > Bacteroidia > Bacteroidales > Bacteroidaceae > Phocaeicola > Phocaeicola abscessus. The sequence goes on along the minus strand of NZ_HE997184.1, from coordinate 345,001 downwards.
TGGCTGCGGGGACTGTCGTGGCGCAGTATGTCGGGTTCCTAACGGCCTATATGTGCTGGCGAAGGAAATATCGTTGTTTGCGCCGGACCATCTCTTACAACGGGCTCTTCGAACGTCGGGAAATGATTAAATTCTTCCGGGTGAATCGAGACATTTTCTTTCGCACCGTCTGTTTGGTGATCATTACGGTATACTTCACCGCTGCCGGTGCTGTCCAGGGAGAAACAATCTTAGCGGTCAACACGCTGTTAATGCAACTCTTCCTGCTCTTTTCCTATATCATGGACGGTTTTGCCTATGCCGGCGAAGCACTGACAGGACGGTTTATCGGAGCGAAAGATCAAGAGGCGTTGGCCCTCACCGTCAAGCGGCTGTTTTTATGGGGAGTCGGACTTTCCGCCCTCTTCACCCTCGTGTATGCGACAGTCGGCATGCCCTTTCTGCATGTACTTACTGACGAGGATAGTATCGTTTGGGCAGCAAAGAGGTATTATTTTTGGATCCTAACCATCCCTTTTGCCGGATTTCTCGCCTTTCTTTTCGACGGCATCTTTATCGGCGCCATTGCCACCAGGATGATGCTCCGTGCGATGTTCATCGCTTCCGTCAGCTTTTTTATACTCTACTTCAGTTTGAGGGGACTTTGGGGAAATCACGCTTTGTGGTTTTCCTTTGTCGTTTATTTGCTGCTTAGAGGAATTTTACAAGGATGGTTAGGCCGGAGAATTATTGCCTGAACAGACCCCTCGTCGTGACTTGAAAGCGAATGGAGGCGCAGTTCAGTCGCGCGGCGGGGAGAGGACTTTTTCAGAATGCCCTGTCCTTGAAGTGGAAGGAAAGCTGTTCCCATTGATCGTGTCTCTCTGCATCGGTCTCTTCTTTGGGGTTGGAGACCGTCAGGCCGATCAACCGGATAGGGTGTTGCGCGTAGTCGACCTCTTTCAGCAGCTGTTTAGCCAGCGGGAGGATTTGTTCCAGCGTTTGCAGCTCCTTCTCCTGCGTGATGCTGCGGGTAATCTGTTCGAAATCGTGGAACTTGATTTTCAACGTCAGTGTGTTGCCTTTGAAACAATGTCGTTTCAGTCGTTCGACCAGTTCCGTCGTCGTATGGTACAGTTCGATGATAACGGACGAGGCGGCGGCGATATCTTTCTCCAGGGTATGTTCCGTACCGATGGACTTGCGGATGCGGACTCTTTCGACGGGTCGCTCGTCCACCCCTCTTGCGAAGTCGAAATAGATCTGCCCCATCTTGCCGAACTGCCGTATCAGCAGCTCGAGCGGGCATCGTTGCAGGTCTTTCCCCGTGTGGATGCCGAGCAGGTGCATCTTTTGCGCCGTTTTGGGACCGACGCCCCAGAACTGTTCGATGCGCAGTTTGCCGATGAATTCTAAGGCTTGTAGGGGGTGTATGGTGCACAATCCGTCGGGTTTGCGGAACTCCGAGGCAATCTTGGCGAGGAATTTATTGTACGATATGCCGGCGGAAGCGTGCAGGTGCAGTTCTTCCCAGATGGCTTGCTTGATCTGACGCGCGATGTCGACGGCCAGTTCGATGTACTTTTTGTTGTCCGTCACGTCTAAGAACGCTTCGTCGATGGAGAGCGGCTCGATGAGGTCGGTATAGCGGAGGAAAATCTCGTGAATTTGCTGGGAGATTTCCTTGTACACCTCTATTCGGCCGTGTACGAAGATCAGCTGCGGGCATAGCCTTTTCGCCCGCAGGGACGACATGGCCGAGCGGACGCCGAACTTCCGCGCTTCGTAACTGGCCGTCGCCACCACGCCTCGCACCTCTTCGTTTCCTACGGCGATGGGTTTCCCTCGCAGCTCGGGACGGTCGCGCTGTTCGATGGAAGCGTAGAACGCATCCATGTCGATGTGTATGATTTTTCGTAACTTCATATTCTCTTCCCGTGCAAAATTATAAAAAAGCTTCCGTGCCGGCAATATTCTCCGAAAAACCATTACTTTTGTATGGATTTCTATTGACGACGATGAGCTTATGGAAATTGAAAAAGACAGATTGCGCAGAACGGAACTCCTGGTCGGAGAACGGGTGATGGAGCGCGCCGCTGCGGCCAAAGTCATCCTCTTTGGAGTGGGCGGGGTGGGTAGCTGGTGTGCGGAGAGCCTCGTCCGTTCCGGCATCGGCCGGCTGACAATGGTGGATTTCGATCGCATCGACGTTACGAACCTTAACCGGCAGGTGATGGCTACCTCCCGAACGATAGGGCAGGTGAAGGTGGATGCGTTGAAAGAACGCCTGTGGGAGATCGATCCGAACGTAGCCGTCACGGCCGTGCGGCAGACCTACACGGCGGATACGGCGGCTCTTTTCCGATTGGACGATTATGATTATATCATCGATGCGATCGACAGTTTGCAGGACAAGGCCTTGCTTATCCGAGAGGCGACCGCAACTGTAGCGACGTTTTTCTCATCAATGGGAGCGGGGCGAAAGATTGATCCGAAGCGCGTCCGCGTCGCCGAGTTCTGGAAGGTACAGGGATGTCCGTTGGGCGCATCGTTACGACGGAAATTCCGGCGCGATAAGTTTTTCCCGAAAAAGAAATTCTTTTGTGTGTACAGCGATGAACTGTTGTCGAACAGCGGGGAGAACCGAGGCGATGAACTCGATGCTTCGCCTCGCTCGGCCGCCCGCATCAATGGGACGCTAGCGCACATTACGGCGATCTTCGGCTTTACGCTGGCGGGTTTGGTGATGGAGGATCTCTATCGAAAAGAACATGCGTCGCGAAGTATGGAAAACGAAGTGAATAATAACTCTAATTAGTTTATCATGAAAAAGATTTGTGTATTTCTTTGGTGTCTGACGGCGGCGCTTGTTCTGCAGGCCCAGACCGCCTACGAAGCCATTCGCGCCGATCGGCATTTATCAGCTAATAATTATTGCGCTTATCCTGCGCCCATTGCGGCGCTCACCCCCGCGCCAGCCGGCTACGAGCCTTTTTATATCAGTTCGTACAATCGACACGGTTCGCGTTACCTCATCGATCCGAACGATTACCTTTTTCCCAGACGGACGTTGACGACGGCCGATTCCTTAGGGCTGTTGACTGAGCGAGGCAGAGAGGTGAAGGATATCGTGATCAAAATGAGTGAGATGGCGGAGAAACGGCTGGGCGAGCTCACTCCCTTGGGTGCCCGTCAACACCGCGGAATCGCCGAACGGATGGTACGCAACTTCCCGCAGGTGTTCGAGGGAGATGCTTCGGTCGACGCCCGTTCCACCATCGTAATTCGTTGCATCCTTTCCATGGCGAACGAATGCCTCCAGCTGCGTACTCTGAATCCTAATCTTCAAATCACGATGGATGGCAGCGTACACGATATGTTCTACCTCAACCATGACGGCAAGCGTTTCAGCACGCTGTACAAGGAAAAAGAAGGTCGCAAGGCAGGCGAGGAATTCGCCAAGACTCATCTGCATCCCGAACGGCTGATGAAAGTCTTGTTCAAGAGCGACGATTACGTCGCGCATCATGTCAACACCAAGCGCCTGATGCAAACCCTGTTCGATATAGCGGCCAATATGCAGAGCCACGATACGGATATGGAACTGTATTCGCTCTTTACCGATCGGGAATGCTACGACCTCTGGCAGTGCAGCAACGTATATTGGTATCTGGCTGACGGCAATTCGCCGTTGACGGACGGCTGGATGCCTTATCGCCAGGCGGAGCTCTTGCGCGACGTGCTCGACAAGGCCGACGCTTTTCTGCAGACGGGTCGACACGGGGCGATGCTGCGTTTCGGACACGAGTCGTGCCTCTTGCCTTTCGTTTGTCTGTTAGAGTTGGACGATTACGGTAAGGCCTATTCCGATATGGAAACATTGGCCGACCATTGGCATTCGTACGAGATCTTCCCCATGGCCTCCAACGTACAGTTCGTATTCTACCGAAAAGCGAACGATAGCGATGTGCTGGTGAAAGTTTTGCTCAATGAACGCGAGGTGCAGCTTCCCGTCGATACCGATCGTGCTCCGTACTATCCTTGGGCGGAGGTCGCGAAGTATTATCGCCATAAGTTGACTCGTTACGATCGCAGCGAATGGAGTAAATGACCTGTCGGTCTTATCGTTTTCGACTCGCGGTTTGCTTTCGAATGCATCGTGAATTAACAAAAATTATAGATGTGCCGTTACTATATCGGATAAAAAATGATAATTTTGGAAATGATAAGCGAAAATAAAATCATCCCCAAAATAAACGAATATGAAAAATTCAGTAATTACTTTTCCTCTCCCGGCGAACGAACCGGTGAAAACTTATCTCGTAGGTTCTCCGGAACGAGCAGCATTGGAAGAAGAACTCGAACGCCAGCGTAACATGGTGGTCGATATTCCTATTGTCATCGGCGGTAAAGAAATCCGTACGGGCGAGATAGGTCAGGTGGTTTGTCCGCACGATCACCAACACGTGTTGGCTACCTATCATAAAGTGACAGAAAAGGAAGTGAAAATGGCGATCGAATCGGCGATGGAAGCGCGTAAACAGTGGATGAATACCGATTGGACTACCCGTGCGGCCATCGTACTGAAGATGGCCGAGCTCCTGGCTACCAAATATCGCTATATCCTGAATGCGGCGACGATGTTAGGGCAAAGCAAGAATATCTATCAGGCCGAGATCGATTCCGCTTGCGAGACTATCGACTTTTTCCGTTACAACGTGCACTATGCCTCAAAGATTTACTCCATGCAGCCGAAAAACGGCAGCGGAAATCTGAATCATACGGAATACCGTCCGCTCGAGGGGTTCGTGCTCGCTGTCACTCCGTTTAATTTTACCTCTATAGCTTCGAATCTGTGTATGACTCCCGTGCTGATGGGCGACGTGATGGTTTGGAAACCGTCGACCACCGCCTTGCTGAGCAATTATCATCTCATGCAGCTTTACAAAGAGGCAGGCCTCCCCGAGGGTGTTATCAATTTCCTGCCGGGTAGCGGGGCATTGATCGGTCGAGTCTGCATGCAGTCCAAACACTTTGCCGGCATTCATTTTACCGGCTCGACGGCTACGTTCAAATCGTTGTGGAAAGAAGCTTGCTCGAATCTGGATCGGTATATCTCCTATCCTCGTCTGGTAGGCGAGACGGGAGGCAAGGACTTTATCTTCGTGCATCCGACGGCCGATGAGAAAGCGGTGGCTACGGCTGCATTCTGCGGCGCTTTCGAATATCAAGGACAGAAATGCTCCGCCGCTTCCCGGATGTATATCCCCAAGAGCTTGTGGCCGGCTGTATTGAAAAATATGAAAGCCATGGCCGCCGAAGTGAAGATGGGCGATGTGCGGGATCCTTTCAACTATATCAATGCCGTGATCGACGAGACCTCGTTCGATAAGATTGCCTCATACATCAATTATGCGAAGGAATCGAAAGATGCGAAAATCGTGCTGGGAGGCCGCTGTGATAAAACGGTCGGTTACTTTGTAGAACCGACGATCATCGAAACGTCGGATCCGCATTTCAAGTCGATGGAAGAGGAAATCTTCGGGCCCGTCATCACGGTTTATCCGTACGACGACGACAAGATGGAGGAAACGGTAACGCTTTGCGACGAAACATCTCCCTACGGTCTGACCGGCTCCGTATTCGCCCAAGACCGCTTGGCGGCAGAGCGGATCGCCGACAGTCTGTGCTATGCAGCGGGAAACTTCTACATCAACGATAAGCCAACCGGCGCCGTGGTCGGCATGCAACCGTTCGGCGGCGCCCGCGCTTCCGGTACGAACGATAAGGCCGGTGGTGAGTTTAATCTCATCCGGTGGACCGTCCCGAGAGTGATTAAAGAAACGCTGGTATCTCCGACGGATTATCGGTATTCCTATCTGAAATAAAACGCCGGATCATGAAGTACACATACTCTGTTCTATTCGCCGTTCTAACGTTCGCTTCGTGCCAGAAAGTGCAACAAGAAGCGGCATCTGAAAAGCCGACTGAGGAAGTGCAAGAGGAAATGCTCCTCGTGCCCGAATGCGTCGTGTCCGCTCCTCCGGATTCGCTGAAATTAGATCCCTTCTACAAAAAGTATGTGGACGTCAACGGGATCGCCTTGGTTTCATCGTGGAGAGTTCCTGATTCTTGTTTCGTGGCGGCTCACAGAACCCTCTACGCGATGACCGGTTTGCTGGCTCCCGAGATCATGGATGCCATGCGGAAAGTACATGCGCGTGTTGCTATCATGGCGCGTTACGAAGGTACCACCGATCTGCCGGAACACCATTATCTGGTCAACGATACGGCACTGAACTGGGACTTGCGTGCAAGAGGGCTGGGAGGGACTATCGAAGAACCGTTGACCAGCTGTGCGGAAGAGAATATTTTGGCTTATCAGATCGACAAATACCATGCGGAGGATATCCTCGTCCATGAGTTCGCCCATTCCATCCATCTGATCGGTATTCTGCAGGTTCATCCGGAGATCAACGATCGCCTTCAGGAACTGTTGGATAACGCCAGAACGAAAGGGTTGTGGAAGAATACGTATGCCGAGACCGACAAGGAAGAGTACTTCGCCGAAGGCGTGCAGGACTGGTTTAACGTGAATGCAGAAATGCCTTATTCCGACGGCAAACACAATTGGGTGAACACGCGAGAGGAATTGAAAAATTATGATCCAGATCTCTATAACCTACTCGCAACGTATTTCCCCGCGACGAATCTGCAGATAAGCAAACATCCCAAGATCGATCGCTATCATCGTCCAGTCGGGAAGCAATAACTGCTTACGAGAAGTGAAAGATGTTCCGTTTGCTACCCAAGTTCTGGCTGGGCGGCGGTAATGCTAAAAAACAACCATTTGAATATGAACTTTTCGATAAAATATCCGGAAAATGACGGAGGGATGAATGGACGTATCAAACGCTTGCGCCGGCAGAGCATGGATACTCCCGCTACCTTGTCGATCGAACGGGCGCTTATTGAGACCAATTTCTACAAAAAAAATTATGGTACGCTGCCCATTGCCGTGTTGCGTGCGAAAAACTTCTATGAGATTTGTAAGAAGAAAACGATCTATATCGGCCAGGACGAACTGATCGTGGGAGAACGGGGACCGAAGCCGAAGGCCGTACCGACATTCCCGGAATTGACCTGCCATTCCGTCGAGGATCTCGAAATACTGAACGCTCGCGAACTCCAAAGTTACCGTATCAGCAAGGAAGATATCGAGACGTACGAAAAGGTGGTCATCCCCTATTGGAAAGGCAAGACCCAGCGCGAACGTATCTTCAATCATGTTTCCAAGGCCTGGGAAGAGGCTTATCGCGCGGGTGTGTTCACGGAGTTTATGGAACAACGTGCCGCAGGTCATACGGCGATGGACGGCAAGATGTATCGTATCGGATTATTGGAACTGAAGGAACGCATCGCCGAGAGAATTGCTAGTTTGGATTATATCTGCGATCCGCAGGCTACCGATAAAGAACAGGAGCTGGAGGCTATGTCCATCTCGTGCGATGCGGCTATACTGTTCGCCGAGCGGCATGCGAAGCTGGCCGAGGAGATGGTTGCAAAGGAGGTCGATTCGGAGCGGAAGGCGGAACTGCTGAGGATTGCCGATGTCTGTCGTCGGGTGCCGGCTCATGCTCCGCGTGATTTGTGGGAAGCCATTCAAATGTATTGGTTCGTCCATTTGGGGACGGTGACCGAATTGAACGGCTGGGACAGCATGAACCCCGGTCATATCGATCAACATCTCTATCCGTTCTACCGAAAAGGAATCGAAGATGGGACATTGACCCGCGACAAGGCGAAGGAGTTGATTTCCTGCCTCTGGATCAAGTTCAACAACCAGCCAGCCCCTCCGAAAGTGGGGGTTACCGCACTCGAGTCCGGGACTTACAATGATTTTACCAATATTAATATCGGCGGTATCGACCGCTACGGTAACAGTGCCGTCAACGAAGTGTCCTATCTTATCCTTGAGGTGCAGGAGGAATTGCACGAGCTTCAGCCGGGCCTGAGTATCCATATCGCTCCCTGCACGCCGAACGATTTTCTTATCGCCGGGATAAAGGTTATCCGCGAAGGGAACGGTTATCCTTCGATCTTCAATCCGGAGGCCTATGTGAAGGAATTGACGCGTCAGGGCAAGTCGTTGGAAGACGCTCGCGAGGGCGGTTGTTCGGGATGTATCGAGGTGGGCGCCTTCGGCAAGGAAGCCTACCTGTTAACGGGTTATTTGAATACTCCCAAAATCTTGGAGATCACGTTGAACAACGGCACGGATCCGGAAACCGGCAAGCGACTCGGCTTGGAGACGGGAGATCCGCGCAACTTCAAAACGTACGAAGAACTCTACGAGGCCTGGTGCAAACAAATGAACTATTTCGTGAACTTGAAACTCTCGGTCAATAACTACATCGAGCGGATGTTCTCTCTGTACGCTCCCGCGCCCTTCCTCAGCCTGTTCATCGACGACTGCATTGAAAACGGGATGGATTATTACAGCGGCGGGGCGCGTTACAATACGACCTACATTCAATGTACTGGATTGGGAACGATTACCGACTGTCTGGCAACGTTGAAAAAACATGTCTTCGAAGAGCATAAGTACACGATGAACAAGATCCTGAAGGCTTGTGCCGACAACTTTGAAGGCGAAGAGAAGATGCGGCAGTATATCCGTAACCGTACACCTTTCTTTGGAAACGATGACGAGTACGCCGATACGATCGCCGTGAAGGTGTACGACGATTTGGTCGCGACCATCGAAGGCAGGCCGAACACGCGCGGAGGGAAGACGTATCTGAACATGTTGAGTACGACTTGTCACAACTATTTTGGTTCGGTCTGCGGTGCTACCCCCAACGGACGTCTCGCTCACTTTGCGATTAGTGACGGCACATCGCCTTCGCATGGCTCCGACTCTCGCGGACCTACTGCTGTCGTCAAGTCGCTGGGAAAATTGGATCAGTCGAAAAGCGGGGGGACGCTGCTGAATATCCGTTTTACTCCCGCCCTCTTGAAGAGAGAGGAAGACTTGATGAAATTGGCCAGCTTGATCCGTACCTATTTCAAATTCGGCGGGCACCATATTCAGTTCAATATCGTCGATACGGAAACGCTGCGTGACGCGCAAAAACATCCGGATGAGTATAAGGATCTGTTGGTGCGTGTAGCTGGATACTCCGATTACTTTAACGATATGACGGCGCAACTTCAGAACGAGATCATTGCTCGTACGCAGAACGAAGAATGGTAAGCCGCGCTATGGCCTTAATCTTTGATATTAAGCGATATGCAATCCATGACGGTCCTGGCATCAGGACCACCATTTTCATCAAAGGTTGTCCGTTGAGATGTATCTGGTGTCATAATCCGGAAAGTTGGAGCAGTGAGGCACAGAAGCTTTATAGGCAGTCGAAATGCATCGGCTGTGGCACTTGCATGCAGGTTTGTCCAATGCACGCCCTTCGACTGACGCCGGAAGGTATCCGGCCGGTGGAAGGAAAATGTCTCAGTTGCGGCCTGTGTACGGAGGAATGTCCGACCAAGGCCTTGGAGATGTGCGGCAGAGAATGGGCGATGGATGAATTGATGATGGAGATCGAAAAGGAACGCGATGTGATGGAGGATAGCCATGGAGGAGTTACCCTGTGCGGAGGGGAACCCTTGTTTTATCCCGATTATGCCCTCGAACTCCTCCAGGAACTCGGCCGGCGAGGGTTCCACCGGACGGTGGATACCACCCTATTCGTCGATCCCGGGGACCTGAGGAAGGTGACGGCCGAGTGCGAATTGTTCCTCGTCGACCTGAAAGTGATGGACTCCGCCAAACATCGGTTTTTTACCGGCGTATCGAACGAACGGATCCTGCGAAACATCCGAATGTTGGCGGAGATAGGTAGGGATTTCCTGATCCGCATACCGCTTATTCACGGAGTGAACTCCGACGAGAGGAATATCGAGGATACGGCCGCCTTCCTCGAAGAATTGCCCTGGAAACGGAGGACACTGAACTTGTTGCCCTATCACGAAGTGGGACAGGATAAGCATCGCCGTATGTGGATGACTTATAACCCCAGACATGATGCCATGTCGACTCCCTCGGAGGCTGAACAGGAGCGTTGCGTACGACAATTCGCCGCCCACGGGCTGACGGCTGTCATCGGCGGTTGACGAATCCCGTTAAAAACTGTATTTTATTTTCATCCATGTCTTCGAATTGCTGGCATACATCCGAAACATTCCTCCGTCGGCGTGAAAAAAGTCGTAGTTAGCGGTCAGCGTGATCTGGTCGTTCAGCGCGTTTTATCAATAGAGACAGCACGGTACAGAACAGCTCGTCCTTGTCTTTGAGATATTTATAGAAGTTTCCCAAGGCCACACTCGGGTGTTTAGTGATGGTGTTCATTAACATTTTTTACGCCGTTTCGGATGAATTCTTCACGGGTCACGGCGATGATCATATGTTTCAATTCTTTTTTCTTTGTATCCTTTCTATTGTTTGTTTAGCGTCACGTCGGATTCAAAATGAGCGCTGTTCTGTTTTTGTTCATAAAAAACGCATTGCCTTTTCTGAACAATACGCTCTTTCGCTGATAGCCGATCGATGGAGGCGTTATGTAATGATTGGTCTTTCTCATATTCGTGACGCAGTTTGATTTTCCTTGAATAAAAGTAGATATTCCACAACGACGGAGCAATACTTATAAATAAGTATTTTGCTGCCCAATGCATCGATTTGTTGTCGTACCGCTTGACGACCGGGCGAACGGAAAGGAAAAGATGCATACGGAATGCGAATATTTGATTGTTTGGATTCCTTCATACTCGATTTTGTACTATCTTTGTTAGCGATTAATATGTTGAAAAATGAATAAGCAAATTAAACAGATAGCCGAGCGTCTGAAAGGGTTGCGCGAAGTATTTGACCTTACGCCGGAGGAAGTCGCCGCAGCCTGTGAACTCCCTCTCAACAAATATGTGGAGATGGAGAGTGGGGATAAAGATATTTCGGTAAGCGCTTTGCAAATGATCGGCCGTAAATACGGTATTTCTTTAGATGTGCTGATGTTTGGGGAAGAACCGTACATGAGATCTTATTATGTCACACGCAAGGGAGCTGGAAAATCCGTAGAACGCACGAAAGCGTATAAATATCAAGCCTTGGCCGCAGGATTTCGCAATAGGAAAATGGATCCATTTATCGTGACTATAGAGCCTAAACCCGAAGGTACGGAAATCTATTTCAATAAACATGAGGGACAGGAGTTTAATTTCGTTCTCGAAGGAGAGATGCTGATCAATGTCAACGGAAAAGAATTATTTCTGAAAGACGGTGATAGCATCTATTTCGATTCCAAACAACCTCATGGTATGTTAGCTTTGGGAGGGAAGCCTCTGAAATTTCTAGCGGTGATTATATAGAATTATGGTAGAACGTTTTCTCGAACAAACCTCTTTCGCATCGCAGGAAGATTTCATCGAGCATATGAAGATAAAAGTACCCGAGGGCTTTAATTTCGGGTATGACATCGTCGACCGATGGGCGGATGAAGCCCCCGACCGAAATGCGTTGCTCTGGACCGACGATCGGGGTGAACATATCCAATTTACGTTTGCCGACATGAAGAAGTACTCGGATCAGGCGGCCTCGTACCTGCAAAGTCTTGGTGTCGGGTTTGGCGATAAGGTTATGCTCATCTTAAAGCGTCGATATGAATTCTGGTTTTCTATGATTGCTCTGCACAAATTGGGAGCAGTTGCCATCCCGGCGACCTTTCTGTTGACGAAAGAAGATATGGTTTATCGATGTAATGCTGCCGGTGTCAAAGTCATCCTCGTTGTAGGCGAAGAGCCTGTCGTCACGCAGGTGAAAGATGCTTTGCCGGAATCTCCCACGGTGATGCATATCGTAAGTATCGGACCCTTGCAGCCGGAAGGTTTTGACAATTTTCAACGAGGCCTCGAACGTGCACTTCCTTTTGTTCGCCCGTCCCGTCGGACGACGAATGACGATGTGATGTTGATGTATTTTACTTCAGGAACAAGCGGTGAACCAAAGATGGTAGCGCACGACTTTACTTATCCGTTGGGACATATCGTGACGGCTTGTTTTTGGCACAATCTCCGCCCGGACAGTCTGCACCTGACCATCGCGGATACAGGCTGGGGAAAGGCCGTTTGGGGGAAGCTGTACGGACAAATGATTGTGGGTTGTAACATCTTTGTATACGATCACCGAAAGTTTACGCCGCATGATATCTTGACGAAGATTCATGAGTATCGGGTTACTTCGCTCTGTGCGCCTCCCACCGTTTATCGTTTCCTAATCAAAGAAGACCTGAGCAAGTACGATCTCTCTTCGTTGTCGTACTGTACTACGGCCGGCGAAGCATTGAACGATCCAGTATACGACACGTTTCGTCGGTTGACAGGAATCAGATTGATGGAAGGCTTTGGCCAGACGGAAACCACATTGACGCTGGCTAATTTCTCTTGGATGGAGCCAAAACCAGGCAGCATGGGGAAGCCGAATCCACTTTATCGAATTGATTTGTTGATGCCTGACGGTCGTTCGGCCGAAGATGGCGAGAAAGGGGAAATCGTTATTCGCACCGATAGAGGGAAACCGCTTGGGCTGTTCAAAGCGTATTATCGGGATGAAAAACGAACCCAAGAAGTCTGGCATGATGGAATCTATTACACCGGTGATATCGCGTGGCGCGACGAAGACGGGTATTATTGGTTTGTCGGCCGGGCTGACGATGTAATCAAGAGTTCCGGTTACCGCATTGGTCCGTTTGAGGTGGAGAGTGCGCTGATGAGTCATCCCGCAGTGACAGAGTGCGCTGTTACGGGTATTCCCGACGAGGTGCGCGGAATGGTTGTCAAGGCTACCGTCGTTCTCTCCGAACAATATAAAGGTCAAGAAGGGCCGGAGCTGATCAAAGCGTTACAGAATCATGTGAAGAAGGTGACGGCACCCTATAAATATCCCCGGGTGATGGAATTTGTGGATGAATTGCCTAAAACCATCAGCGGGAAGATCCGCCGGATAGCGATTCGCGATAAAGATAGAAGAAAGTGTCAGAACAAGTCTTGACTATTACAACGATTAAAAGTCTGGACAACGCCATTCGCATCTTTGAAAGGTTTCTTGATTTCAATTCTACTAAGTACGATTAAAAGAAAGTAAGGACGTGAAGATTAACTGCCTTATGCGGGCATTTCAATTCTACTAAGTACGATTAAAAGGGAAACCATCGAGGTTGGCGACTTTATAGAAGTGGCATTTCAATTCTACTAAGTACGATTAAAAGGACTTTTAACGAAATCTCATTGCTTAATTGCTGCATTATTTCAATTCTACTAAGTACGATTAAAAGTTGTTACCATCCCTTGTCTTGTATAATGACAGTATAATTTCAATTCTACTAAGTACGATTAAAAGACAAAACAAGCGCACTTCTTTAAACTTATTATCGAATTTCAATTCTACTAAGTACGATTAAAAGACTCGGCAAAATAAGTATGCGGGTTGCGACCCGAATTTCAATTCTACTAAGTACGATTAAAAGGCGTGCAGCGTAACGAGATGAATGGAGAATGTGCAATTTCAATTCTACTAAGTACGATTAAAAGTATAAGCGTCGAGATAGGAAAAAGAAAATAAGAAAAATTTCAATTCTACTAAGTACGATTAAAAGCTTTGTTACCAGCTTTATGACACGTGTCTTCAACATTTCAATTCTACTAAGTACGATTAAAAGCCGGCATCAACTCATACAGTCTTATCGGTAACCTGATTTCAATTCTACTAAGTACGATTAAAAGAAAGCTTGCAACGATTCGACAGTTAAAGCTTACGACATTTCAATTCTACTAAGTACGATTAAAAGAGAAAGCCATTTGCAAGCCCTGTCTTAACATAAAATATTTCAATTCTACTAAGTACGATTAAAAGAAAGCTTGCAACGATTCGACAGTTAAAGCTTACGACATTTCAATTCTACTAAGTACGATTAAAAGTAACGGTGGATATGAAGTGGGAGGGCAGGAAGGAAATTTCAATTCTACTAAGTACGATTAAAAGATAACAGTCGTAAAAGAAGTCGAGAAGAAACTATCGAATTTCAATTCTACTAAGTACGATTAAAAGACCTGTGTCTGTCATAATTTTTATAATTTAATTGATTTCAATTCTACTAAGTACGATTAAAAGGTGAAGATGATACGCAAGCTGCCAATCTCCCCTACATTTCAATTCTACTAAGTACGATTAAAAGATGGCGTACGACAATATAAACTTCCAGCGAAGAAGCATTTCAATTCTACTAAGTACGATTAAAAGACCATACAGCCTGCCTACCGTGCCGTCGTTGCGGTATTTCAATTCTACTAAGTACGATTAAAAGACCAGATGCCCGGAGAATGGTGTCAGTTTTGCAAGGATTTCAATTCTACTAAGTACGATTAAAAGGCAATAGCGATACAGACCCCCAGCCTGCATACTCAAATTTCAATTCTACTAAGTACGATTAAAAGAGAGGTGCTCATACACAAATGGAAAAAAGAGAACAAATTTCAATTCTACTAAGTACGATTAAAAGTTTGGCAGCGCCAGCATATCGGCCATATTTATGCCTAATTTCAATTCTACTAAGTACGATTAAAAGCGTAAGAAAGAACTTCAAACTCAATCAGCATGAAATATTTCAATTCTACTAAGTACGATTAAAAGAGACGGTACCGTATTCACACCGACTTAAGTTAATGGTATTTCAATTCTACTAAGTACGATTAAAAGTTAATGTACCTTGCCATATCTGTATAACATTTTAATATTTCAATTCTACTAAGTACGATTAAAAGGTCCTCTATAGCGTCTAGATCTAAATTTGCTAGCAAATTTCAATTCTACTAAGTACGATTAAAAGGAAGTCGAAATTATTCACTTCAAAAACTACACGAATTTCAATTCTACTAAGTACGATTAAAAGGCTTACAAACGAATTCAAAGGATGGTGTGGTGTTTTAATTTCAATTCTACTAAGTACGATTAAAAGACCATACTTGCGTACAAAGAACCACGCTTTGCGCAATTTCAATTCTACTAAGTACGATTAAAAGCATGGCTGGACACTCGAACGGCTGGCATCTAAAAATTTCAATTCTACTAAGTACGATTAAAAGAGCATGGCTGGACACTCGAACGGCTGGCATCTAAAAATTTCAATTCTACTAAGTACGATTAAAAGTTTGCAATCTTCGTTTCCGATACATCAATCAAACTATATTTCAATTCTACTAAGTACGATTAAAAGTTCTTTTGTCGGCTTGTTAAAGTTTCCTATTGCCTGATTTCAATTCTACTAAGTACGATTAAAAGTATCGGTGCGGAGTACCATCTCGATGTTGCTGTTGCTCATTTCAATTCTACTAAGTACGATTAAAAGGAAGTACAAAGGAATAAAATAAGTTTGTCAATGGTATTTCAATTCTACTAAGTACGATTAAAAGAGACTTCGGCCGCCGGCTCGTTGTCCGCCAACTCAATTTCAATTCTACTAAGTACGATTAAAAGGCTGTCCAGTTTAGTAATCGAGTTTGTTGGTGGACAATTTCAATTCTACTAAGTACGATTAAAAGGTCATTGATGATGTAAACAACGAATATATATTTGCATTTCAATTCTACTAAGTACGATTAAAAGTCCGTCCAACGACAATAAAAAAGCTGTTGCAACTCGAATTTCAATTCTACTAAGTACGATTAAAAGTTAGTATACAATTTCTTGCTATCCTTATATTCAGAATTTCAATTCTACTAAGTACGATTAAAAGTTCTTTTTCCAGCTCCGTAAGAATCGTAATTACAGAATTTCAATTCTACTAAGTACGATTAAAAGAATTTTATGCGGTATCATTGACAACGACCTGTACCTATTTCAATTCTACTAAGTACGATTAAAAGTGCGTCAGATACACCATTAACAGCAAAACCTAACTGAATTTCAATTCTACTAAGTACGATTAAAAGTTTCTTGAGTTATTGATTTGAGCTATCTCGGCATTAAATTTCAATTCTACTAAGTACGATTAAAAGGTATCGGCTCCTGCCCCGCTGCTTTCATCTCCTTGTATTTCAATTCTACTAAGTACGATTAAAAGGCAATCCGGCAACTCCGGTGGTCACTGCAGTAGCAGATTTCAATTCTACTAAGTACGATTAAAAGATTACACGTTCTTGGGCATGAAGAAAGCGGACGGAAATTTCAATTCTACTAAGTACGATTAAAAGAGTGCTTCGTTTCTAAAGGCAAAGCAATACCTTTCGTATTTCAATTCTACTAAGTACGATTAAAAGACAAGATGTTCAACTTTTATAATAATCAATAACGAATTTCAATTCTACTAAGTACGATTAAAAGATCGCTTAATACGCTAAACGATATTGCCGAAGAATATTTCAATTCTACTAAGTACGATTAAAAGACGATCGAAAAGCAGCCTATACTTCTCCGGATAAATATTTCAATTCTACTAAGTACGATTAAAAGTTACTCCTTTGTTATCTAATCTGGCAGCAACATCATTTCAATTCTACTAAGTACGATTAAAAGCCGTTAAATACAATAAAAATAATGCTGATAATCAGCTAATAAATAAAAGATGTCATCAACTTTTTTATTCAAAATGTTGTCGATGGTCAAAAGTATAAAAAAAATTGAGTATCGACAACATTTTTATCGTCTGATTTTCAATATGTCAAAGAACTTACGATGTTTTCACGTGTGATTATTATTGATATAGAATGACAACCGACAACGTGTTATAAAAAGATATCAGTAGTACATCGTTCTTTACCGATAATCTGTTTTTCTAAAAATTTTTCTGTCCTACTTGAAAAAACAATCAGAGAGTCTTCATCGCTGTTCATTATTTTCTCAGCCTTCAAAGTTAACTCTTTTAATTTAACTTCTGTAATTTCGCCTTCAAAAACCGAATTTTGTATCCAATTCAGATATTTCCGACAGAGCTTGAGCATTTTCCCAACCCGTTTCTCGCCGCAGTCATAGACCAGAATCACATACATTACCAGTACATTTTAAACGGTTTATAGTCTTCCATCCCAAGCAGATGTTTTGCCAACTTATAGCATTCGAGCTTGATAAGGTGTTTGTAACTTACGTTGCGATTAAGCGACCGATGCTTAATCGTCTCATTAAAACGTTCCTCCATCGCTTTTACAAAAATCTTCTTCCCCGAAGGATTCAACAGACAACTGTTCAATCGCTTGTCGAAATGACGTTCCTGTATCTCTTTCTTATTAAGAAGTTTGAAAATAACCCTGTCGACAAGAATCGGTTTAAAGATTTCGGAGATATCCAATGCCAGAGAATAGCGCCGCTCGCCGGGTGTGTGCAGATAGCTGACCGTAGGATTGAGTTGCGTTTGATGAATGGCACGTAGGCACTGTGAATAGCACATCATATTTCCGAATGAGATCAAGGCATTCACTTCGTTCCGGGGTGGTTGTTTAGTACGACCTCCCATCTCAAAATCGTTGAGTATAAGATCAAACGCATCGTAATAAACCTGACGGATGTTTCCCTCGATGCCCATCAGCTCGTCGGGGGCAGATGCTTGCTCAATACCATCGGCATAGATTTTTATCTGTTCTAATAAAACTTCCATATCTTTTCCCCGCCGGTTGTAATACTGCAGGTTTTTCTGCATGTTATAGGCCGCTCCGTGAATAAACTGCCGGGCGATTGCCATGCGCCGTTTTTTATCCTGAAAGGCTTTGGTCTGTGCCAAAATCATCCGCCCCGAGAGTAATGTATCCCGCGGCATAAACGATCCGGTATAATTCTCGTAATAATCGAAGAAGTGCAAAGCAATATCATTTTGTCCGAGAAAATTATACAAAGCGCTATTGGCATCGAGCGAACCGAACACATAAAACTGGTCGACCGTTTCGACCGGAATATACCTCGGTTGTCCTTCGCGTTCGATACCGTTTCCGTCATCCTCCATCGGCACGAATTTCAAGGTGTTATCCTTGCGGGACAAACGACCGGGATTAAAAAGATAATAAGTCCTTTTCATACTTTATTCTTCTCATTAAATCCGTCAACATAAGCCTGATGTGGAAATAGCATAGGATTATTAATCAACATCAATAGTTGATTGAGTTGGAAAATAAGTGAAAGAATGGGGGTGTCTTTTACCTCATACCCTTCTAAAGAATGTTTATTTAGCTCCTCAAAACACTTCAAATCAGCATCTAATCTCTTTTTTTTATCTATCTCTTTTTCTATTTCTATTTCTTCTTTTTTCTCCTTTTGATACAGAGCAAAATCTTTAAAAACAGCTTGAGGCTGATTGAAATAGTAATATGCTTTATATAAATTGTCTATTCTTTTTGAAAAGGAAACTCTTAATGTTGAAGTTTTTTCTTGATTATCATTCTTTTTCGTCTGCCTCCTCGATTCTGGAAAGATTGCAATATCAAAGCCAAACATAGGCTCGCCATCTTTATCTGCACATTTCTTATGAGCACATAATATTTTAATAGGTGTAGTTTCTTTCTGAGTTGCAGGAGCTGAAATAGCTATATTCATCGCCATACGAGCAATGGCATTTGAACTTGTCTTTAATTTTTTTATACTATCAACCCAGCTGGTAAGATTTTCTTTATTCTTTTTCCCGGATATATTTTTACTTTTACATTGTACGACTATGGCAACCGCTTCGATTGGTATAAAATGAATATTTCCATAGTTGAAAATATAAGGTGTGTATTGTTCATCAAAAACAGCTATATCCACTTCTTTAGAAACCTCTCCTTGTGAATCAATCAGAAAAACTCCTTGTTTGATAGCGAACTTCATCGGTATGATTTGCCTGAATAAATTCAACCAAATTTTTTCACTGTTATGACCGGCTGTCAAATAATGGTTATCAACTTTCAAATTCAGTTGATTCACTATTGATTTCTCCAAATACTTATAGTTGTCTTTTATATTTTGAACCACTTCTTCTTTATTCATACCTCAATAATTTTAATGTCTTTAATCTCACCTTCTTTAATAGCTGTAATCTGAAGTGAACAGGTTGCTCCGATTTGGGGGATTACACCACTTTCCTTTTTCAGTTTTGATAAACCATTGGCATTAAGATATTGCTTTTCCCCATCTATCGATACTTGCACCTTAGGTATCGGATTTAGCTCTAATAATACACCTTGAATTATGCTATCCTTTTCCAAGTTAGCTCGTTTAAAATCAGGCAAGTCATATTCTTGCTGATAAGCATCTTTATTTATATCTGTAATTTTTACCCAGCCTAACGGATAATCTTGTGAATCAATTGATGTAGCATAATAACTAAATGGAAAATGTTCTGCTCTGGGATGACTGGCATGCAGTACCTTGACGATGTTTGTAAAAATACCGTAATTTTCTGTCCTAATTACCAATAATACAGTATTCATAAAGATTGATTTACCAAAACCGATACATGTAATCGCACTATTCAAATTATTTTCCTTAAGTTGATTGTACAAGTTTTCAAGCATATTATGATAAATGTCCAAATTCTCTTTGGAATAAGATGTTTTAGATTTTTCGCTTTCCTTAAAAGCATTCAACCTGCAAATTTCGAACTCCAAAAAATCGCGACTGAGACTATTTATCGCCTCAAATACTTTGTCGAGCTGTTTTCTCTCTTTTATACATTTTGCAAAATACGTACAACCTCTGTTTTCTCTCCAATCGAGGCTCAAATTAGAAACGGAAATTTCTATTACTGTTTCTTTTCCTTTATCGATAAATTCCTGTAAAGAAGTCGTAAATTCCTTCTTAAGGTCTTCATCCTTTCTGTATTTCTTTTGAAGAGAGGAAATCCGCAAATCTGAATTTTCAAATACTCTGGAATCTAAGATCTTAAAATATGTGGAAGCATTATACTCTCCTTCTAATTTACCAAAAACTACATTCGCAACTTCCTTTTCAAACTCATGCAATAATTTCAGCAGTTCAGCTTTCCTTTCCGTTTCTTCTTTTTTCAGCTCTTTGGTAATCTCATCCTTCTTTTTTGCATTATTTTTGTTACCCTTTGTTTTCCTGTTAATCCTCTCAGCCCAATTTTCAATGCCTTTTTTATTTGTATCAAGAAAACTTGCTAATTTTTCCTTCCCCTCTTCCGTGTCCGTAAGCCACTGATACATAATCGCTGTGCGAATAGCTCCTTTTATGGAAGAACCCGGGATATAAGCCTTATTCTCAGTCTTTATCGTACTATGAAGTTGCACCCATTCAGCTTCCGACTTTAGCTGACAGTTTCTTGCATTTTCTTCTTTTAGATACGATTTTATAGACGCTCCTTTCTCTTTCAGAAAGTCGGCAATAAAACGATTTTTCTTTTTTGCATTGGTTTCTGTTCCTCCACTATGATTGCCACTATATTCCAGGACTTTACTTTCAAAATCGTCTAACCAGTTATTTTGATCGATATCAACCATCAGTTTATCCGTATCTAATAGGTAAAGCCTGTTGCCTTCTATATGATAATCGGTTAATGGAGATAATATTTCGCCATTCCGAATAGCAACCGGGGTTAATGTTTCTATCTTAAGCCGATGTTTTTGAACACCTCCAATGTATTTATTTATCAGTTCTTTCATCTCCGTAAAATTGTGGTATGTTAATGCAAATCGGCTGACCATATCTAAGATGAGCGGTACTAAGAGCAACCGTTCTTCCAAATTCCTGACCCGTGTTATGAATAATAGCGCCTTCCGAAATCATTCTTACTCTTTTTAACTGTTCAATCTCTTTGGATTTTCGTCCGCCTCTTGTTATTAATTTATAGAATAAGCAATTATCAAACTCATTTTTATCAGGTATTAGCAATCCTAAATTGGTCGTAAAACCGGTTGATAAATGTGGAATAGGAAATTCAGGGCCATCCCAGTTGACTCTTTCTACAAATCCACATCCCGAACTTCGTTCTCCGCCTAAACCATTAAAAGCTATCATATCTACAGCATATTTAAATGCAGACTTCATGTTTTCAGGCACGCTGTCATTGATTTCATATAAAAAGTAAAAATGAATGCTTATGCCATTGTTGATTTTGGGTATTTGAATTACAGCTATAGAAAAAGGGCCTTTGGCATTATCATCTGGTTTGTGTTTTACAAGGTTAGGCACAATTTCTTTTGTATAAAGATTTTCAATACGCTCAAGCCCGTTCTTCTTTGGCAGTAATGCTCGTTTTGTTTCTATACAACTACCATTAAACCAATTTTCAGGACTTACGTCCCACAATGCTGTTGGTATGAATTGTATTTTTTTCACTGCCTTAATCATTGAATACTCTTTAATGAAGTTTGTTGCAGTTACCGGCTTGGGTAATAAATATTCGTAGTTATCACCATCCTTAATACAATAGAATCCCGAAGAAATTTTTATGGCTCCGCTTTTGAAGTATGCTAGAAATTCATCTACAAATGCTTTATCCTTTGCTTGTGCTAAATTGTTTACCAAAGCAGAAAACAAGACATCAGAATGTAAAAATTCATCTGTATCCGCGAGGGCTGTATTCGCATCAATCGATGCTTTGCCAAAATGGAATCGACTATTGGGGGTTAATTCTAATAAAACTGCTTTTATCATAATTCGTCGTTTACAGTTTGAATAAATTCTTTGAAGCTCCCGGAATATTCTCGATCATTTTTGTCCAACTTTAATGCTAATAACTTATAATAAGTCACTTTTTCGATATGAAATTTCACTTTACCATTTCCTCTTGAACCGCCACCACCTAAATGATCTAATTCTAAAAGTTTGATCGCTAAGGCCAATTCTTTAAAATAAGGTTCAATCATCGTTTCATCGTAAACATCTAAAGTCATATTCAAAGAGAATACACTGCCGGCTACAGATCTCTCAAGTGGTCGAGGATTGGCTTCTCCGCTAAGTCGTTGAATAGAATTTTCCATTTTCACCTCCAATCCTGTATTATTTACAATAAAACAGTCTTGAATTTTCAGCAAGGCTTCAGCCCCTGAATCTTGTTCTCTATTTTCAGGAGTACCGAAGAGCTTCGCTATGTATTTGATATCACCTCCCTCTTTCTCTAATTCAATATCATTGGCGACATTTTCACTTCCTGCGGCACGAGCCAACATATTTCGCAATTTTCCTTTCAGTGAACTACCCGGAATATAAGGTTCTCCTGTTTTTGTTTTTATTACAGCGTTATCCACACTGCCCACCTCTAAAGAAGTTTGAGCACCTCCGATGTGAAGACCTGAAAGAGTTTTAATTGTTCCGGTTATTTTTATTTTTCCTTTTAAAGTCATTGTATTCATTTTTTACTATAATATTTGTGGTAACTAATTATTGACTCCATAAAAAGCTGAAATCTTTCATTTCTCGCGCTATTACCATTTTTGTGGATAATCAATTCCTTGATAAACTGCGCAAAATTCTGAGCCGTAGGGTTGTTTTGCCTTGCAGCCATATAAATCAGTTGAATTCGTATTTCAGAATCTGATCCTTTCTGAACAACGTCAAATAATTTTCTTAGTTGAGAACCGGTGATACTATTGGCAAGTCTTCTTTGCACCAAATTTTCCACACGAGAAATTAAAAACTCACTTTTGTTAGCACTCAGAATGTTATTAAATGCTTCTTCCTGTGAACCTTTCTCCATAGCCTCTTTCTCGTTTTCATTTTCACAGAAAAAAGACCAAATGGGAGGCTGCTCCAGTTTAATTATTGTTTTCGCCATAGTTTAATTCCTTTTTAGTTGAAAATTCGATTATTCTTGCTGCAACAGGAAAGACGGCCGGATTAATACCTTCTTTGTTCATCAATGCAGATTGCAAAGCTTCTTGGTAGGGTTTAAACAACGCATCCTCCATTTTTCGAAAGTTATTATCGTTCGTTTTTTTCCCCAAGTAATATTTAAGTTTCCAGACTCGAGGAACGTCTACGCAATCTTTAAGAAGTATTCGTTGTTGTAAGGCATGAAATCCTCTAACACTATTTCTGATTTTATCCAAAATAGACCGCTCTATCCGATCATTTTTCAAATAAGGTGATACTAAATTTACTACTTCTAAAATCTGATCGAATTCCTTCCAAGAAAAGACCTCATTAAATATTGAGATACTGTTCTTCTTGTGTTCTGATTTTGAAAAACTTTCATTGAAGTTGTTTTTTTTCTTAGCATCGGACAAAGCTTCTTCCGCCAATTCGGCGAATGAAATCACGGGGTGCTTAGGATCGACAATAACAATACCTGCAGACAGACTATATTCCCCTCCAAAATTTTCTTGAAAAGCATCGTTAATAGCTTTCGCAAATGGTAAAACCTTGTCCCAAGCCCCAACAATAAAGCAATCATCTCCTCCTACAAATATCGGGTAAACATTGCTTTTAAACTCATCCTGCTCCCACCATATCTTGAACAACGTTTTATCGAAAAAGCCTTGAAATTGTTTCGACAGTTTCTGTGCTTGATCTAATGATGAAATTCTATCACTAAACACTGAACCCAAATTATCCACATCCATTTTTAGAATAGCCAATTTATTTGTGCCTGTTCTATGAGCAGCAAAATCACCAAAGGCATCAAAATCTATAAGGTCTTCATCCTTCCTAATCTGGTAATCTTCCCCATAATTTTTCTTTCGATACTCTTTATACTCATCAAGTTTATTATAATTCTTCCAAAATGGCAATTTATTGGCAAGCCTGTTTTCAAAATCCAACTCTCCTTCCGAGAATAAGTTCCCAAGAAGAGCCGTTTCTATTACTTTTGATTTGACCATTCTGTCCGCAATGTTTTTATACAAATCATTGTGCTCCTTTCCTCCTCTATAGGCAGCAAATCTTTCCTTATTCTGCTCGTACTCTTTTTCTTCGTGAAGATAAGGTTCGAAAACAGCATCATTACCTTTATACAGCCGAAGTTTCTCCTTGTTGGATTTTTGTAAAAGAGCCATCCAACTGTCACCAAATTTTTTCTCATCAAGATTTGCTAATGTCAGTACCACACTGATGTCATCGTGCAATAACTCATTATTCAATTGCTGCTGAAGTTTATTAACTTCTTCGTCCGGTTCATCTCCTGTAATCTGAATAAAGAAGTTACCTCCTCCTGAAAAAATAAGCTCTACAGACATTCCAACATCTTTCAGTTTTTTATAGCAATAGTTAAAACACAACTCTGAAATTACAGAAACATAATAAGACTTGGCTTTCAATGTTTTTGCGGCACCGTCACTCTGTGCATTAAATATAAACTCCTGTATTCCGGAGATGTCGCCTTTTAATAAATATTTCTTTTGTTCTTTTTCCATTGAGATTTCCGATTATTTTTATAATAAGTTACACAAATATACGACTTTACTCTTCTCTTGAGTAGCAAAAATCGAAATAGCTGCAACTCTTGCAAATTTTTGCATTGATCGTCGACGGGCAAGATTCGTTTTCAATAAGTGATCGGATTTCAGAAATCGATTTCTGTAACCCCTGACGATCTTCGTCCGAAAATAGGACTTCGTCCGTTTTACGCAGTTTGGGATATTCCAAAATCCCCGTCGCTCCATCGACTCCATTAAGCTCCAGAAGCCAGAGGTAGAATTTTACTTGCCGAACATGGGCCTCTTCCACCTTATCACTCCGCTTGATTTCGTGAATAACCTTATTCCGCGCATCGAAATAATCAATTTGTCCGATTAACGTAATGCCTTCATACTCGGCAGAAATGAGCATCTCTTCGTAGCGTTCGGCACGCTGCGGATAAGAGGTTGCGTGCAGCAACTTCCCGTCGTACACCGTGTCGGAAGTGTGTTCCATATTGATACCGTTGGCGTGTAGCCAACATTCACGCGGACAAACGACATAAAGATTAATAAGCGTAGCGTTGACGTTCATTAGAGGAATTGAGTTTCATTACTATTAAACATTCTATCATTCATTCCAAAGTGAATATCGTAGAAATCCTGCCAGTGTTCAATGAACTTATATCCATATTCACTTTTTGCTTCATCAGAAAAAAGTACAATTCGTTTCTCTATCTTATCCGTAGCAAAAAGAGAGAATACAAATTTCGACATTATTCCTTGTAATATCTTCTCTTTAAATTTTTGTTCGGAAAAATCAATTCTATTTTCAATTGTATTAATATATAAATCAAAAACTTCTCTGCCGCTAATTTCTTTATTTAGATTAGGGAAAATATTGTGTTTTGCTAAAAAGTCCAATTCATTATCGGAAAATATTGGGTCGAAAGAATTATCGGTAGTACCATTTACAGTAATGGGTATATTTAGAGGGATAAAACAAGTCAGATTTCGTTGTTCAATTAACAAAAAATCATTATTAACTTTCTCAAACATTAATGTCTTAATCTTCTGCTCATATTCACTAAACCCGATAGCCATTTGAGTATGATTCCAATTATTTTTTTCATCCAATACTAAATCGTATAACAAGTCAAAATCTTTAGTTTGCAAAATATGCTGATAATCCTCCTTGCGAAGTTTTGTTCTTGTTATTTCCAATCGCTTATCCTCTCCGTAAATAAGCCTCTCTTTATTATAATTGAATAAGAATAGTTTACAATCTTTTTTGTTCACATTCCGATTTATACGCCCGGCTAATTGCTCATCACTATCCACTAAAGAAGTATCTTTAAATCCCAGGTCCATATCAATATCTACACCGGCTTCTACAACTTGCGTGGTTATAAGAAGGATTTTCTTCTTTCTGTTTTTTTTGTTCTTAAGGAAGTTGATAACCTCTTTGCGTCTGTGTTCTAAAATGGTTCCGGAAAGTAAAAATATTTCATCAAAAAAGGTGTCTTTTTCTTTTACTATTTGGTAAAACTCGGAAGCGGTTTTCTTAAAGATAAATTCAATTATAGTATAGACACTTCCTTGAGGTTTTGCGTCTCCAAAATCTTTGGAACTATAAAGTCTCGATTCTGAAAATAATAGGTCTGAAATCTCAGATAGAGTAATATGTTCATTTTCAAGCAAATCAAAATTAAAACTCACTCTATTGCAAAAATTAGGATTTTGAAAGTAGTCTGCTTTTGCATTAGGCAATAAATAAACGAAATTATTTGGTTGATTTTTAATCACTTTTAATTTATCCAGTTTTGGCAATGTCGCCGACATTAGAATAAACTTAATATTATATGTTGCTGCATATTTATTTATAAAATAGATTACCTTATCCCAATGCTTAGGGTTATAAGATTGCAATTCATCTATTACTACAATAGAGTTTGCAAACCTGTGTAAGATGTAGTTCTCTTCTTTTCTATTCGTTTTCAATAGATTAAAAAACTTGATATGAGTAAGTAAACAAAAAGGGAAATTGACAAATAGATTGTCTAAATAATTTGTCCGGTTTTTCCCGTATTCATCATCTTCACTTTGTTTTGTTTTGATTCCTGCTTTCGAATGCAGTTGCACGACTTCATCCTCTGCCAATCTAAATGTTTCGATAATTGATTTATACGTTTGAGTAATTAGTGTGGTAAAGGGGAAAACGTAGAAGACTTTATTGAGTTTTCCTTTGTATTTTTTTAGGAGCTCAATTGTTGCCAACAGTGACAAATTAGTCTTCCCTCCTCCGGTTGGAGCTTCTATATAAAAAAGGTTATTCTGGTAATTTTTCCGGATATTATTTATTACTTCCACTCCCATTTTCCGACGTAGCAAATTCAGATTCTCTCCACTTTCTTCTATTGGATTATTTAATTGTATTTCAAATGAATCACGATATATATATCTATTGTAATTTCTTTTATTTTCCGCTTGGTTAATCCATTCACTATCCGATACGAAAGTATATATTTCATCAATTCTTTGAATGGTGAGCGTTCCCAAATCTTTCATTGATAATTGACTCAAATATTCATTGGTTGCCAGATAGTCGGAAGCTGTGAGTAAGGAATAATTAAGTCGTAAAATAGAATAAAGAGCAAAAGAGTGAATGTACTTATTAAAAGCTGGATGTCCGAATATACCTTTAGTATTTGATAGTGATTTTGTGATATTCGGATTTATAACAAATTGATAGTTATTGATATATTTTTCTAGGAAAGATGCTTTATTGTCGAAGTTTATATCGTCGGAAAGTTTGTCATTAAACTGCTTGGAGTGGTGTTTTAAAATCGGATAAGAAAATAGAAGTACAGATATTATCCCAACTCCTTTTTTCCCTTTGGGGAAAAGTTCTTCTACTTCATTGAGAAATTTGGAAATAAATATGAAAGTACTCAATAAGGAATGATTTTTTCCAATCGGGCTATTAGGTATTTCTTTGCCTTTGAAAAATGGGTTGTTCATCTTTTTCGATGCGGCCTGGAAGTTTTCATTTATCTTCCCAAAATCATGAAAGACAATTGTCTGTACAAAAAGTTTCTTTATAA
Organism: Phocaeicola abscessus CCUG 55929; assembly: GCF_000312445.1. Taxonomy (GTDB): domain Bacteria; phylum Bacteroidota; class Bacteroidia; order Bacteroidales; family Bacteroidaceae; genus Phocaeicola; species Phocaeicola abscessus. The sequence goes on along the minus strand of NZ_HE997184.1, from coordinate 317,558 downwards.
AATTGCCGGATACATTATCATCTATATTGTTTTCAGAGAGGTATTCACTTATCAATGCATCAATAACATTGTCGAGTCGATGCGTTTCAACCAATAGCTTGAAATACGATACCACTGATTGAATATGTTCGCTTAAAATTTCCGGCTTGGAATATTTTATATTCCAAGCCGGTGGTGTATGTGCATAGTACTTTTCTGCGTCAATAAGATATTCATTAACGTTCCTTGTTTCGTCAACAATATCAGCAACAGTCTTATATAAGTTGCACATAGTAATCTTCGTCGTTTAAATAATATAGATTCTTAAGATTATTTGCATTCTTTATTAAATAAGTCGAAAATACAAATTCACCTAAATCATATTGCATTAATTCCAGATCAAAATCTTTTGGAAGCCGCTCAAAGTACATGAAAGGCAAGTCATCTTTTGTTTTGTCTGAAAAAATATCCGGTTCGAGAATGTCTAAGTTTTCTTTAATTACATAGCTTTTCAAAAAGATAGTTTTTATTTTAATGCTTCCACAAATTTCTGTCTTTTCTTTAAAACTGTATTCTTTACAACTTGATTTTTCCCACCAAGCCGAAAACTCATTCTTTCCAAAATAGGGAATAAATTCACTTTGAGCATTCGATAAGTAATCCAATAGTTTTTTATGGTACTCATTCGTTAAATTCAATAGCATAAATATCCTGTATTTTGGATTGATAAGGGTCATTTCTTCTGTAAGAAAATTGGCACCTTTATTCGCATATCCTATAGTATTGGAGTATTTGATATTGGTTTTCGGATAATTCCCTTTTTCGTTGTCCAAAGGTTGTACTCCTAATTTTAAATTTCTGAAAACCTCGTAATAATGCGGGAGTTTGCCTTTTTGTGTATAACCATCTAATCCTATAATTGCTCCAAAAATTCCCAAAATAGCGGGTTTGTGGATAATATTATAAGAAAGATTGACCGTGTTATTTGTGTCGGGTTTCCGAAAAAAACCGAAATCAGCTTTCAGGTCTATTGAAATAAGTTTTTTCATATTTAATAAAACGTTAAATGGTTATTAAATATTTGTCATAAGTCAATAAACACACTATTTTTCGGTTCGTTGATTACTTTGGTTATTTCTTTGTCATAATACAACTCTATTTTTTCTATCTCGGAAACGATATGTTTTTCTGACAAAAGATTTTTTATTTTTTGTAAATCTATTTCTCTTTGCTCGTTTATGTCAATTAATTTCACCAAAGAAGGAAGTACTAACTTTGAATTGGCTTTTAGCTGAATCCAAAGTAATAGTTCGTTTTCTGTACCCGATTTAGCTGCCGAATCATAATAGGTTGCCCCTTTACGCAATCCCTCTTTTAGTTTTACAATATCATCATCTGTCAGTCCTGTACCGTTTACTCTTGCTACATCATCTTCGATATTCTTTGGGTTTACGGAAAAATGATGAACATAATGACCCTCTTCAAGCCTTGATTGAGTTCCGAGCGTTGTCATAGTGCTGTCGGCGCTTCCTTCATTAGAGTTTCGAAATGGAGACATAATTTGTTCCGAATAAATTACATTTTCGCCAAAGCGGTTTATTCCGGGAGTAATTTGACAAGTACCATGTATGGAAATGTTGGTTTTACCTGCATAAGTTCCACCAAACAGGCGTACGTCAAGACAAGTCAGAATGTTTCTTAAAACCTCTAACCTTAACTTTGTTTTATCTGTTGCTTGAAACTTGCCGAAATTGAATTCATAAGTTTCATCCAACGAACGAGGAGACATCGTTTCTGTCAACGACTTAAAGTAAAACACTCTTTCTTTTAGTGCTTTCTTCCAATAGTTTCTTATTGAATACTTTAATGCTTTATCTGTAGCATAAACAGTTCCGTTGGGTAATTTGCGCGGTTGCCCAGAGAAATCAGCATTGTAGTTGGAATTTACAGATTTGATAATGGCGCAGCCATAAACGCGATTTGAAAATTGATTAGCCATATTACTATTTTTTATTGTTTAGAATTATTACTGAATAATTGATTTTTTGCGAACACACCCGAAAGCAGTTCCGGCAAAAGATGTTTGATGTTACTTTGTGTATCATAGCTTAACACAAAAGCAGCAACCCGTTCAAATTTTTTTGAGAAATTCTCGTGTTTGTAGCGAGCAAAGTCATTGGCAATTGCCTGTTTTAATTCTGTACATTTTGCTTTTTGCAGATAGGGTTCAAGTAATTGATAACTATTATCGTCAGATTTACTTTTTCCCAGAATGTAATAAATTATTTGCCCTGCAGCAAAAGCAAATTCGGCATCAGAAGCATCCCTGACTTTTGCAGTTTCGTTTGTCAAATCATCTACAAACTTTTGATAAGATTCTAATTTACTTGCCATATTTATTTTGTTTTTGGAATTAAAAAAATTATATGCACTATACCAAATATTTAGTTTTTCTTTAATACCATATCCATCCCCTTGTTTTATATCGTCTTTTATGCTATTAAATACCATTTCGTCAAACATATTACCATCTACAGTTTGTCGTTGAGATTTATAAACAAAGTCATAAACCGATTTTCGGAATTTGGAATAAGAGATAAAGGTTAAGTCTTTTTTTTCATAATTGTCTTTATTTAAATCACTGAAATAATCTAATCTTAAATATTTGTTTTGTAGTAATTGTTTGAATATTGTTTGCTCAAATTCAAATACATTGTGAATTTTGGAATAATATTTTAGTTCCTTTTTGTCTTTTTCTTTTATTTCAAACAGGTTTTGTATTTGCAGTTCCAATGTATATTCAAACTTACTTACAAAATCGAAATCTTTAAAAACTATGCCATTTTTGGTGTTAAGCCAATAGAGCAGATAATAATTATCCAAGTCTTTTTGATACACATTTAACAGTTTCTCAATGATTTCCTTATAACCTAACTTAAATCCACTTTCTTGAAAAAGATTTATCATTTTATCTTGCAGTTCCTCCTTATAAACAAACATTGGCAGTGGATTAGGTAATGTTTTGTTAGGCAATAGATTTTGAAAATCATTCAACAATTTTGCATCAACATTTGAAATCCGACCGCTGATATCAAAACTTGCTGTTTGGTGCATTAAAAACGGCATATCGCTATTAAAGCCATTCATAAAGTTGCTTGTACCGAAAATTAATCCTTTATCATTCGGCTTAGTATTGTATTTATCGGTATTAAATAATTTGTCATTTAAGTATTTTTCATGAGACTTTTTATATTCTTCTTTAGGAACATTCAGATAAAATATGATATAATCGGAATCATCTAATTCCTTATAAGCAATCAAGTTTTTCTCTACTTCGGATATTTGATTTTTTAAAGCCTCTTTTTCAATGCTATCTTTTGTGGCTTTTAATTTCTCTTTTAGCGAAACTACTTTTTCTGTCAGCTCTTCTCTTTTCGTCGAATTTTCAGTCTCTATTTTTGTAACTAACGCCGAAAACAAATCCTGAGTAAAAAACAATTTAAAGATTTCATATCGGTAAGCGTCATCGGTATTTTCAAAAAGAGCAAATGCTTTTTCAAAATAACCGTCAAAGCGTTTATAAATCTGCACTCTATTTCTTCTTTCATTTTCCTTATACTTTTCACCTCCCTTTAAATGTTCTCTTTTAAAAGCAACACAAAAGGGCGAACAGGAATGAATGGCTTTCGTAGGTAAATCAAAACATTTGTTTGTGTCAATACACCACGCATTTTGATGCAAAAATTTACATTGATTTAAAAAATCGCCTGGAGATGCTTTGAGTTTCTTGGAATAAATCTCGCATTTATAATTTTCCGTATCTATTTTTACGGTATTATCAATCGAAACCATGTCCAATTTTATGTGCAAACCTTCTTTAGGCGCAGAGCCTAAATTTTTGAACTGCTCATCAACGTTTTCTGTAAAATTTATTATCTCTCGTATCATGTTTTATGTTTAATTCTAAAAATCAGACAATATAAATCCACTATTCCTTTGTTTCTCAACACTCGTCCATATCTCCCTTAAGACCTCATTTGTTTCTTCGAGATCGAAGAAGTTTAGGTCCCATTTTTCACCCCGCTTCATACCGAGCCATTCGCGGTATTCGTTATGTTCAGGATGTTTGGGATTGTTTACGGCTTCAACCATATTGTAAAAGCTGCCAATGCCCCCACAATCCTCTTCCAAGTGGGATCCTTTCCCCGCAAGACAAACCGGAAGAAGAACCGCATCGTCGGTGATATCCGCCAGCTCGACGATATGCCGCCAATCATCACTAAAGTCGTAGATATATATGATCTTTTGCTTAACCTCCTTAAAATAGTCGCTTAGTCGGATTTCGTCGGCACGGTAAAGTTCGCCATAAGGGAATGTGTTCCGTTCTGAAAAACGTTCATCCGGCTCATATTTTTCGTCAAAGCTGAGTGTTATTCTCGGATTGCTGCTCCATCCTTTGGGTGTGAATTCGAACAGATGCGAATCGGCCCATCCGAAAAGAATTTGAATAACTAAATTAAAGTCGTCGAATGTCATCGATTCGTTTACCTTCACTTTTCTCCATATCGGAGGTTTCGCACTGCCGTCGATTTTGATTTTAAATGCGAATGCCATGAGATTAAAATTTATTTTATTGATCTGTTACTCTTTTTATCTCTGTCTCTTTCACACAGCCGAAACCTTGGGAGTTTTTACTGCCGATACCCGTTTCGTATGCTATTTTCATTAATTCTAACGGGGCGGTTAGACTGAAACGGTACATGTAACCGCGAATTTTGTTTTCCTGAGGTGTTCCCTGTTTGAAGCAGATGAGGACAGATTTGGGAGGCGTGAGTGTTTTCAGCTTGAATGGGAAATCTTTCAAAGGGAATTCATTGCCAGTAAATGCTTTGTATTTGCCTAACAGATTGATTTTTACTAATCGGCTGGCATCAGGATTATCTGGCGAGAGATACTTTTCTTTGCCCTCGTCGTTTTTTTGTACGATACAGGAAGGAGAAAGCGTTTCGAAAGTCATCGTATCCTGAAATGGAGGCGGCGGAAGCAATTCGATTCTTTGCACATAAAAGCGGATATTGGCTTCTCGAACGCCTAATTCAAATGCCTGTTCTTTGAACAAGCCTTGGATAAATTCTTGCGTGCTACGTTCGGGCAGAAAAGAGATCTGCCACGTTGCCGTGTCGGAGAGTATTCTTATAAAAGCATCTTCGATATGGTATCGAGGGATTTGTATTCTGGAAAAAGTAAAGAGTTTGAATTTCTTTCTTTCAGCTTTAAATCCGTTTTCGTGGAGCCATGTAGAGAATTCGGTTCCGGATTTTGCTAATATTTTATATATCAATGCCGACGAAGCGTACTGATAATTAAGCGGTAGGCGGTTACCGAAAGCTTTCTTGTCGATCTGTAATGTCAATTTGAATCTCATAGTATTATTCGGGGAATGAGGTGTATATTTTATGAAGGCTAAAGTTATAAAATATTATTAAGGATATAATGATAAAGGAATAAAAAATATAAATATAGGATGAAATTGTGGTTTTATCCGATTGTTTCCATCTAAGAAATAATGTAACATGGTAAACCTTTTTAAATTTGTATAGCGCACGAGCTTGCCAAGCTTTGTTAGATTCCTCACCGAATATTTTCATTCCGGCCAAGTCTTTTGTTTCATCTGCATTGGCTGATTGTTTTATTTTTCAGCATACATATTGAATACGAGTGTACCGCCGTTTATGATATCCTCGTGTGTGATATAGTTCTCCGCGTATGGTTTGCCGTTTAGCCTGACGCTTTCCACATACTTGTTTTCTTTTGAGAGATTTTTTGCAATTACGGTGAAGGTCTTCCCATCTTGTAAATGAAGAACGATTTTCGGAAGCTGGGGGGCTCCGAATATATACTTGCAGCTGACGGGATCGACGGGATAGAATCCCATGGCGGAGAACATGTACCAGGCCGACATTTGCCCGCAATCGTCGTTGCCGCAAAGTCCGTCGGGGTGGGGACTGTATTGGGTGTCAAAGATTCGGCGGATCAGTTCCTGCGTCTTTTTCGATTGACCGGCTAATGCATAGAGATACGCTATATGATGACACGGTTCGTTGCCGTGCGCATACTGACCGATGAGACCAGAGATGTCGACTACATCTGTTTTTAACTCGAGCAGAAACATAGAATCGATCTTTGCCGTGAATTTCTCCGGCCCACCAAATAGTTCAATCAAACCGGGTACGTCATGCTGTACGTGCCAGGTATATTGCCAAGCATTTCCTTCGGTATACCCTGTATTTTCACCTGCTCGCATTGGATCGAAAGGGACTGTCCAACTTCCGTCCGAGAGGCGGGGGCGCATGAAATTGGTTTCGTTGTCGAACAAATTTTTATAAAACTCGGCGCGTTTGGCGAAGTATTCGGCCTCTTTCGTTTTGCCTAAACGTTTGGCCATCTCGGATGCTGCGTAATCGTCGTACACATTTTCCAACGTAGATGAAACGGATTCGTTATCGATCAAATCGCAGGGGAAATAGCCGTACTTCATGTAGACTTCCCAATTCGACTTCAAGGGATGCGAGACGGTTTGGCCGTGTTTGATGATGGCAAATGCCTTTTCCGCATCGAATCCTTTAAATCCCTTGGCATAAGCTTCAGCCACTATCGGAACAGCATGATTGCCCACCATGCAATAATTGTCTTTCCCCCAAAGTTCCCAAATAGGAAGAAAGCCTTGTACTTCTCCGTGCTCTATCAAGGAATTGATAAAATCGTCTACCATCTCAGGTGTCAGGAGGGTGTAAAGGGAGTTGGCCGCACGGTATGTATCCCAACACGAGAATGTGGAATAAGACTTTCCCGTCGCAGATTTTACGACGGAGTCAGTGGAATTGCGATAGAAGCCATCTACGTCCGAGATTTCATTCGGTTGGATCAAGGCATGATACAGACTGGTGTAGTAGTTGATTTTTTCCTCTTTCGTTCCCGTTACGTCTACTCGGCTTAAATAACCGTTCCACGTGTCGTAGGCAGTTTGACGGACAGTATCGAAATCCCAGTCGGCAAGCTCGGTTTCCATATTCTTTTTCGCTCCGGCAATACTGATCGTTGAGAGGCCGATTTTCATCAGCAATGCTTCTTCCGCTTTCAGGTCGAATGAGGCGATGATGCGTTGTCCTTTTTCCTTTTCCGTAGCCCGAGGCAAAAGGAGATGATTGGTTACGGGGCGATCGAATTTCAGTACGAAGAAATAATCTTGTTCTACCCACACTGTATTTTTTACATGTCCGGTCAAGGTTTGTGCGTCTTCCCATTGTGTATGGCAGAGATCGACTTGCGAATGATAAATGTTTTCATTCCACGCCGGCCCGTGTTGCAAGTCGATCAGGACGGAGGCAGAGTCGGCCTGATGGAACGTATATCGATGCAAGGTTACGTGAGTTGTCGCAGTCAGTTCCGCTTTTACTTTCGGTTTGTCGAGTTCTACGGCGTAGTAGCCGGGAACGGCGTGTTCGTTCGATTTGGAGAAAGTGCTTCTGTAAGCATCCCAGCTTCTGATTCGGTTTCCTGTAATCGGCATGATGAGGATATCGCCCAAATCCATGCATCCCGTGCCGTTGAGATGAGTTTGAGTGAATCCCCAGACGACGGAATCCGCATTCATGTATTCGGAGCAATATCCCCAACCGATAGCACCTGTCACAGGGCTTGTTTGAACGAGGCCGAACGGTACGCAGGCTCCGGGGAACGTATGTCCGTTGGCTGCGCCTCCGATAAAGGTGTTCACGTACTGTGCGTAATCTTTCTTCGCCGCTTGCTCTGGGCGGCAACCTGTCAAACAGACGGTCGAGATGGAGAAAATAAGATAGCAGAATGTCTTTTTCATCGATGTAATGTTATATCAAGTTGAAATGTCGTAGTGCCTTGGCGACACCGTCTTCGTCGATTTCCGTCGTCACATAATCGGCTGCAGCTTTGACTTTATCGCCGGCATTTCCCATCGCCACGCCTATAGCTACATGTCTGAGCATAGGTATATCGTTGCCGCCATCGCCGAAAGCCATGCTCTCGGATAGATCGATATGGAAATAATCGAGTACTTTATCGATACCCGTCCGTTTACTGTTTCCCGAAGTAATGATGTCGGCAAAGAGGGGGTGCCAGCGCATTGGCGTACAATGTGTCAGAATCTGATTGAAAAGATTTAATCGGTTTTCTCTTTCTTCTTCTTCGGTAAAATATCCCATCATCTGAAAGAAATCTTTATGGCGAGCATCTTCTACAGGAGCAACTCGCGGCACAGGGAGGCGAATAAGGTTGGCAATTGCCTTGACACGTTCGTTGATACCTGTTACGAACATGTCCGTACCATCGGTAAAGACGAAGGGGATTTCGTCGGTAATGCCTGAGTCGATAAGGCGGCCGACATCTTCTCGGGGAATACTGCTTTCGTAGATCGGCTTGAAGTCTGCAGTGAAGCAAGAGCAGCCGTTTACGGTGATATAACCGTCGAAGACAGTATCTTCCAGATTGTCGATAAGGATCCAGGGACGTCCCGTCGCAATAAAGGTTTTAATGCCGTCGGCACGTAAAGCGGATATGGCTTCTTGAGCGGAATCGGGAATACGGTGCGTTCGGAAAGAGACCAATGTCCCGTCAATATCGAAGAAAATGGCTTTTGTTTTCATAATACAAATATGCGAATTTTTTCTAACTTTGCGTAGTTATTATCATTAAAAAGAATAATGATGCGGTACTTTACAAATGTAAAAGATATGGGTAACTTGAACGAAGCGTTGGAGGAAGCCTTTGAAATTAAGCGGGATCGTTACCTATATGAACGGTTGGGACGCCATAAGACGTGTTTGCTTATCTTCTTTAATAACAGTCTGCGTACTCGATTGAGTACGCAAAAAGCCGCCCGTAATTTAGGAATGGACGTGATCGTGCTCGATGTCAATCAGGGGGCGTGGAAGCTAGAGACCGAACGAGGAGTGGTGATGGACGGCGATAAGAGCGAACACCTGCTGGAAGCGATTCCGGTGATGGGGAATTATGCCGATATTATCGGCGTACGCTCGTTTGCGCGTTTAGAGAGTCGTGAAGATGATTATACGGAGAAGATTTTGAACCAGTTCATTCGGTACTCAGGTTGTCCGGTCTTCTCGATGGAAGCGGCTACCGGCCATCCGTTGCAGGCCTTTGCCGATTGGATAACCATTGAAGAGTGTAAGAAAAGGCGATGTCCGAAAGTGGTTCTTTCTTGGGCCCCACATCCGCGTGCTTTGCCGCAAGCAGTACCGAATTCGTTTGCCGACTGGATGAACGAAGCCGATGTGGAATTCGTCATCACCCATCCCGAAGGTTATGAGTTAGACCCGAAGTTCGTGCGCAAAGCGAAGGTGGAATATGATCAGAAAAAAGCCTTTGCGGGAGCCGATTTTATTTACGCCAAGAATTGGGCTTGTCCGGGTGTGACCGATCCGGCTGATTACGGGAAGATATTGAGTAGAGACAGGAGTTGGATGGTCGATATGGAGCACATGTCGTGGACGAACGACGCCTTCTTCATGCATTGTTTGCCTGTCCGACGCAATATGATCGTCACCGACGATGTCATCGAGGCTTCCACATCGTTGGTCATTCCAGAAGCTGCCAATCGTGAGATCTCTGCTTCGGTCGTATTGAAACGCTTGCTGAAAAGTTTGGAATAATCTACCCGTAAAGTCGATTAAATCGTTTCGAAACCTTTCGACGGAAGGCGTGAATACATGCTTTCTGTCACGAGTTCCTCGTGTGATACTTTCCATTGGAAATTGTTAAAGCATACGCCGTTTAGTTAATGTGTGTTGTAAATTATCTGTTTTCTGATGGAAACTTGTTTTATCAAAAAGAACCTGTTTATCTTTGTGACGTTTTCCGACGGAAAATATAAATAAAAAGAATTATGAAGATTAAATTAGTATTTACGTTTATGTTGGTTTTGACCATTTTGCCTACGGGGTGTTCGGAAGCCAAGCAGAAACGACAAAAGGAACAGAGAAAGGAGATTAAAACGATGAAAACGAAAGAATTGACGGCGGAGGAATTCAAGAATAAGATCATGGATTACGAAAAGAATCCGCAGAAATGGGAATTCAAGGGTAATTTACCTGCTATTATCGATTTCTATGCTACCTGGTGCGGCCCTTGCAAGGCTACCGCGCCGATATTGGATAGCTTGGCGGAAGAATACGACGGTCAGTTGGATATCTATAAGGTAGATGTTGACAAGGAGCAGGAATTGGCTGCCATGTTTGGCATTCGCTCTATCCCGTCCATACTTTTTATTCCGAAAGAGGGCACGCCTAAGATGCAGGTAGGCGCCATGAACAAAATGCAATTCGAGGAAGTAATCAAATCGGATTTGCTCAAATAAGAAACGGGCATAATACGCTCGGTATCGAGCGCCTGTTCCGATGGATACGAGAGGCGTACATGGCTGCTATGCCATACGTTGCGTCCTTGGTCGGTCTGCAACTCGATGGGGCGAGGAATCATTGATAGGCTATTTGTTGTGAAACGTAATAATTCAGCCAATTGGTAAACAGTAGGTTGGAATGCGCCCGCCAACGCACCAATGGTCTTTTCACCGGATCGTCGTCCACATAATAGTGCTGGGGGACTTCGGTAGGAAGTCCCCTGTTCAAGTCACGCTGGTATTCCATGTCCAGGCGAAGAGGTTCATATTCCGAATGACCGGTAATGAAGAATTCCCGACCTTTTCGAGCCGTTGCCATATAAACGCCTGACTCTTCGCTTTCGGCGAGGAGAGTCAACGCTTTCACTTTCAGTACGTCTTCTTTCCGAATTTCCGTATAACGGCTGTGCGGCACATAGAATACGTCGTCGAAACCGTGAAAGATGGGTACCCCTTCTACGTCCAGTCGATGCGGAAAAATACCGAACATCTTCTTATCCAATCGATATTTGGGGATATGATGAAAGTGATAAAGAGCGGCCTGCGACGCCCAGCAGATATACAGGGCGGAGGGGATCTGCTCATGCGCCCAGTCGAATACTTCGATCAGCTCCTGCCAATAGTCTACTTCTTCGAAAGGAATCAATTCCACAGGAGCTCCGGTAATGATCAGCCCGTCGAAATGTTGATTCTTTAGCTCGTCGAAAAACCGATAGAACCGATTCAAATGTACTAACGGAGTATTTTTGGAGGTGTGCGAACGCAATTTCATGAACGTTAGTTCTACCCACAGGGGGGAGTTGGAGAGCAAGCGGATGTAATCGGCTTCGGTGGAGATCTTTAACGGCATCAGGTTCAGCAGCGCCACACGTAATGGAGCAAAGTGGTGTCGAATCGTTTCCGATTGGCCGTAGACGCGGATATGTTCTTCCTGCAGCAACTCGATGGCAGGTAAGTTATCAGGAATAATCACAGACATTATCGTTCGATTTAATCGTATGCAAAGATAGTGCAAGCTGAGAGGAAAGTCAAATTTATCGAAACTTTTCCAAAACGGGATTTATTTTCTTCCCTGCTCACCCGGTCGGCGAAAGCGAACTTTAGCTCTCGCTAATTGAATCAGTAGCGTCTAACCTGGAGTTTTACTCTTGCAGTGTGATGAAAGATGAACCGTAGAGGGGATTTTTTGATTTCCGTATCGATTTTTTTCCGACCTTCTCATCGATTACGAAATATTTCTCTAACTTTGTTTGCGATAATGACAGCAAACCGATTTATATCGGTCGCTTGACTATTGAAGAATACAGTTATTTAAATTATTATAATTAGTTTTATGAACAGATTAGTTTTGTTGATAATCATGCTGATGCTCGCAGGCAGCGTTTCTGCGCAGCGTAAAACTGAGATCATCGAACCTCTGACACTGGGGCAGGACGAAGGCATGACACTCAAAAGGAAAGTAGCCATTGGGCGCTTTTCGAATGAGACGCAATATGCCAAGGGAATCTTTTACGACAAAGAGAACGACCCGATGGGCAAGCAGGCACTGGATATTCTCTCGTCCAAGTTGGCTGCTTCGGGGAAGTTCCTCTTGTTTGAAAGAGGCGATCTGGCCTCGCTTCTGGAAGAATGTCAGAAAGGTGAAAACGTTTCGTCGACTGTTGGAGCCGACTATATGATTATCGGTTCCATCACGGAGTACGGGCGTAAGAATACGGGAAAAAGCGGCGTATTCTCCTCTCAAAAAACTCAAACGGTAGAGGCGACCGTTTCCATTCGTCTGGTGGATGTAGCTACCGGTCTTATCATTTATTCCGACGAAGCCAAAGGCTCGGCGGAACTCACTACCAAGACTACGATGGGAGTCGGCGGCCGAGCCGGTTTCGATGCCACGCTCAGCGATAAGGCCATCTCCGAAGCCGTCGGTCAGTTGGTTGAGAATATCATCAACAAATGTACGGACACTCCTTGGAAAACATACTTCATTTCGTACGAACCGGATGCGGTTTTGATAGCCGGCGGGAATAGCCAAGGCATCCGGGAAGGAATGATGTTCTCCATCCTGACGAAGGGGAGGAAAGTGAAGAATCCCCAGACAGGCATCATGATAACTCTGCCGGGAAAGAGCGTGGGGCAAGTCAAGGTCGTTTCCACAGGCGGAGACACCCCCGAAACGGAATACTCGTTTGTAGAAGTGACTACCACCGAGCATATAAACGCAACGAATATGGGCAACTATATAATTGAAGAGACAAAATGAAAAAACGATTGATTCTATTCGCACTGCCTCTGCTGCTGTGTAGCTGTAAGGCGAACTTCCCCGTCGCCCAACAGAGCGGCAAGGAAGATATAGCCTATCTGCTGTTCGTCAGCCCGGATCGATATGCCGGCGAAAAGGTACAAGTGACGGTCGACGACGCGCAACCTTTTACTGCCCAGGTGGTGACACAGAAAAAAGCCAACCGTCGGGGAACGCAGTACGGCATTGCTACGGGCACTCGTACCGTGAAAGTAAGTTATGAAGGCGAGACGATCTACCGGAAAAAAATTTTTTTATCCACCCAAGAAGTTAAACAAATCGTACTGCCGTAATGAAAAAGCTATTCATAGCCGTCGCGCTTGCCTTTTCGTTCGGTTCATGTACCACCACGAACTCTTTGTACTCATGGTACGATTATGAGGGTATCACTTATCAGTACAGCAAAAGACAGACTGAAGAACTGAAAGATAAAGTCTTGGTGCAGTATCAGAAACTTATAAAGGGGCAGAAAGCTACTCGTGGCGTCGTCCCTCCGGGAATGTATGCGGAATATGGCTATTTGCTCTATAAAACTGGCAAGAAAGAGGAGGGAATAGAGTTCCTGAAGCAGGAAATGGAACTGTATCCGGAATCGGAGAAATATATATCACGTATCGTTAAACAACTCGAAAAATGAAAAGAAACATAGCTTTAGCACTCGTGCCGATTTTATTCGTGTCCTGTACGACGACTCAAACGGTGACTAAGACATTAGGAGAACAATATCCTGGCATGTATGAGGAAAGGCCTCTGACGATCGCCATCATGCCGCCGATCAACCAGACCAATCATGCCGAGGCGAAGGATTATTTCTATACAACCTTGTACCTCCCCCTGTGCGAGAAGGGTTACTATGTCTATTCTCCTTATCTGACCATGGAAATGTTCCAGCAAGAAAGCGCATACGATTCCGAAATGTTCATCGAGAGCGACCTGACTTCCTTTCGGGAAGTACTCGGTGCGGACGCTGCCATGTTTACCATTATCAAAGAGTGGGAACGCGACCATATCGGCGGTATGCTCACCGTTAACGTAGAATACATCCTGCGTTCGACCAAAACCGGACGGACGTTGTACACCAGAGCTGGGCAGATCAGTGTAGATACCAAGATAAGCAGCGGAAGTGGCGGCTTCGGCGCATTGGTTGATCTGATCGCCACCGCTATCAATACCGCTGCCACCGATAAGGTGATTGCCGGTAGAAAATGCAATACCTTCGTGCTCTCCGATTTGCCCGCGGGAAAGTACTCTTCGCTTTACGAGAATGATACCTCGAAGTCTGCCGGTGAGGAATTCATTACGGCAACGGTAAAATAACGGGATGTTTCCTCATCCATGCTTCAGAGGGGGCGATATGCCTTGTATACTAAATAATTTCCTTCGGCGCGGATGGTGAACGAAGCGTTTTGCGCTTCGTTCAATGTCCCTTTCCACCAAGCGGAGAGATCGCCGATCGGATAGACGAGCCCTTCGCTTTGCAGATGCTTTGCATCGAAGTTGAATACGGAGATCTGCTGTCCCCGTTCGGATTCGAAGGTTTGCGTATCGCGTGCGGGAACGAATACGCCGTGATCCGTGATCATTCGCACCTCGAAGCCTTGATTCAGATATTCCATCAGTAGGCTGATGTTTCCTAAGGTATGATCTTCCCGTTTTCCCGTAGCTCCTACGATGGCGACTTTCTGAAAACCGTGCCGACGGAGGAAACGCATGGCTTTCGACAGATCGTTGGTCTCCTGTTCGTCGACGATCACTAACTTTTCTGCGAACTTCCGTTTCGATGCGGCGGAAAGAGAATCGCCGTCGCCGACGATTGCTTCCGGTCGATGTCCGTGGGCGAAGTAGCTTTCTGCAGCACCGTCGCAGCAGACAACTGTCGGCGACTGTTCCAATAGGCTCAGCGGGTAAGGGTGCGACGGATAATCGCCGTCGGCCAAGACTACCGCTTCGGGGATGAATGTTGTCGTAATCATGGTTGCAACATTAACTTTTTCCATTTGAAATAGCCGAAGATAGCAATGATCGTATAAAATCCGTAGAGCACTGATGTAAAATATAATTCTTTATACAGGTAAAGCCCGCAACTCACCGCATCTACCGCCATCCACGAGAACCATTGTTCGAGATACTTCTTTGTCAGCATCCACAGGCCGACGATGCTCAACGCTGTGGTGAAGCTGTCCCAGCAGGGGACATTGCTGTCCGTATAAGTGATCAGCATCCAGGCAATGCCTCCCCATGTGAGGACGACGACGGCAAGTAGCGGCGCATAGCGATCGCCTCGTATACGAGTGATCGGCAGTTCCTCTTTCACGGAAGAGTTCGCCGTTTGCTTTCCCTTCGTCCAGACGAGCCATCCGTAAATCGCCGCTACCAGATAGTAGATATTGATGCCGAAGTCGGCATACAAGCCTGCTTTGTAATATACGACGATATAGACGGCAGGCATGACGATGCCTGCGATCCACAGATAGATGCTCGCCCTGTATTCCAGCCACAGGTAGAGGACGCCGGTCAGGGTTCCTGCGACCTCCAACGAATGCTGCTGTATATAATCGATCGCCTCGATCATCGCTCCTCCTTTCAGAAACCGAAAGCAAGGCGGGCGAGCACGTGGGTTCCCGCCATCGGGTAGAAGCGTGGGTCGTTCGTCAGCGTATAGCTGTTGGCCTTGTCGCCGCCTTTATAGAGGGCGGATGTCATGGAATACCCGTTGGTTTCGTACTGCTCGTCGAACAGATTGTATACGGTCAGACCGACGACGATCTGTTCGGTAAATTTAGTCTTGAAGCCGTATGACAAATGCAGATGGTTGACGAAATACGGATCTAACGAATCTGTTCTGTTGCCGAAGTTATCCAAGTATTGACGGCTTGCATACTGCGATTGCAGCGAAGCTTCGAAGCCTTTGTAATCGACGGCTAAAACACTGTTCCCGATGAACGAGGGGGAGAACGAAATAGGGGTATTCCCTGCTTCGATCGCCGTTTGAGAATACATCTCTTCCCTGGTGTCGGCGTTGTAATCGCTGATATAACCGGTATAATGCTCGATGCGGTTCTTGCTCCATGTACCGTTAATATCCCATCGCAACCAACGGGTCGGTTTCACTCCCAAGCTCAATTCTACACCCATGCGGTAACTGTTTTTCACATTTTCGGCCATGGGCTCGCCGATCTCGTTCAGTTTACCGTTCAATACCAGCTGGTCTTTGTAATTCATGTAGTAAAGGTTGACTTCCGCCGTGAACCGGTTGTCGCGATAGGCGTACCCTCCTTCGTAGTCGAACAGTTTCTCCGCTTTCGGAGAGCGAGTGAACAAGCCGTCGGTATAATTATTGCGCGTCGGTTCTTTCTGGGCGATTGAGAAAGAAGCGTAGGCGCTGTGGAAAGCGTCGATCTGACAGAAGAGTCCGGCTTTCGGGTTGAAGAAATGGAAATGCTCATTCACATCCAATTGTTGCATGCGTCCCGGCTTGGCTGTCCAGTCCCATTTATCGTTCTGCCCCCTAAGGGTGTAACGGATGTATCGGTATTGTAAATCCGCATACATGCTTAAGGCATCCGTCAGGTGGTAATTGAGTTTGCCGTAGACGTTTCCGTCGGTTTTGCCGCCGAAGTTCCGATAGTATTCGTGATCGGGATTCAGTATGCCTTGATAATTCATGATCCAGATTACTTGCCCGAAATGGTGGCCGGCGTAGCGATTCAGTCCGCCTCCCGCAGAAGCGGTCGTCTTGTCGCTGGTATAGTTGAATGAAAAGATCCCTCCGCCGAAATCGTTGCTCATCAGTTTCTTCCTCACTAAGTTGCTCTTTCCTATGGCTACGCCGTTCACCGTATAAGGCGGCAACGAATATTCCTTGAGGGTGCGGTCGTTCTTGTACTCCTGATAAAATCCGTAACCATTCGTATAGTGCAGGCCCGCGTTCAGGTTCCATTGGGCGGAAAGGCGCTGGTCGATCAGGAGCTGATAATGGGTCTGGCGATAGTTATCGGTCTGATCGTGATAAAAGCCGACCGTTTTGTCGGCAATTTTGATTTCGCCGTTAGGGTTGTACCTACGGTCGGTCTTCAGCTGTTCTTTGCTGATACCGTCCCAAGCATGGTACGTTTTCTCTTTCCCGCCGAAGGTGATGAATTTCACGACAGTATGGTGGCCGAAGTAACCCCCTTGCAAGAAATATGACTTCAGGTTGGCGGAGGCACGATCGCGATAGCCGTCGCTCTTGATGGCGGATAGGCGGGCGTCGAACGCCCAACGGTTGTGCAACAAGCCTGATCCTAC
This sequence comes from Phocaeicola abscessus CCUG 55929, assembly GCF_000312445.1. GTDB lineage: Bacteria > Bacteroidota > Bacteroidia > Bacteroidales > Bacteroidaceae > Phocaeicola > Phocaeicola abscessus. The sequence goes on along the minus strand of NZ_HE997184.1, from coordinate 300,543 downwards.
TTTTACCGTTTCCTTATACGTATTATAAGAACCGTAGGAACCGGATAGCTCGGCGTACGGCATCGACGATAAGTTTTGGGTTTTCATATTGATGCTGGCCCCGAAGGCTCCGGCGCCGTTGGTCGATGTGCCTGCTCCCCGTTGGATCTGCATGTCTTGCAACGAAGAAGCAAAATCGGGCGTATTCACCCAGAAGATGGCATGGCTTTCCGCATCGTTCATCGGGATTCCGTTCGACGTGACGTTGATACGCGTAGCGTCGGTACCACGAACACGAATCGTGGTGTATCCGATCCCGGCACCTGCATCCGAAGTGGTCAAGACCGACGGGGTGTTCGTCAGCAGGAACGGAATGTCCTGTCCGAGGTTTACCTTGTCGATTTGATCCTGCTGCACGTTGGTGAAAGCGACAGGAGTTTTAGACGTAGCGCGCGTAGCGAGGATCTGCACCTCTTGCAGCGCTATCATTTTCATACTGTCTTGTACGGCGCTCTTTTGCGCCTGTACGGTTACGCCGGCCACCAGCAAGGCGGTCGCAGCGGCAAATGTTTTCTTCATACTGTAAAATTTAATTCTCTACGCCGGCATTACCCGGTTCAGGTATTAAGGGTATGTTCTCAGCCCGTCATGTTAAGGCACCCCATCTCTGGAAATTGCTGAGCGTTGCTCGGCAATCCGCTGCGAAAGTACGGTTTTATTTCGAAAAGCGCAAAAGATCAAGCAATAATTTTACCGAACAGGTTCGGATTTTAACTTCCTTGATATCGGCGAAATTTCACCGCATGGTAGTTCCGTTGGTTGTCACGGACAGAGGGAGGATAAAGCTCTTTCCGGTTCGGGTATCAGTCTAGCGACGACGGCGAAGAACAAGGATGACCTTGCGATCCCGGATGGGGAAGTCGGTCCCCCCTTACCGGAGAGGTAAATCCTTTTGACTCAAAATGGATATCAGTACTTAGTTCCTTATGGAGCTTCTCGTCCAGATGAATAGGAATGCCGGCTCGTCATCCTTATTGATCGGAATATACTCGAAACTTATCACCTTCTAATTCTCTGATACTTCCTGTGGAAAGAACAGGTTTATAAGTGCTTCCAATGTTTTGTTGTCCATGACAGCATGGATGAACATTTGAATTTAAAACTGTAATAGATATTCCCGTTGATTATCGATTGAGCCGAAAATAACTTATTCCTGCGCAGCCACTTTGTTTTTCAGTTTCTCTGGACTCCTCCTCTGCCTCAGGGCAGGGGAGATCAGCGGCGATAATCCGTTAGTTTTTCCTTGTCGAAATGTTGAATAAAGTCAGCATGTTTGGCCACTTCCGCTTCCGCATAGTTCACGTAGACGCGAGCCGAGCGGGCGAACAAGTTCGCATGACGGGTAGCATCCTGAAGGATCAGATGGGCCATGATGCAATCGGCCGCCATCTCGTATAAGCGGCGTGCCATAAAGTCGTGCAACTCTTGATCCTGCGCATCTTTGACCAGGTTGGTGCAAGCCTCGAATCGGTCGTCCATCGCTTTTACCTTATCCCTGTACGGCTTCAGTTCTGGAGACACTTCGAAGTTCTCGAAGTCGCGTAACGTGGTGATATAGGCGCCGTTGGTGACATAGCGAATGGCTGCTACCGTTTGCAACTGGGTAGTTCCCTCGTAAATACTGGTGATGCGGGCATCCCGGTAAATGCGCTGGCAGGCATACTCCAACATAAAACCGGATCCTCCGTGAATCTGAATACAGTCGTATGCATTCTGATTGGCGTATTCCGAGTTCATTCCTTTGGCCAGGGGCGTGAACGCGTCCGCCAGTTTGGCGAATTCCTTCTGTTCCTTACGTTCTTCGGGAGTGAGTTTGCGTTCGCGGGCGATGTCGTCCAGGGCTTTGTAGATATCGACGTAGCGCGAGGTCTGATATAAGAGCGAACGGCCCGCATCCAACTTCGCCTTCATCAGAGCGAGCATGTCGTATACGGCGGGGAATTCGATGATAGCCTTGCCGAATTGCTTGCGGTTTTTAGCGTAGGCGATGCCTTCGTTGTAAGCGGCTTGCGACAGTCCGACGGACTGGGCGGCGATACCGAGGCGGGCGCCGTTCATCAGCGCCATGACGTATTTGATCAGGCCGAGCTTGCGGTCACCGCAGAGCTCGCATTTGGCATTTTTGTAAACCAGTTCGCAGGTGGGCGAACCGTGGATACCCAATTTGTTTTCGATACGGCGAACGTCGACGCCACCGTCACGCTTATCGTAAATGAACATGGAAAGGCCGCGCCCGTCGCGAGTGCCCTCTTCGCTGCGAGCTAGCACCAAATGGATGTCGGCGTCTCCGTTGGTAATGAAACGTTTCACTCCGTTCAGTCTCCAGCAGTTGTTCGCTTCGTCGAAGGAGGCTTTGAGCATGACGCTTTGCAGGTCGGAGCCGGCATCCGGCTCGGTCAGATCCATCGACATCGTTTCGCCCTCGCACACGCGAGGAATGAAGCGTGAGCGCTGGTCGTCATTGCCGAACTCGTATAAGGTCTCGATGCAGTCTTGCAACGACCAGATATTGCTAAAACCGGCGTCGGCTGCGGCCACGATCTCGGCGCACATGGTATACGGCGTGATGGGGAAGTTCAGCCCACCGAAAGGGCGAGGCATGGTCATGCCGTTCAATCCGGCTTTCACCATGGCTTCCAAGTTCTGTTTCGTGCCGGAGGCGTAGGTTACGCGGCCGTCTTTCAGATGCGGTCCTTCCTGATCCACACTCTCTGCGTTGGCATCGACGATGTGGCCGGTAATCTCTCCGACAATCTCCAATACCTTATCGTACGAGTCCAATGCATCGGCCAAATCCTGCGGGGCGTCGGCATATTTCTCCTTGTCGCTGTAATCGCGTTCTTTCAATTGACAGATACGCTCCATCATCGGATGATTCAAATGATATTTGAGTTCCGGGATTTCTGTATAAAAGTTTTCCATTATTTGCTGTTCTTTTTGTAATACTTAATAAGTTTGGGGATCACTTCTTCGACGGTGCCGTCGATGACGTAGTCGGCGATGGCATTGATCGGGGCGTTCGGGTCGTTGTTGATCGAAATGACTATGCCTGCGTCCTGCATGCCGGCGATGTGTTGAATCTGTCCGCTGATGCCGCAGGCGATATACATTTTCGGATGAACAGTCACACCGGTCTGTCCCACTTGCCGGTCGGCTTCGCAAAAGCCGGCATCGACGGCGGCGCGGCTGGCGCCCACTTCTGCATGGAGTTCTTTCGCCAGAGCGAAGAGTTGATCGAAACCCTCCTTCGACCCCATACCGTAACCGCCGGCGACGACGATCGACGCCCCCTTCAGGTTGTTCTTCGACTGCTGTACCTGCCGGTCGATGACCTTTACAACGTAATCTGTTGCGGGTACGTATTTTGCTACGTCGTGCTCGACAATCTCTCCTCGGTAGTGCTCGTCCAGAACTTCCATCTTCATCACGCCCGGCCGTACCGTCGCCATCTGCGGACGATGTTCCGGGTTGACGATGGTAGCGATGATATTACCGCCGAAAGCGGGACGGATCTGATACAACAGGTTCTCGTACATTTTCCCCTGTTTCTTGTCTTCGTGATGGCCGATTTCCAGCTGGGTGCAATCAGCAGTCAGGCCGCTCGTCAATGAAGAAGAGACACGGGGCCCGAGATCGCGGCCGATGACGGTAGCACCCATCAGGCAAATCTGCGGTTTCTCTTCTTTGAAGAGGTTGACCAAGATCGCCGTGTGAGGAAGCGAAGTATAGGGGAACAATCCCGGTGCATCGAATACGTGCAGACGGTCGACGCCGTATTTCATGATTTGCTGTTCGACGCCTTTCATATCGGTGCCGGCGGCGACGGCTTCCAACCCGCAATGCAATTGATCGGCTAATTTCCGACCTTTGGTTAGTAGTTCGAGACTTACTTCGGCTACCGTTCGGCCTTCGATCTCGCAATATACAAATACGTTATTCATGATCTTATCCTATTTCGTGGTTGGCTATCAGTTCAACAATCAAACTTTCGATATCGGTGTCCGAAGCTGTCAGCGCCTTGCTCTCTTTCGCTTGGAAGCTGATGCTTTCGACGGTTTTTACCTTCGTCGGAGAACCGGCTAGCCCGCATTGGCTCAAGTCTGCGTCTACATCCGCGGCCGACCATTCCGTCAGGTTTAGATACGGGCGTTTCGCGTACAAATCGGCGTAAGGCAGGGCGGATCCGTCTTTAGTCATCGCATTCTTTTCCTGAGCGCCCAAAGCGCGTTTGTATTTCATGACCAATTTCGCTTGGCGGGGACGGCAGGGAGCGGCGCTCCCGTTGACGGTTAACACGATGGGCAAGGGACCTTCGACCATTTCGACTCCGCCGTCGATCCGACGGCGACAGGTGATGCGACGCTTCTTTTCGTCCACCTTCAGAATTTCTTCCGTATAAGTAATCTGAGTGAGTCCTAACTTCTGTGCCACCTGCGGGCCTACCTGAGCCGTATCGCCGTCGATAGCCTGACGCCCGCCGATGATCAGATCGCAGTCGCCTATTTTTCGGATAGCCGTGGCTAATGCGTAGGAGGTAGCCAAGGTGTCGGCGCCGGCAAAGGCGCGGTCGGTTAACAGGTAACCGTTATCTGCACCGCGATAGAGCCCTTCGCGGATAATTTCCGCCGCCCGTCCTGGTCCCATGGTCAGAATGGTAATTGTCGATCCAGGGTGCGTATTTTTTAACCTGAGAGCCTGTTCCAACGCATTCAAGTCTTCCGGGTTAAACACTGCCGGAAGTGCAGCACGGTTCACCGTACCGTCGGCGTTCATCGCATCCTTACCCACCTGACGGGTATCCGGTACCTGTTTCGCCAAAACTACAATTTTTAAACTCATATACCTATTCTTTTTCTTTATATTATTGAATCACGTTCATGAATTCTGCTTTCCCTTCGAGGGGTGGAAATTCGCGGCAAAGGTAGACAAAGTATTTTATTGACGAAAGAATAAACTTAAAAATCTGCACAATTCAAACGGATTTGCGCAATGTAAAGCGTCCCGACAACAGAGGTAAAGTCGTGCCGTTTATTTGGAGAATTCGATTCTCGCCGATCGGGATGACCTTACTCTGCTATGATACGTATAACAGATTGCTTCCCGTGCCGCGATGTTTTTAATTCTGTTTTCGAACCGTCGCGGAATGTTGGCGGAAATGAAAAAATATCGTATCTTTGAACGCAAATATAAGCAAGTAGTTATGATTTCGCTGAAAGATTTTTTTTCGTTCAGGCATAACCGTTCGTTCTGGATGAATATCATCGGAATGGTCGTGGTCGTGATTGCGACGGTGTGGGGAATCCTTTGGGGGCTCGATGTTTATACCCGTCATGGAAATGCCGTCGTCGTCCCCGATGTGAAAGGAACGTTGTTAAACGAAGCGGCGCTCCATGTCTCCCGGCAGCAGCTGAAAGTGGCAGTCGTCGACTCCAATTATGTCAAAGGATTAGAACCGAATACGGTTCTCGATCAGCATCCCGCCGGCGGAATGAAAGTTAAGCAAGGACGCATCGTCTACCTCACGATCAACTCAGCCAGCGAACCCTTGATCACCGTTCCCGATGTGGTGAACAACAGTTCGTATCGGCAGGCCGAAGCTCGCTTGAAAGCGTTGGGATTCAGGTTGACCGAACCGAAATTGATCGCGGGAGAACGTGACTGGGTCTACGGACTTAAGATGGGCACGCATGCGTTGGCGGCCGGGAACAAGATTTCCAGCGAATCGGTACTTACGCTGGAAATAGGAAACGGTCTGGATTACGTGCCGGAGGATTCGCTGGCGAACGATTCCGTGAAAAGGAAGCTGGACACGGATGATTCTTGGTTCTAATTGCGGAAAAGATGAAACGGGAAGAGGATTTTGACGAGATGGCAGACGATTCGATAGACGATATAGAACCTGTCCGTAAAAACTCGACGGAACTTTATGAACATTTCAGAGTTGTCGTCGATAAGGGGCAGTATCCGGTGCGGATAGACAGGTATTTGTCCGATCGGTTTGCCGCTGTTTCGAGAAACCGTATTCAATTGGCTGCCGAGGCGGGCTATGTGATGGCCGACGGCAACCCCGTCAAATCCAGTTATAAGGTGAAAGGCGGCGATGTACTGACCGTCCTGATGAACCGTCCGCGTTACGACCACGATGTCAAGCCCGAAAATATCCCCTTGGAGGTGGTCTATGAAGATGGGGACATTATGGTGGTCAATAAGCCTGCGGGAATGGTCGTTCATCCTGGATGCGGGAACTACTCCGGAACGCTGGTGAATGCCATCGCCTGGCATCTGAGAGATAACCCCCGCTATGATCCGAACGATCCCGATATCGGGTTGGTTCACCGTATCGACAAAGACACCTCAGGTTTATTAGTGGTGGCCAAGACGCCGGAAGCGAAAACCCTCTTAGGATTGCAGTTCTTTAACAAAACGACCGAGAGGAAGTACGTAGCTTTGGTGTGGGGCCTTGTCGATAAAGACGACGGAACGATAGCAGGAAACATCGGTCGGAATCCTAAAGACCGGATGCAAATGATGGTGTTGAACGATCCGGAACAGGGCAAATACGCCGTCACCCATTATCATGTATTGGAGCGGTTGGGCTACGTTACCCTCGTAGCATGTGTTCTCGAGACGGGACGGACTCATCAGATAAGGGTACACATGAAACACGTCGGGCACGTGCTTTTCAACGATGCCCGTTACGGAGGAGACCTGCCGTTGAAAGGAACGAACTTCAGCAGATATAAACAATTTATAGAAAACTGTTTCAAGACTTGTCCGAGGCAGGCTTTGCACGCCATGACCTTAGGGTTCGTCCATCCGCGCACGAAAGAGGAAATGTTCTTTACCGCCCCTCTTCCGCAGGATATGGTGGGTCTCATCGACAAGTGGAGAAACTATATCAGTCACAGAGAGGTATGAAACGAACCATAGCCATCGTTGCCGGAGGAGATTCGAGTGAACTTCCCGTTTCGCTGCGCAGTGCGCAGGGGCTTTACACTTTTATGGACAAAGCACGTTATCAGTTGTATATCGTCGAAATGAAGGGGCACCGTTGGACGGTTCATTTGCTCGACGGATCGCTGACTCCTATCGACCGGAATGATTTCGGTTTCATAGAAAACGGAGAAAAGAAACATTTTGACTTCGCCTACATTACCATTCACGGCACGCCGGGAGAGAATGGTCTGTTGCAAGGTTATTTCGACATGATGGGCATTCCCTATTCCAGCTGTAATGTATTGGCCTCGGCCCTTACCTTTAATAAGTTCTCTTGTAATCAGTACCTGAAAAGTTTTGGCGTAAAAGCGGCGGATGCCATCCTGCTCCGAAAAGGGCAGTCGATCAGCGATCAGGAGGTCATAAATAAAATCGGCCTTCCCTGTTTCGTTAAACCGAATGCCGGCGGATCGAGTTACGGCATTACGAAAGTGAAGCGCAAAGAACAGATCCGACCGGCCATCGAGAAAGCCGCCCGAGAAAGTCCGGAGGTCGTTATCGAAGCGTTTATGCAAGGGACGGAGATCACCTGTGGTTGTTATAAGACGACGAAAAAACAGACCGTTTTCCCTATCACCGAAGTCGTTTCGCATAACGAATTCTTCGATACCGATGCCAAATATAACGGAGAGGTCGAAGAAATCACTCCCGCTCGTATCCAGGAGGAGACGGCGGAGCGGATTCGTAAACTGACCTCTTCCATTTACGATATTCTCGGTTGTTCCGGCATCATCCGCATCGACTATATCCTTACCGAGGGAGATGTTATCAACCTGTTGGAAATCAATACTACTCCAGGCATGACGACTACCAGTTTCATTCCGCAACAGGTTCGTGCGGCCGGTTTAGACCTCGGAGACGTGCTCACCGATATTATAGAAGATAAATTCAACGAATGTAGAAAATGATGAATATACCTGCAGAATTCGATTCGATCCGCCCGTATTCGCCGGAAGAATTGCCTCAGGCGTACGAGGAATTGATTGCGGATACTGATTTTCGCCAAGCGGCTGTCGCTATGATGTCGCTTCCTTTTGAAATGATCGCAGCGAAAATGCGTCGATGCAAGACGAATCTGGAATTCCAGAAAACGTTCTTCTACGATCTGATCAAACAACTGCTGCGTAAAAATTCGGAAGGTTTGACCGAAGACTTTTCCGCTTTGACCGACTGGTCGAGGCGTTATACGTTCGTATCCAACCATCGGGATATCGTGATGGATCCTGCCCTCCTATCGATTGCGCTCATCGATGCGCAATGGTCTGATACCACGGAAATCGCTATCGGCGATAACCTGTTGGTTTATCCATGGATCAGGCGATTGGTGCGTATACTGAAAGCATTCATCGTGGTTCGTGGCTTAACGGGACGGAAACAGTTGGAAACGTTGAATACCCTGTCGCGTTATATTCATTTCGCCATTTCTGAAAAACATGAAAACGTTTGGATTGCGCAACGGCAGGGAAGAGCGAAAGATGCGAACGACACGACGCAGGAAAGCATTCTGAAAATGTTAAGCATCGCTGGTGAAGGGACGCCGGAAGATCGGTTGGCCGAGCTGAATATCGTTCCGCTGGCCTTCTCGTACGAATACGATCCTTGCGATTTCCTGAAAGCGGGGGAATTGCAACGACGACGGGACGAAGCCGATTTTCATAAGGCAGAAGGAGAAGATATGATCAGTATGAAAACGGGAATCTTCGGTTATAAAGGCCGTGTGCACGTGAAGGCTGCGCCTTGCATCAATACCGAGATGAAGGAACTGGCGTCGAAATATCCGAGGAAGACCGATTTTTTCCCAGCTCTCAAAAGGTGTATAGACAAACACATATTCAGCAATTACAAGTTGTATGCGGTGAATTATATCGCGCTCGACTGCCTGGAGGATTCTCGTCGGTTCGAGAAACACTACACCGACGCCGAACGGGAGAAGTTCGAACAGTATCTTCGCAATCGCTTGGACAAGATCGAATTGCCCGACAAGGATGAACCTTTCCTTTCGGAAATGCTATTGAAGATGTATGCGAACCCGCTTATTAACTACCTTGCAGTTAAAGAATAAAGTATGAAAAGACAGATCGTACATCCCTTCATCGCGTATTGGTTCATCCTGACGGCTATCGCCTGCGGCGGCGATCGTGATTTCGAATATCCCGACATGCGGACGGAGTTGGCGGAAATGCGGACGGACAAGGAGGGCAATGCACAAACCTTGATTACCGACCGAGGGCAGGAATGGACCATCCGCAATGAGAAGAAGATCGGTGGATTGGTGCCGGATAGCCTGTATCGGGTCTTGGCCAGGTATGCGCAGGCCGGCGAAGGTACTTCCACTGCGACGGTTTATTCCGTTGCACGGACCGTTTCGGCGATCCCTATTCCCCGAGCACATTTTAAAGCGGTGCCCACCGATCCGGTAAAGTTTCAAAGCATGTGGATGTCCGACCGTTACCTGAATGTAAGCGTTGTTGTGCAGGTAAAGGATTTGCCGCATGTTTATTCCTTCGTTCAAGACAGCATTACCATGCAGGTCGGCGGATGCAGATCCCTGTATCTCACCCTGCTTCATGATCGCAATAATGATGTGGAAGGGTATGGTCGGACGGTTTACCTGTCGGTTCCGCTTTGGATTTATAAACTGAAAGCGGGCGATCGGGTGATTTTCTCTCTGAACACTTACAAAGAAGGCAAGATCAGCCGCACCTTCGACTTTCCTCAGCCCACATTGTAAGTGTGAATGCTTACACCTTGCGCAGCGGGCAAGTAGTTGACGCCCCACCAACACATTTGTAATAGTAGAAAGCAGCCTATCAGGCCCCAGAGAGCTATTCGCACATTTTTTCTGTTATTCAACCGGTAATGGATGTAGGCGAGGTAGCCGAGCCATGTAGCGGCCGCCCAAGTCTCCTTCGGATCCCACGCCCAATAATGTCCCCACGCCTCCTTCGCCCATAAGGCGCCGAAGAGCATGCCTATCGTCAGGAACGAGAGGCCTACATACACTAAATTATCCGATATTTCCATTTCGTGAACGGTCGGACTTCCCTTTTTGAAGAAAAGCAAATATACCGCCATCACGGTAGCCGCTCCCAGCAATGCATAGGCAAACATGTAAACGATCACGTGTGGAGCGAACCAAGGGCTCTGTAACGCGGGCATCAAGGTCTTGCTATGAATCTCCGGCCGGAGGATGTTGATGACGATGAAGATGACGGCGAGGAGTGTGCTGAAACTCAAAATCCATTTATAATGCCAACGACTGTATATCATCAGCCCGGCGAAAGGGAGGAAGAAGCTGTACCAAAGGCGTGTTTCGCCCATGGTGCGCAGCGGTGGACGTTCCAGCGTTATCCACATCGTCAGTATATAGCTGAAAAATACGGCGAGACCAGCGAGGGTTGATATGTATGTCGTTCGGCGGTTTCCTTTCCATGCGGCGATAGCGCCTGTGATCCAACCGATAGTCGCCACCGCGGCGAATAGGATAAAATAATTCCAACTCATCGTTTCCCTCTCTTCCTTTTCTGTGCAGTAATGAATAGCAGCACGGCGCCGAGGAGCATCAGGCATATCCCGGTGTAAACGACAGGTTGCCAAGGGGCGGTCACCAATTGAAAGACGCTGGTATCGCTCCATCTGCCCATCTGTTCGTTATAACTAAGTTGATAGATCTTCCAGCCTTCCACCTTTGCCGGCTTGTTGACCTCGATCGTCGTTTCGATATGCGCACCCTTCGCGGTCATGATCTCTACTTTCGAAGTGAAGCGTTCGGGGTCGCGATTCGGCATTACGATATTTTTGTCGTCTAAAGCGAGTGCTTGATAAGGGAAATAATAGCTGCCGCAGGTGATCCATCCTTGTCGGACCAATCGACGATCAGGCGAGGTGGCCTCGATCAGCACGGCGCATACCGCTCCCAAGGATGGCCATTCCACGTAATAAACGGTGTCTTTGGTCATCACCGGCGCGGCGAGTTCCAATTTCTGTTTCAAGGTTATGTTCCAGCCTAAGAGTTTGCCTTCTTTAAAAGTGTCGTCGAGCAGTAGCGTAACGGGTTTTTTCTCCGGCAGGGGAATGCCGATGCTATCGATTATCATCAGTTTCGGAGGGTATTCGTCGATGGTGAACGCATTGAGCTGGATCGCCAAGGGAAGTTCGTGGAGCTTTCCTTTTTCGTCGTATGCCCGCCATTCCGGAGTACCTACTTTAGTCGTCATGGTCAGCTTCTGTATGTCGGCACTGCCTAAAGTGGCGGCGACCAGAACCGAGAGCAATCCGATGTGGCTGACGAGCGAGGGAAGCGATCGCCACTTGAAATGGTGCAGCTGGGAAAGTGCGACTTGCGCTACGATCACCGCTATCCATAGGTATATTATCACGAATGGCCAGAACGAAAGCATTTTCGTGAAGCCTATCTTATCGGCAGCAGGCTGTGTGTCGCCTACCTGACGGATCAGTCCCATGAATGCCGTCAATGCGACTGCATACACCAAGGCGGAGACGGTGGCCGCCCCTGTGGTCAGGAAACGAAAGGCATAGACTTTTTTGCGCATCGCGTAGAGGATCGATACGCCGATTATCCATACGACGAGCACGATCAGATTGACCGGCCATGCGAATGCTTGCCAGTCGACGGGGCCGACGCTCAACTGCAACAATTCTCCGGTAATGAGCAGGCCTGCGCCCATTACGAATCCTTCCTTAACGGTCCATGGTTTCTCCCACATAAAGATATAATTTCGGCCGATTTCCTTGCCCTCTCTCCGCATGGTACCACACGAACTTTCGCCCGAGAACGAGAAGCGCTTTATGCGATGAGCGGCAAATTTTCATAGCATTCGATTTAGTGCAAATATAAGCGTTTTATCGTCATAACCCATTGAATGGAATGGAATTTTCCGCTTCGTTCATCAATTTTGAAGTAATCTAATTAACGACGAGGAAAACGGATTAAAAAATCCCGCCCGGCGCATGCTTGACGGCATAGCGCCCGGCAGGATCGCATGGACCCATTCAAAATCCGTATCGTAATGTTACAATTCGTTTTGTTCGCACAGATTATTCCCTTTGATTTCATCGTAAGGGATCACGAATTGCCATTCTTTCGCATCCTCTGTCTTAGCGATTGACTTGGCGTTTTCTCCCGAATTACGTGAAATCAGTTGTTCTAAATCTTTACCTTTCAAATAATTGGCATTCGCTGCGTGGAGGCGATCGGGTACGATCCCGAGCCGTTTCATGTCATAGAAGCGGAGGCCTTCCATGTAAAAATCCAATCGCTTATTTCGGAAGATTTCCTCAATCAGTTCGTCGCCGGAAAGATTCGATGCGTCGTACTCGGGATCTCGGGTGATCATAACGGTATGGAGCGTTTGGATCGCTTCCTCGAACTTTCCCTGTCTGGCTTGGGCTTCGGCTTTGTTGTAATACATTTCGCTCAGTCTCATCAACACGTTATCCCCTACCGTCGTCTTGTTGTTGATGGATTTGAATTTGATGCATTGCCCGGTTATTTCCCAATTGGGGCGGGTCATACCTCCTTCGAAATAACCCGAATACGCGTCTTCGGGAATCTTATCGCCCTGATCGAGGCACACCCACCAGTTTCGTCGGGCGTCTTTTTGGCCCATTTTATCGTATAATCCGCGATTGATCGCATATCTTAACGACTTGTTATATCCGGCGAAATTGTATGAGTAGTTGGCATTGAATCCATGGAAATAAATATTTTGGTCGGCCGCCTGATGATAGCCCCACATCCATTCGGATGCGCCGTAATCGTTGAATCCGTCGCACAACTTTTGTCCCTGCTGAAGGGCGATGCCCATCGAGGCGGATTTGGTAATGGCCCAATCGGCATATGTTTCCGCCTTGGTCCAATCGGATTGTGCCAAAGCGATTCGGGAAGCGATGCCGCACGCCGTATTGTAATTGATCCAATTCTTTTTCCTTACTGTCGAAGCTTTCGATAAATAGGCCAACCCTTCGGACAGATCCTTATTGATTTGGTCATAGCATTGCGCTACCGACGAACGAGCCATCGGGTCGTAGTTCGGCTCCAACCTCAGAATAACTCCCAGGCTGTTGTTATCCTCTCCTTTTACATACCGTTTGCCAAAAAGTTGCACGAGTTTCGCATAGCAGTAAGCTCGGAAGAGTTGCGCTTCTCCGGCTATCAAAGCTTTGTCTTCTTCGGAGACATCCAATTTTTGCACTCCCTGCAACACGGCATTGGCATGTTGGATGACTGTGTAGTAGAAGTCCCACGCTTTATAGTTGATGCTGCCATACGGATCGCGATGTTCCTCCCAACGATAAACGCCCATGAAAAAGGCCGGTTTGGTGTTAATCATATCGTCGCCCAACATATCGATTTGGGCATTCAGCGATGCTTCGCCGTTGCCGAAGAAATGGCCGAACGTATACAGGTACATCATGTTGTGCATTCCTTCCAAAATGGTCTTAAGCCCATCCACGCTCTGCGAAGCTTGATCTAAAGAGATTTTGTCCGAGGGTTCGGTCTCCAAAAAGTCGCTCGAGCAGCCTGCGCTCCCAAGCAGCATTATTGCTAAAAATAATATATTAATCTTTTTCATCGTATTTCCGTATTGTTAGAATGAAATTGAAACACTTGCCGTAATTACTTTTTGATAGTCGTAAAAAGCGCTGCCCGTAGTTCCCGCATAGTTCATCATCGGATTCAACCCTTTGCGCTTCGAGAGCAAGAAGAGGTTTTCGCAGGCGATGCTGCATCTCAATCCCGAAAGGGCGAACGGGCTAATCCATTCTTGGGGGAAGGAATAGCCTATGCTCAGCGATTTCAACATCAGCGCGGAGGACGAAATCAGATAGCGGTCTGAGGTAAGATTGTCGTATCGTCCGCTGCTTCCCGAATCGAGTCGGGGGATGTTCGTGATGTCTCCGGGTTTTCTCCATGCTTTTTTCATATCGCTGTGCATGGCGAGTCCGCTTGACAGGGAACGCCCCATGAGGATTTGGTAAGCGCCGTCGTACGTTTTGCCGCCTAACTGGTAGGCGAACAGCATATTTAGGTCGAAGCCTTTAAAGGATACGTTCGTGCCGAAGCCTCCGTACAGATCGGGGATGGAAGAGCCGCAAAAATGTTTTTTGGCGAAACGGCCGTCTTTGGTCCACGTGGCTTTCTCGCCTTCTTTTTCCATGCCTACGAAGTTGGGATTGGACGGATCCGCCTGTTTGGGATAATTGATGTCGTCGATACGATAGATAGCCAAGCCGTCGTCCGGATCGACGCCGATGTATTCGTTCAGATAGAAATCTTGGATGCTGCCTCCTTCGACGTATTTCTTATAAGTCAGTTCGATTCCCTTTTCTCTGTTTTCTTCGGGGAGTCTGATGATTTTATTCTTGTACGTCGTGCCGTTTACGTTCACATCCCAAGAGAGCGTGCGACGACGGATGATTTCGTATTTCAGATCGAATTCGAAACCGTAATTCCTGACTTTCCCGATATTTCGGAATACGGAACTGACTCCGGTCGAGATCGGCAGGGGGAAGGAGAAGATCAGATCTTTGGATTCCTTGTTGAAGAATTCCACCGAGCCTCTTAGCCGGCCGAAGAGGCCGAATTCGACGGCGAAGTCGTAACTGGTTTGGGTTTCCCATTTCAAATCGGGGTTCCCCAGGGAGGAGAATCGGGCTCCGAGCGTTTCGAAGTTGTTGTTCCCCAGGATGTACAGCGATTGATAGGCGTAGTATGTTCCGATACGATCGTTCCCCGTTTGTCCGATGGAGAAGCGGAGCTTGAGCTCGTTCAGCCAGGAAGCGGCACCTTTCATGAAGGATTCGTTCGCCAGATGCCAGCCCGCACCTACCGACCAGAAATCTCCCCAGCGATTATCCTTATGGAAGCGGGACGAACCGTCGCGGCGATACGAAGCCGACAGGTTGTAGCGGTCGCCGTAATCGTAATTCAAACGGGCGAAGTAACCTTCTTTGGTATAGGTATCGGTCTTCGAATTGATATCCGACATCTTCGAGAGGTTGGGCATTTCGTCGATACCCAAAATGGCCATGTTTTCCTTGTTCATCGTCGAAACCGCCTGTTTCATTTCGTAGCTTTCATGTCCCAGCAAGGCTTCGAGACGATGGGCGTCGAAGTTCCGGCGATAGGTCACCAGTTGGTTGAACGTCACGGTGGTGATGCGTTGGTTTTCGATTTCCAACATCCCCTGCGGCTGATCGCCCATGGAGTTGTTGTAGCGTATTTTCTCGGTCGCCCGATACAGGTCGTACGAGAGATTGGTGCGGAAGGTCAGTTCCGGCAACGCTTTTATTTCCGCGAAGTTTCTGCTGGTAATGGCGTCGCGTTCCGCGTACGATTTATCCAGATAGGACTCTTCGATGGGATTGAATTTCCCGTTGTAGGGTCTGGTCGAAGCGTGGTCGTAGATCTTTTCTCCGTTTTTCAGCACGTAGTTGCCTTGGGCGTCGTGCACGTGAATGGGGTAAATGGGAGCGATGTTCCTGACGAAATGGAACGAGTTGCTCGAGTAATTTCCCTCTGCCCGTTTGGGCGATTCGATATGCGTCTTGGTGAATTGAGAATTGCTTCCCACCGTGAGGTATTTGTTGATCTCGTAGGTAAGGTTGGCGCGCGAGGAGAATCGGGTTAAATTCGTTTTGATTTTGTAACCGTCTTCATCCAACCAGCCCACTGAGATATAACTCTTCGATTTGTCGGTGTTCAGGCCTCCGCTGAGAATATATTCCTGCCGGTAACCGGTTTTGAACAGATCTTTTTCCCAGTCCAAATCGTCTCCCCACAACAAACCGTTGACTTCGGCATTCAGCGTGCCGTCAGGCATCACGAATTGCGGAAAGGAGAAGGCTTGCGGATTGGGGGTTTGCGTGAGATGGATTTCTCCCGTTTCGGGATCTTCTTCGTAATACGACTTGATGCCCGCATAGGGATTGTATTTCAGGTCGTTGAATACCAGATAATTGGCGTACAGCGCCGATTCGTCGTCGCTCTTCTTTTTGTCGTATTTATATTCGTTGAACCATTGCAGCCATCTCATCGGGTAGAAATCGTAGATCCCTACTTTGTCGTAATCCTTTTGCCCTTTGCGGCTCGTACCTTGATTGATGGTCAGGTTGAAGGACGGTTTCCCCCCCCCCCCCGGGTAGCTCCGCTCTTGGTCGTAATCATGATGACGCCGTTGCCGGCGCTCGATCCGTAGAGGGCGGTAGAGGCGGCATCTTTCAAGATGCTGATGCTTTGAATGTCTTGCGGAGCGATGTCCGAAATCGCACCGTTGTAAATGCTGCCATCCACGATGTACAGGGGCGACGAAGATGCGTTGATGGAACCGAAACCGCGAATGCGGATGCTGCTGCTGGCTCCAGGCTGACCGGTGGAGGTGGTGACTTGAACGCCGGGAGCGAGCGCACTCAGCGCGTTCGACACGTTGGTAATCGGTCTTTTCTCCAATTGTCGAGCGCTGACGGACGCCTGGGCGCCTACCAGCGACTGTTTCTTGGCCGTGCCGTAGGCGATGACTACCACCTCGTCCAACGCTTTCGTGTCCGGTTCGAGTACGATGCGCATGACCGGTTCGATCGCCACCGTCTGCGTCGTCATACCTACGTAGGAGACTTTTAGGAATTTGGCATTCGCCGGCACTTTGAGTACGAAATTTCCGTCGCGATCGGTCGAGGTGCCGATGGTACGTTGGCCGCTCACCACTACAGAGGCCTGAATAACCGGGGCATTGTCCGTGGATAGGACGACGCCTCTCACTTCTCGCTCTTGGGCAAAGATCCCTACGATGCCTGTAAACAGGCAGTAAAGGATTGGAAATAGTTTTTTCATAGATATTTTTTTAAGTGTTTTATGTTATAAATATAAGGTTCTTTCCAACATGGATGTACGAGCCGGGCTTTTCCGGGCCCGGCTCGGTATGGACGCCGCTTTAAAGTTCGTCGGCGAGCGGGGGTTGAGGCGTTTCGCCGCTGCCCCGCTTTTTCTGTCCCATACTCAGGTTGTAGGCGGTCTTCGCCTCGCCGATGAGCTGGTTCATGCGGAGGATGAGCGACTCGATCGCGGTTCGTACCTCGGGCGTGCCGAGCACGTAGCTGCCGTCGATGTAACGGCACACCAGGTAGTAGGCGGCGTCGGTTTGGGGGCGGATTTCGCGCGCGGAGGGCAGCTTGCTTTCCACGCGGAGGGTCATGCGTTCCGTCTGCAAGTCTTGGTACTCCTTGTTCACCGTTTTCAGTCGGGCTACCGTGGGCGCCAGGCCCAATTTCTGCACGTCGGGCTTCGCCTCCGTTTTGTCCAGATCCTCCAAGAGTCCGATGATGTGCAACGTTTCGGCATCGTAGGCCTCACCTTGCAAGCCTCTGTAGGGGTCGACGGCGTAGCCGATGCGTTCGGCGGCCTCTCTGGCCTCGTTATCGACGCTGTTGAGCCGTTCGTTGCTCACCGTGTTGAAGAGGTAGCTCAACAGTTTGTCGCGCTCCCCGTCTTTTTCCAGCATTCGTTTGGAGAGGATGCTCGCCTCCGCCTCTCGGTTGATGGAGACTTCGGTGTCGATGTACTCGCGCCATTCTTTCAGCAGCGCGTCGCTGAGATGCAGGGTGGCAAGCTCTTCGCCCGCGATGAGGGCGTGCATGCGGTTGTGGAACTGTGCGTGCAGCGCATTGGGGTACCTGCCGCAATTGCTTCGGTCAATTTTCAGTAAATTTTCCATGACAGTTAGTTTTTATGGTTAATAATAGTCGGCGAATCGCTCGCCGGAAATCAAACATCGGGTTCGGCGTTGCCGATCGGCTCGACGGGATCTAAAATCCATTTTAGGCGTTGTCGATCCGCTCGGCGGGACCTAAAATCCGTTTTAGGCGTTGTCGATCCGCTCGGCGGGACCTAAAATCCATTTTAGGTGTTGTCGATCCACTCGGCGGGACCTAAAATCCGTTTTAGATGTTGTCGATCCACTCGGCGGGACCTAAAATCCGTTTTAGGCGTTATCGATCCGCTCGGCGGGACCTAAAATCCGTTTTAGGCGTTGTCGATCCACTCGGCGGGATCTAAAATCCGTTTTAGGCGTTGTCGATCCACTCGGCAGGATCTAAAATCCGTTTTAGGTATTGCTGCTTCGTGTTGCAAAAGTAAAACTTCCGTTTTGGTGTCAGTACATAATGCGCGGGAGTAATGTTCCCCGCTCGCTTTTGTCGGCTGGCCGGTTGGGTATCAATCAGGCAATCGGTGTAGCCGGGCGTCTATTTTTTCATTTGTGCAGTTGCAAATATAGTCAATCTTTATAAAGAACCAAATAAAAAAGGAAGAATTTTGAAAAAAAAATCGTGCGGCGAAAAACGGTTGGTCGGCGGAGGATGTGGATGTAGGGAACGGGAAGGGAGGGAATAATCTCTGCGATTCGGTTGCGGTTCCGGCGAAATCTTCATAGTTTTGTAACCCGAAGGGCCTCGAGATTTACTTTTTAATGAACGGAAAGATGATTCCTTACCGAATGAACGTAACCCTGCTGCAGCGGGATATCGTCGCAGCCGCTCCGGCGGAGAACCGCCGACGGATGGAAGGGCTTTTGGAGGGCTTGCCCGAAACAGACCTGGTGGTCTTGCCGGAGATGTTCTCTACCGGCTTTTGTACCCTCGATCGTCGAGACACGATTGTCTACGATGACGGAGAAACTTTGCCCTGGATGCAACGGATGGCGGAGAAATATCGGTTTGCGTTGGCGGGAAGCCTCGCCTGTCGGGTAACGGAGGCGGTGCGCCGTAACCGTTTCTTTTTCGTCATGCCGGACGGTGCCGTTCGGTTTTACGATAAGAAACACCTGTTCTCCTATGCCGGCGAAGAGAGGTATTTTACGGCGGGGGATCGGCGCGTGGTGGTCGAGTATAAGGGTTTTCGCTTCCTTCTGCAAGTGTGCTACGATATCCGTTTTCCCGTCTGGTCGAGGTATCGCGGCGATTACGATGCCATCATTTACGTAGCGAATTTCCCCGCTTTGCGGATCGAGGCTTGGCGAACTTTAGTGAGGGCGCGGGCGATAGAAAATCAGTGTTATGTGATCGCAGTCAACCGGGTAGGGTCCGATCAGGCGACGAGCTACAACGGATACAGCGCCGTGATCGATGCGTACGGAGAGCCCTTGACGGCATGCGCCGACGAAGCGTGTATCGCCTCCGCCGACCTGGACAAACGGCGGCTCGACGTGTTCCGCCGGCAATTTCCCGTCTGGAGAGATGCCGATTGAGCGTCGCCATGCGTCAAGTTGGTTGTCGGCCTTTCCAGTCAGTATAAAGAGCGATTAAGTTCTTTAATCCGAAAACTTTCATGTTGTCGTGGTAGACCACATCGATGCAGAGGTCGAGCAAATCCTTGCAATTGCCTTCGGCTCCTGCGATGAGCGAACGAATATTCAATTTCAGCTTCTCTAAAACCGATTCGTCGATGATGCCGTTACTGTCTATCAATTGGTCGAACAGGGCGTACTTGCCGATGGTTTGAAGATTTTCTTCCGAAATGCGGATACTCCTTGTGCCGGAAGCATTGGATAGTATGGTATACATGGTGTTCAAAAATGTTATGTTTCTTTTATTGATGGTGCAAGCGTTTCTCACCGGCCGGCATTTAAACGGCGAAATTCTCCGGGTGTTTCCCTGTGAATCGGGAGAAATACCGTTTGATTTTCCGCATGTCGGCTGTGGCGTCTCCGCCGGGTTGTAAAATCATCTCCGCCACGATGCTTTTTGTTCTGTAGTCGATGGCCACCGGAACGATGGGAATTTTTGCCCCTAAGGCTATGTAATAAAAGCCGTGTTTCCAGTTCGGGTTGGGCTTTCGCGTACCTTCCGGCGTGATGCCGAGGTGAAAGGTCTTGGTGTTTTTCGCCATCTCGACGGTTTGTTCCACGGTGGAGGTCTTGCGGCCGCGATCGATCGGAATCCCTCCCATTTTCTTGAGAAGAGGTCTCAAGGGCCAGAAAAACCACTCTTTTTTCATCATGAATTTCGATTTCCATCCGTAGGTATGCGCAAAGAGTTCCCCGATCAGAAAGTCCCAGTTCGACGTATGTGGTGCAATCGCGATGATACATTTGTCGGGAAGCGCGACGGAGATCCTGCCCGTCCATCCCATGAGCTTATGAAAGATAAATCCGAAAAAGACTTTCTTCATGGTTCCGTTCGGTTGCCCGCTTTCTCCAATTCGTCGATTACGATTTTTATCTCTTTATCCAAGTCGGCAGTCAGGGCTTTGTAGAAATCTTTGACATTGCCCGGTTCGGTATGACTGACGCGCGGAATGAGCTTCAATACGCGGTCGACGGCATCGACTATCTTTTGGCGGTCGACACCCGCTACCAAACTCGCAGTCAATAATTCTCCCGCCATGTAGGAGAGTTTCTTTTTAAGCGCTCTTCTCGTTGCCATAATCAATCGATCTAAAGGTGATTACTATATTTCGGCGTAAAGGTAGTATTTTTTTTACAGTCTTCCTTTTCATATTTCCGAAAAAAAAGCGAAATTTGCCGTTGCTTAACGAGAAGAATATTTTTTTCAAAAGATTGATTGTAAAATGATAACGAAAAGTGCATTACAAATGGCGAGAGCCGCTTATCAGCCGAAGCTTCCCAAAGCTTTGCAGGGGGCGGTAAAAGTAAGAGAAGAAGAAGCTACACAGGCTGTTGCCGATCGGGAGGAAATCAAGTCGCTCTTTCCCAATACTTATGGGATGCCTCTAATCCGCTTCGTGGAAGGTGAGAAGAGGGAATCGCCCACTTTTAACGTGGGCGTAATCTTGTCGGGAGGACAGGCTCCCGGTGGGCACAATGTGATTTCCGGCTTGTTTGACGGCATCAAACGATTGAATAAGGACAACCGCCTTTACGGCTTCCTGATGGGGCCGAGCGGTTTGATCGAACATCGTTATACGGAATTGACCGCTGATATCATTGACGATTATCGGAATACCGGCGGTTTCGATATGATCGGCTCGGGGCGCACCAAATTGGAAACGGAAGATCAGTTTGAAAGCGGTTTAAAGATAATTCGTAAATTGGATATCCAGGCGATTGTCATTATCGGTGGCGACGATTCGAATACCAATGCTTGTGTGTTGGCCGAATATTATGCGGCGAAGAAATACGGTGTCCAGGTGATCGGTTGTCCTAAAACCATCGATGGCGATTTGAAGAATGCCATGATCGAGGCCTCTTTCGGTTTCGATACGGCCACCAAGACTTATTCCGAGGTAATCGGCAATATCTTGCGCGATTGTAACTCCGCCCGCAAATACTGGCATTTTATCAAACTGATGGGGCGATCGGCATCGCATATTGCCTTGGAATGCGCGCTGCAGGTTCAACCGAACGTCTGTTTGATTTCTGAAGAAATTCAGGAAAAGGATATGACTTTGGACGACGTGGTGACCTACATCGCCGAGATTGTCGCCCTGCGTGCCGCCGAAGGTAAAAATTTCGGTACGGTACTGGTTCCGGAAGGCTTGATTGAATTCATTCCCGTCGTGAAACGGCTGATCAGCGAGTTGAACGATTTTTTGGCGAAGAACGGCGAAGAGTTCGCTGCCATCGAACGTGCCCGACAACGGGAATACATCGTGTCCCGGTTGTCGCAGGAAAACGCCGAACTTTATGCCTCCCTTCCAGAAGAAGTCGCCCGGCAACTTTCTCTGGATCGCGATCCTCACGGCAATGTCCAAGTTTCTTTGATCGAAACGGAGAAATTGTTGAGCGATATGGTCGGCTCGAAATTGGCCGAATGGAAACGGGAAGGGAAATTTGTCGGTAAATTCGCTGCCCAGCATCACTTCTTCGGTTACGAAGGACGTTGCGCAGCTCCTTCCAATTTCGATTCCGATTACTGTTATTCGTTAGGGTATACGGCTTCCGTATTGATTGCGAACGGTAAGACCGGCTATATGGCTTCCGTCCGGAACTTAACCGCCCCTGCTGCGGAATGGATTGCCGGCGGTATCCCCATTACGGCGATGATGAATATGGAGCGTCGCAACGGAAAGATGAAACCGGTTATCCAAAAGGCGCTGGTCGAGTTGGAGGGAGAACCGTTCAAAAAGTTTGCCGCTCAGCGCGACGTGTGGGCGAAGGAAACTGCTTACGTCTATCCGGGCCCGATTCAATATTTCGGCCCGAAAGAAGTTTGCGATCAGCCTACGAAGACTTTGCAGTTCGAGCAAGGTAAACCATAGGTGTCGCCTGCCGACGGGAACGTATGAAAAGATATTCGATCGGCGCTGAACTTCGCGAAAGTGAACGAGGTGTATCAAAGGTATCGGGGATGAAAAGACGAGGCTTGATACACCTTTGTCTTTTATAGTAAGAATATGAAACGGATGATCAAATCGACCGAGAACATCGGGCCCAAAACGCTCCGAAAGAAGATGAAGCGGAAGGTCGTTGCCGGAAAACGGAAAAGTGCTTCCCGACAAAGGAAAAAGCCGCCTCGTCGGGATCTTCCACCGGGATTGTTTTATCTGGTGTCGATCGGGATTGCCGTACTCTTTCTATACTTTTTCTATGCCTTTTTCATCCGTCCCTATTCCTATCGGTGGAAACCTTGTTATGGAGTAAAAAGCTACGGTGTCTGCATGCCTGCCGGCGACTATGTACATGGAATGGATTTGTCGCATTATCAAGGAGAGATAGATTGGCGCAGGTTGGACGATGCCCGAACGGGATCGTTCCCTATTCGGTTTATCTTTATGAAAGCGTCGGAGGGAGGCGATTTGGAAGACAAAACGTTTAAGGCGAACTTCGATTCTGCACGAGCGCATGGATTTATCCGCGGCGCCTATCATTTTTATAATCCCAAGACCGATCCCCGCAGACAGGCCGATTTCTTTATTCGGCACGTAGAGTTGGATTCCTTGGATTTGCCTCCCGTATTGGACATAGAACAGAAACCGGAGGATAGAGCACGATTTGAATCGGATGTGAAAGTTTGGCTCCGCAGAATCGAAGCGTACTATGGAGTAAAACCCATTATTTACGCTTCTTATCGGTATAAGACGAAGTATCTGAACGATTCCGTCTTCGATGCTTATCCTTATTGGATCGCCCATTATTACGTGGATTCAGTAGCATATAAAGGGGCATGGAAATTCTGGCAGCATACCGATGTCGGCACTCTGCCCGGCATTGAGGAGAAGGTCGATCTGAATGTATTCAATGGAACTTGGGAGGAACTCATGGCTATGACCGTTCGGCGTCGACCTTGATTATGGACTGAGTTTCGCTGTACGGCTCGATGGTAAGTTACTTCGGTATATTTTAGCAATTTGCGGATGATATTGCAAAGTTGGATTTAAATTCGTATTTTTAGGCGATTTGCAGGCAGCCTTTCGCCTACTTTAATAACATACATAAAGAAAAGATCATGAAAAAGTTATGGGTAATAGGCATAGTGCTGATTAGCACGCTCGGCGTTTCGGCGCAGGTTGAATTCGGTGTCAAGGCGGGGGTGGGATTCAGTACGCTTTCGGGGCCTTCGGAGATGAGGCTGGCGTATAAAGTCGGCGTAGAGAGTTACATCCCTCTTACCCGACAGGACAATTGGACTTTCAACCCGGGACTTTTCTTCGCTGCAAAGGGGATGAACTTCAAAGGCTTTTACGGTAAGGAACAAATCGTCAGGGCGAATCTGGGGACTTATTTGGATTACCTTGAGATGCCGCTTTACATTGCTTATTCGTTGAAGTTCGGTCGGAGGATGCCTGCGGGAATCTTTTTCAAGGCGGGACCCTATATTGCTTACGGGCTGATCGGAAAAACACAGATAGAAGTTCCCGATTTTGAAAACTTCCGAGGAACTTTCGGCACGAATCATTTTGCAGGAGCATGCGATTACGATCGTCTCGTTCGTTACAAAGAGACTGAAACGGTGACGATGCCGCCCTTGCATCGGTTCGATGCGGGACTGGGCGTAGCTGTCGACTTCGTTGTCCGTCATCTGACGATGGGGATGGAGTGCACTTACGGCTTGACGCCGCTTTGCGCCGACATGTTCTTAGGCGCTCATCCCCGCAATGTGATGTGCATCTTTAACGTCGGATATCGATTCTGATTGCTGCTATTTCTCCGCAATGCACTCCATCTCAATCAACCACTCCGGCCGACAAACTTTTGCGCCGACTATCACGTGCGGAACGGTCGGGTAACGGTTGCGCATGTAGGCTTCGGTAGCCGAATAGTCGGATACATCGCGTAGATAGATGATGAAATACCGGATGTCGTCCATGCTCGCTTCTCCCTCTTTAAGCAAGGCTTCGATATTCTCTAACAAACGGTTTGTTTGTTTTTCCAAATCGCCCAAGTAGAGTACGTGTCCGTATTTGTCTATGCTGGCCGTACCCGAGATGTAATATATCTTTTTGCCGGGCAGCGAGAGGCGCGTGCCACGCTCGAACGATACGCCGTAGTCGTGCGTGGGGCTCAGGTGGTCTAATGCTTTCAAATAGAATTTGTCTTCTTCCCGGATGTTCGGATAGGTCAGGAAGTCCATCGCCACGAAAGCATTCCGCACGCAGGAGTTCCCTCCGATGCCGGTGCTGGCTATGAAGTGGGTGTCCACCGATAGGCCGTATCGTTTGAATACGTCATTCCGCGCTTTGACTACTCCGTTGTAATTATTATCGATGTCGTTCACGTAAATCCATGTGCGCACCAGGTTGCGATCCATCGGCGAATCCTGATCCTTTTGCGATTTCAGGTATTTCTCGAATAAGATCATGGTTTCCAAGTAAGAGTTGTTGCAGCTGGCTTCCTCTTCCGTCAGGCGGAAAGGCTGGAAAACGAACGGACACACTTCATCCGAAGTCTTCAACAGGAGGGTTATCTTAGAGCCGTCCAGCGGCACTTGTTCGACGATGGTGGGAGCCGCATCGGAAAGAATCTCCTGATATAGTTTGGATTCGATTAATTGCCGATATTGATTTTGAATATCGCTGAGGAATACCTTGCAGTATTGAAGTCGACGATGGTGCTTTTGTTCTTCGGTGAGGTATGAAATGGTTCTGGCGCTTATCTCTTCCATGCGTTCTGCAAAAGAATCCCTGCTTCGGCACGCTATTATTTCGTATTTATCCATAAGAGTTATATTTCCGGGTCGCAAAGATACTGTTTTTTTTCTGTACAGGAAAGGTTCGAAAGAAAATACCTATAAAAGGGGATACATCTCCTTTGCTTTCGGTCAAAGTCTGTTCCGGGCGAGGGCAAACGAATCGATTGCTATTTCTCTCTACACTCTTCTTCGCTAAGTCTCAAGCTTCCGATTTAACAACTCCCACGGTTTTCTATGTAAAGGAGGAGACGGAGTACTTTTGCGCCATCTTAGCTGGTTTCTTTCAGGGGATTCCACCCTTGTGCTTTCAATTCCAGCTCCTGGCCGTCTCGCGTAATGAGCGCACGCCCGAGCTCAGGTTCCGTGATGTATCCGATCTCCTTTACTCCCGACATGTCTTGGATTTTCTCGTGCAAGACGAGAGGAACGGTAAAGAGCAATTCGTAATCTTCACCTCCGTTCAGCGCGCAGGTGGTTACGTTCATGTTGAACTCTTCTGCCATGACTGCGGTTTGGTAGTCGATGGGGAGGCGATCTTCGTAGATGCGGCACCCCGTGTTGCTTTGCGAACAGATATGCATCAGTTCGGAGGAGAGCCCGTCGGAGATATCCATCATAGCGGTAGGCTTTATGCCTGCCTGGGCTAATGCTGCGACGATGTCCTTGCGGGCTTCGGGCTTCAGTTGACGTTCGAGGATGTATTCTTTTCCGGAGAAATCGGGGTCGATCTCCTGTTTCCCTCGGAATACTGCTTTTTCCCTTTCCAATAATTGCAATCCCATGTAAGCGGCTCCCAAGTCGCCGCTCACGCAAATCAGGTCGGTGGTCCGGGCACCGTTGCGATAAACCACTCGTCCTGGCTCCGCTTCGCCGATGCAAGTGATGCTGATGGCCAGTCCCGTGACCGAAGGCGCAGTGTCCCCGCCCACCAAGTCAACGTTGTACGCTCGGCACGCCAATCGGATTCCGGCATACAGCTCTTCCATATCCTCTACGCAGAAACGTTTGGAGATGGCGATGGAGACGGTCATTTGCTTCGGAGTTCCGTTCATGGCGTAGATATCGGAGAAATTGATGATGGCCGCCTTGTATCCCAGATGTTTCAGTGGAGTGTATTGCAGGTCGAAATGAATCCCCTCCATGAGCAGGTCGGTGGTTACCAGGACTGGTTTGTCGGGGTAGGAGAGGACGGCGGCATCATCTCCGATACCGTATCGGGTTTCTGGATGAACGGGTTCGATACCTGTTGTCAGACGTTTGATGAGTCCGAATTCGCCGAGGGTGGAAATTTCCGTTCTATTGATTTGTTGCATCTCCGCTTCGCTTTATCATTTCGCGCATGAGTTCGGTCATCTTTTCCTGAGAAGCGTCCGCCGCTTTCTGAACGTCTTCGTGAGAGATTTTTTGAATTCGGTTTTCGACTCCCATGTCCGTCACGACCGACACGCCGAATACTTTCATACCGCAATGGTTGGCCACAATCACTTCGGGGACGGTCGACATACCTACGGCGTCGGCACCCCATAAGCGAAACATTTTGTATTCGGCTGGTGTTTCGTACGTAGGACCTTGTGTTCCCAAATAAACGCCTTGCTGTACGTGTATGCGCTTTTCTGCTGCAATCTTCAAGGCGAGGGCGATCAAATCTTTCGAATAGGCTTCGCTCATATCGGGAAAACGGGGCCCGTCGCCTACGTTCGGGCCGTGCAGCGGGTGTTGCGGAAAGAAGTTGATGTGGTCGGTGATGATCATCAGGTCGCCCACGTCGAACAGCGGATTGGTACCGCCTGAAGCGTTGGATACGAACAGCGTCCGGATTCCCACCTCGTTCATCACTCTGACAGGGAAGGTCACTTCGTGCATATCATATCCCTCGTAGTAGTGAAAACGGCCTTGCATGGCTATGATGTCTTGCCCACCCAACTTGCCGAAAATAAGTCGGCCGCTGTGGCCTTCCACCGTCGAAACGGGGAAGTGCGGAATGTCTTTATAGTCAATGCAATAGGGAGCGACGATCTCATCGGTTAAACGTCCCAATCCCGTACCTAAGATAATGGCGATTCGGGGATTAGAACGTATGCGCTGCTTGAGAAAAGCGGCTGTTTCTTTGATTCTTTCTAACATAGTCTGATATATTTGAATTAAATGATTCTGCTTGGTTCTGAAGAAAAGCAATTTCGATCGGGAGCACGTAGATGTAAGGCTTAAGCTGTTCGTCCAAAAGCGGATGATGTTCCAAACGAGCGGCATCTTTTTCTGTGGTAATGATCATGCGCCTCTTTTCGGGCAGTTTCAAGAAACGTTCTTTGAGCATGCTCAAATCGGCTGCTGTAAAGTCGTGGTGATCGTGAAAAGCTAACAGTGAGGTGTGCTTATTATATACCTTCAGATCTTTGACCATCTTTTCGGGGGATGCGATACCCGTAAGCAGGAGTATGTGTACATCCTTGTTGACACAACTCAACGGATAGGTTTTTCCGATCTTGGAGAGCGGATAGAGCTTCCCGTAGTTCAGCATGGTGAAATATAACTGCTGGTAGCGGAAAAGATCCATCTTTTTGGTGAGGATGCGGAATTCCATCGGGTTGATTTCCTTGTGGCATTTGGTAATGATCACGATGTTCGCCCTCGTTTTTCCCGATTCCGGCTCGCGCAGCCTGCCGGCGGGAAGTAGGGCATCGTCGCAAATCAGTCTGTGATAGTCGACTAACAGAATGTTCAGCCCGGGTTTGACGTACCGATGCTGAAAAGCGTCGTCGAGCAGAATTACGTCCAGATTTGGAGCGACGGATTCCTTCATCAGCATTTCGATCCCCTGCCTGCGATCGGTATCCACGGCGATGTAGGTCTCGGGAAACTTTTGTTTCATCTGGTAGGGCTCGTCGCCGATTGTCGAATGGGGAGTATCGGATTTTGCCAGGATAAATCCTTTCGATTGGCGTTTATATCCCCGGCTGAGGACTGCTACTTTCCACTGGCGACTCAATAGCTTTATCAAATATTCCGTATGAGGTGTCTTGCCTGTTCCGCCGACCGTGAGGTTTCCGATGGAGATGATGGGTATCGGGTAGCTGCGTTCTTCCAGCACTCCCCAATCGAAGAGTTTGTTGCGCAGCTTGACGCCCAGCCCATATAACCACGCAGCTGGTAAGAGCCATTTGTTTATTTCGATAAAGTTATCTTCCATGCCTCATCTGATGTTCGGCTCGAAAGACAATCTGGCCTGAATAGGATATGCGTTATCCAGGTGTTTCAAGAATTGGAACCCACTGTAGAATTCTCCCAAGTATTCTTTCAGTTCGCTTTGAACCATTCTGTCTTTTTGATTGGTTATCAAACTGCTCCAGAATCCTTTTTTCCCCGGATAACTCAGTATCGTATAACTTTCGAGGTTTGCTTTTTTCGCTGCTATCTCCAATGCCTTATCCAAGCCGCCGATTTCGTCTACTAAGCCCAATTCCTTGGCGCGAAGTCCAGTCCAAACCCGGCCTTCCGCAATTCGTTCGATCGCTTCGGGCGACATACCTCTGCCTTCGGCGCATCGTTTCACGAAAAGGGCGTATCCGAGGTCAACATAGTGCTGAATGACAGCTCTTTCGCTTTCGTTGAAAGGTCGTTCGGGGGAGCCGAAATCGCTCATGCGGTTCGTCTTCACCACGTCGAAGCGGATGCCTAATTTATCCTTCAACAGCTTGCTTGCATCGGGGAACATGCCGAAGACTCCGATAGAGCCTGTCAGGGTGGTTGTTTCCGCCACGATGGTATCTGCGGCGCACGAAATGTAATAACCACCGGAGGCGGCGTAATCTCCCATGGAGACTATGATCGGTTTGACGCCTTTCGTCTTTTCTACTTCGCTCCATATCTGTTCCGACCCGTAGGCGCTGCCGCCGGGAGAGTTTACCCGAAGCACGATAGCCCGGATGTTTTTATCTTCGCGCAATCTTCTCAAATCCTTTGCCACTTTCTTGGAATCGATATCTCCCGCACCTGCAAAGGGCAATCCTCCGTTCAGATCGATTTCGCCACAGGCATAATAGACGGCGATGACATTGCCGCTTTTGTCTTTCGGAACGTTCCGCCTCACATTCACCATGTCTTCCAGCAGGAGCGTACGCAAGTTCTCGTCTTCCGATCTGCCCGACAATTGTTTCAGATAGTTGCGGACTTCATCTCTGTAGAGTAGCGTATCTACCAGGCCGCATGTTACATATTCCTGCGCCGGCTGAAGATCCATTAGCCTGTCGGCGTATGCATTCAGCGAGTCGACAGGGAGATTCCTGCTTTCGGAGACCTCGTCGATCATCTTTCCCCACAAGTCGTTGAGGAGCAAGGTAACCTGCTCGCGATTCGCATCGCTCATCTGTGTGGAGGTGAAAGGTTCCACCGCCGATTTATAAGTCCCGACTTTGAAGACCTGCATCTGAATGCCAATCTTATCTAGCAACTCCTTGTAAAAGACGGGTTGAGAAGCCAAACCGTGCCAACTCAACGAACCTTGCGGATTGGCGATCACCTTGTCCGCCACGCTCGAGAGGTAATAGTTCGCCTGATTGTATTGATCCGCGTAGGCTACGATGAACTTGCCGCTTTCTTTGAAATCGAGCAAGGCCCTGCGGATCTCCTCGTTTGTGGCATAGGAAGAATAACCGAGAATCGAGGATTCCAGATAAATTCCTTTGATGTTTTCGTTTTCTTTCGCTTTTTTGATAGACGTCAGGATATCGTCCAAGCCGTACGTGGGGTAATTTTCCTCCAGCAGCGTCGACAGCGGATTATGTTGCGACCGTTCTGTAATGATACCGTTCAACTGCAACTCGAATATCGAATTTTCTCTTACTTTCGTTTCCGAATCAGACGAAGTGAATATCCCGACAAACGATACAATTCCTATGATACAAAAGACGATTCCTGCCAACACAATGCCGACCAGTGTAGCAAGTGTATACTTTAGAAAATCTTTCATTATAACGAAGAATTAAATTAATGATATGCCTAATTTGCAAACAAAAATAAGATATTGTATTCGGAAATGCAAAGAAAATGTCTGATTTCGTATGTAAATTTAGCTGTGTATGATTTAAACTATATTTTGTACGGTGAAAATTTAAATCGGAATGAGAAAGTCATTGTCTCTTCCACTTAATTTGCTGGGTAAGTTGACTCAAACGCACCTGTTTTTAGTGGACGTAGGTATCTGACTGTTGAGTGATAGGGCGGTGGAGTTGCTGGTGAAACAGACTGAGAAGGACGGCAAGATTTCCTATTATGATATGTATGCTCAGTTCGGCCTTGCCTTAGGCGAACATCTGCAGATCGAAGACGAAGTACTGAACCGGTTGAGCGTTGCCATATTGTCGTTGCCCGGCGACGTATTGCGAGGCGTCAAGTGGTTGGAAACGGCTTCCGGAATGGAACAGCATCCGCAGGTGCGCTGGCTACCGGATTATCTATTTACCAATCCTGAATATCAAAAGTGCCATTTGCTCTATTATACCGGTATTACGTGTACGGCAAAAGGAATTTTGACGGAGGTCGTCCGAAACATGTTTCTCAATGTCACCCAACATCTCGACTTGCTGGCCCGGATGAAGCGTCATACCTTGGATGTGTACGAAGCGATTCAGCGGGGAGACTTGGAAGAGACAGGTCGACTGGTTCGGAAGATGTGGGAACAGGACAAGAGATTGGATGTAGGCACCGATCCGCCTCAGGTCGAGGCCATCATCCGGTTGATCGACGATTATTGTTTGGGATACAAGTTGCCGGGTGCCGGTGGCGGCGGATTCCTGTACATGATAGCGAAGGATACGGAAGCATCGGCGCGCATTCGGTAAGTGTTGCCCCGGCAACCGAAGGTTCAAGGAATCGTTGGTTTATTGACTTTACGATGGATAACCATGCCTGCGCATTCCGATTTTCTCCTGTCACGGGGATCTGTGGGACGATTTAGGGCGATTATCTCAGCGCTTCCACTTCGTCGGCGGCGAGGGGAACATAGATGTGTCCCAACCGTCTGGCTCCAGTTTCGGTGATCAGATAATCTTCCTCGTTACGCAGACCGGTAAAATCTTTGTACGTTTCCAACTTCTCGTAATTGATAAAGTCGGCGAAGCGATGTTCGGATTTCCAGTAATCAATCAACTCCGGGATGAAGTAGATTCCCGGTTCGATGGTCAGCACGAATCCCGGTTCCAAAGGTCGGGCGAGGCGCAACGACTTCAGACCGAATACGGTGCTTTTGGGTTGTCCGTTATAGCCTACCCATACCTCACCCAAATTTTCCATGTCGTGCACGTCCAGTCCCATCATGTGCCCTAGTCCGCAGGGGAAGAACATCGCATGGGCTCCGGCTTCGACCGCCTCGTGAGTGTCGCCTTTCGTGAGGCCCACAGCTTTCAACCCGTCGAAAAGAGTACGGCAGGCCAGTTTATGAATGTCTTCAAAAGGAACGCCCGGTTTTAAGGCGGTCACGGCCGCTTGATGGGCGGCCACCTGAATGTCGTAGATTTCTCGCTGGCGGTCGGAGAACTGTTTGCCGGCGGGGATTGTCGACGACATGTCGCCCGCGTATCCCATCGATGTCTCGGCTCCGGCGTCTACCAGTAACATGTCGCCTTCTTTGACAGAGTGAATATGGACGTGATTATGCAGGGTCTGACCGCATACTGTAGCGATCGTCGGAAAAGCGAGCGGACATCCGTTTTGCTGGGCGGCGGCTTCGATAACTGCGGTCACTTCGTATTCCTTCATGCCGACTTGCAGCGTCTTCATCGCGGCCGTGTGCATTTGGGCGGTCACGTCGCAGGCGCGATCGATCTCGGCGATTTCTTCCGCACGCTTGTGGTTTCGCATCTCAACGATGGCTCGGATGAACGGCACGGACGGTCGTTCCGTACCGGGCTTCACATTTAATAAGTGGAAGAGTTTCACCTGATGCTCGGGGCGGTAAGTCGGCAGGTAATGTACGGGCTGCCTTTTATCGATCGCTTTTTTTACATACTTTTTCAACTCGGCGGTAGGGAGCGTATGATCGACTCCTATCCGTTGCGCTTTCTCGTGCAGGGTGGGTTGCGTTCCCATCCAAACGATGTCGTCGATGGTGAGTTCATGGCCAAAGACGATTTCTTTATCCTCGTCGATATCGATCACGGCGCTCAGGCCTGCGAAATTCAGTCCGAAGAAATAAAGAAAGGATGAGTCTTGACGGAACCGGTAAGTATTGTCCGCGTAGTTCATTCCGCTTTCTTCATTGCCTAAAAACAGCAACAGTCCGCTGCCCATTGTTTTTTTGAGTTGAGTGCGGCGATCGATATAAATTTCTTTTGCAAACATGATATGGAGATTTAATGAATGTGCAGTTTCACTTTGACGAACTCTTGGACGAAATCGACGGTCTGGTCGATTCCCAATGCAGAAGAGTCGATGCAGAGGTGGTAAGTGGCGGCCGCTCCCCACGTTTTATAGCTGTAGTAATTGTAGAAGTCGGCTCGTTTTTTGTCCGTTTCTTCCATCAGTCTTTCGGCTTCCTCTTTCGGAATGTGATGCATGCCGGTCAGTCGTTCGATGCGGGCTGCTTTGGACGCCGAAATGAACACGTTGACGCAACGCGGGAAATCCCGTAATACATAGTCGGCGCAACGTCCTACGAAGAGACACGACTGTTTTTCCGCCAATCTGCGGATGACGTCGCTTTGAATCTTGAATAGGGAATCGTTACTCAGACAATTGGTGTAAGGGATCGTTCCTTCGCCGATGAAGGGGAAGCGGGTTCCGAACATGCTCCCGAGGATATGTTGTTGGGCTTTCTCGTCGGCTTTTTCAAAGAATTCCTTGCATAGACCGCTTTCGTCGGAGGCTAACTGGATGAGTTCCCTGTCGTAATAGGCGATATCGAATGCTTTCGACAGTTTCCGGCCGATCTCTCGCCCGCCGCTACCTAGTTGGCGTCCTAAGTTGATTACAAAATGTTCGTTCATGAGGCTTCTGCTTTTATTCATAAAGCAAAGATAAAATAAATTCGCGGAAAAGCATCGAAAAGTAGCGCGTAAACTTTCCTGTAATCCCGATTTGTGGAATCCCCGTGAGAGCAGGATGGACGGCAAGAGCCTTCACCAAGACGGTTGAGTCAATGTACTCCATAAAGAAAGCCACAGCCACGAGGGCAATGACAATTCGTGAGATATGATTTTTTATCTTTTCTTTGGTTTCGGTTCGGGCAAATCGTTGTAGGTGGCCCGAACGAGGGAGACGAGGTATTCGCGGTCGTCAACGTCGGAAATATGGAAATAGTCCTTTGCGCCGGGGTATGGCGGATGCATATCCTCGTCGCGCAGCAATCCTCTCGCAGCCTCTGTCGGCTTGATGTAGAGTCGGTCATCGCAAATGAGTCCGAAGATTTTACCGTTGCAATAAATGCCGTAGTCGCCGAACATTTTCCTGACGGTTATTTCGCCCGCACCAGCACATTGGTCGGCAACGTATTGTACAAAATCACTGTTGCATGCCATAGTCTATCGGTTTAATTCATTCTCAATAATTATTTCACCACTGCAACAGAAAACAGCATCGGTATCTCGCCATTCTTTCCTGCGATTTTGAACGTTCCGTTCTTTTCAACTGTCATATTCCCAAATAGGTTGAAAGGCGAGTAATCATACTCTCCGAAAGACTTTATCTGCAAACCATTACAGAGCAAACCATTCAGCACTACAGCCAGCCCGTGATTCCACGTAACGGTCTTTTGCCGATTGTCATTTTCCGAATCTGTGTAGGTTGCTTCTTCCACAACGTAAGGTTCTTTGCGCGAATAAGCATATCGGACTTGAGAAAAATCTTCATTGAACATCCATAATACGGGGTGAAATTCCACGATAACGAACCTTCCACAGTCTTTCAGCATTTGTGAAATTACATGTCCCCATTGGATTAAGTCGGGCAACCAATTGACAACACCGTAAGACGTATAAACGATGTCAAACTGTTGCCCTTGCAGCACGACAGGCGCATCGTATATGTTGCAGCAGCAGAATTGTGCATTCAGTCCTAATTCCTCATTCAAAGACTTTGCCGTTTGTATAGCTTCTTCTGAGAAATCTACCCCCACAATGTCAGCTCCCATCTTTGACAGGGACAGCGTATCCATGCCGAAATGACATTGAAGATGCAGAATAGACTTTCCCCGAATGTCTCCCAACAAAGACAAATCCAAGTCGGGAACAGACTTTACCTCTTTCTTGAATTTATCCAAGTCGTAAAACGAGGAATGCAGGTGTATCTTTGTCCTTGCATTCCACGCCTCTTTGTTTGTTTTATAATAATCTTCCATTGTTTGTTTCTTGTTGATTTGCTATTTATCTTTCCTTTTCCCATCGTTGAAATTTGTCCATACAAAAGAATGCAGAAAACAAACTTAATACGGTTAGAACAATGCCAATAGCTGCCCATAAAACCATTTGGGAGGAGGATAGAACTGTGATTTTTGAAAATTCAGCAAAAGCATAGATGCAATAAGGTAATGTTAGGAGGCTGGTAATGATAACCGGCACATACTTTCGATACACAATCCATTGCACGATATGTATTAAAAGGTGAACGGAATACCCTGCCAAGGCGGCAAACCACCATTGATACTCCCCTGTCCAAACGGAGTAAAACGAAACAACAGAAATAAGTATGAACTCGTGAGCAGTGCCAACAGCGAAGGTAGAAGTGGAATAATCGAAAACTCCTTGTCGGGTAAAGAACGATTCGATTTTAGGGAATCGTTTTCTTAACTCTTCCCTGTTCCTGTCAATCCAACGTCTAAACATCATAATTTCCTCGTATTCGTGAACCATGAATACGACAGGGAGAAGCATCATTATTAAGTTTATTTTTGTCATAACCTCCCTTGTTATTTATTTCAAGTTACCGATGTTGTTTTTCCAATCTTCTAAAGTGATTTTGGTGAAGTGCGCTGTGCGAGTATCGTTCATCAATGGTACGGGGTTATTATGTTCGGTGTGATGGTATATGAACCCGCATTTCTCTTGTGCACGATGCGATTTTTCATTGCCGTCGTAATAACCGCACCAAACGGAAGAAAGATGCAAATCCTCGAAGGCGTGACGAAGTATTTCGCGTATGGCTTCGGGAATCAATCCTTGTCCCCAGTAGGGTTCGCCAATCCAATAACCAATCTCGCATTCAGTGTCTGAAATCTTCACAGTGTGAATTTCGCTTCTTGCGGTCATTATTCCAATGCTGCCAATGGGTTCGCCGGTTTCTTTCAATACAACTGCGTAGGATTCTTCGCCCGAGAGGACGGTTTTGATTATTTCTCGGCTGTTTTCAACGCTTGTGTGTGGCGGCCAGCCTGCAATCGGCCCAACGTTGGGATTGCAGGCATAACGATAAAGTGCCTCGGCATCATCTTCGTGCCAGGGGCGCAGCAAGAGGCGTTCTGTTTGTAGTTCCATATTTTATCTACTGTTTGTACTCATCTACTTAACTTTTTACTTTTTATTCTTCGGAAGTTTCCGTGAGGCTCGCTCTATCTTTCTCTCATCTCGCGCAACCTTGCGTTCCAGTTTCTTAATATCTTCGGCAGGTGGAAGTTCTTCAGGTTTGATGCCGCGCTGTCCCAACATATCGCGCACACTTTGGTTGTTCTGTATGTGTTCGCGCGTAATGGGCTGTTCTCCGTACAGGTTTTTGTTTTCTACGTTGTAATTGGTCATTTCCGTAGCAAGGTTCTTGGCAGCTACGGTAAGTGTGGGCAGAAAGTCTGCCAACGGCCTGTTGGATTTTACGCCCAGTCGGTTCTTCATATCTTCGGTGGTGTGTCCTCCGAAAAGTGCCGTGTCGCCTTTAGATCGTATGCGCCCAAAGCCTTTGTCGTCAACGCCTCGCTGATATATGTTCTGTGACAATTGTTTTTCTGCCATTCTTAATTTATCGCGGGTTTCTAAGCGAGACAGCAGGTTTAGTCGTTCTTCTATTAATTCTGCTTTTCGTGTTTGTACGGCAAAGTAGCTTTGAGCGAAGGCAATTTCTTCTTTCTTTGGGTCGCCGTTTTGAGCGATGAGGTAGCAGGCATAGCGGGTAAGCATAAAGTCGGATACTTCTCGCTTGGCTCCACTACCTAATTCGACCATTTTCGTGACCTCACGAAAATGGTCATCAACGTTGATACCTTGCGCTTTACACGAATCTACTGCCCGTCGTATGGCAACAAGAAAGTTCTCCCAGCGCGCATAGCCCAATATCGTTTGTAGTTCGCGTGCAAACCACACTTCTACTTGTTCTTTTGCATCGTCGCTTTCAATATATCGGACGATGTTGTCGAACGATGATTTGTATTGTAATATGCTATTTTTGTCCATTGTCTTTTTCCTCAATCCATTTTGTATATTTATTATATTCATTATCCTGCAAAGTTTTCTTATCTTCTTTGCTCATTATTCCTTTTTTAGTTTCTTCTCTCATTCCATACCATTCAAGAGCAAGCCATGTTTGCATTAGTGTTATTAACTTATCAATATCTTCTGCTTTATTTTCTGCTTGGACTATTTTATCAATCATTTCAATTTTAAAAGTATAGTTAAATCCATCTTGCTGTGCACCCTCTCGAAATTGTCTTATAGGACTCTTCAAAAAGTCTTATAAGACAATTTTAATTCTCTTATAAGACAATTTTGGCTTCTTGCTAAGCATTGATTATCAGCGAGTTATGAAATCGCA
Organism: Phocaeicola abscessus CCUG 55929; assembly: GCF_000312445.1. GTDB lineage: Bacteria > Bacteroidota > Bacteroidia > Bacteroidales > Bacteroidaceae > Phocaeicola > Phocaeicola abscessus. The sequence goes on along the minus strand of NZ_HE997184.1, from coordinate 263,679 downwards.
TTTTTAAGCCTTGAAAACGGTGTTCCCGACACATGGAAAGACAGAAAGAGACATACTCATGGTAAATGCTCAATTGGTAAGATACAGGATTCTATATTTCTTCTCAATGAATACGGCATCTTTTTCCCATAACCGATACGTATGAGTATGGTAGGATATTCATTTGAGATGCCCAGTTTCTGTGCCATTTCCAAAGACAAATCGCTTACTTCATTAGGTTGATTCAGGTAGGCATGCGAAATTCCCATTTCCGTAGTCCTCAGTAATATGCGTTCCAATACCCTGCCTAAGTTTATCCACTGCTCAATCGTGTTGTTTAAAGTAGTAAGCAGAATAAAATGAGAGGAGGATTCTATCTTTTTCCTATCATTTTTGTTTTGGGATTTTTCATTGATGACTCCACTGATAATCGGTTTAGCAATAAAACGAGGAATATTGGGAGCTCCAAATACGGCATAGCTCAAACCGTCTTTCGTTGTATCCTGATGCTTTTTGTTATAGCGCATCCATTGCTGCAATTCACTCTTAAATTCTCTATTGTTCATTTGTATGCTATTACCCGTATAAACCATTTTTGAGATGATTTCATATTCTGGTGTACCATTCTTGAAAAAGTGTACCCCTATACAAGGCCCTGTATCAATACCCTTTAATATGGCTATACTGTCATCAGGTACGATTTTCCCATTATAGACGCTTCGGTTTGTTTGTCTTATAGGTATTTGAGGAAATAAGGATGATGCTATATTTAGGTTTTCTTGCGAAAGTCTGATTTTTATAACACCATTTTCCGTAATCGTCACATTTGTCCCATATCCTTTATGGCTCGCCGCAATACAGAGGTTTTCGGCAGCACAACCAAGACTGACAAACAATTCTCGGTTGTTTGGATCCACGGCCGGCAGCGATTTTGTGAAGTCTGGATAAATGTCTATCTCCGATTTAAATATCTTAAACAACCACGGCTGAGTGTTATGTCCGGATGGAGCTTTTACCGCATGTTCTATCATAAACAGATAATCTGTGTTTTGGGCGAATATGTTGCTCATTGTTCCTATGAATATAATAAATGTTATAAATATTTTTCTCATTGTTGAATTTCTTTTATCCATAAGTCTATTATTAAATCTATCCCCTTTATTATCTGTTCCCATCCGTTATCGCTTCGCAAGTCGATACCGTTATATATCGGATTTCGTTCTTCCATCAGAGCCAGATAACTGATAGATGCGGAAATGATACTTGCCAAAGAAGCCACTTCCGAATTCTGAGAACATGTCAGTTGACTTATTCTTTTTATCAAATTACAGCCATTCTGTTCTCTTTTTTCACGTAAACAGCGAATATTTTCATTTTCAGTGGAGAGTTCCCATCTGCACAATCGCTTTAATGTAATATCATTCCTCAGCCGTATGACTTGCTCTCTGAACAGGCGTTTAAGGCTTCCTCCGATGTCAGACGGTTTGATTATGTCCATATCCGTATTCGCCCAATAATCTTTTTGGAAGAGGTATTGTGCAATCAATTCATCAATCCCTCCGAAATATCTGTATATAAGCACTTTGGAAACTCCTGCCCTTTGAGCTATTGCATTCACGCCTAATTTCTCAAAACCATCGTTTTCGATAATATTCCCGACCGCTTCAAGTATTATCTTTTCTGTAAGTTCTCTGTCTTTCATTTCTTTCTTAAATAAAATGTTACCATTAAGTAACGGCAAAGATACGTTACTTGTCGGTAACACGCAAAGAAATATACGAAAAATCACTCTTTTTGTATAAAATTTAACATTTGGTCAAAGCGATGATTGAAAGGAATTAGAGATTATCCATATCGAACTTGGCTACCTCATTATAAGTCGCGTTTTTGAGCCTTGAAAACGGTGTTTCCGGCATATGAAAAATTTCATTTAAACGGTAATCTCTATCAAATTACCTTCAAAGCCCACAATACAGCTCTCGTAATAACCATCACCGGTAGTTCTTGGTCCATCGGCCACTTCGAAGCCATCTGTCTTTAATTGAGCCGTTAGCGTATCCACTTGTTCTTTACTTCCTACGCTGAAAGAAAGGTGAATAAAGCCCGTTCTGTTCCTCTCTTTTTCACCGTCTGTCATTTGCGGTTTGGTCATCACCTCCAATCGTACATTATCGTCGAAAGACAAGAAGAAAGAGCGGAAACCTGTCTGTACATTATGGTAGCCGGCATTGGGCTTTGCCCCGAAATATCGTACGAAGAAATCCCTTGCACCTTCGAGGTCGCATACATACATTGCAATATGGTCTATTTTTATTTTCATAAATTATGTTTGAGAATTATTCTATCTTTTTTCTACCGTTACAATTGCAAAGATAAAATAAAAGGCAGAGTTCACAATATATAGTTTAAGAGCTTTTAATATCGAAATGAAAATATCTACTTTGTATTTTATCAAAAACAGCACTTGAAGCAGATGTATCTCTGCCCAAGTGCCACATTTCAGCATGACAAATCGAATGCTGTCTACCATTTTAGTATGGCTACCGCAGAAGTGTCTATTGATTCAGTTAATGAACAGAAATAGTGGCTTGTATAAGTCGGCTTCTTTTAAAACAGCATATGCCTTCGCCCGATACACTCTCTTTATCCGTTGATCGAAGTCGCCTTATGGGCGTTGAATGTTCGGAACTGGTGGATGAGGAGGAAGGACGCTACGACACTGGCCAACAAATCCGATACGGGCATGCTCCACCAAATGCCGTCTCCTCCCATGAATAGCGGAAGGACAATCAGGCAGGGTAGCAGAAATAACAGCTGGCGGGTGAGAGAAAGGAATATGGCCTTCCCTGCCATGCCGATGCTCTGGAAGAAGTTTGACGTGACCATCTGGAACCCAATGATGGGGAAGAAAGTAAAGGCGATGCGCATGCCTTTCGTCGAGATACGGATCAATTCGTCGGTGGAAGTAAAGGCTTTCGATGCTAATTCGGGAAGAAACTCTCCGATAAAGAATCCCGTCGTCATGACAAGAGTGGCATAACAGATGGTCAGTTTCAGCACTCGATCGACACGGTCGTATTGCTTCGCCCCAAAGTTGAAGCCGGCGATAGGCTGCATCCCCTGATTCAGCCCCATGACGAACATGGTGAAGATGAATGCGATCCGGTTCACGATTCCGAAAGCCCCGATGGCCAAATCTCCTCCGTACAACTTCAGGCCTCTGTTGATGAAGATGACGATCAGGCAGCTGGCCAAGTTCATCAAAAAAGGCGATAGGCCGATGGCGAGGATGCGTTTGACGATATCTTTCTTTAACATATAAATACCCTTGCTGAAATATACTATTTCGTTCTTGTTGGTGAAGATCTTTATCTGCCAGCACAAAGAGATCACCTGAGCCAATACGGTGGCGACGGCGGCTCCTCTGATTCCCCAACCTAAGCCGAAGATGAAGACAGGATCGAGGATGGTATTGATTACGACGGTGTTGATCGTGGCGATCATGGCTTCTTTGGGATGGCCGGATGCCCTCAATACGGCGTTTAGCCCGAAATACATGTGAGTAAAAATGTTGCCTGCCAGAATGATCACCATGTATTCTCTTGCATAACGGATCGTGCCCTCGCTGGCTCCGAAAAAGTAAAGAATAGGATCTAAGAATAGCACTGCGAGGACAGCAAATCCGGTGCCGATGAGCAGATTTAAGGATACGACGTTCCCCAGCACTTTCTTGGCTGTATCGTAATCTTTCTGACCCAGCCTGACGGAAATGAGCGTCGAGGCTCCCACGCCTACTAACGTTCCGAATGCCGTCGACAGATTCATGAAGGGAAACGTGACGGCCAGTCCGGAAAAGGCCAATGATCCGACACCGTGCCCGATGAAGATGCTGTCGATCATGTTATACAACGAAGCAGCCGTCATAGCGATAATAGAAGGCAGTGCATACTGTGCCAAGAGTTTGCTGACCGATTTGGTGCCGAGTTCTTGGGCCCTGCTCAATCCTGTTTTCGTCATATCCGTCTTTCGTCTGATGAATCGTCTGCAAAGTTAATAAAATATGTCGTCTCATCAGCGGTTTGAATATCTTTTTCGTATCTTTGCCCTGTAATTGTTAGGGTAGGGCAAGATGAGTTTGAGAAGAGTTTTGGGCATGGCGTTCATCGCACTGAGCATATACCCTTTGTTGGCGCAGAAAGTTTCGCGATATCGCATTTATTTGCGCGATAAAGTGGGGACGTCTTATACTTTGGATCATCCGCAGGCTTTTCTGTCGATGAAAGCCTTGGAAAGAAGGGCAAGACAGCAATTGTCGGTCGACAGTACCGATCTCCCATTGAATAAGGCCTATGTGGATGAGATTAAGCAGGTAGGCGTCGACATTGTCACCCGAAGTAAATGGAATAATACCGTCCTCATTCAAACGGCCGATTCCATCCTGGTGGATCGGATCGCAAGTCTCCCTTTCGTACTGAAAACCCGCCGGGTTTGGGTCGAACCGGATAGTGTTCCCGAACGGAATAGTCGGCGGAAAGAGCAAGTCAAGAAGCAAGTCGAAAAGACGGGGAATTATTACGGAGACGCTTTCCGGCAGATCGCCCTCCACCATGGCGATAGTCTCCATGCCGCCGGTTTTAAAGGGAAGGGGATGGAAATCGCTGTGATCGATGCCGGTTTTTATAATGCGGATGTGATACCGGCGTTTAAGGATATCGACTTGTTGGGAACTCGTGATTTCGTGAATCCTCGTTCGGATATCTATGCCGAACATGCTCACGGCATGATGGTGTTCTCTTGTATGGCAGCCCGTATGCCCCATAGGATGGTGGGTACGGCGCCGGAAGCATCTTATTGGTTGCTTCGCAGCGAGGATAATGATACGGAACAACCTGTCGAGGAGGATTATTGGGCGACTGCAGTCGAATTCGCGGATAGTGCGGGTGTCGATGTGATTAACACTTCCTTAGGATACGATGCGTTCGATGACCCGGCGGACACGTATCGATATCAGGATTTAGACGGGCATTGCTCCTTGATGTCGAATACTGCCTCCATGGTGGCGCAGAAAGGGATGGTACTGGTTTGCAGCGCAGGCAACTCCGGTTCCAAACCTTGGAAAAAGATTACTCCACCTGGTGACGCCGAAGAGATCGTTACGGTTGGCGCAGTGGATGGGAAAGGCATCAATGCAAACTTCTCTTCCGTAGGAAATACGGCCGATGGAAGGATAAAACCGGATGTAATGGCCTTAGGCGTTTATGCATGTGTGCTGGGAGCCGACGGGCAGCCCTCGCACGGAAACGGCACATCCTTTGCTACACCTACGTTGTGTGGGCTGATTGCTTGTTTTTGGCAAGCTTGTCCCTATTTGACGGCCAAACAGGTGATCGAAGCCATTCGCCGAAGCGGCGACCGGAAAGATTATCCCGATAATATCTACGGCTACGGCGTCGCTGATATTTGGAAAGCTTATCGGGAGAACAGAAGATAACCGTTTATGAAGCAATCGCCATTCTCTTTATACGAACTGAATTCGTTGGTAAAACAGACGTTGAAAGAAACTCTGCACACTCCTTGTTGGGTGCAGGCCGAGTTGAGCGAGGTGCGTATCAATTATGCAGGACATTGCTATGTGGAGTTCATTCAGAAGGAGGAGGGAAGCAACGCTTTGCTGGCTAAGGCCAGAGGGAATATTTGGAAGAATGTGTTTCAACTGCTGAAACCATATTTCGAACAGGAGACAGGGCAACCTTTTGTGGCGGGGATCAAGGTGTTGGTCGAAGTCGTGGTGGACTTTCATGAATTGTACGGTTATTCGCTGACGATAGTCGATATCGATCCTACGTACACCTTGGGCGATATGGCCCGGCAGAGGCGGGAAATTCTCCGGAGATTGGAAGAGGAAGGCGTCTTGCACCTTAATAAGGAGTTGGATTTTCCGTTGTTTGCCCAGCGGATAGCTGTGATTTCTTCGGCTACGGCGGCGGGTTACGGTGATTTTTGTCATCAGTTGCGGAATAATCCTTATGGATTCGTCTTTTATCCTCGACTGTTTCCGGCCGTCATGCAGGGTGATTCGGTGGAAATATCCGTGATCGATGCCTTGAATACCATCTATGCCCAGGCGGACAATTGGGATGCGGTCGTCATCATTCGTGGTGGCGGAGCGACCTCCGATTTGAGCGGTTTCGATACTTACGATTTGGCGGTGAACTGTGCGCAGTTCCCCTTACCCATCATTACGGGTATCGGGCACGAACGAGACGATACGGTATTGGACAGCGTAGCCCATACCAAGATGAAAACTCCGACGGCTGCCGCCGAGTTCCTGATCGAACATCTTCGTGAGGTTGCCGAGAATTTGGAGAATGTTGCCGCTGCCCTCGTCCGCTCGATTTCGGAGAGAATTCGGGAAGAAAAGGAGCGTCTTTTCCGTTTGACAGAGCGTATTCCGATTCAGGTGTCGAAACGATTGGATCGGGAACTCTTTCGACAGGAACGCTTGGCTCGGCGGATGCTGACTTCCGTCAAAGTTCGCTTGGAAAAAGAGGAACACGCGCTTCTGCAAATAGATCAGCGATTGGATGCCGTTATCCGCTCGGGAATGGAAAAGGAAAGACATCGACTCGATCTGTGGGAACAGCAGGTGAAAGCTGCATCGCCGGAGCTCCTGTTCAAACGTGGGTATAGCATTACCCTGTGGAACGGGAAGGCGGTTACGGATGCCGCTCGGGTGAAGCCGGGAGATCGGTTAGAGACTCGTGTGATGTATGGAAAGATAACAAGTACGGTAACAGAATAATGGAGAAGAAAAAACAAACGTATGAAGAAGCGATGCGACGATTGGAAGCGATCGTATCGAGCATCGACGATGGAGAGTTAGACATAGATGTTATCGGCGAAAACCTGAAAGAAGCACAGGCTTTGATTAAGTTTTGCCGGGATAAGCTATACCGGACGGACAGCGAAATCCGGAAACTGTTGGAGGAACACGAAACAATTGAAAATGATGCCTGAAAAATAACGGCGATTTGGTTGCTTTATGAAAATATTCACTGTATTTTTGTAGAAGATCGGAAAAAAGGAATGTATATGAAAGAAATTGATTGGAAAAATCTGGCTTTTGGTTATATGAGGACAGATTACAACGTGCGTTGTTATTATCGTGACGGAAAATGGGGGGAATTGGAACTCTGCTCCGAAGAGACTATCAACGTGCACATGGCAGCGGTTTGTTTGCACTACGGTCAGGAAGCTTTCGAAGGACTGAAGGCCTATCGCGGCAAGGACGGAAAGATCAGAGTCTTCCGTCCGGAAGAAAATGCCGCTCGCCTCCAAAGTACGTGCCGCGGCATCCTGATGCCCGAACTCCCGACGGACACTTTCGTGAAAGCCGTGAAGATGGTCGTTAAAGCCAATGAACGTTTCATTCCTCCTTACGAGAGCGGTGCCACCTTGTATATCCGTCCGTTGTTGATCGGCACCAGCGCGCAGGTGGGTGTCCATCCTTCGAAGGAATACTTGTTCGTGGTTTTCGTCACACCTGTCGGTCCATATTTTAAAGGCGGCTTTGCGGCAAATCCTTACGTTATCATCCGCGAATACGATCGTTCCGCTCCGCTGGGAACGGGCATGTACAAGGTCGGCGGTAACTATGCAGCCAGCTTGAAGGCGAATAAGATGGCTCACGACCTGGGCTATAGCAGCGAGTTCTATTTGGATGCTAAAGAGAAGAAATACATGGACGAGTGCGGTGCCGCCAACTTTTTCGGGATCAAGAATAACACGTACGTGACACCGAAGTCTACGTCCATCCTCCCGTCAATTACCAACAAGAGCCTGATGCAGTTGGCCGAAGACCTCGGAATGAAAGTCGAACGCCGGCAAATTCCTGAAGACGAATTGGCGACCTTCGAAGAGGCGGGTGCGTGCGGTACCGCTGCCGTGATCAGTCCTATCGCGAGGATTGACGACTTGGAAATGCAGAAGTCGTTCGTCATTTCGAAAGATGGGAACCCAGGCCCTGTCAGCACGAAGCTGTACAACAAGCTGCGAGCCATTCAATATGGCGACGAACCGGACGTGCATCATTGGGTGACGATGGTGGACTGACAGATCGAATCTTTCGCTCGGATGCGGCAGAGTTGCCGTGCCTTGGGCGAAACGTTGATACCGTTGCTTTTATGGGAAAAGGAAAGTTAGCGAAGTTCGCCGATATGAAAACGTATCCTCACGTTTTCGAATGTCCTTATTCGGTGGTAGAGGCAGCCCCTTTCGAACTGAAAGGGTGCTGGAGTGAAGATTTTTTTCATAACGATCACCCTCTTGTACTCGAGTTGGGCTGTGGAAAAGGGGAATATGCCGTTGGGTTGGCCCGGCTCCATCCTGAAAAGAACTTTATCGGTGTCGATATTAAGGGGGCGCGAATGTGGACCGGCGCTACCGAGTCTCTTGCAGGAGGTTTAACGAACGTCGCCTTTCTGCGGACCGACATCTCGATAATCGACCGTTTCTTCGCAGCGCGCGAGGTGAGTGAGATATGGTTGACTTTCTCCGATCCCCAGATGAAGAAGGAGACCAAGCGACTGACCTCGACTTTTTTTATGGAGCGATATCGGAAATTTCTCATCCCCGACGGCCTCATTCATCTGAAAACAGATAGCAACTTCTTGTTTACCTATACCCGATGTATGGCGGAGGCGAATCGCTTCCACATGGAGGCCTGCACCGACGACCTCTACCGGTCGGGTGCGGCGGAGGAAGCGCTGCATATCCGTACCTGTTATGAGCAGCAATGGTTAGACAGAGGGCTGAAGATAAAGTACCTCCGATTCCGTTTACCCGAAACGGTCGACTTGCACGAACCGGAGGTGGAAATCCCTCTGGACGATTATCGCAGTTATAACCGGCACAAACGAAACGGATTGTTGACGAGTAAATAGCAGCCATGTACCGTATTAGGAATGTTGATTCTTTTAAAAAGATAAAATCATGACATTATATCCGAAATTAATCGTTGATGCATTGGCAACCGTCCGTTATCCGGGTTCTGGAAAGAACTTGGTTGAGGCGGGAATGGTGGCGGACAACATTCGTATCGAGGGGATGTCGGTTAGTTTTTCATTACTGTTTGAAAAGCCGACCGATCCCTTCAGAAACTCTATGGTGAAAGCTGCCGAAACGGCTATTCGTACGTACGTATCGCCCGATGTGCGGGTTGATATCCGCGTTGAGAGTCTTCAGGAAGCCCGCCCCGAGCCGGGAAAGTTATTGCCCCAGGTGAAGAATATCATTGCCGTATCGTCGGGTAAAGGCGGTGTAGGAAAATCGACTGTAGCTGCCAATCTGGCCGTAGCTTTAGCCGGAGCGGGATACAAGGTGGGGCTGCTTGACGCCGACATCTTCGGGCCTTCCATGCCGAAGATGTTTCAGGTAGAAGAAGCTCGTCCCTATGCTGAGAAGATTGGCGGGCGAGATCTCATCGTCCCGATCGAAAAGTATGGCGTCAAGCTCTTGTCGATCGGTTTCTTCGTCGATCCCGACCAGCCTACGTTGTGGCGCGGCGGAATGGCCAGCAATGCCCTCAAACAACTGATCGGGGATGCCCAATGGGGGGCGTTGGATTATTTCATTATCGATACTCCCCCCGGAACGAGTGATGTTCATCTCACGTTGGTACAGACGTTGGCCATCACGGGGGCAGTGATTGTCAGCACTCCGCAGGAGGTGGCTTTAGCGGACGCTAGAAAAGGTATCCACATGTATACGGCCGACAAGGTGAATGTACCGATCCTCGGCTTGGTGGAGAATATGGCCTGGTTTACGCCGGCGGAATTGCCTGAGAACAGGTATTACATCTTTGGTCGCGAGGGCGTGAAGAAGTTGGCCGAGGCGATGGATGTGCCGTTGTTGGGGCAGATTCCTATCGTACAGTGTATCTGCGAGAGCGGGGATCGAGGCGCACCTACTGCTTTGGACAGGAATTCTGTTGTCGGGAAGGCGTTTCTCCGATTAGCGGAGAACGTAGTGAGGCAGACCGAACTCCGTAACCTCACTGAACCTCCTACCCGCATCGTGGAGGTAAAGAGAGATTGAACGTCTCTTTTGTCAGTAAGCTCAACGACTTACCAGCGTTTCCGAAACAGCGATGGCTCTCCCGTTACGGAGAGCAATGAAAGGAAAAGTTACGGATCTATAAAAGAAACGGCGGTGAAAAGGGAAGATTTGTTTTTATTCGTATCTTTACGGGCGATAAATAATACACGATATGAAAAAGTTTATTTTAATGTGGCTGATCTGGTTTCCCTTTACGATGTCCGCACAGACCGACATTTACAGCTTCACGGCAAAGGATATCGAAGGTAAAGATGTGTCGTTCGGTCGCTACAAAGGGCAGGTGCTGCTCATTGTCAACACGGCTACCAGGTGTGGATTTACGTCGCAGTACAAAGAGCTTCAGGCCTTATACGAAAAGTACGGACCGATGGGATTCATCATCTTGGATTTTCCCTGTAACCAGTTCGGAGAGCAGGCTCCAGGCTCGATCGCCGAGATTCATGCGTACTGTACGGCGAACTTTGACATCCGCTTTCCGCAATTTGACAAGATCGATGTAAACGGCAAGAACGAGCTCCCACTTTACACCTACCTCAAACGTCAGAAAGGGTTCGAGGGGTTCGATATCTCCGATCCGATCGGTAAATTCCTCGATGAGAATCTTCGAAAAAAGGATCCTGATTATCGGAAAAATCCCGATATTAAGTGGAATTTTACCAAATTCCTTATCGATAAGCAAGGGAAGGTGGTAAAACGCTTTGAGCCGACAGCCAAGATGATCGATGTAGAAGTGGAAGTGAAGAAACTCTTATCGCAAGGAGGTTGATCGATGGGTGCGGCGAAGTGGATCGGCGGCATTTTCGGCTTTGTTACCCTTGGTCCTTTGGGAGCATTGCTGGGTTATTTCATCGGTTCTCTTGTCGACGAAGAGACGATTTCCGTCGGTTCCGGCGGCGCTTCGTCCGGCAGGACGACAAGCGGATATTCCCGACAACAACGCACTTATCAGGGTGAACGGAACAACTTTCTGTTTTCCATGTTGGTGTTGGCTTCGTACATCATCAAGGCCGATGGAAAGGTGATGCATAGCGAAATGGAATACGTACGCAATTTCCTCCGCATGAATTTCGGGGAATACGCCGTGCAGCAAGGCGAGCAGATATTGTTGACGCTGTTCGAGCGACAGAAAGAGATGAACCGTCGTAATCCCGAAGCGTTTAAAAATACTATTCGCGACTGTAGCGCCCAGATTGCTGCCAATATGGACTACGGGCAGCGCCTTCAACTATTGGATTTCCTCGTGCGCATCGCCCGAAGCGATGGGATTGTTGCGCTCGAAGAGCTCGTCGCCCTGAGAGAAATCGCTGGTTACCTGCAACTCTTGCAAACGGAGATCGATTCACTGTTGAACCTTAAGGGCGACTCGTTGGAAGAGGCGTATAAAGTGCTTGAAATCTCATCGAACGTTACGGACAGCGAGGTGCGGGCGGCATATCGCCAGATGGCGTTGAAACATCATCCCGATAAGGTGGCGACATTAGGCGAGGATATCCGTAAGGCGGCGGAAGAAAAATTTCAGGAAATCAACAGCGCGCGCGCGTATCTACCAAGCTAGGGGGATGAAATGAACTATCGGTATTCCCGTCAAAACGAATGACGTTCCATAATGCCTTCATTGCAAGTGTTCCAAACGTTTCAGATGGAGGAGGGAAGACTTGTTTATCATCGATCATTATAATCGGCGATCTTATCTGATTAATTAATAAAAACTCGTAAAATGTTAACCGATCACCTCTTCGGTTGACGGAAAACGTGGAAAATCTTATCCGTGGAAGTCTCATATCCTCTCCGCGTGTTCTGTTGGAAAAAATTGGCAACATTTTAGCGGACGGACACTGCTCTGATCATTCATGATGATAAGGTTCGCCTTTTAGAATGGTCATCGCCCGGTACAGTTGCTCTATGAAGATCAAGCGGGTCATCTGGTGTGAGAAGGTCATTTTCGATAAGGCGATTTTTTCCTGTGCCGCAGCATATACTTTTTCCGAAAAGCCGTAAGGGCCTCCGACGATGAATACCAACCGTTTGTTGGTAGTCTGCATTTGTCGGTTGATCCATGCGGCGAATTCGACGGAACGAAATTCTTTTCCGCGTTCATCTAATAGGATGGGAACGTCTCCCTGTCGTAGGACTTTCAGGATCGAATTCCCTTCTTTTTCCTTCTGTTGATCTTCGTGGAGGTGTTTCGCGCTTTTGGGTTCGGGGATGATTTCCGTTTCGAAGGGAATGTAGTGCTTGATGCGTTCCGTATAGTCGGAGACTCCCCTCAGGAAATGTTTTTGTAGCGTGCGTCCGACGACGAGTAATGTAAATTTCATTTGCGTATGAATTATTTCGTTCTCGGTGCAAAAATAGGAATTGGTCGACAGAAAATGCCCGTTCGTCGATTTTATTTTTTAGGAGGATCGTTTAAGCCTATTTTTGTATGCAAAGATGAAACAAGGGAGATGCTTAATCAATAGGTTGTATACTGGATGTGGATAAAAATGTAATATAATAGGGTGGTTAAGTGTAGGATAATAACATTGGTTAAATGAAAGAGGAAAGCGATCCGAGAGGACCGCTTTCCTCTTTCATTTTTCATTCTTTATCCTTCAGCGCGGCGAATAGTTGAGTCTCCAATTCTTCTGCCAGTTCTGGATTATCTTGTATTACTTGTTTGGCTGCATCGCGTCCCTGCGCGAGCTTCGTGTCCTGATAACTGAACCACGAGCCGCTCTTCTTGATAATGCCCAGTTCCGCTCCCAAGTCAATGATCTCTCCTGATTTGGATATGCCTTCGCCAAACATGATATCGAATTCCGCTTTGCGAAACGGTGGGGCAACTTTGTTCTTCACCACCTTTACGCGTACTTGGTTTCCAATCACTTCGTCGCCGTCTTTCAATTGTCCGATACGACGAATATCCAAGCGTACCGACGCATAAAATTTCAGGGCGTTGCCGCCGGTAGTGGTTTCTGGGTTGCCAAACATGATGCCTATCTTCTCACGTAGCTGGTTGATGAAGATGCAGGTCGTATTGGTCTTGCTGATGGACGAAGTGAGCTTGCGTAAAGCTTGTGACATTAGACGAGCTTGCAGTCCGACCTTATTTTCGCCCATGTCACCTTCGATCTCCGCTTTTGGAGTCAATGCCGCCACTGAATCGATCACGATGATATCGATGGCTGACGAACGGATCAACTGTTCGGCTATCTCCAAGGCCTGCTCACCGTTATCCGGTTGGGAGATCCATATATTATCGACGTCGACACCCAATTTGGCGGCGTAAAAGCGGTCGAATGCATGTTCGGCATCGATAAAGGCGGCGATACCACCCTTTTTCTGCGCTTCGGCAATGGCATGAATGGCCAAGGTTGTCTTGCCCGACGATTCGGGACCGTAGATTTCAATGATTCGTCCTTTCGGATAACCGCCTACGCCTAATGCTGCATTCAACGAGATGGAACCGGTAGGGATCACGTCGACCTGTTCCACATTATTGTCACCCAATTTCATGATCGAGCCTTTTCCGTAGTTCTTCTCGATCTTATCCATAGCGGCTTGCAACGCTTTTAATTTTTCCGAGTTATCGGATTTCTTTTCTGTTTCTGTCTTTTCTTTTACCATGATTGAAATTTTAATAGTTGAATAGTCAGTTATAATTCCAAATTGCCATCGAATACTTCCTGCCAGGGCAACCCCTGCCGGTTCAGTTGTTCCATGAATGGATCCGGGTCGAAATCTTCTACGTTCCATACGCCCGGTTTTTTCCACAGGCCTTGTAAGCATAGCATTGCGCCGATCATGGCTGGTACGCCGGTGGTATAGCTGACCGCCTGCATGCCTGTCTCCTTGTAGGCGGCCTGATGACTGCAATTGTTGTAGATATAATAAGTATGTTCTTCGCCGTTCTTCAAACCGCGGATCCGGCAACCGATGGATGTTTCGCCTTCGTAGTTCTTTCCTAAATCCTGCGGATTGGGCAGCACGGCCTTTAAGAATTGCAGGGGAACGATATCCATGCCATTGTATCGAATCGGTTCGATACTGGCCATGCCTATATGTTGAATTACACGTAAGTGAGTGAGGTATTCCTCGCCGAAAGTCATCCAGAATCGTGCTCGTTTGATGGTTGGATAATGCTTTACCAACGATTCGAGTTCTTCGTGATGCAGTAAGTAACTTTCCCGAGGACCGATATTCGGATAGGTGAGTGGTCTGTGGATTTCCAAGGGGGCTGTCTCGATCCATTTGCCGTCTTCATAATATTGCCCTTTTTGAGTAATTTCACGGATATTGATTTCCGGGTTGAAGTTCGTGGCGAAGGCTTGGTGATGGTCGCCCGCATTGCAATCGACGATATCCAAATAGTGTATCTCGTCGAAATAATGTTTGGCTGCATACGCTGTATACACTCCGCTCACTCCAGGGTCAAAACCGCATCCCAGAATGGCGGTCAATCCTGCTTCTTCGAAACGTTTCTTGTAAGCCCATTGCCAGCTGTATTCGAAGTGAGCGACATCCTTCGGCTCATAGTTGGCCGTATCCTCATAATTCACGCCGCATTTGAGACACGCTTCCATGATGGTCAGGTCTTGATAGGGCAAGGCTAAGTTGATGACTATTTCAGGTTTATAACTGTTCAAGAGCTTCGCTAATTCGTCGACGTGGTCCGCATCTACCTGTGCCGTTTTAATGGCGGGATTTCCGATCGCTTTTACAATGGCATCACATTTTGCTTTAGTACGGCTGGCAATCATAATGTCGGTAAAAACGTCGGGGTTCTGATTCACCTTGTGTGCAGCGACGGTCGCTACGCCACCGGCACCGATAATTAATACTTTGCCCATTTCTTGTTTTTCAAAATTATGCATGAAGAATCGCAGTATTTCTGCTTGACAAGCAAAGGTAGCATTTTCTTTTTACTTCCGTAAAATTTCTTCAGATATTTTTTATTCGCTACGCAAAGTAAGGAGAGAATTGCTGCATGTCATTTCTTTGAAAACATCTGAAAAATGATGAGTGGGGTATATCTGGGACAGGTTTATCCATCTTTTATCTTCCGTTATTTGCTTTTTAGTATCGTATCTGCCATACGGATCGGTGTAAATTTCAATTCTTCCAAAGTGATTGAAGAAATAAAAATGTTGAAGCCGATGTTTTGAAATCGAGAAATAAGATGTTAGTTTTGTGAATCATAAAGAAACTAATATTTTCTCAAAATAGGCATGGAGGATGAGAGTCAGAAGAAGTGGAAGGCATTTATATCCGGCGATGATGATGCTTTTGGTTGGATATATTCCACTTATGTAAAAAGACTCTTTCAATACGGTACTTGCCTTTGTACGGATAAAGAGTCGGTAAAAGATTGCATCCAGTCTTTATTCACTGATTTGTTCCGAAATCGAACTCGCGTCGATCGACTGCAAAATGTAAAGGTTTATCTGTTTTCTGCTTTGAAGCATAATCTTGTCAAAGCGATACGACGAAAATCAATGGTAGAGGATTTGACGGAAGACATGCCTTTTCTGTTAGCCCTTTCCACGGAAGAACAGTTTATCGCGGATGAGAAATATCGTCGGGAAAAAGAAGAAGTCGCTCAATTATTGACTTTACTGACACCTCGCCAGAAAGAAATCATCTATTTCCGCTTTATTCAGGAAATGAGTATGGAGGATATCTGTTCTATCATGAAGATGAATTATCAGTCGGCCCAGAATCTGATACAACGCTCGTTGAGAAAACTTCGCGAACGGCGAAGCAGTCTTTCTATTCTTTTCGTACTCTTTCTTTGCTGAAAGTTGAAATTATTGGAAATAAATTCCATTCAATGAGTATATTTTCGAAACGAATGACTCTTATAATTGAATAAGAGAAATTATGCTTTCAGAAAAAGATCATAAGGGATATAAAGCGGAAGAGCTTTTAAACGATGATAATTTCGTGCGGTGGTGTCTATCGCCGACGAGTGAGAGTGACGCCTATTGGGTGACCATGAAGGAAAATGATCTGTCGTTAAGCGAAGAGATCGTTAAGGCGCGTACCTTCATTATGTATTTACGTCGGGATTTGCATACTCCTGAGTTTACCGAAAGGGATGAACAAGAATTGTGGCGACGTATTCGACATAAAAATGAATGGTACTTATCGCGAAAAAAAATTGTTCATAACTTTAGATGGGTGGCTGTAGCCGTCCTGGTTGTATGTGTCTGGGGATTGTGGAAGTATAAATCCGTCAGTGTATTGGAACCGAACTACTTGGCGGTTATGGAATCGATAGAGAACGTGACAAATGCTTCGAATGATGTACAATTGGTATTGGGCGAAGGTAAAAAGGTTTGTATTCAGGAGAAGGAGAGCCGGGTGGAATATACTTCGGACGGTGAGGTGACAGTAAACTCCAAAGCGGTAAACAGCATGAAAGAAAGTGCGGCGGCGTACGCACCGTCCTCATTGAGTCAACTCATTGTTCCGTACGGAAAACGTTCTTCCATTATCTTTTCGGATGGCACGATGATTTGGGTGAATTCCGGATCGAAGGTGATTTATCCGACTCATTTCAATCGAAAGAGACGGGAAATATTTATCGAAGGAGAGGCTTACTTGAAGGTAGCCCATGATTCGTCGATTCCTTTCGTCGTCAAAACACGATTATTGGACGTATTGGTCCATGGCACCACCTTTAACGTTTCTGCTTATAAAAATGATGCCAATTTACAAGTTACCTTGGTAGAAGGGAAGGTAGAAATTAGTGCTAAAGGTATTTCGACAGAACTGAAACCGAGTCAGCAATTCGCATTGAATACGGCGGATGGAAAAGCAAAGGTCAGGACTGTCGATATCAATAATTATATAGCGTGGAAGAAAGGTTATTATATTTTTGAAAAGGAACCACTATCGCAAGTGTTTAAACGATTGAGTAGGTATTATGACGTGCAAATTGAATGTGATGAGCAGGTGGGTAGGATGACCTGTAGCGGTAAATTGGATTTGAAAACTCAAATCGACGACGTGCTCGGATATCTGCAGAAGGCTGCACCTATTCAGGTAAACGAGAAGGGAGAAAAACTAATTGTAAGTCGAATCTATAAAAAGTGAGGAAGTAGCCTATGGAGTAAGTGTGGATTGAAAAATGAGCCGAAAGGTACTGGTACTATCCTTCGGCTCGATGAATTATAAGTTAACCCAATTATTAACCTACAATTTTTACAAATGTATGAATTTTAAATCTAAACTCAGTGCTAAAAGTGCTGAAGAAAAACAATTCTTTCGAAAAATGAAGTCATTCGTATTGTTCTGGTTTATGGGAATGAGTGTTTGTTTCGCTTCGAGTATCTATTCACAAGGAACGCTTATGTCTATAAAAGCTTATGATCAGACAGTCAAAGAGGTCTTTAACTTGATAGAACAAAACAGCGAATATATTATTTTCTATATGGATAATACGGTTGATCTGAACAGAAAAGTGAAAATCCATGTCAAGAATCAGCAGATAGAAAAAATTCTGGATGAGCTCTTCAAGGGAACCGATACGGCTTATGCAATCAATGATCGTCAAATTGTAATTTATAAGAAAGAGCTTTCTCCGATAGTAAGAGAAGTAACCGAGATAGAACAAACCTATAAAATCTCTGGTAAAGTAGTTGACAGTCAAGGAGAACCGATCATCGGCGCTAATATCTTAGAAAAAGGTACTACGAACGGAACCATCACCGATACGGACGGAAACTTCTCTTTGAATGTTAAGAGTATCACTGCCACGTTAGTCGTATCTTATATTGGTTATAAAACCAACGAGGTTAAGGTGGTTGGCGGAAAGTCGACAATCATCGCCCTGAATGAAGATAGCGAAGCATTGGACGAAGTGGTGGTGGTAGGGTATGGGACACAAAAGAAGGTGAACTTGACAGGATCGGTAGATCAGGTAACAAGTGATGTTTTCGAAGGACGCCCATCTTCTAATGTTACTCAAATGTTAGAAGGTGTTGTCCCTAACTTAAATATATTATTATCAGATGGTAAACCTGGGCGTACTGCTGATTTTAACGTTCGCGGTACAGGATCTATTAATGGAGGTAGTGCTTTAGTTCTAATTGATGGCGTAGAGGGTGATCCTTCTTTGTTGAACCCAAATGATATTGAGAGTGTTTCTGTTTTAAAGGATGCAGCAGCTTCTGCAATATACGGAGCACGTGCACCTTTTGGTGTGGTTTTGATCACAACGAAAAATGCGAAAGAAGGAAAACCTAAAATAATCTATTCTTCAAATTATACATTACAGTCTCCTCAGAATGTTCCTGATATCGTAGCTGATGGTTATGTTTGGGCTGAACATTTTTATGAAGCTTATTATAATTATAATCATTCAAATCCTTCAGGTATCAATAAAACTCAACAATTTTCAGTAGCTTGGTTAGAAGAGTATAAACGCCGTCATGATACGGGTGATTTCGGTACTATCATTTCAGATGGTACTATAGGGACGAAGGGTCGTTACATTTATTATCCCAAAGGAACAGATTACTATGATTTGTTATATAAAGATCATGTCTTTAGTCAAAGCCAAAATTTGTCGATTTCAGGTTCTGACGGAAAATTCGATTATTATTTATCTGGTCGTTTCTTTTCTTATAATGGGTTATTTGACAGTAAAGAACAAACCGATAAGTATAAAACTTACAATCTACGCTTTAAAGGTGGGTATCAGTTAACATCTTGGTTGAAGGTAAATAATAATTTTGAGTTATCAGATAATAAATATTATAATCCTATTACTTATTCTGAAGGTTCTGGTGTTATATGGAGAAACATTGCCGATGAGGCTCATCCTTCTTCACCGATGTTTAATCCTGATGGAACTTTGAGTTATTCTGCTGTTTATACAGTCGGTGATTTGTTGTATGGAAAAAGTGGTATCACTACAAAAAATATAGCATTGAAAAATACAACTTCTTTTAACGCTATTTTTTTTAATGATAAATTGCGTATTAACGGCGATTTTACCTACAAAAGAACATCTATTGAAAGAACACGCAAAAATGTTCGTTCTCCATATGCCAGATCTGTAGATGATGATGGTAATAGTATTATAGAATATATAACAGGGACACGTTCTTCTTTATCAGAGACCGTTAGTCGTCAAAATTATTTGGCTACAAATATTTATGCAGAATACGAAGAGTTATTTAAAGAAAGACATAGTTTTAAAGCAATGGCTGGTTGGAATTACGAGAAATCTAATTATAAAAGTATTTATGCTAAGAATGACAATTTGTTAACCGACGGTGTTGAGAATATTAATTTAGCTATGGGTACTGATAATAAAAGTATTACTTCCAATTGGACAGCTTATCAGTTTGGTGGTGCATTCTTTCGCTTAAATTATGCATATGATGAACGTTATTTATTAGAATTTAATGGGCGTTATGATGCTTCTTCACGTTTTCCGAATGATCAACGTTGGGCATTTTTTCCATCTGCCTCTATCGGGTGGAGGATCTCTCAGGAACCTTGGTTTAAAATTGATCCTAAATATATTTCAAATGCAAAATTACGTGCTTCTTGGGGAGAATTGGGTAACGCTGTAGGATTAGGTAATTATCAATATAAACAGGTATTATCTGTATCAACTTCTGATTATATATTGAATGGATTAAGGCAAAGTTATATGTCGTCTCCTCTGGCTTTACCAAGTGGTTTAACATGGGAAACGGCAACGACATACGATATTGGGACTGATTTGGTTTTTTTCGATAATCGATTGACTTTAAATGCAGATTATTATGTTCGCAAAACAACGGATATGATAGTAGCGGGTCCAACGGTTCCAGATGTTTTTGGTGCTTCTTCGCCTAGAGGCAATTATGCAGATATGTCAACTTATGGTTATGAAGTATCGTTGGAATGGCGCGATCATTTTGAGTTGGCGGGGAAACGACTCAATTATAGTATCAAAGGGACATTGGCTGATTATTATTCGAAAATTGATAAATATAATAATATAAATAAATCTTTAAATACACATGCTAACCAGTCTCTATATGGTAACTACTATGAAGGTATGCGGATTGGAGAATTGTGGGGATTTGTATCTAATGGCTTATGGCAGGATCAAAGTAGCATAGATGCTGCGGAAATGAAAGCGCAAGCGGCGGGGCAGAAATATTATAATCCTTTAATGTCTACTTCGAAAACCTATAAATTATATCCTGGTGATATAAAGTTCGAGGATTTAAATGGGAATGGCTATATAGATAGAGGACAGAATACCGTAGATGATTCTGGTGACCGAATCATTATTGGAAATGAGGAGCCTCGCTATATCTATAGCTTTATGTTCTCTGCTGATTGGAATAATATTTGGTTTAGTGCTTTTTTTCAAGGTGTAGGTAAGCAAGATTGGTATCCATCAAATGAAGCATCAATCTTTTGGGGACAATATAATCGTCCTTACAATCAAATGCCAAGTTGGCATCTAAATAACTATTGGACGGAAGACAAACCTAATGCATTTTTGCCTCGTTATACGGGATATTATTCTCCGTTCTTTAATGGGCATTATAATGCAAATACTCGTTATTTGATGGATGTATCCTATTTACGTTTAAAAAATCTTCAAATCGGTTATAATTTGCCAACTTCATGGATGAAAAAAATACGCTTAAGTAATATTGGGATTTATATCTCTTGTGAAAATTTATTTACGTGGTCACCTCTTTATAAATATACTAAAGATATAAATGTGTCAAATATAGGCCCTTCTGATATCGATTTGAACAGTGGTTCGGGTGATGGTTATAATTATCCTATGATGAAGTCGATAAGTTTAGGTTTAAATATGACGTTTTAATTAATAAGAGCTTTAAGATATGAAAAATATATATTTTTTAGGTACATTATTCGTATTTGGATCGCTGTTAACA
The DNA here is from genome assembly GCF_000312445.1 of Phocaeicola abscessus CCUG 55929. Taxonomy (GTDB): domain Bacteria; phylum Bacteroidota; class Bacteroidia; order Bacteroidales; family Bacteroidaceae; genus Phocaeicola; species Phocaeicola abscessus. The sequence continues at coordinate 242,680 of NZ_HE997184.1, read as the reverse complement.
AGTTGTGATTTTGATGAAGATCCTCAGTCTTCAGCTTCTGTTTCAATGGTGTTTAGTTCAGAGAAAGGTTTGGAAACATATGCTTATTCTTTTTATAATGTTTTGCCAGGAAGAAGTAGCGCATTTAAGAGAAATTCTACTATAGACTATGGAGTTAAAAACACGTTGGGAGGCATGGAAGTAGGTGCGTATACTGTAAATACTTCAACAAGTTGGTCATGGACGGAGTTGAGAAACATTAATTTCTTTTTAGGAAATAACATCGATAAATCGTTAAGTGAAAGTATACGTAATAATTATACTGGTATAGCACGATTATTTCGTGCACGTTTCTATTTTGACAAGTTAGTTACCTACGGACCTGTACCTTGGATAGATAAAGTATTTAATGATTCAGATGATCCGGATTTGTATAATTCTCAAAATACGCGTGATGTGATAATTCGTTATATTATTGAAGATTTAGATTATGCGTACAATAATATTACTCAATATAGTACTACCTATAATTCCACTACTGTAAATAAATGGACGGCAATCGCATTTAAGTCGAGGGTCTGTTTATTTGAAGCGGCATGGAGGAAATATCATGCTAATGATGAATTGGACGTTGCCCGTACAGGCTGTACTGAATATACAATTGAAAAATTGTATCAATTAGCTGCTGATGCAGCTAAAGAAGTAATGGATAAAGGTCCATATAAACTTTATACTATAGGTGATTATGAAAATGGACGCGGTGCTTATCGTGCATTATTTATTTCTAATAAAACTATTACAACAGAAGTTATGATGGCAATTGAGACGGACAAAGAATTAGGGTTGGGAGAACAAAACTGGTGGTATAATTCTTCAACATTCGGCCCTCATTTATGTATGAGTCGTAAATTCGCAAAAACTTATTTGAATATTGATGGATCCCCATATAATGAAAAGAAATTAGATGGGACTTATAAGTCTTTTGTAGAGGAAACGACAGGACGTGACACGCGTTTAAATCAGACAATTCGTGGAGCTGATTATACTCGTAAAAATGCGTCTGGAGTATATGAGAGAACTTCAGCAAACTTTACAGGACATTCTTTAACCGGATATCAATTTACAAAGTATGTTATGGATGATGTAGCTTATGACGATGCTGCAACTAATGATAATGACATCCCTATTATGCGATATGCTGAAGTTTTATTAAATTATGCAGAGGCAAAAGCCGAATTAGGAAGTTTCTCTGATAATGATTGGGCTATAACTATTGGAGCTCTACGGGCACGTGCCGGTATTACGGGAGGGACGGATGAAACTGGTACATTAACTACTAAGCCAACAGCAATGGAACCGTATATAGCTTCTTACTATCCAGGCATAACTGATCCTACCATTTTGGAAATTCGTCGTGAGAGGGAAATAGAATTGTGTTTGGAAGGATTTCGGCTGAATGACTTGAAACGATGGAATTGTTGTGATCTATGGGTTAATGACCCATGGGAAGGAGTATTTATCCCTACGTTGAATACTCCATTAGATATGAATGGTGACGGTGTTGATGATGCATATTTCTACAATACAGATAATATTGATGATCCTAATTATTCAGTAATAGGCGTATATGTCGGAACGAATAAAAATAATGTACTAAATGTTGTGGAAGTAAATGGTGGTTATTTGATGAAATATAATTATTCGGGAAGAAGTTGGCCTATTCGACAATATTTGTATCCTATTCCAGAAGTAGTTATCCAATTGAATAGTAATTTGAAACAGAATCCAGGGTGGTAATATTAAACTTAGAAAATAAAATGTATGAAAAAAATGCGATTATTCAATATTTTATTATTGACGCTTATTTTTATGGGATGTAGATCTGTAGAGAGAATTAAATGTTGGCAACCATCTTCTTTCTCAATAGCAACCTATAATGTTCGGTATGAAAATATTGGAGACTCTATTAATGGTAATGGTTGGAGACAACGCTATCCATATATTGCTAAATTAATACAGTTTCATGGTTTCGATATTTTTGGTACAGAAGAAGGCAAATATAATCAATTACAAGATTTAAAAGGATCCATGAGTAATTATGATTATATAGGTGTGGGACGTGACGACGGACAAAAAGGGGGAGAGTTTTCAGCAATCTTCTATCGAACAGATAAGTTTGAAGTTTTAGAACACGGAAATTTTTGGTTATCAACTATAACGGATAGACCCAATAAAGGATGGGATGCTGCATTGCCTCGTATTTGTACATGGGGGAAATTTCGTTTAAAGTCGACAGGTTTCATTTTTATGTATTTCAATTTACATATGGATCATATAGGTAAACAGGCTCGGATTGAGAGCGCTAAGTTGATTTTGCAAAGGATTAGAGAATTACCGAAAAAGTTCCCTGTCATATTATCTGGGGATTTTAATGTGGATCAGTTTAGTGATTCTTATAAACTGTTGGTTAACTCTGATATTTTTAAAGATGCTTATCAAGAAGCAGAGTTTATTTATGAACCTAATGGAACATTTAATAATTTTAATCCTAATTTGAAGACAGATAAAAGAATTGATCATATTTTTTTAACGGATGAATTTGTCGTTAAAAAATACGGTATATTAACTGATACCTATTGGTCTGAATCAAATGTCAAAGATAATCTAATCACTTATCAGGCAAGAATGCCATCAGATCATTTTCCTGTTATGATTGTAGTTGAAATAAAGATTAAATTAAAGTGAGACTTGAGCTATAACATTAGTTATCCGCCATTGATGATGGATACTTCAATGGCGGTTTTCTGTTCACTATATAGGTATCTTTGATCTTTAAGCCTGAAATTAATATCCATTAAAGAATCACAATAGTTCGTAAACGATGATGTTCCCCCAATCTCAACGACGGGATATTTGCCCTTGCTGGATCTATCTTTAACCTCGTCGGCGGTATCTTTTCCCTGTTCGGTTTAGGGGTCGAAACTTCTCGATCGTATTACTAGCATAACCAGGCTGTCGCCCGAACAGTAACCGAAACGAGAAACCGAAGTACGTCACTGTATATCCATCACACGAATGTCGAACCTTAAAATTATATGTAAAAGTATGAACGTTCTATCTGGTTACAAAACGTGGAAACATTTCTTGCGCGGTATGAAAATGACCGCTTTGCTGCTATTCCTTTGCGTCGGTTCGGCTTCGCCATCTGGAAGGTATTCGGATGGCGTGCTCACTTCCCGAGCGGAGGAATCGTGCGATGCGAACGGGAGGGAATCCGTCGATCAGCATCGCCGCATACGTGGGAAAGTCGTAGATTCTTCGGGCGATCCCGTCATCGGTGCCAATGTGCTGGAGAAAGGCACTGCGAACGGTACCGTCACCGACGTGGAGGGCAACTTTGTCTTGACAGTTTCCGACCACCCGACCCTGGTGGTTTCTTATATCGGTTATACCACCGTTGAAATCAGACTCGGAGATCGGCAAATCGTAAACATCGTCTTGAAAGAAGATGCGGAAGCATTGGACGAAGTGGTGGTAGTGGCTTACGGTACGCAGAAAGCCAGATCAGTGACGGCAGCGATGAGTAAAATTAATGCTGATGAGTTTAAAGATATGCCTGTGTCAAATTTATCACAGAAACTCCAAGGTAAAATTTCTGGTGTACAAATTCTCCAAAACTCAGGAGAACCAAATGGTAATCTTTCAATCAGAATAAGAGGTCAGGTTTCTATCAATGGTGGTAATAGTCCTCTTGTTGTTATTGATGGATTCCCAACAACTTCAGGTTTGGAGAGTCTTTCTCCAGATGAAATAGAGTCTATATCAGTGTTAAAAGATGCGGCATCTACTTCCCTTTATGGTTCTCGTGCTGCAAATGGTGTAATTTTAGTTACAACAAAACAAGGTAAAGCAGGAAAAACAGTAATTAACCTGACTGCTGATTATGGTATTTCTTCTGTTTCAAGTAGAGGAATGCCTGATGTAATGAACGCGCAGGAATTCGCACAGTTCAAGAAAGAGTTTTATGAAGATGCTCAGCGTTATGAAGGGTCCACTACACCAGTACCAGAATGCTATGCTCATCCAGAATCAGTGAAAGAGGGTACAGATTGGTTTAAGATATTATTACGTACAGCTCATATGCAAAATTATAATCTGGCATTGCAGACAGGAAATGATTTTGCTAAGTCATCTGTAAACGTTAACTATCATGATCAAGAAGGTGTCATTGTTAATTCTTATGCAAAACGTTTGTCAGTTCGTTCAAATAATATATTTAATGTAGGTCCAAGGTTGACGTTTGGATTGAATCTTTCTGGTTCTTATATCAAGCGTCAATTGCAGGAAGGCTTAGGAGATGGACGCAATATTATTGAAAGCTCATTTTTGATGGATCCGCAGTTGAAATATAAGAATGATGATGGAACTTATCCTATTGCTTATAATCCTCCTGGTATGTTTGCCAATGCTAATTATTATTTGGTTTTACGCGATAGAAAGAATCCAAGAAAGACGATTCGAGGAACAGCATCAGGATATGTTAAAGTGAAATTAATTGATGGATTGGAGTATCAGCTTAGTGCAAACGGTGATGTTGGAAATTTTTCTCAAGATCGTTGGGTTCCTTCTTATGTAAATGGAGGTATGTTTTCTGCGCCACCTAATCCTGCTTATGGTAGGCATTCCTCTTTTAACTATTATACTTGGATGGTCGAGAATTTGTTTATGTATAAGAAAACTTTCTTTGGTATACATAATATAGATGCTTTAATTGGATATTCAGCCCAGCGTTCAGATGATATCAGTTCCACTATCAAAGCGTCGGACTATGCGGACGATTCCATCGGCTTTTTCAATGCGGCCGTGACGAAGGTTGGTAGGGGTAGCAAATCTGCATGGTCAATGGCATCATGGCTGGCGCGTTTAAATTATGATTATAAGAATAAATATATACTTTCATTAGCTTTTAGACGAGATGGTTGCTCTCGTTTTGGATCGAATGCCAGATGGGCAAGTTTCCCTTCTATTTCTGTAGGATGGGTCTTGACAGAAGAAAAATTTATGAAAAATATTTCTCAAATTAATTTTCTGAAATTGCGTGGTAGCTGGGGCAAGGTGGGTAATAATAACATTGGTAACTATTCCTCTTTATCTACAATGTCTATCAGTAATTATGTCAATAGTGGTGCCATTGTTCCTGGACGTGCATTAAGTGGCATTAGTAATTCTAGTTTGACTTGGGAAACAACTAAGTCATGGGATATTGGTTTGGATTTGAGTTTTCTTAAAGGTAGAATTTTCTTGATGTATGACTATTATTTTAAGAATACAGACGGTTTGTTATATCAAGTTGATCTTCCTTATACTTCAGGTTTCTCTAGTATCATGTCAAATGTAGGAGAATTCCATTTTTGGGGTCATGAATTTACGTTACAAACAAAAAATTTAATTGGTTCATTTAAGTGGAATACAGATTTTAATATTTCATTTGATAGGAATAAAGCCGTTAAATTAGGAACGAACAATAGTCCTATTGGTGGGTATAATAATCAAAATGATTATAATCGTACAGCTGTTGGACATCAAATAGGATTATTCTATGGGTATGTTTTTGATGGAGTATATATGACGCCAGAAGAACTCGAAAGCCAACCTAAACATGAGACCTCTGAAGTTGGAACAGCAAGAATGAAGGATATAAATAATGATGGTAAGATTGATGTTAGCGATAGAACTTTTATTGGTAATCCGAATCCGGATTTCTTATTTGGTATTACTAATACATTTAAGTGGGGAAACTTTGATGCTAGTATGGTTATATCAGGTTCAGTCGGTAATGATATTCTGGATGAGACTTATGAATCTACGGAGAACATTGATGGCGTGTTCAATGTACGCAAGTGCGTGAAAGATCGTTGGCGTTCTTTGGAAAATCCAGGGAAAGGTGAGATCCCACGAACAAAAGCTGGTACAACGGAATTGTTTAGGTTTACAAATTCTCGTTGGGTTTATGACGGGTCATACCTTATGCTTAAAAATTTAACAATAGGATATACATTTTCTTTGAGACATAATCCTTTTGTAAAAGATTTGCGTTTATATGTTTCTGGACAAAATTTATTAACTTTTACTAATTATCCAGGAATGAATCCAGAGGTAAGTACAGGCGGTACAAATGGATGGAATGGCTATGGTGTTGATTATACCTCATATCCTGTTTCACGTATTTATACTGTTGGTTTGAATGTAACATTTTAAATGGTAGAAAGATGAAAAAAGTTCTATTTATATTCTTATTAAGTATAGTTTGGTTATTGGTTCCTTCATGTTCTGATTCTTTCTTGGAATTGTATCCAGAAGCAAATCAGGTAGCTAATGAATTTTACCAAACGAAAGATCAATTTGACCAAGCACTGAATTCTGCTTATCGTGGTCTCAGAGACATTGCATATTATGGTATGTTTATGGATGAACAACGCTCGGATAATGCTTTTTTTGACCGATATATGGGTGATAGAGGTCCTTTTAATTGTCGCGAAAAACTTGCATTATTTATAGATGATGCTGTTTCAGCAAATGGTACTACTCATGCCTCTATAAGAGAAAGATGGATTCAAGATTGGGCTAATGTAGCGAGAATAAATGCTATATTGGATAGGGTAGACAATGCAACAGAGATGGTCGAAGCAGATAAATTGGCAGTCAAAGCAGAAGCTTCGTTTCTAAGAGCATATTATTATTTTGATTTAGTAAAAAACTGGGGTGGAATGCCATTAAATATTCATGAGATACATGCGCCTAATGAAGCTTTTATTCCACGTTCCTCCGTAGAAGAAACTTATAATCAGATTTTGTCAGATCTAGATACTGCTATTTCTATAGGGCTACCTATTCCTTCAAATTTTCCTGTGGATAATGGTGGTCGTGTTACTATGGGAGCTGCAAAGATGCTAAGAGCTGAAGTGAATATGACTAAACCAAATCCGGATTATAGTATAGCGGAAAAGGATTTGAAAGATATTACGAATATGCATTATGATTTATTATCTAATTATGCTGATTGCTTTGATCCTTCGAAAAAGAATATGGAAGAGACGATCTTTGAAGTACAATATACAGAGGATGGTTCTTCTGATCAATATAGTGTTTTCGCTTATAAAATGGCCCCCAAGTGTTCTAATTTAGAGGAAATGATGGGAGTAGGTGGGACTAACTATGCTGGAGAAAGTGGCGGTTGGGTAGTTCCAACTCAGAAAATGATAGATTCATATGAAGATGGTGATTTAAGATTGCCAGCATCCATTGCTATTGTAGAAGGACATTCTGACGGAGATCTTTTCTATTTTGAAAAACTAATTCATCAGCCGAAAGGATATGTATGTCCTGAGGGGAAAGATTTTAGAATGATGGTAATTAAATATTATCATCCGCCCTATGCTTATAGTGTACGAACAAAAGAGAATTTCCCTATTTATCGTTATGCAGGTGCTTTACTTCTTTTATCAGAATGCTTAGTTCAAGAAGGAAAAAGTGCAGAGGCTTTACCATACATTAATAAAGTCCGTGCTCGTGCTGGACTAGATGATTTGGTGACTTGTTCCTTGGAGGATGTCTCTAATGAGCAGAAGCATGAGTTAGCTTTCGAGAATCATCGTTGGAGTGATTTGAAGCGACAGGGGATGGCTAAGGAAGTTATGACTGAATACGGAAAATATATAAAAGAAAGCTATCCATGGGTGAAAGCAACTAATAATGATGGATGTTTTAAAATAGAAGATTTCAGAATGATTTATGCGATTCCTACGAGAGATATTGAACTCTTTCCTGACTTGACGCAGAATCCGGGTTATTAAGAAAATAAGTTGTTTTGTTGTCCTTGTAGCATGGAATATATAATTCCTGCTATAAGGACTTTTTTATGGTAAAGTTATGGAGACATTTAAAAGAAAGAAGCGACTGTTGTTGTTTATCGCATTTGCATTGATAGGTGTCATGTCCACTTTTGGACAAACGGAAAGGACATTAGATTTTAATGCATTGCTTTCCAATTTTGCCGATCCCCCTTCTGAATACCGTACTGCACCATTTATGGTGTGGAACTACAAGGTGACGAAGAGCGACATTGCCCGTATGATTGACGAATATAAGTCGCAGGGATCGGGGGCAATTATCATCCATCCGCGTCCAGGACTGATAACGGAATATCTCTCTGACGAGTGGTTTGACTTATATGCTTATGCCATAGAGAAGGCAAAGGAGAAAGGAATGACGGTTTGGATTTATGACGAGAATTCCTATCCTAGTGGATTTGGAGGCGGGCATGTTCCTGCCGATATGCCAGAATCTTTTAATCAGGGACAAGGACTGAAGTTGGAGAAAGTCATGTTGTTACCAGAAGATATTGACAGTTATTTTCTTTGCTTACGAAAAGAGGAGGATAAATGGATTGATATTACGGGAGATAAGGCTTCTTATAAAGGGGAAACAGGTGATTATTATCTCTATAAGAAAACTTATTATAGCAATTCCGATTGGTATGGTGGTTATTCGTATGTTGACTTAATGATTCCCGGCGTAACAGAAAAATTCAACGCGGTTACGATGGATGGTTATCAAAAAAGATTCGGTCAGGAATTTGGTCGATCAATACTGGGTGTGTTTACCGATGAACCGGAAATTCCATCTTCTGGAGGGATAAGATGGACTCCTTTATTATTTGATACGTTTAAAACTCAATGGGGGTATGATTTAAAAACTCTTTTGCCTTTACTTGATGAGGAAATTGGTGATTGGAAAAGAGTACGACACGATTATTTCTCAACCTTGCTTAGCTTGTTCATTAAGCATTGGTCGAAGCCTTACCATGACTATTGTGAGAAGCATAACCTAAAATGGACAGGGCATTATTGGGAACATGATTGGCCGAATATCGATTCCGGTCCGGACAACATGGCTATGTACGAGTGGCATCAGATGCCTGCTATCGATATGTTGTTCAATCAACTGAACGAGGACAGTCTCCAAGGGCAGTTCGGCAATATTCGCAGCGTGAAGGAGCTTGGTAGCGTAGCCAACCAGAAAGGATTCAAGCGCGTGTTGAGTGAGACGTATGGCGGAGGCGGCTGGGACGAATCTCTACGCGACTTCAAGCGGTTGGGCGACTGGGAATATGTGCTGGGAGTCAACTTTATGAATCAGCATCTTTCCCATATGACTTTGACAGGAGCTAGAAAATATGATTACCCACCAGAGTTCTCTTCTGTCTCTCCTTGGTGGAATGATTATTATGTTGTGAATGATTATTTTGGTCGGCTGTCCATGTTATTAAGCAATGGGATCCAAAAGAATAAGATACTTGTTATTGAACCTACTACTACCATTTGGTGCCATTATTCCGTGAACAACTGTTCTTCGATTATATGGGACATTGGTGTTGCTTTTCAACGCTTCGTGACCAAATTGGAGATGGCGCAAGTGGAGTATGACTTAGGTTCTGAGGCTATCATAAGAGGTAACGGCAGTGTAATGAACGGAACACTGAAAGTGGGTGAGGCATCCTACACTACCGTGGTGCTTCCTCCTATGATGGAGTCAGTCGACGTATCCACATTTTGGCTACTGAAGGATTTTGTTGCACAGGGAGGTCAATTGATCGCTTTTTCTCAGCCGAAAGAGGTGGGAGGTAAAGCGAGTTCTGAACTTTCCTCGCTCTTAGACGAACCGTCGGTAATCCATCTGACAGAATTGGAGCCCGATGTCGTAAGGCGATACTTATCAGACAAAGACTTCGGCATTTCTTATCATAACGGAGACTTGTATCATCAGCGAAGAGAATACAAGGGTGGCGAACTTGTATTCATGGTCAATTCATCATTAGATCAACCAACAAGAGGTATTATTCGAATGAAAGGTACTGCTTTACTGAAGTTGGATGCCTTGGAAGGAAAAGTCTACGGTTATCCGAGCCATGTTTCCGATAGAGGTTTAGAGGCTTCCTTTGAGATTGAGCCTTGTGGAAGTTTGATCCTGTATGTCTCGCATAAACCGTTGGAAAAGGAATATCCGACAGAAGTCAAATTTGAGAGAGGAACGAAGCTGGAAGCATCGTTCCCTGTAAAGGTTACGCGTTTACAGGACAATGTGCTGCCGATAGATTTTTGCAATTTGAGTCTGAAAGGCAAGGATTACCGGAACATCTACTTCTACAAGGCGGCGGATTTGGCATACAAAGCGTACGGGTTCAGGAGCGGGAACCCGTGGAACCATTCCATTCAGTACAAGCGGAATGTGATGGACAAGGACACGGTGCGGAGCGGTGGATTTGTGACCACTTATCACTTTAACGTTGTCGGAGCCGCCGACTTTGAAAACATCCAGTTAGTGATAGAGAATTCCGGTTTGTTTACGGTTAAGATGAACGGAATGGAAATCAAGTCCATTCCTGGAACATGGTGGTTGGATCGTCATTTCGGAGTGTATGATATTCAGAAGAGTGTTCGATCGGGGATGAATGATGTGGAAGTGAGTATCAATTCGATGAGTGTGTATGCCGAAATTGAACAGATATATGTGGTAGGTGACTTTTCTGTCATCCCTGGCAGTGACAGATGGAGCATCAGTCAAGTTGTTCCGACGTTTGGTCTTGGAAGTTGGAAAGATCAGAAGTTGCCGTTTTATTCTTGGGGTATGAGTTACTCGAAATCCTATCGTGTGGACAAGGGCAACGTTCATTATTTCATACAGTTGAATAAGTGGAACGGAACAGCTACAGAAGTGTTTGTCAATGGAGAAAAGGCTGGTGTCATATTTAAAGAGCCCAATAATCTAAATATTACACCGTATTTGAAATCGGGAGAAAATATGATTGACGTTCATGTGATTGGTAGTTTGTATAATCTCTACGGGCCGCATTATAACAATCCGTCCAAAGGATTAGCTTCTCCATGGAATTGGAGGAACGTTGAGAAACCTATTGATCCTTCAGCTTATAACTTCATAGATTACGGTTTGATGGAAGATTTTGATGTATATTCCGATTAAGTTGGATATGGTTATAGAAAGAGGAAAAGGCATCCTTTTGATTCGGTAGGATGCCTTTTTGTTATAAGCAATCTATGATATAGTTGCCGCTTTTCAATTGTCGTGTATTTGCTACGCCGTCCTTTCCGGGAGGTATAACAGTTGCCGTACAACCCACTGGCACAATTATTTGCAGTTTATATCCTGTAGTGATCTTGTCCCATCTTACGGCTACTTTGCCGTATGGGGTCTCGTTGCTATATTCTGCCCAGCTTACATTCTTCGGCGGATAGGGCTTGATGACAAAGTGGCGGTCACCATTTTTGATGAAATCAATGTCGATACCTACCAAACAGCGATAAAACCATGTCAGCCCACCGCCGAACATCGGGTGGTTATGCGATGCACCGCCGTTCCACTGTTCCCATGTTGTCGTTGCTCCCTGTCTGATCCAGTTGCCGAAACTGGGGAAGTCGATCTTGGTCATGGCTTCATAGGCCTCCTCGTTAAGACCATAACGGGTGAGTACTTCGAAGAACAGTTTCGTTCCGAAGATTCCAGTATTGAGGTGTCCGTTGTTCCGTTTCAATTCATCTTTCAGGGTATTCAGTACGTCAGCCAACTGATTCCTATTGTCAATGCCCATGTCGAGAGCGAAGATGTTGCTTCCGGCTTCGCCGTAGGTGCGCAGGTCACGGTCGTAGAACCGCTTGTGAAATGCTTTGCGTGTATGTTCCGCCAGTTCTTCATATTGCTTTGCATCCTCGTATTTGCCTATGGCGGCGGCGATTCTTGAGATGTTGCGGGCACATAGCCAATAATAATAGGTATGGATAAGAGCTTTTCGAGGCAGTACGGATGTTGGGGCACACCATTCGCCTAAGTTCAGCCATTGTGCCATAGGATTGTCCCAGTCCCAATAGTTATGTAGCATGATACCATCTTCGTCTACCCAGTTGCGAAAATACTTCATCAGTTCAACCATACCTTTATAGTTATTGTTTAGTATATCGGCATCGTGATACATTTGATAGAAAGTGTAGGGGATAATGATCATGGCTGCTCCCCATTCCGGACCGCCTCCTGCTCCCGATTCCCAAGGTGCAGCGTTGGGCGCGTATCCGGTAGTAGGGTTTTGAGCAAGTAGAATATCGCGCATCCATTTGGTGTAGACGGCTCGTCCGTCATAGTTGTACATCACGGTCTCACATGCTACTTGCCCGTCACCAGTGTAGCCGATGCGTTCGCGGTGTGGACAATCGCTGAATATACCTCCATGCGTATTGTCAAGGAGACTGCGACACCAGATTTTTTGTATCTTGTTAATCAGCGTGTCGGAACAAGCAAAGTGTGCGGTTTGTGGCAATTCTGTATGTATATCCTCTGCTGTTATCTGATCTGCTTTCAGCTCACCTTCCCATCCGTTGATTATGACTTTACTAAACACAAACCAAGCGAAATGTGCGTGATAATCCTCATTTTTGTTTCCATTTAGAGTATAGCTGTTAGTGCCTTGCGGCGGTACATTCTCGTTCCCAGGAGATGCGTTTGAATTTTTGTTTGGTATAGGGCTGTTAGTTTCATATATATAATGTATGTCTATCCTTTGTCCTGGTTTACCATTCATCTTTTTCAGATGTATCCAGCCGGCAATCTCTTCGCCGAAATCGACGAACCATTTGTCACTGCTAATCTTTTGGATGCTCAAGGGTTTCATTTCCTTATTCACTCTGTCTGAATATGCCATCTGTGCTTCAAGCTGTCCATCAGGTGACTTGCGTTCCACGGCTTGTTGCCAGCCTTCAGTGGAGCAGCACCAGTTACGGTCAATAAGTCGTCCGTCAGCGTGCTCACCCGTATAGATACCGTTCGAGACGATAAAGCTCTTTTTGACTTCCCACGATGTGTTAGAACATATAGTTTCTTTAGTTCCGTCGTTGTATTCAATCTCCATTTGGGCTATTATGCGTGGGGAGGCGTATGGAATGATGAAGTCGCCAGGATTGAAGGAGTTAAAGAACCCGCATCCGAGCAGGCATCCGATGGCATTGTTTCCCTTACGTAGATATGGCTTCACATCGTAACACAGATACAATACGCGGTAACCTTTGAATTTGTTGTCTATCCTGACTCGTTTCCGTTCTATGTCGGGACGGTGCGTGTAGTCAGTTTGGTTGGGCACCAGCACGTCGTCTCCCACTTTCTTACCATTCATGTAAAGTTCGAAATATCCTAAGCCGCTAACGTAGATGTGTGCTTTCTCTACGCTTTTGCTGATATCAAAGCGTTTCCGCAGTAATGGCGCAGGCTTGTCATTTTTGTCTATCGAGCGCACCGTGGCATCTTCCTCATCCCACGGCGCACCAATCCATTGGGCTTTCCAGTCGCTTTTGTCGAGCAGTCCCATGTGCCAGTTTGCCGTATTGCTCCATGCTGATGCCTTACCGTTTTTGTCCCATACGCGTACACGCCAGTAGCAGTCTTGTCCTGACCGTAATGCTTTGCCAATGTATGGGATGATAGTGGACGTGTTACCGTCAGTCCGTCCGGAGTCCCACAGATCAGCTTTTCCCTGTGCAAGCGATTGGGGCAACGAGGCTACCTGTATCTGCCAGGCGGTTTGCCATTGGTCATTCTCATTCTTGTCGGCGATGTTAATCCATGAAAGACGTGGATGCTGTGCGTCAATGGTCATGGGATTCTCTAAATATTCGCAAGTCAGTTTTATAGGCCTGATAGCTGCTGTTGCCGTGATGTAGCTTACTGTGAGTAAGGCAATAATAATATTTCTTGGTTTCATAGTTTTTGAAAATTGATTTTATACAAAGTTACTGAAAATAAACGATGATAACCCCCAACAAAATGAATTTTCTCCTGTATGTCGTAGGTTAGTGCTTATACAAATTATCAATCTCAGATTTTGGGGCATAGACATAGTTGCCAATCTGCCTTATGGGAATGGAAAATTTCCTGATATGCTTATATACTGTCCCTTCCGTAACACCAAACTTGGCTGTTATTTCACCAATCGTGTAACAATACTCTGGCTCAAGGTTGTAGAGTTTAGCCCCATTTCTTCTCGGCTTTTGCTCACCAACAGGCCTCAGATTAAAGTTGCGTTCTAAATCCTCTCTACAGATGCGAGTCATCCTTTTTCCTAAGTTATAACTTCGGAGAGCCTTACTTCTAACGAGTCGGTATAACGTATCTCTGCAAACATCGTATAGAGCAATAGCATCGGAGATAGAGAGGTAGGGTTGATCCTTGGGAACCTTTGCGGCCTTCTCTCGCCGCAGCTCTTCCAACTTTTCCTCTCGCTTTTTTTGTGAATACGCAGACCTTGAGCATTGTATAGAACAATATCTCGATGTGATTGTCTTGGCAAGAAAGGTCTCCCCACACAATTCGCACTTTCGCTCAATCTGAAATTTTGCAGCTGGCATATGCTTTTTTTATCTGTCTGATAATCAATTACTATTTTTATTTAAGTCGCACGTTATACACTAATAAGTCGCGGCACAAATATGGTACAAATATAAGACTAAAATCGATGAAAAACGAAGAAATACGAGAAACTATAGAAAATAAAAATAGCAGTAAGTTGTTATCTTACTGCTATTTACTATTTGTTTGATGCTCGTTTGTGAGCGTAATTATTTCACTTCCTCGAAGTCGGCATCTTGGATATTCTCGCCGTTCGTGTTATTGGTTGTGCTCTCTTGATTATTAGTCTGCTGTTGACCTTGTTGGGCCTCTTCTTGAGAGCCTTGAGCACCGCTCTGCGAATACATCTGAGCACTTGCGGCCTGCCATGCGGCATTCAATTCATTCATGGCGGTGTCGATCCCGGCTAAATCCTGTGCCTTATGCGCATCTTTCAACTTTTGCAAGGCCGTTTCTATTGTCGGCTTTTTATCTGCGGGAACCTTGTTTCCCAAATCTTTCAATTGGTTCTCCGTCGTGAAGATCATGGAGTCGGCTTGATTCAGTTTATCCGCCTTCTCCCGTTCTTTCTTGTCTGCCTCGGCATTAGCTTGAGCTTCCGTCTTCATACGTTCAATCTCATCCTTGCTCAAACCAGACGAAGCTTCGATGCGAATAGCCTGTTCCTTGCCCGTTGCCTTATCCTTGGCAGAGACTTTCAGAATACCATTCGCGTCGATATCGAACGTAACCTCAATTTGAGGAATTCCTCGGCGGGCCGGTGCAATACCTGTCAGATTAAACTGACCGATACTCTTGTTTTGAGCCGCCATCGGACGTTCGCCCTGCAATACATGAATAGTAACTTCCGTCTGGTTATCAGCTGCAGTAGAAAAGACCTCGCTTTTTTTGCAAGGAATGGTAGTATTGGCATCGATTAATTTCGTCATAACTCCGCCCATCGTTTCGATACCCATCGACAATGGTGTCACATCTAAGAGCACAACGCCCTTAATCTCGTCCGTCAAAACCGCACCTTGAATAGAAGCACCGACAGCCACTACCTCATCTGGATTCACGCCTTTAGAAGGAGCTTTCCCGAAGAAATCCTGAACCAACTGCTGCACTGCAGGGATTCGAGAAGAACCGCCTACCAAGATGACTTCATTGATATCGCTGGTCGACAGGTTTGCGTCAGCCATTGCTTTCTTGCAAGGTTCCAAGCAAGCTTGAATCAACTCATGACACAGCGATTCAAATTTAGCGCGCGTCAACGTTTTGACCAAATGCTTCGGCATTCCATCCACCGGCATGATATACGGCAAATTGATCTCCGTCGATGTGGAAGAAGACAATTCTATCTTCGCCTTTTCCGCAGCTTCTTTCAGGCGTTGCATCGCCATCGGATCGGCCCTAAGGTCTGCTCCTTCATCATGCTTAAACTCCTCAACCAGCCAATCGATAATCTTCTGATCGAAATCATCGCCTCCCAAGTGCGTATCGCCGTTGGTCGAAAGAACTTCGAAGACGCCGCCGCCGAAATCCAAGATAGAAATATCGAACGTACCGCCGCCAAGGTCGAATACGGCAATCTTCATATCCCGATTCTTTTTATCCAAGCCGTAGGCCAATGCCGCGGCCGTGGGTTCGTTGACAATGCGCTTCACATTCAGCCCGGCTATTTGTCCGGCCTCTTTGGTGGCCTGGCGTTGCGAATCCGAAAAATAGGCGGGCACGGTAATCACCGCATCCGTTACTTCCTGTCCGAGATAATCCTCTGCCGTCTTCTTCATTTTCTGAAGGATCATCGCCGATATTTCCTGCGGTGTATAAAGTCGGCCGTCGATGTCCACACGAGGCATATTGTTCTGATTCACCACTTTATAAGGTACGCGAGCGACCTCTTTCTGAACCTGTTCCCAATTCTCTCCCATAAAGCGTTTGATCGAGAAGATGGTTCGTTTCGGATTCGTAATGGCCTGACGCTTAGCCGGATCGCCGACTTTACGTTCGCCGCCATCTACGAATGCGACGATAGAAGGAGTCGTACGCTTGCCCTCACTATTTGCAATTACCGTCGGTTCATTCCCTTCGAATACAGCTACACACGAATTTGTAGTACCTAAGTCAATACCTATAATCTTTCCCATATTTCATATTTTTATTTGTTTTTTTGTTCTATTTGTCTCATGCCCTCAGGACACGCCTGTAAAAGAACAAAGGTTATGCCATTTATCGTTTTAAGGGAAACATTTTAATCGGCTGACAGTTTGGCAGGATTCCGTAAGTTTCGTCTCATTCGAAGCAAACGGACGAGAGTTCGGCATTCAGGCTTCATCTTTCGAGAGGATCGGTTCGCTACGGATATGATTATATTCGTCGGTCGTACGGAGGCCAGTCTCAGGATATTCGTACAAAGGGAAACGAGGTTCGGTCTCCCCTTCCGTATATTGCCAAATAGAACGATATTCATTGCGATTTTCACCCATCTGGGCGAGTTGTCGGAGATATTCGCCGACGGACTTGTTTTCACAGATATACACCTTAGGAAATCTCTCGATGACCGGACTGTGTTTTCGCGTGTGATCGTGGTCAAACTCGAGCAATCGGCGTCCATCAGCCATGATGCCCACCAGCCGGAAGGTCATGCTTTTGCCGATGCCGGGCAGATTGAGCACATTCCGATCGGAAGCCAGGAACGGCACCCGATGAGTTCGACAGAAACGGCTTATCACTCCCTGCGAGCCGCCTGCCGCAAACAAGGTACGGATCAGTTCTCGTTGCGCCGCCCTGTCGACCTTGCCCCACACCTTTTCTTCCTGTTGCTCCTGAAGAGAGCGACTGTTGGGTGCGAAGACGGCGTGATTCTCTGCGAAGCCCTTTACGGAAAAAGTATAATAGCATAGCACGTCGAGCGAGTTGAGGATGCGGCGAAGCTTGGCCGTATGTCCACGCCGAGAGGCGGCCACATTATACACCAGCTGATTAGTGACGATCCATCCTGCCGACTGCAACCTCCGGATGGCTTTTTTCGCTTCAGGGGTCACCTCGAGTGGTGTTTGGAAATGCGTCTGCACGTAGAATTGACGCACACCTACGACAGAGGCTTTGCGCCGGAATTCGTCCAGCAGGCGCGTCAACGCTTCGGTCACCCTCATGGGCAAATAGGCGGGCAGACGCGTACCAATTCTCACTCGTTGAAGTTCAGCGTATTTTTGTCCATCCGGGCGTTTCTCATTGCGCTTGCGTTTACGCATGGCCATGTTGCAAAGGGCGCTGAAAATCACGCGCAACGAGGCATCCTGACTCATCAGTGCATCGCCGCCGGTGATGAGGATGTCGCGTATCTGCTTGTCTTCCTCCATGTATCGCATGAGCCTGTGCAGCTTCGTCTGCCACGTTTCCTTTGGCCGAAGTTCATCCAGTTCGAAGTTCAGGTTCCCTTTCTGAAAGCCGTACATGCGTTGACAGGAGGCACAGAGCCCGCCGCAAGCCCTTCCCATGGAGTCGGGTATCAATACGACTACATCAGGATAACGTCGGTGGATATTGTGCCCTTCCGGCAACAACCACCCCGCTGCATTCGGTTCGCCGGCACGCACTCGATCTTCACGCTCCCAAGCCTTGATATGTCCGAAAGCATCTACGAGCTCGGGCGAATACATCACGTAAGAGCGGATGGCCGCATCGTCGTACCCTCGATTGTCGTCCACATTCAACAAGGAGAGATAATAAGGCGTCACAAACACGGGCATCCCTTTATTCACCGCTCGACGGTAGAGATCAAGGACTTCTGCCGACAGTTTCCCGCCTAAAAAGAAGTTGAGTTCGCGAGGAGAACGGATAGCCAACGACAGATGGAAACGATAATCGTCCCACCAGGCTTCGACCTGTCGACGTTTCTGCCCCAGCGAGAAGCCTTCGGGAAACACGTAAGGGCTGCGGTGCGCATGGCGATGCTCGATCTTGGCAATCAGGCAGTCGACAATACGCTCCCGGTTCGTTCGCCGGATTTCCGACACCTGTTTATCGAGTCCGCTGGGCCATCGCTCCATCCATTGAAACACTTCTTGTTTGGCAGGTTTATCCGATTCGCCCGCGTAGAGTCGCTCAAACTGATGATACATGTCCCAGAGGAAGTCATCAGTTACGCCGATTTCGCGGGCACCGTCGCGAAAAGATTGCCACAGCAGCTCAATCGTCGATATTTCGACCTCACGTTCTTCCGACAATTCCCAAACGGTTCTTCCGTCGTATTCCATCAGGCGGAAAAGATTCTCCTTCGCATCCTGATCAATGATCCTTTCATCTGTCAATAGGTTTGCAGCCAGCTTTTCCTTAAACTGAGCGACGTTGCTGCAAGCGATTGCCAATTCGCCAATAAACGGCAAACGGGTTTCAAACAGGTCTCTGATATTTCCCGGCGGGTGTTTCTGATGCTTCATTGGCGATATATTTAACGGTTAGCGAAACATGCTTTGCAAGGGCGATGGACGCCTTTTTTCCCAAATATACGTAAAAGTTTTTGATTTTACGTCCGTTCGAATAAAAATATCGAGGCTTTGAACAACACATCTGTCCGAAGGGTGGTCGAAGGTTGCTCCGAAATATGACTATCCAAATTTCGGATGTAAGGGTATGGGGATTGAATGTTAGTCACGGTTTCAAGAACCAACGTCTTATCGATCTTTCTCCATACCCGTATCAAAGTTATAAATTATAAAATTATCAATCAATGTACAGGTGTACGATGTCATATTTTCCATGCGCCGCTATCGGTTGCGGGTACAGCAGATTTTCTTCCTCTTTGCGAAAGGAGGAAGAACAACCGCAAGCGTCCATAGGATAAGAAAACCTTGCGGTCAAGAATCGGTCATGAATCGCCTACCTCCTTCGCACTTCGAGGAAAGAGAATCAATGATAGCCTTCGTTCTGTTTCAATCGGCCGTTCGAGTTGATCACTTGTTTGGACGGGTAAGGGAATACCATCATGTAATCCTGATAAGCGGCCTTATCCTTGTAATCTTCGTAATCGCCCACCGTACAGTCCGATGTCGGATCTTGCCGATTCGTGTAATGACGTACCTGCGGATGCGCTTTCAGCTCGGCAGCGGCCAAAGCTTTGATTTCGACATTCACAGAACGATGCCAACGCTTGAGGTCGAACAGGTGGTCGGTGAATTCGAAAGCCAGTTCACAACGGCGTTCATGATACAAATCGTTCATCGTAGCCGTGCCTATCAACGGAGCGAGTCTGGAGCGAAGGCGCAGTCGGTTGAGGTCGGCGGTGGCCTTGTCCGCCCGGTTGGTCATCAAGTAGGCCTCGGCGCGAAACAACAGCATCTCGGCAAAACGAATCACGGGAAAATTAAGGCGTGTTGTCGGCCAGTCTCCGTTCGTGCTGATGTATCCGTTATCAGCGGCATCGGCATGCTTGAACGGATCCATGTACTTGTTGATCATGAAGCCTGCCTCGACATCGGAGGTAGACCAGAACAGGCGCGTTTCTCCAAGGAACGGGAATGCTTGCCCGTATTCCAGCACCGTTCGCAGCAAGCGGTCGTTGCCCTTACCGTCTTTCAGCAGTTCGGCATAGATGTCATACGACGGTTTATTTTGCCCCCAACCGTTATATTTACCCCAACCCTTGTTTTCGAGAACAACGCCCGGGAACTCGGAACCGCCGTTTGTCGAGCCGCCGGTACTGGGGATACTCCACAGGTACTCTTTGTTCCAGAAGTCGGCAAAGTCCGAAGAGAACACCTGTCCGAAGGTATCAGCCAAACCGCGTGCATATACGTTTTCCAATTCATCGACCATGCCGATGACTTGATTCCATTGCGTCGCATCCCACGTAGCCCAATAAGCATATACTTTCGCTTTGAAAGCCACGGTCGCCGCCTTATGAGCGCGGCCTCTGTCGTCGACCTCGTATTCTTCGAACTTGGGCAGATACTCCGCCGCCAGATCCATGTCCGCGATAATCAGTTTATAATTATCGACGACGGATTCCCGCTGGGGTGGTATGGAATTATCGTAGCCACCATCGAAATCCTCATAGCGTACGAAGGGCACTCCCTGCTTGTCGGTACCGTACCGATAAGCGATCAGGAAATGCGCCCATCCACGCGTGAAGTAAGCTTCTCCCAAACTGCGCTTTTCAATGGCGGACAAGGCTGACGAGTTGGCTTTGCGCAGCAATTGCTCGATCACCCAATTGGAACGCGCCATGACAGTGTACATCCTGTCGAAGACAGTTCTCAAAGGAGATTCATCGCCCGTGTATTTGAAGGTAGCCAATGTGGGGTAGCTACGCGTCCTTCCCCATACCACATCGCAAGCGGCGCCTTGTTCCCAAAAGAGCTCGCGCCCATAAACCGCTTCCTGATGAAATCTCTCGTACAGTGCATCCACGGCATCGATAGCCTGCCGGTCGCTCGTAAAATAAGTCGTGGTAGTGGCGTCGCCTTCGGGCTGCACGTCGAGGAAGTCGCTGCACGAACTCATAAGCAATGCTGTACCCATTGCGATATATGCTATAATCTTTTTCATCGTTTTCTTTCCTTTCATACTTAGTAAGTTAACTTTACTCCTACGGAGAATACCCTCGATACCGGATACTTCATGGCATCCCAGCCACCGCATTCGGGATCCATGCCCGAATAGTCAGTAAAGGTAGCCAGGTTCTCACCGCTGAGATATACCGTTATGCGGCTGTTACGCTCTTTCAGATGAGCGCATCTGCGGAGCAGATCGGTCAAGTCGTAAGAGAGAGTCACATTTTTCAGACGAAGATAAGAGGCGTCTTCCAAATACCAGTCGGAAGCTTTGGAGAAGTTTCCGTTCGGGTCATTCTTCGACAGGCGAGGGATGTCGGAACCGGTATTCCTCGGGCTCCACGCATTCAGGATCTCGCTCGAGCGGTTGAAATTCCCTTCCACGTCGCTCAACAACATGTATTTCCCCACGTACAACGCCTGTGCACCGCCTACGCCCTGTAACATAGTGCTGAACGAGAATTTCTTATAAGTGAATCCCAACGTAAAGGCGAAAGTCGTTTTGGGAGTAGCGTTGCCCATATACTGCCGATCCGCGTCGGTGAGCATACCGTCCTGATTAGTATCGACAAATCTCAAGTCGCCAGCTTTGGCGTTGGGTTGAATCCCTACCCATTCCTGTTTCCCTTCGGCGTTGATCTTGTATGTTCCGTGCGCGGCATTCCATGCAGCCGCCTCTTCATCGCTGTGGAAAAGTCCGTCCGTTTTATACAGATAGTAAGAATTCAACGGCTGGCCTTCGCCCGTTTGATAGGTATAGGGAACGGCTCGGAAACTACCGTCAGTTTCGGCACCGTATCTATCCGTCGTCCCTGTCCACACTCCCGGCGTTCCGTCAGCATTCTTCACGCCGATATCGGTCACTTTGTTCTTCAGGTAAGAGAAGTTTCCCGATACAAAGTACGAGAAGTTTTTATTCACCCTGTCCTTCCAATCCAACTGCATTTCGAAGCCGCGGTTGCGCACCTCTCCTCTGTTTACGAACATCGGATCTATCCCAATGGTCGAAGGCCAGTTCATCGTTTCCTGTTGAATGAGGTTATACGTACGTTTGTTAAAGTAGTCTGCTGAGAGCGACAAGCGTCTTTTGAACATTTCCAAGTCAATACCCACGTCAATCTGTTCGGAGGTTTCCCATGTCAGGTGAGGGTTCAACGCGGTGGCATTGTACACGAAGTTATCCCACAGTTTGTTAACCTCTACGCCGTATTGCGCCTGCTCCGCCCAGGATGACTTGTTCAACAAAGCGGATCTATAGTTGAAGGGAATAGATCCCAGGTTTCCTACGCGCCCCCAAGACGCTCGTAATTTCAGCAGGTCGATCATAGCGCTTCGCTTAAAGAACTGCTCATTGGAGATTTTCCATCCGAGCGTCACTGCGGGAAAGTCTCCGTAGTTGTTCTCTTTCGGTAAGCGACCAGCGTAATCGCGACGATAGGAAGCCGTCAAAAAATAACGATCATGGTACGAATAGGCTAAACGGGCAATCAATGACACATTAGCGTCGGGACCGACTAAATAATCGATGGCCTTGGTCGTCCCCGCATAAGCCAAATATTGCAGGAAAGCCGACTCATCGGCGAAATCTTTACCGTTCGCTTCGAAGCCTCGTCGACTGTAATGATCGGCCGTAGTGGAGAGCAAGGCGCCTAACGTGTGTTCGCCGAAAGTCTTATCATAGATCAACGTATTCTCCGTTTGCCAAGTATCGACGCGAAAGGTGGTCTCCGTCAGACTGTTCGAGAGCACCGGCTTGCCTACTTCGTCGCGGATGGGGTTGAAATTCTTATAATGATTGTTATCCAAGTTATACGTGAAACGACTGGTAAACTTCAGCCCGGGAACCAGATTGGCAATCTCCAGACTGGTCGTACTCCAGAGCTCGCTGGTCTTATCATATCTGTTTTCCGCTTTCAACAGGCGGACGGGATTCACGGCATCGCCATGAATATCGGCGAAGTTCGAACCGTATTGAGCGATATATGCAGGATCTTCAGTCGTAGTACCGCCGTAACTACCGTCGAGCACATTGTAGACGGAGGCGCTGGCAGGCATATAAACAGCGGAAAGAATAGGGCCGGTATATCCATCGTTATCCGTATCCTTGGAACGTACTTCGGTGTTTTTCCACACGAAATCCTCGCTGACGGTCACCCATTTATTGAGTTTGATCTTGCCGTTATAGCGAAGAGAAAGATTCTTGTTGAACGTGTTGATCAATACGCCCTCATCGTCATCGTAAGCAAACGATAAGCGGCTTTGATAATTCTCCGCACCTACGTTCAGAGCGATGTTGTGACGTTGATAAAAAGCTTTGCGGAAGATAGCGTCCATCCAATCCGTACGCGTAGTCCCCACCCAAGGATTCTTAGTTACATCCCATCCCGTAGGAAGCGTCAGCCCCGCATTGGCATACGAGAGTTTGCGCATCTCTATTTGCTGTGGTGCATTCAACGGTTCTATCAGATTAGTGGCTTGACGAATGCCGTAAATACCATCGTACGACAAAGCGGGAGTACCTTCGTTAGCCTTTTTAGTCGTAATCAACACGACTCCTCCCGCACCTGACTGCGCGCCGTAGATGGCAGCCGAAGCGGCGTCTTTCAGTACCACGATATTTTCGATGTCGTTCATCGAAGCGATGGGAGCGCCGGGTACGCCATCCACTACCCAAAGCACATTGTCTCCCTTCTGCGAACCTTGTCCGCGAATAACGATATTGAGCGAATGAGTCGGGTCACCGCCGTTCGATTGAATGGTGACACCCGCCAACTGCCCCTGCAACATGCCTTCGGTAGAGGTTACCGGCCGAACGGCTAATTCTTCGGCATTACTCACCACACCCACCGATGCCGACAAATCTTGCTTACGAGCGTTGGCCCCATAACCCAAGACGACCACTTCGCCCAACAGTTTGGCGTCCTCTTTCAATATGATCGAAAGAGCACTCTTACCCTCCATGGAGACCTCCTGAGTATCATACCCGATATAAGAAATAATTAAAGTGATATTTCCAGAAATATCCAAGGCGAAGTTCCCATTTATATCGGTGACAGTACCGTTCGTCGTTCCTTTTTCCAACACATTGGCACCGACAATCGGCTCGCCCGACGTATCTTTCACTATACCGGTTACACGCCTTTGTTGTTGAGGGATATCGACCTCTACCGGCAACCAAGATGTCGATGCAGCTAATGCCTGATTCCACGGTAAACCGAGAAAAAGCATCAGTTCGATGCATACATCGATTAAATTCTTTCTTTGTCTTTTCATTTAATTAGATATTAAGGTTGATAATTAGAGGGACTTACAAACAGGAATCAGGAACATACCCTCTTTATGTTCAATCATTCTCATCGGTCGTCATGCAATCGCATTTACTAATCGTACTAAAATTCGGTTCTTATACATTTTACAAATAAACGAAAGTTTACATTGGTCGGGAGTAAAATTAATATTTTTTATGAAAAGTAACTGCTCGGCCAAGATGACTGTCGCATTCTTCCAATTCGCCACACCGTCTCTCAGCCCCACCTGCCTGTAGGATGAAGGATCCGTACATCAAACATCTTGCAAGTTCTCGAATGCTATCGGTTCAGCCAATCGCTTCATCATTCTGGTCGTTATAAAGCACAGACCGATATGTCCTTTTGCAAGGGATATGTCGTCCTTGGATAATCGTGTCGTTCTTCAGAAGCTCTACCTGCGAGATAGCCTGAAGGCGATCGTTTTCGTGAGGGGGGAACTTTATTGCAGCATTCCGACTAATCACCCTTGACAGGGCGTACTGAACGGCCTTGCCCTATAAGGGTTTCTACGACCGGTACACATATTACTTTGTTGAAGTAAAACGAATAGGCAACGTTCATAGCCACACTTCCGCGATCGGGCATTTTGGGCAAACTCCGATTCGCGAATGAACTCTTTGGCTTTCTCTTGCGCCGTTTCCAGCAGGCATTCATACTTCTCGCGTTCGTCGTAGCGGTTATTTACTCCGGTCAGCATCAACAGACCGATTTTCGGCATTGGGAAATATCTCCCAAAAGTCTTTTTCTACTCTTACTTCCATTATATATTAATTAATCGTTGTTTATCTATTTAATCGATTAAAATGTTATTGATATAAATTCGCTGCGAAAGTCTCATCCACTGCAGTGAAAGAAATAGGGATTTTCTCCGTCGTTGGTACCGACTGTTTTCATTCACCAGCAAATATACGAAAATATGATGTCATATTTCCTTGAAAATCACAACTGTTTTCGTGAATAACTATCCGTATCCGGCTTGACACATTTGAAAATCAGTATGGATCGTTCGTTTCTTACTTCCACGTTTGCTCCGAACAGGGAACGCAGTTTCTCCTCGGCTTGCTGTCGTGTATAATGAGGAGGTATGAACAGTCCCTTTTTGTCCAAAACCTTTCGGACAAACCAGTCGGCAGGCTTACGTTCTCCCTTGATGTAAAAACATCCACAAAACGTGCCGCCGGATTTGAGTACGCGGGAGACCTCGGCAAATGCCAATTCTTTATCGGGGAAGGCATGGAAGCCGTTCATCGAGAGCACGAGGTCGAAATGGTCGCCGGGAAAAGGCAAATCGCATACATCGCCCTGCTGCAGAGCAACATGCCTTATTCCCGCTTCGTCGAAGCGCAAACGTGCAATATTGAGCATCTCCTGAGAATAATCCAACCCCGTAATCCCAGCCTTTGTCATCCGACGGTATTTGTCGCAGGTAAAAACGGCCGTACCCACAGGCACGTCAAGCATCTTGCCGCGAAAATTGTCTGGAATCATTTCCAGCACTTCTCGGGCAACGGCATTGTCGTCGGTTTTCCAGAGGCAGTGCATATACAGCCACGACCACCATTTACGACCTGTCAGAACATCGTCGTAGCGATTTATCAATCGAGTATAGGAATTTTTCTGTGTCATATCAATTATTTAAATCGGTCGTTTCAAATTCTACAAGAACGTCTCAGCTTTCCCAGTGAATTACCCATTCTGTATGTATACATTATAGGGATTGAGAACTATCTGCATTATTGCGATGCGTCAGCACTGCTATCCGTATGCCTTATGCGGTCATCTCACAGCGCAAATACAGCCGACTTGTTCCCTCATTGCAGTAAGGTTAGGCGTGTCTACGCGGTACGTCTTTCCGCCTTCAATCATATCATCCAGCATTTGTCGGATTTCGTCGGGTGAATGAGTGACATGCCCGTCGAACATTTTTTGCAATGCTTCGTCTGCATATATTTTTTGGGCGATGGGCACGGCAAGGAACAAGGGGAGACGGTAGAGTCTGTTCGCTTTCTCGTCTTTGGGGGCTATTCTTTTCTTCCGACAAATGGCAAACCCTTCGCGGATGGCGCGTATTGCTGTTTTGAGCATATCTATGTTTTTGATGAATTTCGACGCACCTCCTGCACACATGACACCTGCGGAGAGTCCGGCAGCTGTGGCGTAATGGGAGATGAGCCAGACTGAAATTCGGTCGGATATATAAGGCTTCAGGTTTGCGTTTTTCAATATTTCCGCAAAAGTTTTTACCCTTTCGGTCACGCTTCCGTCCGTTTCGCCCAAAGGAGTACAGGAATATTTCAGTCCGGAAATATAACTGTGTATCTCTAAACCGTTCCTTTCCCCGCCCACCATAAAGGGAAAGCCGAAGAAATACTGTTCGGGGCGCAGATAAGATGCAATCTCGTCGAAAGCATCCCAGTTGTGCTGGAAGAAAACGATGTTTGCCTTGCCCGCACCGGCTTTCAATGCAGGTAGCACGCTCGGAAGCTGCAACTTGTTCGTGGCCACGATGATGTAGTCGAAATCGTTGTCTGCTGGCAATTCGTCTATGACATGTGGCTTGAACACAACATCTGACACACCCTTTGTGTCATTTCTGAAATCTTGGCAGACGATATGGATACCGTTTCCAGCCAAAGCAACTTTCTTCTCCTTGCGGACAAGTACGGTCACGTCATTTCCGTTCTCATGGAGCAGCCAACCGTATGTACTGCCCACAACACCTGCTCCGTAAATCAAGATTTTCATTGCGATATATGTTAAGGATTTGTGCAAATATAATATAAATCTCTGTAACTTTAGACTCTGTGAATATAGTAGTAATCGTTTAAATGCTATGTTTGGCACTATAAATTTAATATTTTATCGCTATGTTCCTATTATTCAATCAAATAAATTCAGATCTTATATCGAACTCACGTTAATTATGTCCCAAGTTATTCCATAGAGTCACTAAACGTAATGAATCTTCAGCAATTAACAGAAGTTGATTTCGAGATAACTTCTGCAATTATTAAATCAATCCCGGAAGAATTAATATGTTATTCGATTTCCATTGAGATAACAAATCCTTCGGAGACCCTCTTGAAATGAAAAGGGATTACATTTTGAAGACTTTTCAGCACATTTTCCAGCGAATCTTCCCGTGCGACAGCTCCCGAATATGTTTTAACAAAAGGGGCATCCGGCATCAATTGCAGGATAATCCGCTCGCCATAGATGTATTCGAGTTTTTCGATGATCTGTTTGATTCCGATGCGTTCAAAGGTGATGAATGCATTTTTCCATGCTTATTTCCCGCGCCTGTTGTACTATGCATGCCGGTTTGTGGATAAAGAAACCGGCGAAGATATTGTGCAGGACGTTTTCATCTATGTGTGGGAAAACCGGGAAAACATCGTCATGGAGGATTCATTTATTTCGTTGCTGTATGAAATGGTGTACAATAGAGCGTTAAACGTATTAAAGCATCGACAGGTAAAGACGGAGAGACATGCAGAAATGGAAATCATGCAAAAGGCGCTGGATTATTTTTCACCCTACGACAATCCCGTTTTCGAACGGATAATCAACCATGAGCAATACGAAGAATTGAAAACGGCCATCGCTAAGTTGCCTGAAAAAGGAAGACTGTGCATCCGCATGAGTTATTTACAGGGGTTGAAAGCGAAAGAAATCGCCCAAATTCTGCAAATATCGCCGCGAACGGTAGAAACACATATTTATAAATCCATGAAGATCTTGCGCGAAATGTTTAATAATGAAGACAATCTGTTTTTACTCTTGTCGTGCATTTATTTTTCGGTATCGTGTTAGAGATGTTTATACATTAAGTAAACATTGCTGACATCGAAGCGTGTTTAGGAAGTGTTTCTCCGGTATTGTAGGACCCGGGGAAACACTTCTTTCACCAAAGAACGGTCTCGCTTACCTGAGGATAACGGATCGGTAAGCCGGATTATTCCATAAGTTGGCTAAGCTGCGGAAGGCTGCGTAATAGGATGTCGGGATGAGGTACTCGTTCAGTCGGATATGGCGAGCGATTTTCACTTTGTTCTCCTCGCGAACGAGTTGGAGTCTGACTTCGCCGACCTTGTTGCGGATCGTCCGATCGTATGGCTTGGTGGCTAACGTTCTTCCTTCGGGCAGGACGAGGGTATACTCGCAAGTCTCGTCCAGCATCGTGGGAATTTCGTAAGTCTGCCTGCGTTCCGTGTTCAAGGTTTTGATTCTCCACGTATCGAAGCCTTTGTCTGGAACGGGTAAGGTATATACCAGATAGTCGCCGCTTTGGGACAGTCCCGCTTCTTCCGTATTCAAATCTTTTTCTACCGCATAAGTTACTTGCTCGGGAACGAGATCGATCTTAAGTCGGTTTCCATCGACCCACAGCTGATTGTGGTAGCTTAGCCGGCTCGTTTCGTTTTCCGAACCGTCGACCGGCGAGATGAGTTTATTACCCGACTTGATGTAAATGTTCGAAAGCGTGAGTAGGCTGGGGGAGACGTTCTTTGGGAAAGTGCAAACGATGCTCCCCTCGGTACCGGTGGTTTTCAATAGCGAAGCGAAGAGGGCGGCCTTTTCCGCTGCCGTGCCGTAAGCGCTGTCGGCAACGTCTTGCGGGGTGCGGATCCTGTTTGCCAAATAGAGCGGTACTCGACTGTTGTCGACCTGTTTGCCGACGTATTTCGCGATGCCGCAGAATTCGGTTTTCCCCACGTAGTTGTCTACCGTACCGCGGGCAGCTTCGGCGATCATATCGCCGATTGCTTTGGCGCGCGCCTCGTCGCTTCGTTCCGTCGAGGCGAAGAAGAAGGGGATGGTGTTCGAGGCGATGTTCGATTCGGGAAATACGGCCGGAATATTTTTGAATTTCCACATATAGGTGCGACCGTTTCTCTGAGGTTCGATACCTGGCTTGACCGTTTGTCGATAGAATAAATCGCTCGGAGCGGTAATGCTCAGTTGGTATTCTTCGATGGGGCTGTGATCGTTGAATGAGCGGTAAAAGTCGGTTGCGGCCAGATAACCGGTCTTCGTCGAAATCGTATAATCCAAGTATATCGTACAGCCCAATTCGAGTCCTGTATGGGTAACTATCATTTCCATCAAGCGATTGTATGCCGGAGCGTCGGAGGCAAAGCGCGGGAGCGAAGGGTTGAAAGCATTGTCCGGCGTTTGGACGATCGTTCCGTCGGCCTGCTTCGTATAGGCTTCGTTAATCTTCAACGTCTGATACGCAGGGTTGTAGGCGATGAATGTTTCTCCGTACAGGTTGTTGAATGCCAAATGGGTGTTCAGTTTCAGCACTTTCCGGTAGCGGTATTCGGAACTGCCGTCGCCGTTGATGGTATAGGCTTCGTCAATACGGTTGAATACGGCTTCGTAGGCCTGTCCCTTCGCAGATAAGACGAGGGGCCAGCTTAGGATGAATAACAGCATATATTTCTTCATGACTCATTTATTTTTGGAACACCAGCATGTTGTCCGAGAGCGCTTTTGTCGCAATGACGGCCGATCGGAATCCGCTCCAGTCTTCCGCTTGGTAAATGCGCTTTTTCAATGCTAATGTCTGGTTGATGGAAACTTTGTCGCCTTGTTGCTCGATCGAACCGACGAAGTCGGCTACATTGCTTTCCTCCTTCAGGCGCTGTGCTTCTTGTACCATCTTATAGCCTTTCGGCAGAGAGAGCGTTTCGTGCAGCTCCAAGAGGCGCGAGCAATTGTCTCTGAATCCGTAGTTGCGGGATTCTTTGTCGGTATCGATGCGTAAATAAGTCTTGACCCAGTTGTAGAGTTGACCGCTGACGGGTTTGAGCAGTAAGGCGCCCTCGACGGTGGTCAGGGCGTAATCGGGGATGGCGAATTTCATGGTGATCCTCATCGGTCCGGCTTGATAGTTTTTCGGATCGTGGCCGTAGTCGACGCTTATTAATTGGGCTTGGGGAGCAACGCGAAGCAACTCGTTTTCCATCGCATTTCTCCATTGCGTCATGAAACCGCTGGTAAAGACGCGGCGGACGGAAGCGTCCGTCTGTCCTTCGGCTTGAACTGTAAACTCGCCTGTCAGCGTCCCCTGGACATCGACGGCGCCCTTTACGTTCAGTTTCAGGTAATGATTCTCCGGCGCCGAGACGGGAGTAATGCACAAGTCGGAACCTTCGGGGATACCGGGCAGGTAGTTCTGTTGCTGTTCGGCGCTCGACCATAGTTCCCGATTGAATGGCACCCAAGTCGGGTCGAGAGGGGTGTAGATCCCGTCCGCTAATTTGACGACAGTCACGCAATGGTTGAAATGATCGGCTGGAATACGTTCGATTCGCGAGCCGGCCATCGTCATTGCGGGATAGGCTTCGAATCCTGCCATCCTCAGCATGGAGATCAGCAGGGCGGCCTTATCTTTGCAAACACCGCAGCGGTCGGTATAGTTCGTTCGGGTATTGTGCAAGGTATAGCCTTCGCCTTTTCCCATCGGGATGCCGGAGTACCGCATGTTATCCGCCACCCAATGCGTCAGGACGGCGATCTTTTCCATGTCCGTTCGCTTGCCTTTGATGAGTTCGTCTACTTTTTTCTGCGCTTCAGGCATTGCATCGAAGCTGCCGTAGTCTTCGTTCACTTTGTGGAACCACAGCGATTTGTCTTTCCATTCGGGGGTGGAGGAAAGCATTAATTTAGGAGCGACATCGAACAGAGCGACCATGTTCGGCTCCGTCTCGAAAGGCAGGACGTTCGAGATGGAGAATGTCAAGAACTGACGATCTTTCGTCATGCGGACCGCAGCATGGCATTCCCCTTGATAGAACTCGTATTGAATGTGCTTATCCTTCGGCGCATCGAGAGAGTAAACCTTGGAAACCGTGGGATAGGTCACCCAGAAGGGGACGATGTCGTAGAAATGTCCCCGCATAGGCGGGACGAAACGTTCGTCGATATCTCCTCCGAGGCCTGCTCCGACACTGGTGCCGGGATTCGCGCCGAGCAATGCATAGGTGAATCCTTTTTTATTGATTTCGTAGTCGACAATATCTCCGTTGTCCAATTTCCCGACTTCGAGCATGATCTGGCGTGCTCCCCAATAGATTGCGCGTGCCGGAGCTACATAGTCGCAGGCTGCGTTTACATCGAGGTCCCTGATGCTTCCGTCGGCCTTATAAACGGTAACCCGTGTAAATTTCGCAAAGGCGGTCAACGGATCGTAATCGTATTTAAGTACGCGGTAGTGCAAGGCTCCCGTAGGATTTTGCACCTGCACCACTTGATGAATGTCGAAGTTGCCCGAACCGTTTTCATCGACCGTTACGCCGATACTGTCGAGCAATACGACCACCTCTTGCTTTTGCAAAGCCGGTTGTTTGTCGAGTTGTTTCTTCAACATCCCCCAGCTTTGCGCCCTCCCCGGCATGAGCGATGCGGCGAGGATCAGAGAAAGAAATAGCTTTTTCATGGTTTATTTTATTAATTTCGGTAAGCTCGAAAAATCGCTCGAATTACTGTTCGCATCCGCACCCGCATCCGTGGGAATGATGCCCGCATTCACCACCGCAGTCTCCGCACCCGCATTCGTGGTTCATCTCGTCGAGTATTTCCTGGATTTCCTCCGGCGCAGCGTCCCGTAACGTCGTAATTTCTCCGTCGAAAGTGAGGTCTTTTCCCGCATAAGGATGGTTCAGATCGACTGTGACGGAATCCGATTCCACTTTTTTGATCGTGGCGTAAAAGTGATTCCCTTCGCTGTCTTGCAAGGGTACCATCGCTCCTTCGAAAATATGTTCGTCGTCGAACTTCCCGTCGATAAAAAACATATCTTTGGATACCGTACGCATGCCTTCCGGCAGATATTCTCCGTAAGCTTCTTTAGACGGGATGGTAATGCAGAAAGTATCGCCCTGTTTTAAGGCAGTGATTTCATTTTCGAACCGTTCCAGCGTGGTTCCCATTCCCGAGACAAATTGAAATGGCTGTGCTGGCGTCGCTTCTTCAACCAATGTTTTCTTACCGTCTTGCATGACATACAGTTTATATGCCACGGCGATGTACTTATTTTCCATATAAACAAGATATAATGAGTGAATATTCTAAGTCAAGTGCCAAAGTTACAATTAATTTTCAACTTTACGGAAGAGAGGCGAAGTCTTTTTCTTTTCAGCGTCTCCACAAACGGGTGTTTTGCATAAAACAGTCCAATTGGAGGAGGAAGGAAACGGCGGGTAACTATTAATATGGTGTTAATTTTGAGAGATTTCTTTCGAATTATAATTTTCCGAGAAAATTTTCTTTAAAATGTTTGTGTCTTATCAAAGAAGCCTTTATCTTTGCCTCCGTTAATAAAAATACGGAAGATGTATGAAGCATCTATTTCTACATAACTTAGCAGTGTTGCATATTATGCTGATCGTCGTGGTGATTCTGCCGTGAGGACGAGAAAGGCTGTGAGTTATATAGAAATAAGTGAAGCGGATAGATAGAGCCTTTCTCGTGAAGAGGAAGGCTTTTTTTATGAAAGTAAGTGTAAAATTCTATAATGAAACATCCATTACGCAGTACGGTTTGTACGCAAGGGAGGAGAATGGCGGGGGCACGAGCCCTCTGGGTGGCCAACGGGATGAAACGCGAGATGTTCGGAAAGCCCATCATTGCGGTGGTGAATTCGTTCACGCAGTTTGTTCCGGGACATACGCACCTCCACGAAATCGGTCAGATTGTTAAAGAAGAGATAGAACATTCGGGCTGTTATGCGGCGGAGTTCAATACGATTGCCATCGACGACGGTATTGCCATGGGGCATGACGGCATGCTTTATTCGCTTCCCTCGCGCGATATTATCGCTGATTCGGTAGAGTATATGGTGAACGCCCACAAGGCCGACGCCATGATTTGTATTTCGAATTGCGACAAAGTCACGCCAGGCATGTTGATGGCTACCATGCGACTGAACATCCCCACCGTCTTTTGCAGCGGCGGCCCGATGGAGGCCGGGCGTTATAAGGGGGAAAATGCGGATTTGGTTACGGCTATGATCAAAGGGGGCGACTCGTCCGTGAGCGATCGGGAATTGGCGGAAGTGGAGAACGTTTCGTGTCCGGGTTGCGGATGCTGCTCGGGGATGTTCACGGCTAATTCCATGAATTCCCTGACCGAAGCGATCGGGTTGGCTCTTCCGGGCAACGGAACGGTTTTAGCTACTCATACCAATCGTATACGGCTCTTTAAGGAGGCTGCCCGGCTGATCGTAAAGAATGCGTTGAGGTATTATGAAGAG
This sequence comes from Phocaeicola abscessus CCUG 55929, assembly GCF_000312445.1. Taxonomy (GTDB): domain Bacteria; phylum Bacteroidota; class Bacteroidia; order Bacteroidales; family Bacteroidaceae; genus Phocaeicola; species Phocaeicola abscessus. The sequence continues at coordinate 209,135 of NZ_HE997184.1, read as the reverse complement.
GGCGATGAACGCGTGTTGCCGAGAAATATTGCGACGCGCGATGCTTTTTTGAACGCCATGACGCTCGATATCGCCATGGGAGGCAGTACCAATACGATTCTGCATCTGTTGGCAGTGGCTCAAGAAGGGAATGTAGACTTTAACATGAAGGATATCGATGCGCTCAGCCGCAAGGTCCCCTGCTTGTGCAAGCTGGCTCCCAATACGCAACGATACAGTGTGCAGGAATGTAATCGGGCGGGCGGCATTCTGGGTATTTTGAACGAACTGAATCGGGGAGGTTTGCTTCGGACGAATGTCGGACGCGTGGACGGAACTACGCTGGACGAAACGTTGAAACGCTACGATATTACGGGCATTTCTGTCGACGAAGAGGCTAAGCGTATCTATTCGTCGGCTCCGGCGCATCGGTTCAGTACGCGCATGGGAAGTCAGTCTGCTGTCTATCCGACGTTGGATACGGATCGGACTAACGGCTGTATTCGCGATATAGCCCATGCTTATACGCAGGATGGCGGTTTGGCCGTTTTGTTCGGTAATATCGCGCAGGACGGGTGTGTGGTAAAGACCGCCGGTGTGGATGCGAGCATTTGGACATTTTCCGGCCCTGCAAAGGTCTTCGATTCGCAGGAAGCTGCTTGCGACGGTATTCTCGGCGGGAAGGTCGTCTCGGGAGACGTCGTCGTGATTACGCATGAAGGGCCGAAAGGCGGGCCGGGTATGCAGGAAATGCTTTATCCGACGTCCTATATCAAATCCAAGCATCTGGGGAAAGAGTGCGCGCTGATTACGGACGGCCGGTTCAGCGGCGGTACGTCCGGATTGAGTATCGGACATGTTTCGCCCGAAGCGGCTGCTGGCGGCAATATCGGTAAATTGATCGACGGAGATGTGATCGAAATCGATATACCGAATCGTACCATCCGAGTGAAGCTGACGGACGAGGAATTGGCCTCGCGCCCCATGACTCCGATGACTCGCCGTCGGGCCATTTCGAAAAGCCTGAAAGCGTATGCCGCTGCTGTCAGCTCGGCGGACAAAGGAGGAGTAAGAATGATTGAAGACTGATATTAACATTTAGAATATGGTAACAGAAACTATAACCGGCGCGGAAGCGCTGATACGTTCGTTGGAACATCAGGGAGTCAAAACGCTCTTCGGATATCCGGGCGGCGCTATTATGCCTACGTTCGACGCACTTTATATTCATCGAGCTACATTAAACCATATATTGGTGCGCCACGAACAGGCTGCCGCCCATGCCGCAGAAGGCTTCGCCCGTACTTCGGGCGAAGTCGGCGTTTGCTTAGTGACGAGTGGGCCGGGTGCGACCAATACGTTGACCGGTATCGCCGATGCGATGCTTGACAGTACTCCCATCGTTGTCATTGCTGGTCAGGTGGCCTCTACCTCGATGGGGACGGATGCTTTTCAGGAAGTCGACTTGGTAGGCGTCACTCAACCCATTACCAAGTGGAGCTATCAGATTCGCAACGCTTCCGATATCCCATGGGCTGTGGCGCGTGCATTCTATATTGCCAAAAGCGGACGTCCGGGTCCCGTCGTGCTCGACTTTACCAAGAATGCACAGGTCGAGAAATTCGAGTACGAACCGGTCGCATTGGATTTTATCCGCAGCTACGATCCGGATCCCACGCCGGACGAAGTACAGGTGAAGGAAGCCGCCGAATTGATTAACCAGGCGAAGAGACCTTTCGTTTTAGTCGGGCAAGGAGTGGCATTGGGCGAAGCGAACGAGGAACTCCGTTCGTTGGTGGAAAAAGCGGATATGCCTTGCGGGAGCACCTTGTTGGGATTGTCGGTTCTGCCCTCAGCCCATCGTCTGAACAAAGGGATGCTCGGGATGCACGGGAATCTCGGCCCGAATGTGAAGACGAACGAATGCGATGTATTGATTGCCGTCGGCATGCGCTTCGATGACCGAGTGACCGGTCGGTTGGACACGTATGCCAAACAGGCGAAGATCATTCAGTTGGATATCGACGGGTCCGAAATAAATAAGAATGTGAAAGTCGATGTCCCAGTCATCGGCAATTGTAAGAAAACCTTGTCCTTGTTGACCGCGCTGGTGAACGAAGCTCGCCATACGGAATGGATCGACAGCTTCGCTGCCTATGAAAAGGCGGAATATGACCGAGTGATTCGCCGGGAGATTCATCCCGTATCCGGCCCGTTGCACATGGGAGAAGTGGTCGATGCCGTCAGCGAGGCCGTCGATCACGATGCCGTTTTGGTAACGGATGTCGGGCAGAACCAAATGATGGCTGCCCGATACTTCAAGTTTTCCCGATGCCGGAGTATGGTGACATCCGGCGGATTGGGGACGATGGGGTTCGGACTTCCGGCGGCCGTAGGATGTACGTTCGCCCGTCCGGAGAGAACGGTATGCGTGTTTATGGGAGACGGTGGCTTGCAGATGAATTTGCAGGAATTCGGAACGATTATGGAGCAAAGAGCTCCTGTAAAGATGATCCTGTTGGATAATAACTATTTAGGCAATGTACGCCAGTGGCAGGCTATGTTTTTCGGTCGCCGTTATGCCTTTACGCCGATGATGAATCCCGATTATATGAAGATTGCGAAAGCCTACGATATTCCTGCACGGAGGGTTATTGATCGGGGAGAATTGGGCGATGCCGTCCGCGAAATGCTGCTCACGGAAGGTCCTTTCTTGCTTCAGGCCTGTGTCCTCGAAGAGGGAAATGTGTTGCCGATGACTCCTCCGGGTTCTTCGGTCGACGAAATGTTGTTGGAAATATAATTTAGCAGACGATATGGATAAGACATTATATACCTTGATTGTGCATTCCGAGAATATAGCGGGCTTGCTGAATCAGATCACCGCCGTGTTTACGCGTCGGCAAATCAATATAGAAAGTTTGAATGTTTCGGCGTCTTCCATCAAAGGTATTCATAAGTATACGATTACCACGTGGACGACGAAAGATCAAATCGAAAAGATCGTCAAACAGATCGAGAAGAAGATCGATGTCATTCAGGCGAATTACTTTACTGACCATGAGATATATCAGCGGGAAATCGCCTTGTATAAATTGTCTACGCCGATATTCGTAGAGAATCCGGAAGCTTCGAAGATCGTTCGTCGTTTCGATGCCCGTATCGTGGAAGTGAATCCGACTTTCCTGACCGTCGAAAAAACGGGAATGGACGATGAGATTACTGCACTTTACGATAAACTGAGAACCTTGGACTGCGTGCTTCAGTTCGTTCGTTCGGGCAGAATAGCCATTACGACTGGCGGTTTGGAACGGGTCAATTCTTATCTTTGTATGCGCGACGATAAGTATAGAAAACAAAAGGGAGCGTGTAATGAGCGAACGGAATAAAAGCAAAATAGGGCAGTATGAGTTCCTGGCAGAACCGTTTCATGTAGACTTTAACGGGCGGCTTACCATGAGTGTCTTGGGGAATCATTTGCTCAATTGCGCCGGTTTTCATGCATCGGACAGAGGATTCGGCATCGCCGAACTCAACGAACATCATTGTACGTGGGTGCTCTCTCGCTTGGCCGTCGAATTGAAAGAACTGCCTCGCAAGGGCGAACCTTTCAGTATACAGACATGGGTGGAAGCGGTGTACCGCCTCTTTACCGATCGTAACTTCGCCGTATTGGATAAACGGGGAGAGGCTATCGGATATGCCCGCTCCGTGTGGGCGATGATCGATATGGAAACGCGCAAACCCGTCGATTTGATCGCGGTGCATCACGGACGGATGGCGGAATATGTAACCGATAAAGCCTGTCCGATCGAGAAACCGGGACGGATGAAAGTCGCGGCGACGGAATCGATGGCGCAGTACGTCACGAAATATAGCGATATCGATATCAACGGCCATGTAAACAGCATCAAGTATATCGAACATATCCTCGACCTGTTCCCCATCGAAACTTTTCGACGAAAGCGCGTGAGGCGGTTTGAAATGGCGTATGTGGCAGAGAGCTATTTCGGCGATAGGCTCGACTTTTATTGCGACGAGGAAATGGACGGAAACGAATATAAGGTAGAAGTAAGGAAAGCGAATCGGGAAACGGTAGTCAGAAGCAAAGTGCTATTCGTATAGGTTTTCTTTCGAGAGAATGGTAACATAGTATTCACAATAGGGCAACGGTGTTGTCCGTAAAAAAGTAGTAAAATGGCAAAAATGAATTTTGGCGGGGTGATCGAAAATATCGTTACCCGCGAAGAGTTTCCTTTGGAAAAGGCGCGTGAAGTGTTGAAAAACGAAACCATAGCTGTTTTAGGGTATGGCATTCAGGGACCGGGACAGGCATGCAACCTGCGCGATAACGGATTGAATGTGATTGTCGGACAACGGGAAGGTAAGACTTACGATAAGGCTGTGGCCGACGGTTGGAAACCCGGCGAAACCTTGTTCTCCATCGAAGAAGCCGTTAAACGCGGCACGATCGTTTGCATGCTGCTCTCGGATGCGGGACAGATGCAGGTATGGCCGCAAATCAAGGATTTGGTGAAGGCTCCGAAAACCTTGTATTTCTCGCACGGGTTTGCCATCAACTGGAACGATCGCACGGGCGTCGTTCCTCCTCGAGATATGGATGTGATCATGGTCGCTCCGAAGGGGTCCGGCACGTCGCTCCGTACGATGTTTCTGGAAGGGCGCGGCATCAACTCCTCGTATGCCGTTTATCAGGATGCCACCGGCCAGGCGGTGGAAAAGGCGCTGGCTTTAGGCGTAGGCGTAGGGTCGGGGTATCTGTTCGAGACGACTTTCCAGCGGGAGGCCGTATCGGACCTCACGGGCGAACGCGGTTCCTTGATGGGAGCCATTCAAGGATTGCTCTTAGCCCAGTATGAAACCCTGCGGGAACACGGGCATACGCCCTCCGAAGCCTTCAACGAAACGGTGGAAGAGCTCACGCAGAGCTTGATGCCTTTGTTTGCAGCCAGAGGGATGGACTGGATGTATGCCAACTGTTCCACTACCGCGCAGCGCGGCGCACTGGATTGGATGGGACCTTTCCACGATGCCGTCAAACCGGTGATGGAAAAACTCTACCGCAGTGTCGAGACGGGCGAGGAGGCTCAGATCGCTATCGACTCCAATTCCAAACCCGATTATCGGGAGAAACTGAACAAGGAACTGGAGGCTATGCGGCATAGCGAGCTGTGGCGAACGGCCGAAACCGTTCGCCGGCTTCGGCCCGAAAACAATTGAGGAGGCATATCCCCCGTGGAGGTCGCACCACCTCCACGGCGGGGTTCCGAATCTTGCCATTTGGGTTGAAGGACATAAACGTTGAAGTTCGGGAAGATTCCTTGCTTCCAGCAATCCGTCATTCTTCACCCGCCGGGCATTATCGTAAGGAGCTTCGCTAAACCCGACGATGGCATCGTATGCTATCGGTAGTACTTTATTATGACTGTATTCCCTTTTTATCGATGTATTTCCTTTTTCTGCTGAAGTCTGTCACGTAGGCCAGTCCGCAACTGAACTGATAGGCTTAGGGTTATTGTCCTGCCCGTAACCGACGATACGGAAGATGAACATGAAAAGCCGTAAACGGATAAATGCTCGATGCCCTTTTCATGGCGATCGGAGGTTTTAGAATTAGATCGTATACTTACGTATATTATTTCACATTGAATCCGGTAACGGAAAGGTGCGGTCGCTTGCCCCGTGTGTCTTCCTCTTTCCATTGCAGAGCGACTTCTTTCTTTTCGCCCGGCATCAAGCTGAAGTAATTGTCGCTGTAAATCAGGGGGAGGATCTGTTCGCCGTCCTCGCCCAAGACATTCAATCGGGTCAGCAAGGAAGGAATTTTCGTCTGGTTCCCGATGTGAACCTTACCGTTCCAGGTGTTTCCGGTTTTCGAATACTCGAAATCAACGGTCGGGGTCATCTTCGGAAGTTGATTCAAGGCCTGGTAGTTGCCGTATTCCTTTCCTTTTAAGTAGAAATTCTCGGAGAGGATCTCACCGTGCTCGTCGTAGAGTTTAAGGTCGATGTAAAGGACGTCGGTCTGCTCGGTGTAATTCTCTGCCAAATCTTCGTATTTTCCTACCTTCGTGATCGGAGTGGTGGTATCGTTCCGGATGTCCAACGGGCTGATAGTCGTCGTTTTGAGGGCTTCTCCCCTCATGTTGCGTACGGTCAGTTCGGCTTTCAGTCCTTTCCGATCGCCGGCATAAAGGTCAACGACTTCGATAGAATCTGTCGCTTCGTTCCATTGGATGTGCAAAGGCTCGCAGGCTTTCTTGGCGCCGAAGTACGCGGCGGTCGGTTCGAAGAAATAGTCGTAGGTCTGCCAGACCATGCTGGGCCAGCACGGATGACTCATCCAGATGATCAGACCCCAGCGATTCACATTGCTCGACTCGTACATGGCGCGATAGCCGTTGTAGTTGATCCATTGGGCGAGTTCCGTAAATTCTTTCGCGCTTTCCGGCTTCCTGAAGCCTTTTGCGATCAATTCGTTGAACGATGCGCCTCGCTGTGCGCCTTCCATCGTGTAGTCGTGCTGGCCCCATCGGTCGTCCTGCGGCCAGAGCGTTGCCGGCGAGAGCGTTCGGTTCAGACTTTCCATGTTCATGACGTTCGGCATGCCTCTTTCCGAATGAAGCTTGGCAGGGACGAGTTCGAAATACGTTTTGGCCGAAAGTGCCCGGTAAGGGCCGTGTCCGCTTACGCCCTCGTCGGCAGAGCTGGAAATGTATGCGATATCGGGATGCAGCGTGCGGACGTATTTCCGGAAAGCACGGTCGAGCGTCGGGGGGGGATAACCTTCGTTGCGTCCGCAATAGAGTCCGATGCTGGCATGATTCCGGATGCGTTTCACATAGTCCTCGGCGTTGGTCATGAACATCGGTTCGTCGTAGGGATCCGGCCCATCGACGGGGTTGGCCAGCCAGAAATCCTGCCAGACGAGGATGCCGTATTTGTCGCATGCTTCGTAGAACGGCTCGTCGCCGATTTGCCCTACCCAGTTCCGGATCATGTTGAAATTCATTTCCTGGTGGTATCGAACGGCGACGTCGTATTCCCGCGCCCGATAGTTCAGGTTGTGCTCGCTGAATCCCCAGTTGCCTCCGAGCGGAATGAACCGCTTGCCGTTGACGTAGAGCTTCAGCCGGGTATTTACATCTTGGTAGTCCATCTGGCGGATGCCCGCCTTGAAGCGGAGAGTGTCCGAAATCTTTCCGTCGACGGAGACGGTGAATCCGGCTTCATAAAGGTAAGGCGTGCCGTAGCCGTTCGGCCACCACAGCTTCAGTTGTCGGTTTTTGAGCTGTCCGAACTCTTCGGGCAGGAAATCGATTTGCTGCTTGCTGTTCGGCAAGAGTTCGATTTCTTTTTCGAAGCGGATCTCCCCGACAAATCCGCTTAATTTCCCTTTCACCGTCTCGGCGGCATGATTGATGACCACCGCCGAGGGGGTGAGGGTGGCCAGCGTGTCGGGCAAGGCGAGCTTTGAAACGATCAGGGGATCCTGTACGGTGATCTTGCCGGAAGCGCTGAGAAATACGTTGTTCCAAATTCCCATGTTCCGCCCCCGGACGGTCGAGATCCAATCCCATCCGATGGTGGCATGGAAGGTCGGATTGTCTGCCCCGAGGATTCCGCCGTTGAAGTCGGTGTTTTTCTCGCATTTCTCTTTTACTGCGCCGTAATGCGCATTTCGGATGATTTCGACGGCGAGCGTGTTCTTCCCTTTTTTTATTAAATGGCCGATAGGGAATTTCCCGCGGACGAACGCTCCGGAAATCGCATCCAGTTTTTTCCCGTTCAGGTAGATCTCGGCTTTCCAGTTGATGCCGTCGAAGTGGAGGCAGACGTTTTTTCCCGCGTATGCTTGGGGAATTTCGAATTCATTCCGATACCAGAAATTTTCGTGGAAGTACGATTCGGAAATCATCAGCAGGTTGTCGGCGTAATTGGGATTCGGCACGGCTCCGACGTTCATGTAGCTTGTCAGTACCGTTCCCGGCACGGTGGCCGGGATCCAGCCAGACGTATCGAAGTGTTCGGTGGAGATGGTTTCTCCTCCGGCCGTAACGGCCGATGCCCTGCACAGTTTCCAGTTGCCTCCGCTCAGAAAGTATTTCCCCGCGTGCATCCCTCTTTCCTCGGCGGGTAGTGCGGTCAGGCCGCCTTTCCCGTAGACTTCCATTTCGCTCAGCAGGTAGTGGCCGGACTCGTCGGGTTGTTGCATCAACACCCGGACGTAGCGGGCTTTCCCCTTGCACTCGATCTCGTCGGTCGCAGCCGTTCCTCCGGGCAACACGGCGATCTTCGTCCACGTCGTTGCATCGTCGGATATTTCGATTTGTCCTTGTCGGGCTTTGCGAATCCAGCAGAGCTTGATGCGGTCGAATTCGGCTTTCGTGCCGAGGTCGACGTATACCCATTGTTCTCCGCCTTCCGCACTCATCCACGTGCTGTCGAAGCGTTCGGAAGGGAGCACCGTGATTCGCGCCCGGCGCTCGTCCTGAAACTGTACTTCGGTAAGCGACCAGTAAGCTGCCCCTTTCATCCTGAACCGGAGGCGGAGGAAGGAAAAGGGTTTGTCGGCATTCAGCTCGAGCGCCGAGTTCAGCTTCCTTGTGGGGAGCGTCCGAACGTTTCCGTCGCTTTTGTTCGGGTCTGTGGGAGCTTTCGTATCGGTCGCTTCACCGGGCAATCCCCGCCCGCTCAACCGTCCGATACATTCCCAGTCCTTACCGTCGACGGAGACGAGGGCGTCGATTTCATAGCCGTTTACGGCCGTTTCCGCTTGATAGGCCACGCTGCCCTCGAGCTGCAAGCGCTTGCTCCGAAACGCCTCTTGCGTCCAGTGATATTCGAGGTAGGAGTCTTCGCCTTGGAGGTAGTTCCTCGAGAAGGGGCCGCCGTCGATCGTCCATTCCCGTTCGCGCTTTGGCAACGTGCCTTTGGGCGTGCTGACGACAAGGCGGTTCGGCTCGTCGGTCGCGATGATGCCGTCCGTAATCAGTTGAGCCGTCAGATTGTAATCGTAACTCGACGAATGATAGGCTGCCCGATGCAGGGCGATATTGCGGTACGTATCGTCTTTCACCATCTGCGGGGCGAAGTGCTCGGAAGGAGCGCCCGGATAGTTCCCGATGCCTCGCGTGTAATAGTCGGCGCGAAAAGCGGTTTTGTCCGTATATCCGCAACCGACGAGTACGAAGGCCGAACACGCCGCGGCAACCAGGGCGAAGCCCCGTATGGTTCGTTTGCTGAATAAAGCTGTTTCGACGGAATTCATAGCAGTCTGTATCTGATAAGGTTAAACGGGTGAAAAATTATCTCCGGCTAAAGGTAAGGAGAAATTTCGATTTATCGCGAGTATTTCGATTTTTATTTGCGATGGGGGCGGTCTGATTTCAGTTCCCTTCTTCGACGAATCGACTACGGGGAGTCGGCTATCTTCTATAGGCACGGCAGTCATATTCTCCCGTCAGAGTGTAGGCTGCCGTAGCTTTGGGGAACCCGTCGTCGACGTTCCGAACCCCGCCGGACACGTTCCGAACCCCGCCGGACACGTTCCGAACCCCGCCGGACACGTTCCAGACCCCGTCGGATACGTCCCGAACCCCGCCGGACACGTTCCGAACCCCGCCGGACACGTTCCAGACCCCGTCGGACACGTTCCGGACCCCGCCGGACACGTTCCAGACCCCGCCGGACACGTTAGGTAACCTCTCCGTCTACGTTCCGGACCTCGCCGGATAGGTTGTACAACCTCAAATTTGACGTCCCGGACGTATCCGGATAGGTTGTACAACCTATCCGACGGGATAAACAACCTCGCCGACGGGGTTCGGGACGTATCCGGACACGTTATAGGACGTATCCGACTACGTTATGGGACGTATCCGGACACGTTATAGGACGTATCCGACTACGTTATGAGACGTATCCGGACACGTTTATAGGACGTATCCGACTACGTTATGAGACGTATCCGGACACGTTTATGGATCGATTTCTGCAAATCCTATATGACGCCGTACCGGGCAAACGGCTGAGCTTATAACGCCACAGGTTGGAGCGACCTCTTTTCGTCTGCTCGTAAAAGTATCGGATACGATCCTCCTGTTTGAAAAACGAAACTCAGCCCATCCGTTCCGAATAGCTGTCCGATAGTTAATATTTGTGAAATATTAGCAGATTCTTCCTGAGACTTTTGGTTTACGATATAAACTTATTCATATTTGTATGCGAAAGCTGCAAAGCCTTTTTGGGAGAAGAGTTAATTTATAATACGAAACGAGCCTGTCGGGAGCGCATTGATCTCGCGGTCGGAGATGAGGGCGTAAAGATGGCTCTAACAGAGAAAAGAACATGGAAACAACAGAATTCAATGAGAGAGAAAGTTTAGCTTTGATTTCGAAGATGATCGAGGCGACTAAAGAACAAATGGACACGGATCGATGGAATCCTTTTATCGTGTGGGGTCTCTTTACCATGGCCTTGGGCATCGTTATCTATACGACTGTCATGCTGACGGGTAATCCGCGATGGAACTGGCTGTGGTTTCTGATGTTTGTCTTCTGGATCGGTTACGCGCTGGCAGACAAACGACGACCCAAGCGAGTGGTGACTTACAACAGTCGCGCTATCGATAGCGTATGGAAAGCATTGGGGATTCTCTTTGCGATGACTCCTGTTACTTTTACCGTGATGACGTTATTTCTCGATTTTTACCCTACCATTATGAACATGATCATGCCGCTGACCTTGATCTATATCGGTATCGGCGTATCGTTTACGGGCATCATGCTGCGGGAGCCTCTGATCGTTTATATTCCTATCGCGGGGATGATTTCGCCGTTCGTGATGATCAGCGCTATTTGCGCCGGTCAGTTCACGATGAACTATCTGCTGTTGTTCTGTCTCTCGTTCTTCGTCATGATGGTCGTTCCCGGACTGATTCTCAATTATAAGACGCGCCATAAGCAATGAGATTCAAGGAATTGGACCAGCTCATGCATTCGCCGTTGAGGTTGGCAGTCATATCGCTACTCATATCGGTGGAGGAAGCGGATTTCGTCTATCTCAAAGAGAAGACCGAATCGACGGCCGGCAATTTGAGCGTGCAGCTCGATAAGCTCTCGCAGGCGGGATACATTGCCGTTACGAAAGGGTTTGAAGGCAAACGTCCACGGACGATATGCCGGATGACCGACAAAGGACGCAAGGCGTTTGAAGATTACGTGGAGGCTTTGAAAAGCTATTTCCCCCCATCGCAACGGGAATAGCGCCCGATTCTTTTCGATCCGTACATCCGGCGAACAGGGTGGTAGCCGTTGTGCAAATGCGAAGCCGACGGACGAAAAATAGGGAAATCCCTATGATAAAGTAGGGATTTTCTTTTTCCGTGTGTTTGCACACCCGTTATTTTTGCATCAGGTAAAAAGAAAGAATCACTTTTAAATAGAGTAGCGTATGAAAAAGATTGTGTTAGTTTCGCTGATGTTGATGAGCTTACCGATGCTGGTAAAGGCTCAGGATGTGAACGACGACCTCTATTTCATCCCGACGAAGAAAACCGAGACGAAAAAAGAGGTAAAGCAGACCGATCGTCCTACTGTTGTGGTCGAAAGTAATCGTACGAATGTTTACTCCGGAAACGGGAAGACGGTAGTCGTCAATGATAAAAAGGGTTATACGCGGGATGTCGACGAGTACAATCGCCGTTATACGTCACGCGATAACAATTTTACGCTTCAGGACGATACGCTCTATATCGACGAGAAACCGGTCGGCGAACGCGGCGAGTGGGTAAATGGCTTTAAGGGTTCTCAAAGCGATTACGAATACGCCATGCGCTTGGTGCGTTTCCGCAATCCCCGCTTTGCCGTATCCATCAGTAGCCCATTGTATTGGGATATGATCTATATGCTTCCGTCGTGGGAATGGAACGTGTATGTAGACGACTTTTATGCCTATGCCTTCCCCACGTATTCGAACAGATTATGGTGGGACTGGCGCTTTAACTATCCTTATGGATACGGTTGGGGCTGGAATTCCCCGTGGTATTACAGCAGCTGGTATTCGCCCTGGTACTACGACAGTTGGTATTCGCCTTGGTATTACGGAGGCTGGTACGGTTGGGGCGGTTATTGGACCAGGCCGTGGTATTATGCAGGGTGGTACGGTCCCGGCTATTGGGGAGGCGGCCACGTGTACGGATGGTATGGCTCGAGTCGTCGATTCTCTGGTATTCACAATGATCGTTACGTCAATAATTACGATCGTGGACGTTCGAACTACTACGACAGAACTCCGGCTGCCCGTTCCAATTATGATCGTTCGGGAAGGTATACGCGCAGTAACGGCTCGGCTTACGACGATAATGGCCGAAACGCCAATAACTATCGCACGCGTAACAGCGGTGCGGACAGTTACACGCGAAGCGGAAACAGTTATAGCGGCCGTATCGTTTCCGGAAATGACAACGGGTCGGTTCGTCCTTCCAGCAGTCGGACACGGACGGGAGGCGGAGTCGTGTCGGGAAGCAATTCCGACAGTTATACTCGTTCGAGCGGAGGGACGTATAATCGCCCGAGTAGTACTCGCCAGAGTGCGAGGGAAAGCAACAGCTATAACGGCGCTGCCCAAAGAGGCGCCTATCGCAGTTCTGAGAGCGGCAGGTATAACCGTTCCTATACGCCGGATGCAGGCAGTGTGACTCGTTCGTCGAACAATAGCGGTTATTCCCCTTCCGGCAGCAGTTTCGGTGGCGGCAGCAACCGTTCGTCGGGAGGAAATTACGGTAGCGGAGGCAGTCGTTCGTCAGGTAGTTCTGGCGGCGGAGGCGGCGCTTCGCGTCGCAGATGAAAAGGCGAACGGGAAAGAAAGAGTGTTTTTTAGGTATGAGTATTATCGGTAGTATAAAACTTGAAGAGATGAAAAATAAATGGATAATTGCAGCTTTTATGTTAGGGGCTGTGACTACAGTAGAGGCGCAGAACTTATACGATGCGGAGCGCGTGATGAGCAATGAGTTGAACGGAACAGCCCGTTTCGTCGGGATGGGCGGAGCGATGGGTGCTTTGGGCGGCGATATATCGACCATCGGAACGAATCCCGCGGGTATAGGTATCTTCCGAAGCAACGATCTTTCCGTATCCTTCGGGTTTAATCATACGGGCGCCGAGGCCACGTTTGCGGGAACGAAGATCAATCAGGATAAAACGCGCGCTTCGTTTGACCAGATCGGATTCGTATACAGCAACAAGATCGGTAACACCACCTCCCTGCGGTATGTGAACTTTGCATTCAACTACCATAAGAGCCGAAATTTCAACCGACTCTTCGAGATGGGAGGCAATCTGGACGGTTTTTCGCAGACATGGCAGTTGGCCAACAATTTGAATAACGCGGGGATCACCGAAAAAGAAATAAATTCGATTTTCGAGTCGGAGGGAAATCCTTACACGCAAAACGCCTATTCCAAGTATTCCGTACTCGGCCTGATGGGCATCCGTACGGGTTTGGTAGGCTGGGAATCGAATAAAGCGTTGGGGTACGATAGTCCGGCCGGATGGAACGGGGCGAACAATAATTACTATAGCCGGGAAAAGGGCGGTATTCAGGCGTATGACTTCAATGTGGCCTTTAATCTCGACGACCGGTTTTATTTGGGAGCTACGGTAGGCGTTTACGACCTTAATTACAGCCGCTTTTCCACTTATACCGAAAATTTGATCGGTTTCAAGGGATCGGACGGCGGTATTTATTCCATTCCGCAAGAGGGCGACAAGCCGGTCGATAACGGTGGTTATACGCTCGACAATTATTATGAGCTGAGCGGAACGGGAGTCGACCTGAAAGTGGGTGCTATTTTTCGGCCGTTCGAAGAATCCCCTTTCCGCTTCGGTATAGCCGTCCATACCCCGACGTGGTACGACCTGTCCGAACATTACGACGCGGTGCTTTCTTCGAAAATCCATGCTTTCGACAATCGCGAAAAGAAACCTTTCAACTCCCAACGCTTGAGCGATTATTTGTCTCAGGATTACCTGACTTATGATTATCGTATTCAAACTCCATGGAAGTTCAACGTAAACATGGGAAGTACGGTCGGAACTTCCTTCGCCTTCGGGGCCGAGTACGAATACGCCGATTACGGCACCTGCAAGTTGAGGGATGTAGACGGCGATGAATTAGGCGATCAGGTCAGCGTGAAGAAGTATTTGAAGGGCGTTCATACGATGAAAGTCGGAGCGGAGTATCGCTTTGTTCAGGCTTTCAGTGTTCGTGCCGGATATAATTACGCTACCGCCGCCTTCGATAAGAATGCCTATAATGCATTGGCTCCATACAGCACGAATACAACTTTTCTGAACTCGAAGGATCGCCATACGGCGACGTGCGGTTTGGGTTATCGCGGAAATAGGTGGTACGCCGATCTGGCATACAAGTACGATGTGTATAAGACGGAGTTCTTCCCCTTCGACGATAAGTTGAAAGAGGCTACGCTTCCTGCCACCAAGATCGATTTTTCCCGTCATCAGTTGTTATTGACCATAGGAGCTCGCTTTTAAAAAGATAAGGATTGCATAGCGTAATAACCGCTTCATGGTGTCCTCGGGGGTGTGCCGGTGCGTATCCCCGAGTTTTTATAGCGTCGTGGCCTGATATCGCGTCGGCGGTCGAAGGAAGTGTTCTTTCTGCAATATGTCTTGTTGTGCCAAGTAAGCGACATCTGCAGGCGTCAACGCCTCGTGCCTTAATCGGGAAGGATTCAGCGTTTCCAGAAGTTGAATCCGGCGTAGATGCGCAGCGTTGCGAAAGAATTGGTGAGGGTGAAGCTCTCTTTTCTGTAATTGTAGGTGTGCGTGACGACGGATGCGCCGACGAAGTGTTTGCTGTCGTTCCACACGACGCCCGCCCGGCCTATCAGATCGAGGTTGACCTTCTTAAGCCATTTGAAATTGAGGAGCGAAGGCTCGTCTGCGCCTTGTTTGCCGGCGAATATTTTCGATTTCTTGTAACCGATGGCTGGCAGGAGGGAGAGATTGGCCGCACAGTGCTTGGCAAACACCCAGTTGTATCCGTAGCCGAAGTTCAGACTGTAGTTGGAATATTTGATTTCGCCGATGTGCATCGCCTCGTTGAGTTGGAGTCGCATGAGGTACGGCAATCGGGAAGGGTCGAACAGATAATGATGTAGGGAATAGGAGAAACCCGCCATCAGCGAGCCCGTACTTCGCTTCTGGTTCGTCGATTGGCTGTATACGGCCGGGTAGGAGAACCGTTTGTAATTGAAGATCCAGTAAGCGTCGATCCCTTTTATCCTGCATTGCAATCCGTCGAAGTCGCGATTCGGGTCGCGTCGCTGTTCGTTCGGGATGTCGAAGCCCTGATAGGAGCGTATCTTGAAGTTGCTTCCCGTTTTTCTGTAATACAGGTCTACGCCAAACTTGGAGCTGTAGATGCTGAGGGCGAACTCTTTCTTGTTTTTCTTCTTCTCGTTCTTTCCCAACACATCGTTCAGATCGAACGTATACCCGAGGAACAACCATCGCCACCCGAAGTAAATGCCTACCTTCATGTCGGGGTTGGGGCTGAAGGCGATACTTTGTCTGCTTTCCGCCGTGTTTCCTCCCAAGCGCACGTTCTCGTACCAATAGCTTCGTTCCAGCATGAAGGCCAAGTTGTACTTGTTCGGCGCGATGTAAACGGTATCGATGGCGTTGAACTTTTTTATTTCCTTGCGTACCCGCCGGCCCGACTGTCGCCAGATGCGAGCGATGTCGTCGGCCAAGTGAAGCAGATCGTACGGTTCGTTCGGGAGTCCGTTCGGTTTCAGGGTAGAGGTTTGCGGAGGGGCGGTCGGCGAGTTTTCGAGTGCATACCGGCTGCTATCTCTTACCTCCTGGCCGTGCAGTCTCAAGAGGCAGAAAAGCAGCATGGAGGGGAGGAGGATACATCGGCTCGACAGGATCATCTGGCATAATCAGATTTTGTTCAGGATACGATCCATAACCCAATTATCGGGGGTAGCGCTGATGTTGTCGCAGGTGCAAATGGCTTTGCCCTGCAAGTGTTCGACGATAAGTCGAATCAACGGCAGCTGCACGTACGGCGGGTTGGGCGGACAGTATTCTTCCTGCCCTTTTTCCGTGTGAAGCGTTATTGGGTCGTACGTGAATACCGAGAAGCTCATCATCCCCTTGTCTCCGATAATCTCGATGCGATCTTCCTTCGCCGATTCGTGGGCGACGAAGCACCACGACCCCGAGCCGGGCAATCCGGATTCGAATTTGAAACAGGCGCTTACCGTATCTTCGGCGGTGTACAGTCCGCCGCGATTGCTTTTGAATCCTTCGGCCTCGAGGATGCAGCCGAACATGTCTTGCAAGAGGTCGAGCTGGTGCGGTGCCAAGTCGTAGAAATAACCGCCGCCGGCAATGTCCGGCTGTACGCGCCAGGGGAGGTTGGTGCTGTTGTAGTCCAGATCTCTCGGAGGTTGGGCGAAGCGGATCTGTACGTTCATCACATGGCCTATCCCGCCGCCTTCGATGATCTCTCTTACTTTTTGGAAGTAAGGGAGATAACGTCGGTAATAAGCGACGAAACAGGAGACCCCCGTCTCTTTCGAGATGCGGTTGATGCGGCAGCAATCTTCGTAATTGGCAGCCATCGGTTTCTCGATGTAAACGGGTTTCCCCGCTTTCATGGCCATGATGGCGAACGTGGCGTGCGAAGAAGGCGGAGTGGCGATATAGATGGCGTTTACTTCGTCGTCCTCGATTAGCGCTAACGGATCGGAATACCATTTGGGGATGTGATGCCGTTCGGCGTAGGATTCGGCCTTTTCCTTATCGCGGCTCATCACCGCCACTACTCGCGATCCTTCGACCAGGGAGAAAGCCGGACCGCTTTTCTTTTCCGTGACCGTACCGCAACCGATAAACCCCCAATTAACCATTTTCAGTGACTCCATAGTTACTCCTTATCATGAGTTTTTCATACGCTTCACAAAGATAGTAAGATTTTGGTATTTTTCCGAACCGCTATCGAAAGTATTTTTCTTTCAGCCTCCTGAAGTCTCTCGTGGGGAGGAAGTGGTCCAACCAGCTGTTCAGGCTGTCTAACAATATGGGGGATCGTTTGTTGACACCCCACGAGTAGAATTGCGAGAAGCTGATATCCATGCCGATGTCCAGGTTGGGGAAGTCGACCAGCGAGGCTTTGGCCGTATTTTCGTCGCAGACGGCATAGTCGATATCACCGTTGGAGACCAGTGCCAGTAATTGTTCCGGTCCGTATCGTTCGATTTCCTTCACTTGGATGTTCTCGCCGATCTCGTTGCTTAAGTTCCGGATGCGACTAATTACCGGTGAGCCCTTTGCTACATGAATGATTTTGTTTGCCAGCTCTAAGTGGTTGTGGATAAAGGTCGTGTCGTTTCCCTCGAGAGCCATCCGTTGTACAAGAATCTGTTTGCTTACGAGGATCGGATGGGTAAAGCTCAGGGTGTCTGAGAGTTCGCTGGTGGTGGGCGTGCTGTTGGCCAATAGGTCGTACCTCCCGGAGAGAACGCCCTTCAGTCGCTCGTCGAAGTTCATTTTTGGAACGATCTCCACTTTCAATCCTTTACTCTTGGCAAAAGCCTGCAATAGCTCGTAATGGAAACCTTCCACCGTGTCCGTACGGGCATAGAAGCTGATGGAATTGTATTCGGTGACGGCGTGGAGCACGCCCGAAGTCAAGATTTCCGGATAATCTCTCGGAACATATTCATGTTTGCTTTCTCGGCACTTGATAGAAAGCAGCGAGAGAGTCCCCGACAGAAGAATCGACAGAAATAGGTATCCGTTTCTCTTTAATTTCTTTTTTCGGAGTCTTCTTTCCGGCTTGACAGGTACGATCATACGTATTAGAGTTAGTCGAAGAAATTCCACGACAATCCGATCTTAAAGATTTTTGGATTAATGGGGTAGTGAGGAGCGAGGAAGTAATTCGAACTGCCTGACCCCTCATTGAGGTGCGACATCATGACGAAGATTCTCGTTCGTTTCAGGTGCATGTTCACATAGGCGTTGACGATCGGATATCCCCCGATAGAGACGATGTTGTCGGGGTTCTGCAAATAATATTGCCCCATAGCCACGGCATAGTCGGGGGCGTTGTATTTGGTGAAGTAACGCACGTCGGCGCCCAATTCGATGCGGAGCACTTTTTTGGCAAGCGCCGTCTGGAGGTAGATATTTCCGTACACCGATAAAGGCGGCAAGGGGAGCGCGTCTTTTTTGCTCGATTTCTGGTAAGTAGCTTCCGCATCCACGTGCAGAATGCCTACGTGGAAGCGCTGTTGAATCTGAGCTGTCAGTACTTGGATATTCCCGTCGTCTTGTTTCACGGCGGCATCGTTTAAGAATCTCGTGGTTTTTCCCTCCGAATCAGTCACCGCGCTGCTCGTGTTGGTCAGGTAAACATAGTTTTTGATATTCTCGACACCCGCCCGGACTACGGTTCCGAACTTGTCGAAACTCAATTTCCCTTCGATACGGGTTCGCATCGTCTTATCCCATTCGTTATCCCACCAATAATGTTTGGAATGGAAGTGCCGGAAATAGAAGACCGGATGTTGGTTCTTTACGAAGCCGTTCAAATCCAGCCGGACCGTATCGCCAAGCAGTCGGATGTTCAAGTCGGCGTTTCCTTCCAAAGTGAATTGTCCGGCATCTTCGCCGGCTATCGCCAGTTCGCCCAAGGCTTTGTAATGGATGGTTTTCCCTAAGCGTTTGGCCAATCGACCTCCTACCGAGATCACGTTCTCCTTATAGGTCGTTCTTTGCCGGACGTTTTTGTTCAGAACACTGTCGGGCAGCGAGAAACTGCGGTACTCGTGGGAGATGAAAGCGGTCAGACCGACCTGCGCCCATTTGTTGAAACCCTCTTTCAATTCGAGGGCGAACGTGTTTTTGACGGATATCCGGTGAGTTTGATCCACGGAATCGTTTCCTAAATACTGATTCTTCCAGTATGTCTGATTTTGCTTGACGTTGTACGAGATGTACTTCCGTTGATTGGTATCGTACTGGAAAGTGTGAATAAAGCTGGTGACCGGAACGAATATCCGGACGGTTCTGACGGAATCTTTTGTTACGGAATCGGTCTTCTCCCTGTGAAAGCCGAGGCTGTACCGATGAGTTAAGAAAGCGTGATAGCTCGTATGGTGATTCCAGACCTGTTGCAGGTTCACGGGGATATCGTACGATTTGTATTGTCGCTTCCCTTCGGCCATATCCAACGGATTGGTGATGTATCTGTCGTCCGAGATGCCTCCGTTTTCGGCTACTTTCAAGTTATCGTTGTTAAAGATGAAGTGCATGGCGTATTTGTCGCCTCTATACGACGAGAATACGCCGCCGTTGAACAAAGCGGTGGATTGATCGGTATAATGTCCGCGTCCGTAGATATAGTCGGCATAAAAGCCGAAGTTCAATTTCCTGTTGGCGTTGATGGCGAAATACGATTTGAAGCGTTCTTCGCCGTTTTGACTGTCGAATTCTTTGTAGTAGCTCAGATTGGTAAAAGGCGATTTCGTATTTGTAAAGATCAGGTCTTCCGGACGGATGACACTGAAATCGTAAGGATCGGTAAAGATGAATTGGCTCCAATCCCGCCGATCGAAGTAGATGCGACTTAATCGCGGAGCACCTAAGTTCCCCAAAAAGTTGTATTGACCGGTCATTCCGTCCGTCATATTCGTGTTTTGGAACTGATGTTCGAGCGTATCGACGGGAACGTTGGCGACGTCGCCGAAGCGGCGGTCGATCTTCCACGAAAACAACCCGATGGGGACGGTATTGGCATCCACCACAGCCGTGGTATCGATCGGGTTGCCGTTCCTGTCGCGATTTCCCATCGACAACCCGCTGGCCGATGAACCGAGGCCGTTGTTTAGCTGCGCCATTAAACCGGCTTGACAGCACCAGAAAGCGACGGTGAGGAAGAACCCCTTTCTTTTCATGAGCGGGAACAAAGCACGCAAACTCATTCTACTTTTCTGATAATGTCCATACCGATGCGGATCGCTTCTTCGTTCTCGGGAATCAGGTGGTGATGTCGTTCCGGCAAGGTCTTGCGCAGGGCCTTTATCACGCTTTCGATAGATACGACCGGCCTCAGTTTCAGCAGCCCTCCCAGGACCATCATGTTGAACGTTTTCGCCATTCCCCGCTCGTTGGCCTCGTCCATCGCATCGATCCGATAGACTTGAATGTCTTTGCGCGTAGGAGGTTCGATGATGCCGTAACCATCGTAAATGAGGATTCCTTCGGATTTGACTTTGCTTTCGAACTTGGCCAATGAAGGTTGATTGAGGATGATGGCGGTATCGTATTGGCTCAAGATGGGAGAGGAGATGCGGTCGTCGCTGACGATGACCGTTACGTTGGCGGTACCGCCGCGTTGCTCGGGGCCGTAGGCGGGCATCCAGGTCACTTCTTTGTCTTCCATCAGTCCGGAGTAAGCCAGGATTTTGCCCATCGACAAAACTCCTTGTCCTCCGAATCCTGCTATGATTATTTCTTGTTTCATGTTTTTTAATTATTTTCTGCGAGAGCTAAATTGAATACATTCGGCGTGGTAACCTGTGCGACATCTTTTAAATCGCCCAAAGGGTAAGACGGAACCATATTCTGTTCCAGCCATTGGTTTGATTTTACCGGACTCATTTTCCAACCGGAATTACACGTCGAGACGATTTCGACGAGGTTGGAACCTTTGCCCTGCATGGAGTTGTCGAACGCTTTCCGAATCGCTTTTTTGGCGCGACGGATACGGGCGACGGTGTCGACCGATTGCCGGGTCACATAACAAGTACCCTCGAGCTGGGCGGCGATGTCGGCCATCTTTAACGGATAGCCGTGGAGCTTCGGATCGCGGCCGTAGGGGCACGTCGCTGTCTTCATGCCGAGCAAGGTCGTCGGGGCCATCTGTCCGCCAGTCATCCCGTAAATAGCGTTGTTGATGAAGATGATCGTGATGTTCTCCCCGCGATTCAAGGCATGGATGGTTTCGGCCGTACCGATGCAGGCCAAGTCGCCGTCGCCTTGATAGGTAAAGACCAATCTGTCGGGCCAAAGCCGTTTGACGGCGGTTGCCAGTGCCGGCGCTCTGCCGTGAGCGGCTTCTTGCCAATCGATATCCAAGTAATTGTAGGCAAAGACAGAACATCCCACGGGCGAGATGGCGACAGTTTTGTGCTCCATGCCCATCTCTTCGATAACTTCCGCAATGAGTTTGTGAACCACTCCGTGACTGCAGCCCGGGCAGTAGTGCATGGGGTTATCGTTCATGAGGACGGGTTTGGTATATACGATATTCTCGGGCTTTATGATTTCTTCTCTTGTCATAATCTAATCTCCTATTGGTTAAAACATGAATCGTAAAGAGAATTCTATCAATTTCACGAAGATGGCGACAGCGCATACATAGATGAATACGGTAAATCCTGCTGTGAAGTAAAGGATGACCGCCACGATCGCCAAGGCGAGAAAGATGATATTCAATACGTTTCTGAGAGCAATTGTATTCATACGATTCGATTTATTTCACGATTTTCTCTTTCAATGCGGCGATCACTTCATCCGGATCGGGAACGATGCCGCCTAATCTGCCGAAATGTTCGACGGGGATCTTGCATTCGACGGCAAGTTTGACATCTTCAACCATTTGTCCGGCATTCAGCTCGACGACAAGTATTCCTTTTACCCGTTTGGCTCGTTCGGCAATCGTCTTGTCCGGAAACGGCCACAACGTGATGGGACGGAGCAAACCGACTTTAATGCCTTCGGAACGCGCCCCTTCGACGGCCTTTAACGCAATACGCGCGCACGATCCGAACGCTACGATAAGATATTCGGCGTCTTCGCATGTTATCTCCTCAAAGCGCACTTCTTTCTCCTGAATCGTTTTGTATTTCTCCTGAAGGTGAATATTGCGCTTCTCCATGATAGCCGGGTCGAGCTCTAAGGAGGTGATAATATTGGGAGCTCTGCCGTTCGTCCGCCCGTTCGCAGCCCAAGGGCAACGAGCGATGACTTCTTCGTCAGTCAATCGGCGGCGGGGGGGGGGTAAAACGACTTTTTCCATCATCTGACCGATGACTCCGTCGGCGAGGATGATGGCCGGATTGAGATATTTGAAAGCCAAATCGAAAGCCAGACCGACATGGTCGGCCATCTCCTGAACGGATGCCGGCGCTAAGGTGATCAGGCGATAATCGCCGTGCCCTCCGCCTTTTACTGTTTGAAAATAATCTGCCTGACTGGGCTGGATCGTCCCCAGTCCGGGACCTCCCCTCATCACGTTGACGATTAAACAGGGAAGTTCCGCACCTGCAAGGTAGGATATACCTTCCTGTTTTAAGCTCACGCCCGGACTCGAGGAGGAGGTCATGCACATTTTCCCGCTTCCGGCGCCTCCGTACACCATATTGATAGCTGCTAATTCGCTTTCCGCCTGGACTACTACCATACCTGTCGTTTCCCACGGTTTCAAGGCGGCGAGCGTTTCCAAAACTTCCGACTGCGGAGTAATCGGATAACCGAAATAAGCATCCACGCCGAAGTTGATGGCTGCTTGGGCGATGGCTTCATTGCCCTTCATTAAAACTACATCTTCTGCTGCCATAGTGAGTTCCTTTATTGTTCTTTGACCCTATAAACCGTTATACATGCATCCGGGCAAACGATAGCGCAGGATGTACACCCCGTGCAGGTATCGTCCTCCACTTGTTGCGCGAACACATATCCTTTTTTGTTGACTTGCTTTGTAGTGAGTGCAACGATGTGTAACGGGCAAGCTATTACACATAGTCCGCAGCCTTTACATCGCTCCGTATTTACCACGATTGCACCTTTGATCTTCCCCATAAGTCAGTTATTATTGGTTATACATATCCTTGTTGTAGAAATTTAAAATATCCATTAACATGGAATAGGCTTGAACGGCTGGACCATCGGGATTCCTTTCGATAGCTTCTGAGTAGTTGTTTAGCGCCATTTGCCAATTCCCTTGTTTCCGATACAGATTGCCGAGAAGATAATAAGCCTCATCGTTTTCCGGGTTACGGCTGATGTAATTTTCGAGGAGCATGATGGCGGTGTTTACTTCATCTTTTCGAATTAAATCTTTTATTTCTAACAGCCTATTCTTCATGATCGCTCTCTTTTTTATTTCTTACAAATATACACTAAATTTACATAAACTATCATGAGCCGAACAGAAAAATAAAATATTTTTTCCGTAAATACCTAAGTATTTGTTTCCTTTCTTATTCTATAATTTCACCTACATACATGTTATAGGCGCTTCGGGGATTGGCATTCCCGTTTATTTTGGTTGCTTCGGCGCCTTCCATAGTTTGTTGCATGAACTTTTTGCATTTTATGATTGACGAAGGTTCGTGATGTCCGTCCTCCTGATAGAAACGAATTTCGTAAGTTTCATTGCGGACGAGCATCATATTGGCCATGGTCTTTTGCGTGTCGATCAGAATGAATGCGACTTTCTTGCCGAACATTTCTCCGAGTCCGCCCCAAGCATCGTTTCCTAAAGTGAATTCCTCGTCATTTGCTACGACCGTTATATGAGATGTCGTTTTAATCCGGTTTTCCGTAGCGGACGATTCCTTTGCGGCTTCGGAGGTGGTTACGGCGGCATTCGAAGTCTCTCCGTCGACTTGTTCCCTTAGGTCGTTTCCTGCGTTTTGCGTTAAAGTTACTGCCGGGGCAGTCGGTGTCTTAGCCGTATGCATCTGCGGGTTCTTCTGCTGGTCGAGACTGATGAGATAAGTTCCGATAGCATTTTGAGCCGATTTGAAAAGTTCCTCTTTCAAATCGATCGTTTTTCTACGAAATTTTCCGCAGAGAGGGGCAAGTTTCGTCTTCTTTTTATTCAGAGCGGTCTTATCGTCGATCCACGTGTCGGCATCGTATTTGATGCCCCCGTCACGCTCTTCGTCGTAGAGGTAATGGATGTGTGTCATCGACAACTCGCATCGGCCGTTGCTACATGTAATAAAGAAGTGATAGTTGATGCGCGTGCGGTCTAATGAGAGGAATGAGGAATTGAAGATCATATATTCTTCGCCATAAGCGGCGATCGAGCCATCTGCTTCGTTGCTCAACAGGATACGGGGGATTAATTTCTCTTTGTCGGCAGCTTGGGGCTTGAAATAATCGGTCGCCCAATTTTTCATCACCCTAAAAAGTTCTTCTTTGGTAAGCGTAGGGGCATTGATCGTCGAATTGAATGTAACTTTCCCATCGATTACAGGGACGGCCCCTGCTAAGTATTTGCTGTCGTCTTGTGCGAAGGCGATGTTCGAGAGGGCTGCGCCACAGCATATCATAAGTAAAACTTTTTTCATCATCGTACGTTTATTTGCGGTTTTTCATAGCAAATATAAGCAATTAAAAAAAGAGAAGTGAGAAAGCTTCTCTTTTTTTACTTTTATTACTATTCTTTTTTAAAAGCCTAGATGGAAAGTGATCGAGACGATTTCACCTTCACGGGCGAGGGAATAGTGGGATCTTTTTTATCCGACGCAGATGGCGTCCTCCCTCAAACTCGCTATCGAAGAATGCTTCCAAGACAGGAACTGTTTCCTCTTGAGAGATGAATCTTCCCGGAAGGACCAAGATGTTGGCGTCGTTGTGCTGACGGGCTAAGCGTGCGATCTCCGGTTTCCAACATAGGGCGGCTCGAATGCCCTGATGTTTGTTGACCGTCATACCGATCCCTTCTCCCGATCCGCAAACGGCTATGCCGAAGGCGCATTCTCCTGATTCGACACTGAAGGCCAATGCATGTCCGTAATCGGAGTAATCGCAGCTTTCGGTACTGTGTGTACCGAAGTCTTTGATTGCATAACCTTTCGTTTCCAGCCATCGCTTGGCGAATTCTTTCAATTCGAAGCCTGCATGGTCAGCTGCTAATCCGATTGTTCTCATTTCAGCATGTCTTTAACTTGATGGTATACGTTTTCGGCCGTGAAGCCTAACTTCTCGTCCAAAACTTTGTAGGGGGCGCTGAACCCGAAGGATTCCAAACCGAATACCTGGCCGTTTGCACCGACTAAGCCTTCGAGATTGACGGGCAGACCGGCGGTCAACCCGAATATTTTGGCCTTTGGGGGGAGTACGCTTTCCTGATAGGCTTTCGGCTGCGAACGGAACAGGCCTTCGGAAGGTGCCGACACGATGCGTACTTTGATGCCGTCTTGGCGCAGTAGGACTGTACCGGCTTCCAATGTCGATACTTCGGAACCCGAGGCTACTAAAATCACGTCGGGGTTCTCGTCGGAACCTTTCACGATATAGGCGCCTTTTGTCGCTTGGTTGTAGTCGTTCCCTGGAGGCAGCATGTCGACGTTTTGCCGAGAAAAGATCAGTGCGGTAGGGGTATCTGTATTGTCCATCGCCAATTTCCATGCGACGGTCGTTTCTTCCGCATCGGCGGGCCGGACGACCAGCATCGAGTTCTTGCCATGATGATTCTTCAGTTTTTCCATCAAGCGGATCTGGGCTTCCTGTTCTACCGGCTCGTGGGTGGGGCCGTCTTCTCCTACGCGGAAAGCATCGTGTGTCCAGATGAATTTCACCGGGATTTCCATCAATGCGGCCATGCGGATAGCTGGTTTCATGTAGTCCGAAAAGACGAAGAAGGTGCCGCATGCCGCGATCACGCCGCCGTGCAACATCATTCCGATGCAGCAACAGGCCATTGTCAGTTCCGAAACACCGGCCTGGAAGAAGGCACCGCTGAAATCGCCTTTCCGGAATGCTTGCGTCTTTTTCAAAAAACCATCCGTTTTGTCGGAATTCGACAGGTCGGCGGAGGCGCATACCATGTTCGGCACTTGTTCTGCTAAAATCCCGAGGACGGTGGCGGAAGCGTTGCGCGTGGCGACACCTGCCTTTTGCCGAATCGCTTGCCAGTCTACTTTTGGCGCTTTACCGCCGAACCATTCGGCTTGTTGGACGGCCATATCCGGATTCAACGCAGCCCATTCGGCTTCTTCTCGATGGCGGGCGTCCGTTATCTTTTTCAGTTCTTCCTTTCGTTGGGCGTACAATTCCTTTACCTCGTCGAAGACGACGAATGGGTTTTCCGGATCGCCGCCCAAGTTACGGACTGTATGAGTATAGGCGCCCTCGCCCAACGGGGCTCCGTGAGTCTTGCAATCCTTTTCGTAAGAGGAGTTATCTGCTTTACGCGCCCCTTTTCCCATGATGCATTTGCCGATGATGATGGTCGGGCGTGCCGTCTCGGCTTTTGCTTTCGATAGCGCTTCGCGTATTTGGTAGCAATCGTTACCGTCGATTTCGATGACGTGCCAGTTCCATGCCCGGTATTTCATGGCCGTATCCTCGGTGGTGACGTCCTTGGTCTCGGTAGAGAGCTGAATATCGTTCGAATCGTAGAACATGATCAAGTTATCGAGCCCTAAGGCTCCTGCGATTCTTCCTGCGCCTTGCGAGATCTCTTCTTGGATGCCGCCGTCCGAGATATAGGTATAGACGGTTTCTTTGGCGAAAGTAGGGTTTCCCGTACGGGCGGCGAGGAATTTGGCGGCCATGGCGGCGCCTACGGCGAAGGTGTGGCCTTGCCCGAGCGGTCCGGAGGTGTTTTCGATGCCGCGATTCACATCGCGCTCGGGGTGTCCGGGGGTAGGTGCCCCCCACTGCCGGAATTCCTGAAGCTCAGTCAAGGTGAATTTTCCGGTTAAGGCGAGTGTGGCGTAAAGCATGGGCGACATATGGCCGGGGTCTAAGTAGAAGCGGTCGCGCCCTTCCCAATCGGGCTTTTGCGGATCGTATTGCAAGAACTCAGTAAACAGTACATTGATGAAGTCGGCGCCTCCCATTGCTCCGCCCGGATGCCCGGATCGGGCTTTTTCCACCATGGAAGCAGCTAAGATACGGATGTTATCGGCTGCATGATTCATTAATTTCTGGTCGTTCATGATGATTTTGGTTTTATTACCACAAAGATAGGCAATTCTTTTGCATCAAGCATGGTTTATGCAATGAATATTTATATCCATCACCTATTCCATGCTTGCCTGCTATGCTGTTTTTGCTGTTGGATACTTATTGAACTACGCCGAACTTAAAGATGCAATGGCTGTGATAGGTTTTTCCCGGTTCCAGGTAGGCGGAAGGCCATTGTGGTTTATTGGGAGTATCCGGATAATGTTGCGTCTCCAAACACACGGCCGCTCGTTGCGGATAAGTGATACCGTCTTTGCCCGTTACGGTATCATCCAAGAAATTGCCGGTATAGACTTGGATGCCGGGTTCGTCGGTATAAACCTCCAACGAGATGCCGGTGACGGGGCTCACTAATCGGGCGGCTATCCGGCTGTCGTCGCCTTTTGTGTTCAATACGAAGTTATGGTCGATTCCGTGACCGAACCTGATCTGTTCATGATCGAAGGCTGTGACTCTGTCGGTCAACGGAGCAGGGGTGCGGAAATCGAACGGCGTGCCGGCTACCGCCATCATTTCGCCTGTGGTCATGAACGTGCTGTCGACGGGAGTGATGCTGTCGGCGGCTACGTAAAGGATATTGTTCATAGTCGCCTCGGCAGGGTTTGCATTCAGGTTGAAATAAGAGTGGTTGGTCATGTTGATGACCGTCTTCTTGTCGGAAGTGGCTTCGTAACGGATGTCGATGGCGTTGTCTTCGGTTAATTGATAGGTGACGCTTACCGATACGTTGCCGGGAAAATTCATATCTCCGTCGGGAGAAGTCATCGTTAACTTCAAAGTGTGATCGTCCGTTTGTGTCGCCTCGTAAACGCGGTATTGCCAGCCGTCTGGCCCGCCGTGCAGCGTATGCCCGTAATTATTGGTCGGCAATTGGAAGGTACGGCCGTCGACGGTGATCTTCCCAAATGCGATACGGTTGGCATATCTGCCGATGATGGCACCGAAATCGCTGGGGATCGTTTGATAATCTTTGATATGATCGAAGCCGAGCACCACATCTTTCATCTCGCCGTTCTTATCCGGCACCCAGATCGAAACGATCCGCCCGCCGAAGTTCGTAATGCATACTTCCATACCGGTCTTGTTCTTCAATGTATATAGGCGAACTTGTCGGGTACCGACGATGGTCTCGAAATTTTCGGGATTCAATCCCGATTGGGTCAGTACTGTCTTCTGCTGTGACGGAGTGCAAGCGTTTAGCATAGCGAATACCAAACCTGCTGTCAATGATGTTTTTTTCATGAACGTGTGATATAAATTAAACGGATATGTATTATGAACAACGTAAAAGTAGTGCTTAGTTGAAACACTTGAACAGGATGCGATATGTTATTCAACATAAAAGTGTATCTTTTATACTCGTTGATGGAAGATTGGATTCCGAATCGCGTCGTGGAAATTCGAGATCGATCCGTTGAGATTGAGGTCATCGGATCGGCTTGGTTCTTCGTTGGGAATGAAAATTTCCCGATTTCGCCTCTCTTTATCATACCTGCGAACTAAAATTATCGCAGGTAAAGAGTGAAGTTGTATCTTTGCGGAGCTATTCATCGAGAAGACGACCTGAAAACGGTTTGGAGCGGCGGTTGATAGCGGTGTTTGACAAAAATGTTTTTTACTGTTGGTTAGTCATGGGATTGTGTGCGATATCCGCTGTTCCGTATGGATATGTGAACTATAAGAATTATTCAGATTAGGATTGGAAGATGATAGTAGTACCGTCAAAGGAAAAAGACGTCATCGTTTTCGGAATTCGCATTTCCATGATCGAGAAATCCTCCTTATATTTGTCGCGATGAATATGGAAGAACAACTAATGACAGTATTGCAGGCGTATGCCAAAGAGGAGAAACGCTTGCATTTGCCCCGTTTCTTCAAGACGGGGAAGGGCGAATATGCGGAAGGTGATCGGTTTCTCGGCGTGGTAGTGCCGGATATAAGGGCTGTTGCGAAACGGTATGGGAAGGCTTCGTTCGAAGAATTGAAACCCGCGATCGTTTCGAAATGGCACGAAGTGCGGTTATGCGTACTTCTTATCCTCGTGTTGAAGAGCAGGCAGGGAACGGAAGAAGAGCGGGAGGACGCGTACTCCTTCTATTTAGCTCATTCGGCATATGTCAACAATTGGGATCTGGTCGATTTGTCCGCTCCTACGGTAGTGGGGGAATACCTGCTGGGCAAGTCGCATGAAGTGCTTTACCGCTTGGCTGAGAGTGCATCGCTGTGGGACAATCGGATCGCTATCGTTTCGACATACGCTTTTATCCAGAAGCATGAACTGGACGACACGTATGCCTTGGCTGCGAAACTGATGCCTCATCCCCACGATTTGATTCATAAAGCAGTGGGCTGGATGCTCCGCGAAGCTGGCAAACGGGATGTGCAGCGACTTTTCTCTTTTGTGGAACGATATCGGCACGAGATGCCTCGCACGATGCTCCGATATGCCATCGAGAAGTTTGATGAGGGGCAGCGGAGCTACCTCATGAGGCGTTAGGTTCTCCGCAAAAGCCATACGGCTTCGCAAGGTTGCCGCACCCTACGTCCGTCGGTCACGAGAAAGACTGCGTTTGACTTTTGCGGAAGTCGCATGTCGGCCTTTATAGTTGATTGACGATGCTGAAATTAATAATGTATGGCCGGAGTCGGAGGAATATCTTTGCGATACGGCTGGGCTTTGCCGGTAGCCACTTCGTAGATACGTCCGTTGGTTTGCTTCATCCCTTTCATCAGTTCTTCGTAAGGGATGTCGGCTGTGTTGACGACTCCGATGTTGTAGTTCTCTCCGTCGAACCGGCCGGTGTAAGGCTGATCTACCCACTGGAAGTAGTGCATTCCTACCAACTCCGGTCGTGAAAACCCCTCTTCCATGTAATTCCGATAAGCGGCCGCCCGATCTTCCTGAGACAATACACCAATGATGCCGGTGGCAGGCAAGGCGCGATCGACGGCTCCGTGATGGAATTCGCCGATCATGACCGGTTTCCCGCTTTTCTTTGCTATCTCGGCCGTTGGGGGAGGAAACATTCCGTATCCGTTGATCGAGAAGACGTCGAATCGTTCGCCGGCTTTATAAAGCAAATCCGAACTGATCCAGGCGTAACGCATGCCCAAGTTCAGGTGATGCTTGTCGACTTTCGCGACTTCATCGCATGGGACGTCGACGTATTTCTTGACCATGACGGAGGAAAAATCGTTGAAGTCGGTCTTTGCCGTTTCCGACGGGTAATTCTTGAAAGTTTCCGCTTTCAAGGCCTCGAAGTCCTTCAGATTCAATCCCCAGGTTTCGTTGAGGGCATGGATGTTGCCCCCGTACCTCGTTTTCAGCCAGTCGATGAAGGTGTTTTTCGTCTCGGAAGCTCCGGGGGTGGCGAACATTTCATAGGCGAGGTTATGATAACCGAAAGCCCATTGGGGTTCGTTCCGGAGGAAATAGCCGATCAGATAAGGATCGTCTTTGTAGTCGTTCAATTGTTGTGCGAAGATTTCCGCATTCCGTCTGTATTCGTCCGAGAATACATCGGGAAAATCGCGATAGACAACGGTTGCGGTCGACGGGAAATCTCTCAGGGGAAGCACGTACGGAATGCCGCTATGCTGGGCGAAGGAGAGATCCGACCAGTTCCCCACCGTGTTGAAGCGGAGACTCTTCAGAAGGTCGACGGTAAACGCCGACCACCGTGCTTTCCAGTCTTTTCCGAAGATACGGATCAGATTCGCTACGTAAAAGTCGACGGCGGGGAGGTCGTGCCTTTCCGATACGGCTTCCCGGAAGGCTGGATCGCTGTCGGGCAACCATTCGAACAAGTCTTCGATCCCGATGACCGGCCCGCTTGCCGAGGCGGATATGCAATCGATGCCGGCGCTCAGAAAGGCGTAACCTTCGGGATCGACCAGCCACCACCGTGAACCGTCGTATTGTGTTCGGAAGTATGGGAGTAGAAAGCAGAATATGGCATAAAATTCATATCTGACTGAAATACAGCGGATATTGCTTGTTTCTTCTTAGGGTTGCATCATAGAAAACAGGCAGAAAAGGGAGCGAAAAGGAGGGAGTTCAGTTACCAAATCGTTCGACAAACGATGAAAGGAAAAGGACGGCTGAAAGTGGTAACTAAAACGGTGTTTTCTCTTTCATTATCAATGTTTTGCATCGCTCAAAGTTCCTCAAAGAAGTGTAATTTTGCAAGTAAAAAACAATGGAAAAAGAAAAATTCAAGCTGCTTTTCTACCTCAAGAGAGGTACGCAGGACAAAAACGGAAAAAGTCCCATCATGGGACGCATCAGCGCAGGACGCTCTATGGTACAGTTCAGTTGCAAATGCTCGTGTACTCCTCGTTTGTGGGATAGTCGCAAGAACCGACTGCTGGGCAAGAGTGCCGAAGCCGTATCGGTAAACAAGGAACTTGACCGCCTACAAGTGAGCATACACAAGGTTTATGAGTCTCTTTCGGGTAAATCCGATGCTCCCATCACGGCAGAGCGAGTACGGGAATTGGTGTTCGGGCTAAACAGCGAGGCGCAGGGACTGCTTTATCATACGGACGAGTATATCGACCGCTTCCGTGAGCGTGTGGGCATAGACCGCAGCGAACGCAGACTAAAATGCCTGTTGCTCTTTCGCAAGCATCTGGCAAACTTCGTCAGGTATCGCTACCATGTGGAGGATATTCCCGTACAGAAAGCCGATGCCGCCCTTGTCAAGGACTTGGAAGACTACTTCGCCAAAGAAAAGGGCTTCAAGCTCAACACTTCGGCTGGTTATCTCTCCATGCTGGCTTCCTTGCTCAAAGACCTGCATAAACGGCATATCATTGACACCTATCCCTTCATCAACCATTCCATTCGTTGGGAAGTGGGTACTCCACGTTACATCACGAGGGAGGAGGTAAGTCGTATCGCAGCCTTGGGAGAAGATAAATTGCAAGGCTATGAAAAAGTGTCGAGGGATATGTTCCTTTTCTCCTGCCTGACGGGACTTTCCTATACCGACGTGTATCACTTGACGGAGCAGCACATCTTTCACGAAGCGGGAATGACTTGGATACGCAAGCCGAGAATAAAGACGGGCAACGTGTGCCACATCCCCCTACTTCCCGAAGCCGCTGCCATTATCAAGCGTTATCGGGGCATTCACACGAGGGCTTTCCGACACGAACCGCCCAAGGGGTATCTGCTGCCCATACCCGGATGCGACACGGTAAACATACACCTCAAAAAGATAGCACGGCTTTGCGGTATTCAGAAAACGCTGACCTATCACATGGCACGGCATACCTTCGCATCGCAGATGACACTGTCGAAGGGCGTGTCCATTGAGAGCGTTTCCAAAATGCTCGGACACAGTCAAATCAAAACCACGCAAGTGTATGCGGAGACTTCTCCCGAGCGTGTCTTTCTGGACATAGAGAAAATACTTCCACAACTCGCACATTATCAACTGACCAACTAAAACCGCAGCACAATGAAAAGTACATTTTCCATACTATTCTACACGGACAGAAGCAAGACCAATGAACACGGAGTATGCGTAATCCGTTGCCGTATCACCTGCAATGGTACGTCCTCATCGTTTTCCACGCAGTTGCAAACTTCCCCCGATGAGTGGCTTGCCCGAAAAGGGCGCATCAAGGCGACAGCAGGTAATTCAAGCGGCATCAATCTGCAACTGAACTCAATCGAAGAGTGCTTGCATTCACTCTATGAACGTACACTAAGGGAAGAAAACTATATCACGGCGGAATACCTCAAGGAGCGTTATATGCAGCAAAGTCGCCCTATGCCAACACTTGCGGAGCTATATCAATCCGTTTGTGAATACAAGGAGGAATTGCAGGGCAGAACCTTAAGCAAGGCAACCGTCAGGGCTTTTAAGGACAGCTACAAGAGTTTTGTTCATTTCCTGCAAGTAAGGGACAGGGCAGACTGTATGCCCACAGAGGTGGACAAGACTTTGCTTGAGGACTATCGCCTTTTCATGCTTCGGGACTTGGGAAACAAGGAAAGCAGTGTCGGCAACCGCCTACGCCACTTGCATCAGGTCATTCGCAAGGCATTGCAGGAGCGATACGTTCGTGAAGACCCTTTTGAACTCATAGACATAGAAACGCCTACCTACGAGCGCAATGCACTTACGGCGGACGACCTGCAAAAACTCTTGGCTTACCGTCCGCACCGCTCAGTGGACAACCATTGCAGACTTATTTTCCTCTTGGGCTGTTTCACGGGGCTGGCATTCTCAGACTTAAAGAAACTCCGAATGGACGATGTTTATACATTCGGGGATGGGCGTAGGTACATATCGCTCTGTCGCACAAAGACACAGAACAGAAGTATTGTCCCGTTACTGCCCATTGCCGAGAAAATACTCGCCATAGTGAGCCCCGGACGAAGGGAGGGGCTTTTCTTTCGAGAGTTTCCCAGCAACAGTAATTTCAATAGAACTATTCAGGAGATATGTATTAAGGCAGGACTGCCACCGCATACCCAAGCGACCTCGCACACCGCACGGCACACCTTTGCCACGACCATCTGTCTGGAGAACGGACTTCCGATAGAAACGGTGAGCAAGATGCTGGGGCATCGCTTTATCTCCACGACCGAGATTTATGCACGGGTGACCAAGAGCAAGATTGCCAAGGAAATGCAACCCCTGATGGGTAGTGAGCATACAAGGGTACTGCGTAAAGCCTTACGGCTGTGTCCGTCAAGAACACCGAAAAAGTCAAGTCCCATAATTGGGATGTAACAGCCGTAATGAATGATTCAAAAAAAGAAGTCCAACTTTTTAACAAGAAGAACAATGAAACAGAAGAACAAAAAGGAAATTTCCTACTTCCGATTGAAGTTGGAAAGCTATATGAGTGAACATCACCCCGAGCGATTGGGAGACAAGGAGCTTATCACGGCAAGAGCCGACATGGCACTGACAGCCTACTGCGATGCCGTGGCGCAAGGTTTTAATCATTTAGAAGCAGAAAGAATAGCAAGTGAAGTGCTTTTCAGTGGACTGCATTTCTCAAAGTACGATACCCTTGTTTCTGTCTTGGAGGACGAGTTTGAGAGGGAACTTCCTACACCGCTCCCCGAGAGGCTTTCGCTTTTATTGTTGGCGGACAAGGCTGTTCAAGCCACATTCGCCAAGTATGAACTGACGGACGCATTTGCCGCAAGCGGACAATACGACCGTCTTTACACCGAACTGACAGGCACGATAGTGCTGCTCATCGAGAGCAACAACCTGCCAACGGTCAAACAGACGGAGGAGGCAAGCCCGAAGGCGTTGTAGGCAAAGGCGCACGCAAAGTTCCTGATGCCGTTTCTTATCGTGCAAAGGTACAACGGCAGCCTGTCTGCCCTGCAAGGTCGAGTCCTGCGGATGGAGAGAAGAATCTCCACCGTAGGATTTTTCTGTTTCAAGGTGGTATTGCCATTTTCTATATCCATGCGGTCGTATTCATCTCTCCCAACCTTGCAGGGCTGGGCTGCCGTAGAGAGTATAGGCACGACAAGAATACGGCATACTCAGGCTCTTTGGACGCAAGGCGTAACAACTAACAACAGATAGGACTGACGATAATACGGACAATCTATTGTTTGTACAATTTGTTGTCATGACTATCTGTTGTCAAAACTATATATCGTCAAAATAATCTATCGATAAAACTATCTATCGACACTTCGACATCTCGATTTGTCGAACTATCGAATTATCGATAAAACAACAAAATAATAAAAGGAACGAACCGGCACCTCATCTCATTACCGCAATAACACAGACGGATTTCCTTTGTTTTTCTATTGCTTTCTTTCTATTTCCCTGCTTATCCTCATTTCTTGCAGCGGTGCTTCCGAGGGTTTACTTTTGCACCCGAGAAGTACGGCAATGGACTGCATAACAGTTTGTTTGCTGAGTAACAATAAAGTAATCAAAACAAAATTAAGGCAATGAAACTCATTATCATCGACCGCAAAGCGTGGGAGCGACATCGCTCCGAATTTGCAGACTTTATCCATCGTGTGGAGAAACTCATCGGTAATCCTCCTGAGACCGAGCAATGGCTCGACAACGAAGCCGTGTGCAAGCGTTTGGGCATCAGCAAGCGTACCCTACAATCATACAGAGATACGGGTAAAATTCCTTATTCAATGATTGGACATAAGTGCTATTACAAGGAGAGTGACATCATGGAGATACTGAACTCAAAAAATGAATAAACAATGGCAGAGAACGAAATCATTACACAGCAAGACCCTCAGATGCAGATGTTTGCACAACTGATGGAGGGCATCTTAAAGAAACTGGAGCGTTATTGCGCCACTGCCCGTCCGATGTTGGGTGGAGAGGTTTACCTCACTGGTGAAGAGGTTTGCAGCCAATTACAGCTCAGCACACGTACGCTCCAAGAGTACAGAAACTCAGGAACGCTTCCTTTCTACAAAATCGGAGGGAAGATACTCTACAAGCAGAGCGACATACAAGCCATGCTTGAAAAACACTATAACCCGATACCCAAGAAATTATGGCAAGAATAGATGAACAAAGGAAACAGCGCTTGGAACAAGCCATTAGAGATATGGGAAATTATGGCGTTAAGCTCCGCAAGCCCGAAAAGTTGCCCGATTTTGACCAGCCCTCCGATTATGAAGAGGAGAAGAATAGATTTGAGCCTATAAAAATGGATGAAGATGATGAAGAAGAGGCTTTGTCCGAAGAGCCATTGACAGCGGAAGAGAAGCGAGAAAGAATATTGGAAGAAGCACTGAAACGGATGGCAGAGGACGGAACTACCGGGATTCCTTCACGGCGCACTGCGATGTTTGACCCTTCAGATGATGAAGATGCTTCGGAGGAAAAAATAATCAGCTCAGAGAAAATTAAAACGGGCACGGAAGAAGTTTCTCGTCAAGTGGGTAAGAGCAAGACGAAAGGCAAGGACAGAGAGGACTTAGCCCGGTTTCAAGGGAAATACCTCCGCCCCTTTCGCAACAGCCATCGCAAAGCTGTGTATGTGTCAGAGGAAACCCAACGAAGATTGGACTTCGTGGTGCGGAAAATCGGTGAGCAGGGAGCGAGCGTTTCAGGATACGTGGAACAAGTGCTTCGGGAACACCTCGACCAATACAAGGAGGATGTGGAAAGATGGCGGAAACTCTGAACCACTGCATTCCTCGAATGCAAACCCCTGCCGAGTTACCGCATTCACAGAATGCAGTAACACAGCTGGGGCTTATCAACCTCTTTCTTGATATTGGCAAGGTGTGTCTTTGTACCACAAATTGCCATTTGTCCCACAAAGACCCTTGCCCCGAAAGGGGATTAAATCACTCCAAAGTCGTGATTAGAAAACATAGAAACAATGAAAAGAAAGAAAACAAACAAGCCTGATGGCAAATGCACCACCTGCCCCAAATGGAACAGATGGCATATCAGAATACCTAATCCCAAAGACCAGCAAAAAGTCATCGAATTATATCGAAAGTCTGGAGCAAAAACAAAGAGCGATTATCTAAGGGCAAGATTACTTGGAGAATCTTTCAAGGTTATCACAGAGAATTCTTCTAATGAGAAATACATGCGTGAACTCACTAACATAATATCCCAAATTTATAAGATTGGTGTTCTCTATAATGAAGCAGTCAAGACACTTAACTGCTACCACTCAACAGCTACCGCCCAAAGAATGCTCCGCAAAATCGAAACTTATTCTGAAGCAATCATTAAACTGCAAGTGCAAGCGATAAAACTAACAGAGGAGTATTCCATGATTGTTGGGTAAATCATAATTTAACGTGAGTTCGACGGATTAAAACATCTGATTTTGTCGAACTCACGTTAAGTTACAATTTATTTTCTGTTTAATACAGATAAAAGATGGATAGAGGATAAGTAGTATTGCTGTTTTTACTTACCCTCTATCTTTATAACAACAGTTCTTACATTTAGTTCTTATTAGGTCGTCCACCCAAGACTAATCCAAGGGTTAAGCCATAGGTGTTAAATCCTTTACGTGTTACCATGACATGTGTGTTAACTCTAATTATATGCCATAATTCCACACCAATTTTAGGCATTATTACAGGGGATGTTGCATTTATATCCATGAACTCATCTCCCACGGTTTGATTAAAACCAACACCTAAGGCGACATTGATGAAAGGATTTACTTTTTGCCCCTGTCGAAAATTGTAACCACCCGTAGCGGCCAAAATCATAGTTCTGTTAGTCTGCCATTTATCGCTATTCCTATCATGCCAGAAATCACGCCGTGCTCCATCCGTCTGCAGTAGAAAGCCACAATCCCAAGGTGTGTTCTTGATGTTGTATCGAAGATTCACTGCTAATGATGGTCCAACTAATTTATCCCCACCATGATACTGGTCAAGAGGCAAAGTAATACCAAAGCCAAATTCAGTTTCAAGACATTTGACAGGTATCTCTTGCGCGTTACACGCAAAAGATACCATTATCATGATTGAAAAGACAATACATCTTAACATAATTCTTAATATTTATAGAAACGTACTCCACGCCATTGATTGTCATAATAAGCGGCACCAAACACATCCAGTTTATTAATGTCAAACTCGGAAGGAAGGAAACCTGTAATGCCTCCAGCATTAGTAAACGAAAATCCGAATGATCTATCAAAGATTACCGATTTTGATTTACAATTAGTGTATTCTTTCACTCCTGTAATATACGGATGTTCCTTATTAAACTCAATATTGGTATTACCCCATACTAAGTAAGCCATCATAGGATCTGTTGGTGTAATTCTTTTCTTTACTGGAGAATAGATATACTTATTCTCCAATGATTTTAATTGAGAATAGACGGCCTTCGCTGGTGCTTCATAAAGTTTGTTGCCTACCTTCTCACGCCAATCTTTATCTCCAATCTTAATTTCGGGAATCAGGCATATTATATCGTCTGTCCAATCTTTTATGAACTTCAATTTATGATAGTTACCATAGAAGAATTTTGACTGAATATTATTTATTGCACCCGTGAAAGTATTCCAATTCGTATTCATTGTAGGGTTAATGGTGGAATAGTTTCTTGGATTGTTGTATTTCATAACTCCATCTAAACCATTAAATCCAATTACGATCTTGGAAGCTTTTTCACCTTTCCAATATGGGATGCCTAAGAACTTTTTCCTTTTCTGCATATTTACTTTTATACCAGCACTAGCATAAAATCCATAGTTCACATCAAACACTTTCATCTGAACACGATGTTTTTTAGAGAAGTTGTTTTCGCGAGACACATCCTTGCCCCTGAGCCAATCGAAAAACTTTTGTACCACGCTATGATTCTTCCATAAATATGAGTTCGTATTATAACCCACGTGAAAAGCATTCTCTGTATATGTGTCATTAGATGCTGCTCGAGTTAGAGTTGCTGTTATTGGTTCGTCTACAGCCTCAAATTCAGAATATTGAATACTTTTATCAGAGAATGTTCTTGTGAAAGTAACATTCTCATCAAGAGCGACAGAAGCTCCTGGATTTACTTTAAGCTTAAGTTCAGGATTAAATGTTCTGATAGATTCATCAAGCAGCTTCTCTTTCTTGACATCAATGGAGAATGTCCCCTGATCTGTGATTTTATAAAGTCTACCTTCCACGCATACACGAAGAGTTGTGTCAACCATGTGTGTCATAATATCATCAAAGAGCAGATTCTCTGCCTTCATAACATTATATTCGTCTTGGGTCATCTCTTCCAACTCATCCAGTCCTTTTAGGTCCTCATTGGATATGCTGTTGACTTTTTGATCAATACTAGCTTCAGAGTTCGCGCGTGTTATATGGCGACCATTAGCAAGACGTTCACTCAAATCTGCTACAGATTCAAAATGAGCCCCACCAATTGCTCTTGTGTTAGGGAGAAATTTTTGACACGCAGAGGCTCCTGCGCCGTCTTCCGAATATTGCTCCACGAAATTTTGTAGACTCTGGACTGTGGGAAACACCAAGTAACCCTCGTTCGAAACTGAAACTGACGAAGTCGCAGATTGGTTAGTGGTCTGTGCTGTTTCAGCACCTGGACTAAGGTCTTCTGACGAACAAGCTGTAATGAGACTTGCAGTCAACATAAGAAATACTAATTTTTTCATGTTGAGTTTTATTTAGGATTAAACGATTAGTGTCCCAAAAGTAAATTATATATAGTATTCTGCAAGTCGAAATGTCATGAAACGGAAATAAATGACGGTGAAACGGAAGAAATCGCGTTCAAACTTTTTATCTACTTTCTAATAATTGGCAAGTTTTGCTACTATGGATCGATTTTTTGAGCAGATTCCGTAATTTTGCACTTGCTTGTTGAATCCGCTTTTATTTGTTGCGCACTATCGGTCTGTTCTATCTCGTAATTCTCAATTAATTCCCTTTTCTTTTTCTTCTTTTGTTCTTTCCTGGCCCTTATGATTTCTCCAACATTAATTTGATAAGGTTTCGTGTCATACTCTCGCGTGAAAACAGGGGTACCTGTTTTGGGGTCAGTGATTGATTCCACGACCTCCTCCTTTACTATTTCTTTAAAAGTGTTGCATGATGACATTAATAGTAAAACTATCAATGAACCAAAAGCATAAAAACACAAAGAAGTTTTCTTTACTTTTCCCATAAGGCATGAGTTTATTTGTTAAGCCATTGCTTGAATTTGCTGGCTCTGGTTTTGCTGATTATTATATTATTATCGCTGCATCCCTTGATCCTAACATGAAGTTTAGAGCTGAAAAAGAATGAAATCTTTTCTAAGTAATTGATGTTGGCGATATATTGTCGATTAATACGAAAAAATATGTCAGGATTGAGGGTTGTTTCTAAATCTGACAGACCGTCGTTCATGACATAGACTTCACCATCATGTGTATAAGCCACTACTTGACGTTCTCCACTATAAATGCAACTGATTTCGTCAGCTTTCAATGGGACTAACTCGTCACCCTTGGTAACCAAAAAGCGTGAGCGCCATATTTGCATATCCCGTGCCACTGCAGACAGTGCGGTAGGTGGAGTAGCTTTATGTAATAGCATATTGATTTTATCCAAAGAGTTGAACAGATCTTTACTATTCACAGGTTTAAGCAAATAATCTATGCCATTTGATTTGATAGCATTCATTGCATATTCATCATATGCAGTTGTAAAAATGACGAAGGAGGTTGGCATGTTCAACTCAAAGGCTTCAAATACAGTATGTGCACCAAGCCTTATGTCTGATATGATTAAATCATAATCGTGGTCACTTGTAAGAAAGTTCTTGACCTCATCAGTTGTTTGGAATGGACCAAGGATAGTAATGGAATCATCGTAATCCTTTATCAATCTAATGAGGCGATTGGCACTTAATGTCTCATCTTCTATAATAACAATCTTGTTCATTTTTCAATAATTGGAACGTATACTGTAAATTCTGTGTTGCTCTCCCTAATATCAATACCTGTCCCTGTCTCGATGATGTATCTTTGTTGCAAATTTTGCAATCCCATACCTAAGGAAAAGGAAGGTTTCGTCACATTGTCTTTGTTTGTTTGAATATTGTTTGAAACTAAAATTTTATTATCCTTGCGATCTATACATATAATCAATGGGCTTTCACGGGAAGCCAAATTATGTTTAATCGCATTTTCCACAAGGACTTGTATGCTCATTGGCAACATATACTCATTACTATTTATAGGGAAATCAGCAATACGGAATACAACTGACTCTCCGAACCGCACATGCAATATCCCGGTATAATTCTTTGCAAAAAGCATTGCTTCTGACAACGGAACTATATCCATGTCAATTGTTTTTAATACATGTCTGTACACATTTGCAAGACGAAGCGTAAATTCTTCAGCCTTAGCCCCGTTTTCTCTTGTCAACTCAGCCAAGACACTTAGGCTGTTGAATAGAAAATGTGGATCTAACTGAGCTTTGAGAGATTTCTTCTTAAACGATATATATTCATTATAGTGACTTTCAACGATCTTTGTATAGTAATGATTCACGTTGATCAATCCTATGAGAGATGCAATTAAGGCAAAGATATAAGAGTTTCCCCAAAAATCATTATCAGGGACATTGCTACAAATTACGCCCTCATAAATAAACTCACAAATAAAAGCAAGAATTATATTTATAAAAATCACGCACCATGCAATTCCTGTTAATTGCTTATTTGTTATATGCTGACGTTTCTCAGACAGTTTAATAAGCTGATTACATATAAAAATGCTTGTCAAGGAGAATAATGAGCAATAAACAAAATCTTCAATAATTTCACTTGAATGGTTTAAAACACTCCGTGAAAAATCATCATAATCTCCAGCAAGCCATATCACATCATAAAGAAAAAATGTTATGATAGTGATTAGCAACCATTGTTTAATCTGATGTTTTGTTTTCATTTTTTGCTCTAAATTTATAACGAATTGTCAAAACACTCAATTTTATGATTAAATAAGTGCAGGAAGGTACTGACATACTTCGTTTTTAGACCTTTAAAGGAAACATACTTGATTCATACCCATAAGATACATGAGAGTTGGAATTTCACCCTGACGTCCTCGCAGGAAACAGACTTTAATATTTTATCTTCCATACCTACTTCTTATTTATCGACAATTAAGTCCTTGATATTCACGGATAGATATTCCGCTATTTTATTCAGCAAGTCTAAAGAGGGTTGTTTGCGATTGCTGCAATACGCATTGATTGTACTGAAACTCTTGCCAAGTTCCTTTGCCAATTGCGTTTGGGAAATTTCTTTTTCCACAAGCACAAGTTTTATTCTGTTCAGTTTCATCTTCCAAGTCTTTGATTTACAATTATCAAATGCAAAGATAACAATTATATTTCATCAAACCGCTTGTTTTACGATATATTTATAGCTTTATTTTGTATATCTATCCTTTTGTAATTATTTGAAAAGTAAAAAGAATGGAACAACAAGCACTTTTTCTCTAATTCCTACTGCTTTTCATAAAGAAATCATTATCTTTGCAACATAGAATTAACGTGTTCTTTGAAGCATTGCAGAATAAAGAAAGGAAAAGAAACTCGCTCGTTTCTTAATCGTTCACCTTATTATATCATATATTCTGTTTTCTATTAGTAATCAGCCGATTACATTCACAGGTACTACTTTTATCCGGAAGAACCCGGTAGCCGCGAACCTTTTCGCTTTCCATCCTCCGTACTTGCTCCACGAGGCAGGGTAGGCCGCCCCTTTCACTCTGTCGGCCGCATGCTGGTGCTGTCGGATCATATCCTCTTCATGCTTCAGCTTGCCCGGCCATGCTTTATCCGTGCGCTGTCCTAGCGGATCGATCATCGGATTGCCGGGTTCGTAGGCTGCCGGCAGTTCATCGGTAAGTGAAATGGACGCTATTTCGTAGCTCGTCTGATAAGATGTGTCGTCGTACGGGCCGAATCTCAGGATGACTTTGGAGATGTCGGCGGGAGCTAACCGATTGCCCGTTACCGTAGCTTTGAGTTGACGAGGGAACCGATTCAGAAAGATTTGTTGCGCATCCAGATGCGAGAGCGGAAAGACGATTCGGGTTTTCAGTTGCGGCAAGACGCCGATCATGCACGAAATCCACGGTGATTCGGTTGCCGTTCCCGCCCTTTGTCCTCCTTGTACGACCACTTTTTCGGAAACGGTATCGGTCTTGTAAAACTCCAAATGGATCACGCCGCTGTGCTCCGCTTTATCGTATACTTCGGCTGTCAGGTAACGGGCGTCGGTCCAATCCGGTCGGTCTCCTTTCCTCCAAATCACAATACCGTCGTTCCCGTCCGAGGGTGCCAGCTGCAGCACCTGCCTCCCGAAGATTTCGCTTTTCGCCATTCCTGAACGTTTATCCTTTAATGATCGAGAAATCTTCTGCATATCGAAGGGCTGTACGCCTTCTGGCGTCCGGCTGCAAGAACAGGTCCAGACGATGATCGATACGCCTAACAGAGCAAAAATCCTTTTCATACTGTCGTCGTTCTTAGTTTGATTTTCCAAAACTACTAAATGTTTTTCGAAGAAATGAAAGATATCCGCTGAAATTTTGCGATGCAAGCGGGCAGGCCGAGGGCGAAAACATTGGTTAATAATTCTATGATTTATAAGATGGGTATGGACCAGGGCTGATGAGACGT
The DNA here is from genome assembly GCF_000312445.1 of Phocaeicola abscessus CCUG 55929. GTDB lineage: Bacteria > Bacteroidota > Bacteroidia > Bacteroidales > Bacteroidaceae > Phocaeicola > Phocaeicola abscessus. Next base: position 165,947 of record NZ_HE997184.1, on the reverse strand, counting down.
TGGTTCTTAAAACCGTCATATTTGCTGGGAACCGCTTGCAGATTTTTTCGGTTTGTCTGCGCCGATTTATTCGAACTTTCCGTATATTTGAGCAAAATTAATCATTACTATCATGAATAAATTGCTTTTTGCGGCCTTGACCTTTAGTTCCGCACTGACGGCTTCGGCCGGAGATATCGATATCACTGCGGTGAAGTACGTCGGTCCGTATGAGGTGCGCACGCCGTGGATGGTCGACAGCGTGGATGTGAATTCGAACCTGTTCGCTTTCGAGCGTTTCTTGGATTTGCCACTTCCCTCGGCCGATGTTTTCGCCTCTTCGAATACATGGATTGGTGACGAGAGAGGCATCGCTTTGCCGGATACTGCTCGCGGGCTGTATCTATTGGGATTTAGCGTGCAGAATACGCGCTTTTCCAAGACGAAACTTTCCGTAGATGGCTTGAAGGATTATCGACTTTTTATGGACGACCGGAAAGTGTCGGCGGGGGAATTGCTTCTGGAGCCGGGGGTGCACCGGTTCGTCCTCGAATACTTTGCGGACGGTAAGCAGACGGATAAACTCCGGATCCGCATTTCCGCCGAAAGAGGCGGACCCGTCTCGGCGATCGATCGGGCGACGGGGAGGCCGATCACCTTGCACGATGTGACCGACGGCAGACGCGTCAGTGCCGTTTCGGTCTCGCCGGCCGGAACGCATCTGCTATCGAGTTACACCACCATCCTGCCGGGAGGAGCCACGAGCCGTTCGCAGCGTTTGACGGAATTGGCGACCGGGCGCGTATTGGCTGAGCGCAGCGATCGGTTGACGTGGATGCCGCACTCGAATCGTTACTATTATACCCGAAAGGGTGCGCACGGGCGGGAATTGATCACCGTCGACCCGGCGGACGGAAAGGAAACCGTCGCAGCTCGGAATCTACCCGAGGGAACGCTCACATTTGCTCCTACCGAAGAGTATCTGATCGTGGGGATGACACAGGAAGGGCCGAAAGAGAGAACGGACATTTACGAGATCCTAACGCCTGACGACCGGCAGCCCGGATGGCGTACCCGCTCGTACCCCGCCAAGTTCGATCTGAAAACGGGGACGCTCCAACCTTTGGCTTATGGCCATCATAACGTCTACGTCTCCGACATATCGAAGGATGGCAAGTACCTCTTGTTGCGGAAATCGGAGACCCGACTGACTCGACGACCCACTACCTTGACTTCCGTGTATCGGATGAATGTCGAGACTTTGCAGACGGAACTGCTCGTGGATAAGGACGGATTCGTGGGACATGCGCAGTTCTCGCCCGACGGAACGCAGGTGTTGATTTCGGGAACGCCGGAAAGTTTTGCCGGCATCGGGAAAAACGTGAAACCGGATCAAATTCCGAGCATGACGGACAACCAACTGTTTTTGATGAATCTGTCCGACAAGCGGGTGACGCCGTTGACGAAACACTTTCATCCGAGCGTCGGTCACACTGTGTGGAGCGATTATGACAACCAGATTTACTTCCAGGCGGAGAACAAAGATAGTCTCAGCCTCTATCGCTTGAATCCGAAAGACGGCAAGATCGTACGATTGGACGAACCGGAGGAGTTGGTAAAGGCTTTCTCTTTGGCCGGAAACGCTCCCGTATTGGTATACGTCGGACAAGGTGCCATGAATTCCGATCGTGTTTATTCGATGAATTTGAAGCGTACGAAGTCCGTATTGATCGAAGATTTGAGTGCCGTGCTTCTGAAAGGCGTCGAGTTAGGTCTCTGTCAGGCATGGAACTTCGTAAATTCCCGCGGCGATACCATTAGCGGACGTTATTATCTGCCGCCTCGTTTCGATCCGTCCGAGAAGTATCCGCTCATCGTCAATTATTATGGCGGGTGCAGTCCCACGAACCGGAATTTTGAGAGCCGTTACCCGCAACATCTTTACGCTGCGATGGGATATGTGGTGTACGTCATTAATCCGAGTGGTGCGACCGGCTTCGGTCAGGAGTTTTCCGCACGCCATGTGAATACCGCCGGCGAGGGAGTGGCTCAGGATATCATCGAGGGCACGAAAGCATTCTGTCAGCAACACTCTTTTGTCGACGAAGGGAAGATCGGATGCATCGGCGCTTCTTACGGAGGTTTCATGACCCAGTATCTTCAGACGAAGACGGATCTTTTCGCCGCGGCCGTCTCCCATGCCGGGATCAGCGACCATACCAGCTACTGGGGCGAAGGGTATTGGGGGTATTCGTACAGCGAAGTGTCGATGGCCGACAGCTATCCTTGGACTCGTAAAGACCTGTTTGTCGACCGCAGCCCTCTGTTCAATGCCGATAAGATTCGTACTCCGCTGCTGTTTTTGCACGGAAGTGCCGATACCAATGTACCGATAGGCGAGAGTATACAAATGTTTACCGCCTTAAAGTTGCTGGGGAGACCGACCGCTTTCGTTGTCGTCGATAATCAGGATCACCATATTCTGGACTACGACAAACGCTTCCGCTGGCAAAATACCATCTTCGCCTGGTTTCAGAAGTATTTGCAAGACGATGATACGTGGTGGGAGCAACTTTATCCCAAGAAATCGCTATAGCAAGAAGTAGGTATATTGGATCCAATTTCCCGGATTTGCATTCGTATTGCGAAATAGTTGCAGTATCTTTGCACGACGAATAATCAAGGAAGGGATGATATGACACTGAAAGACTTGGGAATAGGTCGGACAGCGACGGTGGAAACCGTAGGCGGAGAGGGTGCCCTAAGACAACATTTCTTAGACATGGGGCTTATCCCGGGAACGGAAATCACGCTAAACAAATACGCTCCGATGGGAGATCCCATGCAACTGCAGGTGCAAGGCTACGAGTTGACCCTCCGCCTGGCCGATGCGGAGAAGATCGCAGTCGTTCCTTGTGAGAAATGTCTGAAGAACGAATCTCATACGCATCGACGGCCCGCAACCGATACGACCGAACAGGAACACCCCGGTTTGGGAGAAACCGGACGTTTTCATCGCAAGGAAACGGAACATCCGCTGCCCAAAGCGACGAAGCTCACTTTTGCCTTGGTCGGCAATCAGAATTGCGGAAAAACGACCCTCTTCAACCAACTGACGGGAATGAATCAACACGTAGGAAATTTCCCCGGCATTACCGTCGACCAAAAGATCGGACCTATCAAGGGACATCCCGGTACCTTGGTGACCGACTTGCCGGGCATTTATTCCCTCTCCCCGTATACGAACGAAGAAGTCATCTCGCGCGAATTCATCCTCAAGTCCAAACCCACGGGAATCATCAACATCGTCGACGCGACCAATATCGAGCGGAATCTATACCTGACGATGCAACTGATGGAACTGGACGTCCCCCTCGTCCTCGCTCTGAATATGATGGATGAGGTCAGAAACAACGGCGGAACCATCCGTATCAATGAGATGGAGGAGTTGCTGGGTGTGCCTGTCGTCCCTATTTCCGCCACGAAGAACGAAGGAGTAGCCGAGCTGGTGAACCATGCCGTTCACGTGGCCAAGTACCAGGAGCGACCGGAACGTCAGGATTTCTGCGATCCGAACGAACGGGGAGGCGCCCTTCATCGATGTATTCACGCGGTCATGCATCTGATCGAAGATCATGCGAAGGCTGCCGACATCCCCCTTCGCTTCGCCGCCGGCAAGCTGGTGGAAGGAGATCGCCTGGTGAAGGCGGCGTTGAAACTGTCGGAAAATGAGCTCGAAACGCTCGAGCATATACGCAAACAATTGGAGCAGGAGAGGGGACTGGATCCGGCCGCAGCGATGGCCGACATGCGTTTCTCCTATATCCGTCGCGTCTGCGAGCGTACGGTGGTCAGGCCGCAGGAAAGCAAGGAGCACCGACGCAGCCGACGGATCGATCGTATCCTGACGGGAAAATATACGGCGCTTCCCGCCTTCCTCGGCATGATGATACTGATGTTCTGGCTGACATTCGAAGTGATCGGCGGAGGGCTGCAGGGATTGCTGGAAGACCTGATCGCCGAATTGACGGATTATACCGATGGGTTGCTCGCTTCCTGGAACATTGCCGAAGCCGTTCATTCTTTGATTGTTAACGGTATCTTCGCCGGCGTGGGCACCGTACTCAGCTTCTTGCCCATCATCGTCACGCTCTTCTTCTTCCTTTCGTTGCTGGAAGACAGCGGGTATATGGCTCGTATCGCCTTCGTCATGGATAAGCTCTTGCGCAAATTAGGACTTTCGGGACGTTCCATCGTACCCTTGTTGATGGGCTTCGGATGCAGCGTCCCGAGCGTGATGGCTTCGCGGACGTTACCTTCGGAGCGCGACCGCAAGTTGACGGTCATGCTGACTCCTTTCATGAGTTGTACGGCCAAGCTCCCTATCTATGCTTTCCTGACGGCGGCCTTCTTCCCCGAGCATGCGGCGGCGGTGATGGTCGGTCTGTATTTCATCGGCATAGTGGTGGGCATTCTGGTGGCCATCGTGCTGAAAAAGACGATATGGAGAGGCGAAGCCGTTCCCTTCGTGATGGAATTGCCCAATTACCGGATGCCGGGCGCCTTCAGCGTGGCGCGTCTGCTTTGGGATAAGTCGAAAGACTTCATCCAGCGGGCTTTCTCCGTCATCTTCATTGCTACCATCGTGATCTGGTTCTTTCAGACTTTCGATTTCCGTTTGCAGCTCGTCGAGAATTCGCAAGACAGCATCCTGGCAAGTCTCGCCGGCGTGATAGCTCCTGTCTTTGCTCCGCTCGGTCTCGGCGATTGGAAGATCGTAACGGCATTGATCTCCGGTTTTATGGCCAAGGAAAGCGTGGTATCTACGCTCACCATCCTGTTCGGCAGTCAGGCGGGGCTCGCTACGGTATTGACGGCGGCTTCTACGTGCTCCTTGCTGATCTTCTGCCTGCTTTATACTCCGTGTGTGGCAACGATCGCCACCGTGCGGCACGAGATGGGCGGACGCTATGCTTTCGTCATGGTGATTTGGCAATGCACTGTGGCGTGGATCTGCGCTTTTGTGGCCTACGAGGTCGTCCGATTGTTTATATAGAGTGAGATGAATACACAGAGCATGCTTATCGCCGGAATTATTCTGGTACTCGCTTGTGCGATGGCCTGGCGGCAGTGGAGGCGTCGCTGCAGGCACAAGGACGCGCGGTGTGAGCATTGCGAGTCGGAGGGATGCCTCTTTCGGAAAGAATGGCCGAAAGAGCCGGAGTAAAACCGCAGTCTTTCGTGGTTTAAACTTCGACGGGTACTTCGGCAGGGAGTTCTCCGAAGAACCTTCGACAGTCCGAGCCGTGAGCCCCTATCGAATTTCTGCGATCTTACTTTAAGACGATCGGCGTCCCTTTGTAAAAGTCCAGGATCTTGGTGCGGAACAGGTATTCGTACTTGGCTTGCGCCCAGTCGGATACGGCTTTCATCCAGCTGGTGCGTACCTCGTTGTATTCCGTGGCGGTTGCTTTTCCTTCGGCGTATTTGGCTTTCGTCAGGTTGAACGAAGCTTCGGCCGCTTCGGTAGCCGCTCGACTGCTTCGGTATTTGCTTTCGGCGGCCACTGCATTGTAATAGGCCTGTTGGATCTCCTTGTACAGCGTTTTCTTGCTCTCTTCCAACTGCCACGACAGGGCGGAGCGATCGATATGCGCCTTCCGGATATTGTTGCGTGTCTGAAAACGGTTGAAGAGCGGTACGCTGAGATTGAAGCTCAGGTATTTGGAAAAGTTCTGATGCCATTGACTGCTGAAGCTGGCGTTCTCGTGACCGGAGACATTGTAGTAATTGCTTCCCATTCCGGCGGAGAAGCTCAGCTGTGGGAATAAGGCGCTTCGGGCGATCCCGATATTCCTTTTGGCGCCCTCCAAGCGGTATTGGGCAGCTTTGACGGACGACTTCGTAACTACTGCCTCGTTGTAAATGGCATCGGGGAGCGCCAGCGCTTCGAAAGGATCGTCGGTGGCGGGCGACACGATGCTGAATCCTTCCGGCGAGGGAAGCTCCAGGAGTTGCGTCAGGTCGAGGATGGCCAACCGGTAGTTATTGTCGGCTTGCGTAGCGGAAAGCTCGTCCTGAGCCACTCTGGCACGAGCTTCGTACACGTCCGACTCGGCCGCTTTGCCGTTCTTGAAGAATTCGATCTTCGCGTTCAGTTGTTCTCGGCTGAGTTCCACCTGTTCGCGGGCGATGCGGGTGAGTTCGTCCGTAAACAGCACTTGCAGGTAATACGAGGTTACCTGGATGCTGATGTCTTCTTTCGCCTTGTTCAAGTCCTCGATCGCGGCTTTCAGGTTCAGCTTGCTGAGAGCGATGGCATGAGGGATTTGCATTCCCGTAAATAGCGGGATGTTGGCACCTACCGAGAAATTGGAGCTCCGGGTATTGCGGTTGGCATACGTATTGTCGGCTTTCAGTCCGCGCCCGAAATTGAACGACTGTCCCACATTGGCGTTCAGATTCGGCAGTCGGCTCCATTTGGCCGTATTTACATCCACTTCGCGCGAGTCTCTTGTCGTTTCCTGTTGCTTGATGCCCAAGTTGTGCGCGATGGCGTAGTCGATACACTTTGTCAAGCTCCATTCTGCTTGTGCGAACAAGGGAAAAGCGATTGCCCAGACAAGGGCTGCTGAGAAAGATCTGTATTTCATGGTCATTTTTCTTTTTGTTTATCGCGAACGGTTTCATCCGCCGTTAATCCGCTCTTGATCTCGATGCTGATGCCGTCGCTCAGTCCTGTAGTGACGAGGCGCCGGTGAAATTGCTGGTCGGGAGATTTCGCGTTCAGCACGTAGACGTAGGCAGAATCTCCGCTGAACTCGATCGTGCTTTCGGGAACGGTCAGCGCCTTTGTCGCACTGGCTAATACGATCTCCGCATTGGCACTGTATCCCGAGCGGATGGTCACGCTGTCGGGCACGATGATGGCGGCTTTTATCTCGAACTGGTTGGCGCCGTTCTCTTCTACGCCCTTCGGCGAGATGTATTCCAGTTTGGCAGCGAATTCCAGGTTCTGCAGGGCTCCGATGGTAATCTTAACGGGCATGTTTTCGTGGATTTGCCCGACTTCCGTTTCGTCGATTTTCCCGCGGAAGATGAGGTCGTTCATATCGGCCACGGTGGCGATGGTGGTGCCGTCGTTGAAGGTGTTGCTCATGATCACGGAGTTACCCGCCTTCACGGGAACGTCGAGGATCAGGCCGGTGATGGTAGAACGGATCAGGGTGCTGCTGAACGATGCGCTGTGCTTGGTAATCCCTTCTTTCACGATTTCTAAGTTGTCTTTGGCCGTTTGCAGTTCTTCGCGTGTCTGTTTTACGGTGACTTCACTCTTCTCGTATTCTTCGCTGCTGATGAGTTTGTCTTCATACAATTTCTTCATCCGTTCGAAGTCCGTTTCCGACTGTTTGGCGCTGATCTCGGCCAAGCGGACGCGGCTTTCCGCCGAGTTCAATTGTCCCAACTCGGGAATCACTTTCACCTTTGCGATCACCTCTCCCTGCTTGACTTGCTCGCCGGCTTCCTTGTACACTTCCGCGATGATGCCTGAGATTTGCGGTTTGATCAGGATCTCGTCGCGAGGTTCTATCTTGCCGGTCGCAATGGTCGTCTTCTGCAGATCTTTTATTTCCGCCTTGACCGTGTCGTAGGTAATCGTTTTCGGTTTCGACTTGTTATAGAGGAATGCGAATGTTCCGATAAAGATGAAGGCGATGATTCCAAGTGCGATAAATTTGAAATACTTTTTCATATAGGTACGATTTGATTATTAGTTTTTCGTTATTCGTCTCTGATGGCATCGATCGGTTTGATCGCCATGGCGCGATAGGCGGGAAGCAATCCGGCCAACATGCCTAAGACTATCAGCAATGCGCAGGCGCCGATAGCCATCCAGAAACTGATCTGGAAGTGGCCGGGATTGTCGGATTGTGCCGTTCCCATCTCCAGCATCTGCAGGATAAACACGCCGAAGCAGATGCCGAACATGCCGGCGATGGCAGTCAGTACCAGGCTTTCGGAAAGAATCTGGCTCAGGATGTCTCTCGGACGTGCTCCGATGGCTCTGCGAATACCGATTTCGCTGGTGCGTTCTTTCACGGTGACCATCATGATGTTGCTTACGCCGATGGCTCCGGCCAGTAAGGTGCCTAACCCGACCATCCAGGAGAGGAGGCGGATCCCGGCAAACAGGTTGTCGACCATTTGGAACATGGCCTCGGTGTTTACCATGATGACGGCCTGCTTGTCGTCCGGATGAATGTAATGAGCTCGTTTGATGACCGCTTCCACTTTCGGCGCGATGTCCGTGGCCTTGTAGCCGGGTTTGGCGGTGATGCAGATGATGTCTACTTTCTTGCCTTTGTTGTAAGCCTGTTGCATGGTGGTAATAGGCAGTACTACGCTCTGCTCCGAACCGCCGTTGATGTTCATGTTGCTCGTCGAAAGGCTCAGTCCGACGATCTGGTAATAGATGCCGTCCATCCGGATAAATTTACCGATCGGATTTTCCTTATTCGGAAAGAGTTTTTCGTAGATCTGTTTCCCGATGGTGCAGACTTTGCGGCGATCCCGCACGTCCACCTCGTTGATGAACCGTCCCATACTGATATTTTGAGCTTCTATTTTTTCATATTCCGGATATAGTCCCTTGACAATACATTCCGAACTCCTATCGGCATAGACGGCCCCTCCCCAGTTGCTGACGTTCGGCGTAACGACGTCCACTTCGGCGACTTGTCGTTTGATCCGGTTGATATCGTCCAGTTCCAAGTTCCACGTACGTCCTTTCCGAAACCCCTTATACGGTTTGCTGGTCTTGTCCGCACCGAAGATGGCCGAGTTGGTGGCAAAGCCTTTGAAGTTGGCCGACATCACCTCTTGCAGACCTTGCGCTCCTCCCATCAGGGCTACGAGCATGAAGATTCCCCAGAAGATGCCGAAGGCGGTGAGCAAGCTCCGCGTTTTATTACGGGTGATGGTAATCAGTATCTCTTCCCATTTGTCTATGTCTGTCTTCCACATGTTATTCTGCTTTTAAGGCTTCGATCGGTTTTATCATCACGGCTTTCCGGGCGGGGAAGAATCCCGCCAGCGTACCTGCAATAATTAACGTCAGCGTGGCCTGAATGGCGATACGGATATCGACGGTCGGATTCGAGAACACGGTGAACTGAAAGATACCTATGTCTACGACTTTACTGCCTGCCACGGCGTTCATGTATTCCGTGGCGGCAATACCTATGACCATGCCGACGTAACCGAAGATCGTCGTGATCGCGATGCTCTCCACGATAATCAACCGGAGAATGGAGATCGGCTTGGCGCCCAAGGCTTTGCGAATGCCGAATTCGCGGGTTCGTTCCTTGACGGTGATCAGCATGATGTTGCTCACCCCCACGATGCCGCTCAGGAGGGTGAAGATGCCGATCACCCAGATGGCTATCCGAAGGATGGACATGCCCTTCTCCTGCTGTTGGAGCTGTTCGAACATGCCTCCTATCCAGACGGCGCTTTGATCGTCGGGGGCGAATTCGTGCCGAGCGCCTAACGTTTCGCGGATGTTTTTTTCGAGCCGATCGAAATGCGCCTGGGTGCTGATATGCTTTGTCAACAGATTCAGCTGACTGATGTCGTTGACTTTGTTATAAATGAGTTGAGCCGTCGTAAAGGGGATGTAAACGCTCGGACGCATATTGCCCGCATCGGAATAAATGCCGATGATGCGATAGGCTATGCCGCCCGCGGTGATATATTGCCCGACGGCTTTCGCTTGTTCCTCCTTCTCGAAGAGTTGTTCGATGGTTTTGGTATGCAATACGATGACCTTGCGATGCTGTCGAATGTCGAAGCTGTTGATCAGGCGCCCCTCCTTCAGTTTGTATCCTCTGGAGGAGAAGTAATTCGGGTATATGCCGCTTAAGTTCGTAGAGCTGTGATTTTTGCCGTGGCTGATGTTCATCCTCCCCTGGGAGATAGTGGCTCCGATTTCCTCCAACCTGTCGTTCAGTGCTTCTTGCGTCAGTCCGATGTCTTTCATGTCGAACCGGATGTTGCGGCCTTCCTTGTAACCTCTGAAGGCCTTTGTCGTCCTTCCCGGATATACGTTCACCGAATTGGAAGCGATATCGGCGGTCGCCTCGGTGAAGGCATGAATCAGTCCGTTGCCGGCGCCGAGCAGCACGATGAGCATGAATATTCCCCAAGCTACGGCGAAGCCCGTAAGAAAGGTGCGAAGTTTGTTCCGCTTGATGGTACCGTATATTTCCTGTGTAAGGTCGATCATGCTGGTTATTTCAATAGTCCGTTATCTCCGAATCGCGAATTATGGCCGGTGTTTTCTTCGATTCGTTCGATAAGACCGTCTTTCAGACGGATGATTTTGTTCGTTTCGTTGGCTACGCCGCTTTCGTGAGTAACCACGATGATGGTCAGGCCCTCCTGCTGGTGAAGTTCCTTCAGCAGCGTCATGACTTCCACCGAGGTCTTGCTGTCCAGCGCGCCTGTGGGTTCGTCCGCTAAGATCACTTGAGGTTTCGTAATCAGAGCTCTGGCAATGGCTACGCGTTGTTTTTGTCCTCCGGAGAGTTCGTTGGGCAGGTGATGCGCCCATTCCTTCAGACCGAGTTTCTCTAAATATTCCATGGCCATCGTATTGCGTTTCTTCCGGCCTATGCCTTGGTAGAAGAGAGGCAGTGCGACATTTTCCAGCGCATCTTTAAAAGCGATCAGGTTGAACGATTGGAAAACGAACCCGATCATGCGGTTCCGGTATTCTGCGCTCTTCGTTTCGCTCAAGTCTTTGATGAACACGTTGTTCAAATAATATTTGCCCGAATCGTAATTGTCGAGGATGCCCAATATATTCAATAAGGTGGATTTGCCGGAACCGGACGCTCCCATGATAGAGACGAATTCGCCTTTATCGATATGCAGATCAATCCCTTTTAACACATGGAGAGGGCTTCCGTTGTGATAGGTCTTGTGTATATGCTCTAAGTGGATCATAAGTTGTTCTGGATGGTCTCAATTGCTCATTAGACAGGGCAAAAGTACAAAATGTTACAGCAATAATTCAAATAATGAGTTAAAAATTTGCTCTTTCTCGTAGTTTGCTTATTTTTGCTAAAAAATTATTTAACTCATATATCATGGCAACAAGTGCAGAAAAACTCTATGTATTAGGGATGGATATCGGCGGGACGAATTCCGTCTTCGGAGTGGTGGACCAGAGAGGCAATGTATTGGCTACCGATTCCGTTAAAACGCAACAGTATACGCATGTCGAGGATTATGTAAAGGCGATCTCGGAGAAAGTGAAACCGTTGGTAAAGAAATTCGGCGGCATCGACTCTTTCAAAGGGTTCGGCATCGGTGCACCCAATGGAAACTATTACAGCGGAACGATAGAGTTCGCGCCGAATCTGCCTTGGAAAGGAGTGATCCCCCTGGCCGCCATGTTCGAAGAGGCGGTAGGCATCCCCTGCGCGTTGACCAACGATGCGAATGCGGCCGCTATCGGCGAGATGACTTACGGCGTAGCTCGCGGTATGAAAGACTTTATCATGATTACGCTCGGGACGGGCGTGGGAAGCGGTATCGTGATCAATGGCCAGCTGGTGTACGGGCACGACGGCTTTGCCGGCGAGTTGGGACACGTGATCGTCCGTCGCGAAAACGGCCGGCTATGCGGTTGCGGGCGTAAAGGCTGCTTGGAAGCTTACTGCTCGGCCACAGGCGTGGCCCGTACGGCACGCGAATTCCTCGTGGCCCGTCCGGGACCGAGTTTGTTGAGAGAAATCTCGGCCGAGGAGATTACCTCGAAGGATGTGTACGAGGCCGCCGTTAAGGGCGACCAGCTGGCAAAAGACATCTTTAACTATACGGGAACCATTCTGGGAGAAGCCTTGGCCGACTTTATTGCGTTCTCCAGTCCCGAGGCGATCGTGCTGTTCGGCGGCCTGGCCAAATCGGGCGCCTACATCATGAAGCCTATTCAAAAAGCCATCGACGAGAACGTGTTGAAAATCTTCAAAGGCAAGACCAAATTGCTAGTATCGGAACTGAAAGATGCCGATGCCGCCGTCTTGGGAGCAAGCGCCTTGGGCTGGGAAGCAAAGAGCATCTGATGGAAAGAATGTTCCGCTTGTATCGATAAAGCGGGTTCGAGGATGCCGACACCCTCGAACCGCTATTTTACTTATTGCACAGACAAACTGACTTCAACCTTGAAGCGAAGTATTTACAGAGATGCGCTACGGAAAAGAAAGGAGGTAAAACCGCTCGTCTCGGATACGAAAGCATAAAAACTATTACTATTAATGAAAAAAACATGAAACAGATTACAAGAATCTTTGCAAGGACGGTACCCCTGATCCCCCTCTTTTTGCTGATCGGATCATGCCAGAAATTAGCTGAAGAAGACACCGTCGACGCACCCGTTTCGCTGAAAATTTCTACAAGAGCCCCGGAAGAGGCCGACATCCATTTCCCCGTTTATATCTATGCGTTTTCTTCGAAAGGAAAGTATATAGATAGGCAGCAAATAGCATCGAACGAGGAAGAAATGAATTTCCGACTTCCCGAAGGAAGCTATCGATTAGTGGCACTTGCAGGTATCGGCGAGGAATATATAATTGAAGAAAAGCCGCAATTGGACGATGTGATTCGCATCGCCGACCGCGGATATGCGAAAACACCTTTGATGCACGGCATGGCAGATGTCACCCTGAAAGGCAAGAGCGCCAAAGCCGTGATTACGTTGGGATACGCGGTGGCTGCAGTCCATGTGAACTTGAGCGGTATAAAGGATGCGGACGAGGTGAAGGTAAGCATCTCGCCCCATTATCCCCATTTGTCGTTAGCCGGAAAATACAGCGGAGACGGAACGAAATTGGAAGCGGACTGCACCGAAGACGGAGAGGGAAACTGGAGAGCAGGCCCCTGTTACATCTTCCCGGGAAGCGCGAGTAAGACCGTTTTCTCCATCACCGTGATCCGGAACGGGGAAACGCAGGTGTACGGGTATACGTACTCCGGCGCTCCGCAGGCGAATCGCCCCTTTAATGCCACAGGCACTTATAACGGAGTGTTGGATATCAGCGGAACGTTGGTGGCCAAAGGGTGGGAAGAACCGATCGACGTGAACTTCACATTCGGAGAGAAAGGAGACGAAGACCCGCTTCCGGACGACCCCGAAGAAAACGGGGAGATACCGGCTGCGGGTACTATTTGGAACGACTGCATCGTGGTCGGCGCGGATCACGTCACTGCTACCGGTGCGGATTTGCTTTTACTCAGTATGAAGGAGTGGAGAGGAAAGGCTGCCGACACCGAGCAGCTGATCCGGGACTATTCGGTGAACGGGATCGGGGAATGGAGACTTCCTTCGGCTGATGAAGCCAGGGGGATGCGAAAGATTTTCCTCGGGCCCAAGTTGAGGGCGCTGAATGCCCGAATCGTCGAACGCGGAAAAAACGAATCGGAGATCGCTATCGACCGACGATATTTGTGTAAAAACGAAAAGGTTTACTATACCTTCCAGTTTGCAGAAGGCAAGAACATCATACGAGCCGGCACCAAAACCACTTATCTGATCCGCGTAGTGAAAAAATATCGTTTCACCGTACCGTGAGATCCCTGAAAAACTGTTCGAGAAGGATCGAATAGACTGGGAAGGAGTTATTTTCCAAAAATTCTCCCCCTTTCGTTTGCCGTTTGGAAAAAAGGTGTATATTTGTTGTCCATGACTAAACGACGACTGAATGATGCGCAGCTCTTACATATCTCCTATGATCTCCGACTCGGGCAGGCGGCCTTCTTCGTCCGCGCGGCGAGTCGTATCCCCGTCAGGCGGCCTTCTTCGACCGCGCAGCGAGTCGTATCCCCGTCAGGCGGCCTTCTTCGACCGCGCAGCGAGTCGTATCCCCGTCAGGCGGCCTTCTTCGTCCGCGCGGCGAGTCGTATCCCCGTCAGGCGGCCTTCTTCGTCCGCGCGGCGAGTCGCATCCCCGTCAGGCGGCCTTCTTCGACCGCGCAGACTGCAGGTTTTTCGCCGGCCCGTGCGCCGTCGAACAGATCGATTCTTACGAACAAAAACAGGCTATTGTTTAACTAAAATATAATGAGTATGGAAAAAAGAATGACCATTGAAGGCAGTAATTGCACGAGTTTCTCGAATGCGCTGCACGCGCAGTTTCACAGTCGGATGCGCACCATCGTATCGACGGTGGCGTTGGAAAAGATTCACGTCAGTGCCGAGCTGATGAAAGAATGGAACGATCTGATCGAGGCGGAGATCTCGATCAATCGCGAGGCCACGGCCGACATCGTCACCCGGCAGCTGTTGGAAAAGGATGGCGAGCGGGACTCTTTGGTGACCTACCTCTTCGACGGGATCCGTCACGAGGGAGGAGCGTTCGATGCGGAAACGCGCGCTGCGGCCGAGCGACTGAGCTATGTGACGGGCCCGTATGCGGGCTTGCAGAAAGAGGCGTTCGACGTGGAGACGCTCCACATCGTCGGACTGTTGGAAGATCTGGATAAGGCGGAGGTAAAGCCCGACGTCACGAAGCTGCGACTGACGGAGACGGTGGAACGCCTGCGTACGGTGAATGCGGAATACCAGCAGTTGCGTGCGAGCCGGACGGAACAGCGCGGCGCCGCCCATTTGCCCGTAGCCAAGAAAGTGCGTCCGCAGACCGACGAGGCCTACTATTCGGTTTGCGCTTACATCGAGGCGAGCTGGCTGCTGGGCACGGCGGAAGACCGTGCGCTCCTCGCCCCGCTCATCGACCATGTAAACCAGTTCGTCCGCGAGATGAAGACGGCCTACCGGCAGAGTCAGGCGCAGAAGAAACGCGGCGGTGACGAGCCCTCAGAGCCTGCCTCCGAATAGTTGCTCCGGACACGAGGCCTGAATGAGAGTTGGGAAATCCGTACGTCTGCCGGTTTCGCGGGGGCGTGTGGCCTTCCCTCCGTCGTCCGACGACGGGAGAGGGCGAGAAATGAGAGCAGGAGGTAACCCCGCGGGGTTACCTCCTGCTTCGACGGTGGTTCCGGGCGTTTCCGCTTATCGGAACAGTTCGTTCAGCCGTTGGATCAACGCTTCTCCGCGGAGATCGCGCTCCACGATCGTGCCTTCCCGGTCGACCAGCACCGTGGCGGGGATGCCGTTCACGCCGTAGAGGCGGGAGCCCTCGCATTCCCAACCTTTCAGGTCGGACATCTGTGGCCACGTGATATGCAGGTCTTTGATGGCCTGCTTCCACTTGTCGGCGTCGTTATCCAACGATACGCCGACGATGCCGAAGCCCTTCGGAGCGAAGGTTCGATAAGCGGCGACCACGTTTGGCATCTCGGCGCGGCAGGGGCCGCACCAGCTCGCCCAGAAATCGATCAGCGTATATTTGTACTTGCCGATGAAATCGGACAGCCGTATCGGTCGGCCTTCCGGATCGTTCATGCCGAAGTCCAGAAATTGCTTGCCCACCGCTGTACGGTCGAGCGTAGCGATATGCTCTTTCAGCTTCCGAATGTCGGCGTTGGCGGTGTATCGTTCGGGGACTTTCTCCAACAGGGTCCGCTGTCGCTCGATGGGTAGAGAATAGGCGTATCGGGGGAGGAGGAGCAGGCCGACGGGATTGTCGATGTGCTCGTCGATAACCCGATAAATCAGGTCGGTACCGAGGCTGTCTTTTCTGTCGAGTTCCTGCATGATCGCGTCCACCTGCTCGGCGGTGAGCGTCGAGTCGGTTTTCGTCTTCCTGTAAGTCTCGCGGATCTCGTTTTGCAGGGCGACGTACTTGTCTTTGAAAGCCTGATAGACGTCGTTGTTCGCCGTGCCGGTGGCGCTGCCGTTCTCGCTCAGCACGGCGGCGATCTGGCCGTTCTCGAGGAAGAAATCGGTGAAAAGGCGCTTCTCGCCTTTCATGTAAGTGAGGTAGCGCACCGCCGCCGTGTCCTGTCTTCCCGTGAAAGTGAACTTGCCGTTTTTGACGATAGCCGAATCCAGTTTCGTCAAGAGGCCGTCCGAGAGTTCCTGCAGGTATACGGTGTCGCCCTCGGCGATGCCTTCGACCGTCCCCGTTATGCGATAGCCCGGAGTTCGGTTGCACGCAGTCCATGCAACGATGCTGCATGCTGCCCAAATGTACATGTATTTTTTCATATGGCTGTAATGATGATTCGAGGCAAAGTTACGGACTTTTTTCGGGAAAATTCCGCTTTTGCGCGAAGATAATTCGCGGCGTCAGGCAGTCCGATGAGCGCGAAGGGCGGTCGAACTCTGTCCGACGCGCCCTTCGCCTGTTTATTGTTATGAATGTTCAGATGATGTATTGGTCGGAGATGGACTCGTTGTTCATCACGCGGCGAATGGTTTCCGCAAACAGGTCGGCGATAGAAAGCTGCTTCACTTTCGGGCATTTCTCCCTGTCGAAGGGGATGCTGTCGGTGAAGACCATCTCCTCCAACTGCGAACGCATAATGCGTTCGGAAGCGGGGCCCGACATGACGGCGTGGGAAGCGATGGCCCTGACGGACAGGGCGCCGGCCTCCTTCATCACGTCGGCGGCTTTGGTGATGGTGCCGGCCGTGTCGACCATGTCGTCCATGAGGATGACGTTTTTCCCCTTCACGTCGCCGATGATCTGCATGGTGCCGACCACATTCGCTTTTTCCCGCGTCTTGTGGCACAGTACCAAGGGTACGTCGAGGAACTTGGAGTAGGTGCTCGCCCGTTTCGATCCGCCCACGTCGGGGGTGGCGACCGCCAGATGGTCCAGGTGCAGGGATTCGATGTACGGCACGAAGATGGCGGAGGCGTAGAGGTGGTCGACGGGGATGTCGAAGAAACCCTGTATCTGGTCGGCATGCAGATCCATCGTGATCAGCCGGTCGATGCCGGCCACCCTCAACAGGTCGGCAACCAACTTGGCGCCGAGGGAAACGCGGGGCTTGTCTTTACGGTCCTGACGCGCCCAACCGAAGTAGGGGATGACGGCGATGATGCTTTTGGCTGACGCGCGCTTGGCCGCATCGATCATGAGCAGCAGCTCCATCAGATTGTCCGAGTTCGGGAAGGTGGATTGCACTAAAAAGACATCGTTGCCGCGGATGGACTCTTCGAAAGATACCGCGAACTCGCCGTCGGCAAAGTGCGTGACGATCAGGTTGCCGAGTGGGCAGCGAAGACTTTGGCAAATCTTCTCCGCGAGGTATCTCGACTTGGTCCCCGAGAAAACTTTGAAAGGAGATATCGAATTCATGGTGTAATATTACCTGGGTTTTAATTGCAGTGCAAATGTACGATATTATATTATGAAAAGGAAGAGGAACAGTTGAAATATTTTTTGTTTTCGTCTTCCCCCATCTCGGGCGACGCGCCCGACGGAGGCGTTTCTCGCAGACACTCCCTCGACGGCGCATTTCCCCGTATCACGTAGAGGTTTTCCGATAAAGGGGTCTAAAAAGAGGTACGGTACTATTTTTCTCCGCAAAAAGCCTTGAAATTTTGTTTATTTTAAAAAATATAGTTATCATTGCCCCGTCATTAACCGAAAAACGCAGATGAGCCACGCCGTTCTCACGATATCCGCTTCCCTTTCTCCTCGCCGGGCTTCCCGGGTCGAGGCGGCGAGAAGACGTGTCGCTCCGTTGTTGCGGAGACGCCAATGTCCGGCGGGGTAGACCGTATTCATCGAGTTCAATCACAACTGTTTTTATAATTTAATTTTTATTTTATGGAAAAGAAGGACAAATCCCTCCATCTCTGCAGAGCCGCCGAAGGCCAGTACGCGTCTCCTCAAATCGAAGTCATCGAAGTAGAAACCTCTCAGGTGCTTTGCGGAAGCGGTACGCTGCCGGGACTGCCGGGTGAAGACTGGTAATGTAAAACTCATTAAACCAACGAGTAGTATGAAAGTAAAATTGACCCTCGCAGTCCTTGCCCTGATTGCGGCCGGCTGCTCCAACCAAGACCTGACAGAGGCTGTACAAGACAGCCAAGAGAACAACGCACGTGTCGTCAACTTGCAAGTCACCCTACCAGAGACTACGGACGACGCATTTGCCACCCGTGCCACGTACGAGAGCGACGACAGAATACCCGCTGGCATCGTCATGAAGTGGAAAGCCGGTGACAAGCTGATGCTTTGCTTCAAATACGGTGAAAACTATTACAATGTAGACGCACCCATCGTGCCGACCAGTATCAGTGCCGATGGCAAGAAGGCAACGTTCATGTTGACCGTACCCGATGAAATACCTGCTGCCGATGCTTTCGACTTCTATGCCGTGTATCAGCAGAACCTTAGAGCCGAAAATTATAGTGGTTGCTTCAAAACCGGCACGGCGAATTATCAGTTTGAAAAAGAAGAAGAAGAAAACATCACGCTGAAAAAGAAAGGAACAAATTGGACCGAAACCGGCATCATCAACCCCATGCTGCTCTTCTCCCGCAAGAATACGACGAAAGCACGGCTAAAGACACTCCAGCTGGATCTGAAGCATACCGGCTGGATGATGGCGCTTCACCTGAAGAACGGCACCGACGCGGAGATGGACTTGCCGCTTAAGGTAAGGATGCAGTATGACAGTCAATCTGCCACCTCCTTTATATGGAACGGTTTTCATGGCTCTTCTAATACGGTGCAAATGGATGTGACTACCGGTACGGTGACCGCCGGTGCTTTGGATTGGGAGCATAAAGCATGCGTTCATTTTTCTGTCAATAAAGATGGTTGGCTGCCTCTCTACGGGCAAAAGCTGGGTGCCGGTGCCCAGCAGGTTTTCTACCGCTGGGTAGTCAGCACCGACAGAGTCGAGAAAATGGGCGCACATATGCAACGAAAAGATGTCGTAGATGAGGATTACTCCTTCAACAGCCTCCCCGCCAAGACGGTGGAAAAAGGGAAGGTGTATCACGTTTATCTGAATTGGAACGGCAGTGTGCTGACGCTCACCAAGCAGGATGGCACTGTGTTGTAAAGGCTCTCTCCCCTGACCCCTCCCCCCCCATAGGGAGGGGAGGGAATAGATAAGACGGCGGCGCCCCGATGATACGGGGGCGCCGCCGGTTGTTTTTAGGCGTCTAGACGTTGGTGATGGGTTTTCCTGATCGATCGAGAAGATTGAAAATCGCTTCAACAACAGACCTGGAAAAATCTGAGTTTCAGATTTCCCTTGAAGTTTCATCCTGAATTTACGTGGACATCACACTTGAGACCGGCATCTGCGTGGTCGGCTAAGGCGCTTTTCATGGGGTTTTATTTGATAATTATCATTATATTTGTACCGAAAAAACAGAAAGAAATGGCTGATTATTTGGATGAGTTGAACGACAGTCAGCGAGAGGCCGTATTGTATAAGGACGGTCCCGCGCTGGTAATTGCCGGAGCAGGTTCGGGTAAGACCAGGGTGCTGACGTACAAGATCGCGTACCTGTTGGAGCAGGGGTACGAACCATGGTCGATCCTCGCCCTGACCTTTACCAACAAGGCGGCGCGAGAGATGAAAGAGCGCATCGAACGGCAAGTGGGGAGCCGGGCTACCTATCTGTGGATGGGTACTTTTCATGCCGTCTTTTCCCGTATCCTGCGGCGGGAGTACGAAGCGGTAGGCTTCTCCCCGAATTTTACCATTTACGATGCGGCGGATTCCAAGAGCATGCTGAAGACCATCATTCGGGATATGCGGTTGGACGATAAGACGTATCGGCCCGGAACGATTCAAAGCCGTATTAGCATGGCGAAGAACTGCCTCGTCCTGCCTCGCGATTACGGGCAGGATGCGGAAACGTTGCGGCGCGATGCCGACGATAAGATTCCGCTCACGCATCTCATCTACCAGCAGTATGTCGAGCGTTGTCGGCAAAGCGATGCGATGGACTTCGACGATTTGCTGGTTTACACCTACCGGCTGTTTCGCGACCGCGAGGAGATCCGGAAGAAGTACGCCGACCAGTTCCGGTACGTGCTCGTCGACGAGTATCAGGATACCAACTATGCGCAACACTCCATCATCCTTCAACTGACGAAGGAACATCAGCAGGTGTGTGTGGTCGGAGACGATGCGCAGAGCATTTATTCTTTCCGCGGAGCCAACATCGATAATATCCTTCAGTTTACGAAACTGTATCGGAACGTCAAACTGTTCAAGCTGGAACAGAACTATCGGTCTACGCAATTGATCGTGAATGCTGCCAACAGCTTGATCGCGAAAAATGCCGATCAGATCCGGAAAGATATCTATTCGAAGAACCTTCCGGGAGAACCTTTGCGCGTTTTCTCCGCTTACAGCGATACGGAGGAGAGCGCCATCGTGGTGAACCGGATCGCCCGTCTGCATGCCAGAGAACATTACGCCTATAGCGACGTTGCCGTGCTGTACCGTACCAATGCGCAAAGCAGAATCTTTGAGGAAATGCTCCGTAAACAAAATATTCCTTATAAGATATATGGGGGCTTGTCGTTCTATCAACGAAAGGAGATCAAGGATGTGATCTCGTATTTCCGCCTGTCGGTCAATCCCCACGATGAGGAGGCTTTCAAGCGTATCGTCAATTACCCGGCGCGGGGGATTGGAGAGACTACTTTGACGAAGATTACCTCGGCTGCCTCGCAGCACCATGTCAGTTTGTGGACCGTGTTGACCGACCCGTCGACATACGGGCTTTCGGTCAACAAGGGGACGATGTCGAAATTGGACGAGTTTCGGAAGCTGATGGAAGGCCTGCGCGAACGGGCGGCGACGGAGAATGCTTACGAAGCCGGCATGGACACGATCCGGCGATCGGGCCTTATCGGCGATATTTATCAGGGCAAGGATCCGGAGGATGTGAGCCGGCAGGAAAATGTGGAGGAGCTGATGAACGGAATGAAAGATTTTGTGGAAGGGCGACGGGAGGAAGGGAGCGAGGACGTCCGCCTGGCCGATTACCTTTCCGAAATCGCCTTGCTGACCGATCAGGATAATGAACAGGAAGAGGATGCGGAGAAGGTGACCCTGATGACCATCCATTCGGCTAAGGGCTTGGAGTTTAAAAACGTGTTCATCGTCGGTTTGGAAGAGAACCTCTTCCCGAGTCCGATGTCGCTCCGCTCTGAGCGTCAGTTGGAGGAGGAACGACGGTTATTCTACGTGGCGATCACCCGAGCTGAAGAACATTGTTACCTTTCGTTCGCCAAGATGAGGTATCGGTACGGGCAGATGGAGTTCAGCAGTCCGAGCCGCTTTCTGAAGGATATCGACGCCCGCTACCTGGATTTGCCGCAAGCTCGCGAGGGGGAAACGGTTGAAAAAACGGGCGAGACGGCATTTCCGCGCCGCCTGCTTAGACCCGTGGGACGCAAACCGTCGAAACAACTGTCGGGTTCTTTCTTTCCCGCATCCGACACCGCCGGGGAAGCGGAGCACCCTTTGAAGCAGAGGAGTGTCGTCGCACCGGGGGTATGCGCGGAAGATCAGGCTGCCGGCGGATTGGCCGTTGGACGGGTCATCGAACACGAACGGTTCGGCATCGGCGACGTGGTGCGGATAGAGGGAAGCGGAGACAATTGCAAGGCCACGGTGAGCTTCCGGAACGCCGGCGTGAAACAGCTCTTGTTGAAATTCGCCAGATTTAGGATAATCGGATAAAATTTATTTCAGACATGTTAGATATCAATAAGGTGCCATCGCCTTGCTATGTGATGGAAGAGGAATTGCTGAGGAACAACCTGAAACTGATCCGACGTGTGGCCGACGAGGCGGGCATAGAGATCATTCTGGCATTCAAGGCTTTTGCCGTGTGGAAGTCGTTCCCTTTGTTTCGCGAATACATCCGCCACACTACCGCCAGTTCGGCGTACGAGGCGCGCTTGGCTTTCGAGGAGTTCGGGAGCAAGGCCCATACTTATTCTCCGGCCTATACGGAAGACGATTTCTCGGAGATCAGGAGATGTAGCGTATCCGTGACGTTCAATTCGTTGGGTCAGTTCGACAAGTTTTATCCGATGACGAAGATGAATTCGGAGAAGATTTCCTGCGGAATCCGGGTGAACCCCGAATACTCGGAAGTGAAGGTGGCACTGTACAATCCTTGCGCATCGGGCTCCCGGTTCGGCGTTACTTCCGACCGGCTGCCAGAAAAACTCCCTGAGGGAATAGAGGGCTTCCATTGCCATTGTTTATGCGAGAGCGATTCCTATGCCTTCGAGCGGATTTTGCGACAGGTGGAAGCAAAGTTCTCGCCTTGGTTTCCCCAGTTGCAGTGGATCAATTTCGGTGGAGGGCATTTGATGACCCGTCAGGGGTATGATGTCGAGCATCTGATAGCGATATTGACCGATTTCCGGCGTAGGTATCCGCAGTTGAGAGTGATCCTCGAGCCCGGATCGGCTTTCGTCTGGCAGACGGGACCCTTGATCGCCTCTGTGGTGGATATCGTCGAAAGCCACGGCATTCGGACGGCCATCCTGAATGTAAGTTTTACTTGTCACATGCCCGACTGTTTGGAGATGCCTTATCAACCGACCGTCAGGGGGGCGGAAACCTTGCCTGCCGATGTGGTTAGGACGGCCGGAAGTGGAGAACATATTTATCGCTTGGGCGGGAATAGTTGTCTGAGCGGCGATTACATGGACTGCTGGCGGTTTGATCACGAATTGAGGATCGGAGAACGACTCGTGCTGGAAGATATGATTCATTACACGATGGTGAAGACGAACATGTTCAACGGTGTTCGTCACCCGTCGATCGCGATGTGGCATACGAACGATACGTTGGAGGTGTATCGCGATTTCCGTTATGAGGATTACCGGGACCGGATGTCGTAGACGGACAAACGGAGCTGTCGGGAGCGGATCGACAAAGCATCTGCAGCATTGAAAAAATGGCTAAAATCTTTGGTCGTTTAGAAAAACAACATTACCTTTGCCTCCGCAATCGAGAGATTTAAGGAGTTAATGATGGGGTTCGGTTGTATATTGCTTTGCGGAAATAGCTCAGTTGGTAGAGCACGACCTTGCCAAGGTCGGGGTCGCGAGTTCGAGTCTCGTTTTCCGCTCAGGAGCCCAGGTGGCGGAATGGTAGACGCGCACGTTTCAGGTGCGTGTGTCGCAAGGCATGCAGGTTCGAGTCCTGTTCTGGGCACATTATCGTGCGGAAATAGCTCAGTTGGTAGAGCACGACCTTGCCAAGGTCGGGGTCGCGAGTTCGAGTCTCGTTTTCCGCTCATAATATCGGAGGAATGGCGGAATTGGTAGACGCGCTACTTTGAGGGGGTAGTGACAGTTTTGTCGTGTGAGTTCGAGTCTCATTTCCTTCACGGATTATTGCGGAAATAGCTCAGTTGGTAGAGCACGACCTTGCCAAGGTCGGGGTCGCGAGTTCGAGTCTCGTTTTCCGCTCGTCGAGATGGCTTTCTTCGGCCGTGACGAAGTATCAGTCCGTCCCTGTTTCTTTTTCAACCGGTTGTCGTTGTCGAGGCACGCAGAAAATCCGTATCGCAAGTTTTTGGGGAGTGCCCGGTGAAAAACTTGTACCGAAGGCGGAAGAAGGGTGAGGAAGCGATTATTCATTTTTTCCAAAGAATTTTCGAAAGTTTCAGAGATATTAAAGAGATTGTTTGTATATTTGTTGGATTTAAAGTCAGAATGCGATATATGATGAAGAAAGTTTCTTTGAAAAAGCTTTTAGGACCTACGAAATGTGTAAACTGGTGGCTCGAGTGGGGGAAATTGTTTTTGGGCTGTCTGGCGATGGCCGTGGGTTTCGTCTATTTTATCAATCCGTATAAGCTCGTTCCTGGTGGTGTTTATGGAGCGAGTATCGTTTTGCACAACGTGATCCCGAGTATTCAGGTCGGTACTTTCGGTTATATGTTCGATATTCCGCTGCTTTGCATTTCGATGTTGCTCTTAGGATCGAATATCGGCGGACGGACGATCGTCGCCGCCCTTACTACACCGATGATGATGAATATCCTTTCCAAAGTATCATACCCTACTCAGGAAGCCTTGGAAGCATTGGATCCTTCCGTTCTGTTGGGAGGAATCATGAATTTTTCCGATCATCTGATTCTGACTACCATCATAGGTGCGGTGATTATCGGCATAGGAAGCGGTTTGATCGTTCGTTCGAAGGCTACTTCCGGAGGTACGGACATCGTTGCCATGATCATGCAGAAATATCTTCATATTCGGTTTTCTACGGCCATCCTGATGGTCGATGCCGTCGTAGTTCTGTTCGGGTTGGTAGTCATCGGATTCGGAGTCGGCAGCGCTCAAGCCATTGATTCGGAACCTTCTATCTATTTGTCGCTATATTCGTTGATTGCCATCTTCGTTACTTCGCGCGTGATAGCTTTCGTGCTGAATGGCACCAAAGACGACAAGATGATTTTCATTATCAGCGATAAAAATTTGCCGGAATTGCATCAGTATATCCTGCATGATATGGATCGTACGGCGACCCTGCTAAAGAGCAGCGGATTGTATTCGGGAAAGGAAAAGGAATTGCTTTTCTTAGTGGTCAGTCACAGGGAAGTGATTTCTATTAACAGGAAGGTCAAGGAGGTGGATCCGACGGCTTTTGTCATCGTTACCGATGCTTACGATACGTATGGCGAAGGCTGGAAGTCGCTTCCTTCGAAGAATGACATCCAACCCGAATAATCTCGTTCGAAGACCTTCGACGCCGTATCGCGCACACGTTCGACTGTTAGGCGATTTGTCTGAGCAAGTTCAGACCGTCGCCCTTTTTACCGCATCTTCGTAAAAATTCCTCGCATCGATTCCGGGTCGAGGGTTGGAGGTCGTTCAGCTTCAACGACTTTACCATTTTCATCGTACCCTGCTTGTAATTCAGGAAGTGCGGCGTCCGGATGTGATGTTGATAGGCTTCTTCGGAGGCATAGATCTCAAGGATTCGGATTTGCGTGCCGTCCTCTTTCATTCGGTTCGGGAAAAGGCAGATTACGCCTTTTTCCTCGGTGAGGCTGAGGCGTTCTATTTCCCGCGCAGCTTCCAGATACGCGGTAAGGTATTCGGGATAAACCTCTATCTCGGCTATTCTTACGACCGTTTTGTTCTTGTTCGTCTCCGCTGTCGGTTTTTCCGGTAGGTCACCGAACAGCCAGCGGGCGTTGTACTCCAGGATCATCTTGCGGAATGGTGCCAGGTCGGGTTCGTCGGCGAGATACTGTTTCATTCGCGCGAGGCTCGACGTGAGAAGCTGCGGAGCGACGTATGGGTAGTCGGAGCCGTAGAGCAGGCGGTCGGGCGTGGTGATGGTGAGCAGCATCCGGACGGTTTCGGGTGAGCGGGCGCCTGCCAGGTCGTAATAGAGTGCGGCGAGGTTTTTCTCCCAGTCGGTTTCTCCTATCATGCCGTTCTGACGCATTACGGGCGCGAGCGATTTCATTCTCGGTACGGCCAGCGGCAGATAGGCTCCGCAATGAGGTACGACGATGCGGATGTTCGGGTAGCGGGCGGGCACGTTGCGGCTTATCAAGTTCGAGACCGCGCGCGTCGTTTCCGAGAGATATTCCTGCATGGCGAGGGGTGTCTGGCACATCACTTCCTTATTTACGGGGTCGGGTTTGTGCGGATGGAGTATGACGATGGCATTTCTTTGGTGCAGTACGGAGAAAAGGGTGTCGAGCTCAGGTGCACCAAGATATTGCCCACACGCATTGGTGGCCAGTTTGATACTGTCGGCTTTCAATACGTCGAGCGCATATGTCGTTTCCTCGATCGCGGCGTTCACATCGGGTAGGGGCAACGCGGCGCAGAACTTGAAGCGGTCGGGATACGCCGCTTTCAGTTTGGCTGCTGCTTCGTTCGTCTGCCGGATGAGCCTTGCATTCTCGGCGGCATCGCCGAAGTACGGATGCGGCGCAGCCAGCGTCAGCACGGAAGTCTGCACGCCCGTCTCGTCCATCCACTTCAGTTGGTCGCCCACGTTCCATTGGGGCAGAGGAACCCCTTCGTCCAGCAATGCGTCGTGCCGTTCGAGGTAAGCGAGATATGGAGGAGGAATGATGTGCGAATGTACATCCATTATTACCTCCTGCGCCGTTGCTCCGATCGTAATCATAGCGAATATCGTTGTCAATAGTTTGCACATGGTTTATTCCCTCGTATGTATTCCCTCGTCGCAAGTATCGATGCTCGTTGCGTCAGGCGGCCGTTCCGAACGGGGCATTTCCGAAGTCCCTTCAGGACGGCTTTGTCGCTGGTGGGCGTTGAAGTGACGCTGTATTCCAATCTGCAAAGATAGACTAAATCCGTTATTTTCTGCTAACTATTTTACCGAAAAAATTCTCTCGTTTACTGATTTCTCGTTTTTTATTCCTCTTTCGGCTTGAGCGAAGGATGAGCAACGACGAGAATACAAGCGGCACAGATTACGTTAATCTTTCTTATTCTTTCAATTTTTGCGGCGATTTATCATATTTTTGAAAAAACAAAATTTGTATGAAAAACTTTTTTTACTTCTTTTGGATAGTGTTGTTTGGATTGTACGCATGTCAGGGTAATGCACAGAAAAATGTGGATAAGGAAAAGATGAGGAAAGAAATTTATTTGGCCGGAGGATGCTTCTGGGGGACCGAGCATTTTTTTAAACAGATTAACGGCGTAAGGAAAACGGAAGTAGGGTATGCTAACGGACGTACGGCAAATCCTTTGTACGAACAGGTTTGTCGTAATAATACGGGACATGCCGAAACGGTGCGCGTAATCTACGACGAAGAAGAGGTGACGCTGCCCCTGTTATTGGAACTGTATTTTAAGACGATCGATCCGACAAGCCTCAACCGTCAGGGCGGCGATGTCGGAACGCAGTACCGAACTGGGATTTATTATACCGACCAAGTTGATCGCCCGGTTATCGAGGCGGAAATAGCCAAGTTGGCGAAAACTTATGCGAAGCCGATAGTCATCGAAGTCCGACCCTTGAAGAATTTTTATAAGGCGGAGGAGTATCATCAGGATTATCTGGATAAAAATAAGAATGGGTATTGCCATATCGCGCCCGAATTGTTCGTCATGGCACGTGAGGCGAACAGGAAGATCAAGAAATATGCGCGCCCCGACGAGGCGACTTTACGGCGGACGCTCACCGAAATGCAATATAACGTGACGCGGAAAAACGGGACGGAACCTCCTTTTCGGAATGCGTATTTCGATGAATTCAGGGAAGGTATTTACGTGGATATCATTTCAGGCGAACCGCTTTTCGTTTCGACCGACAAGTTCGATTCGGGGTGTGGTTGGCCGGCTTTCTCCAAGCCTATCAGCAAGAGTCTCATCACGGAGAACGTGGATAAGTCGCACGGGATGACGCGGGTAGAAGTGCGCAGCTCGAAAAGCGATGCCCATCTGGGACATGTTTTTACGGACGGACCGGCCGATAAGGGCGGATTGCGATACTGCATCAACAGCGCCTCGTTGCGCTTTATCCCGAAGGATAGGATGAAAGTCGAAGGGTACGGCAGCTATTTGAATTTATTCGACAAATAAGCGCGTCCCGATCGAAGGATTGCTAAATTGCGCCGGACTCAGCCCAAAGCTACGTCGAGCACCATCATAATACTGAATCCCACGGCAAAGGCGACCGTTCCGATATTGGAATGGTTACCTTCTGACATTTCGGGGATCAGTTCTTCTACTACGACATAGATCATGGCTCCTGCCGCGAAACTTAACATATAAGGCAGGAGCATCAGCATGGTTCCTGTGATGAGGATGGTCAACACCGCTCCCACAGGTTCGACCACGCCGGAGAGTACGCCGTAGAGAAACGCTTTTCGCGTTTTCATGCCGGCCGACTTCAGCGGCATAGAGATTATGGCGCCTTCGGGGATATTCTGGATGGCGATTCCCAAGGCTAAAGCGAAGGCTCCCGTGACGGTGACGTAGGTATTGGCTTCGAGCAAACCGGCATAGATAGCCCCTACGGCCATCCCTTCGGGAATGTTGTGTAAGGTAACGGCGAGCAGCAGCATCGTAGTTCGTTTCAGATGAGACTTCGGCCCTTCCGGATTTTTCGCATGCTGATGCAGGTGAGGAACCACGTGGTCCAACACCAAAAGGAACAGAATGCCGATCCAAAAGCCGATGGTGGCTGGGATGAACGACCATTTTCCCATATTGGCCGACTGTTGGATAGCGGGAATCAATAAACTCCAGACGGAAGCCGCCACCATAATGCCGGCTGCGAAACCAATCAACATGCGTTGCACCCTCGTGCTGATTTCTTTTCGCAGACAGAATACGAATGCGGCCCCCAAGCTCGTTCCTATAAAAGGAATAAGTATTCCCCAAATGATTTCTTTTACCATATATGTTTTTTAACTGTTGCAAAAATACAGACTTGCCACGATTTTTCAAATGCCGGCGACTGTAAAAAACGTCGTTCCGGCAGTGTATTTCGACGGATATGTTCCTTAACTTCGGCGGTGGCAAATTGCTCTGCCGGACACACCTCAGGAGGAATAGACAGCGAGTATTTGCTCCGGGCATCAGTTTTCCGGCTGTATTTGGTTATACCAGACAATCTTTTGGATCAGTTTCCGGATTTTTTCCGCTTTTTCCCGTTCCGTCCCTACTTCCAAACGAATGAAAGAACGGTCGAAGCCTTTTACTTTAACCGTTACGGTATATTCGCGATCAAATTTATCCGTTTCCGTGTTTACATCCAGGATGTCACGCCATTCGTAGTCTAGCCCGTCGATCAGGATGTGTCTGGGCTTTTTGAAAACGAGGATCGTATCCACCATGCCGCCGTACCGTTTCCGGTTCAGGTCGATTCGTTGGTCCTCCTTCCCGTATTTCTTTACGAAGCGTTCGTATGCTTTTTCTTCGTATTCCCGCATCGCTTTCCGACGCTTCTCTTCGACTTCTGCAGAAGCGGTATTTCCTTTCGAAAGGCGCTTTTTTCTTTTCGCCTCCATAGCGAACCCCCATCCGAAGAAAAAAAATAACAACGAGCAACTAAGCGACCCTTCCGCCTGTTTTAAAACGAAGGCGAAGATAAGCGCTGCTGTGCCCAGCACGAAACAACTGCCGGACAATTTGCGATACAGCCTTATT
Organism: Phocaeicola abscessus CCUG 55929; assembly: GCF_000312445.1. Classification (GTDB taxonomy): domain Bacteria; phylum Bacteroidota; class Bacteroidia; order Bacteroidales; family Bacteroidaceae; genus Phocaeicola; species Phocaeicola abscessus. The sequence goes on along the minus strand of NZ_HE997184.1, from coordinate 136,894 downwards.
TTTCGGTGCATGCCGTCTGTTTTCATCCTATACTTTCCTGGTGTCCGTTACCATATGCTTCGATCGCTTTTCGAACGGAGCCATGCATCAACAGCAGGGTATGTGCCTTGCCGTAATCCACACCTAATTCTTCTACGATCATTCGCGTACCGCGATCGATCAACTTTTGGTTGGTGAGCTGCATGTTGACCATCTTATTCCCCTTGATCCGTCCCAATCGAATCATGACTGCCGTCGAAATCATATTTAAGATCATCTTTTGTCCTGTTCCCGACTTCATTCGCGAACTGCCCGTAATGAATTCCGGGCCTACGATCATTTCGATAGGTACGTCGACTTCCGCCGCCATCGGCGTATCGGGATTACTGGTGATGCACCCCGTAAGGATGCCGTGTGCATGCGCTTCGTGCAGGGCAGCGATGACATAAGGGGTGCTACCCGAGGCGGCGATTCCGATTACGGTGTCTTTGGTATTGACATGGTGGTTCATTAATTCTTGCCAGCCTTTTAGCTCGTCGTCTTCCGCATGTTCTACGGGATGGCGCAAGGCCGTGTCTCCTCCCGCGATCAATCCGATAATCAGGGTCGGGGGCATGCCGAAAGTCGGAGGTATTTCCGACGCGTCCAATACGCCCAAACGTCCGCTGGTGCCGGCGCCTATATAAAAGATACGACCGCCTTTCTTCATTCGCGGCACGATCAAATCGACTAACGTTTCAATTTGCGGAATAGCCTTTTTTACTGCTAAGGCTACCTTTTGATCTTCCGTATTGATTTCTTCCAACACTTCGCGAACCGACTTTTTTTCCAGATCATTGTAGAGAGAAGGTTCTTCCGATATTTTTTCGAATTCCATCATCTTATTCGTTTAAAATTTATCTCGCGCGGGATAATTCCGTCGCTTATTCTTATGGTAACGCTATTTCGTCATTCTCTGCCGTTTTTAAGTCCGTAATGACGATCGACTTTTTGCCTTACCAGGAAGGTGACGATCACTGTAGGCAGGCAGCACAGCATGACCATCCAGAAAAACAGCTCGTACCCTAACCATTCCTGTAGGTAGCCTGCAAACATTCCCGGAATCATCATGCTGAGCGCCATAAAAGCCGTGCAGATGGCATAATGGGCTGTTTTGAATTCGCCTTCGGCAAAGTACATCATGCACAGCAGGTAGGCGGTGAAGCCGAATCCGTATCCGAACTGTTCGACGGCCACGCAGATCGCTACGAGGACAGCGTTTGTCGGGAGAAAAATGCTCAGGTATACGAAGGTCAGGCAGGGAAGCGTCATACAGGCTGCCATCGGCCAAAGCGATTTCTTCAGTCCCCAGTACGAGGCGGCGATCCCTCCAATAATGCCTCCGATCGTCAGAAACAATACACCGATCGTACCGTAAATGATACCGACTTCTTGTGTCGAAAGCGCTAAACCTCCGTTTTCGGCCGATCCTAACAGGAAAGGATTCACCATCTTGAGCAAGAATGCTTCGGGTAACCGGTAAAGCAACATGAAAAGAATGGCTAACCAGATGCTCGGCTTTTTGAAATAGGTGGAAAAGGTACGGCCGAAAGCCCGAAAAATCTTACCCGCTTTTCTATTCGCCTCGTTTGCTACGCGAGGCGCATCGGCTTTCGGTTTCGGAATAAAGAAGAGATGGTAACAGGAGATCGAGGCGAAGATGATCGCCGTCAAGCCCATTGTGATAGTCCAGGCCATCGGGATATGATTCGTTTTCGTTTCCAACACGCCTGCAATAAAGACGAGCACCCCTTGACCGAAGATGGATGACAGCCGATAAAAGGTGCTTCGGATACCGACGAAAAAAGATTGTTCTTTCTGCGTGAGCGCCAACATATAAAACCCGTCGGCGGCGATGTCATGCGTAGCGGAAGCGAAAGCGGTGACGATGAATAACAGCAGCGTAAAGTCGAAGAGCTCGATCGGTGTCTGCATAGCTTGAATGATTGTCGAATCGGGGTGGGGGATGGACAGCGTCAGCAGGACGAATGTGACGGCGATCAGTATTTGCATGGCGAATATCCACCATCGCTTGGTCTTGACGATGTCTACAAAGGGGCTCCATAGTGGCTTGATGGTCCACGGCAGATACAATAAGCTGGTAAACAGTGCCATTTCTCCGTTGGGTACTCCCATCCTCGTGAACATGGTCACCGAAATGGTATTGACAATGAAATAAGGGATTCCTTCGGCAAAGTAAAGTGTCGGGATCCAAGCCCATGGCGAAATATGCTTTCTTTTCATCCCTGTCAGATTAATCGGCGTTAAAGAAGTTCAATATCTTTTCCATCAGTAGATCGCGTGCTTGCTCTTCCCGTATCGATTCGAAAGGGAATCCCCATACGACGATCTTGTACGGCCCTTTATAGGCGATACCTGCTCCTAAGCCGTTTTCCGCATAACGCAATACGATTTCGGCGCCTTTTCCCACGGGGCGGATCGCGTCTGGCGCTTCTACGGCATACGACTTGTCATTCAACTTGTTATAATAAGTAAAGTTGCCGCTGAAAAGCGAATAGCCGGCATCTTCGCTCTCGATTTTCCCCTCGTGGGCAGCGTTGCTCTTTTCCCATTTGAATTTCAGCACTTGCTGCGTAAACCGCTGATCGGTTTCGTTCGGTTGCACGTATCGATTGTTCCATAAATCGCTGGCAACGAAAGCGCCCGACACGAACAGGTTCCCCCCTTGGGCGCAATATGCTTCAATAACATTTTGCATGTCGTGATCGAACGTCGCAAATTCCAAGGGATAGATACCTCCTCGTCCCATCTTCGAACGATATTGTTTCCCGAGTATTAGGTCTACGAACTGGTACTGATTCAGGGATACGCTCCGGTGGCTGACAGCCTCGTTGCTGCACGAGGTGAACGAGTATCCCGCACGTAACACGGCTGCCCCGTGCAAAGCGGGGTAATCGAAACGATTGCCGGCGACGACTGTTGTTTCATAATCGCTTTCGCTGTTTCCGAAACCGGTTTCATCATTCGACACGAACTCCGCACTCCGGTCGAACACATTCATTTTTCCGGTATAACTGATATCTTTCAGATAGGCTACACCATGATCTTCGTAGTCCAGAAAACCGGCGCGTAACGAGTCCTCCGGGTCGATGAAGTCGGCAGGTGCGCTGATACGGTCGAAACCGTTTACGATCAGCACGGTGCCTTTACTGCGACTGGCTCTTCCTACGGATAGAATTTCGGAAGGGAAGCTTTCTCCACCTGCATTTACAGCGGCGACTTTAAAGCTGCACACCGTATCCTGGGGGATGACGGTGCGGAAGGTTTGACTTTCGACTAAGACGCCGTTGTCGAAAGCGCCGTCTCCTGTACGGCGATAGACAATGTATTTCGTCGCTTTGGCCGTCGGTTCTAAGGGGTCGTCCGTCGGTTGCCAGCTCAGGGTCGCTTCGTTTTCGTCCGTCATGGATATTTCGAAATGGTTTACGGGCAGAGGCTGTACGATATAAGGCTGATGATATTGCCAGCAAAGAAATTGCAACATGCCTTTATAGATTGCTCTGCTTACCAGAAATCGGAAGCGAGGGTCGAGCCCATACCGCATGTCTGCGAAATTCTGATGCGAAAGGATTTCCAGCAGCATTGTCGGGACATGGGGGAAACGCGCCTCGTGGTACGGCTTGTCCCACTTTTCCCGTCTTGTCCAGTTCGGTTCGTAGGTCTTCCGTATGTCCCGGACTACCATTGTTTGGATGAGGTCGGTCAAATCGTGTGCCAAGTATCGCGACGCTCCGTTTTCATAGCGTCCTTTCCACGATGCGGTCTGATAGATGCCTAAGGTGCCGATGATCGAGTCGTTGTCGGTCAGTCCGGCATCCGAATGTAGTGCGAAAGCCATGTTTATCGGTATATGAAGGCCGTCTTGTTTTCTGAGCGCTTGCGAACCTCCGGCCAAGTAATTCACCCAATGTCCGCGACTCTTGAAATCGTCCAAATAGTCGTTTTCTCCCTTCGATTCCGAATAGATACTGTCCGGCGCTCCCGCCCATTGCAACCAATAGCGTGCTCCTTCGCAGAAACGCGGGTATCCGCTTGTCAAATAGTCGGCCTCTTTCTCACGGAGTGGACGGCGGGCTATATTGCCCCTTCCTCCGCCGATCTTGACTGCATCTGCCGTAACGATTTTACCGGTTGTAGCGGAACGGTTGGTGAGCGTCACCTTACACGCATCGCGCAACCCTTTTTCAAAGGTGAAAGTTCCCAGGTAGATCCAGGTGCCGCCGCCCATTTGCTGGTTGACTTTGAACTGCGTCTGCCCACCTTGGTGGTAAACGGTATATAAGGCGTCTTTCGTGCTGTTGGCAAGGGTTTTGTAAGCGACGTATACGGCATATTCTCCTGTTTGGGGGATGGCGGGAATCCATGTCGCCGTGCTCTCTTGCTCTTTCGTTACCGTTTCTGTTTGCCGATAAGTCCCGTCGTGAAACGGATTTTCGAATTCTATGTACGCCTCATGCAGGTGTGCGAAGCCGTATCCCGCTCCGTCTTGCCATTTTTTCAAACCGACCGTTTCTCTGTATTGAGAATCGGGATCTACGCCTTTATCGTTGTCTACGATGATTTCTTCCGTATTGGTGTCTCGTTCGCGGGGAATCAGTACGTTGGCGCCGGCATTCTCCAACATCGGAACGAGGAAAGGCAGCACGTAACTCTGCGTATAGAGATCTTCGACGGTTTCGAAAAGTCGTCCGCGCTGCCATTCCCAGCGAGGCTTCTTTTGATTGTAATAAAGTCCGTGACTTTGCCATAGGGCGATATGTCTGCAATGTAAACCTTGAGTGGGTCGATACGGTTTCGAAATGTTGGTCACCAATGGTGTGACGGGTGTCGGTGCAAAGAGCTTTCCTTCCGCCGTCTTTCGAGTTCGCAGAGGGGGAGGGATCAGGCTTTCGATAGTTCGCTTGTTAGTGATGATTTCAATTTTATGATTCGCATACTTCGTCGGCAAGAGTTGTTTAATTCCTTTATAAATCTCTGCTACGTTATCTTCACGGAAAGGGATATACGAGCAGTCGATGCCGGCGTTGAGGATAATCTTTTTCTCTACGACTCTCGTCGAAATAATTTTTATAGGATTCTTTAGGGCGATTTCTCTTCTTCCGATCGTTTCCAAGTATTCGCCGATGCGATTGCAAACAGAGGCGGGAAGTTGCTGGGCAGCCATCCGACATGGTAAAAACGGTAGTATAGAAAAGATAGGAAGAAGATATATTAGTTTCATAAGATCATTCGATTGTACCTACAAAACTATGTATTATTTCGATGCTGTGCAAAATTTTTAAGTCTTTGTTGCTATGGTTGCGGATGTTTGGTATAGTGCTACGGTTATCGCCCCAACTGTCCGGACAGAAAAAAGATAGGTAATCGTCTGAGCTGATATTATGGCACATTGACATAGCTGTTTCCAGGATGATCGTTCAAGAAGAACGAGATCGGTGAAAAGGTGGCATAGAATGCATGACGACTATAAATATCGTCGATAAACAGTTTCCTCAATACGGAGTTGCTACTTTCGACGCCGAAACCTTCGCTCGTATCCTCTCATCGAATGCTTCGATTGATTTGTTCAATGTAATGGAGGATTTCGTCTCGCCCGGTTTTCTTTTCGGCCGACGAGATAAAATAGGGCGGAAGTTCTTCCCACTGTTCCTGCAATCGGTTTAAATAAGCCTTTACCCGTTCCTTCCCACGATTCACGCTCAATTTATCTGCCTTGGTGAAGATTATAGCGAAAGGAATGCTATTTTCGCCTAACCATTCGATGAATTCCATGTCGATCTGCTGAGGGTCGTGCCGGATATCGATCAGTACGAACAGATTTGTCATCTGTTTTCTGTAGATGATGTATTTCTCAATGATTTCCTGAATCTTGGCGGTGGCTTCTTTGCTTCGTTTGGCGTATCCGTATCCCGGAAGGTCGACTAAATACCATTCTTTATTCACTAAGAAATGATTGATCAGCAGTGTTTTCCCGGGCGTCGAGGAGGTCAGGGCGAGTTTGGCATGATTGGTCAACATATTGATCAAACTCGACTTTCCTACATTGGAACGACCGATGAAAGCATATTCCGGCAATCCGTTCTGAGGACATCGGGTGTAGTCCGTATTACTGATTACAAATTCTGCGCTCCGTATTTCCATAATTATTGTTTTTAATGCTTAGACAATATAATCCGATAAAAGTAAGCGAGCCGTTGAATATCAGCATTTCGTATCCGAACTGGTAACCGGTCAAGGCAGATGCCGCGACATGGACCAGGTAGCAGATAAACGGGGAAGCTACGGCTATGTAAGGAACGTATCGATCCCTTGGGTGCAGTCTCGTGAATAACCCGAAAACAAATAAACCCAACAGGGGCCCGTACGTATAAGAAGCCATGATGTATAGCGCGTCGATGACGCTCCGATTGTTCAAGACTTTAAAGATCAGGATGCAACCGATAAATACCAGGGAGATGAGGAGGTGCACCCGTTTCCGCTGTTTCTCCGCTCGGGCTTTCGGCAAATCTTTGTTCCCGAGAATGTCGATGCAGAAACTGGTCGTCAGCGCAGCCAACGCCGAGTCGGCGCTGGAGAACGCTGCGGCAATGATGCCGATGGTAAAGAAGATCAGCACGGGGTAACCTAAATATCCGTTGGCGGCAAAGAAAGGTAATATGTCATCCCCCGCCTCGGGCAGAGCCAATCCCATCTGAGGGCCTGCGATCAGTAACAAGATGCCCAAGATCAGGAACAGGAAATTGACCGGCACGAAGGAGATGCCATACCAATACATGTTTTTTTGGGCGTCTCTCAAATTTTTGCAAGAGAGGTTTTTTTGCATCATGTCTTGGTCCAAGCCGGTCATGACGATCGTGATGCAAATGCCGCTGAAGAATTGCTTGAAGAAATTCTGTTTGGAATGCCAATCGTCGAAGACGAACATCCGGCTGTGTTCGTTATCCCTTACGGTCTGAACCAATCCGCCGAAATCGAGGTTCAATTCTCGACATACGCCGATAAGGATCAAAACCAACGTGGCCAACAGGCAAAACGTTTGGAAACTGTCTGTCCAGACGATGGTACGGATGCCGCTTTTACGGGTATAGAGCCAAATTAAGATGACGATGGCCACCACCGTTGCTGCAAACGGTATGTGCATGCTGTCGAAAACGAAATGTTGGAGGATAAGACAGACCAAGTACAGACGGATGGCCGCGCCGAGAATCTTGGAGAAAAGAAAGAACGAGGCTCCCGTCTTATAGGAACGTTTTCCCAACCTTCCTTCCAGATAAGTGTAAATGGAGGTCAGGTTTAGTTTGTAATACAGCGGCAACAGGATATGAGCAATGATTAAATAGCCGAAAAAGAAACCGATGCACGTCTGCATATAAGTCATGTCGATGTGCCGAACTATACCGGGAACCGATACGAAAGTGACGCCCGACAAAGAGGCGCCTACCATGCCGAAGGAGACGACGTACCATGGCGACTGGCGGTTACCTCTGAAAAAGGCGTCGTTGTCACTTCGCTTCCCCGTCAGACGGGAAACTATCAGTAAAATACCGAAGTAGGCGACGATCGTCAATAAGATGTAAATCGGACTCATGGAGTAAAATTTGAGCACAAAGATAGGAAAAATCGCGTAACTTCCATAAGTTTCCCGTATCTTTGCCCTTAAAAAGAGCAAAGGAAGGAAGAAATGAACCTATGAACCGACCATATCCTTCGGCATTATTGCAGAAAGCGATCGATGAATTTGCCAAACTGCCCGGCATCGGAAGGAAAACCGCCATGCGATTGGTGCTTCATCTCCTGCGGCAGGAGGTGGCTGAAGTGGAAGCTTTCGGCCATGCCGTTATCCATCTGAAACATGAGGTGAAGTATTGCAGAGTCTGCCATAATATTTCGGATACGGACCTTTGTCGGATCTGTGCCGATCCGTCGAGGGACCGTTCGACCGTCTGCGTGGTGGAAAATGTACAGGATGTAATGGCCGTCGAAGCGACCCAACAGTTTCACGGACTATATCACGTGTTGGGAGGAATTATCTCGCCGATGGACGGCATCGGGCCGTCCGACCTGCAGATCGACAGTCTGGTGGATCGGGTGAAAACGGGGGAAGTCAAAGAAGTGATCCTCGCCTTGAGTTCTACCATGGAGGGCGATACGACAAACTTCTACATCCATCGCAGACTGGCTGATTATGAGGTGAAGTTGACGGTCATTGCGCGAGGTATCTCCGTAGGCGACGAATTGGAGTACACGGATGAAGTCACGTTGGGGCGTTCGATTGTCGACCGAATATTGTTTATAGGAAATTGAACCGTGACGTATGGACGAACTGATCGAAAAAACGCTGTGCTGGCTTAAGCTGGAATTTATGGCCGTATGGGGCTTGTTTTTCCTGCTCGTCACGCTGTATGAGACCGGCTTCATGCCCGAAGGTGCTTTGGCGGGCGATGCGAGGACGGATTTCGTGCTGCAAACCGCAGGCATCTTGTTGACGGTGGGAATGATTCCGGTGAGTCTACGACTGTTCAGTCGGAATCTGACGAAACGGGTCCGGGAATTGTCCTTACCGGAGGCATTGAAGAGCTATCGGCGCTGGAACGAAGTCCGATTGAGTCTGCTCTTCGTCGCCGCGATCCTCAACCTCTCGTTCTATTATTTAACCATGAATACCACCGGACTGTTTTGCGGCCTGATGGCGCTTTTGGCCACTTTGTTTTGTTTGCCCACCCGCGACAGGCTGCTCAGGGAATTGGATATCGTCAAAAACGAAGGAGAATGAACTCTTTTCTGCAGGATAAAGACATAAAACTTCGCGCGCCGGAGCTGGAAGATCTCGAGGCGATGTACCGATTGGAGAATACGACGGACTTGTGGCAATATGCCAACGTGACCGGACCTTATTCGCGGTATGCCTTGAAACGGTTCATCGAGCAGTCGCAGAATGATTTGTTCTCGGACCTCCAGCTGCGGCTGATGATAGAGATTGCCGCGAAAGAAGTGGTCGGGATCATCGATCTTTTCAATTATGATCCATTTAATCGCCGAGCCGAAATCGGCATTATCGTCGAAGCAACCCGGCGTCGGCAAGGAATCGGCCGCACGGCCCTGACTCTTTTGACCGACTATGCTTTCCGTCGTTTGGCGGTGCATCAACTCTATGCGTATATCGATCGGACGAATACCGCTTGTCTTTCTTTGTTCGTCTCGTGCGGATATCGGGAATGCGCATGCCTTAAGGATTGGATACGTGCTCACGAGGGCGGATTCAGGGATGCGAGCATGCTTCGACTGATAAGTTCCCTCCCTTAGCAAGAGGTTAGTTGAGAATCGGGTAAAGCGGATAGGTTGCCCAAAGGGCGTAACGCCCGCCCATCTTGTCCAAGCAGTTCTTCCACAACTGTCCGGCGTGCAGGCTCAAGAGCAATTCGCTGTAACCGGAGCCCACGACCCAAGTGTTCTCCTCGATCTCGTGTTCCAATTGCCCTCTCTCCCAACCGGCGTATCCGGTGAAGAAACGGAACACTCCCTCCGTGACTCCGCCCTCGCGGATGTAATTCTTCACGGCCTCGAAATCGCCGTTGAGGTATAAACCGTTCGACAATTCGATGGCGCCTTCCAAGTCTTTCAGCCTATGAAGGTAAAAGAGCGTATCGGCACTTACCGGGCCGCCTTTATAGATCGGTATCCGTTGCGAATAAGCCAGGTCGGGAATGAGGTCGTTCAAATAGATATGCATCTTGAAATCTTTATTCATGACAAGCCCTACGCTTCCTTCCTCATTATGTTCGATCAATAAGATGACGGATCTTATGAAATGAATGTCATGAAGAAAGGGAGACGAAATAAGGATTTTTCCTTTTACAGGTTCCACCTTATTTACTTCGACTTGAAAGATTTGCATGTCCATAGAGAGTCTCCTCAAAATTGCCCTACTAATATACACATGTATTTTGAAATAAAAAACATTACCTCCCAAAAATATGTTATAATTTATTCGACGCAAATATTCGTCCTCGTCAGGAAGTTCTTTCCGATACGGGCCGGGCGACCTAATCGATACCTCCCTCAACCTATCCGGACACGTTCCCTAACCTATCCGGACACGTTCCCTAACCTATCCGGACACGTTCCCTAACCTATCCGGATACGTTCCCTAACCTATCCGTCTACGTCCGGAACCCCGCCGGCGCGGTTCTTTATCCCGTCGGATACGTTATACAACCTATCCGTCTACGTCCGGAACGTCAAATTTGAGGTTGTACAACCTATCCGCCTACGTCCGGAACGTCAAATTTGAGGTCCCTCAACCTCTCCGGCGAGGTTCGGAACGTCAACGGACAGGTTCCTCAACGTAGACGATTCTATTTTGGACGTCGACGGCGGGATCCGGAACGTCAAATTTCAGGTTGCCCAACATATCCGACGGTAGAATTTGAGAGTAATAGTAATCCGAAGATGGTTCAGACCCCTGGGTACTGATCTTATGTTTTTTAATTGTCATTCAAATTGGAAAACCATGATATAGATTTGAGACTTTTCTGTGATTTTAGAAAAAAGTATATAACTTTGCATCCGGTCTGATAAACTAATAACCTACTAAAACAATCTTATAAATATGGCTTATAAACGCTTATCGGCAGTTGAGGCTGCATCGTTGATCAAAAATGGAGAGAATTTGGCGCTTAGCGGTTTTACGCCGGCCGGTACGGCTAAGGCTGTGACGAAAGAACTGGCTAAAATTGCCGAGATGGAACACGAGGCGGGGCGCCCTTTTGCGGTGGGAATCCTTACGGGGGCTTCGACGGGACAGAGTACGGATGGAGATTTGGCCAATGCGCATGCGATTAAGTATCGCGCGCCGTATACCACGAATTCAGACTTCCGCAAGTATGTCAATAAGGGAGAGATACCGTACAATGATCTTCATTTGAGTCAGATGGCTCAAGAGCTTCGTTACGGCTTTATGGGAGCCGTGGATTGGGCTATCCTCGAAGTCTGTGATATCGAGGAAGGAGAAAGTGTTTGTAAAGCTTATCTGACGGCAGCCGGAGGAATCAGCCCTACGGCAGCTCGGTTGGCGAAACACGTTATTTTGGAGTTAAATTCGTTTCACAATCCCAATGCCAAATTTATCCATGACGTGTACGAACCGCTCGATCCCCCTTCTCGCCAGCCGATTCCCATCGTAAAGGTAGGCGATCGTATCGGTACGCCTTACGTGAAGATCGATGCGAAGAAGATTGCCGGCGTAGTGGAATGCTGCATCCCCGACGAAGCCCGTGCCTTTAAAGATAACGATCCGGTAACGGATACGATCGGCCACTTGACGGCAGAGTTTCTGGTCGACGACATGAAACGGGGAATCATTCCCGCTTCGTTCCTACCTTTACAAAGCGGCGTAGGCAGTACGGCGAACGCCATACTCGGCGCGTTGGGCAAAGACAAGCATGTGCCCGACTTCAACATCTATACCGAGGTGATTCAGAACGCTGTGATCGGGATGATGTTAAACGGTCGGGTGAAAGATGCTTCGGCCTGTTCCCTGACTGTTTCGAACGAGTGCCTGATGCAGGTATACGATAATATGGATTATTTTAAGGATCACCTGACGCTTCGCCCGAGTGAAATTTCTAACTCGCCCGAGGTTATTCGCCGATTGGGCGTTATTGCCATCAATACTGCCATAGAATGCGATATCTATGGTAATGCGAATTCTACGCATATCAGCGGAACGAAGATGATGAACGGCATCGGCGGTTCCGGCGACTTTGAGCGCAATGCTTACATCAGCATCTTTACCTGCCCTTCTACGGCGAAAGGAGGTCTTATCAGTTCCATCGTTCCTTTTGTCAGTCATCAGGATCATTCGGAGCACGATGTAAACATTATCATTACCGAGCAGGGCGTAGCCGATTTGCGAGGGAAGAGCCCTATGCAACGGGCCGAAGCAATCATCGAAAATTGTGCTCATCCCGATTACAGGAAGTTGCTCCGGGATTATCTGAAGATTGCCCAGGGCGGTCATACGCGGCATAATCTGCCCGTTGCATTTGCAATGCATGATACCTTGTTCCGGAAAGGGGATATGCACCTCACTGATTTTGCAGAGTATGTGAAAGAATAATGCTGTTTCCAATCAGAAAAGCGAGTGAATTGATCGTTCACTCGCTTTTTATATCCTTATACTTCAACAGCTTATCGGAATTTCGAATATCTCTTCTGTCAACATCGATCGCAGAAAGATTCATTTCGGTTATTTATTTCGTCGGAGTCTGTTTTGACCTCGGCGAGAACGGGCGATAGCATTTTCTTGATAATAAGGAAAGAAAAAATTTGGCAATGCCGATAAAGCCTCCTTATATCCGAAGCAATTTTTTCAGACTGATTGTCTTGTTGTTGATTAAAGGGTTCGCCCACAATCCGATAACCGTTATGTATCCCATAAAGACGAAGATGGTCATCATGCCCATGCGCAAAGAGGTCGAATCTGCAATTTGAGAAATCAGTAACGGGCCGACCGCCCCGCCTGAAAGGGCGGAGCAAAGAATTCCCGCAAAGGCGCCGTGATGTACCGCCACCGTGTTCAATGCCAACGAAAAAATGATGGAGAACATCATGGAAATGCTGAACCCGATCCATGGAAAAGCCCAGCGCGAAACCTCGGCCGGGCCGAATAACGCTGTTGCAAGCAGAATCATGGAAAGGATACCTGAACAGCACAGCAACTTCCGGCTGTCGATAAGTTTCAGCAGGATCATGCCCAGGAGGCAGCCCGCCATCATCAATCCCCAGAAAAGACTGACACTCTGAGCGCCTAAGGTGGTATGCTCGATGCCGTGATACTGTTCTAAAAACTTGCTCATATAGATGGCGATTCCCTGTTCGGCACAAACGTAACTGAATACTCCCAGAAAGAAGAGCCAAACGTGTTTTTGCCGAATTAACATCTTGTAGGAGGAAAACGTGTTGGTTTCGTCGGCAGAAGTTTCGATTTTCGGGAAACGGATGAAGATTACCGCCACGAGCATGATGAACAGAATGGCTGTAAAGACCCAGTATAAGGCCACCCATGGCAATTCTTTCGGAGTGACTTTAGCGAACAGATCGAGCAGGACGTTCGTTCCCGGCCGATAAGTGTGTGGGGCTAACGCATGCACTAAATAAATATAGACTAACGGACCGGTACTCGATGCGATTCCGAAAATAAATTGGGCCAATTCGGCTACAAATGCGTAATTCTCTTCACCGCCGACGGCTCTTTGCAACGGGTTCAATACGGTTTGGAGCATGGCCATTCCCAAGCCTATGATAAAAGAAGAGGTCAACAGCATGGGATAGATAGGACAGCAGGCGAAAGACAATGCCCCGATGAAAGGCATCAGAAAACCGGCGATCAACACTCGTTTCTCACCGTACTTGTCGATCAGGATTCCCGCAGGAATGGACATGACGGCGTAAGCTATAAAAAAAGAGGTAGGGATGAATCCGGCCATCGTCAGATCTTTCAGTTTGAAATTATCGATAATATCCGGAATCAACGGCCCTAGGATGTTGGTTATAAACGCAATCGAAAACCAAAACATCATGATTACCGCTAACATCCCCACTCTCCGTGCCGTCATCTTTTCCTTCTCCCGGCTGTCTTGCCTTTTTTCTTCTGGGGATTGCTGTTATAGTTCCTTTACGTAGATATTTTTGAAATAAACTTTGCTACCGTGTGCCTGAAGTTCTATCTGTTCCTTCGGGAAAATCGGCGACTTACGGTCCCAGAAATTTTCTAAGGGTACGTTGTCAACTACCAGTACGCCGTTGAGATAAACGGTTACCTTGTCGCCGATCATCTTGATGTAGAAGCTGTTCCATTCGTTCAACTTATTGTCGGCCACTTTCAATGGGGTGCTCCTGTTCTTTTGGTTATTGTAGAGTCCGCCGGAACCGACCTGAGCGCCGGCATTGATCCGTGTAACATCCCAGATCTGCACTTGAGGCGTTCCGCGAAGATAGATGCCTGCGTCCGGTTCGCTGCCGTGAGAGTCGAGTTTCCAGTCTACGTACATTTCGAAATCGCCGTATTGCTTGACGGTACAAAGGTTATCAAATCCTTTGCCGATATAGGTCAGCGATCCGTCTTCCACCGTCCAGTCGTTTCGCATGGCTTCGTCCGCTTTGATTTGTTTCTGCGTAGATTCTTTTTTCGTCATCTTCGCTCGCTGGATCGGATTTTCCACCAGGCCTTTCCAACCGGTCAGGTCTTTTCCGTTGAAGATGGCGACATAACCTTTCTCTTTAGTCGAAACTCTTTTCAAATAATGCTGTATTTCTTGTTTAGCCTGCTTGTCATTCAGGATCTTCTGGGCCTGCTTCAAATAATTTCGCGTGTTGACGCCGTTATATTCCTCGTGGTTGAGCGCGATGTCTTTGACTGCTTCGGCAGCGGTCTGTTTCAACATTTCGTCGTTCATGTATTTGGCGATATATACCATCGCCTGGAAGGTACCTGTTTGGCCGATGCTTTTCAATAAGTCTCTCTTTCTCTCCGTCGAAGAGGTTTTCTCTATTTGTTCTTTCAAGCGAATCAACCGATTTTCCGGCGTTTGGGAGATCTTAGCCTTTTCTTCGGCGTATTTCTTTGTGGTAATGATCACTACGCCGTTTTCGGCTTCTTTTCCGTAATGAGTCATCGGGGTATCTTCTTTTAATAGTTGTACCGATTCGATAGAGCCGAGCATCAGTTTTCCCACAGTTGCCTGATCGACCAGGACGTCGTCGATTAAGTAAAGCGGTTCTTTCCCTTCGGGGGTATACTGATGAAGTACTTTCGAAATGCAGATCGTCGTGTCCGAAGCGGCCGTTGCATCCGTTTCATTAACAGTCATAGCGATCGTCGTCGAGCAACCTATCAGAGGCAGTGCGAGCAGAGTTTTTAGTTTTAGCATACTTGTTTTCATTTATTTTGATTTAAAAAGTTTGTTAAAGATAAGGAATATGTTTCGATGGAAAAAGCGTTTGGATCTGAATTTTCTTGAAAAGAAAAAGGTGGATCACAATTTGAGTCGGGTTGCCTCATAATCGCTTATCAGTTCCCAGATGATTCGGGCTACGGGCTTGATTTCGCGAATGGCCGATGCGATTTGTCCGATTTCCAATTCTCCCGTTTCCACCTCTCCTTCGAATATTCCTCGTTTGGAAGAGGCTTTTCCGAGTATCTTGCGTAACTCGTCTGCATCGGCTCCGCGGTCTTCGGCTGCCGCAATTTTTTCGTAGAGCGCATTCTTGATAAGGCGGGTAGGCGAGATCTTTTTTAAGGCTAACATCGTGTCGCCTTCATTCAGCATGATACAACGCCGTTTGAAGGCTTCGGAGGCGGAGCTTTCTTCGCTCAGCGCAAACAAAGTGCCTATCTGTACCCCTTCCGCTCCCAATGCTTTCGCGGCTAACATGGCTTTGCCCGAGCCGATGCCTCCCGCTGCAATCAAGGGCAGGGAAGTAGCTTCGCGTACTTGAGGAATCAGCGTCATGGTGGTCGTTTCTTCGCGACCGTTATGTCCGCCGGCTTCAAAGCCTTCGGCCACAACGGCATCTACTCCCGCCTCTTCACACTTACGGGCGAACTTGCTGCTCGATACCACATGTATTACTTTCATACCTGCTTCGTGGAAGCGATCCGTATATTTTTTTGGATTTCCGGCCGAGGTAAATACGATTTTTACGTCTCTCTCGATCACCAAATCCACCAGCCTATCGATTTCCGGATACATCAACGGGATATTGATTCCCCACGGCTTGTCGGTCGCAACCTTTATTTTGTCGATATGTTCCATTAGCGTTTCGGGATGCATGCTCCCTGAACCGATCAGTCCTAACCCTCCGGCATTACTTACGGCCGAAGCCAATCGCCAGCCACTGCACCAAACCATTCCTCCGGCTATAATCGGATATTTTATTTCGAAAAGCTCTGTTATTCTATTTGCTTCCATTATATTGTTGTTCTTTTTCCTGTCGCCACGGTTCATGAGACTAATAAATCATTGCAAACTTACATAAAAATCTTCGTTTTTTGTGCCGGTGTAATAAAAAATCAAGCCCTGTGGACTTGTAATACTTGTTCCGCCACCATCCGAGATTGCATTCATTCAGGTTGGCACTGCCTATCCGAATGCTTCCGTTCAATGGCACATAGAGAATCCCAGAAGTAGTTTGATAAGTGTGGTTTTTCTGCTTCCGCTTGTCCAATACAAAGTTAATTAATGGTGGGAGCCTTCGGTCTCTCTTTTCTTTTTTTGTATTGCTGTCGTTACTCTTTACACTTTCTCGAATCCCACTTCGTCATATTTTTCTCTTCTGTGTAGCGCCGCAGCGCTACACAGAAGAGAGGCTCAAAGCATTGCGTTTCTATTTGGATCCTTCATTTTTTCTTTATAAGACAAATGAAGGTTCGGATATGATGTTAAGAGTTGCTTATTCCTTTGCAGATAATTAGTAATCGAATATTACAGTTATTTACAATATTTTTATGCGGTAATTCCATGACAGGGGCACCGCTTTTATTTTATCGCTACGAGAAAGTTATTGTTGAGATTTACCGGTATTGCCTATCATACCGTAATAGTAATACGTAAAAAGGAGCTAAGCCGATCGCCTAACTCCCCTATGCACCGGTCGGGGTGACTGGATTCGAACCAGCGACCACACGCCCCCCAGACGCGTACTCTAAACCGGGCTGAGCTACACCCCGAAAAATGTGAGGACAAAGATAGTTTTTATTTTTCTATTAGAAAAGAAAATGCCTATAATTTTCTTTGCCTTTGATTTTATCTTTCCATATTTTCGCTGTAAAAGTGGCATGAGAAGAGTTTGTAACTTGTTTAGTATTTAATGCTAATTGTGATGAAAATGAAAGGTTTTAATAGAGAAAGATTTGCTCGACTTGCCGATTCTTTACCTGAGTAGATACGTCATTGATAATAAAGCGGAATACTACAAGTAGATACAAGATGTCCGCGAGACGGTGATTACCTGAGAAGAGAGCATGAAATTGATAACATATCCTAAATATCAAGAAGATAGGACTGGCAGTTTAGTGATCAAAGAGGCAAAACTGAGCCCGACAGAAACAAAGATTACCTTTAAAAGTATTGACTCTTCGAAAGAGAATGTAAGAATTCAACACACGGCATCTTTGATAGCCGGTGATGAAAAGTATGCGATTCAAAGAGTTGAAGGAATTTCGACAGCTGATTTTGAACCTTTTTCGGATGTGACAAATATGGAATTTTCTCTCTATTTTGAACCTCTTCCTCTAATTGTGGAGGAGTTTGACTTTAAAGAAGGGTGTAATGATTGGCAGATTCTTGGAGTAAGCTTGGAGCCATAATTTTTAAGAAGCAATCATTAAAACCCGGCATCCCTGAAGAAATCAAATACCGAACATATTTCTTCTTGAGTGGCGGGTTGGTTGATATGGATTTCGCCAATCTCGCCTAATAAGGTAAAATAGATGATACCGTCCGTGTTTTTCTTGTCGTGCGTAATCAATTCGTATAAGCGGTCGTATTGCTTACAATCAATGTTGTAAATGCCGTAGTGCTCTTTGATGAATTGGACGGTCTGTACTAACTTATCTTTCGGAAAACCCCATTTCAAGAATGAAAAATAAAGTTCGCAGATCAGGCCGAACGCTACGGCATAACCGTGGAGCAGCGGATGATGGGTTTCCATCGACAGACTCTCGAACGCATGCCCGATGGTATGGCCGAAGTTCAACGCTTTCCGGATACCGTATTCGTACGGATCTTCTTCCACGATTGCTTCTTTTATACGAACAGATTCCGCAATCAGGTGCTGTAACTTTCTGAAATCAGGTTCGTGCCAATCGAAGTTCAGCAATGCTGCCCAATGTTTCGTATTGCTGATAAGTCCGTGCTTTAACATTTCGGCATAGCCGGAAAGCAGGTTGGGCATGTCCAATGTCTGCAAGAAGTCGGCATCCACGATAACGCTTTCGGCCATATTGAATACGCCGATTTCGTTTTTCAGTCCGTTGAAATTGATGCCGGTTTTTCCTCCTACCGAAGCGTCTACCATGGCGAGTAAAGTGGTGGGGATGTTGATGAATGTGATACCGCGTTTGAAGGTAGAGGCTGCAAAGCCTCCCAAGTCGGTAACCATGCCGCCTCCTAAGTTGATGAGTAGCGACTTGCGTGTCCCCATCAGCTCGCCCAAGGCGTTCCACACTGATTGCAGAGAGGTGATGTTTTTGTTCAAATCGCCCGAAGGAATTGTAATGAAGTTGGCCTCTTGCAGACAAGGGAAATCTTTTATCCGCGACGCACAAGCTTTTAATGTACTTTCATCCGTGAGGATGAAGAGTTTGTCGTAAGGCCGACGGTGGAGTGCGTTTGTCAGATCGTTCTCTATATCCTGCGTGAAGATGATTTTCTGTTTTTGCATAAATCTTATATTTGGCCGTAAAATTAAGGAAAAATATAAAATAATACATCGCTTTTACGAGTAAATGCTGTATGTTTGTATCTAATTGAAGATAAAAGATCGTCCGACTTTTTTAACACGATTAAATCATTGAGAAAATGAATGGAATTTTACCTCCCTTTTGCCGAATTTTAGGATATGGACTCCTTATCCTGTCCGTATTCGTTCCTGTCGTGATGTTTATGGCAGGCGCCATCCATGACAGCAATCTGCTGTTGACGAAAACCGCTATAAAGTTGTTCGTCTGGTTCTCCCTCTTTATGATATTCTTCGCCCGCATGAAGAAAGAAAACGAGTCGACGGCGCGGATACGCCTGAAAGCGGTATATTATGCTATTTATCTGTTAGGCGTTTACTACATCGTGGCATTGATCAGAAGTTTGTACCAAGGGCATGCAGAGAGCGCCGACAATTCCATTGCAATCATTTATATGGCTTTTAACGTCGCATGTTTTGAATTTTTTATGCAAAAACAGCGTGTCGATAAATT
Organism: Phocaeicola abscessus CCUG 55929; assembly: GCF_000312445.1. Taxonomy (GTDB): domain Bacteria; phylum Bacteroidota; class Bacteroidia; order Bacteroidales; family Bacteroidaceae; genus Phocaeicola; species Phocaeicola abscessus. The sequence continues at coordinate 117,882 of NZ_HE997184.1, read as the reverse complement.
GTTTAAGAATAAAAAATAATTATTGAATTAAACTTTTTCATTATTTCTTTATCAAAGAGGAGTTATTCGTATAATCAGCTAACAAAGAATTAATGAAAAAAATATTTTTTACGTTGCTGTTGTCGATGATCGTAACGATTTTACTCGCACAATCCGGTAATCAGGTGACAATGGTAGGAAAGATTGTAGATAAGGATTCGCAGGAGCCCGTTATTCTGGCCACGGTACAACTACTTTCTCCTAAAGACAGTGCGATGGTGAATGGAAATGTAACCAATGCGGACGGGAATTTTGTCCTTCGTGCCAAGCCGGGGAAGTATATCTTAAAGGTTTCTTTCGTCGGTTACGTTCCACAATATAAACATTATTCCTTATCTTCCGACCGGTCGCAAGTAAGTGTCGGAACCATCACTTTAGCAGCCGATGCCGTTATGTTGGGTGAAACCGTAGTCACTGCTGAAGCGCCGATGGTTTCCGTTTCGAAGGATACGATGTTGTATAACTCTTCGGCGTATCGTACTCCGAAGGGGGCTATGTTGGAAGAATTGGTAAAGAAATTGCCCGGTGCGGAGGTTGATGACGACGGTAATGTAAAAATCAATGGGAAGGAAGTTAAAAAAATCATGGTCGACGGCAAAGAGTTCTTCGGCGGTGATGTGAAGACGGGCTTGAAGAATCTGCCTGTCGATATGGTGGAGCGGATAAAGGCTTATGATAAGAAGTCGGATTTAGCCCGTATCACCGGTATCGATGACGGGGAGGAGGAAACCGTACTCGATTTGAGTGTGAAGAGAGGTATGAATAAAGGTTTGTTCGGAAATGCGGATGTGGCGATCGGTAATCAAGATCGCTATGCTGCTCGCAGTATGATAAACTATTTTAAAGATCGAACGCAGTACTCGATTGTCGGGTCGTCCAATAATGTCAATGATGCCGGATTCTCGGGAGGCGGCCCCCGTTGGTTTCGACCGAACGGACTGAATGCCCAAAAGATGCTTGGAGCGAACTTTGCAACCGAAACGGAGAAGTTGGAGTGGGGAGGTAGTGCCCGCTACAATTATAGTGATCAGGACGCTATTGCTCGCGGTTATTCAGAACGTTTCCTTCATCAAGGAAGTTCTTATTCGAATATGAATTCAAATATCAGGAATAAACAGCATTCGTTCAACCTCGACTTCCGTATGGAATGGAAACCGGACAGCATGACCAACATCATCTTCCGTCCGAACCTGAGTTACAATACCTCGAAGAACAATAGGGCAAGCGAATCGGGGACATTTGCTGACGATCCGTTCGCGACAGTTGCCAATCCGAACGATTATTTGGATTTCGACGTCATCAGTGAGACCGATCCATTGAAAAATATTCGCGTCAATGCCTCGAATGACTTGTCGTATATCCAAACGACAGACTTTGCGGTCAATGCGACGCTGCAATTGAATCGTAAGTTAGGGACAAAAGGACGGAATATCACGTTCCGGGGGCGATTCGGATACGGTGATACGGACAACGATTCGTATACGGATGCTGAAACTCGTTATTATCAGTTTAATTATCATCCGGACTCGACCAATTATCGTCGCAGACATATTACCAGTCCGACACGTAATTATACCTATGCGGGACAGTTGGCCTATAGCGAACCTGTGGGCAGAGGGATCTATTTCCAGTTCAGTTACGAATGGCAGTATCGCCGTAGTACGAATGACCGTTCGACTTATAATTTGGATGGTTTCGGATGGCGTTTGGGGGAACCGTTGCCGGCGAACTATACGGACGGTTTTGACCCAAACTTAAGTAAAGAAGCTACGTATGACTATTTCAACCATAACGTAACAGTCGGTTTTCGTATGATGCGTAGCAAATACCAGTTGGATGCAGGGTTTTCCTTCCAGCCTCAAAATACAAAACTCTCTTATGCTCGTGGAAATTACCTGACGGATACGTTGCGACATGTCTTCAATTTTGCACCTAATCTGCGTTACCGTTATAAATTTTCCAACATGAGTCGATTGGAAATCACCTATCGCGGACGAAGCAATCAGCCGGGCATGGAAAGGCTTTTGCCTATTGTCGACGATTCCAATCCCTTGAATATCAGCGTGGGTAATCCAGGTTTAAAACCCTCGTTCTCGCATAATGTCCGCGCTTTTTTCAATACGTACGATGCCGAGAGACAAAGGGGTATGATCGCGCATCTCATGTTCAATGCCACGCAGAATGCTATCAGTAACAGTACGCGATATAGTGCAGAAACCGGCGGCAGAATCACTACGCCGAAGAATATAAACGGAAACTGGAATATATTTGGCATGTACGGCTTCAATTCGGCCTTGAAAAATAAGAAATTCAACATTCATTCTTTCTCTCGTGCGAACTATGCCCATAATGTTGCTTACTTGTTTAATGACACCGACCGAATGGATGATCGGAATAAAACTACTCATTGGGTTCTTGCCGAAAATTTGAATGGCTCTTATCGCGACAAATGGCTCGAGCTGACATTGACTGGCACGATGGAGTACAATTGGGAACGGAGCGTGTTGCGTCCGGAAAATAATCAGGAGCCGTATACTTATTCTTACGGTGTCAGTACGAATGTTACCTTACCTTGGAGCATGACACTTTCTACCAATCTGGTCAATCAATGCCGCCGAGGATACAGGGATTCCAGTATGAATCGCGACGAACTGATTTGGAACGTCCAGATCGCCCAAAGCATGTTTAAGGGAGCCGCTACCTTGAGCTTTGAGTTGTACGATATCTTGCATAACCAGAGCAATATTTCCCGTCAGTTGACAGCGGAAATCCGTTCTGTCAACGAGTATAACAGTATCAACAACTATTGCATGGTACACTTTATTTATAAGTTTAATCTGTTCGGCAGCAAGGAAGTTCGTGATCGAATGGGAACGGAGCCGGAAGAATTTAGACGGCGGCGCACTCCTGACGGAGGTCAGGGAAGAGGTTTCGACCATCCCGGTAGAAGTTTCTAACCTTGTAAGGAAAATTACTCATTGAGTAAACAAAAAACGTATGTGGTTTTTTCCGTTATTTGGATTTCGAAGATCAACCAAAGACGAAGCCCGTTTACAATGAGTTAAAAGATAGTCATTGATTTCGAAGAACTTTTCGCCAAGTACCACGACTTACGACGGTTTTTCGCCCGTTTAACGGCGAATTTTCTCTCGTTGACCGTCTCCGAATAGGTTCCGGAACATCATCGTTGACGTTATAGGATGTCACCGAACTTTTGCCGCCTTACTCCATCACGAGATATGTCGCATACGACGTGTATTCGTCGACCGGAGTCAAAGGCAAGTACCCTTTCCTGATACGGCCGTGCTCCGTCAAAAACGGATGTTCCTCTTGCAACCGGTGATGAGCGCTCAGAGCCTCTCCCCGATGCGGATAATGCTCCACGTAGAGGTAGCCTGTGGAACGGTCCGCGAGATAACGGTCGAATAGTATACGAGAAAGGATTCCCATATTCATGCGCAGATTGAGCTCCACGCAGGGGTGCAACAATTTTCCGCTGATGAACATGTCTATGCCGAGGTAACCTTGATAAATACCACCGATCGTGCGGGACAACTCTTTTTCCAGCTTCTCTTTCACGAAAAGTAGGACCGGTGCGGGGACGAACTTAGTCAGTCGGTTTTCCGTCGCCTTGTCCGAGGCTAATACATTCCGCTTGTATGCCCCGTTGTCGTCCGTCTCGAAAAGCGAATAGCCTGTGAAGCGGACGTTCCCGTCAGCTTCCGATTGGAATTCCATTGCGAAGTCGAGTGTTTTCATATAACAGGGTTCGGCGATGAGGACATGTTGAGTGCGTATGATATGTTCGGCCCAACTCCTTATCGGTACGTTCCACGATGCTGGTGAGACAAATTGAACGCCCCTTCCGCTCCCCGACCAGGGAGCTTTCAGTACGGACTTTTCGTGCGAGAAGACAAAACGTGTCGCTTCTTCCGCACTATGAAGAACGGTGGCTGCACCGGTCAGGAATGGATGGCCTTCGAAGTGACTCAACAAGTGGACGGCAGTCTCCCGACTCGACAATTGCCGAATAAGATCCATCTGTGTTCGAGACGGAAAAAGGTGGGCGGGCAAGCCTCTTTTCGCCAACCGATGGCATAGCGAATGATTCCACCCCCACGGCCTTACCGCATTGCAATCGGAAGGAATCCCGGTTACGAACGAAACGCCTAAGTTGACAGGGCAGTACTTTTCGAACAATTCGATTCGCCATTCCGAGTCCACCTGCACAAAGCTCCCCCGGTCGGCATACCAAGCTGGCAAGAAAGACAGATCATCTGCCATTTTCCCGATGCTGCGACGCATCATGAAGTGCGGCTTTCCGTAAGCCAAAGCCATGTCATTTTCCGGATTGAACAGGTAAATCGGTTTCATCGATACAAAGTTGACGGAGTTGGTGCTCTTTTTCATCGAGAGAGGTCTTTTTGACTGTCGTATCGGCTAAAAAAGGGTATGTCAAAATAAAAGCTTCTCTTCTGAGTGGCAAAGGCGTTTCAACAGTTTACAGATTCGCTAATGCCAGCACTTTGTCGATGGCCATGCTTAAACCGTCCGCCAGCTTGCCGCCGGCCGTGGCGAAGTGCGGCTGCCCGCCTCCGCCACCTTGTATTAGCGTAGCAGCCTCTCGAACCAATCGACCAGCGTCCAATCCGCCCTTTACCAAGTCCTCGCTGATCATGACCGTCAGTGTGGGACGTTCATTTTCGATACTGCCGATCACGACGAATAGATCGGAGGCGATTTCACCTTTTAGCTGGAAAGCGATGTCCTTGGCCACGGCAGGCGGGACGGGCAAAATGGTGCTGATTACTTTTACTCCGTTTTTCTCGACAGCATTGGCCAGGAGTTTGGCCTTGACGAGCGCCGTCTTTTCTTTGAGGAAGTCTTCCACTTGCTTTTTCAGTTCGGCGTTCTCTTCAATGTGTTTTTTGATGGCGCTTTGCAGATCCGGTGCATGGTTGAACAAGGTTCTCACGCCGTTCAGCACGTCCTGTATCGTATTCATCCATTCTTCTACCTTTTCGCCCGTGATGGCTTCGATTCGGCGGACTCCCGCAGCGACGGAACTTTCGCTGGCGATACGCGCCATTCCTATTTTCCCTGTGGCCGTGACGTGCGTGCCACCGCAGAATTCGACGGAGGGCCCAAATTTAACCACCCGGACCTCATCGCCGTATTTTTCCCCGAAGAGGGCGATCGCTCCCAGTCGCTTCGCCTCGTCGATGGGCATGTGGCGATGCTCCTCCAGTGGGATGTCGTCCCGGATTAGGGCATTGACGATGTGTTCGACTTCGCGCAGTTGTTCATCGGTTACCTTTTGGAAATGGGAGAAGTCGAAACGCAGTCCTTCCGATGTTACTAATGAGCCCTTCTGCTCCACATGGTTGCCCAATACACTGCGCAGGGCAAAGTCGAACAGGTGCGTACAGGAATGGTTCGCCGCACAGGCCGCCCGTTTCTTTTCGTCCACGCAGGCGACGAACGTCGCCGCTATGTGTGCGGGCAGTTTTTGGGTGAGGTGAATGGGCAAGTCGTTTTCTTTTTTTGTATCGATGATTTCGATCGTTTCGTCGGCGTTTTTCAACACGCCTGTATCGCCCACTTGTCCGCCGCTTTCCGCATAGAAAGGCGTCTCTTTCAGGACAATTTGGTAGAAGGTTTGTTTCTTTTGCACTACTTCACGGTACCGGAGGATGCTCGTCTCGCATTCGGTGGTGTCGTAACCGACGAAATTCGTTTCCCCCTCCCGCACAATTACCCAGTCGCCCGTTTCGATGGTGGCGGCATGGCGAGCGCGCTGTTTCTGTTTTTGCATTTCCGCATCGAATGCACTTTCGTCGACTGTCATGCCATTTTCCCGAAGGATGAGTTCCGTTAGGTCTAAGGGGAAACCGAAAGTATCGTACAGCGTAAAAGCGTCTGTACCGCTGATTTCCCGTTTGCCGACGGCTCGGGTTTCGGTCATCATCTTTTCCAACAGGCGGATGCCGGTGTCCAAGGTGCGGAGGAAGGCTTCTTCCTCTTCTTCGATGACTTTCTCTATCAGCCGTTCCTGCTTTTTCAACTCCGGATATGCTCCCCCCATGTCTGCGATTAGGACGGGGACGAGCTTATACAGAAATGCCTGCTTCTGGTTGAGGAATGTATAGGCATAGCGGACGGCGCGGCGCAAAATGCGACGAATGACGTAGCCAGCCTTGGCATTCCCCGGCAACTGCCCGTCGGCGATGGAGAAAGCGATGGTGCGGATGTGGTCGGCCACGACCCGCATGGCGATATCCGTTTTTTCGCCGTCGCCGTATCTTTTCCCCGACAGTGCTCCGATCGCCCTGAGCATCGGCTGAAAAAGGTCGGTATCATAGTTGGAATGTTTGCCTTGCAGCATGCGAACCAAGCGTTCGAAGCCCATCCCCGTATCGATGACATGCATCGGAAGCGGTTCGAGCGATCCGTCGGCCTTCCGGTTGAATTGCATGAACACAATGTTCCATATCTCGATGACTTGCGGATCATCTTTGTTCACCTTTTCCCGGCCGGGGACCTGTGCCTTTTCTGCCGGTGTGCGAGAGTCGACATGGATTTCGGAACACGGTCCGCAGGGGCCCGTGTCTCCCATCTCCCAGAAATTATCGTGTTTGTTCCCATCGATGATGTGATCGGCGGGAAGGTGCTTGCTCCAATAGCGTGCCGCCTCCTCATCGCGTGGAATATTTTCGGAGGGGGAGCCTTCGAAAACGGTAACGTAGAGATCGTTCGGATCTACGTGCAACACCTCCACCAAATATTCCCAGGCGAAGTCGATCGCACCTTCTTTAAAATAGTCACCGAAGCTCCAGTTTCCTAACATCTCGAACATGGTATGGTGGTACGTATCGTGACCCACTTCTTCCAAGTCGTTGTGTTTGCCGCTCACGCGCAAGCATTTTTGCGAGTCCGCCACTCTTTTATACTTGGCGGGGTGATTGCCCAGAATAATATCTTTCCACTGGTTCATGCCGGCGTTCGTAAACATTAGGGTCGGGTCGTCCTTTACGACCATTGGGGCCGAAGGAACGATCTGATGTCCCTTGGAACGATAAAAATTTTTAAATGATTCTCTGATTTCGTTAGCTGTCATCATTTCGCTATCTGTCTGTAGTTAATATTCCGAAAAATGATTTTGCAAAGATAATCGGTTTTATTATTTTTGTCGTTAAGATTGATGAAATTCTTCGAGTACACACTGGTTAACGACAAAAATGAACGCTGATGCGAAAGGTCTATTACATATATAATCCGCAAACACGGACTTTCGATCGCATTTATCCTACTATTCGGCAGCGGGCGCTGAGTTATGCCCGCCGATTATTCGTAGGCATGGGGTTGGGGGCCGGTTTCTTTTTATTGTTGTTGCTCATTTTCGGCTCTCCGTCAGAGAAAGAACTTCGAATAGAAAATGCGAGACTGTTGGCGCAGTATCATGTCTTGTCGCATCGCTTGGACGAATCGTTGGAGATCATGCAGGATGTTCAGCAACGAGATGATAACCTGTACCGGATGATGTTGATGGCTGAACCGGTGTCGGAAGCCGTTCGCCGAGCCGGTTATGGGGGGACCAACAGGTATGAACAGCTGTTGGATATGGCGAATTCGGAACTGGTGATCCATACCACCATGAAGATGGATATGCTTAACCGCCAACTGTATATTCAATCCAAGTCGTTCGACGAAGTGATGGAATTGTGTAAGAACCACGACGAGATGTTGAAGTGCATCCCCGCTATTCAGCCCGTATCGAATAAGGACTTGAAGATGACGGCCTCCGGCTACGGAATGCGGATAGATCCTGTCTATCAAACGCAAAAGTTCCATGCCGGGATGGACTTCTCCGCTCATATCGGCACGCCGGTATATGCTACGGGGAACGGACACGTGATAGGCGCCGGGAGAAAGAGCGGATACGGCAATTTAGTGCAGATCGATCACGGATTTGGATACGTGACGTGGTACGCTCATCTGAGCGCAATCAAAGTGCGGGTTGGACAGCAGGTATTGCGCGGACAGATCATCGGGCAGGTGGGGAATACGGGGAAAAGTACGGGACCTCATCTGCATTATGAAGTGCGTGCGAAAGGTAAAATCGTGAATCCCGTCAATTACTATTTCATGGATTTGAATGCAGACGATTACGATAAGATGATTCAAATAGCGGCGAATCACGGAAAGGTGTTCGATTAAGGAAAGAGGTCATATGGTATTGAATCTTGATAAGGATTTGAAGAGATATTACGCTATCGGCGAGGTCGCCGATATGTTGAAAGTGAACGAGTCGCTGTTGCGGTACTGGGAAAAGGAATTCCCGACGATGATATCGCCTAAAAAAGCCGGAGGGAATGTTCGGCAGTACCGAAGGGAAGATATAGAAAACATCCGCTTGATTTATCACTTGGTGAAAGAATGCGGCATGACTCTCGAAGGCGCTCGCAAACGGTTGAAAACGAATAGGGAGGCTACCGCCCGGACAGCCGAAATCGTCGACCGATTGAAAAATATAAAGGTGGAGCTGGAATCGATGAGAAGAGAGTTGGACTATCTCACCTGATCAGGTCGGAACGGCATCGAACTGATCGATGCGGGTGACGGTCTTTATTTCCGCAATCTTTTTTAGCGTAGATAGGATGATTTTTACATCGTTGACATCGTGGACGAACAATTCGATGCGTCCTTCGAAAATTCCGTCGTTCGTGTGGATGGTCAGCCGATGGATGTTTACGTTCAACCGATCGGAAATGAGTTGGGTGACTCTGTTGAGCACACCGATCCGATCGATTCCTTTGATGTATAGGAATACCGAGAAATAGACCGACTTTCCGGGTTCCCAATTTACCGCCAAGAGCCGGTTGCCGTAGCCGCTTTTCAGCTTGGTCGCCACGGGGCATTGCCGCTTATGGATAACGATGTGATTCTTATCGTCGATAAAACCGAGTACATCGTCGCCGGGAATCGGTTTGCAACAGTTTGCGATGATATAATTCTTCTGGATATCGTCGTCTTCGGTGAGCGTGATGATTTGCTTGTTGTCGATCTTGGAGACGGTTGCTTCTGCTTTCTCCTCTTCAACTTTTTTCCCATTCTTATTCGATTTGTTGCCGAAGGCGAAAGTGATGTATTTTTTCCAGTTCTTCCCCGACGATTTTTCTTTTAATTCATTTTTGTCGTTCTCGCCAAGTACAATGTCTTTTCTGCCAATGGCGGCAAAAAGTTCTTCCGGCGTATCCAATCGATGGAAATCGCACAACTTCTTAATGTTGGTTGAGGTGTTTTCTATTTCGGTTTCGTCGAAGAATTCCTGAAGCATCTCTTCGCCGTCTTGTTGCGCGCTTCTTTGTTCTCTTCGCAGGATCGCCAGTATCTTCGACTTGGCTTTGGCTGTGGTGGCGAAGTTGATCCACGAGGGTTGCACGTGCTGCGAATTGGAGGTAAGAATCTCCACTTGGTCGCCGCTCTTGAGTTTATAGCTCATGGGTACCAGCTTGTGGTTTACCTTGGCCCCAATACAGTGACTTCCTAAAAAGGTATGGATGGAAAAAGCGAAATCTAAGGCCGTACAATTCTGTGGCATGGTTTTCAGTTCGCCTTTAGGAGTGAATACGAAAATTTCCGAAGCGAACAGATTGAGCTTGATGGTATCTAAAAAGTCCATGGCGTCAGGTTGCGGATCGTCCAAGATTTCTTTAATGGTATGCAGCCATTTGTCTAATTCTCCCTGATCTTCTGTATAGCCGCCTTCCTTGTATTTCCAGTGTGCGGCGAATCCTTGTTCGGCTACGTCGTTCATCCTTTCGCTGCGAATCTGGACTTCTATCCATTGCCCCTTATTGCTCATCAGGGTGACATGTAAAGCCTGATATCCGTTCGATTTGGGATGACTTACCCAGTCGCGTAACCTGTCGGGGTGCGGCTTGTATATTTTGGTAATATTGACGTAGATATTGAAACATTCGTTGATCTCCTCTTCGATATCCTTGGGCGTGAAGATGATGCGGACGGCTAAGATATCGTAAATTTCTTCAAAGCTGACATGTTTGGTCTGCATCTTGTTCCAGATGGAGTAGGGAGTTTTGATGCGGGCGACGATGCGGTATTTGATACCTATTTTATCCAATTGTTCCCTGATGGGAGCGGTAAAGTTGTCGAACAGTTTCTCGCGTTCGGCTTGGGTTTCTTTCAGTTTATGCTGAATTTCCTTGTATGTTTCGGGATGCTCATACCTGAAGCTCAAGTCTTCCAGTTCCGTTTTTATTTTGTTGAGGCCTAAGCGGTTTGCGAGCGGTGCATAGATGTAGAGCGTTTCTCCCGCAATTTTATATTGCTTGCTCGGGAGCATGGAGCCCAAGGTACGCATGTTGTGCAGACGGTCGGCCATCTTGATGAGAATGACCCGAATATCGTCGCTCATGGTGAGCAGTAATTTCTTGAAGTTCTCAGTTTGGGCGGAGACGCGGTCTCCGAAGATGCCTCCGGAAATTTTTGTCAATCCGTCGACAATCTGTGCGATCTTGGGGCCGAAGAGGTTTTCGATATCTTCTACCGTATAATCTGTATCTTCGACCACATCGTGGAGTAGGGCCGAACAGATGGAAGTCGAGCCTAAGCCTATTTCTGTACACACGATTTTGGCCACGGCGATAGGATGCATGATATACGGTTCACCCGAGCGACGGCGTACGCCTTTGTGGGCTTGCTTGGCGAAGCTGAACGCTTTTGTAATGATTTCTGTTCTTTTCCGATGCTTGGTAGCCAGATAGGCATTTAACAGTTCTTGGAAGGCGTCGTTTATCATCTTGTCTTCCAGCTGTTCCTGTATTTTCGCTTCCGAGGGCATTTCCTTATTCTCTAATGATCGTTGCAAAAGTAAAGAAAAAACGGGTGGGTGCAAGCGCTTTCCCTCCTTATTCTTTTAAGAATTATTTTACTCTGATAGACTTGCCTGCGACGATGTTGTTCCCTTTGATGCCGTTCAGCTTGCGCAATTGTGCGACGGTAGTACGGTATTTATCGGCAATCCCGCCCAGGGTGTCACCTTTGCGGACTTTATAATATTGGGCATCCGGGTTGGAAGCAGATCTATCTTTGTTCCTTCCTCTTTTGCTTTGTTCCTGAACGGCGACGGTTTGTCGTTTGCTTAAATATTTGTCTGCTTGATAGGCCGCGATGCTGTCTTGTTTTTCTATGAAGCAGCTGGTGAAGGTGTTAGGCAGTCGCAATGCGCACCATTCGCTCTTGCCCGGAATAATGTCTCGGCGATATTGCGGGTTCAGGCCTCTGAGTTCGTCGATGTCGATATGGCAGATTTCCGCGATTTGGCGTAAGTGAATGTCTCTGTCGACCATGATGGTATCGGTGGAGGTAGGCAATTCCGCTTCCATCGGACAGATACCGTGTTCGCAGTAATAAGTCATGATGTAGTTCGCGGCAATGAAGGCCGGCACATAGCCCCTGGTCTCTTTGGGGAGGTACGGATAGAGTTCCCAATAATCGGTCGCTCCTCCCGAACGTTTGATGGCTTTGTTGATGGTTCCGGGCCCGGCATTATATGCGGCTAAAACCAGATTCCAATCTTGGTAGATATCATAGAGGTCTTTCAGGTAACGCGCTGCGGCCCAAGTCGATTTTATGGGATCTTGTCGTTCGTCCAATAAACTGTTCGTCTTTAAGTCGTAGAGTTTGCCTGTGGATAACATGAATTGCCACAAACCTGCGGCTCCCTGTCTGGAAATGGCGTTCGGATTCAATGCCGATTCGATGATGGGAAGGTATTTCAGCTCGAGAGGCAGGTTGTACAGATCCAAAACTTCTTCGAACATCGGGATATAAAAGTTGGTGGCTGCCAACAGATAGGATACTTTCGTTCTTAGCGAGATAGCGTATAAGTCGATGAATTTCCTGACGGCTTCGTTGAACGGCATTTCGATGACGGACGGGATGCGGGAGAGGCGATCGATCAGGATAGAATCGTCGACCGTCGGGTTGGTCGATGTCGTCTTACAGCTTTCGTCGGCATTCACATAGTTTTTCAGTTGCCAATTCAAGAGTTTGGTATCCAGATCTTTTTGCAGACTTTCCGGGATATCGATGATTTCTTCTTTTCCCGTTGTTTGAGAATGGACTGTAATGGTGGTGTTTTGAGCTTGGACGCTCCGTGCGACCGATAAGGCGAACAGTACGAATAGAAGTTGTTTCATGGTAAATCTCTAAAATTTAATGCTACATTGCAAACCGATGCTGTGCGAGGTATTGCCGTAGCTGTGATTGATTAAAGTCGGTTCTATCTTCAATCCTAAATCATGGGATATGTCGAAGTCGGATAATTCTGCGTCCACATACGCATCGATGATGGATAGGACGTAAACGCCGATGAAAGCGAAAATGCTCAAATCCCGTTGCCGGCGAAAGATATCTTTCTTTTTCTTGAAACGTTCTTGAAATTGTGCTTCCTGCCCGGTGATGTCGTAATTAGGAGGTAAAAAATTTTCATAGCTTCTGGTATTGGGGTCGTCGTCCATGATGTCGATGTAGGCTTGTTTGTAATCTTTATACATATTATTGCACCAATGTAAAGCATAAGCGCAGCCTACGAAGCCCCCGTAGAAAATGGGCAATTTCCAGTATTTGCGATTGTAGATTTGTCCTCCTCCGGGAAATACTATCGCTGTCCAGGTTGCCTTTTTAGCATCGGGGATAAAGCGTTTTTTCAGAGATGAGGAGGCCGCGTTGTTGTAGAGAGAATCCCGTTGTCGGCTCAATAGGGTGGTATTTGCAGGAGCGGAGAGCTTTTCTGTGGTAGCCAGCTTGGTCTGGGTAATGCTATCGGTCATATGATCGGGAGCGATCACATCCATTTTCATCGTGTCGGCTGCGTTCGGTCGGATAGCGAGCGTGTCATTTTGAGGAGTTTGCGTGCGCCGTATGCGTGCGTTTTGAGCATATATGTTCGTATTGTCCAATCCGAATAGGGTCAGAAAGAGTATTGCTATAAGTTGAAATATGGAATTATATCTTTCCAAGTCTTATTTCTTTTTCAAGGTATCGAAAATTTCGACGATCCGTTCCAAATCTTCCTCATTGTCAAACGGAATGCTGATCTTTCCTTTTCCTTTTGAACTATAGGACAATCTGACTTTTGAGCCGAAGAAACCAGAGAGCTGTTTTTGCAAAAGTAGATATTCTTCCGTCAGCTTTGTTTTTTTCAGCATATTGTTCTGTTTTTCTTTTCTACCTTGAGAAAGCATTTTTACAATCTCTTCGACTTTCCGGACGGAGTACCCTTGCTCCTGTATTTCCTTGAAGATTCGGATTTGTTGTTTCGGATTATCCAACGCCAGTAATGCTCTCGCGTGTCCCATGTCTATCAGCCGGTTTTTCAAGGCGACCTGAATTTGCGCGGGGAGTTTTAGTAAGCGCAAGTAATTGGCTATGGTCGTACGATTTTTTCCCACGCGTTCGCTCAGTCGTTCTTGAGTGAGTTCATACTGTTCCAGTAGGTGCTGGTAGGCTAATGCAATCTCAAGCGAGTTCAGATCTTCCCGTTGAATGTTCTCGATGAGTGCCATTTCCATGACGTTTTCGTCGTCTGCGGTCCGAATGTAAGCTGGAATCGTTTTCAATCCTGCCTGGATGGAAGCGCGGTAGCGACGTTCACCGGCGATAATCTGATATGAGTTTTCATTCAACTGCCGTAACGTAATCGGCTGGATGATGCCGATTTCAACGATCGAGTCGGCCAATTCCTGGAGCCCCACCGGGTCGAACTCCCGTCGCGGTTGGTTCGGATTGACGGATATTTTGCTTAATTCTATCTCATTGATGGAAGAAGACCCCGACGTCTTTACTTCGTCGGTAGAAATAAGTGCGTCCAAACCGCGTCCTAAAGCGAATTTCTTCTGTACTACCATATTATCTCCTGTTTCGTTCTATGAGTTCTTTTGCCAAAGTCAGATAATTTCTCGCTCCGGTAGAATCGGCATCGTACAATATCGCGGGGATGCCATGACTCGGAGCTTCGCTCAGCTTTACGTTCCGTTGGATGATGGTTTTGAATACCAATTCCTGAAAATGTCGTTTCACTTCGTCGTATATTTGATTGGCCAAGCGCAATCGAGAATCGAACATGGTCAAGAGGAATCCTTCGATCTGCAAGGACGGGTTTAGTTTCGATTTAATAATCTTGATCGTATTCAGTAATTTGCTGATGCCTTCCAAGGCGAAGTATTCGCATTGAACGGGGATTATGACGGAATCCGCGGCAGTCAACGAATTGATTGTGATCAACCCCAAGGAGGGAGAACAGTCGATGAGTATATAATCGTAGTCTTTAATCATCGGGGCGATGACCTTTTTCATGATCTTTTCCCGGTGATCCAAGTTCAACATTTCTATTTCTGCCCCCACCAAGTCGATATGCGAGGGAACGATGTCCAATCCGTCGATGTCTGTGGTATAGATCGCTTCGTGAATAGCTACGTGATTGATAAGGCATTCGTAAATGGAAGTTTCTACTTCCTTGATATTTACGCCTAAACCGGAAGACGCATTCGCCTGAGGGTCTGCATCGACGACCAATACTTTCTTTTCCAATGTGGCTAATGATGCAGCCAGGTTGATGGTAGTGGTTGTTTTACCCACACCTCCTTTCTGATTGGCTAAAGCAATAACTTTTCCCATACTGATCTGTTTTTAATACATCGCGAAATAATGAATAATCATTAAATCTACCTTAAAAACGGGCAAGACATTACCCGAACTGTTGATAACTCTTCCGTTTTGTTAATAACTCGTTAGGCTGCAAAGATATATAATTCCATTGAATTGGACGGACTTTTTCCTCGCCCGTTGAATAACATTAAGTTAATTTTCTTTTATTCCCTACGTTTATGCGGAATGTTGTCGTATCTTTGTCCGCAAATAAAGTGGGATATGAATAGAGAGAAACCCTTATTGCTGATTTCGAATGATGATGGGATTGCTGCCAAAGGGCTGAATGAATTGATTCGTACATTGAAGGGGATAGGCGAGATGCTGGTGATGGCGCCGGAAAGTCCCCGTTCCGGTTATTCGATGTGTTTTACTACCGAGAACGCCATTCATTACGAGACGATTCGCCAGGAAGAGGACTTGACTGTCTGCAAATGCAATGGTACGCCGACTGATTGTACGAAGTTAGGACTGTATGTCTTAGCTCCGAGAGTACCGGATCTGGTTATCGGCGGGATCAATCACGGTGATAACTCGGCTGTCAATGTGCATTATTCGGGAACGATGGGAGTTGTGAAGGAAGGGTGTTTGAAAGGTATTCCCTCAGTGGCTTACTCCTTGTGCAATCATCACCTCGATGCCGATTTTACCCCTACGCTTCCGTATGTGAGAACTATCACGGAGAAGGTCTTGCAACACGGTTTGCCGAGGGGAATCTGTTTAAATATAAATTTCCCGGATATTCCTTATTATAAGGGCGTCAAAATCTGTCGCCAGACCGACGGCGATTGGATTAAAGAGTTCGTGCCGTGCGTTCATCCTTATCGCGATCATTATTTCTGGGTGACGGGCGAATATATAAACTTCGAACCGGATGCGGAAAATACGGATCATTGGGCGATGGATCACGGTTATGTCGCCGTTACGCCTACTTCTATCGATGTGACGGCTTATCACTTTATGGAAGAGTTAAAAGACTGGCATCTTTAATGAAGTACTATTTGGTAGTAGGAGAAGCGTCGGGCGATTTACATGCCTCGAATTTGATGCGGGCATTGAAGGAGGAAGATACGGAAGCTGAATTCCGTTTCTTCGGAGGAGATTTGATGTCGGCTGTCGGAGGCACGAAGGTGAAGCATTATAACGAATTGGCTTATATGGGTTTTATCCCCGTACTGACACATCTGCCGACCATTTTTCGCTATATGGATCTGTGCGAGCGAGATATCCTCGCTTGGCGACCGAATGTCGTGATCTTGGTAGATTATCCCGGATTTAACTTGAGAATCGCTGCTTATCTAAAGAAACATTCGTCCGTTCCCGTCTATTATTATATCTCTCCCAAGATATGGGCGTGGAAAGAATATCGCATAAAGTATATAAAGCGCGACGTGGACGAACTTTTCTCTATTTTGCCTTTTGAGGTCGATTTCTATGATAAACATCAGTACCCTATTCATTATGTAGGGAACCCTTGCGTGGATGCGGTCGACGAATTCAAACGATGCCGGGCCGAATCCTTCGATTCGTTTATAATGCATAACGGATTCTCGGATAAACCGATCATCGCTTTGCTGCCGGGCAGCCGAAGACAGGAAATAAGAGACAATCTTCCCCTGATGCTCGAAGCGGCCTCTTCGTTCGAGGAGGATTACCAGCTGATCGTGGCCGGGGCGCCCGGTATCGACGAAAGTTTTTATCGGGACTGCACCGAGGGGGCTGCCTCTTTACGGCTTGTCCATTGTCAGACTTACGGATTGCTTCAACAGGCGGCGGCGGCTTTGGTCACTTCCGGTACGGCTACATTGGAAACCTGCCTGTTTCGCGTCCCGCAAGCGGTTTGTTATTACACGCCTGTCGGAAAGGTGATCGCTTGGCTGAGGCGGCATATCCTGAAAGTCCCCTATATTTCATTGGTAAATCTGATTGCTGGCAAAGAAGTGGTGGCGGAGTTAGTTGCCGATAAGATGCGCGTAGCGAATATCCGTTCGGAATTGAAGTCCATACTCTATGACACGACATATCGGCGCACGATGTTGGAGGAATACGATCGGATTATCTGTCTTATCGGTGAACCGGGAGCTTCGCGAAGGGCTGCCCGGCAGATGATAGCCTGTTTAAAAAGCAATTGCCCATAAATAGAGTAAAACGGCGGGCACGGCAAGCAGCATACTGTCGAATCGATCGAGCATTCCTCCGTGTCCGGGAAGGATGGCGCCGGAGTCTTTTATTCCCCAATGCCGTTTCATCAGTGATTCACAGAGGTCGCCCCATGTTCCGAATACGATGACGGTCAATGCAAATCCTATCCATTTGCCCATGCTCAGCGCCGGATAGAAATGAGCTATGACGGCTGCGGCGACGAGGCAAAAAATCGCTCCTCCGAGGGAGCCTTCCCACGACTTTTTGGGCGAGATTCGTTCAAACAGTCGGTGTTTCCCGAAAGTCACGCCGATGGTGTAGGCGCCGGTGTCGTTCGCCCAAATGAATAAGAACAGCGCTAAAGGAAGTACGGGATAGTACGTCGACATACCGCCAGCGTCGTCCGTGCGGAAAGCCAAGACGTTGAGTAGGGAAAAGGGGAGGGCTACATAGATCTGACTTAGAACGCTGTACGCCCAATTGCCGACGGGATTGGCTCTCTTCCCGTAAAGTTCGGAGACGGTGATTCCTATCAGAATAATCAGGTAGGGGATCAAGAGGCCGTTTACGTACGGAGTCATTTCATGCAAGAAGAAACTGAGAAACAAGACCCCTCCTCCCATGACACACAAGCCGGTATTGGTTCGGATCTCTTTCTCATATCGATTGACCAGTCGGCAGAATTCGTAGACCGACAGCAAGGTGATAAGGAAGAACAGCGCACCGAACGAAACGGCTCCGCCCATGATGCAGCCGACCGTCGCGGCCACGAAAAGAATGCCGGTCGTCGTCCGTCGTACTAAATCACTTCTCATGGGTGTGCTTCTCTTGGTCTTCTAAGGTCGTCTTTGCTTCGACGGCTTTCTTGGGGGCGTTTTCTTCCTCCGATAGAATTTCTTCCGTACGGGATACCCATGGTCGTTTTCCGAAGATTTTCTCTACGTCGTCAGCCATGATGACTTCCCGTTCGATTAAGACTTGCGCCAATCGGTCATGTCCTTCTTGGTGTTCGGAAAGGATTTGTTTCGCCCGGGCGTATTGGCTGTTGATCATCCGTTGCACTTCTTCGTCTATGAGCTCTGCCGTTTTGTTGCTGTATGGTTTCTGGAAAGAGTAGTCTTCGTTGCTGCTGTAATAGCAGAGATTCGGCATTTTCTCGCTCATTCCCGCATAAGCGATCATGCCGTAGGCCTGTTTCGTAACTCTTTCCAAATCGTTCATCGCTCCGGTTGAGATATGTCCGATAAACAATTCTTCCGCTGCGCGACCGCCTAATAAGGCGCACATTTCGTCGAGCATTTGCTCTTTGGTGGTGATCTGCCGTTCTTCGGGCAAGTACCAGGCGGCTCCCAAAGCTCTGCCTCTGGGAACGATCGTAACTTTTATCAACGGATTGGCATGTTCGAGGAACCAGGAGAGCGTGGCATGACCGGCTTCATGAATGGCGATGGAACGCTTCTCGTCTGCGGTCATTATTTTCGTCTTTTTTTCCAAGCCTCCTACGATACGGTCGATCGCATCGTAAAAATCCTGTTTTCCGATAGCGCTCTTGCTGTGACGCGCCGCAATCAAGGCTGCTTCGTTGCATACGTTGGCGATGTCGGCGCCGCTGAATCCGGGTGTCTGACGGGCTAACAGGTCGATGTCTACGGTATGGTCCATTTTTAAGGGGCGCATGTGCACTTTAAATACTTGCACGCGTTCGTTCAAATCCGGCAGATCGACGTGGATTTGGCGATCGAATCGTCCGGCGCGGAGTAAAGCTTTGTCCAACATGTCGACCCGGTTGGTTGCTGCTAAAATGATCACGCCCGAATTCGACTGGAATCCGTCCATTTCGGTCAGCAATTGGTTCAGCGTGTTCTCCCGTTCATCGTTTCCTCCCATGTTCGGATTTCGTCCTCTGGCCCGGCCTACGGCGTCGATTTCGTCGATGAAGATGATGCAGGGGGCTTTCTCTTTCGCTTGGCGAAACAAATCGCGCACGCGCGATGCTCCCACGCCTACGAACATTTCCACAAAGTCGGAACCGGACATCGAGAAGAAGGGAACGTTGGCTTCGCCGGCCACAGCCTTGGCCAAGAGGGTCTTTCCGGTTCCCGGGGGGCCGATCAGCAATGCTCCCTTGGGAATCTTGCCTCCCAATTCCGTATATTTCTGCGGACTTTTGAGGAATTCTACGATCTCCTGCACCTCTTGTTTGGCTTCAGCCTGCCCGGCTACGTCCTTGAAAGTGACACGATCTTTTTCATTGACATTTTCGTAGACTTGCGCCTTGCTTTTGCCTACGGTGAAGGGATTCGCGCCTCCAGTGCCTCCCGCACCGCCGCTCATGCGCCGCATGAGCCAGATCCATACGAGTACGAGCAAGAGCAGAGGAACCGTATTCCACAAAATAACGTTCCAGTAGCCGCTTTTCTTTTCGTATTTGACGGAACCGTCGAATTGGCCGTCTTTCTGAGCTTGGGTGATGAATTCGTCCAAAGCGCTCATCGAGCCCACTTCCACATGCACGGCCGGGTTGCGCCCTACCCGTTTATAATCTTCTTTGAATACTTTCTGGACGTATTCGGGCTTTACGAACATATCGAGGCTATTGTCGTTATAGGCAACGATCTTGTCGGCATATCCGTTTTGAACCATTTCTTTAAACTCCGAATAAGTTACTTCCTTCGAGGTACCGCTATTGTTGTTTGCGAACCAGAGGATGAAAAAACTTACGGCAATGATGATGTACAGCCAGTTCAGATTGAACTTCGGCATATTCATTTTGGGTTTGTTGTTGATATTGTTGACTGGCATCTTTATGCTGTTTTAGGTCAATTCAGGTCTGGGATACGAGTGAGTTTCGCATCGGCCCAAAGGTGTTCCAAGTCATAGAAAGCGCGTATTTCAGGGAGGAAGATATGAACCAGCACATTGCTGTAGTCCATGCCTACCCATTGGGCATTCCGTAGTCCGTCGATCGAAGTGGGTTTATCGCCTGTATGTTTTAAAACCTGCTCGTAAACAGACTCTGTCAATGCATTGACTTGTGCAGGCGAGTTTCCTTGACAAATCACGAAGTATTCGCCAATACTTCCGTCGATTTCATTCAGATCTGCGATAATAATTCCTTTGCCTTTTTTCTCTTGAATCCCGTCAGTGATTGATTTGATTAATTTTTCCGTTTCACTCATTCTAAAAGGATAAATGTTTTTGATTAATGAGAGACAAAGATACGCAGTTTTCTCGTTTTTACGAAAGATCGTGACGGAAAACGATTTTTTTTTTATTTTTTAGAAATCCGATGACGTCCTCCTACCTATCCGGATACGTTCCCTAACCTATCTGGATACGTCCGGAACCCCGCCGGCGCGGTTCTTTATCCCGTCGTTGACGTCCGAAACCTCGCCGGCGCGGTTCTTTATCCCGTCGTTGACGTCCGAAACCTCGCCGGATAGGTTGTACAACCTATCCGCCTACGTCCCGAACGTCAAATTTTAGGTTACTCAACCTCTCCGATGAGGTTCCGAACCTCAACGGAGAGGTTGCCTAACCTCAACGGATCTATCTTGGACCTAAACGACGGGATCCGGAACGTCAAATTTCAGGTTGTCCAACGTCGTTGGAGAGGTTCGGAACTTCAAAGGATAAGTAGCGGACGAAAAAAACTTCACTGCGAAAGTGAAGTTTTCGTTGGAGTACCAGGATTCGAACCTGGAATGACAGGACCAGAATCTGTAGTGTTACCATTACACCATACTCCAATCTCGGGCTTTCCGAAAGCCCTCCGGATAAGCCGCCGCAAATATACGGTTTTTACATAAACCGGCAAAAAAATATGCTGTTTTTTTCTGAAATCCGCTGTTTTCTTATAGCTGTTCCTCTTTCGGGGTTTCCTCATCCAGGTTGCTGATCTTCTGACGGATTTTTTCCGCTTCAGCTTTTAATTTTTCCACTTTTCTTTTCATTTCGTCCAAGAGTCCGCTGCCTTTCTCGGAGGAGGTGTTGAAGAACCCTAAATTATTCTCGTAAGTTTGGATTTCGTTCTTCATGTTTTCGTACAGCCGTAACAACTTGTCGCGTTCTTTGCCTCCTGTGCCTTTGCTGCCGGCGTACAGACTGCTTGGAAAATGTTTCGCCGAAATGTTCATTTTATTGGACAGGCTGTCGATGACCGTATGGTATTGTTTATAGATCCTGTCTTTTTCGCGGAACGGGACATGTCCCGTTTCGTTCCATGTTTTCATCAGCTCGCGTACGTTGTTTTCATCGCCTTCGTTCAGCTCGTCTCGGGCATCTATTTCGTTTAATTGCTGGATAATGTTTCTTTTGGCTTTTAGGTTATTTTGTTCTTCCGTATATTGCGAAGAGGTTGCTTTGTTCCGTTTTTCAAAGAAACGATCGCACGTGTCGATGAATCTTTTCCAGATGACGTCCGAATGTTTTTTGGGTACCGGGCCTATCGTCTTCCATTCTTTTTGCAGTTCGGTCAAGGCTTCGGTGGTTTTCTTCCACTCGGTACTGTCTTTCAACGCTTCCGCTTTTTCGATCAATGCACGTTTTTTCTCTAAATTAGCGTTCATCTCTTCCTTCATTTGTCTGAAGAATTCGGCTTTCCGTTTAAAGAATTCGTCGCAGGCTGCGCGGAAGCGTTCGAAGATTTTTACGTTTATTTTGCGCGGAGCGTAGCCGATGGTTTTCCACTTGGCTTGCAGGGCCAATATTTCTTGCGTCTTATCGCTCCAATCGCGGAAATTTTTGAATTTGTCGTATTCCATGCCTTCGGCGATTTCGCAGATCACGATCTTGGCGTCCAAGTTTGTTTGCTCTTTTTCCTTGAGTTCTTCAAAATGTTGTTGATGGCGGCGATTTACTGCGGTCGATGCCGCTTTGAATCGCGTCCAGATCGCTTCGCGCAAATCTTTCGCGATGGGGCCTGTTTCGCGGAATTCTTGATGGAGCTTCTGCAGCTGATGGAAAGCGGATACCACATCCGGTTCGTCCGCCAGTCGTTCGGCAGCTTGGCAAAGGTGGGTTTTTATTTCAAGGTTCTTTTTAAAGTCGTATTCGCGAAATTCGTTGTTCAGCTTGATCAGATCGTAGAATTTCTCTGCGTAGAGCTGGTAGTTGCGCCACAGCTCGTTCACCTTATTGGCTGGGATTCGTCTGATGCTGTTCCATTCCTGTTGCAGTTTCTTGAATTCGTTGTACGATTTGCTGGAATCTTCCTGACTTTCGGAGATCGTTTTCAAGCGTTCGATGATATGAAGTTTCTTCAGTAGATTTTCTTCTAATTCTTTTTCTTCTTTCGCTGCAAGGGCGTTTCGTTTTTCTTTGATATCACCCAGTAAGGTTTTGAATCGGTTTTCGGAGTCATCTTCCGGCATGGCGAAGGCTTCGGGGGTACCGCCTTGTTCTTCAAAGCTTTTACGGGCGGCGTCGGTTTCTGCCTTTTGTAGCTTGTAAAATGTTTGCTTTAAGTAATCGATTTCTTGTCTTTCTGCTTTTCCTCCGTTGGCGTCGATTTCTTTCAGGCGCTCGATGACTTCTTCTTTTGTCTGTTTGGGTTCGTACTTGAGAAGAGCCTCTTTTTCTTTTTCGTTGACAAGTTCGTCTTCCGAAGAAGTTGTCGTTTCCTCAAGTTGAATATTCTCTTCCGTCGGCAGCGTAACGGCAGCTGCTTCTTCCTCGGCGTTGCCCTTCACGGGTTGAGCATTGGCAGAAGATGTATTTGTCTCGGTTTCAGGCGTTTTATCAGCTGGAACTTCGGCTAAAGGGTGAGTTGTTTCGTTCGATTCCATTGTATAGGTTTTAATTTTTATCCGACTTATTGAGATTCAAAACACAAATTAAAAGAAATAAATTATCTTTTCATAATAAAATGAAGTATTTTTTGTTTTCGTGTCGATCGGCGGTTAGGCTAAAGCGACGGTAATACCCATATATAAAAGCATTCCGATAATATCGTTGGTAATTTGGATAAACGGGCCGGTGGCTATTGCCGGATCTATTTTTAATTTCTCCAAAGTCATCGGAACTAAGGTCCCGAAGATACTGGCAAACATAACCACTGTGAATAAACTGAGGGATACGGAGTAGGAAACCGTTTCCTGCGCTCCGTACCGGATGAAGTTGTAGACGTACACCAACATGGAAATAATGGTGGCGTTGATCAAGGCGACGACCGATTCCTTCACCACCTGTTTGAACGTGTTCTCAGAATGAAGCGAGTGGTTGGCCAAACCTTGTACGACGATGGCGGAAGATTGCGTGCCCACGTTACCGCCGGTACCGCCGATCAAGGGGATATACAGAGCCATCTCGGGATGGGCGGCGAAGGTGCTGTCGAAATTGCCTAAGATCATCGAGTTGCCTATCCCTCCCAACATGCCGATAATCAGCCAGGGCAGACGCGCTTTCGTTTGTTGGAAGACGTTGTCGTCGGTTTCCACATCCTGCGACAAACCGGAGGCCAATTGGTAGTCGCGATTTCCCCGTTCGCGAATCTCATCCATGACATCGTCGACGGTGATCCGTCCTACGAGGCGGCCAATGCTGTCGACTACCGGGATGGCTACCAAGTCGTATTTCTCGATCAGTTGGGCTACTTCGTCGATAGGCGTATCTTCCATCACCGAGACCGGATCTTTTTTCATCACGTGTTTCACCTTCGAGACGGATGGGCTGGTAATCATCTTCTTCAATGGAAATACGCCTTGCAAACGTTGGTCATCGTCGACCACATAGACGTAGTAAATCTCATCCATGTCTTCTGCTTGCTGCCGCATTTCTCGCAGGCATTCCGGCATACTCCAGTTTTCGTTTACGACAACCATTTCCGTCCCCATCAATCCGCCGGCAGTATCTTCGTCGTATTTCAACAGGTCCACGATGTCTCCCGCCTGGTCGACGTCGTCGATTTGCTGCAAGACTTCCTGCTGCTTTTCGTCGTCCATATTGCGGATGATTTCCACGGCGTCGTCCGTATCCATGTTGTCGACAAAACGTTTGGCGATGACCTCCGAAGGCAAGATGTTCAGAAAATCGTTTCGGGCGTCCTCGTCCATCTCGATGAGGACGTCGGCCGCCTTTTCGTTATCGAGCAACAAGTAGATATAACGGGCATCCTCTGCGTTGAGTTCGTTGCAGAGTTCCGCAATATCGGCAGGATGCCATTCGTTCAATATCGCTTTGAGTCGTTCGGCGTCTTTTTGCTCGATAAGTGCTTTGATGTGCTCTAAATCTTCTTCTTTCATAGGCTGGAGGGATTAATGGTTTCTGGATGCTCCTCTTCGCGGGTTTCGTTCAAAACCGGTTTTATCCGGTTGGTCAACTCGACGAATTCCTGTACGGAGAGTTGTTCGGGACGTCGGTTGAATATCGGATCGTTACTCAGCGGGTGGTTCCTGGGCAAGATCGTTTGAATGCTGTTACGCATTTGCTTGCGACGCTGGTTGAAAGTTGCCTTGACGATCCGTTTGAATAGTTGTTCGTCGCACCCTAAATCCATGGTCGAGTTTCTGGTCAGTCGAACCACGGCGCTTTTTACCTTCGGCGGAGGATTGAAGACGTATTCATGGACGGTAAAGAGATAATCGACTCGATACCATGCCTGGATCAACACGCTTAATATGCCGTACGTCTTACTTCCGGGACCGGCGGCCATCCGCTCGGCTACTTCCTTTTGGATCATCCCCGTACAGCAGGGAATCAGATCTTTGTATGCCAGCATCTTGAAAAATATTTGGCTGGAGATGTTGTAAGGATAATTCCCCGTCAAGACGAATGGTTCGTTTTCGAAAACCTTGCGTAAGTCGAGCCTGAGGAAATCGCTTTCGATAAGCTGCCCTCTCAATTGCGGGAAGTTCGTCTGTAAATAAACGATGGATTCGGCGTCCAGTTCTACTACTTTTACCTTCCGTTCTTTCTTTAGCAGGAATCGGGTGAGCGTACCCATGCCCGGCCCCACTTCCAGAACGGGGATATCAGGACACACATCGACGGTATCCGCTATTTGTTGAGCAATGTTTAGATCCGTTAAAAAATGCTGCCCTAACGATCTTTTCGGTCGAACCCACGCCATTCGGTTAAAATTTCCAATTAAATAATCAATATTTCTTTTAAGAAACTATCTTTGCAAGAAGATTTCGTGCAAAGATAATATAAATCTGAGGAATTTGGACATCACTCTTCGAAAAATCGGTCGAAATGTCGATGAAGGAGGCGATAACTCGTGGTAACGTTTGGACAGACAGCGAAATATGGCTTGCAGATACTGCTTCCATTGATCTTGGGAGGGAGTATTCTGTGGTGGATGTACCGGGACTTTGATTTCTCTTCGATATGGACGTTGATGGAATCGGGGATGAATTGGAGCTGGATGCTCTTGTCCCTGCTTTTCGGTGTGTGGAGTCACGTCCTCCGCGGGTTGCGGTGGAAGTTGACATTGGCTCCTCTCAACGAATATCCCCGAACGAATAATTGCATTTATGCGATATTCTTTTCGTACGCGGCGAATTTAGTCATTCCCCGTGTCGGGGAAATTTCGCGTTGCGGAGTATTGCATAAATACGACGGAACTTCTTTTTCGAAGTCGTTGGGAACCGTCGTTACGGAACGCTTGATCGATACGGCTTGCATTTTGCTGATCACTGGTTTGGCGGTATCGCTTCAGGCGACTGCATTTGTGTCGTTCTTCGCGAAAACGGGGACGAATGCTTCTACCCTCGAAGAGATGCTCACTTCTCCCGGTTTTTATATCATTTTGCTGAGCGTCTCGGCCGTTTTGCTGCTGCTGTATTTCATGCTGCGCAAGCTAACTGTTTTTGGAAAGTTGAAAGGTATTCTGATTAATATTCGAGAGGGTATCCTCTCGTTGAAACACGTAAAGCGGCTGCCTTTATTCTTCCTCTACACCGTTGGGATTTGGCTTGGTTATTTTCTGCAATTCTATGTGACCGTCTTTTGCTTTCCGTTTACCGATCAGTTAGGCCTCACGGCCGTGCTGCTGATATTTGTCGTCGGATCGATAGCAGTCGTAGTACCTACGCCCAACGGGGCGGGCCCCTGGCATTTCGCCGTTATCACCATGCTTGTGTTATATGGAGTAGGGAAGGAAGAGGCCGGAATTTTTGCCTTGATCGTGCACGGAATACAAACCTTTTCGGTAATTTTGCTGGGCGTATATGCGATGATAGCTTTACCTTTTACTAATCATATTAAAAACAAAAAACATGATGAATTCAATCCTTAACCTCGCTCCACAAAATGTGTGGAAACATTTTCATGAATTGTCGCAAGTACCGCGTCCGTCGGGACATTTGGAGCAAATTCAAAAATTCTTGCTGGATTACGGAAAGAAGATCCACGTAATCTCTTTTAAAGATGATGCGGGAAATGTGGTATACAAAAAACCAGCTTATCCGGGGATGGAAAATCGGAAGGCTGTGATCCTGCAGGCTCACATGGATATGGTTCCGCAGAAGAATAAAGAGAAAGTGCACGATTTTGAAAAGGATCCGATCGAGACGGTCATCGACGGTGAATGGCTTTATGCCAACGGAACGACGTTAGGCGCCGACGACGGTATGGGGGTGGCTGCCATTATGGCTATTATGGAAGATAAAACGCTGAAGCACGGTCCCTTGCAAGCCTTGATTACTGCCGACGAGGAGACGGGGATGTTCGGCGCTTTCGGCCTGAAGCCGGGAACGGTGGAGGGCGATATCCTGTTGAATCTCGATTCGGAAACGGAAGGAGAATTGTATATCGGCTGTGCAGGAGGTATCGATATAACCTGTACGATGGAGTATAAAGAAACACCTGTGGACAAGAAGAAAATCGCTTTGAACGTTACGCTGAAAGGACCGCGTGGCGGACACTCCGGTATGGAAATCAATCAGGGCAGGGCAAATGCGAATAAGCTGATGGCCCGTTTCCTGAATCGGGTAGCGGCGGAGAACGGTATTTGCTTGGTAAGTTGGGACGGCGGAAATATGCGTAATTCTATCCCTCGGGAAGCGGAAGCGGTGATTACTCTCGACGAGAATCAGGTGAGTGCCGTCGAGAAAACGGCCGAAGCTTGCGCTCGAGTCTGGAGCGAAGAATTTAAAGAAACGGAAAACGAGATTACGTTAACTGTTGAACCCATCGAAACTCCTGAGAAAGGTGTCCCGCAGGAGATCTCAGATAATATCATTGATGCGATCTTGGCCTGCCCGAATGGCGTGCTCCGTTATATCCCTACCGTTCCCGATACGGTGGAGACTTCTTCGAATTTGGCTATCGTGAATGTGAAGGATGGTCGGGTTTCGGTGAAATTCCTGACTCGCAGCTCGCGCGACAGCATGAAGGATTACATGGCTCAGAGCATTGCGGCTACCTTCCGTATGGCGGGCATGAAGGTGCAGTTCTCGGGCGCTTACGGCGGCTGGGAACCCGACGTGAAGAGCCCTATCCTAAAAGCTATGAGGGAGGCTTATAAAAAGCAATTCGGCAAGGAGGCTTCGGTCAAAGTGATCCATGCCGGTTTGGAATGTGGCATTATTGGAGCCATCATGCCGGGATTGGATATGATCTCTTTCGGACCGACGTTAGAGTCGCCGCATACCCCCAACGAGCGCTGTCTGATAGCCAGCGTACCGTATTTTTACAACTTCCTGATAGCTACGTTAGAGAATACGCCGGTGAAATAACCGGGATGTTCGTGATTCGAACAATCCCTCTTCTCTCAAGAAGAGCTCACCTGGTCCAAGATGGAAGTCCAATTGCTTTTTAAAGCTGTCGCCCTTTGTAGGGGAGCTGTTGCAGAGCGTCCGGCGGTCGGGAAATAATTTGTTTTTCCGCTGCGGAGTACCGAGGATCCGGGAATAATGTTTGCCGGTGTCTAAATTTGCTTTCAGGCCTCGGCGAAGGAGGGGCATTTAGACACACCTTCCTCTTTTCGATGATAGGTGCATTGTGGCTGACGCAACCGAATTTCTTTGTGCGGCACAGAAAAATTGCTCTTATTTGGCGAATTTCCTCAACGCTTCTGGGATCTTCGGCATGGCTCCTTGCTGCGTGCAAACGTACGCTGATACCTTTACCGCCAGCTCATGGGCTTCCGTTATGGGGAGATTATTCATGATGGCAGCGGTGAAAGCTCCCGTGAAGGAATCGCCAGCTCCGACTGTATCGGCCACTTTCACGTGAGGCGTAGGTTGGAAAGAAGTGAAGCGAGGCATAAAGACGTAGCTTCCGTTTACGCCGCAGGTGAGGATGACCATCTTCAGACCGTACCTCTCGAGGAGTTTTCGACAGACGGTTTCGAAGCCGGTTTCTTCCCATTCGAATAACGTCTTTACCTGCATGATTTCTTCTTCGTTAATCTTGAGTACATTGCATCTCCTGAGCGAAGCATCGATCACCTCCTCGGAATAGAACTCTTGTCGGAGATTGATGTCGAAGATCTTCAGTTGTTCGCGATCTTCCGGCATGGTGTCGAGGAATTTGGCGATCGTTCTGCGAGAGATGTTGTTCCGTTGCGCCAGCGAACCGAAGCAGACTGCCCGGCAATGTTGGGCAAGTTGCTTCATGCTGTCAGTGTAAGGGATGTTATCCCATGCCACCCCTTCTTTGATTTCATAGTGAGGGATGCCGTTTGCGTCGAGTCTTACTTGGACTGTTCCCGTCGGGTATTCGATCCGCTCGATATAATAATCCAGTCCTTTGCTTTCGAGCGCCCGAAGGGTTTCGTCGCCTAACGGGTCCTGTCCGATCGCGCTGACAGCCATGGCGTTTAAACCGAATTGCGAGGCATGGTATGCGAAGTTCGCCGGAGCGCCTCCCAATTTTTTCCCCTCGGGTAAGACGTCCCATAATATTTCGCCCAAGCCGATTACTAAATTGTCTTTGATCATGGTTATTTATCGATTTTATTCATGTAATAGAGCAAATAGATTACGCCGGCGATCATGACGAGTACCGCGCCAGCCTGCCCGAGGGCATCGCTTGCAAAGCCCATGATCAGGGGGAAGACAGTTCCGCCGAAAAGTCCCATGATCATCAGGCCGGAGACTTCGTTTTGTTTTTCCGGAACGGAGAGCAAGGCTTCCGAGAAAATGATGGAGAATACGTTCGAATTGCCGAAGCCTACCAGGGCGAAAGCTACATAAAGCAGCAGGTGGTGACTCGCACCAATCATCAACAACATGGCGACGCCCATGATCAGGACGCTGAACAGGAAAAATCTTTTATGACTGAATCGGGTCAGGGCGTACGAGCCAAACAGGCATCCGATAGTTCTGAAGATGAAGTAAACGGTCGTTGCGAAGGCGGCTTCGTTCAGCGACATGCCTACCTTTTCCATTAAGAGTTTCGGGGCGGTGGTGTTCGTGCCCACGTCGATACCTACGTGACACATGATGCCGAGGAAAGAGAGTAGTACGATGGGTTTGCCCAAGAGCTTGAAACATTCGGCGAACGTAGATGCCTTGTCGGTCGGCTCTTTTTCTTTAATCGACGTAACGGACAAGAGAATGGAGGCCAGGATGCCGATCGTCGTGTAGATAGGAAACAAGATGCGCCAACCCAAGCCCGAAGCGGGAATGCTGGCCTGAGCGCCCCATGCGGCGATAAGCGGAGCCATGAACGAGGCGATGGCTTTTACGAACTGCCCGAAAGTTAATGTACTGGCCAAACGGTCGCCCGTGATGATGTTGGAAATGAGCGGATTCAGAGAAGTCTGCATCAGTGTATTGCCGATGCCTAACAGAGAAAACGAGACGAGCATCAGCCCATAGGTCTCTCCGAAGATGGGCAACAGCAGGGAAACGATGGTAACCGCCAAACTCACCAATACGGTTTTCTTCCGTCCGATCCGGTTCATCAACATACCTGTCGGGACCGAGAAAATAAGAAACCAGAAAAAAACGAGCGAAGGAAAAACATTGGCGGAGGAATCGCTTAGGTTCAAGTTCTCCTTTACGTAATTCGAAGCGATTCCTACCAGATCCACGAAGCCCATGGCGAAGAAGCAGAATATGACGGGGATCAGTTTTAAGGTCTTATTGTCTTTCATATAGGGTAAAATCTTATTGATGCAAAGATATTTAATTCTCGGAATAAATCTATTTTCTTTCCACCTTTTCGTTTCGCTGAGGCATATCTTCTGCTGGAAAAGACGAAAAAAGCTGATTTCACATCCATGTTGAAATCAGCTTCTCTGGGTCTTTTATCGGGGGATTATTTCCCGTGAGTTTCGTCGGAAACCGTTAATTTCTTGCGTCCTTTAGCACGACGGCTCGCCAACACGCGGCGCCCGTTGGCCGTCGCCATTCTCTCCCGGAAGCCGTGCTTGTTCTTTCGCTTTCTGTTAGAAGGTTGGAATGTTCTTTTCATGTCAATATACTATTTATTGTTTTCAATCGAAATTACGGATGGCAAAATTACGTACTTTTTTGAAATAAACAAAGTTTTGTTTCTTTTTTGCTGAAATCTTTTTGTGTTTTCTCTTCCTTTGCATTAATTTTGCCTGCGCAAATTACCGTACGAACCATGTTGCGGCATAAAAGTGCGCAACCTCTTGGGGGATACTCCAATCGTGCTGTCTTTGCTGTGTCAACGATTCGTTGGCGACTGATTGGAAATGACAGATAATTAAAATAAAAAGTATGATTAACGCTCAAGACATTAAGATCGGAACAGCTATCCGTATGGACGGGAAGTTGTATTTCTGCATTGATTTCCTTCATGTGAAGCCCGGTAAAGGCAACACCTTTATGCGTACCAAACTGAAAGATGTAGTGGAGGGCTATGTGCTGGAGCGCCGCTTCAATATTGGCGAAAAATTGGAAGATGTGCGTGTGGAACGTCGGCCGTATCAGTTCCTTTATAAGGATGGAGAGGACTATATTTTTATGAATCAGGAAACATTCGACCAGGTTCCTATTTCGGGAAAGATAATCAATGGGGTAGACTTCCTTTTGGAGGGTTATATCGTGGATGTGGTTTCCGACGCTTCCACCGAAACGGTGTTGTTTGTCGATTTGCCCGTGAAGATACGGCAAAAAGTCGTCTATACGGAACCCGGCCTCAGAGGCGACACGGCCACGAATACGTTGAAGCCCGCCAAGGTCGAGTGTGGTGCGGAAGTTCGGGTACCTTTATTCATCAACGAAGGGGAAACGATAGAAATCGATACGCGCGACGGTTCTTATGTAGGCCGTGTGAGATAAGATCGTGCAAACAGGATAAATTAAGGTGGAACGCTTGCTCGCTCCGCCTTTTTTTTATTTCTTTGTGGGGAGATAGATGTTTGCTTGTTGAAAACCCGAAACGACTTGACCGCCTATGAAGTATTCCTTTATCATTCCTGTTTACAATCGTCCCGATGAGGTGGAAGAATTGTTGAACAGCCTGACGCGACAGACTGTCCGCGATTTTGAAGTGATCCTCGTAGAAGATGGGTCTGACGTGCCGTGCGGTGCGGTAGCGGAGGCCTATACTTCAACGTTGAAGATTCGTTATTTCTATAAGCCGAATTCCGGCCCCGGACAGACTCGGAATTTCGGGGCTATGAAGGCTCAAGGCGAGTACCTCCTTATCTTGGATTCGGACTGCATCCTTCCTCCCGATTACCTGAAAGCCGTCGAAGACGCCTTGCAACATGATCCAGTCGATGCTTTCGGCGGACCTGACCGAGCTCATATGTCCTTTTCCGATATGCAGAAGGCGATCAATTATGCCATGACTTCGTTCTTTACCACCGGTGGTATTCGTGGAGGAGAAAAGAAATTGGATCGGTTTTATCCCCGAAGCTTCAATATGGGAGTTCGTGCGGATGTATACAATGCCTTGGGAGGGTTCTCGAAGATGCGTTTCGGCGAGGATATCGACTTCAGCATCCGAATTCTTCAAGGTGGCTATCGTTGTCGACTGTTTCCGCAAGCGTGGGTATGGCACAAACGACGGACGGACTTGAAAAAATTCTTTAAACAGGTGCATAACTTTGGCATCGCTCGCATCAATCTGTACAAAAAATATCCCGATTCGTTGAAAGGGGTACATCTGTTGCCGGCCGCCTTTACGGTCGGGGTGATGATGCTCTTGCTCGGGGCGGCCTTTTGCTGGTGGAGTTTGCTGCCCATCGTGCTCTTTGCTTCGGTCGTTTTCGTCGACGCGAGCTCACGCAATAAGAGTGCGAAGATCGGTCTTGTGGCGGTAGGTGCGTCCTTCGTGCAGCTTATCGGGTACGGGACGGGATTCCTCCGCGGATGGTGGAAGCGTTGCGTACGGGGAAAGGACGAATTTTCAGCCTTTGCTGAAAATTTCTATAAATAGCGAATTTGTCGCTGTGTACGCTTTTCGTTCATTTAAATGAAATGACTGTAATGGAGAGACTGACTATTCGAGAATGGGCGCAGGAGGATCGCCCCCGTGAAAAGATGATCTCGCACGGCATTTGCTCCCTTTCGAATGCTGAATTATTGGCCATTCTCATCGGCTCGGGGAACGGAGAAGAATCGGCAGTGGAACTGATGCGGAAGATTTTGGGAGATTACCATAACAATCTGAACGAATTGGGAAAATGTTCCGTCGACGAGTTGTGTGCTTACAAAGGTATCGGACCGGCCAAGGCCATTTCCATTCTGGCAGCCCTGGAAGTGGGCAAGCGCCGTAAAGAAGAAGCCGTTCGGAAACGGACGGTTGTTCGGAGTGCAGTGGACATCTACGAGATCTTCTATCCGCTGCTGTGCGACTCGCCTGTCGAGGAGTGTTGGGTGCTGCTTTTGGACCAGGCCTCAAAGGTCATAGAGCGGGTCAGGATCAGTGTCGGAGGAATTGCGGCTACTGCCGTCGACATCCGTTGCGTTTTGCGCGAGGCCTTGCTGAAGCGAGCGGTTTCCATGGTGCTCTGCCACAATCATCCTTCGGGAAACATTCGCCCGAGCAAAGAAGACGATAACTTGACCGACCGATTGATGAAGGCTTCGCAGGTGATGAACATCCGTTTGCTCGATCATGTCGTTCTTGCCGAAGGCAAATTTTATAGTTATGCGGATGAAGGGAGATTGTAAAAATAACTATCTTTGCCATAAGTAATCGAAAAAATATGGACGAGAAAACGCGTTTGGATTTGGAAGAGAAGGTCGTAAAGATGTTGAAAACGGTATATGACCCGGAGATCCCCGTAGATGTGTACGATTTGGGATTGATTTATCGGATTGAAGTGAAGGATGATTATTCCGTAGAATTGGATATGACCATGACGGCGCCGAACTGTCCGGCCGCCGATTTTATTATCGAAGATGTCCGGCAGAAAGTCAATTCGATCGAAGAAGTCGGACAAGTTACCGTCAACCTGGTATTCGAGCCGGAGTGGAATAAGGACATGATGAATGAAGAGGCCAAGTTGGAATTAGGCCTGATGTAAACGCTTATGAAGAACGTATACTTTCTCTCGGATGCACACCTCGGCTCGCGGGCTATCGCTCACGGCCGAAATCAGGAACGCCGCCTGGTGAATTTCCTCGACAGTATCAAGTACCAGGCCACCGCCGTATACCTCTTAGGCGATATGTTCGACTTTTGGTACGAGTTTAAGCTCGTCGTGCCGAAAGGGTATACCCGCTTTTTAGGGAAAATCTCCGAACTGACTGACATGGGGGTCGAAGTGCATTTCTTTACCGGTAATCACGATATTTGGTGCGGTGACTATTTGGAGAAGGAGTGTGGCGTCATCCTTCATCGCACTTCGCTCACGTGTGAGATTTACGGAAAAGAATTCTTCCTTGCCCACGGCGATGGATTAGGAGATGATGATTCGAAGTTCAAGCTCCTGCGCTGGATGTTCCATAACAAAACGTTGATTCGTCTGTTCGCTACATTGCATCCTCGGTGGAGCGTAGAATTCGGCCTGAAGTGGGCTAAACACAGTCGGGAAAAACGGGAGAACGGTAAAGAACCGCCGTACCAGGGAGAAGACAAAGAATCGCTCGTGCTCTTCTCAAAGGCCTATTTGAAAGCACATCCCGACATCAATTTTTTTATATATGGGCATCGCCATATTATGCTCGATTTGATGCTCACGCATTCCGCCCGCATGATGATCGTCGGCGATTGGATTGAGAGTTATTCGTATGCCGTATTCGATGGGGAGAACCTGTTCCTCGAACAATACGTGGAGGGAGAAAGTCGCTTGTCTTGATACGCTCCTGCCCAATCGTGCGGAGTGACCAATGCGTCGATTCGCTTGCGTTGGGCTGATTTGAGTTGCCTTTGCGGACGTTTTCCGTTGCGCTTTTATTTATATTCCTGCCAACTCTTTATCTGGATGTCTTCCACGCCCATGGTGCAGAAAGCATTGATGAAGGCGCTTGCCAAACGGGCATTCGTCATCAGCGAGATGTTGTGGTCGATGGCGGCGCGGCGGATCTTGTATCCGTTGGTCAGTTCACGCTTCGTCTGGTTCTTCGGGATATTGACGATCAGTTCGAAGCGATGTTCTGCAATCATTTTCATCACGTTCTCTTCGGCGTCGGGGCACTCGTCGGGCCAGTACACCTCTTTGGCGTTTACCTCATGCGCTTGCAGGAACTTCGCCGTGCCTTTCGTGGCATAGATCTCATACCCGCGCTCGGCGAGCATCTGGCTCGCTTCCAAGAGATCGACTTTCGATTTGGCCGGTCCGGAGGAGAACATGATCGTCTTCTTCGGGATACGGAGCCCGACGGAAATCAGTGCGTTGAGTAACGCCTCGTTAAAGTCGTCGCCCATGCAGCCAACTTCGCCAGTCGACGACATGTCTACGCCTAATACTGGGTCTGCGTTGTGTAATCTTGCAAAGCTGAATTGCGAAGCTTTTACGCCGATCCAGTCGATGTCGAATTCCGATTTGTCGGGCTTTTCATAAGGAGCGTTCAACATGATGCGGGTGGCGGTCTCAATGAAGTTCCGCTTGAGAATCTTCGAGACGAAGGGGAACGAGCGGGAGGCACGGAGGTTGCATTCGATCACTTTGACCTCGTTGTTCTTGGCGAGGTACTGGATGTTGAACGGTCCGGAGATGTTCAGCTCTTTCGCGATTTGCCGACTGATTCGCTTGATCTGCCTTGTGGTAGCGAAGTATACCTTTTGAGCCGGGAAGACGAGGGTGGCGTCGCCCGAGTGTACGCCGGCGAATTCGATGTGCTCGGAGACGGCATATTCCACGATCTCGCCGTTCTGAGCCACACCGTCGAACTCGAGTTCCTTCGTCTCTTGCATGAATTGCGAGACCACCACGGGAAATTCCTTCGAAACTTCGACGGCCAGCTGCAGGTATTCCTTCAGTTGCTCTTCATTGTAGCAGACGTTCATGGCCGCTCCGGAGAGCACGTATGACGGCCGCACCAGCACGGGATAGCCGACGCGCGCCACGAATTCTTCCATTTCTTTCATGCTCGTCAGCTCCTGCCAAGCCGGTTGATCGATTCCCAGCTGGTCGAGCATGGCCGAGAATTTGTTTCTGTTCTCCGCACGATCGATCGAGACGGGGGAGGTGCCAACTACGGGGACGGACTGCCGGTAGAGTTTCATCGCCAGGTTGTTGGGGATCTGTCCACCTACGGATACGATCACCCCGCTTGGCTCTTCAAGATCGATTACGTCCATCACCCGCTCGAAGGAGAGCTCATCGAAGTAGAGGCGATCGCACATGTCGTAGTCGGTCGAAACTGTCTCGGGGTTGTAGTTGATCATAATGGTTTTGTATCCCAACTTTCGGGCCGTGTTCGTGGCATTGACCGAGCACCAGTCGAACTCCACGGACGAACCGATGCGGTACGCGCCTGATCCGAGTACGACCACCGAGCGGATATTTTTGTAATAGTTGACGTCGTAGCCCGCCGTACCGTAAGTCATGTACAGGTAGTTTGTCAGCTCCGGGTGTTCTGAGGCCACTGTGTTGATGCGTTTGACCGCCGGGAGAATCCCTAATTCTTTCCGGCGTGCCCGGACTTTTAAGTTTCCGCTTTCCATGTTCTCTTTGAGTTTCAGTACGAAACGGGCGATCTGGAAGTCGGAGAATCCCAATGCTTTCGCTTGTTTCAGGGCTTCGGCTGGCAATTCGTCCAGCGAATGGTAGGAAGAGAGTTTTATCTTATAGTCGACGATGTTTTTCAATCTCTCGATGAACCATGGATCTATTTTCGTGAGTTCGCAGATGTGGCGAACGGTATAGCCGGCTTCCAAGGCGGCAGCCAGACCGAAAATGCGTAAGTCGGTAGGGTTGGTCAATTCTTCGTCCAGGTTCTCGAATCGGATATGTTCGTTGCCCACGAATCCGTGCATCCCCTGCCCGATCATCCGGAGACCTTTCTGGATGACTTCTTCGAACGAGTGTCCGATCGACATGATTTCTCCGACCGATTTCATACTGGATCCGATCTTCCTCGATACTCCCGCGAATTTCGTTAAGTCCCAGCGAGGTATTTTACAGATGAGGTAATCTAATTGTGGGGGCGTGTAGGCCGAGTTCGGGGTATCCATCTCGCCGATCTGATCGAGGGTATAACCCAATGCGATCTTCGCTGCGACGAAAGCCAGCGGATAGCCGGTGGCCTTGGAGGCCAAAGCGGAAGAACGGCTTAGGCGAGCGTTGACTTCGATGACCCGATAGTCGTTGGTCTCTGCATGGAATGCGAATTGGATATTGCATTCGCCGACGATGTTCAAGTGACGGACGCATCGAATGGACAATTCTTGCAACAGCTTCACCTGTTCGGGTGTCAACGAGCAGGTGGGTGCCACCACGATGGATTCTCCGGTATGAATGCCGAGCGGATCGAAGTTTTCCATGCTCGCTACGGTAAAGCAATGATCGTTCGCATCGCGGATGACTTCGAATTCTATTTCTTTCCAACCTTTCAACGATTCTTCTACCAGAATCTGATTCGAGAAAGTGAATGCGCTTTCAGCCAATTCCTCGAATTGCTCTTCGTGCTGGCTGATACCGCTGCCTTGTCCTCCTAAGGCGTAAGCCGAACGGATCATGACGGGGAATCCCAAGTCGTGAGCTGCTTTTATTGCTTCTTCCATCGATTCTACGGCATGGCTTCGCGGCGTTTTCATCGGGATCTTGTTCAATTCTCCGACGAAGCGCTCACGGTCTTCCGTATTCATGATTGCTTCGACTGAAGTACCCAGAACCTGAACCTGGTATTTGTCGAGGATACCTTCTTTATATAGAGTCGTTCCGCAGTTCAGTGCGGTTTGTCCACCGAAGGCCAGCAGTATGCCGTCCGGACGTTCTTTTTCAATAATCCGTTCGACGAAATAAGGGGTGACGGGTAGGAAATAAACCTTGTCGGCAATGCCCTCGGTGGTCTGAATGGTAGCGATGTTCGGATTGATCAGTACGGAATGGATGCCCTCTTCGCGTAAAGCCTTGAGAGCTTGTGATCCTGAATAGTCGAATTCTCCGGCTTGTCCGATCTTCAATGCACCGGATCCTAAGACCAATACTTTCTTTAAATCTTTTTTCATCAGAAATATTATTTTATTTGATTGCGTTCATCTTGCACAATGTATGGAAAGGAATAAAAAAAGCGTCCATCCTCCTTAAGGATAAACGCATCGTATTTACCTCGTATGGTTTTTTCTTTCTCTCGGGATACATCGTCATTTTGTTTGCGCAAAGTAAACACATATTTTGAACATGTCAAAATATTGCTCGAATTAATTTTATACGAATTCGTTCGTTGCCGATTCGGAATAAATAAATTTGGTTTTCCATTCGGTTTGCGTTATCTTCGCACACAAATTCGGATAGATATGGAAAAGAAAAAGATAATATTGACCGGCGATCGTCCTACAGGCCGTCTTCACATCGGTCATTATGTGGGGTCGCTGAGGAGGAGGGTAGAGCTTCAGCAGGCGGACGAGTATGATAAGATTTTTATTTTTATTGCCGACGCTCAGGCTCTGACCGACAATATCGACGAGCCGGAAAAGGTTCGACAGAGCGTGATAGAAGTAGCGTTGGATTATTTGGCCTGTGGGATAGACCCTGCCAAATCGACCATCTTTATCCAATCTCAAATTCCGGAGTTGTGTGAGCTGACTTTTTATTACATGGACTTGGTTACGGTAGCGCGCTTGCAACGTAATCCTACGGTCAAGACGGAAATTCAGATGCGCCACTTTGAGGCGAGCATTCCGGTTGGCTTTTTTACTTATCCCATCAGTCAGGCTGCCGATATCACTGCTTTTAAGGCGACGACCGTTCCCGTAGGGGAAGATCAGGAGCCGATGCTGGAGCAGACTCGCGAAATTGTCCGTCGTTTCAACCATATTTACGGGGAAACCTTGGTGGAACCGGAGATTTTGCTCCCAGACGGCACTGCCAGCAGACGTCTGCCGGGAACGGACGGCAAGGCGAAGATGAGCAAATCGTTAGGGAATTGCATTTATCTTTCCGATACGGCCGACGAGGTGGCTGAAAAGGTCAAGGGCATGTACACGGATCCTACTCACCTGAAGGTTTCCGATCCGGGAAGGTTGGAGGGGAATGCTGTATTTACTTATTTGGACGCGTTCTGCAAACCGGAACATTTCGAACGTTATCTGAACGAATACCCTGATTTGGAGGCACTGAAAGCTCATTACACACGGGGAGGTTTGGGCGATGTGAAAGTGAAGAAATTCCTGACAGCCATACTCCAGGAAGAATTGACGCCGATTCGCGAACGACGTAAGGTGTTCGAGAAGGATATTCCCGCCGTATACGACATGTTGAGGAAGGGAAGCGAGGCAGCTCGCGAAACCGCTGCCCAGACACTGGGTGACGTCCGCCGAGCCATGAGGATCAATTATTTCGATGATCAGGATTTGATCCGGGAACAGGCGAAGCGCTTCGGGCGGGAGTGATCCGTTGAGCGTTGCCGGAGCCGAAGCACCGCGTAGCAGGCCTCGTTCGTCGCCGCGGGATCGGAGGCCAGGTCGGGCTTTTCCCGTAAACATAAAAATGGGTTAAAGCTTGAGCAAGTTGGAGGTTTTATTTACTTTTGCAATAAATTTCTACGAGGATCAATGACTAATGAATGGATGACACCCGATTACATTTTTGAAACCAGTTGGGAGGTATGTAATAAGATAGGTGGAATATATACGGTTTTATCGACGAGAGCTAAAACGTTGCAGGAAGCTTTGACGGATAGAATATTCTTTATCGGACCGGATATTTGGGGTAAGAAGATGAACCCCACCTTCGCAGAGGATACGAATCTGCTGACCGCATGGAGGGAGCACGCTTGGCGGGTCGACGGATTAAAAGTCAGGACGGGACGGTGGAATGTTCCGGGGTATCCGGTGGTCTTTCTGGTCGATTTCCGTTCTCTTTTTGTCGAGAAGGATACGATCTATGCCCGGATGTGGGAAGATTTTCAGGTGGACTCGTTGCACGCTTACGGAGATTATGACGAATCGTGCATGTTTGCAGTCGCTGCGGGAAAAGTGGCGGAAAGTTTTTATCGCTTCAATTTGACGGAGTTTGCCAATGTCATCTTCCATGCCAACGAATGGATGACGGGTATGGGAGCGCTGTATATCCAAAAGCATGTTCCCGAAATAGCCACCGTGTTTACCACGCATGCCACTACGGTCGGCAGGTCTATCGCATGCAACCGCAAACCCTTGTACGATTATCTTTTCGCCTACGACGGCGATCGGATGGCAGAGGAACTGAACGTCCGATCGAAACATTCGATCGAAAAACAGACGGCTCATTATGCGGATTGTTTCACCACGGTGAGCGATATTACCGACAGGGAATGCAAGGAACTGCTCGATAAACCGGCTGACGTAATCTTGAGGAACGGTTTCGACGATAGCTTTGTCGCCAAAGGAAAGAGCTTCGACGACAAAAGGGGGGAGGCCAGGGCGGCGGTCCTGAATCTGGCAAACAAATTATTGGGCGTTTCGTTGGACGACGATACGCTCATCGTCGGCACGAGTGGGAGATATGAATTTTACAATAAGGGAATCGACGTCTATCTGGAAGCGCTGAGCCGCTTGACGAAGGAACACGACTTGAAGAAGAACGTACTTGCCTTCATCCATGTGCCCGGATGGGTGAGCGACCCCCGGGCAGACCTGCAACAGCGCCTCATGAGTGACGAATGCTTCATGACTCCTCTCGAATGCCCCTGTATTACGCATTGGTTGCATAATATGGAACACGATCAGGTTTTGGCTATGATGAAGGACAAGGGGCTGTCGAATGCCGCCGATTCCAACGTAAAAGTCATCTTTGTTCCCTGCTATTTGGACGGAAAAGACAGCATACTGAACATGGCGTACTACGACGTGATTATCGGCAATGATTTAAGCGTGTATCCTTCTTATTATGAGCCGTGGGGATACACCCCCCTCGAGAGCATCGCTTTCCGAGTTCCAACCCTCACGACCGACTTGTCCGGCTTCGGACGCTGGGTGGATAAGGAATTGGGCAAGCCGGGGGAATTGACGGACGGGGTGAAAGTCGTTCACCGTTCGGACTACAATTATTCCCAGGTGGCAGACACGATAAAGGAATCTGTCGTCGCTTTTTCGCAGTTGACGAAAAACGAGGTCAGACAAATCCGAAAACATGCTTGGACTTTGTCCCAAAAAGCATTGTGGAAAGACTTCATACCCTATTATTACGATGCGTACGACATCGCTTTGCACAAGGCGCATCTGCGACGAGTGAAGCATAAGAATTAATGACATTATTTTACAGTTGAGCGATATGAAAATCAAAATTAGTAATGCGAATACGCCCGTTTGGCAGTCGGTGGTGGTGAAATCCCACATCCCCGCCGAGCTCGGGAGGTTGGAGGAATTGTCTCGCAACATCTGGTGGGCTTGGAATTATGAAGCTACCGAATTGTTCAGAGATCTCGATCCAGAGCTCTGGAAAGAATCCGACCGCAATCCGGTCGTCCTATTGGAACGGTTGAGTTACGAGAAGCTGCAGGCGTTGGCCGCCGACAAATCGATCTTAAAACGCATAAACGACGTCTATGCCCGGTTCAAGGCCTACATGGATGTGCAGCCGGACAGTTCCCGCCCGTCCGTGGCATACTTCTGCATGGAATACGGACTGACCAACGTCCTGAAAATATATTCAGGTGGTTTGGGAATTTTAGCGGGTGATTATATGAAGGAGGCTTCGGACAGCAACGTGAACATGTGCGGCATCGGCTTCCTCTATCGGTACGGTTACTTTACCCAATCCTTGTCGATGGACGGACAGCAGGTGGCCAATTACGAAGCCCAGAATTTCGGAAGCCTGCCCATCGAACGCGTGAACGATCGGAACGGACAGCCCATGGTCTTGGACGTTCCCTATATGGATTACTTCGTTCACGTCAACGTGTGGAAAGTCAACGTGGGGCGCGTCCCCTTGTATCTGATGGATACCGATAACGACATGAACAGCGAGTACGACCGTCCGATCACCCATCAGCTTTACGGAGGCGATTGGGAGAACCGGTTGAAACAGGAAATACTGCTCGGCATCGGCGGCGTGCTGTTATTGAACAAGTTGGGCATCAAGCAGGATATTTATCATTGCAATGAGGGGCACGCAGCCCTTTGCAACGTCGAGCGTCTGTGCGAATATGTCGAAAGCGGCCTGAATTTCGAGGAAGCGATGGAGGTGGTGCGTTCTTCTTCGCTCTACACCGTCCACACGCCGGTACCTGCAGGCCACGATTACTTCGACGAGGGCTTGTTCGGTAAGTATATGAGCGGTTATCCGCAGCGCATGGGTATCAGCTGGCAGGACTTGATGGATCTGGGCCGCACCAATCCCGGCGATTCGAGCGAACGCTTCTGCATGTCTACTTTCGCCTGCAATACCTCGCAGGAGGTGAACGGCGTCAGCTGGCTGCACGGCAAGGTCTCGCAGCGCATGTTTTCCGGGATATGGAAAGGGTACTTCCCGGAAGAGACCCACGTGGGCTATGTCACCAATGGCGTGCATTTCGAGACGTGGAGCTCGACGGAGTGGAAGAAACTTTACGACCGACACTTCGACCCCTCGTTCTGGCAGGACGAATCGAACGAAAAGATATGGGAAGTAATCTACGAGGTGCCCGACGAAGAGATTTGGGCAACGCGGTGCACCCTGAAAAAGATATTGGTGGATTATATCCGCAAGCAATTCCGGGAAAGTTGGCTGAAGAATCAAGGCGATCCTTCGCGCATCGTGTCGTTGATGGAGAAAATCAATCCGAATGCCTTGCTCATTGGTTTCGCTCGCCGGTTCGCCACCTATAAACGTGCTCATTTGCTGTTTACCGATCTCGACCGTCTGGCCAAGATCGTCAACAATCCCGAACGTCCCGTGCAATTCCTCTTCGCCGGGAAAGCGCATCCGCACGACGGGGCGGGGCAGGGGCTCATCAAGCGCATCGTGGAGATTTCCCGCCGTCCGGAGTTTTTAGGCAAAATCATCTTTCTCGAGAACTACGACATGCGTCTGGCTCGTCGCCTGGTCTCGGGCGTCGACATCTGGATGAACACGCCCACGCGCCCCTTAGAAGCCTCGGGAACCTCGGGTGAGAAAGCTTTGATGAACGGCGTGGTCAATTTTTCCGTGTTAGACGGTTGGTGGTACGAAGGTTATCGAGAGGGAGCCGGCTGGGCCTTGACCGACCGACGTACGTATCAGAATCAGGACCATCAGGACCAACTGGATGCGGCGACCATCTACAGCCTTCTCGAAAACGAAATCGTTCCTCTGTACTATCGACGGAACGAACAAGGATATTCCGAAGAATGGATCAAGACGATCAAGAACTCGATCGCGCAGGTGGCGCCGCACTATACGATGAAGCGTCAGCTGGATGATTATTATGAGAAGTTCTACATCAAGGAGGCTGCCCGCAACCGCGAATTGACAGCGGATCGTTTCGCCAAGGCGAAGGAAATCGCCGCTTGGAAAACCCAGGTCGCCGCCGTGTGGGAGCAAATCCGAATCGTTTCGGCCGAAAAGACGGAAGGCTTCGTGGCGGGTAGCATGGAAACGGGTAAACAGTATGATGTCACCTTCGTCGTCGACGAAAGAGGGTTGGACGATGCCATCGGCATCGAGATGGTCACCACCCGCCAGTTGCACGACGGCACGGAGACGCTCTATGCCGTCGAACCCTTGGAAGTGATACGCCGGGAGGGGAATCTCTTTACGTTCAGAGGAAAAGTCAGCCTGTCGAATTCGGGGAGCTTCAAGATGGCATTTCGCATGTTCCCGAAGAACCCGGCGCTGCCTCATCGGCAGGATTTCTGTTACGTGCGTTGGTTCAATTGACCGTCGGCCGGGGCGAGTACGAAGCAGGGGGAAGGTGCTGGAACCTTTCCCCCCTGCCGCACATTTCGAAAGGGGCGGAATCGCACGATTCTCCGTTTTCGCCGACAACGATGATCTGCAAAGCGGATATGCTTTTTTATAAGGTGAATCTCCGATGAGGATTTCTTTCTGCGCGCACCGACCGATAGCGTTACTTTCTGAAAACAAGGGAGGAGTGAAAAAACGAAGCGGTTGCGTCGGAATAATTTATTCTTTCACGTACGGTTCCAAGTTTTTGGCTTCACGCTCATAACCTTTTGCATTGGGGTGTACCCCGTCTCCAATGAACAGCGATTCTATCAGTTTTCCGTTTTCGTCTAAAAAGCCGGTCGACATGTCCACGTAAGTGACTGCTGTGCTTTGCAATTTTTCTTGCAGCGTTCGATTGATACGGGCAATACGCTGTTCGTGATGCCTTTCCGGCATGATACCCACCTGATAGATCTTGGCGTTCGGTTGCCGCTGCTTGACAGCCCGTATCAGTTGCAACATGCCGTCGACGATTTCCTCATCAGTGTTCAGGGCCACGTTGTTCGCTCCTAAAAGGAGGAAGATCTTTTCGGCTTCGAAATCGTCCAATTCTCCGTGATAGATTCTCCAGAGTCCGTTTTCTATGCGGTCCCATCCGTAACCTTGATTGCGGACGATCTTCCCTTCGAAGAGCTTGTCCCAACTCTTTGCGAACGCTTTCTTTGCTTTTCCTGTTTTTCTGTGATCGTCGCTCCAGAAGTGAGTGATGGAGTTGCCGATCAGTACGATTTGCGGCGCCTGCTCCCTGTTCCGGGCGATTGTCAGGTTGTGGCGCTCTTTCCAGTCGTAGAAGTCGCGCTGTTGGGTGCAGGGCTTGAAAATCGTCCGGTTTTCGTCGTCTTCCCGAAAAATCTCCTGAATCTTTCGGATGTAGGCATCGGCATACTGCCGCATGCCGAGATCGTTGGGGTGGATACCTTCGACCATCGAATCGAAACTGAAATCGAAATCTTCGCGACTGAGGTAATAAACGTCTTTCACCCCTTTGGTCTGCAGCATTTCGTAGGCTTTTCGAAGTTCTTTATTGGTCTGCTCGTCCTGTTCTTTGGCCGTATCCGA
Source organism: Phocaeicola abscessus CCUG 55929 (assembly GCF_000312445.1). Lineage (GTDB taxonomy): Bacteria > Bacteroidota > Bacteroidia > Bacteroidales > Bacteroidaceae > Phocaeicola > Phocaeicola abscessus. The sequence goes on along the minus strand of NZ_HE997184.1, from coordinate 73,541 downwards.
ACTCTCTCGGTTGGCATAGTTGTGTTCGACCAAAAGGATGGGAGTCTTGTTTTTAGCGCGGAGGATGTCGATCCCTTTCAGCGTGCGATCGCAGATGAGTGGGCGGAGATTCTTGTCGGTCATGTTGGGCAGGCAGTCGATGATATAGAGTTTCGAATCGATCTCCGAGAGATAGCGGAATACCTCTTCTTCGAGCCGTCCGTTTCCCGAGAAGGCCAGATTGATCAGGGGGTGTTCCGTCTCCCGTTCCACGATATTGGTCCAGGCCATTCCCGGTCGGGAAGCGCAGGCCCCTTGAGCGATGGAAGTTCCGTAGACTACGATCGGCTTTTCTTCCGATGAGGGGGTGAAGCGGATGAAGTGCTCTTCGGGCACGCCGATTTCCAGCCACGTCACTTCGTTATAAAGCGGGAGATAGAGGTGGAATTCGTATCCCGAACGAACGGGCGTGCGGAAAGTCAAGTCTTCAAAGTGGTAACCGATGGTATCGCCTCTCCAGTTCCAGTGGAAGCGGTTGGCGCACCAATAGCGTTTCCCGTTGGCATCCGTCGCATAGAGATCCACACCCGAGACGCCGGTCGCCGGCATGTGTACCATCTGCCGATTGCCTGACACTTTGTAGCGAACCTTTATGTCGGTTGCATCGGTGCGAAAAACAATAGAAAGCCCTGCAGACTCTTTAGATAAGTCCCATACATCTTTTCTGACCTCTTTTTCTGCTCGCTCCGGCATCCGGTGATAGGTCGATTTCAATTCAGTTGGCCACCAGCGTCCGTGAACGGTCTTCGCTCCTTGTTCCAAAGGGTTCACCCATTTCGTCTGGGCGGATAGAGGCGACACCCAACAAGCGGTCGCCAGCAAGAAAGGTAAAAGTAACTTTTTCATGTTTCTTCTGTTTTTCAGTATTCGTATTTATTTCATCTGTTGCATGTCGCAGAGTTTTTTATAGTATCCGTTCAATGCGAGCAGTTCTTCATGTTTCCCTCTTTCGACAATTTGTCCTTCATGCAGGACGCATATTTCATCCGCATGGCGGATGGTCGACAGGCGATGGGCGATGGCGATGGTGGTACGGTTTTTCATCAACCTCTCCAGGGCGTCTTGCACCATGCGCTCGCTTTCCGTATCGAGGGCGGAGGTCGCCTCGTCGAGGATGAGTATCGGGGGATTTTTCAGAATGGCTCGGGCGATGCTGATTCGTTGCCGTTGTCCGCCCGAGAGTTTTCCTCCGCGGTCGCCTATCACCGTATCGTAACCGCGTTCACTCGCCATGATGAATTCGTGTGCATTGGCGATCTTGGCGGCTCCGATCACTTGCTGTGCGGTAGCGTTCTCTACGCCGAAGGCGATGTTGTTATAGAACGTGTCGTTGAACAGAATGGCTTCCTGATTTACATTGCCCATCATACTGCGCAATTCGAACAGCGTAGTGTCTTTGATGTCGATGCCGTCGATCAGCACCGTTCCTTCCTGGACGTCATGAAAACGGGGGATCAGATCCACCAGTGTCGATTTGCCGGATCCCGATTGTCCGACCAATGCGATCGTCTTGCCTTTCGGAATGTTCAGGTTGATGTCGCGAAGCACCCATTGGTTCTCGTATTTAAAAGAAACGTGCCGGAACTCGATCCGGTCTGTGAACATACCGATATGAACGGGATGCGGGTTGATCTTTATCTTGTTCTCCGCTTTCAGGATTTTGTCTACCCGTTCCATACTGGCTAATCCCTTGGGGATGTTGTAACTTGCTTTCGAAAATTCTTTCAGCGGGTTGATCAGGCTATAGAGTATGACCAGATAGAAGATGAACGAGGGGGCGGTAATGGTATTGTCGTTGTGTAGGATGAGTATGCCTCCGAACCACAGCACGATGATGATGAGTACCGTACCTAAGAATTCGCTCATGGGGTGTGCCAGTTGTTGGCGCATATTTACTCTTCCTATCGTTCGGCGAAACAGATTGTTGATCTCTAAAAAGCGTTGGCTCATCTTTCGTTCCGCATTGAATGCCTTGATGATGCGAAGTCCTCCCAACGTCTCTTCTACCTGCGACATCAGATCGCTCCATTGTCCCTGAGCTATCAGCGATTTGCGTTTCAACATCTTGCCCACTTGCCCCATGATCCATCCCATAAACGGGAGGACGATCAGCGTGAATAGTGTGAGTTGCCAACTGATGGCGATCAAAGTCCCGAAATAGAAGAGGATCAGGATAGGGTTTTTGAACAGCATGTCGAGCGACGACATGATGCTGTTTTCTATTTCGTTTACGTCGCCGCTCATGCGGGCGATAATGTCGCCTTTTCGTTCTTCCGAGAAAAAGCCGAGCGGCAAGTTGAGAATTTTATCGTACAGTTGGGTGCGTATATCGCGGACGATACCGGTTCGGGTAGGGATCATCGCCGCCGAGGAGAGAAAATAACTTCCGGTTTTAAAGAGGGTCATGACCGCCAGAAACAATCCCAGCAGCAATAGCGTGGTGCTGGCGCCATAAGTGTCGATCAGTTGAGTAATATAATAATAGAAATTGTTGACGGCGATATGTTTCAGGGAAGCCCCCGAGTCCCATGCCATATACGTATAGTTCGCTTCTTGAATCTTAAAGAGAATTTGGAGAATCGGAATGATCGTCATGAAAGAAAAGATGTTCAGTACGGCGGACAGTACGTTGAACAGGATGTTCAATAATAAATATTTCTTGTAAGGCGGAACGAAACGGCGTAGTACCTGTAAAAACTCTTTCATGCTGATGCTTCTATTAGACTGCCAAAGATAAGGAAAAGTGCGGAAAGATGGTTATCCTTTTGCAGAAAATAACAGAGGGAGTTATCTTTTCCTAATCTTTCTCCGCAATTCGATCAGTCGTCTATGAATATGTTTTTTACTGGTAATGATTTGCCAGCGATAAACGATACAGGTCGTGATAAAGTAGCATCCGGCCTGCAGCCATAAAATCTGATACTCCCGCATAACCTCGTTGAACGAAGCTCCCATGTTATTTATCTGCACGAATCCGTTGACACCCCATGTAGAGGGGAAGATCCACGAAACGACTTTCCAAAAGGTGGGGATGGCGGTCGACGGCCACGAAATTCCGGAAATGAAAAGGAGAGGTACGGAAGTACAGACATAGATGATGAAACAAGCTTCGCGGTGATGGATAAAGATGGAGCATGTCATGGCGAAGAAGATGCAGGCTATCAGGTAAGGAAACATGAACACCGCCAACGTCGTCGGTTGAGCGATTTGCACCAGACCGAACATCTTAGGTATCAGACAAAGCATGTAGGCGGTCATGAGTACGTAAACCATCAGGTACGCCGACGATTTTCCCAAGACGATGCGCAAGGTGCCGTGATAGTGGCGGCTCATCGGAATCAGGTCGCGGAAGCGATTGCTTTCTCTGGCTGTTCCGGCGGAGAGTCCGATCCCCAACAGCAACGTCTGTTGAATAATCAACATCAGTACGGCAGGGATGAGAAAACTGGCAAATCCGTTTTGAGGATTGAAGAGAGAGACATCCTCGTATGCCAAAGCGGTAGCACTGACTGCCTCTTCTCTCGCGGTGGTCTTTCCGGCATGTGCTATTTGGATACGGTTGTTCATTTCCAGCGACACGTTGGTCGTGGCCGTGAGCATGGCTTTGTAATACAGCAATCCGGCCATGTTGCAATAGATCGTAACGTAGGTTTGTGCCTCTTTGACGATTTGGTCGCTGAAGTCTTCGGGGATGTAGATGATGCCGTATATGCGGGTATCTTTCATCAGAAGTTTAGCTTCTTCCATATCGCTGCAATAGGAAGTGATCCGGATGTCGGAAGTGGCATCCACTTTCCTTATGAATTCGCGGCTTAACGAAGAGTGACTGCAGTCGACTACGGCGGCCGGGACTTCGCGGACGACCTCGTTGGTATAGATGAAAGCATACAGGATGGGATAGCCTAAGGGCACCAGTATGAAGAAAATCAGGATTCCTTGATCCTTGAAGACGTGCTGCATTTCTTTCCAGAAGACATAGCACGTATCGATAAAACCTTCCGATATTATTTCTCTGAGTTTCTTCATGTCCGAGCTTGCTAAGGAATGTATTTGTATTCGGTGATGATGGTATTCAAATGTTTGATGATAAGGAAAGGCAACAGCATAAACAGCAGTAGCGCTACGACGGAATGCCAGGCATAGATCATCGGATAACCGTTGAGTGCCAAATCGACGTACAGCAGATAGTAATGCCTTAAAGGAAAGATATAGGCCAGGCCCTGGAGGATGGGATGCATGGCCATCGTAGGAAAACTCATTCCGCAAATGGAGAACGAGAGGACTCCCCAAAGGGATGCCACGCTCAATGCCATGCGCATCGTGCCTATTGCGCCGAAAAGGAAAATCCCGAACGCTTGGGAGGCCAACACTAAAAGCAACCCTGTAAAAAGCATCGGGATGATGCCACTGTTACAGGGAAAATGTAGAAATCCGTACAGGTAGGCATTGAACCCCGCAGCCATGATGAAATAAGTAACGGTCTGAGGCAATAATTTCCCCGTAAGGGCTACCGTGATGGAGTTATTGGCCATGCGCATCCATTCTTTCTGCGTTCCTTGCTTCAATTCGCTGCCTATCGTGTAGATGGTAGTCAGGAAAATCAGCAACATCAGTATGCCGGGAATCAACGTATTGCTGAGGTATACGGAGTAGTTCAGCCAAGGGTTGTGGAGCGCATGCGTATCGATGACGATGGGCTGCAAAAGCGCCTGAGCCTGTTCGTCCGTATAACCTTTGGCTCGGAGTGTCGCTCTTCCGATCGCGCCGTTAGCCAATTCCGTCATGGTACGTTGATCTTTGTACAGCAATGAACCGGCGATCAGATAGGAATAATTCATGTAGAAAGAAACTTTGGGTTGCCGACCGGCGAGGGCTTTTTCCGTAGTGCCTTCCGGAATGTAGTAGAAAGCATAGATAGAGCCCTTTTGCATGTCGAGCCGCGCATCGGTGAAGCTCGGATAGCGTTTGGCGATCTTTGTCTGCTGGAAAGCGTCCAGATTGCGGATGATGTTTCGAGTAGTGGCGGTATTGTCTAAATCTACGATGCCCAGAGGCATATCGGTGGGAAGTCCCTTCCCCATTAAGGTGGTGAAGAAGAGATAGCAAAACAGAGGCGCTATGATCATGCTGAACATGTATAGCGGTCTCGTGGCGATGAAGAAGATCTCCCGCTTGGCGATTTGTACTATGCGAACGAGTATCGAAATGCGCATGACGCTTTATTTTTCGATAATGGCGCTCATACCGGGACGCAGTCCTTTTGTTCGTTCGACGGGTACGGCTTTCACCTCGAAAGTCTTCATGTCATACTGTCCTTGCGTTTTTGTCGCTTTCCATGCGGCATAAGTGCCCAGATCCTTCATGTAAGTAATCTTCAGTCGAATCTCTTTTTGGAAAGCGGGGACGAAGGCGTTCACTTCGGCGCCGACTTCGAAGTCTTTTAGAAAATCTTCCCGCACGTTGAAGGTAATCCACATATCGTCCAAGCGAGTGATGTTCATGATCGGCGCGCCCGTTCCGACTAACTCTCCGACTTTGGGAAAGATTTCGGTCACCTCTCCGTCAGCTGCCGCCGTCAAGATCGTTTCGTTCATATAGGAAGCGACTTCTGCCACGGCGCCTTTCGCCCGTTCCACCTGGGCGGCTGCGGCGGCTTTATCTTCTCTTCGAGCGCCGTTTTTAGCCATTTGGTATTGCGAGTCGGCCGCCTTTTCCGTAGCGATCATCGCGTCGTAGTTGGCTTTTGCCTCATCTCTTTTCTGAGCGGACATGACTCCCTGTTGGAATAACCGATCGACGCGGCGATACGATTTCTCTGCGATCTCGAGGCCGGCTTTCGCCTTTTGCCAGAGCTCGTAAGCCGCTTGTAACTGTTCTTCGCGCGTGCCGCGCTGCGCTTTGTCGCTGATGGCCTGGGCGGCGCTTTCGGCAGCGTGTGCCTGCTTTAACTTTGCCATGACCTCGGGTGCTTCCAGGATGACCAACGTGTCGCCGGCTTTCACCTTGTCTCCTTCCCGAACTTTAAGTTCCAGTACACGCGAGGGAACTTTGCTGGATACGCGGTATTCGTCCGCTTCGGCTTGTCCCTGAATGATTTCCGGGCCTTTGCTGAATGTAAAGAAACCGATGAGCGATACGATAACAATGACTGCGGCTAATGCGAGAAATGCGATCAACATATTGTTGATTTGTGATCTTTCTGTCATATCTTTTTAATGATTTAATGTTCCTAACGACTTGCGCAAATAGACGTCCGTCAGCCTGACGTCGATCTGAGCATCTATTTTTTCCGATCGCGCCGACAACCATGCCGTTTGCGCTTCGAGCAGATGGCTTACGGGAATCACTCCTTCGTTGAATCCTACGTTGGCGTAATGGAGATTTTCGTCGGCTTTTTCCAAGTTCTTGATGGCCAGGGCTAATTTTTTGTGGGCTTCGTTGACCTTGAAAGAGGCTTGATTGACTTGCAATGCTACTTTCTCCCTCACGTCGGCTAATTGATAACGGGTAATGCGGGCGTCGGCTTTAGCGGCTTTCACCTTGTAATAACCTTCTCCCCAATTCCAAATGGGTATTTTTACGACGAGGCCCAGGGCCCACGTCCCCCTGAATTTCTTCTCAAAGCCATTCCACAGGGACGGATTGGTGACGAGGTAATTGGCCGACAGGGCAACGGACGGCAGGAAATCGGCGCGGGTGACGTTTACCTTTTGATCGTAGATGCGGGTAGCCAGTTCCAGGCTCTTGAGTTCGCTCCGCCGGCTCCATGCCGTGGAAACGTCGGCTGTCGCCGTGACGGGAGAGAGCGGTAATGTTTCCTCGTGTTCGTCGGTTAGTTGGATTTCTGCGTCCAAAGGGATACCGCAGAGTTGACAGAGGACCATTCTCGAAAGGCTCAGTCCGTCGGATACCTTGGTCAGCGTCATTTCCGCTTCGTTCACTTTTACTTTCACCGTCAGTCCGTCGGCTTTCGTGGCGAGGCCTTCGGCTATCATTTTATCCACGTCGCCGTCCAGGTGTTTGACTAATTCCAGATAGCTGACCGCCAAGTTTTTCTTATGGGCTAACGAGACCACTTGCCAATAGGCTTGGTCGGTGCTTAAAATCAGTTCTTCCGCCCCCGTTTCGTATTGTGTCTTCGTCAGTTGTTCGACGTATTTGGTGATTTTGTGGTAAGCTGCGATCTTGCCTCCCATAAAGATGGGTTGGGTGAGCGAAACGGCTCCGGCATAGCTGTTTCTGGTATCGGTACGGAATGCCTCTGCGAGGCCTTGTCCGATTCTGTTGAGCGAAGTCCCTATGCCGGGCAACAGGGATGATAAGGGTTGGAGCAATTGCGCAATCGCCGGATTCGTTTCGGCCATTTGCCGGAGGGTTTCTTGCAATTTGGTTTGGGTGGCAGTTCCCCATTGACCGAGTGCGTTTTTCTGCTCGTCACTCAAGATAGAAAGTTCTTTATTGGTACGCATGTAGGTGCCGTAGGCGTCGAGCTTGGGGAGGAAATGGGTAAATGCCGCTTTTTTCTGGTAATGAGCGGACGTGATCTTTTCGCCCGCGATGAGCAGATCTTTGTTGTTCTTCATGGCCAACGCCCGACAGCTGTCTAAGTTGAGCACTCTTTGTGCAAAAAGGCCGGTAGAGAGATGGAGGAATAGAACAACAGGCAGAATCTTCTTCATGTCTTGAATGCTATTTGGTGGTTTATTATGGGTTTTGATTGCAAAGATAATACTATTTTGCTTATTCCGCATGCGAACGAAATCAAAAGAAAAGGTAAAACCGACTTTTGGGAAAGAAAAAAGGATAGTCGGAACGGCTCTTCGTCCGCCTCATCGGCATGGAAACCGATTGCGAGCGTTTCGGCTCCTCCGTTTCATGCTTATAAAAAATTGTTAACGTAGGCACGTTAACAATTTTTTTATGCCTACGAAACGGAGGCTTCGTGCCTGCGAAATTTTCGACGCGTGCCTACGCATTATCTTTTCTGCCGTGTACTTCGCCCCGAGGGCGGAGCCCGGAATCCGAACGGGGCTATTGCATGGCAAACGATTGCTGGCCGATCAGGGTTCCTTCCGTAAAGATATAGACCTGGTAGGTTCCTGCCGGCAAATATTCCTCTACGTTCCAGTACACGGTGACGGTCTGTTCTTCGCCCGTGTATTCGATGTATTTTTTGATGGAATAAGCGAGGTTTTTGTTTTCGTAGGGGAACGTTCCCGAATCTTTGGTCAGTACTTCGCGGTCGGGTTTGGTCAGTTGAATATAAACGGTTCGCTCTCCCGTCTTGGCGGTGATGTTCTTGACGATGGTAAAGCTGATGGCGATGCTTTTCACCCTGCTCACTTTCGGCTCGGTTTTCCCCCTTTTATTTTTAGGGGTGACCACGATGGCGGTGGCATCCAGTTGGGAAGCCAGATTTACTTTTTCGTTCAGGTGCTTCTTCTCTTGCGCCAGCGTGCTGATCTGTCGGGTCGCTTCGTGGTATTGGCGTTTTACCTGTTTATTCTCCGTAGTGAGCGCCTCGTTGATCTTGTTCAGAGAATCGATTTGTACGATATAGCTGCGCAGGACGGCGCGTACGGTCTTCAACTCTTTCTTCAATCGCATGATCTCGTTGGCGTCGCTAGTCTTCACCTGCCGAAGTTCTTCGAGCAGTCGCTGGGTTTTCAGTTTTTCTTCTTCTAATTTCTGGCGGATGGAGTCGTTGTTTATCTGCACTTGCAATTCGTCGTATTGGGTGGCGAACGAACTGTACTCGTTCTCCATTTCTTCCTTTTCCACGTCGTAGAGTTGTTGCATCGCTGTGTTGGCTCGCTTTTGGCGGAACGCGTAATAGGATACGCCTCCGAGGATGAGCAGCAGCCATAGGATGACACCGGTCAATTTCTTACTTTTATCCATCGTTTTCTTTCGTTTGACAAGGCAAAATTACAACTTTTCCGATGGAAAAAGCGTGATAATCCTTTTGTTTTTCATAATTCAAGTTAAAGGGAGATCGATGGGCGGGAGTGCTTTTCCCTCGGGTGGCTGTAAATCTGCTCACAGCCGCTGATCTTTATTCCTTGCTAAAAAATCTGGTCGACGATGACGATTGTTTTCTCGATCTGTCGTATCTTTACGCAGAAAAATAGCAAGATCGATGGAACCTTTAAAGCATGAATGCGGCGTAGCGCTTATTCGCCTGCTGAAACCCTTGGAGCATTACCAGGAGAAGTACGGCACCTGGATGTACGGACTCAACAAGCTGTATCTGTTGATGGAAAAGCAGCACAACCGCGGGCAGGAAGGAGCCGGCCTCGCCTGCGTGAAGATGAACGCGACGCCTGGAGAAGAATTCATGTTTCGGGAACGCGCGCCGGGTTCCGACGCCATTACCGAGATTTTCAACAGGGTGAACGATGCTTTGAAGGAGCCGACCGGCGAAGCGATTCGGGATGCCGCGTACGCCGGGCGCTGCCTGCCCTTTGCCGGAGAGCTTTATCTGGGGCATCTGCGCTATTCGACCACGGGAAAGAAAGGGAATTCGTATCTGCATCCGTTATTGCGTCGCGACAGTTGGCTGGCGAAGAACATCGCTTTGTGCGGTAACTTCAATCTGACCAATGTGGACGAAATCTTCGAAAAAATAACCTCGCAAGGCATGAGCCCGCGCATCTGTTCCGATACGTACCTGATGCTGGAGCAGGTGAGCCATCGGTTGGACATGGAGTCCGAACGGCTTTTCAGGGAAAGCAAGGAGAACGGACTCGCGGGAACGGCGGTTACAAGGTATATCGAAGATCACATCGATATGGCCAACGTACTTAAGACGAGCAGCAAGGATTGGGACGGCGGTTATGTGGTCTGCGGAATCACCGGCAGCGGAGAGGCTTTTGCCGTACGCGATCCCTGGGGCATTCGCCCGGCGTTTTGGTACATGGACGACGAGCTGATGGTGGTGGCCAGCGAGAGACCCGTCATTCAAACGGCCCTCAATGTATCGTTCGAACGGGTGAACGAACTGCGGCCGGGCGAGTCGATCCTGATCAACAAGGCGGGGAAGATGCGTCTGGTGCAGATCAATCGGCCCGAAGAACGAAGAGCCTGCTCTTTCGAACGGATCTACTTCAGTCGAGGCAGCGATATCGATATTTATCGCGAACGGAAAAAATTGGGCGAGAAATTAGTCGAACCGGTGCTGAAAGCCATCGATTACGATATTCGGCATACGGTATTCTCGTTCATCCCGAATACGGCCGAAGTGGCTTTCTACGGTATGCTGGAAGGTTTCGACAACTATCTTAACCGATTGAAGATACGACAGATCGAAACGCTCTCGCGAGAGCAGCGCCTGTTCGAGCACGAAACGCTGGAACAGATTCTCTCCCTGCGTATCCGAAGCGAAAAGGTGGCCATCAAGGATATCAAATTGCGCACGTTCATTGCGGAAGGAAAAAGCCGGAACGACTTGGCCGCACACGTTTACGACATCACTTACGGAAGCCTGGTTCCCTACGTAGACAATTTGGTGATCATCGACGACAGCATCGTGCGCGGTACCACCCTGAAGCAGAGCATTATTCGTATCCTCGACCGATTGCATCCGAAAAAGATCGTGATCGTTTCTTCCTCCCCGCAAGTCCGTTACCCCGACTATTACGGCATCGATATGTCGAGCATGGATCAGTTCATCGCCTTTAAAGCCGCTATCGAACTGTTGAAGGAACGCGAGATGAAGGACGTAATTTCGCGGACTTATGAAAAAGCTAAAATGCAAGACGCTTCGAAAGACGCCGCGAGAGTGAACCATGTGAAAGAGATCTATGCGCCTTTTACGCCCGAAGAGATATCGGAAAAAATGGTGGAACTGCTCGCTGCCGATCAGATTCAGGCGAAAGTGGAGATCGTGTTTCAAACTTTGGAAGGACTTCGCGAAGCTTGTCCGAATCATTCGGGCGACTGGTATTTCAGCGGAGATTATCCCACTCCCGGAGGCGTCAGATTGGTCAACAGCGCCTTCATCGAGTATGTGGAGCGATATTATCAGTTCTGACTGCCAAACAACTTAATCGTATCCTTTTCCCTCGTTTACCGTCTTGGAATAACAGACGGCTTTTGATCGTGCCGCTTTAATCAATACGTAATTTTTATGCCTATGGAAAAGTGAAGAAAATGAAGTGTTAGCTTAGCCGACCAAAGTCTTTCGATTCGGCTGGTCAGCGTTCTCCCGCCGGGAGATGCCTTGTCCCTCTCATCCGAGAGGTTCGAAAATGTAAATCAATAACTATTAAATCTGTAAAAGTATGAAGAAAACAAAAAACAGCGTGTTTCATTTGAATCCTTCCCATTTGAAAGGAAGTTTCCTCGTGGCGAAGTTCATGTTCTTTCTGATGACGGGAGGAAGCGTACAGGCCTTTGGTAACGGGAATTATGCAGATGGGAAGAATGTACCCGTCGAGATGCTCCAACAACAGGAGAGGCGCGTTACCGGTAAAGTCGTCGATGCGTCGGGCGAACCCGTTATCGGCGCAAATGTTGTCGTTAAAGGTACTGCCACCGGCACTATTACAGATATGGACGGAAACTTTGTGCTCGACCATGTTCTCCCCAATGCGGTGATACAAATATCTTACATCGGTTATAAGTCGCAGGACATTGCATGGAAAGGGCAAACTACCCTTCGCGTGACGATGGCCGAAGATTCGGAGAGCCTGCAGGAAGTCATCGTGGTAGGTTACGGTACTTCCGTGAAGAAGGATTTAACTACGGCCGTAACCAATGTAAAGAACAAAGATTTCCTGCAAGGCGCATCCAATGATCCCATGCAGATGATTGACGGGAAGGTGGCCGGCGTGACGATCAACAGCACTGCCGCTGCCGACCCGAACTCCGATTCGAATATTCAGGTGCGGGGAGCAGGTTCGTTGAATGCGGGCAATAAACCGTTGATCGTCATCGACGGCATGCCGGGCGGCGACCTTCGCAACCTTACGCAACAGGATATCGAATCCATTACGGTATTGAAGGACGGTTCTGCCGCTGCGATTTACGGCTCGCGCGGAGCGAACGGCGTCATCCTCGTCACTACGAAATCGGGAAAACCGGGCAGAACTTCTATCACGTACGACGGTTATGCCGAACATGACTTTATCGCCAGTCGTCCGGACATCTTGGATGCCAAGACCTATATGGAAAAAGTGAATGGGGCTGTCGATCACGGTTCGGTCACCGACTGGTACGATGCCCTATTGAACAAGGATAATTTCGGACATAATCATCATGTTTCCGTTTCGGGCGGCAGTGAGACATCCGTTTTCCGCATCTCGACCAACTATCGGAAGAAAGAATCCATGGACATCGTGACAGATCGCGAAGAATACGGCATCCGTGCGAACTTTAAGCATACTACGTTGGAAGGTTTGCTGGAGTTCGGAGGAAATTTGAATTACCGCATTGCCGATACGAACGAGAATCCTGATTATCGTGCCTTCCAAATGGCTCTTCAGCAGAATCCGACGTATGCGGTCGATTCGGAAGAAATGGGATACGATCATTATAACTTCAATCCGGTAACCAGTCTGAGAAATCATTCCAAGTCGAGCCGGCACGAATATTCGATCGTCGATTTGAACATCAAACTGAACCTCTTGGATCGGTTGAATACGGAATTGAAGTTAGGGCGTCAGTATCATGGGCAAAAGCAAAAAGAATATTACAATAAGTATTCGCGCGATTGTATCGTAAATAAATACAACGGCCGGGCGATAATCAAACAAGTTGACGATGTCGATTGGACGCTGGAATGGACCGGTAACTATAACTTCAGGATCGACAGACACGATTTCAAGCTCATGGCGGGATATTCCTATCAGGAATTCGATCACGAAGAGTTCAGTGCAGAGAATCGCAACTTCCCCACAGATGTATTCGAGACGAATAACCTGGATGCCGGCGATTACATGAAAGTACAAGGACGTAACGGAATGAATTCGGATAAAAGCCAGGAAAAGACGATTGCGTTCCTCGGTCGATTGAATTACAATTTCGACGATCTCGTTCTGTTTACCGGTTCTTTGCGATATGAAGGGAATTCCAAGTTCGGAGAAGATAATAAATGGGGATTCTTTCCGGCTGCTTCCGCCGCGTTCCGTCTTTCCAGACTTTCCGCCTTCGAAGACAGCCGTACTGTAAACGATTTGAAAGTCCGCTTCTCCTACGGCGTTACCGGTCGTTCCGGTTTCAATAGATATACTTCTTTGGCCAAGTATACAGGATATGGAATGTATTGGAGCGATATTTTCGGGAAGTTCATCATGGGCTACGGTCCGGGGAATAATCCGAATGTCGATTTGAAATGGGAAAAACAGATCTCCTATAACGTAGGGCTCGATTATACGCTGTTCGGTTCCCGCTTGTCGGGAAGTGCGGACTTCTTCGTTCGCGAAGGGCGCGATTTGATCAGCGATTATGCCGTTCCTTTGCCGCCCTATTTGCATTCTTCCATCACGACGAACGTAGGCACTACGCAGTCTAAAGGTTTCGAGCTGTCTTTGAATTGGGATGCGGTCAAGACGCGCGATTTCGCTTATTCCACCAATTTGGTTTTATCCTATATGAAGACCAAACTGAAATCGTTCTCGAACGATAAGTACAAACTGTCGTATATCGAAGGCAGCGGCTTCCCCTCTCCCGGAAATCCCGGTTCGGCGCAGCGTTTGCAGGACGGTTCTGAGATCGGGATATTCTATATGGCCCGCTATGCAGGCGTGGACGAGAACGGCAACATCCTGGTCTGGGAGAAGGGAGAAGTAGGTGGGACGAAGAAACTCGGTTCGGATATCAATGAGAATGACAAGGTGTATTTAAAGCATTCCGGTGTCCCAAAGTGGGAGCTTGCATGGGGTAATACCTTTACGTATAAAGCTTTCGACCTGTCTTTGTTCTTCCGCGGGAGATTCGATTATAAAATTATGAACCAGTATGAAATGTACTACGGCTTACAGGTCATTTCGGGCGATAATAAGTTGAAGTCGGCCTATGGGAAGAACAATCACATAAAAGGAGCTAAGGTGATTTGCGATTATGACGGTTTCCTGCAGAATGGCGATTATATTCGTTTAGACAATATCACGCTGGGTTGGAACCCCAAGCTTAGCACCCGATGGATTTCGAACCTGAGGATATACGCTTCGATGAAGAATGTATTTACGATCACGGATTATACGGGGCTCGACGTGACGAATGTCAATACGAACGGTATTTGGCCGGGTATCGGCGGTATGGAGGTTTATCCTGTCGCAAGGAATTTGACGTTGGGCGTACAAATTACTTATTAACTAAAATATGAACGTATGAAAAGAATGAATATATTATCGACGGCCTTGGGGATGATGATCGTGGCACTGTCTGCCTGTACCGATCTGGACGAAACCTTGTATTCTCAATTGGCGAAGAGCAATTACTATGTAGATCAGCAATCGGTCGAAGCGGCCGTGCTGCGTGCTCATGAGCACGGGGACAACGTCACGTGGCGTGGCTCTATCATGCTGTTGGAAGAATTGACGGCCGACCAGTTCGTTTGGACTCAAAAAGGGCGTCACGGTTACGATGACGGTCAGTGGGACCGTTTGCACAGACATACATGGAACTATATTCAAGGAGATGTGAACGGCGCATGGGAAGGCGCTTTTCAGGGGCTTTCGCAGGCAAACGTCGTGTTGCGCGATTTCAATAACGTAGACTTTAAGGCTATCGGCGTCTCGGAAGCGCAGGAGAAAGGGTATAAGGCCGAGTTGCGTGTCTTGCGGGCATGGTATTACATCTTCCTGCTCAACGATTTCCGTCATGTGCCCATCGCTACCGAGCGAACCGGTGAAACGGAATTGGTTCCGCAGGCGACGGGAAAGGAAGTGTTCGATTTCATCGAATCGGAACTGAAAGCCGCCATTCCCGATTTACCGAAGGAGAAACGTTTGTCGCGATGGACACAAGGTCCTGCGGCGGGACTGCTCGTGCGACTCTATCTGAATGCGAAAACGTGGATCGGCGAAGACCGGTATGCCGATTGCAAGCGGGTATGTGAGGATATCCTCGGTGGCGTCTACGGAGCCTATCACTTGGATCCCGATTATCGCGGCCCTTTCTCTTCGGGTATCGACGGGTATGAATCTCCTGAGAATTTGTTTGAGTTTAAACATCAGTATGGGCAATTGCAGCAATATACGTGGTGGAATCATGCTTCGCATTATGCCGCTAATAAATACATCGGCGCCAGCGGTGGCGGATGGAACGGCATCTTGTTGCAACCCTCGCGCGACTTGCAGGGCAACGTTTACCACTTTGAAAGCGGATTGGGCACGCCGTACGAGAATTACGCCGAGAGCGATTATCGCCGTCAGCCCTTCCGCGTCCATGCTCCGGATGCTAAAGGTTTCCGTTACGACGGGTATTTCATAAAGGGGCTGATGCGTTCGGTCAACGGTTCGGGCGACGGGTATATCGACTATAGGAAGGACGATTTGAACAGTGCCTCGAATGTCAATGGACAGGAGGAGTGGAGCGGTTCTCCGTTGGTCTTTGTCGACCAAGTGGGGCGGTTTTCCGAAGATCCGGCTGTCAAGGCCATGAGTCAGGCTCAACGGGCGGATTTGTTGATGGAGGTGGCCGATCGTGGTTGTTTTATCACCCATGCTCCGGAGGTAACGGGGAAGGGAGAAGATCATCCCGAGGATAAAGGTTCTAACGTGTTCTTGGGGGAGGAAAACTCCGGAATCCGCCTCAATAAATTCCCTTATCTGCCCGAGGTGACAGGGCAATTCCGTTCACAATGCACTCCTGAAATTCGTTTGGCTGAAATTTATTATTCGTTGGCCGAATGTTATTATCGCGAAGGAAATATTGCGAAGGCGGCAGCATTGCTCGATGCCGTGCGCAAGCGGAATTTCCCCGAGTCGGACTGGGTGAACCAGAGTTATGCGCAGCATTCGGAAAGGCTGACGGATATCGAGTTCATTAAGGAGTGGGGACGTGAATTTATCGGCGAACGGCGTCGACGTACCGACCTCGTACGTTGGGGGATGTTCGGCAAGGCTTGGTGGGCTAAACAGGATGATGCCAACTTGACGGACGGTAAGGAAAGAACTTATTTCCCCATCCCGCAACGACAGTTGAATGCCAATCCCGAGTTAAAGCAAACCACTCCCGGATGGGAAAACTGATGAATAAGGCCTTTCAACACCCGTTGCCGGAGTGAAGGTTTGAAGTTTACCAAGTTCTGCCGAGTTATAGTTTCCTAATTTAGGTTTACTTCTCGAGTCTTATCCCTTTCAGGGGTCGACCGAAGGGCGTAGCCCGGAAGGAGACCCCTGAAAAAGGGTAGGAGTAAACTGTTTTTAGTGATATCCGGTTTCCGGTAATTGCTTATGATTTCCTTGGAGAGTTTGATCTTTTATTCCTATTCCGTGATGCGGTTGCGTCACCCGATGCGCAGTCTGACCACCCGCTGGTTGAAACGCCGGTAGAACCAGGGAATATGATAGAATATTCTGAAGAGGAACGGAAAACGACCTTTGTCGTAATCGCTCAAATAGTATTCTTTTTCGACGCGCAGCTTGGGATTCCAGATCTCCATTTCTTTCGTGTCGAGCAGCGACCACTTGAATTCCGCCTTCCCGTCGACTTTCGACAGCGAGTCGTGCCGTTTGGAACGGCCAACTGCGATGTAGACGAGCATGTCGAAAAGCACGGTCGCATTGTCGAAACGCCTGCAGATCTCGTTGAAAAAAGCCTTTATCTGCTCCGGCTCGAAATACATCAATACGCCCTCGATGATAATGAGTACGGGCTTTCCGTGCGATTTCACGGTATCGGTCCACCCGTAATCGAACATCGACGAAGCGATGTAAGAGTTGCGCCCGCTCTCGGACAAGAGTTTCCGCCTCAAGGCGATCGCTTCCTCCAAATCCAGGTCGTACCAATGGGTTATCTCCGGCCGCTGCAACCGCTCGTAGCGGGCATCGATGCCGGCTCCCAACTGGATGGCCACGGCATCGGGATGCTCGGCGAAGAACGCTTTGATTTCGCTGTCGATAAGGCTTGCCCTGACGCAGCAACCCGACTGTGAAAAAGATGCTTTCTTAAACTTGGAGAAATCGTAATCGATTTTCCGTATAATTTCCTGTGCCTTTTCGTCCCGGAGCAAAGCGTCCGAGCGCTTCGTCTCCTCCGCCCTCGCCCATAACGTAATCAGCATCGTCTCGGGCACATCGGTCAGTTTGTTTTTAATTTTATCGTTCATTATGTTATATAAGTGCTTAAATGCTCATTATAGTTTGCTTGATGGAGCAGCGTGTATTAGTTCGCCGACCTCTCCAACATCTTTCGATAGACTTCTGAGCTCTCTTGCAACTCTTTGTCCGTCCCGATCGCTTCCACCCGGCCTTCGTTGAGGAGCACGATTTTGTCGGTTCCCCTTATCGTGCGCATCCGGTGAGCGATGATGACGACCGTTTTCTCTCTGATCAGAGCGGAGAGCGCTTCTTGTATCAGGCTCTCGTTTTCCACGTCGAGCGAAGCGGTGGCTTCGTCCATCAGAATGACGGGAGCGTCTTTCAGTATGGCGCGAGCGATGGAGATGCGCTGACGCTCGCCGCCCGACAGCCGTTCGCCGTTCTCGCCGATAACGGTATCCATACCTTCCGGCATACGGGAGATGAATTCGTCGCAACGGGCAATGTGGGCGGCGCGGGCGATCTCTTCGTCGGTCGCCCCCATCTTGCCGATGCGGATGTTGTCTCGGACAGTGGCGTTGAAGAGTACCACGTCCTGAAAGACGATGGCGTAGTTCTTCAAGAGCGTTTCAGGATCTATCCGACCGATGTCCTCGCCACCGAGCAGGATACGCCCTTTCCGGACGTCCCAGAACCGTGCCGCCAGTTTGGCCAGCGTGGTCTTCCCGCTGCCCGAAGGTCCGATCAGCGCGGTGACCTCGCCCTGCTTGGCCGTGAAGCTCACGTCTCGGAGCACCTGCTTGCCGGTTTCGTAGGCAAAGTCCACATGCTCGAACACGATGTCGTAGCCATCATTATTGCATTCCTCTCTCCCTTGTTGGGCGGGCATCTCTTCCATTTCGCGCATACGACCGATGCGCACGTCGAGGATAGTGAGCGCAGCGATGTTGTTAAACACGTCCATAATAGGGTTGTAGATGCTTGCCGCCACCATCAGGAAGATCAGGTAGGTGAACATCGTTGTGCTGCCCGTGGAGAGCAGATACGCCCCGGCGAGGATTACCGTCGCTAGGCCGAGTTTCAGGATGGAGTAGGAACTGCCTATGAGCCTCGCTCCGAGTAACTCCCCGTATCGCAGGCTCTCTTCGTAGACGTCGAGTTGTTCGTCCAACTGTTCGTTGTACTTATCCTCGCCGTTGTACGCCTTTATCTCCTGTATGCATTCCAGGCCCTCCTGTATCCGTTCGGTGACACCTCTCTTCACGTAGTAAAAGTCCCGGTTCGCCTTATCCAGCAGTTGCTTCGCATAAAGCACCACCGCCGCAGCTACCGGCACCACCCAGAACAGCGCCAAGGAGAGTCTCCAATCGTAGAGGAACAGACCCGCGGCCACCAACACGATGCTGCCGACGGAGGCGAACAGTTGGGGCACGGCGTGCGAGAAAAGCATCTCTATCATATTGTTGTCTTCCATCACGGTAGACGTGAGATCCGACAGGTTTTTCTCGCCGAAGAACGACAGGGGGAGCCTGCGCAGCTTCTCCGCGAGGGCTATGCGGCGGTTGGCGCTCTCCACGTACACGTTGGTATAGGTGTTCTTGTACTGGAACATGGCAACGACATAGATAATCGCCATGAACGCCGCGGCCGTCAATGCATAAAACCAAAACCCGTTGGCGGGGATGCTCCCGGGGCGAACGACCGGCTGCAAGTAATCCGTGAGGAACAGGAAAATAAACATCACGGGCAGCATCAAGGTCAGGTTCAGCAAGAGCGAGGCGAAGATTCCGCCGACGAATGACTGCGCCCCCTTTTCCGACAGCGCGAAACGTTTCTGAAAATATTTACAGCTATTCATAGATTCATTCCTTTCTTACTACACCGTCCAAGTCACGGCCTTTCTATACTCTTCCCACATAGACTTGTACAGGCCGCCGAGGGCAAGCAGCTCCTCGTGCGTCCCCTGCTCAGCAATCCTGCCCTTGTCGACGACGAGGATGCGATCCACGTCGCGGACGCTCGTCAGGCGGTGGGCGATCATCAGCGACGTCTTGCCTCTCATCAGTTCGCGCAAGGCCCGCTGTATCAAGTGTTCGTTCTCCGGGTCGGCGAAAGCGGTGGCTTCGTCGAGCACCACGATCGGGGCATCTTTCAGAAAGGCGCGCGCCAGTGCGATGCGTTGCTGTTCGCCGCCCGACAGATAGGTTCCGCCAGCTCCGATCTTCGTGTCCAAGCCTCGGGGCAGTCGGTCGATAATCTCGCGACTCTGCGAGCGATCCACGGCCCTTTGCACCTCTTCGTCGCTCGCTTCCGGACGACCGTAACGGATATTGTCCCGAATGGACATTCCGAACAGTCGGGTATGCTGGAATCCGAAGGCGATGCGATTCATCAGTTCTTCCTTGGCGATGCTTCTCACGTCCGCCCCTCCGATTCTCACGCAGCCTTCCCCTACATCCCAAAAACGGGGAATCAGGCGAGCGATGGTCGTCTTGCCTCCGCCCGAGGCGCCCACCAACGCATAGGTCTTTCCTTCGGGAATGGAGAAACTCACGTCGGCTACGACCTGCTGCGCGGCACCGGGATAGGCGAACGAGACATGCTCGAATGCGATGCCGTTGCCGGTCATTTTCTCCGTGCGACTTACCGGCAAGGGCTCTGCGCCGTCGGTCAGATGCTCCACCCTGTCCACGGCTTGACTCGCCAGGAACAGGTCGTGTTGCATATACATCACCTTCATCACCCCCGTGGCCATCACGGGCGTAATCAGTACGTAGAGGAACAGGTCGGAGACGACGCCCGCATGATCGCCCGACCGGCCGATCATCAGTACGGCGGCGGGAACGAGGAAGAAAGCGAAGCCGTGTATCATCGCGATGTAGACCGACATCGGCCTTTGCATGCCTAAGGTATATTTCGTGACGAGATCTCGATAGGTGATGATGCTGTCGTAGAACCGCTTGAACGAAAAGACCGTCTGCTGAAATACTTTCACTACGGGTATGCCGCGGACGTATTCCACCGCTTCGCCGGCCATTCGCTCCTGTGCATCCAAATAGGTGCGCTGGAAGTTTCGCTGCTTAGGGCTTGCAGTCAGTCCCATCATCGTGAAGGCCGCTGCGAGCGGTATCATACACGCCAGCCCGAGCTGCCAATTGAAGACGAAGGCGAGCACGGCGACCGCGACGGGCGAAACGATGCTCCCGGCCAGGTCGGGCAGGAGATGAGCCACGAATGTATGCGTCTCCGATGCGTTCTCGTCGATGATCTTGCGCATGTTCCCGCTTTCGTTTCGCTCGAAGAATCCGAGCGGTAGCCGCATCAGCTTCTTCATCGCCTCCCTCCGCATGTTGGTCTCCACGCTGAAGGCGGCAAGGTGGGAGAGCATGCTCGCCCCGAAATAAATCGCGACGCCGGCCACGGCCGTACCTGCCGCCCACCACGCATAAGCATTCACCGGCGTCCCCGCAGCGATACCTCCCGTGCTCAACAGTGTCCTGACGATCAGCCAGACGAAAACGAAAGGCAGGAGGAGCAGCAAAGCGCTCGCCCCCGATAAGGTCATCGCTATCGGCAGCAGCAGCCTGCGTCTTCCCATATACGCCTGAAGCCGTCTCAGCACGGACTCCTTTTTCTTCTTTTTCGGATTGCTCATATCTTTCTTCGTTTAATCGTTCGAACCGGTTATTTTTCGGTTTTGCAAAGATATCTGCATCTCTGCCCGCGCGCAATCCCTAAAAATAGTGATTTTTAGTGGTAATTATCCCGTTTTTCAATCCTATCGCGACTCTTGTCTGATACGTCGTGAAGACAGTCTCTGGCGCAACAGAAAAAAGATGCTAATCTTTTAGTCAAAAGATTAGGAACTTTCCTGAGAAAGATTAGTATCTTTTCCCAGAAAGGTCAGTTGCTTTTCCCCAAAAGATTAATTTGTTAGTCGATAGGAGGCTATTTCTTTTCCAAAATTAAGTTGAAAGTTTTTTCCGAGAATTTGTTGTCTTTTCGGAATGAGTTTATTATCTTTGCGGTTGAGACATGAAAACAACCTTTCGTGAGTCAACTCCTCCGGCTCCGGAAGGCGCACACAAGGGGGAACTAAATTTAACGACTATGGCGAATAAACCGTTGCAGTACGTTCTGATTGAACGTAAATTGAATGTCGGCGCAAATGCCGGCAAAATCGTGCAGATTGCCCACCCGACGGGGCGACACCGTGTGAATTTCCGCAATTTTTGTGAACGCGTGGCGAAGTCCACCACCTTCAACCGACAGGAAGTGGAGGCGGTTATCAACTACGCTACCGAGATCGCCAAGGACATCGTAGCGAACGGCGACATTGTGGAGTTTGGCGATCTGGGCTCGCTGACTCCGTCGTTCAAGAGCAAGGCCGTGCCCAAGGACGAGAAGTTTCTTGTCAACGTACACATCGAAAAGCCTGTGGTGCGTCTCAACCCGTCGCGGAAGTATTTCACGCTCACCGATGTGACGTATGAACAGGTAGAGCCCAAGCCGAAGAAAGGAACGCAGCCGGAGCCCGGACCGCAACCTTGATCCAGGGGGATTTACAACCGGACGGCGGGGCGGAGGCTCCGCCGTTTTTAATTCTACGTCATCTTGATTCTACGCCATCATGGAAAGCTCACCCTCCTTCGAAAAATAATCGGGAAGGCATTGTTTTTTATCGACTCATTGATTATTTTTGTGGAGAAGAGATATTACTTAACGCGTCCAATCTTTAAATCAGTGAGTTATGAAAGCAATTAAATTCCTAATCGTTTGTTTATTTGTTAGCTGGCTGCCTTCCTTGGATACCTCTGCCCAGTCGGAGGATGAAAAGTATATTACCGTTAGCGGTGTGGTCAAAGACCGTTCGAATAAAAGAGAATTATCACATGCAAGTGTCACGGTCGTCGGTCAAGAGACGGCGACCGTAACCAATGCGGACGGCGAATTCATCCTGAAAATCCCTTCCTATCATAAGGAAATGAGCATCGACATTTCTCACATGGGATATCTCAGCTCCCGTATCAAAATCGATAACCGGGACATGCTCGGCCAAACTTTCTGGCTGACTCCCTCGAGCAACCTTATCGGAGAAATCGTCGTCGAAGGTTATGAACCGCGTTCCTTAGTAAAAAAGGCTGTGGAGAAAATAGCCCACAACTACGACCCTCAAAATAGGTTGCTTACCGGTTTCTATAGAGAGACGGCCAAGAAGAAACGCCACTTCATCAATATTTCCGAAGCTATCGTCAATATCTATAAAACGAGTTACAAGGAAGATCATTCGCGCGATAAAACCGCTATCGAAAAAGGACGTAAGTTGGTCAGCACGAAATTAAGCGATACGTTAGCCGTAAAACTTATCGGCGGACCGAATATCGCCGTCAATCTCGACATCGTAAAGAATATCGATTTGCTTTTCAGCCCCGGTGAGATGGAAAACTACGATTATCACATGGAAGATATCACCGACCTCAACGGTAGGCTGCAATATGTCGTCTGCTTTGCGCCTCGTCGTATCGTACCCTATGCTTTGTATGTGGGCAAAATCTACATCGACAAGGAGCGTCTTTCCGTTACCCGTATAGATTTCTCGCTCGACTTAAGCGATCGATTGAAAGCTGTTCAGGCCATCCTGAAGAAGAAACCGGGAGGATTGATCTTCAAGCCCCAAGAAGTAGCGATTCATGTGGATTACACCGAACACGACGGCGTCAGTTATCTCAGCTACATTCAAGACGTGATACGTTTCAAGTGCGACTGGAAAAAGAAACTGTTCCATACTAACTATACCGTCACCGCCGAGATGGTGATAACCGATCGAAAGTCGGGACAGTCGGCAGATATTCCGAGAAAGATGAGATTCAACGAACACCAGGTGCTCTCGGATAACGTCACTACGTTCTATGACGAGAATTTTTGGGGGCCCTATAATATCATCCAGCCGGACGAGTCGTTGGACAAGGCGATAGAAAGGCTCAAGAAACAACATAAACCGCAAAACGGCTGAGCGTATCGCCTGTTTTTCGTACCTTTGCTCCGTATTTAGCATTTGGATTATGATCGTATGTATTGCCGAAAAGCCGTCAGTGGCTCGCGACATTGCCGAAGTACTGGGAGCGAAAAATAGGAAAGACGGATATATCGAAGGAAACGGATATCAAGTTACGTGGACTTTCGGTCACCTCTGTACGCTTAAAGAGCCCGACGATTACACTCCTGCATGGAAAACCTGGAGTCTGTCCAATCTGCCGATGATCCCGCCGCGCTTCGGCATCAAGTTGATCGACAATGATGGCATAGCGAAGCAATTCCACATCATAGAGGGGTTGATGCAAAAGGCGGATGAGATCGTCAACTGTGGTGATGCCGGGCAGGAAGGCGAGCTCATCCAACGCTGGGTGATGCAAAAGGCGAAAGCTACCTGTCCGGTAAAACGGCTGTGGATCTCTTCGCTTACCGAAGAGGCTATTCGCGAAGGATTCAACCGACTGCAAGACCAGTCGGAATTCAAATCCTTGTACGAAGCGGGGTTAAGTCGCGCTATCGGCGATTGGTTGCTCGGGATGAACGCTACCCGCCTGTATACCTTAAAGTACGGACAGAACCGACAAATCCTTTCCGTCGGACGCGTACAGACGCCTACCCTCGCACTGATCGTCAACCGCCAACAGGAAATAGAACACTTCGTGCCGCAACAGTATTGGGTGCTCTCTACGATGTATCGCGAAATCTTATTCCATGCGCTCATCCAAAAGAACGACGAGGAAACGACACCGGCGGAAGACGATGCCGAGGAAGACGATAAAGGAACGAAAAAGCCGGTCGAGAATCGGGGAATCCCGCCCATCATCGATCTTCGCAGAGGACAGGAACTGCTCGAAAGGATTCGAGAGGCTCTTTTCAATGTCGTCGAAATCACCAAGAAACGAGGCCGGGAGGCGCCTCCCCGGCTGTTCGACCTGACTTCCCTGCAAGTGGAATGCAACAAGAAGTTCGCCTACTCGGCCGATACGACTCTCAAGCTGATTCAGTCGCTCTATGAAAAGAAGGTGACTACCTATCCGCGTGTGGACACGACCTACCTCAGTGATGATATCTATCCCAAATGTGCAGGTATCCTCGCCGGTATCAAAGGATACGACAACCTGACAGCTCCCTTGATCGGAACGAAGCTGAATAAACCGAAGAAGGTGTTCGACAGCTCGAAAGTGACGGATCATCACGCTATTATCCCTACTGATCAGGCCGCTATCAACCTCACGGATGCGGAACGGAAGGTGTACGACATGGTTGTCCGCCGCTTCATCGCCGTATTCTACCCTGACTGTCTTTTCGATACGACAACCGTTATCGGAGAAGCAGATCAGATAGCGTTCAAAACGTCGGGCAAGATCATCAAGGAAGAAGGCTGGCGTGTCGTATTCCAACAGGATGAGAAACATCCGAACTTCACCGCCGACGCTTCCGATGACTCGACCGATAAGGAAGAAGAAACGCATCCTCTTCCTCAGTTCAAGAAAGGAGAGAGCGGTCCGCATGAGCCCCTGTTGACAGAGAAATGGACGCAACCGCCTCGCCCATATACGGAGGCGACTTTGCTCCGAGCCATGGAAACGGCAGGGAAACTGGTGAATAGCGACGAACTGCGGGATGCGCTCAAGGAGAACGGCATCGGGCGTCCTTCCACCCGCGCCGCCATCATCGAGACACTGTTCAAACGGCATTATATCCGTAAGGAACGCAAAAACTTAGTCGCCACCCCGACAGGCGTAGCGCTCATCGGACTGATTCGCGAAGAGCTGTTAAAGTCGGCCGAACTAACCGGTATTTGGGAAAAGAAACTGCGCGAGATCGAAAAGAAGAGCTATGACGCAGCTACCTTCTTGAACGAATTGAAGCAGATGGTGAACGAGATCGTGCAGAACGTGCTCAGTGACAACTCGAATAGGAGAATCGCCGTCGCCGAAGAGGCGGAAAAGAAAGCTGCTTCGAGGCGCTCTGAGGTATCGCGTAGGCCGGTCGATCGACCGACAAAGTCGGCAGTCCCGACCGTTCCCGAGAAATTAGACGATAGCTGGATCGGGCAGCCTTGTCCGCTGTGTAAGCAAGGACACATCATGAAGGGAAACGCTGCTTACGGATGTTCCGAATGGAAGAACGGATGCGACTTCCGCAAGCCGTTCTAAGCGCTCCCTCGCTCTGCTTACCAGCCCAGCGACAAGCCTTCGGGCGAGCGCCCGCTGCGGATTCGCCATTCAGTCGGGTACAGATTATTGGCACGATGCCCGAGGTTCTTCACAAACCCCAGAGGCATTCCCCTATAAACCAGCAGCACATAACCGCTATGTACCGACGGATCCAACGTTACGGTTTCCTTCCTCAGATAAGCTACAGCCTGCTCGTACGAGATCTCCGCACAAGCGAAAGCCTCCGCATTCAGAGCCGTGCTCATGGCTAAGGAGTGATTCGGAACGAGGTCCTTGCCCTTTGTTTCGCCGATGAGGAGGCCCGATTGCAAGACGTGCAGATAGCGTTGCACCCAAGCAATATCATCGACCAGACTCTTATGAGTGGCGCAAATCGTGTGACCCTGCACGGCAAACGCATACGAATCCGCGTCTTCCACCCACCGAAAGGCGTCGTTCGGCACGATTCCGCCACAAGGTTTACCGCTTTTCTGTTTCTTCGGAAGCATCGTTCCTCTCTTCTCTTCTCCGGTTTTCCGAAGAATGGCCAGGAACAATCCTTCTCCCTTCGTCTGATAAGGCAGGAAACGATAGACGGGAAACGGCATCCCCGCCCTATTCCCCGTAATATGCCACTCGGAGGAGACGGGCACGCCCAGTACTTCTGCGCCGAGTTCTTTGACGATCCACACCACGTTTTCCTCATTTTCTTCCTTATTGAAAGTACACGTGCTGTAAATAAGCAATCCACCGCACTTGAGCGCCGGCCACGCGTCCGCCAGAATCTTCCGTTGACGGCGCCAGCAGCTATTCACGTTCTCTACGCTCCAGTCCGTTATAGCTGCGGCATCCTTACGGAACATTCCTTCGCCCGAACAGGGCATATCGGTCAGCATCACATCGAAAAATGCGGGTAAGGCGGAGAAATCTGCCGGATCATTGCGGGTTATTACCGCATCGGGATGCCCCCATTTGATCAGATTCTCAACAAGCACGTGCGAACGGTTTCGCATTACCTCGTTAGCTATCAGCAGACTTCCCTCAGGCAAAACACTGCGCGCCAGCGTGGACTTCCCGCCAGGGGCGGCACAAAGGTCGAGCATTTTCACCGGTTCGCGCACCAGCGTACGCAAGACGTGCGCCAAGAACATCGACGAAGCCTCCTGAACATAATAAGCTCCGGCATGAAACAGCGGATCGAACGTAAAAGCCGGTCGTATCGGCAAATAAGAACCGTCTCGACACCAAGCAACCGGTTCGTACTGGACAAGAAAGGTCTCTCCTCCCTTCTGCCGACTCAGCTTAGCCTTGTTCAGGCGGATGCTGACAGGGGGCTCCTCTTGCAAGGCGGCGACCAGTCGCTCATAGTCATCGGCTCCGAGAAGCGCCGACGTGCGCTGTTTAAAATCCAGAGGCAATTTCATTGCGTTTCGCTAATTTTCAAACAAAAGTACAACAATATTTGCATTTTCTATCGGGAAAACCTTTCGAACTGCACGTCCTCTCGGCGACTTAGTCGATCGATACGCTTTCGTCCTAAAGAGTCGAGGAAGCTCTCCGAAGCTGATATCATATCCTGTAAATAAAGATCATTTGCCGGAATTGATGTCATATTTCGGGGAACTTCCGACGAAAGACGCTGCTCTCGGGCCGACGTCCTGCAAATTCGTTCCCTCCTTCTAACGGGAAGAGACGAGAAAGAATAAATGCAATAATTTGCCGGTTCCCGAAATTAACCTTATATTTGCCGTACCGGAACAAAGACGCCCTATGGGAATATCAATCCAATCAAAGAATATCATGAGAATACAAACATTAAGAAAAGGCCTGTTGGCAGTAATGCTCCTAACAGCAACGGTAATGGCGGCGACATCCTTCGCCCAGAGTTACACGACGCGGTATGAACCCACTCGGGAAAATTTAAAGGCACGAGAAGAATTTCAGGACGAGAAATTCGGTATCTTCCTGCATTGGGGAATATACAGTATGCCCGCCCAA
The DNA here is from genome assembly GCF_000312445.1 of Phocaeicola abscessus CCUG 55929. Taxonomy (GTDB): domain Bacteria; phylum Bacteroidota; class Bacteroidia; order Bacteroidales; family Bacteroidaceae; genus Phocaeicola; species Phocaeicola abscessus. The sequence continues at coordinate 46,105 of NZ_HE997184.1, read as the reverse complement.
GGCGAGTGGTACCAAAACAACAAGAACATCAAGTGTTCGGAATACGATCTGTTTGCCTCCGGCTTTTATCCTTCTAGGTTCAATGCTGCCGAATGGGTGTCGGCCATCAAAGCTTCGGGGGCCAAATATATCACCATCACCTCGCGCCATCACGACGGATTTTCCATGTTCGGCACCAAGCAATCCGATTTCAATATCGTAGATGCTACCCCCTTCCACCGCGATATCATCAAGGAATTAGCCGTAGCTTGCCAAAAGCAAGATATCAAGCTTCATTTCTATTATTCGCACTTGGATTGGCATCGCCCCGATTATCCGTTGGGCAGAACGGGACACTATACCGGTCGACCCGCCGATCAGCAAAATTACGATAGCTACTTCCGTTTCATGAACAATCAGTTGACGGAATTGTTGACGAACTACGGGCCTATCGGCGCGATCTGGTTTGACGGTTTGTGGGATCACAACAAGGATTTCGACTGGCGCCTCGATGAACAATATGCATTGATTCACAAACTTCAGCCGGCTTGCCTGATCGGGAACAACCACCATCGCAATCCCTATTCGGGCGAAGACTTCCAGATGTTTGAAAAAGATCTCCCCGGACAGAACACGACCGGTTTCTCGGAAGGAGCAACCATCAGTCGACTGCCGTTGGAAACCTGCGAGACGATGAACGGCATGTGGGGATATAAAATCGAAGACCAAAACTACAAGACCACCGAAGAACTGATTCGGTACATCGTCAAAACCGCCGGCATGAACGCCAACTTATTGATGAATATCGGACCTCAGGCCAACGGTGAACTGCCCGCCGTAGCCGTCCAACGGCTTAAAGAAATGGGCGAATGGATGAGCCAGTACGGCGAAACCATTTACGGTACGCGCGGCGGAGATGTGCCTCCGCACCACTGGGGAGTTTCCACACGCAAAGGCGACAAACTCTATCTTCACATCACAGACCTCAAAGACCGGGTATTGTATATCCCATTGGCGGCAAAAGTGAAGAGCGCCGTGCAGTTCATCGACAAGAAAACCGTCCCGTTCAAACCGCAGGAAGGGGGTATCCTGCTCCTCTTGCCGAAAGTTCCGACGGAGGTAGACTACGTGATCGAGCTGACGCTTAAATAAATCGAACAGCCAGCTTGTTCCGAAAAAAAACGAAATGAAACAGTATTTAGATCTCCTCCATCGCATCCTGAGCGAAGGTATCCGTAAAGCTGACCGTACCGGTACCGGTACGGTCAGCATCTTCGGCAATCAAATGCGGTTCGACGTAGGCGAAGGTTTTCCGCTGCTCACGACGAAAAAACTTCACCTGAAGTCCATCATTTACGAACTGTTGTGGTTCCTGAAAGGTGATACCAACATTGCATATCTCCAAGAACACGGCGTGCGAATATGGAACGAGTGGGCCGACGAGCACGGTGACTTGGGGCCGGTTTACGGCCATCAGTGGCGCGCGTGGCCGGACTATCGAGGAGGCGCTATCGATCAAATCCGGAATGCGGTCGAAATGATTAAACATCATCCCGACTCTCGGCGGATTATCGTCAGCGCTTGGAATCCGGCGGAAGTAGACGAGATGGCGCTGCCTCCCTGCCATTGTCTGTTCCAGTTTTATGTCGCCCAGGGAAGGCTGAGCCTGCAATTATATCAGCGCAGCGCCGACACCTTCCTCGGTATACCGTTCAATATCGCTTCCTATGCGTTGTTATTGATGATGGTCGCTCAGGTGACGGGATTGAAACCGGGCGATTTCATTCACACTACGGGCGATACCCATCTCTATGCGAACCATATCGAACAAGTGAAACTCCAATTGACGCGAACTCCCCGTCCGTTGCCGACGATGCAACTCAACCCCGAGGTGAAAAATATCTTCGACTTTCGGTACGAAGACTTCAAACTGAAAAATTATGATCCCTGGCCGCACATCGCTGGAAAGGTAGCCGTATAACCCGCAAAAACAAAAAACAAGATGCCGCATATCGCCCTCATCGCAGCCATTGATAAGCATAATGCTATCGGGAAAGACAACGAGCTGCTGTATCGTCTTCCCAACGATCTGAAGCGATTTAAAACATTGACCACCGGCAATACGATCATCATGGGACGACGGACTTTCGAATCGTTGCCCCAAGGTGCCTTACCCCATCGAAGAAATATCGTCCTGAGTCGGCGATGCGACGTGGATTTTCGAGGAGCTGAACGTTATGCCTCTCTGCAGGAAGCATTGACGCATTGTCGTACGGACGAAAAGGCGTTCGTCATCGGCGGAGCTTCGGTATATCGGGCGGCACTTCCTCTGGCGGACGAACTCCTGTTGACGTTTGTCCATGACGAAGCTCCAGAAGCGGATGCCTACTTCCCGTCCGTCGAATGGGAGGAATGGGAAAAGATCAGCGAAGAGATGCATCCTGCCGACGATAGACACGCACATCCGTACAGCTTCGTCGATTACATAAGAAGAGAGAAGGCGGAGAAAAAATAACTGTTCAACTCCTTATTGTACGTATCATACGCATTTCGGTCAGTATTGGTCGTCCACCTTAGGAAGAGGCATCTGTCGCTTGATGGCCTCATTAAATGAAATGAGCGTCTCAGAGCGAGCTACGTTCAATTTCTGCAAACGGTCATGAATGATGCTTAACAAATGGTGATTGTTCTTCGCATAGATCTTGATGAAGATATCGTATTGCCCCGTCGTATAATGACATTCTACGACTTCGGGGACCTTCATCAGTTCTTTGGTCACCTCTTCGTATTGGGAAGGATCTTGCAAATAAAGTCCGATATAAGCACAAGTCTCATACCCGATGCTCTCCGGATCAAGAACATATTGCGATCCCTTTATTACACCCATCTCTTGCAACTTCTGAACATGCTGATGAATGGCAGCTCCGGAAACGTTACAAGCGCGGGCAACTTCCAAGAAAGGAATACGTGCATCGTTGGCAATCATATCCAATATCTTTCTGTCCAACTTATCCAAACGATATCGTGCCATATAATAAACAATTAATTCACTGGAACAAAGATAATATATATATCGTACATATCCATATTTGCCGAAAATATTTGTTAAGTGTTGTGGATAAAAATTACGGAAATGGCGTTGACTTCCGACGTAGCCAGGCAACACGACAAATATTACATGCAATGATTCAGTAACGCCATTTCGTTTTTTTTAAATTAAGTTGTATCTTTGCCGTATGCAACATGCTTGCCGAATTTTTTGTATTATTCAAAATCTCATTGTATGAAAAGACTTGTTTTATTCCTCGTTGTCCTGACGGTTTACAGCCGGCTTCGGGCACAAGACTTCGATACCTACTTCGAAGACCGTACGCTGCGTATCGATTACCTGTTCTCGGGAAGCGTCGATAAGCAATACATCAGCATGGACGAGTTAATCTCCTTGCCGGGATGGGCGGGTAGACGGCATCGCTTATCGGAGGTGCTGTTGGAAGGAAACGGCGAAGCGATCATGACGGATAAGGCTACCGGAGCAGTGATTTACCGGCATACTTTCTCGTGTCTGTTTTTAGAATGGTTGGGCGAAGCAGAAGCAAAACAATTGAGCAAGTCGTTCCAACACACCGTTTTACTTCCTTTCCCGAAGCGGGAGACGGAAGTGAATATTTGCATCAAGAACGCACGGCGCGAAGTAACGGCGTCGATGACCCATCGAGTGAAACCCGACGACATCTTGATCCATCGGATGGGAGAAGACCGGATCACGCCGCACAAATATTTATTACGAAACGGCGACCCGGCTGATTGCATCGACATCGCCATCATGGCCGAAGGTTATACGCGTGAAGAGATGGATACATTCGAGAAAGATGCGCGAAGAGCCGTCGACGCATTGTTCGATCACGAGCCTTTTAAGAAGATGAAAGAGAACTTTAATGTTGTCCTCGTACAAAGCATCTCCGAGGATAGTGGAGTAAGCATTCCGAGGAAGGGAGAATGGAGACGGACGGCCGTCGACTCCCACTTCGACACATTCTATTCAGACCGATATCTGACCTCCAATCGAGTGAAGAAAATAAACAACTGGCTCGCAGGTATCCCTTATGAACATATCATTATTCTGGCCAATTCGGATACGTATGGCGGCGGCGGCGTTTACAACGCTTTCACGTTGACTACTGCTCACCACAAGATGTTTGAACCCGTCGTGGTTCATGAATTCGGTCACAGTTTCGGCGGGCTGGCCGACGAGTATGCCTATGCAGATGCACCGAGTCCGCTCTATCCGAAGGATATCGAACCGTGGGAACCGAATATCACTACCTTGGTCGACTTTGCAAGCAAGTGGAAAGACATGGTTCCGGCGGGAACGCCTATTCCTACTCCGCCTCAGGCTGAAGAGCCGGAAATATATACCGTCGTCGGCGCTTATGAAGGAGCCGGGTATACGAGAAAAGGTGGCGTATATCGTCCCGTTACGGCATGCCGAATGCGAATCAACGAGGCGCCGGCTTTCTGTCCGGTCTGCCAGCGCGCTATCGAACGACTGATCGAATTCTATATCCGAAAATAAATGGATATCCGACCGATCACTACCGCTGAGGAAGAATCGTACCGGTTCGTAGAGAACTTATTGACCGAGGCGTTTCCTGCCCACGAGAGGCGGGATTTGTCTCAACAGCGGTTTCATACCGATTGCCATCCGTTGTTCAAGTGCCACGTCATCGAAGAGGCAGGTATCCCCATCGGGCTGCTGACTTTTTGGGACTTTGCGGAGTTCGGTTATATCGAGCATTTCGCCATCAAGTCGGAGTTGCGCAATCACAGATATGGCGAGAGGGCACTGAAGCTGTTGCAGTGGCGAATAAAGAAACCGATCGTCGTGGAAGTCGAACATCCCGATGATGAGACAGCCGAACGTCGTATCCGCTTTTATGAACGGGCAGGGTTTCGGCTCTGTCCGTTCGATTATTCGCAACCGCCTTATCGAGAAGGAGACGCGCCCTATCCCATGCGCCTCATGGGATATGGAGACATCGCCATGGAAACACGCTACGAGGCGATAAAGAAACGATTATATAAAGAGGTATATTACGTGGAGATTCCTCCGCAAGAATAAAAACAGAGGCTGGTCGGAATGACCAGCCTCTTGTTTCATGTTAACCCTTTTTATTGCCGTTGGACGGCGGAATAGTTGATATTTAAAGCGTACGCTTTACGAAGCGCTTGTTTCACCTCTGTGATGATACCCATCTTCGTATCCTTATCGGCTTTGATGGATACCGTCATAAACGGTTGATCGGCTTCGTTCATGTTCTCGCGTTCCTGATAGATGTAATCTTGCACTTCATTCGGTTCTGCAAACTTATCGTTCAGCTGAATGCGGCTCTCGGATCCCATCTTCTTTACGAATTCAGCCAATGGTTTGCCGATATAGATAAAGGAAACCAATGACTTCTTCTCCAATTTTTCCAGCTCGGTGGCGACGGGCGCTCTGAACTCGACCCTCAAAGTCACCTCGCGCATACTTGTTACGATCATAAAGAAGAACAACATGGTGAAGATCAGGTCAGGAAGCGAAGAAGTATTCAAGGCGGGCATCCCGCGTTTCTTTTTATTAAATTTACTCATACTTACTTTCCTCCATATTTTCTTGGTTCAGCTTCCGAAATCTTTTGCGGATAGAATAGCTTGATCGCATTCTGCTGTGCTTCACTGCATTCTTTGAACTTTTTCCCGAACTTGGTCTTTGCCAGTTCGTCGCGAAGTTCGTTGTAAGCAGCCACCAGCTCATTCTGAACGCTGATATACGTTTGATAACTTGTACCCACGTCGTTCTGTACGGAGATGACATGGTTCTCCGTTATCCGACAGTCGCCTCCCAGCAAAGGAATGTTTTTCACATGCTTTTCCGGCAGGTTCGGTTCGTCATTGGGGTTCGCAATAAATTCTTTTGCTTTTTCTTTGAGTTGCTTAATGTCGATCCATTCGTTGGTACACATCAGTTGGTTATCCTTGTTCAAACGAACTTGGAGGACATTACGTTCCTTTACAATAATATTATCATCTTGTTTCTGAGAAGGATCGGCCGGTTGCGGCAAACGCCTGGCCAAGCCGCGGTCAGTGTCCATGGATGTTGTAATAAGGAAGAAGATAAGCAACATGAAAGCAATATCGGCCGTAGAGCTCGAATTTATCTGCGGAACCTCTTTTTTATTTCTTGCCATAATTACTTTCTTTATTAAGTATTAAAACGATCGGATAATATTACTTGATTTTCTTAAAGAGACCGCTCAAATTCAAAAAGGTACCGATAACAGCTACTGCCAACAAGAAGAAGAGCGAGTAGAGCATCATATCCGTCACCTTCAACCATAGCGAATCGGTGTAAACGGAGCCGTCGGTCAATGTCATCGGATTGCTGGAAGCGACTCCGTAAGTAATTATTAAGAGAGCTACCAATAGGACATCAAACGCCAAAAAGCGCAACCCGGTTTTCGGCTCATGCCTTAAGAGAGAAACCAAATGAATGAATTTTCCTACAAAGAACATGATAAAGGCTACGGTAACCATCGCGTACATCAGATAAATCAGTGCATCCGTATTTTCCGGGGCTTTCCGATCGCCGACCATATTGTTATATCCTACAAAATAGAACAATCCCAATACAACCAGAATGACCGCAAAGAGGACATAAAGAATCCGATAAGAAAATTTATAAGATAACTTTGCCATTATTCTACTTATTTATTGTATTTCAAGTTGTACTTCATAATCATATCGAGCAAGGTGATAGAAGAATCTTCCATATCGCTCGTGAGTTCTTCGATCTTGGAAAGGATATAGTTGTAGAATACCTGAAGAATCAAAGCTGCAATCAAACCGAAGATGGTTGTAATCAAGGCGACTTTCATACCGCCGGCCACAACAGTCGGAGAGATATCGCCAGCCTGCTGGATCTGGTCGAACGCCATGACCATGCCGACCACTGTTCCCAAGAATCCCAACGACGGAGATATAGCGATGAACAAGGTGATCCACGAGCAACCTTTCTCCAGATAACCGGCCTGCACACCACCGTAAGAAGTAACCGAGCGTTCTACCACGTCAAGTCCTTGGTCTACTCTCATCAAGCCCTGATAGCAGATAGAAGCTACCGGTCCACGCGTGTCACGGCAAACGGACTTCGCACCTTCCAAATCGCCTTTTTCAAGATTTTCCTCAATGCTTCTCATCAAGTTCTTCGTGTTTACCTGAGCCAAGCTTAGGTAAACGATACGTTCGATACAGAAAGCAAGACCGATCACCAATGCGATGGCTACCAACGACATAAATCCGGCACTACCTTCGATAAACTTCGTCTTTAATTCTTTGTGGATGCCTCCACCACCTTCGGGAACGACAGCCGCTTCAGTTTGTTCTGTTTGAGCAGGTTCTGTAACCTGAACTTCATCCTGAGCCCCTACAGGTTGAACTGCACCTAACGTAAGAATTCCCATCACTGCAAGAATTGCAAATAACTTTTTCATTGTGTGTCTAATTTTTTAAGATTAAATAATTAATTATTGTTTAACATATTAATTTCACTGCTTACGGTGCGGAGAAAGCGGGATTCGAACCCGCGATACCCTTTAGGGGTATACACGCTTTCCAGGCGTGCCTCTTCAACCACTCGAGCATCTCTCCCTCGTTCTCCACGCGACAAACATGTCAGTTTTTCATTAAAACGGGTGCAAATTACAAAGAAATTTGATAATTGCAAGCGAATTGTCCAACAAATGTATTGTTTTTTTTTAATCTGTCGTCGTCTCGGGGGGAACAATATCCGATTAGCGGGCCAAAATTAATAAACTTTATAGACTTCTTCCAACCTTTTGAAAACTTTTAATGCATTTTTAGTCGTGATCCGGTCTATTTCCTCCAAATTTCGCCCGTAAACGGCAGACAGCTTCCGCGCAATATCTTTTACAAAGCTGCTTTCGTTTCGTCGGCCTCGATGAGGAACCGGCGCCAGATAGGGAGCATCGGTTTCCAAAACGATTCGATCCAAAGGAACTGTAGCGGATAACACTGGGGCAAGCGTACTGTTCTTGAAAGTCAGTATGCCGTTTACGCCCAACATGAAACCGTTGTAATCCAATAAGGCATCAGCTTCTTCCGCCGTTCCCGAAAAACTATGAAAAACGCCGTTCAGCCGATTCTTATAAGGTTGCAATACGTCGAACAATTCGGAGAAAGCCGACCTGCAATGGATCACCAAAGGCAAGTCGTATTCCATCGCCCATTGCGCTTGCATGTCTAAGGCTTCTTGTTGTTCTTTCAAGTATGTTTTGTTCCAATAGAGGTCTATTCCCACTTCTCCTACGGCGATAAAGCGCTGCTCTTTTAAGAAGTTCTTCAGGAGTGTTAGACGCCGTCTGTAATCCTTGTCGATACACTCGGGGTGGAAGCCGAGCATCGGATAGCAGAAATCGCGATACGCTTCGCAAACGTTCAAGAGCGCATGGATCGTAGTCTCGTCTTCGTTGGGAAGAAAAATTTTCTCCACGCCGGCCTCTTTCGCCCGTCGCATCACTGCTGCTCGGTCCTCGTCAAAAGCCTTGTCGTATAAGTGAGAATGCGTATCGATCATTACAAATTCCTTTTCATCAAGGTATTCACAAAATTTTCCAATTCTCTTTTATATTCCGACCGACCGCTCACTTGGTCCAACATTGTCAATCCTTCTGCATAAAGCGAATCGATCTTTTGCAAACATCTAGTTCCGATGTCGAGCTGATCGTAGATAGAAGTCATCGCTCGTATCTTTTCCTCCGGGCGATAGTCCGTCGTACGAAGCCAACACAAAATCCGTTCATATTGTTCTGCGTTTGAAAGCCGACAGGCCGAGATCAGCAGGAAGGTTTTCTTGTTCGCTATGATATCTCCTCCGATCGGCTTTCCGAAAATTTCCGGATCGCCGTAGACATCCAGATAATCGTCCTGCAATTGGAAGGCCAGACCTATTTTGATGCCGAAATCGTACAGCTTTTGTACATCTTCTGCCGAAGCGTCTCCCAGGATCGCGCCGATTTTCAATGCGCCGGCCAAAAGAGTCGAAGTCTTAAGACGGATCATTTCGAGGTACTCTTCGACGGTTACGTCATCCCGTGCTTCGAAGTCCATATCCCGTTGCTGTCCTTCGCATACTTCGAGGGCGGCTTGTCCGAAGGCATCGAGTACTTGTTTTACATAGAGTGAATCGCAATCCGCCATCAGCCGATAGGCCAGCACGGTCATCGCGTCCCCCGACAGGATGGCGGTATGCTCATTCCATGCCTTATGTACGGTCGGTCTTCCGCGCCGCATGTCGGATCGATCCATTACGTCATCGTGAAGCAGCGTAAAATTGTGATAGATTTCGATGCCGACAGCTTGCGGAAGGACGGTATCGACTTTCTCCTTATATAATAAGTAGGATAGTGTCAGCAATATCGGGCGCAATCTTTTTCCTCTCAGAGAAAGCTCGTAATTGATCGGGGCGTACAATCCTTTCGGCTCCCGATTCAGCGGCAATTCCCGGAGATATGCATCGATCTTTTTGCCTAACAGAGAAGAAGAATAAATCATCATGCGAAGATAAAACGGTTCGATAAAAAGGGGAGAATTTGAGTGCAATGGGAAACAGCTCTTAAGGTTATCGGCTCCTCCCTTGCGATAGGGGAGGTGGTCGGAGAGCCCGGAAGGGTATGAAAAGAGGGGCGCAGGCGGTAACCTGCATACCCCTCTCAGTGTTTCCTGTGCGGTTTTCCTAACTCAGGCGCTTGAGGTAATCCGCTCCTCTATACTTTTGTTTTGACATACCTCCCTATCGGGTACTCGTTCTACTGTAACCGGAATATGACGGGTACGGTATATTTCACACGCACCGGTTTACCGCGCTGTTTGCCAGGTTTCCACTTGGGCATGGACTGCACCACGCGCAACGCTTCTTTATCCAGGTAAGGGTCGACTCCGCGTGCCACTTCGGGGTCTACGATCGAGCCGTCGCGATTGACGACGAACTGGATGACTACGCGTCCCTGCACGCCGTTCTCAGCCGAGATGGTCGGATAATGAATGTTCTTGCTCAAGAATTTCAGACATTCTCCCATACCGCCCGGGAACTCCGGCATTTCCTCTACGACTTGGAAGATTTGTTCTTCTTCCGGTTCTTCTTCCACTACGGCTTGAACGGGCGTGTATTTTACTTCTACCGCTTTTTTCGTATCATCCGATGCCTGGATGGTCGACTCTTGCACATCGGCATCATTTTTCACGATTTCCAAGACTTCTTCCACCTTGGGTATTTCTGCGGGAGGGGGAGCTTGTTTGGGTTGTTCCTGTTCGGTGATAGGAATAATTTCTTCTTCAAAATCCACAGCGGTTATACCTGTATCCGTGTTGACCTTTTTGTCGCGATCACTCCATTCGAACGCGACAAACGTGACAGCCAGGATAAACACATAACCGATCAGCAGCCAGGTACTTCTTTTACCTTCGAGATCTGCTTTGGGAGATTTTTTAACTTCCATAATAATGTGTTTAAAGGTTGCGTGCACCATTGCACGCCACAAATATAGTTTTTCCCTTCAAAAAGAAAAAATAATAGCTGGATAAAATATGCTAAATCTTTTTATTTTCTTTCCCGGCAAGTGTTTATCATCAACTTTTCTTATCTTTGTTTCGTATAAACATTCCTCTTCTTTCAGTATGAAAAAGATTGTCATTGCGATAGACGGCTATTCTTCGTGCGGTAAAAGCACGATGGCCAAAGAATTGGCGCGGAGGACGGGTTATCTCTATATAGACAGTGGGGCGATGTACCGCTGTGTGGCGCTCTTTTGTTTGGAAAACGGTTTGTTCCACGGCGAGCACATCGATACGCAGGCGCTGAAGCAGGCGCTTCCCGCATTGAAGATCACCTTCGGGCTCGATCCTGAAACGAAGCAACCCGTTACCTGCCTGAACGGAACGAATGTAGAAAATAAAATCCGTACGTTGGACGTTTCGAATCGGGTGAGTCGGGTAGCGGCATTGCCGTTCGTGCGCGAATCGCTGGTCGGTCAGCAACAGGCTATGGGCAAAGGGAAAGGTATCGTGATGGACGGTCGGGATATTCAAACCGTTGTATTCCCGGAGGCAGAACTCAAGATTTTCGTCACGGCCTCGCCCGAAGTCCGCGCCCGACGACGTTACGACGAATTACGAGGGAAAGGGCAGCACGTTTCGTTCGAGAACGTACTGCAGAATGTAAGAGAACGGGACTATATCGACGAACACCGGAAAGTGAGCCCGCTGCGGAAAGCCGACGATGCCGTCGTACTCGACAACAGCGATCTGACCGTCGACCAGCAAAACGAATGGCTGATGGAACAATACAGAAGGGCGGTTGAGGATGAAGGTTGAGATAGACGAAGGGTCCGGTTTCTGCTTCGGGGTGACCCGCGCCATCCGATTGGCGGAAGAGGAGTTGGCCAAAGGGGACGCTTTGTACTGCTTGGGTGACATCGTCCACAACGACCAGGAATGCGAACGACTGAAAAAACTCGGCCTCATCACTATCGACCACGCGCAATTAGCCGAGCTCCGCCATGTAAAAGTTTTGTTTCGGGCGCACGGCGAACCTCCCGAGACTTACCAATTGGCCCAAAGGAACGACGTTCAACTGATCGATGCCACCTGCCCGGTGGTATTACGATTGCAAAAGCGGATCAAGTCGCAACACGACCGCTCGACGTCTGCCGGCAAGCAAATTGTCATCTACGGGAAAAACGGCCATGCCGAAGTGTTGGGACTGGTGGGACAGACGGAAGGAGAAGCGATCGTTCTGGAACACCCCGAAGAAGTGAAAAAGCTCGATTTCGACAGGGATATCCGACTTTATTCCCAAACGACCAAGTCGCTGGAGGAATACTGGCAAATCATCGATTATATCCAGACGCATATCTCGCCTGCGGCGACGTTCGAATACCACGATACCATTTGCCGACAGGTAGCCAACCGCATGCCTCGCCTGCGGGCCTTCGCACGGAACCACGAACTCCTCATCTTCGTCAGCGGCGAAAAAAGCTCCAACGGCCGAATCCTTTACCAGGAATGCAAAAATGTGAACCCCAACACCCATCTGATCTCGCAACCCGAAGAAATCGGCAGCGAGTTATTAGAAGGCATTGCTACCGTAGGTATCTGCGGCGCCACGTCTACGCCTGCTTGGCTGATGGAGGCTTGCCGAAACCGCATCCTCGAGTTGGATGCCGCATCTTCTTTAAGTGCTGCTGATCCACTCGGCGGGAGCTAAAATTCGTTTTAGGCGCTGCTGATCCACTCGGCGGGAGCTAAAATTCGTTTTAGGCGCTGCTGATCCACTCGGCGGGAGCTAAAATTCGTTTTAGGCGCTGCTGATCCACTCGGCGGGAGTTAAAATTCGTTTTAGGCGCTGCTGATCCGCTCGGCGGGAGCTAAAATTCGTTTTAGGTGCTGCTGATTCGCTCAGCGGAAATGGAACGGGGATTACTTTGACAGCTTCCCGAAATATTCGTCCAAGAGTTTGTTGGCAGCGACGAAAGAAGTCATTTTCCCCATTTGCACATCGCGTTCTGCTTGTTTCAAACTGTCTGCAATGTGTTCGTTCCGGTAAAAACTGTTTTTCAACTGCTCGTTGATGGTTTCGTACATCCAATATTTCGCCTGTTCGTTGCGGCGGTACTCGAAGTAGCCGTTCTGCTTCACAAAGGCGATGTACTCGTCGATCATGTTCCAAATTTCTTTGATACCCAATCCGTAGAAGCCTGAATAGGTCAAGACTTTCGGTGTCCATCCCGAATCGGGGACAGGGAAGAAATGCAGGGCGTTGCGGAAATGCGTCGCCGCCATCCGGGCTTTATCCACATTATTGCCGTCGGCCTTGTTGATCACGATGCCGTCGGCCATCTCCATGATGCCGCGTTTGATGCCCTGCAGCTCGTCGCCCGTGCCCGCCAATTGGATGAGCAGGAAGAAATCGACCATGCTGTGGCAAGCGGTTTCGCTCTGCCCTACTCCCACCGTTTCGACAAAGATCTTATCGAATCCGGCGGCCTCGCAGAGGATGATGGTCTCGCGCGTTTTTCGCGCTACGCCGCCCAACGATCCGGCCGACGGGCTGGGTCGGATAAAGGCGTTCGGATGCGTAGCCAGATGGTCCATGCGGGTTTTATCGCCTAAAATGCTCCCGTGCGACCGTTCGCTGCTCGGGTCGATAGCCAGCACGGCCAGCTTGCCTCCTTTTTCCAGTTCGTGCAGGCCGAATACGTCGATAGAGGTGCTCTTGCCTGCTCCGGGCACTCCGCTGATGCCTACGCGGACGGAATGTCCCGAATAAGGCAGGCATTTTTCGATGACTTCCTGGGCGATGGCCTGGTGTTCGGGGCGGAGGCTTTCGATCAGCGTCACGGCCTGACTGAGTACCGTTACGCTTCCTTTGAGAATGCCTTCTACGTAATCGGCCGCCGAGTATTTGCGGCGCGCTTTCCGCTGCGTTTTCAAATAAGGATTCACGATGGCCGGCTGCGGTACGCCGTCGTTCACTTTCAGTCCTTTATATCGTCGATCGTTTTCGGGATGTTCCATCTCACTCATTCGTTTAATGCTACTTTTACTTTAATAATCACTTTGGGTTGGTTCGGATCGTTGGTGATCATCAGTACGCGAGGGGTATTCTTGATCTTACGCAAATGATTTCCGTAGACCGTAATCTTCAGCTTGGCTTTCTTTCCGGGAGGCAGGATGCGCCTGTTCAACTGCACGCCGAGGGCGGAATTAAACACCTGCAAGTCTTGGATCTCCAGCTTCGATTTTCCCGTATTCGTAATTGTTATCCGGGCATTCCTCTCTTCCGTCTCCATCATCGTGCCGATCTCCAATTCTTTCGTCGAGAGCGTGACCACGGGCGGATGCTCTTGCCGGTCTACATCCAGATGCGAGAAATCGGGCAGATTGACTACCGAAATCGGGATTTCGTTCTCTTCGCCCACCATGTCGCCGGGATAACGCGCCAGATAGACCGAGGCCGTAGTAAGTCCCAACTTGGGCAATTTCTCGCTGTCCAGCATCACTTTGATCTTACCCACCCGATTCTTTTCGATCTTTTCCGGAGTCACCTCCGCAGAGAGATAAGGAGGCAAATGCATCAGTACCGGGGAATAGATGCCGTCGGAGCCGTTCATCACCTTCAGCTCGACCGAGGGCCGATCTCCCTTGTTCACTTCGTCGAACTCGATCGAAGCCCGATCCAAGCGGATAGGCCCGATCTGGTTGGGGAACGAAGAGATATCCTCCGTCCATTCCGTCGCCACCTCCCCACGGAAAGTCAGATACACGGGCTGCCTGTCGGCATTCGTATATACCGCCGCGTATTTATGGAAATGTCCTAACTGCTTAGCATCGTACGTCACATTGATTTCAGCCGATTTCCTGGGAGCAATCGTCGTCTTCGGCCAGTCCGCCACCGCGCAAGCGCAAGAGGTTTCTATTTTCCGAACGACGAGCGCCTCGTTTCCCGCATTGACCAACTTGTAGCTCACCGTCACAGGCGCTTTCCACAAGATGATACCCAGGTTTTTGTCCGGCGTTTCCACCTTTACTGCCGGTTGAGCGAGAAAAGAACCCGTCGAACCGATTAAAACGACGAATAAACAGCCGATATGTTTTATCTTTCCGATCGATTTCATGAGGTGCAAGAGTCTTGGTTCGTCCAAACTAATTCCATGCAAAGATAGCAAAAAACCTCCCGCAGCGATTAATTTTCGCCATTATTTATTTTTAGTTCGAATTCGATCGCATGCCCTTTTCGTCTCGCCAATCACTTTGACCGGTCGAAGAGAAAAAATAAATCTGTTCCTCCACGAGAATCAAAAAAATAATGACTATTTTTGGGTCGAATATCAATATTTAAATCTAAAAGATAAAATGGAAAACAGAAAACTTAGAATGGGTATGGTAGGCGGAGGCAGCGATGCTTTTATCGGCGCCATCCATCGCCGCGCCGCCCTCATGGAGAATCAAATAGAACTCGTTTGCGGCTGTTTCAGCATCGATCCGGAAATTTCACGGAGTTCCGGCCGCTCTTACTTCATCCCCGATAACCGAATCTACCCGACTTGGCAGGAAATGATAGAAAAAGAGGCCGCCCTTCCACACGAAGAGCGCATCGATTTCATCACTATCGTCACCCCTAACAAGTTTCATTATGAACCGGCGATGAAAGCACTCGAAGCCGGATTCAACGTCGTGATAGACAAACCGATGACTTACTCGCTGGAAGAAGCCTTGAGGCTGCGCGACAAAGTCCGCGCGACAGGCTTGACATTCGCTCTGACCCACGTCTATAGCGCCTATCCGGCAGTAAAAGAAGCGAAGAAACGCATTGCACGCGGAGACATCGGCAAAGTGCGCCGCCTCTTCGTGGAATATTCGCAAGGCTGGCTCACCCAACGCATCGAACTGAAAGGAGGGAACAATGCCGTATGGCGCAACGATCCCAAAGCAGCCGGAAAAGGAGGTTGCGTAGGCGATATCGGCACGCACGCCTGGCACCTGGCCGAGTATGTGACCGGTGCAAAGGTGACAGAGGTCTGCGCCGAACTTCAACATATCGCCGACGGACGCCCCCTGGACGACGATGCATGTGCTTTCATGCACTTCGACCAGGGGTTCTCCGGCCTACTGCAGGCCACGCAAATCGCTGCGGGCGAAGAAAACAATATCCGCTTGCGCGTTTACGGCGAAAACGGCGGAATGGAATGGCGACAGCTGGAACCCAATACTTTATATATGAAATGGATCGACCGCCCGACAGAGGAAATCCGAATCGGTAACGGCTACGCTTCATTGACCGACTTCACCAAGTGGAATACGCGCATTCCCGGCGGACACCCCGAAGGTTTCATCGAAGCGTTTGCAAACATCTACCGCAACTTTGCATGGACGGTTCGTGCCAAAGCGAATAATGAAACACCTACCGAAGAGATGCTGGACTTCCCTACCGTCGAAGACGGCGTGCGCGGTATGCAGTTCATCGAAACCATGGTGAGAGCCGGCTATCACAAGGAGGTAAAATGGCAAAAATGGATCGAGAAATAATAAAAAAATACACCCATCATTTGCCGATATATAAAAAATCACTAAATTTGGCATCTTGAAGAGGATAGGCTCGCGGCGCATTTTCAATGGAACCTTCCCTCAGCGAAGGATGGGATATATGCAGCATACCACCGCAGGATCGTTTTAATTCTATTATGGCAAATTCAAGTAATAAAAAGAAGAGATCTTTACTTGTAGGTTTAGGAGGACTTGTTATCGGAATAGCAGCAATGATCGCATTCGATTGGATGTGGGAGGCCACCTCGACCAACGAATCTTGCATGATGTGTCATTACCATGAGAAAGCAGATGCTGCATGGAAGCAATCCGTACATTATAACAATAACAAAAGCGGTGTAAAAACTGATTGTGCAGCTTGTCACCTTCCGCCTCGCGGCACTTTCAAACACTTTACCGCAAAAGCGAAGATGGGTATCAAAGATATTTGGTCGTATATGACTAAAAAGAAAGAAGACATCAATTGGGACCGCAAAGGCGAATTGGATTATGCGCAAAAGATCGTGTATAACGAATCTTGCAAAGCGTGCCATGCCAATCTTTTCCCGAAAGGTATCTCTGACGACGGTATCAAGGCTCACCTCTATTACGAAGAGAACGAAAAGAAATTCGATCTGCAATGCATCAGCTGCCACTTGGACGCGGGACATTACAATCCGAATTACAAACACAGCAAGATGGAAGGAAAGGCCCTGACGAACAACAGAACGAAATATGAGGCCGCCGCCATCGTTACCGACTTCAAAAATTACAAGGAAACGGTTCCCGGAACCGCTGCATCCATCGATATGATCGCTATTCCCGGAGGCTCATTCACTATCGGAAGTCCCGATGATGAACCGTTCCACCAGACAGACGAGGCGCCTCAGCGCCGGATCGCCGTTTCACCGTTCTTTATGGCTGAAGTGGAAGTGACGTGGGATCAGTTCTGGGCGTTCTACAACGAAACGATGTCGGAAGGACGCACCTCGCCGGAGACTATCTACGCGAACAATTCGCGCGATGATCTCGACGCCGTTTCCGGCCCCACACCTCCGTTCGGCTTCCCGGATCAAGGCTGGGGAATGGGCAGTCGACCGGCAATTACCATGACTCATTACGCCGCAGAAACATTCTGCCAATGGTTGTCGCTGAAGACGGGCAAGCGCTATCGCTTGCCGACAGAGGCCGAATGGGAATACGCTGCTCGCGGGGGAACAACTACGCCGTACTTCTTCGAAGGAAATCCGAAGAAGTACACCAACGAAGGATTTTGGAACAAACTGTTCGGCGTCGACACCACGAATATCAACGGCTACGTCGTCTATGCCAACAACAGCATGGATAAGACGCAAGAACCGTCGAAGGTCAGAGCCAATCCTTTCGGACTGAAGAATATGTTGGGCAACGTGATGGAATATTGCGCCGACAAGTACGATGCGGAAGCATACAAGCACTGGAAAGACGGCGATAAAGATCCCCTTAACGAAAAAGGTCAGGAATACGTCGTGCGCGGAGGGAGCTATCGGGACGACGCGTCCGCACTTCGTTGCGCAACGCGGGGACATACCGAAAACGACGCTTGGCTGAAGACCGATCCGCAAAATCCGAAGAGCATCTGGTGGTATTCGGATATCAAAGGCATCGGCTTTCGTGTCGTTTGTGAAATACCGGAAGGAATCCATATAAAACAACAATAATTTTAACCCTAAAAAATTAATATCATGGGAAAGAATAAAATTAGCCGTAGGTCGTTTTTTTCATACTCAGCTATGCTCGGAGCATCGGGTATGATCAGTTCGTCATCCATTCTCTCATCGTGCACAGGCAAGGAGAGAGGTTCTGCAAACACTCCGTTGAAACAACCGGGTGAATATTACGTACCGGAACTTCCGGACAAAGCCGTCGAGGGCAAAGCGTTGAAAGTCGGTTTGGTCGGATGCGGCGGTCGAGGTTCGGGTGCGGTCGAAAACTTACTAGAAGCGGCCGACGGCATTACCGTAGTCGCTTTGGGCGACGTGTTCTCCGATCGGTTGGAGAGCGTAAAGAAAATGTTGGCCGAAAAATACGATCAAAAGGTTCCCGACGAAGGGTGTTTTGTTGGATTCGACGCCTATCAGAAAGTGATCGATGCGGGTATCGACATGGTCATTTTAACGACCCCTCCGGTGTTCCGCCCGGCTCACTTCCAATACGCAGTCGAAAAAGGCGTACATGCGTTCCTGGAGAAACCCATAGCTGTCGACTCGAAAGGATATCGTACCATCATGGCCACGTCGAAACAGGCCGTCGCCAAAGGGCTCAGCGTAGTAACCGGCACGCAGCGCCATCATCAGCGTCCGTACGTCGAAGCTTTCCAAAAGATTCAGGAAGGCCTGATCGGCGAAATCACCGGCGGTAACGTTTACTGGAATCAGGGCATGCTGTGGTACCGTACGCGCCAACAGGGATGGAGCGATATGGAATGGATGATCCGCGACTGGGTGAACTGGAAATGGTTATCCGGCGACCATATCGTGGAACAGCACGTGCATAACATTGACATCTTCCTCTGGATGACCGGATTGCATCCCGTTAAAGCAACGGCGGTAGGAAGTCGGCAACGCCGCATTACAGGCGATCAGTACGATAACTTCAGCGTCGATTTCGAATTCGGAAACGGCATACATCTACATAGTATGTGCCGGCAGATAGACGGTTGCAGCACGAATGTCAGCGAATTCATCCAAGGCACGAAAGGATCCTGGAACAGTGAAACGCATGAAATTAAAGACTTGGCAGGCAACGTGATCTGGAAATTCGACGAAGAAGCCTCTAAAGCCCAGTTCAAGCAACAGAATCCGTACGTGCTGGAGCACGTCGATTGGGTGAACCATATCCGCAAGGGCGAAGGCCACGACGAATCGGAAGAAACAGGCATTTCTACCCTGGCGGGCGTGATGGGACGCGAAGCCGCCTACACGGGGCAAACCATTACGTGGGACGATATCACGGCATCCGAAATGGATTACTTGCCGAAGAAATTGGAATTCGGATCGATGGATATGTCTACGTATACGGTTCCGGTTCCCGGAAATGCAGAAATGGAAAAGAAATAATCATCTCTTAAAGACACGATCATGAATAGAAAACAATTTATACAGCGGTCATTGGCCGGCATGGCCACATTGGCCGCCGCATCCTCTCCTTTCGGACTTTCATCCTGCGCAAAGAAAGTGCAGGAAAAAGCAGTAACGAAAGGGACGAAAACTGGCGAAGTCCTTTTGAATCTGTCTTTTCAAGAAAACACGGCCCCCTTCGAAAGCCTGAATGAAAAGCTCGATTATATGGAGAAGATGGGAATTGTCGGCTTCGAACCTTGGGGACGAGGATTAGCGGGGAGAGTGCAAGAGATTCAAGACGCATTGAAGAACCGCAGTATCAAGGTGTCGGCGATATGTGCAGGGTTCGACGGCTTTATCTTGGCCGAAGATCCCAAGGTGAAAGCGCAGTTCGATGCAAGCATGCGCGAGATCGTTGCCGCTGCAGGCGAACTCGGATCCACCGGCGTGATCATGGTGCCGGCTTTCAACTCGCAGAAACCCTGCAAACCCCATACCTTGGAAACGCGCGACTACTTGTGCGAACAGCTGCACGAGTTAGGCGAGTATGCCGTTAAATGCGGAACGAATGTAATCTTGGAACCCCTCAACAGAGAAGAAGCATTCTATATGCGCCTCGTAGCCGACGCCGCAGCCATTGCACGCGACGCTCAAAGCGAAGGGGTGAAATGCATGGGCGACTTTTGGCACATGAGAGAAGAAACTTCGGATTACGGCGCCCTATGGTCGGGAGGAAAGTACTTGCAACATATTCACATAGCTAGCCGAGGCCATCGCATCATGCCCGGCGAAGACGGAGACTTGGATAACTACGTCGACGGATTCCGTGCATTGAAAGAAATGGGCTATTCCAAGTACGTCAGCTTCGAATGCGGATCGAAAGGCGACAAGAACGTGACGTTGCCGGCCGCTGTTGAACTGCTGAGAACTCAGTGGGAACAAGCCTGATCGAACATCTTTCTATCACCATGCAATGGGATATAAAAAAGCTTTCATATATTGTGCCTGCCTGTTTTCGGCAGGCATAATTTTTCAATTCATCGCAGGCGACCTCGACCCTTCGTTCCTACGTTATCCCTGGGGGGCGATAGGGGCTGCGCTCTACGTTTATCTGCTATTTGTCTTCAACTATTCGGCGGACAGGTACCCCCGCCTGCACAAGTTCTACGATCGTTACGCTTGCGTCGCTTCCTTAGCTTCGATGGTAATGATAACCGTCCTCTTCGGTCTTGTCCGGCAAGATGTCCATCGAACCGGTCTGTTAAGCGCCTTGGGCTTTACCCGGATGACCGCTTCGTGGCCGTTCAACATCCTGCTGATATACTTTACTACGACTTTAGGACTCAACCTCGTCGAGGATCTGTATCATTTCCGTCAAAGGAAACCCGTCCTCATGCTTTTGCACTCGTGCGTTTTCGTCGTACTGCTCGCCGGAATATTCGGGAGCGGCGACAAGGTAAGAGTACGCGTCTCGGCACAACAAAACGAACCGACCGACACCGGAATCCACGAAGGCAAACCCTATTTGCTTCCTTTCACCATTACCCTGCATGCATTCTCCATGGAGGAGTATCCCGCCAAGATCCATATGGTCGACACCCTAAGCGGCTCGACTTCCGAAGCGCATATTATGTTGGAACGGGCAGGAGAGAGAGGTAATTTAGGCGAATGGGAGATAAAAGCCGAGCGATGCTACGAGACGGCCGTCCCCGACAGCGCCGGCTTCCGCGAATTGGAACACATAGGGGCTGCGCCGGCTCTTCGTCTCCATGCCCTCAACCGGCGGACAAAGCGGCAAGCTTCCGGATGGGTCAGCTGCGGGAGCTTCCTCTTCGATCCTTCCTATCTGATGGTGGATGACCGGTACGCGCTCTTCATGCCGCCTCGTACGGCGAAACATTATCTGTCCGATATATCGGTAAGAGACGAACGCGGGAAAATACATCCTTTCCGGATAACGGTCAACCACCCCGCCCGGATGGGAAGTTGGTACATCTATCAAGCCGGTTACGATACTCGAAGGGGGCGATGGAGCACAAGCAGCGTGTTCGAATGTGTTCACGACAGTTGGTACCAGGCCGTCCGCATCGCACTATGGCTATTGTTGCTAACGGGCGCGTGGATACTTTTTGCCGCAGGCGACAGAAGGGGGAACGCCCGATGAGTTGGGACTATTTAATCTGTTACGCTTCGATAGCCACCCTCTGTTGGACAATCGGCGCGATATTCGCTTTCCACAGGAAGGTATGGAAAGCCGTCACGGCATCGAGTATCGGTTCTGCTGTCTTTTTCATCTTCATCCTCGGCCTGTGGATATCGTTGGAGAGGCCGCCCATGCGAACCTTAGGCGAGACGAGGCTTTGGTATTCCCTTTTCTTGTCGGTGGCCGGCATAGCGATGTATGCCAGATACCGATATTCCTGGCTGTTGACCTTCAGTACGATCGTGGCTACCGTCTTCATCTGCGTTAACCTGTTCAAGCCGGAGATTCACGATCGGACGCTGATGCCGGCTTTGCAAAGCGCCTGGTTCGTCCCCCACGTGATCGTCTATATGATGGCCTATGCTTTATTGGGAGCGGCCGCCGTTTTCGCCCTGTATCTGTGGCTCCGTCCCTCACATCGTGAAGTGACCGAAAGTGAGATGAAGATCTGCGACAACCTCGTTCGCATCGGATGGGTCTTCCTTAGCTTGGGTATGGTGATGGGAGCCCTCTGGGCGAAGCAAGCTTGGGGCGATTACTGGTCGTGGGACCCGAAAGAGACCTGGGCGGCCGCTACGTGGTTCGCCTATGCGCTTTATTTGCATCTGCGTCCGCAATTAAAGGATCCCTACACGGCCTTTGCCCTGATCTTGTTTTCCTTCCTGCTGTTGCAGATGTGTTGGTACGGTATCAATTATTTACCTTCGGCGCAAGGAGTAAGTATCCATAATTACTGACCGGCTGGCGGTATAAGGTGCGGCTGCGCCGGGATAGTTTATTCTTCCGCCTCAAGAACGTTCTGAAGCAATAATATTTGCCGGTGTCTCAATTTGTCTTTAGGTTTTGGCGAAATGTTCGCTCGTCGGTCGAAGCCTTCCATCTGTTTTTTCTGTCCTTGCGGGACGTTCCGTCGCCCTGTCGATGGTTCGTCGGGGGGGCGTCGCGCTCGAACCGCTCGCTGCCGTAGCCGCAGAGCCGTCTTTCGGTGGCGCATTTCTCCGTATCGCGTGGAGGTTGTCCGATAAATGGGGGCGAAAAAGAAGAGGTACGGCAATATTTTCGATGCAAAAAAGCCTTGAAATTTTGTTTATTTTAAAAAATATAGTTATCATTGCCCCGTCATTAACCGAAAAACGCAGATGAGCCACGCCGTTCTCACGATATCCGCTTCCCTTTCTCCTCGCCGGGCTTCCCAGGTCGAGGCGGTGAGAAGACGTGTCGCTCCGTTTACCCCCTCCCGTTAATATTTTTAACTTTATATATTTCCTGCGGGCCCTCGGCCCCTGGAGGTTCTGCTTCCCGCCTGCGCCATCGCGTGCGGGGATGGGTCGTTCCGTCGTTGCTGAGACGCCAATGTCCGGCGGGGTAGACCGTATTCATCGAGTTCAATTACAACTGTTTTTATAATTTAATTTTTATTTTATGGAAAAGAAGGACAAATCCCTCCATCTCTGCAGAGCCGCCGAAGGCCAGTACGCGTCTCCTCAAATCGAAGTCATCGAAGTAGAAACCTCCCAAGTGCTTTGCGGAAGCACCAACCCCCTGCCTGGACTGCCGGGAGAAGACTGGTAATGTAAAATCCATTAAATGAACAAATAGTATGAAAGTAAAATTGACCCTCGCAGCCCTTGCCCTGATAGCGGCCGGCTGCTCCAACCAAGACCTGCCAGAGGCTGTGCAAGACAGCCAAGACAGTAACGCACGTGTCATCACCCTGCAAGCCACCATGCCCCAGTTCACCGATGACGCCGCCACCCGTGCCACGTACGAGCCTGACGGTGCCTCCGTTTCGGGCGTCGTGATGAAGTGGACGGCCGACGACAAGCTGAAGCTCTGCTTCAAGAAGGGTGTTGCCTATTACCACAAAGACGCAACCATCGTGCCGGGCAGCATCAGCGCAGACGGCAAGACGGCGAAGTTCACGTGGGAGATGCCCACTGAAATAGGCGCCGGAGATACTTTCGACTTCTATGCCGTGTACCAAAGGCCTTACATGGATGAGACTTATGGTGGCGTATTCGAAGCCGGCACGGCGAACTACAAGCTTGTTTCGGAGGATTATTTTGGTGTCACATTGGATAAGGGAGGAGAACGGGGAAACGGCATCATTAACCCCATGCTGCTCTTCTCACGCACGGGGATTACAAAAGCCGGGCTGAACACACTCACCCTCGACCTTGCGCACACCGGCTGGATCATGGCGCTTCACCTGAAGAACAGCACCGGCATGGAGAGGCAATTGCCGACGTATATAAGATTCCAGTATCCGTCGGAGTCTGCTTCCTCTTTTATCAGGAACGGATTGCATGGCTCTCAGTCACTGACAATGGATGTAACCACCGGAGAGATTACTACCGATTACCCCCGTTGGCGGTACAAGCAGTGCGTCAGTTTTTCTATTAATGACCAAAGTTTTCTTCCTCTCTACGGTCAGAAGTTAGCAGCCGGTGCCGAGCTAGTTCTCTACCGCTGGTTGGTCAGCACCGACCAAGTCAATCAAATGGGGGCGAGAATGCTACAGAAAGACGCTGGCTCTTATGATTACTCCACCAACAACCTCCCCGGCAGGACGGTACAAAAAGGCAAGGTGTATCACACCTTCCTGAATTGGGACGGCACTAACCTGAAGATTACCAATAGGGCGGGCACCGCGTATTAACAGCCTCTTCCCCAAAGCCTCTTTCCCGGCCCCTCCCCCATAGGGAGGGGAGAGGGAATAGACAAGACGGCGGCACCCCGGTTATGCGGGGCGCCGCCGTTTGTTTTCAGGATTCCCGGAGACGGCTGCCGACGCACGGGCGTTTCGCCGCCCGCTGCCGTATGCCATAAGAAGAAAGTGCACCGTGTGAACGGCGCACTTTCTTCTTTTTTAAAACTGTTAGGAGGAAACTATTCTTCCAAGAGAATTTCCATGATTTTACAAGCCGCTTTGGCTACGGATGTTCCGGGGCCGAAGACGGCTGCTACGCCTGCCTTGTACAGGAAGTCGTAATCCTGTGCAGGGATTACGCCGCCGGCAATGACCATGATATCTTCGCGTCCGAGTTTCTTCAGCTCCTGAATCAATTGAGGAATCAAGGTTTTATGACCTGCAGCCAGCGAAGAAGCGCCTACCACATGCACGTCGTTCTCGACAGCCTCGCGGGCGGCTTCCGCTGGGGTCTGGAACAAGGGTCCCATATCCACATCGAAGCCGCAGTCGGCATAACCGGTTGCCACGACTTTCGCACCGCGGTCGTGCCCGTCCTGTCCCATCTTGGCGATGAAGATACGCGGCCGTCGACCTTCTTTTTTTGCGAACTCATCGGTCAGCTTGCAAGCCACGTCAAAGTCCTTATCGTTTTTACTTTCTGATGAATACACGCCTGAAATTGTTCTGATGATAGCTTTATATCGGCCTACGATACTTTCGCAGGCGTCGCTGATTTCTCCGAGCGTACAGCGGAGTTGAGCCGCTTTGACGGCCAGTGCAAGCAAGTTATCCTTGCTCTTCTTTCCTTCGTGGAATTCGCGGACACATTCGGTGATCTCTTTCAACGCTTCCTCGCATGCGGCTTCGTCCCGATGGGCGCGCACCTCTACGAGCACGTCTTCCTGCTGCTTGCGTACGGCGGTATTGTCGACTTCGAGGATGTCGATGGGATCTTCGTGTTCCAATCGATATTTATTGGTGCCGACAATGGTCTGGGCGCCGGAGTCGATACGAGCTTGAGTCCGGGCGGCGGCTTCTTCGATACGCATTTTCGGCAGACCAGTCTCGATGGCTTTGGCCATCCCGCCGAGTTTCTCGATTTCCTGAATATGTTCCCATGCCTTGTGAACTAACTCGTTAGTCAGTGTCTCTACGTAGTAGGAACCTGCCCACGGGTCGATCTCTTTGCAGACTTTCGTCTCGTTCTGAATGTAAATCTGCGTATTGCGGGCGATGCGTGCGGAGAAGTCCGTCGGCAATGCAATCGCCTCGTCCAAGGCATTGGTATGCAAGGACTGCGTATGGCCGAGCACGGCGGCCATCGCTTCGATACAGGTACGGCCGACGTTGTTGAACGGATCTTGTTCCGTCAAAGACCAGCCCGATGTCTGGCTGTGCGTACGGAGGGCGAGCGACTTCGGATCTTGTGCGCCGAAGCTTTTCACGATCTTGGCCCATAGCAAACGTCCGGCGCGCATCTTGGCTATTTCCATGAAATGGTTCATGCCGATCGCCCAGAAGAACGACAGGCGAGGCGCAAATTTATCCACCGGAATACCGGCATTGACGCCGGTACGGAGGTAGTCGATGCCGTCGGCAAGGGTATAGGCCAGCTCGATATCGGCTGTCGCTCCGGCTTCCTGCATGTGATATCCGGAGATAGAGATGGAGTTGAATTTGGGCATGTTCTGCGACGTGTATTCGAAGATATCGGCGATGATCTTCATGGAGAACGACGGCGGATAGATGTAAGTATTACGCACCATGAACTCTTTCAAGATATCGTTCTGAATGGTGCCTGCCATTTCTTCCTGCTTGGCGCCCTGTTCCAGACCGGCTACGATGTAGAAGGCGAGGATAGGGAGCACGGCCCCGTTCATGGTCATGGATACGGACATCTTGTTCAGCGGAATGCCTGCGAACAGCACCTTCATATTATCTTCGCAGCAAATGGAGACGCCGGCTTTTCCCACATCGCCTACGACGCGCGCATTGTCGGGGTCGTAACCGCGGTGGGTGGGAAGGTCGAATGCGACCGACAGCCCTTTTTGCCCCGATGCCAGGTTACGGCGGTAGAAGGCATTGGATTCTTCCGCCGTAGAGAATCCGGCGTACTGGCGGATCGTCCACGGGCGAAACGGGTACATCATGGAATACGGACCGCGGAGGAAAGGCGGAATACCGGCAGCAAAGTCCAGGTGTTCCATCCCTTCCAGGTCTTCTTTCGTGTACACGGGGCGAACCTCGATGTGTTCAGGCGTCTTCCAGTTCGGCTTAATGTCGTTGGCTTTCAGCCATTCCGAACCGTTCTCGGCCTTGATACCTGCATAAATGTCTATGTCTTTAAAATTCTTTCTCATGACTTCTGTGTGTATAACCGAATCCCATTAAATTCCTAATTTTTGATTGTATTCTTTCAGTGTGTCGAGCACATTGCATTTGATATGAACGAAGTTCTCGATGCCTGCAGCTTTCAGATCTTCCATGCAGGCGGGAGCTCCGGCCACGACGAACATGGCGCGGCCATTCAGATACTTGAATGCCGGAATGGCATATTCAGCGTATTCGTCGTCGCTCGAACAGAGCACCACGATATCGGCTCCGGCGGCCAATGCCGCGTCGACGCCTTCTTCCACGGTCTTGAAACCGAGGTTGTCGATCACGTGATAACCGCCGCAGGCCAGAAAGTTACAGGAGAACTGTGCTCGGGCCTGACGCATGGCCAGGTTGCCGATGGTCAGCATGAATGCTGTCGGAACCTTCCTGTTTTCCGTGTGGATGCGGAGATCTTCGAAGTCGGCGGCCAAGCGGGTACTCTTGATCGATTTGAACGGAGGTTCTTCCTCCTTGCCACAGCCGCATTGGCTGGCGGTGGCTTGCTTGCCTTCCGATTTTTCTTTGAAGTTCGGGAACTGGTTGGTGCCGAGGATGAATTCTTTGCGTTTGGCTGCATCGCCATGTCGTTTCGCGTTCGTAGCGTTGATATCGTCCTGCACTGTTCCGGCTTTTACGGCTGCGAGGAATCCGCCTTCCTCTTCGATCTTGAGGAAGAGGTCCCAACCCACTTTTGCCAGGCTGTCGGTCAATTCTTCGATATAGTAAGAGCCTGCTCCCGGATCGACGATCTGTCCGAAGTGACTTTCTTCTTTCAGCAGCAGCTGTTGATTGCGGGCGATGCGTTCCGAGAAATCGGTCGGGCTCTCGTAGCAAGAGTCGAACGGCGTAACGACCATGGAGTGGACGCCTCCTAAAGCGGCGCTCATCGCTTCCGTCTGCGAGCGGAGCAGGTTGACGTAGCTGTCGAAGAGTGTCTGATTATACTTGGAAGTCGTCGCATTGACGATCATCTGGCACGACTCGTCGTGCTTCGGAGCATATTCTCTGACGATTTGCGCCCAAAGCATTCTGGCCGTACGGAACTTGGCCAGTTCCATGAAGTAGTTTTCCGATACGCCCATGTTGAACTTGATCTTCGTAGCGGCGAGGTCTGCGTTTACGCCGGCATCGGTCAGTTCCTGCAAGTATTCGTTACCCCACGAGAGGGCATAGCCCAATTCCTGTGCGATGTAAGCGCCGGCATTGTTGAGCGATTCGCTGTTGACCGTGATGCAACGGAAGTGAGGATAATCTTTCCATACTTCGATCAGTTTCGGGGCTATGCCGAGCGACGGGGTGGCATCCTTCCCCTCCATGACCATCTTTTTGATCGGGTCGAAATCGACGGAACCTACCAGTTGCTTCTTGTCGCAACCTTTCTGTTCGAAGTAAGCCGTCAGGATTCGCGACAGTTCAAGGACATGTTTGGGACACGTCGTGAAGTTGAGTTCCACCGCTTCGCATGCGATGCCTTGCAATAGTGCATCGATGAATTCGACGCTCACCTCGTTTCCGCAAATGTGGAAGCCCAAGGAGTCGATGCCTTTGTTCAGCACGTCGAGGGCTTTGGCGTTGGCTGTGGCCGCTTCGTCTGCATAGATGTTCTGTCGGATGTACCATACGTTGCTGTCTTTCTTGTTGCCGCGCACATAGGGAAATTCGCCCGGTAGAGCGTCGGGCGTTTTGAGTTTCAACACGTCTTCCCTTCGGTAAAAGGGTTGCACGTTAAAACCTTCGTTGGTTCTCCAAACCAATTTCTTCCCGAAGTCAGCGCCTTTCAAGTCGACTGTAATTTTATCCAGCCACTCTTGGGTAGAGGTGGGGATAAAATCCGAAAAGAGTTTTTCTTTACTATCTGCCATAGTTTCAATTGGTATTAAAATTTAAATATTCTCGATGTGCAAAGATAACTAAAACCTTTTTCATTCGTTATTTTTTAGCTTGATTTTTTACCGTATCGATTCGAAGCGGACACTTGTCGGCAGGCGGAAGGGACCTCGACTTCCGTCGGAGCAAATATATTTCCGATATTGTTGGGGCATACCGGAATTAATACCTACTTTTGTGATCTCTTAATTAAACAAACAAAACACTGGTAAGTTATGAATTGGTTACAAACACTATTCACGGACACGGCATCGATCGCCCATATCGTTCTTCTCTATGCATTCGTCATTGCGGTAGGGATGTTACTGGGCAAAGTTAAATTCTTCGGTATTTCGCTGGGAGTTACTTTCGTACTCTTCACAGGCATCGTCTGCGGGCATTTCGGTTTTACCGGAGCTCCTCAAATATTGAACTTCCTGCAGGATTTCGGCCTGATCCTGTTCGTCTTCTGTATCGGTCTGCAAGTGGGGCCGTCTTTCTTTACTTCGTTCAAGAAAGGGGGCATTTCCATGAACCTTGTCGCCGGCGGTATTGTGCTGTTGAATATCGTCGTGGCTCTGGCACTTTACTACGCTTTGCGGGGGAGAGTCGAACTGCCCATGATGGTGGGCGTACTTTGCGGAGCCGTGACGAATACGCCCGGACTTGGCGCGGCCAACGAGGCTTTGTCGCAACTCAGCTATAACGGGCCGCAGATCGCTATGGGGTATGCCTGTGCTTATCCGTTGGGCGTGTTGGGTATTATCGGATCCATCCTTGCGGTGAGGTATTTCTGTCGTATCGATTTGAAACGGGAATCCGACGAGATCGACGTGCAGGAGGCCGCCAATCCGCATCTCACTCCGTTGAAGATGCACCTCGAAGTGCATAACGAGGCCCTGGTGGGAAGGAACCTCATGCAGATCAAGAATTTGGTGGGGCGCGATTTCGTGGTGTCGCGCATTTTGCAGAATGGCCATGTGAGCATTCCTTCGCGCGAGACCGTATTTCATCTGGGCGACCAGTTGTTCGTGGTTTGTGCGCAGGAGGATGCGGACGGCATCAGTGCCTTTATTGGCCCGAGAATTCAGGTGGACTGGGAGAAGCAGGATACCCCGATGGTCTCGCGCCGTATTTTGGTTACTCAATCGAAGATGAACGGGAAGGAATTGGGAGAGCTGCATTTCCGCAGCATGTACGGGGTGAATGTCACGCGAATCAACCGTTCGGGGACGGACATCTTCGCCTCCCGTAATTTGAAGATTCAGGTGGGCGATCGCGTGATGGTCGTCGGCCCGCAGGATGCGGTGGAACGTGTGGCCTGCATGATGGGCAATTCCTTGAAACGTTTGGAAACGCCCAATATCGTAACCATCTTCGTGGGAATCTTCGTCGGCATCATCTTCGGGAGTCTCCCCTTCACCTTGCCGGGAATGCCTACTCCCATGAAATTGGGTTTGGCGGGCGGCCCGTTGATCATCGCCATTCTGATGGGGCGTTTCGGTTATAAAGTGAAGCTGGTTACCTACACCACCACCAGCGCTAACCTGATGCTTCGCGAGATAGGAATCGCCCTGTTCCTTGCCAGCGTGGGGATCAAGGCAGGGGCGAACTTCTTTCAGACCGTCGTCGAGGGCGACGGATTGTTGTACGTGGCGTGCGGTTTCCTGATCACCGTCTTGCCGTTATTGATCATGGGCGTCTTCACCCGTCTGTATTACAAGACGAATTACTTTATGCTGATGGGTGTGATGTCAGGCAGTTATACAGATCCCCCCGCTTTGGCTTATTCCAATCAGACGGCGAATAACAATGCGCCTGCGGTAGGCTATTCCACCGTCTATCCGCTGTCCATGTTCCTGCGTATTGTCACCGCGCAGTTGTTGATTCTGTTCTTGGCATAGTCGGGAGTACGACGGGCAAGGAGCTGCATACTGACCGCTGCCGTCCGTTTAGGTCGGAGGGATATGAAGAGAGGGGGATCACCTGCATCCCCTCTCTTACTTCGTGACATTCCTGCTCACTTAGGGGAGCTGCTGAAGATCCGCTCCTTCAAACTTTTATTTTGGCACCTCCTCTCCGAATCGAGGGTTGCTATTTCGTTTGAGCGGTATACGTCTTGTCGAACGAAACTTTGCCATCCAGTTCGTACACTCTTACACGCAACTGATTCCCTTCGGTCTCTGCCGAGATGCACGAGTTGTTCGAGTTGACCAAGACGGGGAACCGAATGGTTTCCGAAGGCTCTTCGTAGACATACCGGTGCAGGTGAGCGCAGCACATGAGGTCTATGTGCGCCTGATTCAGAATAGGAACGAATTTATTCAGCACCTCGTGTTGGCCGTGCCAGGCGTTTTTTATCGGTACGGGAGGGATGTGTGCCACGACGATCTTGAACTTGGCCTGTTTGAATGCTTCCGAAGCGACGACCTCTTTCAACCATTCGGCCTGCTGTGTGCGGTAACGGTCATAATCCGTAATGCCGGCATATTCCAAGTCGTTGTCGGGTTTGTCCTCGCCGGTGTCCAAGAAGATGAAGAAAGCCGGTCCTTGCCGGACGGTAAAATACAAATTCGGCTCGCGAGGACAGAAATAATCCTGGAAGTGCGTGGCGAATTCGCCTCGCGTCTCATGGTTGCCGCGAATGTAATAGAAAGGCTGCTCTTTAGCGAACAGTGTTATACTTTCGTTCATGAAACCGGTGAAAATCGTATCTCTGTCGGTGAATTCCGATACCATATCGCCGTTGTAGATCACCATGTCTTTTTCTTTGAAGCCTGCGTGATTCAACAAAGGCGTGATGAGGTTCGGTCTTGCATGGACATCGTTCAGGATGACGAACGAGGTCTCCGCCTTGTTCGCATCGTTCGTTTTGAACGTCAGCGGTTTGGCCGTATATACGTTTGTCGCTGCCACGTCGCCGTAATGGACGCGGATGCTTTCGTGGGACAATACTTCCTGGGCGTAGATCCGATAGCGGTAAACGGTGTTCGGCTTCAAACCGGTCAACTTCACGGCATGAAGTTTTGAAGTAGTCTTTATCCCAATCTTCGTATCGAAGTACTTGGGGCGTTCTGAGGCATAGAAATTGGTTCCGTCGTCCGGAGCCAATTCGACCCATCCTACGGATTCGTTGTTTACCTCCCACACGATAGTCGCTTCCGTTTCGCCGACGTTCTGAAGATAAGGTCCGTGAAGGATCCTGATCCGTTCAGCATGAGTCAGCGCAGGGAGACAGAGCAGAAGCAGGAAAATGAAATAAAGTTTTTTCATCATATAATAATTAATGGTTAAAAGCGATCCGTTGGGAGGAAAGATCCTTCCGACGGATCCTCGAACAGTGATTAATCGTATCCCGGCGTTTGAGTCAGTTTTTTGTTCTTATCCATGTCCGCTTGCGGGATGGGCAAGTAGCGCTGGTAATCGGCGAAGGTGCGAGGTTCGATCAGTCGGTCGGCTTTGTTAGCGTCCGTCGGCAAAGTTTGGACGAAACGTCGGGTCGGGTCGTTTTGCGAGTAATCGATCGTTCCGATCATCCGATACAAATCTTTCATCACGTCGTTCGCTACCAATCGACCCTTGTCGTTCTTCCAGCGCACGATATCCTGACGGCGGAAACCTTCACCGGCCAATTCGATGGTACGTTCGCGGCGGACCAACGCACGGATTTTCTCTTGCGTATCATACTTGTTGCGGTCGACTTTGATCTGTCCGCCGCGTACGCGCAATCGGTCGATCAGATCGAGCGCTTCGTCCAAGTGCTGGTTCAGCTCGACATCGCATTCCGCAATGGTCAACAGCACTTCGGCATAGCGGAAGAGGATGGGGCAGAGGTTGTCGTTGTTCAAGGCGGCTGCATATTGAGAGATAGGGGCCGCGTACTTGGCGAAGATCAGGCCGGTTTTGGAAGCGTTGTCGGCAGCCAGGTAGTAATCGTAGTTCTTTTGCCCGTCGACGATATGGTCCACCGTGTTGACGATGCGTTGCTTGCCGTCCGCTCCGACCCAGTCCATCCCCGGATAGACGATTTCGAGCGCCAGGCGGGGATCGCGGTTGGCGTAGGGGTGTACGGGGTCGTAGCCGGAGCCTTCCTCTTCCGGCATCAGGCCGTTGTTCATTTCGAACATGTCCACCAAGTTCATCGTCGGCACCCAGGAGGCCCATCCGCCGTCCTGATTATTGAATATTCGGATGGCGTTGCTGAACTTATACGTATCCTTTACGTGCTGGTAGGCGTAAATGATTTCCTTGGACCCTTGGCCGGCGATGTTGAACATCTGGAGGAAGTTCGGATCCAATTCGTATTGGTTCAAGGCTACGATTTGACGGGCGGTGTTCGACGCCTGCGCGTAATCGCCCCAGTAGAGGTGGGCTCGCATCTTGATGGCCAGGGCCGTCCCCTTTGCGATGCGACCTCGCTGTGCGGGCTTTTCGTTGATGTCGGCGATCGCCTTGTCCAACTCGTCCAAGACGAACTTCTGGACGTCCGATTCGGAATTTCTCGGAATCCGTGCTTCTTCTGCCGTTTGCGGGGTCGTCGTAATCAACGGCACGCCGCCATACCAGAAGCAAAGGCGGAAATAATACCAGGCACGGATAGCGCGTACCTGTGCGATCAGGTCTTTTTTCGCCGCCTCGCTGGTGAAGGGTACTTGTTCGATGTGCTCGAGGAAGAGGTTGCAACGGTTAATGGTCACGTACTTGTAATACTGTACGGCGTGGGCGGCTGTGGACGTGCCGTTGCCCACGTACGCGTAGTTTTTGGTGCGGGTGTAGTTGTAGGCGATGTCCGACATGATATCTTCGAAGAAGACGATGGACGATCCTTGGGCGTTGTCTACCCATTCGTTATAGCAGGCCGTAGCCGCTTGTTCGGCGTCGGTTTCCGTTTTCCAGAAGGTGCTCGGCGTCAGCTGATCTTTCGGAGCCGTATCGAAGAAGTCGTTGCAGGCCGTCAGGAGGATGGTTCCCCCGAGTATGGCGATGATTTTATTCGGTTTCATGATTCGATTCGTTTTAGAAGGTTAATTGGATGCCCAACGAACTGGTCTTCAGGTTGGGATAGATGTACGTATTGCCGTCCGGCGTTTCCGGGTCGATGTTCAGATCGAGGTTGTCGAAAGTGAAAAGGTTTTCGCCGGAGTAGAAGATGCGCGCTTTCGAGATACCGAGTTTGCCGATAAGGTGTTTCGGCAGGTTGTAGCCTATCTGCAGGTTCTTCACGCGGATATAGTTGGTATTGACGCACCAGAAGCTGGAGTAGATGCCCGGGTGGCTGGCGGAGGACTTCCCTTCGGAGGCGCGCGGCCATTTGGCGTTCGGATTGTTTTCCGTCCACGACTTCAGCCAAACGGTTGCCGGCTGCGAGGTGTCGCCGGTAAAGTCGCCCGTCGTCGTTTCCGTGAAATAACGGCTGACATGGGCGACGCCCTGCAGCAGAACGGACAGATCGAGGTCTTTCCATGCGGCGAAGAGCTTGCCGCCGAACGTGAATTTCGGGAAGCGCGAGCCGATGATGTCACGGTCGGCGGATGTCAGCTTGCCGTCGCCGTTGACATCCCTGAACTTCAGGTCGCCGGCCATGAATTTGCGTCCGAACGGGTTACCGTATCGGGCGGTATAGTCGTCGGCTTCCTGTTGGTTGCGGAACAGGCCGTCGCAGACGTAACCGTAATAGGCGTGATACGGTTCGCCCACACGGTTGATGAAATAACTGTCGAGCATTTCGTTCACGTCGCCGAGGTTACGGATTTCGTTCTGGTTGTAGGCGAAGTTGGCATCGATGCCGAAACTCCAGTCACCGAAACTCCGCTGCCATCCCGCCATGACCTCGAACCCGCTATTGCGGACGCTGCCGATATTGTCTTTGTACGGATCGGCGCCGAAAGTGGAAGGAACGGGGACGTCCATGATAATGTCCTTCGTAGTGCGGACGTAGTAATCGATGGTCAGGTTGAAGTGCGTCAAGAACGATATGTCGAGCCCCACGCCGACGTTCGTCGAAGTTTCCCAGCTGATGGACGCCAGTTTCTGCGCGGTCTTGGTCACGCCGGTGTTGACGACGCCGTCGAACGGATAATTCTTCCCGATGGAGTAAGTGACCAGCCAGGGATAATAGTCTCTCAATGCTTCTTGATTGCCGTTCAATGCATCCTGGTTACCCAACTGCCCCCACGAGGCTCTGATCTTCAACGATTGGAGCCAACTTCCGGCGCCTGCCATAAAACGTTCTTCCGAGAGGCGCCAGCCGACCGAGAAGGAGGGAAAATACCCCCAGCGATTGTCTTTGGAGAAACGCGAAGAAGCATCCGCGCGGAAGTTAGCCTCGAAGAGGTATCTGCCCTTGTAGTCGTAGTTCAATCGGCCGAAGTACGACATGAGTGCGAGCTCGCGAGAATATCCGCCGTTGGTTTGCGTAGAGGCGGCGCCGGCGTTCATGTCGGTCAGCTCGTTGTTGGGGAAGGTAGTCCTCGTGCCGTTCAGCGTTTTGTAGTTGTATTTCTCCGCTTTGTAGCCTGCCAACACCTTGAAGCGGTGCTTGCCGAACGACTTCTCGTAGTTGCCCAGTCCGTCGAACGAGGCTCTGTTCCAGAGCGTGGTATATTCGTACAGTTCGTTCGGGCCGTGCATTCCGACGCGGTAGTGTACTTCTTTCATAAAACGCTTGACGTCTCTCACGTTGGAAACATAGGCCGCCTGAGCGGTCAGTTTCAACCCGGGCAACACCTGCCAGTCGACAGCCACAATACCGTCGAAATGCTGCGTTTGGTAGCGGATGCGTTCGTCGACGTCCAGCCAGGCGATGGGGTTGCCATCGCCGATAGAACCGTACGTGCCGTCTTCGTATTTGTAAGGAATCCAGGGGGCGATGCGGCTCACCTGATGCATGATGCCGCCCGAGAGGTCGCTGACGCCGTACGACGGAATCGGTTCCGAATGGTCGTTGTGAATGTAGGACAGGTTCGTGCGGAGCGAAATGGCGTCGGAGAGTTTGATGTCCGTGTTGGAGCGCAGGTTGAATTGCTCGCGGTCGCTGTTCCGCAGGATGCCTTTTTGGCTCAGGTATCCGGCCGAGACCAGGTACTTGGCGTAGGTTGCACCGCCGTTCACGCTGACGTTGTGCTTCTGCAGGAAGCCGGTACGGAAAGCGAGGTCGTACCAGTCGGTGTTGGGGTAATTATACGGGTCGGAGCCGTCGCGGAACTTCTGGATTTCTTCGTCCGTGAACCGTTTGGATTTTCCGGCATTGACCAGCGCGTAATTATACATGGTGGCATAATCGGCCGAACTCATTTTGTCGATCAGGGCTGTGGGATGCTGAATGCCTGCGGAAGCGTTGTACGACAGCGTCGGTTTCCCTTCCTTTCCGCGTTTCGTCGTGATCAGGATGACGCCGTTGGCGGCTTTCGAACCGTAGATGGCGGCCGAGGCAGCGTCTTTCAGGATGGAGATGGACTCGATGTCGCTCGGGTCGATCTGGTCGATCGTACCTGTTTCGATCCCGTCGACGAGGATGTACGGATCGGAATTGTTCAGCGTGCCCTTTCCGCGAATCTGGAAAGAAGCGCCGTCGGCGCCGGGTTTACCTGAGGCGGTCAGCGCCGTGACGCCGGGTGCGAGCCCCTGAATGCCTGCCGATACGGAGGTGATGGGACGGGCGTTCAATTCTTTTTCCGACACGGCAACTACGGAGCCGGTCAGATTGACCTTCGCCTGCGTACCGTAACCGACGACGACGATTTCGCTCAACGATTGGGCATCTTCCTGCAGTGTTACGGCGATCGATCGTCGACCGTTCAGGGGGATCTCCTGCGACAGATAGCCGATATAAGAGATTTGAACCACCGAGTTGCCGTTTGCCTGTATGCTGAAATGGCCATCGAGGTCGGTCACCGTTCCGTTCGTCGTACCTTTCACCACGATATTGGCTCCGATGATGGGCTCGCCCGACGGATCCGAAACCTTTCCGGTGAGTTCGTAAGAGTCTCGCTGTCGAATTGCTTCGATATCCGCTTCGACAGCGGCGGACACCGTCGAAGTCGTCGACCATGCGGTCGCGAGGAAGGCGATTTTCCACAAAAAAGCAAAGTGTCTTTTTTTCATAACATATTTTCGATTTATAGATGAATAAAATGCGTGAAAAACGGTCGTTGCAGTTCGGTTAACGATATGTTCGCCCCTTGCAGTCGACAAGGCTGTTGAGGGTTTTCGTTTGGTCGGCGTCAAAATTAGGTATTATTTTTTGTAATGCGAAATCTTTTTTTACACTTTTTTGCGAGCAGGCGGCCTTCTTCGTCTGCGCAGCGAGTCGTATCGTCGGCAGGCGGCCTTCTTCGTCTGCGCAGCGAGTCGTATCGTCGGCAGGCGGCCTTCTTCGTCTGCGCAGCGAGTCGCATCGTCGGCAGG
>NZ_HE997184.1:0-9028 GCF_000312445.1 Phocaeicola abscessus CCUG 55929 | reverse complement strand
AGCGAGTCGTATCGTCGGCAGGCGGCCTTCTTTGTCCGCGCAGCGAGTCGTATCGTCGGCAGGCGGCCTTCTTTGTCCGCGCAGCGAATCGTATCGTCGGCAGGCGGCCTTCTTTGTCCGCGCAGCGAATCGTATCGTCGGCAGGCGGCTTTCTTTGTCCGCGCAGCGAGTCGCATCCGAGGCGCGAGGACCGCCACCAGACATGCGAAAAAGAGGGCATGCCGTTTTCCGACATCCCCTCTTTCGATCAGTAATTATAATGGAAAATTTACTAAATCAGCTTACGGGAACCGTCGCTGATTACCACATCGTATACCTTCGGACTGCGTCCGAATTTTGCTTTGTATCTTTCTTTGGCCGTCGTGATGAACGTTTCGTAGAGTTCGTTCTTGACCAGGTTGATCGTACAGCCTCCGAATCCACCTCCCATGACTCTCGATCCCGTCACGCCGCAGTCGAAGGCCACGTCGTTCAGGAAATCGAGCTCTTCGCAGCTTACTTCGTAGAGTTTGCTCAGTCCGTAGTGGGTCTCGTACATCTTGGTGCCTACCGTCTCGTAATCGCCTTTTTCCAAGGCGTCGCAGACGTCGAGCACGCGTTGGATCTCTTCGATCACGTACTTGGCTCGTTTGAAATCTTCTTCGCTGACTTCGGTTTTCGCCTCCTCGAGCATTTCCATCGTACAGTCGCGCAGGTATTCGACGTGCGGGTGTTTTTTCTGCACGGCGGCGACTGCGCTTTCGCAACTCTGTCGGCGTTTGTTATAAGCCGAAGAAGCCAGCTCGTGTTTGACCATCGTGTCGACGAGCACCAAACGATAGCCTTCCGGGCGGAAGGGGAAGTACTGATATTCCAACGAACGGCAATCCAGACGGATCAGACTGTCGGCCTTGCCGAACACGGAGGCGAACTGGTCCATGATACCGCAGTTCACGCCCACGTAATGGTGTTCGGTGGCCTGTCCGATTTTGGCCAATTCGAACTGATCGATTTTACCCTCTCCGAAGAGTTCGTTCAGGGCGAAAGCGTACGTGCTTTCCAATGCCGCCGACGAAGACATGCCCGCTCCCAGGGGCACGTCGCCGGCAAAAGCCGTGTTGAACCCTTTTATCTCCACGCCTCGCCGGATCATTTCGCGGCACACGCCGAAAATGTATTTCGCCCAGCTCGCCTTGGGGGCGTCGTCTTCGTTCAGGCCGAATTCTACATAATCTTTCAGGTCGATGGAGTATGCGCAGACTTTATCTTTGCCGTTCGGCTTGATTTCGGCCATGATACCCTTATCTACCGCACCCGGGAATACGAATCCGCCGTTATAGTCGGTGTGTTCGCCGATCAGATTGATGCGGCCGGGCGATGCGTATACGGATCCCGTCGTACCGTCGAAGTGCTTGATGAAGCGGCTTCTTACAAAATCTATGTCCATGGTGATTTGATGTATTAATGGGGTTTATACTGGATGAATGACTAATCGATCTTGATGCCCGGATTCACGTTCTTGCTACCGATGGCTGCATAGAACAGCATGTAAAGCAGGCCGAGCAGGATGACCGTGTAGCTCACCATGTAGGTGGAAGCATCGGCGATGGCGTTTTGAATCAACGGCAATACGCCGCCGCCCACTACCAGCATCATGAAGATGCCCGAGGCCGCTTCGGTGTACTTGCCCAGGCCTTCTACCGCCAGGTTGAAGATGGAACCCCACATGATCGACGTGCAGAGACCGCAGAGTACCAGAAGCAAGGCCGCCAGGGGAACCTGAACCATCTCGAACGTCGAACCGGTGAATACCGGCATCGATACCCTCGAGTCTACCGACGAGCACATGGCGGTCAGCACCAGCCCGACACCGATGGCGGTAGCGGCGATCATCAAGTGCTTGCTCGAGATCTTGCCGCCCAACAGGCTGCCGAAAACGAAACGGCCGCACAGCATCAGGAACCAGTAAGTGCCCGCCACGAACCCGCCGATGGTAGCTGCGGTGGAGGGATCCAAACCGGCACCCTTGCCGGTGGTATCCGAGAGGAAGAAGTTCAACGTGCCCGGAATACCTACCTCGACGCCTACGTATACGAAGATGGCGATGGCGCCCAGTACGAAGTGGCGGAAATGCCAGGGACTCGATTCGTATACCGTGTGAGAAGTTTTCTGCTGAGGATCTGTAATCGGGACGAACAGCAGGATCAGGAACGAGAGGGCGAATACCGCCATGGCGATGTACAGGACTGGGTTGACGTCGGTGATGGCTGTATCTTTCGTAACCGTGCCGATCAGCGCACCTACGAACATCGGCGTCAGCGTGCCGGCTAACGAGTTGAATGTACCGCCGAACTGTATGTATTGGTTACCGCGCTTCCCGCCGCCGCCGAGCAGGTTCAGCATCGGGTTGGTAACCGTATTCAGCATGCAGACGCTGAAACCGCACACGAACGCACCGAACAGGTAAACGAAAAAGTTGGAAGGAAGCGAACCGATCGTAGCGCCCACGCCCACGATGCCCGACAAATACTGAATGAAGACCCCGATGAAGCCTACGGCGATGGCTATGAGCGCCGTCTTCTTATAACCTACCTTGGTTAACAGTTTGCCGGCGGGGATACCCATAAACGCGTAGGCGAGGAAGTTCATCATATTGCCCATCATACCCCACGTGCTGGAACCTTCGATGCCTGGTTGGCTTTTCCAAATAACTCCGATAGGAGCGGCTAAGTTGGTAACGAATGCGATCATACCAAAGAGGAATATCATCGTGATGATCGCGATCATATTTCCGTTTTTCTGTTCTTGTGACATAATTTTTAAGTTTAAATTGTTTTAGATTTTAATTTATTTCTCTATGCTGAATTTGTAAATCGTCGTCTGCCTGTATTCCTCTCCCGGATTCAATACGCACGAGGGGAAGTGCCCCTTGTTCGGGGTGTCGGGGAAGCGCTGCGCCTCGAAGCAGATGGCGCTCCGTCGTGGGAAGGTCGCTCCGTGATATCCCTCGAAACCGTTGTGCCAGTTGGAGGTGTAGACTTGAACGCCGGGCTCGGTGGTGTAGACTTCCATGCATCGCCCGCTGCGAGGCTCCACGCATTTGGCTGCCAAAGTCAGGGAACCGGCCTCGCGCTTGTTCAATACGTAACAATGGTCATAGCCCGCCCCGAATGCGAGCTGCGGGAAGCGGTCGTCGATGCGGCAACCGACCGTATGCGGCGTGCGAAAGTCGAAAGGCGTGCCTTCCACCTTGGCCACTTCGCCGGAGGGGATGGACGTTTCGTCGATGGGCAAGTAGTAATCCGCATGAATGGTGACGAGGTTTTCGTCGACGGTTGCCGTAGGATCGGCCAAGCCGGAAAGGCTGTAGAACCCGTGATGTGTCAGGTTGAGGATCGTTTTTTTATCGGTCGTCGCGGCGTATTGGATGATGAATTCGTCGTCGTCGCTCAATCGGTACGTCACACGAATGTCTACTCGTCCCGGAAAACCTTCTTCTCCGTCGGCCGAAACGTAATGAAGCTTCAGGGTCTGATCGTCGCTTTGTACCGCATCCCACACCCGGGTATGAAAACCGGTCGGCCCGCCGTGAAGGTGATTCGGCCCGTTGTTGACGGCTACCTGATATTCCTTTTCATCCAAGAGGAAGCGGCCTTTTCCGATGCGGTTGGCGTAGCGCCCGATTAAGGTACTGAGGAAAGGTTCGCGACTGCGGATGACATGTTCGATGGAATCGTGGCCTTGCATGATGTTGGCGAATCGACCGTCCCTGTCCGGCATCATGAGGGCTGCGACCGCCCCGCCGTAGTTCGTGACCGCCAGTTCGGCGCCGTCTTTCTTGTTCTTCAGGATGAAAAGATCCGTTTGCTTTCCCTGAATCGTCTTCTGGAAATCAGCTCTTTTTAAATCACACAGAAACCCATGGGAATTGGATGTGTTTATCATGTTATCGAAATCTTTTGAATGGTGAGTATCATTTTCAGTGCAAATAAAAAGATTTAAATCGGTTTCCCCAAACTTTTCGGAAATAAAGTATCGTTATAAAAGGTGATTTTTTAATAAATCCGCTACGACGAAACAGCTCCCGCCGACGTAGATGAAGTCGTCGTCGGTCGCTTCGTCTTTTGCAGCTTTCACCGCCGACGCGACATCCGGATACGTATCGCCTTTCAGTCCGGCTTCGACGGCCGCTGCCTTCAATCGGCGTTCGGGAAGAGCCCGCTGGATGTCGGCGCGCGTGAAGTAATAGACGGCTTCTTGGGGGAGTAGCGACAGGATGTCGTCGATATCCTTATCGTTGACCATTCCGATGACGATACGCAAGGTTTTATAGCGCTGTTCTTTCAGCTGTTTCGTGATGTACTCGAAACCTCCGGCGTTATGGCCGGCGTCGCAGATCATCGTGGGGCGATCTCCCAGTTTCTGCCATCGGCCCATCAAGCCTGTCATTTCTGTAACATGGGCGAAGCCCGTCCTTACGTCCCGTTCTCCTATGCGGGTATAACCGATCTCTTTTAATTTTCGAAGAACGGATAGGAGCGTATTGGTGTTTCGGAGTTGATAAAGTCCGCCCAATTCCCCTCGCAGGTCGGGATAGTCGGCGGTCTGGTAGATTTGGTAGCCGCTTTCATCGATCGAGGCGCTTTTCAATAGCTGTTCTTCTTCGGCAAAGGTGAGAGGAGCGCTCACTTCTCGAGCCTTGCTCATAAATACGGGTTTTGTCTCGCTATTCGTTTCGCCGACGACTGCGGGAGTATTCTTTTTGATGATACCTGCTTTTTCGCTGGCGATCTTCACCAAGGTGTCGCCCAGGAATTGCATGTGGTCGAAGCTGATGTTGGTAATGACGGACAGGTCGGGGTGGATGATGTTCGTACAGTCTAACCGTCCGCCCATTCCGACTTCGATGACGGCGACTTCCACCTTTTGCTCGGAAAAATATTTGAAGGCCATGGCTGTCGTCAATTCGAAGAAGGAAGGATGTAAAGGTGTGAAAAAGGAACGATGGGTCGTGACGAAATCCGTGACGAACTCCTCAGATACGGGGATTCCGTTCACCCGAATCCTTTCGCGGAAATCGATGAGATGCGGAGAGGTGTATAGACCTGTCTGATAACCTGCCGACTGAAGAATGGCCGCAAGGGTATGCGCGCAGGACCCTTTTCCGTTCGTCCCTGCCACATGAATGGTGTGGAAGTGGCGATGCGGGTGTCCGAAATACTCGTCCAAAGCTTGTGTGTTGACTAAACCTTCTTTGTAGGCATCCTTGCCGATGTGCTGAAACAGGGGAACGCTATTGAAAAGGTAGTCGATCGCTTCTTCGTAGCTCATGGATTACTTGTTAAAGAAGTTCTTGAATCTGCTGAACAGTTTGTTCTTGATCGTTGCATTCGGCTTGAAGTTTTCTGAATCTTGCAACGTTTCTATCAGGTTCTTCTCTTCCTTATTCAATGTTTCCGGGATGTATACGCTGATGTTCACCAATAAGTCTCCGATACCGGTATTGGCTCCGTAACTGTTAATGCCGGGAAGTCCTTTCCCTTTCAGACGGAGGACCCTGCCCGGCTGTGTGCCGGGTTCGATCTTTACTTTCACCTTTCCGTCGATCGTCGGAATTTCCACCGTCCCGCCTAAGGTTGCTGTCGGAAAGCTCAGCAACAGATTATAGATCAAATCGTCTTGGTCGCGAATCAAGTCCGGGTGCGATTCTTCCTCGATCACTACCAGCAAATCGCCTGCGACGCCGTTGTGTTTGGCGGCATTGCCCTTTCCGCCAATGGTGACTTGCATGCCTTCGGCCACGCCGGCGGGGATTTTGACGTCGACCACCTCTTCTCCGTAAACGATTCCCTCGCCGCCGCAAGTTTTGCACTTGTTTTTAATGATCTTTCCTTCTCCTCCGCATTGCGGACAAACGGTTTGTGTCTGAATCGTTCCGAAAAGACTTTGTTGGGTACGGGTGACGCTTCCCATTCCATGACAGGTAGGGCACGTTTCCGTCCCGCTCGAACCTTCCGCACCGCTCCCGTGACAATGGTTACAGGTTACGTATTTCTTGAGTTTGAATTTCTTCTGGCTTCCGGTGGAGATTTCTTTCAAATTCAGTTTAACCTTCACGCGTAAGTCGGATCCGCGAAACCGACGTTGCGATGCTCCGGAACGACTGCCTCCGAAGCCAAAACCTCCGAAAGCCGTATGCCCGCCGAATATATCGCCGAACATAGAGAAGATATCGTCCATCGACATGCCTTCTCCGCCGAAGCCACCGAAACCTGCGCCGTTCAGACCTTCATGGCCGAACTGATCGTACCGCTGGCGTTTTTCCTGATTGCTTAAAACTTCATAAGCTTCGGCGGCTTCTTTAAATCTTTCTTCCGCTTCTTTGTCGCCCGGATTCTTATCCGGGTGATATTGGATTGCTTTTTTGCGATAGGCTTTCTTTATCTCATCGGAGGTAGCATTTTTATCTACGCCGAGTATTTCGTAATAGTCTCTCTTTGCCATGAAAATATGGTTTATTGTCCGACGGCAACTTTGGCATGCCGGATAACTTTGTCATTCAATGTATAGCCTGTCTGGACGCAATCCAGAATTTTCCCCTTCTGGTTTTCCGACGGAGCAGGAATCATGGCAATAGCTTCATAGAAATCCGTATTGAATGCTTTCCCTGCCGTCTCTATCTTCTTTACTCCTTGCTGTTCGAGAATCTTTAAGAATTTGTTATAGATCAATTCGACGCCCTCGTAAGCGGGTTTTAACTCTTCTGTTTTCTGCATGTGATCGAGTGCCCTCTCTATATCGTCGATAACGGGCAGTATGGCCTTAATCATATTTTCGCTTCCGTTCAGCATTAGCTCTGTTTTCTCTTTTAGGGTGCGCTTGCGATAGTTATCGAATTCTGCCGACAGGCGCAAGTATTTGTCTCGTTGTTCCTCAATTGTCTGCTTGGCTTCTTCCAGCTCTTTATTCAGATTGTCGCCGGTTTCTCCATCGTTTTTTTTCTTTTCTCGTTCTTCAGCCTCCACCTTTTCTTGGTTATTTTCCGTTTCGGTATCGGAATTAGCTTCGATTTCTTCTTCCGGGGTCTTTTCTATTTCTTCGGAATCCATATCGGTATATTTCCATTTGTTTTTTCTGTGCTTACTCATAACTGTTACGCTTTTGTTTCGTTAATTACTGAGAGACGCTGCAAATAACATGC
The DNA here is from genome assembly GCF_000312445.1 of Phocaeicola abscessus CCUG 55929. Classification (GTDB taxonomy): domain Bacteria; phylum Bacteroidota; class Bacteroidia; order Bacteroidales; family Bacteroidaceae; genus Phocaeicola; species Phocaeicola abscessus. The sequence goes on along the minus strand of NZ_HE997184.1, from coordinate 1,848 downwards.
CTTGCCTCTTAAGATATGTGCAAAGATAGAGAAAATATGTCATAGTGTCACGATTTTCTCAAATAAAATGCCTACCTTTGTGCCCTCAACTTAATATAGTAAAATAAGGTATTAGCTAATGATTACAGTTTCAAATTTATCTGTTCAATTCGGAAAACGAGTTTTGTATAAAGATGTCAATTTAAAGTTCACAAACGGTAACATATATGGAGTTATCGGCGCCAATGGAGCGGGTAAGTCCACTTTCTTGAAAGCTGTTTCCGGAGAATTGGAGCCTACCAAAGGTTCCGTCACGCTTGGCCCGGGAGAACGGCTTTCCGTATTGAATCAGGATCACTTCAAATGGGATAAATTCTCTGTTCTCCATACCGTGTTGATGGGACATACCGTCTTGTGGGAGATCATGAAACAACGGGATGCTTTGTATGCAAAAGCTGACTTTACGGATGAAGATGGAATAAAGGTTGCACAGTTGGAGGAGAAATTTGCAGAGTTGGACGGTTATGATGCTGAAAGTGATGCCGCTTCCTTATTGAGTAGTTTGGGCATTAAGGAAGATAAGCACAACAGGATAATGTCTGAATTGAGCGGCAAGGAGAAGGTTCGTGTCATGTTGGCCCAAGCCTTGTTTGGGAATCCGGACAACTTGTTGTTGGACGAACCTACCAATGATTTGGACTTGGATACTGTTACTTGGCTGGAAAATTATCTGGCTGATTTTGAGCATACGGTATTGGTCGTCAGTCATGACCGTCATTTTCTGGATGCCATTTCTACCCATACGGTGGATATCGATTATGGAAAGGTGAATCTGTTTGCAGGTAATTACAGTTTCTGGTATGAGTCCAGTCAGTTGGCCCTTCGCCAGATGCAGAATCAGAAAGCGAAAGCTGAAGAAAAAAGAAAAGAATTGGAAGAATTTATCCGACGGTTCAGTGCGAATGTGGCAAAGAGCAAGCAAACTACGAGCCGTAAAAAAATGTTGGAGAAACTGAACATAGAAGAAATACGTCCCTCTTCCCGCCGCTATCCCGGCATCATCTTTACCATGGAGCGTGAACCGGGAAATCAGATCCTTGAAGTATCCGGTCTGCGGGCCGTTTCGGAAGACGGGAAAGTGCTCTTCAACGATGTGAACTTTACGGTAGAAAAAGGGGATAAGATCGTATTCCTAAGTCATGATCCGAGAGCTATGACTGCTTTGTTTGAAATAATCAACGGTAATCGTAAACCCGATGCGGGCAAGTTCAATTGGGGGATTACCATTACTACAGCATATTTGCCTTTGGATAATACCCGCTTCTTTGAAAGCGATATGAACTTGATAGAGTGGTTGAATCAGTTCAGTTCAGAGAATGAAGTTCAAATGAAAGCTTATTTGGGAAGAATGCTATTTTCCGGCGAAGAAGTTCTGAAGAAAGTAAATGTTCTTTCGGGAGGAGAGAAAATGCGTTGCATGATTGCTAAGATGCAATTGAAGAATGCCAATTGTTTGATTTTGGATACTCCGACCAACCATCTGGACTTGGAATCTATCCAAGCATTCAACAATAACTTGAAACAGTTCAAAGGAAATGTGCTTTTTGCTTCGCATGATCATGAGTTTATCGAAACGGTTTCGAACCGTATAATAGAGTTGACTCCCCATGGTAGTCTCGACAAGCTTATGGAATATGATGAATACATTTCTTCCTCTCAGATAAGCGAGATGAAGTCTCGGCTGTACGAGGCGTGATACGGGTTGGTGTGATAGGGGCTATCGGAGTGTTGATATAGAAGATGCAGTAGCTCGCCCCTATTTATTCATATATAGATGAATAAGAGTTAGTTATCTATTTTATAAATACC
>NZ_HE997183.1:500726-584143 GCF_000312445.1 Phocaeicola abscessus CCUG 55929 | reverse complement strand
CAGCTGTACCTGCATGCACTGATAACCGACGGCATCGGGCAGGGTACGCCTGCCCACTACGAAAATGGACCCACCACCAAGGCGGCGCCGGTGACTACCGCCACCATGTACGCCGACGCCACAGTGTTCGCCGCCGTGTACCCATCCACCGACACGTGGAACAACACCGTTGCGCCCTCTTACTTCTTCGACACACAGGTGAAGAAGACGGAGAATTGGGCGACGACCTACTACTGGCCGGGCACGAACAAGCGGGTGGCATTCTTCGCCTATGCCCCGCACCACTGTGCGGGCGTGACGCTCACCACAAGCGCCACCACGCCGGGAGCGCCTGTGTTCAGCTATACCGTACCGGCGGCCGTGGCCGACCAGACCGACCTGCTCACCGCCTCGTCGGTGGACGTGGCGGGCATACAGCACGCGCCGGCGCCGCTGACGTTCAAGCATGCGCTGACCGCTGTGCGCTTTGAGACAGGGACGGACTTACTGCCGGGAACGGTGACCAAGATAACGCTCAAGGGGGTGTATGGCACGGCGACGCATCGAATAGGTGAGACGGTCTGGAGCGCATACTCCAACGTGCGTAACTTCGAGCAGACATTCACGACGGTGACGCCTGACCCAAATGTGCCGGGCTCGCCCATAACGCAGCCTGCCGCCACCTTCATGATGCTGCCGCAGACGCTGCCCGCGGGGGCGCAGATAGAGGTGAAATACACCGACAAGCTGACCAACACGCAGCGCACGCTCACGGCGAACATCGCCGGAAAGACGTGGCCCATGGGCAAGACCGTGGTCTACCGCATCAGCACCAGCAGCATATCGGTGACCTCCACGCTGGAGGTAACGCCACCTGCGGAGTACACCTGTCAAGGAGGAAACAATACCTACACCGTGAAGAGCTACGCCTCCGTATCCGGAGGAGGAGCAACGGCCAACGTGCCCATAGCCTGGGAAGTGGAATACTCCACCGATGGAGGATCAAACTGGAGCAACACCAAGCCCACATGGCTCACGACCTTCACCGAAAGCGGAGCGGGAGGTACTTCGGCTGCATACTATACCGCCACCGTGGCGGCGCAGGTGAACAGCGCACCGGCCAATCCACACACCGAGGCATTGAAGAACGCAACACCGGTGACCAATTACGACCTCTCCACGCACAACTATCAGGGAAACACCGCACCCATGCGTACGGCCAACTGCTACATCGTGAACGCGGCGGGGAGGTACAGGTTGCCGTTAGTATATGGCAATGCGGTGGATTACGTCAAGGTGCCGGCAACGGGAAACAATACCTCCGCCTACACCTCCACCGCAGGCGGGGGCAATGTGCTGACACCTCTCATCAACCACCGCGGAGCACCCATTAGCAATCCTTATATCTACAACAACGCCGGCTGCGTGCCCGCCAACTGCACGCTCATCTGGCAGGACGCGCAGAACTTGGTGACGAACGTAGCACTATCTTCCGACCGCCATTTCCTCCAGTTTACCGTGGGGCAGGCCACCATCCGCCAAGGTAACGCCGTGGTGGCGGTGCGCGACGCCTCGAACACCGTGCTGTGGAGCTGGCATATCTGGGTGACGGACTACAGGCCGGGAACCATAGGAACAACCACACCCGACAAGGAAATCACCAACTACCAGAACCGGAAGTACAAGATTATGACTGTCAACCTCGGCTGGTGCGACGAAAAAGAGGTGATATATGCCGAGCGCACCGTGCAGGTACGCTTCAAGCAGAGACCTACAGCGGGGTACACATCGGCTGCCACAAAGACGTTTACTGTAAAGCAGAAAGCGCATACCATTACAGAGATTGGGAATAGCACTTATTACCAGTGGGGACGGAAAGACCCGTTCGTGGGGGCATTGGAAGGGCCGGGCGGAAGCAGCGAAGGCATTAACAAGACATGGTATGATGCCGGCGGGAACGTCAAAACCAACCAGATTCCTACAACAAGCAACTTCCCACACAATAATGCCTGCATCACTACCGGTATCACGAACCCCGGCACGTTCTCTACCAACTCTTACATGGACAACCAATATTATAACTTGTGGAGTGCAAACAACAACACTATCTCATTCAACGACAATCTCGTAGTAAAGACTATCTACGACCCTTGCCCCGCAGGATACAAGCTCCCGCCAAGCAACGCCTATACCGGCTTTACCACAACGGGAAACAACACAACTAATGTTAGCCAGTTCAATGTACAAGGAGCTTGGGCCAAAGGTTGGAACTTCTATTGCGACCCAAGCAAGACTACCTCCGTCTTTTTCCCTGCGTCGGGCTCGCGGTTCTACACTACCGCAGTGCCCTACTACGTGGGGAGCGGCGCCTACTACTGGACAGCGAGGCCGTACAGCCCGAGCATTGGGTGGTATCTGAGCTTCGGCTCGGGCGGCGTGTACCCGATAAACTACTACTATCGGAGCTACTGCTTCGTGGTGCGGGCGGCTCAAGAATAAGAGGGAGCGAGCCATGGAAGTACCGAAGACGACATAGGCATGCCACTACTCGTGAGATAGCATCTCGGCGAGAGGATGAGATGAACGGCTTTCGACCTCCCGGTAACTCGGGATCGGTGCGATCCGCCGTCGGTGTTCGATGAGTATCGTTCGGTGGTTAGCGTGGGTATGAAGGTCAGCGCGCCTGGACATTAGTTAATGAATCGTGAAAAGAAAAACAGTCGGCGCGTGAGCCTGACGAATGTATGCCCACTGCTAATCACCGAACGATGCTTTGCCGCTTTATTTTTCGATCTTCCTCGGGAGGGGCATTTCGGTTCTGCGAACGTGTCCGTCTACGTCCCGAACTCCGTCGGCGCGGTTGTTTATCCCGTCGGATAGGTTGTACAACGTATCCAGCGCGGTCCGGGACGTCGAATTTGAGGTTGTCTAACGTGTCTGGCGGGATTCGGGACGTAGATGGACAGATTACCCAACGTATCCGGTGGGGTTCGTGACGTCAAATTTGAGGTTGTCTAACGTGTCCGGCGGGATTCGGAACGTAGACGGACAGGTTACCCAACGTATCCGGCGGGATCCCTGTCCTGTAAAAGGCATATCTGCGTAGCGGATAAGCGCGTTGTCAGCGAAAATCTGGCAACGTAAAAGAGGCTGTACCATAAACTTAATTCTGACACGGCCTCTCCTGAACTGATCCGCTCCTGCAAATTTTTATTTTGACGCACCCTTTGAGTATGTCGTCTTATTTTTGCATTTACTTGTGCCCGAGAATGTGCATCGTATCGGTAGCGATCATCAATTCTTCGTCCGTAGGGATGACGACCACCTTTACCTTGGAGTCGGTGGCGGAGACGAGGCATTCTCGCAGTGTGCTCCGTTGGATGCTTCGGTTGAGCGCCTTGTCGAGTTTAACGCCCAAGTATTCCATCCCCTCGCAACTGTATTCGCGGGAGTTCCATTGGTTTTCGCCCACTCCGCCCGCGAATGCGATCACGTCGACTCCTCCCAATGCAGCAGCATAGGCGCCGATGTACTTGCGTATTCGATAGAAGTAAATTTTCTCGGCGAGTATCGCCCGTTGGTTTCCTTGGGCGATGGCCGTTTCGATTTCGCGCATGTCCGAAGAGATGCCCGTGATGCCCAACATGCCCGATTGCTTGTTCAGCAGGTTCGAAACGCCTTTGGCGTCCAAGCCTTCTTTCTCCATGATATAGGTTACCGCTCCCGCGTCGATATCACCGCTACGAGTTCCCATGACGCAGCCTTCCAACGGAGTCAGTCCCATCGTGGTATCGATGCATTGGCCGTCTTTGACGGCTGCGATGGAGACCCCGTTGCCGATGTGGCAGGTGATCAGACGGGTGCCTTTCGCCCGGATATCCAGGAATTCGCAGACACGCTGTGCGATATACCGATGGGATGTTCCGTGGAAACCGTAACGGCGGATGCCGTATCTCTCATACAGTTCGTAGGGGATGGCGTAGAGGTAGGCATAGTCGGGCATGGTTTGGTGAAATGCCGTATCGAACACGCCGACTTGCGGCACGTTCGGCATGGTCTCGGCAATGGCGGCGACACCTTTCAGGTTGGCCGGGTTGTGAAGCGGGGCAAGGTCGTTGCATGATTCGATGACTTTCAATGCCTGTTCGTCCAATAACACCGATCGGTTGAAATGTTCGCCTCCATGAACGATACGGTGCCCGACCGCGTCGATTTCGGTCAACGAGGCGATAGCTCCGTATTGCGGGTCGACCAAGGTCTTTAAAATGAATTCCACTCCTGCCGTATGTTCGGCCATTTCTCTTTTCAGCGTCTTCTTCTCGCCGCCGGGTAATTTGACTTGCAGAAAAGATCCCGGAAGTCCCAGCTTCTCTACGCCTCCGCTCGCTATCACTTCACCGGACGTCATATCGAACAGTTTGTATTTGATCGAGGAACTTCCACAGTTCAGAACTAAAATTTTCATAAGTTTCTTTCTATAAAAAGATGAAAGGAGTCGGTCTGCCGATTTCTTCCATCACCATGAGTATCGATTATTTGTTTTCTTTTGCAGCGATTGCCTGATTGGCGGTAATGGCGATCATCTTGTAGATATCGTCGACACAGCAGCCGCGCGAGAGGTCGTTGACCGGACGGGCGATGCCTTGAAGGATCGGACCTACGGCTATTGCATGCCCTAAACGTTCGACTAATTTGTAAGCGATGTTACCGACTTCCAGATTGGGAACGATCAAGACATTGGCTTTACCGGCCACGGGCGAGCCCGGTGCTTTTGTCGCACCCACTTTCGGGACCAGCGCCGCATCGGCCTGCAATTCTCCGTCGATCGACAAGTCCGGATCCATCTGTTTGGCAATGCTCAAGGCTTCCACTACTTTGTCGACGACCTCGTGCTTCGCAGAGCCTTTCGTGGAGAAGCTCAGGAGGGCGACACGCGGCTCGATGCCTGCGATGGATTTTGCCGTTTTTGCCGTACAAACGGCTATTTGTGCCAATTGGTCGACATCTGGAACCGGGGTCACGGCTACGTCCCCGATGACGACCAGGCCGTTTTCGCCGTATTCCTTGGCTTCGGTCACGAGGATCATACCTCCCGATACGCAGGTAATGCCGGGGACGGTCTTGATGATTTGCAGTGCGGGACGGAGCACATTACTCGTCGTGTTGCGAGCACCGGCCAGCTGTCCGTCGGCAGCGCCGGTCTTAATAATCATACAACCCAGGTAGAGCGGGTCGAGCATCTTCTGACGAGCCTCTTCGAGAGTCATTCCCTTGCTTTTGCGAAGTTCGGTCAGCAGTTGCGCGTATTCCTCTTTCTTCGGGTTCGTTTCGGGATCGATGATCGTCGCTTTGTCGATATGTTTCAGCTCCCATTGTTCCGCCAAACCTCTGATCGCCGTTTCGTTGCCGAGCAGGAACAGATCGGCGAGACCATCGGCCAAAGCGCGATCAGCGGCTTTCAAGGTCCGTTCTTCCGTCCCTTCCGGGAGAACGATACGTTGTTTGTCGGCCCTCGCGCATTCGATAAGTTGAGTAAATAAGTCCATGACAGGATATTTTTATATAACGGTTATACTTTTATACACGTACAAAAGTACGCAAATTTGTCATATACACCTTGCAAAACAAGGATTATTTTTCTTTTATTTATGTGAGTTCGTACGGTTATGAGAAATCTTTCGCTAACTTTACGCCCGTATTCAAGTCATCTGTATGCTAAGTTTTAAAGAGATCACTTTAGCTGATAAGGAAACGATTCAGCATTTCACCCTCCATAGCCCGCGGAGAAATTGCGATCTGCAATTTGCCAATCTCTGTAGTTGGACCTTTCTGTATCAGACCGAATTTGCCGTAATGAACGACTATCTGTTACTTCGCTTCTATTCGGGAGAAGTGCTTGCCTATATGTTGCCCGTCGGTACGGGCGACATACGTCCCGTGCTAAAGGCAATGGTTGAAGATGCCGAAGACCTCGGTTCTCCTTTCCGTTTGTTAGGCGTCTGCACGAATATGCGCGCGGATTTGGAGGCTGCCATGCCCGGGAAGTTTACTTTTACGGAAGATCGCGATTACTTCGATTACATCTATCTCCGCGAAGAATTGGCCTCCTTGAAGGGGAAGAAGCTGCAAGCGAAGCGAAACCATGTGAACAAGTTCAAACGCACCTATCCGGATTACGAATACAAAGAGCTGACTCCTGCGCTGGTATCCGAATGTCTGAAGTTGGAAGAAGAATGGTACAAAGACAGTCCGGAAGAAAACCGGATGGCCTTGCGGGCGGAACGCCGCTCGATGACGTATGCCTTGAAACATATCGACGCGTTGGGCATTAGCGGAGGAGTATTGCATGTGAATGGTCGGATTTGTGCTTTTACCTATGGAGGTGCCATTAACTACGAAACATGGGATACCTGCGTGGAAAAAGCTGATACGAACATCGAAGGAGCCTATGCAATGATTAACTATGAATACGCTAATCACATTCCCGAACAGTATGTTTATGTGAACCGAGAAGAAGATTTGGGCATAGATGGACTGCGGAAGGCGAAGCTGTCTTATAAACCCGTTATTTTGTTGGAGAAATACATAGCAGAGTACAATGACCATAAAAGATGAAGTCAGGGCGCTTTGGGAAGCATGTTTCGAGGATCCCGAAGCGTTTGTCGACCTGTACTTCGATCGTCGTTATTCAGACGATGCCAACATTGCTATCCGTAAGGATGGACGCCTTGTTGCCGCGTTACAGACGATTCCGTACGAAATGACGTTCTGCCATGCCGTCGTCCCGGTTTCGTATGTCTCGGGAGCGTGTACCCATCCTGCCTATCGCAAGCAGGGGTTGATGAGAAAACTGCTGAAGGAAGCTCATCGGAAAATGCGGGAGAATGAGGCATGGTTCAGCGTGCTCATACCGGCGGAAGAATGGCTCTTTCGCTATTATCGGGCTTCGGGCTATGCTTCCGTTTTCCGTTTCGATGCGGAAAAATTGGATCTGAATGTCTTCCTGAACGATGATGCGTGTTCGGATAGAAAGAACGATTATCGGATGGAATGTGCGAGAGGCAACCGAGAAGTATATGCTTATTTGAATAGAGGTTGGAGAAGTCGGAACTGTTGGGTTCAGCATTCGTATGAAGATTTTTTAGACATTACGGCAGATTTGTTTTTGGATAAGGGAGTATTACTCGTGGCGAAGCGTGATGAACGGATCGTCGGAGCGGCTATAGCCGTGCATAAGGGAGACGACTTGGTGTTGAAGGAATTGCTTTTCGACGATGAAAGGACAAAAACTGTTTTGTTGAGTGGCATCGCCCTTCATTTCGAAACGTTCTCCGCCCTATGGATCAAACCGGGCGCTTCTTATCGCCACGGAATGGCCCGGTTGTTGGATGTGGAAAAGGCGTATTCCGCCTATGCGGAGAACCATCCTGAGGAGCATCTGACCTTTTTTATCGACGACGATCAGGACTTGCCCGAAAACAACGGACTTTATGAAATACACGACGGAAAACTTTCCCATGACCGGAATATAGGGCGGGAGGCTTTTCCGTTTACGATAGAGAAAGCGACCGCCTACCTGTTCAGAGCGTATCTTCCCTATATGAGTTTGATGATGGATTAATCCGCTTTCGTCAACATCCTTTCCAGTTCCTCCGCATTCAACTGCAAATGGAATTGCCCCTTATAGGCGACGGAGATCCCTCCTGTTTCTTCGGAAACGATTACGGCCATTGCGTCGGTCTCCTGCGAGATGCCCATCGCCGCCCGATGGCGTAGCCCTAACTCCTTGGGAATATCCATATCGTGCGAAACGGGGAGAATGCATCCGGCGGCTTCGATCCGTTTATTGCGGATAACCATGGCTCCGTCGTGAAGCGGACTGTTTTTGAAGAATATATTTTCGATCAGGCGTTGATTGACATTGGCGTCGATTATATCCCCCGTTCGGATGATATCGTTGAGGGGCATTGACTTTTCGATGACGATCAGCGCTCCTACTTTCCCCTTGCTCATGCTCAGACAGGCCATGACGATGGGCATGATTGCAGAACGGTCGGTTTTCTCATGCCGATTCCCGGAGAGGTATCGGAAAAAGCTTCCCAATTTTTTATGGGAGCCTAACTGCACTAAAAACTTTCGGATGTCATCCTGAAACAGCACGATCAGGGCTAATGCGCCCACGCTGATCAGCTTGTCGAGAATAGCTCCTACCAAACGCATTTCTACGACTTGGGAGACGATCACCCAAATGCCTAACAAGATCAATATGCCGGTGAAGATATTGATGGAGCCGGAATCTTTCATGAGCCGGTAGGTCTGATATAGCAGATAGGCTACCAGCAGAATATCGATCAGGTCTTTAATGCTGAATGCAAACATAGTTCGTTATTTATGCGTCAATCATCTTCTTCACAAGCTTGACCGCTTCCGTCGCCTCCTTTACGTCGTGCACGCGTAGGATATTTGCTCCTTTCATGAGCGAGATGGCATGGATGACGGTAGTGCCGTTTAATGCTTCTTCCGGCGAGGTTCCCAGCAATTTATAGATCATGGATTTCCGGGAAACGCCGACCAGGAGAGGCAGTTCAAAGATGCTGAATGCTTCCAGATGTCGGAGGATCCGGTAGTTATCGTCCACGGATTTGCCGAACCCGAAGCCCGGATCGAGGATGATGTCTTTGACTCCTAAATCGTGCAGTTTAGCGGTCTTCTTCGAGAAATAATAGCCGATTTCCTGCAGCAGGTTATCGTAATGCGGATCGGCTTGCATCGTCTGCGGGGTGCCTTTCATGTGCATAATGATATAAGGTACGCCCAATCGCGCTACCGTGGCGAACATGTCTTTGTCTAACTCACCGGCCGAGATATCGTTGACAATGGCTGCACCGTATTCTTCTACGCACATTTGGGCGACGTCGGCGCGAAATGTATCGACCGAGACGATGGCTTCCGGTTGTTCTCTCCGAACGATAGCCAACCCTTTGCGTAATCGATTCATCTCTTCTTCCTGACTGACGTCGGTAGCGAAGGGACGGGAAGAATACGCTCCAATATCGATGATCGTCCCGCCTTCAGCAATGATTTGACGCACGCGGCGGGCGATTCCCGCTTCCGTCTCCTGTCGGCTTCCGGCATAAAAAGAGTCTGGCGTTACGTTCAATATGCCCATCACTTGCGGGGTGCTTACATCCATTAGCCTGCCGTTGACATTGATAAACTTCTTCATTTTTCTCTGATATAGTAATGCAAAATTACGATAATAATTGATTTTCTTTTATTTCGGCGTGCAATTTTAGCTGTTTGCCGTATATTTGTCGTGCAATTTACTCGGAAAGAAGTGAAATAACAGTTTGCTGAAATGGACATTTCTACGTTATACAGATACTTTACGGAGTGCGGACGAGTGACGACCGATACGCGCGATTGCCCGCAAGGCGCTATGTTCATTGCGTTGAAGGGGCGTCGTTTCGATGGGAACGAATTCGCTGCGTCGGCCTTGGAGAAGGGTTGTCGGTATGCGGTGGTCGACGACGCTTCGGCGGCGGGAAGGAATCCTCGCATCCTTTTAGTAGAGGACGGCTTGAAAGCGTTGCAGGAATTGGCCAATTATCATCGTAAGAAGGTGAAGACTCGGATTATTGCCGTTACGGGTACGAACGGAAAGACGACGACCAAGGAGTTGATTGCTGCCGTACTCGGAAAACAATATCGCGTATTGGCCACGGAGGGGAACCAGAATAATCAGATCGGTGTGCCGCTTACGCTGCTCCGCCTGACTGCAGAGCGGGAACTGGCTGTCATCGAGATGGGAGCCAACCATCCCGGAGACATTGCGGAATTGGCGAAGATTGCTGAGCCCGATTACGGACTCATCACCAATGTGGGGCTGGCTCATCTGGAAGGTTTCGGTTCGTTCGAGGGGGTGCTTCGCGCCAAGGGCGAGCTCTACGATTACCTGCGTCATGCCGGTGCGCACACCGTTTTTATCGATAAGGACAACGAGGCCTTGACTGTTATTTCGCACGGCCTCACTCGAATTACCTACGGGACGGATGATATCGACGAGCCATATATCGGTGGGAAGTTGGGAGCGTGCGATCCTTTCCTTGCTTTCGAATGGACGCATGATAAACGGGTATATGCAGTGCGAACGCAGTTAGTAGGGGGGTATAATTTGAAGAATGCGTTGGCTGCCCTTGCCGTCGGACGTTTCTTCGGCGTACCGGAATCGCAGCTGTGCGAGGCTTTGGAAGCATATGTTCCGGATAATAACCGCTCTCAGCTGATGGAAACTCGCCGCAATCACCTGATTCTGGATGCTTATAATGCGAATCCCACCAGCATGCTGTCGGCTTTGGAGAACTTTTGCAATATGAATGTTCCGTGCAAGATGGCCATAGTAGGGGATATGAAAGAGTTGGGAGCAAGCAGTGGCACGGAACACCGAAGGATGGTCGATTACTTGAAGACCTGCGGCTTTGAGAAAGTGATTCTGGTCGGAGAGGAGTTTGGTAAGGTGAAGGGCGACTTCGAACATTACGCCAATGTGGAAGCGTTGAAGGAAGTTATCCGGAAGAGTTGCCCGCAGGGCAAATATATCCTGATAAAGGGATCCCATAGCATGCGACTGGTGCAGTTGAAAGAACTGCTTTAAGTCTGATTTTTACTTCTTCGGATGCAGGGGAGGGGGAATGTTATCGGCGCAGCGGGAATAATAAACCTCGTCCCCCGATACCGATTCTACCTGTCGGAAGGAGGAAAGTGAAGTTCCCGTCGCGAAAGGGCGCATTGGGGCATTTTTGTTATTTTAACGGACGGGAATGCAGTTTCTTCCAAATGTTTTGTTTCTTTAGAAAAAATAGATCGATCATGACAAGGCAAGCATGCTTATTCTTATTCTTATGCATAAGTATTTTAACTTCGCCCTTAGAAGCGCAGACTTACGATGCCATGTGGAAAAACGTGGAAATGTGGCAGAAAAAAGATCTGCCCAAGTCGGCATGGATGGAAGCGCGAAAAGTTTATGAAAAGGCCGAAAGAGAACGGAATGTTCCGCAGATGATAAAAGCGTTTTGGATGTCCATGGAATTGAGGGCCACCTTTTCGGACGACAGCTTGACTATCGATAAAAAGAAGTTGTTGGAATGGGCGGAACATACGGAGAACATTGTCGATCAATCCGTGCTTTATGCGCTGTGGAGCAGCATCATTATCGCCGAAGACGTACGATCGGGGTTCGAGAAGGCGATGTTGGCCCTTAAGCATGCGGACGCGTTGAAAGCTGTTTCGGCAGCGAGTTATGCCCCGTTGACGAAATCCGGTAAGACTAGCGAGGCATACTTCCGTAACAACCTGTACGACCTGCTGGCACGCTATCTTTTGGACCAATTGAAAAACAGGGCTTGGACGGCCTCGCAAGATGGAAATCAAACGGAGAGATTACCCACCAATATACACAACCTGCGGGATTTTATGAATGCACCCTTTCCGCTTGCCAGTCCCTGCGACGTGAAAGCCGGTATTCTGCACATCTATCAATCGTTACTGAAGATGTACGATAACGAGGAGGAGCGGGCTGCTTGGATATTGACCGCCTTGGACGCCATGGCGTATTTGCAGGAAACCTATCGCTCGTTCATGACGGACGAGGAACGCGATGCGCAATATAAGACCTGGATACGTCAGTACCTGGCGATAAAAACCGTTCCGGAGGTGTATATCGCCTATGGTAGGGACGGGCGGTTCCGGGAAGACAACCCTGCGGAATGTTTGGCGATGGTTCGGGAAGGCATAAGGAAATACCCTGATTATACCAATGTCAACGAACTGAAGAATATCGAGAAAGAGATTCTGAATCCGGCTCTCTCGATCCGGATTTCTTCGGCTTGTCCCGGAGAGATGCGGAAATTAAACATCCGCTACAAGAATCTGACAGGAGTTACCATTCAGACTTATCGAATAAACTTGTCTCCTGATTCTCCCGTTTGGAGAAAAGGGCAGAAAGAGGTCTTGTCGAAACATGCGCACTTGGTCAAAGAAACGCCTGTCGCTTTGAAAGCCACCAACGATTATCGATTCCACAATGCGGATGTCCACTTTCGGATGCCCGAATGCGGTATTTATTATTTAAAAGCCCTTCCCGACGGAAAGCGACGGGCGGAATTGGACGGCACTTTTCTTTACATTACCGGCATGCGGATCATCTCCCGCCCGTTGCCCAACGGGGAGCAGGAATTGGTGGTGTTGGACGCAAAGTCGGGACATCCCGTGAAGGATGCCCTCGTCTCTATCTACGAAAACGATTATGCGAAAGGATTTGTTCGTCTGAAAGACTATCCGACAGATGAGCAAGGAACCGTCCGCTTGTCCGACCTCGACGGTCAAAGCTGGTTCCATGCGCGTAGAGTCGGCGACGAATGGATGGAGATCGCTTCGCTGTGGAGCGCCCGGTATGAGAGACCGGCAGACGAAGAGCGTGCTTGCCTCGCACAACTCTTCACGGACCGAGCTCTCTATCGTCCCGGACAAACCGTTTTCGTTTCTGGTATCTGTTATACGCAGCTGAAGGATGAGACGAAGGCGGTGGAAAACGCATCCGTGACGTTGACGTTGAGGGATGCGAACGGGAAAGAAGTACGGAAAGCAAAGGCGACGACCAACGTGTTCGGGAGCTTTGGCGAACAGTTTATCTTGCCGGTCGGCGGGTTTACCGGACGATTTACAATTGAAGCGGAATTGGAAAAGACAAGAGCTTCGACCGATTTTCAAGTAGAAGCATACAAGCGGCCTACTTTCGAGGTCGCTTTCGAAAAAGTAAAATCGTCCTACGGAGTCAACGATTCCATTCGGGTGGAAGGCGTAGCGAGAACCTTCGTAGGCTTTCCCTTGCAACGGGCGGAAGTTCGTTACACCGTTGAGCGGCGTACCGCTGCTTTCTGGGCGAGGAGGCATTCGGAAGTCACTGCTCGCTGGGAAGGAGATACGGAAACAGACGGGGAAGGAAAGTTCTTCGTACCGGTCGAATTGTCGGTAGAGGACGAGGATGTCGACAGGTTTTATTACAATTACGAGGTAACTGCTGAGATTACCTCCGTGACGGGAGAAACCCGTCGAGGCTCGATACGCATTCCGCTATGGAGCTCCTCGATGCGCTTGCGTATCGAAGGATTGGATACCGACGAAGTGTATAAGGAGAAGCTGCCAGAGCGCATCGTTTTTACCGCAAGGAATTTGCTGAACGAACCCGTGGCGACAAATGTCCGCTACGAACTGATACGAATAGAGGAGCTGTCGGAAGAAGAGAAAGTGCAGCGGGCGCGGAAGCCGATTGATCCGTCGGCTGAAGAGCCGGAACAATTTAAAGAAGTGTGGACGATATGGGACGGCGAATGGCCGGCGAACGAACCGATCGGCTTGGAAAACCGGACGGACGAGATGTCGTGTGGATGGTATAGGTTGCGGATAACGGCCAAGGACGATAAAGGCAGGGAGTGTACGGCCACGAGAGATTTCCTCTTGCTATCTCTGAACGATGAGAAATTGCCGGTCGCTCGTACCGACTGGTACTACATGGACGGCGCCGAGTTCGGGGAAAAGAATCCGACTTTATACGTCGGTACTACGGAGAAGGAGGTATATCTCCTTTACGATGTCTTCGCTGAGAATCGGCGGGTCGAGTCCCGCCGGTTGATGCTCTCCGACCAAATCGTGAAGTTTTCTTATCCGTATAAGGAAGTGTACGGCGAGGGTATTTTCATTTCGTGGGCTTTCGTCAGAAACGGCGATTTGTATCGACATCAGTCGATCCTTGTCCGTCCTAAGCCCGATAAGGAACTGAAACTGAAATGGACCTCCTTTCGCGATAAGCTGACGCCCGGTCAGCGCGAAGAATGGCGTTTGCGCGTCGTCGCTCCCGATGGGAAGCCTGCTCATGCCGAACTCTTGGCCATGATGTACGATGCGTCACTGGATCGATTGAAAACCAATCGAGTGCATTTTGATCTGCGATTCAACCGTCCGGTTCCTTTTACCAGTTGGAGGATGAAGCAGGAACACGGAGGAGCGATGGAGGCTTACTATGCATATCGGACATTGTCTTATCCGGGCTTGGAATATTCGTCATTCTTCCATGCCTCGTTCGGATCTTTCCAGGGGGCAGAGATGGAATTGAAAGCGGTCGCCGTGGGGCAACTGAACAGGCACGATAGTGGGAAAACGTCTCGTCCGGGACGGAGCCTGCAAGCCCTTTCTATGGATGTCGCTTCGGATGAGGTGCCCGAAAGCCGGGGAGCGGCTTCCGGCGGAGAAGAGACTGAAGCGAAGGAGGTACGGCTGGATGCCTCCGTTTCGATGAGAGAGAACTTTGATGAGACGGCTTTTTTTTACCCGCAACTGCGAACGGATGAAAATGGAGAGGTGAGCATTGCTTTCACACTTCCGGAAAGTTTGACGGAGTGGAAATTCGTGGGGCTGGCTCATACGGCGGATATGAATTACGGCATGTTGTATTCGAGCGTTACGGCCGCCAAGGATTTTATGCTGCAGGTGCACATGCCTCGTTTCGTCCGTATCGGCGACAGGGTTCATATCACAGCTCAAGTGACGAATACGGGCGGGAAACCCGCCGATGGGAAAGTTAGGTTGGAACTGTTCGATCCACAAACGGATAACACGTTTTATACTGATTCCAAACCTTTCGGTGTGAAAACGGAGAAATCCGTTCCGGTGGACTTTTTCTTCGAGGTAACGGACAAACATCCCATCATGGCCGTCCGGATATTTGCCGAAGGAAACGGATTCAGCGACGGAGAACAACATCTTCTTCCCGTTTTGATGGATAAAGAACGGATGACGGAGACCATCCCATTGCATATCCACGGCAAGGGAACGAAGACTTTTTCATTAACGAACCTGTTTAATCGACACAGCAAATCCGTGACGCAGAAGAAGATGACGGTCGAATTGACTGCCGACCCTATGTGGTATGCCGTACTGGCCTTGCCCGCCCTGAGCAACCCGCAGAACGAAAGCGCTGTTTCGTGGGCGGCGGCCTACTATGCGAACACATTGGCCAAGCACATCGTCGATACGCACCCACGCATCAGACAGGTATTCGATGGCTGGAAAGTGCAGGGAGGCGGCGCCGGTCACTTCATGGGTCGACTACAACAGAATCAAGATTTGAAAAACCTACTTTTGGAAGAAACACCTTGGGTGGCGACGGCGGAGAATGAGGTCGAACAACGTCGTTGCCTGACTGCGCTCTTCGATATCAATCAGATGGCGGATAAATTGGCTGCCGACGAGGAGAAACTGAAAGCCTTACAAAAGTCGGACGGAGGTTGGAGCTGGTTCGAAGGGATGGAAAGTAATCGGTATATCACCACGGAGGTGATGGAGATGTTATCCCGCCTCCAGACGATGACCGGCCGGCCTTATTCCGATTCGATGAAACGATTGACGGATCGGGCGCTGGCGTATCTGGATAAGGAAGCACACGAAGAATATCGAAGTATGCTGAAACAGGAAAGAGAATATCCGAAGACGGATCGAATCCCTTCCGAGACCACCGTTCGGTATCTCTATATCCGTGCTTTGTGTCGTCGGAGTTCGACGCTGTTGCAACCGGACGAGGAGACGATGACCGGATATTTCCTCGATCGGATAGCATCTCACTCTGCGTCGTTTTCCGTTTACGGAAAGGCCGTCGGTGCCGTCGTGCTTTACGATTACGGGCGTGTGGCCGAGGCGGAGGTGTTTCTGCAATCGCTGATGGAATATGCTGTGGCGACCGACGAGATGGGACGTTATTACGATGCGCGCAAAGCGTATTATTCCTGGTGCAGCTATCGCATGCCGACCGAAGTGGCTGCCATCGAAGCCATCGATCGGATCTCGAAAGACCGACAGGCGATCCAGGAGATGCAACGCTGGATTCTGAAGCAGAAACAGACGCAGTGTTGGGCGACCCCGATCGCTTCGGTCAATGCGATTTATGCCTTGTTGAACAGAGAGGAGAACGATTGGCCGACTTATGCCGGTGATGTGAAAGTGAAAATCGGGGAAACCGTTGTCAGAACTCCGACGGATGATGCCCTCGGATATGTAAGGCGGGAAGTGGCGACAAACGACGTCGATGCGGATCGGGCCGTGATCGAGAAGAACGATGAGGGAATTTCGTGGGGAGCCGTCTATGCGCAATACGTGGCGGATATGCGCGAGGTACGAAGCCAAGGCGAAGCGTTGACCGTCCGTCGGGAACTCGTAAAGGACGGGCGACCGGTTGATGGGGCGACGGATTTGCACGTCGGTGACAGGTTGACCGTTCGCCTGACGGTTACGGCCGATCGGGATATGGATTTCGTCCAGATAAAGGATGGTCGCGCCGCCTGCATGGAGCCGCTCGATGTGCTGTCTGGCTATCGTTGGAACAACGGATGGGGGGTATATCAAAGCACGAAGGACGCCTCTACGCTCTTCTACGCGGATAAGATGCCCAAAGGCACCTATACGCTGGAATATCAGGTTTATCTCACGCGGGCAGGAAAATACCTTGCGGGCGTAGCTGCGATTCAGTCGGCTTACGCTCCCGAATTCGGCGGACATGGAGATGCTTTGACAATCGAAGTAAAATAATGCAATATGGATCATCGTGACATGAAATGGGAAACGTTAGCAAGCGAATACCTGATTGAACGGCCTTGGCTGACCGCCCGACGGGATCGCGTCCGGCTTCCTACCGGCATCGTCAATAACGAATATTATGTACTGGAATATCCAGATTGGGTGAATGTGATAGCCATTACCAAGGACGGTGAATTTGTTTTTGTGCGCCAGTACCGTTATGCCATCGGCGAAACATTGTACGAAATTTGCGCCGGAGTAGTGGAGAACGGAGAAGAACCACTCGAAGCTGCACAGCGAGAGTTGAGCGAAGAAACGGGGTATGCGGGGGGCGAGTGGGAAACCTGGCTGACTGTCTCTGCCAATGCGAGTGCGCAAACCAATCTCACTCATTGCTTTTTGGCGAGAGGGGTGGAAAAAGTTTCCGCACAGCGGTTGGATGCGACGGAAGATATTGAAGTTTGTCTGTTCAGCGAGGAAGAAATGCTCCGATTGTTGAGAAATAACGAGATCAAACAAGCCCTGATGGCGGCTCCGCTCTGGAAATACGTTGCGGAGAAGAGCGTCCGGTGTTTTTAACAAGGAAAACAGTTTTCTTCGTCCGCTTTGCAACCCGATTGCAATTTATTTTCCATATTTTTGCGAATCGAAGGAAAGAACGAAGCAATGGAAATAGCGAGCAACGTGGAACGATTGACGAGGAAAGGCATTCATCCGACGGCCATCCGCCTGCTGGTGCTGGATGAGATGCTACGGGCACAACGGGCGATCTCCATTTCGGAGTTGGAGGAGAGGTTGGATACGGTGGATAAGTCGACGATTTTCCGCTCGCTGACGCTCTTCCTCAAACACCGCCTGATTCACGCCATCGAGGACGGGAGTGGGGTGCTGAAATACGAGATCTGCGGCGGCGAAGACGAATGTTCGCTGGACGACATGCACATCCACTTCTATTGCGAGATCTGTCATCGTACCTTCTGCCTGAAAAATACGCCCATCCCAGCGGTGACATTGCCGAAAAACTTCGAGATGCATTTCATCAACTACATGGTGAAGGGTATTTGTCGGGACTGTTCGGCAGCGCACCGGTTGCATGAAATGACGGAATAAAATGAATTCACATATACGCTTATGAAAGAGAAAGAACATGCACACGAACATCACCACCACCATTCCGCCGGAGCGCTGACATCGCTGAGTCATATCTTTATCGTTTGCATAGCCCTGAACCTCGTCTACGTGTTTATCGAGGCGGGCGTGGGGGTTTACGAGCATTCGCTGGGGCTGCTTTCGGACGCCGGGCACAATTTGGGCGACGTGTTCAGCCTATTGCTGGCGCTGATCGCTTTTCATCTGGCGAAACTCGGCAATAACAAACGGTTTACTTACGGGTACAAGAAGAGCACGATCCTCATTTCATTGCTGAATGCGGTCATCCTGCTGGTGGCCGTGGGCGCCATCGTCATCGAAAGCGTGTATAAGTTTCGTCATCCCGAACCTGTAGACGGTCTGGCCATCAGCTGGACGGCCGGAGCGGGGATCGTGGTTAACGGCCTGACCACCCTGCTCTTGCTGAAAAACCAAAAGACCGATTTGAATGTGCGGGGGGCCTTTCTGCATATGCTGGCCGATACGCTCGTCTCCGTAGGAGTAGTGATCTCGGGAATCGTCATCGCCTTTACCGGCTTTTATTTGATCGACCCGATCATCAGTTTGGTGATTGCCGGAGTCATCCTCGTGTCGACCACCCGGCTGCTGACCGAAAGCATCCGCCTTTCGCTCGATGCCGTTCCTGAAAACATAAAGATCGACGAGGTCGAGACCCTGCTCGGATCCTTATCTCACGTGGTGGATGTGCATCACCTGCACGTCTGGGCGATCAGCACGACGGAGGTGGCACTGACCGCCCATATTGTCATGGATGAGTCGGGCGATATGGAGCAGATGAAAATCATGCTGAAGCAAAGATTAAAAGCGGCTGGCATTGCCCATTCCACCTTGGAGATGGAGTCGATGCACTCGCCTTGTCACGACTCCGGCCTGATTGCGGTTTCCGAACCGGCAGTTGATTGATGTTTGGCACTTCTAATTAGAAGTTATGCTTTTCATTCATGGAAAAATCCTTCCGAATAGTTGTTTTTTTAAGTTTTTTATCTATATTTGTCAGCGTATTCCGATCATAAAGGCAGAAAAACCATGGATGCGATGACCCAAAAGTGCTATTTTAGCACAACTTCCCCGGCCGAACCCCATATGCGCTACCGGCGTAGCGTCTCCTTGGCTTTTTTCGCCTGCGTGCGCGGCACAGCGCGCAACCTCTGTAAACAAAGGGATCGGCAGAGTTCCCTGCGTTTCGCCTTTCGTTCCCTTCGCCCCGAGCGGGCAACGGGAATAAGCATGCATGCAACAGCTATATTTTTATCCATTTAATTCTTTTGATCTATGAACAGAACCGTGAAACATCCCTACATCGCCCTCACCCGTGCGAAGCGATCGAATTAAAAAGCGAACAGGTCCTGGCCAGTAGGACACCCCCCCCGTGTTTTTTGCGTCGACGACGAGAGGGAAATGCTCCTGGCTCAAACCGACGGAAAGTGAACATTGTAGGGCTACGACGAGCCCAAACCGACGGAAAGTGAACATTGTAGGGCTACGACGAGCCCAAACCGACGGAAAGTGAACGTTGTAGGGCTACGACGAGTCCAAACCGACGGAAAGTGAACGTTGTAGGCCGACGACGAGTCCAAACCGACGGAAAGCGAACGTTGTAGGCCGACGACGAACCCACACTGAGAAAATCGGCTTTTGAAGCTGGTTTTATTATCTGACCGATGAATCGATTAACCCAAACAAAAAACTTATGACACAGAAAATTGAAACGATTGCACTGACGCGCATCAACAACGGCGCACATTACAATTTTATGAACAACGTGGCCCAGAAAGCCAAGGACGAGGCGAAGGTGTACGAAAAGGCGAAGGCTTTGGTCGACGCGCTCATCGCGGCCGTGGCGCGTGAAAACGAGGATCTGGTGCTGACGCGCAAAAATGTGCTGAGCGATACGATCAGTGCGGCCGACCGGCAGCGCGACGCTTATTACAGCGGCTATCGCAGCGGCGTGAAGAGTTTTCGCGCCTTCCCGGCCGGGGCGGAAAAAGAGGCTGCCGAGAAACTCTGGCAACACCTTACGGACTACGGCATCCAACCGAAAATGCAGTTGGATCGCGAAACAGGTTTGCTGACAAATTTCATCGAAGATCTCGAAGGAAAATTCTCTGCCGAAGTGGCGCAATTGCAGCTTGTACCCTTCGTGCAGGGGATGAAACTGACCAACGAGCAGGTGCGCCTGGCGCTTTTGGCTCGCGACGCGGAACAGGCGGCGCTGGTGCTGGGGGCATTGAAAGCCTCGCGCTCCAATACCGACGAGGCCTATCATGCGTTGGTTCGGCGCTTGAATGCCTATGCCGAAATCGAAGGGCAGGCCGATTACCGCGACTTCATCGCCTACGTCAATGAACTCATCAAGCGTTTCAAACAAGAGGTGCTTCCGCAAGGTAAAAAGCCCTCGAAGGACGATATGCCCGATGGGCCGGGTGGGGGGAAATAAAAAACCGTCCTCGGCATCACTCTGCCCGGCGAGGCTTATCCCCGGCTACCGCGCGAGCGTTACCCAGTAGCTGGCGGTATTGATGATTGCAATTCTATTAATGTTTAAATTGTAATTTCAATTAAGTTTCCTTCGATACCTTCTATACAGGCTTCATGCTACCGCCGGATGTCGGGTAGCGTAAACTCGCGATCACCCAGCTGCGGATCGGGGTAGAAGGTGTAACGGGCGTTGTTGGCCTCATCGAGGTAGGCCGTCGAGACGGTCGTCTTCATGCCCGGGCGGAGCCGGAGGTGGTGCGTATCCACCTGATTCGCTTCGAGGAAAGCCCGGATGTGCGCCCCGGTCGTGTCCGCCCCTGCCTCGCCGATGAAGACGACGTTCAACCCCGCGCGCGCCATCGACACGGCCGCGTTGAGCGCCGATCCGCCCGCGTTGGCGCCGATGGGACGATCCCCGCGAAACAGGATGTCGAGTACCGTCTCGCCCATGCAGATCACCTTGCGCGCCGGCGCCTCGGCGGGGGTGTCACCCACCGACTTCATCGGCAGACAAAGCGCAACCGCCATGAAGACATTTCGCAAGAGCTTCGCCGCCCCGAGCACGCTCTTCTGTTCATACCTGTTTGTTTGCATCTCTTTGTTCTCCTTTACCTTACGGCCCGACACAATCAGCAGCGCCGCAATGGCACAAATACTTACGGTTATCGATACAAAGATACGAATATTCCCCGCAGCCCGCATTATAAAAAATACCGAATGAATTATACATATTACAGTTTCTTCCCACACGCGAAAAGAACCCCCATGAAAGACTTCCTTTTTACCCGGCACTACCGCACAAATAACAAAAAGAAAGAAAAGACAATCCGCCTGATCTACCCGCAATGGCAGGGTGGACACGTGGCAGCATTGATCAAGGAAGTGAAAGACACCACCACGGCCTCGCAGGGCTACAGCCGTCGGCATTCTAACGTCGGTCAGTCCCGACCGCATCGTGACCTTGAGGGGCGGATGTTCGGTCAGCGTGGCGCCCTTTACCTATCTCGCCAAGAAATACAAGTCATTGCAATAAAGTTCCGGAACACTGCAAATACCTTTGTCCGGCCGATGAAAAGTCAACGGCTCAGTTTCATAAAAGCCTCGCTCTCCGGCCCCTGTAGGCAAGATGTATGTCTATTGCTTTCTGTTTTTCTTACGATCATCGATAATGTCCGTCATATTCTCTTTCGCCCACATGATCAACGACTGAATGTGGGGGAGCAGGGAATGCGCCCGTGCCGTAAGTCGGTATTCTACCCGGGGAGGCACCTCCGGATAAATCGTTCGGGTGATAAATCCGTCTTCTTCCAATATCCTCAACGTCGTGGTAAGCATTTTTTGCGAGATATCCGGAATTGCTCGTCGCAGGTCGCCGAAACGCATCTTCTCTGCCTGCGTCAGTGTGTAGATAACCAAAAGCGACCATTTATCGCTCATGCGAGCCAAAATGTTGCGAATGGGACATTGCGGATCGTAGGCGTCCAATATTGTCGTTCTATTCATATTCTTTGCTTCTTTAGAATATGCAAAAGTAACCAATCCATCAATGATTGCAAGCAAAAAAAATACGAAAAAAAATATCGTTGTAAAGGACTCATACCCAACAATCGTTACCTTGGGGTAACTATTTGCGTATCGAGTGCCTACTTGTTTTGTATTTATTTTTCCTATACTTTTGCCGCATAAAAAACAGATGAAAAGATTGTTTCGTCGACTAATGTTTAATTTCAAAATTTTATATGTATGAAAAACATAGTTTTAATCGGAGCGAGCGGATTCGTAGGTTCCGCAATCCTGAATGAAGCATTGAACCGCGGTCATAAGGTTACCGCGGTCGTTCTCAACCCTCAAAAAGTTTCGATCAATAATCCGAACCTGACCGTTGTTAAAGCAGACGCAACCAATCCAGACACTTTGGCGGAATTGGCAAAAGGCAAAGATGCCATTATCAGTGCCTATAACCCGGGCTGGACAAATCCTCGTCAGTACGAAGAGACGCTTGAAAATTACCCGAAAATCGTCGAAGGGGCGAAACGTGCGGGAGTAAAGCGTCTGCTGATCGTAGGCGGAGCCGGTACTCTTTTCGTAAAACCCGGGGTGCGGTTGGTCGATACCGGCACTCTTCCCGAAGCGTGGTTGCCGGGCGTGAAATCGTTGGGAGAGTTTTATCTCAATACGCTGATGAAAGAGAAAGCAATCGATTGGGTCTTCTTCTCTCCCGCCGGCAATCTCGGTAATATGGGACCGGGCGTCCGCACCGGAAAATATCGCTTGGGTAAAGACGATATGCTCTTCGACGAAAAAGGCGAGAGCTTCATCTCGGTCGAAGATTATGCGGTAGCGATGATCGACGAACTGGAGCAGGAAAATCACCATTGCGAACGCTTTACCGCAGCCTACTGAATCGATAAGCAGGACGATGAAACAGGAGACGGCCCGTGCAAACGGATTCTTGGGATCGTCCTGTCGGAGGGGGGGGAATTTCCCGTTCCGGGAGCCGAAGTCAAAAAGAGGAAAATGATAACTTTCCGGTTCGGTTCCTTGTCTGGTAACTTTTGCATTTTTTCGTCAATTTCCATGCGTTGCTGCCCACGTTTCCCTTTTTCGTCACATGGTTGGGAGGCGACGCGGTGACTATCGGGCTGGCAACCGCCCTGTTCAGCGTGGCCTCTATCGTGTCGAGGCCTTTCGTGGGATGGCTTATCGATACGCGGGGGCAGCGGCGCAAGAGACAGTCGTGCTTACCGACAGGACGCAGCCGTTTGTCATCACCATCTCAGACGAATACGGCAGTGGAGACCACCGCATAGGTGAACTGTTGGCGCAGCGTCTGGGCGTGAAGTTCTATGACCGTGAGTTGATTTCGCTGACTGCTCATATTGTCATGGATGAGTCGGGGCGATATGGAACAGATGAAAACATGCTGAAGCGAAGATTAAAAGCGGCTGGCATTGCCCATTCCACCTTGGAGATGGAGTCGATGCACTCGCTTTGTCACGACTCCGGCCTGATTGCGGTTTCCGATTCGTTTGCCGACTAATCGTCCGAGCGGCGGTATTGCTGGGGAGTCAGCCCCGTCATCCGTTTGAAGAATTTGCAGAAGAAGCTGGACGTGGGGAAGTTGAGCTCGTCGGCTATCTGCGCCACATTCCTGCTGCTGTAGCTAAGCATCACCTTGGCCTGTGTAACTAAAGCCCGGTCGAGCCATTCCTTCGCGGTAACGCCACTCGCCTTGCGAATCATCGTGCTCAGATAGCGCACCGTAATGCACATTTTACCGGCATAGAAGTCGAGGTGATGCTCCCGGCTGCTATAGTTGTTGACCAGATAGATAAACCGTTCGAAGAGGAACCGCTCGTTGGCATTGCGGCCGACCGACATCTCCGTGCCTTCGGCAAATTGCTGGTCGAAGAAGTTAAGGTAGGCCGCAACGAGATTCAGTACCATCTGATTGTCGTGGCGGGCCTTGTGAGAGACATCGAAAAGCAGGCGCAACATACGGTCGACTATGTCGCAGGTCTCCTCGGATACCCGCATCCGCCCGTCGGTCTTGTGTCCGTTGAAGATTCTCGGCAGATGGTTGTTGAGAGACAGATGCACCAACTCGGCCGACACGGCCATGCCCTCTAAGGCGAAGTCAGCACTGTATTCAAGAGGCTCCACGATGCTCCCGGGGGTAAGAAAGGCCAGGGTCCCAATACCGATGGTATATTCCACGAGATTGATTTTCGCCCGCACCCAACCCCGTCTGATGAATCCGCAGCGATAGTCGAGCATCTGCAGCAGCATGCCTTCTTGCAACACACGCCGCACACCCACTCCGACATCGAAGATAATCGACATTTCCTTGCCCAACAACACTTTCTCGGACTGACCGGCAGAGTCGTTGTAGAACAATTCGGTCATGCGCTCGAAGGTGAGCGTCTCTGGTTTTTTTGTCTTCATTTTCCCATATAAATATGACGCAAAGATAATAAAAATCCCATAAATTGCACTCTTTTCCAGCATATAATGTACAAAAAGAGCATCTTCTTCCACTTGTAGATAACGGCGTATAAGGAATTCGAGCGTATCTTTGCAGACAGATTTACAATACAGAATAAACCCCAATACAATGAGGAAGAGTATCTATATTATAATATGTATGCTGCCGATGCTGGCACAGGCACAGTCTCTCACGCTCGAGGAATGCAAGCAGATGGCCCACGACAACTATCCCGCCGTGAAGCAGTATGACCTCATCGAGCTGTCGCGCGACTACACCCTCGAGAACGCGCAGAAAGCCTGGCTGCCGCAAATCAGCGTGTCGGCCAACGCAATGGCATTCACCAATGTACTCGGCGCAAGCCCTGCGATGCGGCAGATGGGATTGAATATGAAGAACTGGATGGCCTCCGGCTCGGTGGTCGTCAGCCAGAACCTCTACGATGGGGGACAAATCAAGTCACAGAAGGAGGTGGCAAGCGCAGAAGCGAATGTGCGGAACCAGCAACTCAGGGTGTCGCTCTACGAGCTCAACCAGCGTGTCGAACAGCTCTACTTTGGCGTGCTCATGCTCGACGAGCGGCTCAAGCAGACCCTGTTGCTGCAAAGCGACCTCGACATAGCCCGCAAAGGCATCGAGAGCATGATGCGAGGAGGAGTGGCCAACCAAAGCGATTGGGACGCCGTAAGGGTGGAAGAGGTCAAGGCACGGCAGGCCTTCGATGCCCAGCAAGCCTCGAGAGCAGCCTATCTGAAAATGCTCGGCATCTTTGTCGGGCGGCAGTTTTGGGAAAAAACCCTGCTTGCCATTCCTCCTGTCAAGGATGCCCAACAGGAGAATACACGACCTGAACTTCAATACTATACCGCCCAAGGCAGGCTTATCGAGGCACAGCGGAGGCTGTTGAACACGAGGCTCATGCCTACCCTGAAAGTTTTCGGGATGGGCACTTATCACACGAAGGTAATCGACATGATGAAAAATGGCCTGCTGGCGGGCGGTCTGACTCTGAGCTGGAACATCGGCTCGCTCTACACGCGCAGGAATGACATCCGGCTGCTGGAGGCCCAAAGCCGACAGATAGACAGCCAGCGGGAGACCTTCCTCTTCAATAACTCGCTTCAGGAAGAAAATGGCAGCGGAAACATCGACATCCTGCGGAGACAGATCGAGCAAGATGAAGAAATCGTCAGACTACGGGAAAACATCCGCTCAAAGAGCGAGAGCAAGGTAAGGCTGGGCACGGAGAGCGTCAACGAGATGCTCCGCGACATCAACGCCGTCGCCCAGGCGCGCCAGCAGAAAGCGCTCCACGAGATTGAATTGCTAAGGGAACTCTATGCCCTGAATACCATCAAGGGAGAATGAAAGTGAGACTCCAAAATAAAAACAACAGAAATATGAAGACTTTGAAGAGTACCATCGTCGTTTTAGCCGCGGCGATCATTCCCGCCTCTTGCGGCAACAAGGAGGAAGAAAACTTTGCTTCCGGAATCTTCGAGGCTACCGAAATCACCGTCTCGGCCGAGCAAACGGGCAAGCTGCTGCAGTTTGACATCACCGAGGGAGACAGGGTGAAGGGCGGAACTCAAGTGGGGCTTGTAGACACCGTGCAGCTCTACCTGAAGGCGCGGCAGATCGGCGCGACGAAATTCGTCTATGAAAGCCAAAAGCCGGAGACGCAGAAGCAGATAGCGGCCACCACCCAGCAAATCCAAAAAGCCCAAGAAGATGTGAACCGCTATGCGCAACTCGTAAAGGACGGGGCGGCTAACCACAAGCTGCTCGACGACGCGAGCAGCCAGCTGCGGGTGCTACAGAAGCAGCTTGAGGCCCAGACCTCGACCCTCAACACTTCCACCAAAAGCCTCAACGCGCAAATGGGAACGGCGGACATACAAAGCCTCCAGATAGCCGACCAGCTCCGGAAGTGCCATCTCTATGCGCCCATTACAGGCCTCGTGCTTGAGAAATATGCCGAGGAGGGGGAGTTTGCCACTACAGGAAAACCGCTCTTCAAGATGGCGGATATCGACCACATGTATCTTCGCGCCTACATCACGACCGCACAGCTAGAGCAAGTCAAGCTCGGGCAGAGGGTAAAAGTGCTCGCCGACTACGGCAACGACCACCTCAAAGAATATCAGGGCACGGTAACATGGATATCCGCGAAGAGCGAGTTTACACCCAAAACCATCCTCACCGACGACGAGCGGGCCGACTTGGTGTATGCCATGAAGGTGGCTGTAAAGAACGATGGCTACATCAAAATTGGCATGTATGGCTCGGTGAGGCTAGAATACTAAGAGCAAGGAGTAAAGATCAAAGATGAAGGTGTGAACATGGTACATGCCATAGAGATAACGAACTTATCGAAAAACTATGGAAGGATACAGGCTCTGAAAGATGTTTCGCTCTCCATAGACGAAGGAGAAGTCTTTGGGCTTATCGGTCCCGACGGAGCGGGCAAGACCACGCTTTTCCGCATCCTGGCGACCCTTATTCTGCCAGATGCGGGCATAGCTACGGTCGACGGATACGATGTGATGCGACAGATGTCGCAGATACGCAGTCGGGTGGGATATATGCCGGGCAAGTTTTCGCTCTACCAAGATCTCTCGGTGCAGGAAAACCTTGAGTTTTTCGCCACCTTGTTCGGCACTACCGTCGACGAGGGCTACAACCTCATCAGGCCCATCTACTCGCAGATAGAGCCTTTCAGGAACCGCAGGGCCGGCGCGCTGTCGGGCGGCATGAAGCAAAAGCTTGCCCTCTCGTGCGCCCTCGTGCACCAACCGAGCGTGCTTTTCCTCGACGAGCCCACCACCGGAGTCGACCCCGTCAGCCGTAAGGAGCTGTGGGATATGCTCACGGGGCTCAAAGAAAAGGGCATCACGATCGTTGCCGCAACACCTTATCTGGACGAGGTGAGGATGTGCGGACGCGTGGCATTCCTTAACAGAGGGTCCGTTGCGGGCATCGGAGTTCCCGACGAAATACTCACCCACTTCAAGGAAATATTCAACCCCGAGCCCCCTATAAGGGACGAGGCGCCCTCCAATTCCATGAAGCAAGAAGCGAAAACAGTCATTGAGGTCTCCCATCTCGTGAAGGCTTTCGGGAGCTTCCATGCCGTGGACGACATCTCGTTTACGGTAAAGAGGGGCGAGATCTTCGGCTTCCTCGGCGCAAACGGGGCCGGTAAGACTACCGCCATGCACATGCTTACGGGACTTAACCGGCCTACCAGCGGCAAGGGTAGCGTCATGGGCTTCGACATCTCGCGGGAGCATGAGCAGATAAAGAGGCACATCGGTTACATGAGCCAGAGATTCTCGCTCTATGAAGACTTGACCGTAGCCGAGAACATACGCCTCTTCGGGGGAATCTACGGTATGAGCGATCAGGGTATCAGGATGAAGACCGATTCGATGCTGACCTATTTAGGCATGGACGGACGGCACGACAGCATCGTCAAGTCGCTCCCCTTAGGATGGAAGCAGAAGCTCGCCTTCTCGGTAAGCATCTTCCACGAACCCGGCATCGTCTTCCTTGATGAGCCCACGGGAGGTGTGGACCCCGCCACGCGGAAGCAGTTCTGGCAACTCATCTACGATGCCGCCGATCGGGGCATCACGGTTTTCGTAACCACCCACTATATGGACGAGGCGGAATACTGCGATCGAATCTCTATCATGGTGGATGGGAAGATAAGCGCCATGGGCAGCCCCGAGGAACTCAAGAGGCAGTTCGCCCTGCCCGACATGAATGCCGTATTCACCCATTTAGCCCGCCAGGCAACCCGTAAATCAGACTGACCCATGAAGGAATTTATCGCATTCGTCATCAAGGAGGGCCGCCACATCCTGCGCGACAAGCGCACGATGCTGATACTCTTCGCCATGCCCATCGTGCTGATGCTGCTCTTCGGCTTTGCCATCAGCACCGATGTGAGGAATGTGCGGACCGTCGTCGTTACCTCGAAAATGAGCTATCTGACCCAACAGAAAGTGCTACAGCTCAGCCAATCGGAGTATTTCAGCATAATCCGCCATGTACATACGCCTGCCGAGGCAGAGCAACTCATCCGAAGCCAGAAAGCAGATATGGCTATTGTTTTCAGCAACGAATTTGGCAGTAGACAGGGAAGCATACAACTGATTACCGACGGAGCCGACCCCAACATGGCCCAGCAGTATGCCAACTATGCCTCGCTCGTCCTTCAAAACGCCCCCTTGCACAACCCGATAACCATGCAGTTGCTCTATAATCCGCAAATGAAGAGCAGCTACAATTTCGTGCCCGGCATCATGGGAATGCTGCTGATGCTCATCTGCGCCATGATGACGAGCATCAGTATCGTCAAGGAGAAGGAGCGCGGAACGATGGAGATACTGCTTGTGTCGCCCGTAAGACCGCTCCTGATTATCATCGCAAAGGCCGTTCCCTACTTGCTCTTGGCCTTCACCGTGCTCATCTGCATCCTGCTCATGTCGCACTTCGTGCTCAATGTCCCACTGGCAGGAAGCTTGCTGGCCATCATTCTCATATCCTCGCTTTATATCCTGCTGGCTCTCTCGCTGGGACTACTCATCAGCACGATGGCTAAGACCCAGCTCGCAGCTCTCATCGTTTCGGCCGTGATATTGCTAATGCCCAGCGCTTTGCTCAGCGGCATGATGTTTCCCGTGGAGAGCATGCCGAAGATACTGCAATGGCTCTCGGCCATCATGCCGCCCACTTATTACATTGCCGCCATGCGCAAACTGATGATCATGGGAGTTCCCGTGGAGAACGCAATACAGGAGGTTCTCGTGCTCGCAGGCATGACAGCCATCTTCCTGCTCGTGGCCCTCAAGAAGTTTAACACAAGACTCGAGTAACTATGTCGACCATCAAACATCTCATTCGGAAGGAATTTCTGCAGATCCGGCGCAATCCATTTTTGCCGAAATTCATCGTCATATTCCCCGTCGTCATTATGTGCGTGATGCCCTGGGTGATGAACATGGAGGTGAAAAACATTGTCGTGGATGTGGTGGACAACGACCGCTCGCCCTTCTCACAGCAGTTGGTACATCGCATCGAGGCCAGTCGCTACTTCATCTTCCACGGCCAAAAGCCCAACTACAAGGCCGCCTTGAAAGATGTGGAACGGTCGGAAGCCGACCTTATCGTGGAGATTCCCGCGGGCTTCAGTCGCGACAGACAAAACGGACGCAATGCGCAGATTCTCATTGCAGCCAATGCCGTGAACGGCACCAAGGGCATGATGGGCAGCAGATACATGTCGCAAATCGTGGCGCAACACCTTGCTATTCCCGCCTTTATCAAGTCGGAAGATGCGGTGAGCGTGCTCTATCTCTATAATAAGCACCTCAACTACAAGCTTTTCATGATACCCGCCCTCATGGCCATCCTCGTCATGCTCATCTGCGGAACTCTTCCGGCCCTCAACATCGTGAGTGAAAAGGAAGCCGGAACCATAGAGGCCATTAATGTAACGCCGGTAAGTAAGCTTTCGTTTATCCTTGCGAAGCTCATCCCCTACTGGCTCATCGTGGTCATCGTGATGACCATCTGCTTCCTACTTTCATGGCTCGTCTATGGCATCACGAGTGCTGGAAGCCTGGTCCTGATTTACCTGCTGGCCCTGCTGCTGGCCTTCGTCATCAGTGGGTTCGGGCTCGTCATCTCCAACTATAACGACACCATGCAGCAAGCTATGTTCGTACTGTGGTTCTTCGTGATGATATTCCTGCTGATGAGCGGTCTCTTTACTCCTGTTCGATCCATGCCCGAGTGGGCGCAAATGACCACCGTCATCAACCCTATACATTATTTCATCGACGGGATCCGGACGGTATTTGTCAGAGGAGGCAACCTTCAAAGTATCGCCCGCGAAGTCGGGGCACTCGCCCTCATTGCGCTCCTGATGGACCTATGGGCTGTAGCCAGCTATAAGAAGAACCGGCGATGAAAGCCCTCCTATAAAGTTCTCGCCATCCGCAAACAAGTCTTTCGGGGTATTGACACCCATCATGGGCTCACTGATAACTACATCTTTATACTCCTTGATGGGCCGGTTTTCGAAGGCAGGAGTGGTTGAAAACCTCACATCTTCCTGTTTTTGAAATGACGATTCATTCTTTAGACGAACAATGGCGGACAACAATTGCAAGAATTATCCATGTTAACGGCATTGCAAAGAACGCTAAGCAGGCTTTTCACCCATCGCCTTGTGGTTGGCCCGAAACACGAGAATAGCTATAAATCCTTTCGCTTAAATACCCTCAAGGACAGTAGATAAGGCACTGCCACCCATGCAATGAGTAGCAGGGATGAGACCATAATACCTGTTGTTTTTCCCAGAAGATTTTTGAATATCGTACCAGAGTATCCCATCATAGCCGATGCCTCTGTTTTCAGAATTACTAGGAAGCGAGCCAGATCCAACGGATTAAGCATGAGCAGGACAGCCGTAGGCTTTTCTATGGGATAGTCTGAGAATACCATGATGACATACATCATCACCGCATCGTAGATCATCGTGAGGAATAACCACAGCAGGATAGCCGCTCCGATGCCGCGCGTCTTGTCTGAAGAGAGAACCGTAGTGAGGAAGGCCAGTGCCACGAAAATGAGCGTGATGGCGACGCCTGTCATAATCATTATGAACGCCGTACCTGGCTTTGTATACAACACAACCGGTATCCCTGCCCCCAAGAGGAACGCGATGGTAAGGCTTCCCGCTACTCCACCATAGAGCGAGTGCCATATCTGACCGCGCTTGAGCGGCTGGCTGAGTAGCAATACCACGAAGTCCCGTGAATTATAAAGATATATCGTGCTGTAGAGCAATGACATCAGCGGGATCACAAAAAGGACGATATT
Organism: Phocaeicola abscessus CCUG 55929; assembly: GCF_000312445.1. GTDB lineage: Bacteria > Bacteroidota > Bacteroidia > Bacteroidales > Bacteroidaceae > Phocaeicola > Phocaeicola abscessus. The sequence goes on along the minus strand of NZ_HE997183.1, from coordinate 553,014 downwards.
GAGCATCGTGAGAGTTCCCTTGCTCTCACTGTCCTCAAGAAGGAGTGATGTCCATGCCATAAGTGCCAGCATCACGAAGTAGATAATGACGACTTTGCTCTTAATGTTATCAAGGAATAGGATCTTAACGATTGATTTCATTGTCATTCAGAATTCTCATAATGGATTGGGTAACTGTGCTTTCTCCTGTCTCTTTTTGGAGTTCCTCGACCGACTTATACAGTATAATCCTTCCTTCCTCCATGAAGACGATGTGCGTGGCGAGGTCTTCAAGTTCGCTAAGAATATGGGATGTGATGAAGATAAGCTTGCCTTTTTGCTTCTCCTTGCGTATCTTTTCCTTTAATATCTCTGCCGCCAAGGGGTCTAACGAAGCAGCAGGCTCGTCGAGAATAAATATCATGGGATCGAACAGAAATGCCACGGCGGCATTCACCTTCTGGCCCGTACCTCCTGAAAGGGTATTCATACGCTTGCCGGCAATCGAAGGAATTGCAAACCTGTGATAGAGTTCCTCATCTAATCTGCCTTTATATCCTCGCACGGTGCATAGGGTTTCGATGGTCTGTCCTACTGTCATGTTTTCAGGAAAACTGCTTTTCTGAGGCATAAAACCAATTTCGGAACGGCTCTGAGGATTATCCTGCACATCCTGTCCATTGACAACCACATGCCCCGATGTAGGGGTAACGAGGCCGAGTATACATTTCATGAGCGTGGTCTTGCCACATCCATTAGGACCGATGAAAGCTATACACTCTCCGTCGTTAAGTTCGAGATTCACCTCTTGCAGTACCTGCAAACGCCCGTAATACTTATTTAGATTCTGAATAGAAATCATACATTGAAAGGTTTGAGGCTCGGCTCGTTGTCGACATAATTGTCCGGCGTGATTGACGGAAGCAGTTTCTCACTTTGTTCCATCAATGTCATCAAAAAGCTACGGAAGAACAGAAGCAAAGTTTGATTCTTCTCGGCAAGCATGGAGAACAGGCTGAGCATATGGTAGGGTGCATCGGCGATTCCGTCTTTGTCTAAGTCATAGCCGCTGTTCTTGTCCCAATAGTTATTGTCAAAGACATTACCATTGAAAGAACCATTTGTCGATACATCAAAGGTGTTCCCGATAAAGTTATTGTGAGTGATGGTATCGTTCGTGGAACTTGCCACCACGCGCATCCCCCAACCGTTTTTATGGAAGAGATTATGCTGCAAATTGAGCTCCACACCACCGTCCATAAGGATGCCAACGGTATTGTCGCGGAACTGATTATTATGGATATAGCCTCGTTGTATTTCCTTCAGGAGAAGTCCATAAGAGGCTCCTCCACGACTTTGCTCGAATATATTGTTATACATTTCGACATCGTGGGTATACATCACGGCTACTCCCGCCTTGCTGCCCACGAAATGATTGTCATGATATTTATTGTAATGCGAGAACATAAAATGAAGGCCATAACGCTCACAAGCTGCGACGAAGTTGTGTCCGATGTCTGAATTATATACGAATTCGAGATAGATGCCATCACGATTGTGTCCCACCCTATTATCATAGATATACATCCGTTCGCATTTCCAGCAATGGACGGCATTGCCCATTACCTGCATTTCATAGATATCACTTTCCACATCATTCCCAACAACCTTACTGTCCCTACAGTTTTGGAACATGATGCTAAATTGGTTGGACCTCATCTTATTGCCACGGATCACAACATGGCTCACATCTTCGACATGGATGCCGCAATAGTCGCGCAAGGAAGAGCGGGCCGAATTAATAATCTGAAACCCCTCTACGACGACATGATCACTTCTCACATCAATTACTGTCCCCTTCTGTTCGCCATCCACAACAGGAGCTCCTTCGCCTCTCAAGACGATTGGCTTACGGATGACAAAGCGCTCCTTGTAGATGCCTTTGGTAACGAGAACGACATCACCCGCCCTGGCTTTACTCAAAGCACTGGCAATGGTGGCATAAGCCTGACCTTTGCCAACCTTCAGCGTAGCCGCCATGACCATCGATGTCATTCCCGATATAAGTAATAAAACGAATAATCTGGTTTTATACATAACTCTGATTCAAGAATACCGTTAACGCAAAGGCATGCTTCCTATCCCGTGTTCCTATTGCACAAAGTTTCGGGCTACTGCCTCTTCTCTACGGCATTCACGCCCTGCATTTCTTTCATGTTATGACTATCTTGATCTTCCAAGCGGCCTGATTTTCTCAGGAAAGTCCACGAAGCGAGCACCGTCGACTTGGTAGCTTCCGCGAATTTGATGCCTGCCGCACGATCTGAAAAAGCTGCCACTCCGCCACCCATCGGGCTTTGAATGCCTACACCGAGTACTAAAGTGGCGGTTTTCAGGTCAATGAGATTCTCCGGGTGTTGATAGTCTCCCACATAAATCTTAAGGATAGTCTCCTCCGCGATTTCGTTCCTCGCCATATAATTGAACAGGCACGAGAGATCGTCGAACTTAAGACACTTGCCTTTGTCCGTGATAAACTCACAGGCAAACTGTCCCTTCACGATGGTCATCTGGCACGCTATGCAGTCATCCGTTCCAAGCTTTATCGGTTGTGGCCTGTCATCTACGCCGCATGAAAGGAAGAATACACAGAAAATCAGCACCAACAAGAAGGCTGGCGCTGATTTTATATAGTTTTTCGTAGGTCGCCTCATCTATCAAACAGCTTTATTGGTCTTACCTGAGAATCTCCTGAAGATACCAAACTCATAGCAGACGACGACAAAAACCAGAATTCCCGCAATAATCAGTAACCATCCGCCGACACCCGGCTGAGAGAATACCTCAAAGTTCGCAAGCTTCTTGTAGCCGATCAATGGAGGCTGGAAATCGCCTCCTGGAATCTTGATAGGCGCGTCGGAAGAAAGATTATGTCCATAATTATACTCCCATCGATAGAAATCGACAAAGCCAAGGACACCGAAGATAGCAAACAGAAGCAGGTCTACGATTGTCATCTTCTTACTTCTGAGGAAGCCAGTAATCAGGAAAAGCACTCCATAAGCCATCAGAATCCATGGCAATGCCTTGAACTCCCAGAAGTCTTCCGGGTTCAGTTTAGCCATACCTACATAGTGATTCAGGTCGTTCACCGAATCCAGGTTGCCCGTAAGACCGGCAAAACCGCCAATAACCAGCTTCAGTCCTTCTGGGTACTGAGGAGCATCCAGGTCGATAACCCAAAGAGAAACGAAAGCCGTGATGAAAGTGAGCACGCCTGCCGCGATCATCAGCCACATTCCACATTTCGATAATTTGTTCATTTTATTCTTTCCTCATTTTTAAAATTCTATTTCAAATCCTTAACATCCTTGTCATCAATAGAGAATTTTAAAGGCGTGGCACTTTCTGCCGGCGACACACGGAAGTATCCTTGCATCTCCTGATGGAGGGCTGAGCAGAAGTCTGTACAATAGAACGGGATGATGCCCACACGATTAGGAACCCACTTCAAGGTGTTTGTCTCACCCGGCATAACCAGCACCTCGGCGTTATTGTTCCCCTTAATAGCAAAGCCATGAGGAATATCCCACTCTTGCTCAAGATTGGTTACATGAACATAAACCTCATCGCCCATCTTGATTCCTTCTATGTTATCAGGAACAAGACGAGAACGAATCGCGCCAATATATACATCCACCCGATTGCCTTTGCGCTCTACACGGGCCTCTTTCATGCTGCTTATCTTATAAGGATTCGTATTGTCTGCCAATTGAGTGAACTTCAGTATATTCGGAGTCAGCAGCTTTGCCTCGCAAGCTACGGCATAGTGCGGTTCGCCGATAGTCGGGAATTCCAGGATCAGTTTCATCTTATCCCCCGTGATATCATAGAGCTGCGCCGCCTGACAGAGCTCCGGGCCAGTGGGCAAGAAGCGGTCTTTGGTAATCTTATTGTATGCTATCATATACTTTCCATAAGGCTTCCTGGTGTCTCCACCGAACACGGAGAGGTGTCCGATTGAATAATAAGTGGGGATGCGATCAAGTATTTCGAGGCTCTTTATCTTCCATTTGACGATCTCCGAGCTTACGAAGAAGCTGGTGTAGGCATTGCCGTCTGCGTCAAACTCCGTGTGGAGCGAACCGATACCCGGTGCCTGGACCTCTCCGTGAAGCGCAGCCTCATACTTGATGATATTGATACCGTCGACCTTACCATCGAAAGCCTTGTCCTCAATGGCCTTCTGAATCTTGCTGAAACTGAATACCGGGAGATTGGTAGACAGCTTGCCGTTACCCACAATATACTCACCCGTAGGATCAACATCACATCCGTGAGGCGACTTGGGGCATGGGATGAAATACAAGAAGTCGCTCACCTCACGAGTCTCGATGACCTTCACCTTGTCAAGAATCTCCGACTTAGCGATGCCAGACTTCTCATCGAGCAAATTGTGCGCATACTTGGCTGTCTGGATCTTGCAGTCGCCTTTGGCAACATGCTCGGCAGCCTTCTTCCAGTTAACGGCCAGGATATAGTCCTTGTCGTTCTTTGCGGAGTTGATTTCGAGCAAGGTATGGGCTTCCTCCGAGTTATAACAGGTGAAGAAAGACCAGTCAGAAGACGCGCCTTTGCCGCTGTGGCTCAGATCATAGTTGAACGGAGGCAGCGCAAGCTGGAAGTCCAGGCTCATGTTTCCGCTCTCCTTGTCAATCTTCACATAACTGATATGCCCGCGAAACTTATCCTTGTATTCCGAGATAGGCACATCGCCATTCTCATAGTCGGCAGGAACGCCGAAACGGGTACCGGCAACCAGATACTCTGAATTTGAGGTCAGGAAAGGAGAGGCGTGGTTACCCGCGGAGTTAGGCAGCTCGATGATCTCTGAGGTTCTGAAGGTCTTCAGGTCGATACGGGCCACGCGCGGGGTATTGTTAGCGTTGATGAATGCCCACTTACCATCATACATGGCATCCGTAAGAGAGAGCTGCATGTGGTGGGAGTCGTCCCAAGGCACAAATCCGAAAGAGGTTTCAAGCATGGGCTTGGTTTCTTCGTCATAGCCATAACCGTTCTCGCCATTCTGGGAGAAAACGGGAATCACCTTCAGCAACCGACCCGACGGGATGCCATAGACAGCTACTTGTCCGCTGAAACCGCCAGATACGAAATCGTAGAATTCATCATACGATCCTGGAGCAACATAAACTTTCTGAGCAGCATCCGCGTCAACTGCCGGCCTTGACTTGCCCGGACGGCACGACTGCAAGGAAAAAACCAGAAAGTGGGTTGCTGCCGTCGCCAATACTAAATACTTTTTCATACCATTCGCATTTTAAACTGTTAATATAATCTGTATGTTTGCAGGAATCATAAACCACAATCGACAGGAAGGGGGGCTTACAAAACAAAAAACCAGCTCATTCCGAAATTTTCTCTTTTTATATTTTGTAGTAAATATAGCAATCAAATCGCAAAGTTGAAGTATCAAATCAGTGAAAAACAGGTTAAACTTAGTTAAATCACAATTGATGGAAAATTGTGTGCGTTTACACCAAACAGAGGGATAGAATTTCTCACTATCGTCTCACAAAATAAAAGACCGGAGTGTACTTTGCTGTATTTTCAAAGAGGTGAGATTGCCTTTGGCACAATTGCCGGTTGCCAGCGAAAGGACAAGAGTACCGGTATCGCCCGGGAAGAGATATGATTCTACAAAGTAAAACAGGCAGTTTCGCAAGGTAACTTTTTCGAAGGAGGTGATAATTTTGTAGCGAATTTGCTTGCCGCACTCATTGCATATAGTCTAACGCTCAAGAAGGTGGCTATGAATATGGAAATTATTGATGAAGCCGGATTAATTGCACGGATTATACCGAACTCAAGTAGTAGATTTTATTTCCCGACTTTTTGTCAGCTCGATCACTTCCAAGTCCGAGAAGTTTCCGGTTTCGATGCTGAATCGAACGAGGGTTCTTACTTGGTGAAAGCCATAGATGCCTGCCGCTCCAGGATTGATGTGTAAGAGACTCAACGTCCGGTCGAATTTGATTTTCAGGATATGCGAATGCCCGCTGACGAAGAGTTGGGGTGGATGCGCGAAAATAGCTGTACGGATTGAGGCGTCGTAGTTGCCCGGATAACCGCCGATGTGCTTGATTAGCACATCGGCGCCTTCGATCTCGAACCGGTTGATCAAGGGGTAACGAGAGCGTATTTCTTGGCTGTCTATGTTTCCGTATACGGCTCTGAAAGGGCGGAAGTCAGCCAAACGATCGGCTACTTCGAGGGAACCGATGTCTCCGGCGTGCCAAATCTCGTCGCATTCTTCCAAGTACTTCAGATAGGCATCGTCCCAATAGGCGTGGGTATCCGATAACAGTCCTATTCTTTTCATCTTCCTTTCTTATGGGGATTGATCAGTAGGTTCGATAAGCGTCCGGGAACAGCAGGTCTTGCGTAATCTCTCCGCCCGATAAACGGATCCAGGAGCGGAAACCTTCCTCACCTTCGGTCAGCTCGAACAAGCGGGCGCCGTTGGGTTTCAGATCGTTGTATACCGTATCGCAACCACTGAAACGACCGTATATCAGGAACATACCTCGCCACTTCATGGCGTAGTCGTTGTTATGGTCGTGCCCGCAGATGATGGCTTTCACGTCACCCCTCTCTTTCATAGAGACGAACAGACCGGAGTTCACGCTCGGCGGACAGGGATCTTCACCTAAATTCCCTTTGAAGATCCGATGAGTTTCGTAGCGGAGCGCATATGTGAATTCGGGAACGGGGATGTGGAAGAAGGCTAATGCCGGGAGCGGCTTGTCGTTATTCCGGTACCGGAATGTCTCACTTTGTTTTCTGTACCATTCGATTTGGTCGAAATGAATGTAATCGTATCCTTGCATGTCAAGATCACTGCACGTATCGCCTGAGTCAAACAGATATAGCACATAATGGGTCTTTCCGTCCGAAGAGTTGACGGTGAAGAGGTCGTTGGAATCTCCGTAGATACCTTCGACGCCTTTGTTGATATTGTAAGGGATTGTTTTGACGATATCGAAGACTTCTTTTCGATTCTTGTCGTATTGACCGTCGTGGTTACCTAAGGCTACGGCGAAGGGAATTTTCCGTTCGCTCATGGGTGAAAGAATCTCGCACAGCGATGCTTCGGCAGGTTCCCCGAAGATGATGTCGCCTGTATGTATCACCACGTCCGGCTTCTCCCAATCCAGTATTTCACAGACATTCTTCAATGCCTGTTCCGAGCGGGGATCGCCGGATATATAGTGCGTATCTGTGAATTGGAGGATTTTGAACTTGCCCCGGCTGTCGAAGCGGAAGTTTTTCGTCGCTTCGACGGTGGTGTTTACTCTACTCGCGGACGCTCTTATCCTTTCGGGGAAAGAGGCGGCTATTCCTGTCAGGCCCATTAAAGCGGAATTTTTAAGGAACGTTCTTCTGTTCATGGGCTTTTTACTGTTGTTTCTGTTATTTTTCATGGTGTTGATAGTTAGTTCCGTACCACAAATGTACGGAAAGTCGTAGGAAAAAACGTATCGTTTTCCGGAAAATGTATTCTGTTCTGGCTATTTTCGATGCAGAGAAGAAGTTTTTTAATAGCTGTCGTTCTTTCTGCAAGCAGCCTTTTAAGGTAATTGGCTCCTTCTTTATGGGAAAAATAGTCTTGTTCGTTACTGCCTATAATCAAAGAAAACCGGCTTTTTGCCGATTCTCTTTATTTCTAAATTGCGCGCTATTTATACTATAGATATGGATACACGATAACGCGTTTTGTTCCCCTAAAGTAAATTATTTGTTATACAATAACCAAGCTCCCTGAAAGTCTTGCCGGTTAGGATATTTCGCCTTAAAGTCTTCTTTCAGTCGCGCAGCAGTTGCACGGTCGTCGTAGGAACCACAAATAACACGGTACATATTGCGATCGGAATTATAGACAATCCGCGCGTTATACCCCTGACCGTCCAGATATTCTTTTAAACCTTCGGCATTGGCCTTAACTCCAAAGCTGCCGCAAACTACACTATATGCTTTCAAATCGCTTCCCGAAACCAAAGATACTTTTTCCTGACGAAAAGTAGCATCTACTGCAGAAACGGTTTGTTGTACAGGGGCTGCAGCCATAGGTTCTACCGATGGGGTCGTTTCCTGTGCGGACGCTTCGGTCAATTCCTGAGCTTTTGCCTTTTCATAAGCTTTTTTGTAAGCACTTTCACTGGATTTGCATGAGGTGAATGCGAGAGTTATGCCAAGCCCCATACATAAAACTAAAATCTTTTTCATTTTTCTCTATTTTAAATAATCATTGTTCAACATGACGGCGGTTGTCCAATACATAAGTCTACAAAAGTAGTAATATCTACATAGCTTTTACCATACTTGACCGGTTAAATTAGGTTAACAGACTCTTTTTATTTCTTTATAGAAAGAAAAAAAGTAAAAGTAAGGCTTCTGCTTAATTTTTATTTTATAGATTTGTAGAAATTAATTTTCAAACATTATGAGAGGATTAAGTATTTTAGCAGCATTTATTGGCGGAGCCGTCGTTGGCATAGCAGCGGGCATTTTGTTTGCTCCGGAAAAAGGGGAAGAAACGCGTAACAAAATAGTAGAAGCTTTACGGAAGAAAGGCATTAAACTGAGTCGTACAGAGATGGATGACTTAGTTGATGAGATTACCGATGCTCAAGAAGAAGCATGATTTTGTTTTGAAGCATGGACACTTACTGTGGAAAATTGTATTTTCATAGGGCATGTCGACGATGTCGTTCTATAAATTTTTCCCTATGATGTTCTCAAGTGATAAAAATATAGAAAACTTGCAACAGCTGTATCAACAACTGAAACGGTATGTTAATATTCAGAGAGATTATGTCAAGTTGCAACTGGTCGAAAAATTGACCGTTCTTATTTCAACGCTTTTATTAGTATTAATATTGATTGTCCTTGGTATCATCGCTTTATTTTATTTGTCGTTTACTTTTGCCTATATTCTTGAACCTTTAGTGGGCAGCTTGACGGGGAGCTTTGCTATTATTACATGCTTAATTATTTTGTTGATAATTCTCATAGCTTGTTTTCGTAAACGATTGATTATCCATCCCTTAGTTAATTTTCTTGCCAATCTGTTTTTAAACGACGAAGATCATGAGTAAAAAGATGATAACGCTAAACGATATTCGTCAACAAAAAAAAGATAAATTGGCGGAGGTGCGCGAAACAGGAAATAAGATCAGAAAGACCATTCACGAAATATTCATGCCTGAGGAGAGACAACCGGGGATGGGTGGGCTTATGCAACACGTTAGTATGGGAATAGCTATCTATGACGGGGTAATGACGGGATTGAAGGTTATGCGTCGAATCCGCCGGTTTTTTAGTCGTAGGAAATGAGAGTTTCTCAAGAGCATGAATGTATTATTTTTTTGAATGGATAGGGAAAGATATCTATATCCGCTATTAGTAGTTGAGTCCATATTTATTTCTTAAATACATCTTCGGTTATAAATTATTTTGTTTACCTTTGGAAGTCCAATATGTAATTTGTATGGAAACCCCAAAGATGCCTTTGTTAGGCAGGACACTATATGAAATTCAACAAATTGTGCAACAGCTTGGCATGCCCCGTTTCGCAGCTAAGCAGATTGCTTCTTGGATTTATGAGAAGAAGGTGAATTCGATAGATGAAATGACCAATCTTTCTTTAAGATATCGCGAATGGTTGCACGATAAGTATGAAATCGGAGCATCTCGCCCGGTGGAAGCGCAATGTTCTGTTGATGGAACTGTAAAGTATTTATTCCGTACTATCGGGGGTAATTTCATTGAAACTGTTTATATTCCTGAAGAAGACAGGGCTACCTTGTGTGTTTCTTCCCAAGTAGGGTGTAAGATGGATTGCCTGTTTTGTATGACAGGGAAACAAGGGCATGCCGCTGACCTCACCACCAATCAGATTATCAATCAGATCTATTCTGTCCCTGAACGCGATAAGCTCACGAATGTGGTTTTTATGGGAATGGGCGAACCAATGGATAATTTGGATAATGTGCTTAAAGCATTGGAAATTCTGACCTCGGAGTATGGATATAAATGGAGTCCGAAACGTATTACCGTATCTTCTGTGGGATTAAAAAAGGGAATCGAACGTTTCTTGAAAGAAAGTACGTGTCATTTGGCAATCAGTTTGCATACGCCATTTCCCGCGCAGCGTCGGAAACTGATGCCGGTAGAAAAGATATTTAGTATTGTCGATTTGGTGGAGACGCTCCGGAAGTATGATTTTTCTCATCAACGCCGTCTCTCTTTCGAATACATTGTGTTTAGGAACTTGAACGATTCTTTAATCTATGCAAAAGAATTGGTACGTTTATTACATGGATTGGAATGTCGGGTGAATTTGATACGATTCCATACCGTACCGGGTGTGTTGTTAGAGGGGGCGAGTATGGATGCAATCGTAGCTTTTAGAGATTATCTGACGAAGCACGGTGTGTTTGCTACCATTCGTACTTCGCGCGGAGAAGATATTTTTGCGGCTTGCGGAATGTTGTCGACAGCCGAAAAACAGAAATTAAAAAAACTGTAACATGATGAAAAAGACCATTACTTTTCTTTCGTTTGTATGTTTTATGATGATTTTGTCTGCCTGTGGCAACAAAAGCGTATTTACTCCGACGTCCAGTGGCAGACCTTATGAAGTCTTAGTCGTTGTGAATGCGGATATGTGGGAGAGTCCTGCAGGCAGAGCCTTGTTTGACGTATTGGATACGAATGTTCCTGGACTGCCTCAACCCGAACGTTCGTTCCGCATTTCGAATACTGATCCGAAACATTTCAATCAGATATTGCGAATATTTCGCAATATCATTATTGTGGATATCAGTCCGAACTATACGCAGTCGAAGATGAAATATTCTCGCGATGTCTATGCAGTTCCTCAAATGATCATGACCATCCAATCGCCTGATGAACAGTCTTTTGTTGATTTCGTCCATCAGCACAGCCAGACGATTGTAAACTTCTTTACTCGCGTTGAAATGAATCGCGAAATAGAGCTTTTAAAGAAAAAGCACAATGAAATGGTCTCCAATTATGTGGACAGTATCTTTGGTTGTGATATTTGGATACCTACTGAATTGCAAAGTAAAAAGGTTGGAAAAGATTTCTTCTGGACTTCGACCAATCGGGTCAATGCTGATTTGAACTTCGTCATGTACGCCTATCCTTATGTGGACAAGAACACTTTTACATTGAATTATTTTATCCATAAACGCGATTCTGTCATGAAAATCAATATTCCGGGAGAACGGGAAGGCATGTATATGGAAACGGATTCATTACATGTGTCTTCCAAAGATATTTCCGTCCGTGGTGATTATGCGATGGAAGTTCGTGGACTTTGGGATGTGAAGAATGATATCATGGGCGGCCCCTTTGTCTCACATGCAAGGGTAGATCAGGTTAATGGCCGGGTGGTCGTTGTGGAGGCCTTTGTTTTTTCTCCGGATAAACTGAAAAGAGATTATATGCGTAAAATGGAAGCTGCTCTTTATACCTTGAAATTACCCAAGGAAGAAGAGTTGCCGGAAATTGTCATCAATGCCGATGACGACATCCAAGAAGAAAAAATAGATACCGCGAGGATATCGGATAACAAGTAGAGATGCTTTTGAATAAATATTAAGTGAAATGGGAAATAATAAAATAAAAGTAGGCATTACGCATGGAGATGTGAACGGTATCGGGTACGAAATAATATTAAAGACATTTGCTGAACCGACGATGTTCGATTTTTGCACTCCTATCGTTTACGGATCTCCGAAAGTTGCGACCTATCATCGGAAAGCTATGGATATCGATATGGTTTTCAGTATTATAAATAATGCGAAGGAGGCTGATGCGGAAAGATTGAATATTTTGCCCTGTGTGAACGATGAACTCAAGGTGGAGATGGGGCGTCCGTCGATCGAATCTGGACAAGCCGCTTTGGATGCACTCCGTCGAGCCGTTTCGGATTATAAAGAAGGATTTGTCGATGTGTTGGTCACCACTCCGATTAATATGGGAACTATTCAGAGCGCTGATTTTCATTTTACAGATCAATCTGCATACATGGTAAGAGAACTCCGAACGGAGCAGACGCCTATTAACATCTATGTGAAGGATGAGTTAAGGGTCGCCTTAATTACAGACTGTATAGCCTTGCGTGAAATTCCTTCTATGTTGACCAAGAAATTGTTGAAGGAAAAAATATCCGCGTTTCACCACGCCTTGGTCAATGATTTTGGCGTATATAATCCTCGTATCGCCATACTTTCTTTGAATCCGTATGCTGGTCTGGAAGGGTTATTAGGAAAAGAAGAAGGAGAACTTATTGTTCCTGCGATAAAAGAGATGATGGAAGAAGATATCTTGTGTTTTGGACCTTATGCTGTTGATAGTTTGGTCGGATCGGGCAATTATGCTCTTTACGATGGTATTTTGGCCATGTATCATGATCAGGGGCTTGCTTTGTTCAAGGCTTTGACTGCTGTCGGCGGTGTAGAATATACCGCGGGGTTGCCGATTGTCTATGCCTCACCGACTCATGGCGTTGCTTACGATATCGCAGGGAAAGGAGAAGCGGATGAGAGTGCAATGCGTAACGCCGTTTATTTGACTTTGGATATTTTTCGACATCGCAATCATGAAGAAGCGATTCATGCCAATCCGTTGAAGAAGCAATATTTTGATAAACGTGATGACAGTTACAGACTGAAGTTAGACAGTTCTGACGATGCGAGAGAAACCTTATAAGGGAATGAAATTTGCAATCATAGCGGCAGGAGAGGGAGCCCGTCTTTCACGGGAAGGTGTTATCTTACCCAAACCTATGGTCAGGATCGATGGAACAGCAATGATCGATAGGCTCGTTCGAATTTTTACGGAATGCGGAGCTACGGAAATCGCTCTCATTATCAACGATGAACAACCGTTGACGAAATTACATTCGATTGAATTGCAAAAGACTTCGGTTGTGCCTATCCGGTTGGTAATTCGATCAACGCCCAGTTCAATGCATAGTTTTTATGAATTGAGCCGATATCTGCATGATGAAAAATTTTGCCTCACTACGGTGGATACAATTTTCCGAGAATCGGAATTTAAAACTTACATTGCCAACTTCATCGATTCCGACGACGAAGGATGGATGGCCGTAACCGATTATATTGACGATGAGAAGCCCTTGTATGTAGCTACGGACGATCGATGGAATATTACGGGCTTTTATGATACCTTGCAGGCGAATACAAAGTATGTTTCAGGCGGGATTTATTGTCTGAAACCTTCTGTCATTGAAACGTTGCAGCAATGCATGGAGAAGGGAATGGTGCGCATGAGAAATTTTCAACGGCAGTTGATTGAGGATGGACGTCGATTGAAAGCTTATCCTTTTAGTAAGATATTGGATGTAGATCATGCCGGAGATATCGGAAAGGCCGAAGTTTTTTTGAAAGAAACGATGGAATAGAAAGTGATGAAAGAATTACACGTGATAGGTATTAGTCGAGGAAGTCGCTATTCCCCTCATAGAACGGAGAGCGATGCCGCTATCTTTGCCAAGGTAACGAAGGAACTTGAAAAGAAAGGATGGATTATCGATCTCTTTTCGGAAGATGAGTTCTTGAGGCAGCCTGCTATCCACGTTGATGTGATTTATAATATGGCCCGCAGTCCGGAGACCGTTTCTCTTCTCTGCAAGATGGAGGAGGCAGGAACGTTAATCATTAATTCCGGGTATGGCATAGCTAATTGTATCCGTCAACCGCTTACGGAACTCTTGATTAAAAACGGCATCCCTTATCCGAGAAGTATGATTATTCCGACGGATACTCCCATTGCCATCGATTTTTATCCTTGTTGGTTGAAAAGAGGAGATTCTCATACCGTAGTGAAGGATGATGTCTGTTTGGCTACCTGTCCGCAGGAGGCACAACACATATTGTCTGAGTTCTATCGTAGGGGAATAAAGACAGCTGTTGTCAACGAACATTTGATGGGAGATCTGATTAAATTTTACGGTGTTCGGCATACTGACTTTTGGGATTGGTATCGATTTTCTGCATCCGCTCACAGTAAGTTCGACTTGGAGAAAATCAACGGAGAACCTACAGGGTATGACTTTGACGTGAAGGTGCTGAAGAAATGGGCTGATAAAGCTGCGCGGATATTGAATGTCCATATTTATGGGGGAGATGGTATTATTGCGGCTGATGGAACAATGAAGATCATCGACTTTAATGATTGGCCAAGCTTTTTACATTGTCGTGAAGAAGGTGGAATAGCCATTGCGAATTGCATCGCTTATTTGACCGAAATGAAATACAACTATGAATCAAGAAGCTAATAAGAGAGGGATTGCAGCATCTTTAAAATCGCAGGATACGGAAGAGTTCCTCGATATTTATTTTAATAGGCCTATCGGTTACGCCTGGGCCATGTTCTTCGAAAAGTTGAACGTACATCCTAACGTGGTAACTATCTTGTCTATTTTCTTGGGAGTAACTGCCGGTATCATGTTTTATTATCCCGATTTAAAGCATACGTGGATAGGTATATTCCTTTTGGTATGGGCTAATCATTATGACAGTTGCGATGGGCAGCTTGCTCGGTTGACCGGAAAGAAAACCCGTTGGGGAAGAATGCTCGACGGTTTTGCCGGCGACTTGTGGTTTACTGCGATTTACATAGCGATAGCACTTCGTTTAATGAATCAACCGCTGCCGTTTGATATCGGTAGCGGCATGCTGTGGGGTGTATGGATATGGATACTTTGCATTATTTCGGGAATGTTCTTCCACAGTAAGCAAAGCACGTTGGCTGATTATTACCGCAATATTCATCTCTATTTTCTGAAAGGTAAGGACGGAAGCGAATTGGACAATTTTAAACAGCAGCGCGAACTGTTTCATAATCTGCCGTGGAAAAAAAATTTTTGGTGGAAGGTATTTTTATATTTCTATGGAAACTATACCCGTAATCAAGAGAAAATGACACCGAACTTTCAGAAGTTCTACACGGTTGTCCGTCGTAAGTACGGAGATCATATCCCGCAGGACTTACGCGACGAATTCAGAAAAGAAAGCCTGCCGTTAATGAAATATGCGAATATCTTAACCTTTAATACACGGGCTATTGTCTTATATGTTAGTTTGCTGATCGGAGCACCCTGGCTGTTTTTGGTATTCGAGATTATAGTCATGACTTTGCTGTTTTTGTATATGTGGCATCGTCATGAAACATTATCGTTAAGATTTTACCAAAAGTTGAAAAGCAGTGAAGAGTAAATATCGCAATATATTTTTATTTTTCGGTATTGCCGCTATTGTTATTATGCTTCTTTCGTTCGATATGGAGTATGACGAACTGTGGCATAACTTGAAACGGGCAGGATATTGGTTTCCGGCTATTATTCTGTTATGGGTTTTTATTTATTTGATCAATGCGCTGTCTTGGTATATTATTATCCGAGACGGGAAGAAAGGTACACCTATTCCTTTTTGGAAAGTTTATAAACTCACTGTTACTGGATTCGCATTAAACTATGCGACTCCTGGCGGATTGATGGGAGGTGAACCTTATCGTATCCTGGAACTGACTCCTTATGTGGGTACGAGCAAGGCGACGTCGTCTGTAATATTATACGTCATGATGCATATCTTTTCGCATATATGCTTTTGGTTTGCTTCTATCTTTTTGTACGTCGTTTTGTATCCAGTCGATTTTTTCTTAGGTATTTTCTTTACCGTCGCAGGTTTGGCCTTGTTGATCTCGATTTATTTCTTTTTACGGGGTTATAGAAAAGGTATGGCGGTAAAGACACTGAAAATGTTGGGATACGTTCCTTTTGCTAAGAAATGGGCAAAGCGTTTTTCTGAAGAGAAAAGAGATGTTTTGCAGCGTATTGACGATCAGATCGCCGAATTGCATAAACAGCGCAAAACGACGTTTTACGCTTCTCTGGGCTTGGAATTCCTTGCAAGGGTATTAGGGTGTATGGAGGTTTACTTTATTTTGAATATCTTGGCCACGGATGTGAGTTTCCCCGCTTGCATCCTGATCATGGCATTCACTTCATTGTTTGCCAATATTTTTTTCTTCTCTCCCATGCAATTGGGAGCTCGAGAGGGCGGGTTCGCTTTGGCGGTAGGGAAATTATCCATTCCGGGAGCTTATGGCGTTTATACAGGATTGATCACCCGCATCAGGGAATTGATATGGATCGTGATCGGGGTTGCCTTGATGAAGGTGGGAACGAATGTGTCGGAGAATAAGGAAAGAACAAATTTATTCGTAGCAGAAGAGCGTAACGGCAGGAATCAACAAAAAGATGAAAGAAATGTGGACTGATATAAAAGGTATTATTTTTGATTATGGTGGAACCATTGATACGAACGGGCATCATTGGGTGGAAGTGCTTTGGAGGCAATATGTAAAGTTCCGCATTCCGGTAGATAGAGAAAGTTTTCGGGAAGCATATATGTTCGGAGAGCGTTCACTGGCGAAATATCCTTATGTACGCCCCGACGATGATTTTCGCCGAGTCTTGGCCTATAAAACGAAACTGCAAGTCGAATATTTGGCATCGAAAGGGAAGTTGCCGATGGACGAGGATTTCCTTCAGCGTTATGCCGATCAGGTAACGGATGGCAGCTATAACTATGTGTCTGACGTGTTGAGCGTAACTCGTCCGGTGGTAGAGGAGCTTTCTCGCCGGTATACATTGGCTCTGGTCTCCAATTTCTACGGAAATATTCAAACGATATTGGAAGATTTTAACCTCGATCGGTTTTTCACTGCGGTCGTTGAGTCGTCGGTTGTCGGCATTCGGAAGCCCAATCCTGCTATCTATCGCTTGGGTGTGGAAGCGCTCGGGGGCGATCCCGCTCGAGTGCTCGTGATCGGAGATTCTTTCTCGAAAGATATGGTTCCGGCGAAAGCTCTCGGTTGCAAGACCGTTTGGTTGAAAGGCGAAGGCTGGGGGAACGAGCCCGTCGACGAAGCTTTGCCCGATATGATAATTGCTAATTTGGCAACCTTGCCTGATTATTTATGAAACGATGAGTATGAATAGATATGAATTGGTAAAGAGAGAATACGTAGTGCCGTTTGTTTTGGTAACTTCTCTATTTTTTCTGTGGGGGTTCGCACATGCTTTTTTGGATGTATTGAATAAGCATTTCCAGGATTCGATGAACATGTCAAAGATGAATTCGGCTATGGTTCAGGTCATGTTTTATCTCGGATATTTTATCATGGCCATTCCCGCCGGTTTATACATACATCGACATGGGTATCGGTCGGGGGTGGTTTTCGGTTTAATCCTTTACGGCATAGGATCTTTGCTTTTTATCCCCGGTGAGTTTATCGGGTCGTTCAACTTCTTCCTGTTTTCTCTGTTTGTCATTGCCTGCGGCTTGGTCTTTTTGGAAACGGCGGCAAACCCTTATATGACGAAGTTAGGCGAGCGGCAGACGGCGGCCAGCCGGTTAAATTTGGCGCAATCATTTAACGGATTAGGGTGTATTTGTGCTCCTCTGATCGGAGGGATGGCTTTATTCTCGGGAGAAGATTCGATCGGTGTCTCCGTCCCTTACATGGTCATGGGATTTATCGTGCTGGGCGTGGCTCTCTTGTTCAGTCGAGTGAAGTTGCCGGAGATAGACGACGGCGTAGAGGAGCGGTCGAAAGAGTTGAAAGTCATCGGATTGTGGAAGAATCGCCTGTTCGTTTTCGGGTTGTTCGCCTTGTTTTGTTATGAGATTTCCGAAATATCGATAAACAGCTTCTTCATCAATTATGTGAACGAAGGATGGTTGACGGCCAAAGAGGCTTCGTTCATGCTTTCTATCTGTGGGTTGGGATTGTTTATGACGGGGCGTTTCGGCGGTAGCTGGATTATGCGCAGCGTTTCTGCCGAACGGATGCTGTTTGTCTGTGCAATAGGTACTGTCTGTACCACCGCTTTGGTGGTGCTTCAGGTAGGAGTTGTCTCGTTGGTCGCCCTCTGTTTAGGATATTTGTTGGAAGCGATTATGTTCCCGACCATCTTTGCCTTGTCTGTTCAGAATATGGGAAGTTATTATACGAAACGGGCTGCATCCTTTTTAATGATGACGCCTATCGGCGGAGCCGTCGGTCCGTTGTGGATGGGATACGTAGCCGATATGACCTCGATGTCTTTCGCATTCGTCGTGCCGCTGGTCGGGTTTGTCGTGGTCTTGCTGTATGCTTGGAAGCAGGTTTCTTTGAAGAGGGAAGCTTGATTGAATGCTCGGACGATTGGGATCATAACCTTTCGGGTTTCAGATTGCTGTTCCTAATGATATTCAGGACATCTTGTTCGGTTCCGCAGAAAGGGCCGGAGACTTCTTGGTTTAAGGTCGACATGGCGGCGGCGAAACAACCGGCCTCTTCGTACGAAGCGCCTTTGTTACGCATGTAGAGGTAGCCTGTCGCGTAAGTGTCGCCGCAGCCGGTGGCATCCACGATCTTCTCGGGGGGATAAGCCGGTATCTTGTATATTTGTCCGTTTACGTAAATGATTGACCCCAGACTTCCCAAAGTCACCAGGACTTCTTTCACACCCCAACCGCTTAGTTGTTTGGCGGCGTCGATCGGATCGGAATGTCCGGTCAAGACATCCATTTCGAATTCGTTGACTTTCAGAATATCGATATAGGGAAAGGCTTTCATCTTCTCCGGCCAGTCGACGGCATATACCCGATCTCCCTGCACTTGACGAAGATACCCTTGTACATCCACGCAGAGGATACCTTTTCCTGACAGGTATTTGATTACATCCAGCGGAAAGTCGTCGCTGAGCAAACTCCCCAGATGGAAAATGCGGGCTTCCACATCCTGCAGATCCTCCACCTTGAAAGGATCGGCCTTTGCCAAAACTCTTTGCGTGCGGTTATTTTGGTCGATGCCGTAGGTGTTTTCGAAATATACCGTCTCCTTGCTCGGTATTACTTTCACCTTGATGCCTTTGGCGCGGATATCCTCGACCGCTTGCATCTCGGAGAGGGCCAGCGAGGTGACCAACTTGTAATTTTTATACTCGTCTAACCGACT
The DNA here is from genome assembly GCF_000312445.1 of Phocaeicola abscessus CCUG 55929. GTDB lineage: Bacteria > Bacteroidota > Bacteroidia > Bacteroidales > Bacteroidaceae > Phocaeicola > Phocaeicola abscessus. Next base: position 533,892 of record NZ_HE997183.1, on the reverse strand, counting down.
TATTCCGTGAGAGAAGTAGTAGGAGGTGCCGCCAGGCAGATAGGTGATATGTAGAGGCGTAACGATCTTGTCTAAGGTGATATGGCCGATGCAACAGATGTCGTTCATTTTATGAATGATTGATACGAATTTCGGCAAATTTACGCAAAAAAAATGGATAGTAAAATGGATCGGACATTTTCTATCCGTCGATTGCTACCGAAAAACGAAAAAAGGCGTATTTGTCGATCCGACATCGGTTTCCCTTTCGTCGCTTCGGTCGGCGGTCGTGAAAACGGATTTTTTCTTCCGCCGAGTGGCTCGAAGGCAGTAAAAACGGATTTTTTCTTCCGCCGAGTGGCTCGGGGCAGTAAAAACGAATTTTCGCTTGCGATGCTTTATACGTATCATAAAGGATTGTAATTCGTAATTAAATCTAAATTTACTTGTTTAATGCGCTCTTATTTGTAATTTTGTCAATCACATCAATAGGAGTCAATATGAAAAACGATATACAGCAGGTGAAGTTGCGCTTCGGTATTATCGGCAACGATGAACGTCTCTTGCGCGATATCGATATTGCTATGCAAGTCGCTCCGACAGACCTGTCCGTCCTCATTACGGGCGAGAGTGGTGTAGGCAAGGAAAGCTTCCCTCAAATCATCCATCAGTACAGTCGACGCAAGCACGGGCAGTACATTGCGGTCAACTGTGGCGCCATCCCCGACGGGACCATCGATTCCGAGCTCTTCGGACATGAGAAAGGCGCCTTTACCGGAGCTATCAGCGAACGGAACGGTTATTTTGCCGAAGCGAACGGAGGTACGATCTTTTTGGACGAGGTGGGAGAGTTGCCCTTGGCCACACAAGCTCGTTTGCTGCGTGTATTGGAGAGCGGGGAATATATCAAGGTCGGTTCCTCGAAAGTGGAGAAGACCGATGTTCGCATTATCGCCGCCACAAACATAAACCTCACGGAAGCGATCTCGGAGGGACATTTCCGGGAAGACTTGTATTACCGATTGAATACCGTTCCTATCAGGATTCCCGCACTGCGGGAACGGGGGGATGACATGATTTTGCTGTTCCGCAAATTCGCGTCCGACTTTGCCGAGAAGTATCAAATGCCACCTATCCAATTGACGGACGAGGCTAAACAGGCCCTGAAAAGTTATGCTTGGCCGGGGAATGTCCGTCAGTTGAAGAATGTTACGGAACAGATCTCCATCATTGAAACTCACCGGGACATCACGTCGGAGATTCTCCATCATTATTTGCAAGAGACTCCTGTCCATTCGGGTTTGCCGATGCTCCTGAACGAGAAACAACGATTGCAGAACTTCAGTAACGAAAGGGAAATACTTTATCATGTTCTTTTCGATTTGCGGCAAGATGTGACTGACCTGAAAAAACTGGTCAATACGTTGATGACGGAACGCGATCAACGAGTGGTAGATACGCAGCCCAAGGCCACTCCCTTCTCTTACATTTCTGCCGAACAGCCGACTTTGCATGTTCCGACCTCGGTTTCGGGTATCAATATTTCGCCTATGACCTCCCGATCGATGGAGATTCCCGATCCGGAAGAGTATGTGGAAGAGGCGCCGATGTCGCTGGAAGATGTGGAGAAAGAGATGATAAAGAAAGCATTGGAACGTCATCACGGCAAGCGTAAGAGTGCTGCTAAAGATTTGAGCATCTCGGAGCGGACCTTGTACAGAAAAATAAAAGAATATGGATTGGAGAACATTGCTTGAAAAGATAAGTCTGTTGCCGTTAGTAGTCATGCTTACGGTTTCGTGTTCTATCTCCTACAGCTTCAACGGATCGAGTATTGACTACACGAAGATAAAAACGATTTCTTTCGAAAACTTTCCCAACCGTTCTTCCGGTTTTGTCTGGGGACCGATGGAAAGCATGTTTAACACGGCTTTGCAGGATATTTATATCCAGCAAACTCGGTTGCGGCAAGTTTCTCGATCGGGAGATCTGCACCTGAAGGGAGAGATCACCAATTACGATGCTATTAACAAGGGTATCGGCGCCGATGGCTACTCGAACATGGCCGAACTTCGGATGACGGTCCGTGTAGAATTTACCAACAGTGTAAACCATCACGAAGACTTTAAACAACAGTTTACGGCCAGCCGCGAATATAATTCTTCGCAGCAACTGTCGACCGTTCAGGAGGAGTTGGTCAATCAGATGATCAAGGAAATTGTAGAGCAAATCTTTAATGCGACGGTGGCGAACTGGTAACGACTTTTTCTCTATGGACCATCAACTTTTGAATCATTGGATGAAGCATCCTGAGCAATTGAATCGGGAAACATTGTACGAACTTCGAACGTTGCTCGCCCGCTATCCCTATTTTCAGACCGCACGCTTGCTTTATCTGAAGAATTTGTTTTTGCTCCACGATGCTTCTTTCACCGAAGCGCTTCGGAAAGCGGTTGCCTTTGTCCCTGATCGAAAAGTGCTGTTCTATCTGATCGAAGGTGACCGGTATGTGATCCGCTCTCAAGTTCAAAGTCCGACTGTCGATGAAGATGTTTCCGTTGACCGTACGTTGACTTTGATCAACGCCTTTCTGTCGGAACAGCCAAGTACGGAAGAACCGATCGATGCGATTCCGATGAGTACAGCGACGGATTATGTGTCCTGTCTGATGCATGATCGGGAGGAGAAACCGTTCTCGGCTCTGACAGTTCCTGCTACGAAAAGCGAGAACCTGATCGACGACTTCCTCACGAGGAAGGGAAGCGAAGAGGGATTTCCACAGACGCTGGAAGAGTTGGAAGCCGAGGCGAGAGGAGATATCCCTTTAGCGCCGGTAAAAGCAGAGCCTGTCTTGAATGTCGGAACGGCATCAGTAGTTAAAAAACAGGTGGAAATTGAAACGGCAGAAGAGGACGAAGAGGTTCTGGACGAGAGTTATTTTACGGAAACGTTGGCCAAAATCTATGTTAGGCAAGGACGATATTCGAAGGCATTGGAAATAATTAAAAAATTAAGTTTGAAATATCCGAAAAAAAATAGTTATTTTGCAGACCAAATCAGGTTTTTGGAAAAATTGATTATTAACGATAAAAACAAATAAAGGAAATGTTGTATTTACTATTGATTGGATTCATTGTTTTTGCATCCATCTTAATGTGTTTCATCGTATTGGTCCAGAATTCGAAAGGCGGAGGCTTGGCTTCCAGCTTCGCTTCGTCGAATCAAATCATGGGCGTGCGTAAGACGACCGATTTCATCGAGAAGATGACGTGGGGATTGGCTATCGCAATGGTGGTGTTGAGTATCGCCTCTTCGTATGTGTTACCCAAGGTGGTAGCCAATAATTCTGTCATGGAACAAAATGCGTTGCAAGAGCAGACGACGAATCCGCTGAATACTCCTTCCGGTTTCGCAGCTCCGTCGGCAAGTGACAGCGAAACGCCTTCCGCTACGGAAGCTCCTGCCGCTACTGATGAGCATTCGAATAACGATAGTTCGGAAAAAACCGAATAAATCCGGTTTAAATCTCCATATCCAATTCCACAGGGCAATGATCGCTGCCGAAGATGTCGGTATGTATCTTGGCATCTTTCAGTTGACGTCCCAATGCTTGGGATATCAAAAAGTAGTCGATGCGCCACCCTGCATTCTTCTCTCGAGCACGGAAACGATAGGACCACCAGGAATAAGTAACTTGGCGGGGATAGAGATACCGAAAAGTATCGATAAATCCGGCATGTAGCAATGCAGTCATCTTCGCTCGTTCCTGATCTGTGAATCCGGCATTGTTGCGATTGCTCTTCGGGTTCTTGAGGTCGATCTCTTCATGAGCCACATTCATATCGCCGCAGACGATCACCGGTTTCTGCTTTTCTAAATCCTGCAAATAATGGAGGAAATCGTCTTCCCAAGTCATGCGGTATGCGAGCCGCCTGAGTTCATTTTGAGAATTGGGCGTATAGACCACCACTAAGAAGAACCTTTCCATCTCCAAGGTAATGATTCTGCCTTCCGTGTCGTGTTTTTCCATGCCCATTCCATAAGAAACGTTTAAGGGCGTATGGCGGGTAAAGACGGCCGTTCCGGAATATCCTTTCTTCGCGGCGTAGTTCCAATAAGATTCGTATCCGTCGAAGTGTACATCCAACTGACCGGCTTGCATTTTGGTTTCCTGTATGCAGAAAAAGTCGGCATTCAACGATTCGAACACTTTGCCGAATCCTTTTGTATAAACGGCGCGCAGGCCGTTCACATTCCATGAGATAAATTTCACGTTGTCATCTTTTTGTGCGAAGATAATGGTTTTGCTTTTAATAGCCAAACGGCATGCACTTATTTGCATGAACTTGCTGAGTGGACAGGAGTAACCTTCTCCTGCCCATTTGACTACGCTGGTATTTGTCCATAGAATTCTTTTCGATGCATTGCAGAGATAGCGCTATTTTTAAATCCGGCAAAAGGTGAAAAGGAATTTTTATCGCTGCTCTAACTTTCGTTGAAAGTGAATCATTTTAATGGCCGTAACGGCTCCTTCCGTCCCTTTGTTTCCCAACTTGCCGCCGGATCGTTCTTTCGCTTGTTGCATCGTGTTTGTGGTAAGCAAGCAGAAGATCACGGGGATACGACTGTTTGCATTCAGATAACTGAGGCCATTTGTGACGCCTTCGCAGATGTAATCGAAATGGGGAGTCTCGCCGCGGACGACGCATCCGATCGCGATGACGGCGTCTACTTTCCCCGATTTGATCATTCGAGCTGCTCCGTAAGTCAGTTCGTAGCTTCCGGGAACGGTCTGTACGATGATGTTTTCTTCTTTGGCACCGTTCTTTTTCAAAGTATCGAGTGCTCCTTTCAATAGCGAGGAAGTGATGTTTTCGTTCCATTCCGCAACGACGATCCCGAAGCGCATGTCAGTGGCTTTGGGTATTGTCGTGGAATCGTAATCCGACAAATGATGATAAACTGTTGACATCTTTTTTTTTCGTAAAACAAATTAAAGGACGTATCGTAATAAAAAGTCTGGAAGAGATGCCCTCAAGAGCTATTCCTCTAAGTTAGAGGGAAGTTGTATGAAAACATCGAAAGTATGGAGGATCACTTTTCATGCCTTTTCGACCTGCACCCCCTCCCCGTCTTTGGGTGAGGAACTGCTTACTTCAAAAAACTGTTCGCCACATTAATGGCAAAACTTTCATTTTGGCACATCCTCTATGTCGGTTCGTCAATTATTTTATGGAAGCGCGTTCGATATATTTATCGATTTCCATTGCTTGGTATGAATTAAAGTATTTGTCTTTAATCAGTTTGTACGCTTTGATGGCTTCGCTGTTCTTGCCTAACTTCTCATAGAGTTCACCCGCTTGGATGAGATAGATCGGACTTAAGGCTTGGCTGTCCGCCTGGTCGGCTGCTTTGGCCAAGAGATCGGCGGCCTTGTCCAATTTGCCGAGTTGAGCGTAACAATTGCCCGTAGCGGCCATGATGGCTGGATTGACCAACAAGTCTTTCGCACTGAACTTATCGAGGCATATAAGCGCTTCGTTATATTGGCCTAATTGAGCGTAGCAGATGCCGGCGTAAGCATTGGCCAAGTTTCCAGCTTTGGTGCCGCTATAGTCTTTTATTACGGATAGGAAGCCTTTTGCACCCAAGCTATCGCCTTTTAATGCAGCCTCGTAGTTGTTCGCTCGGAATAACGCTTCTGCTTTAAATAGGGTTTCCGAAGCATGGAGTTCGCGAGGTTCGGAGATGAAATGCTTGTAGCCCATGAAAGCCAAAATAATTACCGCAATACTGATAATGACACCTAAAATCGTATTTTTATACTTCAAGAGAAAGGCTTCGGAGGCGCCGATCGCTTCGTCCATGTTCAATGGATCTTTGATGTTTTCTTTCTTTGCCATTTTATATGTTTTTTTATTATTATCGATTGATCGAGATTCGGACGCAAAAGTAACTCATTTATGCGTATTAATAAAATTTGCAAGCTGTTTTTTTATGTTTCCCATCGATTTGAGTTATTTTTGTATCGTTAAAACGAGATGATGTTATGCTATTGAATCGCATTTCGATATTGAATTATAAAAATATAGCGCAGGAGGATATAAACTTTTCTTCCAAGATGAATTGTTTTATCGGTCGCAATGGAATGGGAAAGACGAATCTTTTAGATGCCGTATATTATCTTTCGTTTTGTAAAAGTGCGTCGAATCCGATCGATTCGCAGAATATCACGCATGGTCAGGAATTCTTTGTCATCCAGGGGGAGTATTGTTCCGAGAGCGGAGAAAAGGAAGAAATCTATTGCGGATTGAAACGTCGGACAAAGAAACGGTTCAAAAGGAATAAGAAAGAATATGACCGGTTGGCCGATCATATCGGATTGATTCCTTTGGTGATGGTTTCTCCCACCGATTCCGAACTGATTTTGGGCGGGAGCGACGAGCGGCGCCGGTTTATGGATGTGGTTATTGCGCAATACGATCGCACTTATTTAGAGGCGTTGATTCGTTATAACCGCGCTTTAGCGCAACGGAATACGTTGCTGAAAGAGGAAGAACTGGACGAGGCGTTGGTCGATGTGTGCGAAGGGATGATGGCACAGGCCGGAGAAATGGTCTACCGGAAGCGCAATGAGTTTATCCGGGAATTTATTCCGATCTTTCAAGACTTTTACAGCCATATTTCTGCTGACAGAGAGGCGGTGAACTTGCATTATGAATCGCATGCGGCAGAAGGTCCTCTCTTAGAGCAAATTCGTGGAAGCCGTCCGAAAGATCGGATACTCGGCTTTTCGTTAAGAGGCGTTCATAAAGACGATCTGGTGATGCAATTGGGAGACTTTCCCATACGGAGGGAAGGTTCTCAAGGGCAGAACAAAACATATCTGATCGCTTTGAAATTAGCTCAGTTTGAGTTCCTTAAACGAACCGGCAGTCGGACTATTCCGATTCTTTTATTGGACGACGTCTTCGATAAATTGGATGCCGACAGGGTGGAGCAAATCGTCAAATTGGTGGCGAGCGATCGGTTCGGACAAATTTTCATGACGGATACCAATCGGGATCATCTGGACGACATCCTCCGAAAGGTGGAAGGTGATTATAAAGTGTTTGACGTCGTCGACGGACGAATCTTAGAAAGGAATCATTTGTCCAGTGGAAAGGAATAAGGTTCGGAATATCGGGGATCTGGTGATGAAATTCTTGCGGATGCAAGGATTGGAAGCGCCATTGAACGAATACAGACTCATTCGTTCGTGGAGTGAGGTGGTGGGGCCGATCGTCGCTAAATATACGGAGACGGATCGATTGTTTATCAAAAATCAAACCTTGCATGTGCATGTGACCTCCGCTCCCCTCAGGCAGGAATTGATGATGGCCCGGGAATTGCTGGTGAAGAATCTGAACGAGCGGGTCGGCTCGCAGGTAATCGTAGATATCGTTTTTCATTGACCGTCGAATCGACTGCCATCGACGTCCGAGATCGATCCGTTGACGTCAGGTAACCTAAAAAATGACGTTCTGAACGTCAACGACGGGATAAAAGACCTCAACGTTGGGATTCCGAACCTCATCGGATAGGTTGGTCGACGTATCCGGCGGGATAAAAGACCTCAACGGAGGTATAAACAACCGTGCCGGTTCTATTCCGAACCTCACCGGATAGGTGGGGGGACGTAAACGGTTAGGTTATTGGACGTCAATTGAAAGATATTCCATCCGATGCTTTGGGGAAAGCTTCCTTCCTCTCCAGAATTTCGACAGCTTTCTTCACCGCAGTATCGGATTGGTTCAGGTATTCGATATAAGCCTCCATATCTATCATGTTATAGATGATATTGCCGTAGAGATTCAGCTGGAACAGCTCCTTGCTTTTGTACATCAGGATGTTGCGCCGTTTCAACCCTTTCTCTTCTGCAAATCGGGCGAATTGTTCGAGCAGGTTTTGCGATTTCAGATGCTGCAGCAGGGAAGGCCAATCTTTGTATTGCTGTAATGCCGGGCGGTGTTTATCAGTGTAATTGAAGCTGAATTGAATGATCAGGCGTCGGTTTCGAGCCATTTGGAAATAGGAAGTCATACCCGTCGTATCCACCGGGATGAAATAGTCGGGCATGATACCGCCACCGCCGTAAACAGGTCGGCCGATTGCGGTGTGATAAACCTTGCTTTCATCCTGCTTGATGCTGTCTTGCGAGAAAAACTCACCGTGTTCGAACCGATTCATGATGTCCATTTCATATTCCTCGTCGTTCCCTTTGTTATAGGGCTTTTGAATGCATCTGCCCGACGGGGTGTAATAGCGTGCGATGGTTAATCGGATGGCGGAGCCATCGCTGAATTCGATCGGTTGCTGCACCAAACCTTTACCGAAGGAACGGCGACCGACAATGGTACCGCGGTCGTTGTCCTGAATGGCTCCGGAGAAGATTTCACTCGAAGAGGCGGAGCTTTCGTTGATCAGGACGACTAGCGGCATCTCCTGATTACTTCCCGTCCCGTTCGAATAGTAATTCTTTCTGGGCGATTTGCGACCCTCGGTATAAACAATCAAGCGCTCTTTGGGCAAAAATTCGTTGATCATCTGGATGGCTGGCCCCATGAAGCCGCCGGTATTGTCGCGCAAATCGATGATCAGGCCCTGGCAGTCTTTCTTATTCAGTTGGGCGAGGGCGAACAACAATTCTCCGTAGGTGTTTTCTCCGAACTTCTCAATTTTAATGTAGCCGTATTTATCGTTAATCAGGTAACAGGCGTCGATGCTTTTGACAGGAATGTCGCCGCGGACGACTGTAAAGGGAAGAATCTCCTTTTCTCCCAGGCGATAGATGCCTAATTTGACGGAACTGCCTTTCGGTCCCTTCAATTTGCGTTGCACGGAGTTGTTCGTTATTTCTTTCCCTACGAAAGCGGTATCGTTGACGGAAATGATGCGGTCGCCTGCCAGAATACCAACTTTTTCGGAGGGCCCTCCGTGAATCACATTGTTTACATGGATGGTATCGTTGTTGATGGTGAATTGTACGCCGATGCCGCTAAAGCTGCCGGCCAAATCGTCGTTGACCGCTTTCAGATCTTTTGCGGGAATATAGGCCGAGTGGGGATCCAATTCTCCCAATATCTGAGGCATGGCGCTTTCCACCAGGTCGGCCATCTTGACTGTGTCCACGTATTGATCTTCGATGATGCGCAGCAATGCATTCAATTTATTGGACGAGGTGTTTATAATTCCCAATCGGTTACCGGAAAAATGATGGGCATAAAATGTCCCGATAAGGATTCCCAGCACCATACATACTGCTGTTATAATAGGGATGAAATGTGATTTCTTCTTGTTGTCCATATCTATTTGCTTTCTTTAATTACTTCCTCATAATCGATGTAGACGACTTCGATGTTCGCCCGTTTTAAAAGGTTCGCCCCCTCGTCCAACCGGTATTTCTTGCAGAAGACCACTCGTTTGATGCCCGACTGTATGATTAGCTTGGCACATTCTATGCAGGGGGAATCGGTAATGTACATGGTTGCTCCGTCGCTGCCGTTGCTTGAACGGGCGATTTTCGTAATGGCATTGGCTTCGGCATGCAGGACGTAGGGTTTCGTCACGTTGTTTTCATCCTCGCAAATGTTTTCGAACCCGGATGGCGTACCGTTGTAACCGTCGGAAATGATCATTTTGTTCTTGACGATCAACGCGCCGACTTTCCGCCGTCGACAATAGGAGTTCTCCGACCAGATCTCCGCCATTCGGAGGTATCGCTTATCCAGTACGAATTGTTTTTCTTCCGCTACATCCATCTTTTAATAATGTGTGAGTTGAACATAAAATGTTTTGGTCTCTATGCCGAATAAAAGATTGCTTGCATCGCCTTGATAAAATTTAGCCTCTTTCAAGAGCGTTACAAATTCCACGTCCTTTGCATTCAACATGCCGTTGGTTTGAATGTCGTTCATCGGAAAGAGCACGGTATGGTGCTTTCCGTCGGCTTGCCATGTCCCTGTGACTGTTTCGCCGTTTGTAAGCGAGCCGATGAAGGTGCCGTTATTGTTGAAGGTAATCGTTAACTTTTTCAGGTCGGTTACATCGGCTACTGTCGTATACTGAGGTTTCGAGTTCTTGGTATCCTTCCAGTTGGTGGTAGTGAAATAATTGACGACAGTCCACTTGCCCGAAACGAAAATTTCATCTATATCATCTTTACTGCTGCATCCGCTTATAAAGAGAAACGTTGAAAGTAATAAAAATATTTGTTTTATCTTCGTCATGGTGTCTGGTGGATTATCGAATGATTCCGTTACGTTTTAATAAGGCTTTGATGGAAGGAGCCTGTCCTCGGAATCGCTTGTACAATTCCATCGGCGGTTCCGTTCCGCCTTTCGAAAGTATATGCTCGCGGAAAGAGGCGGCCGCTTCCGGATTGAATATCCCTTTTTCTTTGAATAGGGAGAAGGCGTCGGCGTCCAATACCTCAGCCCATTTATAGCTATAGTATCCGGCGGCATAGCCTCCCGCCATGATATGGGAGAATTGTACGGACATGCATGTCCCGTCGACGTTGGGTAGCAGCTGAGCCTGTTCCCAGGCTTCTTTTTCATACGCCATGATATCTCCATCGAAAGGAACGGTACGGGTATACCAGGCCATATCCAGCAGGCCGAAGCCTACTTGGCGAAGGCACGCATAGGCAATGTTGAAGTTGGCCGTATCCTTGATTTTCTGGATGTACTCCTCCGGAATCGGTTCGCCTGTTTTATAATGGCGGGCGAAAGTGTTGAGGAATTCCTTTTCATAGGCGAAGTTTTCCATAAATTGGGAAGGAAGTTCCACGAAATCCCAATAAACATTGGTTCCGCTCAGGCTTTGGTAGGTGGTATCGGCAAATATTTCGTGCAAGGAATGCCCGAACTCGTGCAAAAAAGTTTCTACTTCGGCGAAAGTCAATAAGGCGGGGGTATCCGCTTGCGGTTTGGTAAAGTTCATGGTCAACGAGACGTGGGGGCGACTGTCTTCTCCTCGTTCTTTCCATTGGCCTTTATAACTGGTCATCCAAGCGCCGGCATGTTTCCCTTTGCGGGGATGGAAGTCTGTATACAGTACAGCTAAGAACTTGCCGTCTTTATCGTAGACTTCATAAGCTCTCACTTCCGGATGATATACGGGAATACTTTTATTCTCTTCGAAGGTAATGCCGTACAGGCGGGTAGCCAAATTAAACACTCCTTGCTTTACCCGACTCAATTCGAAATAAGGACGAAGCAGCTCGTCGTTCAGGCTGTATTTCCTGTCTTTTAACAGGTTGGAATAAAATGTCCAGTCCCAGGGCATGAGGCGGAAGTCGGTTCCCTCCGCTTCTTTGGCCACGGATGCTACGTGAGCGACTTCTCGCTTGGCGGTGGGCGTGTAGGCTTCAAGCAGCTGACCGAACAATCGGTATACATGCTCTTTGGTCTCTGCCATCCGTTTCTTCAGTACGTAGTCCGCAAATGTCGGAAAGCCTAACAATTGCGCCAATGCGAGGCGCAAATTGATCAGTTGCCTGACTGTTTCGATGTTGTTATATGCGTTATCATGCGTACATTGCGTGCTGAAAGCCATATAAAGTTCTTTTCGTAAGGTGCGGTCTTTGTCATATTTCATAAACGGACCGTAGCTGGGGGCATCGAGTGTGACGATATATCCTTCTTTCCCTCGTTCTTTGGCATTTTGGGCGTAGCTCTCGACGATGTTTTCCGGAACGCCTTCCAATTGTTCGAGAGTGACGGGCAATTCATAGCGATGCGTCTCTTTCAATAAGTTCTGAGAGAATTTCAAGGTAAGCATGCTCAACTGCGTATGCAGTTTGCGGAAGGTCTGTTTGTCTTCGTCCGACAAGTTGGCTCCGCTGCGGATGAAACCGTCGTAGGTTTTTTCTAACAACATTTGCTGTTCTGCATCGAGTTGCAGGTTATTCCGCTGTTCGTATACTTTTTTGATTCGGTTGAACAACGCTTTATTCAACGTGATGTTGTTGCTGTGCTCGGTGAGTTTGGGCGTCATCTTTTCGGCGATAGCCTCGAGTTCGTCATTGGTGTCGGCATTCATCAGGTTACCGAAAACGGTTGTGACATGGTCGAGCAGTCGGCCTGAGCATTCCAACGCTTCAATGGTATTTGAAAAACTCGGTTCTTCCGGGTTATGAATAATCGCCTCGACCTCTGCAATCTGTCGTTTCATCCCTTCTTCCATCGCCGGCTCGTAATGTGCCGTCTTTATCCGTTGAAAGGGAATGGTCTCGTGCGGGGTATCATAGGGTGTTAAAAAAGGATTCGGTTCGTTCATGCTCGGTGATGTTAATCGGGGCGGTTTGTCAATCGGTGGAGGTCGCCAGTTTTTCCAATGCCGGAATAGAGATCGATTTCCTCTTTAATACGATCCATCCGTTGGCTTGCATCTCGTTTAATTCTCTCGATACGTTGATGCGGGTCTCGTCGATAATTGCCGCCAAGTCCTCCATCTTAATGCGGACGGATTTTTCACCTTCCGGCTTCAGGGCCTGAAGATTAAAAAAATTGATGATCTTTTTTCGGACGCCGGTCGTATAGACTTTGCGCAACTTCTCATGTTCCACTTGCACTTGATTGCTGACGATATTCAGGTAGTTGATGCGGAAGATCTCATAGAGATTCAGTTCGGCCAGCATATAGGTTTTCCGAATGGCCAACAGCTGGACTTCCGTACGGGCTTTGTAGGTAGCATGATAATTGGGATGAAGTCCAAAGAGCGAGTACGGTTCGATAACCATCGGCTTTTTAAATACTTCTGAAAAGGTGTAATTGGCTTCCGAATGTTCCGTTTCGGCCACCAGCTGTCCGTTCAGGAAGAATATCAGTTGTTCACACTTGTCGCCTTGTTTCACTATGGTTTCTCCCGGACTGTATTTATGAAAGGAAAGTTTGACCTTACTCAAAATATTTGTCAAGTCTGCCTTGCCTAATCCTTGAAAGAGCGGAAGTTGAAGCAACGTATCGTACATCGAAGATTCCATCAATAATTTACTCTTTAAGTTAATAATTTAACATGCAAATATAACGATTACATGACATTAACCGATTAAAAGAGGAAGGAATTTATCTTTTTTTATATTTCATATGAACGTAGTCGATTCGTTGAAGTGTATTTTTAATGGAGAACGGTTTTCTTTGTTGTTAAAGTTTTATTCAACGATTTCGACGAATTGTCGATAACTCGTTCTTGACACATCGTTTACGTGACCAAATTTACTACGGGAATGGAAGTACGTATCGCAGTGGATAGTCGAATATGCGTGCGGATTATTTTCTACTTCGATTTCTTCTTATTTTCGAGAATTATTATCTTTGCCGATGGGAGGAGTGACAGAAAACAGCGGTGACATATTCACGCATATAGAGCACAGGGCCGATGCGCAAAGAATTTATTCTATTAACCAATATATCATTGAAAAACTTATGATTACGAGACGGAATTTTTTGAAATCGATGGCGGTAGCCTCAGCCGGGTTAACATTGACGCCCGGTGAATTCGTGCATGCGCAAGCGACAAAACAAACTCACAAAGCCGGTAAAGTTAAGATGGCTTATGTGGGCATCGGTAATCGGGGAGAACAGATTGTCGACGATTTTGCTAAAACCGAAATGGTGGAAGTGGTAGCCCTTTGCGATGTCGATATGGGAAACAAGCAGACGCAGAAGGTGATGGACAGGTATCCGAAAGCAAAACGATTCCGGGATTTTCGAGAGATGTTTGATCAATGCGGAAATGAATTCGAAGCCGTAGCCGCCGCCGTACCCGATCATTTCCATTTTCCGATTGCGATGTTGGCCCTTTCCGAAGGGAAGCATATTTATATCGAGAAACCCATGTGTCGCACCTTCCATGAGGGCGAATTGATGATTCAGGCTGCCAGAAAGCACCCGAATCTGGTCACGCAGGTAGGTAATCAAGGGCATTCGGAAGCGAATTATTTCCAGTTTAAAGCCTGGCTGGATGCAGGTATTATCAAAGATGTGACGGCTGTAGCAGCCCACATGAATAATGCACGGCGTTGGCATAACTACGATGCGAATATTTACCGTTTCCCGGAAGCAGACCCGATGCCCGCTACAATGGATTGGGATACCTGGTTGGGGGCGACGGCTTACCACGATTACAGTGAAAAATTTCATCAGGGCAATTGGCGGTGTTGGTACGATTTCGGCATGGGAGCTTTGGGAGACTGGGGCGCTCATCTGCTCGATACCGTACACGAGTTCCTCGAACTGGGTTTGCCCTATGAAATAACCTTGAAATACGGCAAAGGGCATAATGATTACTTCTATCCGTTCTCTTCCACGATTCTCTTCCGTTTCGGGGCGCGTAAGGATATGCCGCCGGTAGATGTTGTATGGTATGACGGTTTGGATAATCTTCCTCCCTTACCCGAAGGATACGGAGTATCCGAATTCAATGCCGACGTGCCTTCCACCAACCAGGGAAATACTCCTCGAATGCGGTTGAATCCGGGAAAGATCATCTATTCGAGGGAGCTGACTTTCAAGGGAGGAAGCCATGGAAGTACGTTACGGATCATACCGGAAGCGAAGGCGAAGGAAATGGCTCCCAAGTTGCCGGAAGTGCCGAAGAGCCCGTCGAATCATTTTGAAAATTTCTTATTGGCTTGTCAGGGGATCGAAAAGGCACGTTCTCCGTTCGAAATCTGTGGCGAGCTGTGCGAAGTTTTCTGTTTGGGAGTCATCGCTCAGCGGCTGAATACGCAATTATTCTTTGACCCGCGTACGAAACAGTTTACGAACAATGCATTTGCCAATGCCATGCTGGTAGGTGTACCGCCGCGCAAGGGGTGGGAGCAATTCTATCAGATGTAAGCCACCGGGAGACAGGCCACAAGAAAGAATTTACGCAAGACATAGCTGCGTGGGAGGAGGCGTCTGGCCTTCCAGGTTGGAAAGGCCTACCTGAACACGGGCGCTTAGGCAAGCCTTTCAAGACTTCTGGACTGTTTGGATATGATCCACGCTTGTTTCTTGAAGAAACGAGGGTAAAGAAGGAAGGATTGGGAAAGGTCAGCTTTTCCGAAATCCGTGCAGCGGTCAAGTAGTCGATGGTCGCAAGCAGTGTCTCGATGTGGATAACGAAATCGGTCGATAAATAATAAGTTGACCGCTTATCGGAAATCGAGTTCTGACGAGGCTTACTCTCCTTTAGCCATTTTCAGCGCCTGAGTGGTGACGAAATACTTGGCAATCATATTCGGTACTTCCCAATCTGGCAGTTTGCCGTCGACAAGATATCGGAGAAAATTTTGAGTGACCTGGCCGAAATGAGCTTCGTGTCCGACGCGATAACTCTCGGGAATCAGCACGTGCCAGCCCTTGGGATCGTCGGTCTTCTCCAGCTCTATGCCGGGATATTTGCTTTGAAGTGCTTGGAAGTTCCGTTCCAGTGCTTTTTCGTAATTCGGGGCGTCGGCCTCCTTGCCCGAATAAATATAAAGTTCCGGCTTGTAGTGTTGCGCTTTATCCTGTAAAATGACCAAGTCGGCCTTCGAACCGCTCATTCTGGAATAGTGAACGTCTCCCGTACCTGCAGGGGCTTCGAAATTCCAGAGGATGGTCAATTTGGCATGGATACCTTTCAGCTGGTAATTGATCTCACCGTTCTGATACTCGTACAGGGAGTCGTTTTTTATATCTTTCCGTAAGTATTCGGGGAATTTGTCCAGACCGGTGGATGCTTTGAACTGTTCTTTGCTCATCACCGTTGGCCAGTGGCGTGCCGAAAGCATCTTTATATCTTTCCTGTAGTCCAATGCGATTTCGGGGAAGCATTCCCATTGCACGAGGTCGACCAAGTGGGTTGATACGTCGACCAACGCTTCTCCCTGCTGTTCGGTATCGTAATACCAGGCGGGGCGAGTCAGCGCTTTGCCGGAGACGAGTTTATAAAAGTGATGAACGCTTTTCATTTCGATGGCGGGATCTTCTGCTGTCCCCGTCTCCTGACGGCCGTAAATGTCGGGCAGGAGCGAGAGCTCGCGTTGCAGGATATTCGTGATTTCGTAACGTTCGGTCATAATATCGTAAAGTAATATTCCCTTTTGCTGGGCGATCTCGAAACATGCTTTCAATTCTTCGAACTTATCGAAGTTGATAACCATCGGTTTGTCGGCCAGTACATGGATGCCGGTCTCTAAGGTTTTCTCAATGTAATCGGTTTTCAATCGGTTATTTCCCGACGTCACCATGACGTTGCCTTTCTGTTCGGTCAGCATCTTTTCGAGGAAATCCGCCCCCACGTAGACGATCTCGTTCCAATCGGTGGGAGTGTTGGGGCGGGCGTTGTACGCATCGATTCTGGCCAGATGCTCTTTTAAGTCTTCGCCGCCGGGAGAATAGACATATACGTTTTTACTGATCTGATTGTAGGAGGTTTTCTGTATTAAAGCCGCATGGAAGTGGCCCGGATCGAGCGTGATGAGTTTGACTTCGCCTGCAGCGCCCGTGAATGTCGGCGGGGTATGTTGCGCTTGTTTTTTCTGCGTGCAGGAAGTGATGGTAAGGATGGACAAGACGATGAGTATAAAATTTTTCATGACTGTTGAGTTATTATTTCGCACAAATTTACGAATAAAAACGATAATCCGTCATCCCCGCCTCGTCTTTTTCGAGTAAGTTCGGGTAATGGTGTGGTTACGTAGGAGAATTCTTCGTGTCTCTTCTTGCCGTTGTCCGAAGTTTGTCTATCTTTGCCGTAAGCTTGAATGGAAATCATGATGAAACGTTTTATGTTTACGCTTCTGTTGATGGGAGCTGTTACCGCACGGGCGCAAGATGGAGAGAGAAAGATCACGAGCCTGTTAGAGGTGCTTGACGTGATCACCGGACAGCGTTCGACGATCCGCGAATTCGACTGCCGGATAGAAGCACCCAACTGGACGAAAGACGGCAGGTGGTTGGTATTTAATAGTCATGGATTGCTTTACAGGATCGATGCCTCGGGAAGGGGAAACGTTCGCTTGATCGATACCGCCTATCTGGAAAACTGCAATAACGATCATCTGCTTTCTCCCGACGGGAAAACCATAGCGGTCAGTGCTTCGCCCGATCACGAGAAGCGCAGTTCGTATATCTATATCTTGCCGATTGAGGGAGGAAATCCTCGATTGATCACCCCTTACGGACCGAGCTACCTGCACGGCTGGAGTCCTGACGGGAAAACGTTGGCCTATTGCGCATTCCGTACCGGAGGAATGGATATCTATACAATCGACATAGGAGGAGGAGAGGAAGTGCGGTTGACGGATGCGGAAGGATTGGACGACGGCCCGGAATATTCGCCCGACGGGGAATACATTTGGTTTAACTCGGCGCGGACCGGACTGATGCAGGTTTGGAGAATGCGCCCCGACGGGAGCGAACAGACCCAGATCACGTTTGACGATACCCGGAATGCATGGTTCCCGCACGTTTCGCCCGACGGGCAGTGGGTAGTCTATCTCGCTTATCGTAAAGGAGACGTCGAAGCCGGTCAGCACTTGGCTGACAAACATGTAGAATTGCGTCTCATGCCTTCGGCCGGAGGAGAACCGAAGACGATAGCCGAACTCTTCGGTGGGCAAGGTTCCATCAATGTCAATTCGTGGGCTCCCGACAGCAAGAGAGTCGCCTTTGTCAGCTATCGAATGGAGGAGTGAAAGCAGGGGAGGGCCGAACTTCCCGAGCTATCTCTCGAAAGATCCTAATCTATCTCTCAGAAGTTCCTAATCTTTTTCTCGAAAGATCCTAATCTTTTTCTCGAAAGTTCCCGATCTGTTGTCGAAAAGGGATTGATCGATTTCGGGCTACTCTTTTTTCCCTTCGACGAGATATTTCCTCATACCGTCGGTAAAGTGCAAGTCGAACCGATCGTCGCGCCCGGAGCAGATGAAATAAGCTTCTATTTCGGGATGCTCTTGGCAGAAGGCCATGGCGGCGTCGAACCCCATCACCATGAACGAAGTGGCGTATGCGTCGGCCGTAGCGCAATCTTTTGCCAAGACGGTGGCGGACAGGAGGCTGTGTTGGACGGGGTAACCCGTACGCGGATCGATGGTATGGGCGTACCGTTTGTCCCCTTTGTAATAGAAGTTCCGATAGTTGCCCGAGGTCGCCATGCCGATGTTGGTCAATGCGAGCATCGCCTCGATGTCTCGATTCGTCGAGAGCGAATCGTCTTCCGGTTTATTGATGCCGATATGCCATTTGTTCATTTTCGGGTTCTTGCCTTTCATCGCAATTTCGCCTCCGATATTGATCAGGTAGTTCCGTATGCCTTTGTGTTCGAGGAAACGGGCGACGAGATCCACGCCGTAGCCTTTGGCGATGGCACTGCAGTCGAGCATGATTCGGGGATCGTCCTTGACTATCTGCCGGTTCTCCAAGCGGATTTTCCGATAGCCGATGAACGATTTCAGGCTGTCGATGACTGCTGAGTCCGGCACAATATCGTGTTTAAATCCGAATCCCCAAGCGTTTACCAACGGGGCGACGGTAATGTCGAAGGCGCCGTTCGTTTCTCGGGCGATTTTTTTAGACAACGTGAATACGTACGTGAACATCGTGTCCAGCACCACCGGTTCGTTCCGATTGACTTTGGCGATTATCGACTCTCGATTGAACGGCGATAGCGAGAAATCGACCTTTCGCAGTTCCTCTTCGATTTCGTTCTTCCATTCGTCATGGCTCTGATAGGTGATTTGATAAAACGTTCCGAAGATCACTCCGTGATCGGTTCGGAACGGTGGCTGTCTTTTTAGAATCGCGACTGTCCCGCCGATCAGCAATGCGAGGAATCCTATTTGTCCTAATAATTTCTTCTTACTCATAGATTTACAGAAGGTGTTCGATTAATATTTTGATGCCGATGCCTATCAGGATCATGCCGCCCCACAGTTCCATGTGCAGGTCGCACCGCTTGCCGAAGTATACGCCAGTCATGTTGCCTGTCACGGAGAAAAGGAAGGAGACCAGCCCGAAGAGGAGAATCGGGTGCAACATCGACGCAGGAGAAGTCTTTCCCGTAAAGGCGAAAGTGATCCCTACGGCCATTGCATCGATGCTTGTGGCGATGGCTAAGGGGATGATGGTCTTTAAGCAGAACGGATTGATCGGATGCGCTTCCTTCTGGCGGAAGTTTTCTTTGATCATCTTGCCGCCCACGAGGGCTAGCAATGCGAATGCGATCCAGTGGTCGTAAGCTTCGATATAGTCGCTGAACCGGCTGGCTCCGAACCAGCCGATTAGGGACATCAAACTCTGAAAGAATCCGAAGAAGACGGCCATGGTGAGAAAAGTTTTCCATCGAATCTTCTTCAGGATAGCGCCTGAGGTGACGGAAACGGAAAAACAATCGATGGCCAAGCTGATGGCGATTAACCAGATTTCAAGGATAGTCATGGCTCTCGTTCGTTAAAACGGTAAGTGATAAGTCAGGTGGTAGGTAAGCCCGAAGTTGGACTTCCCGTTTTTACCGAAACCGGGAACGTAATAGGGGGCAGAATTTTCGTTCTCTTTCATGTTCAGGCGCGACCGGTACCGCATCGACCATCCCATGTGGAAACCTTTCAGGATGTGCGTTTTTACGCCGACGACGATTTCGATCCACGTCACGTTCGTCTTGACGTTGCGATGTGCGAAGGGAATGCTCAGCCCCTTCCAGATCGGATCTTGGAGGTCGGGGGCGTCGACGTCGTACGCGAAGGAAGTATGCCCGATTCGGCCGCCCACGAAGATGTATCCCGGCAGGTGAGGCTTTTTATGCATGGTATTGTAATCCATGCCGATGCGGACGTAAGGGGAAGCTGCTTTGTAGTGAATGTTCGTTTTGTCGTTGGTTACGTCGGTCGTTCCGTAACCGATTTCCGCCACGGGCATATAGCGGTTCTTCAGATTTATTTGGACGATCGCTTCGGCACTTTTAAAGTCGCTTCCCAACGCTTTATTCATCAGACCGAACACTTCCGCGCCGACCGATGTTCCTTGGTAGAACGCGGCGCGTTTCTTTTCCTGGGCCTCGACTGGAGGCAGGAGGAACAAGCTACTTAGGAACAGTATAATAGATATGGAAATTAGTGGTCTTTTCATTATTGATATTCGGATTTACGAGTGCAATCGAGTCCAGTGCATTCGTGGTATATTTGAGATCTTCGATTTCGTAAAACATGAGCACGCCGCATGCAATATCGCTTACGAATGGGATGGGACGATGCGTGAGTTCGATCACATCGCGCATCAGGTCGGTATATTGAATCGTATAGGTGGTCTTCGTAGAGTAACTTAGCGGGAGCGAGAGGTTGCTGAGCTTGCTTTCAGCATTGTACACCGTATCGTTGACGATGGAATCTTTTACTATCCGTTCGACGATCGTGCCGTTGCTCAGAGTGTCCTTGACGATGACATCCATCATCTTCGAGGCGGTGACGGTGACGGTCGAAGTCAGCGAAAGGGGAGAATGGGTGTCGCTGTTGAGGAAGTCGAAATAGGCCACAGAAGTCGTCGTCGTAGGGCAATTATCTTCGCTGCAACTGTTCAGGCCGCCTATCGCTGCCACCGACCATAGAACGATCAAGATGGGTATAATCTTTTTCATTATCAAATCTCTTCTTCAATGTTATAATTGTTACGATCCGGCGCATGGCGGACTATCAACTCTCCTAAGAACCCGGCTACAAAGAGTTGAGTCCCTACTATCATCAGGGTCAACGACAGATAGAAATAAGGAGAATCGGTGATTAGTATCGCAGGGATATCGTTTGCCAACGCGTAAAGTTTATGAATGCCGATACCCGCTGTCAGGATAAAGCCGAGAAGGAACATTAACGACCCCAGAAAGCCGAAGATGTGCATGGGCTTCACGCCGAATGTCGATAAGAACCACAGGGTAATCAGGTCTAAATATCCGTTGAAGAAGCGGTTCCACCCGCCGAATTTGGTCTTTCCGTATTTCCTTGCCCGGTGGTGAACCACTTTTTCTCCTATTCGGGTGAATCCGGCGTTCTTCGCCAGGTACGGGATGTATCGGTGCATTTCGCCGAATACCTCAATATGCTTGATCACCTCTTTTTTGTAAGCCTTCAGGCCGCAGTTGAAATCGTGCAGGTTATGGATTCCGGAAACTTTTCGGGCGGTGGCGTTGAATAATTTAGTGGGGAGCGTCTTGGATAGCGGGTCGTATCGCTTTTGTTTGTAACCGGACACTAAATCATAGTCGTCTTCGGTGATCATCCGGTAGAGTTCGGGTATTTCGTCCGGATTGTCTTGCAAGTCGGCATCCATCGTAATGACGACGTTCCCTTCCGCCTTTCTGAATCCGCAGTACAAAGCCGGCGATTTTCCGTAGTTACGGCGGAACTTAATGCCTCTTACTTCCGGGTAATCCTTATGCAGCTTTTCGATGCATGTCCACGACTGATCGGTACTTCCATCGTTTATGAAGATGACTTCGTAAGAGAAACGATGGTTATCCATCACGCGTTTTATCCATAGAAACAATTCCTTGAGGGAATCCGCTTCGTTATATAAAGGTATGACTACAGAAATATCCATGTTAATATCGATTTGTTTTTTTACGCATCACGAATAGAGCGGTAACGGCCGTTAGAATGAAGCAATAGAATATATTGTTAGATAGAAAGGAAAAGGTGATTTCTATGGAAGAAAGGTTGCCGAACGTATCGAACGCTTCTTCCATTTGGTGGATGGATTGCAGCAGGAAGCCGTCGGCCATGTTCTTAAATTCGAGAAAGCTATCCTTATAGAACGTGAGAAGGGCACCCTTATCCATGAATTGAAAATAAACGTAATGAGCTGCGGCAACGAGTATCGAAGCGTATATGTACATGAGAAGCAGGAAACTGAAAGCTCGTCCGTAGCTAAGGGTATTGTCGCAATTCCGGATACGGAAACGGCGTGCGAAAATAAAACCGATAAATGGCACGCAGAGCGTGAGCAGGAAAAAGAGAATATGCAAAGAGGGGATTCGAATGCCTAAAGGTATAAAGGTAAATTTGATGATCCAGAATAATCCCATCATCGTTCCGTATTGCATTGCTGCATGCTGTAATATCGCTCTGTTCTGCGTCATGGCAAATAGATTAACGTTACAAAACTACTTCTTTTTAACGGAATAGTTAGTTACTTTATGAGGTAAAAAATAAATTTTATGTTAAAAGGGGAAAAATCCCCCGTATTCATTGCCGGTTCGGAAAATATGCCTACCTTTGCACACGCTATTGACACGGGTAAGTCCTATACGGCCAGCTCCTTGTGAATTCCTCCAGGGCTTGACCGCAGCAAAGGTAGCAGGTTGTAGCGGCGCGATATAGTCAGCTTACCCACCCGCCTCTTTAGCTCAGTTGGCCAGAGCACGTGATTTGTAATCTCGGGGTCGTTGGTTCGAATCCGACAAGAGGCTCGATAAGGGATAAGGAATGGGGGCAGTACTTCATTCCTTTTTTTATTTAAGATATGAGCGCTATCAGAGGTAGAAAGAAGAGTAGATCGGTGCTAATTCTTCCTTTCCCGTGCGGTTTAAGCCGAAGATTTTATTAATTTTGCGCCATTCATTTTTTTAATTGCATAATTAATGGGAGGCTTTTTCGGAACGGTTTCAAAAACTGCATGTATTGCTGACGTCTTTTACGGTACGGATTATCATTCACATTTAGGAACAAAAAGAGGTGGTATGGCTACCTATGTTCGAGGAAAAGGATTCATACGCTCTATCCATAATCTCGAAAGTTCTTATTTCAGAACGAAGTTCGAGGATGAACTTTCTCAGTTTCAAGGAAACTCGGGCATAGGTGTTATCAGCGATACGGACCCGCAACCCATCGTTATCAATTCCCGTCTGGGTAAGTTCGCCATCGTCACGGTTGCGAAGATTGCGAACATTAAGGGATTGGAAAACGACTTGCTTCGGCAGAACCGACATTTTTCGGAGATGAGTTTGAATGTGACCAACCAGACGGAGTTGGTCGCATTGCTTATTACCATGGGGAAAACATTTGTGGAGGGGATAGAGAATGTTTTCAATTCTATCAAAGGATCGTGTTCGATGCTCCTGCTTACGGAAGAGGGAATTATTGCCGCACGCGATAAATGGGGACGTACTCCCATCGTCATAGGGAAGAAAGAGAATGCCTATGCGGTGACGAGTGAATCGACCAGTCTTCCCAATTTGGATTTTCATATAGATACGTACGTTGGGCCGGGAGAAATCGTGTACATTCGCGAAGATGGCATCGAGCAGTTGCGAAAGGCCAATGAACGTATGCAGATCTGTTCGTTTTTATGGATTTACTACGGATTTCCCACTTCCGATTACGAGCGCATCAATGTGGAAAAGGTTCGCAACAATATCGGCATCCGAGTCGGGCGGAGCGACGAAACGACAGTCGATGCCGTGTGCGGGATTCCGGATTCGGGAGTCGGAATGGCGTTCGGTTATGCCGAAGGGAAAGGCGTGCCTTATCATCGTGCCGTTTCGAAGTACACGCCGACCTGGCCGCGGAGTTTTATGCCTTCTAATCAGGAGATGCGTTCGTTGGTAGCGAAGATGAAATTGATTCCGAACAAAGAGATGTTGAAAGGGAAACGGTTTGTCTTTTGCGATGATTCTATCGTTCGCGGGACACAATTGCGCGATAATGTGAGAATGTTGTACGAATGCGGAGCAAAGGAGGTGCATATTCGTATATCTTGTCCACCCCTGATTTACGGCTGTCCGTTTATCGGTTTTACGTCGCAGAAAACCCCGTTGGAATTGATTACTCGTCGAATCATTAAAGAATTTGAAGGAGACGAACATTCGAATCTCGACCGGTATGCGAAGACAGGCTCACGGGAATATCATGCATTGATTGATACGATCCGAAAACATTTCGGCGTTGACTCGTTGAAGTTCAATACGATCGAGCATCTGGTAGATGCTATCGGTTTGCCCAAGTGCAAGCTTTGTACCCATTGTTTTGACGGATCGAGCTGTTTTTAGTAACTGCCTGTACATGACGGATGGAAAAAGAGCCGTGTTTTTCTTTGGAAATTCACCGCCCTTTTTCTATTTTTGAACCCTAACATAATCTTATTAAGTATGACGCTATTAGAACGTTTCT
This sequence comes from Phocaeicola abscessus CCUG 55929, assembly GCF_000312445.1. Lineage (GTDB taxonomy): Bacteria > Bacteroidota > Bacteroidia > Bacteroidales > Bacteroidaceae > Phocaeicola > Phocaeicola abscessus. Next base: position 509,744 of record NZ_HE997183.1, on the reverse strand, counting down.
TGAAGTATGTCAGCTTTGATACGCAATCTGACGAACATTCGGAGACTACTCCGAGTACGGCGAAACAAGTGGAGCTGGCTCGTTATTTGGAAAACGAATTGAAAGAATTGGGATTCGATGACGTGGATTTGGATGCGAACGGCTACCTTTACGCTACCTTGCCGGCCAATACGGAGGAGAAATTGCCGACCGTCGGCTTCATCGCTCATTTGGATACTTCTCCGGATGCCAGCGGTTGGGAGGTGAAGCCTCGTGTTGTTGCTGCTTATCAGGGCGGAGATATCGTGCTCAACGAAGCCGAAAAGGTGGTGCTCTCGCCTGCCCAATTCCCTGAGCTGACGGCGCATAAAGGAGAAGATTTGGTAGTAACGGACGGGACTACGTTACTGGGCGCCGACGATAAGGCAGGAATTGCAGAGATCGTTTCGGCGATGGTCTATTTGAAAGAACATCCTGAGATAAAGCACGGAAAAATCCGCATGGGATTCAATCCGGATGAAGAAATCGGGCTCGGAGCGCACAAGTTCGATGTGGAAAAATTCGGCTGCGATTTCGCCTATACCATCGACGGAGGAGAAGTGGGAGAATTGGAGTATGAAAATTTCAACGCGGCTTCGGCTAAAATTCGCGTAAAAGGCGTGAATGTTCATCCCGGAACAGCGAAACGCAAGATGCTCAATGCGATCCGAGTAGCCAACGAGTTTGTGACCTTGCTCCCCACGGACGAAGTTCCCGAATGTACGGAAGGATATGAAGGGTTTTACCATCTGATCGGCATGCAGGGAACGGTGGAGCATACGACGATCAGCTACATTATTCGCGACCACGATCGCACCCTCTTCGAAAACAGAAAGAAAAACATGACAGCTTGGGCGGAGAAACTGAACGAGAAGTATGGCGAAGGGACGGTCACGGTGGAATTGAAAGATCAATACTATAACATGCGCGAGAAGATAGAGCCTGTGAAGCATATTGTCGATTTGGCTTTTAAAGCGATGGAAGAGGCGGGAGTGAAACCTGTCATCCATGCTATCCGCGGCGGTACCGACGGCGCTCAACTCTCTTTCCGGGGCTTGCCCTGCCCCAACATCTTTGCCGGAGGCATGAATATGCACGGACGCTTTGAATATGTTCCGGTGCAGTCGATGGAAAAAGCGATGAACGTGATAGTCAAAATATGCGAATTGGTTGCAAGATAAAACAATTAAAATAGGTGCAGTATGGAATTAAAAACAACTCCTTTTACAGCGGCGCACATCGCGTTAGGTGCGAAGATGCATGAATTTGCCGGCTACAACATGCCCATTCAGTACACGAGTATCCTCGAAGAGCATCTGGCGGTGTGTCGAGGCGTAGGCGTATTCGATGTCTCCCACATGGGCGAGTTTTGGGTCAAAGGGCCGAAAGCGTTGGATTTTCTGCAGCGTGTCACATCCAACAACGTGGCGGCCATCCCCGTGGGTAAGGCTCAGTATTCGTGCTTGCCGAACGAGCGGGGCGGTATTGTCGATGATATCATCGTCTATCATTTTGAACCGGAGAAATACTTGATGGTGGTCAATGCGGCCAATATCGAGAAGGATTGGAACTGGTGCCGCGCATACAATACGGTCGGAGCGGAACTGGAAAACGCTTCCGACCGGATGGCACAATTGGCTGTTCAGGGACCGAAGGCTCAGGAGGTGATTCAGCGGATAACCGCTGTCGATCTGGCTGAGATCCCTTTCTACGGCTTTGCGGTAGGCGAGGTAGCAGGCGTGAAACAGGTCCTTATCTCGGCCACCGGTTATACCGGCGCTGGAGGGTTCGAATTGTATTTTTATCCCGAGGATGCAATGACTATCTGGAACGCTCTTTTCAAGGCCGGCGAGGCGGAAGGCATCCGGCCTGTCGGGTTGGGGGCTCGAGATACGTTGCGCTTGGAAGCGGGCTTCTGTCTGTACGGTAACGACCTGACCGACACGACCTCCCCCTTAGAGGCCGGATTGGGTTGGATTACGAAGTTCGTGGAAGGCAAGAACTTCACGAGCCGGGCCTTCCTGGAGAAACAGAAAGCGGAAGGGGTAACCCGGAAGTTGATTCATTTCAAGATGCTGGAGCGGGGCATCCCGCGCGAACGGTACGACTTGCTGAATACGGAGGGCGAGATCGTCGGACAGGTGACCAGCGGGACGGTTTCTCCCACCCTGAAGATCGGCATCGGTATGGGGTATGTACAGACAGCCTGTGCAAAGCTGGATACGGAACTTTATATCGACGTTCGCGGGCGCAGGTTGAAAGCCGTCGTGGCCAAACCGCCTTTCCGCAGTTTGGATTGATCTCTTCGCGTTCGATAAAACTGCGGCTGGATTCTCGGAGTTCGGCCGCTTTTATTGGCTTTGACGTCTGGAATATCAACGATTGAATTTACTTATGAAAAGGATTGGTTTTATTTGCTTTGAAATCTTGCTGACAGGCTACTGCGCGTTGTCGGCACAGACAGTGTTGAAGGAAAAGTTGGAGGAGATGCCGGCCGTCGAACAGGTCAAGCCCTTGGAGGCGGTCGACTTCGCGGAGAAGTACGTCGCTTACTTTGTGCAACCTCTCGACCATGCGCATCCGGAAAGGGGAACCTTCGTGCAACGGGTGTTCGTTTTTCATGAGGGCTTCGACCGTCCTACGGTCATCGTCACCGAGGGCTATGGCGCTGCGTATGCTGAAGCTCCGAAATATCGGGAGGAACTTTCGCGCCTCTATAAGACGAATCTGATAGTCGTCGAACATCGGTATTTTCTCGAATCCGCTCCCCGACCGAAAGATTGGCGATATCTGACTGCGAAAAATTCGGCAGACGACCTCCATGCCGTCCGTACGGCATTTAATGCGATTTATCCGGGCAAGTGGATCGCTACGGGCATCAGTAAAGGCGGGCAGACTGCCTTGCTGTACCGCGCCTTTTATCCCGACGATGTCGACATTTCGGTTCCTTATGTGACGCCCTTGAATTACAGCGTGGAAGACGGACGGCATGAACCGTTCATTCGCAGCGTTTCTACGGCCGACGATCGCAGGAAAGTGCAGGATTTTCAACTGGAGATACTGAAGCGTAGGACACGTCTTCAACCCTTGTTCGATCAGTATTGCGAAGATCGGCGTCTGACCTTCCCCGTCCCCTTGAACGAAGTCTATGACTATTGTGTGCTCGAATATTCGTTTGCCGTCTGGCAATGGGGTATCCCGACGGACGAGATTCCTTCCTCGAACACCCCGGATCAAGTGATGTTCGACCATTGGATGAAGCAGTGCGACCCGACGAACTTCGACCGAGAAGGCTATTTCAAACCGTTCTTCGTGCAGGCCGCGCGCGAATTGGGTTACTACGGTTACGATACCCGACCGTTCGAGAAGTATTTGACGCTGAAATCGGCTGAAGGTTGGGTAAACCGTTTGATGCTGCCCGACGAACTGAAGGGCATAACGTTCGATAAAACGTTGTGTGATAAGGTGACGGACTTCTTGAAAAGAGCCGATCCGAAGATGATCTTTCTTTACGGCGGTTCCGACCCGTGGTCGGCCTCCGGCGTTTGCCAATGGCTGAATACGGAGGATAAAAAGAATCTGCATGTCTTCGTTCAACAAGGAGGTAGCCATAAGACCCGGATCGGTACGATGCCCGAAGAGCAGCAACGGGAAATAAGGGCGCTTATTCGGCAGTGGTTGGATGAATGAATGCCGGGGACTCTTTCTCTGCAAGAAGCTGGTGTCGAAATAACTGTTCGCAGACGGCGTGCCGACCGCGCGCGAGTTCGGAGTCCCATGTCTCGTCGATGGCTTTACATGTTTTTATTTTCGGTTCTGTTTTATAGGTTGGTCGATAAAAACCTCCCGACAGAGTCTCCGCCGAGGCAGTCTGTCTGCCGCGTGTTGACGGCGGAGACTCTTTCCTTCACATTTGTCTGCCGTGTGTTAACGGCGGAGACTCTTTCCTTCACATTTGTCTGCCGCGTGTTAACGGCGGAGACTCTTTCCTTCACATTTGTCTGCCGCGTGTTGACGGCGGAGATTCTTTCCTTCACATTTGTCTGCCGCGTGTTGACGGCGGAGATTCTTTCCTTCACATTTGTCTGCCGTGTGTTAACGGCGGAGATTCCGTCGGGGATTTTCGTTTCCCACTGTGCGTGCGCCTCCGCGTACGGAAGCGTGCGGGAAACGATCGTCCCACGTGCTCGAACGGCGGAACGTGGGACGGGAATATATCTACAAAGAGAAATGTCAGAACAAATCCGAGTGCGTACCGGTATCGATGAGATGCAACACAAGCCGATGGTTATCTTGCAACCAAATCAGCAGCCAATCGGGTTGCAGGTGGCATTCCCAATAATTTGCGTATTTACCCGATAGTTTGTGCGAACGGTATTCTGCCGGTAATGTACCTGATGCCTGCAACAATGTAACGGCACGCTCGAAAATGGCTGCGTCCAGTCCCCGCTTAATACATTTTCGGAACGAGCGGCGAAAGCGTGTGGTATATGCTATCTCATACATACTCCACCGTTTTTCATTTTAGAAGTTGCGCCATCAGGTCATCCACATCTTTGGCCTTATGTACGCGACCTGCCTTCAAATCTTCTATTGCCTCATCAAGTCCAGTGCGGCGTTCGTATTCGAACGTCCATCCCATGCGTTTGGCGAGGTTTTTAAGGAACTTAATGTCGGAAATGCTGGAAACTCCCATCTTTACCATTTCTTTATGAACTGTTGTCGTATTCATATCTTGCCTCCTTATTCTTTGATTGTTTCAGTGCAAATATACCGATTTTTGCCGGCAGTTCCAAATCTCGTCGGGGATTTTCGTTTCCCACTGTGCGTGCGCCTCCGCGTACGGAAGCGTACGGGAAAACGCTCGTCCCACGCTGCAAAAGTGAAGCGTGGGACGGAAAGAGGTATGAGGGTTTTATCAGACAGCGACACCGTCTCGCATCACGACTTCGTAGAGCGGTGAGGGATCAGCCTCGCTGATGAGCACCGGTTCTATCAGACTGTTCACTTTCCAGCCGGCTTTCCACAGTTGCGGCATGACGACCAGCCAGTCGGCTTTCAGGTCGCTTACCACCACAGCCACGTCGATGTCGCTGTCTTCGCGTGCCTCGTTGCGGCTGTGCGAACCGTAAAGGTATACTGCCGTGGGATTTATCCACGGTTCGATTTCCGCCTTGTAGCGTTTCACGATTTCTATAGCCTGTTGTCTATCCATAGCTTCATTTCTTTGGTTTTACGGATCATTTCCCTGCAACGTTCGGGCGAGAGAGCCTTGGCAAGTTGTTCTTTGTGCGAAGGGTAGCGAACCTCGATGTTCAGGGGCATCATCTCTGCGAGAAAATCAATTTGTACCTCTGTCATCTCGTTGTCCAGACCGCATCCCTCTGCCAGCCGCTTCAGGTTGTGAATGTAGGGAGGGTCGTTGGGTCGCGTGGCACACCAATAGGCTTTCAGTGTCTTTTCTACGACCTGATGGCACATGAAACCCACATACAGCCACCGCCGGGTCTGGAACATGGCCTCGGCTGTTTCCAAGTCGTATTCTGCCATTTCCTGCCAATACTGAGTCTTGTCTGTTATCATGGTCTTGCTTCCTTATCCTTTGATTGTTCCGGTACAAATATACCGATTTTCGCCGACAATTCCAAATCTCCGCCGCGGATTTTCGCGTCTTCCGTCGTGTGTGCCAGCATGTCAAAGAGCGAGGGGGATTGCGGGGCGGCATCGGCGGCGGCCCGCAATCAAATGGTTATTACTCCTCCGCCACGGGACGGATGCCTAAGGCGCCGGTTTCCGAGAAGAATTTATTCGGAGTTACCCAGCTGTTGTAGATCTGAAAACAGCAGTTTCCGATTTGGTCATCCGGCGGGGTGGCCGTCCTGTAGTATTGGTTGCTCGTACCAATGTATAGATGTATCGACTTACGGAGTGTCGCCCAATAAGATATCTTTGGGAAATAGATGGTGGCGTCGGGATTGTTCAGTTTGTTGTTGAAAGTCCAGTCGCCTCTCCTGTCGACTTTTCCATTGACTTGTTCGCCTTGCGCTTGCCCTCCGGTGCGGGTAAAGCCGGTGAAAGCGTTCGGGGCGGGTATGTGGAAGCCCACGGGGCAGGGGTCGTAGATGGTCTTCACGACGGGGTTGTCGTTGTAGCCCGTGGTATGGTTGTCGGCCGACCACAGGTTGCGGTACGCGATCTTGAGAAAATTCTTGTGCCAGTAGTTGTCAAGCTTATAGGTATTCGGATTCCGGATGACATCCCCGATGGTGATCCCCACAAAAGGCTTCCATTGGGGATGGTTGGCAATACTAGGTATACCGACCGCTCCCTCAACATGGTTGCCTCCCGGCAGACCTACGGAGTGCCCCCACTGATAGAGGGTGGCGCAGCCCGCTTTGTCGTCGCCCGAGTTCTGGGTGAGGGTGATGATGGCCTCTTTCTTCTGCCCGCCGTTGGCAACGGTTTGTCTGAACTTGATGCGCACGCTCCGCGGGGCATTGAACACGGAGGAGCTCCACCGCGTGTATTTCCATCCTAAGTTTTCGGCGGTGAGGTTGTAGGTTACGCCCTGGAAGTTGGTGCAGGCAATGGTTTCGAGTGCGCTTGTCGGGGCGAACCACAGGTGCCACGACCAGCCGGTGTAAGCGGTGGGATATTTCGGGCCTTTCAGCTTGACGGCTACCACGGCGTTGCCCTGCCGCATGTCGGCCGGCGTAACTTCGAACTGCAGATAGGCCTCTCCGCCCTCGCGTGCCAGGGCGAGGTTGCGCACCAGGTTCTTCTCGTCGGCCCACACGATGTAGGGAGTTTCGGCCGTATAGATACCGCCCTTGCTCTTCTCGATCCAGGGGTCGGTGATTTCTTCATCCATATAGTCGACGAAGCGGTGCAGCACAACGTCTTTGCCATCGACCATCGTAGCCGGAGCCTGACTGGTGTAGGCCGACTCGTTGGTGGCGCCGTTCTTGATGGCGTTGCCGTACACCAGCGGCAGCTTGTAGAAGCCCGGGGCCGAAATCAGGTAGCAGTTGGCGGTGTTGCGCGGCGTGGCGTTGCCGTGGATGTCGTGCATGGAGAGGTCGTAACGGTCGCCGGCGCTGCCTCGGGGCGTGGCCTCGCGCAGGGGCTTGTTGCGTTTCAGGTCGAGCGTATCGACGATATCGATGCGGCAGTTGGCCCAGATGTTCTCGTACGACGGGTGCCCTGGCCCCTCGGTCCGGCTCAGCGAGGTGAGCCAGTCGGGCTTCTCGGCCGTGGTGAATATGTCGTCGCCGTTGGCATCGTAGCCTGCCACTTCCCATCCTACGAGCCTTTGGGTGCCGTCGGGCGCCTGGCGGTAGCTCTGGATCTTGATTTCGTTACTCTTGATCTGGTCGTACTCCATGGGGCCTGCAGGGATTACGCTGAACACATAGTTCCAGTTGCTCTGAGTGTTGCTCAGCTTGTAGGTCTTCGTTGTTCCGGGCTTCCATCGGCCTTTCAGAGTGACGGTAATGCGCGTGTTGTCGGTAAAATGGACGTCGACCTTCACGCCTTTGCCCTCGAGCTGCTGCGGAATCATGTAGAAGGTGTAGTTGTCGCCATTGTTGCCCGTGAGGATGTTGTTGGGCGCCTGTTTGGTATTTACGCCCGTGGGGCCGAGATCGAGCACGAACGTTCGGCGATCGGTAAGGTCGGTCCATTCGGCGCCCTGTCCGTCGGCCCTATCCGAGAACTTGTATCGGCCCCGGCTGCAGGCTCCCTGAATCTCTATTCGGTCGATGTTCTTGTTCCACGAGAGGTTCTGCCCCACGGCAAACTTGATGGCCGTCAGCGTGTGGCGGAAGTCGAGCCGGCTCTCGGGGGCCGTGCCCTTTGTCTGGTAGTGCACCGTACCCGAGCAGGCCGTCAGCAGATCTACCTGTTTCTTCACATCCTGCTCAGCCTCGAACTCCACGTAAGGCCGTTCGAGAGGATTCGGGGCCGATAGTTTGAGTTTGTTGTAATCGTCGGTTACGAGTGGGAAAACGGCATAAAATCGGGCGTAGGGTATTTCCCAGACCCACTTCACAGGCTCGTAGAGCGTACCGTTACGTTGGGTCCTGGCGTTGTGAAACCAGGTGTCGCTCATTCCGTCGGCCGTCGTTCCGCGATAGCCCAGCGAGGTGAAGTCGTCATCGATCTGTGTTTTAATGTTCGCCCGGGTCTCGGGAGCGGGCTTCTCTGGGTTCACGCCCTCTACGGTGGTCTCGATGAGGCAGGCGTCGAGCCCGGCTGACGATTCGGCCTGTAGCTGGCGTATCTCGAGGTCTTCGCGAGTCAGGCCTTGTGCCCGCAGACGGGCGTCGAAGTCGGTGCTCATAGGCGGGGCGTCGGTTTGCTGCAGGAGCATTTCTTCCTGCACGTTGTTCACTCTGAAAGCCACAGTGGCTCCCTTGTCGCCTTGTGTGCTGCGGTCTACAAGGTCTTCGTCGGCGCACGAGCCGGCCGCCAACACGGATGTCAGCAGCAGGATCAGGCGAAATTCGGACGAAGAAAACGGAAAAATCTTTTTCATCATCATTTTTTGAGGAATTTCGGATTAATTACATGGTTTTTTCTCCTGAGGGCGGGTGGGGTTTCACCCTTCCAGTTCGTTGTCGTCATCGTCGTCGTCAGGGGGGGAAATGCCGGGATTTCCCGGATTGACGTTCGGGCTACCTGCTAGTAGGTAGCACTCGTTCTCTACTTCGATTATCCAGCACAGGGGGCTGATGTACGCATGTTTTTTTTGAGTTTTGTCCATAATACTGTCGTTTATAGTGAATGAATATATAGGGTCGGAAAGAGTGAATGAAAGCATACGAAAAACGAGACAAAGGAACTCTCGGGAGTCCTTTGTCTAATTAGATTGCGACACGCTTCGCGCGCGCGTAAGCGAAAGCATTTTAAAGAAAAATTACGCCGGTAGCGAATGTGTGTGTGTGTGTGTGTGTGTGTGTGTGTGTGTGTGTGTGTGTGTGTGTGTGTGTGTGTGTAGTA
>NZ_HE997183.1:475495-500665 GCF_000312445.1 Phocaeicola abscessus CCUG 55929 | reverse complement strand
GTAGTAGTGTGTGTGTGTGTGTGTGTGTGTGTGTGTGTGTGTGTGTGTGTGTGTGTGTGTGTGTGTGTTAGCAAAGTATTCGGAACGGCCAAGTTTTCTGTATTAAAATAAGTTAAATGTGTGTGGAAAAGGAAGTCAAAAACCACCTCCCTTGCGCCGGAGGTGGTAGAGGATATGTCGAAGGCGTTGTGCATGGTGCGGTCGTTGTTTTGTTCGATATGTGGACAAAGATACGCATTTTTTATAAGTCGCAAGTAAAAAGAGATATTTTTTTTGATCTTTTTTATTCGTTGCGTATCCTTTTCATGTCTCTCCGGCCTGTACCGTTGCATAAGCTTGTTCCTTATGCCTCTATTGGGATGCATTCGCTCCCAAGGCAGCCGTAACTAAGTTATCAGTTCCCCACTATTCGCGATAATCTCAGATCCATCACGTCGCATTTCCCTCCGGTCCAAGGATTATTATTGTATTCGATGGAATTTGTGACGCCGTATTTTAATGTTCCGTCCTTCTCCACCTCGAAGACGGCGTATACATAATCCCATTTCTGATCGTCGGCGATTCGTTGTACTTCTTTCCATCCGGTTTCGTTTCTGGTATTTTGGAAGTAGGGTAGCGTCGCGGCTTTCGTCCAGTTTAATTGAAAGAAATTGCTTTGCGTATAAATGGGAATGTCGATCGAAACCTTATCTGTGTTCACTGCGTAAATAGCGTTGCCTTGTCCGTCGGCGTAAACGATCGCTTCGATGCGATATTTCCCTTTTCGTACGTTCGTCGTTTTCTCCAATTGGTATTTGAAAGCATGGCGATTACCACTTCTGCCTTTCAGCACGAGGCATTCTGCGTTTTTATTGATGCGAGGATCGATTCCCCATCCGTTGATGTGGTTGTTCCCATTTTCGTAGGTGATTACATTCCAACCGTTATCGTCCAAATAATTCCAACTGCTTCCGCTCATGTAGATGCCGTCTCTGGTATTTTCCACCCTATCTGTTTGCATTCTTTCCGTTCTGAAGTCTCGATTGATGCGTGTGACATTCGTTGTCGCAAGCACGACACAGGCGATAGAAACGGCCAATGCCATCAACCAGATGAACAGGATACCGATTTTATTGCCGACCGGCATGGAGGGCGACTCCGGTTTTTTTACCATCAGGCGTATGACCAGAACGAGAGGAATAGCGAGGAACAAGATCGTGGCAATGGCAAATATCCCTAACATCCACGTTGGGAATGATTCTATAAACGTCGCGAATTCCGGATCGATCACCGCAATGCTTGTCAAGAATCCCATTCCGAATATCATGGCGAACAAGGCCACGACGGCGGCGACCAAGACGCCGATCAGGGCGCTTCCGAACACGATGACAAAGAATAACCCGATGCAGAAGAGCATGATTTTGACGAAGGTGGCGAAACAGCCGCGGGCTTTGTTTTGATTTTCGGGATTGGTGACATAGTTCTTCGTCTTGTTTATCCCTCGCATGATCTCTTCGTTGATGCTCTTGGGATTTACCGGTTTGCCTCTCATTTGAAGGCGTTCTTCGGCAGTATTTGCTTCGGGAATCAAGGCCCAGCAAACTATATATACGACAGCGAAACCCAAGTAAGAGAACAGGCAAAGCAGGACAAAGACGATTCTCCACGGCAACGGGTCGTTCGAACCGAAGTAATGGCAGATGCCGGATATGACACCGCCTAAGAGCTTGTCTTCTGGATCTCGATACAGTCGACGAACAGGTTTTTCTTCCGTGGCGGCGGAAGCTTTTGAAGTCGTTTCGCCTTCGTTTTCATTACCTTCTTCCATCTCTTGAGGGTCGCCTATGCGGTGTATGATTTCCTCTACTTGTTCGATGGTGATGGCTTCGATGCCTTGATTGCGTAGCTCGGCGAAAAGTTCGGCGATGCGGTGTTCCACATCGTCGGCTATTTCCTCGCCGCCTTCTTTGTGACTGTAATAGCTTCGCATATTGGCTTCGTACTTCTGAAGTAATTCATACGCGTCTTCGTCGATAGCATAGAGCGTACCGAACAGGTTGATCGTTATATTCTTTTTCATTGTGGTTGGCATTAAAAGTTATACATTTTTATTAGATGATTCTTGAGTCGCTTTCAGTAAGTCGACGGTTCTGACCAAACCGTTCCAGGCATCGTCCATATCTTTCAAAGCTTCGATACCTTCGGTAGTCAGCGCATAGTATTTGCGCGGAGGTCCCTGGGTCGATTCGCGCCATTCGTACGTTAATAAACCGTCTTTCTTCAGGCGGGATAGAAGGGGGTAAAGCGTACCTTCGACAACAATCAATGCTGCTTCTTTCAATTGAGCGATGATGTCTGTGGCATAGGACGCTTCACGATGTAAAAGAAGCATGACACAATATTCAAGCATTCCTTTTCGCATCTGTGATTTTGCATTTTCTGTATTCATATTGCTTCGTATTTAATATAACAAGGGAACTTTGTTCCTTACACATCCTTGCGTTGCAAAGATATGAATAATAAATAATACCTTGCAATACATAGTACTATAGATAATGGAAATATTAATCTTATTTAACGAATGGGTGACGGAGCAGAATGATCGGGTTTGTCATGAAGGGGGATAAGGCGACGAATAAAAGGTATTTATGGCAGTCTATGGTCGGATTACCGGGAGGGGGGACAGGTGCGAATACCCCCTGCCTCGGCTTGGGTGGAGCGATTTACAGTGGTCTGATTGAGGAGGTTGTTCCGGGCGTAACTCGGAGTCAGTCGCTTTCTTCCTTGTTGAAATCGAATTCAAAGTCGAAATTATCTTCCGTGTTGAATTGCGGAGCGGTGAATTCGTCCAATTTCCGTCTATCTCGTTTCGTCGGTCGTCCTGTACCTCTGGCACGATCTGCAAATCCACTGATACGGTTCATTTCCAACAATTCGTATTGGTCGGGAGTCGTCACATTCTCCATTGCGTGAGGAACCAACTTTGCGCCGACACGGTGCTCGATGGCTTGTAACACTTTGAAGGAGTAGGTGATCGGCGGTTTACGGACTTGCACGATATCTCCGACCTTGACCGTTCTCGAAGCTTTCACCGGCATTCCGTTCATGCTGATGCGGCCCTTTTTACACGCTTCGGCAGCAACGGTTCTGGTTTTGAATATTCGTGTTGCCCACATCCATTTATCTATTCTCGCCTCTACCGCCATATTATTGATTATTGAATTGGTTCATAGTTATGTTTATACCGGCGAGGACGAAACTTCGTATGATCTCGCATGCTTTTTCTATGCGTGCATCCATCGTTTTTGAATTGTCTTCCGTGAAGTGACCTAACACGTAATCTATTTGTCGACCGCGAGGAAAATCGTTCCCTATTCCGAAACGCAAGCGGGCATAATTTTGAGTACCTAAATTCTCTGCGATATTTTTCAGTCCGTTATGACCGGCATCGCTGCCTTTCGGCTTTAATCGAAGCATGCCGAAGGAAAGGGATAAATCGTCTACTAAAATCAGTATGTTTTCTACTGGGATATTTTCCTTTTGCATCCAGTAATGTACGGCTAATCCGCTGAGATTCATGAAAGTTGACGGCTTTAGTAGAACCAATTGTCGCCCGCGAAGTGACATTCTTCCGACGAATCCGTATCTCCGGTCTTCGAAAATGCAATTGGACGCCTTGGCAAAGGCGTCCAATATGCGAAATCCGATGTTATGCCTGGTTTCTTGGTATTCGTCGCCAATATTTCCCAGTCCTACGATCAAATATTTCATTGAAAGGATTGATTAAGCTTTGTCGTCGGCAGGAGCGGCAGCCTCCTCTGTTTCGGCAGCAGCCGTTTCAGTCGTCTCGACGGAGGTACGTGTGGCCTTCACGGAACATACGACAGATTGCTTCGGATTTATTAATTCCAAACCTTCGAAGTTTAAATCGCCCACTTTGATCGATTTGCCTAATTTCAAATTGGTGACATCGATTTTTATATGTTCGGGAATAGCCGTGTATAGCGCTTTGACTGTTAATTTGCGCATTTGCTGATTCAGTTTTCCACCGGCCTGAACGCCCACAGCCAAGCCTTCGAGAACGACGGGGACATTCATCTTAATGGGTTTCTGTTCGTCGATATGGAGAAAGTCCACGTGTAAGATCTTGTCGGTTAACGGGTGAAACTGTACTTCCTGTAAAATAGCGTTCTTTACTTCCCCGTCGATGTTCAAATCGATAGCGTAAATATGCGGCGTATAGATCAGTTTGCGCAAATCCTTCGCAGCCACTTGGAAATGAGTTACTATCGTTTCGCCTTTATCATTTTTGGGAGCGCCATAGACGATGCAAGGGACGATATCTTGCTTGCGTAACTCTTTGGTTGCTTTCTTCCCGACGTTCTTCCGAACGGTACCTTTGATTTCAATCGATTTCATGTTAAAAATTTTTCAGTGTTACTCTAAATTAAGTTTATAATTGCTTAATTCGCCATCACACTATGCGAATATGCACGGCGAGTTAAAAAGCGATGCAAAGGTAGAATATATTTTTCAATGGGCAAAGTAAAAAGGTTAATTATTAATATTCGCCTTTTTATGCGATGAGAAGTCGTTTAAAATTCGATGTTTATTTTATCGATTATCAGATCGTCTTTGAAGTCGTCTTCCGGTATTTCGTTCGCCGCGACCTTCGCGACAGTCGATTTTTCTTCCGTTTCCTCCTCTTCCTTTTCGTCGGGATAATGAACTACAGGTCCCTGCTCGTCGATGATGTATTGAATGGCCTGGTGTAAGCCTTTAGTGAATTTATCGAAGTCTTCCTTATAAAGGAAAATCTTATGCTTTTCGAAATTGACCTGAGCGTTGTCACCTTCACCCGAAATAATCTTTTTACTTTCCGTAATAGCTAAGAACATTTCATGCTTCCGGTTTCTCTTTACGTCTAAATAATAGATTCTTTTTCCCGCTTTTATCGCTTTAGAAAAAAATATTTCTTTGTCTGTATCCAGCAAACTTTTCTTATTATTCTCCATCATTGAAAAACCCTGTTATAAATCGGGTTCAAATTTGGATATTTTTTTTTAATACACAAAAGAAAATATAGTATAATCTCGGACTAAAAATGTTTTTTTATACTTCGCGTAGTTTTTTCAATGAAAAAAACGTTTTTCTTTTGTGTTTAATCCGGCAAAATGCGTAATTTTGTCGCTCCATAATCAACGATTAATGTGAATGTATGATTAACAGAGTTCTTATCCGTATTAAAATAGTTCAGATAATTTATGCCTATTACCAGAATGGCGGTAAAAATTTGGAAACAGCAGAAAAAGAGTTGTTCTTCAGTATCTCCAAAGCTTTTGACTTATATAACTATTTGTTATTATTAATGATCGAGCTTACCAACTATGCAGGGAACAAGATTAGTAAGGCAAAACGGAAATTAGTTCCGACAGCTGCGGATTTAAATCCTAACACCAAATTTATAGATAACCATTTCATTGCTCAATTGGAAAAGAATGAACAACTGATGAATTTTAAAGAAAACCAGAAGAGAACCTGGGATAATGAACCTGATTTCGTTAAGAATCTGTGCGAAAAGATAATGGACTCGGAGGTATTCAACTCTTATATGGCCAGCGAAACGTCGTCGTATGCGGAAGACCGGGAGCTCTGGCGTAAAATCTATAAGACGATGATCATGAACAACGAAGAGCTGGATGGGCTCCTGGAAGACCAAAGTCTATATTGGAACGGGGATAAGGACATTGTGGATACCTTCGTTTTGAAGACCATCAAGTTCTTTGATGAAAAGAATGCCGATAAACAGCAGCTTCTTCCGGAATTCAAGGATGCGGAAGACAAGGATTTCGCCAGCTCGTTATTCCGTCGTTCTATTCTGAATGGGGACTATTACCGTCATTTGATTAGCGAAGGTACGCGAAATTGGGAACTGAAGCGCATCGCTTTGTTCGATACGCTGATCATGCAAGTGGCGTTAGCGGAGATTCTCACATTTCCTAATATTCCTGTGAACGTTTCGTTGAATGAATATGTAGACATTGCGAAAGCATACAGTACTCCCAAAAGCGGCGGCTTCATCAACGGTACTTTAGACGGTATCGTCAAACAGTTGCGTGCTCAGCGGAAACTGCTCAAACAGTAATGTAAAGTATAAACCTCTTAATTTATAGCGTATGAATTTGTTAGTCGTATTTTTGCAAGCTGCAGGTGGCGGAATGGATATGTCGTTTCTGATTATGATAGTAGCGCTCTTCGCTATCATGTATTTTTTTATGATCCGTCCGCAGAATAAGAAACAGAAAGAGATTGCCAATTTTCGTAAGAATCTGGAAATCGGTCAGGAAGTGATTACTGCCGGAGGCGTTTACGGAAAGATTAGAGAATTGAGCGACAACTATGTGATTCTTGAAATAGCTTCTGCTGTTCGTATTAAAATTGACCGTAATTCCATTTACGCCAATGCGCCTTCAGCCCATGGTCAACAAGGCGTAAAATAGGCCGTCATGATGTTCGATAAGGAGATATTACGCGAACATTATACGAGAACGATACGGAAGATCAGAAGCATCCTGTTGAGTAAATCGACGAAGGAGTTTCTGATTTTTTTGTTTTTTGTCTTTATCGCTTTCTGCTTCTGGCTTCTTCAGGTGCTGAACGACGAGTATGAGAGCGATTTTTCTATTAAGTTGAACTTGAAAAATGTTCCCGATAATGTCGTTCTGACCTCCGAGCTGCCCGAGAACGTGAAGGTACGGCTCAAGGACAGAGGTACCGTGTTGGTTAATTATTGGTTAGGGCGTTCGATGATTCCGGTGTCGTTGGATTTTAACGACTATGCTGAGGCAGGACCGGAAGTGATGATTCCGAAGGCCACCATGATGCAGAAGATCAAGAGTCAATTGAACCAATCCACGGAACTGGTTTCGTTAAAGCCCGATTCCCTGTTCTTCATCTATACGAGAGGGGAAGGAAAGAAAGTACCGGTCCGCCTGCAAGGAAATATAGTCGTCGATCCGAAATATTACATCTCCGAAATCCTATATACACCTGATTCAGTCATGGTATATGCGCCTGCCGAAATATTAGACACGATCCGGGCTGCCTATTCCATGCCGACCAGATTCGAACAGCTTTCGGATACGACTACCGAGCGGGTTCCGCTACAAAAGGTGAGAGGAGCCAAATTCATTCCGGATTATAATGATATTACATTAATGGTGGATATCTATTCCGAGAAAACATTGGAAGTACCTGTACACGGCATCAATTTTCCTCCCGATAAAGTATTGCGTACCTTCCCTTCGAAGGTGAAAGTTACTTTCCAAGTCGGTTTGACACATTTTAAGCGTGTAACGGCAGATGATTTCTTCATTGCGGTTTCTTATGAAGAATTGCTGAATAATAAGGGATCCAAGTGCACGCCGCATTTGAAGGCCATGCCGAAAACGATCAATCATCCCCGCATATCGCCGACGGAAGTCGATTATATCATCGAGCGACAGCCGACTACGGACGAAGAATAAAAGTATGTAATTCCTTTCTCATGATTAAAATTGCTATTACCGGAGGAATAGGCAGCGGGAAGTCACATGTCGCCAAACTGTTGAATATACCTGTCTATAATGCGGACGACGAAGCTAAACGTCTGATGCAGACGGATGAGGGGATCCGTGCCGATTTGTTGCTTTTATTGGGAGATAAAGCCTATTGCGCGGATGGCACGTTGAATAAACCTTTCTTGGCGGCTTATCTGTTCGCTTCTCCTCCTCATGCCGCACGGATCAACGAGATTGTCCATCCCCGTGTCCGACAGGATTTTAATCGTTGGGTAGCAGAGCAGGAAAGAGCAGGAGAGGAAATGGTCGGATTGGAATCGGCTATCCTTTTCGAAGCGCAGTTTGAAGATACCGTCGACGCCGTCGTCATGGTTTATGCCCCTCCGGCATTGAGGATGAAACGGGCTATGCAACGCGATCGGGCTACGGAAGAACAAATTCGGGAAAGGATGGATCGGCAAATGAGCGATGAGGAAAAGTGTCGGAGAGCGGATTACGTGATCAGGAACGACGATTCGGAACCTTTGCCCTCTCAATTGAAGAAGATGATCGACGAATTGACGATTCGATTTAGAAAGCGAGGCTAAAATTTGTACAACTCGTTGCCGGATTGTACTTTTGTTTCCCGAATGACAAATTAAAGAAAGAACACCATGTTGAAGACTATTTTATCCATTTCCGGAAAGCCGGGGTTATACAAACTGATTTCTTCGGCTAAGAACATGCTGATTGTAGAAACCTTGGATGCGGCCAAGAAAAGAATGCCCGCCTATGCCCGCGACCGCATCATTTCATTGGGCGATATAGCCATGTTTACTGATGCCGACGATGTGCCTCTGTCCGAAATTTTAGAATCGGTAAAGGCGAAGGAAAATGGCGGGATTTGTTCGCTTGATGTGAAGAAAGCTTCTTCTCGTGACCTGTTCGATTACTTCGCGCAAATCCTGCCGAATTATGATCGGGATCGGGTACATGCCGGCGACATCAAAAAGATGCTTGGTTGGTATAATATCCTTATTAATAACGGCATCACGGCGTTTAGGGAGGCAGAGGAAAAGAAAGAGAAATAATTTTTGTTTCATGACGGCAGGGGCATCCGCCGTAAGCGGGAAAAGGTATCTCCGGCAGTTATTCCAGCCTGTCGCAAAGTTCGGAAATCAATGATTTTTCGAACTTTTGGCTGCTTGGATATCCGAAATCATTGATTTTCCGTCCTTACGGCTACCGATTCCTGCGTGCGAGGGGATTGCCTGCTTTGACTTTTATGTTCGTTGCGAATCAGTTTCGAAAAGTCAAACCGTTTTCATCGGCATCGACCAGGATGGCCTTCGCCTTGTCCACTTCACCGTTCAGCATTTTCTTGGCTAAGTCGTTCAGCAGATAACGCTGGACAGCCCGCTTAACCGGACGGGCGCCGAACTCGGGATCGTACCCGACCGTCGCCAGAAAGTCGACGGCTTTATCCGACATCGTTAACGTCACCCCGTTCGCATTCAACATCTTTTGGATGCCGCGAATTTGCAGTTTGACGATCTCTTGGATCTGCACCTTATTCAAAGGCAAGAACATAATGGTCTCGTCGATGCGATTCAAGAATTCCGGTCGAATCGTTTTCTTCAACATATTTATCACTTCCGTTTTGGTCTCTTCGATAATCCGGTCTCTGTTCTGAGCGTTTATCTTCTCGAACTGGTTCTGGATGTATGAGCTGCCTAAGTTCGAAGTCATGATGATCAGGGTGTTCTTGAAGTTTACCGTGCGTCCTTTGCTATCGGTTAAGCGTCCATCGTCCAATACCTGCAAGAGGATATTGAACACATCCGGATGCGCCTTTTCTATTTCATCGAATAAGACGACGGAATAAGGCTTGTGGCGGACGGCTTCGGTCAACTGACCGCCCTCTTCGTAACCGACGTATCCGGGGGGCGCTCCGATCAATCGAGAGACGCTGAACTTTTCCTGGTATTCGCTCATGTCGATTCGAGTCATCATTTTCTCGTTGTCGAACAAGTAATCGGCCAGCGCTTTAGCCAGTTCCGTTTTGCCTACGCCGGTCGTGCCCAAGAAGATGAACGATCCGATTGGGCGGTTCGGATCCTGCAATCCGGCACGACTTCTTCGGACGGCATCGCTTACGGCCTTTATGGCTTCGTCCTGACCGATGACGCGCTTGTGCAATTCTTCTTCCATGTGCAACAACTTTTCGCGTTCGCTTTGCATCATTTTGGTGACGGGTATACCCGTCCAGCGCGAGACCACTTCAGCGATGTCATCGGCAGTCACTTCCTCTTTGATCATAGCATTGCCGCCTTGCGTTTCCGTGAGCTTTTCCTGAATCTGCCGGATATCGTTTTCCAGGCTTTGCAACTTGCCGTAACGGATCTCCGCTACTTTTCCGTAATTGCCTTCCTGTTCTGCGCGATCGGCTTCGTACTTCAGTTGTTCTATTTGTTTCTTGTCTTCCTGAATCTTGTTGACCAGGTTCTTTTCGGCCTGCCATTTTGCTTTGAGGGAGGTTTCCTGTTCCTGCAAGTCGGAAATCTCTTTATTCAGTTGAGTTAATTGGGGCTCGTCTTTTTCTCGCTTGATGGCTTCCCGCTCGATTTCCAATTGTTTCAATTTGCGCGTGATTTCATCCAATTCTTCCGGGACGGAATCGCGTTCCAATCTCAATTTCGCTGCAGCTTCGTCCATCAAGTCGATCGCTTTGTCGGGCAGGAATCGTTCGGTGATATAGCGGTTGCTCAACTCGACGGCGGCGATGATCGCTTCGTCTTTGATTCGGACTTTATGATGATTTTCGTACCGCTCTTTTAATCCTCGAAGAATGGAGATACTGCTGTCTACGTCCGGTTCATCTACCATAACGGTCTGGAAACGGCGTTCCAAAGCTTTATCTTTTTCGAAGTATTTCTGATATTCGTCGAAGGTGGTCGCACCGATGCAACGGATCTCTCCGCGAGCCAAGGCCGGTTTTAAAATATTGGCAGCGTCCATAGCACCTTCGCTTTGACCGGCGCCGACTAAGGTATGGATTTCGTCGATGAACAGGATGATGTGCCCTTCCGAAGCTTTCACCTCATTGATGACGGATTTCAGACGTTCCTCGAATTCTCCTTTATATTTTGCACCGGCGATCAGGGCCCCCATATCCAATGAATAGACCGTTTTGTCTTTCAGATTTTCGGGAACATCGCCGCGAACGACTCGATGGGCCAAACCTTCGACGATAGCTGTCTTCCCGGTGCCGGGAGCGCCCAACAAGATCGGATTGTTTTTCGAGCGTCGACTTAGGATTTGAAGAATGCGTCTGATTTCGTCATCCCGTCCGATGACCGGATCGAGTTTGCCCTCGCGCGCCTGTTCGTTTAAATTGATGGCGTATTTGCTCAGTGCCTGATAGTTGGTTTCAGCCGAGGGGGAAGTCACCTTGTTCCCTTGTCGCAATTCCTGAATGGCGGCGCGAAGTTCTCTTTCGGTCATGCCCGCATCTTTCAAAATCTTCGAGGCCGTACTGTCTACGGTGAGCAAAGCCAGGATGATGGATTCGACGGAGACGAACTGATCGCCCGATTCCGAAGCATAGTGATTCGCTTTTTGCAAGACTTCGTTGCTGGTGCGGCTTAAATAAGGTTCTCCGCCGGATACTTGAGGAAGAGATGCTATTTGCCTGTCGAGTACCGCTTCGATTGATTGGGCGCGCATACCCAACTTTTGAAAAATGAAGTTGGTCACATGCTCGCTCACTTTCAGCACACCGGCCAAAAGATGTTCCGGTTCGATCTGCTGCTGTCCTTTGCGTTGTACGAGGTTCACAGCTTCCTGAACGGCTTCTTGCGATTTGATGGTAAAATTATCGAAATTCATATCGTTTTGTTTTATGATTATCGTATATGGTACTTAATCCGTCCGACTCTTGGAGAATCGATGTGGATATCGGGTTTCGCACAAAGTGTGTTCCGCTTCGGTTTAATGCCGGAAGAATTGAACAAAACGGATAATTTGACATGAAAAGTGTTATTATGGCATATCGTTGCCGCTCGTCGGGCGAAGGAGGATAACGGCGAGATAGAGGGAGGGATGGAGTGTTAAAATAATAAAACATACGACTTTTAAGGTAATAAACCGCTATCTTCAAGAGTCTGCTTATCAGAGATGGAACAAAACGAATTCGAAATATTGGTCCGACAGATTCGTCCGCAGGTCTTGCACGAAGCGATTCGTTATACCAAAAACAGTGCCGACGCCGAAGATATCGCTCAGGATGTCATGCTCAAACTGTGGTGCCTACGCGATAAACTGTCCGAATATCGGTCTGTGGAAGCGTTGGCTGTGGTGATGGCGAAGCATTTATCGTTGAACCGTTTGCGTTCCGCTTTCAGAATGGTCAGTGAAGAGGAAGGAGAGGAGCCGAGCGATTCCGTTACTCCGGAAGAGCTTTTCGTTGATAAGGAAGAAGACGAACAGGTGAAAAAGTTGATTGCCACCTTACCCGGTATACAGCAAGCTACCTTGCGGATGAAACACGTGGACGGAATGGAGATTGCAGAGATCGCACTCGTTATCGGGTGTACCGAAAATGCGGTAAGGGCTAATCTTTCCCGAGCCAGGAAAAAGATTATGAGTTATTTTATTAAATAAAGGAGAGAATATGATTGACGGACGGAATGCAAGAGAATGGATCGAACGGTTTCTGAATGGAGAAACGTCGAATATCGAAGAAAAAGAACTCTACCGTTTCTTTTCCAGCGAGGATGTGCCTCACTCGTTGAAGAAATATCGATCTATGTTCGAATGGTATGCAAACGGCATGAAAGATGAATTGCCTCGACCGAAAACTCATCTGCTTCGGACGGCGTGGGGGAGGGTCGGTATCGCCGCTGTCGTTACCCTGGCTATGGGAGTGGGATGGACCGCGTATCGTTATTTCGATCATAAAAAATACGAGTATTTGGAAGGAAGTTATATCATCCGCAACGGGAAAAAGATCACCGACATCAAAACCATTCTGCCTGAACTGAAGCGAGTGAATGAGTTCGCCATCCAACAGGAAAAAGAGATGGACAAATTAATTCGGTTCGATGCCGATAAATACATGGAAGAATTGGAAAAAGAACCTCAGCTAAAAGCGGAGGATTTGCCTGTTATTTAAATTTGCATAAAAGAGAAGAATATGAGAACCAAGAAGTTTTTAATCGTTGGGATCGCAGCATCGGTCATGAGCTTATGCGGTGCGATGAAGGCTGTCGCTCAGGAAAATATCGAAAAGGTGTTGAAAGAGTTGGAGAACAAAGGAGTTGAAGTGAATTCGTTGATTAAGCGCAATTCGAAAAAGCAGATATACTTCTCCTCGAGATCCCTGAGTTTCATCAGCAAGGAAGGGAATTATGCCCGTCAGTTGGAGAATGCTTTTGAAAAAGACGGAGAGAATGCCTCTTCCGTTAGTAAATCGAAAGCAAAATCGAATGCTACGGTGACTTTGATCTTTAGAGGCGAAAAGAGTAAAGCCATTTACTGCCTTGTCGTTTCGGGAAAAAAAGAAGAACCGAATGTGACGGTGAGCGTTAGTTATCGCGACCGATCCGTCGAAGCGGATAAAGGTGAGTGGAACATAGAGATTTTCGATACGAACGGAGCTTCGCTAAATGAGCGTCTGGAAGAATTGAGAACCTATGATTGGAAAGGGATGGTCGACGATTGGAAAGATGCTGTCAAGGTAAAAAAACAAGCCTATCTCCTCCGCACGAAGCGTATCTGACATCACACACTTTTTATAAATAATGCTCTCTATGTGATGAGGGGCGGTCTGACAAGTGCAGGCGGCCCTTCTTTCGTCCGTTTTTCGACGTCCCTTAAGCTCACAAGGCCGCTTTGTACGTCAAAATACCCCGTCGTATTTATTTCCGTCTATTTTTGACAGTTCCTTGTTTATTCCGTATTTTTGCATCAAATGCCAGGAATGAAATCGGAAATGCAATTTGAAGAGACGGTCATCCTCTTGGATGCCGCCTACATAGATAAGGTTACCGGCCACTTGATCGACCATTTTTCGAAGCTGCTCGACAGGGTATTGCCTCGAGCGGAATGGGCCTTATTCCTCGAAACGCTGGCGTTGGACGCCGGGCTTCGTCCCGAGGAGGGCAAGGAGACTTCCGAGCGGATCATCCAATGTGTAATCGTCTACGATGACTGGTCGGCCGAATTAAACCATATCGTACCGCAGGACGTGGCCGGATCGTTGGATAACATCGCTTTTCGGAGCAGGCTCGGCGAGTTCGTGCTCAACTCGTTCAATCCTTCCGGCATGGCCGACAGGGAGGAGTTCTTCTTGGAATCCTTGAAGCTGATCGCAGGCGCTCAAGAAGTGAAACGATTATTGGTTGCGGGCGACGAACAAGCTTGCGGCCACCAGATTTACGAGATCTTGCAAGGCGCGCAGGGGAAAGACCGAATAACCGTGTTCGGCATGAATCCGCCACCCCCACAGCAGGCGACGGATTGGGAGACACTCGGTTTTGCCGTGTTAAGAGCGTTAAGAATAAGAAGTGAAGAATTGTAGAATAAGCGCAACGAGTATCGGTAGATTTTTCGTATATTTGTCCGGCTTTCATCCTATGAAGTTAATCGAATGACGTTCGTTTTCAGATATATGGTGGCATCGCTTGGGGCTTGTTTCTTTCTCGGCACGCTTCATGCTCAGGAAGAAACCCTCGAATTCGTTTCCCCTTTTGACTTTCCCTTAAAACTGAGCGCCAACTTCGGTGAGTTACGGACAGGACATTTGCACGGAGGATTGGATATCAAGACGGAGGGAACGGTGGGGAAGCCCGTGCGGTGCATTGCCGACGGCTATGTCAGTCGGGCTACGGTGTCCAACGGCGGTTTCGGGCAGGCGATTTACGTCACTCATCCCAACGGGATGACCTCCGTCTACGGGCATATCCTCGGTTTTGCTCCGGCGGTGGCGAAGATCGTCGAGGAATATCAGTACGAACATGAGACTTACGAGGCGGATTTGCGCTTCGAACCTCGCCGGATCAACTGTAAAGTGGGCGATATCATTGCTTTCAGCGGTAACGAAGGATTTTCGTTCGGGCCCCATCTGCATCTCGAATTGCATACCGAAGAGGGAGAACTGGTGGATCCCATGCCTTATTATCGGAATAAAATTACAGATACTGCGCCCCCGAAAGCGATCCGCATCAAAGTCTATCCGCAACGGGGCGAAGGAGTGGTGAACGGCTCGCAACAAGAGTGGTCTGTCCCGTTGGAAGAGTTGAACCGGCCGATTGAAGCGTGGGGAAAGATCGCGCTGGGGGTGAGCGCGAACGATTATATGGATGGAACGACCAATCATTACGGCGTGAAGCAGATCACCCTCAGCATGGATACGACGGAGATATTCAAGAGCCTCGTCGAATCGTTTAGACATTTGGATAACCGCTTTATCAACGCGTGGACCGACTTTACGGAGCAGGAGGAACATAACCGCTGGGTCATGCGTTCGCATATCCTGCCGGGCAATCGATTGGGATTGTTGAGGGCCAAAGACAGGGGGATCGTGGATATTCGGGAAGAGCGCGACTACCTTTTCACCTATTTCTTGGAAGATGGACATGGGAATACCGCCGTCTGCCGCTTTACGATCCGGGGCGTTCCGCAGCAAATCGTACCGTACCGGCCTGAGGCAGCGCATTATCTCGTTTGGGATCGTCCTAACTTCGTTCAGGAACCGGGAATGGAATTGTTGATCCCGCGCGGAATGCTTTCCGAAGATGTCGCATTGAACAGTCGGGTATTGAAAGATTCGGCGGCGATCAGTTTTACTTATCAATTGAATGACAAGGTCGTCCCGCTGAACGGAGACTGCAGGCTGAGGATCGGTATACGGCGTTTGCCTGTCGCCGATACGGCCAAGTATTATATTGCCCGGAAGCATAAGGGACGAATCACGTCGGCGGGAGGTATTTATGAAAACGGTTGGATAACCGCAAATATCAGAGAATTAGGAACATATACTGCGGCCATAGATACGGTAGGGCCGAAGATAACGCCTCAGAATCGGAAGAGTTGGGCGACGGGGAATATTCGTTTCCATGTAGGGGATGCTGGCGTCGGCGTGAAGTCGTACCGGGTTACCGTCGACGGGAGGTTTGAAGTATTCGGGTATAATGCCAAAAACGGCGTCCTGTTCATGAAATATCCGAGTCGTTTGAGGAAAGGAATACCTCATCAACTGACCGTTATCGCCATCGATCATAGTGGGAACGAAACCAGACAAACCTATGGATTCTGAACAGAAAAGAGTAATAAAATAACAAATAAATAGTATAATATGAAAAGTAAATCGATTCTTGGTATGGCTTTGATATGGGCTGCCGCTTACCCGGCCCATGCATGTACCAACTTTATTGTCGGGAAGTCGGCCTCTGCCGACGGATCGGTCATCGTGTCCTATTCGGCCGATTCGTACGGGAACTTCGGTACGCTGTATCATTTCGCTGCCGGGCAGCATGACAAGGACGCCATGCGCGATATTTACGAATGGGACACGGGCAAATACTTGGGAAAGATAAAAGAAGCCGCCCAGACGTACAACGTCATCGGCAATATGAACGAATTTCAAGTGACGATAGGGGAGACCACCTGGGGCGGTCGTCAGGAACTGGCCGATCCGCAAGGCGTCATGGATTACGGGAGTTTGATTTACGTGACCTTGCAGCGTGCGCACAATGCGAAAGAAGCCATTAAAATCATGACCGATTTAGTGAAAGAATACGGATATCATAGCGAAGGAGAATCGTTCTCTATTGCTGACCCTGACGAAGCTTGGATTTTGGAGATGATCGGAAAAGGCCCCGGTTCGAGAGGAGCTGTCTGGGTAGCTGTCCGTATTCCTGACGATTGTGTCGCGGCTCATGCTAACCAAAGTCGTATTCATAAGTTCGATATGGACGATAAGGAGAATTGCCTGTATTCGCCGGACGTTATTTCTTTCGCCCGTGAAAAAGGATATTTCGACGGCTTGAATAAAGACTTCAGCTTTGCGGACGCATATAACCCTTTGGATTGGGGAGGATTGCGGTATTGCGAGGCTCGGGTATGGAGTTTTTACAACATGTTCAATCGATCTATCGGCGAGA
This sequence comes from Phocaeicola abscessus CCUG 55929, assembly GCF_000312445.1. Classification (GTDB taxonomy): domain Bacteria; phylum Bacteroidota; class Bacteroidia; order Bacteroidales; family Bacteroidaceae; genus Phocaeicola; species Phocaeicola abscessus. The sequence goes on along the minus strand of NZ_HE997183.1, from coordinate 483,984 downwards.
AATACCTTCCTTACATTCAGGGAGAAAGTGCTGAACCGCTGCCCCTTTATATTCATGCGGAGAAGAAACTTTCCGTTCGAGACATTCAACATGCCATGCGCGATCACTACGAAGGCACGCCCCTTGATTTTACGCAGGATGTAGCGGCCGGCCCGTATCACATGCCTTACCGCCTGTCGCCGTTGACTTTTAAAGTGGATGATCAGGACTATTTCAATGAACGCCCGATTTCTACCCAACAGCCAGCGTGGACATTCGTCGCCCAGATGCGCGCCAACCTCCCGGATGCTATCGGTGGCGTACTGTGGTTCGGCAACGACGATGCGAACATGATTGCCTATACCCCCGTTTATTGTTGTACAACCCGAGCTCCCGAATGTTATGCGGGGAAAAATGCCGATTGCGTAACCTTCTCGTTCGATAACGCTTTTTGGGTATGCAATTGGGTGGCCGACATGATCATCCCGCGCTACGATTTGATGATCGGCGATTTGCGCAAAGTGCAGAATAAGCTCGAAGACGCTTTCTTCGACCAACAGCCGGGCATCGAAACCGCAGCGAAGGAAATGTACGATAAAGACCCTGCGCAGGCGAAGGCTTTCTTGACCGATTATACCAACATGGCCGCCCAGAACATGATGAAAGAATGGAATGAGTTGGCTAAATATTTGATCGTAAAATATAACGACGGAGCAGTGAAAAAGACGAATCCGGACGGCAGTCTGCTCCGTCCTGAACAGGGTAGTTCGGCACCGCTGACGCGACCGGGATATCCCGACGATTTTAAGCGTAAACTCATTCGCGAAACGGGAGACCGCTTCAAAGTAAGAGAAATAAAAAAAGAAGATTAAACTTTAAATATCAGTGAAAATGGAAGATAAGGAAGAATTGATTAAAAAGGTCACAGCGAAAGCTCAAACATGGCTTTCGGATGCATATGATGCCGATACGCAAGCTGAAGTCAGGAAAATGTTGGAGGATCCTGATAAAACGAACTTGATAGAAGCGTTCTATAAGGATTTGGAATTCGGGACGGGAGGCCTACGCGGCATGATGGGAGCCGGCTCCAACCGAATGAATATCTATACGGTCGGCGCTGCCACGCAGGGTTTTGCCAACTATCTCCTGAAGAATTTTAAGGATCGCGAGCAAATCAGCGTGGCTGTCGGTTACGACTGCCGGAACAACAGTCCGCTGTTTGCGCAGACTGTCGCCGATGTATTCACGGCTAACGGGATTAAGGTGTATCGCTTCGACGAAATGCGTCCCACTCCGGAGTTGTCGTTTGCTATCCGCTATCTGCACTGTCAGGCCGGCGTAAATATCACGGCGAGTCATAATCCCCGAGAATACAATGGGTACAAAGCTTATTGGGAAGACGGGGCTCAGGTGCTTGCCCCGCATGATGCCGGCATTATTGCTGAAGTCGGAAAGGTGAAAGTAGAAGACATCCGATTTGAAGGCAACCGGGAGTTGGTGACGGTGATCGGGAAGGATATCGACGATGTTTATTTAGAGCAAGTACGCAGTATTTCCATTGATCCGGAAGCGATCGAACGCCAGAAAAACTTGAGTATCGTCTATACCCCCTTGCATGGAACGGGGATGATGCTGATACCTCAATCGCTAAAACGATGGGGCTTCGAAAATGTACATTGCGTGCCCGAACAGATGGTCAAAGACGGCAATTTCCCGACCGTGGTCAGCCCGAATCCTGAAAATGCAGAGGCATTGACGTTAGCCATTGACTTGGCAAAGAAGATCGATGCCGATATTGTCATGGCTTCCGATCCGGATGCCGACCGTGTCGGTATGGCTTGTAAGAATAACAAGGGAGAGTGGGTGCTGATTAACGGTAATCAGACTTGTTTGATCTTCCTGTATTACATCATCGCCAACCGGGTAAAGTTAGGGAAGATGAAGGGCGACGAGTTCATTGTCAAGACCATCGTTACCACCGAAACCATTCGTCAGATAGCCGATAGGTATCATATCGAACTGCGCGATTGTTATACCGGCTTCAAATGGATTGCCCGTGAAATTCGCCTTTTCGAGGGGAAGAAACAGTATATCGGCGGCGGCGAAGAGAGTTACGGCTTCATGGCTGCCGATTTCGTGCGCGATAAAGACGCTGTCTCGGCCTGTTCGTTGTTGGCAGAGATTTGCGCGTGGGCGAAGGACAACGGAAAGACGCTGTTCGACGTGTTGATGGGAATCTATGAAGAGTATGGATTCTCGAAAGAATATACGGTCAACGTAGTGAAACCGGGAAAAACCGGGGCGGAAGAAATACAGGCGATGATGCACAACTTCCGCGTGCATCCTCCGAAAGAAATAGGGGGCTCGAAGGTGGTGGTAACGAAAGATTATCAGTCGTTGAAGGCCGATGATCACGGGAAAGAAGTCGAATTATCCATGCCCGAAACCTCCAATGTGCTGCAGTGGTTCACCGAAGATCGTACGAAAGTATCCGTCCGTCCGAGCGGTACAGAGCCTAAAATCAAATTCTATATCGAAGTGAAAGGGAAGATGGCGGATGAAAACGAATTCGATGCGGCCGACCAAGCTGCCGACGCGAAGATCGCAGCTGTCCGCAAGTCTTTAAATATTTGACCAGCAGAACAAACATTTTTTTCGTAACAAAAGCGACTTATCGCAGTTGGACTGAGGCTGTGCCATACACTTCATTTTGGCACAGCCTCTTTGCACTTTCGGGCTGCGATATTCGTCGTTTCCAATACTATTTCACCGCTTGTGGCGATGCTTGCAGTGACGGTCGTTCTTTTTCATCAAACGGACGGAATAGAGCCGCAACCACATTAATACGGTAATGGCAAGTAGAATCGAGATAAGGAATTTCATGAGTCGACGGGATGAGTGTTTACCATATGCTTCGCAGTAGGCATAAGGAGGAATGCTTCCTTGGGACGTTCGTTAAAAGCAGGCTGTGGTTCCATCATTATGGGTCTATGCGTGCAAAGATATGGAACTTTGGCGGATATTGCGAATAATATCGTATCGGTTTTTATTCCATCGCTTTTCATTAACCGAACGGCATGATTTTAATCGTATGAACGGAGGTGGGGATTGCTAAATTCTTTTAAAAAATTGAATATGAGTAAGGGTTTTCATACTTTTGCACGTTAAATACACGAACACGGTAAAATATATCAGTGATTATGAACTTTAATGATGCTGTCATAAACCCGCTTCTGAACACGTTGGTGCAACACAAGGAGAAGAGGGCATTTTGTATAGACGATAAATTTTATACTTACGGGGACTTGGCGAAAGCCATCTCTAAGATACGGCATGCTTTGCGTGGCGTAGCAGAAAAAAACATCGCTTTGGCAGTGAATGACGACCTTGAAACGTACGCTTCCATATTCGCCCTATGGCTGGAAGGTAAGAGTTATGTGCCCCTTCATCCCTTGCAGCCGATAAATCGATGTCTCGACATCGTATCCCAAGTGGGAATGAAAACTGTACTCGACTCCGGTGCCGAGACCCGTTATGAAGGGTTGAACGTCGTCATGACACGCCAATTGCCGTTCGAAAAGCCGGTGCTCGAAGCGCCTCTTGCGTGTGCCGAAGGCGATTTGGCGTATGTCTTGTTTACGTCGGGAAGTACCGGGAGACCGAAAGGCGTACGGATTACGCGCGGGAACGTAGCTGCTTTTGTCGAAGCCTTCCAGGAGTTGGGCATCACGATTACGGAGGAGGATCGATGCCTGCAAATGTTCGACCTCACTTTCGACGTGTCCGTTCAGTCGTACCTCATCCCTGCTTTGCAGGGGGCCTGTACCTACACCGTTTCGCCCAAGCAAATAAAGTATCAGGCAGTGTTCAGCCTCTTGGATGAACATAAACTCACCTTTTCGTTCATGGTGCCGTCGGTGATCCACTATCTGTCTCCTTATCTGGACGAGATCCATGTACCCGAGATGCGTTATTCGCTTTTCGCCGGCGAGGGCTTGCCTGTGGAGGATACGGAAAGATGGAGCAAATGCGTGCCGAACGCTGCGATTATGAATGTATACGGGCCTACGGAGGATACGATTTATTGTACCTGTTATAGATACGAACGGGACAAAACGTGCAAGGAGGTCAACGGAATCATGAGCATCGGACGTGCGATGAAAGGCGTCCGCACGATGATCGTAGACGACGCTTGTCGGGCTGTCGGTACGGGAGAGAAAGGCGAGTTATGCCTTGCCGGCGCTCAGCTCACTCCCGGTTATTGGGGAGATGAGGAGCGAAACAAGGAGTCGTTCTTTATCCGGGACGGACTTCGGTATTATAAAACCGGAGATATTTGTGCCATGGACGAAGAAGGGGATATCGCCTATTATGGGCGGAAAGATTCGCAAGTCAAAATTCAGGGTTTCCGTATCGAACTGAGTGAGATAGAATACGTCGCTCGAAAATTTTTCGACGATCGCATCTCCGTAGTCGCTCTGCCAGTCTATGACCAAAACCGTAACTGTACTATCCATCTGGCGGTGGAGAATAAGAAAGAGGGAGAAGTCGAAAGACTTTTGCAATACCTCCGGAAATACCTTCCTGCCTACATGATCCCCCAAGAAGTAAACTTCATCCCGCGGTTTCCGCTGAATATGAACAATAAGATAGATCGCAAGAAAATAGCTGAATTAATATAAAAAATCATGGAGAGAGAAGAAATACTCGCAACGGTAGAAAGCATTTTCGCCAAAGTACTTAAGAAAAACGATTTGAAAATGAATGATGAGACCACGGCCAACGATGTCGACGGGTGGGATTCTATGTCGAATATGATCGTCATAGCGGAAATAGAGAGGCATTTCGGCATTAGGCTCAAGCTCCGCGAGATTATCAAAATGAAGAATGTGGGCGCACTGTGCGATGTGATAAAAGAAAAGACATCACGCTGAAAACATCGAGGCTAAATGGAATTTCTTTCAATCCCTTTTTTCTGCTGTGTCGTAATTACATTCGTGCTCTATTATGCCCGTACGGGCCATCGCTGGCAACATGCGCTGTTGTTGGTCTCGAGTATGGTTTTTGTCGGATATTATGATTTTACGTACCTGCTCTATGCGTTGGGCATCACTTTCTTTACCTTTTATGCGGGCAAGCTCTTGCATAAAAAACGCGGTGCTAAGGCTGCACCCTATCTGTTGGGGGGTGGTATCGCCGTGCTTGCGGGCGTATGGTGGTGCGCGCGTTATTGGTCGCCCCTGTTTCCGTTAGGCATCTCGTTCTACACCTTTCAGGCGCTCTCATACCTTATAGAGATCTATTGGGAGGAAGAGCCGGAAGACGATCCGGTAGACTTTACGCTTTATATGATCCTTTTCATGAAGTTCCTCTCCGGTCCTATCGAACGGGGGTACGATTTATTACCGCAGCTGAAGCAGGCACATCGGTTCGATTATGAAAAGATCGTGTACGGGATGAAACTGATCGCTTGGGGAGTATTTATGAAGATCGTCATCGCCGATCGCATCGCCCCGTCGCTCGACATCGTCTTCGATGCTCCGCGAGACGCTTCGGGCATCCAGTTGCTGCAGGCTACCCTGCTTTATCCTATCCAGCTTTACGCCGATTTTGCAGGATATACGAACATGGCGATAGGTTTTGCCATGCTGTTCGGCTTCCGGCTCTCTCCGAACTTTAATCGTCCTTTCGTAGCCATGTCTACCGGCGAACTGTGGCGCAGGTGGCACATGTCGCTGTCCTTCTGGGTGCGGGATTATGTCTTTATGCCGCTTTCGGCCGTGTTGCGCGGATGGAAACGTTGGGGCGTATATCTTTCTCTGCTCGTTACGTTTGTGATCATCGGCATCTGGCATGGAGCCGGCTGGGCTTTTGTCGTCTACGGGCTTTTTCAGGGAATCGTCATCGTTTATGAAACGGCCGCTTCTGGTCCTCGCGAATATATACGCGCACACACCGCTCGGTGGATATACAAACCGGCGATGATACTGCGTACGTATCTCTTATTTGCCTTATCGTTGCTCTTCTTCCGCGTCAACCAGATTCAGGATACCTTTTATATTTATCGGCATATCTTGGACGGGTTCAATACCGATATCAAAGAAATGCGGCTCGGGTTGAGCGATCACTATTGGATCGTATTCGCCATAGCGGTGATAGTGATGTTCCTCATCGAATATCTCCACTCGAAGCGCGATCTGATAGCATGGACTGCACACCGGCAGATCTGGTTACGATGGATGATCTATGTCTCGATCGTGTTAACGATATTTCTTTTCGGAGCGTTCGGCGTGGAAAATTTTATTTATATTCAATTCTGAGGGTACTATGAGTAAGAGTAAGAACGTCGCCAGACTCTACCTTAAATGTCTGATATTGAGTATTCCTGTGCTCGTGCTCGGGATCGTTTATTTTATAAAAGATCCGTTCATGGTGTTGCGCGACTATGACGATTACGATCGCCCGGAGATATGTCAAAGCGAGGGGACCATTTCGTGGATAAAGTATAAGAAGTATCGCGACAGCCTGCGTTACGACTCGTTCATCATGGGCTCGTCGTGTACGAAAGCGTTCAATACCCGCGATTGGAACAGGTATATCCATGCCCGCCCTTTCCGTATGTTCTGCAACAGCGAGGGGATGGGAGATCTGTATAAGAAATTGGAAGCGTTGGACAGGCAGCCGGGGCAATCCATCAAGAACTTGCTGATCGTATGCGAGCGAGGATTTTTTGTCAAAAGCGATATGCAGAACGGAGTGATGCATGTGATGCCGCCCGAAGTTTCGGGGATGAGCGAAGTCGCCTTTCAATCTACCTTCTTGCAAGGTTTCTTCAACCCTACCTTCCTGTGGAACTATCTCAAATACCAGATTACGCACAAGTACGATAAAGGTATGAATGGGGTTATAAACATCGCCGGGCATATTCACACCCGATATACCAACGATGCGGTATTGAGCGATGAGGAAAAGATCGCGGAGATGGGCGAAAACTATTGGCAGATGGATGGACGAAAAGGCATGGCGGCAGAGAAAGACAAACGGACGGAGAGTCCCCGCGTCATCTTCAAGTCGCAGATCGTTACGCTCAATAAGATAAAAGCGGTATGCGAGCGTCATCGTACGAATGTGAAAATAGTCATAGGGCCGGTATTGGAGGGAAGACTCATCCATCCTGCCGACGTGGCGGTTCTGAGAGAACTGTTCGGAAGCGAGAACGTACTCAACGCTTCCGATGCCGAACACCGACATTTGATCGACTATCACAACTTCTACGATAAAGAACATTATCGCATTCAGGTAGGGCGCGAGCTCCTGGAAGAGCTTTACAGACAGAAATCCGTACAGAAATATAGTAAAACGTCAGAGTGATGAAGTATCTCTTTTCATGGTTCCTATTTCTTTTCACCGGGTTATCCGGCGGAGCGCAGCAACCCGTCGAATTGGTAAGGGCACTGCCTCAGCAGGCTTTCCCCCAGACGGTCAAAGCCGGAAATTATAGCGGAATAACGCATATCCGAGGTAACCGGTACGCCGTAGTCAACGATAAGAGTCCGAAAGCCGGATTTTATTTTTGCTATATCGACATCGACGCTGTCTCCGGATCGATCCGGAAGGTGAGCATGGATTCGTTACGGACTTGCGGCCTGCCTAATCGTGACGAAGAAGGAGTGGCTTATTTCCCGAAACGGAATACGCTCTTTGTGGCCGGCGAGGAGGATAAGAAAATAGTAGAGTATAACCTGGACGGAACGCTCACGGGAAGAGCGTTGAATACGCCGGCGATTTTCCGGACAGCCCGGAGGAACTTAAGCTATGAGGCGCTGACTTACAATGCGCGCACGCACCGCTTCTGGACTTCGTCGGAAGGGCCGCTGCCGATGGACGGCGAGGTAGCCACTTCTCTGCGGAGAACGAGAAACCGTATCCGTTTGCAAAGCTTTGACGACGATCTGCAACCGGCCGAACAATTCGCTTACCGAATGGATATCCCCGTAGCAAAGGATTCGGCGATAAACTCCCAGACGGGAGTCAGTGCGATGATCGCCCTCGATGACGGACGGCTGATCGTTTTGGAGCGCGAACTCTTCTTTGTCAAGGGATACTTCGGCAGTTGGTTCAACGAGAAGCTGTACGTAGTCGACCCTCGGGAAGGAAAACAAGTGGACAGCTCGGAACCGCTCACCGATGCTTCCCCTTTCTTGAAAAAACGATTGCTTTACGAGTGGCGGACCGGCATCTCACTGCTTTCGCACGACTTGGCGAATTACGAAGGCATGTGTTTGGGCCCGAAACTTGCCGACGGCAGCCGGACGATTATTCTGATAGCCGATTCGCAAGACCAATACATGGGTTTGTTGAACGACTGGTTCAAAGTGTTGATCGTCCGGCTTTAGAAAAGTCGGTTCTATCCCGACTGCAGGCATTGCGAGCAGGCCGCCTTCTTCGGCTGCGCAGCACGACGCATCGCGGGCAGGTCACCTTCTTCAGCTGCGCAGCACGACGCATAG
>NZ_HE997183.1:459909-475270 GCF_000312445.1 Phocaeicola abscessus CCUG 55929 | reverse complement strand
CGCAGCACGACGCATCGCGGGCAGGTCACCTTCTTCGGCTGCGCAGCACGACGCATCGCGGGCAGGGCACCTTCTTCGGTCGCGCAGCACGACGCATCGCGGGCAGGTCACCTTCTCCGGCTGCGCAGCGCGACGCATTGCGGGCAGGCCATGTTTCGGAAACGAACGGAAGGTATCCCTCCTTGTTTACGATATGAATTCGACTGCGGATTACTAACTTCGTCCGATCGTTTGAACTTGAAATACTTGTTGCATTTGCCGTATCATGGAATGGTGACAGTATGAAAAAATCTTATTCCCGTTTCTTTTATTGATATCTTGCTCGCGAGGGTTTCTATTATGTGGCTGAGGGCTTTTCCGTTCATAAGTTCGATCAGAAAAAAACTCATTTTTTTCGAATCGGTCGCCTTTGTTTGGCAGCCTTATTCCATCGTGGAGTATGCGGATGAGCAGTTGAATGAGGTGGATAAGGAGTAAGGCAGACCCTCCATGATGTGGGCGATAAACAGAATCCGGTTTTATTGTTTTATTGATTACTCGGATATAGACGTAAAAAAGCGGGACAACCTTTTCGATTGTCCCACTCGTTTGGCCGTTAGTTCTTTCACTTCACTTCGATCACCTTCACGGTTTTGATCTTATCCTCCGGTTTCAGTTTCGGCAGTTCGATGGTCAGCACGCCGTCGTTGACAGCTGCATGGATCTTTTCCTTGTCCACATTATCGGGCAGTACCAACGTTTGCTGGAACTTGGAGTATGAGAACTCGCAACGCAAGTAACGGCTATGTTTCTTATCGTCCTCCTTGTTCTCGGTTTTCTTTTCCATGGAAACAACCAGGTTGTGGTCCTGATCCAGATGGATGTTGACATCCTCCTTTTTCATTCCCGGAGCAGCTATCTCGACTTTGTAGTCGTTCTCGTTCTCCATCACGTTCATGGCCGGCGCTGCAGCCTTCGATCTCACCATCCACTCATTGTCGAAAAAGTCATCGAAAAATGTCGGCAACCAGTTTTCATTAAATCTTCTACTCGGTGTCATCATAATTTTATCCTCCTATTTTTATATCGTTTCACTTATTTCGAGCTTCTTCACTCTTTTGAGTTCCGAAGCCCACTCGATCTATTGCAAATGATATACCAATGAATAAAAGGTGATTTGTATCAGGAAAAATGAAGAAAAAAAGACGTTGCGCCTGCCAAAATGTAAGCGTAAGCTGTCAATTTGTCTTTTTAACCGGCGGTATGACGGGGCAGCGGAGGCACAGGGGCATAAAAAAAGGAGTACCGCTGTACTCCAACCTTTGTTAACCTTAAATCTAATACTATGAAAAACATGTGACGAAGTTAGTGCTATTTTCGAAATTGTCAAGCGGTTCGATGAAAAAACAGCTCGGATATAACATTCTTTATGAATATGTCCTTAAAACCTCTCGCTCTTTAATTGTTTTTAAGAGATTCCAATCCGATTTTCCATATTTTCCCGCTCTTTCTGTCCAGCGTAAGCTTGGTGGCTTTATCCGGCAGGAGGGATAGACGCCCGGTCGTTTCGGACAATAACTCTTTTGCCGGACGGTCGGTTATGGGAGGGATCCCTAAATAATCGAAAGCGTGCTGGGGCAGATTCACTGCGATATGAACCGGATAGTCTTCGAAGTTTACGACGATGAGAAGCAAATCGTTATCTTTTTTTCGGAGGTATGCGAATTGTTTGTGTTCATTGAATGTCCATCCCTCTATATTGGCATAGGTGAGGTCGAAGAATTCGCCTTCCCGAATGGCTTTTTCCCGATTGCACATCGTTAATAAGCGCTTGTAGAATTGACGAAGTTCTATTTCCTTTTTATTCAGATATTCGTCGGTAAAGCGTCCGTTATTTCTCCATCGGAAGATGGTATCGACTGTCCAGTAGTCGAAAATCGAGGTTCTGCCGTCTCTGCCGCTGAAGCCTTCGGTATCCATACCTCGCTCCCCCAGTTCTTGGCCGAAATAGATCATCACGGGATTCGTATTCATGGTAGCTGAAATGATCATTGCCGGAATACCGTTGTGCCCATTGCCTGCAAAGAAATCGGAGGCGAGGCGTTGTTCGTCGTGATTCTCCAGGAAGTTCAGCATTTGGCTTTGTATGCCGTTCAGGCTTTGCCAACGACTTGTCAGAACCGTACAAGATTCTCTTCCGCAAGTAATGGCCCGCAGCGAATCGTATAGTCCGGCTTTATCGTACAAATAATCGAACTTTCCGTTGAACAAATAGTTTCTGTATGCTCCCGGGTTATAGATTTCCGCAATGAAGATGAGTTCGGGATATTTCTCCTTGATTTGAGGGATTGCCCAGTGCCAGAACTCGACGGGAACCATTTCTGCCATATCGCAGCGGAAGCCGTCGATGCCTTTTGCCGCCCAGAATCGAAGGATGTCCCGCATCTTGTTCCAGGTGTCGGGGATGGGGCAGAAATGTTTCGAATGTTCGTTCAGATAGTCCACGCCGTAGTTGAGCTTTACGGTTTCGTACCAGTCGGCAATATTTAGGAATGCGTCGAAGCGGTCGTTTCCCGTAGCCTTTGCCGGAAATTCCTCGTAAGGTTTGATGGCGCCGTCATGCAAATCGATGCTCCCTTGGAGTTTTTTGCCTGGTATGTAATAGAAATTGTTCGACGGATTGAATGCTTTCGAGGTATCGTCTCTTTCTCCCAGATCGATCACTCCCTGGGGTTTGGCATTCGAATGGTATTGGCGGGCAACGTGATTGGGAATAAAATCGATGATCATTTTCAGACCGGCTTTATGCGTTCTGTCGACTAAATGCCGGAATTCTTTCATCCTGTCGGGGACCGCCTTGGCCAGGTCGGGATCGATGTCGTAGTAATCTTTTATGGCATAAGGTGATCCGGCCTTGCCTTTCACGATGGCCGGATGATCCGCAGGAATGCCGTATTGTGAGTAATTCGTCTGAGTGGCATGTTCGATCAGCCCAATGTACCAAATATGCGTAGCTCCCAAATGTTTAATTTCCTGTAAGGCTTTCCCGTCGAAATCGGCCATCTTGCCGCATCCGTTCTCTGTGATTGAACCGTTCACGACGCGTCCGATATTTCCGTTTCCGAACAGGCGGGGAAGGACCGCGTAGATCACCATCTTTTCTTTCTGGTTTACCATCTTCGTACGTTCAGATGATTGAGCCTTTATCTTCAATGAGTTCATCTAATATCTCGTTTGCTTTGTCATATCCTATCTTAAATATTTCATCCGCCTTCTCCAATTCGTTATTACTGAATTTTTCCAACCCATAAGGCTCGATCACTAAATCGGCATTCGCTTTCTGGGGTAAAGAATTTGCCTGATAAATAAAGTTGTACGAACGTATGGCAATGGAGGCCACGTTCATGTTGTATTCGTCGGCTATGAGCCGGCTGACGCTTAAAGCTATGATTTTCTCGCAATCGGTTTTCAAAGTAGAAACCGGAAGATTCATAAGTACGCCGCCGTCTACGTAATGGACGCCGTCTATGTTAATGGGAGTAAAGAGGATGGGCATACAGCACGATGCTGCCACTCGCTCGGCGATATCTCCTGTTTTAAAGTGCATACTGAGACCATGATCCAGATCGGTTGCCGTGATAATCAGCGGAATCTTTAAATCCTCTATGTTTTTCGCCCGGATGATACTGCGAAGAAATTTCTTGAAATTTTTGAGATCCAACAACCCGCCGCGATTTAAAGAAATGGAGGTAAAGTCGCCGAAAGATTGGTTGTCGAAGAACGCTAATGCCTCGTAAGGTTCCCTTCCGTCGGCAAGGATGGCGCCGACCAGTGCGCCGGCGCTTGTCCCGGAGATGATGTCCGGGCGTATGTCGTGTTCCATTAACGACTGTATCATGCCGAAATGAGCAAAGCCTTTTATAAAGCCTCCGCTGAGCGCATACCCCATTTTATAACGAAAAGAGTTCATTTGTTTCTCATTTTGAGTGCAAAGCCAAATGTACGACAAATTGCGGTAAAAAACGAAGGGTTCGTCGCATCGTTTTGAATTTTCCGGAAACTTTTGAAGAAGGGAGGCGGCCCTCTCCCGCAATGTCTTGCTCTGATCGAATTGCGGGATACATTTATAGCTACCATCCTTTAGTTATATCGTATCGGCCTGATTTCCGATTCTTATTGGTCGATGGGATCGATTGCAGGCTGGAAATGCGTCTGCTACATCGCAGGGAGCGATATGAACGGAAACTTCGTACCCCCGTCTGTCCGAAGAGGCGAATACGGTACTCGCCATTAATGGTTAACCTTTTTATCGTTTTCGATAAAGTTTTTCACTATTAATGGGTATTGCGTACTTCTGCAAGGCATTCTACTTTTGCATCGAAATAGGAAAAGGTGAAAGAACAATTCTTGTATTTCAGTTTCTTGTATTTCTGTCATATTATTTATTATCATTAAACTTATATCACATGAATAGATTTTTTTTATTCTTCGTATTGGCGGCGGCTCTTTTGGCTGCTCCCAAGGCGGCGATTGCTCAAGAAAATGCAACGGTTGAGGGTAAGAAAGCGTCCGTGGTGGATCTGAAGTCGTGTACTCCCGAGGCGGTGCTGACGGACGGTATGTTTCTCCTGAATAAAGAGGTGGAGATCAGCGGAACCGTCACGCATGTATGCCATAATGCCGGGCGCAAGTGTTTCCTCACAGGCATGGATAAGAACAAATCCATACAGGTATTTGCCGGAGGTGATTTCACGGCATTCAAACCGGAACTGATCGGCAAAAGCATTAAAGTAAAAGGCCTCGTCAAAGAACATCGTATCCAGAAAGAAGCGATCGAAAAGCAAGAAGCCGAAACTGAAGCGGAGATGGCGAAGGAAGATTGCGCCGACATGGAAAGCTGCGAACACATTATGAACAATGTAAAGCAGATGAAGCAGTGGATGGCCGATAACGGGAAAGATTACTATCCCGTTTATTATGTAGATGGCTTACACTATGATATGATTAAATAATTTATAAAAAGGAAAAGGAGTTGAGTATGAAGAAGATTGTATCGTGTTTAATGCTCTTTGCATTAGGGTGCATAGGGTTTGTGTCATGTAAAGATGATAAAAACGACCCCGACCAGCAAGAAGAGAAGAAAGTTCAAGTAAAATTTATAGCTGTCCCGGCGATCGAAGGTACGGTCGATGCTCAGATGATGGAAAAATTGGTGGCCGTATTTACGGAAATTCGCAATCAGGATACGACTCACTGTGTCATCAATAGTGCAGGCATCGGGACGGTTTCTCTGAATAAGGGCACTTATAACATTGCCATTGAAGAAAAGATTAAGAATGCGGCCGGGGCTGACTCTATCGTGATCTCTTCACGCATGGAGAATGTCTCCGTCAATGCGACGGACCAAGAGATTAAGGGTAAGTTGAGCGTAGCTGCGGCAGATGCTTTGGGAAAGAATTTCATCTTCAGCGAGATCTTTTTTAACGGAGAGACCAACTCGGGGCGTATGATGCATCCCGATCAGTACTTTGTCGTGTTCAACGCTACGGAAGACACGCTTTATGCCGACGGCCTTTCGGTAGCGGTGACGCAACAGATATGCTTCCAGAACAAACAGATGTGGTACGATTCCTACTATCCTGATCGCGTGCCGATCGGCGGTTTCGTAACCGTTCCCGGCAACGGAAAGGATCATCCGGTAGCTCCGGGCGATAAATTCGTGGTCGCCTTTACGGCCATCGACCATTCGAGCGTGACCGGATACGACCATGCTGTGGATCTGACGGGTGCGGACTTCGAGATTTATTACGGCCCGGAGGAAAAGGACGTGGATAACCCGGAAGTACCCAATATGCTGTTGGTCGACTTTATGACGAAAGCATCCTACGGATTCTTCATGCATCCGCGCGGTTATATTTCACCGTTGATGTTCAAGTTGGAAAACGGGAAGCAGGAAACTGTGAATAAATTCTTGAAAGAGAATACTTCTGAGTCGAAAACGCTTATTCCCAAGACCGCTACGACACCCGAAGAAATAGTGGAAGTGCAGATTCTCAGCGTGGCTACCGATCGGATTATCGACGGCGTGCAAACGAGCGATGTGCCTCAGGATGTAAAGACGCGAGTGATTCCCGAATCGGTCGATCGCGGAAAGTTTCTCGTCAACGGATGCCATCGGCAGGAGTTGGCGATCCGTCGCCAGGTAAAAGTGGGTAACCGTATTTTCTATAAGGATACGAATAACTCGTCGGAAGATATGGTGATGCAGAAAGGTCAGCACGCTTGGCCGAAAGGTTGGCGCAATAAATAACAGGTAAATACGTAGTTGTTTCTATAGCAAATCGGGAAGGATGACAGACTTGTACGACGATCCTTCTCGATTGCTTATAATACTGAATGCCATGGTTCGGATGCGATACCTATTCATCTTGCTGTTTTCTTTTCTTCCGTTCTGTCTGCATGGAATGGACAACGATCGTAAGAAAACATATATGATACGGGGGACGGTCGTCTCGGTAACGGATGGACAGCCGGCGAGTTTTGCCGTCGTCGGCATCGATGAATTGAATATTCGAACGGTATGCGATATCGACGGACGTTTCGTCTTGACCAAAGTTCCTTCGGGCGAACGACGGATTCAGGTCAATTGTCTCGGATTCAAACCTCATGATCAGGCAGTCAATGTATATAAGGATGTGGAGATCGTTATTCGGATAACTGTTTCCAGCATCGCTTTGCCGGGAGTAGAGGTGATGGCTACGCGTACCAAGCACGACAAGTTGGTGGTCAACGAGACGGCTATCGAATATATCCAGCCCACGTCGTTGGCCGATGTCTTGCTCCTGTTGCCGGGAAATATCTATAAAGAAAACCGTATGAGTACTTTCAGCCAGATTGGCTCTCGGCAGGTAGGTACCGACGCTAACACCTCGTTGGGAATCGCCGTAATGACCGATGGTGCACCGATCTCTGACGACGGTATGCGCACCCAGCTTGTCGGCGTTACCGGTAACTCCATCGAATACGGCCGTGATACGGAGATACAACGTCGTACGGGCATGAATCAGGGAATCGATATGCGGTATATTTCGACCGATCATATCCAAAGCGTCGAATTTACGCGCGGTATCTCTACGGCGCGTTACGGTAATCTTTCCAGCGGTATGATTCAAATCCATTCGAAGTTTGGCATTACCCCGTTGCGTGTCCGTGTCAAAGCGGATCTGAAGAATAAACTCGTCTATGTCGGAAAAGGTTTCAAACTCTCCGAACATGCCGGTACTTTGTATCTCGGAGCGGATTATCTCTCTTCGATCGACGATGTTCGAGAGGAGATGGATAAATTTTCGCGTATTACCGCCCAAGCTTACTACAACAATCAGCTTCGATTAGGCGATTACCGACTCGATTTGGATGCCAAGCTCAGTCAGACTCTCACTGCCAATAAGATGAAAAAAGACGAACTGACTTATGAATATGACGAGACTTACAAAGCTAACTATTCGAAGACGGCTTTGCTCTTGAAGAGCAATCTGAACGTTGACAGACGGCTGTTGGACAAGCTTGAATTTACGTTCTCTTCCGACCTCGTTTTCGATAAGATCACCCGTCATAAAATGGTACTTTCATCGAGCGGCCCCTTGAACGTGCCCTTGGCCAGAGAGGCGGGCGAACACGAAGGATTGTACCTTCCGGGCAAATATTACAGCGATTTCCATATCGATAATATTCCGCTCAATATCTTTTCGCAGTTGCATGCCGTCACACGGTTCCAATTCTCTATGCCTTTCAGCCTCCACCTGCAGTACGGGCTTGAATATCGCCGCTCGAAGAATTATGGAGAGGGGGCTATCGTGGAGGACGAGACCCGCCCGCCGTTTCCCTATGACAACAGTTACATGCGTCCGCGTAAAAATAAAGTTATTCCGGCACTTTCCATCGGTGCGGCCTATCTGCAGGCCGAATTGCTTTACGCCATGCACGAAGACCGAATGCTCAAGATCGCCTTGGGAGGGCGCGCTACGCGGATGTTCAACCTCGATAAAAGTTATGCCCTTTCAGGGAAAGTATTGATGGAACCGCGCATCAATGCGTCGTTCATTTTCGGAAAGGCGCTCCGGAATACGATTCGGGCGGGGTATGGGGAGGAGAATCGGCTGCCGACGCTGGATTACCTCTATCCGGAAAAGCTCTATAAGGATTTTTATATGCTCAATGCCTATAGCAATGATGAAAAATATCGTCGTCTGATTACGTATACGAATGTGTTCGATGTAGCTAATCGCGACATTCGCGAGAATCGGAATCGCAAGGCGGAAATCGGTTGGGATCTCAGTTATCGGGGCTTCGACTTCTCCGTAACGCTTTTCTATGAAAAGACGACGACCGGATTCCAATATTTCACCCATTATTATCCGTTGACGTACGATCTCTACACTACGGTTAAACCCGGAGTCAATATCGGCGATCATATTCCTCAGAAAGAGGATTATGTCCAAGAGAGCTACAGCCTGTTTACCAAGGCCTCGCGCGTGATGAACAGTCGTAAAACCGTTAAGCGAGGCATCGAGTATCGCTTGATTTTCCCGAAAATCGAACCGCTTGCGACGACCATCGAATTGAACGGCGCCTATTATCGCACGAATTACGGCTCTTCTCTGCCGGAATACTATTATCCTAATACGAAGCTCGGCAATCATGTCTATCCGTATGTGGGGCTTTACGATACCGATCCGCAAAACGAGTATCGTCGGCTGAATACGAATATATGGTTCAATACGCATATTCCGAAGTTCAAGTTGATTTTCACGAACTTCGTTCAATTGATCTGGCTCTCTACTTCGCAGTATAAGGACACGCGCCAAAAATTGCCCTATGCTTACTTGGATCTGCAGGGACAAATGCATCGGGTGGAAGCGAAGGAGGCAGCGCTCATCCAATCGCAGGATATGATTTTCAGGCACTTGAAGCGGACCATCCTTCCCATCAACTATGCGCGCGACTCCAAGCCGATATCTTTGCTCTGGAATATCAAGGCTACGAAGGAATTCAACCGCTATGCGAATCTTTCTTTCTTCGTGAACGGAATACTCGATATTCATCCGAAATATATTTCCGGCGGCCGGACTACCGAGCGCGAATGGACGGATCCCTATTTCGGCGTGGAGTTATTCTTCAATTTCAATCTCTGATCATGATAAAACCATTATCCTTATATCTTGTTCTGTACCTCCTTACGGAGACCGTAAGCGCCCAGACTTCGTTATTGACGGAAAGGTACAGGCAACCGCTCTCTCCGGGCGAGATGCGCTACGACAAGGTCGCTACGACGATGGATGTGTATCTGCTTCGGCAGCTTTACACGAATCCGGCGTACTACCAAGTAGCGCAGACCGATAGTCTGTGCAACTCTCTGCGTTATCGTTCCATCGTCTGTACGACGTTGGCACAAGGGCGTTCCAAGGGAGATTTCCTTCCGTACGAAGGCGACGCTTCGCGCGATGTGCGTCTTTTCGGAGCGGGGGAATATACGTTTTCTTCTGCCGGTACGCTTTTTGGTTCTGCGCAGTATGCGCGAGGGCGTCACGACCGTATCGGTTGGTCGTCCGCTCGACAGCCGCAACGGTATCTGCCCTATGTCTCGACGGATTCTGTCGGTGGCGATTTCCACTATGAAGATTATCGGGTGGAAGGAGGCTATGCTTTCCGGATAGCCGATTGGCGATTGGGGATCGACGCTTCGTTCTACGGCGAACAGGCCTGGCGGAAGACGGATCCGCGTGCGCTGAACAATACGACGTGGTTGCGCACTGCCATCGGAATCGCCCGTTCGTTCAACGATCATCTTGTGATGTGGCAAGGCGGGGCGGGACGGAATAAACAGCATGTCTCGCTGCGCTACTGGCGTCCCGGCCAGCAGGATCGTTTCTTCGTGGCTTACGGCTTCGGTTTGTACGACTTCCGCAAGAGCGGTGTCTTCTTCGGTTATTCGCGGATGTACTATGTCAGCGAGCTGAATACGCGCATCGATTACCGATCTCCTCTTCGCCGTCGTCTTATGCTCCGTGCCGGCACAGGCCTTTGCTATGACCGCATGAGGGCGGAAGAGTCGGATATTCAGGATTTATATTTGTCGAAAACTTATCGGTTTACGCCTTACCTTCGCTTCGATTGGCGTGCGACCTCCTCGTTGACCCTATCTCTGTTTGCCGATGCCGATATCAGTCGTCGTAAAGGTTATGAGCATATTTTTGAAGAATATTTAGCCGACGAAGCGAACAATATCTATGACTTCCGCCTGATCGATACGCAGCAGCATTACTCGCTCGGCAGTTCCGAGGGGCTTTTTCGGCTCCGTTTGCGCTATCGATTGGATAAGAGGCATACGCTGAGCGTCAGCGGAGGGACGTCGCTTTTTATGCGTGAAGAAAAATACGCCGGCGAGGGTTATCGCATCGAGAACAAGACTGCTTTCCCTCATGCGCGTCTGAATTATCGGTTGGATTCGCGTCGCACCGAATGGGAATGGGGGCTGTGGTACGGGCGGCAATTACGTCTCGGCAGTACGTATGAGGTGACGATGCGCAATCAGTCGATCGACCATCTCGACTTTCAACATGCTTTCGCTCCATATGCTTATTACGATGCTGCTTTCTCGACCCTTGCTCTGACTGCGAGCTGTATGCGGCACATCGGTTCGTATGGCGTCGGGGCCTCTTTGCATTTCATGTGGACGGACGGGAAGCGCAATGCGAATGCCGTATACACGCAGCGGGTGGGTTTCACGTCTTCGGCACCTATGATTTCTACCGCTCCCGATCGGCACGACGAGTATTGGGGGAGCGCTTCGCTCTTTTTGGTTTTCTGACCGACTGATAGTCGCTCTCGTTTCGATCGGCAGTCTCTGATATCGATTGATTTTATCAATGCGAAGATAGAAATTTCGTCTTGACAGGTATTGGACTTGTGCTTATCTTTGCCCTACGAAATAAAGACATAGTATTCACAATAAAAAAATGAAGTTATGGAAAATCAAGTAAATGTAATGCCTCGCATAGGCGATGCAGCGCCTCAGTTCACCGCGGTTACTACGCAGGGAACGATCAACTTCCCCGATGATTTTAAAGGCAAGTGGAAAATCCTGTTCAGCCATCCAGCTGACTTTACGCCCGTGTGTACCTCTGAGTTTATGACTTTCGGGACGATGGCGAAGGAATTCGAAGAGTTGAATTGCCAGTTGGTAGGGCTTTCGGTCGACGGACTTCACAGTCATATCGCATGGTTGCGTACCATCAAAGAGAAAATCGATTGGAAAGGAAAGAAAAACGTAGAAATACAATTCCCGTTAGTGGTAGATGTGACCATGAATGTGGCCAAACTTTACGGTATGATTCAGCCGGGTGAGAGTACGACGTCGGCCGTACGCGCCGTCTTCTTTATCGATCCGGAAGATAAGATCCGTACCATCTTGTATTATCCGCTGTCTCTGGGACGTAATTTCGATGAGATCAAACGAGTACTGATCGGTTTGCAGACGGTCGATAACTTCGGCGTAGCGCTTCCGGCGGATTGGCGTCCGGGCGACGAGGTCATCGTTCCTCCCGCAGGTTCGTGTGGCGTGGCTAAGGAACGCATGGAAGGCGTCGATAAAGAATTGCATTGTTACGATTGGTTCTTCTGTACAAAACAGATCTCGAAAGCAGAAGTAGAGAGCAAGTTGGGTAAATAGACGAAGGTAAATGAGTCTGATTGTCGAGACTCAAAAGCAAAGTTAGAGGGGATTGTGACAAAACGAACGTTGTGGCACAATCCCCTCTTCTCTCAAGAACTGCTCGTTTGGTTCAAGGCGGAAGTAGTTGCTTTTTAAAGCTGCCGCCCTTTGTGGGGGAGCTGTTGCAGAGTGTCCGAGGATCCGGGAATAAGGTTTGTCGGCGTCTGATTTCGCTTTCGGGCCTCGACGAAGCCTCTCCTTCGCCGAGGCCACGAGAGGTCGAGGGCATTGATTCGAATCAGATTTACTCTATCGGGATAGCGTGCTGCACCGGCGAGAGCATGAACGTAAATTCATAGTCGCCGTAGTGCAACAGGTATTTCTCCAACGGCAGCGTCCCCCAACTGGTTATGCAGCCCAGTCCCATTTGCACCTTATCGATCAGCAGGTTGGTGAGGTCTGCTTTCTTTACCGTTTCGGAATGCGAGTTGTGCTTGCTCCATCCGTCGTCCAGCGATTCTATCGTATAATGTAAGGCGGATGCAGAGAACGGTTCTTCAGCCGTCACCTGCAAGCCTTTTCCTCCTGATACCAATAGTTTCCACCAGCGGATATCAGTCTTCGTGCCATTCTCCTGCGGGCGGATGTAGGGGTAGAACTGTTCGTCGACGCTCTGGCGGTAGATGCCGAGGTCAGTGTTGTAATGACGATCGCTGTAGTTTTCTATCGGGCCTCGTCCGTAGTATTCGATCGTTTCGAAGTTTACGGGCATGGCGAGCTGCATGCCGAAGCGGAAGAAGTCGGATACGTCGGCCGACTTGTCCGCGGTCATCTTTTGGGTCACCTTGATTTGTCCGGCATTATTGATGACGTAGGTCAGAGCTAACTTGGCCGACACTTTCGCCATGTCGTAATCGGCACGGATCACGATCAGTCCGTTCTCTCTTTGCGCTTTGAACGAGGTCAGTCGGATGTCCGGATTCTTCCAGCTGGCATATTTCACTTGCAGGTTGGCTCCCATGTCGTTATCCGTGGGTGCGCGCCAGAAGTTCGGCGTCAAGGCCGCCCCTTCCTCAATCATCTCCTGTCCGTGGGCCGCATAGCGGATCAGATATCCGTTGTGCCGGTTGAATTCCGCCGTAAAGTTGTCACCCTCGACAATCAGGTAGTTTCCGTCGTTATCTTTTAAGACGGGTTCTACCACGGCCGCGTTGTTCATCTCTTTGTTCTTGATGGTCAAGGCCTTCGCCTGATAGGGATTGACGGTCAGCTGGTCCTTCGCTACGACATGCCCGGCGGGCAGTAATCCCTCACGATTTTTCAGTTTGTAAGATATGTTCAACAGCCATTCGCAGTGTTGGCAGGTTGCACCGTAATCCAACGTATAGATTTTCGTTTCATGGGGAGCGACGTCTAAATGTTCGATCCTCCCGCTTTTCATTGCCTCGCCGTTGTGCAGCAGGGTCCATTCCAGGTAGTAGGCGGACAGGTCGCGGAAGAAATTCTCGTTGTAGACATTGATTTGTCCTTTTTCCATGTCGACCGGCGTCGTCCAGATATTCTGGTAAAAGTATCCCACTTCGTACATGTGCGGATTGGGAACGCGGTCGGGACTGACAAGGCCGTTGTCGCAGAAATTCTGGTCTTCGCTTTCGAAGCGATTGAAGTCGCCTGCATAACCGTAAATGGTTACGCCCTTCTTGTTTTTCCAGCGCACGGACTGGTCGACGAAATCCCATATAAATCCGCCTTGCAGATTGTCATATTTCCGGAACAGGTCCCAATATTCTTTGAATCCACCTTCCGAGTTGCCCATCGCATGCGCATATTCGCATTGAATCAACGGCTTGGTCGTGTCCGTTCGTTTTCCGTAGGCTTCCGTCCTTTCGTAATTGTAATACATCGGGCAGAAGATGTCGGTGTGATCGTTTTCTCTCGCCTGTTCGTATTGGCAAGCGCGGCTCGGATCTTCGTTCTTCACCCATTTGTAGGCGGCTTCGAAGTTCGGTCCGTCGCCGGCCTCGTTTCCTAACGACCAGAAGATGATGGCCGGGTGGTTGAAATTACGCTGTACGTTCCGTTGATTGCGTTCCATGTGCGCTTTGGCGTAAGATTTGTCTTTGGCCAGCGTACGCTCGTCATATCCCATGCCGTGAGATTCCAAATTGGCCTCGGCAACCATGTAGATGCCGTATTGATCGCATAAATCGTACCACCGATTATCGTCGGGGTAGTGGCAGGTGCGCACGCTATTCAGATTGAAGCGCTTCATGAGCTGTATGTCCTGAATCATACGTTCTTTGGATAGGACGTAACCGCCGTCAGGATCCAGTTCATGACGGTCGGCTCCCTTAAAGAGGACGGCTTTGCCGTTTATCAATATCTGATCTTTCACCAGTTCTATCTTGCGGAATCCTACGTTCACAGGAATCACTTCTCCCGACTCTCTCAGGGTTGCTGTCAGCGTATATAAATAAGGTGTCTCGGCTGACCATTTGTTGGGGGTCTCTAAACGGATGACGGCCGTATTCGTTTGGGTAGAAGCGCTAGCAACTTCTTTTCCTGCAGCATCGGTGAGTTTTAAATCGACGGTTCCAGAACCTTTCAGATTCATTTTGACAGTCAATGTACCGTTTCGGTACTGTGAGTCCAAGTCGGGAGTGACACGGATGTCTTCGATGCGTTTCTTATTGCGGGCGTACAGGTAGCAGTCGCGCCCCACGCCGCTAAAGCGGAAGAAGTCCTGATCTTCCAAGTACGTCCCGTCGCACCAGCGGAACACCTGGAAGGCGATCAGATTCTTTTGCCCGGGCTTCAAATACGAAGTTAAATCGAATTCGGCTTCTAATTTGCTGTCTTCGCTGTAGCCTACGTATTTCCCGTTTACCCACAGGTACATGTTGGAAGTCACCGAGCCAAAATGCGCGATAATATCCTTCCCGCTCCATGAGGCAGGGACGACTATTGTTCTCCGATAAGATCCGACGTGGTTGTTTTCCGTAGGAACCTGCGGAGGATTCGGTTTATAAACGTTTTTCCACGCGTATCCTATGTTTACGTAAACAGGGTCGCCGTAGCCGTTTAATTCCCATACGGCAGGAACTTCCATCTTGTCCCAACCTTTGTCGTTGAAGTCTGTTTTCCAGAAATCCAACGGACGCTGGTCTGCGTTTTTCACCCAATGAAAGTTCCACTGCCCATTCAATGTCATAAAATTGGAGGACTTTTCTTTTATTCCTTGAGTTGCAGCTTTAGCATTCTCGTATGCAAAATAATTTGCATGCATCGGATAACGGTTTACCGCATTTATCTCCGGGTTAAGCCATTCGTTTGACTGAGCGTTTATTACCAGAGCTCCCAAAGCGAATAGTCCGGTCGTAATTTGTCTTTTCATAAAGATGAATAATTAGTAATTTTGACAAAGATAAAAAGAACTCGCGAAAAATCGACAGAATCGGAATAAATAAAATAAATGTTTGGAAAGGAGGAGTGTTATGCTCGATTTCTCCATATTTGTCCAATTTGCTGAAAAACAGTAAAACGATTTAAATATATAAAATCAGTCGGATTTCGAGGTTCTGTCGGTTATCTTGTCTTGAAGTGTTTTATAGTTTCTATGCAATGCTTCATCTTTATTAATTGTCCGGATGATAGAGGTGATATTGGTTGGCG
>NZ_HE997183.1:456133-459510 GCF_000312445.1 Phocaeicola abscessus CCUG 55929 | reverse complement strand
TTTTTTTTCGCTTTTTGAGGTTAAAAAAGCGTGAAAGTAAGACTTGTTCTTTTTTTTATCTTTTCCTTTGTGATGAGGATATTGGAGTAATAGTTCAAACTGTTTTTGTTTTCGAATATTATGAAATTCTTTCTTTTATGGAATGAGTGTATTTAAAGTTTATTATGTTTTTATATTATTAATCTTGTTAGAAAAAAAGAAATGAGAAGCACGATTGGGAAAATTATGATGTTCTTTATTTTGTGCATATTTCCTTTATGGCTATATGCCCAGAATAAAGCAGTTAGAGGAGTCGTTACGGATAATCAGGGTACCCCCCTTCCAGGAGTAACGATAAGAGTGCAGGGTATGAATCTGGGAACGATGACGGATATGAATGGTCAGTTTACTCTATCGAATGTACCCTCCAACGGCAAATTGGAAGTTTCTTACATCGGTATGGTTACCCAGGTTTTGGATATTGAGGGTAGATCTTCGTTGGACGTTAGATTAACGGAAGATGTGGAGAGTTTAGATGAGGTGGTCGTTGTTGGCTACGGAAGTCAGAAGAAAGTGAATCTGACAGGAGCGGTTTCTTCGGTAGACATAGGCAAGGTTGCCGTCAGTCGTCCGATCACTAACCTTTCTTCTGGGTTGGTAGGATTGGCTTCAGGTTTGTACGTTCGTAACGGGAGCAATGACCCTGGCAATAACGCTTCCTTGTTGATACGCGGTCAGGGAACGTTGAACAATTCTTCTCCGTTGATTATCATCGACGGTGTGGAAGGCGATATCTCACGGATTCCTCCTCAGGATATCGAGAATATTTCGGTATTGAAGGATGCGGCCTCTTCAGCGATTTATGGTTCCCGTGCTGCCAACGGCGTTATATTGATTACGACCAAACAAGGCAAGAGAGGGAAGCTTTCCATCAACTACGATGCATATTATGCGGCCCAGAAGGTGGGTCATCTGATGCCTTTTGTGAGCAATAGCGTGGAGTGGATGGAACTGATTAACGAAGCGGCGAAAAACTCCAAACAAAGTCAAATATACAGTGACAAGAACATTCAGTTGTGGAAAGAACATGCGAACGACGATCCCATTCTTTGGCCAAATTCGAGCTGGAACGACGGTGTTTTCCGTACAGCCAATACGATGAATCACAATCTTTCGGCTTCTGGAGGAACAGAGAAGATCCAGTCGTTCATCTCTTTCAATTATGCTAATAACCCTGGAATCATCGAGAACACTGCCTATTCTCGTTACAGTATTCGTGCCAATAATAAGATGCAGGTTACTCCTTGGCTGAATGTGGGTATGAATTTGCATGGCACTCTTACAGATAAAGAACGGGGGAGTTCTAACCTGTCGAGT
This sequence comes from Phocaeicola abscessus CCUG 55929, assembly GCF_000312445.1. Lineage (GTDB taxonomy): Bacteria > Bacteroidota > Bacteroidia > Bacteroidales > Bacteroidaceae > Phocaeicola > Phocaeicola abscessus. The sequence goes on along the minus strand of NZ_HE997183.1, from coordinate 458,154 downwards.
ATGTTTACCAATTCTATATTGGCCATCCCGACGGTTACAGTTAAACATCCTGACGGTCGATTAGGAGGTACCCAAAATATCGAGGATAGTCAAGTAGCTCGTTCTGGTTTGGCTTATGTGCGTGCCCTTTCAGGAAAGAATGTATCTCATACATTTAACGGTCGTTTTTTTGCCTCATTGACTCCGTTGAAAGGCTTGACGATTGACGGTTCGTATAACTATTCGTTCTATGTAAATAAATTGACGACCATTCCTCAGCCTATAGATTTGTGGAATTTCCAAAAAGAAATGCTCGTTGAAAAAGGTCAGCGAGTAAATATAACAGTTACCAATCAGGAGAGTCGATACGTTCGAAACTTTATGGATTTGACGGCTTCCTATGAAAAGACTCTTTGGGGACGCTTGACAGCTCGGTTGATGTTGGGTGGAAGTCAGGAACAATATGTGAGTGAGAGTTTCAGTGCCTCTCGTTCGGGTTTAATAGATCCAGCTTTGACCCAACTAAATGCGGCCACTGGCGATGCTACAGCTTCTGGCGGTTTATCGGATTGGTCGATGCGTTCTTATTTTGGTCGATTAAATTTGAATTGGGATGAGCGATATTTATTTGAAGCGAACTTCCGTCGGGACGGTTCTTCTCGTTTTATCGGCGATAATCGTTGGGGAAATTTTCCTTCTTTTTCTGCTGCTTGGCGAATATCTGAAGAACCCTTTATGAAGTTACTTCGAAGTCAATGGTTGGATAATTTGAAAATAAGAGTTTCCTATGGTTCTTTAGGAAATAATTCTGTAGGTAATTACGAAGCTATTCCGGTATTAGGTTCTACCAAATATGTACTTAACAATCTTCCGGTTGTAGGTTTCTATCAGTCTTCAATAGCCAATTCCAATTTAACTTGGGAATCTACTTCTGTAACTAACGTTGGTATAGATTGGAGTTTCTGGAAGAACAGGTTTAGTGGCAGTCTTGATCTCTATCATAAGATGACCAATGATATTTTAATCTCTTTGCCCGCTCCTTTTGTTTTGGGTACGGCCGGTCTTCCGAAACAAAATGCTGCAAAGGTGAGGAATCGCGGCATAGAGTTATCAATGTCGTGGAAAGACAAAATAGGTGGTTTTGGCTATTCCATAGCAACCAATATTACTTATAATAGGAATAAGGTTATAAAATTCAAAGGGGATGAAGCTTCTTATAGTGGAACGACTATGCTAAAGGAAGGTTTGCCTATCAATATTCAATATTTGCTTAAAGTAGATAGGATTGTAGAGAGTCAGGCGGATTTGGATTTGATACAAAAGATGATCGAGAATGCTCCTATAGATGAGTCGACGAACAAGAAAAAGAATCCTTTCCCCTTTGGTACTCCTCAATTAGGAGACCTTTTATACAAGGATATGAATGGAGACGGATTGGTAAATTTGGATGATAGAGTCACAATGGGTCATGGTCCCAATCCTTCGTGGATATATGGAATCTCTCTATCTGGTGATTATAAAGGATTTGATGCTTCTATTTCGATGGATGGCGTTTTAGGCATCAAACAATATTTCTACAATTCTTATTATACAACTCAGCTTCGTTGGTCTCGTATAGTAAATCGTGATGTGGCTAATGGTCGTTGGTATGAAGGTCGTACTACTCCAGCCACATATCCTCGTTTTGTTTTGGAAGGGGATAATCGGAATTTTCAGTCGAGTGATTTTTGGTTAGAGGATGTTTCTTTCCTTAAGATTCGTAATATTCAACTTGGTTATTCTCTTCCGTCGAGTATAATTTCACATGCAAATTTGACACGATTTAGGCTATATGTAGGTTTGGAGAATTATTTTACATTTACTAAATTTAAGGGAATGGATCCGGAGGTATCCGGAATGAATTATCCTTCCATGAAACAAGCTGTTTTTGGTATAAACTTATCCTTTTAAAGTGAATTGTTATGAAAAAGAAATACTTGTCGAGATTCTTGATCTCTTTATTTGCCCTGGTTCTTACGGGGTGTTATGATTTGGATCGTTTT
>NZ_HE997183.1:454725-455878 GCF_000312445.1 Phocaeicola abscessus CCUG 55929 | reverse complement strand
CCACAGGACCAACTCAGTCCTTCTACATTTTGGAAAACAGAAGATCATGCAATGAATGCTGTTGTATCTTGTTATCAGGCGTTAAAGTTAGATGAAACATATTTCACTTTTTTCAATATGGATTGTGTTTCCGATATCTCTTTGGGGTATGGGGCTAAAGGTTATGATTCATTTGGCCAAGGTACTGTAAATACTCGTACGGGGAGGGTTAAAAACCGTTGGAGACACTCCTATGAAGGTGTTACGCGGGCGAACAATGTTATCCGTAACGTACAAGGGATGAATATAAATGAGACCGATAAAAATCAGGTTTTGGGTGAAGCAAAATTCCTTAGAGGATTATTTTACTTTTTCTTAATGCAACATTTTGGAGGTGTTCCTCTGTATGATGAAACGACGGATTACAATAAAGATTATATGAAGTTGTTGAAGCCTCGGGAGACGGAGGAAAAGACACGTGAATTTATTTTGAAAGATTTGACGGATGCAATCAAATTACTTCCGGTAAAATGGTCCCAGTCAAATTATGGTCGAGCAACTAAAGGGGCGGCCTATGCCTTAAGAGGAAAAGTTTATTTGTATAATAAGCAGTACGACTTGGCATCAAAAGATTTTGAAGAGATTGTTTTAGATCCTTCTCAACAAGGTTATGGATATGAATTATATCCTAATTATGCGGATCTTTTCACTAAAGCCGGTGATTCGAGTTCAGAGATGATTTTTGCCATTCAAAATTATTTTAAGATACCGAATTGGTTAGGAATGCCCATGTGCCTTTATATGGGAAACAATGCTTCCATGGATGTATGTTGGAATACAATGATGCCTTCGGTAGGGCTGGTCGACAGTTATGAATGTAAGGATGGTCGTCCGTTTAATTGGGATGACTTTATTCCGGGATATAATGAAAGTAAAGAGGTAAGGGAACAGACCTTGAGAGCAACTCTGACAGACGACTTGAAAGCCGTAAAGGATTATCCGAAGTATTATAAAGAACTTTTGTCGATGTATGAACAGCGTGATCCTCGAATGAAAGAGACCATCATTTTACCGTATACGTATTACTTGGGAAACCTGAAAGAAGTAGACAATTTATGTTTATTTGTCTATGCTACGGGAGTAAGTATTCAGAACGGTTTTGTGGTGATAAATC
>NZ_HE997183.1:154616-454347 GCF_000312445.1 Phocaeicola abscessus CCUG 55929 | reverse complement strand
TTTATTAGTTGTAGAAAACTCAAAAATTAAACGGGTATACCTTTGGAATCATGGAAATCTGATAACGAGAACGATCGAAAACAAATCGAACGGATATGTTTGGAACACAACGGATCGTACGCCTGATATGAGCCTTCCAGGAGTATCTACTCGAGCACAGCTGCTTTCTTTTGAGGTAGATACTATACCGGAGTCAACCTCTCATTATTCTTATATAGCAGCGAATATGGTGTATGCGATGGGAGATCTCCAGATAAAGCGAGTGATTCGTTTGTATCCGGATTGTCCGGCCATTGCTTCCGATTTTTATTTTAAGGGGACGGCGCCGGGAAATTGGTACCTCCCTCAAGTTGTGAACGACAGTTTGAGAGATATCCGTTTCGTTCGTCATGGGAAAGCGCGTAAATATGTTCCGATAATCGAAAAAACTGCCTTTCCCGGGAAGCATTGGAGGTATCGCGTAGTAGAGTTTTTCGAAATGACAGATCACCTGAATAATTTAGTGCAGGAATACCGTCCGTTAGGTTTCTGTGAACGATTGTATCGCGGCAATTTGTTGTTTGCTCAAAATGAGGAACAGAAGCAGGGACTCTTTTTCCTAAAAGAGGCACCCTCCTCGAACGCTCAATTGAACTATTACGGAGGAGATTATTTGACCTTTTTCGGTCAAATCAGGATGATCGGCTTCGGAATAAATAAAGAAGATCTTTCTGCTGATGCATGGACGCAGGGATATAGTTCTGTCGTCGGCGTATATGCCGATACCGAATACGATGCATTGAAATCTTTAAGAATGTATCAGAATAAATTACGTAAGAAAAATACTCCTACCGAAGAGATGGTGATGATGAATACGTGGGGAGATTGGCAAGATGCGACTAAAAACTTAAATGAGAAGTATATTCTTGAAGAGTTGGACCTATGTGCGAAGTTGGGAATATCGCATTATCAGCTCGATTATGGATGGCAGACCTCCGTGAAGAATTTGCCTTCGCACAGCGGTCAGAACGAAAACTATCGCGATAATGAAAATTATTGGTTGCCGGATAAACAGAGGTTTCCTAAGGGGCTGACCCCGATAGTGAAAAAGGCCAAACAGGTAGGTATCGAACTGGGATTATGGTTTGAGCCTAATTATAATGATAATTATGCTCATTGGGCACAAGATGCGAAATATTTGATTCGGTTGCATCAGCAGTACGGAATCCGTGTCTTTAAAGTAGATGGACTGCGGATTCATAATAAGAAATCGGAAGAAAGAGTGGACAGCTTGCTCATGACATTGTCGGAAGCGTTGAACGATGGCGTTTGTATCAATCTTGACGTAACTGCGGATAAACGGTTCGGCTATTTCTTTAAAAACAGATATGGAAACATTTTCCTTGAAAACCGCTATACGGATTGGGGAGGATATTACCCTTATCAGACATTACGAAATCTTTGGATGCTTTCCAAGTATGTTCCGACACAGAATATTCAATTGGAATTTCTGAATAAATGGCGTTATGCGGATAAGTACAACGATGCGTATGCACCTGCTAATTATAATTTTGAGTATCTCTTTGCCATAACGATGATGGCTCAGCCTTTAGCCTGGATGCAGGCACATAATCTGCCTCCGGAAGGATTTGAACTTTCTTCCGTAATCAAGCGATACAGAGCGTATCAGAACCGTATCCATCAGGGATTGATTCTGCCTATAGGCGATGAGCCTTCAGGACAGTCGTGGACGGGATTCCAAAGTATTCAGGAACAAGGAGGTTTCCTCTTGGTTTTCAGGGAAAATAATAGTCAAAAGACCGCTTTGATAAAAACATGGCTTGCTCCTCATGAGAAGGTTCGGATGCATCATATCCTGGGAGAAGGAAAAGATTTTCTGACAGAAACGAATGGAAATGGAGAAATTTTATTTTCTTTGGACGAAGAGAATTCTTATTCGTTATATCAATATGAGATACTAAAATAAAGGTGTAGAAATGGATAAAAACAGACGTAGATTTATTAAAAGAAGTATGCTGGGAGCAGCAGGTATTTTCGCTACTTCGATGTTGGATACCACTCGTATATGGGGACAGATAAGCTCGGACAGCAAATTACCGGCCATTTTAGGAGGGCCTAAAGCCCATATAGATATGTGGCCTGCATGGCCTGTATGGGAATCGTCTCGTAATGAAAGACTCTTGAGAGTGTTGGAAAGCGGCGTTTGGTCGCGGGAAAAAGTGACGGCCGAATTTGAAAAAAAATGGGCGGAGATGATCGGGACGAAGCGCTGTCTCGCTGTGGTCAACGGGACGAATGCTTTGATTACGGCTATCTCGCAATTTGACATCGGCCCCGGAGATGAAGTGATTGTTCCCCCTTACACGTTTGTCGCTACCGTGCAAGCTGTCTTAATGAACGGCGCTTTGCCCGTATTCGCAGATATCGACCCGGAAACATTTCAGATAGATCCGGTGCAAATAGAGAAGAAAATTACGCCGAGAACGAAAGCGATCATTCCTGTTCATATCCTGGGTATACCGGCAGATATGGTAACTATCAAGGAGATTGCCCGAAAACATCGGTTGATGATAATCGAAGATGCGTGCCAAGCTCATTTGGCAGAAGTGAATCACAAGCGTGTCGGCTCTATCGGCAATGCCGGCTGTTTCAGTTTTCAGACTTCTAAGAATATACCCATCGGCGAGGGAGGTGCCGTTGTAAGCGATGACGAAGAGTTTATGGATCGTTGTTTCTCTTATCACAATTTAGGATTTCCGTACGGAACGCAAACCGGTTCTGTTGGAGCGGGTTCCATAAGGATAGGTACAAAGGTTCGTTTTACGGAGTATCAGGCCGCTATCGGATTAATGCAAATGATAAATTCGGAAGCGACGACGGAACAACGTTGGGAGAACGGGCGGTATCTCTGGCAGAAGGTAAAAGATATCCCGGGTATCATGCCGCTTCGTCTGTATCCGGCTACCACGAAAGCCGTTTTCCATCTGCTTCCTTTGCGGTATGATCAGCGCAAGTTCAAAAATATGCCGCGCGCCTTGTTCCTCGAGGCGTTAAGAGCGGAGGGGGTACCTTGTTCGTCGGGGTACGTGCCTTTGCATACGCAGCCTTTTATCAAGGCGGCTTTCGAATCGAAATTATATAGAAAAGCGTATGCCCCTAACGAAATAGATTATGCAGCCTTTATCGGAAACAATCAATGTCCTGCTAATGACCGGATTTGTAACGAGGCTGTCTGGATGACGCAAAACCTGTTGCTGGCAGGAAGATCTGCCATGGATGATATTGCCAATGCCATCGAAAAGATATATGAAAACGCAACGTTGATTATGCAAAAAAAGGGAAGGAGATAAAAATGGAGACCGAAATAAATAGAGCCGTCGCCTTTATACTTGGTTTATGCTTTTCTGTTATTTCTTACGGACAGGAAAAGCAAACCGATCAAGACGTATGGCAGGTCGGTATTGCTCGGGAGGTCATTACGCCGACAAAGTCGATGTGGATGGCAGGATATGCGAACAGAACCGCTCCTTCGGATGGGAAAATCCACGACTTGTGGGCAAAAGCGCTTACCTTAAAGGATGCTCGAGGGCACACCTCGCTTTTGATTACGATGGATATTTTGAGCATTCCTGTCGATTTTTCTCATCGCATTAAGAGCGAATTGAAGAGAAAGTATGATCTGGAACCTTCGCAAATCATATTAAATGCTTCGCATACGCATTCGGGGCCGGTGCTGTCGAATGCTCTCAAATATATTTATCCGATGGACGAAGCTCAATGGAAAGAGGTGGCTGAATATACGCGAGTATTGGAGCAAAGGATCCTCCGATTAGTGGAAAATTCGATGCGACAGTTACAACCGGCATACGTTTATACGGGGAACGGTATCACTCGTTTTCAAGTAAACAGACGTAACAACGATGCGTCGAAACTGACTGCGACTACTGTCTTGAATGGTCCGAACGATTATGCCGTACCGGTGATCAAAATTGAGAGTGCCGGTAAACAAATCAGAGCGATTGTTTTCGGGTATGCGTGCCATCCCACCGTTTTATCGGGATATCAATTCTCTGGGGATTATGTAGGATTTGCCCAGATCGAACTGGAAAAGATGTATCCCGGTGCGACGGCTATGTTTTTCCAGGGAGCTGGGGCCGATCAAAATCCCTTGCCGCGTCATCTCGTGTCGTTGGCTGTTCAATACGGGAAGCAATTGGCAGTGGCCGTAGAACAGGTGCTTTCGGAAAAAATGGCAAAGCAGAAGAGTATACTGAAGACTCTTTATAAGGAAATAGAACTTCCTTTCGACCGGCCTATGACGATGGAACAGTTTCAGGAGCTCGCCAAAGGCAGTGATTTTCATGCCCGATGGGCAAGAGGGATGATGGCGGAATATAAGGAAAAAGGCTCTTTCAGCAAATCATATGCTTATCCCATCGCTTATTGGAAATTGGGAAACCAATCGCTTTTCGCCTTGGGAGGAGAATTGGTGGTGGCCTATGCCGTAAAGTTGAAAGAACTTTTCGGACAAGATATCTTTGTGATGGGATATGCGAACGATGTGATGGGATATATTCCTTCGACCGTTATATTAGAAGAAGGCCGTTATGAAGGAGATACTGCCCCGCGTGTGTACGGCTTGCCGGCCAAGTGGGGCAAACAGACCGAATCGCTTATCATGGAAAATTGCAAGCAGATAGCACAGGAAGAGATCAGAGAATAAAAACGAATACATTTATACAAAAAACAATTATGAAGAAAAAATTTTTATCAGCAAATACCTTGCTCCTTTTGCTTTTGTTATTGACGCAGTGTAAACCCGCCGAAAAACAATCGGCGACGAGAGAATCGGAAGGAGTGGATGCGGCGCGGGATGCCATGATCGCCAAACAATACTTTTCTGGATTCGACGATGCGCACGATACGTATAACGCCATATCCGTTGCCAGCGACGGGAAGATATATTATGTCCTTTCCTCTACCCATTATGACATCGGCGGGCAATTTTACTGCTACGATCCCCAAACGGATAAAACGGCATTCATTGCCGATCTATCCGATGCGTTGGGCGAAAAAGCACAGAAGTATATCGCACAGGGGAAGAGCCATGTAGAGTTTTACGAATACGATCGTAAGCTCTTTTTCGCCACGCATGCCGGTTATTATCAGATGATCGACGGGGCCGAACAGATGCCGGTTACGGCTCCTGAAGGATATAAATTGTATCCTGGCGGACATTTCCTCTATTACGATATGGAAACCAAAGACTTGCACGACTTGACCCTGGCCCCCGACGGAGAAGGGATTATCACCATGGCCATGGATACGGTACGGCAACACTTGTACGGAATAACATGGCCCAAAGGGCTTTTCCTCGATTACGACATGAAGGCGAATATACTGAAAAATTTAGGCCCTATCACGAGAGCCGGCGAAACCCAATTGGGCACGGAACATTTTAGGGTGATATGCCGTTCCGTTTTCGTCGATCCTCGTGACGGCAATGTATATTATTCCACCGCCGACGGCGACATCTATTCCTATAATCCGGCGGGAGATGCTCCACAGAAAGTGGAAGGCGTGGATCTGCGCTTGGATTACTTCGGCAAGTATGATCCGAAAGATGCCGGCAGCATGGGATACAATTGGAGAAAAATCTACTGGTACGCTCCCGAGAACAAAGCGTACGGCGTGCACGGCAATTCGGGATATTTGTTTACTTTCGACCCCGCGGCCAGGAAGATAGAAATCGTGGACAGGATTACCTCTGAACCTTCCAAGCGGAGCGGCATGTTCGACCAGTTCAGCTATGGCTATTTGGGATTCCGCATCGAGAAAGATGGCATGATTTATTACCTCACCGGAGCGCCTATCTATAAGGACGGAAAACGGATGGCCGGCGTGGATAAGATCAATATGGGGGCGGCGAAGGGACTGGAATACCTCCACGTGGTGACCTATGATATCCCCAAGAAGAAGTATAAAGACCTGGGGCCTGTCTTCTATCAGGACGGATCTTTCCCTACTTACGTGAATTCCATCGCTGTAGGAAACAACGGAGAGATCTATACCTTAGCCCGGTTCATGCACGAAGGGAAAGAGATTGAAGACTTAGTAAAAATCCCCTTGAATTAGTCTTTCCTAAAAGTATTATCGTTTTTTAAATGAAACAACAGTTAAAAGCAGAAGTAATATGAAATCGAAAAAAATGTCAAGACGCTCTTTTTTGAGTACATTGTCCGCTGGTACCATCGCCATGGCGGCAGCCGGTTCTTTGAAACCTACGGAGGCGGCTTCTTTCTATGTAAAGCGGCATGGAAAGTTGGCGGCTTTGGGAGGCGAACCGGTGGTGAAGAATAAGGTATGGCCCCGATGGCCGATGCCGGACGAGAAGATCGTAGCAAAAGTGGCCGAGACGATTCGCAGCGGCAAATGGTGCCGGATTGATAATTTAATGAACGGCAACGTAGCGACCTTCGAACGAGAATATGCCAAGTTGCTGGAAACGAAGGGATGCGTGTGCACCGGCTCGGGGACGCAAGCCCTGCATACGGTAGTCGAGGCGCTGGGAGTGGGACCGGGCGACGAGATCATCACCACCCCCTATACAGACATGGGTACCATCTCTTCGATCATCAGCGCGCGGGCACTCCCGGTCATGGTCGATTTGGATAAGGAGTCTTTCCAATTGGATCCGGTCGAAGTGGCTAAAAAGGTCAATAAGAATACAAAGGCTATCATGCCCGTACACATGATGGGGCAGCCTTGCGACATGGAAAATATCATGAAGATCGCTAAAGAGCATGATCTGAGAGTGATCGAGGATGCTTGTCAGGCTCATTTGGCCGTGTACCAAGGAAAGAAAATAGGTTCCATCGGTGATGCCGGCTGCTTCAGCTTTCAGACCAGCAAGACGATCTGTTGCGGCGAAGGTGGCGGTATTATCAGCAATGACGAAAAACTGTTGGACGATTGCTATACGGTTCAGAATCACGGTACAAACCGGCAGGGACGTTCGGTGACCATCGGCCCCAAGTATCGAATGAATGAGTTCGAGGCAGCTGTCTTGTTGGAACAGTTAGCCTCTGCAGAGGAACGTTTCGAAACGCGTAACCGAAATGCGAATTATCTGACATCCAAGCTCAAGGATTTCCAGGCGTTGGTTCCGCAAAAATTATATCAGGGCACGACGAAGGGTTCGTTCTATCTCTATACGATGGCTTTCCATAAAGAGTATTGGAACGATGTCGATCGCAATACGTTCCTGAAAGCGTTGGCGGCCGAAGGCATTGCCTTGAGTCCTTATATCCGTAACGGTTTGCACAGAGAGCCTTGGACGGAGAATATCATCGCTCGAAAAGAATATAAGGCGATGTACACGCCTGAACGGCTGAAGCAGTTCAAAGCCGATTTGAGTCTGCCGAATTGCGACTGGGTTTGCGCCAATATGGTCATGCTCTGGGCTTCCGGCCCGTTATTGGCTGCGAAAGAGGATATGGACGACGTTATCAACGCTATTATGAAGGTATACGAGAACAGGGATCAGTTGCATTTGATTTCGTGAAAAATCGGATTATGATGAAAAAATTATTCTTTGTTTTATATATGATGATGGGAATTGGGCAAATGACGTTTGCCCAATCTCTTTTAAATGAGAAGGGGTTGCGGCTTTCGACCTTCGATGTCAGCGCTACCCCGCCGGTAGGCACTCAGCTGACTTATGACCCGATGGAAAAATCGGGCGATCTCTCCTTGCGGGCCAAGGGAGTCGTGCTTTTGGGGGCGGGAAAGCCGATTGTGCTGTGTGCCATCGATTGGATCGGCATCGCCAATGAAGCACAGGATGTTTTTAAGGCTTCTTTGGCCGAGGCGGCCGGGACTACACCGGAACGCGTGGAGGTACACACCCTCCATCAGCACGACGCACCGATATGTGATTTTACCGCCGAGAAAATCTTAAAAGAACACGGCATGGATCCGAGTTGTTTCGACGGGACGTTCGCCCGGAAACTGATCAAAGACATACAGGATGGCATTCGCATGGGGCTTTCGAAGGAGCAGCCCGTGACGAGCGTCGGTCTGGGGAAAGCGCCCGTGTACAAGGTTGCCTCTAATCGCAGAGTCAATATAAAGGACGGGAAGATCGTTTCTATGCGTAGCTCAGCGGAAAAAGATCCGGCGGTGCGGGCTTTGCCCGAAGGACTGATCGATCCGGACGTATCCTTGCTGAGTTTCTGGAACGGCGATAAACCTTTGGCCGTCCTCAGTTTTTATGCTACGCATCCTCAGAGTTACTATCTGACAAAGGTGGCCAATCCCGATTTCCCCGGCATCGCCCGTTTCCTTCGTCAGCTGGCCGTTCCGGATGCGTTGCATGTTCATTTCAACGGGGCGGGAGGGAATATTGCTGCCGGGAAGTATAACGACGGTACTCACGAGTTGCGCGATACGCTCGCTCGACGTCTCGCCGACGGGATGGAGCGCGCCTGGAAAAATACCCGAAAGTACCTTGTCGGAGCGAACGACCTGCGTTGGGTGACAGAACCGCTCTTCCTACCGTATAATCCGAAAGTGGCGGAGATAGCGCATACCTTCTCAGGTATGAGCGAGCGGATTCTGGCGAATAATATGGGGCGTTTGGGATGGTATAAAAGACGCCTGCAGGGGAAAAGTATCGGAACCGCTTGCTTGGCCGTCGGCGACGCCCGCATCCTGTTCATGCCCGGCGAGCTGTTCGTACAGTATCAGTTGGCTGCGAAGGCCATGGCTCCCGATAAATTTGTAGCCATGGCCGCTTATGGCGATTACGGCCCATTTTATGTGGGGACGAAGAAGGATTACGAAGAAGGTGGATATGAAATCGAATCGAGCCCGGTAGCGCCCGATGCGGAAGATTATCTGATGAAAACGATGCGTACGCTTCTCGAGAAGGCCGATCGGAGAGATCCGTGGAAAATGGAGACGAAAGCGAATTGGGAACAACAAAGGCAGGAGATCTTGACGAATATGCAAAAAGCAATGGGCCCCTTGCCTGTGGATACTCCGCACGACATGGCGATTCATTATGTCGATTCTCTCGATCGGGGACGGTATATCCGTTACAGTATCCGTTTCGAAGCAGCTCCTGCCGAAAAAGTTTACGCCTATCTGTACAAACCTAAAGATATCGAAGGAAAAACATATCCGGCCGTGTTAGCCTTGCACAGCACGGGAACAGAAGGGAAACGCATTATAGACGGTACCACTTCCATTGCCAACCGAGCTTATGCGCGCGAGTTGGCGGAACGGGGATACGTGGTGATTGCACCGGATTATCCGGGATTCGGCGAATTGGCCGATCATAACTTTCGGAAAGACCGTTATGTTTCGGGAACGATGAAAGGCATTTTCAATCATATCGCTTGTGTGGATCTGTTGCAGTCGCTTCCTTATGTCGATAAGGAAAAGATCGGAGTCATTGGGCATTCGCTCGGCGGACATAACGCTATTTTCGTCGCGGCTTTCGATCCGCGGATCAAAGTGACGGTTTCGAGTTGCGGTTGGACCTTGTTGGATTATTACAATGTGGGTGAAGAGGCTACGAAACTGTATGGAGGCCGGTTGGGACCTTGGGCTCAAGACCGATACATGCCGCTTGTCAAGACTAAGTATGGGTTGGATCCCGAGCGGATGCCTTTCGATTTCGATGAAGTGATTGCCTGTATCGCTCCTCGTCCCTTTTGTTCCGTTTCGCCGCTGTATGACGGTAATTTTTCGATAGAGGGCGTAAGGATTGGAGCGGAACACATTGCTGAAGTGTACGCGTTGCTACATGCCTCGGATAAGTTTGAGACGGTTTTTCCTGCGTGCGGGCATGATTTTCCTCCGGAAATAAGGGAACGGGCCTATGCTTTTATCGATCGGTTCCTGAAATAGTCGGAATAATAGAGCTTCTAACTTTCTCTGCTCTTATCCGGAGCGAGACCGAACGGTTTGAGACTTGTTACGGATCAGTAAAGTGCCAACTCGATTTATTTCCTTACTTTCTTCCCTAATGCGAAGATGGGGAAGAAGGAAAAGATGCCGACCATCGACATATCAGTCTGCTGATGGTTCCCGCCGCCAACCGAAACCAGAATCTATACCCGAAAGGGTATAGATTCTGGTAAGTCGGAAGGTGCTCAATAACTTATTTTGGCACCGATGAAGTAGCTTCTTGGCAGAGACGGCCCGTAGATATATCCCGAGTCGCGATTCCACCCTTTATCGAAATCTTTCTGATAGGCATCCGTTACGTTTTGTATGCCTGCGTTGACTTGCAGTGTGGTATGCTTGTACAGGGGCATATCGTAGGCCATTTTCAGGTTCAGCGTGAAGAAATCGGGCGTATGGACGGCGAGCGGAGCCCGTTTCGCCGGTCCCTCATCGATACCGGCGCGTCCGACCAACATTTTTCCGGTATAGGTGCCGGATAGAGAGGCGGTCAATCGCTTCATCGGATTGAGAGTAGCGGTAAAGTACCCATATACGTCGGGAGTACGCATCATCCTTTTCTCCTTCGGTGCGTTTTCGTCCCATTCCACCGCTTCGTCGTAGCGACTCTTTTGCAAAGTGATACCGGCTTGCAATTGGAACCAGGAGGTGAATGCCGTCTTTCCTTCCACATTCACTCCCCAGACCTTTGCTCCGTAAGCGTTGTAACGTTCTTGAATTTCGTTGCCTTGCGGATCTTTCTGGTCTAATTTTCTCGAAGCGAAGACATCGTCCAGCAGGGTGCAAAAACCTTCTATCAATAGATTGGTCTGTATTTTTCCGAAGGTATGGTATAAATCGGTCGAAAGGCTGAAACTGTGCGAACGTTCTTCTTTCAGACCATCAGCTAAGCGCGTTACTACCCGTTCTCCTCCGACAATGCCTACGTGCAGGTCTTCGTCGAAGGCTTGTGGGGCGCGGAATCCGCCGGAGTAGCTGGCGCGCAGGTTGACATTTCTACTGGGGTTGAAGCGCAGGTTTACTCTGGGTGAGAAGATGGCGTGATTCACCATGTTGTGTTTATCGATGCGACTCCCTATGAGGAAGCTCCACCGTTCGTTTTTCCATTCGTTTTGCAGGAAGGCGCTGGCAATGCGTACTTTCTGATCCATGAGTCTCTGATAAGCCGGTACCTCATCTTTCAGCCCGTCGTGATTGTATTCTGCGCCCATCGTAAAGTCGGAAGGCATGAAGAGCAGCCTGTCGAACGAATGGACATATTGGGCGCCGCCGACTAAAGTCAGGTCGCTGGTGGTTCCGTAGGCTTTCATTGCATTTGCTTTATCTTCGTCGCTGATGCCTTCCCCGGTACCGCCGTAATAACTCTTTCTGGCCGTATGCTGGAAGGAAAAATAGACGTTAATGTGATTCTTTTCGTCGGGAGCGAAGTAATCGTAACTCAATCCGCCGCCGTTGATGTTGTGTTCTACCTGTTCGGCGATATTGGCTTCGTGAGGCGGGCGTCTCAGCAGGTTTCCCCCGCGGCGGAACTCATTGATGCCATGATATTGCAAGCTCAGTTTGGAATAAGGCGAAAGCCTCAGGAAGGAGCGCAGGCCGAGGGTTTGGTTTCTTAGAGTGGGGAGTTCCGTATATCCGTCTCCGTCGCGATCGTAGCCGGCGCGATACCGATTCTGCCCGTAGACAAAGAATCCCGCCTTATTGTCGTTCGTCACTAACGATGCGTTTAATGTGGTATTGTTTTCGAAAGAGTTCTTGCCGCCTAACGACATCAGCGAGTGGGTAGTTTCTGCCGAATTGCGGGCAGGCTCTTTGGTGATGATGTTGATAGTGCCTCCGATGGCCGATGCCCCGAATAAGGCGGAACCGCCCCCGCGTACTACTTCTACCCGTTCGATCATGTTCGATGGTATTTGCTCCAACCCGTACACTCCGGTCAAGGCCGAGAAGATCGGGCGCGAATCGATCAGTATTTGCGAATAGTGTCCGTCCAATCCGTTGATTCTGACTTGAGTAAAGCCGCAGTTCTGGCAATTGTCCTCCACGCGTACTCCCGGCTGAAAACATAATCCTTGCGCCAGGCAAGTAGAATGGGTGGATTCGAACAGTTTCGAGTCGACGACGTTGACCAGGTTCGGAGCAACTCTGCGCATCGTTTCCATTCGATTGGCGGAAATGACGACTTCGTCCAAGGCGATATCGTCCTCTTCCAGTTCGAAGTTCAGCTCTTGAGTAGTGTTCTTCCGGACGGTCACTTTCCTTTGTATCGTGCGGTATCCGAGATATTTGACTTCCACGGTCAGGGTACCTACAGGCACGTTTTTCAAGAAGTAATGCCCGGAGGCATCGGTCGTCGTGCCGATCGTCGTGCCTTTTATCACGATATTGATGTACGGCAGGTGTTCTCCGTTCTTTTTGTCTTTTACGTGCCCGTATATGTTGGCGTCCGTATCCTTACGGGGCAAGGGTAGGTTATCGTTGGCGAACAGCGGGGAGAAAAGCAGTTGCAGGGTGATGAACAAATAGATGAGTGTTTGTTTTTTATCGTGTATATGGTTCATAAAAATGATTGTTTGGTTATTGTATATGTATGTTTTCGTTTATTCTTTATCCAAAATCTTTATGCTTACGGCTTTCAGTTCTTGCCAGCCGGATTTGTCGGTTACTCTGATCATGAAATGATAGTCTCCCGAATCGATCTCCGTGGGAACAGGGATATTTACTTGCGCGTCGTAGCGCGATGATTTCTCTGGAATAGTGAAATCCTTATTGTACACCCACGGTCGTACGGGGGCTTTTATTTTGTCCAATGAACAATCCCCTGCTTCCGTGCTATGGGTATGGTGATCGAAATTATGATGAATTTCGATGTTGTAGCTTCCTAATTCCACGTTGTCGGTAAAAGTGCATCGAAAGGGAATTTCCTCTCCTTTGCGGTATGCCTGACAGTTCTGCGGAACGGCCTCACTGCTCGTTTCGATGACGGGTTTATCCAGGTCCTTGCCGTTGTCCTCTTTGCTACAACTTGTAGCAAAGAGGAAGATGAGCAAGCTGTAGATGATCAAATGCTTGTCGTTTGTCATAAATACTTTAAATTTTTAAGTGCGGATTTATTTTTCTATAATGTTAAATTTCTCCTTGAATACTTTGTTCGCCCCCTGCGCATATTCCACTCTGATCTCGAGAATATATGTTCCTGCGGCGGTAGGATTGCCTTTATCGTCCTTCGCTTCCAGCTTTTGGGAGAAAGCGTATTCTTTCAGCTCTTTGCCGGCAAATGCTTCTTTCCATGTACGGTTGTAGAAGTATTCGCTCGGGGCGGTTTCTTTGTAAATGCGCGTGCGGATCGCATGCAGGTCATCCTCGGCTTTTACCTTGAACTTCGTCGGTATGTCGGAGGCAGTAGCCGAGCGATTGGTTCCTATTTCGATCTCCGACAAGGCGGCATCGCTCTTTTTGAAGAAGATGCCTTCGATGGCGTGTTCCGACACTTCTCCGTTTTTATCGTAGACGTTGAAGTGCAGGTGATATTCGCCCACGGGAGCCTTTTCGGAAACGACGACGTGTTTGTGTTGTCCGCCGGTGCCCCATTCTTTTTCGCCGTTGAACGTATAGGTGGTATCTATTTCGAAGGCAGGCGTACCTTCTTCGTTATGGATAAATACTTTAATCTTTTCGAGGCCGTTTTCCGCTGTGATATGGGCGGATATCATCGGTTTGGTGCCTGCATAGCCGATCTTGTTGTCGGGGAAATCGTGCGACGCGCCGAACTTCAGGTCTTCCACCTTGATATGTGCGGCGACGGCTTTTACGGTCAGTTCCGATTCTTTCATTTCCGTTTGTCCCGACTGATCGGTCACGGAGAAGTGCAGGTGATATTTCCCGGCGGGAGCGTCGGCGGGAATATCGATATGTTCGTGGAAGGTTGTATTCTTCACCCCAATGTACTTGCCTTCGGTGAACGATTTTGTGATCTTGAAGCTACCGCCCTCTTCCTGATGGATATCGATGTCGATGCGTTTTATCAGATTTTCGGCGGTGATCTTGCCTTCGAGGTGGAGGTCGCTTCCGGCTGTTACGGTTTTGCTGTTTTCCATGCCTACTTCGTTCAACTCGATGGCTGGTTTGGCGGCATCTTCCGTTTTATCGTCTTTACAGGACGAAAAGATGAGTGCACATGCACTCCACAGTAATGTTATCGTAAATATCGAATTCTTTTTCATAATGGTTACTTTTTTAAATCGAAGTCTTTGCCGGTTTCTCTTTTTTTCGGCACGTTCTTCGTCGTTTTTAATATTTGTTTTAAAAATCAAATCCTATCATGAGCGAGAAGTTACGACCGGGTTCGGGCACATCGATCAACCGATAGTAGCTGGTATGGTCATAATATCTCTTGTTTAATAAATTCAGTCCTTGCAGATTCAGTCTTATCCTGTAGTCTTTCCATGCAAAAACTTTTCCTACGGCTATATTCAGTACCTGATATCCCTGGGTAGCTTTCTCGGGAGGGACGATTTCATGTTGATCGCCCACGACCTTGCAGGTGATCGAAACGAAGCCGCCCGCCTCTTCCTGTTCCGGCGAAAGGATGTATTTCAATTCCGCACTGGCCGACCAGGGCGGCGAGAAAGGCAACGTATATCCTTTTTTATCGCCCGAAAGTTGTTCGGCATGCAGATACTCTCCTTTTATTCCGGCTTCCCAGTTCGGTAGAAACCGATAACTGGCTTCCGCTTCGAATCCGTAGCGGATCACTCTGCTCTGCGTATAGTAGTAGGTCTGCAACCCTTCGGTATAGGCAGAAGTCGGATTCAAATAGATGTAATTGGGAAAATAATTCAAATACGGATCCACCTGAACGTGGATGGCCTCACTGTGCCAATGGATGCCGGCATCAAGCTGGTACGATTCTTCCGGCGATAGCCGGGATGTTCCTTTTTCGTAACGGAAGATGTGGTAATTGATTCCGTCGGCTCCCAATTCTTTCGGAATCGGCGCCCGGAAGCTTTTCCCGAGATTCGCCTTCCATATCCATTGCCCTGCATGGTAATTCACGCCGAGCGACCAGGTGAGGCTGTGGAAAGAACGTGTCAAGTCGGCGGAGCGTTCCTTATACACCGAGTCGGCTCCTTCGACAGGCGTCTTGTACCAGTCGTGATAAGGGCGGATGTGCGTATGCACTCTGTCGAAACGCACGCCCGCGCTCAGAATCATATTTTCCGTCAGATGATACCGCTCGTAGACATATCCTCCGCAGGAAGCCGTTTCGAAATCGGGAATGATGAACCCCCAACCGCCGCGTCTGTTATGCTGATATTCCATGTTCACGCCGGCGTTCAGGTTATGCTTTTCGGCTATCGAGGCGTTCATGCTGAGATGGGCCGTATAGGTATTCTTTACATATTTCCTTTCCAAGGTACCGGGGGGCAGGGGCATGTAGCCGTGCGATACGGGTTCCGACTGTTCCTTGCGGAGATTGTGCTGGTAGGCCAGATTGCTTTTCCAGCGGATCGTTCCCCATCGCCATGTCGATTGATTCAGTACTTTGATATGATTGACCAGGTGATAAGGCAGATCGATATCGCGCCGGGAGCGATCGTAATCGATGTCCGACATCCGTACTTCCAATCCGTGTGCGTCGGCGAAGAATCCGCTTTTGGCATAGGCATCGGAGACCTTTAAGTTGGTTGAGAAGTTATTTCCCAAGTATCCCAGCGTCAAGCTTCCGTCCCGTTCTTTCCCTGCCGTGTTGCGCAAGCGTCGCTCTTTCAACTTAATGTAATAAGAATAGTACTGAATGCTGTCGACGGGTACCTGGTAATCGGCATAGTCGATCCAGGTCAGGTTCGCCTTGTAATAAAAGCGTTTGCCTTTCCCCGCCAATTGCGCCGAGAGCCCGACCGATTCGTTGTTGCTTCGGGCGAAGAGATCGAGCTTGCCTTCGCATCGTTTGATAGGAAGATAATTGCTGTACAGATTGATGACGCCTCCAATGGCATCCGACCCGTAGAGCAAGGTGGAAGGGCCTTTGATCACTTCGACTTTATCGATGGCGAATTGATCGATCTCCAGACCGTGATCCTCTCCCCACTGCTGGCCTTCGTGTTTGATACCGTTCTCCGTCACCGCCATACGATTGAACCCCAATCCCCGTATGGCAGGCTTGGATTGCCCGGAGCCGATGTGCATGGCTTTTACTCCAGGTATGCCTGCCAAGCTCTGCATCAAGCTGCCCGCAATGTTGGCATCGAGGTAGGATTTGCTGATGCTGACGAGGTTTTGCGAGGATTTCATCTGCATGTCCCGCTGGTTCTTATTTCCTATAATGACGACTTCATTCATCGTTACGCCGTTTTTTATCATGCTTTGGACCGTATCCTGCGGTTGGGCGTGAGATAAAACGACGAACAGGAATATTACGACGGTGGTAATTATTCTCTTCATGGCTGCTTTTATTATTTGACAGAAATAGTTACTGAAATAATCTCTCGTATCCCAGTCGGCCGGTCAATGAACACTTTTTATTTGCGCAATCCGCCCTACGACAAATAATCTCAAATGCCGGCATAGAACAAAGGAGATAACGATACGATTACCTCATGCTATATGGCCTGACAAATAGGAGGAGCGCGTAAATGTGGAGAATAGACAGGGCGATGGCTCGGCTTGTCCACACGATATACCGGTTTATAAGAGAAAACCGGAATCAGACAGTGAATTTGAATCGTTTCGCCCTGGGTGAACGGAGAGAGCGTAAACTGACAGACTACGCATTCGTCGGCGGGTAGCTGGGCGGATCCCTTTTCCGAGTGGCAGCTGATCATTTTCTTTTCGCTGTGATAGTGAATGCTTTTCACAATGAAAAGAGGCATAAGCGCTATGAGCAGCACCCATGCGACGATGATTCTGTTTTTGGTCTTCGTCCTCATTCCGTTCTTTAAGCGATGACGAAGATAAAGACTTTTATTCGTTCGGGAAGATGTTTGAATGTTAATAATTGTTTTTCTGCGGACGATCCTCCTCCTTTTACCTACAAGTAGGTAGCAGAAATGCGTCGAACTTGACGGCGGGCGAGTCGACTGGCTTAGCAAGGCCCAAAGAATTATTTTGAAGGCTTTGACTGGCTTAGCAAGGCCCAAAAAATTATTTTGGAGGCTTTGACTGGTTTAGCAAGCTTCAAAAAATTATTTTGAACGTCTTGACTGGCTTAGCAAGGCCCAAAGAATTATTTTGGAGGCTTTGACTGGCTTAGCAAGCTTCGAAAAATTATTTTGGAGGCTTTGACTGGCTTAGCAAGCTTCGAAAAATTATTTTGGAGGCTTTGACCGGCTTAGCAAGCTTCGAAAAATTATTTTGAACGTCTTGACTGGCTTAGCAAGCTTCAAAGAATTATTTTGGAGGCTTTGACTGGCTTAGCAAGGCCCCAAGAATTATTTTGGAGGCTTCGGGATAGACCGGAAACCTTATTCAAAGGGAGTATCCCATGTTTTCGCGAGGTATTCGGAAAAAATCGGATAAAATTTGACTTTCCTCCGTGCTTACACTATCTTTGCACGATAAAATGATCGTCGTGCAATGAAAAAAGGGATCGCATACCTCGTTTGTTTTTTTCTTTTATGCAACTGTACGCTGCTGAACAGGACAGTTTGCGGTGGAGTCTGCTGACGTGTCAGCCGGGGCGAGAGATCTATCAATTGTTCGGGCATACGGCGTTGCGCTGCGAAAAGGTAAAGGATGGGACGGACGTCGTTTTCAACTACGGGCTGTTCAGCTTCGATGCTCCTCACTTCGTGCTGCGATTCATCAGAGGAGATACGGATTATGCGTTGGGAGCGGAATCGTTTTCCGATTTCGTGGAAAGCTACCGGCGAAGGGGAAGAGGCATCTTTCAGCAGCGGTTGAATCTGACCCCAGCGGAAGCTGTTCGCTTGTGGAACGTGCTCCTGGAGAATTGCAAACCGGAGAATAGGATTTATCGGTATAATTACTTCTTCAATAATTGCACGTCGAAAGTGCGCGATCGGATCGAAGAATGCGTGGATGGAAAGGTGGTTTATCCGACCGACGCTTCCGTGAAATCTTTCCGTTCCATCGTTCACGAATACACGAAGGAAAGCGCGTGGGACGAATTCGGTATCGATCTGTTGTTAGGGCAGGATGCAGATGCGCCCGTTTCCGTTCGGGAACAGATGTTCGCTCCGTTTTACCTTTCCGCGTATGCGAAAGACGCCCGCATCGTTGTCGGCGATACCGTCCGCAATCTGGTCGGCAGCGAGGGATACGTCGTTGCTTTTACCGAGGCGCCGTCCGCTCCGGGTTTTTTCCTTTCGCCGTTTGTCTGTGCTGTCTTGCTTTTACTCATAACAATGGTCGTGATGGGTATTCAAATAAAGCAGAAACGGATTTGCTGGGGATGGGATCTGTGCCTTTTCGGCGCGCAAGGTTTAGCCGGCATCATCCTCTTTTTTCTGATGTTCTTCTCCGTCCAGCCTACGGTCGACAGCAATTGGCTGTTCATGTTGCTGAATCCGATCCCCCTCTTTTACCTACCTTTTATGATCCGGAAAGATGTGAAGCGGCAGCGGGACGCATACCATGCTATCAATGTCAGCTATTTAATCATTTTTATGATTTTAATGCCGTTGGTTCGACAAACTTTCAATGCTTCGGTAGTACCTTTGGCATTGTGCTTGTTGGTAACATCCGCAAGCCATTGGCTTATTTACAAGAGTTATCCATGAAAAAAGAACATCTACTCACGTCGCTTTTAACCCTTTTAGCTTTGAGCCTGCAGGCTCAAAACATTCCCGAAGTCCCGAAGTTGGTGGTCGGACTGACCATCGATCAGCTCCGGGTGGACTTTCTCGATGCATTCTCTGCCTTGTACGGAAGTCGCGGGTTCAAGCGGTTGAAGAAAGAAGCCCGGTTCTATCCGCAGGCAGAGTATGATTTCATCGACGTCGATCGGGCGTCGGCCGTCGCCGCCATTTATACCGGTACCGTCCCTTATATGAACGGGATCGTCGGTAATCGGTGGATGGACCGCCGTACATTGCGCACGATCGGCTGCGTAGACGATGCTCGTTTCATGGGAATCTATTCTTCGGAGTCGACCTCCGCCGCAAACCTGAAGGCCTCTACGATTTCCGACGAACTGATGGTGGCCACGCAGGGGAAGGCTCAGGTATATGCGATCGCTCCGACTCGCGAAATGGCGGTTTTGGCTGCTGGACACTCCGCGAAAGGAGCTTTCTGGATCGACGACGATACGGGTAAATGGAGCGGGAGTACCTACTACGGCGCTTTTCCCGAGTGGGTCTCTGCGTTGAACGATCGGGAAGGATTGGACACGCGGATCGACGATCTCGTCTGGACTCCCTCCTTGCCTGCAGGAGTCTATCATTATTTGGCGACCGAGAATCCGTCGGCCGCTTTCAAGCATCGTTTCAGCGACGAGAAGAACAATAAATATCGCCGGCTGAAGACCAGTCCGTTGGTGAACGATGAAGTGAACAAACTGGTCGGTGCCTGCCTGGCTTCCGCGTCTATGGGGTACGATCAGGTGCCTGATTTCCTCTCCGTGGCTTATTATGCCGGAAATTACAACCAGCTGTCCGTGCACGACGGTGCGATGGAAATCCAAGATGCGTATGCCCGACTGGATAACAGTATCGCCGAACTCTTGGAGATGTTGGATCGCAGAGTCGGTCTGCACAATATTTTGCTGTTTGTCACTTCCACGGGATACGCGGATACGGATGCCGCCTATCCCGAACAGTACCGAATTCCCGGAGGAGAATTTCACATGAATCGCTGTGCGGCCTTGTTGAATATGTATCTGGCAGCTTTGCACGGCGACGGGCAATATGTGGAGACGCATACGGACAACGAGATTTTCTTGAATCACAAACTCTTGGAGACCAGGAATCTGAACCTGACAGCCATCCTGAATCAGAGCGCTGATTTCTTAGTTCAATTCAGCGGGGTGAAGGATGTCTATACCTCGCAACGCTTGCAGTTGGGTTCGTGGACGCCGGAGATGGCCCCAATAAAGAATCGTTATCATGTCGCCTGCTCGGGAGATATCTGGGTGGAGATATGGCCGGGCTGGACGATTGTGAACGACGCGGACGGTTCCAAGCAAGTGGTCAGGCATGCCTATCATGCCGTTCCCCTCTTCCTGATGGGATGGGAGATCAAACCCGAGCTTATTCAAGTTCCGGCAAAGATAGGTCGTATCGCGCCTACCATCGCTCATGCCTTGCGGATCAGAGCGCCTAACGCCTCTACGTTAGCGCCGATTGCCGATTGCCGAAAATAGACCTGATGGAATATTGCGCTCCTGTCGGTCGAGACAAACGGCCAGGGCGAAAATAAAAGCAGATAAGGTGCCGCGAAATCAGCATTTTGTTATACATTTGCATGAATGGAAATAAAGAGTAAATAGTAAAAAAAGAATACGATGGGATTTAATGAATTGGTAGGAAAGTTGTTTGGCAATAAAGCAACTCGCGATATGAAAGAAATAAAACCTTGGGTAGACAAGATTAAGGCTGTCTATCCGGATATTTCGGAATTGAGCAACGATGAACTTCGCGCCCGGACCGTCCGCCTGAAGGAAAAGGTTCAGGCACCGGTGGCCGAGAGCAAACAGAAGATTCTGGAACTGAAAGAAAAAGTGGAAACGTTGGAGCTGGAAGACCGAGAACCCGTTTTCAATCAGATAGATAAGTTAGAGAAAGAAGTCTTGGACATCTACGAGAAAGCGTTGGACGACGCGTTGCCGGAAGCTTTCGCCATCATGAAGGATACGGCCCGCCGTTTTACGGAAAATACGGAGATCGTGGTCACAGCTTCTGATTTCGACCGCGAATTGGCCGCGCAAGGGAAGGATTTCCTTCGTATAGAAGGCGACAAGGCTATTTATGTGAACCGCTGGATCGCCGGCGGCAATGAGATCGTATGGAACATGATTCATTATGATGTGCAATTGTTCGGCGGAGTGGTGCTCCATCAGGGAAAGATCGCGGAAATGGCCACGGGCGAAGGAAAAACGCTGGTGGCTACCTTACCGGTATTCCTGAATGCCTTGACCGGAAACGGCGTTCACATGGTGACGGTGAACGATTACCTCTCGAAACGAGACTCGGAATGGATGGGCCCTCTGTACGAATTCCACGGCTTGAGCGTAGATTGTATCGATAAGCACCAACCGAACTCCGAAGCTCGCCGGAAAGCATATCTGGCCGATATTACCTTCGGTACGAACAATGAATTCGGCTTCGACTACCTCCGGGACAATATGGCCATCAGCCCGAAAGACTTGGTGCAACGCGCCCATAACTATGCCATCGTCGACGAGGTCGATTCCGTCCTGATCGACGATGCCCGTACGCCGTTGATCATCTCAGGTCCGGTTCCTAAGGGGGAGGATCAGCTGTTCGAACAGTACAAACCGATGGTCGAACGCTTGTTCGAGATGCAAAAAACCTTGGCGACGAACTATTTGGTGGAAGCGAAGAAAGGGATCGCCTCTTCCGACCAGAAAGAGATCGACGCCGGTTTTCTCGCTTTGTACCGCAGCCACAAGGCCTACCCCAAGAACAAGGCGCTCATCAAGTATCTGAGCGAACCGGGCATAAAGTCGGGGATGCTGAAGACGGAAGAAATATACATGGAACAGAATAACAAGCGGATGCCGGAAGTGACGGATCCCTTATATTTCGTGATCGACGAAAAACTGAACAGCGTCGACCTCACCGATAAAGGCATCGACAAGCTGACAGGCAACGATCCCGATCCGTATCTGTTCGTCTTGCCCGATATTACCGGACAGTTGTCCGCTTTGGAAAACGAACAGGGCCTGACGGAAGAAGAACGATTGACGAAGAAAGATGAATTGTTGACGAACTACGCCATCAAGTCGGAACGCGTGCATACCATTCTCCAACTGCTGAAAGCGTATGCCATGTTCGACCGGGATGACGAATACGTGGTGATCGACGGCCAGGTTAAGATTGTAGACGAACAGACTGGGCGTATCATGGAAGGTCGTCGCTGGTCGGACGGCTTACATCAGGCGGTCGAAGCTAAAGAAGGGGTGAAGATAGAAGCCGCCACGCAAACTTTTGCCACTATCACTTTGCAGAACTATTTCCGCATGTATCATAAGTTGGCGGGTATGACCGGCACGGCCGAGACGGAAGCGGGAGAGTTTTGGGATATCTATAAACTGGATGTGGTCGTGATACCTACCAACCGCCCGATAATCCGTATCGACATGAACGATCGGGTTTATCGTACCAAACGCGAGAAGTACAGGGCGGTTATCCAGGAGATAGAGAAGATGGTGAAGGAAGGCCGGCCGGTGTTGGTCGGCACCACATCCGTCGAGATCTCCGAAATGCTGAGTAAGATGCTCGACATGCGAAAGATTCCGCACAATGTGCTGAACGCGAAGCTGCATCAGAAGGAAGCCGATATCGTGGCAAAGGCCGGTCAGTCGAGTATCGTAACCATTGCCACGAATATGGCCGGTCGCGGTACCGATATTAAACTGAGCCCCGAAGTGAGGGCTGCGGGAGGTTTGGCCATCATCGGTACGGAACGGCATGAGAGCCGTCGAGTCGACCGACAGCTGCGCGGGCGGTCGGGACGTCAAGGCGATCCGGGCTCTTCGGTGTTCTTCGTGTCTTTGGAAGACGATTTGATGCGTCTGTTCTCCTCCGATCGCATCGCCGGAGTAATGGACAGGCTGGGCTTCAAGGAAGGAGAGATGATCGAACATAAGATGATTTCCAAGTCGATCGAACGAGCTCAGAAAAAAGTGGAGGAAAATAATTTCGGCATCCGTAAACGTCTGTTGGAGTACGACGACGTGATGAACAAGCAACGGGTGGTTATCTATGCCAAACGTCGGCATGCGCTGATGGGCGAACGCGTCGGCATGGATATCGTCAACACGGTGTGGGACCGCTGTTCCTATGCGGTGGAACTGGGCGATTATACTAACGTTCGCGAGGAGATGTTCCAGACATTGGCGATGGAACCTCCCTTCACGGAAGAGGAATACAATGAGAAAAGCCATGACGGGTTGATAGAAAAAACGTTCGATACGGCTATAGCGAATTTCAAACGCAAGACCGACCGGATGGCGCAGATCGCGTATCCCGTAATCAAACAGGTGGAAGAAACGCAGGGCGACCGGTACGAGAATATCCTCATTCCCATCACCGACGGCAAACGGATGTATAACGTAGCGGTGAACCTGAAAGAAGCTTACGAAACGGAAGGACGCGAGATTGTAAAATCGTTCGAGAAATCTATCCTGCTGCATACGATCGACGATGCGTGGAAAGAAAATTTGCGCGAGCTGGACGAACTGCGCCATTCGGTGCAGAATGCGAGTTATGAGCAAAAGGATCCGTTGTTGATATTCAAGTTGGAATCCGTGACGCTGTTCGATTCGATGGTAAACACGATCAATAACAATACCATTTCGGTATTGATGCGCGGACAAATCCCTGTTCAACAGCCTGAACAGGTGAGGGAAGCCGCCCCCGAACCTCAGACTCCTCGACAGCGATACCGGGAGACCAAGCAGGATTTGACCGATCCCAACCAGCAGGCGGCAGCAGCGCGCGACACGCGAGAACAGAAACGAGAACCGATCCGGGTGGAAAAGAAGATCGGACGGAATGATCCTTGTCCTTGCGGCAGCGGAAAGAAATACAAGAACTGTCACGGAAAAGACTTGCCCCGCTGACATTCGTACTTTACTATCGGTAACTGACAAGAAAAATGAGAGGCGTATGCAAAAATTGCAATTAATAGTGATAGCCGCCGCGATCGGGGTATTGACATCGTGCAGCAGCATTCGGTTGATGAGCATAGAACAGCTGCAACCCGCTCAAACCACTTTTCCCGATCAGGTGAGGCGGGTAGCTGTCGTTAACAATATGCCTGACGACGAACGGAATTCGGGATCTTATCTCAGGTCGCGAACGAAAGATTTCGAAGGAGACGGCAAGACGTTCTCGCAACGTTTGGCCGATGCGTTGGCCGAAGGTCGCTACTTCGATAAAGTCGTGATCTGCGATTCGCTTTTGTATGAGGATAACGATTCGCTTCCCCAGAAATTTCATCCGTTGCAGCCCGGACAGGTAAACCAGTTGACGAATGATTTGGAGGTGGACATGATTATCGCGGTCGATCGCCTTTTCATTCGCAATGCCGATGCCCGCATCTATAACGACGATTACGGTCTGCTTATCGATGCCGTGAGTTCGAAGTATACGTCGTTGCTTCACCTGTACGTTCCGGGCAGAGAAAAGGCTTTGGCGTCTCTCTCGCATGCGGATACGTTGCATTTCCAATTGACCGTGGAGTTGACCAATCGGGAAATAGCGGAAAAGACGGCCGACTATGCAGGCACGAAGGAAGCCGCATACCTGATACCGTTCTGGAAAGAAGTTCAACGCTTTTATTATGATGGCGGTATCAGCGACTTCCGGGATGCCGGGGTCGCCTTGCGGGAAAACAATTGGGAGGAAGCTCATCGTTTGTGGAGCAAAGTCTATGATACGAGGAAAGGCAAATCGAAAATGCGTTCGGCCTATAATATCGCTTTGTATTACGAGTTGAAAGATGACCTCGATCAGGCGATGGAATGGATTGATAAGGCGGAGGTGTTGGCGAAAGAGACGAATGCCTCTGATAAACAGTTGATAGCGTATTATCAGACCAGTTTGACGCAACGAAAGGCGGATATAAGCAAGTTGAACATTCAGATGCAACGCTTCGACGAGCAGAAAGAGTAGGCCATATCCGAAAAAAAGGATGAAATGTATGGTGGGTAGTTTTTTCTTTGTATTTTTGAACATCGAATAAATTAGGAATAGAATATGAGATTTAGTGAACAGTCGAAAGCTGCGGTGATCTCCTGTATGGAGGAGGCGATGGATAAATACAGGAGAGGCACCGAAATGAATCAAGCGGTTACCGACATCTATCTGCAGCCCAGACAGGATGTGGGTGAATTGGTTATCTGTAATGATGAGGACGAAGAATTGGCTCGTACCATCGTCGCAGACTGGGTCGATTATGAAGAGGATGATTTCGACGTAGAGACTGAACGGATCTTGAGGAATATACTGAACGGAATGAAATCGACGGGAGGCTTCGATAAGTTGAATATTATGAAACCTTATTCCTTCGTATTGGTGGATGAAGAAAAGGAAAGCGTTGCGGAACTGTTGGTGATGGATGATGAGGATACCTTAGTGATCAACGATGGATTGATGGAAGGTTTGGATGAGGATTTGGATAAATTCTTGGAAGATCTGCTTAAAGAATAAACATAAACGGGCATAACAACCTCCACCCATTTCTTCCGGAAACGGGTGACAGAGGATACAAACCGGTCGAGATGAGCAGGCTCCGACCCTTTCTTCGGGTTTGGAAAGAGGTATGGGCAATTTATTTTCTCAAAGCGGCGATGCTTTGCCTGATAACTGCCATGCGATTTTCGGCGTCAGCCTGCTTCTTGCGCTCCATCTCAATGACTTCGGCAGGAGCTTTGCTGACGAAGTTTTTATTATTCAGTTTCTTTTGAACGCTTCTCAGGAAACCTTCTTCGTATTCCAATTCCGCTTCGAGTTTCTTTACTTCCTCTTCGGTATCGATCAGATTGCCTAACGGAACGGCATATTCGGTTATTCCGACCATGAAGTTGACTGCGCCTTCGGCCTTGTTCGTCGTTACGTCGATAGCCGATAGGTTGCAAAGTTTGGTCACAATGTCGTTGAATGGGGCGATAGGATTTTTCTCTATGATCTGAAGGGTGAGCGTTTCTTTCTGGGCGATTTGTTTCTGAGTGCGGATGGTACGAATGCCGCTGATGACGCCTTTCACCGTTTCGAACGCCGCAATGACCTGTTCGTTCCAGCTCGGACTGAATTCCATTTTTTGCACCATCAGGCTTTCGCCTTCTTTACGGTCGTACAGATGTTGCCACAGTTCTTCGGTAATGAACGGCATGAACGGATGTAATAACTTTAGCAAGCCGTCGAAAAAGTTCAATGTTTTTTTGTATGTCGCCTGATCGATGGGCTCGTCGTAAGCCGGCTTGATCATCTCCAAGTACCAGGCCGAGAATTCGTCCCAGAATAAGCGGTAGACCGCCATCAATGCTTCGCTGATGCGATACTTGTCGAACAGATCGGCCACTTCGTCGGCAGTTTTTGCCAGTATCGCTTCGAACCATTCAGTGGAAAGTCGGGCGTATGCGGGCTGTTCGATGTCGGCGATCCGCCATCTTTTCACTAGGCGGAAAGCGTTCCAGATCTTGTTGTTGAAGTTCCGGCCCTGTTCGCAAAGCGTTTCGTCGAAAAGGATGTCGTTTCCTGCGGGAGCCGACAGCATCATTCCCATGCGCACGCCGTCAGCACCGTATTGTTCGATCAATCCTAAAGGATCGGGGGAGTTACCGAGCGACTTGGACATTTTTCTGCCTAATTTATCCCGGACAATGCCGGTGAAATATACGTTTCTGAACGGCATCTCGCGTCGGTATTCATAACCTGCCATGATCATTCTGGCTACCCAGAAGAAGATGATGTCGGGGGCCGTCACCAAGTCGGCGGTCGGGTAGTAATACCTGATTTCTTCGTTGTCGGGGGCGAGGATGCCGTTAAACAGGGAAATCGGCCATAACCAGGAGGAGAACCAGGTATCGAGGCAATCCGGATCCTGTCGCAGGTCTTCCGCTTTCAGCGTACGATCTCCGGTCTTTTCCTGCGCCAGTTGCAACGCTTCCGCCATCGTCTCCGCCACCACGAAACCGCCTTGCGGCATGAAATAAGCAGGGATACGATGCCCCCACCAGAGCTGACGGCTAATGCACCAGTCTTTGATGTGCTCCATCCAATGCTTATAAGTGTTTTTATACTTGGCGGGGACGAACCGGATGTCGTCATCCATGACAGGATCGGTTGCAAGGTCGGCGAAGTGTCGCATTCGGAGGAACCATTGCATAGAAAGTTTCGGCTCGATGGGGACATTCGTCCTCTCCGAAAAGCCGACCTTGTTGGAGTAAGGTTCGACCTTCTCCATCAAACCGGCGGCCTCCAGATCCGATTCGATCCGTTTGCGGACGTCGAAGCGGTCCATGCCCACGTAAAGTACGCCGGCTTCGCCGATCGTTCCGTCATCGTTGAAAATATCGATGCTCTCGAGGTTGTATTTTTCACCTAACAGGTGATCGTTGACGTCGTGCGCCGGAGTTACTTTCAGACAACCCGTGCCGAAAGCTATGTCGACGTATTCGTCTTCGATAACCGGAATGACTCTGTTTAGCAGCGGCACGATTACTTTCTTTCCGCTCAACCAGCGGTTTTTCGGATCTTTGGGATGAATGCACATGGCCGTATCGCCCATGATTGTTTCGGGGCGGGTCGTAGCCACGACGGCGTAACGCTTTCCGCTTGCGTCGCGATGAACGACTTCTTTCTCATCGCCTGTTTCGCCTGTACCGTCGTCTTCCGTCAAGTAATACTTCAGGTAGTAGAGTTTGCTGTTTTCTTCTTTATAGACGACTTCCTCGTCGCTTAAAGCCGTCAGAGCTTTCGGATCCCAGTTGACCATCCGGACTCCGCGATAAATCAATCCCTTACGGTATAAGTCGATAAATACGCGAATGACGCTTTTGCTACGAATTTCGTCCATCGTAAATCCTGTGCGGTCCCAATCGCAGGAGCAACCTAATCGTCGGAGCTGTTTCAGAATGATGCCTCCGTGTTCTTCCGTCCAATCCCATGCATGCTTTAAGAATTCCTCGCGGGTAAGATCGGCCTTTTTGATGCCCTGTCGAGCCAGTTTGTTGACTACCTTCGCTTCGGTCGCAATAGAAGCATGGTCTGTTCCTGGAACCCAACAAGCGTTCTTCCCCTCCATTCTGGCACGACGGACCAGGATATCTTGAATGGTATTGTTCAGCATGTGTCCCATGTGGAGCACGCCGGTCACGTTGGGCGGCGGGATGACGACGGTATAAGGTTCTCGATCGTCCGGTCTGCTACTGAAAAGTTTATTATCTAACCAATATTGGTACCATTTTCCTTCCACATCGGCAGGATTGTACTTACTTGCTAATTCCATTTTGCTCTTTGCTTAAGCGGTTTCCATTTAAATTGGTGCAAAATTAATAAAATTGGTGTACAAAAGGAGAAATAATCGCGTACTTTTGTTCAACAAAATAAATAAGGACATCCCTACGAGAGAAGAACAGACGAAAACTTTCGGAGAGCTTCTCGATATCATGGACGATTTGTACGAGAAATGTCCGTGGGATCAAACAGACCACTGAGAGCTTAACACCATTATTTTTCTTATCCCCTAAATATGCTGAAATTATTATTTTATCGGGGATGACGCCATCGGTATCGTAGCTGTGAGGAATGCGGAGATTCATTAATTTTTCGTTTTTACACTTAAAAAAACTATCTTTGCAGAGAAAAACAACCGAGCCTCTTTTGAAGCTCGAACGATAAACGATGAGAAACGTCTGCAAGATATATGGTATGGCTTCCGCAATTCTGCTGACCTCGTGCAACGCCGACGTATTTATCGACGATTTTCTTTCTGAACCGCCGGAAATTACGGTGACGGCAGAAAAAGCTTCGGTGAATTTCAAGGCGAAAAACTGGGGGATCTTGGGAATCGCGAAAAACTTTTTGTCCTCCATTCCGGTCTATACCACCGTCTGCGATCCGGCGGGGAATCCGATGAAACCTCTCCCGTTGGAGGAAGGCGAGTTGGCAGTCGTCGCCGTAAAAGATGAATTCGTCGATTTCAGGATAGAGAAAAAAGACGATCGCAGGCTCGAGGTGATTCGCGGAGAGAACTTGGACGACGGTCCTGCCCGTTATCTGATCGAAGTAGGGAACAGGTACGAACGGAAGATGATTTCCGTGGTGTTTCCTCCGTCCGTAAAATATCGAATCGACGATGTCGTCTACGAATGGGATGCCCTCTTCCTGTCGAACAATTCCCTAGAGCCGGCGAGTTCGGTAATCGTCGACAATTCCGAGTCCGCCGCCCCGGTCGGGATATGGATTCGTCCGTATAGGGACGCATTTCGGGGGGTGAGTTGCAGCTTCGATACCGGATGGAAAACCCGGGAATTCGCAAAAATATTCGGTTCCGACTTACCCGAGCTCACGATACCGGACATCGCGGAAGGTCGGCCGGTCCTGAACGATACGAAGATCGTTTTCGGGACGGAGAATCAGAAGATCGACGCGGGGCTCGACAGGAATTATGCCGTAGAGGTAAGTATCAATGCCGGAGAAAAACGGAGAGTAGAGGTTTACATTCAGATGGAAAAATATTCGGTCCCTTTCAAAGTATACGCTTCCAATCCGGAAACGGGCAGAAAAAAGATTGTTTCCGGCACTATGTACAGCGAGCGGCCGTTCGATTACACGATTTTGAAGAGAAAAGCGGAAGATGAGAGGGACGATCATTGAAATTGCCATGCTGTGCCTGCTGCTTCAACTGTCTTCGGCCGATGCATCCGGCGGAGATGATACTCCCCGAAAAATCGTACCGGTTGCGGATGTGGGAGTCAATCCGTCCTATACCTTGCCTACCAACAGGTTTTTCAGAGGCACTGAAACCGAGGGAAGACCTGTCGGTACGGCGCTTTCCACTCATCTGAAATACGGTTTCCGTTTCGGCCCCGAAACATTCTACGGAAAGCTCTATCCTCATGTGATACAGGGGATAGGAATCGGATACGACACCTTTTTCAACCCTTCGACGATCGGGAATCCTGTCTCCCTGTACGTCTTTCAGACTTCCAGAATCGCCTCGCTGACGGAAAGGCTGTCGCTCGACTACGAGTGGAATTTCGGAGTTTCGTTCGGTTGGAAAAAATACGATCAGACCCCCAATCCGCCCAATACCATAGTCGGTTCGAAAGTTAATGCCTGCATTCGCTTCGGACTTTTGCTGAACTGGAGACTCGGTTCCCATCTCAAACTGAAAGCTGGAATAGGAATGGCACATTTCTCCAACGGTAATACCAGCTACCCAAACGCCGGAATAAATACGGCGGGAGGCAGCATGGGACTGGCATGGGATTTCGATCCCGAAAATGTCGGAAAGGACGAAAAGAGGGAGATTCGGTTCAAGCCGTACGTGAGCTACGATCTCGCATTCTACGGTTCGGTGAGAAAGAAAGGTTTCCGTCGGGACGACGACGGCACTCCGGTCGTCGTTCCGGGAACATTCGCCGTAGCGGGAATGAACCTGTCGCCGATGTATAATTTCAGCAAATATTTTCGTGCCGGGATCTCACTCGATGCGCAGTTCGATGAAAGCGCCAACATTGCCGATCATATTGTGAATACGGATCTCCCCGTCGACGATATCAAGTTCCACAGACCGCCATTCGGAGAGCAGTTCTCCTTGGGAGTCTCGGCTAGAGCCGAAGTCGTCATGCCGATCTTTTCCATCAACATTGGGGGGGGCCGTAACATATTGTGCAAAGGGCCAGACACGGATTCTTTCTATCAGATTTTTGCCTTGAAAACGAATATAACCCCCCAAATATTCATCCACACAGGTTATCAGCTTTACAGATTCAAAGATCCGAACAACCTGATGCTTGGAATCGGTTACAGGTTCCGTTAAGTTGGCTTTATCTCTTTTTTATTCCTCGATGCGACTAAAATATCCTGAAGGACAGGCTGTATCAGTCTCTCCCCGCAAACACGAGCAAATAAGCTTGCGGCAGATGTTGCCATAGGAGGTTCAACCACATCGAAACTATTGGTGTCAAGATTATATCGTCCAACGCGGATAAAGCGTCCGTTTGCACAGGATTGCATAAATAAGAGTGATCCGACCGGCAATAGTCAGTCACGGTTTGGTCAATAGACGATTTCGGGTCTTACAGCTGGTCGAGACGCATGCTTGCTACCTGTGCCATTCACTGCTTGAAGGACGTTGTCTTTGTATCAATTGGAAAAGCTGCTCCGTATCAGCAACATCCGTCAGGTGGTGCATCTTATCTTCAGTAGGATCGTATTTATTTGCTACTTCCGTTTTACCCTTTTGTTTAAGCGATTGCCATTTAAATTGGTGCAAAATTAATAAAACTGATGTGCAATAAGGAGAAATAATTGCGTATTTTTGTTCGACAAAATAAAAAGAACATGCATACGAGAGAAGAACAGATGAAAGCCTTCGGAAGGCTTCTCGATATCATGGACGATTTGCGCGAGAAATGTCCATGGGATCATAAACAGACCAATGAGAGCTTGCGGACGAACACCATTGAGGAGGCTTATGAGTTGAGCGACGCTTTGCTGGGCGACGATAAACAGCATATCTGCAAAGAGTTGGGTGACGTATTGTTGCAAGTTGTTTTCTATGCGAAGATCGGAAGCGAAACTGGCGATTTTGATATGAAAGATGTGTGCGATAAGCTTTGTGATAAACTGATTTACCGCCATCCTCATATTTATGGCCAGGTTGTAGCTGATACGGCAGAGAAAGTCGTCGATAATTGGGAGCAATTGAAGATGAAAGAAAAGGACGGGAATAAAATGATCCTGGGCGGCGTGCCGGCTTCCTTGCCGTCCGTGATCAAAGCTTACCGTATTCAAGACAGGGCGCGTGCGGTGGGATTCGATTGGGAAGAACGTTCTCAGGTCTGGAATAAAGTAAAGGAGGAAATCAGCGAATTTGAGGCGGAGGTGGAACAGATGGACAAGGAAAAGGCCGAAACAGAGTTCGGAGACGTGA
Source organism: Phocaeicola abscessus CCUG 55929 (assembly GCF_000312445.1). Classification (GTDB taxonomy): domain Bacteria; phylum Bacteroidota; class Bacteroidia; order Bacteroidales; family Bacteroidaceae; genus Phocaeicola; species Phocaeicola abscessus. Next base: position 422,565 of record NZ_HE997183.1, on the reverse strand, counting down.
TGTTCAGCCTGATCAATGCGGCAAGGCTCTATCAACTGAATCCCGATAATGCGTTGGAACACGCGAACCGGAAGTTTATTCGCCGGTTTAATTATGTGGAAGAGCACACGGTCAAACGGGGGCGAAGTTTAAAGGAGATGACGCTCGAAGAAATGGATGCCGTTTGGAACGAGGCGAAAGCGCAGGAAGATCATTTGGAGCGGAAATGATTGAATCGGCGGAGTGTTGAGGTGAATTACCTGTGTCTCCTCACTCTTTCTTTATCTGGATGCCTCCCTTGCGGCCGATGCATGATCTTAAGCATGTGACGGTGGAATTGAATCTCCGCTCGCTGGATCAGGTAGATTTTCTTCGGAGGGATGATCTTTTTGAACTGTTCGATGTATTCCAAATCTAATTTGTCACAGGCGATTCTCGAATTTGCGAGCTCTTTCAAGATCTCTTCGTATTCGTGGTCGGTCATTTCTTTTCTCTCGCATTCGTCGGACTTGCGCCATGTTTCTTCGTGTATTTTGGCTTTCTTATCTTGCAGTTCGAAATAAACAGGGAAAAATGCCTTTGTTTCTTCGTGCGTCAGCCCTGCTTTCTCCCTCAGGTAGTCTTTCTGCTTCGCTCTGAATTCTTCGACATTAAAGCGTTGCGGATTTTTATTTTGAGCCTGCCCGAGGAAAGCGAGGCCAAATAACAGGCAACATAGTGAAATCGTTCTTCTCATCATGATCGTTTACGTTAATAATTCGCATCGGTTTCTGTCAGATACTGATACAGGGTATAGTCATCCATCATGGACTCGTTGGTGATCGTTTCCATATATTGGTCGGGGATGTCAAGGATTTCGACTACCATCGTTTCGTGGACAGCTGAGGCATGCTCCCTGATATGTTGGAACATTTTGAACATTAACATGATACCGGCGAACATTGCTGCCATATAAATCCAGGGTTTTATGCGTTGCCAGAGAGTAATGTTTAGGGGAGCAGAGTCCGGTTCTTTTTTCGGAAGCTTTGTCATCAAGTCCGATGCGAAGTTTTCGAAATAATTTTCAGGCACTTTGAACGGATTTTTGGTCCCGACCCTTTTTAATAAATCATCTTCTTGTTTCATGCCGTCTCATTTTTTTCATTCTTTAGATTATAAATCTGTCGAAAGGTTTAACTATTGTCTTTTAAATATTCTCGAATCTTTTTTATCGCATGGTGATAGGATGCTTTTAACGCACCGATGCTGGTTCCCAATACCTCGGAAATTTCATTGTACTTCATCTCCTGAAAATATTTCAGGTTGAATACCATACGCTGTTTCTCGGGTAAAGTGAGCAATGCTTTCTGGAAAAGTCGCTGTATCTCGTCGCCGTCGAAATCGGCATTATCTTCCAATCGATCGATCAATGGTGCTTCTGTGCCGTCGATCGATGCATGGGTTGTCGCTTTTTGTTTGTTCAGAAAGATTAAACATTCGTTAAAGGCTATGCGATAAAGCCACGTGGATAGTTTTGCTTCTCCCCGGAAATATGCTATATTGTCCCACGCTCTGAGGAACGTGTTCTGCAGAATATCGTTTGCATCGTCATGATTGAGCACCATGCGCCGAATTTGCCAGTACAGCTGTTCGGTGTAATGCTGGACGATCTGCCCGAAAGCATTCCTGTATCGGGAAGGATCTTGTAAAGAGGCTAATATTTCTTTTTCGTTATAATTGTTCATCCGTTTTTATTGCTTTAAAGTACGATCTTTAAGTTTTCGGACGCTAATATGGTATTCGGGAATATGCTGGATGCTTCTTCCAGCAATACGTTTTCGTCTTCGTAACGGGCAGAAAAGTGTCCGATGATCAATCGTTTTACTCCTGCCTCTTTAGCAATGGTCCCGGCTTGGAGGGAAGTGGTATGAAACGTTTCTCGGGCCCTGACGATGTCTCGATCCAACAGCGTAGCTTCGTGATACAGCAAATCGACGCCCTTTATTTGTTCGATGATCCGAGAGTAGTACACGGTGTCGGAACAGTAAGCATAACGGCGAGGAGGTGCTGACGGATAAGTGAGGCGTTCGTGCGGAATAAGCGTCCCGTCGGGTAGCTCATAGCCAGCACCGTTTTTTATGAGATTAATTTTATTTATCGGTATTTGATAAAAATCTATCATCTCGCGTTTGATATGATCGAGAGTTCTTTTTTCACAAAATAGGAATCCACATGTTGGGATCCGGTGTTTTAGCGGGATGGTGTTTACGCTTACCGATCTATCTTCATAAATTATTTCTTCTTTTTCCGGATGGACAGTATGAAATTCTACCTTGTAATTTATTCTTTTGCAGAAGTAATTCAATTGCGGTACTAATAACTTTTCCAAATCGACATGAGCATAGATATGCATCGTAGCAGTACGACCTAACAGATTGAAGGTAGAAAGTAGCCCGATCAAACCGAAGCAATGGTCACCGTGAAGGTGTGAAATGAAGATGTGGTTGAGTCGGGAAAATCTCAGTTTAGAACGCCTGAGTTGTAGTTGCGTGCCTTCTCCGCAATCGATCATAAACAGTTTTTCTCGGATGTTAACCACCTGTGAGGAAGCGAAATGTCGAATAGTGGGTAAGGCGGAACCGCAACCCAATATATATACTTCAAATTTTTCCATGTGTCAAATATAGTCCTTTTTTACTTATCGGACATGTAAAATAATGAAAATGTTATGAATGGATTTGATTTTATGCCTTTTTGATAGGGTTTTTAGGCTTTCTAACGCGATGTAAACGTCTTTTTGTGACGGAATGATATTTTTTCTCGTTTTTATTTGCTATAAAAAGAACGAAGCATTATTTTTACGAAATCAATTATATTAAAACCTTTAGTAGTATGGAAGTAAAATCTCAAATAATTGAATGTGTTCCTAATTTTAGCGAGGGACGAGACAAACACGTCATCGATCAAATAACCGGCGTCATAGAACGGGTGAAAGGAGTGAAATTGCTCAATGTGGATCCGGGAGAAGCTACGAATCGGACGGTAGTCACTTTTGTCGGTAATCCGGAGGCTGTTGTCGAGGCTGCTTTTTTAGCCGTGAAGAAGGCCGGACAAGTAATTGATATGCGGAATCATCATGGCGCTCATCCTCGGATGGGAGCGACGGATGTCTTGCCTTTAATTCCCGTGAGCGGTATCACCTTGGAAGAATGTGCTCAATATGCTCGAAGATTGGCCGAACGAATTGCCGATGAGCTGCAGATTCCTTGTTACTGCTATGAGGCGGCAGCTTATAGGGCGGAAAGAAAGAATTTGGCAGTTTGCAGAAAGGGGGAATACGAAGCGTTGGCGGAGAAGTTGGCTGATCCGGACAAAGCGCCTGACTTCGGAGCTCGTCTTTTTGACGAGGGAATAGCAAAAACGGGATGCACAGCGGTCGGAGCTCGCGATTTCCTGATCGCTGTGAACTTCAATCTGAATACGACTTCTACTCGTCGGGCCAATGCTATTGCTTTTGATGTGCGTGAAAAGGGACGCCCGGAGCGAGAAGGGGATTCGGTCGTCGGAAAGATCGTAAAGAACGAACAGGGAGAGCCTGTAATGAAGTCGGGAACGTTGAAATGTACGAAAGCTATCGGTTGGTATATCGATGAATATAAGATCGCTCAAGTCTCGATGAATATTACCAATATTAATGTGACCCCGCTTCACGTCGCTTTTGATGAAGTATGCAGGTGCGCCCAGAACAGGGGACTTCGGGTGACAGGGACGGAGATTGTGGGACTTGTTCCGAAACGGACACTGATAGAAGCGGGAAAATACTATTTGAAGAAACAGAACCGTTCGACGGGCATTCCGGAGGAAGACCTGATGAATATAGCTATCCGTTCCATGGGTTTGGGCGATCTGCATCCGTTCAATCCTCGGGAGAAAGTGATCGAGTATCTTTTGGAAGACGATAAGAAGAGGAAACTCGTCGATTTGACTGTGGATGAATTTGCTGATGAGACTTCTCGAGAATCTCCCGCTCCTGGCGGTGGGACGATTTCAGCTTATATGGGCGCCTTAGGCGCTGCTTTGGGAATCATGGTCGCCAATCTGTCAAGTCATAAGCCCGGTTGGGACGAACGCTGCGGCGAATTTAGTGAATGGGCGGATAAGGGACAACGGTTGATGGCCGAATTGCTCCACTTGGTTGATGAAGATACGGAAGCCTTTCATGCGATTATGAATGCCTTCGGCTTGCCGAAAACGACGCCGGAAGAAAAGGCGATCCGTTCGAAAGCGATTCAAGACGCTACCCTTTATGCGGCTCAGGTACCGCTAAGGACGATGAAAGTATCTTATCAAGTCTTTGAAGTATGTAAGGCCATGGCTGAGATGGGGAATCCGAATAGCGTGTCGGATACCGGAGTCGGTGCATTGGCGGCCAGAGGCGCTGTGCTTGGCGCCGGATTAAATGTAAAGATAAATGCTAAATCATTGACAGACAGAGAAACGGCCGAACGATTGATTGGAGAAGCCGACGCATTGATCACGAAAGCTAAGGAAATCGAAACGGAGATATGGAATATCGTTGAATCTAAAATTTAAATACTATGAAGAAAGAAGAATTTATAGCGGATATTCGTAGAGGAATTCCTGAGGAATTGCCGCAGCCTCAAGTTTATGATTTGGAAATCAATCATGCCCCGAAACGGAAGGATATCTTAACGCAGGAACAGAAGAAGTTGGCCATCCGAAATGCTTTACGCTATTTCCCCAGGAAGTTTCATGCCGTATTGGCCCCCGAATTTGCTGAAGAATTAAAGGAATACGGACGAATTTATATGTATCGCTTTCGTCCTCGTTATGACATGTATGCCCGCCCTATCGAGGAATATCCGCATCGTTCGCTTCAAGCGGCCGCTATCATGATGATGATTCAGAACAATCTGGATAAAGCGGTGGCGCAACATCCTCATGAACTCATCACTTACGGAGGGAACGGGGCTGTCTTTCAGAATTGGGCTCAGTATCGTTTGACTATGAAATATTTGAGCGAGATGACCGATGAACAAACCTTGGTGGTATATTCGGGCCATCCCTTGGGCTTGTTTCCTTCTCACAGGAATGCTCCTCGCGTAGTGGTTACGAATGGAATGATGATTCCGAATTATTCCAAGCAGGACGATTGGGAGAGAGGAAATGCGCTTGGCGTCAGTCAGTATGGACAAATGACGGCAGGCTCTTATATGTATATCGGCCCTCAAGGTATTGTTCATGGAACGACGATTACGGTCCTGAATGCAGCGAGAAAGAGGTTGAAACCCGGAGGAAAAGATATTCGCGGCATGCTGTTCGTTTCGTCGGGATTGGGAGGAATGTCGGGCGCTCAGCCTAAGGCGGGAAATATTGCCGGTGTGGTGAGCGTCGTGGCCGAAATTAATCCGAAGGCGGCTCAGAAACGATACGAACAAGGTTGGGTGGATGAGATACATTCGGAGTTGGAAGAACTGATTCCTGCCATTCGGAAAGCAGTCGACGGAAAGCGGACTGTTTCTATGGCCTATATTGGCAATGTCGTCGACTTATGGGAGCGGTTGGCGGATGAAAACGTATCGGTAGATTTGGGAAGCGATCAGACTTCTCTGCATAATCCGTGGGCTGGAGGGTATTATCCGGTGGGTATGACACTGGAAGAATCGAAGGTTATGATGGCCGATGATCCCGAGCAGTTTAAGGAACAGGTGCGCGCATCTCTTCGACGGCAAGTAACCGCCATCAATCAATTGACCGCCAGAGGCATGTATTTCTTTGATTACGGCAATGCTTTCTTATTGGAATCCTCTCGGGCGGGGGCCGACATCCTTTTGCCGGACGGCAAGTTTCGGTATCCTTCGTATGTTCAGGATATTATGGGGCCGATGTTCTTCGACTACGGCTTCGGGCCGTTCCGGTGGATCTGTACGTCTGGCGATCCGAAAGATTTGGCAGTCACCGATCGGTTGGCGACGGAAGTATTGGAAAAGGAGCGGACCACTGCACCGGAAGAAATTCATCCTCAGTTGGAGGATAATATCCATTGGATAAAGGAAGCGGGAAAAAATCGTTTGGTCGTCGGATCGCAGGCTCGAATCCTCTATGCCGATGCGGAAGGCAGAATCCGAATAGCCTTGGCTTTCAACAAGGCTATTCGGAAAGGAGAGATTGCCAAACCGATTGTCTTGGGACGAGATCACCACGACGTATCGGGCACGGATTCTCCATTCCGTGAAACCAGCAATATCTATGACGGTTCGCAGTTCTGTGCGGATATGGCGGTGCAGAATGTGATCGGCGATGCATTTCGCGGCGCTACGTGGGTTTCTATTCATAATGGCGGCGGCGTCGGCTGGGGAGAGGTCATCAACGGAGGGTTCGGTATGGTCATCGACGGAAGCGAAGCAGCCGAACGCCGGATTCGAGAGATGCTTTTCTGGGATGTAAACAATGGCATCGCCCGCAGAAGTTGGGCCCGCAACGATGGGGCGATGTTTTCTATCCGACGCGAAATGGAACGAACGCCGGATTTGAAAGTGACTCTACCGAATCTGGCGGACGATGCTGTCGTGGAACAGGCTATCGAGATATGTAAATAACTAAAATCGCTGTATGATGATACATAAAATAAGTGCAGACCATCTTTCCATCGAGAAAATCGATGAGATTATTCATAGAGGATATAGGTTGGAATTGAGCGAAGATGCTCGCCGTCGGATCACTCACTGTCGGGAATATCTGGACGAGAAAATAGCCAGAGATAAAGAGCCTATCTATGGCGTAACGACGGGTTTCGGCTCTTTGTGCAAAGTATCTATCGGCGCCGATCAGTTGTCGGAATTGCAAACCAATCTGATCATGTCGCATGCTTGTGGAGTCGGCGAGCGAGTGCCGAACGATATTGTAAAAATGATGATTTTGTTGAAGATCCAATCCTTGAGTTATGGTTATTCGGGCATTAAGCTGGATACCGTCGAGCGGCTGGTTGATTTTTTCAATCATGATATCTATCCGGTTGTGTATATGCAAGGTTCTTTAGGAGCTTCGGGCGATTTGGTTCCGTTGGCTCATCTTTGCCTGCCTTTGGTCGGTATGGGTGAGGTGGAATATCGAGGAGAGCGTCTCGCCGGTGCTGAGCTGTTGAAGAAGATGAACTGGGCGCCGATCAAGTTGGCTTCGAAAGAAGGGTTGGCGTTGCTGAACGGTACGCAGAATATGACCGGTTTTGCGGTATGGGCATTGATTAATGCCAAACGGTTGAGCGATTGGGCAGATAAAATTGCGGCGATGTCGTTGGAAGCGTTCGACGGACGAATTGAGCCGTTTACGCATACCGTTCATTTGGTTCGCCCGCATAAAGGGCAGCTTGAGACGGCCGACCGCATTCGCGGATTGTTGGAAGGTAGCGAACTGATAAGGCAACCCAAGGTCAATGTGCAGGACCCTTATTCGTTTCGGTGTATCCCGCAGGTGCATGGTGCCGTAAAGGATACGATCGATTACGTTTATTCGGTGATCGATCGGGAAATCAACTCCGTGACCGATAACCCGATTGTTTGCGAGGAGGATGATGCCGTCATTTCTGCCGGAAATTTCCATGGAGAGCCGATTGCCATGCCGTTGGATTTCTTGGCTATTGCTTTGTGTGAGTTGGATAATATCTCCGAACGTCGAATCTACCGACTGGTTTCCGGAACGAGAGGTTTGCCGAGTTTCTTGGTCGCTAATCCGGGGGTGAACAGCGGATTTATGATTACGCAGTACACGGCGGCGGCTGTGGTCAGTCAGAACAAAACGTTGGGTATGCCGGCCTCGGTCGACAGCATTCCTTCTTCTCAGGATCAGGAAGACCATGTCAGCATGGGAGCGAATGCGGCAACCAAATTATATAAGGTGGTATACAATACGGAGAAGGTATTGGCCATAGAGCTCTTCAATGCGGCGCAGGCCTTGGAGTTCCGCCGTCCGCTGAAATCTTCGCCTGCTGTCGAAGCCATCTTCGCGGATTACCGGAAGGTGGTTCCGTTTATTGAAGAAGATCAGGTGATGTACAAACATATTGCCCATTCTATCGAGTTCTTACGCTGATGAAACTGTTGGTGTATCATATCGGTATCTTGGCCGGGTTGGATTCGCACGGTTCGTTACGTCTGCAGGGAACCGAAATGAATCTTTTCGAATCCGTTCCGAATGCGTGGCTGTACGTGGAGGACGGGAAGTATGTGTCGTACGGAAGCATGGCCGATCTGCCTGCGGTTCATTACGACAAGGTTGTCGATGCAGAAGGCGGGGCGGTGCTTCCTTCCTGGTGCGATCCACATACGCATTTGGTTTATGCCGGCAGCAGAGAGCAAGAGTTCGTGGATAAGATTCGGGGATTGAGCTATGCGGAAATTGCCAAACGGGGCGGAGGGATTCTTAACTCTGCCGACTTGCTGCATGCTCTCTCCGAAGAGGAACTCTACCGGCAGGCCATGTGTCGGATGGATGAAATCGTTCGAAAAGGAACCGGTTGCGTGGAGATAAAGAGCGGTTACGGATTGAATACGGCGGATGAATTGAAGATGTTGCGCGTGATTCGGCGCATCAAGGAATCGACGCCGGCCGAGGTGGTTTCCACTTTTCTGGGCGCTCATGCGGTAGGCAGGGAATATGCCGGGAGGCAGGCCGATTATGTCGAGGTGGTTGTTCGGGAGATGATTCCGAACGTAGCGAAGGAACATTTGGCCGATTATATCGATGTGTTCTGCGATACGGGATTCTTTACGCCGGAGGAAACAGCCCGTATCTTGGAGGCTGGAGCGAAGTATGGCCTGCAGCCCAAGATACATGCTGACGAATTGGCTTCTTCGGGAGGAGTCGAGGTGGGAGTGAAGCATCATGCCTTATCGGTGGATCATCTGGAAAGCATGACGGAAGACGAGATCGAGCTTTTGAAAGGCACTGCCACCATGCCGACCGTTCTACCCGGCACTTCGTTCTTCCTGAACCTGCCTTATGCCAAAGCTCGTCGGATGATCGATCGAGGCTTGGGTATCGCGGTAGCTTCCGATTATAATCCGGGCTCGACGCCTTCGGGCGATATGAAGTTCATTGTTTCGTTAGCTTGCATCAAATTGCGGCTGCTCCCCGCCGAGGCGATGAATGCCGCCACATTGAACGCTGCTTATGCCATGGGTTTGAGTAAAGATTACGGCTCGATTCGAAAGGGAAAGGTTGCCAACTTCTTTCTAACAGAGTCCATACCTTCCGTTGATTTTATACCTTATGCTTATACTGCTCCTCTTATCCGTAGGGTATTCTTGCGGGGAGAAGAGATATTATAGTATAAATTCTTTGCGATATCGGTTCTGTTGCAGCAGATCATCCGCAACGTGGCTGCCGATGCCGAGGTGTCAGTCCCACTGCAGCATGCGGTGGATCCGTTGCAGGTGCACGACGTGGCGTCTGCCGGTGTTGCTTGCTCCGCGCAGTGCGACGTATCGGTTTTTTCCGGCGGGCAGCCTCGAGCCATCTGTTCTTTTATAGGTTGGCGAACATTTCGAGGGTGGGAGAGGGCCGAGAATAAAAGTTAGGAGGTAAACTTGCAAGTTTACCTCCTAACCGATTTTTCTTATCATGAAAGAGTATGCTAATTACTTATCATCCCCTTTTTCCATTTGTTCTTTCAAAGCAGCCAATGCATCCAAATCGCCCAACGTGGTGGAAGCAGCTTGGTTCTGGATTACCGGAACATCGTCTTTCTTCTGCGACCTCTTGGTCTTGCGTTCCGCCCTCGCTTCGGCTTTCTGAGCGTCTTCGTAGATACGGCTGTGAGAAAGGATGATACGTTTGGCATCTTTGTTGAATTCGATGACTTTGAACGGTAATTTCTCATCCAACTGCGCCTGCGTTCCGTCTTCTTTGACTAAATGTTTGGGAGTAGCGAAACCCTCGACCCCGTATGGCAAGGCAATCACGGCACCTTTGTCAAGCATCTCTACGATCTGTCCTTCGTGAACGGAACCTACGGTGAATACCGTTTCGAATACGTCCCAAGGATTCTCTTCCAACTGCTTGTGACCAAGACTTAGACGACGGTTTTCCTTATCGATTTCGAGCACGATGACGTCGATATCCGCACCGATTTGAGTAAATTCGCTGGGATGTTTGATCTTCTTCGTCCATGATAGGTCTGAGATATGGATCAGGCCGTCGACTCCTTCTTCGAGTTCGACAAATACGCCGAAGTTCGTAAAGTTGCGAACTTTAGCCACGTGTTTGGAACCGATCGGGTATTTTTCTTCGATCGTCTCCCACGGATCCGGTTTAAGCTGCTTGATGCCTAAAGACATCTTGCGTTCTTCGCGGTCTAATGTGAGGACGACCGCTTCGATTTCGTCTCCCACTTTTAGGAAGTCTTGTGCCGAACGTAAATGCTGCGACCACGACATTTCCGAAACGTGGATCAACCCTTCTACACCCGGAGCGATTTCGACGAAAGCACCATAATCGGCCATCACTACGACTTTGCCCTTCACCGTATCGCCTACCTTCAGGTTCGGATCGAGCGCATCCCACGGATGGGGAGTCAATTGTTTCAGACCTAAGGCGATACGCTTGCGATCTTCGTCGAAGTCGAGAATAACGACATTCAGTTTTTCGTCCAACGCTACGACTTCGTGCGGATCGTTGACGCGTCCCCATGAAAGATCTGTGATGTGGATCAGTCCGTCTACGCCGCCTAAGTCGATAAATACGCCGTACGAGGTGATGTTTTTGACAATTCCTTCGAGCACCTGTCCCTTTTGCAACTTGCCGATGATTTCCTTCTTCTGTTGTTCCAATTCCGCTTCGATCAGCGCTTTGTGAGACACGACGACATTCTTGAATTCCTGATTGATCTTGACCACCTTGAATTCCATAGTTTTACCTACAAATACGTCGTAGTCGCGAATAGGCTTCACATCGATTTGAGAACCCGGCAGGAAAGCTTCGATACCGAATACATCCACGATCATACCGCCCTTGGTACGACACTTGATGAAGCCTTTAATAATTTCTTGATTTTCCAGCGCAGCATTGATCTGATCCCACGCACGGGTTGCACGAGCTTTTTTGTGCGACAGAATCAGCTGCCCTTTCTTGTCTTCCTGATTGTCGATGTATACTTCTATCGTATCGCCGACTTTTAATTCAGGATTGTACCGGAATTCGCTCAGGGGAATAACGCCGTCGGATTTGTAGCCGATATTGACCACTACTTCCCGCTTGTTCATAGCGATGACTTTCCCTTCCACTACTTCCCGGTCGGTTACATTGTGTAGCGTACCGTCGTACGCCTGTTCTTGTTCTTCGCGACTTACTTCAGTGGTTGATTCACCGTGTTCGTAAGCGTCCCAATTGAAATCTTCAACAGGTTGAATGTTTTTTAATTCTTCCATTAAAAAATTGTTAGTTAATAAAATTAATTACATTAGACATTATATTGATATATAATCCGATCGCAAAGGTACAACAATTTGCTGAAACATAAATAAGTTGATAATTTTTTTTCTATTTCTTCTCGTTGTATGCACAGGTAATCGTTCGGATCCAGCGAATAAGCTCTCTTTCTTTCTACTTCGTGAATCCTTTGATTTTCGACCGAATGGAAATTAGTATCAACAAAGAAAAAATATTTTGTCTCAATGTGCAATAGGAAAATATATAGTATATTTGTATCGATAAAAATAAATCTTAAATCTATCGAAAATATGACAAAGAAATACAGGTATTTCTGGATGTTTATCAATATCTCTAAAAAGCCAACGAGCATGCTGTCCATCGTAACTGGCTTTTGATAGAGAGAATATAATCACTGTGTTTATCGAACTCTTGTCGAGAGAACATAATTGAAAATTAATATTGTATGATTAAAACGTATTGCCTATGAGAAAGTGAAATACTTTTTTGCAGAGAATAATTCTGATGATAAAATTACACATGTTATTACTTTAAATCTTAGAACATGAACAAGCCTTTTTTAAATTTATTTCGTAAGACACTGAGTCTTATTTTGATCTTCGTGATGTTTTCAGTTGCAGCATTCGCCCAACGAATCACAGTAAATGGAAAAGTCGCCGATGGAAACGGAGAGCCGCTGATCGGCGTGAATGTTTCCGTGAAAGGAACGACTATGGGCATTATTACGGACGTAGACGGTAATTACACGCTCCAAGTTCCTGCTAATGGTACGCTTGTTTTTTCATACATCGGTTATAAGACCCAAGAAATTATCGTCGGAAACCGGACGACGATCAATGTAATCATGAAAGAAGATACCGAGCAGATAGAAGAAGTGGTGGTGGTCGGTTACGGTGTTCAGAAGAAAGTGACGGTCACCGGAGCCGTCGCTACTATTTCCGGTAAAGATTTGCAGGTGTCTCCGACCTCCAACCTGTCGAATGGAATGGTAGGCCGTATCCCCGGTGTCATCGGCTTCCAGACTGCTGACGAACCCGGCGGAGGTGCAAGTACGATCCGCATTCGCGGTACGAACTCTTTAGGCAGTAAGGATCCGTTGGTCGTGATTGACGGTATTCCTGACCGTGCCGGCGGTTTGAACCGTTTGAACCCGAACGAAATCGAGAGCATGTCCGTATTGAAAGATGCCGCCGCCGCCATCTACGGCGCCCGTGGAGCTAACGGCGTTATCTTAATTACGACGAAACGCGGTAAAGAAGGTAAGGCGGTTGTGAACTTCGACGCGAGCTACGGATTCTCTCGAGCCAATCGTTTACCGAAAATGTGTAACGCCTTTGAGTACGCGACTATGGTCAATGAGATCAATCCCGGCACATGGAGTGAAAAAGACCTCGAATCGTTCAAAAACCATGACGATCCGTGGGATCACCCGGACACGGATTGGTTCGATACCACCATCAAGAGTTTCTCGCCGACATACCGTACGGATATGGGCGTGCAGGGTGGTTCCGAAAAGTTCAAATTCTATGTGAATTTATCGGCCAACGGAGAAGACGGTATCTACCGTCGTTCAAGTAATCGCTTCGATCAGTATGCGATACGTACGAATCTGGATTTCAAGCTTAACGAATACGTCTCGATCTCGGTGGGAAATGAAATGCGTTTGGAGGATACACACTATCCGATGAAGAGCGCAGGCTCTATCTTCTCCGGTATCCGTCGCGGTAAACCCACGCAGGTTGCTTTCTGGCCTACCGGCCAAGCCGGACCTGACTTGGAACGGGGCGACAACCCCGCTGTCACTTCTACGGATGAGGCCGGTACGGACCGTCAGAAAAACTACTATGTACAAAACAATATTACCGGCATATTCAAGATTCCGGGAGTGGAAGGCCTGACGTTGACGGGAACGGCTTCCTACGATAAGCACTTCTTCAATCGCAGTCGGTTCGAGAAGCCTGTCATCCTGTATACTCGAGATACTTCCAAACCGAAGGACGCTTCTTCGCTGACCGGTGCGAGACGTTATATCGATGCTCCCCGTTATAGCAAATACGTTAATGACTATACCGACTGGATGCTCAATGTCACAGCCAATTACGAAAGGACTTTCGATAGCCATACGTTTGGCATCATGGCTGGCGTCGAGGGACAGAGCAAGGAGATGGAGTATATGTATGCTCGCCGCCAGAATTATGTGTCCGGTGCGAAGGCCGAATTGAGCTTAGGCTCTGCTGAGGGTATGGAAAACGAGGGCTATTCTTGGAAAGAGACTCGTTTGAACTATTTCGGTCGCGTTAATTATAACTATTTGGAACGGTACTTGATCGAGTTTGTGTGGCGTTATGACGGTTCGTACCGTTTTCCGAAAGCACATCGTTACGGTTTCTTTCCCGGCGTATCGGCGGCATGGCGTATGTCTGAAGAATCGTGGTTTAAGGAGCATATACACTTCATCACTTACGCCAAGTTGCGCGGATCTATCTCGCAGACCGGTAATGATGCGTTATTGGATTCGGATGGCAATTATGACCGTTCCATTCAATATTTGGATACGTATGCCTTCACTACCCAAGGCGTCGTATTCGGTAATGAAGAGCAAAGACGGTTATATCCTTCCCGTACCCCCAACCCCGATATCACTTGGGAACGCGGTACTACTTATGATATCGGTCTCGACCTTCGTTTCCTGAACGACCGCTTAAGTATCGAAGCCGATTACTTCTACCATAAGCGTACCCACATGTTGATTTCCCGTAACGCTTCTTTGCCGCAGGTAACCGGCATTACGTTGCCTCGTGAAAATATCGGTAGAATGCGTAACCAAGGTTTTGAAATGTTGGTCAGCTGGCAGGATCGCAAGGGCGATTTCAACTATGGCGCATCTTTCAACATGACTTGGGCTAACAATAAGATTTTGTATTGGGACGAGGTCCCCGGAATTCCGGAATATCAAAAATCGACCGGGATGCCGGTAGGCGCAAGATTGTATTATAAGACGGACGGTATATTCCATACGCAGCAGGAAATCGACGCCTATCCGCACTGGACAGGTGCCGTTCCCGGCGATGTTAAGTTCGTCGACGTAAATAAGGATGGGGCTATCGATGCTAACGATCGCGTTCGTTCCAACAAGACTTACGAACCGAAATTCGTCGGCGGTCTGACATTGACGGCTGGTTACAAAAATTGGGATCTCTCGGCATTGATTCAAGGAGCTTTAGGCGGACAGGCTTACATCAAAACCTGGTCGGGCACTATCGGTAACTTCTTGAAAGAATACTATGACAACCGTTGGACTCCGGAAAACCCGAATGCGAAAGGCCCTCGTACTTACGAACGCGAAAATCAATACTGGGCAGGTTCTTACGAGGGGGATCATGCTAACGACTTTTTTCTGAGAAGCGGGGATTACCTCCGACTGAAGAATTTAGAAATCGGTTATGCGGTGGGTGAAAAAACGCTGAAAGCCATCGGTTTCTCTAAGCTTCGTTTCTATGTCAGTGGTCGTAACTTGTTGACATTGGACCATATCAAGGTGGCCGACCCCGAGTCGCGTAATCCTAATTTGGAGAACTATCCTCAACGAGTATTCTATCATATAGGTTTTCAAGCAACATTCTAAATCCGATTAGTATATGGAAAAGACATTTAAATATTTAGGTTTATCGGTAGCAGTCGGGCTGGGTATATCCCTCTCCGCATGCTCCGACTTTATGGATCTGACTCCTAATGATCAGTACATACGCGAGGTGGTATTTACCGATGCCGGTTTGGTTGAAACCGTTGTGAACGATATCTATGGATACGTGCCTCACTATTCCGATGAGTGCAACCTTTCGGGAGCGACCGATGACGCTTATTTTACGCACGATTACGGCATGAAAGCCATGTCGGAAGCTACTACTTCCGGCAGTTACTTGGGATGGTATGACAACGACGTCGATCCTATCGACTGGAGCAATACTTATAAAGGTATTTATCGTGCTAATTTGGTATTGAATAATATAGATAACGTACCGGCTGACGGTAATTACGATCTGACCCGCATGAAAGGGGAGGCATATTTCCTTCGTGGCTATCTGTATCATGAACTTTTAAGAGGTTATGGCGGCGTACCTATCGTAACCGAAGAATATGATCTGGCATCTGCTCAGGCTGCCGCTGCGGAAAAACGTTTTACGCGCGCCAACGTCAGCGAAGTGCTGAATCATATTTTGAAAGATTTGAACGAGGCCGAGAAATTTTTACCCGATCTGCAAAGCGGTTCGCATACCGGACGCGCTACAAAGTGGGCGGCCGAAGCCCTGAAAGCGCGTATCCTTTTGCACGTGGCGAGTCCGCTTTATGCCGACCGTACCATCAACACGCTGGCATGCAATCAGTATAACGGCGACCGGAAAGCTTTGTACGAACAAGCCGTTGCTGCGGCAAAGAATGTAATCAACAGCGGCTATTTCTCTTTGATTCAATGTGCTGCGTTGACCGCAGAAGAAACAGGTGAAAATTGGCATCAGATCATGCTGACTGACAATCAAGAGCATATTTTCTACAAGCAGTTCATCAATAAAGTAGGCGGCAATCTCTATAACCGTAACCGAATTGGTCTGGTGCACGGACCGAACGGTTATCATGCGTGGGGCGGTACTACTCCAACGCACGACCTCGCCAATTCATTCGAAATGGAAGACGGTACGCTCTATCCTTACTTGCAGAAGGTAGGCGATAAGGTGGAATCGAATCCGTATACGGGACGCGAACCCCGTTTTTACGGTACTATCGGTTACGACGGAGCAGTTTGGGGACGTCAACGCCCCACCGATGTACGGGGACTTGATCCTACTCCTTTAGGACAATTGCAAATGGGCTATTATGCAGTGCCGGGCGGCACGGAATGCAGCGTTACTTTCAATGAAAAGACTTCCAGTCCGGTCGTCAGTTATTCGTACACGGGCATATACGGTTGCGATACCCGTAAATCGTCTATCGAAGATTGGAACGGTTCGTTCACCGGTTATTTGGAAAAGAAGTTGATCGACTGCACCTTGGCTGCTTCCGAAGAGACGTTCCAGACCAGTCAGTTGCCTTTCATCCGTTTGGCGGAGATGTATCTGATCGTAGCCGAAGCCGCAACGGAATTGGGCAACCTGGATGAAGCTGTCGAGTATATGGATGCGCTTCGCTCGCGTATCGGAATGCCCTCCACTTCGCAGACATTGAAAAAACGGGACTTAAGTCTCGATCAGGAGAATATGCGTCAGTTTGTTCGCCAACAGCGTCGCTCCGAGTTGGCTTATGAGGAATCCCGTTTCTTCGATATTACCCGCTGGATGATCGGCGACCAAACCGGAAACAAGAAGCTGATGGGTATTTACGTGCAGGCTACTCCGAAAGTCGGCGCTACGCCTTCATTGCCTTATGTGCATGATGAAACCAAATACGATTATAAATACGAAGTCATTGACTTGAGTTATCGGGAGAATCGGGCATGGGATAACAAACGTTATTTCGGACCTATTTACCGGGACGAAGTGAATCGGCTGGGTATTGAACAAAATCCGGGTAATTGATGCACAACGGATAAAGTGAAAGAGGAGAGGCCGTCTGCAAATCGCATGGAGATGGCCTCTTTCCTTACGTCGAAAAAGTTGTTCGATGTCGAACGATTGGCGTATGACCTTCGGTTTGTATACCTTTTTATGCTAATTTTCTCTCTCGTTGCCGCATTTCTATGAAAAATTTGTAACTTGCACCCCGTTATAAATGGTTTTGCGGTTTCGTCGCAGCGTGGTAATATGAAGACAATTGAAAAATATAGTCCTGTTTTCGTAGGGGGTGTCGCCTTTCTTTTGCTTTGGCTTTTCTTGCAGGCAAATCAGGAATTTCTGTTTTATTACCGCGAACAGCAACAACTATTCATGAAGGATGTCGATTTTATTCGTGACAGGTATACGACGTTGGGCGGACTTTCGCTGTGCCTTGCTCAATTCCTCGTACAGTTTTTCAGTATTCGACTGTTGGGGGCTGTGGTCACGGCCGGAATAGGTGTGTTGTCTGCCATGCTTTTGTGGTTTTCTCTTCGTAAGTTGAACGCTTCGGTCTATTTGTTTCCGCTTTGTTTCGTGCCGTGGTTGTTTCAGGTAAAAGGATTACTCGATTACTACTACCATTACGAAGGGGTGCTCGCTTTCTTTCTCTCCATGCTTTTCTTCTGGATTTATACCGCTTCATCTTCTACAATGCGCCCGCTTTTTCGTATTGGTTGGGGATGTTTGTTTACCGTTTGTCTGTACCTTTTCGCCGGTTCGATCGCCTTACTCTTCGCTGTCATGCTTTTGCTTTACGATGTCTTGACGAAGTCACCGGGAGGGTATTGGCAGCTGTTCTCCGTTTTATCGGTAGCGGTACTCGGGATGATTTTCGTACATGTAGGGCGCCTCGTGTCCTATCGTTTTGCTTACACGAACGATTTTAATTACGAACCTATTCTCGTACCTCTACAGTCGACAAATGGCTCCTGGTTTGCTGCCGTCGGTTGTATGCTGCTGTTCTTTCTCGCTCGATACGTTTCGATAAAGACGCCTGCCGCCCGTATGGTGTGTACGGTCGTTTTATCCTTGGGTGTGGGTTGGGGGTACGGTCGCTATGCTGCTATGGACGCGGGAGATAAGACTTATGCGATGGTCGAACTTCAGCATTATGTGACGACGGAGCAGTGGAATGCACTCTTGCGGTCGAAGAAGATTCGCAATAATAATTATCTGATCATGAACTATGTGAATTTAGCCTTATCGCAGGAAGGGAAATTGTTGACTCGTTTGCTCGATCTCCAGCCGAGAGACCCGCAGACGTTGTTGGTCGGCGGAGAAAAGACCGAATTGGTCACTGAATTAACCGTGTTGCTGAGCGATATTTATTACCGGATGGGGATTATCGCCTCTGCGCAAGATAAGGCTTTCGACTCTTCCATCGGTGTCCGCTACGGCAGTCCGGCCATGCTGAAGTTGCTTGTGAAGACGAATCTGATTTACGGAGCCTATCCGGTTGCCGAGAAATACATCTCCGTATTGGAAAGGACGTGGGGATATGGAAAATGGGCCACGAGCATGCGTCGTTTCCTCTATGACGACGAGGCGGTGGAACAGGATCCCGAACTGGGAATGAAACGAAGAGATTTGCCGGCGACGGACGCCTTTTCCCTACAGGATGGGGTGTATGCCGATTTGGTGCATATCCTCGAGACGAATCCGAAGGATATGGCCGCGAGAGACTATGCGGTAGCTCATCTGCTCTTGTCGAGAGACCGGGAAAGCGCGAATCGGTTTGTAGAGCGGTTCTACGGAACGGATGCATTGAAGAGCGTTCCGCAGATTCTTCAGGAAGCGATGATCGTCTTTAATGAAAATGACATGGATTTTTGCAGGAAACACGGTGTGACGGAAGAAACCTTGACGAGGTACGACGAGTTTAAACGGCAATTCATCGCTTTTCAACGGACGAAAAGAAATCCGGCGGCATTGAAGGCCGGCTTCGGGAAGACTTATTGGTATTATTTCTTATTTAATCCGGTACGGTAATATGAAACGACTTATCTTTTATCTATGCGGTATCGTTTGTCTGACATTGCCCCCTGCTTGCAGCAATGAGATACATATCTCGAGGAATCTGGACGAGGAAGTCTCCATCTTCCCCGATTACAAGGAGGTAACCATTCCCGTGAACATTGCGCCGCTCGATTTCTCGGTTTTGAATGCGGGCGGTTCCGAGACGGCGCTGCGGATCGAAGGAGGGCCGACGCGTATCGTCGTGAAAGGCGACGACGATTGTTTCGTCATTCCCCAAAGGAAATGGAAGAAGTTGTTGGAGCAGCGGCAGGGCGATTCGATTCGGTTGACGGTTTGTAAAAAAATCGAGGGAGCCTGGTGTGCTTTCAAGCCTTTTACGATGAGGGTGGCGGCGGATAAAGCGGATAAGTATGTCGCTTACCGGCTGATTCCGCCCGGATATGGCCTGTGGAATAAGATGGGAATTTACCAGCGGGATGTGGAAACATACCGTCAAAGTCCGATTTACGAGAACAAGCTGACCGATTTCAACTGCGTGAATTGCCATGCTTTCCGGATGCAGCATCCCGATCGGATGGTGTTCCACATGCGCTCCAAGTACGGCGGAACGGTTCATATCGATCGGGGCAAGATCGAAAAGCTCAACACCAAGACGGAACGGACGATCTCTTCCTTGGTATATCCTTATTGGCATCCTGAGGGCGATTACATCGCCTTTTCGACGAATAAGACCGCTCAGTCGTTCTTTTCGAATCACATCAACCGTATCGAGGTGTTCGATTCGGCTTCGGATGTGGTGGTCTATGACGTGAGGACGCATCAGATCATTTCTTCTCCGCTGTTGATGGATAAGGATGCCTTCGAGACATTCCCCACCTTTTCGCCCGACGGAAAAAGTCTTTATTTTTGCAGGGCCCGCGCCGTAGCTCCGATGCCGAACCGTTACAAGGAGGTGCACTACAATCTTTGTCGGATCGATTTCGATGCTGCTTCCGGAACGTTCGGCACGAAGATCGATACGGTTTATCATGCGGCATGCGATTCGATGAGCGTCTCCTTCCCACGTATTTCGCCGGACGGGAAGTATCTGGCTTTCACCCGTCATCATTTCGGGAATTTTTCGATCTGGCACAAGGAGGCTGATTTATATATGATCGATTTGACCAACGGCCGGGCTTACCCGTTGGACGAGGCCAACAGCGAGGATGTGGACAGTTATCATTCCTGGAGCCGTAACGGCCGTTGGCTGGTTTTCAGCAGCCGTCGGGTAGACGGACTTTACACCCGTCTTTTCTTCACGTATATCGATGCGGACGGCAAGGCGCACAAACCTTTCATGCTGCCGCAAAAGAATCCGAAGAAATATTACAACGACCTCCTGTTCTCCTACAACATCCCGGAATTTGTCACGGACAAAGTGAAGATCGACCGGCATGCCGTCGCAAAGGAAATGCGAGAAGCGAAAGGAATCGACGTGACGTATAAAGAGTAGGGACATTTCCCTCCCGCCGAGCGGCTTGCTAAGGCCTAAAACGGATTTTATCTCCCGCCGAGCGGCTTGCTAAGGCCTAAAACGGATTTTATCTCCCGCCGAGCGGCTCGCTAAGGCCTAAAACAGATTTTATCTCCCGCCGAGCGGCTCGCTAAGGCCTAAAACGGATTTTATCTCCCGCCGAGCGGCTCGCTAAGGCCTAAAACAGATTTTATCTCCCGCCGAGTGGCTCGGCAGCGTCTAAAACGGATTTTATCTCCCGCCGAGTGGCTCGCTAAGGCCTAAAACGGATTTTAGCTCCCGCTGAGCGGATCGGCAGGGGCTAAACTGTTATTCGTTCCCGACTTAATTCTCCAACGAGTAATCGATGGTGGTAACTACGCGGATATGCTTGATGTGGGGCGTATAAGGGTCGCGGTCTTCGATACTGAACTGACCTTGCGTAGCCTGTTTGATCTTTCCCAATTTGCTGCCGGAATCTTTGGCGAATTTCTCCGCTGCTTGTCGAGCATTTTTGGTAGCCTCTTCGATCATGGAAGGTTTCACGGTATTCAGTTCTGTGAATTCGTAGGTAATGCCTTGTTCCCAGTCGCCGGCCACGATGGCGATGCCTTGTTTCAGCAGTTCTCCCTGTTCGGTGATCAAGCTGCGTATCAGGTCTACTTTCGCCGAGGTGACGGTGATGATTTCCGTCAGGTTATACCGGTATTGGACGATGCTGTTATCGTATCGGTCGGCTTGTTTGTCGACGATGCTCGGCGCTCCGATACTGATTTCTTTTTCGTCGATACCTTTCCTTTTGAGGAATTGTACGATGGTCGCATTCGTCTCGCGAATTTTGTTATACAAAACGGTGAGGTCGTTTCCTACTTCTTTGTAAACCAAGGGCCATACCACTTTGTTGGCCGGCACATCCATCTCGGCGAGTCCTTTTACTTCGACTGCGCGGTCTTTGTCTGAGAATGAATGGAGTCCCGACTTGATAAAAAGTCCCATCAGCAACAGGCCTGCTGCTATTATGGCAGCTTCGATTTTCCAACTTTTCATAACAAGCGAATTAAATGATTGATTTTATAGGTGACAAATATAAGGGTATTATTCATATAAACATTTTATTTCCGCCTTTTTATAATAGTGCGATAAGATGCGGTCGAACGTGCAGCCCTGTTCGCCCATCATCGCTGCGCCGATCTGGCATAAGCCGACGCCGTGTCCCCATCCCGCGCCGATCAGCAGGAATCCTTCCGGTATTCCGTCTGTAATTTGTTCTTTCTCGACTACGAAGGCCGAACTGAACAGGTGAGTGGGGGAGAGGATCCGGCGGATTTCCAATTCTTTGCCTACGACGAGCGTTTTCTTCTCTCCGACGATCTTCAGTTTCCACAGTCTTCCCGATTTGCCTCGTGCCGTCGGGATCAGATCGAGGATTGCACCGAAGTCAATCCCCGATTTATCTTTTATCAGTGTCGAGAGTTCGGCTTGAGCATATCGGATTTTCCACCGATAGAAATCGTTCGTTTCCTGATCGTAGTTATTGAGTACCTGACTCAATACTTTCCGGTCGTTCGTATGGCAGAACGCTTCGGGTGAGGATCGGATCCACCGTTCTGCCTCTCTTTCCTCGGTCAGATCGGGGAGGCGACACTGTTCTTTCCCGTCGTAGACGGCCGAGAGGTAGGGATACGAGCGGTCTTCCCAGGCGCAGGAAAACTCTTCCGTGATACCTCCGCAACATTTGCTGAAGCGGGCGTCGCAGATTTCGTTTCCGCTCACGAGGACCATTCCTCGAGTAGCGCGGACCGCTTCGACGACATTAGGATTGGAAGCCTTGGTCATGCCTTGGTAGCGTTGGCAATGGTCGTCGGCGCAGACGTCGTAGTGCATGTGGTCTTCCCGGTCGTACCACCGAATGTGCGTTTCGTCCGTCTGTCGGAGGGAAAGTGCTTTCAGCTCCTGTTTTTCCGTTTTGTTCTTCTTTTCGATCTGTGCGATGAGCCAGCTGCGCGAGATGATGGCATGCGCTTTCAGGAACTCTACGGAGGAGGTTGCGTTCATTTCGGAAGAGATGACGCTGGTCAGGTAGGTTTCTACGGGCAAGGTATTGACGGCGACGATTCGATCTCCTTCGATGATCAGCTTTAAACTTCCTCCGAACAGTTGAGTTTCTTTCCGCTCCCAATGGAAATGTACGCCGATGGTCACGTCCTCGATGGAGAAAGTGGCCTGTTCGTCTTTCGGAACGAACAGCAGCTCTTCGTATTTTTTCCCTTTCCACAGCATCCGGTCTTCCTCGAGCGATACGCTTTGTTTGCCCGTCGCCTCCCGGTCTTTTCCGTGACAGGCATACGGCCCGTTCAGTTGAAAATGAATCTCGGGGGCCGAGAGGATACCGACGTTTACAGGCAGTTCTTGCATCTTGTTCAATTTAGCAGTTCGTTATCCGTATTCCTCCAATATTTGTAGCTGTCTAATAAATCCGCGTCCTCTTCTTCTTCGTCGTCCTTCTTCTCGTAATCTTGATCGTCTGCTTCGTAGCGTCGGATCACCTCTTCCGTCTCTTGTTCCGACAAACCGCATTCGTGGAAGATCTGCAGGATCTGCTTTTCATCGATCTTATCGAAATCTTCTTTTCGGGCAGCGACGAGGATGCCGGCCATGTCCAAAGCGCCCGGACTGATCAACAGTTGTTTGTCGCCTTTTGCATTATAACAGTCCGGACGGTGTTTGTTTCGGGGAATAATGATGATGGTCAGCATCTCTACCGTTCGCCATGCTATCATATTGAATCGGGGTTCTGCTTCGCCTGCGTGTTTCGGCAGGTTGTGCAATAGCTTTTGTATCATGGAGAGGGATCTGATGTCGATATTTGTTTCCAAACTGAACAGGGGGCAGAGATAATGGTTTACCTTGTAGAGGTTCGCTTCCAAATAATCGGTGTCTCTTTCCTCGAATTTGAATTTTTCTTCCATTCTGTCTATTGGAACCTTCTCGCAGAGCTTGCTGTTATAGAACGTTATCAGCGGTATGTATTTGAGAGGTGCGGCCTGATAATGCAGATGATCGGGGGCGGAGGCACCGCAAAGTGCGCCGTTGTAAAAGATGGCGTACGAATGCGGGATCATCATGAATTGCTTTATGAACGCTTCGATAGGTTCGGTGACCATCTGCGGTTCGTGTTCGGTAAAGGGGATGGTCAGGTGGTTGGGAAGAACGGGATAAGGGTTCACGAGGATGTCGTAATCCTCAAAACTGTCGAATGTCTTCTGTTCGTGCGGTCGGTTCTCTTTGCAAAGGAAGCAGGGACGTTTACAAATGCTTTCCTTGTCGATCTTAGCGCCGGTCGAAATCATTCTGGCCGGGTTGAACTGTATGGATATTTCGACGTCGTTTATGTTCATGACATCGGTCAGTACCTCTTTTTTCAATGCCGCATGATTTGTGCCTGCCAAAGTCCAGTTTTTCAATTGTCGATCAATGAATTTTTGCAGTTTATTTTCGAGTTTCTCCTGATCGATCAATCCGTATTCGTCGCTTGCGATCAGTGTTTTCCGGCGTACGACGGCTTTTCTGATGAACAGTTCTCGGGTGCGAATGTTGTCTTTAAACGTATTGTTTGCATTGATTTGCTCGATGCTGAGTACGGCATCGGAATTCCCTTCCCATCGGCGGCACAGGTAAATGGGGGCATAGATTCGTCCGATGGGGTAACTGCGCGAAATCGCCAGACAGACGGCATAATCTTCTCCGTAACTGACATTGGGGAATCCTATTTTTCTGAGAAGAGGCGTGTAGAATGCGCGCGGCGCCCCGAAACCGTTTATGCGAAGAGCGTTGTTGTGCCCGTTCTGATCCGTCCATTCTCTATGGGCGATTATTCCGGGAGGCAACGTATTCAAATCGAAGTCCGTCATCCGGTAAGAGCCGATCACCATTCCGTAATGTCCTTTCTGAAATTTATCGATGATCCGTTGTAAGGTCGAAGGGCCGCTGTAAAGGTCGTCGCTGTCCAATTGAACGGCGAAGCGTCCGCAGGAAGGATGGTTGACGGCGAGATCCCAACAACCTCCGATGCCTAAGTCCGTTCTTTCCGGCTGCAGATGAATCACCGTCGGGTTATCTTTATATCGTTCTATGACAGCTGTGGTTCCGTCGTCGGAATGATTGTCGACGACGAGGATATTATACTTGAATTTAGTCTTTTGATTCAGGGCGGAACGGATAGCGTCTTCAATGGTACGGACGCGGTTCCGAACCGGGATGACGACAGAGGCCGTATAGTCGAAATCGGCTTTCGACACGTCTATCTTTTGCTTGACGGGCAAGAGATGTGCCCCGAAATCTTCCAAATAGGAAGTAAAGGCTTCTTCCATCTCTTGTTGGGCTTCCCGATTCCGCGGATCCACATAGTCGAATTGCTTTTCGCCGGACTCGCGTAAGCCTTTCTCGGTTTCTGTATACAGGTATTCGTCGATATGGATGATACGGGCGTTTATGCTTAAGAAAAGTCTGACCATGTAGAGCCCTGCGTAATTGAAGGTATCGCCGATTTCAAAGCAGGTATAACTGGCAGCTTTGAATTGGATCGTGTTGAACATTAGCAAAGAACCGAAATCGAAGTCATCCCGCACGCTTCCCGCTTGATAGTCGATAACTGGATGCTTTTGTTTTTTACCGTCTTTCCATTCATAAAAGTTGGAATAGGCTAACCCGGCCATAGGGTCTTCCAGGAACTGAATCATGCGTTCCAATGCCTTATAGGATAGCTCGAAAGGAGTTGACTTCAAACGCAGCAACAGGTGGGAGGATTGGGCTGCATAGCTGATGGTCTGTATGGCATCGCTGCTTGTCAGGCGGTCGATTTTCAACCAATAGCAGCGGGGCGGGAGTTTTGTGACGGGTTCTGCCCCGCGGTACATCAGGTGGATGTTTTTCACCAATGGGCATGCTTGTAATAAACTTATCGAGTTTATTGCGGTTCGAGCATCGTTGAAAGGAATAAAACAGTCTATCATGATTCGATTTCAACATTTTAATTTCAGGTAAAGATAAATATAGTCCACGGATTTGCCAAACAAGGATCGGTGAAAGTTTAACAATATTCGTAAAAATGGGAAATAATCAGTTACTCCTATCGGCATTCATGATAATTTCCGTAATATTGCAGACAAATAGCGAAATAGATGAATGCGTTGGCAATAATTGATAAATATTACCCGAAAGATGATGAGTTGAAACATATTCTGTTGACTCACAGCCGGTCGGTGACCGATAAAGCGTTGAGTATCTCCGAGAAGCATCCCGAACTACATCTCGATGCCGTATTTATCGAGGAGGCGGCCATGTTGCACGATATAGGCATCTTTCTTTGCGATGCCGACGGCATTTTCTGTGTCGGCACTTATCCGTATATTTGTCACGGTTATCTCGGTGCGGAGCTGCTTCGCAAAGAGGGTTATCCTCGGCATGCTTGGGTTTGCGAGCGGCATACCGGTACCGGCATTTCCGTCCGACAGATCATCGAGCGGCACTTGCCTCTTCCTCACCGAGACATGTTGCCTGTCTCGTTGGAGGAACAAGTGATATGCTTTGCCGATAAATTTTTTTCGAAAACGAAATTGGACAAGGAAAAGACGGTAGAAGAAGCGATCGAAAGCCTTGCCAAGTTCGGAGAGGAGGGAATCGCCCGTTTTAAAAAATGGTGCGAATGTTTCTTGTAAGTCGATAAAATAAATTAAATCTGAGGCCGATTCTTTATAATTGACGGAATATGCTTAATTTTGTCGATCAAACGAAGTGTAAACTGTTTGCGAATGGCGTCATTCAAATTAAATAGATATACCCCGTATTTATTCCTTGTCTTATTGCTGATGTGTTCTCTTAGCGCGGAGGCTCAACGAAGTCGAAGGCGTAGGACGGGAGAGGCCGCCGACGCTGTGCGGATGGATTCCCTTCGGACGGATTCGTTGGCGACGGATACGATTAAGAAAGATAAGACGCCTCTTGAAGCTCCCGTGGATTACGAAGCCTCCGACTCCATCGTGTTCGAAAACGGATTGGCCCATCTATTCGGGCAGGGCAAGGTGAAGTATCAGCGGATAGAACTTACCTCCGATATTATCACGATGAATGTAGACAGCAGTTCGGTTTATGCCTGCGGGGTGAAGGACAGTACGGGAGTGGAAGCGGGAACTCCGGTGTTTAAAGACGGCGACGACCAGTATGAATCGAAAATCATGCGGTATAACTTCAAGTCGAAAAAGGGTTTTATCAACGATATTACCACGCAACAAGGCGAGGGATACATTACGAGCGAGGCTACCAAGAAAGGATCGAACGACGAACTCTTCATGAGCCATGGTAGATATACCACTTGCGAGAATCACGATCACCCGCATTTCTATTTGAGACTGTCCATGGCAAAAGTCCGACCGAAGAAAAATGCGGTGTTCGGACCGGCTCAGCTTGTGGTCGAAGACGTGCCCTTGCCCATCGCCGTTCCTTTCGGCTTCTTCCCTTTCAATAGCAGTTATTCTTCGGGTTTTATCATGCCTTCTTATGGCGATGAGACGAATCGGGGCTTTTATTTGAAAGATGGAGGATATTACTTCGCTATTAACGATCGGGTCGACCTGAAACTGTTGGGCGAAATCTTTACCAAAGGCTCGTGGGGATTGACGACGCAATCTAATTATAATAAACGCTACAGGTATTCGGGGTCGTTCAATGCCAGTTATTTGGTGACGAAGACCGGAGAAAAGAACCTTCCCGATTATCAGGTGACGAAAGATTTCAAACTCTCCTGGGCTCATCGGCAAGACAGCAAAGCGAATCCGAACAGTACGTTCTCGGCCAACGTAAATTTCTCGACAAGCAGCTATGATCGTCGTAGCCTGAGCAGTTTGTATAATCCTTCCATGTATTCGAACAATACGAAGGCGTCTTCCGTGAACTATTCCAGAACGATCCCCAGTCTCGGATTGAATTTCTCGGGTACGTTCAATATCACCCAAAATACGAGAGATTCATCGTTGAGTGTGACTTTGCCCGACTTGAATATCACGTTGAATCGCATCTATCCGTTCAAACGAAAGAAAGCCGCCGGCGAGGAACGTTGGTACGAGAAGATTTCCTTGCAATATACCGGCCAGTTGACGAACAGTATCAATACGAAGGACAACCTGATCTTCAAGCAGGGATTGAAGGATTGGAAAAACGGCATGCAGCACAAAATTCCTATCAGCGCTACGTTCACCCTTTTCAAATATATCAATTTCGTGCCTACTTTTAATTATACGGAACGGTGGTATACTCGGAAGGTGGAACAGCATTACGATCCCCTGGCTTCCAACCATACAAAACGCGATACGATCAACGGTTTCAGCCGCGTATATAATTATAATATGAATGTGTCGGTAAATACCAAGCTGTACGGGTTCTTCAAACCGTGGAAGATGTTCGGCGATAAGGTGCAAATGATCCGGCACGTGTTCACTCCGTCCGTCAGCTTCAGTTATGCACCTGATTTCGGTGCGGAACGGTACGGTTATTGGAAGACCTATCAGTATACCGATCCGGATGGAGAAGTACATACGGTGGAATATTCTCCTTTCGCCGGACAGACATTTTCTCCTCCCGGTAAAGGAAAACAGGGGGCGATAACGTTTACCGTCGATAATAATGTGGAAATGAAGATCAAATCGGACAAAGATACTACGGGTATCAAGAAGGTGAGCCTGATCGATCAGCTCTCGGCGAATATCTCGTACAATACGGCGGCGACCGTACGCCCTTGGAGCGATTTGAGCACCAATATCCGCCTGAAATTGTCGAAAAGTTACACCTTTACGATGAACGCTTCTTTTGCCACGTATGCTTATCAATTCGATAAGAATGGTAATGTGGTGGTAGGTGACCGTACGGAATGGTCGTACGGTCGATTCGGCCGTTTCCAGGGATATAGCGGTTCGTTCTCCTATACTTTCAATAACGATACGTGGAAAAATTGGTTCGGGAAAGAGAAAGATAAGAAAAAAGAAGAGAAGAACGAGCAAGAGAACACAGACCGAGAAGACGAGAACCGAAACGAAAACGAAGAGGATAAAAAAAACGCTACCAGGAAACAGGAAGATGCGAAATTGGATCCGGACGGGTATTTGGCCTTCAAGATGCCGTGGTCGTTGAGTTTGAGCTACAGTTACAGCATTCGGGAAGATCGATCGAAGAAGATCAATATTAAGAGCATGCGTTATCCCTATGCGATCACTCACTCGGTCAATGCTTCGGGAAATTTGAAATTGGGGAGCCGTTGGAATATCAACTTCTCTTCGGGATACGATTTCAATGAAAAGACGATCTCGATGAGTACGGTCAATATTTCCCGCGACCTGCATTGCTTCAGTATGAGTTGCGGCTTGGTGTTCGGGCAGTTCACCTCGTACAACTTCAGTATCCGAGCGAATGCGAGCATGTTGACCGACGCTTTGAAATGGGATCAGCGGAGTAATACGGGCTCATCGATTACATGGTATTAAAATGTTGACAATATGAATGTGCAAATCGAATCTACGTGGCGACAGGTCTTGTCGCCGGAATTTGAGAAGCCGTATTTTCTGCGACTGACAGAATTCGTCCGTGGGGAATATCGTGCTACGACTTGTTACCCTCCGGGAAAGTTGATATTCAACGCTTTTAATCTTTGCCCTTTCGATCAGGTAAAGGTGGTGCTTATCGGGCAAGATCCCTATCATGAGCCCGGACAGGCGGTCGGTCTGTGCTTCTCTGTCAATGACGGTATCCCGTATCCGCCTTCGTTGCAGAATATCTTCAAAGAAATACAGGCCGATTTGGGGGAGGCCGTTCTCTCTACCGGAAACTTGACCCATTGGGCAAAACAGGGCGTTTTATTGTTGAATGCCACGTTGACAGTTCGTGCTCATCGGGCAGGCTCGCATCAGGGGAAAGGATGGGAAGAGTTCACCGATGCAGCCATCCGTGCATTGGCAGAACAACGCGAACATTTGGTTTTCATCCTTTGGGGGGCTTACGCTCAAAAGAAAGGAGCCTTTATCGACCGTAACAGGCACCTGGTGCTTACCTCTGCGCACCCATCTCCCTTGTCTGCTTCTCACGGATTCTTCGGCAATAAACATTTCAGCCGGACGAACGACTACTTGACGGCTCACGGGGAAACGCCGATAGCGTGGTGAGCGATCCTCACTTTATGCCGTAGATCAGGCCTACGCCGGAGAGTATTCCCGGAATCTTCATCCAGCGGGGAAGAGGCATTCTTTTCTCACTGTATGCGAGATAATGGATCTTTGTGATACCTTCTCTTTTCAATGTTTCTACAAATGCGGGAAAATCTCCGTAGATGGATTTCTGCCCGAAGAGATCCAGCAAGGAGAACGATCCACCTTTTTTCAATACTCGTAAAGTTTCACGTATTAAAGAGTATTTGTCCGGATTGTTCCGTACCTCGTGGTATACGAAATTGCTGACTACCGCATCGAAGGTCTCGTCTTCAAAAGCGAGGTGGTTGGCATCTCCTTTCGAAAAGAAACACCGTTCGTCCACTCCTTCGACCTTGGCATTCGACTCGCACAGTGCTTGTCCGTAATTCCATATCGCCCCCCAATAATCTATACCATAGCATTTGGCATCCTTGAATTTCTTTGCGCAACGAATGGTGAGCGCCGCCGAACCGCAACCTACTTCGAGCAATTTCCCCTTGCCGTCCCAATTCAGGTGATCTACGAGAAACTGATGAATGACGCCCATCATTCCCCCTCCCTCGAAGGAGAAAGCTCTTCGAAGGAGATACAGGTATGCGGTAAGGAATAGGATACATGCGGTTGGTACGGAGACGAGTGCAATCCATAACCATCCACGGGTCAGGACGATCAAGCAGAGGAGTACTATCAGAAAGAGTAAGAGGCAATTGCATACCAAAATCATCAGGTTGGTGGAGATCCAGTTTCCGTAGCGGGCTTTTGCTTTATTTTTCATAAGATTGAATTTTAATTTTCGCAAAAGTAAGGAGTCCTCGCCGATCTTTCAAATTCGTCTCATCGCAAAAAATAGGTATATGAAGGGATTATCTTTACAATACTTTCAATTTCAGTATCTCTCTGGTATATAATATCATGAAATAAAGAAAGCGCATGTCAATGTCGTGCGTAAGTTTTTTATAAATTCACTGAATTCTTGAAGAATAAGGAATGGCATTAACTGCTGTATTCTTTTCTTCTATAACAGTTTTTATTCGCCCTATGTACAAACTTGTTATGCCCTGATTATTGACATAAACACATTTTTTCCGTTTTGGGTCGGTATGCAAACTGATTGACACTGCAGCAGGATTTGGATGCCGGTGTGAGTTTTAAAGCTCGTAGAGGAAATTAATAAAATATAGAGAACAAGTTGCTGACAACTAATGTTGTTGGAAGTTGTTTTTTGTCTTCATTTATCTATACATGTACATAGGAGGGATTGGGAAGATATTAGAGGAAGTTTTTTTAGAGGAAATATACGAAAAACATTTTGTAAAACAATATAGCCGTATTTTTATTGATATTTAATAATTTCATTTGCTTCTTGAATGTACGAATCTTTTTTTTTGAGATTTCGAATGATTTTATTCAAAAATGATTACCTTTGCAAAATTTTAATCGGAAGATCGATAGAAAATGTATAAAAAAACTGACAAAATTCCCCTGATTGTCGGTAAATCGAAAGGACTTTCTTTTCCGCTGATCGGATCGGCAGTATTTAAAATTAAAAACGGATTTTAGCTCTCGTCGAATTACTCGGTAGCGTCACGCCGCCTGGGTTCGAACTTGGTATAAATCGATTAAAACAATAGTTTATGAACAATAATGAACAGTATGAATCGTCCTTGTGCGAAGTGATTGATCTGGAATTGCAAAGCTTGATTGCAGCCAGCAGTATCGGAATGACTCCCGGCGTCAGCCCCATCGGGGACGACGGCGAAGAGGAGTTGGATTTCTAAGTATCTCGAAAGGAAATAAACTCTCCTGTAAAAAGAGACATAAAAAAGAATTAACAAACACTGTTAACAAAATCCTCGATATTCGTCCCTGTTCAAGTGGCGAGAATGAGGTATCCACATGATGAATAGAACATTTTTCCTCCATTCCGCTGCGGTGCTCGTCTTACTGAGCTCCGTGGCTTTTACTGCCTGTATGGACGAGAAGCTCGTTGACGAAGGTGGTAAGGGTACGAAAAACGTACTTGCCTTTACCGTGACCGACGTACAAGACGCTCCTGAGATCGGGACGCGCTCCTTGCCGAGCGAAGTTTACGAAATGCATCGAATCGATTTTCAACAGACGGCTGGTCTGGAGGTGTGCCTGCGAGAGACGACCGTCGATGGCGTGAATCCCATACGACACGATGCTTCTACCCGCGCCGAAATCAAGACGAACATCGACGGCGACTTCAGCATATCGGCTATTAAAAATGGCGCTACTACGCCTGACTTTCTGTATCATGCGAAAGTACATTTTTCCGGTACTCTGTATACGCCGACGGACTGGCCAACAGATGCCGCCACATTGAGCTTTTACGCTCTGTTCCCCTATGAGGACGATGCACAGTTGTCCCCTGCCACGTACAGCGGTACGCCGTATGTGGACTTCACCGTGAAGTCGTCCGTAACCGATCAGGTCGACCTGATGACCGTCGCTACCGGACCGATTTCCAAGCCCGGTGAAAATCAAACCGTTCCCCTAACATTCAAGCATGCTCTGACGGCCATCAAGTTCGCCGTAGGCAGCAACCTCTCGTGGGAGAAAACCATCGCGAAAATCGAGATTGTAGGCGTGTATGGCAAGGGACGTTGTACATTAGGCACGAACACGTGGACGAATCAGAATACTCCCTCTGTCTACACCCTGGACGGGCTTCACATTTCCACCTCGCAGGCCTTCAACAGTGAACTTACTAACGGCGACAAGCTTTTCCTGATGGTACCTCAAACTTGCCCGGCAGGTTCGAAGGTGGTCGTCACCTTCGATGACGATACGCAGATTACCGCCTCTTTAGAAAATCGTATCTGGACTCCCGGTACGACGAAAACCTATCAGATATCGAACCCCTCGACGAGTAATTGGGAATGGAAACTTACGGCCACTTCGCCTGCCGCTACTGTGGCTTTCGATCAGACACAGAGCGGTGCTTACGGTATTACTTCCTATCGTCAATCCGGTACGAAGCAAGAGGCTGTACCTTGGGAGGTCGTCGGCTACAGTATGGACGGCGGCCTGAATTTCAGCGCCGAAAAACCGGACTGGCTTACTGCATTGAGCAAGGAGAACGGCGAGGGTGGTACGGCTGCCGAAACCGGTACTGCCACGCTGACCGTGGACATTATCGATGGAGTAGAGACGCGTAACAACGCCTTGAAGAATGCGACGCCACGAGGTACATCGGGCGCTGAATGGGATTTGTCCATGCACGATATCAAGGGTGCCGTGATATTGCAGAATACGGCCAACTGCTATGTCATCTCCGCCCCCGGTCATTACAAGTTGCCTCTGATCTACGGGAATGCCATCGTCAATGGGGCGACCAACGAGAGCGCGTACAAAACTTCCAAGTCGAGTATCTACCTCTTGCAGAATTTCAAGGATCACGCCAATACGGACATCGCTTCGCCTTACATCAACGTACAACACAGCAACGATCCGGCTACTCAAGCCGCTATCGTATGGGCGGACGAGAGTGGACTCGTGACTGATCTCGATGTTACGGGTACGGGACAGGATTCCTATTTGGTCTTCGAGGTTCCGCAGAGCGCCATCAAACAGGGCAATGCGGTGGTGGCCGCAAAGAATGCGGATGGAATTATTCTGTGGAGTTGGCACCTGTGGTTCGCTCCGGACGATGTACTCGATGCGACGGAATGTATCAACTTCCAGAACGTGAAATACCAATTTAGTAAAGAAAACATAGGTTGGAAATACACCGAATACGTGAAGACCGTCTATAATACGCCTCGCAGCGTACTGGTCAAGGTGAAGCAGAAATATGGTACGGGTACTCCTGCCGTGTTCACCGTCACGCAAAATCCCGGTAACAGAAAAAAAGGTCATAACACCTTTTATCAGTTCGGGCGTAAGGATGCCTTTCCGGGTACGGAGACTGGTCTTAACGGTTCGTTTGTGCCCAATGGTGGTAATAATATGTCCATCCAAAATGGTATCCAACATCCCGGCACATTCTATAATGAGGGCAATTCTTGGTCTAATATTTACAATCGGTATAACTATTGGTCGACAGACAACAATGACACCGGTTATAACGACAATGTGGTGATCAAGACCGTCTACGATCCCAGTCCCGTCGGTTTCAGGATGCCCCCATCGAATGCTTTTTCCGGATTCACTACCAACGGTCAGAATAATGGTCCTATGAATACGAGCGGCGCTTGGAACTACGGCTGGGATTTCAATAACAAACTTTCTTCTCCTGATGCAGTCGTCCATTTCCCTGCTTCGGGGTATCGCAACCTATACACCGGGGTGTCGTCCGGAGCCGGTAACTTCGGTTATTATTGGACAGCGATTCCACACCGAACGTCGATCTACGGTTGCGACCTGTACTTCGGCTCGAGCTTTATATGCTCGTTGTACAGCAATTACCGTTCATTGGGGCTCTCCGTGCGTCCTATAGCGGAATAATACAGTTTTTATTTGTTAGCTGGCAGGCGGCTTCAAGCCGCCTGCTTTTTTGTACTCGATCATTCGCAATCCGTGCCCGTCTTTAAAAAATCCATAAAGAAATAGAAAAGCACGGGGGAAATCCCATGCTTTCAGGTAGCCTCTAGGGGAATCGAACCCCTCTTTCAAGAATGAAAATCTTGCGTCCTAACCGATAGACGAAGAGGCCGTCGGCGCTTCCGTTCGGACGGAACGATGATCAAGATCGCTACAAAGGTACGATTATTTTCTGAATCTCCAAATGTCTTGTATATAAATATGGAGATGATTGGCGATTATTTCGGTTGTAAAGAGTCAACCAGCAAGTGCAATATTACGCATAATATTTGTAAAACTCCCTCTTTGGTGTTGAGAAGTTTAATTTTTCTCTTGGTCTTCTATTGATTTTAGCCTGTATTCTCTTTATTTTCCTGTCTGTAATAGTACTTATATCCGTCCCTTTTGGTATGTACTGTCTGATGAGTTTGTTGGTGTTCTCAATGGCTTCTTTCTGCCATGAGGCGTAAGCATCGGTGCAATAGACATCCAGTCCCAGATGTCTGGCCATCCATTCATGTTCTGCAAACTCACTTCCATTATCCGTGGTAATGGTCTTGAGGTTCTCTCCCTTGTAGGGCATGAGCAGTCTCCATACCGTCCTTGCCAAAGGCTTGGCTTTCTTGTCGAACCTGAGTTTCTCCATAATCAGGAAATTGGTGCTGCGTTCAATCATTGTGAGTATAGCATGGTTGTCCTTGTCTACAATCAGATCGATTTCCCAGTCCCCGAACCTCTTTCCGTTGGCTTCCTTTGGGCGCTCGTGAATACTTACTCTGTTCTTGATACTGGGTGCCTTGGTTTCATGCCGGTGCGAGGGTCTGCGACGGTATTTCATCCTATGTCGGCAGTTTGAAGCAAGCATGCCGCTCACATCCTTGCGGATTATCTTGTAGATGGTTTCATGGGAAATGCTTGTCCCCTCCTTCGCCAGATAGCCGGATATTTGCTTAGGAGACCATTGCTCCTGAATGATAAGCTCCTTGACACACCAAATAAGCGAAGGGCTCACGGCACGGTTTCCGGGTGCACGATGCATACGGCCTACGGAAAGGGTGTCTGCCTTGTCCCAGACATACTTAGCACTCTTCGTCGCATTGCGCCTTAATTCACGGCTTACGGTTGATTCACTGACCTTAATCAGCCGAGCAATTGCCTTATTGGTCAGTTTCTTTTGTTTTCCCAGGTAGATTGCATACCTTTGCTCACGGGTTAAATGCTTGTACATAACAATACAAAAGTAATTAATCCTTGGGAGACGGTGGTCTCCCTTTTTTGTATTGCCGGTTGTTTCTATTCCTCTCCGTTGGCTACGGACAACCTTGTCGCTTCGCTCCAAGAACGTCTGCAGCCAACGGAGAGGTCAACTCTTACAAACACACGATAAGAAATTGCACTTCTATCTTGAATGTTTAGATTATTTCGGTTGGAGCGATTCGATTGTCGTCAGATTTTTAGCGATTTCATCGTCGGTCAACTCGTAGTTTTGCAAGTTTCCTTCCAAATATTGATCGTAGGCGGACATGTCGATCAGTCCATGACCGGAGAGGTTGAAAAGAATGACTTCTTCTTCGCCGGTTTCCTTGCACCTGTTTGCTTCGCGGACAGCAGCGGCGATGGCATGGCAGGATTCCGGTGCGGGGATGATGCCTTCGGTGCGGGCAAAGAGGGTACCCGCCTGGAAAGATTCGAGTTGCTTGATGTCTACGGCTTCCATCAGCTTATCCTTCATGAGTTGTGAAACGATTACGCCCGCTCCATGATAGCGGAGACCTCCGGCATGAATGTTGGAAGGTCGGAAAGAATGTCCTAAGGTATACATTGGGAGGAGAGGGGTGTATCCTGTCTCGTCGCCAAAGTCGTATTCGAATTTCCCGCGGGTCAGCTTGGGGCAGGATGCCGGTTCGGCTGCCACGTACCGTGTTTTTTTCCCCTCCATGATCGTGTGCCGCATGAAAGGGAAGGCGATGCCACCGAAATTAGAGCCGCCGCCGAAGCAGGCGATGATCACATCTGGGTATTCACCGGCCATGGCCATCTGTTTTTCCGCTTCCAGACCGATGACGGTTTGATGCAGTGCCACATGGTTTAACACGGAACCTAAGGTGTATTTGCAATGGGGGGTATGTCCGGCTAATTCGATGGCTTCGGAGATGGCCGTACCCAACGATCCCTGATGATTGGGATATTGGGTCAGGATGTCTTTACCGGCGCGGGTCGACATGGAGGGGGAGGGGGTAACGATTGCGCCGAAAGTCTGCATGATGCTTCGGCGGTAAGGTTTTTGGGTATAGCTGATTTTGACCTGGAAGACGGCAGCCTCCAAGCCGAACGCTTGTGCCGCGTAAGAGAGGGCGGCTCCCCATTGCCCCGCTCCTGTTTCCGTGGTGATGTTCGTAACGCCTTCGGCCTTGCAGTAATAGGCTTGGGCTAAGGCGGAATTCAATTTGTGAGAGCCGACAGGACTGACACTCTCGTTCTTGAAATAGATGTGAGCCGGAGTTCCCAAGGCCTTTTCCAAACTGTAAGCGCGCACCAGCGGCGTACTGCGGTAGTATTTATACATGTTGCGTACTTCGTCGGGAATCTTTATCCAGGCGTCTGTTTGGTTCAATTCCTGTTGACAAACGGCCTTTGCGAAGATCGGGTAAAGATCTTCCGCTTTCAGCGGCTCTTTGGTCTTCGGGTTCAACGGCGGCAGGGGTTTGTGCTTCATGTCGGCCTGAATGTTATACCAATATCGGGGAATTTCTTCTTCCGGTAGAAAATAACGCTTTTGCAGATGGTTCATATTGCTTGTGATTTGATAAATTCGAAGACAAAAATAGGTAAATATTTTAATTTGCAAGTAAAAGACTTTTGAATTTTACGGATAATGAAAATCTTTGCGCAATTCTTGTAAGTGTCGGGACGATTTCGTTATTTTGCCTTGTAAAATTCGACTTATGAAAAATCTTTTTTTACTGTTTTTTATCGGGATGCTTTGGATGACGAGCTGTTCGAAAACGAAAAAGGCGACAGATGCGTCTGAAGAACAACGGGTCTATCAGATAGACAGCGTAGATCGGAATACAGGCGTACAACGAATGAAAAGTTGGCAAGCGGATCTGGAGATTACGGCCGGCGGTAAACGTTATCGTTTGTTTATCCGTCGCGCCCCTGCCGATTCCCTTCCCGCGGTCGAGAGCGAGATGGGCACATTTACCGATAATCGCATTGCGGTGAGTATTACCCGTGCGGATCGTTCCCAGCTGTTCGGCAAGACCTTTACGAAAAAGGATTTCGCTGCTTTCTTGCCCGACGCTTATCTGAGTCGATCGATTTTGGAAGGGGTAGTTTTGGACAATGAAAAGACTGCGAATGGGAAGGGGGACATCGTATTAGCAGCTAGTGTGAGTTTCCCGATGACCGACTTGTATGTCCCCTTTACCATTACCATCGCTCCTTCGGGGAAAGTGGCGATCGAGAAGGAGGAGGATACCGTCGATGTTACTCTGTGGGAAGCGGTAGCCGACAGCACCGACGTTTAGTCCATCGGACGGTAATCCTTCGCCAGTCCGCCTTCGCTGGTTTCTTTGTATAAGGAAGGCAAATCGTGTCCGGTCTGCTTCATTACTTCGACTACTTTATCGAAAGAGACTCGATGGCGTCCGTCGGTAAACGAGGCGTAGATATTAGCGTCCAACGCTTGGGCGGCCGCATAAGCGTTTCGTTCGATGCAGGGGATCTGCACCAGTCCACACACCGGATCGCACGTCATCCCCAAATGGTGTTCCAACGACATCTCCGCAGCGTATTCGATTTGCGCCGGGCTGCCTCCGAACAATTGGCACGATGCGGCGGAGGCC
The DNA here is from genome assembly GCF_000312445.1 of Phocaeicola abscessus CCUG 55929. Classification (GTDB taxonomy): domain Bacteria; phylum Bacteroidota; class Bacteroidia; order Bacteroidales; family Bacteroidaceae; genus Phocaeicola; species Phocaeicola abscessus. The sequence continues at coordinate 384,461 of NZ_HE997183.1, read as the reverse complement.
ATGGAGCAGGCGACGCCCACTTCCGCTTGACAACCGGCTTCTGCTCCCGAGATGGAAGCGTTCGTTTTTACCACGTTGCCGAACAGACCGGCGGTGGCTAAGGCGCGAAGTATACGGGTATCGCTGAACTCGTGACTCTTCTGTAAATGATAGAGCACGGCCGGCAATACACCGCACGAGCCGCAGGTAGGAGCCGTTACGATCAGTCCGCCGGAGGCATTTTCCTCACTCACGGCGAGCGCATAAGCGAAGACCAGTCCGCGCGAGCGAAGGCTGTCTTTATACCCCCTCGCCTTGATGTAATAGGTAGAGGCCTTTCGCTTTAAGTTCAGCGGGCCGGGGAGGACACCCTCGTGTTCCAACCCTCTTTCGATGGAATCTTTCATCACCTTCCATATCTCGGCTAAGTAATCCCAGATGTGGTCGTCTTCACAGTCGCTGACGTATTCCCAATAGTTGCGCCCCGTATGTTCGCACCAATACAGAATTTCTCCCAACTTGTTCTTTGTATAGATGTCGGGGGTCGATCTATCATCGAAGCCTTCTTCGGCCAGGGCTCCACCGCCCACGCTGTACACAGTCCATTCGTCGGTCACCTTTCCCTGCTCGTCTTTCGATTTGAAAGTCATTCCGTTAGGATGAAAGGGCAAAAAAACGTGTGCTTTCCAGCGGATCTCGGTGGGGGCGGCGGGTTGCAGAATATCGAGGATGGCTTTATCAGTCATGTGTCCTCTGCCGGTTGCGGCTAGGCTGCCGTAGAGCGTCACCTCGAAAGTTTTTGCTTCGGGATGCCGACAGAGGAAGGTGGTTGCTGCCCGGCGGGGAGCTATAGTATGACTGCTCGATGGGCCGTTGCCGATGCGATATAGTTCACGTAAAGACTTCATGAAGACAGGTATTTAAATTTTCCGCAAAACTAATACTTTATTTTGACATGCTATCGATTTGGTTGGGCAAATCCGTTTGACATGGAACTTTCGATCGTTGCCGAAGCGATCGAGGCTTTCTTTTCCTTCGTTTTGGCGTTTACGGGCGCTGCGAATCTCTTTTTTCGTTTTGAAGCCTTCGGAAAGTTCCGCTGCTTTCAGAAGATGAAATAATCGGTCTGTGCATACGCTTTCAAAGCAAATCGACTACGGTAATTCCCACCCCGCCGAGTTGGACATGCTCGTCGCGATAACAGGCGATGCCTGGAACTGTGGAAAGATATTTGCGAATAAGCATTCGGAGAATGCCAGAGCCCGTACCGTGCAGAATCCGTACGCGCTTGGCTCCTAAGAGCACGGCATCGTCGATGAAATAAGTGACCGCTCGAATCGCTTCGTCACCTCGCATTCCGCGAACGTCGATGTCTTGCTTGAAGTTCAGCTTTTTTTCGTAGACCTGTTCCTGTGTCTGCGTACCCACAAAAGCGCTTTTCGCTGTGGAGCGTTCGGTGGTTGGAGGGCGGTTTGCCCGTTCCAATCGGGCAATGTTCACTGTTGTTTTGACAACACCGAAAATGACGACGGCATTGTTGCCGTTTATTTCGGCTACCTGCCCCACGCTGCTTTGTCCCGTAATCCTCACGGTATCGCCTTCCCGAAGTGGGAGGTTTTCCTTTTCAGGTTCGTCGATCGATCGAGCTCCCTTTCGTGCTTTTCTTCTCGCTTGTCTTTCTTGTAATTTCCGCATTTGCTGTTCGATTTGGTCGTCTGCGGCTATTTGCTCCACGCTGTCTATCTCACTTTGCAGTTTCTCCAATTGCTGGCGAACTTGTTTAGTCTGTTCCTTTTCGGCTTGGGCTTCTTTAATCGTTCGGATCGTTTTTTCAATGCGGGCGTTCGATTCTTTCAGCAGCCATTCCGCCTCTTCTTTCGCTTTTCTGATGATTTCTTTTCGACTTTTGTCCAGTTCTCGTATTTCCGCTTCATACTTGGTGATGATCTCCTCCAGATATTTTTCCCGAAGGCGGACATGCTGCCGCTTATTTTCCCAGTATCGCTTGTCTCTGACGATATCCTGCAAGTATTTGTCAGAGTTGATGTACTCGCTCCCGACTAATGCCGAGGCATCGTCGATGACATCTTCCGGCAAGCCGATTTTCCTCGCAATCTCTACGGCGAACGAGCTTCCCGGATTACCGATCTGAAGTTGGAAGAGTGCTTGCATCAGATGTCGGTCGTACAACATGGCTCCGTTGACGATGCCTTCGTGGTCTTCCGCATAATGTTTCAGGTTCTGGTAATGGGTGGTGATGAGACCAAATATTTTTTTTTCGTTGAAACGTTTCAACAAGGCCTCCGCAATGGCGCCACCTATTTGCGGCTCAGTTCCTCCACCGAATTCGTCGATAAGAATCAGGCTGTGTTCGTTGCCGTGTTTCAGCATTGTCTTCATATTCGACAAATGTGAGGAATATGTGCTCAGATCATCCTCAATACTCTGTTCATCACCTATATCGATGAAAATATCGCGGAAGATCCCCGCTTTGCTGCTTTCGCTCAAGGGGACGGGCATGCCGCATTGGAGCATGTATTGCAACAACCCGACCGTTTTTAAGCAAACGGATTTGCCGCCGGCATTCGGTCCGGAAATGAGTAAGATTCGTTGACGGCTGTTCAATTCGATGTCTAGGGGGACGACCTCTTTGTCGTGTTTGGCTAATGACATCTGCAATAAGGGGTGGACAGCCGTCCCCCAATCGAGGATGCACGCATCTTCCACGTCTGGTTTCAGGCCGTTCGTCTGAATAGCGAATAGCGCCTTGGCGCGGATAAAGTCAATCTCTGCCAGAAACTCGTAAGATCGCAGTATTTCCGGGATTTGCGGGCGAATGTTGACGGAGAATTCCATCAGGATACGGACGATTTCCCGCTTTTCTTCGTGCTCCAATTCGCGGATGCGATTGTTGGCTTCGACCACTTCTTCGGGTTCGATGAATACGGTTTTGCCAGAGGAGGATTCGTCGTGAACAATGCCTTTGATCTTTCGCTTCAATGTGGGCGCAACAGGGATCACCAACCGTCCATCGCGCAGCGTGGGAACCGCCTCTCTATCTACATACCCGGCGGATTGCGCCTGTTTGAGAATATGATTCAAGGTGTGCGAAATACTTCCTACGATCCTTGTCAGATCGCTTCGCACGGTTTGCAAAATGTCTGACGCATCGTCTCTGATGTGCCCAAACGGGTTTACTAACCGATCTATTTCGTCAATAAGCTGCGGAAAAGCGAGTACCTCGTCTTCTATCAGTCTGTATAGGGCGGGGTAAAGAGCAGCTCCGCTGCGATTCGGTGTCAGGAATCCAATGATATTGCGGATCGTTTCCAAAGATTGGCGCAAGTCGAACAACTTCGGTTCGTCGAGATACGTTCCTTCCGCTCGGATTCGTTTCAGACAAGGGCGTACGTCGATGAAAAACTGATGGGGGAAAGGCTCTTCTTCCTGCAATATTCGCATCATCTCGACGGTTTGATCGAGCTGTTCGTTTATTTCGTCGAATTGGGAGGAAAATTTCATTTCGTCTATCCGTTGTTTGCCTAAGGAGCTCAGGCATTTCTCTTTCAGCAACAACCGGATAGTGTCGAATCCGATCTTTTGTTCGTAATTCTTCGGATATATCATACCTGTTCTAATCTGATTCGCAAAAGTACGATACAAAAATATTTATTGCAAAATTCGACTGAAGTATTTGCAGAAGTTGGGGAAAGCCTTTACATTTGTACCAACAAAAAGGAGAGATGCCGGAGTGAACGATCGGACCGCACTCGAAATGCGGCATACGGGTAACCGTATCCAGGGTTTGAATCCCTGTCTCTCCGCAACGGGTATTAAATGAATCTTAATTTTAATAAGATATGAGGGTGACCTTAGAGACTTCGTTTGCGGGGTTGAAGTTAAAGAACCCCCTTATTGTCAGCAGTTCGAGTTTGACGGATACTCCCGCTAAGAATAGGAAGTTGTATGAAGCCGGTGCAGGAGCGATCGTGCTGAAATCTCTTTTTGAGGAACAGATATTGATGGATGCCGATAATCTGCTCGACACCGGTACATGGTACGGCGAAGGCAATGATTATCTGGAAGGTTACCTGCGTCAACACAAATTGAACGAATATGTTTCACTGATCGCTGAAAGCAAGAATATTTGTGATATTCCCATCATCGCCAGCATCAATTGTTATGACGACGCCAACTGGACCGACTTTGCCCGAAACGTGGAGAAGGCCGGTGCAGACGCTTTGGAAATAAACATCTTGGCTTTGCGGACCTCCCTCGATTACGATTACGGCGAGTTCGAACAAAAGCATATCGATATTTTAAGGCGAATCAAAAAGGCAGTTCGTATTCCCATTATCATGAAATTGGGTGATAATTTCACCAATCCGGTAGCACTGATCAACCAACTTTCGGCGAACGGTGTGGCGGCGGTAGTGCTTTTCAATCGGTTTTATCCGATTGATATCAATGTAGACAGGATGCAGCAGGTGCCGGGCAAGGCGCTCAGCACGGAAATGGATTTAGGCAGAGTGCTGAGATGGATTGGAATCGCTTCCGCTGCTGTAAAAAAAACGGATTACGCTGCCTCGGGCGGCATTCATTCAGCCAAAGGGGTTATCAAAACGATATTGGCCGGAGCCACGGCGGTAGAAATATGCAGTACTATTTATAAGAATACTTCGAACGTGATCGCTGAATACCTGCAAGAGATGAAATGTTGGATGGAAAGCAAACGCATGGCGAATATCGATAGCTTCAAAGGTCTGCTGAGCATGCGCGATTTGAATGGGGTGAATACTTTCGAGCGGACGCAATTCTTGAAGTATTTCGAGAATTTTAGTCAATAAATGCTGAGAATTTACCGCTTCGATGCTCGTGAATCATCTTTCCCATGAATTTAAGAACGGTTTTCCGGAATAAGAAACGTTTATGAAAAATGTGTTTTTGTGGTTCTTGCTGATCCCGATCGTCGGTCATATCTATGTTTCCGTACGCCTATGGCAAATGTTGCCCCTGTTGACTGCGGGTAAGATTGCTGTTGTCATAGCGATGGTCGTCGCTTTCGCCCTATTGTTTATCGGTGTGTCCGGGGTACTCGATAAGATGCCGATGCCCCTTGCCGTTGTTTTCTATGAGGTCGGCACCTCGTGGATCTTTATTCTTCTGTATCTGTGCATGCTATTTCTATTGCTCGATTTCGGCCATCTCGTCCGGTTGGTTCCGTCTTCCTTTCTGCACCAGAGTGTTTCGGGAAGTCTTTCCGTTTTCTTCTTGATGCTTGGCATCTTTGTTTACGGCTATATACATTATAACGAGAAGGTAAGAGTGCCGATAGAACTGAAGACCGACAAACGTATGGATAAACCGATAAAAATGGTGATGATCAGCGATTTACATCTGGGTTATCATAATCGGAAAGCTACCTTGCACCGATGGATTGATAAGATCAATGCGGAAAGTCCTGACCTCATTCTCATCGCTGGCGATTTGCTTGACGGGAGTATTCGTTCTGTCGACGAAAAACGCCTGTATGAAGAGTTTCACAGGCTGAAAGCGCCGGTTTATGCTTGTATGGGGAACCATGACTTCTATACCGGCGTGCAGAACGATTTGAGATTCTGTCGACAAGCGGGCATCACTATGCTCCGAGATACAGCCGTGGTGTTTCGGGATATGGTCATCGTGGGAAGAGACGACCGAACGAATGCGGGAAGGAAAGAACTCGCTTCTATTATGGAAGGGATAGACAGAAGTAAATATATCATCGAACTCGACCACCAGCCTTACCGTTTGGAGGAGGCGCAAGCGTGTGGAGTAGACTTTGAATTCTGCGGTCACACACATTACGGACAGGTTTGGCCCATCTCATGGATAACCGACCTGATATACGAAGTTGCTTTCGGACCTTATCAAAAAGGGAATACCCGTTATTATGTCAGTTCGGGGTTAGGTATTTGGGGCGGGAAGTTCCGTATAGGCACGCAGTCGGAATACCTTGTGGCTACGTTGGGTAACGATGGCTACCGCTGAGAGCGATTGTAATCGGGACGAACCGATTTCTGAAGGAATTCAAATTAATTTCTATTTTTCCGATCCGTTTTCGTTCCTTTTTTCCTACCTTTGAAACGTTTAATGAACGGCTATGATCGAACGTCCCAAAGTATCGGTAGTTATTACCATCTATAACGGAGCTTCTTATTTGGAAGCTTCCGTGCGTTCCGTGCTTTCGCAAACGTTGAAGGAAATAGAGATTATTCTTGTGGACGACGGATCATCGGACGATAGCGTTTCGAAACTGAAGAAGCTGGCCGAAGAAGACGAGCGTATCCTGCTTTACGAACAGGGACATAAGGGACGCCCGTCGGCTCGTAATGCTGGATTGGATCACGCCAGCGGCGAGTTCGTTTACTTTATGAATTGTTCGGACGAACTGGATGGCGATGCCTTGGAGTATGCTTACAAGTTTACCAAGAAGAGGCAATTGGACTTTGTTTTCTTCGACGGCGACGTGGTGGGCGGCGAAGAGGCCAATGGAATTCAAATAAACAAATATCACCGTTCGGCTCCTTATAACGAGATTATCGTTTATAAGGGTTTGATCTTGTTCGACGATATGCTCGATAATGGCACTTATCGACCGGTGCCGTGGTTACTGTTTATCAGGCGGGTTATTCTGCAGGAAGCAGGGATTCGCTTTTATCCGGGAATCGTTCACGATGACGAACTCTTTACTGCCTTATTGTTCATTCAGTCGGATCGAGTGGGGTGTATCCGTCGGAGCCTTGTCAGGCATCGCATTGTAAAGGAATTCCTAGTACCTTCCTCCCAGATGTTGTACCATATCCGCTGCTATCTTACGGTTTTGGATGAGCTGTTTGCTTATGCAGGGCGTTTCCCTTATCTCTATCCGCATATCAGGAAGTATGCTTCCATCACGTTGAATCGGGTTTTCAAATCAATTCACCAGATTTCGTTTTCAAAAAAGATTCGTGCCACAAGGCTTTGCCTGAAAGCGGGTTATTTGCGCTATATCGAAGGCAGTACGCTGATCGGTTTCTGGTTCAGGAAATAAAAGTACGTTTGTTACGAAGTTTGTTGTGTGTCTGCGGTTATTCGTAAAGATCCTGTGCATAGGCGAAGAATGTTTCGCTTTCTTCGAGCGTAGGCCGGTGTTTGTCTTTTTCCGAGAGAATGATTTTTTCGTCAGGTAGGCGCCAATCGATACGAAGTTCCGGATCGTTCCACGCGATACCTCTTTCGAAATCTGGCGCATAAAAGTTATCGCATTTATACTGAAACAGCGCTTCTTCGCTCAGTACAGCGAATCCGTGAGCGAACCCTCTGGGGACGAAGAACTGATATTTGTTCTCTTCGCTCAGTACGGAGGCGACGTATTGTCCGTAGGTGGGCGAGCCTTTCCGAATATCGACGGCAATATCTAAAACCGTTCCCTTGATTACCCTGACTAACTTCGCTTGAGTGAAAGGGGGCTTTTGAAAATGCAGACCGCGGATCACTCCGTAGGTGGAATAGCTTTCGTTGTCCTGCACGAAAGTCGTATGCAACACCTCGCGGGAAAAATCCCGAAGGTTGTAACTTTCGAAGAAGTATCCTCGCGTATCGTGGAAGACTTTCGGTTCTATGACATAAACTCCGTTGATAGCAGTTTCGATGACATTCATTTTACGTTGTTTTTTTCTTCGACCTTATTGATAAGAGTTTTCAAAGATAGCAAAACGGAATGGATTTTTTAGGTGGTAAATAGTAAAAGATTAGCTATCTTTGCAATAAATGACGAATAAAAGAAAAAATATGAGTTCGACAAGCAATCATTTGGTAATTATGGCGGGGGGTGTCGGTAGCCGTTTCTGGCCGATGAGTACACCGGAAAGCCCCAAACAATTCCTTGATATATTAGGTTGTGGAAAAACCTTGATCCAGTTGACGGCGGAGCGCTTTGAGCCTATTTGTCCTCATGAAAACATCTGGGTCGTTACTTCTGCAAAGTACAAAGAGACGGTGCAGGAACAATTGCCCTGGATCGGGGAAGATCGTATCCTTTGCGAGCCTTGTCGCAGGAACACGGCCCCGTGTGTCGCGTACGCCAGCTGGAAAATTAAACAAATAGCCCCTGAAGCGAATATGGTCGTTACTCCGAGTGATCATCTTATCGTGGATGTACGTGAATTCGAACGGGTTATTCGATCGGCATTGAAATTCACCAGCGGTTCAGATGCGATCTTAACGCTGGGGATGAAACCTAACCGGCCCGAAACGGGGTATGGGTATATCGAAGCGGATTTGAGTTGTGCTTCCCTGACGAACAAGGAAGTATATCGGGTGGATTCCTTTAAGGAGAAACCGGATGCGGCAACAGCCCAGCGTTATATATCCAAGCAGAATTATTATTGGAATTCGGGCATCTTCGTTTGGAATGTCCACACGGTGGTGAATGCAATCCGCGTTTATCAACCCGCCATGGCTAAAATTTTCGAACGCTTGACACCGTATTACTTTACTGAGAAAGAGCAGGAAATGGTGAACGAGGTTTTCCCCTCGTGTGAAAATATATCGGTGGATTACGCTATTATGGAGAAAACGGATGAGATTTTCGTCTTCCCTGCCGACTTCGGCTGGAACGATTTGGGAACGTGGGGATCCTTGCACGAGAATACCCGGCGGGATGCCCATAACAATACGTCGATCGGGACAAATATTCGATTGTACGAAACCCGAAATTGCATTATTCATACCACGGACGAGAAGAAAGTTGTGGTGCAGGGATTGGATGGGTATATCATCGCCGAGAAAGAGGACCAACTCCTGATTTGTCGCTTGAGCGAAGAGCAGCGGATCAAAGATTTTTCCGCAGATTGATGCATCCGAACGAATGTGCCGTGTACCGGAAGTAACTTTCGCCCGCCGCGAGTCCCGAAAAGAATCTCCGACGGGCAGTGTTGCCTGTCATTATGTTATGAAATCAATGATTTTTCGAACTGGTCCCTGCTGCGGGTGATAACACACACGCCCCTTTATCTTATCACATTCAATGCCGCTTCGTAGTTCGGTTCGTCGACTATATCGGCGACCAATTCGGTGTAAATTACCTTCCCGGACGGATCGATGATAACGACGGAACGAGCCAACAATCCTTTCAACGGGCCGTCGCTCATCAATAATCCGTACGTTTGGGCGAAGTCGGAATCATACAGGTAATCCGAAAGCGGGATGACCTGTTCGATGCCTTCGGTCGTACAAAAGCGGCTTTGTGCGAAAGGGAGGTCCTTCGAGATGCAGAGAACCAACGTATTCGGCAGGGTTGCCGCTACTTGATTGAACTTGCGGACAGATGCGGCGCAAACGGTAGTGTCCAAGCTGGGGAAGAGATTCAAAATAAGATTTTTACCTTTTCCGTCCTTCAGCGAAAAGCGACTTAAATCGCCTTTTACCAATGAAAAATTGGGAGCAATCGCTCCTACTTGTACGAACTCGCCGAGCAGATTGACCGGCATTCCTTTGAACATTGTTTTCGACATAACGATATCTTTTAAGGTTTGAATATTTCTTATTTTTTTCCCTTATATGTAAGATACACGACGATAGCCACGCCAACGGCGATAAAACCGTAGCCTATTTGATGACTGTATCGCGTCACGACATCTAACAATTGATCTTCGGGAACGACGGATTCCAAATAATAGCCGATGATCGCTAAGATGGAATTCCAGATTCCTGCCCCCAAGACGGTATAGACGATGAAAGTATGCAGTTTCATCTTGGCTAAACCGGCAGGAATGGAAATCAATTGGCGGATGGCGGGGATTAATCTTCCGATGAACGTCGATAGGGCCCCGTGATTGTCGAAATACGTTTCCGCATTCCGAACTTTCTGTACATCGATTAAACAAACGTGTCCCAACCGACTGTTGGCAAATTTATATACGAGGGGTCTGCCTAAGTAATAGGCGATGGTATAATTAATCAGGGCGCCGATGGTAGCGCCGATGGTCCCGAAGACGATGATGAGTACCACATGTAGCTCGCCCGTTGCAGCAGCCTTGTAAGCTGCCGGCGGGATAACGATTTCCGACGGGAAGGGGATAAACGAACTTTCGATGGTCATTAAGATCGTAACGGTCCAATAGTTCAGGTGGTCCAAACACCATTGTATGAAAGCGACTGATTCCATAAGTTAATTTTCTGCTTCGAATTTCGATACATCGATCTCTCCTGTGCTAATTTCTCTTTTTACGTTTGCGATAGAATCTTTGAACAGGGTGTCGTTCATCGGATCGTCGTCGGTTCCCAACTTCTCGTAGATTTCCGGCGCATACTTTCTCAATAAGGTTAAATAGCGAACAGTACCCGCATAATTCTTTCGGCAGAAGTAGCAGTAGGCGAGGAACAAATAACAGCTTTTGTCTCTGTCCGAATATTTTTCTTCAATCTGTTGGAAATACGTGATAGCTAGATCCAGATCTTTGGCGTCCAAACAAGAAGTGGCGATCTGAAGCCATATCATATACTCCGTATCGTCATCTTCGGCCTCTATTAAGCTTCGGGCCTTGCCGAAAGAACGCATGGCTTCCGGTTTCCTTGCCATGAGGAGGTACAGGAATCCTTCCGTAACATAAAACGTGATTGTTTCAGCATCCATTTCTATGGCCTTCGTAAGGTATGCCATCCCTTTCGAGGGCTGGCCGAGATGGCCGTAGGCATTGGCCATGTCCTGGTATGCCAGTGCCGAGATATATTGGTTGGAGTTCGGATGACGGATGATTTTCATGCTGTACTCGATGGCTTTGTGGTAGTCTTGAAGTTCGAGGTATATTTTGGTTATGTAGCTCCATGCCTTTTCCTTGTTTACGCTGGCTTCCTCGAAGCGTTTGTATGTTTCCAGAGCCGCTTGGATATCGCCTGCTTCCAGAAAGCATCCTCCTTTCAGTTCGAGTACCGTCGCATCCTTATCGTTGATTGCTAATGCATAGTCTAACGTCTCTTCGGCTTCGGGGTATCGTTCGTCTCTCATATAGCATTTGGCTAACCCGATCCAATAGGCTAAAGAATAAGGATGTTTGTCGATCAGTTTTTTGAATAATTCGATCGCTTGCGGAATATTGTCGAAGTTGAAGTAGTAATTGCATAGCATTTCGATCAGCTCGTCGTTCTTATCGAGCTCATAGCCGTGATCTCGGATTGTTTTCAACCACTTTTTGGCGTATGCCTTATTCCCTTGGTCCGCATAAGCATTCACAATGTCGGCCAGCACTTCCGAGGAATACGCTTCGTCTTCGGCTAACTTTTGAAAGATCTGATCGCATTCTTCCCATCGCTCTTCCTGAGCCAGCAATTCTACCTGAAGGAATCTGACCTCCCGATCATTTTGATCGGTGATTTTGGCTAAAAAGCGATAAGCCTTTTCCAAATCATCGTTCGACGCTGCGGATCTGGAAAGGAAGATCAAAACGTCGGCGTCGTCAGGATGGACCTTTAAAGCCGTATTGATGACTTGTTCCGCTTCCTTGATCCGATCATTTTCGAGATAATATTCAGCTATATCGACAAATTCATCAGCTTCCAAATAAACCGATGATTTGTTTTCCACACTTTGTTCGTATGCGTGTAATATTTCTCTGAAAGGAGTATTTTCAAATTGTGAAGAGGTATCGTAATTCATGGGTTATTTGTTAATTTTGCTCCAAGTATCCTTCAATGAAACGGTGCGATTGAAAATCAAGTGATCCGGAGTAGAATCTTTATCGACGTTGAAGTATCCGATGCGTTGGAACTGCAAATAATCTAAAGGCTTGGCTCTCGACAAGTATTTCTCGACATAACAGCGAGTGAGAATATGCAGCGAGTCGGGGTTGATCATTTGTTTCATGGCCGTCAACGCATCGCATTGCTGCGCTTCCCGAATAGCTTCTAATTCATCCCGCGGGTTTTCTACATTCCAAAGCCTATCGTAAAGACGGACTTCTGCAGAGAGACAGTGTGCACAGCTTACCCAGTGAAGCGTTCCCTTGACTTTGCGGTTGCTGCCCGGCATTCCTGTTTTGGTGTCGGGGTCGTATTCGGCATAGATTTCTGTAATATAGCCTTGCTCATCTTTTTTGCAGCCTGTACACTTAATGATATATCCGTTTTTCAGGCGGACTTCCTGCCCCGGAGTGATTCGGAAAAATTTCTTCGGAGCAACTTCCATGAAATCGTCCCGTTCTATCCACAGTTCGCGACTGAATTCAATGAGGTGCGAATCTGAATTCGGATCCTCCGGATTGTCGATGGCTTCCATCTCTTCTACTTTTTCTTCCGGATAATTGGTTATGATCAGCTTTATGGGATTCAAAACCGCCGAAACTCTCGTAGAACGGGTGTTCAGATCCTCTCGGACGGCGCTTTCCAACAAAGCGAAATCATTTAACGCGTCATATGTGGTATAACCGATCTTATTGATGAAGTTACAAATTGATTCGGGAGAGTAGCCGCGACGGCGGAAGGCGCAGATCGTCGGCATACGGGGGTCATCCCATCCGTTGACCAAATGTTCTTTCACAAGGATCAACAGATTGCGCTTGCTCATTAAGGTATAGTTCAGGTTCAGTTTGTTGAACTCGTATTGGCGGGGACGATGATCCTGGAGATCTTCGTCGTCTTTTACCCAGTCGACGAACAAGTCGTAAAGCGGACGGTGGGGAACGAACTCCAAAGTACAGAGAGAATGGGTAACTCCTTCGAAATAGTCACTTTGTCCATGAGCGAAATCATACATCGGATAGGCTTTCCACTTATCGCCCGTGCGGTGATGCGGCGTCTTTACTACCCTGTATAGGATAGGGTCGCGGAAATGCATGTTCGGACTGGTCATATCTATTTTAGCGCGAAGCACCATCTTTCCTTCTTCGATTTCTCCGGTATTCATTTTTTGAAAAAGATCCAAACTCTCTTCCAGAGGACGGTTTCTGTATGGACTCTCCACGCCGGGTTGGGTAGGCGTACCTTTTTGTGCTGCGATTTGTTCCGATGTCTGTTCGTCGATATAAGCCTTGCCTTGTTTGATTAAACGGATGGCAAAGTCCCACAACTGCTGGAAATAGTCGGAGGCATAATATTCTCGTTCCCATTTGAAGCCTAACCATTTGATATCCTCTTTGATCGCATCGACGTATTCCATATCCTCTTTGGTCGGGTTCGTATCGTCGAAGCGAAGATTGCACACGCCACCGTATTGTTTGGCTATTCCAAAGTCCAAACATATTGCTTTTGCATGGCCGATATGTAGGTACCCGTTCGGTTCGGGAGGAAATCGGGTCTGTATTCTCCCGTCGTTCTTTCCTTCCTGTAAGTCTTTCTCAACAGCTTGTTCAATGAAATTCAAACTTTTCTTTTCAGAAGCCTCCATATTTTTTGTAGCGTCCATATCTAACTTATAAATTGATGTAGTCTGCAAAAGTACGCATAAATTTTAATTTATACCTTACAAGGACTCTGCGAAATTTGTTGGTATCGAATGCTCTGTCTGGCGTTTTCGATAAAAACCTTTGTTTTAGAAAACTTTTTTATAGTTTTGTAACCGGAATATATAAAGAAAGATTCTTTTTAAGATATTTTACCTGGATTCGTTGAAAAACATAAAAATATGTTGTAAGACATGTAATTTAATTTGGCGGATACTAAAAAAGGGTTCATATTTGCAATGTTATCCTGAAAACAATCTTTTTACCTTAAAAAACTAATACCTATTGAAAGCCTAAAAAGAGAGCTTTGTGAAAAGCTCTCTTTTTTTGTAAGAGAAAATCTGCAATGCGGTTAGTTGGGATAAATGTTCCGAAAGGAAGTTTTGTCATTTTATTAGTTTTATTAGCTATTTTATTGTAACAGAAATACTAACTTTGCAAGCTGGATAAGCGTATACTGTTAGATGAAGAATTTTTATATCAAACTCTATATACTGATTTTACTTTTATTATATTCCGTCCCTTTTGTGGCGCAAAATATTCAAGGAGTTGTGCGGGATTCTACAACGAATGAACCGTTGGCCTATATTGCCGTTTTCTATGACGGTAGAGGCGTGGGGAGTATTACCGACGCTGATGGCCGTTACACTGTGGAGACTCGAAAGGGGTGGAACCGATTGACTTTCTCCGCCGTAGGGTATACGACGAAAGAGGTCAATATTATTCCTGGAGTGACCAGAACGATGGACGTAAAACTTATTCCGAATAATATCATGCTGGATGAAGTGCTGGTCAAGCCGAAGCGCCAGAAGTATTCCCGAAAAAATAATCCGGCTGTCGAGCTGATGAAGAAAGTCATAGAAAGCAAAAAACAGCATAAGCTGGAACAGAACGATTATTATCAATACCATCGTTATCAAAAAATAACCTTATCCTTGAACGAAGTAACTCCCGAGATGTTAGACAAAGGGATGTACAAGAAGATGCCTTTCCTCAAGGAGCAGATCGAACGCTGTGAAGAAACGGGCAAGTTCATCCTGCCGTTGTCGGTCGACGAAACCGTTTCGCAAAAGATTTATCGTAAGCATCCGAAGTCGGAAAAGAATTTGATCAAAGGCATCAACTCCAACGGTATCAACGATTTGTTCGCAACGGGCGATATGTTGAATACCGCCTTGAAAGATATATTTACTGACGTCGATATCTATGAAGACGATATTCGATTGCTGCAATATCCGTTTATAAGTCCGATATCGAGTAAAGATGCCATTTCTTTTTACAAGTATTATATCATGGATACCGTGAAGGTTGAAAACGATCGATGTTTTCATCTGACTTTCGTTCCTAATAATTCTCAGGATTTCGGTTTTACGGGACATCTGTACGTATTAGCCGATTCTTCTTATTCGGTGAGGCGGTGTTTGTTGAATCTTCCTAAGAAATCAGGCGTGAACTTTGTAGATCACTTGAGTATTGTCCAAGACTTTGGAGAATTGCCCAACGGAGATCGCGTGTTGATTCAAGACGATATGATTGTCGAGATGAAGATCGTGAAATTTGCCCAAGGTTTTCAGGTTCGACGGATAACCCGTTACGCGGATTTCGCCTTCGATCCTTTATCGGATAAGCTGTTCAAAATAAAAGGAGCTGAGATCAAAGAAACGAATGCCATGATGCGTGACGAAAACTTTTGGAATGAATATCGCCAGGTTAAGCTTTCCGAGCCAGAAAGTTCTATGGATTTGCTGGTAAAACGGATGGAACAGCTACCGGGTTTTAAATACATCATCTTCGGCTTAAAGGCACTGATAGAGAATTTTGTCGAAACAGGTTCTAAGGCACATCCCAGCAAAGTCGATATCGGTCCCGTGAATACGATGATATCCAGCAACTTTATCGACGGCTTGCGGCTTCGTTTCAGCGCTCAATCCACAGCCAACCTCAATCCGCATCTATTCTTTAAAGGATATTATGCTTACGGTTTTCGCGATAACCGTTCCAAGTACATGGGCGAGGTAGAATATTCGTTTCTGAAGCGAGAATATCTGCCCCGCGAATTCCCTAAAAACTCCATCACGTTCAATTACACTTACGATGTAATGGCTCCTACCGATAAATTTCTAAAGACGGACAAGGACAATGTGTTTACTTCGTTGAAAACCACGCCGGTAGATCAGATGAATTATGTTCGGAATATATCTTTGAAATACGAGTATGAAACTTATTTCGGACTGAAAACGCAAATAGCGATCAAGCATAGCACGGAAGAGCCGACGGGCAGTTTGGCTTATCTCAAGAACGACGGCAACGGAACGGCAGTGCCGAAGATAAAGACGATGGAGACTTCGCTCCTGTTCCGGTATGCTCCCGGAGAGACGTATGTCAATACCAAGCAACGCCGTTTGCCCATCTCGTTCGATGCTCCCGTGTTTACGGTCTCGCACACGCTCGGCCTGAAAGGATTGTGGGGCGGCGATTACGATTATAATATGACGGAAGTGGGTGTATATAAACGTTTCTGGTTCTCGTCGTGGGGTAAGATCGATTTGTTTGTCAAAGGAGGCGCGCAGTGGAACAAGGTTCCCTTTCCGCTGCTGATTATGCCTGCCGCTAACCTCTCGTATATCTTGCAAAGGGAGACTTTCAACCTGATTAATAATATGGAATTCTTGAACGATCGTTACGCCTCTCTGGATGTATCGTGGGATATGAACGGAAAGATCTTTAACCGCATCCCACTGCTGAAGCGGTTGAAGTGGCGCGAATTGATAGGGCTCAAGATCTTGTACGGATCGTTATCGGATAAAAATAACCCGCAAAAGAATCCGGGTGATGCCGCTCTTTTCTTATTTCCGACGAGGAACGGGGAGACGACCAGCTTCGTCATGGATGCTAAGAAACCCTATATGGAATGTTCGATAGGCATTCATAATATCTTTAAATTAGTTCATATCGAATATGTACGTCGTCTTACCTATTGGGATCATCCCGGCGTCCATAAATGGGGGATCCGGTTTATGGTGATGATGTCATTTTAACAGAGGAGGAAGAGTATGTCTGAACCTTTAGCGGAACGAATGCGTCCGAAGACGCTCGACGAGTATGTCGGTCAGCAACACCTCGTAGGGCCGGGGGCCGTATTGCGTAAAATGATCGAGAGCGGCCGTATCGCTTCATTCATCTTGTGGGGGCCTCCCGGAGTCGGGAAGACGACGCTGGCGAAAATCATTGCGAACCGGTTGGAAACACCCTTTTACATCTTGAGTGCGATCGCTTCCGGCGTGAAAGATGTCCGGGAGGTCATAGACAAGGCTAAGCGGAATCCATTCTTCTCGCAAACCAGCCCCATCTTGTTCATCGATGAGATTCACCGCTTCAGCAAATCCCAACAGGATTCGCTCTTGGGAGCGGTGGAAACGGGAACCATCACTCTGATCGGCGCCACCACGGAGAATCCTTCGTTCGAAGTCATTCGCCCGCTATTATCCCGTTGTCAGGTGTATGTATTGAAATCTCTGGAGAAAGCAGATTTGTTGGAGTTGCTGCATCGGGCCATCACGCAGGATTTTATCTTAAAGGCCAAGCATATCGACTTGAAGGAAACCGATTCGCTGTTGAGGTACTCGGGCGGGGATGCTCGGAAGCTGCTCAATATTTTAGAGTTAGTGGTCGAAGCGGAGGCAGATGCCGAAACGATCGTCATCACGGATCAGAAAGTCTCCGAACGGCTGCAACAGCATCCGCTGGCTTATGATAAGGGCGGGGAGATGCATTACGATATCGTCTCGGCCTTTATCAAATCTATTCGAGGCAGCGATCCCGACGCAGCCTTGTATTGGCTGGCCCGAATGATCGAGGGGGGCGAAGACCCTGCCTTCATAGCGCGTCGGCTGGTGATCTCGGCTTCGGAAGATATCGGTTTGGCCAATCCCAACGCATTGCTCCTGGCCAATGCGGCATTCGATGCGGTGATGAAGATCGGTTGGCCGGAAGGACGGATCCCCCTGGCCGAGGCCACCGTTTATTTGGCAACGAGCCCCAAGAGCAATTCCGCTTATCGGGGGATAGAGTCGGCCCAGCAACTGGCGGAAGAGGAAGGAAACCGGCCGGTACCTTTGCATTTGAGAAATGCTCCGACCGCCTTGATGAAGCAATTGGGTTACGGCGAAGCGTATAAATACGCCCACGATTACGAAGATCATTTTGTCGTCCAACAGTTTTTACCCGACGGATTGGAGCATAAGCGCCTGTGGTTTGCACAGGAAAACGCGCAGGAGAACAAAATGAAAGAACAAATGATCAAATGGTGGGGAGATCGGTTTAAATAATTCATATATTCCATATTAAGAAGATGAAAATAGTAGTTTTGGATGGTTACGGATTGAATCCCGGAGACCTCGCTTGGGACGAGATGGGAAAGTTAGGTAGTCTGACCGTATACGATCGGACTTCTTCCGGCGAACTGCTTCTTCGTGCGGCCGGTGCAGAAGCGCTTATTACGAATAAAACAGCCATTGACGCCGAGGCTATGGCCAAGCTCCCGGCCCTGAAGTATATCGGAGTTTTGGCTACGGGATACAATATCGTCGATGTCGACGCGGCCCGAAAGCGCGGTATCGTCGTGACGAATATCCCGGCGTACAGTACCCGCTCCGTAGCACAGACAGTCTTCGCCCACCTGCTGAATATCACCAACGACGTAGCCCATTATGCGAGCGAAAACCGCAACGGCCGTTGGGCGAACAGTTCCGATTTCTGCTATTGGGATACGGCCCTGACCGAGCTGGCAGGTAAGAAGATGGGGATTGCGGGGATGGGGAACATCGGAACCGCCGTTGCCCGCATCGCCCTGGCTTTCGGCATGGAGGTGTACGCCCAGACCTCGAAGCCGCAGGAGAAATTGCCTGCCGGCATTCGGAAGTCGCAATGGAATGAGTTACTTCGAACCTGCGATATCATTAGCTTGCATTGCCCGTTAACGCCTGATACGAAGGAAATGATCAATGCCCAAACCTTAGCCCTGATGAAGCCGACGGCTATCCTGATCAATACGGGACGCGGCCCGCTCGTTCAGGAACAGGATTTGGCAGACGCGTTGAACAGCGGCGTCATTGCAGCGGCGGGGCTGGATGTCCTATCGTCCGAACCTCCACAGAAAGACAACCCTTTGCTTACCGCCAGGAACTGTTACATTACGCCTCACATCGCATGGGCTACGAAAGAGGCGAGGACACGGCTGATGAGCATGGCGGTAGCCAACCTGAAGGGCTATATGCGCGCCGAGATCATAAACAACGTAGCCAAGTAAGGCAGCTAAGCCCCTTGAAACGAAGAGTCACATTCGTTTGGTTTATCAGAGAGTAAAAACACGCTGCGTAGAGAATTAAAATTGTCTACGCAGAGAATTAAAATTGTGTGCGTAGGGAATTAAAATTGTGTGCGCAGAGAATTTAAACAGTCTGCGCAGGGAATAAAATTGAAATAAGCTACGTCTCTCTTTTTCTCTATACACCCTCAGAGCGTGTCGCCGGTTTGTCGACGCGCCCTGTTCCTTTCCGTTTGGTCGATGGGCGGAATCGGGTTACGGGGCCTCCTGGCCCGTTGCATACATGAAGTGTTTTTTAATAATACGGCTAAGATTTTTTCGATTTATTGTGCTGAATGACATGAGATTTGCCTATCTTTGTCGCCGAAAAGATCTCGCATTCGTACTGAGAGCGAATGCATAAAAAGTTTAATTTTAAAGTAAAAGTAAATGTTAACAGAAAAAGCAGGTACGTTGGCAGGTATGATCTGGAACGCACTGAACGAAACGGAAGGATTGACTCTTAAGCAGCTTAAGAAAGCTACGGGGCTTCGCTCGGAGAAAGACCTGTATTTGGGTTTGGGCTGGTTGTTAAGAGAAGGCAAGGTCGAAACTTCTGAAGCAGAAGCTGACATCTTTGTCAAATTGGTTTGAGGGATTAGTGATCTGATAAAAAATGCGTTGACACGTCCGTTTTGTATGTTGTCGACGCGTTTTTTTTATATCTTTGCCCATAGATAATGCCATTGAAATGAAAAATATTCGCAATTTCTGCATCATAGCCCATATCGATCACGGTAAATCGACGCTGGCAGACCGTTTGCTGGAATATACCCACACCATTGAAGTCACGGAAGGCCAGATGCTCGATAACATGGATCTGGAACGCGAACGCGGGATCACCATCAAGAGCCACGCTATTCAGATGGAATATCTCTTCCGCGACGAGAAGTATATCCTCAACCTCATCGATACCCCCGGGCATGTGGATTTTTCGTACGAGGTCTCGCGCTCGATAGCCGCGTGCGAAGGCGCTTTGCTCGTGGTCGACGCTACACAGGGCGTACAGGCGCAGACCATTTCGAACCTTTACATGGCGATCGAACACGACCTCGAGATCGTTCCCGTCATTAACAAGTGCGATATGGAAAACGCGATGCCCGACGAGGTGGAAGACGAGATCATCGAACTGATAGGTTGCCGGCGGAACGATATTATCCGCGCTTCGGGCAAGACGGGGATGGGTGTGGACGACATACTTCGCGCCATCGTGGAACGAATTCCGCACCCTGTGGGAGATGAAAACGCTCCGCTGCAGGCACTGATCTTCGATTCCGTCTTTAACTCGTTCCGTGGCATCATCGCTTATTACAAGGTGGTGAACGGCGTCATCCGGCAGGGCGATAGTGTGAAATTCTTCAATACGGGAAAAGAATACGATGCCGACGAGGTCGGTATCCTGAAGATGGATCTCGTTCCCCGCAAAGAACTCAGAACCGGTGATGTGGGATATATCATTTCGGGAATCAAAGCTTCGACGGAAGTCAGGGTAGGCGATACGGTGACGCACGTCGACCGCCCTTGCAAAGAAGCTATTTCCGGATTCGAAGAGGTCAAGCCCATGGTTTTTGCCGGCGTATATCCCATCGAACCGGAAGATTATGAAAACCTCCGCGCCTCCTTGGAAAAACTACAACTGAACGATGCGTCGTTGACTTTTCAGCCGGAATCCTCGGTGGCTTTGGGTTTCGGCTTCCGTTGCGGCTTTTTGGGCTTGCTCCACATGGAAATCGTACAAGAACGGTTGGATCGCGAATTCAACATGGACGTGATCACGACCGTGCCGAACGTTTCGTACAGGATCTATGACAAACAGGGGCACATGACCGAAGTTCACAACCCCGGCGGCATGCCCGATCCGACCTTGATCGAACGGATCGAAGAACCTTATATCGACGCTTCCGTCATTACTTCTACGAAATTTATCGGCCCCATCATGACGCTTTGTCTGGGCAAGCGAGGAGAGCTGGTCAAGCAGACTTACGTGTCGGGCGATCGCGTAGAGATTCGGTATGATATGCCGCTGGCGGAGATCGTAATCGATTTCTACGATAAATTGAAGAGCATTTCTAAGGGATATGCCTCGTTCGATTACCATCCCGCCGGATATCGTTCGTCGAAATTGGTAAAGTTGGACATCCTGCTGAACGGCGAATCGGTAGACGCCCTCTCTACGCTGACCCATGTAGATAATGCTTACGATTTAGGTCGGCGGATGTGCGAGAAACTTAAAGATTTGATTCCCCGACAGCAGTTCGATATTGCCATTCAAGCGGCCATCGGCGCAAAGATCATCGCGCGGGAAACGGTCAAGCAAGTCCGCAAGGATGTCACGGCCAAGTGTTACGGAGGCGACGTCAGTCGCAAGCGTAAATTGCTTGAAAAACAAAAGCGAGGAAAAAAGCGCATGAAACAGATCGGAAACGTCGAGGTTCCGCAAAAAGCGTTCTTAGCCGTGCTGAAAATAGATTGATCGTTGAATGTGAGTAACCCCATAAATCTGATAGAAATGAAAACAAAATGGTCTTTTTCTTTACTTTTTGCGTTGGTGCTCGGACTCTCTTCCTGCACAGATCGTCTGATCGGCGATGCGGAAGAACGTGAAACCGTTCGACAGGATTTTGCCGCCCGGAAAACCGCATTGAATAACGAGGCATTGTTTCAGGTCTTCGAACAAGATTTGAGCTCCAGGGAACGAGAAGCGTTGACTTTTCTATACGCTTATATGCCCCTGGGTGATATGGCGGATCATGATGGGAATTATTTCGTGGAGAATGTGAACATCGCCTTTAAAGCGAAAAAAGAGATGCCGTGGGGGAAGGATATTCCGGAACGCGAGTTCCGCCATTTCGTTCTTCCCGTGCGCGTGAATAATGAGGACTTGGACGATTCGCGTAAACTCTTTTATGAAGAACTGAAAGATCGGGTGAAGGGATTGTCGCTGTACGATGCGGTGCTGGAGGTGAATCACTGGTGTCACGAGAAAGTGGTCTATACACCTTCCGACTCTCGCACAAGTTCCCCTTTGGCCTCGGTCAGGACCGCTTACGGGCGTTGCGGAGAAGAATCCACTTTCACCGTCGCCGCCTTGCGTGCCGTATGCATACCGGCCCGTCAGGTCTACACCCCTCGATGGGCGCATACCGACGATAATCACGCTTGGGTCGAAGCGTGGGTAAACGGGAAATGGTATTTCTTCGGCGCTTGCGAACCGGAACCGGTGCTCGACCTGGGATGGTTCAACACCCCGGCTTCTCGCGGTATGTTGATGCATACGAAAGCGTTCGGACGATATAAAGGGCCGGAGGAAGTCATGAAGATGACGCCCACCTACACCGAGATCAATGTGATCGACAATTACGCTCCTACAGCCAAGGCCGAAGTCTCGGTGGTCGATACGAAGGGAAGACCGGTCGCCGACGCAACGGTTGAGTTCAAATTGTATAATTACGCCGAATTCTATTCGGTAGCCAAGAAACAAACCGATAAGGACGGGAAAACGTTTTTGACGGCCGGAAAGGGAGATATGCTCGTATGGGCTTCGAAAAACGGAGCATTCGGCTATTCGAAGTTTTCGTTCGGCAAAGATCGTCGGATCACCGTCGCACTCGATCGACAGGTGGGGAAGATCGAACCGGCGACGGTCGAATTCGATATGATTCCTCCGCCGGAGAAACCGAACGTTCCGGAAGTTACCGAAGCACAACGTGCGGAAAACAACGTACGCCTGAACAAGGAAGATTCCATCCGCAACGCGTATGTGGCTACCTTTCTGACAGAGGCCGACGCTCGGGAGTTCGCCCGAAAGAACGGTTTGGACGAAGACGCCGTTTCGCGGATTCTGGTCGCTTCTCGCGGCAATCATGGAGTGCTCTGCAATTTCATGTCCAGACTTCATGCTGCCGATTCTAAAAGGGGAGGCGTCAATTTGTTGCAACAGATCTCCTCGAAAGATTTGAGAGATGTGAAACTGGATGTGCTCATCGACCACATGATGTCGCATTATCGGATAAAGAATGCAGATTATTATCGGCGTTATGTACGTAATCCCCGTATTAGCAATGAACTTTTAACCCCTTATCAACTTTACTTCGACAAACATGTCCCTGCCGACGACCAAAAGGCTTTCCAGGAAGATCCGATGAAGTTGGTGGAATGGGTAACCGAGCATATCCGAATCGATTCGGGTTGCAATTTGGGAGGAGCGCCCATTTCGCCCGTCGGCGTTTGGAAAACGAGAGTTGCCGATGAACATAGTCGCGATATCTTCTTCGTCGCTCTGTCGCGAGCCATGGGAATTCCGGCTCGCATCGATCAGGTAACGGGTAAGGTGCAATGGATCGAGGACGATGCCGTACTCGATATTACATTCGGACAGCAAGCGCAGGTACAGCAGCCTAAAGGATGGCTTTCGGCAGATTATCGACCGGTCTCTTATCTGAAGAATCCGAAGTATTACAACCATTTTACTATTTCCAAACTGACGGATAAGGGAACGTTGCGACTTTTGTCGTACGACGAAGGAGATTCTGGCATGGAAGAGGGGACGGGCTATGACAGTCTGTTGCGGAAAGGCACCCCGCTGGATGTCGGCGACTATGTGCTGGTAACCGGAACTCGATTGGCCAACGGAGGTGTGTTGACGCATTTGACTTTCTTTACCGTCCGACCGTCGGAGAAAACGACCGTCGACTTGGTAATGCGCGATGCGCAGGATGAAGTGAAAGTGATAGGTAATTTTGATTCGGAATCTTTATATCGAACTCCCGACCAATCCACCAAGTCCGTTCTCTCGACTACGGGGCGGGGCTATTTCATCGTCGGGATATTGGGCGTAGGGCAGGAGCCCACCAATCATGCCATGAAAGATATAGCGGCGCTGTCCGCCGAATTCGAAAAGTGGGGACGGAAGCTTGTGTTGTTGTTCCCGAACGAAGAGCAGTATCGAAGGTTCGACGCCTCCGATTTTGAAGGATTGCCTGCTACTATCGCATATGGAATCGACGCGGACGGAGCGATTCGAAAGCAAATCGTTGACGGAATGAAGTTGTCCGATGCCAACTCTTTGCCGATTTTCATTATTGCCGATACCTTTAATAGGGTAGTATTCGTATCGCAAGGCTATACTATCGGCTTGGGCGAACAGCTGATGAATATCATTCATCAGCTCTGAAGAAATTGTCGGATTATTCCGTGAAAGCTTCTGTAAGGTTCGAACAACAGTTACTTCCTTGCGGGAGCTTTCGCAGTTTCCGAACAGTCGGAACCGTTCTTGCGAGAAGCGGCACAGGCACTATACCTACGGGGTTCGAGTAAGAAGTGCCTGTAGTGCGGCTTCGACGAGGTACGGATCGGTCACATCCTGTCGATATTCGTCGATTCTCACGGTTCCTCCCATGGAGACATTCGGATTTCGGAAACGCATCCTGCTCTCCCGCGTGCTTCTGCCCGAAAAATGAAACTCGTTCGCTCCGGTTTTCTCCGCGATCTTACGGATGTTCAGCGGATTTATGCCGCATCCTGGCATGATGATGATGCGTTCGCCGGCCAACTCCACCAATTTTTTTAATAAAGGAATGCCCTCGACTGCGTTCGGCTGTTGTCCAGACGTCAGTATTCGTTGACATCCTAAAGAAATGATGTCGTTCAACGCTTTCCGGTAATTGCGGCATACGTCGAAGGCCCGATGGAAAGTCATGCTCAGTCCGTCCGACTTTTTCATGAGCCGCTCCATCGCTTTCATGTCGATATCTCCATCGGCGGTCAGACAGCCGAAGACTACTCCGTCGACGCCCAGTTCCTTTGCTTGTTCGATATCGTGGAGCATGATTTCCAATTCTGTGTTCGAATAGAGGAAGTCTCCGCCTCTCGGTCGGATGATGACGTGCAGTTTTGTTTGTCTCAATACGGAACGCGCCGTAAGTATTTCGCCAAACGATGGTGTGGTGCCACCTTCAGGAATACCCGCGCAGAGCTCTACCCGGCAAGCGCCTCCTGTTTGCGCGAGGACAGCGCTTTCTACGGAATTGGCGCATATTTCTATCCGATAGTCTTTTTTCATTTTTACTGATATATCATGCGAAGATAATTCAATAGGCGATACGATGCAAGATATTTTCCAATACTGATATAGATTCATTTGTGATAGCCATTATTTTAGGATCATCGGAAAAATAATGGAAGCATCGGAGAACATCTTTCCGTTGACGTCTGGAACCTCAACGATGAGGTTGCACGACCTCGATGGTGACGTCCAGGATACCTCCGACGGGGTGTTTATCCCGCTGTCGGCGTTTGGAGAGATTGCGCTAAAACATTCGTTTTGGCACAATCCCTTCCTTCAAGGAACTGCTCGCCTGATTCAAGACGGAAGTCTAATTGCTTTTTAAAGCTGCCACCCTTTGTAGGGAAGTTGTTACAGAGCGTCCGGCGGTCGGGGAATGATTTTTTTTCTTTGCAGGAAGCCGCTGTTCGTAACTCTTTCGATTCCCCCTCCTTTCTGAACGGATAGCAGTCGTCAAAAACTATTCTTCCGACTCAGGCGAGCCGTTTTGGAGGTGATCTGTTCTGTCAGGCTTTTATTTTGACATGCCTTCATTTAACCTCATCGGTTCTATTTTTATCTCAACGGATGTATTTCGGACGTCGCTGGATAGGATACCCCATGTAAACGACGGGATCTTTTAACTCGCCGGAGGGTTTATTATACCGACAGATCTCCCAAACAGATCCCAAAATGTTTGAAGCAAAGAAATATTCTTCATATCTTTTCAATAATTACAATTAATGTATTATTTTTGCTCAAGTTTGTAAAGTAGAGTTTGCAAAATGGGAGATGTGATAACACATACGGGTATAATTGACCATATAAACGGCCTTTGCATTCGGGTGAAGATCGTGCAGGCTTCGGCTTGCAGTGCGTGCAAGGCGCATACGCTGTGTAATGCATCGGATAGTAAGGAGAAGTTTGTCGATGTTTATGAAAAGCATGCAAATGAATATTACCTGGGAGAGCAAGTGATTCTTTACGGGACGACTGAGATGGGACTGAAAGCTGTTTTTCTGGGCTTCGGTTTGCCGTTCGTCATCCTGATGCTCGTATTGTTTTTAGCCATGTATTTCACCGATCAGAACGAAGGATTATCTGCTCTTATTGCACTATTGGCATTGATACCTTATTATATCGCTCTGTCGCTTTGCAAAAATAAATTGAGCAGAGAGTTTACTTTTTCTATAGGACGAATGAACAATTAATAAATAACTAACTAACTTATGAATGTAATTCTGATTGCAGCAATTTCATTAGGGGCAATTGGCTTGATTTCTGCGATGATTCTATATGTCGCTTCGAAGAAATTCGCTGTGTATGAAGATCCAAGAATCAGTCGGGTGGCGGCAGTACTTCCTCAGGCCAATTGTGGTGGTTGCGGTTATCCGGGTTGTGCCGGTTTTGCTAATGGTTGTGTAAAAGCGGCGGCCTCCGGATCGCTTGACGGCTTGTTTTGTACGGTCGGCGGAACTCCTGTCATGGAACAGGTTGCTTCCATTCTGGGCATGCAGGCAAAAACTGCCGAACCGCGAATTGCGGTGGTCCGTTGTAACGGTAGCTGTGAGAATCGGCCGCGTATTGCCCGATACGACGGGGTTCGTTCGTGTGCCATTGCTCATGCGACATCCGGCGGCGAAACGGGCTGTACGTATGGTTGTCTCGGTTGTGGTGATTGCGTGGATGCCTGTAAGTTCGACGCCATCCATATGAATCCCGAAACCGGCTTGCCCGAGGTGGTCGAGGACAAGTGTGTGGCCTGCGGAGCCTGTGCCAAAGCCTGTCCGCGTCATATCATCGAAATGCGTCTGAAGGGTATCAGAGGACGCAGAATGATTGTCGAATGCGTCAACAAAGATAAAGGACCTGTCGTAAACAAAGCTTGTGCGGTAGGTTGTATCGCCTGCGGTAAATGTTTTAAGGTATGCGAGTTCGGCGCTATCACTATTGAAAATAACTTATCGTACATCGATGCGGAGAAGTGCAAGTTATGCCGCAAATGCGAAGATGTTTGTCCAAAACATACCATTCATGCCATTAACATGCCACCTCGCAAACCGAAGCCTACGGCTGTTCCAGAAACCCAAACCGTTGTCCGACCGGCCCAGATTATGGCGGCTGTCGTCGTCTCAAAGGCGGAAGATGCTCAATCTATTGTAACCCAACGGGAAATGACAAATCCCGAGGTTAATTAATCCGAATATAAAACAACTAAAAATAGTTAAAGTGAAGACATTTAAAATTGGTGGAGTTCATCCAGCAGCAAATAAATTGTCGGCAGGTAAAGCTATTGTCGAACTTACACTTCCCAAGCAAGCGATTATTCCTTTGTCGCAGCATATCGGTGCCCCTGCAAAGGCGATTGTTGACAAAGGTGACATCGTCAAGGTAGGGACAAGAATTGCTGAAGCGAACGGCTTCGTATCCGCGAATATATTCTCTTCGGTTTCGGGGAAGGTCAGGAAAATCGATACGGTTCCCGATGCAAGCGGTTACCCCAAGCCGGCCGTTTTTATCGATGTGGAAGGGGATGAATGGGAAGAATCTATTGACAAAACTATTACGCTCGTTAAAACGTGCGATCTGACCCCGGAAGAGATTATCGATAAGGTGAAGGCAGCCGGTGTCGTCGGTATGGGGGGGGCGACTTTCCCTACCCATGTAAAGCTCATGCCTCCTCCGGACTCGAAACCGGATTATGTCATTATCAACGGGGTCGAATGCGAACCTTATCTGACCGCCGATCATCGGTTGATGTTGGAGAAAGCCGACGAAATTTTAGTTGGAACGACTATCCTGATGAAGGCGGCGAAAGTGGCGAAAGGATATATTGCTATCGAGAGCAACAAGCCGGACGCCATTGGTTTGTTAACCGAGAAAGCCGAGGAATATTCGGGTATAGAAGTCGTTCCGCTGAAAGTGAAATATCCTCAAGGGGGTGAGAAGCAATTGATCGATGCAGTGATCCGTCGACAGGTACCTGCTCCTCCTGCATTGCCCGTTTCCGTCGGAGCTATTATACAGAACGTAGGCACTACTTTCGCTGTGTACGAAGCGGTCCAGAAGAACAAGCCTTTGTTCGAACGCGTTGTGACGGTGACGGGCAAGTCTTTGGCCGATCCTTCGAACTTCCTCACCCGTATCGGTACGCCGATGAGTCAGTTGATCGAAGCTGCCGGTGGCGTGCCTGAGGATACGGGAAAAATAATTAGCGGAGGACCGATGATGGGCAAGGCTGTCGTAACCGACGAGGTGCCCGTTACAAAAGGAAGTTCCGGCATCTTATTGATAAGAGAAAAAGAATCGAGACGCGCTCAGGAAGAGCCCTGTATTCGCTGCGCGAAATGTGTTTCTGTCTGTCCGATGGGGCTCGAACCCTATTTGTTGGCCACTTTATCGGCCTATAAGAATTGGGAGCGTGTGGAAAAAGAATGTGTAATGTCATGCATAGAATGCGGTTCATGTCAATTTACATGTCCATCTCATCGCTACTTGCTGGATTATATTCGTATGGGGAAGGACACAGTAGGAGGGATTATTCGTGCGCGTAATACTAAAATGTAATTGAGTTATGGCTAATAAACTAACCTTATCGTTGTCGCCTCATGTGCATAATAACGACAGTGTACAGAAAAACATGTACGGCGTGCTTATAGCGTTGATCCCCGCTTTTTGGGCTTCGCTTCTCATCTTCGGCATAGGAGCGTTGGTCGTTACCTTAACGTCGGTGGTAGCCTGTGTGTTTTTCGAATGGGCTATAACGAAGTATATCTTGAAAAGAGAACGTACGACCGTCACTGACGGTTCGGCCATTCTAACAGGCGTATTGTTGGCGTTCAACCTACCGTCTAATCTGCCTGTCTGGATTATTGTCATAGGTGCTCTCGCCGCTATTGGAATCGGGAAGATGACTTTTGGCGGTTTAGGGTGTAATCCTTTGAATCCCGCTTTGGTAGGGCGTGTGTTCTTATTGATTTCTTTTCCCGTGCAGATGACTTCCTGGCCGCGACCCGGTCAGTGGGTTGCCTATTTGAATGCAGAGACAGGAGCCACTCCATTGGCACTCATGAAGCAGGCTATCAAGGCTCACGACCCTTCCGTCTTGAAAGAGTTGCCGGGCAGTCTCGGTTTGTTGATCGGCCTGCCGGAGAATTATCAGTCGGGCGTAGGTTCTTTGGGCGAGATCTGCGGCGTAGCCTTGCTGTTAGGTTTTGCATATTTGTTGTGGAGAAAGATCATTAGTTGGCATATTCCGGTAGCTATTTTCGTTACGGTATTTGTGTTCTCTGGCTTGATGAATCTGTATGACCCTTCCGCCTTTGCCGCTCCTTGGTATCATTTGTTTACCGGTGGTTTGATGTTGGGCGCCATTTTTATGGCGACCGATTACGTTACGTCGCCGATGACGCATAAGGGGATGCTGATTTACGGAGTCGGCATCGGTTTCCTGACAGTCTTGATTCGGTTGTTCGGCGCATACCCTGAAGGTATGTCGTTTGCCATTCTTATTATGAATGTATTTACACCGTTGATTAATACGTATTGCAAACCTAAAAGATTTGGGGAGGTACTAAAGAAATGAAAAAGCTTGAATCATCATTGAGGAATATGATTCTCTCGTTGAGCCTGATAGCAGCTATCGTCACTGCACTGCTCGCCTATGTGAATCAGTTGACGGCCGGACCGATTGCGGAAGCGAATAAAAAAGCCTTGAACGATGCCTTGCACGAAGTGTTAGTAGAAGGTTCGACGGTGGAAGAACCGAAAGAAGTGGAAGTGAACGGGGAAGCCTATAAAATCTATAAGGCGAATAAAGACGGAGCCTTTGTCGGCGCCGCCATAGAATCGGCTGCAAACGGTTTCGGAGGGACGCTCAAAGTGCTCGTCGGTTTCGATAAGGAGGGGAATGTGCTGAACTATTCCATTTTGGAATCGAGCGAAACGCCCGGACTCGGCTCAAAGGCCGATAAGTGGTTTAAGAAAGAGGGAAAGGGAGACATCACGGGGATGAATCCCGGCAAACAACTCCTGAGCGTTACGAAGGACGGCGGTAGCGTGGATGCCATTACAGCATCGACTATCACTTCGCGCGCCTTTCTCCACGCAATCAACAACGCTTATGCCGCATACAGCGGGCAAGCCGTCGATACGAATAGCGGAGCGAGCGAGCAGGCCGACAAATCAGCCAAAGTTTCAACAATTAATGAAGAAAGGAGCAGACTATGACTCATTTAAAAATATTTCTGAACGGACTTATCAACGAGAATCCGATCTTCGTTCTCCTATTGGGGATGTGTCCTACGTTGGGAACGACCTCTTCAGCCTTGAACGGTATGGGAATGGGAGTCGCTACTATGTTTGTCTTGATCTTTTCGAACATATCGATTTCCGCTTTGAAGAATTTCGTCCCGGATTTGGTGCGCATTCCTGCTTACGTGGTGATCATTGCTACCCTGGTCACCTTGCTTCAGATGTTCATGCAGGCTTATGTTCCCAGTTTGTACAAAACGCTGGGTATATTCATCCCTTTGATTGTGGTGAACTGTGTCTTGCTTGGCCGTGCGGAAGCCTTCGCTTCCAAGCATGATCCGGCATCGTCTTTTTTCGACGGTTTAGGTATCGGACTCGGCTTTACCATCGCTTTGACCTTGTTGGGTGCTATTCGTGAGTTTTTAGGTACGGGAAAGGTCTTCGATGTGGTTATCATGCCTGAGCATTACGGCATGCTGGTCTTCGTACTGGCCCCCGGCGCTTTTATCGCCTTGGGCTATCTGATTGCGATTGTTAATAAATTAAGAAAGGCATAAGTCTGATCAAAAAACAAGAAAGATATGGCATACATATTAATATTCTTTACGGCTATCTTTGTGAACAACGTGGTGTTTTCACAATTCTTGGGTATTTGTCCGTTTTTAGGTGTATCGAAGAAGGTTCAGACAGCCACGGGCATGTCGGCCGCTGTAGTGTTCGTCCTCACCATTTCCACCATCGTCACTTATCTGTTGCAGAAGTACGTGCTCGATAAATTCGGTCTCGGTTATCTTCAGACCATCGCTTTCATCTTGGTGATTGCGTCATTGGTACAGATGGTCGAGATCGTATTGAAAAAGGTTTCTCCTTCCCTGTATCAGGCGTTAGGCGTTTATCTTCCTTTGATTACAACAAACTGTTGTATTCTGGGCGTGGCTATCCTTGTTGCCAACGGTACATTCAATGCGCAAGGGTTGGAGCATCATTTATTGACAGGTGTGGTTTACGCTGTCTCGACGGCTATCGGTTACGGCTTGGCGTTGATCTTGTTTGCGGCTATTCGCGAACAGTTGTCGTTGGTCAACATTCCGAAAGGTATGCAAGGAATGTCGATCGCCCTGATCACGGCAGGTTTAATGGCTATGGCCTTTATGGGCTTTTCTGGAGTGGATAAAGGGTTGGCTTCGTTATTCGGTTTGGATTGAACAAGCGAAACTTATGATTTGAATGAAAGATTCGGTTTCTCGTGATTTATTTTTATAAATAAAGGGAGAAATATTCTTTTTTGTTGCAAATTTGGTTTACATTTGTGTCATGAAAAAAGAAATTGTTCTTTATAAATCTATTTATCGACATCATGAAGAAAAGGATATTAGTAACGGGCGGAACCGGATATATCGGTTCGCATACGGCGGTTGAACTGCAGGAGAGCGGCTACGAGGTGGTTATCGTAGATAATCTTTCCAATTCTACAGCCGACACAGTCGATCATATTGAAAAAATAACGGGCATTCGTCCTTGTTTTGAAGAAGTGGATTGTTTGGATTTCGATGCGCTGGATCGTGTCTTTACCAAGTACGAAAGTATCGAAGGAATTATTCATTTTGCGGCCAGCAAAGCAGTAGGCGAATCGGTAGAAAAACCGTTGAAGTATTATCGAAACAATATTGTATCATTGATCAATTTGCTCGATCTGATGCCTAAGTATGGGGTAAAAGGGATGATCTTCTCTTCTTCATGTACCGTTTACGGACAGCCGGACGTATTACCGGTTACCGAGGAAGCTCCGATAAAGAAAGCGGAGTCTCCCTACGGAAATACGAAACAGATCAACGAAGAAATTATTTGCGATACTGTAGCATCGGGCGCTTCGATCAAGGCGATTCTCCTTCGTTATTTTAATCCGATAGGCGCTCATCCGACAGCTTTGATCGGCGAACTTCCCAACGGCGTACCTCAGAATTTATTGCCCTATCTTACGCAGACGGCTATAGGGCTGCGGAGAGAATTGAGCGTTTTCGGAGATGATTATCCGACCCCTGACGGTTCCTGCATTCGCGATTATATTTACGTGGTCGATTTGGCGAAGGCACATGTCATCGGCATGCATCGTATGCTGGAAGACAGGCAGACGAAGCCCGTCGAAGTTTTCAATATCGGTACGGGGTGCGGATTGTCCGTACTCGAGCTGATTCGTAAATTCGAAACAGCTACGGGCGTCGAAGTACCTTACAAAATTGTTGGTCGTCGCCCCGGAGATATTGTGAAAGTGTGGGCCGATCCCGCGAAGGCGAATACTGTATTGGGATGGCGAGCCGATACTTCTGTAGAAGATACGCTCCGCTCCGCTTGGAATTGGCAGAAGAAACTGCGCGAAAGAGGAATACAATAGATATAAATTAGGTTGTGGAGCTTATATATAAAGAAAATATGCAACCTGAAACTTCTTTTTCCATGTGAATGGAGGAATAGCAAGTAAGTGAAGTCCTCAAACTTCGACAGGGAACATAGTAGTTTTGTCGTGTTTTATTTTTGTGTTTGTAGGTAGTCCCTTGACGTGAGTCGAGGGACTATTAGCGTTTTGCCAAAGGTATAAAGTCGAGGATATCATCTCTTTGGAGCGTTCCTCAAGCTTCTTTTTCTTTGTCGTGAAAGCTTTGGGAGGTTTCACAAAGGAGAACGTTCGTGGAGTCTTTGCAATGTGACGCTGCAGTATGTCAGATCAATAGTTCCCGTTGCCGGCAGAAACAGCCGACGAATTTCTCGTCCACGAAAGGAATCTGTTCTTTAAAAAGTCCGTATACCGAAGAGCCGGAGCCCGACATGGATGCGTAAATGGCTCCCATATCATACAACTTGTCCTTGATGGCGAGAATGTGTGGATGGCGAGGGAACACCAACTGTTCGAAATCGTTGGTCAACAGCTCTTTCCATGCTTCCACCGGTTGGCCGATCGCTTCTTTCAACGGAATTTCCGGTTTATGAGGCGTGATAGCGGTATAGGCTTCTCGGGTGGAAACGGTATCTTCGGGCTTGACGAGCACCAGGAAATAATCTTTCAGGGAGACAGCAATAGGCTCGAAGATGTTTCCGACGCCGGTAGCAAGGGCCGGTTGATTCTGGATGAAGAATGCACAGTCGGCACCTATACGGGCTGCATATTCTTCCATCTTCTCCGTAGAAATATTCAAAGAAAAGCGTTCGTTTAGCATCTTGATCATGAAAGCTGCATCCGACGAACCGCCGCCTAAGCCCGCACCGCATGGGATGTGTTTGAATAAGTGAATATGGACGGCTGGAATGTGGGGATAATCCTCTTTGATGAGCTGCCATGCTTTCACTACAGAATTTTCGTCGGGACTTTCCTCAATAGCGGCTCCGCGCTGATAAAAAGAATAAGGCGATTCGGTTTGTTGCGACAGACTGACTTCCAGTGCATCTTGCAGAGGAATGGGGTAGAAGACGGTTTCGATATTGTGATAACTGTCGGGACGTTTCTCCGTCACATGAAGTCCCAAATTGATTTTAGCATTCGGAAAAGTAATCATACGCCGTTTCTTTTCGTTTTAAATAGGACAAATATAAGCAGAAAGTTTTTAAAGACCTCCGCTTTATGAGAGATTCTCATTAAAATAGCTTATATTTGTCCCGCAAAAGAAGAGAAATGCCAGGACCGAGAAGAACAAGCAATGCTTCAAAATCACCGAAGGCGGCTCAAGTGGACGAATACGGCCATCTTCAGCCACAAGCTACCGAATTGGAAGAAGCGGTATTGGGTGCCTTAATGATCGATGGCGAAGCTTTTTCAGAAATCAGCGAAATCTTGCGATCGGAATCCTTTTATGAACACCGGCACCAGCTCATCTATCAAGCCATTTCGTCGCTGGCCATGCAGCAGAAACCCGTAGACATCCTGACGGTAGCCGATCAGTTGCGTTCGACCGGCGAATTGGAAGAGGCGGGCGGACCGTTTTATATCACCCAGTTGAGTGGTAAGGTCGCTTCGTCGGCGCATGTCGAATATCATGCAAAGGTGATTGCTCAGAAGTTTCTGGCTCGACAATTGATCACCTTTACAAGCGGTATTCAAACGAAGGCTTTCGACGAAACCGAAGACGTGGAAGATCTGATGCAAGAAGCCGAAGGGAAATTGTTCGAGATTTCCCAGCAAAATATGCAAAAGGACTATACGCAAATCAATCCTGTTATCAAGGAAGCGTATTCCATGTTGCAGAAGGCGGCTGCCCGAACGGACGGCTTAAGTGGACTCTCGAGCGGCTTTCACGCTTTGGACAAGATCACTTCCGGCTGGCAGAACTCCGATTTGATCGTCGTCGCCGCCCGCCCCGCCATGGGCAAGACTTCGTTCGTGCTCTCGATGGCGAAGAACATGGCGATCGACCACAAAACGCCTGTAGCCATGTTTTCGCTTGAAATGAGTAATGTACAATTGGTGAATCGACTGATTGTCAATGTGTGCGAGATTCCCGGAGAGAAAATTATGAGCGGTCAGTTGGCTCCCTACGAATGGGCGCAGTTGGATTATAAAATTAACTCTTTGTACGACGCTCCGCTTTACGTCGACGATACCCCTTCGCTCTCCGTCTTCGAATTGCGGACGAAGGCGCGCCGGTTAGTCCGGGAACACGGCGTGAAGATTATCTTTATCGATTATCTCCAATTGATGAATGCGAGCGGAATGTCGTTCGGCAGCCGGCAGGAAGAAGTCAGTACGATCTCCCGTTCCCTGAAAGGACTGGCGAAGGAGCTGAACATTCCTATCATTGCACTGAGCCAATTGAATCGAGCTGTCGAAACTCGCGTGGCGGACAGGAATACGAGCGGTTCGGAAGCGAAGCGCCCGCAGTTGAGCGACTTGCGCGAATCTGGCGCTATCGAACAGGATGCGGACATCGTATGCTTCATCCATCGTCCGGAGTATTATAAAATATTTACCGACGATAAAGGAAACGATTTGCACGGTATGGCCGAAATCATTGTATCCAAACACAGAAACGGAGCGATAGGCGATGTTCTTTTGAGATTCCGAAGCGAATACGCCAGGTTTCAGAATCCCGACGACGAACTGGTGATGCCTGGTCCGGAACCGGATCGATTCAAGGCGGTGGGTTCCAAGATGAACAAACGAAAAGAAGGAGTTCTCGACATTCCTTTACCGCCTCATATCGCGTCCAACGATCCGTTTGGTAACCTATCGCCGGAAAACAATCCGCCTTTTTGATCGAATCGGCTGATCCTGTTGTTCGACTTGTGCTTTTAGCGTAAAACGTGAGGTCGGAATAAAAAAAACAGTTAACTTTGCACATCAAATTCGAACTATAAAAACGTATATATGAATATCTCCTATAATTGGTTAAAAGAGTATGTTGATTTCGATTTATCGCCAAAGGAGGTGGCGGATGCGCTGACTTCCATCGGCCTCGAAGTGGATAAGGTGGAAGAAATTCAAACCGTGAAGGGCGGTTTGGAGGGAATGTTTATTGGAAAGGTGTTAACCTGCGAAGCACATCCCGATTCCGATCATCTGCATGTTACTACCGTCGATCTGGGTAAGGGCGAACCTGTTCAGATTGTTTGCGGCGCCCCTAACGTGGCCGTTGGACAGAAAGTAGTGGTCGCTACGATCGGAACGAAATTATATAAAGACGAGGAATGTTTCACGATAAGGAAGACAAAACTTCGCGGTATAGAATCGAATGGAATGATCTGTGCGGAGGACGAAATAGGGATCGGTACAAGTCATGCTGGTATCATCGTTTTGCCCGACGAGGCTGTAGTCGGAATGCCGGCGAAAGACTATTACCGCATCGAAAGCGAGTATGTGATGGAAATAGATATTACTCCCAATCGTTCGGACGCCTGTTCACACTATGGGGTGGCAAGAGATTTTTATGCATGGTTGGTTCAAAATGGATATAAAACTTCTTTGCACAAACCTTCGGTGGCGGCATTTGACGTCGACAATCGAGAGCTGAAAATCGAAGTTCGGGTCGAAAATACGGACGCGTGTCCTCGCTACGCTGGGGTGACGGTCAAAGGAGTAACCGTCCAGGAGAGTCCGACATGGCTGAAGCACAAATTGCAGTTGATAGGCCTTCGATCCATCAACAACGTCGTGGATATTACCAATTATGTACTTATGGCTTACGGGCAACCGATGCATTGTTTTGACGCCGATAAAATTAAAGGTAAAGAGATCGTAGTGAAGACTGTTCCTCAAGGGACGAAGTTTACTACGCTCGATGGCGTGGAAAGAACTCTGTCCGAACGTGACCTGATGATTTGTAATATGGAAGAACCGATGTGCATTGGCGGCGTATTCGGCGGTCTGGTGGCGGGGGTTACAGAAGAGACGAAAAACGTATTCCTGGAGAGTGCATACTTCAATCCCACATGGATTCGGAAAACGGCGCGTCGTCATGGTTTGAGTACGGATTCTTCTTTTCGTTTCGAGCGAGGCGTAGATCCCAATGGTAATATTTACGCGTTGAAAGCAGCGGCTTTGCTCATGAAAGAATTGGCGGGCGGGACAATTGCGATGAATTTGGTCGATCATTATCCGAAACCTATTCAGGACCAGGTAGTGGATTTAAGTTATGAAAAGGCAGTTTCGTTGATCGGCAAGCGACTTCCATCGGATGTGATGAAGCGTATCCTCACTAGCTTGGAGATAAAAATCATAGAGGAGAATGACGGAAAATTCAAGCTCCGGGTACCTCCCTATCGCGTCGATGTTCAGCGGGAATGTGATGTGGTAGAGGATATTCTGCGTATCTACGGATATAACAAGGTGGAAGTTCCCGAATCGTTGAAGATGTGCCTGAGCGTGGAGGGAGATGATGACAGATCTCAACGATTACAGAATATCGTTTCGGAACGGCTCGTCGGTTGCGGACTCCATGAGATCCTGAACAATTCTTTGACAGCTTCCGCTTACTACGAAGGTCTGGAGACGTACAAACCGGAACATTCCGTTCGTTTGATGAACCCGTTGAGCAATGATTTGAATGTCATGCGACAGACGTTATTGTTCGGCGGTTTAGAAAGCATCGTCCGAAATGCCAACAGAAAAAATGCTGATCTTAAATTCTTTGAATTCGGTAGTTGTTATTGCATCGATGAATCAAAGAGAAATCCAGAGGTAGCCTTGTCGCCTTATACCGAAGATTGTCACTTGGGAATATGGTTGACGGGTAAACGGGTAAGTAACTCGTGGATACACCCCGATGAAAATACTTCCGTGTACGAGTTGAAGGCTTATGTGATGAATATCTTTGCCATGTTGGGTCTGAACTTCGGAACGGTGGTATTCGATGCGTCGGACAATGATATTTATTCGGCGGGTATTTCCGTAAAGACCAGAATAGGAAAGTCGATCGCGGCTTACGGAATAGTAAATCCGACGATTCGGAAAACATTTGATATCAATAACGAAGTCTATTTTGCTGACGTGAATTGGACGGAATTGCTGAACGCAGTAAAAAATGTGAAGGTTGAATTCAAAGAATTGTCGAAATTCCATGCTGTCCGTCGAGATTTGGCCTTATTGATCGATAAGGATGTTCCGTTTGTCGAGATAGAAAGAGTCGCCTATCAAACGGAACGTAAATTGCTGAAGAAAGTAGAATTGTTCGATGTTTATGAGGGCAAGAACTTGGAAGCGGGAAAGAAGAGTTACGCTGTCAGTTTCTGGTTGCAGGATGAGCAGGCCACGTTGAACGACAAAGTCATTGACAAAACGATGCAAAAGATTATTATGAATTTACGAAGTAGGTTGGAGGCAAAACTGAGATAATAGAATGATAATCATATAACAAATCAATATTTATCCGATGGGAAGAGCGTTTGAATATAGGAAAGCTGCAAAGCTTAAAAGATGGGGCCATATGGCTCGTACATTTACGAGGTTGGGTAAGCAAATTGCTATTGCTGTAAAGTCAGGCGGCCCGGAACCTGAGAATAATCCTACGTTGCGTAGCGTGATCGCTACCTGTAAGCGTGAAAACATGCCGAAGGATAACATCGATCGTGCCATAAAAAATGCCTTGGGAAAAGATCAGACGGATTACAAAAACATGACTTATGAAGGCTATGGCCCTCATGGGGTCGCTGTCTTTGTGGATACGCTTACGGACAATGCGACGCGAACAGTGGCGGACGTACGTTCCGTCTTCAACAAATTCGGCGGGAATCTGGGCAATATGGGATCTTTGGCTTTTCTTTTCGACCATAAGTGTATATTTACTTTCAAGAAGAAAGATGGAGTTGACATGGACGAATTGATTCTGGATCTGATCGATTACGGTGTCGAAGACGAATTCGACGAAGACGACGAAGAAGGCACCGTGACGATCTATGGTGATCCGAAGAGTTATGCTCCTATTCAGAACCATTTGGAAGAACAAGGCTTTGAAGATGTTGGCGGCGATTTCACCTATATTCCCAACGATTTGAAAGATGTTACATCCGAGCAACGGGAGACGATAGATAAGATGGTGGAACGCTTGGAAGAGTTTGATGACGTCCAGAATGTCTATACAAATATGAAGCCTACCGAGGAATAGTTCGTAAAGTATACCCGTAAAGGGAAAAACTATACGGTCCGGGTATTCAAATAGGATGTCACTTCGTCTCTATAGCTGTCCGATATGGGAAGGTACTCCTTTCCGAAGACTATTCGTCCGTGATCTATGATCTTTATCTTTCTCTTTTGGACGATAAAAGATCGGTGAATACGCATGAACATGGAACTCGGCAATTTCTCTTCCAAAGCTTTCAGGGTAATTATGGATAGGATGGGGCGCGCTTCGTTTTCGATATGAATTTTTACGTAATCTTTCAACCCTTCGATGTATAAAATCGATTTCAGAGGAATTTGAATAAGTTTATACTCACTTCTTACATAG
Organism: Phocaeicola abscessus CCUG 55929; assembly: GCF_000312445.1. GTDB lineage: Bacteria > Bacteroidota > Bacteroidia > Bacteroidales > Bacteroidaceae > Phocaeicola > Phocaeicola abscessus. The sequence continues at coordinate 345,437 of NZ_HE997183.1, read as the reverse complement.
ATAAAGTCATTCCCTTCGGGGCTCTCCACTCGGTTTACGGAAACGTTGTTCGCGAGGGTAGGAATATTTTTTTCTTTTTCCGCCTTTTGTTTCATTTCATACCATTGAACGGCTTTGTTTACCGAATTCAGAAAATCGGAATAACTGATAGGTTTCAATAAATAATCGAGAGCATTTACCTTATAACTGTCTAATGCATATTGACTGAATGCCGTTGTGAAAATGATTCGGATTTCGGAGCTAACCAATTTAGAGAATTCCAGACCGTTCAGCTCGGGCATCTGAATATCGAGAAAGAGGAGGTCGACTTTATGAATACGATTTAATTCGTTCATTGCTTTGACGGCGCTGTTATATTTGCCCGTAAGGTTCAGAAAAGAAGTCTTATCCACATAACTTTCCAACAAGTGGAGCGCTAAAGGTTCGTCGTCGATGATTGCACAATTTAGAATCATATTCTTTTATCTTTCGAGTTTATGGTTTGTTTCGATCTGTAAAACGGAGGTGTAAACCTGTTTCTTGTTATCCCCCCGTTTCCATTCATATTGATGTGGATATATTAAATCGAGGCGGCGTTGGAGTTGTTCTAAGCCGATGCCGCTTCCGCTTTTATCCACATTGCTCTTTGGGAAATTGCTATTAACGATTTCACACTTTACATTGCCGTTTGCATAACCCGTAATGGAGATCTTGATAAAGCTGTGCTCCGTAGAGCTGACCCCGTGTTTGAATGCATTTTCTATTAAAGAAATAAAGAGGAAAGGAGCGATTTGAATATGGCTGCCTATCTCTTCTGTTAATGCCAGTTCCACTTTGACATTTTCAGCCAAGCGTATTTTCATCAGCGATACATAATTCTTAATAAAATCGAATTCTCTTGTCAGAGGAATCCAATCGGTCTGGTCCTCATAAAGCATGTATCGAAGAAGTTTACTTAATTCCTGAACGGATTCCTGCGCTTTATCCGAATCAAAAGCGATGAGTGCGTAGATATTGTTGAGCGTGTTCAGGAGAAAGTGTGGATTCAATTGATTTTTCAGGTTCTTCAGTTCCGCATCGGTCTTCTGTTGTTCACTTTGAATCAGCCGCTTTTCCAGCGTTCTCCACCGTTTACTGAGACGTACGGTTATGCTCAATCCTACCACGAATACCATCATGACTAAATCTCGGATGTAGAAATAATATGCTGGAGGACCGTAATGTTGGCCGGGAGGAGGGGGCGTCATTATATTCCATAAGGTATGAACCGCTATGGTGACAATGACGATGAGAAGGAAATTCAAGATAAAGAAATTCCTTATTTTATTGTTGAGCAACGCTTTCGGTATCAGGAAGAAATAGTTGGTATAAAATACGACAAAGTATCCTACGGGGACGATACTGTGTCCTATGAATTTGCTCCACGAGAACCCGCTTTCCCGATCCACAAAGACCAGAGGGAAACCGAACACAAGCGTCCAGGTCAGTATATGGATGAAAAGTTCGAGCGGTTTATATCTTACTGAGGCAGTCATGGCACAAATATAATTAAATTATTCGTAACGCAATGCTTCGATGGGATCCAATGCTGCGGCTTTTTTTGCGGGATACCATCCGAAGAAAACTCCCGTCGCGGTACATACTGCAAACGATAACAAAACGCTCCAGGGTTGGATGTATATCGGCCAATGAGCGGCGGCTTTGATGATGTAACTGGCTCCGCAGCCGATACATACGCCGATCAGACCGCCCGTAATACTTATCAGGATAGCTTCGATCAAGAATTGTAAGAGTATGTCGACGCCACGCGCACCTACTGACATACGTAAGCCGATCTCGCGAGTACGTTCGGTGACACTTACGTACATGATGTTCATAATCCCGATGCCGCCTACTAACAAGGAGATTCCGGCAATACAGGCCAGGAGAGTTGTCATTAAGTCGGTGGTGGTATTCATCATGCTGCTCAACTCCTGTTGCGTGCGGATGGTGAAGTCGTCGTTGTCGGTTGCTTTTAATTTATGTTCGCGTCGGAGGATGGTCGTGATTTCGTTTACCGCATCTTCCGTCATATCTTCCGTAATAGCTGAAGCGAAGACACCGTTTAAATAAGTTTGGGCGAGCAAACGTTTCATTACTGTTGTATAAGGAGCTAACACGACATCGTCTTGGTCTTGCCCCATTGAATTGTAGCCTTTCGATTCTAAGATTCCGATCACTTTGAATGGTACGTGGTTCACGCGAATGATCTTCCCGATGGGCTCTTCGTTCGGGAACAGATTATCGACGATCGTTTTACCTATTACGCAGACTTTCGCTGCAGTACGAATATCGTTATCCGAGAACATTTCTCCGTCTCTGATCTTTAATTGCCGGATAGTCAGATAGTCTTGGGCGATTCCAGTAACGGAAGAAGGGTAATTGTTTCCTCCGGCGATTAATTGACCGGACGAAGAGACGTTTGGGGTGATGCCGGCGAGGTAGGTACACTCCTCCCTTAACTTCTCATAATTTTCCAGTTTTAATGTCTGCATGGCGGAAGGGTCTTGTCGGATTCCTCCTCGCATATCCGCTCCCGGATGAATCATGATCATGTTGGAACCCATTTCGGCAATTTGTGCCTGTATACTCTTTTTGGATCCTTGTCCGATTGCCAACATGGCGATGACCGAAGCAACTCCGATGATGATGCCGAGCGCCGTAAGAAAGGATCTCATCTTATTGTTGGCTAACGCTTTAAGAGCGATCTTGAATAAATTGGTAAAGTTCATACTTTCTTTATTTAGTCATACGTTAATCGTCTTCAGGGATAGGTAACTTCGCCAATGTTTCTGCCGCCGACATGATCGTTATGTTTTTATTGTCTTCGACGACTTTTCCGTCGCGCAACCGGATGTTGCGACTGCTGTATTTGGCGATTTCCGGATTATGTGTAACGAAGATGATCGTTCTCCCTTCGGCGTGTAACTGCTGGAATAAAACCAAAATCTCGAAACTCGTGCGTGTATCTAAGTTGCCTGTCGCTTCGTCGGCTAAGATTACCGCAGGATCGTTGACCAAGGCCCGGGCAATAGCGACGCGTTGCATCTGCCCTCCCGACATTTGGTTCGATTTGTGTTCCAATCTGTTGCCCAATCCTACGGCTACCAGAGCCTCGACGGCTCTTTTCCTTCGTTCTTCAACCGATACCGAACTGTTGTACATCAAGGGCAATTCTACATTCTCTACCGCTGTGGTTTTGGCAAGCAGGTTGTAATTTTGGAAGACGAATCCGATTTTACGATTGCGCAATATGGCACGTTGCGACTTGCTCATGGTTCTGACTGATACGCCATCGAGGAAATAAGTTCCGGTAGACGGTGTATCCAAACAGCCTAAGGTGTTCAACAGGGTCGATTTTCCTGATCCGGAAGTTCCCATGATGGTAACGAATTCTCCTTCCTCGATGATGAAACTGACACCTCGTAAGGCATGGACGGTTTCGTTCCCTACGATGAAGTTTCTTCGTATGTTTTGCAATTCGATAATCTTTTTCATTTATTATTGTTGTTTTTGTTTCTGTTAGGAGGGCTGGGCATGAAAGGGCTGCGTTCCGAACCGCTGTTGTCTTCCGATGTTGCTTCGCTGGCAGCTACGCCGATATTTACTTCCGTAATTACCGGTGTGTTTGTTTCGATACCGCCGACGATTTCGGTATTTGTTCCATCACTCGTTCCTATCCGGACGGCATGGGCGGTAAGCGTTTTGCCCTCAATGGTCCAGACTTTATGAGTTGCATCTACATCCTTAATGGTGTAACCCTTAACGATGTTCTTATTTGGGGTGAAACGCAAAGCTTTATTCGGTACTCTCAGCACGTTCTCCTTATTCAATGTGTAGATGGTGGCGTTGGCCGTTAAGCGCGGTTTCAATTTCAAGTCCGCATTATCTGCCGTGATAACGACTTCGTAAGTAACCACGGTAGTAGTTGAGGTCGTATTTGAAGACGAACTGCTGGAACTGTTGGTGCTGCCTAACCGAATTTGTTGGACACTTCCTTCGAACATGTCGTCAGGATAAGCATCGACGGTGAACTTAACCAATGCTCCTTCTTTTACTCCTGCAATGTCTGCTTCATCAACGTCGGCAATGACACGCATCTTGGTCAAGTCGGCTGCAATGGTAAACAACGTAGGGGTTTCGAATCCGGAAGCGACGGTTTGACCTTCCTCGACGGCACGACTGGTAACTATGCCGTCAATCGGAGAGGTGATGGTGGCATACGACAAATTCCGCTGCGCTTTCGCTAAAGCGGCGCGACTAGACTCATACTTGCTTTTGGCAAGTTCGTAGTTGTATTGCGACCCTTCGTAATCAGTGTCACTGATCAGCTGTTTTTCGTGCAACTTCCGATTGCGTTCATAAAGTTTTTTTTGATAATCGTATTCGGCCTTGCTACCGTCATAGTTGGCCTTTGAGGATTGAAGTTCGCTTTGGAGAGTCACTTTATCCATTTCGGCTATCAACTGTCCTTTGGTTACGACAGCGTTATAATCCACATATATTTTGTCGATAATGCCCGATACCTGTGTGCCGACTTCGACTTCGGTAACCGGCTCGATCGTTCCTGTGGCAGTGATCGAATTACTGATTTTGCCGTTACTTGCTTTGCTGGTCTTGAAACTGATCGTCCCGTTCTTCGAATTTCCGCCGAATAAGGAAATGCATGCTATGACGAGGACTGCAACAGCTCCATAGGTAAATTTCTTGTGTTTCATCTTATTTTCATTTTATGATTATACATTCGGTTAGAGGATATTGATTTTTCCGTCTGCATAGAACGTTAACAATGTCCTGTTTAGCAAGGCCATGTACTTTGCCTGGACACGTTGTTGCTGCGCATTGAGCAGATGATTCTTTTCGGTTAGAAGTTCTACCGTATTTTTCATTCCTAAAGCGAATTGTTCGCTGACCATATCGTAGCTTATTTGATAGCTGTTCATGTTGCTTTCGGCGGCTTTGTATTGTTGTTGGGCATTCGTGGCATCCAAGTACAGGCCTTCGATGGTTTGATATAATTCCTTTTGTTTGTTGATCAGGTCTAATTGATTGCTATCGTATAGTAAACGCGCCTTTTCGACATTACTTCTGTTCTGGCGGTTATCGAAGATAGGAATGCTTAAGCTCAACCCGATGATGTTGTTCCAGCCGTTTTTTATTTGTTTGCCCCAACCGTAGTGGCTTGAGCTATTGGTCATGCTGCCCGCAGAGGCGTTCAAGCTAAGAGTAGGCAAATAGCCAGCCTTAGCTACAGAGAGACCTAATTTCGAATTCTCGATGTTCAATTTGCTGCTTTGAATTTCCGGGCGAAAGGCGAGCGCTTGCTTATAGACATCATCCTGTGCGGGCAATAACTTTAATACTTCCTCGTCGTTGATTTCGGGCAAGACTAAATTCATTTCGTCCGAGCCATCCAATTCAAGCAATTGTTTCAGTTGCAATTTATAGCTGCGCAAAGTGCTCTCGGAAGTTACTATCTGATACCGATCGTTGTTGACCTGAGCTTTCAATTGCGCAAGATCGGCTTTCGAAATGCATCCTTCGCGGAAAAGCTCTTGCCCACGATCATAAGTGGCTTGGCTTACTTCGACAGTATTTTTATTGATTTTCACCGACTCGTCGGCATAGAGGATCTGAATGAAGAGTTGTGCGATCTGTTCCTGTAACGAATTCTCGGTCTGTCGAACGGACAAGTCGGCTATCTGATGGTTCAATTTCTGCTGTTTGATGTTATTTACATTGCGTTTTCCGTTCCATAGAGTCATATCGGCGGAAAGTCCGTAGGTTCCGGAGTAGGTCGTCTTGCTGTCGCTGGAGACGATCTCCGTGCCGTTCACCGTATTGCTGTTCTGTTGATATGGACGGTTGGTCACATTGTGTCCGGAAGCGAACGAGAGCGAAGGGAAGAGTGCGGCTTTGGCCGTTTTTACATCTACTTCGCTTTCGGTCAAGGAGATTTTACGCTGTCGCAATTGGATATTTTGTTCGAGAGCGTACTCTATACAATTCTGTAACGTCCATTGTTTTGCATCGGAAGGATGGGGTACCTCGTTCGTTTGAGCCGTTGCATAAGCTGTCGTTAGCAACATCATTATCAGATAAATCCCTTTTAGTTTCATCGTTTATGATTTTAAATTTCGGTACAAATCTATGGTCGGATCCTGTTTCGTTCAAATAAAATCGACCGATGACTGAAAACAGTCGACGTTTTTCCCGATTTATTTCCACAAACTTCAAAATAACAGTTTACTTTTACCCTTTATCAGGGATAAGACTCGAGAAGTAAACCAAACTCAGGAATGCCAAACTGAAATAAACAACTAACAGGAATAAGGTCAAACCGAGTCAATTCGCATAAGGAATAAGATCACAAAGTAGTCAACCCAAATATAGAAAACTACAACGCTGAGACGTGGGTATCGTTAGTGGCGAAGGCGGGGAGACGCGGCTTTTTTGTCGTGCTATTTTCTCGGTTTTATTTTTATTTTTATCTTTGCCAACAGATTGCATACAGTTAGGATAAAATGAATTGGTCCGATTTTGCTTCCCATCTTCCCATTACAGATCCCACCTGGATCTTTTTCCTGGTGCTGCTCATCATCCTGTTTGCACCCTTAATCATGGGGAAATTTCGTATTCCCCATATCGTGGGGATGATTCTGGCGGGAATGTTGGTCGGCAAGTACGGTTTGAATCTCTTGAATTTCGATGACAGTTTCGAGTTGTTCGGGAAGGTCGGTATGTATTATATCGTATTCCTCGCCGGTTTGGAACTCGACATGGACGATTTCAAAAAGAACCGCACCAAGGGTGTGGTTTTCGGTTTGCTTACCTTTATTTTTCCTATGTTGCTCGGCGTTGTTACCAGTCTCGTGTTTTTGCATTACAGTATGGTCTCTTCCATCTTGCTGGCAGGTATTTACGCCTGCAATACGCTGATCGCCTATCCTATCATCAGTCGGTACGGACTTTCGGGAGAACGTTCTTCCAGCATCTCTATCGTGGGGACGATCGTGACGGTTCTGTTCGCGCTGATTATTCTGGCGGTCATCGGAGGTATCTATAAAACTCCCGACGACAGCGCTTGGTTCTGGGTATGGCTCTTGGGGAAGGTGGTCGTTCTGACGGTGCTCGTCATTATCTTTATGCCCCGTCTTTGCCGATGGTTCTTCCGCCGGTACGAAGATGCCGTCATGCAATTCGTCTTCGTGCTGTCAATGGTATTTTTGGGAGCAGCTTTGATGCAAATCGTAGGGATGGAAGGTATCCTCGGCGCTTTCCTCGCGGGGCTGGTGTTGAATCGTTACGTGCCGCACGTATCGCCTTTGATGAGTCGGTTGGAATTTGTGGGCAATGCCTTGTTCATTCCTTACTTCCTTATCGGTGTAGGAATGATTATCGATATACGCAGCCTGTTCGTGGGAAGTTTTGCGTTGTATGTAGCCTTTATGATGACTGCCGTTACTATTATCTCCAAGTGGATACCCGCTTATATCACACAAAAGATCTATGGTTTGGAGACGGTGGAGCGGAGCATCCTGTTCGGCATGACGAATGCGCATGCGGCAGCCGCATTGGCCGCCGTACTGATCGGGCACGGGATCATCATGGATAATGGAGAACGTCTGTTGAGCGACGAGGTGTTGAACGGTACCGTAGTGATGATTCTGATTACTTGCATTATAAGCTCTATCGTTACCGAAAGGGCGGCGAGAAAAATCGTTACGAGGCAGTTGGAAAAAGTACCCACGGAGAAGAAGGAACAGGAGTGTTTCCTCATACCCATAGCCAATCCCGAAACCATCGAGGGGTTGATGGAAATGGCCTTGACATTGCGTCTGCAGAAGGATAAAACGCCGCTGATCGCATTGAACGTGATCGATGATAATAATGCCTCGGAGATGAAAGAACAGATCGCCAAACGCAATTTGGAACGTACCGCCAAGGTGGCAGCAGCAGCCGATGCGATAGTCAAAACCGTATTGCGTTACGATTTGAATATCGTGCAAGGTATCATCCATACCATGAAAGAATATTCGGCTACCGATGTGGTGATCGGTTTGCACCGAAAGAGCAAATTGACGGATTCTTTCTTTGGTTCGCTGACCGAACGCCTGTTGGAAGGGACCAACCGGCAGGTCATGATCACTAAGTTGTTGATGCCGGTCAATACGCTTCGACGGATTATCGTCGCCGTACCGGAAAAAGCGGAGTATGAGGCCGGTTTCGTGAAGTGGGTCACGCAACTGTGCCGCATGAGCCGGCAGTTGGGTTGCCGCATTCGTTTCTTCGCTACGAAGAATACGTCGGCACTGTTACGGCATATTGTGGAAAAAAGAGGCGGTGGCCCCTACGCCGAGTTCTCGGAGTTGACCGATTGGGACGACTTGTTGACTCTTACCGACCGAGTGAGTTTCGATCACCTCTTTGTCGTCGTTTCCTCTCGAGTCGGTTCCATTTCCTATCGGTCGTCGTTCGAAAGGCTTCCGATGCAGCTAAACAAGTATTTCGCCGATAACAGTTTGTTGATTGTCTATCCTGATCAGTTCGCTGATCTGCAAGATACCGTTTCTTTCTCCGATCCGATTATGTATCGCCCCGTTTCGCACGTTTTGTATGACAAGGTGATAGGTCGTTTCTCGAGATGGACAAAAAGGAATGATTAGCATTTAACCGATGATTGCATTGAAAGACATACGGAAAAGTTTCGGGACGCTGCAAGTGCTGAAAGATGTCGATCTGAACATTGAAGCCGGTCAGATCGTCAGCATCGTCGGACCGAGCGGAGCAGGCAAGACTACACTGCTTCAGATAATGGGGACCTTGGACAGGGCCGATAGCGGGTCGGTCTTCGTCGACGGTATGGATGTCGGGCGTTTGAAAGAGAAAGAACTTTCGGCTTTCCGGAATAGACGGATAGGTTTTGTTTTCCAATTTCATCAGCTCTTGCCCGAATTCACGGCCTTGGAGAATATGATGCTCCCCGCGCTGATTGCGGGCCGGTCGGTTTCGGATGCCCGAAAGAGGGCGGCGGAAATTGTGGAGATGCTCGGACTGAGAGAACGTTCGTCGCATAAACCCTCGGAGCTGTCGGGCGGCGAGAAACAGCGGGTTGCCGTAGGGCGAGCCCTGATAAATAATCCGGCCGTGATCCTTGCTGATGAACCTTCGGGAAGTTTGGATACGGCGAACAAGCAAGAGCTGCATCAGCTGTTCTTCGAGTTGAGAGATCGATTGAATCAGACCTTCGTTATCGTCACCCACGATGAAGGCTTAGCCCGCTTGACCGACCGCACGATCCATTTGATAGACGGACGCATCTCGGGAGAAACTGTAGGCTAAGCATCAGAAGTAGTTGATCGATTCGTCGCCGATCATCTTCTCCGGGAACAAGTCTCGGAGAATTGTTTTTGCTTGTTCCAAATCTTTTTCATCTACTAAAATAGGGATCTCGAATCCAGGGATAGGCATTAACTGCGTCATATTCTCATTTTGCAGAATAGAAAGAATGCCTTGTTCTTCCAATACGGCTTGAATGCGATGAGCTTCAATACCGTTTTTGCAATAAGTAAGAGTTACTGTTTTCATAGTCGTAATGATTAGTTTGGTGATGTACCAAATATCGTATTTAATTTTTGATTATCCAAATTTTTAATCGATTATTTGCGGGATAAGTCCGACCTCCACCTCCTCCGACATTATACCCTGTTACATTGTTGCTGAAAGAACCGTTCGGGCAGTAACGAGCGTGGAGCATCGATCGGAAACGTTTTTCTGAGACGAAGCCGATGCGAGGGGGAGGGGAAACCAAATTTTTGAAAGGATGGAGAAAGGAAAAAACGAAAATAGTTTCTTATCTTTACGAAAAATTAATCGATATGGAAATTGATTTGGGAAAATATAATCTGTTGGAAGTCGTCAAAGAAGTTGATTTCGGAGTGTATTTGGACGGCGGGGATGACGGAGAAATCCTCTTGCCCTCGCGTTACGTGCCGTCGAACTGCAAGGTCGGTGAGCGGCTGAATGTCTTTATCTATTTGGATCAGGACGAGCGTTTGATAGCCACTACGCAAAAGCCGTTGGCGGAGGTCGGACAGTTTGCTTACCTGAAAGTGGCGTGGGTGAATCAGTTCGGGGCTTTCCTCGACTGGGGGCTGATGAAGGATTTGTTCGTTCCTTTTCGGGAACAGAAACAGCCGATGCAGAAGGGGTGCAAATACCTCGTGCACGTTCATGTGGACGAGGAAAGCTATCGTATTATGGCGTCTGCCAAAGTGGAGCACTTCCTCTCGAAAGAGATGCCGGAGTACGAAGCCGGCGAGTCGGTGGATATCCTGGTCGGACAGAAGACCGACTTGGGGTACAAGGCGATTATCGAGAACCGGTTCGGCGGATTGCTGTATCGAGCCGAGATTTTTCGACCGATAGAGACGGGCATGAGGATGAAAGCTTTTATCAAGCAGGTACGAGAGGACGGGAAGATCGATTTGGCCTTGCAGCCGGACGGGTATAGGAAAGTCGACGATTTCGCCCAGATATTGCGACGGTACCTTAGCGCACACGGCGGATATACCGAATTGAATGATAAAAGCGACGTCCGCGATATTTACGAGACCTTCGGCGTAAGCAAGAAAACTTTTAAAAAGGCTGTCGGAGAACTTTACAGAAAGCGGCTCGTCGTCCTGGAGGAACAGGGAATCCGTTTGGCGAGGGAATGATCCTTCGCATTAATCTCCACCTATGCGAACAATAGAAAAATACCTGCCGCTGTCGATAGGGCTTCTCGCCGTGTTCTTGCTGTGGTTTTATTTGGAGAAGGCCCAGGAATTCCTATTTTATTACCGGGAACAAGTGCAGATCTTTCGCTTCGATTCGTCGTTTATCTATGATCGGTTTTTTGTCGTCGGCGGCTTTTCGCTGTGCTTGTCGCAATTCTTCGTGCAATTCTTCTGCGTGCCGCTGATAGGCTCGTTGATAACCGCCGTATGCAGTGTTGCATCCGCAGCTTTTCTGTGGCTCGCTTTCCGGAAAATAAACCGCCACGTATGCCTGTTCGCCCTGTGTTTCTTGCCCGTCCTGTTTCAGATAAATGCGTTGTATGATTTTTATTATAGCTATCAGGGGCTTGTGTCCTTTTGCTTGGCTTCGCTGTTCATCTATGTTTACGCCGTTTTTGTGCCGACGTTAAAGGGAATTTATCGACTGCTGTGGGGGAGTATGCTTTCGGTTGTCTTGTTCGTGCTGGCAGGTGCGGCGGCTTTGTTGTCGGCCGTGGCCATCTTCTTTTTCGAATTGTCGACCGATTATAAAAGAGCCCATTACCAGCTTCTTCCTGTCGTTTTAGTCCTTTTATCAGGATTTTATATAGTCGCGCGAGGGGATGCGGCGAGTCTTCGTCTTGCTCTGCTGAACGACGCCTACTATGAGCCTATCTTAAGACCGACGAAGTTTTTTCTCACTTCGTGGATATTGGTCGTTTTAGTCATGCTCGTTTTCTTTGCGCTGAAAAGGCTCCCCGTTTTTAAACCCTCGGTTTCCGTCGGCTGTGCCCTTGTCCTGTTTGCGGGAATCTGCTGGTATTGCCTTTACTCGGGCGAAAGAAACAGTTCGAAGGCGTACGGTTTGTTCGAGTTGCAACACTATGTGGTTACGGAGGATTGGGATCGCATCCTGCAAAGCAAGGTTGTTCGGGCCGATAATTACTTGTTGTTGAATTATGCCAATTTGGCCCTTTCGCATAGAGGCAGGTTGATTTCGAATTTATTCGACTATCCGCAAAGAGGGCCTATGTCGTTGTTGGTGCAGGGGAATTCCAACGATCAAATTCCCGAACTTACCACCATTCTCGCCGACTTGTACTACCGGGTGGGCAGTATAGGAGCTGCGCAGAGCAAAGCTTTCGATTCGAACGTGGGGATCAGGTACGGCAATCCCTCGATGGTGAAGTTGCTCGTAAAAACGAACCTCATCTTCGGAGCTTATGCCGTAGCGGAAAAATACATAAGTTTGTTGGAGAAGACGTGGCGATACGCCGATTGGGCAAGGGCGCAGCGACGGTTTTTATATGACGACGAAGCGGTGGCGAGCGATCAGGAGCTGGGAACGAAGCGAAAAGGCTTGACGAGGCAGGATCATTTCGCGTTTTTGTATGGGCCTTATGCGGATATGTTGAACACCTTGGAGGCGAATCCCGCGGATACGGTCGCTCGCGATTATGCCCTGGCGTTTCTGATGCTGGCCAAGGATCGGAAAAACGTGAACAGATTTGTCGAGAGATATGCCGGTACGGAAATTTTGAAAACGGTCCCTCCGTTATTTCAACAGGCTGTGATGATTATGAACGAGAACGATCCGGCTTATTGCAGGCGATACGGGGTGAGCGAGAATGTCGTCGAATCTTATGGCGATTTCAGACGAAAGTATCTTTCGGCGATCGAAAACAGACGAAGCGCAGCGGCCGATTTGTTGGGCGAATACGGGAAGTCGTACTGGTATTATTTTCTCTTTAAAAACATACCATAGTGCGGGCCTCGATCGGTTTCGACGAGCTCGCCCATTACTGCCGATCCGCTCAGCAGGAGCTAAAATCCGTTTTAGGTGCTGCCGATCCGCTCAGCGGGAGCTAAAATCCATTTTAGGTGCTGCCGATCCGCTCAGCGGGAGCTAAAATCCGTTTTAGGTGCTGCCGATCCGCTCAGCGGGAGCTAAAATCCATTTTAGGTGCTGCCGATCCGCTCAGCGGGAGCTAAAATCCGTTTTAGGCGCTGTCGATCCGCTCAGCGGGAGCTAAAATCCATTTTAGGTGCTGCCGATCCGCTCAGCGGGAGCTAAAATCCGTTTTAGGCGCTGCCGATAATGCAACTTACCCAAGCGGAGGAAATTTCCTCCGCTTGGGTAAGATTTAAACGCTTCGAAGAGGAACGCAGATCAATATCCCGGATTATTCGGAGCTAAATTCGGATTGATTTCGATGTAATTATTGTAAATGGGCAATAAAATATTGTTTTTCGTGAAGTTGTAATTGCTGTAGGTCGTCGTGCGGCCTGTGATCTTCACTTTATGATCTCCGTTTTCGCGTTGTTCTGAGAGGACTTCTCCCTCCATGTGTTCGATTTTAAATTTCGACAGGATATCGGTAATCGTTCCCCAGCGAACCATGTCGGCCCGACGCAATCCTTCGCCGTTCAACTCTACCCGACGTTCTCGGCGAACCAGTTCGCGCAATTTGCTTTGGTCGTTGACGATAGAAGCTTCCACCTCTGGCATTCCGGCTCGGCGCCGAATCGTATTGATGCATGCTACGGCTTCGGACAGGTTGCGGTTCTCTTCGATGTCGCACTCTGCGATGGTAAGCAAGACTTCGGCATAACGCATTACTTTGAAATGGAGCGTAGTGCTCGATATGTCTGAAGGATCGATGTTCGCCGCCTGGAAATACTTGCCCAGTTGTAGGCCGGTTTTGGAAGCGTTGTCGGCTTTCGACCAGTAATCGTCCGTGCCGGCAACCATGCTGTTATAATACGTGGCATAGCCGGAATAAGGTTGACCCGAATATACGACGGAAGCCCGCAAACGGGGGTCGCGATGAGCGAAAGGATCGGTCGGATCGTACAGCGGCGATTCGCCGATCGTTTTCCCGTCGGTGCACTCGAAGGCGTCGACCAGGTCGCACGTCGGTACTACGGACGACCAGCCGCCTATACCGTTGGCCAAGAACGGAGGGTCGTAAAGATCCATGTTCGATTTGGCGATGTAGGAATGCGTCAGGATGGTTTCCGAGTCGTATTGGTTGGCAGTGAGGAAACACTCCGCATAGCTGGTGGAAGGCATGCTCACCTGCCCGCTTTTGCGAATGGCGTCGGCATACGTGTAGGCGTTGGCATAATCGCTGCGGTACAGGTAATAACGCATCAGCAAACCCTGTACGAACTGTTTGTTGAAACGTCCCTGCATCGAATTGTTCTTATCGGGCAAGTACTGGATGCAGTCTTTCAGTTCGGAAACGAAGAACGAGCGGACGGAAGCCACCGGATCTCTTGAGACCATCGATTCTTGCGGCGAAGGCAGCACTTTCGTAATCAGCGGATAATCGCCGTAAAGCTCGCTCTTCCAGAAGAAGAGGAAGGCGCGGATGGCGCGGATCTCGGCTTTGTACTGATTTTGTTTCTCCGTCGAAGTCCATTGTATTTTAGCTTCGTTCTCCAGGTATTCGTTACATGCGCGGATATCCAAAAAACGGAAGAAACTGGTACCGGTACTCGTAGAGGTATTGTTGCCGTCTTGCAGCGTCTTATATCCTTCCCAAGAGAAATTATTGAAGTAATTATCGGAGGTGCAATCCCAGTAAATCATATTGTAGCCGCCCAAAATCGATTCCAGATAATGATAGCAGCCGGTCAAAGCCAGTTCGGCATCGCTTTCCGATGTCCAGAAGGTCGATGGAGATAAAGCATCTTTCGGAGCCCTGTCCAAGAAGTCGGAGCAACTCGAGAACAAAAGCGCCGACGACATGATAAAACTAACGATTATTTTTTTCATATGGATAGTATTTTGAAGTTAGAAAGTAATATTGACGCCGATCGAATGAACGATAGTCTGCGGATAACCGTTGCCGCGTCCCGAAGGCGTTTCGGGATCGTAACCGTCGATCATATCCGAAATCGTGAATAAGTTCTGGCCGCTGTAATAGATTCTGGCGCGTTCTATGCCGGCGGCTTTCACCATGTTTAGAGGCAGGGCATAGCCGATCTGCAAATCTTTCATTCGCACGTAAGAGGCGTTCATGATCCACGGCTTGGCATCGCGGCGGTTGTTATAGCCGTCTTCTACCAAACGGGGATACTTGGCGCCCGTGTTCTCCGGGGTCCAGGAATCTTTCCATAGTTTGTGAAGTTTCGAAGTCGAAGCGCTCAGGCTGCCCAGACCCTCGCCGATGGTTCGGTACACATCGGCCGCCCCCTGGAAGAAAGCGATCAGATCGAAACGCCTGTACGAAACGTTCAGGTGGAAACCGAAGGTCCAGCTCGGATCTAACGAGCCTAAGACGGTACGGTCTTTGGCGTTGATCTTGCCGTCGTGATTCAAATCGACGTATTTCACATCGCCCAACCGACGCGTGTGCTTGTCTTCCTCGTCTACCGGCCAGGTATTCAATTCTTCCTGTGTCTGGAAATAGCCGGCGGTTTTGTAACCGTAGAACGAGTTCATGCGGTGCCCGATCCAGTTGCGGGTCGTAATCTGATCGTATCCGGGGTTCCGCCATTCGATCGGCGTGCCGTCGTTGTTCGTACCCAAGTCGAGGATCTTATTCTTGTTATATGCCACGTTGGCGCCTACTTCCACGTCCACTTCGTGGAATTTGTTGCGATAGCTCAAAGCCAACTCGATGCCGCTGTTGCGAACCTTGCCGATATTGTCGTAATAGCTGCTCAACGCATAGGTGATAGGCGTATTCACAGACATCAGGATGCCGTTGGTCGTCTTGTGGTAGTAATCGAAAACGATATCGAATTTACCGATGTTGGCATCCAAACCGATTCCCCAAGTGGTAGTCGCCTCCCATTTCAAGTTTGGATTGACGGCGTAATAAGTCAAGGCGCCATTGTAGTAATTGCCGCCAAACGTATATCCGTAACCTAACGACATGGTTGAGATCGTAGGATAGTAGGAACCCAAATCCTGACTGCCTAACGAACCCAAATCCTGATTACCCAGCTTCCCCCAGGATGCCCGAATCTTCATGTTGGAGACCACGCCTTTCAAACCTTTCCAGAACGGCTCTTCCGAGATGCGCCATCCGGCGGATACGGACGGGAAGAAACCCCACCGGTTCTCTTTTTGGAAACGGGATGAACCGTCGTAACGGGCGTTGATTTCGAATAAATACTTGCCGGCATAATCGTATGAGATGCGGCCGAACCAGGAGAGCATGGACAGCTCTCGCGTATAACCTTCGGCCTTCGCCGTAGCGGAAGAACCGGCGTTGATATCCGTGACGATATCGTTGGCCATCCCCTCGCGGTATGCGTAGGTGTAACGGTATTTGTAAATCTCGGAGTGGAAACCCGCCAACGCATCCAGGTTATGCATACCGAACGACTTCTTGTATTCCGGAGTCGCGTCGAAGGTGATGCGGTCGTAGTTGGAATAACGCTGCGCAGCGAACGTGGTTCCCTGAACGCCCGAACGATATTTCGCCTGAATAGCGTGGTCGGTACGGCTGTAGTTATGCTCGTTGTAAGCGAACGTGCCCTTTACCGACAATTCCGGCAAGATGTAATACTTGGCCGAACCCATTGCCAGCAGATTGGTCGTCCGGCGCATGGCGTTGGCGTCCGAATCGATCCAGGCGATAGGGTTGCCGTCGGAGACGGAACCGTACGAGCCGTCGGCATATCGGTTGACGACCATCGGCGAGATACGGGCTATCAAACGGAAAATCTGGTATACCGAGTTGGTCGAAGCGAATGAGTCTCTATCGCTACCGGTAGTTTGGTAGGCCGGAAGCGGTTCCATGACATCCTGGCGCATGTACGACAAGCTCCACGACGTCTCCAGATTCTTGGTCGGATGAATGTCTACGTTCAAACGGCCGCTGTACTGATTTTTGTTGTAATCTCTCACGATACCGTCCTGATACAGATAGCCGACCGATGCCAAATAGCGAGCTTTTTCATCGCCGCCCGATACGGTCACGTTGTGAGAAGTCTGGAGAGAAGTCCGATAGAGCAAGCCCAACCAATCGGTATTGGGATAATTTTCAGGATCCGATCCGTTACGGTATTTCTCGATCTGCTCGGCTGTATAGATCGGGTCGTAAATACCTTCGTATTTCCGTACCTCATTCCATTTTTCTGCAATTTCGGCGGAGGAGAAATATTTCGGAGTATCGGTCGCCCTTGTCGAACCTACCAACCCTGCGTAGTTAACGGTAATCTTACCTGCTTTACCACGTTTGGTGGTCACGAGGATAACGCCGTTGGCGGCCTTGGATCCATAGATGGCCGACGAGGCGGCATCCTTCAATACGGAGATGCTTTCTACATCGTTCGGGTTGACGTCGTTCAACGAACCTTCCACCCCGTCGATGATGACCATGGGAGTGGCATTGTTCATGGTTCCGACACCGCGGATATTGATCTTGCCGACGTCTTGTCCCGGTTGCCCGGAGGTTTGAGTAACCTGAACGCCCGGAAGCAAACCGGCCAAACCGGAAGACAGGTTGGTCAGCGGACGGTTGTCTAAAAGCTTGTTGTTTACGTTAGCCACGGCGCCGGTCAAATTGGCTTTTTTCTGCGTACCGTAACCCACCACCACCACTTCTTCTAAATTTTGCATATCCTCTTTCAGGACAATCCGCAGGACAGAGCCCGTTACTCTGACATTTTGAGTCAGATAACCCACATAAGAGATTTCCAGCGTTTTACCGTTGGAAACTTCAAGAACGAAATTCCCGTCCGTGTCGGTAACCGTTCCCGTCGTACTCCCTTTTACCAACACCGATACGCCGATCAGCGGATCGCCTGATTCGTCTACTACTGTACCGCGCACTAAACCGTTCTGTTGTATTACTGCAACACCTTGTCCGTTACTAAATCCGGCCATTGCAAATTGCGGAGGAAGAGATAACAATCCTATCCCGGCAACTATTGACAGCTTTATTCCTCGTCCGATACGGAAAGGAAAAGGTAATCGTTTTTTTGTCATAAGAAAGTTTTTAAATGAATACTGAGTTTATATTACTTTAAAATTATTATCGATAATATGGTATTAAAAATGGTTACTTTTTTATTAAACTTTAAGGTTATAATAAAATATCATAGCAATTAAAGCGTAATTAATAAAAAGATTTGGGCAAAAGTATAGCTTTTTTTCGATTTATTAGCGGAAGAAGAAAAATAAATGAGTATGTTTTTTGTTTATGAACGAAAAGCCAGCGCCTAAACGGGCTGTTATTTAAATCAAATTCCGATAAACGACAAACATGAAAGAATAATTGATTAACTTTGTAACTTTAAAACGATGACAAAGGATATGATCGAGATCGTAGACTACGTTTCGAAGAAAATGATAACTTATTTTGATATGAGCTTAAAGAAGTGTAAAAAAGATATAACAGATACCGCAGAAAGACGACCGGAACCGAATAAACGCCCGTTCGTCAGCAAAACTATTCAGGCGGAAGTAAAGAAAGCGTGCGAAGTGATGGAGGAGGGAGGTATTATTCTTTACCCCACGGATACGGTTTGGGGCATCGGCTGCGATGCCACGAATGCGGAGGCGGTCAAGAAAATCTACGAATTGAAGCAACGGTCGGATGGTAAAGCCATGCTCATATTAGTCGACAGCGAAGTGAAAGTAAATTTCTATGTGAAAGACGTTCCCGCTGTCGCATGGGACTTGATAGACTACGCCACCCAACCCTTGACCCTTATTTACGACGGAGCGCGTAACTTGGCGGAAAACCTGATTGCCGAAGACGGAAGCGTAGGGATCCGGATTACTAAGGAATTATTTTCGAACGAATTGTGTTATCGTTTTCGGAAAGCGATCGTTTCTACGTCTGCAAATATCAGCGGCGAACCTGCTCCGGCTATCTTTGAAGAGATCAGTGAAGAGGTGAAGAATGCGGTGGACTATATCGTGAATTATCGGCAGAAAGAGAAAGGACGACCGAAACCGTCCGGAATCGTGAAAGTAGGGCAAGGAGGATTGGTAAGAATCATTAGACAGTAAGTAACCGATGGAACCTATTCCGGAAAGACAAAGCCTATTACAGCGCTTTATCCTTTGGCGTGAGAAACATATCAGTGAGAAGCAATTTATATTGTTCCTCAGCATATTAGTCGGGATTCTCACCGCGTTGACAGCCCGCTTCCTGAAAATGTTGATCGAGTGGATAGAACAGCTCTTGACACGGAACTTCGATATCACGGGCGGTAACTTGCTGTACTTGGTCTATCCTGTGATCGGCATCTTCCTGACGAGTTTGTTCATCCGTTATGTGGTAAAGGATGACATCAGTCACGGAGTGACGAAGATTCTGTATGCCATCTCCCGTCGTAAGAGCCGTATCAAACGGCATAACACCTGGTCGTCGCTGATCGCCAGCGCGATAACCATCGGCTTCGGCGGATCCGTCGGCGCCGAGTCGCCGATCGTGTTGACAGGTTCGGCGATAGGTTCCAATTTGGGAAGTTTGTTCAAGTTAGACCGCAAGACGCTGATGATCCTGGTGGGATGCGGTGCGGCGGGAGCCATCGCAGGGATTTACAAAGCGCCTATTGCCGGACTCTTGTTTGTCTTGGAAGTGTTGATGATCGATTTGACGATGAGCTCTCTGTTGCCGTTATTGGTAACGAGCGTAACCGCCGCTATCGTCTCTTATTTATCGATGGGTTCGCAGGCTCTTTTCGAGTTTCATCTGAACGAACCGTTTATATTGAGTCGAATTCCTTCGGTGATCGTCTTGGGGATCGTCTGCGGGCTTATCTCCGTCTATTTCACGAAAATGATGGATCGGTGCGAGAATGTGTTTCGCCGTTATTCCAATCCGTATGCCAAATTCGTTATTGGCAGCGTTACCTTAAGCCTGTTGATTTTCTTTTTTCCCTCGTTATACGGGGAAGGATATGAGACGATAGGCTTGTTGATGAAAGGCAAGTCGGAGGCGGATTGGGATATGGTGATGAATAATTCGCTCTTCTATGGAATCGATCATATACTGCTTATTTATTTAGCTTTGGTCGTGCTTTTGAAAGTTTTTGCTTCCAGTGCGACGAACGGGGCGGGAGGCTGCGGCGGTTTATTCGCTCCGAGCTTATTCTTGGGCGCTATCGCCGGTTTCATCTTCGCGCATTTCTGTAACCAATTCAATATCGGTCCGTTTACGCCGGAACAGAATTATACGTTGTACGGCATGGCGGGGATCATGACCGGCGTGATGCATGCGCCGCTGACCAGCACCTTCCTGATTGCGGAGCTGACCGGGGGTTATGATTTGTTTCTGCCGCTGATGATCGTGTCGGCAACGGCCTATCTGACCAATCGGGCGTTCCAGCCTCAAAGCATCTATGCCATACGCTTGGCCAAAAAGGGTGAACTGCTTACTCATCATAAGGATAAGGCCGTCCTCACCTTAATGAATATAGACAGCGTGGTGGAGACTGATTTCCTGAAAGTTTCGCCCGACATGGATCTCGGGCAGATGGTGCAGGTCATATCGCGGGCGAAGCGGGATCTGTTCCCTGTGGTAGATGCGAATGATAAGTTGTTGGGCATCGTCGTCATGGACGATATCCGGAACATTATGTTCCGACAAGAACTGTATCGCCGCTTCAAGGTAGAGCGATTCATGATTTCGCCGCCCGCGCGGGTCATCGTCAGCGATTCCATGAAGACGGTGATGAAGAAGTTCGATGATACGAAGGCATGGAACTTGCCAGTAGTCAAAGAAGACGGCACCTACGAAGGGTTTGTCTCTAAGTCGGAAGTCTTCGACGCCTATCGGCAAGTGTTGGTCGATTTTTCTGAAGATTGAAAAGATGGAAAAGAAAGCGCTGCGAATCGTTTACATGGGAACTCCCGATTTTGCCGTCGAGGGCTTGCGCCGTTTGGTAGAAGGCGGATATCACATCGTCGGGGTGGTTACGATGCCCGACAAGCCGGTCGGGCGACACGGCAGCATACTTCAGGCGAGCCCCGTCAAACGATATGCGCTCGCCCGAGGACTGAAGGTATTGCAACCCGAAAAGCTGAAAAGCGAAACTTTCATCGCGGTGCTTCGAGCGTTGGAAGCCGACTTGCAGATCGTCGTCGCCTTCCGGATGTTGCCCGAAATCGTCTGGAAGATGCCCCGCTTGGGCACTTTCAACCTGCACGCTTCCCTGTTGCCGCAGTATCGCGGGGCGGCCCCCATCAACTGGGCGATTATCAACGGCGAAAAAGAAACAGGCCTTACTACCTTCTTTTTGAAGCACGAGATCGATACGGGCGAAATCATCCGGCAAGTGCGCGTTCCCATTGCCGACACGGATAATGCGGGAATCGTTCACGACCGATTGATGGTCTTGGGCGGCGAACTGGTCGTGGAAACCGTCGACGCAATCCTCGCCGATACGGCCGTACCCATTCCCCAAATGCAGCCGGGCGTGGCGGAACTGAAACCGGCGCCGAAGCTTTTCAAAGAGACCTGTCGCATCGACTGGAGCGGAGGAGTGAAGCACGTTTACGATTTTATCCGGGGGCTGTCGCCTCATCCTGCCGCCTGGACGGAATGCTGTGCCGGCGATAAACGGCAGGAGTTGAAAATCTTCGAAGTGGAGAAACGCTTTGGCCCCGTCGACGCAGGAGTCGGAACCGTTGAAACCGATAACAAAACCTCCTTGAAAGTCGCTTTGAAAGACGGGTACCTGCACATTCTCTCTCTCCAATTATCAGGAAAGCGCCGGATGGAAATCGGCGATTTCCTTCGGGGATTCCGCCCGGGAGGGCCTCTCCGGATGGAGTAACGGGTGGAAGCGTGCATCTTGCTTGCCGCCTTCTTCCCGAGCCTGCCGAATATCTTTAAATTCCCTGGGCAGACTGTTTAAATTCTCTGCGCAGACAATTTTAATTCCCTGCGCACACAATTTAAATTCTCTGCGCAGACAATTTTTATCCGCTTAGGAGATAATTTCAGTTTTCCCAGATTACGAACCGTCTACATAGCAAGAGCGAAGGGCCTGTCTCAGGAACTTCGCTCTCAAAGTCTTGCATCATTAGTTGATTAGGCATCCATAGCGGTTTATCGAAGACTTTGTCAAGGTGTTTGGGAGGTATTCGGTTTGATATCGATCTTCCTCACCGCCTTTCCCGACGAGGTAGGGTAGGTAAGGAGAAATCCCTTTGTTTTGCTGCCGTACAGGGGCCTCGCGCTGCTGAGAGCGAACGAAGCCCACCTTTGACTCTCTTTGCCGCTCTCGTCTCCGTTGACGTGATGAAAGAGTTCGACGGGCAGGTAACCTTCGGGAGTGAGCACGGCGTCGGGTTTCATCGCCGCGTGAATGTCGTGCGCGACGGCTTTGCCTCCCATGAATCCGGTGTAGATGCTGTAATTGATATTCAGATGATTGGCGCTGACATAGGCGTTGACGATGCCGATCGGATCGTTTCCCAAGTGCCCGCTTTCGGCCGTGACGAGAAATTGCTTGGTAAGCACTTTCTGAATCTCGTAAATATGGATATATTTGCCGTTATGATGTTTGCCGGTGGCATCTATTCGGTAAAGGTAAAGGACGCGTTGCCCTATCGAATCGATCTTCTGTTGAATCAGCATTCGGCTGTTGGCGATATGCGAGGTGCCGTACGTATCCCCCTCGACGGTTATTTCCTTATTCCCGCCGATTGCCGTGATGGTGCCCAATTCGATGAAAGAAGAGCCGTCTGAGGAGTTTCCGCGTCCGTACGTATCGTTCTCGTATTTGCTGCACGAGTGAAACGACAGTCCGCCTATCAAGCAGAGAATGATTCCTATGTGATTGAGGTGCTTCATGATTCTTTTTTTTTAAAAAATTCCCGATCTTTCGAAATACTGCGCGACGGAAAGTTAAAACAGCTTAAAGAAAAAAAGTTTCTTAAGGTGTGCAGTATTTTTGCAAGGCTTACGTTATAATTAAGTGAACGTGTCATTAGTAATGAACGAAATAGAATTGGCAGAACGTTGCGGCAGAGGCGAGAGTCTGGCGCGTAAACAGTTGTACGACCTTTATGCCGGACAGTTGATGGCGATATGCCTCCGTTATGTCGGCGAACGGGAATCGGCGGAAGATGTTTTGCACGATGGGTTTCTGAAAATATTTCGCACGATTCACCATTTCACGTTTCGCGGGAAGGGATCTTTGTTTGCTTGGTTATCGAAAGTGATAGCGAATGAGGCCTTGAGCCATATCCGGAACGAAGCTCGCCTCCAGCAAGAGGAGATGCCCACGAGAGAGTTGCCAGATCTTCCCGACGAAGAGGAGGACCCCGACCAGATACCGAGAGATGTGCTGATGAGCTTTATCCGAGAACTTCCCAACGGCTACCGAACTGTATTCAATCTGTACGTATTCGAGGAGAAAAGCCATAAGGAAATCGCTTCGCTCTTGGGAATCACGGAACATTCGTCGTCTTCCCAATTTTACAGAGCAAGAATATTGTTAATGAAAAGAATAAAAAATTACAAGGGTACAATAAGAACATGAAACAGGATCAATGGACAGAACAATTGCGGAAACGGATGAAAGGTTACTCCGAACCTGTTCCCGAAGAGCTTTGGGATCGGTTGGAAAGAGAGCTGAATACTTCGGATGAGCCCGAATTTGTTCCGTGGTGGAAGCGATGGCAAGCGATTGCTGCCACCGTGGCGGTACTGCTGGTATCGTCGTTGGCTGTCTGGTTCTTCCGTTCTTACGAAGAAAACAGTCGAAAGACAGTTATGATGGAAGAAGCACGTACGGTGACGTCAGAACGAGTCCGTCCGGAGAAAGAATCCTCGCAGCCGCAAGAGGAAGTGACAGCCGCGAGGGAAAAGGCAATCGACCGGTTGGCTGCCGCCTTCCCCGACGATGAAGCCGTGAGGAGGGATGCGATGCGCCGGGACGAAAGTCGGGCGAGAGGAGAATCCTGGTCGGCCTCGGCAACGGATAAGGATTATCCCGTTGCGGCAGGAGGATCGACGGATACGATCGCAACGAATAATCGAGAAGAGGAAACCGCAAGGCGTCCGGCAGTAAAATCGGCCGAGGGTAACCGTACTTATTCGTTCAATCGTTCGAAAAAGACAACCGCTTATTCGAGTCATCCTCGCAGAAGCAGAGGGGGAAGCCATTGGGCGATCGGGATCAGCGCCGCTAACAGGTCGAGTTCTTATTCCTCCGTATCGGACGGATATATGCGTTTCTCCTCGGGGCAAAAGATCCCTGGCGGTCGGCAAGTGGATCCTGTCCATATCGGTTCGATAACCGGGACGGAGGGGGAATTGCCTCCCATAGGTCCCGCCTATTCCGCTACGAGTATGATTTATGCGAATAATCTGGGAACCGAAAAAGTATATTCGAATGTGAAACACAAGATGCCGGTAAGCGTGGGCGTATCTGTTCGTGTAGAATTGAATAGGCTTTGGGCGATCGAATCCGGCATTTTCTATACCATGCTTTCTTCAGAATTGCAATCCGGCAAGGAAACCGTTTACTATGAACAGGAACAACGTTTGCATTACATAGGAATACCTTTGAAGTTTAGCCGAACGATATGGAAGAACCGACATTTCGATGTCTATGCTTCGGTAGGCGGAGCGGTTGAAAAGTGCGCCTCTGGAGAGCTGAAAACCACCTACGTGATGGGGCAGGAGCAACATATAAAAAAGAAGAGCGACGATATTCGTATAAGCGAATTGCAGTGGTCGGTGGATGCAGCTGTGGGAGCGCAGTATAAGCTGACTAAAGAATTGGGCATTTTCGCCGAGCCGGGAATCGCTTACTATTTCGATGACGGGAGCAATGTTCAGACCATTCGGAAAGAACATCCGACGAACTTTCGTCTGCAGTTCGGCCTCCGATTGAATTTGGGAAAATAAAGACGGTATTTGTTCGTTTTTTAGGAAAATAGGGCTATTTTTGCTTTTGGAAACTGAATCCGGCTGATTATGAAACCTCTTATTTCCCCTTCCTTATTGGCTGCTGATTTCGCTAATTTGCAGCGCGATATCGATTCGATCAATCGAAGCGAAGCTGACTGGCTGCACCTTGACGTGATGGATGGCGTATTCGTACCGAACATCTCCTTCGGCTTCCCTGTGATGAAACGTATTGCCGAGCTGTCTCGAAAACCCCTAGACGTCCACTTGATGATTGTGCAACCGGAGAAGTTTATGAACGAAGTGAAAGAAATGAGAGCGATGACGATGAATGTCCATTATGAAGCGTGCATCCATCACCACCGGGTGATACAGCAAATCAAAGAGGCGGGAATGAAAGCGGCCATCACGCTGAACCCGTCTACGCCGGTGGCGATGTTATCGGATATCATTCAAGATCTCGACATGGTTTTGCTCATGAGCGTGAATCCCGGCTTCGGAGGACAGAAATTTATACCACACACTTTGACGAAAGTGAAAGAACTGAAAGACTTGATCGAACGTATGCATTCGAAAGCATTGATTGAAGTAGACGGCGGAGTGAATTTAGAAACCGGTCGCCAATTGGTGCATGCAGGTGCTGACGTCCTCGTGGCGGGAAATGCCATATTTAAAGCTCCGGATATGACGGATATGATTCATCGGCTGAAAAACCTGAAGGCCGAAGAATGAATCTTCTAAGTTCTCATCCCATTCTCCGGTTGACGATTCCTTTGGCGACCGGAATCTTTTTATCCGATATTTTCCTACGTTCTCGGCTATGTTTGCAAGCTCATGGCATTGCGCTGACCTTGCTTTTGGGTTTTCTGATCTACCTGCTGAGAACGAAAGGCTACCGGTATCGATGGCTATTCGGCGGGGTACTCTATACATTCCTGTTGATAACGGGCAGCTTGGTTACGCAGCTGAAATGGAAACAAACCGATTCTCATTGGCCGGATTATCAGGTTTATAAAGGTTTTGTTCTCGAACCCCCGGAAATAAAAGCAAAGACGGTTTCGTGTCTCTTGGAAACCCAGCGCCGAAAAGTATTGCTCCATATTGTGAGAGACAGCGCCTCTCTGTCGTTGAAGACCGGTGATGAAATGCTCTACTGCGCTAAAATAAGAAGGCCGAAGAATGCGGGAAATCCTTATGAATTCGATTATGCCGAATGGTTGTTGAGACAGGGAGTGAGCGGGACGGGATATGTCGTTTCCGGCAAATGGGAAAAGTTGCCTTCTCGTCACGGTTTATCGCTAAAACAACATGCGCTCGTTTTTCGACAAAGAATCGTCGAACTATTTCGAAGTTGGCACTACGAAGACGGCAATTTCGCCGTACTTTCTGCTTTGACAATCGGTTACAAAGAAGCGTTGACAGACGAATTGCGTGAAGATTTCGCTGTGGCCGGAATCAGTCATGTATTGGCCATATCAGGTTTGCATGTCGGAATCTTATGGGCTTTGCTAACCTTTTTATTTCGTCCTCTCGATAAAAGATCGGGCGGGCGGATCGTAAAATGGGCGCTTATCACTTCCATTTTGTGGGGGTATGCTTTCATCGCTGGTTTGGCGGCTTCAATAGTCCGGGCCGTAACGATGTGTATGCTGATAGAGTTGGGACACATTCGAAACAATAGCATATCGCATCTGAACATCCTGGCTGTCACTGCATTCTTCATGCTTCTTTATAATCCGTTTTATTTGTTTGATGTGAGCTTTCAATTGTCTTTCATGGCGGTGCTCTTCATCTTACTGTTTTATCGACCTTTGTTCAATTTGCTGCAGGTGAAGAACCGGTTGCTCCGTTATTTCTGGGGAGTTATTTGCCTATCCGTTACCGCACAATGGGGAATAGTTCCTCTGGTAATGCATTATTTCTCCAATTTTTCCGTTTATTTCCTGTTTACAAACTTGATCGTAGCGCCGTTAATTCCCGTTATTATGTATTTGGCGGCCGCTGCACTTGCCTTCTTCCCCATACCTCTTTTGTCCGATCTTTTCGTGTCGGGATTAAAATATGCCATTCGTTTATTGACCGGAACGGCGGAGTGGGTGAGCGGTTTGCCTTATTCATCCGTTTCGTCCGTTTTTTACACTTCGTTCGGAACGGTGGTGTTATATCTTCTTATTGTCTCTGCTTTCGTTTATATGGTCGATAGGAAAAGGCTCTTGTTCATTCGTTTTTTGGGCGCTGTTTTTATGGCTTCCTCTTTCCTGTTGTTACAGCGCGGGGTGGATGGAGATGCGAAGCGGACCCTCGTATTCTATCATATGAGAAATTGTCCGGCTATCCATCTGATCGAACGTGATGGGTCATCTTATCTGGTCGTAGGTTCTTCCGGTATGCAAAAGGATAGGTTTCGATATATTGCGAAGTCGTATTGGCGGCGGCGACATTTATTGCCTCCGCAGGCGATAACGGCAAACTATCGGGACGAGAATATCTGGACTGTCGACGGACTTATCTCCTGGCATGGAAAACTGATCGGCAGAATCGACGATGATTATTGGAAGAATAAGGAAACGGATTATCCATTGGATTTGGATATTTTATATTTGTGCAAAGGCTTTGAAGAGGATATGGTCTCTTTACGAAAATTATTCGATGCGAAGCAAATTGTCTTGGATGCGTCGATGAATGAATACAGGAGGAAGAGATTGAAGTCCGAATGCATCGAATTGAACTTGCCCGTATTTGATATCGCGGAAAAAGGTTCTTTCCAAATTTACTTATGATTCCCGAAAATATTGTATATTCGCACCTTAAAAACAGATAAAGATGTTATCACGGTTAATTTCAGAAGCAAATGTAAATTGTTTCGCGAGATGGTTGGAGGAAGCGGATCGCTTCGTCGTCGTCGCCCATGTTTCGCCGGACGGCGATGCTATCGGGTCTGCATTGGGATTGCAACATTATTTGGAATCGCAGGAAAAAACGGTGAATGTTATCGTTCCGAATGCTTTTCCCGACTTTCTGCGTTGGATGTCGGGAGCTAAAGATATTATTCGGTATGATAAGTATAAGGAGTTCGCCGACAAGCTGATTGCCGAGGCAGATGTGATATGTTGCCTCGATTTCAATGAGCTTTCCCGGATCGATGCGATGGCAGCGGGCGTAGATGCGGCGCATGCACGTAAGATCATGATTGATCATCATCTGAACCCGGCAGATTTCTGTCAGATCACTGTTTCTCATCCCGGAGCATCTTCGACTTCCGAGCTGGTCTTTCGCCTTATCTGTCGGTTGGGAGGGTTCGACGATATCACGAAAGAGGCGGCGGAATGTATCTATTGCGGGATGATGACGGATACCGGAGGATTTACCTATAATTCCAACGATCCGGAAATCTATTTTATTATCAGCGAATTGCTTTCGAAAGGAATTGACAAAGACGATATTTATCGCAAGGTTTATAATACTTATTCGGAAGGGCGTTTACGTCTGCAAGGGTATGTGCTTTATCATAAGATGCATGTTTTTCCGGGGTTCCGTGCAGCCTTGATCTACTTAGACCGTGCCGAACAAAAGCGTTTCCACTATGCCAAAGGAGATACCGAAGGCTTTGTGAATATTCCCTTGACCATCAAGAATATTGTTTTCTCCGCTTTTATTCGGGAAGATACCGAAAAAGAGGTGATAAAAATATCCCTTCGTTCCGTTGGAACTTTTCCATGCAATAAAGTGGCATCCGAATTTTTTAACGGAGGCGGCCATTTGAATGCCTCGGGAGGAGAATATTACGGGAAATTAGACGATGCGTTGACTTTATTCAAACAGGCTTTAGTAAAATATCAGGATTTATTATTGGCCCAAAAATAGTTATTTAAATATAATTGCACGAAACAGATGAGAGATTGATCGATCTATTTGCTAATTTTGGCAGGATTTAGTTAAAAAGAAAATGAGTAAGTGGAGAATAACATTCGTAATGTTCGTTTTATTGTTGGCAGGACAGGTATTTCAGGCTTGCAATAGGGATAAAACGTATGCGGAGTTGAAAGAGGACGAGCGAAAAGCTATTGACCGTTTCATCGATCTGCAACATATAAAAATCATTTCCGAAGAAGAGTTTTTGGCCAAGGATACGGCTACCGACGTATCGGCGAATGAATTTGTTTTGTTTAAAGGAAGCGGGGCCTATATGCAAATCGTGGAGCGAGGGAACGGCAAATTGATGGATGACGGTCGACATGAAATATTGGCTCGCTATAAATTGTCACGCATTTATAAAAACGGCATCGATTCCTTATATAGCTACAACCTGGCGGACCTGTATCCTGACGAAATGACCGTTCAAAAATCCGGGACGAGCTTTTCGGGGCAATTTACGACAGGCGTGATGCTTGCGCAGTATAGCGAAACGTCGCTTCCCGGAGGCTGGTTGATCCCTTTCAGGTACATTAAAACCGGTCGACTCAAGAGCGATAGAGCCAAAGTTCGGATAATTATTCCGCATACTCAAAACAATCTGATGTTTCAAAATTATGTTTATCCCTGTTATTTGGAAGTAACTTATCAATTAGGACGATGACACTTATAAAATCTATTTCAGGTATCCGCGGCACGATCGGTGGCCAGGTAGGGGAAAGCTTGAACCCCTTGGATATCGTTAAGTTTACCTCAGCTTATGCGACGCTGATGAGGAAGAATACGCACATGACGACGAACAAAATCGTCGTAGGTCGCGATGCCCGCATCTCCGGCGAAATGGTGAAGAACGTCGTATGTGGTACCTTGATGGGTATGGGCTTCGACGTGGTGAATATAGGGCTTGCGACTACTCCGACGACCGAGCTGGCCGTTACCATGGAAGAAGCCTGTGGCGGAATCATTCTTACGGCGAGCCATAATCCCCGACAATGGAACGCCTTGAAACTGTTGAATGAAAAGGGAGAATTTTTGAATCGCGAAGAAGGCGACGAAGTGCTTCGGATTGCCGAAGCGGAAGATTTTGAATTCGCAGATGTCGATCATATCGGGCATTATCGGGAAGACTCCACCTATGATCAGAAGCATATCGACCGCGTCCTTGCTTTAAAGCTCGTGGATGTAGCAGCCATCCGGAAAGCGAATTTTAGGGTGGCGTTGGACACCGTCAATTCGGTGGGAGGCATCATCTTACCTGAATTGCTGGAACGGTTGGGTGTAAAGACCGTCAAGACGCTCTACGGCGAACCTACCGGCGATTTCCGACACAATCCCGAGCCGCTCGAAAAGAATCTAGGCGATATCATGGGCTTAATGACTAAGGGCGGTTATGATGTCGCTTTTGTTTGTGATCCCGATGTGGACCGACTGGCGATTATTTGCGAAGATGGTAAAATGTACGGCGAGGAGTATACGTTGGTTACTGTAGCCGATTATGTGCTTCAGCATACGCCCGGCAATACGGTTTCCAATTTGAGCTCTACGCGCGCGCTGCGCGATGTGACTCGTAAATACGGAGGTGAGTATGCGGCAGCAGCGGTGGGCGAAGTGAACGTGGTGACGAAGATGAAGGAAACTCATGCCGTGATCGGCGGAGAAGGCAACGGAGGAGTGATTTATCCGGAATGTCATTACGGACGCGATGCACTGGTGGGTATCGCACTTTTTCTGAGCTATTTGTCCAAGAAACAGATGAGAGTAAGCGAACTCCGGGCTTCCTATCCGTCGTATTTCATGGCGAAGAACCGAATAGATCTTGCTCCCGGTACGAATGTGGAGGCTATTCTCTCGAAAGTGAAGGCGCTGTATAAACAGGAGGAGATCGACGATACGGACGGCGTAAAGATTGATTTCCCCGATAAATGGGTGCATCTTCGTAAAAGCAATACGGAACCTATTATCCGGATTTATTCAGAAGCGTCGACGGTGGAGGCCGCTGACGAAATCGGACAAGAGATCATGGAGCTCGTCAAAAGTCTGGTCGGGTAAACGACCTCTTTTAAGTCGAAGAATTAATATTCCGATAAAGTAGTTATCCAAACTTATCCGATGGGATCGCCTCCATCAGATAGGTTCGGAATAAAACCGACGCGGTTGTTTATCCCGTCGTTGGCGTCCGATAATCTGCTGACAAGGTTCCAACCTAAACGGCGGAATCTTTGATCTCAACGGAAGTATTTTTGACCTCAACGGTGCGGTTTTTGATTCCATCGGATACGTTTTTTCCCGCTAAAAATACGCCGGAGAGGATCAAGAAGCAACCCAAGAACGAGATAACCGTCATCGGTTCGCTCAAGAAAACGGCGGAAGCGATCATCGTACTGATCGGATTCAGATAAATGTAGTTCGTAGCGCGCAATGCTCCTAACTTTTTAATGATATAGCTCCACACCGCAAAGCAAATAAAGGAAGCGATAAGGCCTAAGAATAAAAAATTGAACAAAACCTGCGGACGGAAGAAACCCGATACGGGAAAATTCCATGGGCGAACGACAAACAGCGGAAGGACGGTGAGGAGACCGTAGAAAAATACTTTTCGGGTAATGAATACGGAACGATAGCGGTCGGAAAGTTTTTTGAGTAACAGACTGTAAACAGCCCAACTCAAGGAAGCGGTCAGAGCCAACGTGTCTCCTATCGGATTCAAGTTCAATACGAAATGTCCGTTGAAGATGACCAATCCTACGCCGATCAACGCCACGATCGAGCCGCCGATCAGCATTGGAGTAGCTTTCATTCCCCGATAAATGCACAAGGCTATTAAGGTGGCGAGCAACGGCGAAGAACAGACGATGAACGACACATTATTGACTAAGGTATACTTCAGAGCGATATTTTCGGTAATAAAATAAAGCGTTCCACCCGTAACACCCAAGAGCAACAGCAAACATTCGTCGCGGAAAGTATCTGCGAAAAGTTTGTGCGGAGAAATCGTCCATATACATGCATAGGCTATCAAAAAGCGGACGAAGAAAATCTCGTGCGCATCCAAACCCTGCTGCAACAAAACCTTCGAACTGATGAAAGTCGTTCCCCACAGTATCACTACAAGGATAGCGATAAGATGATAAATGAAAGTGCGTTCTCGCTTCATACCCGATCCGTATCAAATGCGGATGCAAAGGTACAACAAAATCGACAAATACTGCTTCGAATCCTGCTAAATGCCTGTCGTTTTTACACCTTTTACGTTCGGATGGGCGCGAGCAAATCACAAATCTGAGAGATAAATCGAATTTTCTGATTTAAAATAATTACCTTTGCCACACATAAAAGTATGAAATTCAAACAGCTATATACCAGCTTGTGCGTCGGTCTCTGCAGCCTGATAACGCCTTTCTTCTGGGCATTTGCCGAAGCGAAGGATTTTATTGTCGTCATCGACCCGGGACATGGCGGACACGACCCCGGCGCTATCGGAAAAAGAGGAAAGGAGAAAGATATCAACTTGCAGGTGGCGTTGAAGGTCGGGAAGCTGATCGAAACGAATTGTAAGGAGGTTAAAGTAATCTATACACGAAAGAAGGACGTGTTCGTCACATTGGATGGGCGAGCTGCCGTTGCCAATAAGGCTAAAGCCGACTTGTTCATCTCTGTCCATACTAATTCCGTGGCAAAAGGACGTACGATTCAGGGAGCCGAGACTTACACCTTGGGGCTTCACCGTACGGCCGAAAACCTGGAAGTGGCCAAACGGGAAAACTCCGTTATCCTGATAGAGAACGATTACCAACAGCGTTATGCCGGATTCAATCCAAATTCTGCGGAGAGTTATATCATTTTTGAGTTCGTGCAGGATAAAGACATGAAGAAAAGTGTCCGCTTGGCCACGCTGATCCAGCATCAGTTCCGCCATTCTGCACGTCGTATCGATAAAGGAGTGCACCAGGCAGGCTTCTTAGTCTTGCGTGAAACGTATATGCCCAGCGTTTTGGTTGAGCTCGGATATATCTCTACGCCTGCCGAAGAGGATTATTTGCTGTCGGAGGCAGGGACTTCGGCCATGGCCCACAGTATCTACAAGGCCTTTGTCAACTATAAATGCGAACACGATGCAGAGGCGGCATCTGAGACCGTTGCCGAAAAGCAGAACGTACGACCAGCGAACACGAAACCGACGCCGTCGTCTCGCCAAAGCGCTTCTTCGGATACGGCCAAGCCGGTGTTTAAGATACAGTTCTACGCCTCGTCGACGAAACTTTCTCCTAAGGATGCGAAGTTCAAAGGCCTTTCTCCCGTGAACTGTTATCGAGAAGACGGCCTCTATAAGTATACGTATGGCGAGAACACAGATTATAATAAGGTGTATAAAACATATAAACAAGTACGTGTCAAATTTAAGGATTCGTTCATCATTGCCTTCAGAAACGATGAAAAAATGGATATGCACGAAGCGATGAACGAATTTAAAAAGAATAGAAAATAATCAGTAAGAAGATATGAAAAAAGAAATCAAGATAGGGATCCTCACGATTACCGCATTAGGCATGCTGGTCTTTGGTATCAATTATCTGAAAGGCATTAATTTGTTCAAGTCGACCAATCATTTCTATGTGGCTTTCGACGATGTGGCGGGTGTCGCGCTTTCAAGTCCGGTTTTCGCCAACGGTTACCAGATAGGGTTGGTTCGAGACATTCATTTCGATTATGATCGCTTGGGGAAGATTATCGTGGAAGTGAAGACGGATAAAGCCATGCGCATCCCTAAAGGCAGTTATGCCGAATTGGTTACCGAAATGTTGGGCACGGTCAAAATGAATGTCTGGATGAACGCAGCGAATAAAACGGAGTTCTACGCTACGGGCGATACCCTTGCCGGCGTAGCCAATAAGGGCTTGATGGCCATGGCTTCGGAGGAGATGATCCCTAAGTTGAAGACCACCATGTCGAAACTCGACACGTTATTGACCTCGCTCAATCGACTGCTGTCCGATCCGGCCTTGCCGGCGACATTCGAGAATGCACGTCGACTGACGTCGAATCTGACCCTCACTACGACTAAGATAAATGCCTTGATGGCGAACGATATTCCACGTCTGACTGATCGATTGTCTGCCGTGGCGAATAATTTTGCAGTCATCTCCGATAATTTGAAAGAGGTCGATTACGCAGCTACGCTCCACAAGGTCGATTCTACGTTGTCAAACGTTCGGTTCCTTTCGGAGAAGCTCACCAGACGGGATAACAGCTTAGGCTTGCTCCTGAACGACGATGCCATTTATCAGCATCTCAATCGGACAGCTATTAATGCGGCTTCACTGCTCGAAGATCTGAAAACTCATCCGAAACGATACGTTCACTTTTCACTTTTCGGAAAGAAAGACAAGACAAATAAACTATTAAAATAGAATTTGTCTAAATAACGATGAGGTTTGAATAAGGAAAGAAGCTTTTAATACCAAAGTATTTAAGAAGGTTTTTCGTTCGGCCCGATAAAATGATTTTGGAGGGAGATAAACGGGTTCCTGAAAATGTAAATATCAAAATATCAGCTATTTTGAAGATATTCAATCTTTTTTTTATCCGCTTTTTTATGGTATATCATTAAGTGTTTGAAATTAAACGATTTATCATTCCTCTTTAATTTACAAGGGAAAAAAGATTTTTTTTTCTGAAATAAGATTTCGACATTTGTAGAGTAGAAGTTTCGCTTTATAATAGAAATCAATATGAATGAAAAGGAGCATGTCGTCTTATGGAATCGCTGTCTGAAGTATATGAAAGATAATGTTTCTGAGATGACTTTCAATACATGGTTTAAACCGATCATACCGTTGAAATGCGAAGGGAAGACACTGACGATCGGCGTCCCGAGTCCTTTCTTTATCGAATACTTGGATGATAAGTTCTTGAATCTGTTGCGCAGTTCCTTGTACAAGGAAATCGGAGAAGATGCGAAACTCATGTATCATGTGTTGACGGATAAGACAAACGGGATTACCGTAAATATTCCGGGAAGCGACCGTTCGATAGCCGTATCGACGAAAGCTGTCACAAACGGGAACAAAACTCCGGACCTTTTCAATGCTCCGGTTCCGCAAGATTTGGATCCACATTTGAATCCGAATTATAATTTCGAAAACTTCATTAAAGGAAGCAGCAATGAATTTTCCCGTACCGTCGGCGAGACAGTGGCGCAATATCCCGCCAAGACGTTCAATCCGTTATTTCTGTACGGGCCTACGGGAGTGGGTAAGACCCATCTCGTCAATGCTATCGGCACGAGGATGAAAGAACTGTATCCGGAGAAACGAGTCTTGTACGTCTCTGCCCATTTGTTCCAAATCCAATATACGGATGCCGTACGTACGAACAACGCGAATAATTTCATCAATTTCTACCAGAGTATAGACGTATTGATCCTGGACGATGTGCAGGAATTTGCCGGAAAGACTCAAACGCAAAACACGTTTTTCCATATCTTTAACCACTTGCACCAAAACGGAAAACAATTGGTCATGACTTCCGATCGGACTCCTGCGATGCTTCAGGGCATGGAAGACCGTCTTTTGACCCGCTTTAAATGGGGATTGGTTGCGGAACTGAACAAGCCTGACTTGGAATTGAGAAGAAATATCCTTCGCGACAGGATACGTCGCGACGGGTTAGATATTCCTGAGAATGTGATCCACTATATTGCAGAGAATGTGGAAGAGAGCGTGCGCGAACTGGAGGGAATCCTTAATTCGCTCCTTGCGCAATCCATCATTTTCAAGCGCGATATCGATTTGAGTCTGGCCGAACGGATTGTCCATAAAGCGGTGAAGATGGTGAATAAGGAAATAACCATCGAACAGATCCTTCGAAAAGTATGCAGCCATTACGGAATGGACGAAGCTGTCGTTCACACGAAGAGTCGGAAGCGAGAATTGGTGCAGGTACGCCAGGTGGCCATGTATTTGGCAAAGAAACATACCAATAGCTCTACGGCGAAGATCGGCCTGCTCATAGGGAATAAAGACCATGCGACCGTATTGCATTCCTGTCGGATCGTAGAGAATCAGGCGCAGGTCGATAAAGCTTTTAAAAACGAATTGACGGAAATAGAATCTTCTTTAAAGCAATAACTCCGCTCCTCGCTCTATGCGAGAAAACCTTGCCTCTTCAGCGTGCGGAGCAATTGTTCCGACATGAGTTCGTTGTCCGCTTTCCGGTAACGAATGTCCGTAAAGACTTGCGCTAATGTTTCTTTTCCGTTTTCTTCGATGAATTGATGATTCTCCGGTAAAGTCTCCTTGAAATGATATATCCGGTTTATGTCTTCGGCGGTATAGTCGTGATAAATCTCCTCATGGATAAGTCCCTCCGCCGGTAAACGGTCGGGCTGAACGGGATTTTCATTCGGATAACCCACGGTGATAGTCGCTACAGGAACGACCAAGGGTGGCAATTTCAACAGTTCGATGATCGGATCTGGATTATAGATGGTCGTTCCGATGTAACAAATACCCAACCCATTTGCTTCGGCTAACGTACAGAAGTTCTGAACAACCAATAGCGTATCTGACATGGCGTTCAAGAACGACATGAAGTTATCGTATCCCGGCGCCGCCTTTCGCTCTATGCACCATTTGCTGAAACGGTGAAAATCGGCGCAAAAGGTCATGACGACCGGAGCTTCGGTGATCATCGGCTGATCGAAATGTGCAGGAGCTAGCCTCTTCTTCATCGTCCGATCCCGGGTGATAACGACGCTGTAGAGTTGCATGTTGCCCATCGTAGAAGCTCGGAACGATTCTTCTAATAATCCTTTCAACACGGTCGAAGGAATCTCTTTATCCGTATATTTGCGAATAGAACGGCGGTTTTTTATAAAATCCAAATGTTTCATCTGCTTATCGTTTGATGACAAAGATAACCATAATCGAAAATAAATGGATGGCCGATGCGATAAAAAAGTCTAAAATGAATCGCAGTAAAGCAAGAGAAATGGATAGAAAAGTGCGTCCGGAACAAACGAAGGATGATCGAAAAAGGAAGACGGGACGTTTTACTCGGTTTCCGAAAAAGAAAATTTTGATGTCTATTTGAAAAGTATTCTTGTTTGATTATCAGTATCTTATTATGTTGAAAGAGAAGACTTTTTCAGATTCGGATAATTAATTGTCGATTTATTTTGCAAATAAAAAAAACATCTATAGTTTTGTGCAATCATTCAAAACGACATAAACGAAACTTCTACAAAGCGATTGTTTATGTTTTATTTTCTTTATACATAAAAAAGTGGAAAGACAAACTTATACTTACGAGGAAGCTTTTGAAGCTACCCTCGATTACTTCGAGGGCGATGAATTAGCCGCTCGTGTCTGGGTAAACAAATATGCCATGAAGGACTCTTTCGGACATATCTATGAAAAAACGCCGACGGATATGCATTGGCGTATAGCTAACGAGCTGGCGCGTATCGAACAGAAATATCCTCATGCCCTGAGTGCGCAAGCGCTTTTCGACTCGATGGATCATTTTCGTTATATCGTGCCGCAAGGCAGTCCGATGACCGGTATCGGCAATGATTTTCAGATCGCTTCGCTGTCCAATTGTTTTGTGATCGGTGTCGAGGGAGCTTCTGATTCGTACGGGGCTATCATGCGGATGGACGAAGAACAGGTGCAATTGATGAAACGACGCGGAGGGGTCGGACATGATCTGTCGGACATCCGTCCGAAAGGTTCTCCTGTGAAGAACTCGGCGCTGACGTCTACGGGCTTGGTGCCGTTCATGGAAAGATTCTCCAATTCTACGCGGGAAGTTGCGCAGGACGGGCGACGCGGAGCCTTGATGCTGACCGTATCGATCAAGCACCCGGATTCCGAATCTTTCATCGATGCTAAGATGACGGAAGGAAAGGTAACGGGAGCGAATGTCTCCGTAAAGTTAGACGACGAGTTTATGCAAGCTACCATGAGCGGAAAACCGTATCTGCAGCAGTATCCTATCGACTCTCCGACTCCGAAGTTGACCAAAGAGATCGATGCGGGCGCCTTGTGGCGCAAAATCGTTCACAATGCCTGGAAGTCGGCGGAGCCCGGCGTCCTCTTTTGGGATACGATTATCCGCGAATCGGTTCCCGACTGTTATGCGGATCTGGGATATAAGACCGTTTCGACGAACCCGTGCGGTGAAATTCCTCTCTGTCCGTACGACTCCTGTCGGTTGCTGGCTAT
Source organism: Phocaeicola abscessus CCUG 55929 (assembly GCF_000312445.1). Taxonomy (GTDB): domain Bacteria; phylum Bacteroidota; class Bacteroidia; order Bacteroidales; family Bacteroidaceae; genus Phocaeicola; species Phocaeicola abscessus. The sequence continues at coordinate 307,688 of NZ_HE997183.1, read as the reverse complement.
CAATCTGTATTCGTACGTGAAAGAGCCTTTCACCCAGGATGCTCGTTTCGACTTCGACCTGTTTAAGCAGCATGTGGCCTTAGCCTTGCGCATGATGGATGATATCATCGACTTGGAAGAAGAGAAAATCGACAAAATTCTCGCCAAGATCGCTGCAGACCCCGAGAGCGACGACGTGAAGGCTACCGAACGTCAGCTGTGGGAAAAGATCAAGAAGAAGACGGCTCAAGGCAGACGTACGGGTGTGGGCATCACTGCCGAAGGCGATATGATCGCCGCTATGGGATTGCGTTACGGTACGGAGGAAGCTACCGACTTCGCCGAGCGCATTCACCGAACGATAGCCGTCGAGACCTATCGCGCCTCGGTCGAAATAGCTAAGGAACGAGGCGCTTTCGCTCTCTACGACAGTAAGAGAGAACAACACAACCCCTTCGTGATGCGGATTAAGAATGCTGACCCTGCGCTTTATGAAGAGATGCTGAAGTACGGCCGACGCAATATCGCCTGCCTGACCATTGCTCCCACAGGAACGACGAGTCTGATGACGCAAACCACATCCGGTATCGAACCCGTCTTCCTGCCGGTTTATAAGCGCAGGAGAAAAGTCAATCCGAATGATGAAAAAGTACATATTGATTTTGTCGACGAAACGGGCGACGCCTTTGAGGAGTACATCGTTTACCATCAGAAATTCCTGAAATGGATGGATGTCCATGGGATCGACAGAAACAAACGCTATACACAGGAAGAACTCGACGATTTGGTGGCGCGCTCGCCGTATTATAAAGCAACGGCCAATGACGTGGACTGGATGGAAAAAGTGAAGATGCAGGGCAGAATTCAGCAATGGGTCGACCATTCCATCAGCGTTACCATCAATTTGCCGGCGACGGTGGACGAAGAACTGGTTAACAACCTTTATATCGAAGCATGGAAATGCGGTTGCAAAGGGTGTACAGTATATCGCGACGGCTCTCGATCGGGTGTCCTGATTTCAACAAAAAGCGACAAAAAAGAACGTTTCCCCGAATGTAAACAACCGGAAGTGGTGGAAGTGCGGCCGAAGTCGCTGGAAGCGGACGTGATCCGTTTTCAGAACAATAAGGAGAAGTGGGTCGCATTTGTCGGCCTGCTCGACGGGCGTCCTTACGAAATCTTCACTGGTTTGCAGGACGACGACGAAGGAATTCTGCTTCCGAAATCGGTCACCAAAGGGCGGATCGTCAAGAATATCGATGAAGACGGTTATAAGCATTACGATTTCCAATTCGAGAACAAGCGCGGCTACAAGACGACCATCGAGGGACTGTCCGAGAAGTTCAATAAAGAGTACTGGAACTACGCCAAACTGATCTCGGGCGTGCTCCGCTGGCGGATGCCGATCGACCGCGTAATTAAATTGGTCGATTCGTTACAATTGGACAGCGAAAACATCAACACGTGGAAGAACGGCGTGGAGCGGGCGCTGAAGAAATATGTGATGGATGGTACGAAAGCCGAAGGGCAACAATGCCCCAATTGTGGATACGAAACCCTGGTCTATCAGGAAGGCTGTCTGATATGCAAACACTGCGGCGCTTCCAAATGCGGGTGATCGCTTGCCGAACTGCGCGGAGAGGAGGCTGTTTCCTTTTTAAGGAGGCAGCCTTTTCGCTTCTGATAAATAATGAATGATAGAGGTGCCGCATCCCTCCGACATACCGATCGGGACGAGTATCGTTCTCTATCCGCTTCGATAACCTATCCTGAACCGGCGAAAGAGGAGGTATTTACTCGGAATCGTTCTGACCTGCGACAGGTTCAATCATTTTCCGAACGGAATTGCCCCGACCTGCGACAGGTTTGATCGTTTTCCGAACGGAATTGCTCCGACCTGCGACAGGTTTGATCGTTTTCCGAACGGAATTGCTCCGACCTGCGACAGGTTTGATCGTTTTCCGAACGGAATTGCTCCGACCTGTGCCAGGTTCGATCGTTCTCTGAACGGATTTCTTTCTGCTAAGTCTGAAAAAGAAATGAGAATACCGTGTAAAAAGAAGAATAAAGTTACCCAAACACTTGGGATTATCGTTCTTTTTCCTCTCTTTTGTGCTCCCGAACCCACGGACGCGTCAACATGTAGTAGAATGGCTCGATAACCTTTGAAAAGGAAGGAAAATATATGAAAGCGATAGCGATGTTTATTGATATGAAAGGACTACGGATCCATGCGCGACATGGCGTGGACCCGCAGGAGCGAAGGGTAGGTGCCGACTTTCTGATCGACCTCCGACTGAAGACGGACTTCGCGCGGGCGGCACAAATCGACGAGTTGGACGGTACGATCGACTACGCGACTGTTTATGAAGCGGTAACCGATGAGATGAGAACGCCCTCGAAGCTGTTGGAAAATGTGTGCGAGCGGATCGCCGCCCGACTGTTTGCTACGTTCGAACGTGTCGAGGAGATCGAACTTCGTCTCCTCAAAGAGAATCCGCCTATGGGGGCCGATTGCAGGGAGGCGGGAGTGGAAGTCCGCTATATCCGGTGAGGTTTATCCGTTGAGCTTCAGTTGAGAGAACCGTTTCTTCCTGCTTATGTAGAACTTGCGGAGTATGCTGAAAGAGGTGTATTCGGGAACCGGTTCGTCCGACGAGGAAATCAAATTCTTCGCCCGTTCGGAAGCGAAGGTGTAGCGGATCTTCTGAAAGTCTTTCCGTGCCTCGAAGACGGCGGCGGCGTTTTTCTTTTGCCCTCTCAAGAAAAAGATGAAGGCGGCGAGCGGATCGAAGACGGCGCGGAAGCGTAGCACCTTTACAAGCTCGCTGTCGGGCAGATTCTTGTACAGCATCAGCAGGTTGTTTCGGAAATTCAGGTAGGTCTTTCTCGGATTTTCTCTCTTCAGGGTGGAAGCCCCCAGATGGTAAACTGTACTTTCCGGAAGGCAGACGATACCTTTCCCCCTATTCCTCAAACGCCAGCACAGGTCGATCTCTTCCATGTGGGCGAAAAAACGGTCGTCCAAGCCGTCTGCCGATCGATAGTCGGCCAGACGAATGAACAGGGAGGCTCCCGAAGCCCAGAGAATCATGGCAGTCATATCGTATTGGCCGCGATCCTTTTCGATGGCATCGAAGATGCGTCCCCGACAGAATGGATAACCGTAACGGTCGAGGTATCCTCCGGCAGCGCCGGCATACTCGAATATTTTTTTCCCTTCCTCTTTGGCCGTTCGGCTCAAGATCTTCGGTTGGCAGGCTGCTACGTTCGGGTGAGTGTCCATATATTTCACCATCGGTTGCAGCCATCGGGGCGTCACCTCCACATCGCTGTTAAGCAGTACGACGTATTCGGCGTTGATCAATTGCAGCGCTTTATTGTATCCTCCGGCAAATCCGTAGTTCTTATCGAACACGATCTGCCGGATCGAGGGAAATTCGTTCTTCAGCAGAGCGAGCGAACCGTCGGTCGAGCCATTGTCGGCCACGCAAATCTCCACATCTCCCTGTTCGATTTCCGAGAACTTGCACACGGAGGGCAGGAACCGGCGGAGCATTGCTTCTCCGTTCCAATTTAAAATGACTACAGATACCTTTTTCATAGTATTTCACCTGATAACGCCGTTTCGGCCGCGTTGAATCTTCCTAAGCGAACCCGAACGAGCCGATTGTCGAGTGTATGGCGATGAGCTATTTCTACGCGGATATAGTTGTCCGTGAATCCGTGCATCGGCCTGCTGACTTTTGCTTTTTCAGCCAGGATGACAGCTTCTTTTCCGATATGTCGCTCGTAAAACGCATGCGTCTTTTCTTCGGAAAGGGCTAATAGTAGCTGGCTTCTTCGATGCTTCTCTTCCGGGGGGACGACGTAATCGATTTTCAGCGCCTGGGTACCCGGCCGTTCCGAATAGCTGAATACATGGAGTTGCGTCACCTCCAGGCTTTCGACGAAGCGGTACGATTCTTCGAAGTGAGCTTCCGTCTCGCCGCGTGTTCCTACCATTACGTCGACGCCGATGAACGCATTGGGTATCCTTTCTTTGATCTTCCGAATCTTATGGGCGAACAGGGCGGTGTCATATCGGCGGTGCATCAATTGCAGCACGTCGTCGCTTCCGCTCTGCAGTGGGAGGTGAAAATGCGGCATGAAAGCGCGCGAGCGGGCTACGAAGTCTATGATTTCGTCGGTCAGTAAATCCGGTTCTATGGAAGAGATGCGGTACCGGTCGATTCCCTTCACCTTATCCAGTGCTTCGATCAGATCGAGGAACGATTCCTGGGTCGTTTTTCCGTAATCGCCGACGTTCACGCCGGTGATTACGATTTCTTTTCCGCCCTCTGCGACGGTCTGTTCCGCTTGGGCGACGAGCGATGCAATCGTTCCGTTACGGCTCCTGCCCCGTGCGAACGGAATAGTGCAATATGTGCAGAAGTAATCGCAGCCGTCCTGTACTTTCAGGAAATAGCGGGTGCGGTCTCCTCGCGAGCAGGAAGGGATGAAGGTGCGGATTTCCTTCAAATCTGAGGTGATGACTTCGCCCACTCGACGTTTTTCCAAGTTATTCAAGTGAGTCAGAATATCTCCTTTCTGATCCGTGCCCAATACGATGTTTACGCCGTCGATATGCGCGACGGTTTGCGGATTCAGCTGTGCGTAACAGCCTGTTACTACGACGAAGGCGCCGGGATGTTCGCGCGTCAGCCTATGGATGGCCTGACGGCATTTCTTGTCGGCCACTTCCGTCACCGAGCAGGTGTTGACCACGACGATATCCGCCTTTTCCCCCTTACGGGCGGTTCGGATGCCTGCAGCCTTCAGCGTGGTTCCTATGGAAGATGTTTCCGAAAAATTAAGTTTACATCCTAAGGTATAATAAACCGCTGTCCTGTCTTGAAATATAGCCGTATCAACCATGCTGCTGAGTTTTACTGCACAAAGTTAAACAAAATATGCCGGAATCTTTTTATAATAGAATAATTATATCTATGTTTGCACATTATTCGTTTATTTGTGCAATGGTTAAGGAGAATTTCATTAAACTATACGAAAACAGCTTTAGAGAGAATTGGGAATTGCCTTGTTATACGGATTACGGCGAAAGTTGCTCTTATACCTACGGACAGGTGGCAGAAGAGATCGCCAGGTTACATTTGATCTTTCAACATTGCAGTCTCAGGCGCGGAGAGAAAATCGCACTGATCGGGAAGAATAACTCGCACTGGTGCATCTCTTATCTGGCGACCGTAACGTATGGGGCTATCATCGTGCCCATACTTCAGGACTTTAAACCGAACGATGTACACCATATTGTCAACCACGCGGAAGCCACTTTCCTCTTCGTCAGCGATACGATCTGGGAAACTCTGGAACAGGAGGCGATGGGAAATCTCCGGGCTGTATATTCTTTGAACGATTTCCGTTGTCTGTACCAGCGCGACGGCGAAACGATTCAAAAATTCATCGATACGCTTCCGCAGGTCATGCAACAGACCTATCCCGACGGCTTTCACAAGGAGAATGTCATCTATACGGAGCTGTCGAATGACAAGGTGATGGAGATCAATTATACTTCCGGAACTACCGGGTTCAGTAAAGGAGTGATGCTGACGGGGAATAATCTGGCGGGGAATACGGTCTTCGGTATGAAAACGAAATTATTGCAGCGGGGAGAAAAGAATTTGGCCTTCCTCCCCCTGGCGCATGCCTACGGTTGCGCATTCGACTTTTTAGTCGCCACTGCCCTCGGGACACATGTCACCCTATTGGGAAAGGCTCCGGCTCCGAAAATCTTATTGAAAGCGTTCGAAGAGATCAAACCGGATCTGATCATTACCGTTCCGCTGGTGTTGGAGAAGGTATATAAGAATATGATCCTTCCGCTGATCAATAAACGGCAGATGAAGTTCGCCCTGAACATCCCGTTGCTGAATCATCAAATCTACGCCCAGATCCGCAAAAGGCTCATAGATGCCTTGGGGGGTAGATTCAAGGAGGTGATAGTGGGCGGAGCAGCCATGAATCCTGAAGTTGCCGCCTTCTTCACGAAAATCAAATTCCCTTATACGATCGGTTACGGGATGACGGAATGTGGCCCGCTCATCAGCTATTCCTGGTGGGAAGATTATGTTCCCGGCTCATCGGGAAAAATTCTGGATCGGATGGAAGTGCGTATCGATTCGAACGACCCTTATCAGGAAACCGGCGAAATTCAAGTGCGTGGCGAGAATGTAATGAAGGGTTATTTCAAAAATGAAGAAGCGACCCGCGACGCCTTCACCGAAGACGGCTGGTTAAGGACCGGAGACTTAGGCACGATAGACAAGGATCATCATATCTTTATCCGCGGTAGAAGCAAGTCGATGATTTTGAGTTCCAACGGGCAGAATATCTTTCCCGAAGAGATCGAAGCGAAGTTGGACAACTTGCCTTTCGTTTTGGAGAGCCTGGTAATCGAGCGTGACAGGAAACTGGTCGCTTTGGTATATCCGGACTATTCGAATCTGGATGCTGTCGGTTTGAACACGCCGGAGGATATCAAGGCCATCATGGATGAGAATCTGAAATCGCTTAACGCCTTGGTAGCTAACTACGAACAGGTAAGCAAAATCAAATTGTATCCCACGGAATTTGAGAAAACACCCAAGCGAAGTATTAAACGTTTTTTATATAATAGTATCACGAATGAGTAGAAGAGATGTTGTCAAACATGTGGCTTTAACATTTTTTATATGATAAAGGCGGAAATAATCAAAAAAAAATGTTCCCGATCGAACAACCTGTCAGAAAAACTATATACCTTTGCACCGTTTTTAAAAACATATGATTATAGGTTTAAAAAGCAAAGGAAATGAAAAAATTGGTATTTATGTTCGTAGCATTCGCAGCTATTTCACTCGCATCGTGCGGAAACAAAGCTGCTAAGAGTGAAGAGAATGCAGATTCTACCAAAATGGTAGAAGAAACGGTTTCAGTGATGGAGGAAGTGGCTGCTCCCGCTGATTCCACTTCAGCTGCCGCTCAATAAGTCGGTATCCATAGCTGAAAATTCGAAGTCTGTTGAGTAAAACTCTGCAGGCTTTTTTGTTATCCTTCGATCCCCATTCTCTTCCCTCGTCTTGCCGAATCTTTCGGCGGATCGGAGAGGGGTGTCTCCTTTTGATTTTTTTGTTCACAGCCGCGCAAATGTTATCCGAAAACTCGTGGAAAGAACGTATTTTTGTCATTATCTTTACGACGTGAAACAAATAACCATTTAAACGTACAACTCATGACAGATATGGAAAAAGGAAAGGTTCTCGTAGCCGACAAAGCGATCGAATATGTAGACGGAGGGGTGGTCTCGAAAGAATTGGTACACACGAAAGCGGGCAGTGTGACCCTCTTCTCCTTCGACCAAGGACAACAGTTATCGGAACACAGTGCGCCTTTCGACGTCCTGTTGAATATCCTCGAAGGCGAACCGGAAGTGATGATCGACGGTACAGCCCATCATCCCAAAGCGGGCGAAATACTCATTATCCCGGCCAATCATCCGCACGCGGTGAAGGCCGTAACCAAATTCAAGATGCAAATTACTATGCTAAGAGGTTGAAATAAAACGAACGACGAATGAAAGAATTAAAGATTAAACGTGCTTATCTGCCTGCGGAAGAGGATGACGGTTATCGGATCCTAATCGACAGGCTGTGGCCGAGAGGTATCTCGAAAGCAGATCTCCGCCTCGATGAATGGAGAAAAGAAGTGACTCCTACGACAAGTCTTCGTAAATGGTTCGCTCATAAGCCGGAGAACCTGCCCGAATTCGCTGCGGAATATGTAGCGGAACTCGATCGCAATCCTTCCGCAGCGGAGTTTGTCCGACATTGCAGAGAACTGCTTGGTTCGGGCAATGTAACGCTCCTATACGGCGCTAAGAGCGAAACGTGCAATCATGCGGTTATTTTGAGAGATTGGATGCTGAGAAAAATGCAATGACCTGGCAGCGCATAAAAATTGTCTGCACAGGAAATTAAAATGTCTTATCAGAGAATTTGGTGGTATTCGACTTTCGGAAAGGGGCTATGCTGCTGGACCCCGAGTGATAGAAAAAGCAACTGTGCCAAAACATTCGTTTCGACACAGCTGTTTATCCTGTATTCGGCGACAGCAGATCAATCTTCTGCCACTACCTTGAACGGTATGTCTACGGTAATATCTCTGTGAAGTTTGACGTGTGCTACATAATCGCCGACTTCCTTTACCGCGTCCTTGATCACAATTTGTTTACGGTCGATCTTGTGCCCCAGCTTTTCTAATTCATCGGCAATTTGGATGTTAGATACAGAGCCGAAGATCGTACCTGTGGAGCTCACCTTTGTGGCAATGGTCAGCGCCACCTCTTTCAACTGTTCGGCTACCGCTTCGGCATCCTTTTTGATCTTTTCCAATTTGTGGGCGCGCTGTCTCAGTTCTTCTTCCAAAACTTTCTTTGCCGAAGGAGAGGCGATGACGGCTTTACCGGTAGGAATAAGATAATTGCGTCCGTAACCGGATTTTACCTTTACGATATCGTTTTTGTAGCCCAAATTAGCTACGTCTTCTTTCAGAATGATTTCCATGCTTATTCCTCCTTTTATTATTTCATCAAATCAGTCACGAATGGGAGTAACGCCAGGTGGCGCGCTCTCTTGACCGCAATGGCTATGCGACGCTGGAACTTCATCGAAGTGCCTGTAAGGCGACGCGGAAGGATCTTTCCCTGCTCGTTCAGAAATTTCTTCAGGAATTCCGGATCCTTGTAGTCGATATACTTGATGCCGTTTTTCTTGAAGCGGCAATATTTCTTTTTCTTCACATCTACCGAAGGCGGAGTTAAATATCTGATTTCCGATTGTACCTGTGCCATAATTATACCTCCTTATTTGATTTTAAACTTCTTCTCTTTACTGCGTATTCTATAGCGTATTTCTCCATACGGATGGTTAAGTAGCGGATTACTCGCTCGTCGCGGCGGTAATTGACTTCTAACTTGGCGATGGTTTCCGGTTTTGCCTGGAACTCTATCAGTTGATAGAATCCGGTGGTTTTGTTCTCGATGGGGTAGGCCAATTTCTTGAGTCCCCAATTTTCTTCGTTGATAATCTCGGCGCCTTCGGAGGTAAGAATACCTTTGAATTTTTCTACCGTCTCCTTCATCTGATCGTCAGACAAAACGGGAGTTAAAATGAAAACGGTTTCGTATTGATTCATTCTACTTTTTAATTAATTGGTGAAATAAAAATTTTTAATAGTGCCTGCAAAGGTAGTTATTTTCTTCCAATGCGCAAATCCTTATCTTGATATTTTTATCGCCTATATCCTTTTTTATTCTTTTGCGGGCAAGGCTGGGAGGCTGTCTTCGATTTTCGCAGAAAGATTGGTGACATTTTCGTTTTTTTCTTCGAATTATTTCATCGATTACAAAATATTGCTTTAATTTGTAACTCGGAATCATTATAATAAATATCATATACACATGAAAAGCTTACTTAAGAATTTAGGTTTGATTATGATTGTAATCGGTGCCCTTATATTGGTCGGCATTTTTATTACGGGCAGTTCCGCTGTTAACGATAACAGTGTTTTAGGCGGTTCTATCGCGTTGATCATCTTGGGTCTGATCGTTTACATCGTTCTCAACAGACGGATTGCTGATTGATAGAGGTAGCAGTTATAAAAGGCCTGGGATCTTGATCTCAGGCCTTTTTATCATGACGGGTATTGACATTTATTCGATTTCGGGCGTAATCAGCTTGTAGCCTTTGCCGTGAATATTGATGATTTCTACCGATTTGTCGGCACGGAGGTGCTTGCGCAGCTTGGTAATGTATACGTCCATGCTTCGGGCATTGAAATAATTGTCGTCGATCCAAATGGTTTTCAGGGCGAAGTCGCGCTGAAGGATTTCGTTTGCGTGGGCGCAAAGCAGGCCTAATAGTTCCGATTCCTTTGTGGTGAGTTTGACGCTCTCTTCTCCGAGGCTCAATAATTGTTTTTGGGTATCGAAGACGAACTGTCCGATTTTATATACGTTACGTTCTTTAGAGCGTTTCCCGCGGACGCGGCGAAAGATCGCTTCGATGCGGAATGTCAACTCTTCCATGCTGAAGGGTTTGGTGATATAGTCGTCGGCTCCTATTTTGAACCCTTCTAAAATATCTTCCTTCAGCGTTTTCGCCGTGAGGAAGATCACTGGAATTTCGGCATTAGCCTGTCGTATTTCCTGTGCCAGGGTGAAGCCGTCTTTTTTGGGCATCATCACATCCAAGATGCACAGATCGTACTTGTTCTTCAGGAATGCTTTGTATCCTGCGTCGCCATCAGGATAGAGGTCAGCCGAGTAGTTCTTTGCTTGCAGATACTCTCTCAACAACATGCCAAGATTCTCATCATCTTCGCACAATAAGATTCGTAATTTCTCGTCCATATTATTCATTTTTTAATAAAGGTATTACTATGATGAATTTTGTTCCTACTCCCAATTCGCTTTCCGTACGGATGGTTCCGTCGTGATCTTTGATAATTTTCTGAACATAGGCCAGCCCTAAGCCGAATCCTTTTACATCGTGCAGATTGCCCGTGTGAACCCGATAGAATTTATCGAATATCTTCTTCAGGTTTTCTTTCTTTACGCCGATGCCATTGTCCTGTATGGAGATATATAGCTTGTTCGATTCGTCCCATGTACGGATGTTCAGTTGCAGGTTGCGATCCGGATTGCGGTATTTGACGGCGTTGTCCAACAAATTGAATATGACATTGGTAAAATGCATCTCGTCTACGAAGATATAAGGATTCGTCGCTGCCAGATTCGTCGCAATTGCCCCGTTATATTTCTCTACCTTTAAGGTAAAGGTATTGACCACCCCTTCGATCAGTTTGTTGGCATCGAGTTCTTTCTTTTTCAGTACGGCTTTCTGACGTTCGAACATCGACATCTGCAATACTTTCTCGACTTGGAAACGCAGTCGTTTCGTCTCGTCGTTGATCACGCCTGAAATATGTTTAAACATGGCCGGCGACTTGCCTATTTCCGTATCCTGTAACATCTGTGCGGCTAACGAAATGGTCGATATCGGGGTTTTGAATTCATGCGTCATGTTGTTGATGAAATCGTTCTTTATCTCCGTCAGTTTTTTCTGTCGGAAGATGATATAGATGGTAAAGATGAAAGTGATCAATAGCACGACGGTAAAGATGATAGAGGGGATCATGAATTTCACCGATCGGAAGATGTATCTGTCCAAATCGGGGAAATGAATGTTGACGAAGCCTATTCTCGCCGGCGGGTCATTCTTGAATAGTTCTTGGGTGAACGTGTTCCGGCTGCCTTCGTTGGTATAATCCAGGCAACGATATACTTCTTGACCGTCGCGGTCGGTAACGGTGAAATGGTATAATATATCGATGCCGTTATTCAGCAATTCCGTCTTCAGGAAAGAGTCCAGCTGTCCGAAGTTGATTCGTTTGTTCAAGGGTTTATTGCTTGCCGTATACAGGATATTGTATATGACTTCGTCCAGTAGCGCCCGTTGATAGACATATCGTTCTTTCAGGATATCCTGCAACGTTTTCGAGGTCTGAGGGATATTTTTTCCCGTCGAAATGATAGCCTTCGGGATCATGGAAGGTCGGTTGGTAATGATATTGAACTCGAAAGAAGAAATGCCGCCTAAGCCGTCGTTCGTCGATACTAAATATTGACGGTGGATGGTGGTCGTATCTTTGGCTACGGAATCGTTGATGATTTTCGACAGGCGCGCCGCCCGTTCGGTCGCATCCACATCGGCTTCCAAGTATTTTTTGGTCTCAACCAATTCAATATTCTTGCAGGCCTGGGCCAAACTGCGTTTGACAGACTCTTCGAATTGTTCCTGACGCATTCTCACTATTTCCTCGATGTAGCTTACTTGTAGGTAAAGCAGTACGAGGAAAGAGAGCCCCATTACAATGCCTAATATTAAAATGGTTGATTTTTTCATGAAGCAAAGGTACCATTGTTACTTCCATTATGCTAAATTATTTCTATAAAAATCCTAATTATTTCTTGTAATTTAACGAAATAAAGTTTTTTGATTGTTAATTCGTTAATTAAACGAGGGGCTGGTTTCTTACGCCTGCCCCTCTCTGCATACAAGTCGTTGCAATTAGAACTTATTCTTCTTTCTCTTCCTGAGCTTCGAATTCTTTAATCAGATGATCCTGAATCTCGCCGGGAACGAGTTCGTAACTTGAGAATTTCATCGTAAAGGAAGCGCGTCCGCCCGTCAATGAACTTAAGGAAGTGGAATAAGACGACATTTCCTTTAACGGGACTTTCGCAACCAATTTTTGATAGCCTTTTTCGCTGCTCATACCCATAATCATGCCACGACGACCTTGCAGGTCGCCCATGACGTCTCCCATGTATTCATTTGGAACGAAGACTTCGACATCGTAAATAGGTTCCAGAATCTTCGGCCCGGCATTCTTGAAGGCATTGCTGAAAGCATGGCGACCTGCCAGCATGAATGAGATTTCGTTCGAATCGACCGGATGCATCTTGCCGTCGTAAACGATTACTCGAACGTCGCGGGCATAAGAACCGGTCAGCGGGCCCTGTTCCATACGGCTCATGATTCCCTTGAGGATGGCGGGCATGAAGCGAGAGTCGATGGCACCACCCACGACACTGTTGATGAAAATCAATTTGCCGCCCCATTCCAACGGGATTTCCTCTTTGTTTTTTACGGCAGTTTTGAACTCTTGCCCGTTGAATTTGTAGAGGGTGGGATCGGGCATGCCCTCGGCGTACGGTTCTACGATCAGGTGGACTTCGCCGAATTGCCCTGCGCCTCCCGACTGTTTCTTATGCCGGTAATCCGCTCGCGCTATTTTCGTAATCGTTTCGCGATAGGGGATGCGCGGCTCCACATATTCGGCCGAGATGCTTTCGTTATTTTCGAGACGCCATTTCAATGTGCGCAGGTGAAATTCTCCCTGCCCGTGAACGATGGTTTGACGCAGTTCTTTCGACTGTTCGACCACCCATGTCGGATCTTCTTCGCGCATCTTGTTCAGCGCCATCATCATCTTTTCCATATCCGCCTCGTTGGTCGGTTTGATTGCGCGGGAGTATTTGGAGTTGGGGTATTTGATAAAATCGAACTGGTAATTGCATCCTTTTTCATTGAGGGTATTGCCTGTCTTTACATCTTTCAGCTTGACGGTGCAACCGATGTCGCCGGCATGCAATTCGGGCACGGGGATGCGAGTGGCGCCTGCGCAGACGAACAGTTGCGCGATGCGTTCCTTCGAACTCCGATCCGTATTCTCCAAGTCGGCTCCCTCCTTGATCGTTCCGCTCATCACCTTGAAATACTGTACGCCGCCGATGTGGGGTTCGATACCCGTTTTGAAAAAGTAGAGAGAAGTCGGCCCGTTCGAGTCGGGTGCTACGGCCTCGCCTTTGGTGTTGGTTACCAGCGGCATGTCCGAAACGAAGGGAACGACGTTTCCTAAGAATTCCATCAACCGGCGGACGCCCATGTCTTTTTTGGCGCAGACGCAGAATACGGGGAACATGCCACGGCTGATCAAGCCTTTGCGGATGCCTTCGCGCAGTTCGTCTTCCGTCAGCTCTTCGGATTCGAAGAACTTCTCCATCAACGATTCGTCGTGTTCGGCGGCGGCCTCGACCAGGGTCTTATGCCATGCGGTCGCCTTCTCCATTTCCGAAGCGGGGATCTCTTCGATGATGGGAGCGCCGCCCTCCGGTTTCCACGAATATTTCTTCATCAGTAGAACGTCGATGAGTTCATGAAAATCGGGCCCTGTCTGAAGGGGATATTGAATCGGTACGATGCCGGGGCCGTAGCTTGTTTTCAGCTGTTCCAATACTTGGTCGTAGTCGCACTTATCGTTGTCTAACTGATTGACCAGGAAGATGACCGGCTTGTTCAGCCGTTCCGTATAGCGGAAATGGTTTTGCGTTCCCACCTCGGGACCGTACTGTCCGTTCAACAGCAGTACGGCGGCATCCGTTACATTCAGTGCGGTAATGGCCGCCCCAACGAAGTCGTCGCTTCCCGGACAGTCGATAATATTTAATTTCTTATTGTTCCATTCGCAATGGAAAACGGTTGAGAAGACGGAATAGCCGTATTCCTGTTCGACAGGGAAATAATCGCTGACGGTATTTTTCGATTCGACGCTTCCGCGACGTTTTATCACGCCACTCTCATAGAGCAATGCTTCTGTGAGGGTGGTCTTTCCCGATCCGTGATTGCCTAAGAGGGCAATGTTTTTGATTTCGTTCGTCTGATAAATTTTCATGATATCTATGGTTTAAATATGATTTATCGGGTATGGTTCGCATCCCGTTTAAAAAGCGGCTCGCAAATTAGGAAATAATATTTATATTCCCAACGAAACGAGTGTATTTTTAAATAGAAAGTCGTTTTGGTTCGGAAAAACCGTTATCGATCATCTGCTTTCGAACGAGAAGTGCTGTCGGTTTTGGCAGAGGCGCTATCGGTTTTGAAAAGAAAGTATGTACGGTTCTAAAAGTAGGACGGCGATTTTTATAAATTTGTCGCAAAATTGGAAACGATGGCAGGCATTTATCTACATATTCCCTTTTGTGCGCGCAGATGTACGTACTGCGACTTTTATTCGACGACGCAGCACGAAAAGAAAACGGCCTATGCGGAAGCTCTCTGTAAGGAGCTGGAGCGAAGGAAAGAGTATCTGCGCTCCGAGCCCGTCGAAACGATCTATTTCGGCGGAGGGACGCCCTCGCAATTGGACGAGGAGCAGCTCTCGCGCGTGTTGAATACTATATATAAGGTATATGCAGTGGTTCCGGATGCCGAGATAACCATCGAGTGCAATCCCGACGATTTGACGCGGGATTATGCGGCCATGCTCCGGAGGCTTCCGTTCAACCGGTTGAGCATGGGTATTCAGACTTTCGACGAGTCGATGCTGCGATGGCTTCGTCGGCGTCATACCGCTTCTCAGGCTGTCGAGGCTTATCGAACGTGCAGGGAGATCGGTTTCGAGCGTATCAGCATCGATTTGATGTACGGTTTACCTCAGGAAACGGAGGCACAATGGGCGAACGATTTGCAGCGTGCCGTCGCGTTGAGACCGGAACATCTTTCGGCCTATCATCTGATTTATGAGCAAGGGACTCCGCTGTGGAAACTTCGGGAACGGTGCCGGGCGGAAGAAATTCCGGAGGAACTCAGCGTGAGGCTCTTCGAAATGCTCTTGGATCGATTGGGTGAGGCTGGATATGAGCATTACGAAATCTCCAATTTCTGTCTTCCGGGCTATGAATCGCGGCATAATTCGGGTTATTGGACGGGCGAGCATTACCTTGGTTGCGGCGCGGCGGCTCATTCCTTCGACGGCATTTCGCGCCAGTGGAATGTGGCTTCCATTGACGCCTATATAAAGGGGACGGAGGAGGGAGAGCTGAACTTCGAACGCGAAGCACTCGACCTCTGTACCCGCTATAACGATTATGTCGTTACCGCCCTCCGAACCCGATGGGGAATGGATCTGAAACGATTGCGCGAAACCTTCGGAGAGGCGCTTTACCGGTACTGCCTGGAAATGGCCGAGCCTCATATCGGGCGACAGGTATTGGCCGTTACGGACGGCGCGCTGCATCTTACCCGCGATGGGCTCTTCGTTTCCGACGGGATTATGAGCGATTTGCTGTGGATGAAGGTTTGACCGGAATAATTACCTTTTATAGTTTATTAACTAAAATAATTAGTGATATAACTAAAACTTATAGTTTATTTGTGGCAGAAATAGATGTCACCATGAAATCGTTAACAGCAAAAGAAGAGGAGGCAATGAACTTTTTTTGGGAGAAAGGTTCGATGTTCGTAAAGGATCTGCTCGAGTGGTATCCCGATCCGAAGCCCCACGTGAATACGGTTTCTACCGTTGTTCGCGGATTGGACGAGAAAGGATTCCTGACGCATAAAACGTATGGCAATACCTACTTGTACGAAGTAGCTATCACGCGGGACGAGTTCCAGAAAGGTACGTTGAAGAACGTGATTCTCAAGTACTTCAATAATTCGTATCTGGGGGCCGTCTCGTCCCTGGTCAAGGAGGAAGCGCTTTCGATAGACGATTTGAAACGGTTGATACGGGAAGTGGAAGAGTCGAACGGAGAAAAGTGACGGCTATGGGAGCATTTTTCGTATACATACTGAAAGCGGCAGTCTGTCTGGCGGCGTTTTATTTGTTTTACAAGCTGTTATTGAGCAGGGAAACCTTCCATCGGTTCAACCGTTTCGCCTTGTTGGGCATCGTTGCGGTGTCGTTTATCGTGCCTTGTGTCGAGTTGACCGCCCATTATTCCACCGAGATAAGCCGTTCGTTCACTTCCTTGGAAAGGTTTATGGAGTATTCGTCCGTGGACGTAGAGGCGGCAGCAGCTGCGGTGCCGGCTTTCCGCCGGCAGGGTCTGATATTGTCCGTGTATGTGCTGGGAGCGCTCTTTTTCGCCGTTCGGCAAGGCTGGTCCATGCATCGGATGTATCGTCTGCTGCATCGGGGCGCGTGCGTGAGAGGGGAAGACGGCGTGAAGATCCTCGTTTATGAGGGAGAAATAGCTCCTTTCAGCTGGATGAATTACATGGTCGTTTCGAGGAGAGATTACGAAGAGCATGCACCGGCCATTCTGGCTCATGAGAAGGCGCACATTCGCAAGAAGCATTCTTATGATATCCTGTTTGTCGATATCTGCATGATACTGCAATGGTTCAATCCGGCGATATGGCTGTTGAAACGGGAATTGCAGAACATTCACGAGTACGAAGCGGACGAAGCGGTGCTCAAACGGGGAATCGACGCCAAGAATTATCAGTTGTTATTAATAAAAAAAGCTGTTGGCACACGGCTCTATTCGATGGCCAACAGCTTCAATCACAGTTCACTTAAAAAACGAATTACTATGATGTGTAAAAAAAGATCGAACGCGTGGGCGCGACTGAAGTACGTGTATGTACTTCCGTTGGCAGCAATTGCTGTCGCTGCTTTTGCCCGCCCGGAAGTTTCGTCCGAGTTGAATGAAATTTCCAGCAGCAAAGTTATGGAATTATCCGAGTTTGTCCAAACGGAAAGTGCTAAAATTGTCGAAGCGAAGAAAGATACCGACGTGGTCTTTCAGGTAGTGGAAGAGATGCCCGAATTTCCCGGAGGTATGGAAGAGCTCTTCAAGTTCATGTCAACGAATCTCAAGTATCCCGTGTCGGCCCAAAAAGCCCGCAAACAGGGACGTGTCGTTATACAGTGCACCGTGGAAAAAGACGGCAGCCTTTCGGAGGTGAAGGTAGTCCGCAGCGTGGATCCGGACTTGGATGCCGAAGCGGTGCGGGTGGTCTCCGCCATGCCGAAGTGGAAGCCCGGCCGACAACGGGGACAGGTCGTCAGGGTGAAATATGCGTTGCCCGTGATTTTTAAATTGTAATGAAAAAACGGATGAGACGGGATAATCCGTATTCTCTTGAATTTTAGCGCAGGAACCGAACGGGGACCTGTCGAAAAGGCGTCTCCGTTTAACTTTCGGTACGTCTGAGAATGCCGAAAGTAAAAAGCCCCTGCCGTCTACGTTCCGGACCTCGCCGGACACGTCGGATAACCCGTCGTCTACGTTCCGGACCCCGCCGTCTACGTCCCGGACCTCGCCGGACACGTCGGATAACCTCAAATTTGACGTTCCGGACCCTGCCGGATACGTGGGATAACCTCGAATTTGACGTTCCGAACGTATCCGGATAGGTTGTACAACCTATCCGACGGGATAAACAACCTCGCCGACGGGATTCGGGACGTATCCAGCTACGTTCCGGACCCCGCCGTCTACGTTCCGGACCCCGCCGTCTACGTTCCGGACCTCGCCGGATACGTGGGATAACCTCAAATTTGACGTTCCGGACCTCGCCGGATATGTGGGATAACCTCGAATTTGACGTTCCGAACGTATCCGGATAGGTTGTACAACCTATCCGACGGGATAAACAACCTCGCCGACGGGGTTCGGGACGTATCCGGCTACGTTGCGGACGTATCCAGCTACGTTATGGGACGTATCCAGACACGTTGTGGGACGTATCCGGCTACGTTATGGGACGTATCCGGATCGGCTTTATTCTTCGTTGGAAATGAGACCGAAGTTTTTCAAGGAGAAGAAAAATAGTCTGTTATTTCTTTTTGCTGATCGGGGTGAAACCAGCGTATATGGGCGTCCCGCTTAAGCCAGGTCATTTGTTTTTTGGCGTAGATGCGGGTATTTCGTTTCATTTTTTCAATGGCGGTTTCCCAGGTCCAGGTACCGTCCAAATAGGCGAAGAGTTCTTTATAACCAACGGTATTCAGGGAATTCAGGTCTTTATAAGGATACATCCGACGGACTTCGTTCAACAGTCCTTGGGCGATCATTCGGTCGACCCGTCGATGGATGCGTTCGAACAATTCCCCCCGTTCTCTTTCGAGGCCTGCTTTTATAATGCGGAAAGGGCGTTGTTTGGTGGCGCCGGTGAGAAAGGAGGAATATGGCCTGCCCGTCATGTAGCAGATTTCCAGGGCATGAATCACCCGTTTCGGATTTTTCCGATCTACTCTTTCGTAATGGATGGGATCGAGAAGTTTCAATGTCTCGCAAAGTTTCTCGAGCCCTTCTTGCTGGTATTTCTTCGTCATCATCCGGCGGGTATCCCCGTCTACCGAGGGTATTTCGTCGATACCTTTGCAAACGGCATCGATATACATCATGGAGCCTCCCGTGAGCAGCACCGTATCTTTCGTTTGAAAGAGCCTTTCGAGCAATTGCAGCACCTCTTCTTCGTATCGGGCGGCGCTGTAATAGTCGGTCAATTCCAATGTACCGACGAAATGGTGCTTTATGCTCGCTAATTGTTCTGCGGTGGGTGCAGCCGTTCCGATCTTCAACTCCTTATAAATCTGTCGGGAATCGGCAGCGATAATCTCGGTCTGAAAATGTTCGGCGAGGGCGAGGCTCAGTTCGGTCTTTCCCACCGCCGTAGGTCCGGTAAGAACAATGAGTTTTTTTATTTTTTGTCTCTTTTAATAGTCGGAATTGGTATATGGATTTCCCTCGCTGATATCGAAGCTTTCCATATCGATATCGTCCTCGTTGAATTCTCTGTCTCCGTAAAGTTCTTCATCCAAATCGTCTCGTATCTGGCTATCGGTCAGGGTTTTGGCCATGATCTCGTCAAAGTCGACGGTCTGTTTCGGAGCATGTCCTTCTTTCCGTGAGCAGACGGGTTTACGCAATGCTTTTCCCGTAATGATTTCCGTCAGTTCTATAAACAGCGAACGATCGGTCAGCGGATCGAATACGTAAATCAGCTTCTGTTTTTCGTCTTCCACCAAGTCGCTGATTTTCGTGTGTTTCATGAGGAAGATGTCTTCATCCCAACCGTGTCCCATATCTTCCAACGTGATTTCTTCCCGTTTTTCCCAATCGTCTTCACAGATGAAGAATGAAGTCAGTTGGTCGTCTTTGTAATCACAGGCTTTCTGTATGGCTTTGTGGAAGTCATAGAAAGTAGCGTCAGCATCTATTTGGATTATTCTGACGAAGTTATCTGTTTCGTCGGAGAGGATTGTAAATTTGTAAATCATACTTTTATGATTAATAGATCGGATACTGTAGCCATTTATTTGATGATGCCTCTTTCGGATTTTTCAATGAACGAGATGATATAGTCGATTTCCGGACTCATCGGTATTTCCCGTCGCACTTCATGCAGGGCGTCGGAGACGTTCATGCCGCTTTGATAGATAAGGCGATAGGCGTTGTGGATGTTCTCGATCAGTTCGTTCGAAAATCTATGACGGCGCAAGCCTATGAGGTTGATGCCGGAATACTCGATGGGTTCTCTTCCGGCGATGATGTAGGGAGGGATGTCTTTGCTGAAACGACATCCGCCCTGTATCATGACAAAACTGCCGATATGGCAGAATTGATGCATCAGCACATTGGCGCTGACAATGGCGTCGTCATCGATAACGACTTCCCCGCCCATCTTGGTGGAATTTCCGATAATGCATCGGTTTCCGACGATCACGTCATGTGCTACGTGAACGCTTTCCATCAACAGATTGTCGTTGCCGACGATAGTTCGACCTTTCGCCGATGTGCCGCGATTGATCGTGACGTTCTCACGGATCCGGTTATTGTTCCCGATTTCGGCCGTCGTCTCTTCCCCGTGAAATTTTAAATCTTGGGGGATGGCGCTGACGACCGTTCCGGGGAAAATGACGTTTCCGTTTCCGATACGGGCGCCGTAAAGGATATTTACGTTAGACATGATGACGTTGTCGTCACCGATGACTACATTTTTGTCTATAAAAGTAAACGGACCAATTTCCACATTTTGTCCGATTTTCGCTTCTGGATCGATATAAGCTAAAGGGCTGATCATCGTTTTTTAAATTTATTTTTTAGTAATTTGGGCTGTGAATGTCGCTTCACAAACAATTTTTTCTCCCACGAATCCGTAACCTTTCATGGAGGAGATGCCATGCCGGATGGGAGCCAGTAACTCCACGCGGAAAATGAGGGTATCGCCGGGAATGACTTTCTGTCGAAACTTGACTTCGTCGATCTTTAGAAAGTAAGTGGAATATCGTTCCGGTTCGTCCAACGAATTTAAAACCAATACGCCGCCGCATTGAGCCATCGCTTCGATCTGCAGTACGCCCGGCATAACCGGTTCGGTAGGGAAGTGCCCTTGGAAAAACGGTTCGTTGGACGTCACGTTCTTCACGCCGACAATATAATTGGCTCCCATCGCGATGATCTTATCGATCAACTGGAACGGATAGCGGTGAGGAAGCAACTGGCGGATGCGATTGACATCCATGAGCGGCGTTTCGTTGCAATTGTAGTTAGGCGCTTGAATCTCGTGGAGGCGGATTTCTTTTCTCATCCGGCGGGCGAACTGATTGTTGATGGTATGTCCGGGACGGGTTGCGATGATCCGGCCGATAATGGGTTTTCCGATCAACGCCATGTCGCCGATGATATCCAGCAGTTTATGGCGGGCGGGTTCGTTATCCCAAACGAGGGGTTTGTTGTTGATATACCCTAGTTTCGTCGCATCCTTATGAGGGACTCCCATCACGTCGGCCAATTTGTCGTAGTTGGCCTGCGTCATTTCACGTTCGTAGATGACGATGGCGTTGTCCAAATCTCCGCCCTTGATGAGGCCGGCATTCAACAGCGGTTCGATTTCACGGACGAATACGAATGTCCTGGCGGCGGCGATTTCAGTGGCGAATTTTCTCATATCCTCCAAGGTGGCGAACTGATTGGACAGGATGCCTGAATCGTACGAGATCAATGCGTTGATGCTGAAACTGTCGTCGGGTAAGACAATGATCGACGAACCTTTTTCTTCGTCTCGAAACTCAATCTTCGATTTGATAATATAGAAGTCCTTGATGGCTCTTTGTTCTTCTAAGCCGACGCGGTTGATATGTTCGATGAAATATTTTGCGCTACCGTCTAAAATGGGGAATTCCGGACCGTTTACCTGAATGAGGCAGTTGTCTACGCCGGAAGCGTATAAAGCCGCCATGGCGTGTTCGATAGTGCTTACTTTAACTCCGTTTTTTTCTAAGACGGTGCCGCGCGTGGTATCCACTACGTTCTCGGCTACCGCATCTATAAGGGGTTGGCCGTCGAGGTCGATTCGCTGGATTTTATATCCGTGGTTGTCCGCTGCCGGATTGAATGTCACCGTCAAGTTCACTCCTGTATGAAGACCTTTTCCGTTGAGAGAGAAGCTTCCTTTTAACGTTTGCTGTTTCAACATCGGGTTTACTTGTTTATTTGCTGTTTTAGTCGTTCTATTTCTTTTTTCAGATCCTTGATTTCCTTTGCCGTTTCAGGAAGATGTTTAAAGTAGATGAATGATTTTACAAAGTTTTTCGAGTCGATGGCGGGAGAACCGATAATCGTTTCTCCGGATTTTACGTTGCCGGTAATGCCGGCTTGTGCACCGCATTTGACTTTGTCTCCTATTTGAATATGGCCGGCTATGCCGACTTGGCCTCCGAACATGCACCACTCTCCGATTTGGGTCGAGCCGGCGATGCCTCCTTGCGCTGCCATCACCGTATTACGGCCGATTTCTACGTTATGGGCGACTTGTATTAAATTGTCTAACTTGGCACCTTGATGAATGATCGTAGCTCCCATGGTGGAACGGTCCACACAGGTGTTGGCCCCGATCTCGACATCGTCCTCGATCAAGGCTATACCTATTTGCGGAATCTTATCGTATCCGTTTTCATTGGGTGCGAATCCGAAGCCGTCCGCACCGATCACGCATCCGGCGTGCAGAATGCAATTGTTTCCTATGCGGCAGTCGTGATAAACGGTTACGTTGGGATACAAAATGGTATTGTTGCCTATGAGGACATGTTCACAGATGGTGACATGAGGGTATACGAGCGTGTTATCTCCGATTTCGGCATATTCTCCGACGGATGCAAAGGGGCCAATGTAGACATCTTTTCCGATCTTCGCCGTAGCGGCAATCGACGCCAGGGGATCGATACCCTTGAGCTTAGGTTTACTCGACTCATAGAGGTTCAGCAATTGTGCTAAACCTTCGTAGGCGTTTTGTACTTTTATCAATGTCGTATGAATCGGCTGTTCGGGCTCAAAGTCTTTGTTGACCAGTACGATGCTTGATTTGGTCTGGTAAATGTAGTGCGTATACTTTGGGTTGGATAAAAAAGATAATGCGCCGGGGATACCTTCTTCTATTTTGGTAAAGGTATGGACCTTTGCATTTTCGTCGCCGATAATAGTTCCTCGAAGATAGGTGGCAATTTGTTTGGCTGTAAACTCCATCATTACGTGAATACTTTAAAATCTCAATCGTATTTGTCTATGCGATAAGACATCATACGTGAATTATGCAAAATAAGTTCTTTTTTTTTATATTACGGTAAGAATCATCAATTATTTAAGCTATTACATCCTTTTATAACGAATTATCCGACGTTTCGACGGTCATACAAGGCGCTTTAATTGTCGCGCCATCTGGGCTTGCACTTCTTTTGCGGCCATGTTTGCCGCTTGGGCGAAGCGAGGAGATCGATCCGCATAGATGATAGCTCTGCTCGAATTGACGATCAATCCGCATTGCTTGTTCATGCCGTAGTGACAAACCTCTTCCAAAGACCCGCCTTGGGCGCCGATTCCCGGAACCAAGAGAAAATGATTGGGAATAATTCGGCGAACGGCTTCAAAAGCACGACCTTGCGTGGCGCCGACCACATACATCATATTCTCGTCACTGCCCCAAGCTTGCGATTTACGCAGTACCTTTTCGAAAAGGTATTCTCCGTTTTTGTCCGCTGTAAGCTGGAAATCGTGCGAACCTTTATTGCTCGTTAAGGCCAACAGGATAACCCATTTCCCCGGATAGGTCAGAAAGGGAGAAACGCTATCTTCGCCCATATAGGGGGCTACGGTCACGGCGTCGATATTCATCTCTTCGAAGAAGCTCTGCGCATACCTGGCGGAAGTATTTCCTATATCTCCGCGTTTGGCATCGGCGATGATGAAATGGGTAGGATATTTATCTTTCAGATAACGGATCGTCTTTTCGAAAGAGATCCACCCTGTTATTCCCCTGCATTCATAAAAAGCCAAATTCGGTTTGTATGCAAGGCAATAGGCTGCCGTTGCATCGATGATTTCTCTGTTGAATGTAAAAACGGGATCCTCATCCTTTAACAAATTTGCAGGGATCTTTTGCATGTCCGTGTCTAATCCGATGCAAAGAAAAGACTCCTTGCGCACGATGTTTTCGTATAACTCTTGTCTGTTCACGGCTCTTTATTTTTATTCTCGCATTAAAGTTCGCTCTCTTTCATCCGTTCCGTATTTTCTGCGACGATTAAACGATCGATGCAATCTTGTATTTCTCCGTCCATGAAAGCATTCAAATGATAGATCGTATAATTGATACGATGATCGGTGACTCTGCCTTGCGGATAATTGTAAGTTCTGATTTTGGCAGATCGGTCGCCTGTAGAAACCATGGTCTTGCGCTTGTTGGCAATATCGTCTATGTATTTTTGATGTTCTCTGTCGTAGATGAGCGTACGCAGTCTGGACAGAGCCCGTTCTTTATTCTTCGGCTGATCGCGCGTCTCGGTACATTCTATTAAGATTTCTTCTACAGTGCCCGTATGGGGATTTTTCCAATTATAGCGCAGGCGTACGCCCGATTCGACTTTGTTCACGTTCTGTCCGCCGGCACCGCCGCTTCGGAAGGTGTCCCAATGTATCTCGCCTTCATTGATAGAGACTTCGAATGGTTCGGCCTCCGGGAGCACGGCCACGGAGGCGGCAGAGGTATGTACCCGCCCCTGTGTTTCGGTCGTAGGGACTCGCTGGACGCGATGCACTCCTGATTCGTACTTTAATGTCCCGTAAACCTTATCTCCGGCGACGGAACAGATGATTTCCTTATAGCCTCCTGCAGCTCCTTCGTTCGCATTGGATATTTCCAACTTCCAGCCTTTCGTTTCGGCATACTTGGCATACATGCGGAACAAATCTCCCGCAAAGAGGGCAGCTTCGTCTCCGCCTGTGCCTGCACGGATTTCGAGGATGGCATTCCGCTCGTCGGTGGGATCTGCAGGGATCAGTTGCAGTTTGATTTCTTCTTCGAGTTGCGGAATACGTTCTTCGCACGTAGCTAACTCGTCGCGTGCTATTTCTTTCATTTCCGGATCTTGTTCTTCAATAAGGATTTGTTTGGCTTCGTTCCATTCTTCGAGACAGTGGATGTATGCTTCTCTCATTTTCATCAGTTTGTCCAAATCCTTGTACTCTTTCGTTAATTTCACATAGCGCGGCTGATTTGCGATGACCGACGAATCCGTAATCAGTGTGGATACTTCTTCGTAACGGGGAAGTAATCCGTTCAGTTTCTCGAGTATGTTCTTGTCGGTTGTCATGGATAGTGGAATTCTCCAAATTCGCTTTTGATAATTAGTTCTTTCCGTTTGCTCTCTTCGATCCGACCGACCACTCGCGCATCGATACGGAAAGAGTTGCTGATTTCGATAACCTTTTCCGCGTAGTCGGGCGAAAGAAACACTTCTAACCGATGCCCCATATTATAGACCTGGTACATTTCGGACCAATCGGTTCCGCTTTGTTCTCGGATCGTCTTGAACAATGGGGGAAGAGGAAAAAGGTTGTCCTTGATTACTTTGCAGTTTTCTCCTACGAAGTGCATGACTTTGGTCTGGGCACCTCCCGAACAATGCACCATTCCGTGAATCTGCGGACGAAGTTCGGTCAATAGTTTCTTGACTACAGGAGCGTAGGTACGAGTGGGAGAGAGCATCAATTTTCCCGCGTTCAGAGGGCTGTCTTCCACTTCGTCGGTGAGTTTCAGTTTGCCGCAGTAAACCAATTCTTCCGGAACGGCGCTATCGTATGTTTCCGGATATTTTCGGGCGATATATTGGGCAAATACGTCGTGTCGGGCGGAGGTTAATCCGTTACTCCCCATTCCGCCGTTGTATGCGCTTTCATACGAGGCTTGTCCGAACGAAGCCAATCCCACGATCACATCTCCTGGACGTATATGGGCATTGTCGATGACCTCGTTCCGTTTCATGCGGCAGGCGACGGTAGAATCCACGATGATGGTCCGCACCAGATCCCCCACGTCGGCCGTTTCGCCTCCTGTTGTGTATACGCCGATACCCCATTTCCGCAGTTCGGCCGCTAATTCGTCGGTGCCGTTTATGATCGCAGCGATCACTTCTCCGGGAATGAGCATTTTGTTCCGTCCGATCGTAGAAGAGACCAGTATGTTGTCGACGGCTCCGACACAGATCAAATCGTCGATATTCATGATCAGCGCATCTTGTGCGATGCCTTTCCATACGCTCAGGTCGCCGGTTTCTCGCCAATATGCATAAGCTAATGCCGACTTCGTTCCGGCTCCGTCGGCGTGCATCACATTACAATACGCTGGGTCGTCGCCTAAGATATCCGGTATGATTTTGCAAAAGGCGTTGGGGAAAATGCCTTTATCTATCTTTTCGATAGCCTGATGCACATCTTTTTTCGAGGCGGACACCCCCCGTCGCATGTATCGTTGGTTACTCATGAGCGTAAATATATCTTTAGGACGCAAAGTTAATCATATTTTTCTTTTCGGCCTTGTGTTTTAGAAAGAATTGCGTCTCGTCATTTCAAGATAGTGCCGACCAATCGCTCTCTCCCTTCCTTGTCAATCAGGTATACCCAATAGAACCCCTCGTGGAGTTGTTGGATATTGAAAGAGTTCGCATAGTCGATTCGCAAGACTTCGTGCCCCGTAGGGGTAGCGATGCGTATGTAACGAACATCCTTTACGTGCGGGAGCGTTACCTGGTCTCCGTCGTTCAGTATGGGCAAGTCGTCTTCCGATGCCTTATTCAGTTCTAAGGGAACGCTCTCGTTGCCGAATCTGTCGGCGGCTGTTACGCACAGGTATCTTTTTAACAGCCAGGGCTGGGAGGGTTTGTATGGATAATGATTCGTCGGCAGGTAAGTTGTTATGAGATTCTTCGGATTTCGTATATCGACGGGATAGGTGTCCGAGCCGTACAAGTGATAGGTTACGGGTTGATTCGAGTTATCGATCGACGGATTCCAGGAGAGCATCAGATGACCCTCTTTCGTTCTCTTTACCGAGGGATGGGTGGGGGCATCCGGAGCGATACGGTCTATCCATGTCATGGGCGGGATTAAGGCCGGATAAGCATAGGTGTTTTCCGTCAACTCGTCCCATATTTGCTTCGTATTATCCAGCACGAAGCGATTCCGGAAATAAGCTTGACCGTCGAGACCGATCTCCCGGATGAAGTTTACCTGCCGGACGATTTCGTCTAACGGCCAGTCTTGTTCGGAAGGAGAAAGAAAATAAACGCCCAACCCCGGAACGATCCACCGGTTGTTCTTGTGTTCTTTCCAGTCGAGGGCAAAGGGGTAGAAATCGTTTTCTTTAAAATACATCATGGGGAAGAGGGCGTCCTGAATCCCTTCTTTCAACCATTGCTGCGCCTCTTGATAAACCGTATGCAGTGCGTTCCACCCTCGGGAAGTGTATCGACGGGTATCCCGATACTTGCCGATGGGCGAACTGCTTACTTTCACCCAGGGCTTTAATGCTTTGACATCTTGGTAAAGGCGTCTTACGATGGTTGTAATATTGTTTCTTCTCCAGGCGGTGAAAGGCATTCCGCGACCATATTTCTTAAAAGTATCTTTATCTGGGAAACTGCTGGCACGTTCCGGATAACGGATGTAATCGAGGTGTACGCCGTCGATATCGTATTTCCCGACCAACTCGCAAACCAACTTGGAGAGATATTCTTGCGTAGATGGGTTTCCCGGATCCAAATACCAGGTCCCTCGGTAATGTTTGCAGAGATCGCGTCGTTTCCGTACGAGCGATTTTTTTCCTGCCGATTCGACTTGCTGATCGTTGCCGATTGGGACGGTAACCATCCACGCGTGGATCTCCATGCCGCGCTTATGGCATTCCTCGATAGCGAAAGCGAGCGGATCGTATCCCGGATCCTTTCCCGCATGGCCGGTGAGGATCTCTGCGAAGGTCTCGATATCGGAAGGGTAGAGCACGTCTCCCCGTATTCGCGTCTGGAGCAGCACCGTATTGAAGTGCGCGGATTGCAATTTGTCCAAGATGCGGCACAGTTCGTTCTGTTGCTTTCTGACGCCTGCAGCATCGATTGCTTTCGCTTGGGGCCAGTCCATCCCGTTTAGGGTGGTGAGCCATATCGCGCGGATCTCGTACTTCGGTTGGGCGGAGAGGGGCAGGACAACCGAGAGAAAGTATATAAAGTATGTGATGAAAACAAAGCAACGTATCATTTTTTCTTTATTTTGGTCACAAAGATAAAAACTTATCATTTAAAATGTTACTTTTGCTGCATTCATTGTGACGAATCAAATAAACGGGAAAATGATCAGTTTTATCCTTTCTTTGGCGGCATTGGTCTGGGGGTATCTGTTCTATGGAAAAATTGTCGAACGGATATTCGGGCCCGACGACCGAATAACACCTGCCGTTTCGAAGGCCGACGGCGTAGATTTCATCGTCCTTCCGAATTGGAAGATTTTCATGATTCAATTTTTAAACATTGCAGGTACGGGGCCTATCTTCGGAGCCATAATGGGAGCTTGGTACGGGCCGTACGCTTATCTGTGGATCGTGCTGGGCTGTATTTTTGCCGGTTCGGTTCACGATTATTTGAGTGGCATGCTTTCCGTGCGCCATGAGGGTGCAGGGCTCCCTCGATTGGTCGGCGATTATTTAGGCCGTGCCACAAAGAACGTTATGTTGGTTTTTTCCATCCTCCTCTTAATGATGGTAGGGGTGGTGTTTGTGTACAGTCCGGCAATCATTTTAGAAGATATCTGGGGCTCCAAACTGTTTTGGATCATCGCGATCTTCGCCTATTATATCGTCGCGACTATGCTCCCTATCGATAAGATTATCGGTAAGATTTATCCGCTGTTCGCGTTTTCTCTCTTGTTCATGGCGATAGCCTTGATGATCGGGCTGTTCGTCAAATGGCCCACAATCCCCGAACTTTGGGACAACGTCGAGGCGATGAATTTGAATATGCCGTCGGAGATGCTGGGTGAGAACTCGTTTATAGAGAAAAACCCGCTCTTTCCCTGTATGTTCATCACGATTGCATGCGGTGCGATAAGCGGTTTTCACGCCACGCAGAGCCCTTTGATGGCGCGATGCATAAAAAGCGAGCGAGTCGGCCGCCCGATCTTCTACGGAGCCATGATTACGGAAGGGATAGTGGCTTTGATTTGGGCTGCCGTGTCCATGTATTTCTTTTACTACGGTGGATGGCGCGAGGTGATCGATGCTCAGACCGTTCAAGAATTCCTGAACCGGTTCCATGCGGAAAGCCCGAAAACCTTGATTCAATCGTTCAGCGCTCCCACGGTGGTCAAGTTGGTTTGCGAAAACTGGTTGGGCGTCGTAGGCGGCATCCTGGCCCTGTTGGGTGTCGTCGCCGCTCCCATTACCAGCGGCGACACGGCATTCCGTAGTGCCCGGCTGATCATTGCCGAGTTCATCCGTTTGGAACAGCACAGCATCGCCAAACGTTTGTATATTTGCATACCGATGTTTGTGGCCGCTATCGCCTTACTGGTTTGGCAGCTGTCGAATCCCAACGGATTCAACGTGATTTGGCAATATTTCGGCTGGGCTAACCAGACGTTGGCGGTATTTACGCTGTGGACCATTACGGTCTATTTGGTACAGCAGCGAAAACCTTTTGTGTTTACACTGCTCCCAGCCTTATTCATGACGTCGGTCTGCTCCACGTTTCTGTTCGTATCCAATCAAGCTTTCGGCTTGGGAACGATGGGGTACGGTTTGGGCGGTGCGGCTTTGCTCCTCGCGGCGGTATGGTTCTTCGGTTGGTATCGGAACTCAATTGCCATGAGGGCTAACGAAAGAAATGGATAGTATTCATTTGCTAAATATACGAGATTATGAAGAGAAAACTGTTTTTGTTGATATGGGCGGTCATGATGACCGTCGCGGCTAATGCTCAATTCGAGAAAGATACTTGGTATCTTGGTGCTTCTTTGACCAGTTTGAATTTATCTCATAGTAAAAACGAAGGTACCCGCTTCGGCGTGGAGGCTCTCGGAGGCGCTTTCGTGTGTGACGGCTTGGCACTTTTAATCAGTTTGAAAGGCGATTGGGTCAAGTACGGCATCGACGAGACGAGTCTCGGCACCCAACTTCGGTACTACTTGCAATCCAACGGTCTTTACGGCGGTGTCGGCCTGAAGTATAAGCATCTCTCTGGCGATATGTCGAAAGAGAAGAATTTGGTGTTTTTAACGCCCGAAGTGGGGTATGCTTTCTTCTTGGGGAGGAATGTCACCGTCGAACCGGCCGTGTATTGCGACGTGTGTACGAAAGACTTTTCGGACTGGAGTAAATACGGGCTGAAGATCGGGTTCGGTTTCTATTTCAAATGACGATCATATTTTCCTTTACCGTAGTCAAAAAATATTAATTCTCTGAACACACGATTGCCGGGGAGCCTGTCGGTAAAGTTTACGTCGTTGCGACGGCGGGCGGATTGCCGTATCAGAAGCAGTACCCCATGCCGAGATTCAGGTAAATGGGATACATGGCGAAGGCGATGGTATCGAAATTTTTCTGAAAGATGTCGTTGAATCCCCACGTGAGGTCGGCAAATAACTTCCAGCGGTTCTTCATCCTCCAATCCGCCCCCGCTTGCGTACCCCATGAGAAGCGACGCAAGTCGTGACTGAAATCGTAGATGGCGATAGCTCCGTTGGTGAAGTTGATCTTATTGCCGGTCGGATTGCCTTCTCTCAAATACCCGTCGTATACCTTTCCGTCGAATTTACCACTGAGCAGGTAGGAAGCGAATAATCCCGCTTTTACTTCGACGTGTCGATTGATTCGATGGGTTGCCAGTAGCGGAAGGGTGATATAGACGTTTTGAATCTTGGTTTGAACACCTCCCGTCCAATTGCCTTTCAACCGATTCCCGTCGTTGCCGATAATCTCCATGCTGTAATTCTTGGTGGTAGCCTTGGCCGCCATGGCTTTGCTTTCTATCCGGAGGCCTGTCGTCAGGCCCCATCGCTGTACTCGGTCCCACCATTTGGTTATATTCGCTTCGATGGTCAGTGCCAGATTCGGGTTATAACTTTCGATACTCCGGATTTCGTTGGGAATAGGCAGGGGCGCCGTTCCTCCGATATTGAATCCGGCTTTGATTTCGTATTCCCATCCGTCGGGCGATACGGTATTGCAAGAAGGTTGCGCGTGGGGCTGTGCGACAAGCTGTAATGACAGCAACCAACAGAGAGGAAGTAAGATATGTTTTGTCATGACAATCAGTTATTATTTACCAGCTCTTCATAGTCGATATGCAGTTCGTCCACCATCAAGGTACTTTCGGGAGCGCCTCGGAACTGATCTCCTTCCTTGCTCGAGGAGAGTATCACGGCGATACTGTATTGACCGTTGAGCAATTTGCTTATGTCGACAGGTTTACCGTAGCTGTCGTAGTCGAACTTCACGCTGAAGCGAGTCCATTCGTTGGTCTCTTTTCTGTCGGCAATTCTGGCCAACGCCATCATATTCTGATGCCGGAAATTATTTTCGGCCAGATGGCCGTTCATGTAGGGCACGGCGTTTGTTTTCTCGAAGAAGATGGCATAGATGTCGAATTCGTCTTTCCGGTCAGTGTATTGGCCGTCGGCGTAGAATCGAGGTCCGGCTTTATATTTGTAATAACCGCTCAATCGAATGGGTTTATAGTAGAAAGTCGTCCCGAAATTCGTTGCACTCAGCGCATCGGATAGGGCGTTCAATATGTCGAACTTTCCCATGAACAGGTTTCCGGCAGCGATGGGTTTGTTTACCATCTGTCCCAGACTTCCGGTACTTCGGGTAACTAATGTTACACAGTTCCCCGATACTCCTCCTTCGCTCAGGAAAGTGGGAAAGTCGGCAGGCTTATTCGCATTGCCGGTTACGGCATAGCCTTGGTTCCCGCTTGCCCACGTCAAGGTGGTATAGCCTTGGGCTTCTTCGAAAAGGATGTGATATTTGTTTTGTACCTCTGCGGTTTCGAAATGGTATTGTGTCGGGATGCTTCTCGTAACGGGGCGGTGGATGATGAGCACGTAAGTGCGGTGCCAGTTGCCGTCTTCGGAAGTGACGGTATAGCGTACCGGTGAGCTGAAGTCGTGTGTCGAACCGCTTTCCGGCGAGATGGTCGCCCCCGGAGTAAGTTCGAAAGAGGGGGATAGAGCGGTCAGATCCGTACCGTTGTTTACCGTTATATAAATGGGATAGGCGTTCAGGCTTTCGTCTAAAGGACGGGTGTAGTCGATATCGGTCGACAGGATGGTTCCTTCGGGCAACGAACATTTTACGATGTCGGCTTCGGCATTGGGCGCTTCGTGCCTGATGCAGGAGGCGAAGAGAAAACTTCCCATCAAGATGGAAACAAATAAATTCTTTAATTTCATGTGGTTGATCTTTTCCAAAACGAGAGCAAAGATATATCTTTTCAGTGGAAAAAAAGCCTTGAAATTTTGTTTATTTTAAAAAATATAGTTATCATTGCCCCGTCATTAACCGAAAAACGCAGATGATCTACGCCGTTCTCACGATATCCGCTTCCCTTTCTCCTCGCCGGGCTGCCCGGGTCGAGGCGGTGAGAAGACGTGTCGCTCCGTTTACCCCCCCCCGTTAATATTTTTTAACTTTATATGTTTCCTGCGGGCCGTGGGCCCCTGGAGGTTCTGCTTCCCGCCTGTGCCGTCGTGTGCGGGGATGGGTCGTGCCGTCGTTGCGGAGACGCCAATGTCCGGCGGGGTAGACCGTATTCATCGAGTTCAATCACAACTGTTTTTATAATTTAATTTTTATTTTATGGAAAAGAAGGACAAGTCCCTCAATCTCTGCAGAGCCGCCGAAGGCCAGTACGCGTCTCCTCAAATCGAAGTCATCGAAGTAGAAACCTCTCAGGTGCTTTGCGGAAGCACCAACCCCCTGCCGGGACTGCCGGGAGAAGACTGGTAATGTAAAACCTATTAAAACGTAAAGACCATGAAGATGAAATTGACTTTTGCAGCCCTTGCCCTGATCGCGGCCGGCTGCTCTAACGAAGAACTGACAGAGGCTGTGCAAAACGGCCAGGACAGCAACGCGCGTGTCATCACCCTGCAAGCCGCCATGCCAGAGACTACGGACGAGGCGCCCGCCACCCGTGTCACGTACGAGAGCGACGGCGCCACCGTTTCGGGCGTCGTGATGACGTGGAGGAACACAGACAAGTTGCAGCTCTGCTTCAAGTACGGCGGCAGGTACTACCACAAAGAGGCGGCCATCGTGCCGAGCAGCATCAGCGCCGATCGCAAGCAGGCAACGTTCACCATAGAGATTCCTGCCGCAATCCCCGCCTCCGCTGCTTTCGACTTCTACGCCGTTTACCAGCAGAACCGCAGAGGTAAAAGTGCCAGCGGCTGCTTCTACCCCGGCACGCCGAACTACAAGTTTGAATGGGGAGAAGAACAGAATGTCACGCTGGATCACACAGGATCAAATGCATGGAATAACGGCATCATCAACTCCGTACTGCTCTACTCCCGTACGAACGTGACCCAAGCCAAGCTGGGCACGCTCAAGCTGGACCTTGCGCATACGGGATGGATCATGGCGGTCCACCTGATCAATGCCAGCGGGGCAAAGGTGGATTTTCCAGAATATGTTTGGATGAAGTACCCCACAGAATCTGCCTCCTCCTTTATCTGGAACGGCCTTCCAGAAAGTTATGCCGTGAAAATGGACGTGACTACCGGTACGGTTACCTCTACTTCTTCGGATTGGGAGAGAAAGGCAGGCATTTATTTTGTAGTCAATCAAGCTGGTTATCCTCTTTACAGAGGGAGGCTTGGTATCGGCAGCACCAGGATACTCTACCGCTGGGTGGTCAGCACGCCTCAAATCGAGCAGATGCAGGCGAGAATGAAGCTGCCAGGTGGCACCACGGAGTATTCCACCAACCTCCTTCCCGCCAGAACGGTGCAGAACGGCAAGGTGTACCACGTCTTCCTGAAATGGGATGGCACTAACCTGACGCTGACCAAGCGGGACGGCACTCCGTATTAAAGGTCTCTCCCTCTCCCCTCCCCCATAGGGAGGGGAGAGGGAATAGACAAGACGGCGGCGTCTCCGGTGATGCGGGGCGCCGCCGTTTGTTTTCAGAACTCCCGGAGACGGCTGCCGACGCACGGGCGTTTCGCCGCCCGCTGCTGTAGCCGCAGAGCCGTCCCTCGGTGGCGCATTTCTCCGTATCGCATGAAGGCTGTCCGATAAATGGGGGCGAAAAAAAAAGAGGTATGGCAATATTTTATTCAAAAGAAACATCAAAAACGGAGGAGAAAAAAGTAAGCGGCTGCGGCATAATTTTAATTTTGACACAGTCGCTTTTTTATTACAGAATGCCTTGCGCCATCATAGCTTTGGCTACTTTCATAAAGCCAGCGACATTCGCCCCTTTCACATAATTGACGTATCCGTCGGCTTCCGTGCCGTATTGTACGCAGGCTTCGTGAATGCTCTTCATGATACCGTGTAACCTCGTATCCACTTCTGCCGCCGTCCAGCTCAAGTGTTCGGCGTTTTGCGTCATTTCCAATCCCGAAACCGATACGCCGCCTGCGTTTGCCGCCTTTCCCGGCGCATACAGGATCCTGGCTTTCTGGAACACGTCGATGGCTTCGGTCGTGCAAGGCATATTGGCGCCTTCGCTTACGGCGATCACGCCGTTGTCGACTAGTTGACGGGCGGCTTCTTCGTCGATCTCGTTTTGCGTGGCCGAAGGCAAAGCGATCTCCGCTTTCTCGCTCCAAGGTTTGGCTCCGGCTACGTATTTGACACCGTATTTCTCGGCATATTCACGGATTCTGCCGCGATAGAGATTTTTCAATTCCATGATATAATCCAGCTTCCCTCGGTCGATCCCCTCCGGGTCATAGATATACCCGTCCGAATCGCTCATCGTCACGACCTTCCCACCTAATTGAATGACTTTTTCTACGGTATACTGGGCTACATTGCCCGAACCGGATACCAAACACGTCTTTCCCTTGATATCGAGTCCTTTCGTGTGCAACATTTCCGTAAGGAAGTATATATTGCCGTAGCCGGTAGCTTCCGGGCGGACCAAAGATCCTCCGAATTCACGGCCTTTACCGGTGAATGTGCCTGAAAATTCGTGCGACAGTTTCTTGTACATGCCGAAGAGGTAACCCACCTCGCGTCCGCCGACGCCGATGTCACCGGCAGGAACATCTTCTTCTGGTCCGACGTAACGCCAAAGTTCGGTCATGAAAGCTTGACAGAAACGCATGATTTCGGCATTCGATTTTCCGCGGGGGGAAAAATCCGAACCACCTTTCGCTCCGCCCATCGGAAGGGTAGTGAGCGAATTTTTGAATGTTTGTTCGAATGCTAAGAACTTCAGGATACCCAGGTTGACCGAGGCGTGATATCGAATGCCGCCTTTGTACGGACCGATTGCATTATTGTGTTGGATGCGGTATCCCATATTGGTTTGAACGTCGCCTTTATCGTCTGTCCATGTCACTCGGAATTGATAAATCCGATCGGGGATACATAATCTTTCCACCAGGTTCGCCTTATCGAATTCGGGGTGTTTGTTGTACGCTTCTTCGATACTGTTCAGTACCACTGCTACTGCCTGATGATATTCAGGCTCATTCGGAAATCTTCTTTTCAGATCTTCCAATACGTTTGCTGCATTCATAATAACTTTAATTACTTAGTTTGTATTTTTGTCGTCGCAAAAGTAAAACGGAAAATAGATATATGCAACAAATTTCTATAAAAAAGTGATTATATGTATCAATTTATTCTGTAATCAGGGTTGTTTGTGTGAAAAATGATAGTTTTGCGGAAGTATATTTCTGTCGTTCGGACGGAACAGCTTGATAGGACTTTTATCCTCTTTTATCTTTTAAATACTGGTATAGAGGGACGAATACCATAGCGGCCGAAATGAGAACGGTCAAGAGGAGGGGGCCGTCGATCTTCGGGACTGATATGAGGACGATAAAACAACATATTGCCCATACGAGGGCAATGAGAATAATTTGTGTGAGGGTTAATTTTCTTCGCATATAGTTAGATAAAAGGTATACGACCATCCTCAGATAGCCGTATACCTTCGGGTTTTAATGAATGGCTCGCTTTTTTTTCTCTACATATGCATCGATGGCGGCGACGGCCGTTATGTTGACGATGTCGCGGACCGAAGCTTCGTGATCGGTGAAGTGGATCGACTTGTTCAATCCCATCTGAATGGGGCCGATGATCTCCATGTCATTACCCATACCTTGGATGAGTTGGTAGGTCGCATTAGCCGAAGTCAGATTCGGGAAGACCAATGTGTTTACTCTTTTTCCTTGCAACCGAGTGAACGGATAAACCTCGTCGCGCAATTCTTTATTGAGTGCAAACTTCACTTGCATTTCTCCGTCGACGGCTAAGTTCGGATATTCTTTCTGCAAATAGTCTACAGCTTCGTGAACTTTTACCGGACTGCCTACCGAATCGGAGCCGAAATTGGAGTAGGAGAGCATAGCGATGACAGGTTTATGGTTGAAGAATTCGACGGCCTTGGCCGATAACTTTGCGATATCTATCAATGTTTCCGTATCAGGATGACGGTTGATCAGCGTATCGGCGATGAAGAACGTTCCTTTTTTCGAATTCAGGATATGCATCGTACCGAAATGATTGAATCCCGGTTGAATCCCGATGACCTCTTTGGCTACTTTGATCGTATTGGAATATTTGGTATACAGTCCGGTGATGAAGGCGTCGGCTTCGCCCGTCTCGACCATCATCATGCCGAAGTAGTTCCGCTCGAACATCTTATCGTTGGCTTCCTGGAAATTCGCACCTTCGCGGGCTCTTTTTTCAGCCAAGAGATGAGCGTATCTGACGCGCCGTTCTTCTTCGTTGGGATGACGCAGGTTGACGATTTCTATTCCGTCCAGATTTAGTTCCAGTTGCTTTGCCAATTTAGCGATGGCCTCGTCATTGCCTAACAAGATAGGATGACAGATGCCTTCTTCTTTGGCCGATACGGCGGCTTTCAGCATTGTAGGATGAACGCCTTCCGCAAAGACGACACGTTGGGGATGCCGACGAGCCGTATCATACAATTGTCGGGTCAGTTTGCTCTCTTGTCCCATCAGTTGACGCAAATGGACGCAATAGCCTTCCCAATCGGTAATGTGTTTACGGGCGGCTCCCGATGCCATCGCCGCCTTTGCCACAGCGATGCTGACTTCCGTGATCAGTCGCGGATCCACCGGTTTTGGAATGAAATAGTCGGGGCCGAAAGTAAAGTTGTTGACATGGTAAGTTTCGTTCACCACTTCCGGTACCGGCTCTTTGGCCAGATCGGCGATGGCATGGACCGCCGCCAGTTTCATCTCTTCGTTGATCGCTTTCGCCCGCGTATCGAGGGCGCCTCTGAAGATATAAGGAAATCCGATGACATTATTGATCTGATTCGGATAATCCGAACGGCCTGTCGACATCAGAACGTCGGGACGGGAGGCTTTGGCTTCGTCGTAGGAAATCTCCGGAGTCGGATTGGCCAATGCAAAGACGATCGGGTTCTTTGCCATGCTCCGGATCATGTCTTGCGTCAGGATGTTTCCCTTTGATAAACCGAGGAAAACGTCGGCGCCCCGCATCGCCTCTTTTAACGTGTGAACATCCCGCCGGTCGGTCGCAAACAATTCCTTGTTCGGCGTCAGGTCCTGACGGTCGCTTGTGACGATTCCCTTGCTGTCGAACATCAGAATATTTTCTTTTCTGGCTCCCAATGAAACGTACAACTTGGTGCACGAGGTGGCTGAGGCACCGGCTCCGTTGACCACGATCTTCGCATCTTCGATCTTTTTCCCTGCTACTTCTAAGGCATTGATCAGGCCGGCGGCCGAAATGATTGCCGTTCCATGCTGGTCGTCGTGCATAACTGGGATATCCAATTCCGCTTTTAAACGGTTCTCGATTTCAAAGCATTCGGGCGCCTTTATGTCTTCCAGATTGATTCCTCCGAAAGTGGGAGCAATTGCTTTTACCGCCTCGATGAATTTTTCCGGATCTTTCTCATCGATCTCGATGTCGAATACATCGATGCCTGCATAGATTTTGAAAAGCAATCCTTTTCCTTCCATTACCGGTTTCCCGCTCATAGCCCCGATATCGCCGAGCCCCAACACGGCTGTTCCATTCGAAATGACGGCTACTAAATTTCCCTTATCGGTATAATCGTATACGGTGTCGGGGTTGTTCTCTATTTCCAGACAAGGTTCTGCAACTCCCGGCGAGTAAGCCAACGATAAGTCTGTCTGGGTACTGTAAGGTTTCGTTGGAATGACTTCTATCTTTCCCGGCCGTCCTTCTGAATGATATCGTAAGGCAGCCTCTTTCGTAATCTTCACCATAAAATTCAATAATTTAATTCGATGCCAAAAGTACGAAGAATATTGTAAATACTTAATTAATCGACCGAAAAGAATCGGTAATTTGGGACGAGAGGGGGCACGAAGGGATAAATTCCGTTGTTTCAACTTCCTGTCGAATCATATATAACCTATGGCGGTGCGTTATTAATAGTTAAACTATTGAATGATGTATACCTCCTCATCAGAAAATTGTATACTTTTAGGGCGAAAAACTGAAAAGGCTTAAAAAGTTTTCAGCCGATTAATAATTTAAGAAAATAACAAAGAGTATGAAGAATTTAGGCAATCGTTGGATACTATTAGCTGCAACCATAGTTGCATTGAATAGTTGTGGCGGTAATAGCGGAATGAAGATGGGCGATGACGAATTCGCCGTGATGACTGTACAGAAAGCGAGCAGTCAGCAAAGTACCTCCTATCCGGCAACCGTCAAAGGTTTGCAGGATATCGAAGTCCGTCCTCAGGTATCGGGGAATATCACGAAATTATACGTGGACGAAGGAGCGACGGTTCGGAAAGGCCAGGCGTTATTCGGGATTGATCCCACTCAATATGCCGCTGCTGTGCATCAAGCTAAAGCCGCAGTCGAAATGGCGAGGTCGAGCCTGAATACTGCCTCTTTGAGTGAACAACAGAAGAAGAGTTTGCATGATAAGAATATTATCAGCGATTTTGAATATACCAGTGCTGTCGATCAGTTGGCTTCCGCTAAAGCTCAATTAGCTCAGGCCGAAGCTCAGCTTACGGCTGCTAATCAGAATTTAGAATTTTGTACTGTATCGAGTCCTTCAAACGGCGTGGTCGGTACGTTTCCGTATCGTATAGGTGCGTTGGTCGGCCCTTCTATCACCCAGCCACTGACAACAGTCAGTGAGATTGACGATGTGTATGTGTATTTTTCGATGACAGAAAAGGAATTGCTGAAGTTAACGAAAACGAATGCCTCGTTGAAAGACGAACTGGCCAAGATGCCGGAAGTGCAACTGCAGTTGATAGACGGAACGATGTATGATGAAAAGGGAAAGATCGATGCTGTCAGCGGAGTTATTGACCAGTCGACCGGTTCGGTCAGCATGCGTGCTGTCTTTCGCAATAAGAAGAACATACTGCGCAGCGGGGGGACCGTGAATATTATTTTCCCGTATCAGATGGATGACGTCATCTTAATACCGCAATCGGCGACACAGGAAATTCAGGATAAGAAGTTCGTCTTTGTGGTGGATCAGGATAATAAAGTTGCCACTACGGTGATCGAAACTTCTCCGCTGAACGACGGGCAGAACTATGTCGTGACAGAGGGTTTGAAACTCGGCGACAAGATAGTGATCGAAGGAGTTCAGCAATTGCGGAACGGACAGGAAATCAAGCCGATCACCCGGGAACAGCAAAAGGCTAAATATCAACAAGCTTTGAAAGATCAGAAAGAAGGCAATATCAAGACCGCATTCTGAAATAAACCGATAGTTAAGCATATTAAGACAGAAAAGAATGAAATTAGATAGATTTATTAATCGTCCGGTACTGTCCACGGTAATTTCTATATTTATCGTTATCTTGGGAATTATCGGGTTGGTATCTTTGCCGATTACCCAGTATCCGAATATTGCGCCTCCGACCGTCATGGTAAGCGCTACCTATACGGGGGCAAACGCTCAGACAGTGTTGAACAGCGTGGTCGTTCCGTTGGAAGAGCAGATCAACGGCGTAGAGAACATGATGTACATGTCGTCCTCTGCATCCAATAACGGTAGTGCAAGTATAACCATTTACTTTAAACAGGGGACGGATCCTGATATGGCCGCCATTAACGTGCAGAACCGGGTATCCATGGCTCAGGGGCTGTTGCCTGCCGAAGTGACGAGAATCGGCGTGACCACGATGAAGCGGCAGAGTTCTATGTTGATGATCTTCTCGCTGGTAGACGAATCGGACAAATACCCCATGGATTTTATCGAGAACTATGCGCAGATCAATATCATACCCGAAGTGAAACGCGTGTCCGGAGTCGGCGAAGCATTTGTGATGGGAGCGGATTATTCCATGCGGATTTGGTTGCGACCGGATGTAATGTCTCAATACGGCTTGATGCCGTCGGACATATCCGCCGTTTTAGCAGAGCAAAACATAGAAGCGGCTCCCGGACAGTTCGGAGAACGCTCTAATCAGACATTCCAATACACTTTACGGTATAGGGGACGTTTACAGACGGAGGAAGAATTCGGCAACATCGTTGTCAAGGCTTTGGCCGACGGGCAGATTCTGCGCTTGAAAGATCTTGCAGAGATTGAATTGGGACGACTTACCTATAACTTCATCAACAGAGTGGACGGTCATACCGGCGTAACGGCTATTGCTTTCCAATTGGCCGGTTCGAACGCCACTGCTACCATTTCGCAATTGGAAAAGACGTTGAATGAAACGAACCAGAATTTACCGACGGGGTTGAAGATCAATATCGCACAGAGTGCCAACGATTTCTTGTTTGCGTCCATCCACGAGGTGGTCAAGACTTTGATCGAAGCCTTTATCCTCGTATTCATCGTGGTGTATATCTTCTTGCAGGATATGCGATCCACCTTGATACCGGCTATTGCCATCCCCGTATCGTTGGTCGGTACGTTCTTCGTATTGAACTTGTTCGGCTTCAGTTTGAACTTGTTGACGTTAAGTGCATTGGTATTGGCCATTGCGATTGTCGTCGACGACGCCATCGTAGTTGTCGAGGGGGTTCATGCGAAGTTGGATCAGGGCTATCATTCGGCTCGCGAAGCTTCCATCGATGCCATGAACGAATTGGGTGGCGCGATCGTTTCCATTACCTTGGTCATGATGGCCGTATTTATTCCTGTATCGTTTATCGGAGGTACCTCCGGCACCTTCTATCGCCAGTTCGGTTTGACGATGGCCATCGCCATCGGCATTTCCGCTTTAAATGCTTTGACTTTGTCGCCGGCCCTTTGCGCATTGTTCTTGAAGCCGAAGGATGAAAATGGCACGACGGATAAGAAATCGACTTTTATTGATCGTTTCCATACGGCGTTCAATGCCTCTTACGATAAGCTCTTGAGTAAATATCGCCGCAAGGTGGTCGGTTTGATAAAGCGCAAGAGATTCGTCTACGTAGCCGTACCGGTATCCATTATCCTCTTGGTGATTTTAATGAGGGTTACTCCGACAGGCATGGTGCCTACGGAAGATCAGGGCACGTTGATGGGAGCGGTTACACTTCCTCCGGGAACGTCGCAAGATCGCGCCGAACAAATCTTCATGAAAGTGGATAGCTTGATTGCCGCTGAGCCGACTGTCGCCTCCCGCACCATGATTTCGGGTTACAGTTTTATCGGCGGGCAGGGACCTTCTTACGGGTCGTTCATCATCCGTTTGAAGCCATGGGACGAACGGGGCCTGATGCAAAGTGCGGATATGATTTACATCACTTTGTTCATGCGTGCGCAGAAGATTATTAAGGACGCACAGGTACTGTTTTTCATGCCCCCTTCCATTCCCGGTTATTCCATGTCGAGCAGCATACAGTTGAATATGCAGGACAAGACGGGCGGCACGTTGGATCATTTCTTCGAAGTGACGAACGATTTTATTGCTGCTTTGCAGAAACGTCCTGAAATACAGACTGCGCAAACTACGTTCAACCCGAACTTCCCCCAATATCAGATCGATATTGACGCGGCGGCCTGCAAGAAGGCGGGCATCAGTCCGAGTACTATTCTCTCCACGCTGCAAGGCTATTATGGCGGTTTGTATGCATCCAACTTCAACCGTTTCGGTAAAATGTACCGCGTCATGGTGCAAGCCCGTCCGCAAGACCGTTCCAATGTGGAGTCGTTGAATAAGGTGATGATTCGGAACGGTGACGATATGGCACCTATCACTCAATTCTTCACCATGAAGAAAGTATACGGCCCCGATATTATCAACCGTTTCAATCTCTATACTTCCATGACGGTCATGGTGAATCCGGGCGACGGTTATACTTCCGGGCAGGCACTGAATGCGATCTCTGAGGTGGCAGGGAAGAATCTGCCTGTCGGGTTCAGCTACGAGTTAGGCGGTATGGCCCGCGAAGAAGCACAGACAAGCGGTAATTCTACGGCGATCATCTTTGTGCTCTGTTTAGTCTTTGTGTACTTGTTATTGAGCGCTCAATACGAGAGTTATATCCTCCCGTTGTCCGTATTGTTTTCCATACCGTTCGGTCTGATGGGCAGTTTCATCTTTGTAGAATTGTATGGCGCCTTAGGATCCGTTTCTTTCCTGAAAATGATACTCGGGACGATGTCGAACGATATTTACATGCAGATTGCCTTGATCATGCTGATGGGATTGCTGGCGAAGAATGCTATTCTGATTGTGGAATTCGCCCTCGACCGTCGCAAGCAGGGAATGGGCATCGGCTGGGCTGCCGTCTTAGGCGCTTCCGCTCGTCTTCGGCCAATCTTGATGACTTCTTTAGCCATGATCGTCGGCTTGTTCCCGTTGATGGTCGCTACCGGGGCGGGTGCCCACGGGTATCGTACATTAGGTACGGCGGCCGTAGGTGGCATGTTGATCGGCATGTTGTTCCAGCTATTCGTTGTTCCCGTATTGTTCTCTATCTTCGAGTGGCTGCAGGAGAAAGTTAAACCCATCGTATGGAATGATATGGAGAAGGAAGCGGTTAATTCAGAAATTCAACAATACGTTAAAGAATAGTAGTATGAAGAAGTTGATTGTATTAGGCGGTATCGCTTTGTTGATGAGCAGTTGCCGAATCTATAAATCGTATGAACGTCCCGATTCGATCCATGTCGAGGGCCTCTATCGCGATCCGGTCGCATACAATGATATGCTGGTGCCCAATGACACTGCCAATTTAGGTAATTGGCAGTGGCGCGAGGTCTTTCGGGATGCGCAGCTCCAATCCTTGATTGAGGAAGGACTTTCCAATAATGTGGATATGCAGGCTGCTATTCTTCGGGTAGAAGAAGCCAAGGCTTTGCTTACCGCCGCTCACCTCTCGTTTCTTCCCTCTTTGGCTATGGCTCCGCAAGGTTCCCTGACCAGTGTGGATAAAGCAAAACCGGTGCAGAATTATACCTTACCGGTGGCTGCGAGCTGGGAAGTCGATTTGTTCGGTAAGCTGTTGAATGCGGATCGCGGCCAGCGTGCCACTTATTTGCAACGGGAAGCATCGCGCCAGGCCGTTCGTTCTCAACTTATTTGCGGTGTGGCCAACGCTTATTATACGTTGCTGATGCTCGACCGGCAGGTAGAAGTCACTTCGGAAAATCTTCGCCTGATGGAGGAAACGGTACGTACTATGAAAGCCTACAAGGAGGCTGCCATGACTACCGAAGTTGCCGTGGCGCAAAGTGAAGGCGCCTGTCATCAGACGCAGGCCTCGTTGGCCGATCTGCAACGTCAGGTTCGCGAGACGGAAAACTCATTGGCCGTCCTGTTGGGACGTACCCCTCAACGGATAGAGCGTACTGCGCTGGACGAGCAGATGATGCCGGAGAATCTCACTGTCGGCGTTCCTTTGCAACTGTTGGAGAATCGGCCGGACGTGCGGATGGCCGAGATGACTTTAGCCGGCGCTTATTACCAGACCAATCAGGCTCGCTCAGCCTTCTATCCGAACGTGATGTTGACCGGTACCGCCGGTTGGACGAACGGTTCGAACGGAACGATCATTTCCAATCCTGCCATGTTTCTTTGGCAGGCGATAGGTTCTCTCACCCAACCGATTTTCCAGCGCGGGAAATTGATTGCCAACCTAAAGGTCACTAAGCGGGAGGAACAGATC
This sequence comes from Phocaeicola abscessus CCUG 55929, assembly GCF_000312445.1. GTDB lineage: Bacteria > Bacteroidota > Bacteroidia > Bacteroidales > Bacteroidaceae > Phocaeicola > Phocaeicola abscessus. Next base: position 263,691 of record NZ_HE997183.1, on the reverse strand, counting down.
GCGAAGATGAATTATCAGCAAAAAATATTGGAAGCGGGCAAGGAAGTCAGCGATGCTTTGTATCTCTACGATACGGCCGGTAAAAAGTGGACGGAGCATCGGGCTCAGATCGAGAACATGACAAAGGCTCTCGCCATGAGTAAAGATCTATTCAAGGTCGCTAAAGCCACCTACCTAGAAATAATTTCGGCAGAGCAATCCTTGTTGAATGCTCGATTGAACGAAGCATCCGATGCCTACCAGCGCCTTCAGGCCGTGATCGACTTGTACAGCGCTTTAGGTGGAGGAAGGGAATAACACTTAAAAGAATGATTATGATTAGTCCATTGGCATATGTCGATCCGTCTGCAAAGATCGGGAAAAATGTAACGGTTTGTCCTTTTGTCTATATTGACAAAAATGTAGAAATAGGCGATGATAATGTCATCATGCCTCATGCAAGTATTATGAGCGGCGCCCGCGTGGGAAACGGAAATCGCATCTTCAACGGTGCGGTGATCGGGGCGGAACCGCAGGATTTCTTTTATAAGGGCGAGGACACGATCGCCCGTATCGGCGATAAAAATGTAATCAGAGAAAATGCGGTAGTAATACGCGCCACGCATCCCGGCGGCGAAACGAGGGTCGGCAACGGGAATTTTATCATGCAGGGCGCACGCCTTTCTCACGACGTGCACGTAGGCCATGCGTGCATCATCGGCAACGGTTCGCAGATCTCGGGTCACGGAGTGGTAGACGATTGTTCGATACTCACCTCCAACGTCTTGATGCAGGGAAACACGCACGTGGGGAAATATGCCGTCGTGTTAGGGGGAACGAATTTCCAGAAAGACGTTCCTCCCTATTGTGTGGTCAATAGCGAACGGGGAGGTTCGTTCGAAGGGGTCAACGTCACCATTTTGGAACATTTTCATTTCTCGGAAACCGTTATAAAGCATTTGAACCATGCCTTCCGTTTGTTGTACAAGGTGAATACCACGCAGGAGGAAGCGTTGCGACGGATCGAAGAGCAGATTCCGACCGGTCCGGAAATCGTTTATCTGGTAAAATTCATCCGGGAATCGAAATTGGGTATTATCAGTGAATGATGGAAGCGTTGGCAGCTGATATCGGGCACGACAGACGTTCCGGCAAGTTGAAAATCCGCCAGGAGGTGATAAAGGCTGCATCTTCGGCTTTTGAATCCAAAGGTATCAAACAAGTGCGGATGGATGATTTGGCGAAAGAATTGACCATTTCCAAAAGAACGCTTTATCAACTCTTTCGTGATAAGGAAGAATTGCTTTTCGAAGTGATAAAGCAGAAAGATGTCGAGATGGATAAATACATGAGAAGTGTATTGGGAGAGGCTTCGAACGTGTTGGAAATTATTTTCAAGTTTTATCGGTGGAATATGCAACATTTGAAGAATACCAACATCAAATTTTTTGAAGACTTGGACCGGTACCCGCTGATTGTCCGTTATTTGAAAAGTCGACGGGAAAGTAATTCCGTCAGTGCGGAGGAGTTTTACCTGAAAGGCGTGGAACAGGGAATATTCTGTGCAAATATCAAGTTCGGCATTCTGGAACAGATGTTTGAAGAACAAATGGAGAATATGCTCCATTCCGACCTCGTGAAAAAATATTCGTTGAGTGAGGTCTTTGAGACCATTCTCTTCGTCTTCTTGCGGGGAGTTTGTACCTCGAAGGGCTTGAAGTTGATGGAAGAGTTCAGAAAGGATATGCCGTTCATGTATGTCAATGAATGAGAGGGGAAAAATTGTTTCCCATCGTTCATGCTTGTAATTTGGCATGCAGTTCGAGGATGAAGCGGGTACCTTTCTTGAAGTCGTTATCTATATGCAGTTCTCCATTCAGTTTATAAGCGATAAGGCTGCAAATGGGCAAACCTAATTTATCGCCTTTGCGAAGGTCTTCGACAGCTTTAAAGGGCTTGAAGAGGCTGGGGCGGAGCGCTTGTGCGATGCCGCAACCGGTATCGGTGATGAGGAACTGCCCCGTGTGAGCGCTCCGTTTCTTAAATTCGACCGTGATCTTTCCCGTTTGGGTATGGGCAGCGGCATTTTTCAGCAAATGGCGGATAATCCGGCCTAAAGCTTCGGCATTGGTATGGATGAAAACGCGCGGAACTTTTATTACCGATTCGACTTCCGGTTTGAACCAAACCTTGGCTTCTTCCATCAATTTTTCACAGAAATCGCAAACATTAATTTGCTCCGTCGGATACATCTCATCTCGAGTTTCTTCCAAGCCGATGTAGGTCTGTACATCGTTGAAGAGCGTGAGGAGGGCGTCGATATTTTCTCGGGTGGTTGCATCGGCGGCTTTGGTGCGAATATCGGCAAGCGTTGGTTCCACCTGTTCGCTGATATGATTGATGTATTGGGATTTCAGATTGTTGTTATCGTTGGCCAGCTCTAAGCTGCGTCTCAGCGATTTGTTCTTCACGATAAAACGCAACAGGGAGAAGATCAGGAAGATGACGGCGACGGCTAAAATAGCGGCGACGGATCCCAACAGACCGATCAGGATCTTGTTGGTCGAGATCTTGACCTCTTTTTCCTTTAATGATTGTTGACTTTCGCTGTATTGTTGTTTCAGCGTATGCAATGTTGCCGCGTCTTTAGCCGTCCGGATAGAATCTTTCCAATGGTTATAAAGGATTTGCATGGAAGAGGCGAGCGCTGGGTTCGCTTCCTGTTTCGCCTGATCGAGAATATTCCGGTACGATTGTTCGATCGCATCCGTACTCTGCCCCGACACTTTGCGGGCGAACCATTGCTTGTAACTCTCCAAGCTTTGTGCGGTTTGTCCGAAGAGTTGATGGTATTGAGCTTTCGCATACCAATAATCGGTTTGCAGGGTATCTATCTTGGACTGAACGGCATAAGTCTGCATGATGTCGAGCTGCTGCTTACCCGATTCCGGTTTGCGGATGCGGTTATACATTCGGAGGCGTTCCTTTGCCACTAAATAGTGCAGCGCATAATGCGGATCTTTCGAAGTCTGGGTATCGTTATGCAAAAGCGCGTCCAATTGGCGACAGATGGCGAAGGCTTCGTTCCAATTCGCATTTCGGGTTTGTTCCATACTTTGACGGATGCCTTGCCGGACTGCATCGGACAGATTCGTGTTTTGAGCCTGAGCCGTCGTAACGAAACAACTTAGTGCAAGACTTAATAGGATATATTTTTTCATGGTTTTACATATTGTTCATGCGCAAAGATACTATATTTCCGTTTATATGGAAGAGCTCAGCCTGGTATTTGTGCAAAAGCTGTTGTTTCCGCCTGATTTTTCAGCATGGCGAGGGATGGGATCGAATGTCCGATTTTACCTTTTCTATGATATTTATGGGGTGTAAAAGCGATAAATCCATTTTATTCCTTATCTTTGTGATGAGATTAATACCTGTAAGTATGGGAAAACAAGCTGATTATATAACGCATATAGAGATTGTCGGTCTGTGGGGACGGAAAAATATCTCATGGGATCTGCGCCCCGACGTGAATATTCTGAGCGGAATCAACGGCATCGGTAAAAGCGCTATTATTAATAAAGCTATCGATAAGTTAAGACTCCTGCAAGGCGGCGATCTGACAAACGGAGGGACGCCGGGCGTGTTCTTCAAGTTCCACCCGGAGGATGCTACTTCCATCCGCTATGATGTGATTCGAAGTTTTGACCGCCCCATCATCCATTCCGATTTGTTGGAAAAGATGGCCAATCAGAATGTGAAGACAGAACTCGACTTCCAGTTGTATCAATTGCAACGACGTTATCTCGATTATCAGGTCAATATCGGCAATCGGATGATCGCCTCTCTGACGTCGGGAGCCCCCGACAGTCAACGAAAAGCGACCGACATCGCTTCCAACAAACAACATTTTCTCGATCTGATAGACGACTTGTTCAGTGAAACAAACAAAAAGATTATTCGCAACAGTAACGAAATCCTCTTCACGCAGGATGGTGATACCCTTTACCCGTACCAGCTCTCTTCCGGCGAAAAGCAGATGCTGGTCATTCTCTTGACCGTTTTGATACAGGATAACAACCATGACGTGCTCTTTATGGACGAACCGGAAATATCGCTTCATGTAGAATGGCAGCAACGGCTTATTTCCATTATCCGCGATTTGAATCCGAACGTGCAGATCATCCTCACCACTCATTCTCCAGCCATGATCATGGAGGGATGGACCGATGTGGTAACAGAAGTAAGCGATATTACTGCCGAATAAAGAAAGCGAGAGGACATGCCGCAACGATTGACCGATAATCTTTCTTCTTTTTATCTCGGAGCAGCTAATAGTATGCGCCCGAAGAAATCCCGTCATAAAATTATCGCGTATGTGGAGAGTTATGACGATATCGCTTTCTGGCGGAACGTCTTGGGCGAGTTCGAAGATCAAACCCGATACTTCCAGATCATGTTGCCTTCGAATACTTCCTTGTCGAAAGGGAAGAAGATCGTACTCGAAAATAATTTGGGATCGCGGTTGGGGGAAAATATGATCGCCTGTGTAGACAGTGACTACGATTATCTGTTGCAAGATTCGACGAGTACGTCACGATATATCAATAAGAGTCCTTACGTTTTCCAGACGTACGTCTATGCGATCGAAAACTACCAGTGTTATGCCGAATCTTTGCACGACGTCTGCGTGAATGCTACGCTCAACGATCGTCAATTGATCGATTTCGTCTCGTTCATGAAGCTATATTCTCAAATAGCATATCCGCTGTTCGTCTGGTCTGTCTGGTTTTACCGAAAGCATCAGTTGAACGAATTGTCATTGTCGGATTTCGGCAGATTCGTGAAATTGGATCACGTGAACGTATATCGTCTCGAATATTCTCTGGATGCGATGAAACATCGCGTCCAACGGAAAATCAAAAGTCTGGAAGAAAAACATAAAGACATGCTCCAAGAGATAGAGGAGCTGAAGAACGAATTGGAAACGTTAGGCGTTACGCCGGACAATACCTATTTGTTCATTCAGGGGCATCATATCATGAATAATGTGGTGATACGCTTATTGACTCCTGTTTGTACGCTTCTCAGAAAGGAACGGGAAGAGGAAATCTCCCAGTTGGCTACGCACGGCTTGCAATACCAGAATGAGTTGTCGTGCTATGAACAGCGTCAGTTGAACTTGGACCTCGTGCTGAAGAAAAATACCGACTTTAAAGATTGTCCCATCTTTAAGAAACTGAAAGCCGATATATCCGCTTTCGTCCAGAAACTCGACGGCAGAAACGTCGAAACTTCGACATGAAATGCGAATCGCCAGTCTCTCTCATCCGATTAATCGCGTAATTGATATAATTTTGCAACTGGAAAATGAAAAATAAATTCGAATATGAAGACGATTAAATGTATAGGGGTTTTAACCTCCGGAGGCGATGCTTCCGGTATGAATGCTGCCATACGTGCCGTGACTCGTAGCGCGATATGCAATAATTTTCGCGTGAAGGCTATTTTTCGAGGATACGAAGGTTTGATAAACGGGGAAGTGAAAGAGTTTACAACTCAGGATGTAAGCAGTATTATCCAACGCGGCGGTACGATCTTAAAGACCGCCCGTTCGGAGGCATTTAAAACACCGGAAGGTCGGCAAAAAGCAAACGAAACATTGGAGCGGGAAGGTATCGACGCCTTGATCGTCATAGGCGGAAACGGCTCGTTAGCCGGCGCTCGCGACTTTGCCACTGAATACGACGTGCCCTGCATCGGATTGCCGGGCACGATTGATAACGACTTGTACGGCACGGATTCCACCATCGGATATGATACGGCCTTGAACACGATTGTGGAATGTGTGGATAAAATTCGGGACACGGCTACCTCGCACGATCGGATCTTTTTCGTCGAAGTGATGGGGCGCGATGCCGGCTTTCTGGCGCAGAACAGCGCTATCGCTTCGGGTGCGGAGGCCGCTATTATTCCGGAAGACCGAACGGATGTGGATCAGTTGGAACTGTTTATCGGACGAGGATTCCGCAAAACGAAGAACAGCAGTATCGTGATTGTCTCGGAAAGCCCGAAAGACGGCGGCGCCATGCATTACGCCGAACGGGTGAAAGCGGAATATCCGCAATACGATGTGCGAGTCTCTATTTTGGGACATTTGCAGCGAGGAGGAGCACCGACGGCTTATGATCGTATTCTGGCGAGTCGGTTGGGCGTCGGAGCGATCGATGCCTTGTTGGAAGGGCAACGGAATGTGATGATAGGTATCCAGAACGATAAAGTCGTTTACGTGCCTTTTGTCAATGCCGTCAAAAAGGATAAGCCCATCGACCGTTCCTTAATCCGCGTGTTGGATGAACTGTCGATTTGATTGCTTCGTTTCGGGCGTCTCTTCCCATCGCTGCAGGTATGACAAAATCTCTTCAGCCTTATCGACGATAGCAAAGGGGTGATCTTTCTCCAATTCTTCTCTCGGCCTGAAGCCCCAGGTAACACCGATGCCGTCGACGTGTGCATGGCGCGCAGTTTGCATATCCACGTTCGAGTCTCCCACATAAAAGGTTTCCTCCCTACTTACTCCGACCCTGTTCATAATATCGATGACCGTCGTAGGATCCGGTTTGCGGGGGACGCCTTTGCGTTGTCCGAAAACGGCTGCGAATTGGATATTCGGGAAATAAAAGGGAATCAGTTTGCTCGTGGCCTGTTGGTATTTATTCGAAGCGACGGCTATCCGAAGGCCTTTCCGCTGGATCGTCTCCAACAATTCGGGGATATGGGGATACGGTTTAGTAAAGTCCGTGCAATGTTCGTCGTAATAAGGGATAAACCGTTCGCGGATTCTCAACACGTTTCGCTCCGTTTTCTCTCCTTCGGGCAAGGCGCGTTCGAACAGTTTGTCGATGCCGTTACCTACGAAATAGTTGTACCGATCGGTTTCATGGGTCGGGTATCCGTACGAAGCAAGGGCTTGATTGGTGGCCGTAGCGAGGTCGGCGATCGTATTCAGCAGCGTGCCGTCCAAGTCGAATATCACTAATTTCTTCATTTGATATGCAATCTGATTTTTTCCAGGTAGGCGTGCATGCGCGACGAATCTTTCTGTGAGATAATATCCAGTAAATCGTTCATTTCCGTACGGATGCGCTCTACCTGAGCGGGTGTTCTGGGGTTGAATAAGATTTCCTGAAGCAAATAATCGTCTTCATTCAGTACGCCTTTAGCAATTGCCAGATGGCGTTTGAAGGTCGTGCCCGGCGCATCCTGATGTTTCATCGCAGCGGCGAAGACGAAGGTCGAAACGAAGGGGATGGACAATGAATAAGCCACTGTTTCATCGTGTTCCTCGAAGGTGTATTCGAAGATATGCAGTCCTAAGTTCAGGTATAAGTCTTTGAAGAAGATCTTTCCGAGGTGATCGCCTTCGCTGATGAGGATCGCATTTTCGTTGCTCAACTGATCGAGATTGGCAAACGTAGGACCGAACATCGGATGGGTGGATACGTAACGGAAGCCGGTCCGCTCGTAGTATTCCTTCAGGCCGGTTTTTACCGAAGAGATGTCGCTGATGATGCAATCTTTTGGTAGGTAAGGAAGAACCCGATCGAAAGCGTCGATGGTGAACTTGACGGTCACCGCATTGATAAGCAGTTCCGGTTTGAACTCTTTGATTTCTTCCGTTCGGGTGAAGCGATAACAGTGGTATACGAAACGGAGACGTTTCGGATCGATATCGTAGACGGCCGTCTCGTGCTGAAAACTGAGCACGTCGGTAAAGAAAGAGCCCATTTTGCCGGCTCCCAGGATCAATATTCTCATCGGCTTGCGTTTATTGGTTAATGATTTCCAACTGTTGGCGTACGCTTTCTTCATGGATCGCCACGAATACTTTCTTGATGAAGTCCGCATCCATGCCGCAAATAGAACCTTGGGTTCCGCGATTCTCCAGAATTTCGTTGTAACGGGTTGGTTGCAGCACCGTCATGTCGTGTTCTTTTTTATAAGTGCCGATTTCGCGGCAGATGCGCATGCGTTTGGACAGGACGTCGATGATTTGATCGTCGCACTCATCGATTTGGCTACGCAGTTCGCGCAGACTTTCCGTAGTTTGTTTGGTGTCGCGGATCACTAACAGGTTCAGTATGTAGTCCAACACCTCCGGCGTAACCTGTTGGGCGGCATCGCTCCAGGCCCCATCTGGATTGCAATGTGACTCGATGATCAGGCCGTCGAAGCCCAAATCCATTGCCTGCTGACAAAGCGGGGCGATCAGCTCGCGTTTCCCTCCGATATGGCTCGGGTCGCAGAAGATGGGGAGGCGAGGAATCCGCCGGCGAAGCTCCATGGGGATATGCCATTGCGGCATGTTTCGATAGATCTTTTCATCGAATGAAGAAAAGCCGCGATGAGCGGCCGCCAACCGTTTCAGACCGGCCCCGTTGATTCGTTCCAAGGCCCCGACCCACAGTTCTAAATCGGGGTTGACCGGGTTTTTGACGATCACCGGTATGTCTACGCCTTTCAGCGCGTCGGCGATCTCTTGTACGGCAAAGGGGTTTGCCGAGGTACGGGCTCCGATCCAGAGGATGTCTATGCCTGTTTTCAGGCATTCGTCCACATGCTTGGCCGTTGCCACTTCGGTAGCGACCAACAGGCCTGTTTCCCGCTTTACCGCCTGCATCCAGGGCAAGCCTTCCGCGCCGACGCCTTCGAAACTTCCCGGTTTCGTACGCGGTTTCCATATCCCTGCGCGGAAAATTCGGATACCCTTTTTCGCCAGTTGCCGGGCGGTGTTCATCACTTGTTCTTCCGTCTCTGCGCTGCACGGCCCTGCAATGACGAGGGGGCGTCGCGGTTCCACGCCGGGGAGCGCTAACGATTGTAAATCTAATTCCATCTGTATTTTGTTTTTACTGTTTTATCGAGGTTTGAATTCGTTTTAGCGCTTCTCGTATTCGCTCTTCTTTCGCACAGAGGGATATGCGGATATAACGTTTCCCGTTGCTGCCGAAGACGAAGCCGGGAGTAACGAATACCCTTGCTTCGTGAAGAATCTTTTCCGTCAGAGCTTCTGCGTCGGCATAGGCATCGGGGATGCGTCCCCAAAGGAACATGCCCGTTTGTGCGGGATCGAAGGTGCATCCTAAGCTCGTCATGATTTGCTCCGCCCATTTCCGGCGACGGTCGTATACGTTGTAATTGGCTTCTTCGTGCCATGCCCGCGAGTTGCGGTAAGCTTGCGCAGCTGCCAGTTGCACGGGTTTGAAGGTGCCGTTGTCGATGTTGCTCTTCACCTTCAGAATCCATTGGACGAATCGGGCGTTGCTTGCCAGCATGGCCACGCGCCATCCGGGCATGTTATGGCTCTTGCTCATGGAATTGAATTCTATGCAGCAGTCTTTCGCTCCCGGTACGTTCAGGATGCTGATCGGTTTGCGGTTGAGGATGAAGCTGTAGGGATTGTCGTTGACCACTACCAGGCGGTGTCGCCGTGCAAAGTCGACCAGTTTCGTGTAAAGTTCCAGGCTGGCATTTCCGCCCGTGGGCATGTGGGGATAGTTCGTCCACATCAGCTTCGCCTTGCGAAGATCCATCTTTTCCAAAGCGTCGAAGTCGGGTTGCCACCGATTGTTCTCCAGCAGGTCGTAGTAAACGATGTCGCTCCCTAACAGTCTGTTGACAGCCGTATAGGTGGGGTAGCCCGGATTCGGGATGAGCACCCGATCGCCCGGATCGACGAATGCCAGCGTCGCATGCAGAATACCTTCCTTCGAACCGATCAGCGGCTGGATTTCCGTGTCCGGGTCGAGATCTACGTCGTACCATCGTTTGTACCAGTCGGCCATCGCTTTTCTGAGTTCCGGTATGCCGGCGGTGGGCATGTAGCCGTGTGTTGTCGGCCGGTGGGCTTCTTCGCACAGCACGTCGATCGTCTCGCGAGAGGGCGGCATATCCGGGCTGCCGATGGCGAGGCTGATGATGTCCATGCCTTCCGCATTCATCGTGGCGACTTCTTTCAGCTTCCGGCTGAAGTAGTATTCGCTGATTTCGGCCAACCGGCGAGCCGGCTCTATCTCATAGGATCGATTTTCCTTCTTCATATTCTCCTAATATTTTAAGTTCTTTGGTGAGTGGGGTTACGGCGTCGATAGACTGACGGTATCGCAGGTAATCGTGGAAGATTACGTCGACGTAGAAAAGGTATTCCCATTCGCGCCCGATGATGGGCAGGGATTGTATTTTCGTCAGACTGATGCGATAGAAAGAAAAGATGGAGAGCACTTGCGACAGACTTCCTTCGGTATGCGGCAGGGCGAATACGATGTTGGCCTTGTTTACGCCGGAACGGTCGCGCAAGTCGTCGGTCATCCACGGATCGGCAACGACCAGGAAGCGGGTGAAGTTGTGTTTGTTCGTCTCGATGCCTTCGGCCAAGATTTTCATGCCGTAGAGTTCGGCGGCATCTTTCGAGCAGATGGCGGCATGACCTCTCAGATGGTTCTCCTTGATGATCGCCGCGCTTTTGGCCGTATCGTCCGTCTCGACGATCTTCAGTCGGGAATGGGCGTTCAGGAAGTTGCGGCATTGAGCCAAGGCGACGGGGTGAGAGTTCACCTCGGTCAAGCTATCCCAGTCGTCTTCCGGAAGACAGAGGAAGCTGTGCGAAATGCGAAGCTTTTGTTCACCGGCGATCGTGCAGCCGCTTTCCCGAAGCAATTCGTAATTGTGCAGCAAGCTGCCGGCAATGGTGTTCTCGATAGCCATGAAACCGATTACACGGTTGTCTTGTTTGATGTGTTCGAAGATCTCTTCGAACGTATCGCAACAGATCAGATTAAGTTCCTCATGGGGGAAGTACTGATGGGCGGCAATGTCGTGGAACGAGCCCCTTATCCCTTGTATTGCTATTTTTTTCATCTTGTATGAATGCTTGTTTAATAAAAAATCCCGCTGGTAGTCGAGCGGGATTTTGTGGTTATTTCGAATTCATTTAATTGCTTAGATTGACGTATGCAAACTCCCGCTTCACTTCTTTGCTAAAGTAAAAGTAAAAATAGAAAAAGAAAGATGCATTCATTGACGCTTTCATCGTTTTGTTTTCGCTAAATTCGATGCAAATGTACGATATCTTTTAGGATATGCAAGTAAAAGCACGGATTTTTTCATTGAGAAATCCATTTTCTTTCTCGCTGATCGGATCGTCTGTAGCGAAGAGGGGCATATCGTCCTCGACGTACCCGGACACGTCCGGAATTCCTCCGGCGCGGTTGTTTATCCCGTCGTCGACGTTCCGAACCTCGCCGGATAGGTTGCACAACCTATCCGGATACGTCCGGGACGTCAAATTTTAGGTTGCCCAACGTCGACGACGAGGTTCGGAACCTCAACGGATAGGTTATTCAACGTCAACGGATCTATCTTGAACCTCAATGGCACGGTTCCGAATCTCGTCGTCAAATTCTTTGGGAGCATGACGAGGCATGCCGACGCGTCGTTTCGATATAAATAGGGGAGGGATTGCTTGTCGAAAGCAATCCCTCTCTTCCTAAATAGAGTATGGTTAGCGATTTATTGAATGTTCGTGTTGTTGTGTCCTTTGCGTTCGCAATATCGTTCGCATTGGGCGCACAAGTCGTAGCCCAACATGGTGCCGAGGATGAAATCCTCTTCGGGCGATAGATCGTTTAAGGGGCGGGTAGCCAGCAGCCGTACGGCATCGATGCATGCTTTGTTTCCGAAATAGAGGTTCAGCCGGTCGTTCCCCACGGGTTGGATGAGGTAATTGATGTGCTGGCTTTCCAAGCGCGCCACCGCAAACGGTTCGTACTTCTTGTTGAAAGTGAACAGCACCATTTTCCGAACTCCTTTCTTGTATTCGTAAATGTGATTCATCAATACTTTCATATCGATTGGCAGGATCGCTTTTTGTGGCATGGTCAATCTTTCCCCTGTGTTTATAAGCTGCTTTTTATTTCCTCGATCCAGGCATTGATTCGGTCGTCCGTCTTATTGTCTTCGTTCACTTCGTCGAGGACGAGTCCGACAAATTTTCCCTCTACCACCGCATCCGAGGCATCGAAAGTATACCCGTCCGTAGCGGTCTGTCCGACGAATTTGGCTCCGCAGTCTTTGATGCATTCATACAATTCTCCCATTCCTCCGACAAAGGTATCGCAATAAGATTCGCAATCTCCGCAACCGAACAGGGCGATCGTCTTTCCTGCGAGGTCGGCCGACTTCAATACCTTTACTCCGTCGTACCAATCGTCTTGCATTTCGCCCGCTCCCCACGTAGAGGTGCCGAGCAAGAGGTTCTGATAATCGTTCAGTTTGTCGGTCGTCAACGCATTCACATCGATGATGTCTGCTCCGAGCAACCCTGCAATCTTTTCTGCTATTGTCTGACAGGTGCCTGTCGAGGAACCATAAACAACTAAAGTTTTGTTCATTTCTTTACTATTTAAAAAATTATTTTCTGACAAAAGTAGGCATCGCAGTCGAAGCCTACAATACCTAAAAATGGGGATTTTCTCTCAGTTCGTTTCCGCTGTCGTCCATCGGTTGTTTATCCTTTTGCTTCGACGCTCAGTCATCGGTGATTATGCTTTGATTCCAGATAGGGCCGCTCCGAGGGCGGTGCGGTATTCTGCGTATTCTGGGATGTGGAAACGCACGTGGTAGAGTTCCTGCAGAATGGGGAATATAACTTTACATTGCGGGAGCTTGGCTAAGTTGCCTATCATGACGAAGTCTTTTATCGGACTGTTCATGGCGGCGAAGATTGCGGATTGTCCGATGCTTAAGAGCACCATGTGCAGGATGCCGGTCGCCATATCCTCGGCCGCAGTGGTGGCGGTGGCCTTTCCCAAGCTCGAGGCCGTAGCGTAAAGCGGCAGTCCCGGCAGGGGGGCATTGCTGATATCCCGTATTTGCAGGTCGACGTTGTCGATACGTCCGTTCTTCGCCAATTCTACGATGCGATGTATATCCGAAGTCTTGAATAACACGCTGGAAAGGCCGAGAATGGTACCTCCGCCTATTCCTACTCCTCCTATATGCTTGATGGTATCCCCTTCCACTTTCACGAACGAAGTTCCCGTACCCATGCTGACCACGATCAGGTTCTTCAGTTTCGACCCGTAGTGCGCGCCTAAGCCGTCGGCTTCGAATTCGTCGGCGTGGTGCGTAGGAAGTCCGTAGAGTTCTTGATTCACGTAATGGCTTCCTACGCCGGTGAGCATGACTTTCTTCACGTCCGAGAGTTGAATCTTATTATCGTACAAGTATTTGCCGAACGCCCCGAATAAAGAGGTGATCGGATCGTCGGCAGTCACAATCATCGGGTACTTGATGCCTCCTTTGTCCACACCGATGATTTTGGTCGTGCTTCCGCCGACATCAATGCCAATAACTATTTCCATAATTTCAAAATCGATGGTTATTATCGATACAAAAATACGAAAAGATTAACTTAAATCGGTTGTTTTTTGTGCTTTGTTTTTTATTTGTTATTGAACTTTTCGAATACGACGGAATGACGTCAAGATTAAATATTCCTCCCTTCGGAATGTACTGTCGCGATTTTCGTCGGTGTCGTATCGTCGGCGATTTGAATAATCTGGGTGATAGAGACGGTATTTGCCGGCGATATCTTCGTTTTTATTCCTTTTTCGCTTTTTGAGGTTAAAAATGCGGGAATGTAAGACTTGTTCCTTTTTTTTATCTTTTTCTTTGTATTCATTAATTTAACCTCTAATATTAAGAAAAATGAAAAGTGGTCATTCAAAAAGAGGCCGACGCATTGTTTTATGTGTTATTGGGTGCATGTTCGTAAGCACATCTTGCCTTTTCTCACAGGAAGAACGGAAACGAGTGACGGGAAGAGTCACCGATGAAAAAGGCGAACTGATGGTCGGCGTAGCCGTCACGGAAGAGCATACAGCACCTGTAAACGGAGTGGTAACCGATATGGACGGGAATTATATCATTTCAGTCGCCTCGAATAATTCGGTTTTAAAGTTCTCCTATCTCGGATACGAAGAAAAAGAAATCAGAGTAGGCAGCGAAAAAGTAATCGACGTCGTCTTAAAGGAATCGACGACCGAGCTCAACGAAGTAGTGGCCGTAGCTTTCGGAAAACAGAAGAAAAACAGCGTGGTGGGAGCTATCAGCACCGTCAGCGTGAAAGAACTGAAAGCACCTACGAGCAATCTTACGACAACCTTGGGCGGACGCATCGCCGGCGTGATATCTTATCAACGCTCGGGAGAGCCGGGAGAAGACAATGCCGATTTCTTTATTCGCGGGGTCACCACTTTTGGGGCAGGGAAAGTAAATCCTTTGATTTTGATCGACGGCATCGAAGTGGGCAGGACGGAATTAGCCCGATTGCGCCCGGACGATATCGAAAGTTTCTCCGTGATGAAGGATGCTACCTCTACGGCCCTTTACGGAGCGCGAGGAGCGAACGGCGTCATTCTCGTTACGACGCGATCGGGAGAAGAGGGGAAAGTGCAAGTCTTTTTACGAGCCGAAAATTCTATCTCGGCGCCGACAAAAAATGTAAAATTTGCAGATGGGGTCACCTATATGAATATGTATAACGAAGCTCTGCTTGCAAGAGATCCTTTTGCCGTGCCTTATTACTCGCGTGAAAAAATATTGAGTACGGCGGAAGGGATAAACCCCATCGTCTATCCGAACAATGATTGGAAAAAGATGCTGTTCAAGGATTATACGATGAATCAACGCTACGATCTGAATGTCAAAGGAGGAGGAAAGATCGCCCGGTATTACGTATCCGGTTCTTTCTCGCAGGATCATGGCATTCTGAAGGTGGATAAACGGAATAATTTCAATTCGAACATCGATCTGAAATCCTATACGTTGAGAGCTAATATGAATATCAATCTGACCCGTACCTCCGAGTTGGTAGTGAGATTGAACGGTCTTTTCGACGACTATACGGGACCGCTGGACGGGGGAAGCGAGATGTATCGGAAAATAGTCAATGCCAATCCGGTGGATTTCCCTGCCTTTTTCCCTCCTGACGAAGCGCATGCACACGTACGGCATATCATGTTCGGGGGAATAAGTACGCGGAGTTTTATCAATCCGTACGCCGATATGGTAAAAGGATACAGAAACTACGACCGCTCGAGAATGTCTGCCCAAATGGAATTTAACCAAGATCTGTCGTTTATCACATCCGGACTTAAATTCCGGGGGATGTTCAATATCAACCGGACATCCAGATACGACACGCAACGCTCTTATAACCCCTATTATTACGAAGTGAATTATTACGACAGAACGAACAATACTTATACGTATCACAACTTCAACGAAAGCGGAGGCACCGAATATCTCGATTTCAATATTCCCGGAGAATCGAGGCTGCAAAGTTCTTCGGTATACATTCAAGCTATAGCCGACTATAACCGTACTTTCGGCAAAAAGCACACCGTAGGAGCCATGCTCGTATATCTGCAAAACGAGATAAAAGATGCTTCTCCGACGAGTTTGCAGCTATCCCTCCCTTCCCGCAATATGGGCTTGTCCGGCCGACTTACTTACGGGTACGACGATCGTTACTTCGCCGAATTTAATTTCGGTTATAACGGATCGGAACGGTTCGATAAGAATCATCGATTCGGTTTTTTCCCTTCGGGAGGAATCGCATGGACGGTATCTAATGAAAAATTTTGGGAACGGTATGTAAAAGTGATCAACAATTTAAAAGTAAGAGCTACTTACGGATTAGTTGGAAACGATCAGATCGGCGATTTGAAAGACCGTTTCTTCTACCTTTCCGAAGTAGACATGAATGCGTCGAGGATGGGTTCGACATTCGGCAAGGAAGGGGGGTATTCGCGCCGAGGGATTCTGATCACCCGCTATGCGAATCCGAATATCACGTGGGAAAAAGCCCGAAAACTGAATGTAGCGGCGAGTATAGGCCTTTTCAACGAGTTGGACATAGAAGCCGAATATTTCCGTGAAATCCGTACCAATATTCTGATGTCCCGTGTAAGTGTACCCAGCACGATGGGACTTGCCGCTCCAATAAAAGCGAACGTAGGCGAAGCGGAAGGACACGGGTTCGAATTCTCTGCCGATTATCATCACTTCTTTAAGAACAAAATATGGGTGCAAGGCAAGGCTAATTTTACATACGCTACCGGGAAATATCGAAAATATGAGGAACCGGTATATGAAAAAGAATGGTGGAAGTCGAAGGTTGGATATCCTATAAACCAGCCTTACGGATATCTTGCCGAGCGTCTCTTTGTGGATGATAACGAAGTGAAAAACTCCCCGGCTCAGGTCTTCGGAACGGAAGCCATTGCCGGAGACATCAAATTCAAAGATATCAATGGCGACCATCAGATTACGGAGTTGGACATCGTTCCGCTCGGATATCCTACTGTTCCGGAAATACAATACGGTTTCGGCGCTTCTTGCGGATATAAGAATATCGATGTATCGGTCTTTTTCCAAGGAGTGGCGAGAGAATCGTTCTGGATAGACAGGGAAGCCATTGCTCCTTTTTATAACGGGCACCAGGTGCTGCAAGTCATAGCTGACGATTACTATTCGACGGAAAATCCCGATTTATATGCATTCTGGCCGAGATTGAGCACATTCAATCACAAGAATAATCTGCAAAGAAGTTCATGGTGGCTTCGGGACGGTTCTTTCCTGAGGCTCAAGCAGGCTGAAATAGGCTATACTTTCCCGCAGGAAATGACACGTAACTTTTTAAGAGGCGGATCTTTACGGATCTACGTGAGCGGAACCAATTTGCTCTTGTGGAGCAAATTTAAGTTGTGGGACGTAGAAATGGGAGGAAACGGATTGGGATATCCGGTTCAGCGAGTGTTCAATGTAGGAATTAATGTCAATATTTAATATCGATCATCATGAAAGCAAAATACTTAAGCAATTTGTTTTTTATTTCGCTGTTCTTGACTGCATGCAGCGATTATTTGGACGTGGCTCCAGACAATATTGCCACGATCGACAACGCATTTACTCTTCGCAGTCAGGCGGAGAAATATTTGTTCACCTGCTACGCCTATATGCCGCACGAGGGTTATCTGACGGAGTCCCCCTCTTACATGATGGGTACGGAATTGAACAAGGGGAACGATCAGCATTACAGTATTACTCAGAATATAAACAGTCCCTACCTCGATTATTGGAGCGGTTTCAACAGAGCCAGTTTATGGAGAGGAATTCGAGATTGCAACATCTTTTTGGAGAATGTCGATAAGGTTCCCGATCTGGATTATACGGATAAACTGCGATGGATATCGGAAGTTCAGTTTTTAAAGGCCTACTATCATTTTTATCTGCTGAGGTTATACGGACCTGTTCCTGTTATAGATAAAAATCAGCCGATCAATGCCAAAACCGAAGAAGTAAGAGTATTCAGGCAACCGGTGGATAAGGTTTTTGATTACATCGTCGACCTGATGGATACGGCGATAACTCATTTGCCGGATGCCATCATCGATGAGAACGCCGAATTGGGGAGAATCACCAAACCCATCGCCCTCGCTGTGAAAGCAAAGATCCTGACTTACGCCGCCAGTCCTTTTTATAACGGAAATACGGATTACAAAAGCTTCACCAACAAAGACGGGACGGTGTTGTTCCCTCAAGAATATGATCCTCAAAAGTGGAAAATAGCTGCCGAAGCGGCTAAAAAGGCGATTGATGCTTGTGAGGCTTTGGGATATAAGTTGTATTATTTCGAAGAAACGAATCAAACGGGGCAGCTTCCCGATATACTCCGTTCGGAAATGAATTATCGAACTGCTTTTACCGAAAGGTGGAATTCCGAAATTATTTGGGGGCTCGTCAATTGCAGATCGAGCGTTACTGACTATCAGCGTCAGGCATATCCGCGCTGGTTAGACCCGGCCACCTTGAATAATACCAATGGCAAGGGTGCTTTGACCGCATCATACAATTACGCCGAACTCTTTTATTCCGATCATGGCGTTCCGATAGAAGAAGATGTGACTTATGACTATGACGGTCGTTTCAATTTGAAAGTTGCTACCGAGGACGACCGGTTCCAGATCAAAGAAGGCTATGCGACGGCCAAATTCAATTTTAACCGCGAACCGAGGTTTTACGCTTCCATAGCGGGAGACGGATTTATCTGGTACGGGCAGGGACATTACAAACTGAACGATCTGTTGTATGTGCAAGGAAAACAAGGACAAATAGCAAGCGCCGTGAATGTGAACGGACAAAGTACGGGATATTATATTCCGAAGTTCGTATATTATACGAATGTGTTGAGCACCACGAGCGACACGTATGTACAACAGAACTATCCGTGGCCGCTTTTCCGTTTGTCGGAGTTATATCTGTTGTATGCCGAAGCGTTGAACGAAGCGGAAGGCCCTACCGAAGACGTTCAGAAATATGTGAACCTGGTACGCGAACGTTCCGGATTGCCTGCCGTCAGCGAAGCATGGACAACTTATTCAAAACGGCCGGATAAGTTTAAGTCTCGAGAGGGGATGCGTACGATCATTCAACAGGAGAGACAGATAGAACTTTGTCTGGAAGGACAGCAGTTTTACGATCTGGTACGGTGGAAAAAAGCTTTGAGTTATTATAACAAACCGTTCTACGGATGGGATGTCAGACAGGAAACGGTAGAAAACTATAACCGGCTGAGGGTGATGAGAAGTGTTAATTTCCAGCACAAACATTATTTATGGCCTATCAAAGAATATGATTTGATCATTAACCCGAACCTGGTACAGAATCCGGGTTGGTAATTCGTTGTAAAATAAAATCAGTTGAACATGAAAAGAATAGTTTTTACCATAAGTATTTCCTGCGTACTCTTTGCGTGTACTACTCAGGAACACGAGCCGCTCGTGAAAACGGGAATAAAGCCCGACATCGTTACGAATATAAAAGTAACCAATACGCCTGGAGGAGCAGACATCGTATACGATTTGCCTTCGTCGCCCAATCTCCTTTATGTGGAGGCGCGTTATAAGCTGGAAGGAAAAGGTCGGTCGACGGAAAAGATCGTGAAATCCTCCATGTACAGAAACATGTTAAACCTAGAAGGCTTTGCCGATACGTTGACTCATACGGTGACGCTTTATACCGTTACGCGTGACGAAACGTATTCCGACCCGGTAAAAGTGCAGATCAGCCCCTTGACTCCTCCCATACAAACCGTACTGAAGTCAATAACTGCCCAGCCGGATTTCGGGGGGGTACGCGTCAGTTTCAGGAACGAGGAGAAAAAAGATTACATCGTTTATACGTTAGTCCGCGATTCGACTGATAGCCGGTGGATCGCATACGACCGACTGTTCACCAATGCCCCAGAAAGAAGCTATGCGGTAAGAGGGTTGGAAAGTAAAAAAACGAAATTCGCATTTTGTTTGCAGGATCAATGGCAAAACAATTCTGATACGGTCTTTGCGGAATTGACGCCGATCTATGAGGAATTCCTTGATAAAACATTGTGGCAAGCGTTGAGGTTGCCCTCGGACTGGATTACTCCCGAATACAGCGATCGCTCGATAGAAAGAATGTGGGACGGCAAGCACGGCGTGTACGATTATTTCTTTATGAGATTAGTTGGTTGTCCCGCTCTGCCGAACTGGATATCCTTTGATCTCGGAGTGAAATGGAAATTAAGTCGTCTGAAAGTCTGGCAATATTGTGGGGCGAAGAAGCCGGGATATCTCTACGGCCTTTCGAATCCGAAAACATTCGAAATTTACGGATGGACAGGCGAAGAAAAACCGAAAGACGAGTGGACTGCCGATTGGAAACTGATTGCTCATTGCGAATCCGTGAAGCCTTCCGGTTTGCCCTACGGGCAGTCTAATGAAGAAGATTGGGCGTATGCGTTGGCCGGAGAAGATTTCGATATCGATTTCGAGGCCCCTCCTGTTCAATATATTCGTTTTAAAAGTATTTCGACGTGGACTAATCGTGTCAATCTGTTGATAGACGAGATTTCATTTTGGGGACAAAATCCCGATCACACATCATCCGAAGAATAGAATTATCAAAATATATAGATTATGAAGCTAAGAAATAACATAACAGCAATCTTTATTTGCCTGTCTTTTCCGTTTATCTGTTCCTGCGGCAGGATGGAAGATACGTACGAAAAATTCATTGGAGACGGAGAAGTGAATTATATTGCAAAGGCCGATTCTCTTAAACTGAGCAGCGGATACGGTCGGGTTCAACTCTCGTGGCTGTTGCCGCCGGACCCCAAAATAGACAGTTACAAAGTTTTTTGGAATAATCGTTCGGATTCCGTCATGAATAGCATAACAAACTCGACGGATACCATCAAAGTCATTATCGATGGGTTGGAAGAACGAGCATATACTTTCACGGTATTTATGTATGATAAGGACGGCGTGTCGTCTGTCCCTTCCGATGTGACGGGGAGCGTTTTCGGCGACAATTATGTTTCTGCACTTGCCCCGCGAGCCTACAATTCACTGGAACAAAAAGAGAATGAGTTCGTCATCAAATGGGGAGCTCCGAATGACGAGTTACGCGGAGTTCGGGTCGATTATACCGATACGCATGGAATATCGCAATCCGTCTTTACGGGAAGAAGTAGCGAAGAGACAATTCTGCCGGACTTCCCCAAGGGTGGGGATTTCCTGATGAGAAGTATCTATACCCCTACAGAAAGCGTATTGGATACGCCTTACGTCGATAAAAAAATGACCGTCAAAAAGGACAGGGTGACGGTCGATTTCGCCAAGTACACTAAAATAATCGCTCATTTTAAAAAAGATTTTCTGTACGGTATCGATGAAAAAGGCAATATATACCTCATTCGAAACGGAGCTGACATTATTTATTCTTCCCGCCCGCCCGCTGAAGAGTTGATCGGTTCCGGAGCCGATGCATTCGGCGTGTTTCAATTCGATTACGTGCATAACGTCCTTGTCGGGCAGCGAGTCCGGAACTGGACCATTCAGCAAATACCGTTTAAACCCGACGGAAGTCTGAGCTTCAACGCGATGAGGCAAATCGGATCTGGCTGGAACAACTTGAAAGTAGCGGTCGGAGACCAGGGCATCTTCGCCAATTACCCGGCATATCTGCGACTGTTTTTATATAGGACGGACGGTAGCTTGAACGGAAATGTGATTTTCAACCAGACAAACGGCTTTTATGAACAAAATAAATACTACTGGGCCATTGCGGATTTCTTGTTCATAGAGGATTCGGACGGGTTGATACGGAAATACGAACATACGGGTGAGAAAGAGTTGTCTTCGACTGAAGACACGAAGATTCGTGTACCGGAGGATGGAAAGGTCGTTCCGTTCGATGCCGGTTTTTTTATCGTGGACAATCGAGGGAAGATGGTTTGTTATAACGTGGACAGAGACACGGGAGCCATTACCGGCCCCGAGGAGGTGTCGCCCTATATCGAAAATAGGTATTACGGGGCCGAGTAAAAAGGAAATATAAGGTTCGTCGGAGTCCCGATTCGCTAAATTGACGTCGACCAACCTGTCCGTTGACGTTCAGAATAGCGCCGTTAACGTCCGGAACCTGAACGATGACGTCCCTTAACCTGTCCGATGAGGTCTCGAACCTCGGCGTTGACGTCTGAAATAGATCTGACTACGTTCCGGATCCCGGTGTTGAGGTTATATCACCTCAACACCGGGATTCCGAACGTCAACGACGGGATAAAAAACCTCATCGGACAGGTTTCCTCACGTCGACGACGGGTATGTCGTCTTCATTTAAAAGCTCAGCGTCATGCCCAATCCCATGCTCAGGTTATGCATTTTTGTCCGGTGGGTAAAAGTATCAATGAGGTATTCGGGAAAACCGTCTCCTACGTCTTTCCACCGGTTGGTTAATTGGTACGTATAGTGGGGAGATGAATAGTCATAGTCGAAGGTCACCCTGAAAGCCATGTCCTGCCTGTACGCCCATGCCAGGGAAAGGCCCGTACTGTAAACGGGCGTATTGTTCGATTGGATAGAAAGAAATTCCGTGTCATGCACATTTTTGCCGTCGCCGTAGCTTTTCAGACTTTCCAAAATCTCTTGTTTTTGTCCGGGATACTGGAAGTAATTCATATCGTTTTCGTCGATGGTGGAAAGTTTACGTCTGATTCCTTCCACGTCGATGTCGAGAATGGCGTCGACGCTGTAGTCCGTGGTCAGCCGGTTGCCGACCAGCCACTTGCTTCCGATCCTCAACCGATTGTTGATGGGATAAGAGACGTGTACGCCCGCACTGAAATCGAACATGCCGATATGGTTGGACTCCACGCCGACGAAGTGGGTGAACTTGGCATCGTCGTCTGCCTTACCGTCCAAGTTGGTGTCGTAAACGAAGCCTTTACTCAGATCCACTCTCGCCGTTACGGGAATGGCTGTCGCCCGCACCCGTCCGCCTACACCGACATACTTGTTGAAAAAGTAAGCCCCTTCGACGCTCACTGACGAGCTGTGTCCCATGTACAGTTTCAAGCCCAAGGGGTGGCTTGTTCCCTTAGGGTCACCTTCCGGATAGGGTTGCATGTGTTCGTCGTAATCGTCGTACACCTCGGGGGCATTCAGTTGCTTGGGCCCTATGCCCATCTGCACGCTGATGCCCAAAAACGAGGGACGTTCGGAGATGTCGGGTGCCACATGGTCAAAGCTGCTGTGTTTGATGCCTTTGTTTTTAAACAGCAAATCACCTACGAAGTAACCGATGTCGGTAGAAAGGATGCCGATGCCGGCACCTACCAGCACGTCGTTGATCCAGTGTCGATTGTTCAGGATGCGGCATACGCCGGTGGCCGTAGCGACGGAATACCCGGCAATGCTGTACCAGGGACTGCGCGTCAGGCCGTACTCTTTATGCAGAATGGTGGCGAAGACAAAGGATGTCGCTGTATGCCCCGAGGGGAACGAATTGCGGGAAGTGCCGTCCGGCCGCAGCTCTTTAGTGGAGTATTTTAGGCTGTTGACTAAAAAGGCCATAGTCAGGGCAGAGAAAGCATTGCTTGTCGCCATTCGTTTCCACGAACTGCGTCCCTCTACGCCGAAAGCTTTTAGGGCCCAAGTGGCTATAAGGGGCGTATACTGCGTATAATTGTCCCACGTGGTTTGGAAGTTGGGTTTGAAGTAATGGCGCATCGCCCGAAACTCTTTTTTCTGCGACTTTACCAAGAACCCTGCGGCTATGAAGCCCGCTCCCATATAAGTAAAGTCGGTTTTGAAAGCATTCGCTGCACTGTAACCGTGCGAAGGGTGCAGGATGATGTCCGGTTTACGATTCAATGAGTCTGTTTCAAGGCCGTATATTGCTTGCGGAACGAGGAAAGCGCAAGCCACAAGCAGGAGAATGCTTCCGCTCGGGCGAATACGTAAACTTTTCGTGAAAGGAGCGATACGAACGTTGATCGTGATGGTTAAAGCGATGAGATGTTTCATTGCGCAAAGGTACTACATTCTTTTGTAATATTTTTCTCATTCGGCTGCTATCGATGAATTATTTCGTTAAAGATTGGCGATCGTGCCTCTGCTGGGTTATTTGAGGTCGTCGGAATGGCTTTGGTATCCGCCTTTTTCCGTTGCATCGGAATTAAATTTTAAATAAAAGCGGGAATAATGTTTGCCGAATAAAGAAGTTATAGTATCTTTGTCTCGTCAAGTAAAACGATGCGGTAGTAGCTCAGTTGGTAGAGTATTGGCTTCCCAAGCCGAGGGTCACGGGTTCGAGTCCCGCTTACCGCTCGTCAGCAATAAGGGGATATCGCGAATATGGTTTATGGATCATCAGAATGATCAACATGTATTTCAGATAATCCCATTCATTGATTCTCACAAATGAAACTATGCGTCGATTTCCAATCTGTTTCGGTCAGTCGACGAAACGTTCGATCAGTTCCCCGAACGTGTCGATGCGTCGATCCCGGAGGAAGGGCCACCATCGGCGTACGTCCTCGCTGCGTGTCAGGTCGATTTCTACCATTTGGTTTTCTTCTTCGGTGCGGCTCGCCTGAAGAAGCATTTCTCCTTGCGGGCCAACGACGAAGCTGTTCCCCCAAAAGTGGATGCCGCCGGTTTGCCCGCTCGGATCGGATTCCCAGCCGACTCGGTTGACGGCTATGACGGGCAGTCCGTTGGCTATGGCATGACCTCGCTGTACGGTGATCCATGCATCCAGTTGGCGTTGTTGTTCCTCCTCCGTATCGGAACGTTCGAAACCGATGGCCGTGGGATAAATCAACAGTTCCGCGCCCTTCAGGGCCATCAGGCGGGCTCCCTCGGGGTACCACTGATCCCAGCAGACTTGTACGCCCAGCTTGCCCAAGGAGGTTTCTATCGGGCGGAAGCCCAGATCACCCGGTGCGAAATAAAATTTTTCGTAATAAGCCGGATCGTCCGGGATGTGCATCTTTCGGTATTTGCCAGCGATGCGGCCATCGGTATCGAATACTACGGCCGTGTTGTGGTAGAGGCCGACCGCACGACGCTCGAACAAGGATGCGACGAGTACGATGCCGTGTCGTCGGGCTATGTTCCCGTAAAATACGGTCGACGGGCCGGGAATCGACTCCGCCAGCTCGAAGTTTCCGGTATTTTCCGTCTGACAAAAGTAGAGCGAGTTGTGCAATTCCTGAAGGACGACGAGTTGAGCGCCCTTTCCGGCCATTTCTTCGATATTGGCGGCCGACTTCCGCATGTTTTCCTGCACATCGGCTATGCATGTCTGTTGGATGATACCTGTTTTAATCGTTCTTTTCATACGGGTGAGGTTATTTATGGATGAAAACGTTTGCGGGATATTGCATGGTGGCACAATGCAACGAACCGTGTTGCCGGATGAGTGCCCGACAGTCGATACCGACCGTTTCCCTTCCGGGGAAGGCTTGTGCCAAGGCTTCCTTTGCTTCCAGGTCGTAGAGGGGCTGCCCGTATGTCGGATAGAGCACGGCTTCGTTCATGATCAGGAAATTGGCGTAGGTGGCGGGCAGTCGCCTGCCGAGTTCGTCGTATTCGGGCAAAGCCATGGGGAGCGGTAGCAGCCGGAAGGGTTTGCCTTCCGGGGTACGGAACGTGTGCAGTTCTTTTTCCATCCGTCGCAAGGCCTCGAAGTGCTCGTCTGTCGGATCTGTACACTTCACGTAGGCGATCGTGTCGTTCGGGCAGAGTCGCACCAATGTGTCGACGTGCGAATCGGTATCATCGCCGGCTAAATGTCCGTGATGCAGCCATAGTATTCGCGTCGCACCCAAGCGCTCTCGGAGCACGGCTTCGATCTCGCGGACCGTCATCGGTTCGTTACGATTGGCTGCCAGTAGGCATCCGGTCGTGGTGAGAAGCGTTCCTTTCCCGTCGCTCTCGATGGAGCCACCTTCCAAAACGAAGTCCCGACAATCCAGATAAGTTCCGTGCAGTATCCCCGTCCGATACAGTTGGATATTGACCTGATTATCCCAATTGGCAGCGAACTTCATGCCCCATCCATTGAAACGAAAGTCGAGCAGGAGCGGTCGACCTTCCGGGTCGACGAGGGTGAGAAAGCCGTAGTCGCGTACCCACGTGTCGTTGGTGGGGCACGCGCAGAAAGTGATGTTTTCGGCAAGCAATCCGTTCGTTCGCAGGCACGTCTTCACCTTTTCCGGGTCGGGGGCGAGGATGAGCAACGGCTCTCGTCGGCTGATTTCGCTGATTAGAGCGAGGTAACAGCGTTGTACTTCGTCGAGCATATGCACCCAATCGGTTTCGGCGTGCGGCCAGGCTATCTGTATCAGGCTTTGCCTGTGCCATTCGGCTGGTAAACAATATCGGTTCATCGTTCTTTCAAATAAATCGTCGTCGACGCTTCCTGCCTTTTCTTTTTTCGTAGGAAACGTTTGAACATCTCCCCCCAGTGGTCGAAGTCTCTTTTATAGATCAATCCGATGCCTTGTGTCGTCAGGGTTGACTTTACGAAGTAGCGATCATTCGTTTGGTTATATCCTTTCAGTTGCCATTCTCCATTCTTGGTGAGCAGCCATCTCGCTTCGAAGTCGCCTACAAAGTTGGTGTTCGCTAAAGCATTATCGCGATAGCCGAAGTTCCCGTTGATCAGTAGCCGATTGTTCAACAGTCTTCCTGAGAGGATGGCTTCCGCCTCCACGTCGCTCCACCCTTCCTGCCCAGTGCTAAGGTTGGCGCCGATGTTCCAGTTCTTGTTCGTCATCCATTGCGACAGCATCTTGTTAAGCTGACTCGACAGGGTGGTAAAGGCTAAGGAACTGGTAGCGTTCGACTGAGTGGAATTGACGGCGTAATCGTACGTATAA
Organism: Phocaeicola abscessus CCUG 55929; assembly: GCF_000312445.1. GTDB lineage: Bacteria > Bacteroidota > Bacteroidia > Bacteroidales > Bacteroidaceae > Phocaeicola > Phocaeicola abscessus. The sequence continues at coordinate 237,380 of NZ_HE997183.1, read as the reverse complement.
AACTTACCGATGCCCAAGAGATAGATGATTTGCGTATTCATCTGTTCTTCGGTGGCTGTGATGTTTCTTACCAATTCGCGGTCTTCCTCATTGACGGTCGGCAATTCCAGATCGAAGTGGATTTCCGGGTCGCTCAAATTCCCCGACAGATTCATCAAACAGTTTACGCGGACTGTCGACTGGGTCTGGCTGATGTCACCGAGACCCAAGTCGCTCAACGAGACAGACGGAACCGTATAGACCGCCTGAACATTCACATTGGCATGATACGGATCGCCTGAAAACGAGACGGTACCTCCCTGGTTGAGTGCGAAGTCCTTCCGGATGATTTCTTGCATGCTCAGCTTGTAAATGCCTCGATTGATGGTATATGTACCGAACATTTTGAACTCGCCTTTGTTATAGTAGTTCACATGCAGGTTGCCCGTTCCGTTGGCGGAAATAAAGTCGCCGGCTACCGGATTCATGATAATCCGCATGGTTGCGTTTTCTGTGGCATCGATGAGCATATCCATCCGGACATCCATGGGAGGACCTTCTTCTTCCTCTTCTTTTTTCACGTCGGAGGGGTGATAAAAATGCGTTTGAATGCCGTCTTGCATTCTTCTCGGCGTTTTATCCACGAACGTGATGAACTGATTGTCTGCGGCTTCCGTCGTAATACCTGTCACGTAGGTGAATTCCGTATTGTTGCCTGAAGCTACGTTGGCATGAACGGTCAGCGTATTGTTACCGCCGTCGAGGATGACGTTTCCCGTCCCGTAGATTTTGCCGTAGAAGGGTACGTCGCCGGTGTTTTGCGTATTATACATCAACAGATTGGTGCCGTTGATATCGAAATGGTATGTCAGATTCGTCAGTTTTCGGTGATGCACATAGCCGTTGACGCTGCCGCGATGATTTTCCATATCCGTAATACGAACTTGGCGGAAGTCGATCAATCCGGGTCTCAGATGAACGGAATCATTCGGAATAGTGAATCCCGTATTTAGGATGGTGACGAATCCGTTGGCCGTAGCTCTGACGTCTCCTTCGAGGTCGAGGGCGGATAAAGGGCCGAAGAGTCGGACATATCCGTTGGCACGTCCGTTGAACTGGCTGAATATACCCTTTACGAAAGGATAGAGGAATCCGATGTCGGTGCTGTCTGCTCGAATGCGCAGGTCGAGTCCTTCTTTTTTCGGGGATACGAATCCCGTTACGTTCGTCTTCGATATACCTCTCTCTTCCATGTCGGCCCACAGTCTGACGCCTTCGAGAGCTTTATCCCATTGCCCGCGGATCTTCGCTTCTCCCAACGGAGACTTGTTCAGCAGGAAGTGATGCACGTTCAGGTCTGTATTCATGGTCATCTCTCCTAAGACTCCTTTTAGATCGATCTTTCCGGTAATCTGTCCGCCGAATTCGACGGCGTCGAATCGTACCATGGAGAGCAGATAGCTTAAATCGATATTCTTTAAGTCGATCAAACAGGAATCTTTGGGATGTTTGGTCAGCCGCCCGTTTACCCGAATGTACTGATTTCCGTGCTCGAACAGAAAATTATTGACGGAGACGAATCCCGAATCTATTTCTATTCGGGATTCGTGTACATTCCAGACCGTATCGTTCATAACCACCCGGGTGGGTTCGATATCTATTCGAGCCTGGAGGAACGGATGTTTGCCCTCGTGCTTGCGAAAATAAGTGTTCGAAGCTAATTTTCCAACATACGTTTCATTCGTATTGTTTCCCCAATTAATAATGGTTTCCAGTTTATTGTTCTTCGCCTTAACATCCGCCGAGAGATTCAGCATGCTCCCGCTATTGAGTAACATACCGGTGCGAATGCGACAGAGGAACTGATCGGACGTATTTTCGCAAAGGAGGCTGCCGGAATCATACCAGGTGTTCCGATAGCGGAATTCGGGGAAATGTCCTTCTATATGAACCTTTTCTTCGTAATCGTTTATGCTTCCCGTCAACGTTGCCGGATAATGTAACTGTATGGGGATCAGAAAGATCTTCTCGAAGAAGGTAGCATCGTCGATGCGGAAGCTGAAATGGAAATGATTATGCGTAGCCGCCTGATTTTGTTCCGGTGTCAGCAGGGAAGGGATGTATCGTCGTACCGTCTGCAAGATGCTGGCCGGCAAGGTCTTATAGGAATAATCGCCTTTGACGTTCGCATGGAGGAAGGAAGAACTGATGTACAACTCTTTTTCCCTTCCACTGAGCTTGGTGGCGGCAATAGTCAGGTTGTCCAGGAAGTATTCCGCACTGTCGGGGTTGGCGAGGAGCAGGCTGTCTATAGAGATCGTACCGATCAGATCGTCTATGGAATGTCCTGTAAAGTCGGCGGTAAGATTGAATGAGATCTCCTTCTTTTCATAGTTCTTCGTGAGGTGTAGTTCGTTGGGACGCAGTTTGCTGACTGTAGTTCTGATATTGTAAACAGGCATGGCTTGAGCCCGGTTGAACATTCCTTGCAGCTCGATGGTGCCGTTGATATCGTTCAGCGTAAGTCGGCCGTTAAAACCGCCGTCTTTGAATTTCCCGTCCATCAGGATGTTTTTATAGTCGTATCGGCCGTATTCCAACGAAGCGATCACTCCTTTGATCGAGGTTTCCGGGTAATTGTTTCGATAGTTGAATCCGTTGAAGTCGATGTTCAGATCAGCTCTCCCGAACCGATGATTGTCAATGAGCTTTCCGACGTTCAGGTCGGTGCTCGTCATAGTGCCGGTGTAGCTTCTGTTATTCTCCTCGTCGATATCCATTCGCATTTCTCCTTTTAGTTCTCCGATGCCGGATCGCATCGTCCCGACGAAGTTCAGTTTGTTCAGGCGGCCGCTCGCTTCTCCTTTCAGCTGGAGGAAGTCTATGTTTTGAATGAAAGGGGGAGTATTTCCGAGAAATGCTTTGGCAATGAAATCGATGCCGTTTTTATCCATCTCTCCCCGAAGTAATTTACTATGGATACGCATGTCCTTTTTCGCATTCCAGCCATGGATGTTCGCTTCTCCTTCGATGACGATGCCGTTAGAATTCGTGATTTTGAGAACCGGGCTCGCGAGGTCGTACCCTTTCCCCGCGAATTCGAGATTCACGTTGAAGGAGGTTTCCAGCGAAGAGAGGGCGGGGAGGAAAGGCGCGATGTCTTGGGGAGAAATGGAGGCGACTAACTTTCCGTTGTAACCTACGGTGTCGTGTCGGCGAATCGATTTTTCCCCATTGCTATACGCACAGACGAACGAATCGACTTTTACGGTCGAATTCGCAAGCCCGACATGGACGTTGCTGACAATGAATTCTCTACGATTTGCTACCACTTTGGAAGCGAATTTCTTTAACGCAAACCCGGATTGCTCGTCGAAGCTGATTCTGCTGATAGTAGCGTGAAGCGTATCTTTTCGGAGTACTTTTAAAGAGACGGTAGCCGTTAGGTTGTCGATGCCGATATGGTGGATATTGAATTTACCGGGTGTCGGAGGTTCCGAAAAGACGTCATAGTTGATTTGACCGCGGCGAACCAATACGGAATTTATGCGTAAATCGATGTTGAACGGTTTGGACACCGTATCCGTTGAGGCCAGTGCGTCGACGATGAACTGAAAATTCGTCTGCTCTTCGTACGACGGTCGGCTCAGGTTGGCTGTAAAACCGAAAAGCTGGACGCTGTTGATGCGTATCTTTCCTTCAAACAGCGGGAGCACATCGAATTTGGCGGAGAGCCGGGCTATCTGCACCAATGTTTTGTTTTGTCGGTCGTTGATCCTTACCTGCTCGATGATGATTCGGTTGAATAATCCTATGTCGATCTTCCCTATGGAAAGTTCCGTATGGAGTTTGCTCCTCAATTCTCGGGTGACGGCCGCAGTGATCTTTCCCTGAACATACGGCATGTTCAGCAGTATGATTATACTCAGATAAAGTCCTATGACGACGCTTATCAGCATATATATCGAATATTTCAATCTCTTCGAAACGTCCATTTTTCATTCGGTTGACAAAGGTATGAATTCTGCGGAACGTGTCCTAACGATTCTTTACTTTTTAACAACAAATCAACCGTTTAGGAATATTACTTTTTGTTTACGAAATTGCATGCCAGAAAGAAAAGGGATTCCTTCCGGGAGTTTTGTAATGCCACAACTTGTCGCCGTGCAAAATGTTAAAAATATGAAGATTGCAGCCATCTGACGGTGAAAGGACTCACTGTAAAGGTTACCGCTCATCTGTCGAGTGGAGGAATTGTCCTGCAAAGAAATAGCGATGTGATGATTGCCGATTGTTTTTTGAAACGACAGGTATCCCCGTCGATGCGCGGGGACAGATGAATGCGGAAGTGAAAGTGATCGATTGTAAAACCTCTTCGGGAGCAGAAGTGAAGGTGCAGAATGCTATCGACTGAAGCTGTCGATCTCCGGGAACAAGAGGATAATAGTTCGACGCATATCATGTTTAACGGGAAAAGGAATGCTGTTTCGGAAAGGAATTGCTAATTTTGTGCCGTTAAACAGAAATCTATGGAAGAAAAGAAAGAATCGCTTTGGAACGCAAATTACAGGAAAGTAATGGCGGCCAATTTTTCCCTCTTCTTCGCCTTTTACCTGCTTACTCCCTTATTACCGCTTTATTTGAGCGAAACGCACCATGCTACGAAGGATGTCATAGGCCTGGTGCTTTCGGGCTATACGATGACGGCGCTCGTCTTTCGGCCGTTCAGCGGCTACGTCGTCGACAGTTTTCCCCGGAAGAAAGTGCTGATGTGGTGTTTCTTTTTTTTCTTTATCTTCTTTGCCGGGTATTTGGCGGCGAGTACCTTGCTGCTTTTCGCTGTGATACGCACACTTCACGGCGGACCATTCGGCGCTTTGACCGTAGCCAACACCACTACTGCCATCGATGTGCTCCCCTCGTCTCGACGGAACGAAGGAATCGGCTATTACGGGCTGAGTAATAACCTGGCCATGGCTATGGCTCCTACCATCGGTATCTTTATCTATAAATACGTGCATAACTTTGATGTACTCTTTGGAATAGCTCTCTTCGTGGCAGGTATCGGCTTTTTCATCGATTTGACCGTTCGAATACCTGAGCGGGAAATCATGACGAACAAGCGTAAGGTTTCACTCGACCGTTTTTTTCTGTTCAAAGGCTGGATGATGGGCGTGAACATACTTTTCTTTGGATTTTGTTTCGGTGTGTTGAGCAATTACTTAGCTATTTACGGCAAAGAAATATTAGGGATGACAGGAGGGACGGGCACTTATTTCATGCTGTTGTCCGTAGGGCTGATGCTGTCACGTCTGCAAGGTTCCCGATCGTTGCGGTCTGGGAAGCTGACCCGGCATGCGGCCGAGGGAATTCTGTTGTCAACAGCGGGGTATACGTTGTTCGTAGCTTGCCCCGATGCTTTCGGGTATTATCTGTCTGCAATGCTGATCGGTTTGGGGAACGGGCACCTGTGGCCTGCCTTTCAGAACATGTTTATCAGTGTAGCCGATCATAACGAGCGGGGAACGGCCAATTCCACCCTCCTCGTGTCGTGGGATATAGGCATTGGATTGGGGATTCTGTTAGGCGGGGTGATCGTCGAAATTGTCGGTTATCGTTTTGCTTTTTGGAGCGTCTCGCTCGCTCATATCTTCGGTGCACTTCTATATTTTATCGCAACGGAAAAGTTCTACCTCAAAAGGAGGATTGTCGAGTAGGGAAGGAGTTTTTTAATTGCCGCCTTTTTTCGATGAACAGTTTTTTGAAAGTAATCGAGGCTGTATCAGAATAAAAGGTCTGCAAGAGCGTTCCCTTAAAAACTGCTCCCCCTGGAGCAGGGGAGCAGCTGGTTGTTTTCAAGTTGGAGGGTGTGAAAAGGTAAAGTCAAAAGGATATGCGTTTTTATTTCAATGATTTGCAAATCTGCTGATTGATAGCGCGAATACGATCTTCTTCCATCTTGATGACCTTTCTGTCGTACGTCATTAGTCCGTTCACTTCTATTTCGACGTCAGTCGTCTGCGTATAAACGCCTGCCGAGAAACCGCGAGCGATCATATCGTAAAGCATTCCTGCATACTTCATATATTCATCGGTTACTTCTTTCGAAGAGTTGAACTTGATATAGCCCCAGTTTTGATCCTGTTTCCAGACATGATCTTTGATGGCCCAGCCGATGCCGCCAAATTCCCCGAGAACAGTAGCCCGCGAGCCGTCGAACAGATACATTTTCGGTTGCGGATAATGGTGCAAGTCGAGGATATCGCCGCAATGATAGTGATTGCCTCCACTGGCAGGGTTCACTAAACGGGAAGGATCATAAGTTTTCGTCCAGTCCACGATCTCCGGAGTTTTGAACTGCCCCCATGCTTCGTTGAACGGAACCCACGTTCCTATGCAGGGATTATTATATAAGTAATCGATGATCTCTTTCCATTCTTTCCGATAATTCGCTTCTGATTCTGCCGAACGTACGCATTCCACCGCATTGAAATACTCATGGCTTTGCCAAAGGGGGCCTTTATCGCCATTGGGCATGTCTTGCCAAACGATGATGCCCAATCGATCGCAATGGGTATACCAACGAGCCGGCTCCACCTTTACATGCTTTCGGATCATGTTGAAACCGAAATCTTTTGTCTGCTGAATATCAAACTTCAAGGCTTCGTCGGTCGGAGCGGTATAAAGGCCGTCGGGCCACCATCCCTGATCCAACGGACCGTATTGGAAAAGCGGCTTATTGTTCAGCTGCATCCGGACAACGCCGTTTTCATCTCTCCCAACAGCATATTTACGCATAGCCGTGTAACTCGACACTTCGTCCAGCGTTCTGCCGTCGCGTTTGACACGGATCTTCAAGGTGTAGAGAAAAGGATTTTCGGGCGACCAAAGCTTGGCATCTTCAGGCATGTCGATACTTACTTTTTCTCCATTGATGCTCCTGCCCTCGGCAATCAACGTTTTGCCATCGTAAACATTCACTTCTACCAAATCGGAAGGCACGACGCCGCTGATACACGATCCGACACTTAGCTTATGAGCATCGATATCCGGCGTGATACGGAGATGATCGATATGTACTTTATGAACCGGTTCCAACCAGACTGTCTGCCAGATGCCCGTCACGGAAGTATACCAGATTCCATTCGGGTTTTTGGTTTGTTTACCTACGGGCTGATAGCCGTCGTCGGTCGGATCCCAAACACGGACGGTCAACAGGTTTTTCTGTTGCAACGCCGCCGTAATATCGAAAGAGAAAGGGGTATAACCTCCGGTATGATTGCCTACCTTTATATCATTGACCCATACTTCGGCTTTCCAATCGACCGCCCCGAAATGCAGGAGTATCTGTTTTCCTTTCCAGTTTGATGGGAGTTCGAATGAACGCTGGTAAATCAATTCATGCTCTTTCCCGACAGTTTTTCCTACTCCCGACAGGGACGATTCTACGGCAAAAGGCACTAAGATCTGTCCGTCGAACGATTTCGGCATATTGCCGCTCCGTTCAACGATGGCATAATTCCATAAACCATTCAGGTTCTTCCATTCCGGACGTTCCATGATCGGGCGAGGATATTCGGGCAACACATGCAGGGGATCCACTTGTTCGGCCCACTTCGTTTTAATTTTATCACCGGCAGGTTTCCATTGAGCAAAGACATTCGTCAGCGTCAATCCCCACACCAAAACTAAAAGGATTACTTTTTTCATATGATTGAATTTAATTTGAGTGAACAAATTAAAGAAAATAAATGCAAACGAAAGCGTATTTCCTCGAAATATATTTTCAGAAAAAGATTCTGCACGGCATCCTTGACGACTTCTTCTTCTTCTCCCAAGCTTATTCCATAGACATACAAGTCGTTTATACAAAATCGATAGAAAAATAGAAAAGGAAAATGCATACTCATCTGCTTCTTTGAATCTTGTAAATAAACGAAACATCATCAGGGGCGAGAACGTTCATGATCGGCGCGATTTCATATGTATGTTGCGGTAACATGTACATAAAAATATCGATCTGTAAACCGATCGAATGGAAAAATAATTCCCGCTCGAGCATACTATCCGGTAGTTTTCTTTCCTTTTTTCTCCGCTGTCTTTTTGCGAATAAGCGAAGATACGTTACATTTGCAATGCTAAAGAATATATGATGGATTACTTAAAAAATACATTCCGCACAGTGATTGTCCCTGTAAAACTTATCTTTTATTATCTCCTCTATCAGTTGGGAAGCACTTATGCCGTCAAGTTTCTGTTAGCGAGTATAAATAAGTTCGTTCCGATAACAGAAGAGGTGCGTACTATCTATGCCACTTCCGTGGGATTGGTTCTTTCGGGCGTCTTGATGATCGTTCACCTGATCCTGTTCGAGTATATCAAATTCAACCGGCAGAGTTGGAAGGAAGTATCGCCAAAGACCGTTTTCGTTTGTCTGCCGTTGATTATTTCCGCCTTGATTTCATCGAACATAGCCAACGAGGTCATCGCACTGCCCGATCTCTTTCAAGGTATATTCTTCGAGATGAGTCGCAATATCTTCGGATTGCTCTCCATGGTTATCGTTGCTCCCATTGTGGAAGAAATGCTTTTTCGGGGGGGGATCGAAGGATTCTTGCTACGCCGAGGCCTTCGTCCTGCCAAGGCGATATGTCTATCCGCCCTCCTCTTCGGACTTACCCATGTGAACCCCGCACAGGTCATATTCGCCCTGTTTTTGGGTTTGATCTTCGGATGGCTGTATTACCGTACGGGAAGCATCATCCCCAGTATGGCAGGACATATGCTGAACAATTCCGTAGCTGCTGTCCTGATAGCGACCAGTTCGATGGAGGAAATGGGCAAGACCACGGCCGATATCCTCGGGAATACGGCTACCTATTTCCTGTGGGCCGTGAGTATAAGCGTTCTTATCGCCTCTTTCCTGTATCTGAAAAAGTATTTGCCCCCATCGCCTTTCGGCTGTTCGGACCGGTCGGCTGTTTCCTAATCAGCTCCTGCCCTTCCACCGGATCATTGGTCGTGATGAAGTCAACTCCCATTTCGATGAATGCAGGGATATTCTCTGCCTTCACGGTCCATACGTTGACTTTCAGGCCTAAATCGTGTGCCTTTTTGATCCACTCTGGGTGTTTTAATAGCACATGCTGCTCATAATCCAAGCCGGCGAACCCGAGTGTTTTCAGGTCGGCAGGAGCAACTTCGCCGTTCAGATAGTAAACATCGGCCGACGGAACCAACCGAATCAAATCCTTACACATATTCATGCTGAAAGAAATGTAATCCACTCGATCGTCCAAGCTATACTTTCTCACCAAATCGACCGCCGCCAGAACGGCACGGTCTTCATTCACCACCCGTCGATGACTCTTCAGTTCGAGGATCAACCTCAATCCGGGTATCTTGGCGCCTTCCGCCAGGAACTGTTCCAAGGTCGGCAACTTCTCCCCGTTGGGCAACACCAGATCTTTCAAATCCCGCTCGTATGAGGCCTCTTCAATACGTATCCCCTGAATAGTCGGGTCGTGATGCACCACCAATACATGATCGGTGGTAATATATACATCGAACTCTGATCCGAAGACGCCGAGCCGGCCGGCATTTTGCAGTGAATTGACAGTATTCTCGTACGAACCTTCCGTTTTCCAATAACCGCGATGAGCGATTATTTGCGTCTGACTGAAAGCCGCTGTCAAACACGCGAGGATGACAGCGAATGATAATAAAAAGCGTTTCATGTACCTTCGATTTGTTTTGGATGTAAAGATAACTAATTCGTGACAAAAAATAAAATTAGATGGACACAATTACGGGGATATTGCATGGGTCGGCATCAAGTATTAAAAAACGTTTTTTCGTGATTGTGCAGAAAAAGATTGAACCATTGACATCAGGATCAAAATAAATACATTTTTTTCATTTTATACATGTGAAATTTGCCCGTGAATATGCGAAAATATCTCCATTTTTTCTGAAGTGATATGATCCCACATCAATATTTCCTCCGATATGTTGAGGAAAAAATCGACGGAACGATGTGCTGAGGCATCATATCGTAAGTGTTGCATAACTTGGGCACTTCCATTTACAACTCGTGAATGACTCTCATATGTCTTTGATTTGTTTTCTGCTTAAAAACTAACCGCGCTCGAATCGCTTTAGCCGAGAGAAGAGATTGACAAGGAATTTTCCCGACGATATTAATATACCTTAATAGATACGATATATTATATGGAAAATCATTATTTTTGCAGCTCAGTAAAAATGATCACATAAAAAAATGACTTTCATTTGAGGGTACACTACGTATTCGCCATACAACGATCATATGCATTATAAGATTACATTATGAACACTGTATTAATAGATGCTTCGCATATAGGTGCATTCTGCGGATTCGGTGAGGTTACGCGGCAATATATTCACTGCCTCACTCAAGCAGAAATACCGGATATTCACTTCATCTTCCTCTTACCGGAAAAATATAAAGGTGCTTTCGGCGACAGATTCGGTTATATCTCTGTAGAAAACAAACTCGAGGAGCTACGCGATCTGAAAGAAAATATCGATCTGTGGCATGCTACCAACCAATTGTTCAAATATAGAATGCGGGGGAAAAACACCATGCAACTGCTCACTGTGCACGACTTGAATTTCTTGGAAGAGAAGCAAGGCATACACCGACTGAAGCGGATCTACAAGTTAGGCTGGCGCATCAGATGTTCCGATTGCGTGACGGTTATTTCCAACTATGTGAAACAGGATCTGCTCTCGCATGTGAATACCGGTGGAAAAGAGGTGGAAGTAATCTACAACGGCATAGCTGATCTGGAAAAGGAAGAGCGCAAGAGACCGCCGTTTATTTCGGACGATCGAGAGAAATTCCTCTTCACCATAGGTCAGGTATGCAGGAAAAAGAACTTTCACACCCTCGTACCGATGATGAAATACTTACCGGAATACAAGCTCTACATCGTGGGTGACCATCATTTCGACTATGCAGAAGAACTCAGAGAGGCGATCAGGGCGTACGGCGACAACCGGGTTTTCCTGGTGGGAAAAATTTCCGACAGCGAAAAGAACTGGCTTTATGAACATTGCACAGGCTTCCTGTTTCCGAGCAAACTGGAAGGTTTCGGGATACCCGTGTTGGAAGCGATGAGATTCAAATGCAAAGTGTTCTCGTCGAAATTCACCAGCTTGCCGGAGATAGGCGACAAGTACGCCTCTTATTGGGACAGCTATGAACCGCAAGACATGGCGGAGGTGGTGAAAAAAGGTATCGATGCCTGGGACAAGCACAGCGATTTCGCCAACGAAATGAAGGCATACTCCCTCGGATTCAACTATCAGAAATATACGGCAGCTTACCTGGCACTGTACCGGAAGATGCTGGCGGAAAGAAAGCGAAGATAGCCTCGCCGAAATTATGGGGCGTTATCGGACGAGGTGAAAAACTCTTGTTGCCCATAAAACTTTATTGTGCAAATAAAACAAAAGGCTGAATGCTCGTGTGAGTTCAGCCTTCAGGGGATTGCTTGTGCAAGAAAACTTTCATAACACTATGAGCAAGGTTACCCCCTTTCACCGGATAGTCGCTCTATGGACAGCTGTCGCCGTTCGATTGGGACGGCTTGCTTTTACGAAGACAAAAACACGAGACCTGTTATTTGGTATCTGATAACCTAATGTTGTATAACTTTAATCTCTGCACAATCGTTATCAACCATACCCCTCACATATAGCGTGCGTTTCTTTCCCGTATGATTCGGAATCGCTGTCATTTCTAATTTTGCTCCAACAAGTTTTTTGCATTTTACCGTCAACCAATTATAGGTGACTTTTAGCGAATCCATGCTTTCTTCAGAGTCTTCTGCGCCATCACCGTTGTAATTGGCGACTTCTATACTATAAAAACTATCTGTCCCAGTACAAATTTTAGTTCCGCCTTCTTTTCCAAATGTTATTTTGGAAGGATAACCGAAATTGTCGTTTTTGTCACAAGAAACCAGCAGGAGCGGAATGGATAATAAAACTATTGATATATATCTTTTCATGATCTTAAATATTTATATTGGTTTGGTATATGTTATGATACGCATATGACGATTATATTTTGTATTTTTCTTTTCCCACTCAATGCAGTCGTAATCGTTGTTGTTGCTATTGAGTTTGAAAACGCCGTTGACATAGTATCCGTTACAACGTCCATTCCATCCAAAGTCGCAATGTGCCATTTTGCAGGTATCAGACACTGTACTTGTGCTAATTAAATTTCCATTTTTGTGTTTTTCCGCGATTTTCTGTCTTACTTTCGTTTTATAACCATCGATAATCTAAGCATGACTATTAGTAAGTTGTCAGTGCGTTGGACATTCTGCTAGCTTGAGTATGTGGTATTAGTCGTATAAGTATTATTTGTGCCGCCACCTCCATCTACTATTTCATCCATAGCGTATTTACACAATATGTCAAAGCTGTTGAAAATGTGTTTGGATTGAGGAACACCTCATCGGGATAATCTTTTACAGTAAACAGGCCATCTCCACTTGCTGGAAAATCGGGATCTGTATAACTTATATCATCAGAGAAATTAACTACATATATCACATTGTCGACATCATTTGCCGCAGTGACGCGTGTAGTAGCTTGATCTAATCTCATAGGTATTACATCTGTAATTTTAGGAATTACGCCATTAGCTCTTGTTGGACTGTCCTTCAAGTGGAAGAATCTCCACCCGATAAACTTTCACTTTTTGATTAAGAAGGGGCTTACTTTTCTGAAAAACTATCCGAAACACCTGTTTATCGGTATCGCAGATAGCTAATTCATGACCTTTAGAGTTTTAGCGGACAGCAATAATTCGCAATGAAGTTATCAAAGCTCTGATGTCTGGAATGTTCAACCTGAGCAATGTTCTTTAGTTCATCATTTACGGTCTCGATGATAGCTCGTTTTCGCAGAAATAGCTCATCAGGAACGCACATCAAAGCTCCTTTCATGTTACTTTTGAGCTCGGTTATAAGTTGTATGCCATTAACGAAGAGCCTTGAAAAAAGGTTTTTACCGATGTATCCCTTATCACCAACCAATTTTCCATAGATGAATTCTACAAACGCCTTGTATTCTAACGGCTTACGGTCATCAATATCCCCTGAGGTAATCATGAAGTTTAGTAACTCACCTCGTTCATTACAGATAAGATGTAGCTTAAAGCCAAAGAGCCAGCCCATAGAACATTTCCCTCTTTGGGCAATGTCCTTCCTTATGCATGTGTATACGCTGATTCCTGCATACTCGCAAAGGCGTACTGTCGACGAAACTTATACCCGTATACTTCAATGTAAAATTGATGGATATTTGCTTATTTGGGTTTCCCGCACTATATTTAATAACGCGAGTTTGATATAAATTCTATGCAATTAGTCTGCTTTTATCAATGATTTCTATGTTCATTGCTGGCTTCTTCGGCAATAGATTGTATGCAATGAGCCCTGCTATTAGATTTGTTGTAAAGTTACTCAAATATATTGTATGGCAGATGGATTTCTGCAAGTTTTTTGATACACTGATGAAGAAGTATACACTTAAAAACAATGATAGGCGAAATTACCATCGCGATTCAACGATGTCAAAAGCAGAGGTCATGCTCATCATTATAATCCTATTTCATGATTCAGGATACCGCTGCCTGAAGCATTTCTACGTAGAAAAGGTATGCAAGTATTTACGCCACCTGTTCCCGAATGTCGTCTCATACAATCGTTTTGTGGAGCTACAGAAAGACGTTGTCATACCCTTGACTTATTCATTAAGAAGGTCTTGTTAGGTAAAATCAGCACTTAAACAATTTTAGGAAATTTCATGCGGAAAACAAATAGAAGGTATCCTTTTCGGACACCCTCGATAGAAAGTGAATCTCCGACGTAGTCAACTGCCACCCTTCTCAAGGGGGCTGTCACAAAGTGACTGAAGGGGTCATCTTCTCCTCATACTTCTTTGCTAAATTTTCTTTGAACAAAAACTTTAAGCTGTCGAATTTTTCCTTTTGGTAGGTGTTCTCTATAACTCCATTATGGAGATAATGTATTTCATTACAGATAGGTGTTAATGTATCCATGATGTGCGAGGTGACGATTACAGTCTTCCCTTGTTGCTTCAAATTCTTTATAATCTCCGTCAGAAAAAACAAAGCCTCTATATCTAACCCATTAAAGGGTTCATCGAGAATCAGAATATCTTTATCAGGGATAAGAGATGCTATGATGGCTAACTTCTTCCTCATGCCCGTAGAATAGGTATCAACCAACTCATCCAGTGGAATGTCTAATAAATTTGCTAATGTACGATAGTCATACCCCTTATTATAGTACATAAACAAATCGAGATAATCCCTGCCTGTGATAGAGCCATAAAAGAAATTCTCTGCTTGCAGATACGATATGTCTTTTTTACTTAATGGCGAATCATTATATAAAATCGTTCCGGAAGCGATATTCAACAAACCATAAAGTCCATTCAGAAAGGTTGTCTTGCCAGATCCGTTCAAACCTACCAGACCGTGTGTCAGATGGTTCTCAAAAATCACATTTAAATTGTTGAGAACTATCTTCGGACCATATTTTATCGTTAAGTTATTGACTGAAATCATGCAAATAGAATTTTAAATTTTTAGTGGCTTGAAAATATAAAAAGACGGTGATGATCAAAATAAAAGGTGCAACCGGAGTATAAGCGGCTATCTTACCTATTGAGATGACAATATTATTCCCGATATCCCGATTATTTGGTATGTAGAACATATATTTCATGCAAATGACAAAAGCAAAAGAAATGAAGCTACACACCATGAATAACGGGATTACCCAGTATAACGAGGGAAACATAATGCAATAGAACAAACAGTACGGAATGCTGATGATCAGATAGTTTCGCATGGCAATTATTAATTTTGAAAAAATCAAGGAAGAAGGTTTTTGCTCCGGTAGGCAAAGTATATTTACCGGCTCTCCGGTTCGATAGAATTCCGAACACTGGAAAGAAGTAAGCAAATATATCAGAAACGCATATTCTGTGAAAAAAGAAACTACTATGCAAAGAATATAGATGAATAACAGGTAAAATAATCCTCCGCGCACACCTGCTTTCCACTCCACAGACGATATGAACAGTTTACCAAAACGGATATTCATATTCCTTTGTTTAAACTTAGGGATACAAGAGATGATACCAACGGCCGGCAGTAAATAAAGAGCCAACAAATAATTCTTTGTGATGAATAATAAAACAAGGAACGGGAGAGATATCAGCATGTATTCTATCAGACATAAATAAATTGTCGACTGATGTAGAAATCTGATAAAATAATAGTCGCGCCGTTTTTCATGGTAGGCATATAAAAGCACACAGAACAACACGAATATAATATAGCTGCTTGATTCATCAAGAAGGTTCGTATATATAATGTAGAACAGACCAACCGCTAATACTGCAATAAATATAATATAGAACAGTGGAAGCTCTTTTATCACTCTCCAAGCGCGTTTCAACTTTAATAAGACTACATTCATATCACTAAAAATACCTTTTAAACAATAATTCGTAGTTGTCACACATCTTAATATAAAAGTTAAGAATAGTTAGGCAATCATTATCTTTGTCTCTACAAATATTCATGATGTTTTGCAAACTATTTTTTCCATTGGCCAAATTTAATAAATCAAGTTCATATTCCATCAGTTTTATTACACCATTAAATGTGGAAATAAACCATGTGTCATTTTGAAAATTATACATTACTTCCCATAACGCGATAGGATATATTACATCTAAATTTTTTGATAGATTATCTTCAGAATAATCTGTAACTGTAGTGTCTTGAAAATACAATTCATAATACCGCTTTACAATCTCACTAGACATAAAAGTGTTATACCATGGAGTTTTGATAGAGATTCTTTTTTTTTCTAATTCCAAACACCATTTTATATGTCTATCTATTTCTTTTTTACTTTTTTGACGTAATTTTTTATTTATAAAATCATATATGGTATTATTGAAAATTATTTTCCAATTTTCTAATTCTGAAAGAGAGAGATTGTTGGGAAGACAAATAGGATATTCATATCCGGAATATTGATTATATTCAAATTCATCTATCAAAATGTTTAGATTGAAGTCTTTAGATTTTTCTCTAATCAATGTACCTACGTAGGGTACTAAGTAACCAGAGCTAATAAACAAATTAAAATCAGCTAATTCCAAAAGTTCTTCGATAAAAAGTAGAGATTCCTGATATGTACTTTCATTATCTCCGGATTGACCTAAAATAATATTACCTATTAACATAACATTTTCTACTTTCGCAATTTCTTTAGCAACTACTCTCATGTCATTTAGAGAGATTCGTTTGTTTTGAATATCCAGAACTTCTTGTGATCCTGATTCTATTCCGATTTGCAAAGCTATTAAACCGGCATTTTTCATAATTGAAATTAAATCGGGATGTTTTGCTAAGATATTAGCTCTCCCTTCTGCATACCAATATATCTCATGTTTTTTTCTTAATTCTTTTATTTTATTACATATTTCTATTACACGTTTATAAGATGATGTAAAAGTACTATCTGATATAACGATAATATTATCATTAACACACTCTACAAAATAGTCTAATTCCTATAAAACCCGTTCAGGTTTTTTCTCTCTTAATCCGCTGGAATGATTTCCTTCAACACAGAAAATACAAGAATAAGGACATCCTCTTGATGAAATAAAATATTTATTCGAAATTTGTTCTGCTTTAAAAAAATCTTTCGATTCTTTTTCTGTAAAATCTTGAGGAAATAGCCAATATTTACTATCTGATGCAATTTTATATTGGGGGATAGGCAATTCATTAGGATCGAACAATTTTAAATTTACATTTCTTTTAATTTCTGTTTTATCTTTATAAGTTATCCCATCAATATGGGATAAAAATCCTATACCCTTGATGAAATGGTTTAAAAGCTTTATTATTGTATAATCGCCTTCACCCCTGATAATCACATCACAATTAGTTGAGATAATAGTTTTTATATCATCAAAAGTTGCTTGAACACCTCCTAATATTATTTTATAATTATCTTCTTGTGCAATTCTTTGTGAAATTAAAGAAACGTTATAAATATTGTCTGCAGTAGTTGTCATTCCAACAATATTACATTCATATCTTTTTAGTTCTAATATAATTTTTTCAAGGCTAAAATCTTTGATAGTTTGAATATTTAAAATTCCAAAAGAATAGTTATTCTGTTCTAACATAGCTGCTATTGGGAACAAGTAGGTTAGATAGGAATTCGCATCAGCACTTGTGTCAACACCATCTATAAATATTATATCAAGTTTTTTCATACTAAAGCTCTTTTTAACAATATGACATTATAATTGTCTTATTTTACAATAAATTTTTCAACACATCCTTCTATATAAAAATTATTACTTTTCAAATACTGAATCGCATTTGAGATGCTTTTATTGCTTTTTAAAACTTTATATATCTCATATTCCTGTCTGTTGATTTCAAAAAATACATTTTTTTGATCATTACTATAAGCATCACATGAAAGAAAAAGTTTATCTTTTTGATTATATAAATAGCTTAATATCTTAACTTGGAAACAAGATAAATCTTTTCGATTTATATCTTTAAGACGGAACCAACCATTACCTAAGAATATATATAATTGTCGGTAATTTGATTTTGCTAAAAAATAAATGTAGTAAGAAGTAAGTATATTAAAATCATTTAATCTCATATGCTTTAAAGCCATCTCTATATTGATGGATTGAGACATCAACGTAAATATTTTAGTTATAATATTCTGTTTTAATAAGGTAACATTTTTATTAATACCATTTATATGATTATATTTTGATTTTTTTCCATAATAATTATATAATGAAAAATTCCCCAAAGCTAAATCCTCATTTTTTACAAAGATTAGATTTATGTCTAACAATCCTGGTGCATGATTGTATAATTCTATGATTCTATTTGTTATTTTATTATAATCAGTCGGTACGATTTGAGAACTTAAGATAACATCGGTGTGAATGTAAGGAACACCTTTTAAACGAAGATAATCAATCATACTAATGACATCATATAAAGAATAGTTCAAAGAAAATTTTTCACAAATAACTTCATCTATGTTACTGATAAGCAATGTTACTTCTGAGAGGTTTGAATCAGCTATTAAAAGATCATCCTGCCCCAAGCAAAAAGATAAGGGATCTATATTACAACTCCAAATAAAATCATAATCATTCAAATATTTTTTCATCAGAGATGAAATATCTAATAGAAAACATTTATATTGGGAATCAAAAATAGGCTCAACCTTTATATGTTTAACTCCAGCATTTAGAATACCATTTATTTGCTTATCAATAGTATCAATACTTAATGGCTTTGTATCAATACCTGTGATTGTAAAAGATTTTTTTGCATCTTCTGCTACATTAATAGAAACTGTATTATTATCAAAAAATATTTTGTTCGTATATAGCAGCGAATCAATTTTATATTGATAAGATTCTCTTTTCGTAATTATCTTAATGATAAATTCAATATTCTTTTTTACAGGAAAGAATGTATCTATATAAATTTGCTCTTTTTCCTTATCATAATAATCAGCATGTTTGCTTTGCGTTAATTCTGAAATGAATATAAAATTGCATTTGCATAATCTTTTTAAACCTAAGAGAAAATTTTCATTCTCTTCGGTCTTAATGCAAACAACAAAATCAGAATCTCCCAAATCTTCTCTTATCTTATGATAGGAACAATCATTATAATTAAAATATCTTACAGACTCTTCTAATCTATTAAGTTCCAAATAAGAATAGATAATAACTGATATGAATTACGTTTTATATCAGGATATTTTATACTACTTAGATCCAAGAAACCATCTATAATAGTTATTTTCATAATATCTAATTTTATAGAAGGGTTGCATATTAAAATACAGCCCTTCTAAGTGAATTAATTTGCTGGCGTTGGGAATGCAATGTTAGCAACGACGGTCAATACTATTACAGCAGGCCAAAAAGCCTGAGGCTGTGAAGTTACAGCATCTCCAACCATAGGAGAAATATCTCCAAGATTTTCAATCAGTAAATCAAACATAAATGCAACGTATTATTAATTCTGTCAATACAATATGTATTAACGTTTTCAAAATTATTATTATTTTTTTATTCTCAATATTATTTTGTCAAAATCTTATATATTTTTATTCTTTAATAAAAATATATCTGTAGGTGGATTTCAATAACATGTGTAAATTACTTTATAAATATCAGCATATCCTATTTTCCGCATGAAATTACCTAAAATTGTTTAAGTGCTGATTTCCAGATGTAAAATTGATGGATATTTACTTATTTAGGTTTCCCACGCTATATTTAACGTGAGTTCGACGAAATTAAAAGAGAGTTAGCTGCGTATAAACGGTTCTTTGTACATTGATACACGACTTCTTGGGGAACATGCAGTATGCTGCAATTGCACCAAGCAAATTCGCAATTATTGCTGTCCGGTGAAAACAAATTGAAAGTCCTATAAGCCTTTATTCATCGGCAATACAGACATTATTGCTCTATGAGAGCTTACTTTTTGCTTCAAAGAGTAACCATTACAAGAAGCTATCGTTTTCACTAATATATAGGCAAATAAACGATGAATAATCTCAAAAATGATAGTTTTAACCCCTTCTTTCTTACAGTGGTCAGAGGAGAAAGGTTTTAGCGGGCAGCAATAATTCGCAATGAAGTTATCAAAGCTCTGATGTCTGGAATGTTCAACCTGAGCAATGTTCTTTAGTTCATCATTTACGGTCTCGATGATAGCTCGCTTTCGCAGAAAAGCATGCTCATGGACGAGATTTCCGATGCCGACCGCGAGTGCGATCAGCTGCTTTCGGGCTATCGAGCAGCGGTGAAAGGTTTTCGGAACGTCTCCGTACTTGCCATGGCCGACGCCGCTAAAGTGCT
Source organism: Phocaeicola abscessus CCUG 55929 (assembly GCF_000312445.1). Lineage (GTDB taxonomy): Bacteria > Bacteroidota > Bacteroidia > Bacteroidales > Bacteroidaceae > Phocaeicola > Phocaeicola abscessus. The sequence continues at coordinate 217,358 of NZ_HE997183.1, read as the reverse complement.
CTGGCAAAATCTGAAAGACTACAAGATCGACCCCAGCATGCAGCTGGAACGGGAGACGGGGCTGATCAACAATCTGATAGACGATTGCGAGAAGAAGTACGCCGCACAAGTGACCCAGCTGAGCCTGACACCCTACGTGACGGTGCTCAAGGCGGCCAATGCCAAGGTGGAGAGCCTGTTGGTGCAACGCACCGAGATCAAATCCACGCAAGTGCTGGGTGCCCTGCGCTTGGCTCGCCTGCAGAGCGACGCCGCCTATCGGCTGCTGGTAAAAATCGTCAACGCCGTGGTACTGCTGCTGGACGAAAGTAAATACGCGGCGTTCATCGACTTCGTCAACGAACTCATCGTCCGCTACAAACAGCAGGTTATCCCCTCGGAGAAAAGCGGTAAAGAACCCGAATTTCCGCCTGAAGAGGAACCGGAAGCGTAAAGATCGGAAGTATGGGTATCGACGATATCGTGCTTCGAAGTGAAAAATATTCGCATCTTTGCTTCGAAATGATATGATGATGGAAAGATGAATATATGCATGAGAGGTCTATGCTACGCGAATGTGAACGCCCCGGAAGTTGCGAAAACTTCCGGGGCGTTTCGATTAAAAAAGGAGAATCTACTCGGTAAAGCCCGAATGTTTGATTCCGGTTATTCGGTAAGTCAGATTCTTTTCATCATCGCTGAACTTGGCCGTAAAGACGATGCTGTCGGTAGGCAATCCGTGCAGGTTGCGTCCCTGCCCGAGCAGCACCTTGCCTTCGGTGATAGTCACGTTGCCGGCCTTATCGCTGTTATAGACATACTTGGTAGCCTCGCAGGAAAAAGTCTTGGCGGCATAGTCGATGGGCACGATGAGCTGCATATCGTAAAACTCGTCCTTGCCGTCTAAGTTCAACCACATCCGGTTGTCCGCGTCATCGACGGTGTTATAGGTTTTCAGCGAGGTGGTTCCCAGTCCATAAGGATCTTGGGAGAGCACGCTGCCGTCTTCTTTGATGGATTGAACGGTCACATCCCAGAAGCCCGCCATTTTCACTATTTTTGTTCCGCCTGGCTTTTCGTCGGTCTCCGTATCGCAGGCGGAGAAAACGAATACGGCCAACGCGGCGAACATGATCGTTGAAATGTATTTTCGCATAATCTTTTTCTTTTATTTGTTTAACACTACGATGAAATTCATGCCGGCATACTCTACGTTCCAGGTTATCCCTCCCGTGTTCTTGTCGAACTTACCGTCCGTGAAGTTCGTATAGTCGTCGTTCCACGCATCCACATGGCCGGAGATACCGGTAATGGTGCCGTCGGCATGCAGCAGGATGTAACCTTTCATGGCGGTGATGTCGCCGTATTCGGCATACACGCCCTGGGCATAGTAGCCGCCTATCATGTCGTCTACATAGAACAGGCCCGACGCCTTCTTCTCGATACTTACCTTATTTTTGGGATAAGGTGTCTCGACGCCCTTCCTGATGCGCTTTGTCCCGTTCACGGTCAGGTAATCGCCGGAGATGTCATCCGTAATGGAGGGGTCGCAAACCGCTACGGTACGGCTGACAGAGGTAGTGAAACCGTCCTTGTTGGTACCCGAATAGGTCACTTGGTACAGGCCGGGGACATTCTTGTCTATCTTGTCGAGTCCGCTCACGGTGATTTGGTTGGTAAAGTCTTCCTCGCCCAACGTAGCCTTGCAGCCGGGGTCTACAAAATCCACGCCTATGGGCGATTCCATAAAGTCCTTGCCTTGCATCTCGAACTTCACGTAATAAGTGATTCGAGAGTCTGTCAATTCTTCATCGTCGCTACAGGAAACGAAGCCTAACAGCATCATGAAGAGTGGCAGACATGCTATAAAATATTTTTTCATTGTCTTTTTTCTTTAGAGTTGTTGCACATTCGTTTTATCATTTCACATCCCAGAATACGGGGTCGCTCATCTTCTTTTCGGAAGGCGTATTCTTGTTGAGTCGGCGGGCGTTACTCGGATAGGGCATACGTTTGGCCAGTCCGCCGGCCTGAATATAATTCACGGCGGGGATAATCATCTCGCCGGCTTTGTAGCTGCTGGGAGTCTTGAAGATGTCATGAGCCGTTTTATCGCTTGTCACAGGTGTATCGGTGCGTCGAATCTCGGACCAGGCCTCCATGTGGTTGCGCATGAAGAAAGCCGTCCATTTCTGCATGTAGACGAGTTTCAGCTTGTCGGCCGTCGTAGCCTGACTGTCGAAATCGACCTTGGAACCTGCGAGGAAGGAAGCAGCCTTGTCTGCCATGCCGCGCGAGGCAAAATCGGCGGTCACACCGGCCTCGTAGGCGGTTTTAGCCGCGGCCTCGTTGCTGTTGAAGCGGAGCTGCACCTCGGCGATGAGGAACTGCAGTTCGCTCTGCGTGAATACATAGATGGGCTGGGCAATGAATGCATCGGTCTTGATTTCGCTGACGTCATCGTTCTTCCAGGCCGTGTTGTTGTTCCACTCTTTCATGCGAGTCTTCGAGCCGGGAAGCTGTCCCACATAGACGCTGTTCTTCTCGTTGGGCAGTATCGCGTAGGAGATGCGCGGGTCGCCAGTGGACTGATAGTAACTCACGATGGGGTAAGCGGCTACGTAATTGTTGATTTTCAGGCGGAAGACGGCGCCGTACCAAGGGCTGTACTGTCCTTCGGCGTTGGTATAGACGTCGTACTTGATGTCGTCGGCGAAGAACTTGTCGGCCGTTACGAGCGCCTGAGCCTTCGTCGTGTAGGAGGCAGCGTCGATGCCCGCGTCTATCATGCGGAGATAGATGCGCAGGCGAAGCGCGTTGGCAAAACCTTTCCATTGTGAAAGATTCTTGTTCATCAGCGGGTCTTTCAGCGTAATGCTTTCGGTGCCGAGATCTCCCTCTGCCTTGTCGAGTTCAGCCAATACGCCCTCCATGATGGTCTTGCCGTCGTCCCATTTCGGGGTCGGTACCTTGTCGGCTCCCAGCGCTTCGGTATACGGGGCGTCGCTCACGTTGTCCACGAAGAGCTGGTAACCCCAGGCGCGCAGTACCGTGCAGGCGAAGGCGTTGGCCGTGTTCTTATCTCTCGAGACGATGTCCGCCAAGTCCTGGAATGCTCCAGCGAACAGGTTGCGGTAGGTACGGTCGAGGATGTTGCTGCCCTCGTCGAGGTGGAGTTCCGCATAGTTGTTATACTGGTTGGCTTCGGGACGCTGGTCAAAGTACTGGGCGAAGAAGCCCGAGTACGTAAACATCTGGTCGCCGAGTGCGTCGGCGATGAAGTTTTCGGCCGCTGGCAACACGAGGTCGGTTGTCACATCGCTCCCCTTCGGATAGTTAGGGTTCTCGTTGATATCCAGGTCGCAACTGCTCAACATCAGTAGGCCGGCCGCTACATATAATATAATCTTTTTCATATCTGTACCTTCGGGTTAAAATTTAACAGTCAAGTTGAAACCGAATTTCCGTGAACTCGGGTTCGCGGAATACTCTCCATAGTAACCGGAGAGGTCGTTACCGAACGAGGTGAGCTCCGGATCGACGAACGTATTTTCCGACGGGGTCCACAACATCAGGTTGTTGCCGAAAACAGACACACGCACGTCCGTGAGGAAAGTATGGACGAGCCACTTTTTGGGCAAGTCCCAGCCCAGCACGACGGAGCGCAGCTTCACATACGACTTGTCTATCAAGTAGCCGGAACCCAGATCGATGCCGCCGTTGTTCCAATAGTTATAGATATTGGTGGCGTCGAGCGGTGTGACATTTTCCGTGTAGACGGGATTGCCCTGAGCGTTCTTACCACTCTGTACCACGGTGTTCGGAATGATCCAGGGGTTACGGTCGTTATATGCGGTCTGTATGGCGTTACCCACAAAGTAGTTGATGGACTTCGTGCGGGAGTACATCCTGCCGCCGTGACGGATATCCAGGTCGACGGAGAGCGATACGCCCTTGTAGCGGAACGTATTGTTGATACCCATCATGTACTTGTAGTTCATGCTGCCTACAATCTGCTGATCGGGGTTCTTGAGGGGCAATCCGTGATTGTCGACGACGATTTTACCTGTCGCCGGGTCGCGTAGCGGGACGTACGCCTTGAAGATACCCAGTTCCTTGCCGGTCTCTGCGTAGAGTCCGGGACCTCCGCCCAAGCCGTAGATCAGCGTGCTGCCGCCCAAGGCTTCGGGCAGGCTGAGTACCTTGCTCCAATTCTTGGTAAAGTTCCACGAAATGTCCCACGTGAATCCTCTGAAGCTGACCGGGGTCACGTTGACTAATAGCTCGATACCTCGATTGCGAACCTTTCCGAGATTGATGTTCTGTGCGGTGTAGCCCGTGCCCGGATCCATGTCCAAACTGAAGATCTGTTTGTCGGAGATTCTGTTATAGAAGGAGGCGTCGAAGCTCACGCGGTTCTGGAAGAATGCCATGTTCAGACCCACCTCGGTTTCCGTCGTCATCTCAGGACTCAGCGTGCTGCTGCCCAAGACGTTGCCCACGGTATAGGCATTCCAGTTGCCGTTGGTAAAGGGGAACGCACTGTCCCACCACCCGCTGGAGTTGGCCAGCGCCTGAGCGAAGACGGATCCCGTCATGTAGGGATTGGCGTCGTTACCCGTTTTTCCCCAGGCCGCGCGCAGCTTGCCGTAAGTGATCACGCGCCTCAGGTTGTCGCTGAACAGTTCGGAGAAGATCCAGCTGCCCGTCACACCCGGATAGAAGAACGAGCGGTTGTCTTCCGGCAGCGTAGACGACCAGTCGTTGCGGGCTGTCAGTGTCAGGTAGAGCATGTCTCGATAGGCGAGCTCGGCCTGTCCGAATACGCCCATCAGGCGTCGAGTCTGCGTGTAAGTTGCCAGCGTGGGCTTTTCCGCCGAATTGCTGAGGTTGTACCACGTAGGAATGGTCAGGTTGGTGACGCGGCCGTACAGATAGTTGTACTTACGTTCGTTGCCGTTGAAGCCGGCCAGGGCGTTCACGTGGAAGTGGGTAGCCACATCCTTGTCGAAAGTCAGCATCAAATCCTGATTGATTTCGCGGCGTCGGGTCGTCGTTTCAGATGCCGCGCCTGTGATTTTGGACAGGGCGTCCTTCCAATTCGGCGTGCCCGTGAAGATGGCCGACATGTTCGGCGTACCCGTATCGTGATGCTCGGTGCTCGTGTCGAGGCCGAAACGGTAAGTCAGCTTGAAGTACTTCAGAAAGTCGTAATCCAGCTGAAATTTGCCGTAGAAGCGCTCGCTCTCGAACTCGTTCTTGAAGTTCTCGAGGATGTAGTAAGGATTCGTCACACCGTAGGGCGTATAGTAGTAGCCCGGCGTGTTGAAGGGGTCGTTCAGATCTTTCAGTTCCACGATACTGATATCGCGCGGCGTCTGCATGATGTTGTTGTACATGGAACCGGCGCCCTGTCCCGTAGACACGAATTTGTTCCGCTGATAAGCGTAGTTGAGCGATGTGCTGAAAGTCAAGTTCTTCACCTTGTGGCTGCCGCGGGCAGAGAAGGTGTACTTGTTGTAGCTGTCGGCGTCGGTGGGGATGATACCATCTTGATGTATCTGCGACAGACTTACGAAATAGTTGCTCGCATCCGTCGCACCGTTGAACGAGACGCCGTTGCTGTAGCGTAAGCCTGTGTCGAAGAAGTCTCTGATGTTATGCTTGATGGGTACGTACGATTTGATCTTCTGGGAGTGGTCGTAGACATTTCCATAGCGGAGCATGGAACCGTCGAATCTCGGTCCCCAAGAACCGTTCTCGATATCGGTCTTCTCGCCGTACCAACCCATACCGAAATCGTTCTGCATCTGCGGCAGGCGCAGCAGCGTCTCCCATTGCAAACCACCGTTATACTCTACGCCCACGCCTTTTTTCTGCTTGGCGCCGGTCTTGGTTGTGATCAGGATCACGCCGTTGGCGGCACGGTTACCGTAGAGCGCTGTGGCGGCAGCGCCTTTCAGAATGGTCATGCTCTCCACGTCGTCGGGATTCACGGCGCTGGCGCCGTTACCGAAGTCATAGCCGTTGTTCAGCCCGTCGGTGCTGTATACGGCACTGTTGGTCAGGGGCACGCCGTCAATGACGTAAAGCGGCTGGTTTGTACCGCCCAACGAGCTGATACCGCGCACAATGACAGATTTGGACGAACCCGGGTCGGACGAAGAGTTGGAAATCTGTACCCCCGCCACTTTACTCGAAAGGCTCGACATGATATCATTCGTACGTGCAGCGGCAATCTCGTCGCCCTTCACGGCCGTGGCCGAGAAACCCAACGCTTTTGCCGAACGCTTGATACCCATCGCCGTCACTACCACTTCGTCGAGCGTGGTATCCAGCGGTTCGAGTACGATATTCATGTTTTCACTTGCGACAAGTTCCACCGTCTTCATACCGATGAAAGAAATGCGAATCTTTCCTCGGTCCGGAACGGACAGCGTAAACTTACCGTCAACATTGGTCACTGTACCCTGTTTGGTGCCCACGATCACGATTGAGGCACCAATAACGGGCTGACCATCCTCGGAACTGATTACAGTTCCTGAGACTTTAGTTTGTGCCAAAGCCGCTCCTATGCAAAGGAACAAGCCGGCCAACACCATTGTTAGTTTTTTTACCATAAATAATCTCTCACTTTGGTTAGTAATAGTTCGTTAACACTCATTTCGCTCGCTAAAGTATAAAAACAGGAAATATTTTCCAAATATTTTGAAAGAAATTTTATGTTTCCTGCTGAAAAATATTTTTTGCGAATTTCGTAATATAAAATAGGTGTATTCTTCGGATAAATACGTCTCATGCACGAGATATCAAATAAAAATTCTTTAGAAATATTTTTTTTATTAAAAATATTTCGATTTTGTCCCCGTTATAAATATTTATGCCTAATTTAGGAAAAATTTGTATAACCTGTAACAGAAAAATTGCTTATGAAAGATTTAAAGATGTACGTCGACGGCAAATTCGTCGAAAGTAGATCCGGAAAATGGATCGACGTATTGAATCCATCTACCGAAGAAGTGGTGAGCCGTCAGCCCGAAGGGACGGTCGAAGATGTGGAAGCAGCGATCGATGCTGCGGAAAAGGCGCAGAGAGAATGGGCGAAAATTCCGGCATGCCAGCGCGCTGTTTACCTGCACAGGATAGCCGCCGGCATTCGCGCCAACGGCGATAAATTTCAAGAGATTTTAGTCAGAGAGCAGGGCAAGACGCAGGCCTTGGCAGCCATCGAAGTGGGGGTTACCGCTACATACTTCGACTATATGGCGGAGTTCGCTCGACGCATTGAGGGAGAAATCATCCAGAGCGATGCAGCCAACGAGACGATGATGTTGTTTAAAAAGCCGATTGGCGTCGCCGCCGGCATTCTGCCATGGAACTTCCCGTTCTTCCTGATTGCACGTAAAGCCGGAGCGGCTTTGATGGCCGGTTGTTCGATCGTTGTCAAACCTTCTCAATTAACTCCGGAGAACTGTTGCGAATTCTGCAAGATCGTCGACGAAGTCGGGCTGCCTGCAGGCGTATTCAATGTGGTAACAGGGAAAGGGTCTGTCGTGGGACATGCGTTAGCCGGCAATCCGAAAATCGGCATCGTCAGCCTTACGGGAAGTGTCGACGCAGGCACTCAAATCATGGAGGCCGCTGCTCCCCACATCACAAAGGTTTCTTTGGAATTGGGCGGTAAGGCGCCCGCCATCGTATTCCCCGATGCCGACCTGGAACTAGCCGCCCAAGCTATTCTGGAATCCCGTATCGGAAATACCGGACAGATTTGCAACAACGCCGAACGCGTATATGTGCACAGAGACGTTAAGGATGTGTTCACCAAGCTCATCGTTCGGAAATTCCAAGCCGTCAAAGTGGGAGATCCCGCCCTCATAAAGGATGTCGATATGGGACCGCTGGTTGAAAAGCGTGCCCTCGATGGCGTGGCGGCGAAAGTAGCGCATGCCGTAGAGCAGGGAGCTCAAATCCTTTGCGGCGGGCATCGTATCGGCGAGAAGGGGTATTTTTACGCAGCGACCGTCCTCGATAAGGTAAAACAGGATATGGATATTGTGCACGAAGAAACGTTCGGCCCCGTCCTCCCGCTGATCGAATTCGACCGTATCGACCAGGTGATCGAGTGGGCGAACGATGTGGAATACGGCTTGGCATCGTCCGTATTTACGAAAGATATTGATACCGCTACGCGTATCTGTCGTGAACTGCAATTCGGAGAGACCTATATCAACCGCATGCACTTCGAAGCGATACAGGGTTTCCATGCCGGCGTGAAGAAATCTGGCATCGGAGGGGCCGACGGGAAACGCGGCTTGGAGGAATATCTCAGCACCCAGGTCGTGTACTTAGCGACTCACTATTGACCGACGGGTCCTGTCATACAAAGAGGTGTGTCGAAACAAACGTTTCGACACACCTCTTTGTTCTCGAGCGAGGAAAAAAGACGAAAAACAGCCTACATACTCTCTTTCAGGATATCGATCACGTCCTTGCGAGTCAGCGTTTGATAGCCGCCGGTCAAGATAAAGGTGCCGTCGGCGATACCCTCGAACATCTCCTCCGTAACTCCCAATTCTTTCAAGCTCAGCACCAGGCCTATTCCCTTCATCCACGCTTCCATCGCTTTTAGTCCTTCGGCAGCCGTGTCCACATCCGTTTTTCCGGTGGGATCGACTTCCCACACGTTGACGGCGAACCGTTTGAATTTGGCCAAACCGGCCGCCATGATGTGTCGATAATAAGGCAAAGAAACGGCGGAGAGTGTCATGCCGTGCGTGGCATTGGTGTAAGCGCCTACCGATTGACCAATCATGTGAACCATCCAATCGGTGGATTTCCCTTTTGCAATCAGTGTGTTCAAGGCCCACGTAGCCGTCCACATGATATTGCTGCGAGCCTCGTAGTCATGAGGATTTTTTACGGCGATACGACTGCTGTGAATCAACGATTTCATCAATCCTTCTGCCAGATAATCGGAGGTATTGTCGTCCGTTCCCGAGAAATACTGTTCACAGATATGGCACAGGATGTCGAAGAAGCCGGCTACCATCTGATAGGCCGGAATGGTATAGGTGAACGTCGGATTCAATATAGAAAACTTGGGCATGACTTCTGGGCCGAACACTTTGCCGATCTTCAATTTCGCCGTATGGTTCGTGATTACGGAACCACCGTTCATCTCGGAGCCGGTTCCTACCATCGTCAATACGCAACCGACGGGAATGATTCGGCAAGTCGGATCCTCCTGCCGAAGGAAATATTTCGTCCAAGGATCTTCCTCGCAATAAGCGGAAACGGACACCGCCTTCGAATAATCGCACACCGAACCGCCGCCTACGGCGAGAATCAGGTCGACCTGATCTTCCTTGGCGACCTTGGCTCCTTCGTAAAGCTTTTCGAGGGTCGGATTCGCCATGACACCCGGTACCTCACAGACTTTTTTTCCCGCTTCCGACAACATCCTGACGATCTGATCGTAAATGCCGTTCTTTTTAATGGAGCCGCCGCCGTAAATCAGCAGTACTTTCTCTCCATAACGAGTCAATTCCTCGCTCAAGTATTTTAGAGAATCATCTCCAAAATACAGTTTCGTAGGGTTCGAATAACTGAAATTACCTAACATATCTTTTTATTTAAACGTTTTATTGCAAAGATATCCGTTTCATCTTTTAAAAAAAGATACCTATTCCGGAATTAACAACCATTTTTAAAGAATCCCTGCGAAAATCTCTTTCTGTACACTGATCAACGGCGATGATAGGCCTGTTTTCTTTGCAGATCAACGCCTACCCCTCTCTTTTATTCATCCCCTGAGAGTTTGAACAATCTTCCCGATTCTGTAAATTCTTTGTAAAAAAGATCGGACGAACAATAGATTTCCTTAACTTTGGGTTTTGGAGCACATCGTGGTATCGAATGTTAAAGCAACTCATTTTAAATCTTTGTTTCTATGAAATATGGTGTCGAAATATTCTTTATGTTTCTGCTGGCGGCATGCTCTTCCTCGACGAAGTGGGTTGCGCCTCAGAAAATCGCCTATTACACTAATCTTGTGGTCAATTATAGCTTACCCGATCCGACGATCCTGCAGGAGGGGGATGTCTTTTATCTCTTTGCGACGGAAGATATTCGGAACATTCCAGTTCTTCGTTCCAAGGATTTGGTGCATTGGCATCGACTCGGTACTGCGTTTACGGATACGACCCGTCCGACTTTTGAGCCGGGAGGCGCGCTCTGGGCGCCGGATATAAACAGGATAGGGAATAAATATGTGATGTATTATGCCATGTCGAAGTGGGGAGGAGAGTGGACGTGCGGCATAGGCGTGGCTACGGCCGATAGGATCGAAGGTCCTTATACGGATCTCGGCATGCTGTTCCGCAGCCGAGACATCGGCGTACAGAACTGTATCGATCCCTGTTTTGTTCAAACCAAGCATAAGAATTTCCTTTTTTTCGGCAGCTTTCACGGAATCTACTTCGTGGAATTGACGAAGGATGGCCTGGCTTTGTTACCGGGGGAAATGCCTTTGCAGGTGGCCGGCGATGCCTATGAAGGAACTTGTATTTTTCGAAAAGGTACATACTACTATCTTTTCGCTTCGATAGGCTCATGCTGCGAGGGGAGACGAAGCACCTATACGACTGTGGTAGGCCGTTCCGAGAATCCGTTCGGTCCGTACGTCGATAGGGAAGGAAACCGAATGATGGAGAACAATCACGAGATCGTGATTCATAAGAATAGGAAATTTGTCGGAACGGGACACAATGCTCGCATTGTGTCGGATAAGAAAGGCGATACCTGGATCTTATATCATGCGTTCGACGCGAATGCTCCTGAAAACGGACGGGTGCTGATGCTCGACAAATTGATTTGGAAAGATGATTGGCCGCAGGTAGAAAATCGCTCGCCGTCTTTACAGGCGAAGGCTCCCGCTCTTTAACTTTTTGCGCGTCGATAAACGTCGAAAAATAAAAACAAAAGAATGAATAACCATTAAAAAGCAAATAAGTATGGCGGAAATTCTGAAATTGAATACGATTCAACAATATGATGATTTATTAGGAGTCGAGACGTTGCATCCCTTGGTGAATGCCTTTGATTTTCCCGCTATTCGATCGAGCATACACGGAAAATTGAACATCGGTTTCTTCGTCGTGTTTTTCAAAGAGCTTAAATGTGGCACCTTGCTTTACGGACGGAGTAGATACGATTATCAGGACGGTACGATGTTATTTATAGCTCCGGGGCAGGTGATCGGCTTTTCTGACGATCAAGGAGGCAAACCTCGAGGCTGGGCGTTGATCTTTCATCCCGACCTGTTATTAGGGACCTCGCTTGCAAAGAAGATGAAGCGATATACTTTCTTCCGTTATGAATCGAACGAAGCCCTTCACATGTCGGATCGGGAAAAGCAGATCATCATGGACTGCTTTAGCGAAATTCGTTCGGAGCTGGAACATCCCATCGATAAGCATACGAAAGAGATTGTAGTAGCCAACATCGAAGTCATGCTGAATCATTGCGAACGCTTCTACGATCGCCAGTTTATAACTCGCGAAGCCGTGAACCACACCATCTTGTCGAGGTTCGAGAATATTTTATTGGATTACTTTCTGTCGGATAGACCGCTCAAGGTGGGGTTACCCTCTGTGCAATATTGCGCTTCGGAGTTACACCTCTCTCCGAATTATTTCGGAGACCTGATTAAGAAGGAGACGGGAAAGACGGCGCAGGAGCATATCCAGCTGGCGGTGGTCGAACAGGTTCAACACCTGTTGCTCGGAACCGATTTGACCATCAGCGAGATTGCATATCGCTTAGGCTTTAAGTATCCGCATCATTTGAATAGGATGTTCAAGAAAATAACGGGAGAAACTCCCAGAGGATATCGTTTACAGAAAGCAATCTAAGCGTTCAGATCTCGTTGGCGCCGACATATCCGTTTATGACGGCATAGATAGTCAGTCCTGAGACGGATTTGATACCTAACTTCTCTTGGATATTCTTTCGATGAGAGATGACCGTCGTCATACTGATGTGCAGTTTATCGGCTATTTCTTTATTTATATAGCCCTTGGCCAGCAGGATCAGCACTTCGATTTCACGTTTGGTGAGGAGCGTCGGGTCTGTGTTTCTTTTCTCTTTCGGTAATGGCGAACTGTGTTGGTGGCCGTATTTATACAGGCGGAGAATGTCTTTTACGATCGTTTCTTCGTTCTGATGAAGGTCGATCGTGTGAATGCCTCGTAGAGAGGGTTGTTTTTCGCCCAAGGTCAGTACGAAGGTTTTCATCTTTCTCTGGAGGAAGAAGGATGCGTGGTTGATGTATATTTGGGCGGAAACGAAGTAATGGGCAAACATCTCACTGGTGTCGTCCATCAATTCTTCGTAGGAGGAGAACGTATAGATGGCGGCCGCGGGAATGATCTTCTCGAGAATGGCTTTCAAGGCCAGGCAAGTCAACGTGTTCTGTTCGACGATCGCTATTTCGAATAAATGGTTCATCGTACGATTCTTAAATAGTTTGCAACGGCTTCGGCGCAATGCTCGCCGTCGATGGCAGCCGAGACGATGCCGCCGGCATAGCCTGCCCCCTCGCCGCAGGGGAATAAGCCGTTGACGGCTATATGCTGCAATGATTCCTTACGTCGGACGATTCGTACGGGAGAGGAGGTTCTCGTCTCGATGCCGATCATCACCGCCTCGTTCGTCAGGAAGCCGCGCGACACGCGATCGGCCGATCGGAAGCCCTCTCTCAGACGCGACGTGAGGAAGTCCGGCATCCAAAAATGCAACGGCGAAGCCAATAACCCTGGTGCGTACGACGAGGCGGGCAACGCGGCCGAGTTGCGTCGCGCTACGAAATCGGCCATCCGCTGCGCGGGTGCCGTCTGCCGCATTCCGCCGTTCAGCCGGCAAAGGCGTTCGAGTCGCTCCTGAAGGGCCATGACAGCAAGTACCTCGGGTATAGGCTCGGCCTTGTCCGATACGTCGGAGAGACGACACTTCGCCACATCTTCCGGACGAAGCTCCACTACCCAACCCGCGTTCGCCCACCGCGAACCGCGGTTAGCGGGCGACATGCCGTTGACGACGACCTCGTCGGGCGACGTGGCCGCGGGGATGACGAAGCCGCCGGGGCACATGCAGAACGAATAGATGCCCCGCCCGGCGGATTGAGACACGAAGGTGTACTCGGCCGCAGGGAGGTACGGGCCGCGCCCCTCACGACGGTGGTAGCGGATTCGGTCGATCAGTGGCTGCGGGTGCTCCAGCCGTACGCCGACGGCTATGCCTTTCGCTTCGATCGACACGTGTTGTGCGACCAGCATGCGATAGACGTCGCGCGCCGAATGGCCGGTGGCGAGGATCACGGGCCCGCAAAACTCTTCACCTGTGCGGGTGCGAATGCCCGTCACCTCGTCATCTTGCATCAATAGAGAATCCATGCAGGTATCGAAGTGCACCTCGCCGCCGCAGTCGATGATGCGTCGTCGCATGCGCTCGATGACGACGGGCAGTTTGTCGGAACCGATATGCGGATGGGCGTCGGCGAGGATCGCGGGGTTGGCGCCATGTTGGCAGAAGATGGTGAGGATACGCTCCACCGATCCGCGCTTTTTGCTGCGCGTGTAAAGCTTGCCGTCGGAGAAGGCGCCGGCGCCGCCCTCGCCGAAGCAGTAGTTCGACTCTGGATCGACGGTTTGCCGTCGCGCGATCTGCGCGATGTCTTTCTTGCGCTCGTGCACATCCTTCCCGCGCTCGACGACGATGGGACGTATACCCAGTTCGACGAGACGCAGCGCAGCAAACAGTCCGCCCGGCCCAGCGCCGACTATAACGGCCACCCGCCCGCCCGACACATCGCGGTATTCAACGGGTGCGAACAGCTGTTCCGTCGGCTCTTCACGGATAAAGGCGCGTAGGGTGACGTTGACGTACACCGTACGTTGTCGCGCGTCGATCGAGTGTTTCAGCACACGTACGGCGTGTACCTCGCGGGGCTCGTCGCCCGTTTCGCGGCAGACTGCTGTCCGCAGCGTATCTTCATTCGCCGCCTCTTCGGGCAGCAGGCGCAGTTGCAATTCTTTAATCATGGAGGTTAGGGATATTTTTTATGTTGATTTCTCATATATCAATATTTATCTGCTTTGGCGTTATTTCTGGCAAAGTTTTTCAGTCGACCACCCTCCATCAGATCCATTTTCTCGTTCAGTAATACTTCCATACTTGTGTTGCATGGAAGCATATGAAAAGAGTGACACCCGGGTATCTTTCAAGAAACGAACGAGCACGTCCACATCGCTTTCAGATACGTCTTCTCCGCATGTACAGGAGTCGAAAATCCGTGTCTTGTCCACCCTCGGCTGCGTTCGGAAGAAGCTCGACAGTCTATCCGCCCCACTTTTATTTACAGTCTTCATCTTTTTCTTTTTATGATGGTATCTTCATTCACCCGAACAACAACCTGACTGCCTCTTCCACCTTGCGCACCTGATGCAGTTCGATTCCGTCTATTGCGACCTTGATCCCTTTCATTTGCGGCATGATGATGTGCTTGAAACCTAGTTTAGCCGCTTCGCCGATACGCTGTTCGATACGGTTGACGGGTCGGATCTCGCCGCTCAAGCCGATTTCACCCGCCATGCAGGTGTTGCGTTCGATTTCTACATCCATGTTGCTGGAGAGGATGGCGCTGATAACAGACAGATCGATGGCCGGGTCGTTCACCCGAAGACCTCCGGCAATATTCAGAAACACGTCTTTCTGCGCTAACTTGAAGCCGACGCGTTTCTCCAATACGGCTAATAACATGTTCATCCTGCGCAGATCGAACCCTGTGGCCGAACGTTGAGGGTAGCCGTAGACGGCCGAGCTGACCAAGGCTTGTGTCTCGATTAGGAAGGGGCGTACGCCCTCGATGGCCGTCGCGATGGCCACGCCACTCATCCCTTCGTTATCGCCGCTCAACAGCAGTTCGGAGGGATTCGGTACCTGTCTCAGACCGTCCTGTCGCATTTCGTAAATACCTAGTTCGGATGTGCTGCCGAATCTGTTTTTCATGCTACGCAGGATGCGATACATGTAGTGTTGATCTCCTTCGAATTGAAGGACGGTATCTACGATGTGTTCCAAGATCTTCGGTCCGGCGATGGTTCCTTCCTTCGTGATATGTCCGATGAGGATCACGGCCGTATCGGTTTCTTTGGCGAATTTTAAAAGGGAAGTGGCGCATTCGCGCACTTGTACGAGACTTCCCGCAGGAGAGTCAGTTACTTCCGTACCGATGGTCTGAATGGAATCGATAACGACGATGTCCGGTCGTTCGTTCCGGATATGGACGTAGATCTGTTCCAACGACGTTTCGCAGGCGATCATGCAAGCGGAGGGAGGATGGCGTAGCCGGTCGGCACGTAGTTTCAGTTGTCGCGCGCTCTCTTCGCCGGAGATGTACAGTACCTTTTCATCTTGCAGCCGAAGAACGGTTTGCAGAATGAGGGTCGACTTGCCGATGCCCGGTTCTCCTCCTAATAACACCAATGAGCCCGGCACGAGCCCGCCTCCTAACACTCGGTTCAGTTCTGCGTCGAGCATATCGATGCACACTTCTCTTTCTCCGGCAATATGCTCGAGGACGATCGGCTTGCTTTCCGTTCTTTTTATTCCAGAGGCTTGTCGGCTACCGGCCGCTTCTTTCCGTACAAGTTGTTCGAGGTACGTATTCCACGAGCCGCAAGTCGGACATTTGCCTACCCATTTCGGAGATTCCGCTCCGCAGTGGCTGCAGACATATACGATCTTCTCTTTTGCCATTTCTTTTCGTTATTGATACAAAGATAAACAATTACTTAAAAAAATGACAGTCAAAGGGGGATTTCTTCTCTTTCCTGAGAAGAGATTTACGGACAGGGACGACACGTTGTCGAAAGTTTTGACAATTTTTTATTCGAACCGACGCAGAAATCGAAAATTTTTCCGTACGTTTGCAGTATGAAATGTAAAAACATTAATCAATTATCACTTAATCTATTAATCAGTAATGAACATTAAGCATTTATTCATGGTTGTGGCCGGCTTGGTTTTAGTCGGAATAATCGATTGCACCGCTCAGCAGAATATAACTGCCAGAAATGAAGTAAAACCGATTGAAGTGGCTGTCCCCGAACGTCCCACAGGGCAGAAAGACGTACTTCAGTTGACCACCGAAAAATTGGATACCGTACGCGTAGCATTCGTCGGCCTGGGAATGCGCGGACCACATGCCGTATCTCGTTGGACACATATTCCCGGTACGAAGATCATAGCGCTTTGCGATGTAGAGCCCGATCGGGTGGCGAAAGCTCAGGGGATTCTTACCCGAGCAGGCTTTCCCCAAGCTGCTGAATACAGTGGTAGCGAGGATGCCTATAAACAGTTATGCGAACGCGGAGATGTCGACCTTGTCTATATTACCACCGATTGGGTACATCATGCTCCTATCGCCCTCTATGCCTTGGAACACGGAAAGCATGTCGCTATCGAAGTGCCGGCCGCCACTTCTTTGCAGGAGTGCTGGGACTTGATCAATACATCCGAACGGACGCGTAAGCATTGCATGATGCTGGAAAACTGCGTGTACGACTTCTTCGAACTGACCACTCTGAACATGGCTCAACAAGGTTTATTCGGCAATATTCTTCATGTAGAAGGTTCTTACCTGCACAACCTGTGCGATTTCTGGACCGACTACTGGCACGACTGGCGTTTGGATTTCAACAGCAAGCATAAGGGCGATATTTATCCGACTCACGGATTCGGTCCGGCTTGTCAATTGTTGAACATTCACCGAGGCGACCGCCTGAAAACGCTGGTGGCGATGGAAACTGATGCCGTTACCGGACCGATCATCGAAAAGCAAAACAATAAGGTGGATATGCCCGACTTTAAAAACGGAGATCATACCATGACCATCATGCGGACGGAGAAAGGGAAAACCATTCTGTTAGAACACGACGTCATGAATCCGGAACCGTATAGCCGGATGTATAAACTGAACGGCACGAAGGGCTATGCCAGCAAGTATCCGATTGAACAGTATTGCCTCGTTCCCGATCAAGTCGATAAATCGGTGGCGAAAGGCCATGAAAACCTGTCCGTCCACACGGTGCTGCCCGACGACGTAAAGGCTGCCCTGATGGCAAAATACAAACATCCTATTCATCTGGAGTTGGAGGAGACGGCCAAGAAGGTCGGCGGTCACGGCGGTATGGATTATATCATGGATTACCGTTTAGTTTATTGCTTGCGCAACGGTTTACCCTTGGATATGGATGTTTACGATTTGGCTGAATGGTGTTGCGTAAGTGAGTTGGGCGCCATCTCGATCGAGAACGGCAGTGCTCCCGTAGCGATCCCTGACTTTACCCGCGGTGCGTGGAACAGGCTCGACGGTTTCCGTCACGCATTTGCCAAGTAAACTGTTACGAATCACGATACAAAGAGAGGGTATGCCGGGTCGGCGTACCTTTCTTTTTATATTTCGTTCCGCTGCGCAGCGATTTCTGCCTATGTCGCTCGCTTCGCGCAGTGCGGTTTCCTCTTGCGACGGTGATACGGGTGGACTGTTCTTTTAAAGAGAATTGGAAAGATCTTTGCAGAAAAAAAGCAAATTGCTATAGATTGTTTGAAATACTTATTATCTTTGTCACATCTTAAAATTCAGAGCAGACTACATGTTGCCATCCTATCAACATCCGATGAATATGTCCGAACGAATGCGTATCGGGGGCATGAATATGCCCTGGCGGGCTTAAGATAGTATAGTGTTTCTACGTGAATCGCGCTTGCAAACGTAAGCAAAACCAATCAGTTATATATTTTTAATCGTTCGGTTCGATCGCTTCGCGCGTCGGACTGTGTAAACAAGTCAATGATATGAAAGTTTTGAAATTCGGCGGAACGTCAGTAGGTTCCGTTCAGAGTATATGGAGTGTCAAAAGGATTGTCGAAGCCATCAGCGAACCTGTGATCGTAGTCGTTTCCGCTTTGGGCGGTATTACCGATCAATTGATTCGTACTTCAGAGATTGCTGCCAAGGGGGATTCGGCTTATGAAAGGGATTATCGGGAAATTGTCGGCCGGCATGTCGAGATGGTGGAAGCTGTGATTTCGGCCGCAGAAGAGCGCGTACTGTTGTTGAAGAAAGTCGACGGGCTTTTGACTGAATTGAAAGATATTTTTCAGGGTATATACCTGATTCGCGATTTATCGCCCAAGACTTCTGCGACGATCGTAAGCTACGGCGAACGGCTTTCGTCCGTGATTACGGCCGCATTGATTCGGGATGCGGTCTGGTATGACTCCCGCACCTTTATCAAGACTGAAAAGAAACGGGAAAAGAATATACTTGATTCTGAGTTGACGACGAAGTTGGTGAAAGAAACTTTCAATCCCTTACCGAAAGTTTCGTTGGTTCCGGGATTTATTTCGACGGACAAGGATACGGGAGAGGTGACCAACCTCGGTCGAGGTGGGTCGGACTATACGGCCTCGATCATTGCGGCGGCATTGGATGCCGACAGTTTGGAGATCTGGACCGACGTAGATGGTTTCATGACGGCCGACCCTCGCGTGATTGGCAATGCCTACACCATCAACGAACTGAGCTATGTGGAAGCTATGGAGCTCTGCAATTTCGGTGCGAAGGTGGTCTATCCGCCGACCATCTATCCCGTCTGTCATAAGAACATTCCTATTTTGATAAAGAATACGTTCAATCCGGAAGGGCGGGGGACCATTATTCAGCAGCATGTGGATTCGGGCAATAGGTTGATCAAAGGTATTTCTTCTATCAATAATACCAGTCTGATTACCGTTACGGGATTGGGAATGGTCGGTGTGATAGGGGTTAACTTCCGTATCTTTCGGGTCTTGGCTCAGAATGGTATCAGCGTTTTCTTGGTCGCTCAGGCTTCTTCTGAGAACAGTACTTCCATCGGCGTTCGGAATCAGGATGCTGAACTCGCTGCGAGAGTCTTGAACGAGGAATTCGCCAAAGAAATTGAGGAAGGCGAGATCAGTCCTTGCATCGTGCAAAAAGAATTGGCAACGGTTGCGATTGTCGGTGAAAAAATGAAACGGGTTTCAGGCATTTCGGGGAAACTGTTCGGTACGCTGGGGCGCAACGGCATCAACGTGATAGCAACGGCGCAGGGTGCTTCCGAGACGAATATCTCGTTTGTGGTAGCAATCGATTCATTGCGCAAGGCGCTCAATGTCATTCACGATTCGTTCTTTCTGTCGGAATATCAAGTATTGAATCTGTTTATTTGCGGCATAGGTACGGTGGGCGGAAGCTTGATAGAACAGCTCCGGGCGCAACAGGAAAAATTAGCGACTGAGCGGAATCTGAAACTGCATGTGGTCGGCATAGCTAATGGACATAAAGCCTATTTCTCGCGTGAGGGAATAGCGTTGGTCGATTATCGGAAGCAACTGGAAGAGAAAGGCATCCCGTCTTCCAAGGAAGTGCTGCGCGACGAAATTATTGGGATGAACATCTTTAATTCCGTCTTTGTCGATTGTACGGCCAATGCTGAGGTGGCCTCTCTTTATAAAGATTTCTTATCGCACAACATTTCGGTTGTTGCGGCCAACAAGATTGCCGCTTCATCTGATTATGCCAATTACAAGGAGTTAAAACAAACGGCTTTGCGCCGCGGCGTGAAGTTCCTTTTCGAAACCAATGTGGGTGCTGGACTCCCTATTATCAATACGATCAACGATCTGATCAACAGCGGCGATAAGATTCTGAAAATTGAAGCGGTCCTCAGCGGGACATTGAATTATATCTTTGACAAGATAAGCGCCGACGTACCGTTGAGTCAGGTGGTTCGACAGGCGAAGGAAGAACATTATTCGGAGCCTGATCCGCGTATCGATTTAAGCGGAAAGGATGTGATCCGCAAGTTGGTGATCTTAGCGCGTGAGGCCGGTTATCGACTGGATCAGGAAGAGGTGGAGAAGCACTTGTTCATTCCCAACGAAATGATGGAAAGATCTTTGGAAGACTTCTGGAAAAGTCTTCCTGCCTTAGATGCTGGTTTTGAACGGTGTCGTCGGAAATTGGAGAAAGAGCATAAACGCTGGCGTTTTGTCGCTAAGTTCGAGGACGGCAAGGGCAGCGTTGCATTGCAGGAGGTCGGAGAACGGCATCCTTTCTATCATTTGGAGGGAAGCAACAATATGATCCTCCTGACTACGGAGCGTTACAGGGAGTATCCGATGATGATTCAGGGGTATGGTGCCGGCGCCGGCGTTACGGCTGCCGGAGTCTTTGCCGACATTATGCGCATAGCGAATATCTAACTTCGGCCGTTTGTTCGCTATGTCAAAGCGGCGAGGAGTTGTTGGAACGAATGGAAGGTGGCGGTTTCGCCGTTTCGGCTTAACAAGAGATGCTGCCGATCGACCGCTTTCAGGCATGGAAGTGGTTTTCGGTCTGAACGATCTCGGTCAACGCAGACGAATCCGTGGCGGTTCAGAGCATTGAACACCCAGTGTCGGAGGATCTTGTCGTCGGATTCTACCAAGATAGCTTTTTTGCCTTTCGCCATAGGATAATAGATGCCATGGTCGTAATCGAAACGCATGTCGCATCGCTCGAAGAGCGTGTCCATTTGGTGGTTGAGGATGAGATCTTCGGTGACGCCGCATTCCAGTCCTCGTTTGGACAGCAGCCAGAGTTTGTCGCCCGAAACCAAAGCCTGTTCGATGTCGTGGGTAGAAAGGAGAATGGCTTTATGCCGTTCGACAGCCAGCTGGTGGAGGAGCGCCATGATTTCGATCCGACTGACTACATCCAAGAAGGCGGTAGGTTCGTCAAGCACGATCAACGGACATTCTTGAACCAAAGCTTTTGCGATCATGACCTTTTGACGTTCTCCATCGGATAATTCGGAGAAATAGCTCCGTACTTTATGCGAGATGCCTACAGCCTCGACGGCATGATTGATCAGGAGCCGATCTTCGCGATGCAGCCGACCGAAGAATCCCGTATGGGGTTGGCGTCCTAATGCCACCACCTCGTAAACGGTCAGTCCGCCGGCAAAAGTCTTGTCGGTCAAGACGATGCCGATCATTTTCGAACGTTCTTTCTCCGTATAAGAGGTGATCGGTTTTCCAAGCAATAGCAGTTCTCCTCCCAACGAGGGTTGTGAAGCCGATAACGTACGCAGTAACGTGGATTTCCCCGTTCCGTTGGCGCCTAACAGGCAGGTCAGTTCGCCGGAGAAGAGGGAGAGATTCAATTTCTCTTGAACTTTATTGCTTACCCTTCCACGTCGATAACCGATCGTCAGATCTGTCGCCTCGATGACCGTTCGCTGTTCTTCCATCTCCCTTTCCTGTTAATTGAAATACTTGATCTTTCGTCGGTTCATGATGACGTAGATAATTACGGGTGCTCCTAAAACAGGAGTAACCGCATTCAGCGGAATGATTCCTGATTCACCGGGAAGGATGCAGAGCAGATTGCAGAACAAGGCGATAACGCCTCCCGTCAGCATTGTCACCGGCATTAGGGTGTTGTGATTGGAAGTTCCTAACAGCAGTCGGGCAATATGAGGGACGGCCAAATCGATAAAGGCTATCGGACCACAAAAGGCTGTTGTCACGGCTGACAGAACGCCGGTTGCAATCAGCAGCAGATTTCTGGTTCGCACGATGTTTACTCCTAAGTTTTCCGCATATCTTGTTCCTAATAATAACGCATTGAGCGGCTTTATTAAAAGTATGGCGATAAGTAGACCGATCAGAACCGATCCCGCAAAGTACGGAAGCTGATTCAAAGATACACCGCTGAAATTCCCCATTCCCCAAACGGCATAAGAATGGACGCCTTCGTCGGTGGCGAAGAAATTGAGCAGCGAGATGCACGATGAGGCGATATAACCGATCATGATACCTACGATTAAGAGCATGATATTGCTTTTGATGATAGAGGAGAAGAATAGAATCAATCCCATTACTATCATAGAACCGATGAAGGCGGCAGCAAGTACGGTCATAAACCCGATCACGGAGAAATCGCCGCTTGCCAACACTCCGCTACTGCCTAAGATGACGAGTGCAACCCCTAAGTTCGCGCCGGAATTGATTCCTAAGATAGACGGACCGGCTAAAGGGTTGTTGAAAGCCGTCTGCACCAGCAAGCCTGCCGCTGCCAACGCAGCGCCGCAAAGCAGTGCGGTGACAGCTTGCGGTATGCGCGATTCCCAGACGATATAGAACCAACTTTCTCTGCCTGCCTCCTCGCCGCAAAGGATGTTCCATAGTGCATCGAAAGGGATCTTTACCGAGCCGTATAGCAGATTGGCTCCTACCAAGATGAGTAAGAGGAGCGAAAGAATAAGACTGTATGTGAATCCTTTACTTTTCAATTATTCCGCTAATTTACGGAAATATTTCAAATCGTACTCTTTTAACAAAGAAGGATGGAAAATTTTTATCAGATCTTTCAACAGCCGATCCGGCTGGAAAGGCGATTCTTCGTAGAAAGGAATATCGCCGGTGTTGCATCCGTAGACATTTTTATGCTGATACGCTTTGAACTTGGCGTAAGGAGCGAAGTCGCGCCGCAGTTCTTTTAACGTCTTGTCGGTAGCCTGATTATATTTGATCAGCCAGAAGTCGGCGTCATGCCCTTTGTCATAAACTGTTTCGAAAGCCATTGGAATCGATCCGCTATTCGGCGTATAATCGAAAATGTATTGGGCGTTTGCGTCGGCGTAGAGCTTGCCCGTCGTACTGCGTCCGCCGGGGACGTACCAGGCCGAACTGCTCTTTAACTCTGAGAAAACCGTAGGTCTAACGCTGTCTGAGGCAGCCAATGTCATCAGGGCTTTATAATTCTTTTCGATTTTGGCGAACAGACTGTCCGCTTCGATTGTCCGTCCGAAGAGCAGGCCGTAGAATTTCATCCATTCCGCCCTTCCGAGAGCGGACGTTTCCATATAGTCGGCACATTCGATGAGGGGGATATCGAGCTTTTCGATACGGCCGTACCCTCCGCTATTCTGAAAAGGAGACAGGAGTATGGCGTCTGGATGCAAGTCGATCACCTTTTCGATGGTGGGGTTCATGCTGTTTCCTATATCCGCAATGTGTCCGTTTTTACAGTCTTCCTGTATTTCCGGCAAGTAGATATAATCCAGATCACAGACTCCTGCGATGGCGTCTTTGGCTTTGAGTTGCAGCAGTAAACTGCAATGTACCGACGAATATACGATCGATCGGGTAAGCGGTATACGGATGACAGTCGCATCGGGCAGGGAATCGGGGATGGGTTTGTGCTTATCTATTAATATATAGGTATGCAGAATCTTCGTCGTATCCCAAGGATTGCGCAACCTTGCAAGGGTATATGCCGTATGCTTTTCCAAAACTATGTTTTCGGCATAATTAAAAGGAATATGTTCTTTGGCAGAAGAAGAAAATGAAATCTTGCTCCTTCCGCTACATGCGGATAGAAGCAAGATTAGAATTACTATGTTGGCAGATAGTAAAAATCTCTTTAGTGACCGGTCTTTGTTCATCATACTTCTCATCATTTCGTACTTTTATCTTTAGCATTGCAGTCTGAAGGAAGGTAACATTTGCTCCGTTCCTCTAACTTTTTCTGAATAGTAAACTATGTATAGCAGCACGTTCTTTCTCTCCTTTCCTCGAGGAAATAAAGCATGACTTTTGTTTTGCAGGTCTTCTGACTTACTCCGGTTGGCTTGCCTTCCCGTCCTTTATCGGGACAGTGGCTTGAGTATGAAGCAACCTTTATATGAGCTTACAGCAGCGGGACTGTTCGGGACTTTCACCCGATTCCCTTTTCATTCGTTCTATCGCTGTTGGATAATCGCGAAACAAAACATGGCAAATATAGAAAGTTTCAACGATATTCAAAAGAAAGAGGCGATATTTTTATCGTTTGTAAAGGAATGAATAACATGGCAGAAAGGGAATATGAAACGATCGCTTTTGTTATAGAATAGGATTATCCTCTTCGGGTATTTATATTATTTATCGAAATCCTTCGGTTTTTACACGAATTCTTCCTATATTTGCCATACGTTAAAAATAATGACTATGAACTTTTTGGCATTGACGAAGGCTCGTTTTTCCGTGCGGAAATACGATCCGACCCGGCAGCTTGAAAAAACGAAGTTGGATTATGTGATGGAATGTGTCCGAATGGCACCTTCGGCCGTGAATTACCAGTCGTGGCGTTTTCATATCATTACGGAGAAAGACGAACTGGAGAAAGTCTACGCCTGTTACGATCGCGATTGGATTCGCACGGCGCCGTGCGTGATTTTGGCCTGTGTCGACCATACGCTTTCTTGGCGTCGGAAGAATTTCGACAATAAGGATCATGGCGATGCAGATATTTCCATTGCGGTGGAACATCTGTGTCTGGCAGCCGCTGAACAAGGCTTGGGGACTTGTTGGGTCTGCAATTTCGATACGGCGCTTTGCAAGAAATCGTTTAATCTCCCCCAAGATTGGGAACCGGCGGTCCTGATACCGATCGGGTATGGAACGGATCCTTATCGGGAGAAGAACAGAAAAGAGATGCATGAGATTCTTTTCTGAATGCGACCTCCAAGGAAGATACCTTTAAAGCAGATTTATAATCAAATCCATTCATTTTATGAGAAAAGATTTATTTTCAGTACTTATTGGCATGATATCGTTGGTATTTGCCGGTTGTTCGCAAAGTCAGCAAATACAAGTATCTAACTTAAAGCTCGAGCAAATGGTGGAACCGCTCGGCGTTAACGTGACGCAGCCGCGTTTTTCGTGGCAGATTGCTTCGAGCACTCCCGACTTGGTGCAGACGACTTATCAGATTCAGGTGGCGGCAGATCCGGCAGAACTGAAGGCAGGCAAGAACTTGCTGTGGGATTCTGGTGTCGTAACTTCGGATACTTCTATCTGGGTGTCTTACGGTGGGAAGGCTCTGGAGCCCGGAAAGTATTACTACTGGCGTGTTAAGATCGGCACGAACCAAGGGGCGACAGGCTGGACGGAAATCGAACGCTGGTCGATGGCTCCCGATCCGGCTTCTTTGAAAGCCCTTTGGATCGGTGAAGATACGTTGTCGAATACCGGCGAGAATTTCGGTACGAAGGAGAATAACAAAACCAGAATCGCAGCTCGATACCTGAGAAAAGAGTTCGATTCGGATAAAAAAGATGTGGAAAGGGCGATGTTATACGTATCCGGACTCGGTTCGTCCGAGACTTATCTGAACGGAGAAAAAGTCAGTGAAGATATTTTTGCCCCGATGGTTTCTCAGTATGACAAACGAGTTTACTTCAACACCTACGATGTGACCGGTATGATCGCCGCGGGCAAAAATACCATCGGCGTGGTTTTAGGTGCCGGCCGCTTCTTTAATCTCCGTAATCCCGGACATACGATGTTCGGTTTGCCGAGATTGTTCGCTCAATTGGAAATCGAGTATATCGACGGGACGACTTCCCGGGTCGTCAGCGACACTTCGTGGAAAGTCACCTCAAAAGGGCCTATCATCGCCAATAACGAGTTCGACGGCGAGGAATACGATGCCCGTCTCGAGATGCCCGATTGGAACAGGAACGGCTATGATGACTCCGCTTGGCAGCAAGCCGACCGGATGGAAAGCCCTGCAGGGAAGTTGACGGCACAGCAGAATCCGAATTTGCAGATTCAGGATCGGTTGAAACCCGTCGCCGTCTTCCGGAATCACGAGGGGAACTATATACTCGATATGGGGCAGAACATGGTGGGGTGGCTATCGATCGATCTGAACGGAAAGAAGGATCAACCTATTCATCTCCGTTTTGCCGAAACGTTGAACCCGGACAGCACACTGTATGTAGCCAACCTTCGTACCGCCCGTGCGGAAGATATTTACATCCCTGCGGCCGACGGCAGGTTCCATTGGCATCCTTCGTTCGTCTATCACGGTTTCCGGTTCGTAGAAGTTTCCGGGCTCGACTATCAGCCCGATCCGGCGGATTTTACCGGAGATTGCATCTACGATAAGATGGAGACTACCGGTACCTTCGAGACCTCCGACAAATTGGTCACTCAGATATTTAAGAATGCGTACTGGGGAGTTCGCGACAACTATCGTGGTATGCCCACGGACTGTCCGCAGCGCGATGAACGCTTAGGCTGGATGGGAGACCGGGTGACCGGCACGTACGGAGAAGCTTATTTCCTGGATAACTCGCGCATGTATAACAAGTGGCTGCAGGACGTAGAAGATGCCATGAGCCCGGAAGGCAGCATCTCGGTGGTATCGCCGAGCTACTGGACCATTTATAACGATGATGTCACTTGGCCTGCGGCATTTTTCACCGTCGCCGATATGCTGTATCATCAGTACGGCGACGATCAGGCCATTCGTCTGCACTATCCGGCAATGAAGAAATGGATGCGGCACATGGAATCGACCGCAATGAAGGATAATATCATCACCAAAGATACGTACGGCGACTGGTGCATGCCGCCCGAATCGCCCGAGTTGATTCATTCGGTCGATCCGTCACGGATTACAAACGGCAGTTTGATGAGCACTGCGCTCTATTACGATTTGCTCCGTTTGATGACCGAGTTTGCTAATATCTGTGGACAGGACACCGATATACCTCATTACAAAGAGCTCTCAGCTAAGATGAAAGAGGCTTACAATGCCAAGTTCTTCGACCCGGCCACCGCGCAATACGACAATAATACGGTGACGGCCAATATCCTCTCGCTCCGTTTGGGGCTCGTGCCGAAAGGCTATGAGCGGAAGGTATTCCAAAACATTGTAGATAAGACGGAGAAGGAGTTCGACAGTCATGTGAGCTGCGGCGTGCTCGGCATGCAGCATCTGATGCGCGGCCTATCTGAAAACGGCCGAACTGACCTCGCATACCGGATTCTGACGAATACCGACTATCCGAGCTTCGGGTATATGATTCGAAACGGCGCTACCACCATCTGGGAACTTTGGAACGGAAATACGGCGGATCCCGCCATGAATTCGGGCAACCATGTCATGCTGTTGGGCGATTTGATCATCTGGTATTACGAAGATCTGGCAGGCATCCGATGTTACCCGGGCACGGTCGGGTACAAGAAGCTGTGGATGGCTCCGGTATTCCCTGACGGCTTGGATGAAATCGATGCTTCGTACAAATCCGTTTACGGCGAAATCAGAAGCGCTTGGAGCCGGAAGGACGGACGCTTCGAATGGGATATTACCATCCCCGGCAATACAAGTGCCGTCGTCCGTATACCGAAGGCTTTTGGAGTGACTGTCGCTAAGGTGGCCGGTATTCACGCCATCACGGAGGGTGAGGACTATACGGAAGTCGAAATCGGTTCCGGACATTATCACTTCGAGAAATAACCTGAGATTACTTTAAGAAGAAAGGGCTGAATACTACTCATGTAGGATTCGGCCTTTTTGTTGGAAAGCCCTTCGGTTTAATAACAGCCGACGCGAAAAGGTACGTCTTATAACGATTTTACTCGCTCTCGCCTTCGAAGGCTCACAAAGAGGCCGACGCCTCTCTTTCGCCGAAGTCCGAAAACAAATTTAGATGCCGACAAACATTATTCCCGGATCTTCGGGCACTCTGCAACGGAAGAATAAATCATTTCCCGACCGCCGAACGCTCCGCAGCGGCTCCCCTACAAAAGGCGGCAGTTTTAAAAAGTAATGGATTTCCGTGTAGAGACAGGTGAGCAGCTCTTGAGGAAAGAGACTGTGCCGAAACGTTCGTTTTGACATAATCCTAAAAACCGATGTGGTATTAATCGATAAGCTTGTCGGTCGATCAAAACAATAGAAAAAATCTTGTGCAAGGGAAGTTCACAGGTATCGTTTTGAAATTGTATGGAAAAACTGTCTGACATTCAATTCTTATTCGTATCTTTGTTCCGAACAAAGTCGGTCTTTCACAGACCCGATTCTTTTAGTCGTCTTTCCATGCGAAAAATAATTGCGTTCATATTATGGGTATGCGTCTTCACCTCTTGCGATTGGAGGATGAAGCCGGCGGAACGCAATAAGGAAATCTCCGTCAAAGTAGAGCGTTACGATCGGTTGCAGTTCGAGTACGTCACGATGAACAGCGTCTTTGCCTGGCAGAAGATGAATACGGAATACCCGCAGGCGACTAAATTGCTGATGGAAGATGTCTTGAATCTCGGTGAGGTAAGCGATGCTCGCATTGCAGATAAACTCCTGTCCTATTTCTCGGATACGACCCTGCTTCGCCTGATGAACGATGCGGAGCATAAGTATCAGGATGTGGAATGGATTGAGAAGAGGCTGAATAAAGGTTTCGGCTACCTGAAATCGAAATTG
Source organism: Phocaeicola abscessus CCUG 55929 (assembly GCF_000312445.1). Lineage (GTDB taxonomy): Bacteria > Bacteroidota > Bacteroidia > Bacteroidales > Bacteroidaceae > Phocaeicola > Phocaeicola abscessus. The sequence goes on along the minus strand of NZ_HE997183.1, from coordinate 188,992 downwards.
CCCGACTTGGTCGTCCCGCGTTTTTACGCTCAGGTGTCCGCGCTAAACCAGTCGGTAGTCGTCGGCGACAGTCTGGTCGGTTTCAGCCTTGATAAATACATGGGAGCGGATTATCCACTTTATAAGAAGTATTATTACGAGGAGCAAAGTCGATTGATGGATCCGGAGCGGATCGTTCCCGATTGCTTCCTGTTTTATCTCATCAGCCAGTATCCGATGCCGTTCGGCCCCGGTCGCACCCTGCTGGATGTGCTGATGCATCGCGGGAAAATCAATTGGTTGATCACCAAAGCGCTGGAGTACGACTCTGTCGAAGATGAGTTAGGATACGATGCCGACGAAAAGAAATGGTGTAAAAAGAACAAGTCGGCCCTGTGGAAATTCATGCTCGACCGCAATCATCTGAACGCTACCGATCCGATGGTGATCCGCAGCTACTTAAGCAATACGTACGTTCCCTTGTTCGATAAGGAAGTGCCTTTCGGTGTCGGTACGTGGATGGGCTACCAACTGATTGCCGAATACATGCGGACGCATAAGGACGTGACGATCCAGCAACTGATGGAGCGGACGGATTACTGGGAGATGTTGCTGAATACATCCGTTACATTTTGAGATCAGTAGAGATGGATATCGCTTTGTATTTGATTCCCGTTACGTTAGGCGACACGGCCGTCGAACAAGTTCTGCCTGTCTATAATAAGGAAATCATCCTGCATATCAACCATTTTATCGTAGAGAATATCCGTTCCGCCCGGCGCTTCCTGAAGAAAGTCGATGCAGAGATCGCTATCGATGCCCTTACCTTTTATGAACTGAATCAGCATACCGATCGAAAAAGGATCGGCGATTATCTAAACCCTCTTCTTGCAGGGGAATCGATAGGTCTTCTCTCCGAAGCAGGCTGTCCGGCCGTAGCCGATCCAGGGGCCGAGGTCGTAGCCATTGCTCAACGGAAACATTTGAAAGTTATCCCTTTGATAGGGCCTTCTTCCATTATTCTTTCCGTCATGGCGTCCGGGTTGAACGGACAAAGTTTCGCTTTCAACGGTTATCTTCCTATCGAGCCCGGAGCGCGCAGCAAGCGGATTCGGGAGCTGGAACAGCGTGCTTATGCGGAAAATCAGACGCAACTCTTTATCGAAACCCCTTACCGCAACGGCAAACTGCTGAACGATCTGGTAAGGAATTGCAAACCGCAGACTCGTCTCTGTATCGCGGCCGGCATTACCTGCAAAGACGAATACATCCGGACGAAGACAATCGGGGAATGGAAAAGTTCGCTGCCCGACCTGAATAAGGTTCCGTGTATCTTTCTGCTGTGTAAAAGCTAATGCTTTCCGCCCGCAAAACAAATGTGTTTTTCCGCATGATAGGAAGAGCGTACCAACGGGGCGCTTTCTACCGCTTTGAATCCTTTTTGCATGCCGATATCGCGATACTTCTCGAATTGTGCGGGGGAGATGTAGGCATGCACGGGATAATGCTTGCGGGTGGGTTGCAGGTATTGTCCGATGGTCAATATGCGGCAACCTGCCGTCAGCAGGTCGTCCATCGCTTCTTCTACCTCTTCGGGAGTTTCTCCCAAGCCGACCATGATGCCACTTTTAGTGGCGATGCCGCTTTCGGCTACTTGTCGAATCACTTTCAGGCTCGTATCATACCGGGCGACGCTCCGTACCTCGGGAGTAAGCCGACGAACGGTTTCCATATTATGTGAGATGATGTCGGGCTTCGCCTCTATTACTTGCCGTATGAGTTCCGCCCTCCCTTTGAAGTCGGGAATCAGGACCTCGAATGTGGTAGTCGGATTCAACCGTTTGATCTCCTGAATGGTCTTTACCCAATGAGTGGCGCCCAGATCGGGCAAATCGTCCCGATCTACCGAGGTGACGACGGCATGATCCAATTTCATTAGTCGAATACTTTCCGCTACGTTTGTCGGTTCTTCCGGATCTAAGGGAAGCGGTTTTCCTGTCGGCGTATGGCAGAATTTGCAACATCGGGTGCAGATATTTCCTCCGATCAGGAAAGTGGCCGTTCCGTGTCCCCAACACTCGTTGCGATTAGGGCAGAGTCCACTATGGCAAATGGTATGCAGGTGATGTGACTCGACGATTTCTTTGGTAGCGGCATATCGCGGGTTGGCGCCTATATCTATCTTCAGCCAGGAAGGTTTCCTTACGTGATCCATCGACAGCAGCTATTTCAAATTATCGATGAAGAACTCTGTCACGCGAGTCATCAAATGCTTTCGGGTATTTCCCCCGTAAATACCGTGGTCCCGGTTGGTATAAATCTGCATGTCGAACTGTTTGTCGGCCTGGACCAGTGCTTCTGCATATTCCGCATTGTTACGGTAATGCACGTTATCGTCGGCAGAGCCTTGGATCAATAGCAACTTGCCATGAAGTTTATCGACGCGTGCAATGGCGGAAGCCGCCTCGTAGCCACCGATATTTTCTTGCGGAGTACGCATAAAGCGTTCCGTATAAACTGAATCGTAGAAATGCCAATCCGTCGGGGCGGCGATCGCCACGCCCGCTTTGAATATCGGCGTTCCTTCGCTCATGGCCATCAATGTCTCGTAACCGCCGTAGCTCCATCCCCAAATGCCGATGTTATTCCCGTCGACATACGGCAAGCTTTGCAGATATTTGGCCGTTTCAACCTGATCTTCGGCTTCCTTCACGCCGATGGCCATATAGGTGCACTTCTCAAAGTCCGCTCCGCGACCGCCGGTTCCTCGTCCGTCCACACAGACGGAGATGAATCCCTTTTGCGCCATGTAGGCTTCGAAGATTCCGCCGTTCCCCATCGATCCGGCCGACCATCTGTCGATCACCTGTTGCGATCCGGGGCCGCTGTACTGATACATGACAACCGGATATTTCCTCGCCGGATCGAAATCGGCGGGTTTCATCATCCAACCGTTCAGTTCCGTGCCCCGAGCGGTGGTGAACCGAAAGAATTCCTTTTTGGGCATGGGCATGCGGGACAGTTTGTCTTTCAATTCCTGATTATCGATCAAAGTGTTTATCGTTTTTCCCGTATGGTCGTTGAGAGTGATTACGGGAGGCGTCGTCATGTTCGAGAACGTGTTGATATAATACTTCAGGTTCTTGCTGAAGATAGCGCTGTTCGTGCCTTCGTCGGCAGAGAGCTTGGTTCTCTTCCCTTTCGAATCGATTTTCCAGAGGGCGGTGCGTAGCGGACTCCCTTCGTTGCTTATATAATAGAATTCGTTTCTCGACTGATCCCATCCGATGTATTCGATCACTTCCCAAGCGCCTTTCGTGAGCTGCTTGACCAAATTGCCGCCGATGGTGTAGAGGTAAAGGTGGTTGTATCCGTCTCTTTCGCTCATCATCACGAAGTGAGCGGGGTAGAAGCGAATAGCCGCATACGGTGCTTCTTTCACATAATGCGCGTCTTCTTCGCGAACCATCAGCTTGCAAAGCGTACTCCTCGGATTGGCAAAATACAGATCGAAACGATTCTGTTGGCGGTTCAGGGTCATCACGGCCAATTTCTCCGGATCGTCCGTAAATTTGATGCGAGGAATATATCCGTCCGAATCCGAAGGAAGTTCGAGGGTGCGGTCTACCTTACTCTTGATGTCGAACGTATGGACCGTTACTTTTGAATTATTCACGCCGGCCAACGGATATTTGTAGGAGTAGAAACCGGGATAGGTCCGATATTTCTCGATCTCGGGTGCCAATCCTTTGTAATAAGGAATGCGGTACATGGGAACCTGGCTTTCGTCGAAGCGGATATAGGCGATCATCTTGCTGTCCGCACTGAAATCGAAAGCACGGTTGAACTCGAACTCTTCTTCGTACACCCAGTCGGGAATGCCGTTGATGATTTCGTGCTGTTTGCCGTCTCGGGTGATTTGCGATTCCGCGTTTCCGAAAAGTAGTTTCACCAGCCAGAGATTATTGTCGCGGACAAAAGCAATTTGAGTACCGTCGGGCGAAAACAAAGGCACTTGTTGAGGGCCGCCTTCCGACAAAGGTTCCAATTTATTGTTCTTCACGTTGAAGAGATAATAGACGGCGGTGAAAGAACGGCGATACATATATTTCGTCTCCGTCTGAATCAGGATGAGACGATCGTCAGGCGACACGATATAATCGTCGAAGCGATCGAAGCGGCATTCCCTGGCCGTACCGACGTCGAAAACCGTTTCGAGTTCTTTGCCCGTGCGGAAAGAATATTTTACGATACGCTTGGAATCGTCGCTCATTTGCGTATAGCTTTCACCGTCTGAACAGGGCTTTACGCCGCGAATGCCTTTTGCCCGATAAGTCGCATGAGCTATATCGTTAACGGTAAACTGCTGGGCGCTTGTCGTCAATGCACAACAAACCCAAAAGATGAAGAAAGTAACCTTTTTCATGACGCTGTTCTTTTATGATCCGTGTTTATAATTCGTGTAGCAAAGTTAAAACTATTTGTTTGAAAAAAGTCTAACTTTACCGAGAAATATAAGATGCAGACGCCGAATCGATATACCGACCTCTCCGCCTTTCTGGCGAAGCGCTTTTCGCAGAAGGTGCAGAAGATTTCCATCCATGCTGGCTTTACTTGTCCCAATCGGGACGGAACAGTAGGTTATGGCGGGTGTACGTATTGCAATAATCAGACATTCAACCCTACATACTGCCGGACGGAGAAGCCGATCGTCCAGCAGATGGAAGAGGGGAAGCGGTTCTTTTCCCGAAAATATCCGCAGATGAAATATATGGCTTATTTCCAAGCCTATACCAATACCTACGGCGAATTGGAAGACCTCAGGCGGAAGTACGAAGAGGCTTTGGCCGTAGAAGATGTGGTAGGAATCGTGATCGGAACGCGGCCGGATTGCATGCCGGACGAACTGTTGGATTACCTGGACGAGCTGAATAGATGTACGTTCGTCGCGGTGGAGTACGGCGTGGAGAGCACCGACGACGAAACCCTGAAGCGTATTCGCAGAGGACATACCTACCAGACTGCCGTAGAAACCGTTTGGCGGACGGCCGCCAGAGGCATCTGGACGGGGATACATCTTATTTTGGGACTTCCCGGCGAAGAGCGGGATCGAATCATCGGGGAAGCCGCCGAGATCTCCCGCCTTCCCATCGCTTCCTTAAAGCTCCATCAATTGCAGCTCGTTAAAGGAACGAGGATGGCAGAGGAGTTTGCCGAACACCCCGAAACGTTTCATCTGTATACCGCGGAGGAATATGTAGAGTTGGTGGTCGACTTTCTGGAACGGCTTCGCTCCGACATCGTCGTAGATCGCTTCGTCTCGCAGTCTCCGAAGAGCCTGCTCCTCGCGCCCGACTGGGGGCTGAAGAACTTCGAATTCACGGAGAAGGTGAAGCGGAGATTGAAGGAGCGGAATACTTGGCAAGGGCGCAAGTTCGCCGAATCCTCTTCGCTGCTTCACATCCGGTAGGAGAGTGTCGTCGCACCGGATCGAAAGAATCTTTTAAAGGCAAAGTTTGGACGAATAAACAAATTGCGTTATTTTTGCATTCCGATGGAAACGTATCGTTATTACTCAACGGTCCGGAATTTCGGAGAGATAAAATTTAATGGATTATGGAACTGAAAGGAAAGGTATATTATGTAGGCGTGAACGATCGCCAGAAACAGTTGTTCGAAAATCTTTGGCCCTTGCCTGACGGCGTAACTTACAATTCCTATCTGATCGATGACGATCGGATCGCTTTGATCGAGACGGTCGATATATGTTATTTCGAGGTATTCATTAAGAAAATTCGACAGGTGATAGGCGACCGCCCCATCGATTACCTGATCATCGATCACATGGAACCGGATCATTCAGGTTCCCTCAGTTTGATCAAGAAATATTATCCCGACATCACCATCGTGGGCAATGCCAAAACGTTCGACATGATCGACGGGTTTTACGGCGTGGAAGGAAAACGGCTGGTAATCAAAGAAGGTGACACCCTGGATCTGGGGTATCACCGATTACAGTTCGCGCTCATCCCAATGGTACATTGGCCGGAGACGATGGTTACCTTCGACATGACGGAAGGCATTCTCTTTTCGGGCGATGCCTTGGGAGCGTTCGGAGCGTTGAACGGCGGTGTGATCGATACGCAGATAAACACGGATGCTTATTGGAGCGAAATGGAACGCTATTATTCCAATATTGTCGGGAAATATGGCGCCCCTGTGCAAAAAGCCTTAGCCAAGCTGAAGAACCTGCCGATCACGATGGCTTGTACTACGCATGGACCGATTTGGACGAAGCAGCTGCCGAGAGTGCTCGACCTCTACGACCGCTTGAGCAGGTACGAAGCCGAAGAAGGCGTCGTGATCGCCTACGGTACCATGTACGGCAATACCGAGATGATGGCAGAAACGATTGCGGAAGAGTTGAGTGAGCAAGGCATCAGGAACATCGTGATCGACAATGTGTCGCACAAACATCATTCTTTCATCATCCGAGACGTATTCAAATATAAAGGGCTGATCATCGGTTGCCCTACGTATAACGCGAATATCTATCCCGAGACGGAAGCCCTGTTGAGCGAGTTGGCTTCGCGGGATATCAAACACCGTTATCTCGGTTGGTTTGGCTCCTTCTCTTGGGCTGGCGCTGCCGTAAAGAAAATCGGCGAGTACAATGAAAAGCTGAAGTTCGAACAGGTAGGTACGCCGGTGGAGATGAAGCAGGCGATGAACCCTGCCGTCGAAGCCGAATGCAGAACCTTGGCGAAAGCGATGGCCGACCGACTGAAAGCCGATCGGAGCGAATCGTAAGCCTCGATTTTTACAGCGCGCAGTACGACGTATCGCAAGCAGGTCGCTTTCTTCGGTCGCGCAGAGGGCGGAAAAGAAGGGAGAAGTGGAAACGGGAGCTATCCGCTTGCTAAATGATCAATATGCCTTTTCCCTGACGGATAATCTCCTCATGATCTTCCCTGCAGTCTACCACTGTAGAAGGGGCTATCCCGCCGATTCCTCCGTCGACTACGAGGTCCACCTGATCGCCGAGCTTCTCGGCGATCAATTCGGGATCGGTCATGTATTCGATATCTTCGTCCGTTTCATGAGGAACTGTGGTGGAGAAAATCGGTGCATCCAACTCTTGGCATATTTCTCGGACGATGTTGTTATCGGGCACGCGGATGCCCACTTCTTTTCGGCTTCGGAATATTTTCGGAAGATTGTTGCTGGTATTCAGCACGAAGGTGAACGGCCCGGGCAGGTTACGTTTCATCAGCTTGAATGTGGCGTTGCTCACTTTGGCGTATTCGCTGATATGACTTAAGTCGGAACAGATAATCGACAGATGATGTTTGGCGGGGTCGATCTTTTTCAATTTGCATATCCGTTCCACCGCCTGGCTTTTCAATCCGCTGCAACAAATGGCGTATACCGTATCCGTGGGGAGGACGATAATGCCTCCGTCGTTCATCAACTGTACGATGCGATCGATATCTTTCGGATTATTGTTCTTTTCGTATAACTTCGTCAACATCTTTTATTTCAAAAAATCGTCGGTAAAAGTGAGCGGCAGCAAATCGTTCACTTCTTCGACCGTGTAGATATGCTTCTTACTGTAAAGCAGAATCCGCATGGGGCAGCCGTATCTTTTTTCCGTTTCTGCCAGTACTTGCCGGCACGCGCCGCAAGGCGGGGTAGGCGTATCGGTAAAGCCGTATTCGTCGCACGCGGCGATCGCTATGCTCTTTATTGCCGCAGAGGGGTATCGGGAGTTAGCATAAAAGATGGCTGTACGTTCGGCACAGGTGCCGGAAGGATAGGCGGCATTCTCCTGATTGCTTCCCGTAATGATTGTACCATTGCTCAGCAAGGCGGCGGCTCCTACCGAGAAACGAGAATAAGGTGCATAACTTCGAGAGGTCGCTTCTTTGGCGGCATCGACCAACAGACGGTCCGCTTCGGCCAATTCTTCGTAGGTTCTGACTGTTATATGGATTTCAATCCTGATGTGTTCCATCCGATTCGCTGTTTATCTGAGACGGATATAGTCTCCTGCTTCCGGGGTGGGATCATCCGGTCTCATTCTGTTCATTTTATATAATTTCTTCAACTGAATACCGTAAGTCTGTGAGATCGCATGCATGGAGTCTCCCGCCTTTATCCGGTGAATAACGTGTTCTTTGTCCGCTCTGGCGTGTTTCTTCTCCAGATAGACGATATCGCCCGGTTTCAGAATGTATCCTTTGTACGAATCGTTGTATCGGATGAGCTTTCTCCGCGAGATTTCGAATTCTTTCGAGATCGATTTCCAACTGTCTCCTTCCCGGGCAACGATGTAAAGCAAGTCGTTGGACAGATAAGGCTGGTGCGGGTTTGGGAATCTGATCATCCGGTTCCTGTCGGCCTTACTGTCATACCGATAGAGCTCGTACAACTCGATGATGTGGATCAGTCGAGCAGCGTAATTCGGATCAGTCGCGTAGCCTGCCCGCTTCAGCCCCTTAGCCCAGCCTTTGTAGTCTTTCGGATCCAATCGGAACAGGAAGGCGTAGCGCTGACCGGTAATCAGAAATTTTGAATGATCTTCGTACGATGCCTTTGCATGCTTATAGGCTCTGAAACACTCGTTTCTATCGTCATCGTCGTGGCGTACGGTTTTCCCGTCCCAGCTCTTCCCGCATTTAATGCCGAAGTGGTTGTTGGCATAACGGGCTAACGTGCTCTGTCCCGCTCCCGATTCTAACAATCCCTGCGCTAAGGTGATGCTGGCGGGGATATGATGCCGTTCCATTTCGTCGATGGCGATATCTTTGTATTTGTCGATATACTGTTCGTAGGCGCGGTTTCGGGTCTGTCCCTGTGCGGCCAGACAGCTCCACAGGGCGAACAGGATCGACAAAACGGAGGAACGGTTGATATTCATTTTCGGTTATTTATTCGAAGTACAGTTCTCCAAAGAATTCGGGGCGATGAAAATCAGGCTGGTTGGTCTGAATCGGATTCCAGGAAAGGAAGTGAGGCGTTTGCAGTTCGTCGCCGCACTTATAGAAGTTCGCCCTGATCAACTGTTTGTCTAACGAAACGATGCGATGCTTGAAGAAAACGGCGTATGGAACGATTAAGGCCAGTTCCCAGCGGCAACTGCCGATTTTCTCGTCGAAGGTCTTAGTGCCCAACGAGCTCCAGCGCAATACTTTCTTCATCGTTTCGACAGATGCCATCTCCCGATCGTTTCTTTCCGAACCGGCGGCCAATAGGATGGTCCCGATACAATTGCATTCCAAGTTATAATAAATATTGTCTCCGCCGGGAATGGAGAAGAATTCCACGCACGAATCGGTCCACACCTTTCCTGCATCCTCTCCGTATTTGGCGCGAGCGCTTTTTTCCGATACCCGGTAGTGGAGGTGGATGGCCTCGTCGGAATGGGCGATTCGGAATTCGACTTCAGGCCGGTAAGGGTACGCTTCCCAATTGACTGTATTGATCGGGATGAATTCAATCCCTGCCCGATCTAACGCGGAAGGAACTCCCTGCGCATCAGCGACCGTTCTGTTGAGTTTCTTGACATTCATGACTTCCTTGTTTTTTATGTTCACGGCAAAGATAGCAAAACATCGACACAACGAAAAATTAGCAGTTAATTTTATGCAAATGCGCTTTGTCCCGATTCCTTTTCAACATTATCGACGAAAAAGGAGGACCTCTATCGATTTTTTTACTACTTTAGCCCTCGATTAAAGAAACAAACCATGAAGACCTGTTTGTACGAAGTGGGAGAGCTGACTTTTGCGCTGCATCTGCCGGAAGAAGAAGCGTGGGATTCCCGATTACAGAACTATCGACCCTTTTCCGTTCGACAGGCGGATGACTTATTGTTTCAGCTGTCTGTTCTGCCTGCGAGAGAAATGCTTCCGGATACTGCCGCCGATAAGCTGATGACGACTTTCGAGGAAGAGAGTCAGCAATTTCGACTGTTTCGCACGGCCGCCGACGAGGTGAAAATAGAGATGACCTTGTCGAATCGACCGAAGGCGATTTCGTATCTGGTCATGGCCGACCGATATGCGAGCGGCAAATTGTATATTCGAGGGGGGATCGAATTCCGGGATTATGTCGTGAACAATGCAGTGATGATACTTTACGCCTTTGCCGGCGCTTTCCACCATCGACTTTTGCAACATGCTTCCGTAATCAAGCGGAAGGACAAGGGGTATTTGTTCTTAGGCAAGAGCGGCACGGGGAAGAGCACGCACAGCCGATTGTGGCTGCGGCATGTCGATCAGTGCGAACTTCTGAACGACGACAATCCCGTGATCGGTCTCAATGCGGAAGGCATTCCTACGGTCTACGGAACCCCGTGGAGTGGGAAGACTCCCTGTTATAAGAATGAAGCGGCACGGATAGGCGGGTTCGTCCAGTTGTGGCAGGCTCCGGAAAACAAGATCGCCGAGCTGTCTGTCGTGCAAGCTTACGCCGCCTTGCTGCCGACGGTTTCGAGCATGAAATGGGACCGGCGGATGGCGGATGCGATGAACGAGACCTTGAATGCCCTTATCGCGAAGGTACCGGTTTTCAGCCTGAATTGCCTGCCCGATGAAGCGGCTGCCGAATTGAGTTTTCATGCTTTAACGGGAGAATGAGATGGAAGCGGAGAAGCATACGAAGGTGACGATGCCCAATGCCGTTTTGCTCGGAGAAGTGAAACAGTTTCTTCGCGAAGGAAGAAGGGTGATCCTGCAAGTGAAAGGGAACAGCATGTTGCCTTTCATCCGAGGAGGTCGGGACAGCGTGGAGCTGACGGCGGAATCTTCGTACGGAATAGGCGATATCGTACTGGCGGAGATCGACAAAGGGCATTACGTCCTCCATCGCATCGTGGCGATCGGCGGGCACGAAGCCGCCGACAAGGTAGTACTGATGGGTGACGGAAATCTCCGCGGTACGGAAGAATGTATGCGAAGCGAGCTCGTCGGAATGGTCAGACTGATTCTCAAAAACGGCAGAGAGATCGATCCGAACACAAGAAAAGAAAGGCGAAAAGCCGAGATATGGCGGCGATTGTTGCCCGTCCGTCGTTGGCTGTTGGCCATATATAAAAGAATAAGGTAGATATGAGAATTAAAAACGGATTTGTATTGAGGAAGATCGGTGACAAAGAGGTGGTCATCGGCGAAGGGATCGAGCAGATTAATTTCAATAAGCTCATCGCGTTGAACGAGACGGCGGCTTTCTTATGGAAAGAATTGGCGGAAAAAGATTTTACGGAAAAAGAGGCGGCCGACTTGTTGATAGAAGAATATGATGTGACCGAAGACGTAGCTGCAAAGGATGTCGGCGCACTCATTGCACGCTGGAAGACAATAGGTCTGATTGATGATTAAACACGTCGCGCAATGGTTGTGGAGGGCGACGAAAGGCATCCGTTGCCGCTTGCTTTTCAACGGCGTGCTCGGCATGGTCAGAGTGGCGGCGGGATTGCTGTTCATCTATGTCAGTAAGCAGCTGATCGATATGGCTACCGGGCATATCGCACATGCGTCCGCGGCGTTTACGCTTTATTTGGCGTTATTGGTCGTCTTTATGGTCGCGCAGATCGGCGCAGTGCTCTGTAACAGCTGGTTTACCAACCAGACGGAGGTCAGGATGAAGAACCGCCTTCGTCACAACCTGTTCACTCATTTGATGAATGTGACGTGGATGGGGAAAGGATGCTTGCACAGCGGAGACATACTGAACCGCTTGGAGGAAGATGTCCGGGTGGTGACCGAAGTCGTATGCCGTTCATTGCCTGATTTGACGGTGACGCTGATCAATCTCTCGGCCGCTTTCCTCTTTTTGTACCGACTGAGTCCCCCCTTGGCGTGGTGCATCTTGTTTATCATGCCCGTCTTCTTGGGATTGAGCAAGATCTACATCCGGCGGATGCGTCGGCTTACCAAGGATATCCGTTCTACCGACAGCGATGTGCAAAGCGTTTTGCAAGAGAGCATCCAACATCGGATCGTGATTCAAACGATGGAACAGCACGATCAGATGGCGGGGAAGTTGGACATGCTGCAACAAGCGCTTTACGATCAGACGATGGACCGGACGCGCTTCTCTCTGTTTTCCCGTTCGATGGTCTCCTTCGGATTTGTCGCCGGTTATCTCTTTGTCTTTATCTGGAGCCTCTTCCAATTGCAGCAGGGACTGATTACCTTCGGCGTCATGAGCGCTTTTCTCCAGTTGGTCGGTCAGATCCAACGCCCTACCATCGAACTGACTCGGCTGTTGCCTCAGTTTGTTCATGCTACGACTTCGATCGACCGATTGCATGAACTGGAAGCCCTGCCCGGAGAAGAAACGGCCGACCGGCATCGGTTGGACGGAAAGGTGGGGATCCTGATGCAAGAGGTGACCTTCGGCTATGAGGAGGGAAAAGAAGTGCTGCATCGGTTTACGCACGATTTCAAGCCCGGCAGCCGAACCGCCGTGATGGGAGAAACGGGAGCGGGTAAGAGCACGACGATCCGTCTGATCTTATCCCTGTTGAAACCGAAATCGGGAACCATCGAGCTTTATAATGCTTCGGAACGAATTGTTGCGGACGCCCGCAGTCGCTGCAATACGGTATACGTTCCGCAAGGCAATTCCCTCTTGAGCGGAACCATCCGCGATAATCTGTTATTGGGCGATCCGGATGCCGGCGATCCGGCACTCTATGAAGTGCTTCATCATACTGCTGCCGATTTTGTAAAGGATTTGCCCGAAGGGTTGAATACCGTTTGCGGAGAGCAGGGCGGCGGACTGAGCGAAGGGCAGGCGCAGCGGATCGCCATTGCTCGAGGATTGCTTCGAAAAGGGAATATCTTGCTGTTGGACGAGTTCAGCGCTTCGCTGGATGAGGAGACCGAAGAGATCCTGATGGAGCGCCTCTTGGCGAACTACCCCGACAAGACCATGATATTCATTACGCATCACGAAACGGTTGCCGGTTATTGCTCGGATGTCGTCCACTTGAAAAAACTGTGATTATCTCCCGTCGATCGGCTCGACAACACCTAAAACGGATTTTATCTCCCGCTGAGCGGCTCGACAGCACCTAAAACCGATTTTATCTCCCGCTGAGCGGCTCGACAGCACCTAAAACGGATTTTATCTCCCGCTGAGCGGCTCGACAACACCTAAAATGGATTTTATCTCCCGCTGAGCGGCTCGACAGCACCTAAAATGGATTTTATCTCCCGCTGAGTGGCTCGATAGCACCTAAAACGGATTTTATCTCCCACTGAGTGGCGCGCCGGCATCATTCGTCTTTTATCATGGCTCGATATTCTTTCGTTCGGCTAAGAATATCTTTCACAAAGCGGTAGGTATCCTCACCGCGAAAATAGCCGTTCTTGCAAACGGGATCGTTATAATATTCTTCCTTGCTTTTCAAGAGGATGTAGTTTTCTACGTTATGATCCCATACGTATTTGTTCTTACCGTATTTCTCCGCCAGCGCCATCGCATCGGCGATATGTCCGACGCCGGCGTTGTAAGCCGCCAGGACGAATTTGATCCGCTCCGCGCTGTCGGCGATCTGCTTGAAGAAATCCGTCGTAATCTTTAGGTACTTGACAGCCCCTTTGATACTTTCTTCCGCGTAGTATTCCTTTCCGCGGGGGATGCCCATCGAGCGGGCTGTCGCCGGCATCAGTTGCATCAGACCTTTGGCCCCCGCCCATGAGACGGCGGTGGTATCGAAGTTCGATTCCGTATAGGCCAACGAGGCCAGCATCCGCCAGTCCCACCCGATTTGTCCGGCGTATTTCCTGAACAGCTGATCGAAGTGGGAGATGATGCCTTTCTCTAAGGAGAGCAGCGGGGAGTGGGGGATTTGTTTGCTGACTTCGAAATAGCGTTTGGCGCTGGCTTTATAAGCTGACGAAGCCACGTTCAGTTCGTGCCATCGGGTGGCGTAGGCCGCCAACAGAGGAGAGGTTTTGCGCACTGCCCACGATGACTTCTGGTCGAAACTGATGGCCAGGTCGATGTGAAGGTTTGAAAAATAGGTTTGATTCAGCTTTGCGAGCGTGTTGTCGCAAATCGTATAATCGATCTTCCTGCGGGCTACCTGTTCGATCAGATCTTCCGTCGACAGGCTGTCGCTGTTTACCGGACGGATGAGGATGCCTCCGCCCAATTCTTCGTTTAAGTTGTTCAGCCGGTCGAGGTATTTTCCGGGTTCTACGTAGACTTCCTTACCTACTAACTGGGTCACGTCGCTCAACGGTTTCTCCCGGCCGTACCCGTCCCGTTGAACGAGGACCTGATGCGTGATGTGTTCGTCGCCGCAGAAAAGGACGCTGTCCTTGTACGTTTTCGTAATGGCCAAATTATAAGCGATGATGTCACCTTCACCGCGTTGAAGCATCTGCACCAATTCCTCCTGGTTGCGGCCGACTTTGATTTCCAGTTCTATATTCAGAGATTTCGCCAATTGTGCCATCAATTCGTATTCGAATCCCATCGGCTGGCCGCGGTAAAGGAAATACGACGTAGAGCCGTACAGGGTTAAGGCGACGATCTTGCCGCTATCCTGAATTTGCAGCAAATCCACGTGCCGTTCCTCTCGAGGGCCGATACGACAGCAGCAGAATACGCCGGCAAGAATGATCAGTATGCCGACTCTTCTCATTTGCCTAAGGGCTTTTCGATTTCATTTTTTGTAGAAAGACTGTGCATGACGTTCTTTACCACCGTCGTCTTTCCGGAATCCGTCCCGCCGCCTGTAATGCCGATTATTATCATTCTGTTCGTGAGTTATTGAAACAAATTAATTACTTTTGCCTCGGGCAATTCGGCATAAAAGTAAAACATTTAATTAAAATATCAAACGATGGTCAAGCACATTGTATTATTTAAGTTGAAAACATCCCTGTCAGTCGAAGAGAAATTGGAATATATGCGGGCCTTTAAGTCGGCTATCGAAGCTTTGCCGGCTACCATTCCGTTTATCAGAAACATTTTCGTCGGTTTTAATATCAATGAAGCCGAGCATTGGGATTTGTGTTTGGAGAGCGAGTTCGATACGCTGGACGAAGCGAAGGCATATACCCTTCATCCGGAGCATGTAAAAGCGGCCGCTATCTTAAAAGAGGTGAAGGTTGACCGGGCCTGTACAGATTATGTGTATTAAACTGCCCGATTGAAAGAAAAAATGAAATTTTCCTTTCATTTTTTTTGTTATCTCGATAGAAAGCAATATTTTTGCTCCATAAAATCGAAAAAGAATGAATAGAATTTTGTTATATCATCAGAGACCGACGGCGTAATTCCGGTGGGCTGCGATGCTATGATACGATGCAGAATGAAAGGCTTGCCAGACGGTGAGCCTTTTTGTTTTTGAATAATATAAATGAAATGAGATGTTAAGAATTGCAGTACAATCGAAGGGACGTCTTTACGATGACACAATGGCATTGTTTGAAGAAGCCGATATAAAGATTCCTTTCTCAAAACGTACGCTTTTGGTACGAAGTTCCAATTTCCCTCTCGAAGCGTTGTTCCTTCGCGACGACGATATACCGCAATCGGTGGCCGGAGGCGTAGCGGATTTGGGTATCGTCGGGGAAAATGAATTTGCCGAGCGGCAAGAAGACGCTTTGATCATCAAACGGCTCGGATTCAGTAAGTGTCGCCTTTCCCTGGCCATACCCAAAGATATCGATTATCAAGGGCTTCGGTGGTTTGAAGGGAAGAAAATAGCCACTTCCTATCCTCGTATCTTAAAACGTTTTATGAACGAACGCGGCATTAAGGCCGATATTCACGTAATTAACGGGTCGGTCGAAATCGCTCCGGGAATTCATTTGGCCGATGCTATCTTCGATATTATCGGCTCCGGTTCTACCCTGATAAGCAATAGCTTGAAAGAAGTGGAAACAGTGATGAAAAGCGAAGCATTGCTCATCGGCCATAAAAAACTGAACGAAGAGAAAAAGAAAATACTCGACGAATTGCTCTTCCGCGTGGAAGCTGTAAAGGCGGCGGAAGACAAGAAGTATGTATTGATGAATGCCCCTGACGAGAAGTTGAAGGAAATAGTCGACGTGTTACCGGGCATGAAGAGCCCTACCGTGATGCCTTTGGCTCAGACGGGGTGGAGTTCGATCCATACTGTATTGCATGAAGAGTGCTTCTGGGAGATTATCGGAAAACTGAAATCGTTGGGTGCCGAAGGCATATTGGTGATCCCCATAGAAAAGATGATCGTTTAAGAAAGAGGCCATGGAAATTATAAAATACCCTGCAAAAGCGTTGTGGAACGAATTGATCCGTCGTCCGTCCCTCAGTACGGAGGCCTTGTACGGGATGGTAAAGGAAGTATTGAATCGAATTAAGACGGAGGGCGACAAAGCCGTCATAGCCTGCGAAGCCGAGTTCGATCAAGTAGCATTATCCTCTTTATCGGTCTCGGATACCGAAATGGCGGAGGCGGAAAAGCTGGTTCCCGAAGTGTTGAAAGCCGCCATGACACTGGCTGCCGCGAACATCAGAAAATTTCACGAGTCGGAACGGTTTGTAGGCCGTAAAGTGGAGACGCAACCGGGAGTGATGTGCTGGCAGAAAGCGGTCCCCGTTGAACGAGTGGGGTTGTACGTTCCCGGCGGGACGGCTCCTCTATTCTCTACCGTGCTGATGTTGGCCATCCCTGCACAGATCGCGGGTTGCCAAGAGGTGGTACTTTGCACTCCACCCGACAGGGAAGGAAAGATCAATCCCGCCATTCTCTACGCGGCCAAGATGTGCGGCGTAAAGCGGGTCTTCAAAGTCGGTGGCGTCCAGGCCATCGGAGCGATGGCCTACGGCACGGAAAGCGTTCCGAAAGTATATAAGATTTTCGGGCCGGGCAATCCATACGTGCAGGCAGCGAAACAGTTGGTTTCACTCCACGAGGTGGCTATCGATATGCCGGCTGGCCCCTCGGAAGTGGAAGTGTTGGCAGACGAGACATCGGATCCGTCGTGGGTGGCTGCCGACTTGTTATCACAGGCGGAGCACGGAATGGACAGTCAGGTGATAGTGGTTTCTATTTCGGAAGAATTGTTGCATCGAACGGAAAGAGAAGTGGAACGGCAATTGGCCTGCTTGCCGCGAAGGGATATCGCAGCAAAAGCTTTGGAAAATAGCAAACTCATCTTGGTGCGCGACTATGCCGAAGCCATGGAACTGTCGAACGAGTATGCTCCCGAACACCTGATCATAGCGACGAAGAATTACGCGGAGTTAGCTGAAAAGGTGGTCAATGCCGGTTCCGTCTTCTTAGGTCCGTTAACGACCGAAAGTGCCGGCGATTACGCATCCGGCACGAATCACACCTTGCCTACAAGGGGATATGCAAAAGCTTATAACGGCGTGAATATGGATAGCTTTGTTCGTAAAATCACTTTTCAGGAAATAACTGAAGAAGGTTTGAAAAGGATCGGGCCGGCTATTGCCGTCATGGCTGCGAGCGAGCGACTTGACGCGCACAGGAATGCAGTGGAAATAAGATTAAAACCTATGGAAAAATGAAATCGTTAAAAGAACTTATCCGGCCGAATATATGGAATTTAACGCCATATTCGTCCGCCCGGAATGAATATGGCGGTCGTACCGCTCGGGTTTTTCTCGATGCTAACGAGAATCCGTTCAACCATCCTTACAATCGATATCCTGATCCGTTGCAAGAGGAGCTGAAGAAGGCTATTTCGGAGTTGAAGGGAGTATCTGTCGGGCAAATTTTCCTCGGCAACGGTAGTGACGAGGCGATCGATTTGTCCTATCGATGCTTCGCACGTCCGGGAATCGATAATGTAGTGGCCATCGAACCCACTTACGGTATGTATCGCGTATGTGCCGATATCCACGATGTGGAATATCGTCCGGTGCTATTGGATGATCGTTTTCAACTCTCTGCCGATAAATTGCTCGCCTCCTGCGATGCAAACACAAAGCTCGTCTGGATATGCAGCCCGAATAATCCTTCGGGGAATAATATGGAAAGGGAAGCGATTGTCCGCGTGTTGCGACAGTTCGAAGGCATCGTCGTCGTAGACGAGGCATATTCCGATTTCTCAACGCAGCGGCCTTTCCGTTTGGATATCGATAGCTATCCGAACCTGATCGTGCTCAATACTTTCAGTAAAGCTTGGGGGTGTGCGGCTATCCGGTTGGGCATGGCGTTTGCCCGGGAAGAGATCATCGAGGTGTTCAACAAGGTGAAGTATCCCTATAATGTGAATCTGTTGACGCAGCGGGCGGCGTTGAGGGCGCTTCGGCGCAAAGAGTCGATCGAACGGTGGGTGCAGACGCTAACCGACGAGCGGAGCAGGGTCATGGAAGCGTTGGTAAAACTTCCGTGTTGCATACAAGCGTATCCGACGGACGCGAACTTCTTCTTGGCAAGAATGACTGATGCAAAAGCTATTTATGATTATCTGGTGGAAAGGGGTATTATCGTCCGCAATCGGAACAAGATAGCGCTTTGCCAAGACTGTTTGCGTGTGACGATAGGTACGCGCCTCGAAAATGACGAATTATTGGAAGCATTGAAAAATTACGGATTGTAGCAGGGAGGGTATGGAAGATGAAAAAGAAAGTATTGTTTATCGATCGGGACGGAACATTGATCATTGAACCTCCTGCCGACTGCCAGGTCGACTCTTTTACAAAATTGGAATTTTATCCGAAGGTGTTCCGGAATTTGAGCTTCATCGCTCAAGAACTGGATTTCGAATGGGTGATGGTGACGAATCAGGACGGTTTGGGCACTCCTTCGTTTCCCGAAGAACGGTTTTGGCCTGTCCATCGTCTGCTCATGAAGACGCTGGCGGGAGAGGGAATCTTTTTCGACGATGTCCTGATCGACCGAAGTCTCCCCGAAGAGGAGGCTCCCACGCGCAAACCCCGTGTAGGCATGTTGAACAAATACCTGAACGGCGACTATGATTTGGCGAACAGTTTCGTCATTGGAGATCGTCTTACCGATGTGGAGCTGGCCAAAAACCTCGGATGCAAAGCCATCCTGTTGCAGGATGATATGGACAGTCTCGAGGAAAAGCAGGATTTGAAAGAGATTTGCGTGCTGGCTTCTGCTGATTGGGACGAAGTGGCCGAATTTCTTTTCGCGGGCGAACGGACGGCGGAGGTACGTCGGGTGACGAAAGAAACCGATGTTTACATCCGGATGAACCTCGATGGGAGAGGGACCTGCGAGATCGAAACCGGTTTGGGATTCTTCAATCACATGCTGGAACAGATAGGGAAGCATGGCGGAATGGATCTTACAATTCGGGTCAAAGGCGATCTGAACGTTGACGAACACCATACGATCGAGGATACGGGCATCGCTTTAGGCGAATGTCTTTACCGGGCATTGGGGGATAAATGCGGCATAGCGCGCTACGGATTCTGTCTGCCGATGGACGATTGTCTTTGTCAGGTCGCTTTGGACTTCGGCGGACGTCCTTGGTTGGTATGGGACGCCGAATTTCGTCGCGAGAAGATCGGAGAGATGCCTACGGAAATGTTTTCGCATTTCTTTAAATCTTTAAGCGATGCGGCGAGGATGAATCTGCATGTCAAGGCGGAGGGGGAGAACGAACACCATAAGATAGAGGGTATATTCAAAGCCTTCGCACGCTCCGTAAAGATGGCCGTGCAAAGAGATATCCGCCATTACGAAGTACCTTCGAGCAAAGGAACGTTATAGGGAGGTTCGGCCATTACGAAGGCCTTGCTGGTACGCATAGCAGTATAGCCGGATACTTCATCAACCACCTTTCCGTCACGCTTTACAGTCACTTTTATATCATAAAGGAACGGACTTTCGGGAGACCAGAGTTTTGCATTTTCGGGCATATCTAAACTGACCTCTTCGCCATTGATGCTTTTTCCGGAAGCAACCATGCTTTTGCCATCGTATACGTCAACCTGAACCAAATCGGAAGGAGTAGCACCTGCTACGCAAGGCTTAACGCTCAACCGATGGGTATCAATATCCGGAGTAGTATGCAGTGCAACAACATGGATCTTATTAACCGGCTCCAACCATACTGTCTGCCAGATTACCTGTTACAGAGGTATACTAAATTCCTTGAGGATTATTTGTCTGCTTACCGATAGGCTGCGTACTGTCGTCTGTCGGGTCCCACGCGGACCGTCAGAACATTATTCTGAGGCTGCAAAGCTGCTGTAATATTGAATGAGAAAGGAGTATAGCCACCGGTGTGACTGCCTACTTTAATATTATTCACCCAAACTTCCGCCTTCCAGTCTACTGCTCAGAAGTTCAAAAGAATCTGTTTATTACTCCACAAATTAACGAAAATAAATGCAATCCGCCGAGTGTTTTACGTTGTAAAAGTAGAAATTCTTCTCCGAATATCAAAAAATATTTTATCTTTGTCTTATCTTATCAATCGGAATAATATGAAAAAACTGTTTATCCTTTCGTTGGTCAGTCTGTTATATATCTCTCTGTCAGCACAAAATTACAGTATTGTCAAAGATATCTCTTATCGCACCGATGGAAATGAATATGCTTTGAGCCGTTGCAAACTTGATATTTACTATCCTGAAAGCACAAAAGACTTTCCTACTGTCATATGGTTTCACGGGGGCGGACTGACTTCGGGCGAGAAGTTCATCCCTGAAGAATTCAAGAATCAAAAAATAGCTGTTATTGCTGTCAACTACCGTTTGTTAGGTGATAAAGCTACTATTGACGACTGTGTGGATGATGCAGCAGCTGCTGTAGCCTGGACTTTTAAAAACATAGTTAAATATGGTGGAAGCACTAAGAAGATTGCGCTGTCCGGTCACTCTGCCGGAGGCTATCTCGTCGATCTCATCGGACTGGACAAGCATTGGCTGAAGAAATACGACATTGATGCCGACTCGGTTGCCGTACTTGCTCCATTCAGCGGACAGGTCATCACTCATTTCAATATCCGCGCGCAGAAAGGGATGAAACCTACCCAACCGCTTATTGATGAGTATGCTCCACTCTCGTTCGTCAGATCCGATTGTCCTCCTATCCTTATTGTCTCAGGTGACCGAAACTTAGAACTTTATGGACGTTATGAAGAGACAGCCTATTTCTGGCGTCTGTTTCAATTAGTCGGGCATAAAGCTGCTTACCTGTACGAACTTGACGGATTCGATCATGGTGTTATGTATGCTCCGGCTTGTCACATTCTCATCGAATATATCAAGAAGAATATTTGATAATTTCTCAATAAACGTTGCAGCTTTTCATCTGTACTCTGCATTTTGAGGTAATATACAATACAAAAATCCGTTGGCAGAAAGAAGTTATACTTAATTCTCCTAACGGATTTATTATGAATTATTTCTGTTTGTGCCGTATGATAATCCCTATTTTACATGTTTTATATGGTTGAAAGATATAACGCCAACACCTCCTCAGCAGTCAAAGCCCGATTGTATATACGAACATCATCAATCTTCCCTCTATAATATTCAAGACGATTCCCAGAACCTATCCATAAGCCCAATCTTGAAGACACATTATTGACTATTCCCGTTATATCATAATTTCCAATCAGAACACCATCAACGTATAAAATCCCTTTCTTATTCTCTACATCACGTACGAAAGTCAACATGTGCCATTTTCCATCACTATATTGGTTCGTAGAAATATAGCTATAACTATTACTTCGTCCTTCCCATATTTCTATACGCCCATTATTGAACCGGAGAAGCCAGCCTTGACTACTCCAGCAATCATCCGTTCTTAAAACATTGCCAAGTCCAGAAGATTGTATGCTATTTATCCAAACATTACAAGAAAAAGAATTTTCACCAAACGCTGTAATAGCCCCATCATTAATACGAATATGTGAACTTCCATCAAAGCTATAAGCTCTGTTACTATTCCCTTTTTTATCTTCGGTTAATACCGCTCCATTAACGGTTCCATGATATTTATTTTCAACACTATTATTAGCATCCCCATCAAATTTCCAATGTGCTATCAAGTCGCTTGCCGGCGGCAAGGAGATATGTTTTAAGTTTGTACCGTCCCACCACAGTTTCAGCCGGTAGTGCTTGCCTTTCCCAAATTCTTTGTAAGGCAGATTGAGCATACCCGTGCCGCCGTCATGGTTGAGCATAAGGGAGAAACTTTTCGTGTTGTCCGGCGTTTCCGTGGGGATAAACCAGCGGTAGAAACTCTCTTTTCCGCCGGTGGCAATGGTTTTACCGTTCACGGGAGAGAACATCAGGGATGGCTGTTCCCGAGTATCGGTATATGTGCCCGTTGCCAGGTCGTATTCCGCATTTTTTCCTTCCCCTGAGGAACCGTATGCCCAGTTGTAACCGTACTTGTCGCCGATGATGGAGATGCTGTTTACCGTGATGCCGGTGGCGGATCCGTTCGTGATTTCCACCTTCATGATGGAACCGAGATGCTCAAAGGTTACTCCCGGCAGTGACGCTGCGTCGGTAATATCCTTTAATGCGAAGCGCATGGCAGAACGAGGAGCCACGTAATCGAGCGTCACTTCTTCATCCTCGTTGGCATTGAGCAGTACGACGCTGTTGTTGTCGGATTTGAACGCCGCTCCGTAGATGCCGTAGAGGTCGAAAGGAGCGGTGATGCCTTCGGGCAGGGAGAAATCGAAGTCGGCTTTTTTACCATCCTCGCGGATATTGGTGACGGCGATGTCGCTCAATGTCCTTACCGTTTCTCCGCTTACGAAGCAGAGACTGATTTTATCGCCTTCTTTCCATTTTACGGATATATTGCCCTCGTCGGTTTCGGTAAGGGCGAGGCGGGTTTCGGGTCTGCCTGCCGGCATCGAGGCCGTGAGGGTGAATACATTATCTCGTTGCCCATCAAGCTTCGAAACTTCGGAGGTGCAGGATGACAACAACAATGCGAAACATATAAAAATAGAAAAGTTGAATATTTTCATAATTGTATGATTTTTAAATGGAGTTCTCTATACGGCATTCACATATTTGCCGGTCGCCCAAGGGACGACCGCAATATTCACATCTGCGAGTATAAGGCTTAAAGTCTTTCTCTTTCGAAGATAAACATTTAGAGCAAAGCCTGTGATAAACCTCGGTGCGAGAAAACAGTTCTGCCCCGCAACGGCCACATTTCCGAAAATCCTGTTCCATTACAATGTTTTTATTGTTTAGATGTGATTGGTCGGGATTATTTGCTCGCCTCCTCGGCATATCCTTTTTTAAATTCCTTCCCATAGCCTATATCTTTGGCTTGTTGGTACTTGTCCTTGAATTCTTCCTTGGTGATTTTACCTTCTTTCAAATCTTTGGCGGCTTTTTTGCCGGCTTCTTTCGGATCGTGTCCGAAATGTTCTGCTGCTCTTCCCATTTTTTTGTTTTTAATGATTTGTAAAATGATTTATCTCGATTTATTTGGTGGAATAATACAATCCCAACACCTCTTCGGTGCTTAAGGCGCGGTTGTAGATACGCAGGTCGTCGATGGCACCTTTAAAATAATTATTTTCATTATCATCTTCATATTTTCCAATTCTGCCCCTACTTGGTGAGTATGCAATATCTCCGGCTTGTTTATTCGATTCTGCCGACAGTTTCCCATCCACATACAACTTCATTATCGTTCCATCATAGGTTCCGGTAAAAAAATACCATTGATTGATTGCACAGGAGTTTTGTGTGGGAAGGTAAGTAATGCCCATTCCTCCTCCGGCAATTCCAAAAATAAATTTTCTTTTGCTCGGATACTCATGAAGAGCCAATGTCACTCCATACTCAAAATCAAAAGTATCTTGGATAAACGAGAATATTCCGGCCCATGCGGTAAACTTTTCCACTTTCACCCATGCAGATATTGAAATGGCTTTTTGGGGCAAACCCAGAGACGAAGCCTCCACATTGCTCGTTCCTTCGGTCAAATGAATGGCTGCGTCCGTGCCGTTAAAGAGGTAGGCGCTGTTAGGATTACCCTTGTGGTCTTCGGTTGGCATTATCCCGCCCACAAGGGTGCCGTGATGTTCATTCCCGGATATGTCTTCCGCGTTGCCGTCCATCGGCCAGTGCGCCACTAAGTCGCTTGCCGGGGGCAAGAGGAAACGTTTCCACTCCGTGCCCTCCCACCACAGCTTCAGCCGGTAATAGTTGCCTGCTGCGAAGGCCTTGGCGGGGAGTGCCTGTGGCATGGCTGTCCCGTTCAGGGTGGCGGTGATGGTCTTGCTTGCGTCGGGAGCAGCGGTAGGAACTATCCAGCCATACACCTTCGCCGTCGCGCCGGGGGCAATGGACAAGCCGTCCGGCGGCAAAGGGAAGTCAAGGGCGGAACCCGCCTTGGCGTCGGTAAACGTGCCGGTGACAATGTCATAGGCGGCTTGTCCGGAAGCGTTGTACAGCCAGTCGTAGCCCTCGTTCCCGGCAAGGGAGAAGCCGGTGAGCGTGTAACCGGCATCCGAGGAGTTGGTCAGTTGGATACTTAGCAACGAGCCCAAGTGCGTGAGACTTACCGATACGGGTACGCGAGGCATGAGGTTTTCCACCGCAAAGTGCATCACGCATACCGGCTCTGTGTCCGGCAACCCGCTCCCTGCGGGAGCCGCGGGGAAAGTCACCGTCTTGCTGTCTGTTGCAAGCGTCGCACCGTAAATGCCGTAAAGATTGAAAGGATAGTGGATACCTTCGGGCAGGGAGAAATCGAAGTCGGCTTTTTTGCCATCCTCGCGGATATTGGTAACGGCGATGTCGCTCAACGTCCTTACCGTTTCTCCGCTCACGAAGCAGAGACTGATTTTATCGCCTTCTTTCCATTTCACGGATATACTGCCCTCGTCGGTCTCGGTAAGGGCGAGGCGGGTTTCGGGTCTGCCTGTCGGCATCGAGGCCGTGAGGGTGATGGTTTGTCCGGTAGCTGTTTCCTGTTGTCCGGTTACGTTGCTATCGGTGCAACCGACCGCCAACAACAAGGCCGCCAATCCGATATAAGCTATATAAAATGGTCTGTTGCTCATATTCCGATATTTTTTATTTACTTTCCTTTTAGCATCTAATGACTTTGGTTTTTAATACATCTAATTAGATATGCGTTTCCGCGCTTTGACCAGCAACACCCTGCATCGTCAGGAGTTACATAAGCCGTGGACGTTTTCATGTAAACTACCCAAATATCGTAACTCGTATTATTAGCCTCTGAAGTCCAGTAGTATCCCACATTTTTATACGATGCATCTATTGTTCCGTTATCAAAGTAACGATTTCCCGCCGTGGGGAAGTAACGTACCACCGCATGTGTCCAATCAAAAGAGGAATTGGCTATTTGGTCGATGGTTGTAGAGGCATCCGTTTGGATGGCGGAAATTTTCATGCTTTTGGTTGCTTCTTGCCATTCGTATTTAAAGGCCGTGGCCCGGCAGGTGCCTTTGAATTTCAGGCCGACCATAGAATTTTCTGTAATCGTCTTATAATCGGCTACATAGGTTTCACCCACACCGTCGCCATCCAAATCGATTTCTTCGGTTCTATTCAGATAGTTATTACTGAATTTAAAACCATATCCGCCGGAACTGAAAGGGAGGATGATTGTCCACTCCATACGGGAAGGTATGTGCCAACCTTCCGGAGAAGGGTCGCCCGGATATGACGTATTGGTACCCTTATATGTGTCTGGTGCGGTTGCTGCTTTTGCCATTATCGTTCGCCATGTATCGGTGGCTTGATTCCCCACATGCCAGTATGCATTGCCCGAGATGAAATCGGCACTCCATATCCTACTGTCGTCCCAGGAAGAAACTTGTCCTCCCACCGTGTTTACCGTTCCTTCGGCTTCAAATGGAATATTCCGTCCCCATTGATACATTTTGCCTTTGGTCGTTTGTTCATCTCCCGTTGCAAGTGTATTTAAAACATCCAAGTTATGTGTGGCAAAACGTGCTAACGGATTTTCAAATCTCTTCCAACTCACACCGTCCCACCACAGCTTCAGCCGGTAATAGTTGCCTGCAGCGAAGGCCTTGGCGGGGAGCGCCTGCGGCATGGCCGTTTCGTTCAGGGTGGCGGTGATGGTTTTGCTTGCGTCGGGGGCAGCGGTAGGAACTATCCAGCCATACACCTTCGCCGTCGCGCCGGGGGCAATGGACAAGCCGTCCGGCGGCAAAGGGAAGTTAAGGGTTGCACCTGCCTTGGGGTCGGTAAACGTGCCGGTGACAATGTCATAGGCGGCTTGTCCGGAAGCGTTGTAGAGCCAGTCGTAGCCCTCGTTCCCGGCAAGGGAGAGGCCGGAGAGCGTGTAACCGGCATCCGAGGAGTTGGTCAGTTGGATACTTAGCAACGAGCCCAAGTGCGTGAGACTTACCGATACGGGTACGCGAGGCATAAGGTCTTCCACTGCAAAGCGCATCACGCATACCGGTTCGGTGTCCGGCAACCCGCTCCCTGCGGAAGCAGTGGGGAAAGTCACCGTCTTGCTGTCTGTTGCAAGCGTCGCACCGTAAATGCCGTAAAGATTGAAAGGATAGTGGATACCTTCGGGCAGGGAGAAATCGAAGTCGGCTTTTTTACCATCCTCGCGGATATTGGTGACGGGGATGTCGCTCAATGTTTTTACCGTTTCTCCGCTTACGAAGCAGAGACTGATTTTATCGCCCTCTTTCCATTTCACGGACATATTGCCCTCGTCGGTTTCGGTAAGGGCAAGGCGGGTTTCGGGTCTGCCTGTCGGCATCGAGGCCGTGAGGGTCAGCGTCCGCTCAGACGTTTTTCCGGACAAGTCTTGTTCCGTCACTTCATTATTGGCGCACCCTGTCAACAGAATCAAGGATGCTATTCCGATGTATGTCAGTATGTTCTTCATAAATCTAAACTTTTTTATCATTAATAAATAAAGATACTACCAATCCTCACCCGGCATATCAGAGGGTGCCCATCCCTCACCCGTTTTACTGCCGGCAAGGATAGTATCTTCCAACATCATGTCAATAACTTGCACTCGGGGCGCAATGTAAATCACTTCTTTTTTTTCTTCTTCTTCCATTTCTTTCATACTTTAATTGTTTTATAGTATTTCTTCTATTTCTTTTTCTCTTTTTCCATACGAGTTCGCACGAATTTACAACCAAAACGCTCGAACATCTTTCTCAAATCGTAAAAAAGATTTCTCAAATCGTAAAAAAAGCCTATTTTTGTACAAAAATTAATTTTAATATGCTTTTGTATCACATATTCTCTATAATGCCTATACTGGTATGTTTATTTTGGATCACCATATTATTACACACCGGCAAGACAAATTTGCCCAAACGATATCTTGCTTTTTTCCTTATATTGTCCTCACTTAATTATTTGGTACATGCTGCATTTTTCAACCATGCATACCGTTTATTTGCATTCATGGATAATATATGGGTATTTACATCGTTAGCCGGTTACCCTCTATACTATTATTATATACGTTTACTAACCCACGATTTAAAAATCAATTGGCGCTGGAGCTGGATACTGTTGCCATCTATAGCATTATCTGCCTTCTCATTCTTTATTTACTTTTCAACGTCGCCCGATAATATGCAGGCTTACATTCATAGTGTCATGTACCATGAAGAAGGATATACAGAGCCCCTGCCTTTATTAATGACTTTAGAAACATTCAAAGACGGAGCTTTCAAAGTCATTTTCCCAATACAAGTAATTTTATCCGTTTATTTCGGTTACAAACTCATCAACCAATATAACAAAACATTAAAAGACTTTTATTCCAATACCGGAGGAAAAGACCTCAGTCACATCAAATGGTTGCTCTTTGCATTCATTTTCGCATCAATTATCTCTGTCATTTCCAGTCAAATAGGCAAAGACTTTTTTATAAATAAAGGGACCTTATTAGCTATCCCTTCTGTCACGCATTCATTATTTCTGTTTTTTATCGGATACGTGGGTTTTCATCAAAAGTTTACCATTACAGATTTTGCCAACGACTTAAACAGTACCAACAAAACAGATGAATGCGAAGATGAAAACTCTATCCTTTCCCAAACAATATCCAAGATACAATTGAATCAATTATTAGAAGAGAAAGAATTATTTAAGAACCCTGAACTACGTATTTCTGATATTGCTTTAATGTTGGGAACAAATCGCACCTATATCTCTCGCATAATAAACGAAACAATGCAAATTAACTTTTGTGATTGGGTAAACAGCTACAGAATCACTCATGCAAAGAAGTTAATGAAATCACCCTATTCGAATGATCTCACTTTATCTGAAATTTCAGAAAAGTCCGGATTCAAAAGCGTTAGCACCTTTTATCGCTTGTTTAAAGAGAAAGAAGGTATTCCACCCGGAGAATATCGAAAGAAGTAATATACATCTCCGTTTAAATCTTTTTATACTACTTTACGAAAAAATCTATCATTTAGGTCTAAATAATTGGCTATGAACAGCCTTATGAGTTATGAAATGCAGTAGGTAATGATTTGGCGACCTATCTTCTGCAATGACACACAACGCTTTGCATAACTCGAATAACCTATTGCAAGGGTAATATTATCTACGAAGAAAGACGAAACTTTCTCCAAAAATGGTAGATAAGGTTGAATATAAACATACTTAAGCATGCATATAATATTTTGTAAAAAGGTTATTTTACCCCTTTTACTAAAGTAACTCTATCTCTTGATCTGTGAACCAACCTTTGCTTATGGTTTGATTTTTAACTCCATTAGAATCACGATGGAACATGCCTCAAATGTAAACCGAAATTAAATCTATGTAAACGTTTCGTTTTACAGCGGTAAATTCCTGTCGTCAATGTAACTATTTGATATACATGTTATTAACACTCTTTTAGTCTCATCTTCTTTGATACGTTTCGTATTGTGCCCCATACAGGTGGGTAAGGATGATAAAAGGGCTGAATACTACGCTTCATGAAGTATTCAGCCCTTATTGAAAAGGAGTTGGCGCTTATTCTGCTGCTACCTGGGCGGCTTCCATTTCGGCCTTCCTTTTTTTCTTTTCCTCTTCTTCGCGAAGGAGGTCTTCGACTGCCGCCTGCGCCGCCGCCAACCGGGCGATGGGCACGCGGAACGGCGAACAACTGACGTAGTTCAGATGCACGCGATGGCAGAATTTCACGGACGAAGGCTCGCCACCGTGTTCGCCGCAGATGCCGCAAATCAGTTCAGGACGAACATGACGCCCTTTCTCCACAGCCATTTGAATAAGCTGTCCCACGCCTTCCTGATCCAATACTTGGAAGGGATCGACGTTCAAAATCTTCTTTTCCAAATAAGTGGGCAAGAAGCTGGCAATGTCGTCACGGCTGTATCCGAAAGTCATTTGGGTCAAGTCGTTCGTACCGAAACTGAAGTATTCAGCATGTTTGGCGATCTTGTCTGCAGTGAGAGCTGCGCGAGGGATTTCGATCATCGTACCGATCTTGAATCTCACTACGATGCCCTCTTCCTTAAACATCTGCGTTGCCGTTTCCCGAATCACTTTCTCCTGCAAATCGAACTCGTTGACGATACCGATCAACGGAACCATGATTTCCGGGCGCGGGTCGTAGCCTTCCTTGCGGAGCTTGATCGCTGCGCCGAGGATGGCGCGGGTTTGCATGGCTGTAATCTCCGGATACGTATTTCCCAGGCGGCAACCGCGATGTCCTAACATCGGGTTGGATTCGCTCAAGCTGGCGACACGTTGTTGAATTTCCTGTACGGTAACCCCCATATTTTTCGCCATTGCTTCCTGGCCGGCCAGATCGTGCGGGACGAATTCGTGCAAAGGCGGATCGAGCAGGCGGATATTAACCGGACAATTGTCCATCGTCTTCAAGATCTCGTAGAAATCGATCATCTGATAAGGCAGTATTTTCTCCAAGGCTCTCTCGCGGCCTTCTTTCGTTTCCGAGAGGATCATCTCCCGCATGGCGCGGATCTTCTTCTCCTCGAAGAACATGTGCTCCGTACGGCAAAGTCCGATACCCTCAGCCCCGAAACTGCGTGCGACGGCGGCATCGCGAGGGGTATCCGCATTGGTGCGGACATGCAATTTCGTATATTTATCGCATAGGTACATCAACTCCGCAAAATCTCCCGTAACTTCTGCTGCCTTCGTGTCGACGCGTCCCTGATAAACCTCGCCGGTACTGCCGTTCAACGACAGATAATCGCCTTCGTGCAACACTTCGCCGTTTACTTCCAATGTTTTCTTCTTATAGTCAACCACCATGGATCCGGCACCGGTAATACAACATTTTCCCATGCCGCGCGCTACCACGGCGGCATGGCTCGTCATACCTCCCCGGCAAGTGACGATGCCTTCGGAAAGCGCCATGCCTGCCAAGTCTTCGGGAGAGGTTTCGATACGGACTAAAACGACGCGTTTACCGAGGGCATGCACTTTTGCGGCATCGTCAGCGAAGAATACGATGTGTCCGCATGCAGCTCCCGGAGAAGCCGGCAAGCCGTGAGTCAGCACCTTGGCGCGACGCAGGGCAATCTTGTCGAATACCGGATGCAGCAACTCGTCCAACTTGTTCGGTTCGCAGCGCATGACCGCCGTTTTTTCATCGATCATATCTTCGTGCAGGAGGTCCATGGCGATCTTCACCATGGCAAATCCCGTACGCTTGCCGTTGCGGGTCTGCAAGAACCAGAGCTTTCCTTCCTGTACGGTAAACTCCATATCCTGCATATCTTTATAATGTTTTTCCAACTTATCCTGAATCTCGAACAACTGTTTATAGATTTCGGGCATGGTTTCTTCCATCGAAGGATATTTAGAAGCGCGTTCCTCTTCCGTAATGCCTTGCAACTTAGCCCATCGCCGGGATCCTTCCAGCGTGATTTGCTGGGGGGTGCGAATACCGGCTACTACGTCTTCTCCCTGTGCATTCACTAAATATTCGCCGTTAAAGATGTTTTCGCCTGTAGCCGCATCCCGGCTGAAGCAAACGCCCGTGGCGGAGGTAGCACCCATATTACCGAACACCATCGCCATGATGCTGACGGCGGTTCCCCATTCCGAAGGTATCCCCTCCATCTTGCGGTAAAGGATCGCCCGCTCGTTCATCCAGCTGTCGAATACGGCGCATATAGCTCCCCAGAGCTGTTCGATGGGATCAGTCGGGAATTCTTTTCCCGTACGTTTCTTAATGGCTTTCTTGAAGAGGGTGACCAGTTTTTTCAGCTCATCCACGTTCATTTCGTTGTCGAGCTTGATATCTCGTTCTTTCTTTACTTCTTCTATGATGGCTTCAAAAGGGTCGATTTCTGTCTTGTCGGCCGGTTTCATTCCTAAAACGACATCGCCGTACATCTGTACGAAACGGCGGTAACTGTCATAAGCAAAACGCTCATTACCCGTTTTATTGGCAAGGCCGACCACCACTTCATCGTTCATGCCAAGATTCAGAATCGTATCCATCATGCCGGGCATCGAAGCGCGAGCTCCGGAACGGACGGAAAGAAGCAACGGATTCTTCGGATCGCCGAACTGATTGTTCATCAACTTTTCAATATGTTTGACCGCTTTCTCCACATCTTCTTTCAATACGGCGACGACAGCTTCTTTCCCTTCTTGAAAATATTCGTTACATACTTCCGTAGTAATTGTAAAACCGGGAGGAACCGGAACTCCGATTAAATTCATCTCTGCACAGTTGGCTCCCTTGCCTCCAAGCAGATTTCTCATATCCGCATTGCCTTCGGCCTGCCCGTTACCGAAGGTGTAGACTCTTTTTTTAGTCATAAGATTTACAATTTAAATTTTTAATGAGAATTTTATTCCACAAAATTAGACATTATCAGTCAACCTGCAAACAAATCGCCTATAAAATTGCAATATCTACATGACAGCTTTTAGATACTTTTATTTTATAAATCAGGAGTGGGAGATTTTGATTATTTTTGTCGCAAAATCAACGGATATTCTCAGTGTGAGCAGAAAGAAAAAAGAATTTCCTGTCTTCGAGAAAGTAACTATCGCAGAGGTAGCGGCAGAGGGAAAAGCATTGACGAAGGTAAACGACTTTGTCGTGTTCGTTCCTTATGCGGTGCCCGGCGATATCGTCGATCTGAGGGTGACTCGGATGAAACACCATTATGCGGAAGCTGAAGCGATCAAATTTCATGCCTATTCCCCCAACCGAGTAAAACCGTTTTGTACCCATTTCGGCATTTGCGGAGGGTGCAAATGGCAATGCTTGGATTACCGCGAACAAATCAAATACAAACAACGGCAAGTAGTGGATAATCTTACCCGAATAGGGAAGATCGAGCTGCCGGAGATTTCTCCGATCATCGGATCGGAAAAGATCATCGCTTATCGAAACAAATTGGAATTTACTTTTTCCCACAAGCGTTGGCTGACTCGGGAAGAGATTGCGCAAGACGTGAAATACGAGCAGATGAATGCCGTCGGTTTCCATATTCCTGAGGCGTTCGATAAAGTGTTGGCCATCGATAAATGCTGGTTGCAAGACGATATCAACAACCAGATTCGGAATGCGATACGCGATTTTGCATACGAACACGCTTATACTTTCTTCAACCTGAAAACGCAGGAAGGCTTGTTGCGTAACCTGATGATCCGCACTTCCGCTACGGGAGGACTGATGGCGCTCATTCAATTCAAAATCACAAACGCTGCGGAAGAAGCGCAAAAGAACGACTTGCTGAAGTACGTCGCCGAGAAATTTCCTCAAATAACTTCGTTGCTGTACGTGAATAATGACAAGCACAACGACACGCTCGAAGGATTGGAGGTGAAAGTCTTCAGGGGAGAGGATCATATCTTCGAGGAAATGGAAGGATTGCGTTTTAAGGTGGGGCCGAAGTCGTTTTACCAAACCAATAGCGAACAGGCGTATCGATTATATAAGGTGGTACGTAACCTCGCCGGCTTGACGGGAGGCGAACTCGTTTACGATCTTTATACGGGGACGGGGACGATCGCCCATTTCATTTCCCGTCAGGCAAAGAAGGTAATAGGTATTGAGTACGTTCCGGAGGCCATCGAAGATGCGAAGGTCAATGCTGCGATCAATGGCATCGGGAATACCTTGTTTTTGGCAGGGGACATGAAAGATATCCTCACGCAAGATTTCATTGACGGGTACGGACATCCCGACGTGATCATCACCGATCCGCCCCGCGCCGGCATGCATCCCGATGTGATCGGTACGATGTTGTTTGCGAGGCCTGAGCGTATCGTCTACGTGAGTTGCAATCCTGCTACGCAGGCCCGCGATCTTTCGCTGTTGGATGCGAATTACAAGGTGACGGCCGTCCAGCCGGTGGATATGTTTCCCCATACCCAGCATGTCGAGAATGTAGTTTTACTTGAAAAAAGAAATCATGATTGAATCGAAAGGAAGACCCGTAGCACGGGCTGTCGCTCAATATACGGTGTTCCGTGTGGACGAACCGGACGAGCTGATGGCTTTTCTGATGAAGAAAATGGATGGCATCAGCCGTACCAAGGTGAAGCATCTTTTATCGAGCCGGGCGATACAGGTGGATAATGTCATTACCACTCAACACGACTTTCCGTTGAAGCAGGGAATGAAAGTTCAGATGAGCCGTTCGAAGAATAATAAGGGATTCCGTCATCCACTGTTGAAACTGGTTTACGAGGATGTTTACCTGATAGTGGTCGAGAAGAAGGAAGGGCTTCTCTCGGTGGGTACGGAAAACCAAAAAGAACGGACGGTGCAGCATATTCTGAATGAATACGTGAAGCGCGAACGTCCTAAAAACCGTATTTATGTGGTTCATCGCCTCGACCGCGAGACCAGCGGACTGATGATGTATGCAAAGGATGAAAAGACGCAACATTCACTTCGCGATAATTGGCAGGAAGTGGTGACCGACCGCCGGTATGTGGCTGTGGTGGAAGGGCGGATGGAAGAGAAGGAGGGGACGGTAAAGTCATGGCTGACCGATCATAAATCGCATGTCAGCTCGAGCGATTACGACGACGGAGGGAAATATTCCATAACGCACTATCAGACGATCAAATGCCATAACGACTATTCGTTGATCGAATTGTACTTGGAGACGGGACGGAAGAATCAGATTCGCGTCCATGCCTTGCGATTGGGACATCCGGTGTCAGGCGATTTCCGCTACGGCGCTCAGACCGATCCTTTACGCAGACTTGCCTTGCATGCGTTCAAGCTTTGTTTTCGCCATCCGGTGACGGGGGAGTTTATGGAATTCGAAACTCCTTATCCGAAAGCATTTAAAGATCTCACGGCAGATAAATAACCGCGTACGAAAAGCTTCGGAAGTATCGCTTCCGAAGCTTTTCGTACATCCTCAGGGATTCGAACCCTGGACCCACTGATTAAGAGTCAGTTGCTCTGCCAACTGAGCTAAGGATGCTTCTTTCGTTTG
>NZ_HE997183.1:128127-154290 GCF_000312445.1 Phocaeicola abscessus CCUG 55929 | reverse complement strand
CCCACTGATTAAGAGTCAGTTGCTCTGCCAACTGAGCTAAGGATGCTTCTTTCGTTTGGGCGACGGCAAAGGTAGACCATTCCTTTCAATCTGCCAAATCTTTTGAGGTCTTTTTACGGCCTTTTTCAGTCATCAACCGCCTAAAGAGCCAACTGCTTTGCCTATGATTCGCTGTAGAACGCTTTTCTTCGTCTAAGAAACAACATCATCCAGCCTCCATAGATGATGCTTCCTAAAATGAATATAGCAAACACTAACCAATTATAGATAAACAGGACGATACTGAACACTGCAAACGTAAATAGGGAAAAAGTGATAGTCAGTATTCGTTGCGTAAGGAATGTATTTATATGACTATGGTCATTCATTCATTGCAATAAATCGCCTATCAGTTTGGCATCGAAAAAAGACATGGGCAGTTTGAGCAACTTGATGAAGAAGTCGCTCACAAGCGAAATGTTGATGCGCATCGAGACGTGAAGCAACAGCCAGCGGCGGATAAAATCGATGGCCGTTCGGCTCACTGTAAACATCAGTTGACCGAGAAGAATGAGCCAAACAAAACCGATGTCCTGATTCTTGATACCCACATCCACAATGGATTGGGTGAGAAAAGGAAGTACGAGTTGCAGGAGACTGCCAAGCAACAAACTCACTATGATTTGCCCGAAATGACGGCGGTATTTCCTCCCATACTTCAAAAGGAGCTTGAACGACTGCCGATCCTCCTTTTCCTCATTGTCAATCCGGTGATTGAAGAATTTAGGGGTTGTGTTTAAAAACATAGCGACCCCTTTCTCCTCTCCATTGGGACTTACCGCCAAGGAGATAAAAGAGTGGGGATGTACGTTTTTTATTCGAGGAATGTCCCTGAAGAGGAACAAGAGATACTTATGGAAATAAGCGACAGCGGATTCAAGCTTTTCGACGGTCTTCCCGACGCCGACATTCCGCATGCGCGGGACTTATTGACCGTACAGCGTGCCGTATGTTATTTCCGGCAATTCGACATATCGATAGGTGGCCGTGCTGATTCCTACGAATCCCAAACCTTCTTTTACGTTGTTGGGGATGATCACCGGTTCCATTAGGGCAGGTTCGTAGTTATCGTAGCGAAGATAGTTCATGACCCGCAAGTATCGGTAATACTGATCGTCCATCGACCGCAACGATACTTTTATTTTTCGAGTTACCCGTTCGGAATTGAAATAAATATAGGCTCTGCGGCCATGTTTGTCGGGTTCGTAAAAGAAAGCATCGTTGGAGCTATCGTTCCAGGGATAGGCGCTGGGCAAAAGATGATCCGAGCGGGCGAACACTTTCAGGGTCGCTTCGCCATCTTTAAATTGTCGGTCGTTGAAGATGGTATAGATATTTTCCACGTACGTTCCCCAAATATCATCATTATCGTTCACCAATACTTGCCCGTCCGAGAGGATTGGATCTTCTTTGGAATCGACAACGACCGGATAGCTGCGCTGAATTTGCCGGTCTAAGGTGGGGTGAATCCGGTCGGCCTCGGCATGCAGGTAACGGACGAAGTCGATGTGCATGCTCAACCGGTAGTGATTTTCTTCGTGAGCCCTGTCTTTGATATGGATTTTGAATTGCATGCAGTTTCTCAGCTTCCCATTATCGTTCCGCCTCACGTTAAGGGTATCGACACCGACGATATCGGAGGGAACTTCGGGGGCGATGACTTCGGCGGTGGCATGCAAGGCGCCGCCGTTGGCTTTTCCTTCGAGGCGAATCTTGTCCCCCGGGTGAAAGACGGCAGGGAAAGTACAGTAAACATGCAGCTTCTTCGACGGATCCACCTGCGAAGAGTCGGACTTCGCCGCCAGGACATCGTTTATATAGCAGGATACTTCAGCATTTTTGGCTTGCTGTATATGGTCGACGTCGCTGATGCTGAAATAAACCGTATGAACGGTATCTTCCGTCTGCAGGAGCGCATTCATCACTAATTGGGGATGGCTGTCTTTCGGCCTGAACTCTAATTCGTTTTCGCAACCGTATAGGAACAGGAGACAGAGGCATAAATCTATCGTTCGTTTCATATCGTTAGAATTTTAGTGTATAACTGATCGACGGGATGAAGGGCAAGATCGTCAGTTTCTTTATTTTCGTTTGGATCCTCTGATAGGCTAATCCTTCCGCATCCTCGTCGGGATGGAACGGAGAGCCGTCCGTTTTCGTTTCCGCATAAACCAAGTTCGGATTCATGGCATTGTACACGTTGTAGATGCTGAAATTCCATATACTTTCCGCCCCTTTCTTGGAGAAACGGTGCAGGTTCACGCTCAAATTCAGACGGTGGCTGCAGGGCAAGCGATAATTGTTCCGACGGGAGATATAGGCTTCGTGCGAAACCTGCCCGTCGGGTGTCAGCGTCACGGTTCTTCGTTCGGGCACGGTGATATAACCTCCGGTATTGAATATCCAGGAGGCGGCCGCATCCCACTTCCTGTTAAATTGATGATTGACGACGATATTCAGATAATGCCGCCGATCGTATTTGTAGGGGAAGCGTTCGCCGTTATTGATGTTTCCGTTTTTAAACCGGCGATCGCTTTTGGACAAAGTGTAAGCCAGCCATCCGGTCGTGTTTCCTATGGTCTTCTGGATGAGCAATTCGAGGCCGAACGAACGGCCTTCGCCCATCTCGACCTTATTCTCCCAGTGGGCGCTGTTTCCCATCACGCTTACGCCGTCTTGGTATTCGAGCACGTTGTTCAACTTCTTATAATAGCCTTCTATCGAAAATTCCCACCCTTTGACGCCGTCGTAATACAGTCCGGCCGAATATTGGTCGGCCGTCATCGGCTGAATATGTTTCGTGATGGGAACCCACAAGTCGGTAGGCAAAGCAATCTGCGTAGAGGAGAGCAAATGAACGTATTGAGTCATTTGAGAAAAAGCGGCCTTCGTT
This sequence comes from Phocaeicola abscessus CCUG 55929, assembly GCF_000312445.1. GTDB lineage: Bacteria > Bacteroidota > Bacteroidia > Bacteroidales > Bacteroidaceae > Phocaeicola > Phocaeicola abscessus. The sequence goes on along the minus strand of NZ_HE997183.1, from coordinate 151,358 downwards.
ATCCAACGATCTCCCAACCGATACTTGGCGGAGATGCGAGGTTGAGCCGAATAATAACTTCTGCCTTGCGTGTCGAACAAATTGAAATGAACGCCGGCGTCGATGCTTATCCGCTTTCCGATATTGAAGTTATCCTCGGCATAGACCGAAATCTCTTTGCCGTACAGGGTGCTGTTGCCCGCACTCTTGTAAATGGTATCGGTAAGGATGGTCTCATTGTGACTTTCTTTTATTTTCGAATTCAATGTTTCCGGGCGAAAGGTGTGATAAATCCCTTCGCCGCCGAACTTGATCAGATGATGAGGTACGGGCGTATAGTCGAAATCCATCCGTGCGCTCCAATCCTCTATGCCCGATCGATAATCGGATTGGTAGGAGAACGTTTGTTCTTCGTTGTCGATTCGGTCTATTTCCCTACTGCTGCCGAACATTTTCATGCGATACTTGTTGAGCGCGAGGGTTGCATTGCTGAACAGTTTATTGCTGAAGACGTAATTCCACCGTCCGGCTGCAATGAAGTTTCCCCAATTCAAGCGTTGCTTGTCTCTCGAGACGTATTGCGAGGTAGTGGTTTCGCCAGGGCCCGAATATTTCAGGTCGGAATTTTCTCTCCATTTGTAACGGTCTTCTCCCCAGTACACGTTGAGAAACATTCGGCTTCGGTCGTTGAATCTGTGATTTACTTTCGCATTGATATCCGCAAAGTAATAATTGTTATCCTTTCGTAAAGATTTGACAAAAGGCATGAACAGGAGCGTGTGAACTCCTCGGGCGCTGAAAGAATAAGACGTTTTGTCTTTCGCGATCGGGCCTTCGAGGTGCAGCTTGCTGGTGAGTGAACCGATGCTCAAAGAGCCTTCCGATCTTTTCATATTCCCGTCGTTGGTACGAACGTCGACGATACTGGAAATGCGTCCTCCGTATCGGGCGGGAAAAGCTCCTTTGAACAAGGTGACGTTCTTGACGGCTTCGGGTTGAAAGATAGAGAATATGCCGAGCAGATGGTCGGCATTATAAATCGGGATGCCGTCGAGCATGACCAGGTTCTGATCGGCATTCCCTCCGCGCACATAAAGTCCGGAAAAGCCTTCCGTACCGGCTTGCACACCCGGCATGAGCTGGATGGTCTTTAATATGTCCGCTTCTCCGAGGATGGTGGGCGTGTGCTGGATTTGTGTCATCGGAATCTCGATGGCGCCTGCATTGGTCGAAAGAATTCCGGCTTCTTTCCGATCGGAGGTAACGATCACCTCCTGCAGTTGATTGTCGCTTTTCAGTTTGACGTTCAGCACGGTGTCCTTGCGGAGGACAAACCGCATGCGGATGGTGGCGTACCCCAAGTAGGAATAACTCATCGCTACCTCTCCTTCGGGGACCGTCAAGGTATAAAAGCCGAAAGGGTTGGTTGCGGCCCCTGTCCGGTTCATACTTTCGAGAACATTGGCTCCGATCAGCGTTTCGCCCGAAGCGATGTCCGTCACATAGCCGCTGATCGTGCACTTCCGTTTGTTTTGTTTGGGGAAGGAGGTGGCTTGCTTATGAATCAAAACGATATGTGGAGGCTTTATCTCATAGGCCACGGGCTGGTCGACGAACGCATTGGCGAGGAGATCTTCCATGGAGCTATTCTCGACTTTCAACGAAATCGGATGCGACAATTTTACATCCTGTCCGTAGACAAAGGTAAATTCCGAAATTTTCTCCACTTGCTTGACAAATTCGTTCAGCGAAGCATTGCGTAAATTTAAGGTGATGATCGTCTTTTGCTTTTGTTGGGCCCACAGAGACGAAGCGACGGCAAGCAATGCGATAAATAAGGTGGTTTTCGAAAAGGAAGAACTGTTAATCTGTTTCATGGTGCTCTGTCGATTTAATAAGAATGAGGTCGTTTTCGCGAGAATAGCTGAAATTTACGGCCCGCTGCAACAGGTATAGCATATTCTCCAACGATTCATCGTCACCGAAAGTGGCTGTCACGTGGTAGTTCTTCAAAGCTTCGTCGGCAATATGGATGTTCACATGAAAGGTTTCGTTCAGGTTATCCACGATCTCGTGCAAGGGTGCCTGATCAAAACGCATCGTTTTCCGTTCACGGGAGGGAACCGTCGTTTTTTCCTTCACAGCCTTTGGGTTGCGCGGAACGACGATGCCGTTATAATAGGCCGCCCAACCGAGGATGCAAAAACAGCATATCGCCGCCGCGGCGACGTTTCGGATCAGACTTAATCTTCGTACGCGCAGATTAGCCTTTCGTCGGGTTTCCAACAGCATCCACGTCCGTTCCTTCGTATATCTTCCTTTCGGCGAACGGGTAGAATGAACCAATTTGTCGAGAATCTTATCGAATTGCTCTTCCATTTTCGTTGTCGTTTATTACATAGACAGGTCGTATTTTAAAAGTCCCTATCCGGTTTCTTGTGTTTTTTGAAAACAAGTATTCAAAGAAGCATCTGTTTCAACAGTTTCAGTGCTTTTTGCAGCTGGGCATCCACCGTTTTTTCGCTGATACCCATTTCCACCGCTACCTGCGCATAGCTTTTCCCTTCTTCTCGAAGAGCGATAAATACCTGTCGGCATCGCTCGGGCAATTGCTCGAGTGCTTTGACATAACGGGCGAAGAGCTCCTCGCAGACCAGCGTTTCTTCGGGCGAGCAATCCGAACCTGCTTCCTGTAACACGACTTCGTCGGCCGATACGGTATCCCACCGATTTTCTTTTCCCAACGTATCCAACGCCGCATTTTTAGTCATCGTAAAGAGATAGTTTTCTAACTTATCTATCTCGATCAGGCTTTTCCGTTTGTTCCACAGGTTCATGAAGACCTCGATCACGACTTCCTGTGCCAGCTCTTCTTTTTTTACATAGTAGAAAGCGATGCGATACAGGCGGTCGTAGGTAAGATTATAAAAATGTCGGAAAGCTTCTTCCGAATCGCTTTCCAATTCTCTTAAACAGCGCCTGATATCTTTTTCCGACATGATTATAAACAAAAGGCTCCCCCGCAAAAGAATCGGAGGAGTCTTATTCTCTTGTCAACGTTTGTATTAAGCTTCGGTTTTAGGAGCCTCCTCCACCGGCGCAGCCTCTTCGGTAGGAAGGGTAGCTGTCGTTTCTTCAGTGGCTTGGGCTTCCTCTGCAACTTTGGCTTCTTCTGCTTTGGCTTCTTCTGCTTCTGCTACTTTGGTAGCGGCTTCTTCTGCTGCTTTGGTAGCGGCTTCTTCTGCTGCTTTGGTAGCGGCTTCGGCTGCTTTCTTTTCGGCTACTTTGGCAGCGATTTCTTCGTTCACTTTCTTTTCCGCTTCTAAACGAACCTTTGCAGCGGCTTTCTTATCCGCATCTATTTTATCCTTTAACGCTTTCAGCCCGTTTTGTTTGTCGTTTTTCCAAGCCTCGAATTTGGTTTCGGCCTCCGCTTCATTGAAAGCGCCTTTAGCCACGCCGCCCAGCAAATGTTTCTTCATATAGACTCCTTCTCTTGAAAGAAGATTGCGGACAGTGTCTGTAGGCTGCGCACCCACCAATACCCAATGAAGGGCGCGTTCGAAATTCAAATCTACTGCGGCAGGATTGGTATTGGGATTATAGGTTCCGATTTTCTCAATAAACCGTCCGTCACGCGGAGCTCTTGCGTCTGCAATAACAATAGAATAAAACGCATAACCTTTGCGTCCTCTTCTTTGTAATCTGATTCTTGTTGCCATTTTAAAATAATAAATTTAACTAATAAATGATTTGAATTTGTGCCAATAACTCGTATTAGCGGGTGCAAAATTACTTCTTTTCTTTTAAATTGCAAATGTTTATCATTTATTTTTAATTTTCATGCTGCTCCTTACCAACCAACCGATTAATAGGAGGTAGGCAGTCAAAGAGAGAACTTCGCTCCAGGGGTTGTCGTGCCATGCGAGATTGAACATGTCGATGCCGGCGAATTTCAACCCCGCACTGGCTACGCCGAGCAAGGCGCCGCCCGCAATAAATCCGCTTGCGAGCAATATGCCTTTTTCGTTGCGCGTTTTATTCGCATGCTGATCTTTACTGCGGGTCGAGACGTACCACTGGACAGCTCCGCCGACCAATAAGGGCAGATTCAGATTCAAAGGGATGAACATTCCCAAAGCGAAGGCGAGGGCCGGCACTTTGCAGAGGGTCAGTATGACGGCCAATGCGGCGCCGATTCCGTATAATAACCAGGGGGCGCCGACGCCGTTCATCAACGGGTCGATGACGGCGGCCATGGCATTCGCTTGAGGGGCTACCAATGTTTCGGACGAAAAACCGTAAGTCTTGTCGAGAATCATGATCACTCCGCCTACGGTAGCTGCCGAAACCAGCGTTCCTAAAAACTTCCACGATTCCTGTTTGGCTGGCGTGGTACCGATCCAATAGCCGATTTTCAAATCGGTGATGAATCCTCCCGCCATCGAAAGGGCCGTACAAACGACCCCTCCCATAATCAAGGCAGCCATCATGCCTGATGTTCCCCTCAATCCGACGGCAACCATGATGACCGAGGCCAAGATCAGCGTCATCAATGTCATTCCCGAAACGGGATTGGTGCCTACGATAGCGATGGCGTTCGCCGCAACGGTCGTAAACAGGAACGAGATCCCGGCCACCACCAGTATTGCTACCGCCGTGTGGACTATGTTTCCGTGCATGACATCCAGATAGAAGAACAATACGACGAGAAGCAACGTAAAGATGATGCCGAAAGCGATCATCTTCATGGAAAGATCGCGTTCCGTTCGCAGGGGAAGGCTTTTCTTCTTCTTTCCGCCCATCTCTTTGACTGCCAATCCGACAGCCCCCCTGATAATGTTCCATGATTTTACGATGCCGACGATCCCGGCCATGGCAATCCCCCCGATACCGATGCTCTTGGCGTATTCCGCGAAGAGCTGTTCCGGCGTCATTTCTCCGATAGGCACGGTAACGGACGGATTCCACATGTTCAATACCTGATCTCCGAAGAGTAGGTTCATTCCCGGAATCAGTATTACCCATACTAATAGGGAGCCGGCACAGATAATCGTCGCATATTTCAATCCGATGATATATCCCAAACCGAGAACGGCAGCTCCCGTATTGATCTTCAATACGATTTTGGCCTTGTCGGCAAGTGCTACGCCCCAATCACAGATGCGAGTGGTGAAGTTTTCGTTCCACCAGCCCAACGCAGCCACGATAAAATCGTAAAGACCGCCGATCAGCCCTGCTATGAGCAAAGGCTTGGCCTGACTGTCGCTCTTTTCGCCCGACACCAAAACCTGCGTGCCGGCAGTAGCTTCCGGAAAGGGGTATTCGCCGTGCTTATCCTTCACGAAATATCTACGGAAGGGTATCAGGAAAAGGATGCCTATTATTCCTCCCAACAGCGAACTGACAAACATTTCCACGAAGCTGACCGTCAGCTCCGGATACTTGGCCTTGAGGATATACAGGGCAGGCAGCGTAAAGATGGCTCCCGCCACAATGACGCCCGAACAGGCTCCGATCGATTGGATAATCACGTTCTCGCCCAAAGCGTTCTTCCGCTTTGTAGCGCTCGACAGGCCGAGGGCAATAATCGTAATGGGGATTGCCGCTTCGAAAACCTGCCCGACTTTCAAGCCGAGATAAGCCGTGGCTGCCGAGAAAAGAATTGCCATGAGCACTCCCCAGGTAACAGACCACGTCGTTACTTCGGGGTATTGGCGGTCGGCTTTCAGCAAAGGTTCGTATGCTTCGCCGGGCTTGAGCGGCCGGAATGCGTTCTCAGGTAACCCGACCTGTTTTTCTTTGTCCTCTTTCATCTTTGACTGCTATTTTATTTTTTCGTATTTTTTTAGGCATTCAAAAGTAGTGAAAAAATGACTGTATTTGCATCATTTCAGTCAAAAATCCCCAAAAATAGCATCGAAACGAAGCTTTCTTGAGCGACAGAGAGAGAATATGGAAAAAAATGATTATCATTACATCGAATTATGATAACGGATATGGATAAAAGTTTTCTTTCGTACGTGGAGCAAAGCGTTAAAGAGTATTGGAATCTGGATGCATTGAGCGATTATCAGGGATCGACATTGAAATACAAAGATATTGCAAAAGGCATCGCGCAACTGCACATTTTATTCGAAAAGGCCGATGTGAAGAAGGGAGACAAGATTGCGCTCTGCGGGCGAAACAGCTCGAATTGGGGAGTTATCTTTCTGGCGGTACTGACTTATAAAGCGGTCTGCGTGCCGATACTTCACGACTTCAAAGCCGACAATATCCATCACATCGTGAATCATTCGGATGCTTCGTTGCTCTTCGTCGGCGACAACGTATGGGAAAATTTGGATGAAAGTTCCATGCCGAACCTGAAAGCCATCTTTCTGATCCGCGATTTCTCGCTGTTGATCGACCGCACCGGTGCCTTGCCTCCCGTTCTGTCCCGATTAGACCGTTTATTGGCAGAGAAGTATGAGCACTTCAGTCCCGCCGCCGTTTCTTACCAGAGAGATCAACCGGACGAATTGGCCTATATCAGTTATACCTCGGGTACGACCAGCTTTTCTAAAGGAGTGATGATTCCCTATCGAAGTCTGTGGTCGAACCTGAAGTTCGCGCAGGATAATATGGAGATAAAACCCGGCGATCGTCATGTCTGCATGTTGCCCTTGGCCCACGCGTTCGGTCTGTTATTCTCTTTTCTGTTCGAATTTACCAAGGGTTGTCATGTCTATTTTCTGACGCGTTTACCGAGTTCGAAGATTATTTTCCAGGCCTATCGGCAGGTCAACCCTACGCTGATTATCATCGTGCCGCTGATTGTCGAAAAAATCGTAAAGAAAAACATCTTGCCCAAGCTCGAAGAACCGAAGATGAAATTCCTGCTTCGCATACCCGGTATAAGGACGCTGATCCTCGGGCGGATACGAAAGGAATTGTACGATCTCTTCGGAGGAAATTTCATCGAATTGGTAATCGGCGGGGCCGCATTGAATCCCGATGTCGAGACGTTTCTCCAGAAAATCGATTTTCCTTTTACCATCGGATACGGAATGACGGAATGCGGCCCCTTGATCAGTTACGCTTCGGCGGCCACTTTCGTCAAAAGTTCATGCGGAAGGCCTGTCGATCGGATGGAAGTGAAAATCTCATCGAACGACAGGCTGCATGTGCCGGGCGAAGTGCTGGTGCGGGGCGACAACGTAACTTTGGGATATTATAAGGATAAGAACGGCAATGCAGAGGTTTTCGATGCGGAGGGCTGGTTCCATACCGGCGATATGGCCGTGATGGACGAGCGGGACAATATCTTCATGAAGGGACGGTGCAAGAACATGCTGTTGGGAGCAAACGGACAGAATATCTATCCCGAAGAAATAGAAGACCTGTTGAACAGCTTCCCCTTCGTGGCCGAAAGCATCGTCGTGCAACGCGAAGAAAAGTTGGTCGGATTGGTGCATCCCGATTACAACGAAGTGATGGTGCACGGATTGACGGACTCCCAACTCGAGTCGGTGATGGAAAAGAATAGGGAAGAACTGAATGAGATGCTGCCTCGCTACAGTCAGATCAGCGCATTCCTGCTATTCCCAGAAGAATTTGAAAAGACTCCCAAACGCTCTATCAAACGATTCCTTTATGTATAAAATCGATATATGCAGTACACTTGTCATTACCCATCGCCTCTCGGAGGCATCATCGTTTCGAGCGACGGCGAAGCGATAACCGGTCTGTGGTTCGACGGCCGGAAGTATTCTACCGACCCGGCGGCAGCAGCCTACGAAGAAAAGCCTTTACCCCTCTTCGAACAGGCGAAGCGGTGGTTAGACCTCTATTTCAGCGGTGAAGAACCGCCTTTCGTGCCGGCGATCCGTCTTCACGGTTCCTCCTTTCAGCTTGCCGTTTGGGAAATATTGCGACAGATTCCTTACGGGCAACTGGTTACGTACCACGATATCGCGAAGGAGATCGCCCGTCGGCGAGACATCGACAGGATGGCGGCCCAGGCCGTAGGCGGAGCCGTCGGGCGCAATCCCGTCAGCATCATGGTGCCCTGTCACCGTGTGATAGGGAGCGACGGCAGCCTGACCGGTTATGCCTCGGGCATCGAGAAGAAGAAGCGATTGCTCGCTATGGAAAAGGTCGAGTTCGACGCGGACGATTACGTCCTTCAACCTAAACGATGGCGCATTCCTTAACGTAAGCGGTGACGTTCGAAATGGAACCGACGCGGTCGTTTATCCCGTCGTCGACGTTCCGAATCCCGTCGGATACGTTGGGCAACCTAAAATTTGACGTCCCGGATCCCGTCGGATACGTTGTACAACCTCGAATTTGACGTTCCGAACCTCGTCGGATACGTTGTACAACCTCGAATTTGACGTTCCGGACGTATCCGGACAGGTTGTACAACCTGTCCGGAGGGATAAACAACCTCGCCGACGGGGTTCGGGACGTATCCGGACACGTTAGAGGACGTATCTGGCGAGGTTCGGGACGTATCCGGACACGTTGGGGGACGTATCTGGCGAGGTCCGGGACGTATCCGGACACGTTGGGGGACGTATCTGGCGAGGTTCGGAACGTATCCGGACACGTTAGGGGACGTATCCGGACACGTTGGGGGACGTCAACGGACGGATAAGCGAACGAAAGGATTAAAAAAAGAAGCTGTCTCCTTTTTTTACGAGTGACAGCTTTTCTTTTTACCGGTATAGCGTTTCGCTTTATTGGTTTGCTTTGGCTTCCATGTCGCCTTCGATGTATAAACGGGTCATTTCTTGTTTTGCATTGGTGCGAACGGTGATCGATTTCTTGAAGTGTCCGGGAAATTTCCCTGCTCCGTTATAGGTGACGGTTATTTTCCCCGACTCGCCCGGCTTGATAGGAGTTTTAGGGTAATCGGGAACCGCACAGCCGCACGAAGCAATCGCCTGGTGAATCACTAAGGGAGCATCTCCCGTATTTTTAAAAGTAAAGGTGCACGTTACTTTCGGACTGCTCTCCGGGAAAGAACCGAAGTTATGAGAAGTGGTTTCGAATGTAATCTCTGCCTGACCGTCATTCACAGCTGCGTAAGCCGTGAATACGAAAACCAATAGCATTAAAGTCGATAGTAAAATCTTTTTCATTTTCTTTTTGGCTTACAATAAATTTGCGTTCAAAGGTAGGAAAACTTTTCGTATCTGTTCGGAAGTTAAAAGAATTTAACTAATCGGCCCCCTCGGACAGGGGCTATCGACTCACTTGTTTCACCCCTTTTACCGTCTTTATCTTCTTTATTAAAGCGAAGAGTTTGGACGTGTCGTCTACCATGATCGTCAGCATACCTGAAAAAAGTCCGTCGTTCGAGTCGATATTGATCGAGCGCAACGTAACCTCTTCCTCCTTGTTGATGATAGAGGTGATGTTGGTCACGATGCCGATATCGTCCTGACCGACGATGCGTAAGGTAATCGGATATTTCCTGCCTGCGCTTTTGCCGGCCCAGCGCGCTTTCACCATGCGGTACGGGAAACGGGTTTTCAATTCGGAGGCGTTCGGGCAGTCCTTTCGATGAATCTTGATCCCTCCGTTGACGGTTACGAAACCGAAGACTTCGTCGCCGTAAATGGGGGTGCAGCATTTAGCCAGTTGAAAGTCTATGCCTTTCAGATCCTGATCGATGATGAGCACGTCTTCCTTGATTGTTTTCTCTTCTTCGGCGGAAGCCATGTTGTAGGTATCGGCGCTCTTGACGGCATAATTTTCATTCTGTTCGACCTTTACCCGCTGCATGTCGACAAATCGGTCGCATACTTCGTTGGCGTCGAGTTTATCATCGGCAATATCCTGATAGAATTCGGTAACCGTCTTGTATCCCATTTTTTTGATCAAGCGCATCATGATGGTTTCGTCGTAATCGATCTTGCGATTTTTGAACCGACGTTCCATCGTTTCTTTGGCAAACTCCACCTGGCGGGCCTGGATTTCCTTTAAGGTTTGACGAATCTTCGTCCGCGCCTTCGACGAGACGACCATGTTCAGCCAGTCGCGTTTGGGCCATTGCGTATTCGACGTCATGATCTCCACTTGGTCGCCGCTGGAGAGTGGTTGGCGGATCTGCGCGTTTCGTCCGTTCACTTTGGCGCCGATGCAATGGCATCCCAACTGCGAGTGAATCGAAAAGGCGAAGTCGAGCACGGTCGCGCCCTTGGGCAATTTATATAAATCGCCTTTCGGCGTGAATACGAAAACCTCATCTTCGTACAACTCGAGTTTGAACTGATTCATGACTTCCATGTCCGTATCCGCGCTTTCAAGCGTTTCGCGAACAGACTTCATCCATTCGTCCATCCCTCCTTCGCTCTTTACGCCTTTGTAACGCCAATGGGCGGCCAGTCCCCGCTCTGCAATATCATCCATCCGTTCGGTACGGATCTGCACTTCCACCCATTTGCCCGCCGGCCCCATCACGGTGGTATGAAGCGATTCGTAGCCGTTGCTCTTGGGTACGGACAGCCAGTCGCGCAAACGGTTCGGATTCGGCTTGTACATGTCCGTCACAATCGAATACACCTGCCAGCATTCCTGCTTCTCTTTAGCTAACGGAGCATCTAAGATAATGCGGATGGCAAACAGGTCGTATACCGCTTCGAACGGACAGTTCTGTTTTTTCATTTTCTGATAGATGGAATGAATAGACTTGGTTCGACCTTTTATATGGAATTTCAGTCCCTCCTGTGTTAATTTTTTCTGAACAGGTTCGATAAAAGCGGCGATATAAATATCGCGCGAAGCTTTCGTGGCATTCAACTTGTCCTTGATGAAATAGTAGACCTCCTGGGCCGTGTATTTCAACGACAGGTCTTCGAGTTCCGATTTCAACTGATATAAGCCGAGCTTGTGCGCAATGGGAGCGTAGAGATAAGATGCCTCATTAGCCACCCGAGTACGAGCCTCTACCTGATCGGTATCTTTGATCTGACGCATCAGATTAACTCGGTCGGCGATCATGATGAGGATGACGCGCATATCTTCCGCAAACGATAACAGCAGGTTACGGAAATTCTCGGATTCGATGGTCGGATTCTTGGCGTACAGATCATTGATACGGATCAGTCCGCGAATGATTTTAGCCACGTCCGTCCCGTATTCCGCCTTTATCCTGTCGAGTGCATGGGGATCGCTGTCTGCAGAACGATGCAGGATGATGCTCAAAATGGAAGCACGTTTCATGCCGAGTTCATCGGCCATGATGACGGCGGTCTGCATATCGAGAAGCACAGGATTCATGCCGAACACGTCCCGAGTCAAATCTCCTTGAGAGGCCGCATCGATCAATCGTTCCTTCAACTTGCGGCAATCGTCTTTCTGAAGCGTATCGGCCGTCAGTCGTAACAACTGTTTATACAGTCCGATCAATTGGTGGTGTTCTGCTGCGGTGAAAAACTTCGTCTCGCTCATCATCCTGATTTTTCATTTTCTTTTGGTAAAGTTAGTTATTTCTCAAATCCTTTTTTCCCTTTCTAATAAAAAAAATCGTATTTTTGAAAAATCGATAATACGACGAGCATTTCATGCGATATATTTAACTAAAATCAATCTAATCTATGTGGACGAAAGAAGATAAGCTCATCCTGGCTAAAAAGGGTATCACGGAAAAGCAGATAACAGAACAATTGTCTCATTTTGCGAATGGCTTTCCTTATTTGAAATTATTCGCGGCTGCTTCGAAAGAAAGAGGAATCCTCGTTCCCGAGGCGAAAGAGACCGAATCGTATTTGGATGCGTGGAATGCTTATAAACAAACCGATAAGAAGATCGTGAAATTCGTACCGGCTTCGGGGGCTGCCAGCAGAATGTTTAAGAATATATTCGCATTTTTGGATGCCGATTACAGGGAACCGAGAACGGATTTCGAACGGAATTTCTTCGCGCATCTCCGTCGTTTCGCTTTTTTCGACGATTTGAACGAGGCGTGCCGGCGCAACGAAGAGAAAGACATCGACGCACTTCTCGGGGAAAAGAATGATAAAGCAATAGCAGCTAATCTGCTACTGCCGAAGGGATTGAATTACGGGGCATTACCGAAGGGACTTTTGAAATTCCATCGCTATGCGGAAGGCGCTCGCACGTCGTTGGAAGAGCATATGGTCGAAGGCGCCCTGTATGCCGCAGGGAAGGACAGGACCGTTCGCGTGCATTTCACCGTGTCGCCCGAACATCAGCCGTTATTCATGGAGACGGTAAAGGCAAAAGTTCCTGTTTACTCGGAAAAATTGAATGTTACCTATCAGATCTCTTTCTCTGTTCAAAAACCGAGCACGGATACGGTGGCAGTAGATCTGGCCAATAAGCCGTTTCGGGTTGACGGTAAGCTGTTGTTCCGTCCCGGCGGTCATGGGGCGTTGATTGAAAATTTAAACGACTTGGATGCCGATATCGTCTTTATCAAAAACATCGATAATGTCGTTCCCGACAGGCTGAAAGACGATACGGTCAAATATAAAAACTTATTGGCCGGCGTTCTCGTGACGATGCAAGAGAAAGCGTTCGATTACTTGAAAACGCTTGAAACCGGCAAGTACGAGCATGTACAGTTGCAGGAGATGGCTCATTTCTTGCAACACGACCTTTGTTGCCGAAACGCCGATATCACCCAATTGGAAGATACGGAACTGGCTATCTACCTGAAGAGAAAGCTGAATCGCCCCCTGCGGGTGTGCGGGATGGTGAAGAATGCGGGCGAACCCGGCGGCGGTCCCTTCCTCGTGTATAATCCCGACGGAACGATTTCTTTGCAGATTTTGGAAAGCTCGCAGATCGATATGAACGATCCCGAGAAGAAAGCGATGTTCGAGCAAGGAACCTACTTTAATCCCGTAGACCTCGTGTGTGCCGTCCGGGATTATAACGGGAACAAATTCGATTTGTTAGCGCACGTAGACGAAACGACAGGCTTTATTTCATCGAAATCGAAAGACGGCCGCGAACTGAAGGCCTTAGAGCGTCCCGGACTATGGAACGGAGCGATGAGCGATTGGAATACGATTTTCGTCGAAGTCCCGCTGAGCACCTTTAATCCGGTAAAGACCGTCAACGATTTGCTGAGACCGCAACATCAGTGAAGAAGTTTGTTTTCATGCCGAAGGTATGGGAGTTGGAAGCAAGAAAAAGCGAGGAATGGGTATCTGACTGAAATACAGTGTGTATTTCCTATTTCCTCATAGGGTTGTGCAGACTTACCTCGCTGGGAAGCCTCTTTTCTTATCCCACTCTCGCCTCTGCCTGCTTTCGATACCGGCAGAACGAGCATGCAAAAGTAATGGGGGCGAACAGACCAGCAGTCTGAACGCCCCCATTGTCGTTTCTTATTCTATTAGGCGCGACTTAGAAGTTCGCTACGCCTTGTTTGTCCCACCAAACGCGTGTTCCACCGATATCGCCCTTGAACTTGGTACTTGAATTCTCGCTGTTCAACAACTCGATGCCTTTCTGCAGCTCTGCATTGTTGGCGTTGATCTCGACGTTCGAATAGATCAGACGTCTGATCTGCTCGTCGGTATCGATCGTTCCTTCGCTCTTATTGACACGGTTGGGGAAGAGTTTCGGGTAGCCCGTTCGGCGATAGTCGGCCCATGCTTCGGTAGACAGCGGGAAGTTGGCGATCCACTTCTGTATGATGATGCGCTGCAACATGTCTTCTTTCGTAGCGCTTGCATCCCATTTTACCGAAACGGTGTTCATCGCCGCAATGTTGTTGGCGCTGTTGGCAGGGTCTACATAGTCGAGCTGCTTGGTCGTACCGTTGATGTAGGCCGTGATTTCGGCATCCGAGATGGCGTTGACGCCGCTGTAGGCTTTCTTGTACTTCAGCTCGTTCTGGATCGACACTCTGATGCCTTCTTCGTACAGGTCTTTAGCGTCACCATTCATATTCCAGCCACGTACTGCGCCTTCGGCCCGCAAGAAGTAGGCCTCGGCCACCTTCATCACCGGCAGCGGAGTAGAGTAGGCACACACGATGCCCGAATAATTGCCCCACGTATTGGGCTTGTTAGGCAGATCGCAACCGCCGCGTATGCCTAAATAGCGCGTTCCCTGAGCAATGGTGGTACCGTTGGCGGTTACTTCGCCGGTATTCTTGGTAATATAAAGTGCGATGCGCGGATCGTTAAAGCCGTCCATGACGGTTACAAGGTTGGCATTGATACCACAGTCGCCCCATTCGAACATACGTGTCAGCTCGTTGCTGATGCCGTGATCGATTAGGATGTCGCGATCGGCAGCTGTCAACACACCGCCATGCACAGCTTCTTCCGCCTTCTGCTTAGCCAATGTCGGGTTAGCTTTTACGATGCGCATGGCATAACGTAACTTGAACTGGTTGGCTACTTTGATCCAAAGGTTCTTGTCGCCATTGCACCAATAGTCGAAAGCCTGTAACTGTTCAGTCGTAGACGTACCACTCTTAAATCCGGCAATAGCATTGTCTAAGAGTTTGAAAATTTGGTTATAAATCTCTTCCTGCGTGTCGTAAGCAAAAGTGGAACCGTTGCTTTCGATAACCGAGCTATAGGCAATCGGGCCGTAAGCATCGGTAGCGTTGGCCGTAGCATAAGCCTGTACAACGCGCAACACGGCAGCAAAGTCGGATATACCTCGCTCATCGCAAACTTTGATCAGACGACTTGTATTATTGAATATATGCAGGTAGTAGTTCTCGTACATACCTCCGCAGAAACCGCGGTTGAGCTTATAATCGACGTTTCCGTTACCACCGAAGTTGTGAGGCGTCATAAAATACCCGCCGAAGAGATCGATACTCAGGTTTGTCCAGAACTGAAACATGTTCTGGTGAGGAGCATAAACAGTATGTAAGGGGTTCGATAAATTGAGCCGCAAACGGCATACTGCTGGGATCTACCTCATGCCGGTTGGTATTGAGCGACTCAAAATTGTCCGTACAACTTGTAAACATCATGCTTCCCGATAACAGCAGGGCAGACGCTGTTGCTGCAACTAAAATTTTATTGAGTTTCATATAATCGTCAATTTTTTTAGAAGTTAAGTTTTAAATTCAGACCGAAGCTGCGTGAAGAAGGCAGCGAGAACAAGTCTACGCCCTGCCATCCGTTCTTGGTGCCTACGGAGACATCCGGATCCATCGGTGCGTCTTTGTAGAAGAACAACAGGTTGCGGCCGATTAAAGAAGCGGTCAGGTTCTTGCCGTAGCCGAGCAGGTTGCGGAAAGTATAACCGAGAGAAAGCTCGCGCAGACGCACATTCGTTGCATCGTAAACATACATTTCGTTAGCATATTGCGAGTTGAAATTCGTTGCACCGGTAGCTCTGTAGAACTTCGTTGCATCGAAAGTAGAACCATCTACGGTTACGGTTCCGGCATCACGTGCGGCACCCGAGCGTTCTGATACGCCCCAACCGTCGAGCGTTGCTTCTGTCATAGAGAGCACTTTTCCGCCGAACTTACCGTCGACCAAAAATGAAAGGGCAAAATTTTTATAGGTGAATGTATTGCTCCAACCCATGTTAACCTTTGCATTCATGTTGCCCACGTATTTCATATCGTTGATTCCGTCGCCGCTGAGTTTCGGAGCGCTGTTATCTACAACGGGCTTGCCATCAGCATCGCGTTGAAGCTGACGCACGTAAAGATCGCCGTATTCGCCGCCTTTTTTCAAAATTACTTTCGCACCGCCGTAGTCTGCAAGCGTCAAGTCGTTCAAACCATCGACCAGTTCTTTGATCTTATTGGTGTTGTAAGCAAAGTTGTAACGGGTTGTCCAGCTGAAATTGCGGTTGAAGTCCTGATGCCACGAAGCACTGAACTCAACGCCCTGGTTCTCTACATCGCCTGCATTGACATAACGTTTTCTGAGACCGGTTCCGTAAGACGATTCTACTTCGAAGAACTGGTTCTTGGTATTGGTCTTATAATAAGTTACGTTTGCTTCGAGCCGGTTATCGAAGAATGCGCCTTCTATACCCACTTCGATCGAATGCGTCTTCTCGGGTTTCAACGTTCTGAACGGAGCTTTGTCCGGTGGAGTCAACGCACCGCCGTCTTTCAGCGTATATCTCAAATTACTCATGAACACAGGCACGTCGTTACCTACGATAGAATAAGACGCACGCAACTTGAGCATATTGATGTCTTTGCCAAGATCGATGAACTTATCGAGCAAGATACTGGCTCCTACCGAGGGATAGAAAAATGACATACTTTCGGTAAATGCCAGTGCAGAAGACCAGTCGTTACGAGCGGTTACATCGACAAAGAAACCGTCTTTATAACCGAACACTGCGCCGTTCCGAATACCGAATTGAGTCGCTTATCCTTCAGAGAGAGCGAAGTGGTCATGCGATAATAGTTGCTCGGCATGAAGATATTGGGGTAATAAACATTTCCGGTAGGCTTGCCGTCTATTACTTCATACTTCGAATCGCCCCAACCGATCAGACCCGTACTTCTGCCCTTGGTCTTCGTAAAGCTGGTTCCGGCCGTTACGGTCAATGTGTAAGTATCGTTCCATGTACGGTACCTTTGCAAACATCAAGTTGTTGTGTAGATCGTACGTTACTGGTTTGAACGGCAAATACGCATGTAGGGGACATGAACATCCTCATAAAAGACAGCATAACACCTACAATTCTTAATTGTTTACACATAAGTTAATAATTTTAAAATGAAATAGAATTTTAATACAGTTATTGTATTCAAAAAGAAATAATTCGAGACTTGGTTTGTATGTATTTGTATTTGGTCGTGGGAGTAAAGGTAGACATATATTCGTTAGCAAAAAAAGTTTTCGAGCTTTTTATGGTTTATTAACTACGAGGCGTTTAAATATATTTATTCCGCATTGGGGTTAGGCGCTTAGAGCGCACGAATATCTGTTAATATTTAATGTGTTATACGAAACAACGGCTATCTTTGTAACATGTTAGAACGGTATCAATTTAGAGGTGTGAACTCACTTAAGTTTTACCGGCACTTTATTACAAAGGATACCTGCTGCGAATATCTCTCCAGCATAAGGTGGGGAGGCTCCGGCTTTGCGTGCAAGAAATGCGGAAATACCCACTTTTGCAAAGGACGACTCCCATATTCTCGTAGATGCACCCGGTGTAAGTATGACGAGAGTCCCGCGACACCTTGGCATACATGGAGCAACAGTTGCTTCCATCGCTGCGGGCGCATTTCGGGCATCTGCCTTGTGTTCTCGGCGGCTATTCGCTGGGAGGGTTGTTTCCCCTCTGGGCTTCATGCTGCCTTTACGGGGGTGGCGGCATCGTCCCCCTCAGTGTGGATTAAAGACTGGCTGCAGTATGTGCAGGGGTATCCCACAAGGGCGCAGCAAGTCTATATGAGCTGGGGCGACAAAGAAGAATTGGTAAAGAACAAGGCCATTGCACAAATGGGTGACAACGTCCGCGAATATCATAAGATGTTCGTTGCTCAACTCAGGGAAGTTCATACGGCATTGGAATGGAATGTGGGCAATCACTTCCAAGACGGAGTCGGCCGTACAGCCCGCGGGTTTGCATGGTGTCTGAAATTTTAGAGCCTTATGAACATTGAAGAATTGCGTAACTATTGTCTTTCGTTATCGCCGGAAGTGGTGGAGAAATTTCCCTTTCAGCAGTTCAAGGCGGCCAGAGATGTGCTGGCCTTCTACATTGGCGGGCATATTTTCTGTTATTTCGATATCAACGACCTGAGCCACGTCACTGTCAAGTGTCGCAAGGAAGACGTGCCCGAACTGCTGGAACAACATGATTGTATTGACCGTCCATATAATGGAAATGCGAAATACTGGATAGGCATCGATGCTACACGGGCGGAAGCCACACTTGTCAAACGATTGGTCGCGGAGTCGTTCCGCATCATCGGCAAACGCAAATGATACTCTGGAACCTTATACACGGCTGCCACCGCAAAAGCGAGGGATGTAAGCATTGCTATGTGTTCATGCGCGACGAGCAGAACGGCATCGCCTTCCATTTTATGCAAACAGGCGGCAACTTCTACAAAGACGGAAAGAATTATAAGCTGACTCATCGGTTGCAAATCGCCCAGGCAGCTCGAGCAAACATCAACATCCTATGCATATAGAAACGTTTCGCAACCATTGCCTTTCAGCAAGGCAACGAGTGAATACGACCGCAACCTGCTGGTATTCTCCATCGGTGACAAGCCGACGACGGTAAGCCCGACATGACGCGGATGAACCTCATCTGCTTCGATCCTATTCACAACCGATACGTGCGCATGGGCGAAGCGGTGGGAAAAGCCTTTGCCGACGGCAGAAAACTGAAATAGAGGGCTGAAAACAACTGTTATCATGAACAGAAGAATAAACGGTAAAATACCTTTCAAATCATCGTCATATAAGGCAAACAATTCCCCATTCGGTAAATACTTGTCAATCATACCCTCCTGTTCGTCTGTCAATAACAACAAGTCAAGAAAACGCTTCTTGTTTTCGATAATCCTTTCTATTTTCATAATGCGCATTATTGTTTGATTCTTCAAGTTCCATTTTCCGAATTGCTGAAAATTTCGTGAGATTTTTGTACTTTCACCGCATACTCTTGTTAAAATATTTGTATTCGTAAAATATTCGACGACTTTTTTCGCAGATGATCAAACTTTTCGCTTCCCCCAGCGAGTTTTACAAATATTATGCGTAATATTGCACTTGCTGGTTGACTCTTTAGGTTGGCGCTTTAAAACTAAATACCTATAAATAGGGATTGTGCCTTCCCGAAGCTAACATTAATTTTGTATCTGGCAAATTATTTTTAATAGAAGATGTGTAACAAAGGTAGATATAGACCCACCGATAAAATGAGCGATTTGATCTGTGATAAATACAATTTATTGCAAGTATTGAGTCGTTTTCAACTGCCCTTGGGCTTCGGCGATCAGACCGTACGGGAGGTTTGCGATTCGGCTAAAGTAGATTGCAACACCTTTTTGGCGATTATTAATTTCATATCGGAAGAGAATAACCGGATGGTCGATAACTTTGAGGGGTTTTCGGTGGTAGCGCTGATGGATTATTTAAAGCAAGCCCATCATTATTTCTTGGATTTCCAGCTGCCTCATATCCGTGCTAAGCTGATAGAGGCGATTGATTCCTCGACGAATGAGCTCGCTGCGTTGATTGTGAAATTCTTCGATGCTTACGTGGAAGAGGTTCACAAGCACATGGATTATGAAGACAAATATGTTTTCAAGTATGTGGAGAAATTACTTAACGGCGAACACCCGAGCGGATTTCACATTACTCAATATGCGCGTCGACACGATCAGATTGAGCAGAAATTAAAAGAATTGAAGAATATCATTATTAAATACTATCCGTCCAAGGAAAATAATAACCCGCTAAATTCTGTTCTCTTTGATATCTTTTGCTGCGAAGAAGATTTAGTTTCACACTGTGAGATAGAAGACTATTTGTTCGTCCCCGCAGTCCGCCAATTAGAAAAGGAGGAGAGATGAACAAGTCGGAAAGCATTAATGTGGCTGTCGCCGAAACTTCCGCCATTGTTCGCAGCGGAGTCATTTCCGTATTGAAGCGATTGCCCAAGCTAGAAGTCAATCCATTGGAGATTACCTCCTTGGACGGGCTTCATACCTGCATGCAAGGGCATCAGCCCGATGTACTGATTATCGATCCGCTTTTCGAAGGCTTATTCAACGTAGAGCGTTTCAAAAGCGATTATCCGGAAACGGAAATGAAAATCATCTCTCTCCAATGTGCTGTGGCCGACAGCAATCTGTTGAAAAATTACGACGAGAACATCGAGCTTTTCAATTCGGAGGAAGAGATAGAAACGAAGTTGGAAAATTTGCTGACGCTGAATACCGATGACTCCGATCAGGAATCGTTGACCCAGCGGGAAAAGGAAGTGATATGCTGCATTGTAAAAGGAATGACTAACAAGGAAATGGCAGATCAGCTTTATCTTTCCATCCATACGGTCATTACGCACCGGAGAAATATCGCCCGGAAGTTGCAGATACATTCGGCCGCGGGCCTGACGATCTATGCAATAGTCAATAAATTGGTAGATATAAGCGAAGTAAAACTCTGAGCAATATACCTATAAGGAGGGATAGAGGCAAACGGAAAAATACCCATAAGTCGGTATTGCACACGCTCTCGGAGGCGCTTATCTTTGCAATGTAAGTTAGTCATATAGATATTACGTAAACCACAAAAGTTAGTTATTAGTGAAGTACTCTCAACGAAGTGATTCGAGGAGAGTACTTTTTTTAACACCATTTCCTGACAACTATTCGTTCGTTTTTTTATATTTGCTGGGAGATTCGGGGAAATGCCGAACAACTTGTCTGTCTGATTGCCGTATACGATGCGCGGGCGTACTGTTCGGTTTGCCTGAGTAGCGTACGATAATATTTATATGATTTTTGTTATGAAAGTCGGATTATTTATACCGTGTTATATCAACGCTGTCTTTCCGCAGGTGGGAGTCGCCTCCTATAAATTGCTGAAGAGTTTGGGGGTGGATGTCGAATATCCTGTCGATCAGACCTGTTGCGGACAACCGATGGGAAATGCGGGATTCGAACGGGAAGCGGCCGGTTTGGCGCATCGCTTCGATGAAAAGTTTAAGGATTACGACTGTATCGTCGGGCCTTCCGCCAGTTGCGTCGTATTCGTGCGCGACCATTACGGTCGCTTACGTGCCCGATCGGAGTGCCGTTGCGCCTCGGAAGATAAAATCTACGAGCTCTGCGAATTCGTTCACGATGTGCTCAAACCGGCTCGATTGAAAGCGAGGTTTCCGCACAAGGTATCTTTACAGAACAGTTGCCATGGCGTGCGCTTGCTGCATTTGTCCTCGTGCAGCGAACAGAATGTGCCTTATTATAACAAAATGCGCAATCTGCTTTCGTTGGTGGAGGGAGTAGAAGTCGTCGAACCGATTCGCCCTGACGAATGCTGCGGATTCGGAGGGATGTTTTCCGTGGAGGAAAGCGCCGTATCCGTGCAGATGACGCGCGACAAGGTCCGCCGCCATCTCGACACCGGAGCCGAATATATTACGGGAGCCGACAGTTCGTGCCTGATGAGTCAGCATGGGATCATCTCCGCTGAAAAGCTTCCTATCAAGACCATTCACATCGTTGAAATATTAGCTGCGGGATTATGAGTACGAAACATTCGAAACGCGCTGCGCAGTTCCTGAAAAATCGGAAACAGGCGGCCTGGCACGACGAAACCTTGTGGTTGTGTCGCGCCAAAAGGGATCGATTGAGTAAGGAGATTCCCGAATGGGAAGCTCTCCGAGATGCCGCATTCGCCCTGAAGATGTACAGCAACAGCCATTTGGACGAACTGTTGACGGCGTTCGAACGACATGCTCGTGACAACGGCGCAAAAGTATATTGGGCTAAGGATGCGGAAGAATATCGGAATATCGTTTACGGCATCCTCAACCAACATCACGTGAAGCATTTCGTGAAGAGCAAATCGATGCTTTCGGAAGAATGCGAATTGAATCCCTTCCTCCAATCGAAAGGCATTGAGGTCATCGAAACGGATTTGGGCGAACGCATCCTACAGCTGATGGAGCTGAAGCCTTCCCACATCGTTATGCCGGCGATTCATATCAAACGGGAAGAGGTGGGGAAACTGTTCGAAAAGGAAATGGGGACGGAGCCCGGCAACTTTGATCCCACTTATCTGACGCACGCCGCGCGGAAGAACCTGCGCCAACATTTTATTCGCGCCGAGGCTGCCATGACTGGAGCCAATTTCGCCGTGGCCGATACCGGCGAAGTGGTGGTTTGCACCAACGAGGGCAATGCGGACATGGGAACCTCGCAACCCAAGTTGCAGATCGCCGCCTTCGGCATGGAAAAGATCGTTCCCGACAGAGCGTCGCTGGGAGTGTTCACCCGCCTCTTAGCGCGCTCCGCCACCGGTCAGCCGATCACTTCTTACACCTCCCATTATCGAAGGCCTCGCGAAGGAGGAGAGCTCCACATCGTCATCGTCGATAACGGAAGAAGCAAAATTTTAGCCGACGAGCAGCACCGGAAAGTGCTGAACTGCCTGCGATGCGGAGCGTGCATGAATACCTGCCCCGTCTATCGCCGGAGCGGAGGCTATTCATACACCTATTTCATTCCCGGCCCGATAGGGATTAACTTGGGCATGCTGAAAGCTCCGTTGCATTATTACGATAACGTCTCGGCCTGCTCCCTGTGTTATTCCTGTTCCAATGTTTGTCCGGCCAAGGTGGATCTTGCGGAACAAATCTATGCCTGGCGGCAGGACCTGAAGAAGTTCGGGGTTTCCGATACGACGAAGGAATTGATGAGCGACGGTATGACTTTCCTGACAAACCGCCCGTCTCTGTTTAATGCCGGATTGGCGGCCGCCCCCTACGGGATGCCTGTTCTGAAAGCCTTCGGCATGCAGTGGGGAAAGGGTAGAGACTTCCCCGACTTTGCCCCCGACAGTTTCAACGCCTTGTGGAAGAAAGGAGAAATAAAATCATGAGCAGCAGAGAAGAAATATTACAGAACGTGCGACGGGCGATTCATGTGCAATATGAAAAGCCGGATTTGAGCGAATTGGAAAAGTCGGCTACCACTTATCCGGACAAGATACGGAAGTTCACCGAAGTGATGCGTGCGACCGGTGGTGAAACGATCGTGCTTCAGGACGGAGAAGACTTGAATACGACCATCCGCAAGCTTTATCCCGACTTGAAACGCATTGCCTCGAACCTGAAGGAGGTCACATGCGCCACCTTCGATCCGGACCGGGTGGAAAGCACGGCGGAACTAGACGGGACGGAGCTGGCGATCGTGAAGGGACAGGTCGGCATAGCCGAGAATGCGGCCGTTTGGTTGGAGCAGGACCTGAAAGAGCGCGCTCTCTATTTTATCTCGGAACGCCTGATCATTCTGTTGGATAAAACCAAATTGGTAAGCAACATGCACGAAGGATACTCGCTGATCGATACCGGCAAACACGGCTTCGGAGTATTCATGTCGGGACCCTCGAAGACTGCCGATATCGAACAGGCACTGGTCTTCGGAGCTCACGGTCCTCAGGAAGTAACGGTGATACTGTATTGAGAGACCCCGTTCCTGTCGAGGGTGCAGGCGATGCGTATCTCGGCCGATGCCGCATAGCCGTGCGTTGAAAATTTCGTGGGCACGACCCTCGATTTCATCGGCACGAAACTGAAATTTCAGAGGCATA
>NZ_HE997183.1:998-128074 GCF_000312445.1 Phocaeicola abscessus CCUG 55929 | reverse complement strand
TAACATTTTTTATAAGTATAAAATGGAGCAGCCCATGCTGCGAGCGCGGGATTCCGTACCGACGGATCCGTATCGCCGCCGCGCGAGGGGATGGGAGGCGAACGGGCGGAAGGGGGAGATGGCGCCTCATAGAACGAGCGGGCGTACCGTTTGATACACCCGCTCGGGAGGTAGCGCAACCGGGAATCGAACCCGGGTTTCAGCCGTGAGAGGGCCGTGTCCTAGGCCACTAGACGAATGCGCCTTTTATTTTTCGCGGAAGCTGGGGGATTCGAACCCCCGGTACGGTTACCCGTACGGCAGTTTAGCAAACTGCTGGTTTCAGCCACTCACCCAAACTTCCTCCTGTCAGTTTGTGCATCGTAGTCAATGCGCTGCAAAGATAACCTCCGTTTTCCAATTCTGCAAACCTTTTGCGCTTTTTTTTGAGCGCGCCTTTTTACGGAACGGCCTGCCTCATTTCTTACTGAATAGGGCTTGGAACGGCGCAATCCCGAAATGCGGCATGACCGAGACGAAGTGCTCGAGTATTTCTGCCGAAATGGACTCGTAGCTTTCCCATTTCTTGTTCTTCGAAAAGCAGTACAGCTGTATGGGAATGCCGTTTGCCGTGGGGGCGAGCGTGCGGACCATCATGGTCATATCCCGATTGAGCGCCGGGTGCCTGCGCAGGTATATCTCCATATAGGCCCGGAGCAGGCCGGCATTCGTATCTATCGTGCCGTTCACCAATCCGGCCGGGTTTTCCGTATTGATTACTATTCCTTCTCTTTCCTGTGCTTGCTTGACCGTGATAAAGTGTGCCAGATCCTTATCGAAGCTCTTCATCTTCTCCAAGAATTCCGGCGTGCATCGCTTGATCCGGTCCAGTTGCAAATAAATATCCTTGGTGATCCGACGGCCGTCGGAATTGTCCATCCCTTTCCAGTTGAAGAAAGAGTTGGAAATGAGATTGTACGGAGGAAGTGTCACGATCGTATTATCCCAATTCTGAATTTTCACCGTGTTCAAGGTAATGTCGATCACGATTCCGTCGGCACTGGCACTCGGAACCACAATCCAGTCGCCGATGCGCACCATGTCATTTTGTGTCAGCTGAATACCCGCTACCAACCCCAAGATGGAATCTTTGAAAATCAACAGCAAGACAGCGGCAAACCCTCCTAATCCGGCATAGATGGCTATAGGCGACTTATTGAGCAGAACGGCGACGATGGAGATCAAAATCATGCACGATACGATCACCTGTATCACCTGGATGAGGCCGCGGATAGGCCTGCTCTTTCCCAATTGCTGGCGCTCCATCGCCGTATCGCCGACGGCTTTGATAATCACGTTGAAAGCGATCAACAGAGAGGCGAAGAAATACAGCCACGTGACCTTCGACGTGAATGCGTACCATTGCGATTGCTGATCGAATACCATCTGCAGCAAGGCGGAGATCAGGATGGGAGGCAATACATGGGCCACCCGCTTCAATGCCTTGTTCCTGACTAATGTCTCCAATAGCGGAACATGCTTGATTTTCAGAATGCGTTTGATAAAGCGGAGGCTGACATAGTAAACGACGCGCGAGACAGCAAATGCCAGGAGGACGATCAGAATTAAGAATAGGATTCCGTCCAGGCTATCCGCCACGCTGTCCGAACATCCTAACCGCTTCAACAATACGTGGATCCGGTTGAACAATTCTCCTGCAAATTCATTTGTAAACATGATGGTAGTATTATTTTTTAGCTTTGGTTTGAACGATTCTCGTCCCGGCGGGAACATCTTCCGTCACCCAGATATTGCCCCCCACCGTTGCGTCGTGTCCGATAGTAATGCGCCCCAATATCGTAGCGTTGGAATAGATGATGACGTTATCCTCTATAATCGGGTGTCGGGGAATGCCCTTGATCGGCTTGCCGTTCTTGCCCGAGGGGAAGTTCTTGGCGCCTAACGTAACGCCTTGATACAGCTTTACGTTATTGCCGATGATCGTCGTTTCTCCGATGACCACGCCGGTTCCGTGATCGATCGTAAAATAATTTCCTATCCGGGCCCCCGGATGGATGTCGATGCCCGTTTCGCTATGCGCCATCTCCGTAATGATGCGCGGAATGAAAGGAACGCCGAGTATCAATAACTGATGGGCGATACGGTAATTGCCGATGGCGCGGATCGCCGGATAAGAACTGATTACTTCTCCGTACGAATGGGCGGCGGGATCACTGGTATAGGCGGCTTCGACGTCGGTGGCAAGAGTAGCCCGCATTTGCGGCAAGGTGCTGATGAATTTCGCCGACAGCGCGGCCGCCTTGTTTCGCTGCGAATCGGTGCAGCTGCAAAATTCTTCGTCGCTGCCGAAGCAAAGCCCGGCAAGGATCTGTTCCGTCAGCATATCGAACAGACGCTCGACGTTAACCCCCAAATGATACCGGATGGTCTGACTATTGGTGGACGAGTTTCCGAAATAACCGGGAAACAGAATGGCCCGGGTCAGTTCGATGATCTCTTTCAAAGCTTTGCCCGAAGGCAACGGACTGCCGTCCTTATGCTGATGGAAGAGTTTGGAATACGATTTGCTTTCCGACAGCTCATCGATGGCTTTGGTAAGAATGTCTGAAAAATTCAACGAGTTCATGAGTGTATTTATAATTCGATCCTGCGATAACTTTCTGGTATTTATTCCCACTCGATCGTCGACGGAGGCTTGGAAGAGATATCATAGCATACGCGGTTGACCCCCTTTACCTTGTTGATAATTTCATTCGAAACCTTAGCTAGAAATTCGTAAGGAAGGCGCGCCCAATCGGCAGTCATCGCATCCGTGCTGGTCACTGCCCGGAGCGCTACCGGATGCTCGTAGGTGCGTTCGTCGCCCATGACTCCCACGCTGCGTACCGTCGACAGCAGAACGACTCCCGCCTGCCATACCTTGTCGTACAACGGACTGCCGTCTTCGTCGATCCAGCGATGTAGGCCCTCGATGAAAATATCGTCGGCTTCCTGAAGGATGGCCACCTTTTCAGGAGTGATCTCGCCCAAGATGCGTACGCCCAGCCCGGGCCCGGGGAAGGGATGGCGTCCGATCAAGCGTTCCGGCATTCCCAATTCGCGGCCTACCCGCCGCACCTCGTCTTTGAACAACCATTTCAACGGTTCGCATAGGCGCAGCTTCATATCCTTGGGCAGTCCGCCCACATTGTGATGGCTCTTAATGGTTTTCCCCGTGATATTCAGGCTTTCGATGCGATCCGGATAGATAGTCCCCTGCGCCAGCCATTTCGCATCGGTAATATGCTTTGCCTGGGCGTTGAAGATCTCTACGAAATCGCGACCGATGAGCTTGCGCTTTTGCTCGGGATCCGTGATTCCTTTCAAATCCGAAAAGAACTTTTCGCTGGCATCCACGCCGATAACGTTCAGGCCGAGATCGGAATAGGCATCCATTACTTGATGGAACTCGTCTTTGCGAAGCATCCCGTGGTCGACAAAAATACAAGTCAAATTCTGCCCGATAGCCTTGTGCAATAACGTAGCACAAACGGAAGAATCCACGCCGCCGCTCAAACCCAGAATAACCCGGTCGTTCCCCAACTGCCGCCTTAACTCGGCAACAGTCGTTTCTACGAACGAAGCGGCGCTCCATTCCTGTCGACTGCCGCAAATATCGACCACGAAATTCTTCAGGAGCTGAGCCCCCTGTGTCGTATGAAATACTTCCGGATGAAACTGAACGGCCCATACCGGTAGCTTCGAACCGGCATAGGCTGCGTATTTTACGTCTGCCGTCGATGCGATGGCATGATAATCTGCCGGAAGAACCGTGATGGTGTCGCCATGACTCATCCATACTTGCGAATTCTTTTCAATTCCCTTGAAAAGAGGATCCGCTGCATCGATATGTTCCAGATTGGCGCGACCGTATTCCCGCGTATTGGCTTGGTCGACCTGACCTCCGAAGATATCGGCCATATACTGTGCCCCATAACAGATGCCGAGCACCGGAATGCGCCCGATAAAAGGTTTGAGGTCGACCTTAAATCTTGCCGAATCGTGCACGGAGTAAGGAGAACCGCTCAATATGACCCCGATGACGGAAGCGTCATCGGCGGGGAATTTATCGTAAGGCAGTATTTCGCAAAACGTATCGAGTTCCCTGATACGACGACCTATGAGTTGGGTCGTCTGAGAACCGAAGTCGAGGATGACAATTTTTTGTTGCATACAAAAGAGATGTTTTCAATTTGGTTGCGAAGATAATAAAAAAGGAGTGCATAGTCAAATCTTACATCGATTATGCACTCCACGGGATGGTTCCTGACAGAAAAGGAACAGCGTTCATTTGTTTTTTAACAAGTCGCGGATTTCGGTCAGTAATGTTTCCTCTTTCGTCGGAGCAGGAGGAGCGGCAGGCTGCTCTTCTCTCTTTTTCGAGAGTTTGTTGACCCCCTTAATCATCAGGAAAATACAGAATGCAATAATTAAGAAATCGATGATATTCTGAATGAACATCCCATACTTGATATTCGCCTCGCCGATGCGAACCGCGAGGTTAGTGAAATCCACACCCCCGGTAAAGGAGCCGACAATCGGCATCAGGATGTCGTCGACCAAAGAACTGACGATTTTCCCGAAAGCCCCGCCGACGATTACACCGACGGCCATGTCCATCACATTGCCACGCATAGCAAAGCTTTTGAACTCTTGAACGAACTTACTCATAAATTTATATAATTTAATAGTGATATCCCATGCAAATATAGAAAGAATTTTATAACTTTGCGCCGTCAAAAGTAAGAAGATTTATTTAATTATATACAAAGTGTCAGAGATATTTTATAACATTATAAATAACTTAGTGAAATGATTAAAATTGGTATTAACGGTTTCGGTCGTATCGGCCGTTTCGTATTCCGTTCGACTCTCGAAGAGGTTAACAAGAACGATGTAGTAGTAGTAGGTATCAATGACCTTCTGCCGGTGGATTACATGGCATACATGCTGAAGTATGATACAATGCACGGCCAATTTGACGGAACGATTGAAGCCGATGTCGAAAGGAATGAATTGGTGGTCAACGGAAACCGCATTCGTATCACGGCAGAGAAGGATGCCGCTAATTTGAAATGGAATGAGATCGGTGCTGAATATGTGGTGGAATCTACAGGTCTTTATTTAACGATGGATAAGGCCGAAAAACATCTTCAGGCTGGCGCTAAATATGTCGTTCTTTCCGCTCCGTCGAAGAAAGGCGATGACGGCCGTCAGGCAGATATGTTCGTCTGTGGCGTCAATACGGATAAATATGCGGGGCAACAGATTGTGTCTAACGCTTCCTGTACCACGAACTGTCTGGCGCCTATTGCTAAAGTTCTGAACGATAAGTTCGGCATCGAAACAGGTTTGATGACCACCGTTCACTCTACAACCGCCACTCAACGTACGGTCGACGGTCCTTCCTTGAAAGACTGGCGCGGCGGTCGTGCCGCTTCGGGCAATATCATCCCTTCCTCTACGGGGGCTGCTAAGGCGGTAGGCAAAGTCATTCCGGAACTGAACGGAAAGTTGACCGGTATTTCCATGCGTGTTCCGACGTTGGATGTATCCGTGGTCGATCTGACGGTCAACCTGAAAAAACCTGCCACCAAAGAAGAGATTTGCAAAGCCATGAAAAATGCCGCTGAAGGAGAATTGAAAGGAATCTTGGGGTATACGGAAGACAAAGTCGTTTCTTCCGACTTCTTAGGCTGCTCGTTGACCTCCATCTTCGACGCCGATGCAGGCGTATACTTGACAGACAAGTTTGTGAAAGTCGTTTCATGGTATGATAACGAAATCGGTTACTCGCATAAAGTAGTCGACTTGATCAAGATCATGAAAAAATATAATGGCTGATTGCCGATTTAGCTGAAAAAATAAACCGTCCAATTTTCGTTTGGGCGGTTTTTTTACGCCTTATTCTATGGATAGTTTGCCAAATTAGCTATCTTTGCTACATGTTGTACTACGATTTGATTACCATATTGGGTCCGACTGCCTCTGGAAAAACCCCTTTGGCTGCTACCGTCGCATATTTGTTCGATACGGAAATTATCAGTGCGGATAGCCGTCAAGTGTATCGTCGTATGAATATAGGGACAGGCAAGGATTTAAACGAATATGTGATCAATGGCAAACAAATACCTTATCACCTTATTGATATGGTCGAGCCGGGGTATAAGTACAGCTTGTTCGAGTACCAACGCGATTTTCTGAAAGCTTATCAAATCATTCTTGCCAAAGGGAAGAGACCCGTCCTCTGCGGAGGAACCGGATTGTATTTGGAATCGGTATTGAAAGGATATAAATTAGTCGATGTCCCTGCGAATCCGAAATTAAGGGCTTCGCTATCCGGCGCTTCTTTATCGGAATTGGCGGCAAAATTGTCTACTTATAAGAAACTGCATAATAAAACGGACATAGATACGGCGCAGCGCGCTGTCAGAGCTATCGAAATTGAAGAATATTATCTTCACCAATCGGCGAAACGATGTGAATTCCCTTCCTTGAACAGCTTGATTATCGGTATTGATATTGATCGGGAATGCAGGAGAGAAAGAATCACCAGACGTTTGAGACAACGATTGGATGAAGGGATGATAGACGAGATAAAAGGATTATTGGAAGAGGGTATTCCGGCTGAAGATCTGATATATTACGGACTGGAATACAAATACCTCACCCAATATGTAATAGGACAGCTGACTTACAAAGAAATGTTCAGTCGGTTGGAAACAGCCATCCATCAGTTTGCAAAGAGACAAATGACATGGTTCAGAGGAATGGAGCGCCGCGGATTTATCATAAACTGGATAGACGCCGCATGGCCGATGGAAGAGAAGGTGAACGAAATATTGAAATTGTTAGCTAATAAAGAATAAATATGGCGATAGATCCTAATAGGTGGGGCATCATTTATAATCCGAAAGCAGGTTCCAGAAAAAAACAGAAGCGTTGGAACAAGATCCGAGAATACATGGAAAGTAAACATGTATGTTTTGATTATGTGCAATCCGAAGGATATGGTTCCGTAGAACGCTTGGCCCGTATCTTAGCCGATAACGGATATAAAACGATTGTCGTCGTCGGTGGAGATGGCGCTATAAATGATGCCGTTAATGGTATCATGACTTCGAATGTACCGAGTAAGAAAGAAATTGCTTTCGGTATCATACCCAATGGTATCGGCAATGATTTTGCCAAGTTCTGGGGACTGGATGTGGATGATTACCGGCAGGCTATAGATTGGATAATAAACCGTCGTACTCGAAGAATCGATATAGGGAAATGTTGTTTTTACAATGGTCGATTACACGTTCACCGTTACTTTGTCGATGCGGTATACGTCGGTCTCAGCGCGCGAATCGTCGTGATCTCGAGCGGAACGAAACGATTCTGGGGAATGCAGACATTATCTTTTATCTCGTCTATGTTTTTGTTAGGGTTCGAACGAAAACTGTATCGGACTCACCTTTGCATAAACGGAGAACATATCAGGGGGAGGATAATGACTGTTTGCGTAGGCAGTGCGAGGGGCTATGGGTTGACTCCCAGCGCCTCCCCTTATAACGGATGGCTGGATGTATCCATCATTTATCGCCCCCAATTGTACCAATTGATCTCCGGGCTATGGATGCTTTTACAGGGAAGGATCTTAAACCATAAGATGGTTCATTCCTACCGGACTAAATCAGTGAAAGTGTTGCGTGCGCAGAATGCTGCTATCAGCCTGGATGGCAGATTATTAATAGAGAAACATTTCCCGATGGAACTATCGATTATCCCTGAAGCTTTAACTTTAATAATTCCGAATTAAATGATTACATTCCAAGATTTAAAAGCAGCGGATAATTTCTTTCTCCTCGCCGGTCCCTGCGTAATCGAAGGCGAGGAGATGGCTTTACGCATTGCGGAACGGATCGTGAAGATTACTGATAAATTGCATATACCTTATTTATTCAAGGGATCCTATCGAAAGGCGAATCGATCTCGAATCGATTCTTTTACCGGTATTGGCGATAAAAAGGCGTTGCAGGTGTTAAGAACGGTACATCAAACCTTTGACATTCCGGTCGTAACGGATATTCATGCCGTTGAAGAGGCGGAAATGGCTGCTGAATATGCGGATGTGCTTCAGATTCCTGCTTTCCTTTGTCGACAAACAGATTTATTGGTTGCTGCAGCGAAGACAGGAAAGGTCGTCAATATAAAGAAAGGGCAGTTCCTCTCTCCGGAGGCAATGAGTTTCGCTGCGGGAAAAATCATCGAAACAGGAAATAATAAGGTCATGTTGACAGAACGGGGAACGACTTTCGGGTATCAGGACTTAATTGTGGATTTCAGAGGAATTCCGACGATGAAGGCGTTTGGCCATCCGGTTATTTTAGATACGACGCATTCCTTGCAACGTCCTAATCAAACAGACGGCGTAACTGGTGGTCAACCGCAACTGATCGAAACGATAGCAAAAGCCGGCATCGCAGTCGGCGCGGATGGAATATTCATGGAAACTCACGAAGATCCTTCCATCGCTAAGAGCGACGGAGCCAATATGTTGAAACTCGATTTGCTCGAAGGACTCTTGGAGAAATTGGTAAAGATTAGGAAGGCGCTTCAATGATTGTAAAACGATACGCTTGGGAAGCGTTATCCGATTTTGCTTATTTTTTTCAATACCTCCAAATTGATTAATTTTATCTTTCGGCCGTCAATGGCTATGATTTTCTCGGCCGCGAAGTTCGATAAGGTACGAATTGCATTCGACGTCGTCATATTCGACAGATTTGCCAGATCCTCCCTGGAAAGGTAAATGCTTAAAGTAGAATCATCTTCTTCCAAGCCGTAGGTATCTTTTAAGAAAAGTAAAGACTCTGCCAAGCGGCCGCGAATGTGCTTTTGAGTCAAGTTAACCGTCCTCTCGTCTGAAATACCTAAATCAATCGACAGCTGTTTAATAAAAAATCTCGCCAGTTCATGGTTCTCCCTCAGCAATTCGATAATAGTAGTCATCGGTATCAAACAAGCTGTACATACTTCGAACGCGGAAGCGGCAGTAACGTATTCTTCTTCCGCAAAATAAGCGCGGTATCCGAAATATTCCTTCTCTTTGACTACTCGAATTATTTGATTTCTCCCGCCTACACCTTCTTTAAAAATTTTCACTTTTCCGTTGAGCAAGCAGATGAGATACATGGGTTTTTCGCCTTCACAATAGATCAATTCATTCTTTTTATATCTATGAATCGTAAAATTCTGAGCAAGAAGTTCTTGTTGCTTAGGAGTCAGCGGCTTCCATAGATCCGGAATACTTTCAGCGATATCCGTATTTGTCAATTCCTTTTTTACCATTATTATGCTTAATAACCATGTTATGGAGCACAAATATAAAGGAAAAAAATGAAATATTCTAATCGACAGTAAAAAATGGGAGAATATATTCACATTTTCATTGGGTAAACAGCAATTCCCGATACTTGGGCAGGGGCCATATCTCATCATCTATCTCCAATTCCAAATGATCTATATGGTCACGAATCACTTCTAAATAAGGACAGACGTGTTTGCTGTAACTGAACGCTTTGTCGATATCATTGTCCAAATGGTTCGCTGTCTTACGTGCCTCTGTCATATCTTTGACCTCTTTTTTTATGGATAGGATGCGATGTTGGATTTCCCTTACCAATTCTTTACGGTCGGTTCCCATTTTCTGATACTCTTCCTCACCGAAGAGTTCTTTCATATAATGCAAGTTTTTCATCAGTCTGTTTTCGTAAATCACTGCGATAGGAACGATATGGTTGATGGCTAAGTCGCCTAACACGCGACTTTCGATCTGGACTTTCTTCGTGAATTTTTCTAATTCTACTTCTATACGACTGTTCAATTCATTTTCATTGAAGATCTTTTCTCCGAGAAGAACTGCGCGCGACTGCGGATCATTAAATTTCATAATAGCTTCAGGCACGCTATGAACATTTGTCAGTCCGCGTTTCTCGGCTTCTTTTTTCCATTCTTCTGAATAGCCGTCGCCTTCAAAGCAAATGTTCTTCGAAGCGATGATCAGGTTTCGCAAGACTTTATACAAGGCTCGCTCCTGATCGAGTCCACGCCTCATCCAATGATCGACCTCCGTTTTAAATTCGTGCAACTGATGAGCCATTCCCGCATTGATGGCAATCATCGCCGCAGCACAATTAGCGGAAGCTCCTGCGGCACGGAATTCAAATCGATTCCCGGTGAAAGCGAAAGGAGAGGTACGGTTTCTGTCCGTACTGTCTTGAATAATATCGGGTATCCTTCCAATACCTAATTGCAATTGGCGTTTCTCCTCTGCCGTTAATTCCGCATTATCCAAACGGTCGACGATTTCATCCAACATGTGAGAGAGATGCTTGCCTAAAAAGATAGAGAGGATGGCCGGAGGGGCTTCGTTCGCTCCTAAACGATGGCTGTTCCCCGCGCTGGAGATAGACGCTCGAAGTAAATCCTGATTTTTATATACCATCATCAACACGTTGACAACGAACGTGAGAAAAAGCATGTTACCTTCGGGCGTATTGGCAGGTGCGAACAGGTTGATTCCGGTATCGGTACAAAGCGACCAGTTGTTGTGTTTTCCTGAGCCATTAATCCCTTTAAACGGCTTTTCGTGCAGCAGAACAGTGAAGTTGTGTCGGTTGGCGATTCGTTTCATCAGATCCATCAACAACTGATTATGATCATTGGCTAAGTTGACGTCTTCGTAGATGGGCGCTAATTCGAATTGGTTCGGAGCAACTTCGTTATGGCGGGTTTTGACAGGAATGCCAAGACGATAACATTCCAACTCCAGTTCTTTCATAAAGGCCGTAACCCGAGGAGGTATGGAACCGAAGTAATGGTCGTCTAATTGTTGATCTTTGGCCGATGAATGCCCCATCAGCGTCCGTCCTGTCAAACACAGATCCGGGCGAGCGTTGTAAAGAGCGATATCTACCAAAAAAAATTCCTGTTCCCAACCTAAATTCGCTCCCACACGCTTAATATTCTTGTCAAACATCTGACAAACGGCCGTAGCTGCTTTATCTACCGCTGCTAAAGCTTTCAGGAGCGGGGTTTTATAGTCAAGCGCTTCTCCCGTATAGGAAATAAAGATGGTCGGTATACACAAGGTTTTGTCAACGACAAAAGCCGGAGAAGACACATCCCATGCAGTATATCCTCGTGCTTCGAAAGTATTGCGGATTCCTCCGCTCGGAAAAGAAGAAGCGTCGGGTTCTTGTTGCACAAGCAATTTTCCCGAGAAGCGTTCGATGACATCTCCGTTTTTGTCCAATTCGATGAAGTTATCGTGTTTTTCCGCAGTTCCATCGGTCAATGGTTGAAACCAATGCGTATAATGCGTGACGTGCAAGGTCTTCGCCCACGATTTCATTCCATTGGCAATCATATCCGCCATCTCCGCATTGATGGGAGTTCCTTTTTCCATCGCATCGATAACTGCTTTGTATGCTTCTTGAGGAAGATATTCCTGCATCTTCTTTCGATTGAATACATGGTCCCCATAGTAATCCGACAGTCTTTCGGACGGATAGGGGACGTTGACAGGATAACGACTTGCTAACTCTTGGAGTGCAAAAAATCTCATTTTGGACATAATGTCTTCTTTTATTAGTTGTCGCTTGCAAATTTACATTATTTACATTTAATACAGGCAATTATGTTAATCTATTTTTTGAGACGGAAATTTCTCGTATCTTTGCCTTTCGATAAAGAATTTAGCATGAAGAAATCTATCTTTATTCTATTCGTCGGTACGGTATGTATGCTCATTCCTCAGCGAAGTCAAGCAAAGGAAGAAAAAATAGAATTGCCCGATAGAGTTATCGTAAACGATACGATTCTGTATAACATATTTAAATATGCTCGACTATATTCCCGCGTCATAGACGAGTACGATGCTGATCTCTATTTGAAAGCTCATCTATTAACTCACAAGTATAATCATTTGATCCGGTATGTTCCTTCCATGTTTCGTTTCGAAAAAGGAGTGAAGGAATATATCGGTGAATCTCTGAGCGAAATCCATTATACGGCTCCAAATATTTACGACCGGAAAGTAAAAGCTTTTATCAGTACTTTTCCTCGAAACAGAGGGCAGATTGCGGATATCTACGACTTCATTAACCTGAATATCTATTCCGCCACTTTGATGACGAACAAGATCCTTTCGCCCCTCGATAAGGATAACAGTAAATATTATACTTATCTATTGGATTCCATCTGCGGTTCTCTGGATTCCGTCCAATATAAAATTCTGATCATTCCAAAGTTCCGAAGTACGCAGTTGGTAAGCGGCTATATGTGGGTTAGCGATCAAATATGGAGCATTCGCAGTCTGTATTTCGAAGGCATATACGACGTGATTCACTTTAAGATCAAAGTTGATATGGGCACCAAAGACAACGAAGAATTCGTACCTGTTCATTACGATATGAATCTGCGTTTTAAATTTGTAGGGAACGACCTTGAAATGAGAGGTGATGCTTGGATGAAATACAAGAACATCAAACTATACAGCAAATACGATGAAATTCGAAAACGTAGAAATAAGCATCATCACGATAAGACGGATTCATATACACTATCGTGTGACACTGCTCATCTGATTACGGATGAGAAACATTTTTCTCTCCATCGTCCGTATCCCTTGAAAAGCGATGAGGATATGCTGTACGCCAGATGGCACTTGCGGAACGGCGAATCGGTATTCAAATCGATGAAAAAGAAAAACAAGGCGAATGAATTTTGGGGACAGTTGGGGGATGCTTTGATCAACAGCTATTATGTCAATTTGTCGGGTATAGGAAGCGTCAAGTGTTCGCCTTTAATCAATCCGGTCATGTTGGATTACAGTCATAGTAGAGGATTTTCTTATCGACAAAAATTCAAATATAATCGCTTTTTCACGAATACTCAAAGGTTGATCCGCATCGTCCCTCAATTCGGTTACAACTTCAAAAGTAAAGAGTTATACGTCAAATTGGATACAGAATACCAGTATTGGCCTGAAAAGCAGGGAGAGCTCGAATTGCATATCGGAAACGGCAATCGCATTTACAGCAGTATGATCCTCGACCAGTTAAAGCAATTCCCGGAAGGCACTTTCAATTTGAAGAAAAACGATTTGGATTATTTCAGAGACATAAATTTCACTTTATTCAACAGCATAGAAGTCGTCAACGGATTAACCGTTAAAACCGGTGTGTCCATACATTGGCGCCATTTAATCAATAAGTCGAATGTAGAATTGCAGCATCCCGTTTCAGCAAAAGAATGGGCGAAGATTCGGGAAATCGATTATTCCTACAACAGCTGCGCTCCTCGCGTTCAGCTTCAATGGACTCCCAGTTTGTATTATTACATGAACGGCAAACGCAAGATGAATATTGGTTCGGACCTACCCACCTTTATGTTAGATTATGAACGAGGAGTAAAAGGTATATTCGGCTGCAACGGAGAGTATGAACGTTGGGAGTTCGATCTGCAGCAGAACATGAAGCTGGGCGGTATCCGAAGTCTCGGATACCGGATCGGAGGAGGTATCTTTACCAAACACCAAGGTATGTATTTCATCGATTTCCAAAACTTTCGACGGCATAATATCCCGGAAGATTGGAATGACGAAATAGGGGGGACTTTTCAGTTGCTTGAAAGCAAGTGGTTCAACTCTTCTCGCAAATATATTCGCGCTCATGCTACTTACGAATCGCCTTTCATCCTTTTAAAACCTTTCAACAAGTGGTTGAGTCGTATTCAACAGGAGCGCCTGTACATCGGATTGCTGAGCATGCCGCAAATGCACGCTTATGCGGAGTTCGGCTACGGAATAGGAACGCATATTTTCGATGTAGGGGCATTCCTCAACAATATTAGCGGTAAATTTAAAACTTTCGGACTTAAGTTTACTTTCGAGTTGTTCAATGATTAGAACATAAAATCATCATGCTGTTTGTTTTTCGATAAATTCGGTTCTTCTTTTTTTGATTATAAGGTTCATGAGAAATTTTAAGCTTTTTCGCTATACGGTTTGCAGAATTTTTTTGCTTGTGCTTTAGGCCGAGCAACTACGATGATGTGCAGTGTCGCGAGCACAGGAACGATTCCGATCAGGGTGCACCAGTGGAGTCACCAATTAAGAGAATTTGAAACCGTTCGTATCGATAGCTCCGGACGATCAAGTGTCTTATTGGGAAAAAACGCAGAGGTTTGGGGCTTAAGGCCTGATCGGAACAACATTTATTCCTTTTCCGTCACTTCCGCGAGCTTGGCATTCAACTTTTCGGATAAAACTGTTCCGAGAACGATCTTCCCTTCCGGGTCGATCAAGTACAGGGCAGGGATCCATTTGATCCGGTACAGGTCAGAAATGACGGTATCATGCCATTTCTTCAATTCGCTCACCTGCGGATACTGCATTCGGTATTGTTCGATGGCATTTATCCAATGTTCTTTTTTCGTATCGAAAGAGATACCGATGAAAGCGATTCCTTTATCTTTGTATTTCTCGTAAGTGGCGACCACATTCGGCGCATCTTTCCGGCAATCCGGACACCAGGATGCCCAAAAGTCGAGTACGACGTATCGACCTTTGTAATCGCTTAGAGAAAGCGTTTTTCCATCGGGAGTATGCAGGCGGAAATCGGGGGCCTCCGTTCCGACTTTTAATAAATCGGTTGCGTACTTCGCATCGTCGTCTTGCGCATGAACAGGGGAAAAAGTCAACAGGGCCGATACCCCAAACGCTATCGCGGATTTCATTGAAACATTCTTCTTCATGAGCTCTTTATTTTGGTTATTATATCGTTCATCTTAGTTTTTCTATCCATGGAGTATGTTTTACTGTTTTCGTCGATGAACGAAAACAGATTAAACGCTTTGTCCAGAAGCATTTCCCGCAGAGGTTCGCTCTTCAGATCCGCCTCCCGATAGTAGAGCTCGGCCAGCATTTCCATCCGATACATCCGTTCTTGCTCTGGATATTGTCCAAACGATTTCATCACCTCATCCCATGTCGAGATATGATAAAAGTCGTACGAACCCAGGTAAGTTTCATACAGTTTTTTTATTTCTTCTTCGTCATCCTGTTGGCTTTTCTTTTCAGAGAATCTCGACAGGGCTGCCATAAACTGCCGGATAAGTCGCATGATGAAATCCCTCTCGATCATAGTTCCTCCTTTTTTCTTAAACTGCGATAATATTCTTTCAGAAGAGCCGTATCCGAAGCCTTGTTCGTCCACACTTCCATCAGCATGGGATGTTCTTTCGCGTCGGTCGAAGTGAAAACGGCGAGCGCCGCATCCAGTTCTGTCTCATTCGAAACACAGACGTACTCAAAACTTCTGTCTTCCGCCCAAGTTTTCGCAGAAGTATGATGTTCTCCGCAGACATAAGCACGGGATCGGAAGTCTTTTTCCATCCCTGGAAGCTGATGCAGGAGTTCTCCGCCATCGTTATTGATAAGGAGAATGCGAAGATTCGGTTTAACGTGTGCCGACCAGAGGGCGTTCATGTCGTAGAAAAAGCTCAGATCGCCGATCATGACGAAATTCAGCTTATCGGAAGCAGCGGCATAACCGATGGCTGTCGACAAAGCGCCTTCGATGCCGTTCACCCCTCTATTGCAACAGACTTCCACCTCGGGGGGTATGCTGTACAGCTGAGCGTATCTTACCGTCGAACTGTTGGCCAAATGCAGAGAGCATGAAGCGGGGAGCGCCTTGAGCGTCTTCCCGATAACCGACATTTCCGAAAAGGGGAACATCGGTTCCGGAATGGTTTGGCAATAATGCTCCCATAGCATTGGATAGTTGTTAACCCGGTTCTCCAACAGGAAAGCGATTTTTTCCAAAAACTCGAAAGGGTTCATTTCGATGACCGAAGTCAGGCATCCGTAAGTATCCGCAATTTTGCCATCCGTACAGACGTGCCAATGTTCCTTAGGCGGGTGTTTCCGCAAGAATTTCTTCAATTGGTTCGAAACGATGTGGCCACCGTAAGTAATGAGCAATTCGGGTGTCATCGTTTCTTGTTGTTTCGGCGTCAAAGTATAAATAGCCCTATCGAAGTTGTAGATAGGGACGCCCGGAACGGTTCGATTGCTCAGTTTTTCCGTCAACCACACAAAATGTTTGAACAGTGCTTTGACGTATGTCTTCTCAAAAAGATAAATCAAATTCATTTGCCCTACCACGACCATCCGTTTCTGGTAGGTATTCAGTCGGTCGATCAGTTTATTATAATCCTGTTCGTATGGGTTCAATCCTTGATACCTTGCAATTACTCGGACTTGAGGAAGTTCTTTCGTACCGAAACGATAGACGGGTTCCGAGATAGGCACGTTGATATGTACCGGCCCTTTTCCGTGATGGTTCGTCTCCAAAATGGCTTCGTTGATAAGCCGGTTGCAATGCCATTCATCTTCTTCGGTCTGTATTTCGGGTAAGGTGATGGAAGATTTTACCATTTTGCCGAATACCCGGGGTTGCGGAATCGTTTGTCCGTCCATTTGACCGATCCATGCCGCGCCTTTATCAGCCGAGATGACGATTAGCGGAACTTGCTGATAGAACGCTTCGGCGACGGCAGGATAGAGGTTCAGCAACGCCGAACCGGATGTACAGCAGACCGCCGCCGGACTGCCTCCATGTTGTGATAAGCCCAAAGCGAAAAAACCCGCACTCCGCTCGTCTGTCATCGGATAGCAGATAATATCCTCCATTTGTGCCAACGAATGAACGATGGGGGCGTTTCGCCCACCCGAACAGACCACCACTTTTTTTATCCCGTGAGCTCTGAGCAATGCGATCAGTTGGAGAATATTTCGTTTGTCACTGTACATTCGTTCCGCTATATTTCTTGCAAAAATAATATTTAATCTTCAAGAAAAGGAAAGAATTTTGTTTTACTTTCAGATTCTTCGCGTATAATTTCTAAATTTGTGCCGTATAAGAAAAACCAGAACTTTCCTGATAATGACGATGGTCATGTTCTTATTCAAATACTGTTTGTTCGCAATAGATGATTATGCTAATAACA
Organism: Phocaeicola abscessus CCUG 55929; assembly: GCF_000312445.1. GTDB lineage: Bacteria > Bacteroidota > Bacteroidia > Bacteroidales > Bacteroidaceae > Phocaeicola > Phocaeicola abscessus. Next base: position 110,971 of record NZ_HE997183.1, on the reverse strand, counting down.
ATTATTCTACTCATTCTGTCTGCTATCTTTTTCGTTCACGGAAGGATCCGATCGGATATCGTCGCTCTATGCGCATTGGTCGCCTTACTCGTTTTTCAAATCTTAACGCCGGAAGAAGCTCTTTCGGGCTTCTCCAATTCAATCGTCATCATGATGGTTGGCCTCTTTATCGTGGGAGGAGCTATCTTTCAAACGGGCCTGGCAAAAGTGATCAGTTCCAAATTGTTAAAACTGGCGGGAAACAGCGAGACTCGACTATTTCTTTTGGTCATGTTGGTCACTTCCGGTATCGGTGCTTTCGTAAGCAACACGGGAACGGTGGCGTTGATGCTGCCGATCGTAGTTAGTATGGCAATGAGTTTCAACTCCAATCCGAGCAGGTTATTAATGCCTTTAGCTTTTGCCAGCAGCATGGGAGGGATGATGACGTTGATCGGCACGCCTCCGAACATGATTATCGGGCAGACTTTAACCGCTTCTTTGCCTGAAATTTATAAGGTGCTTCCTGCATATACGGGATTGACCGATTTGAAATTCTTTACGTTTTTCCCCGTAGGCATCGTCGCTATTGTGGTGGGAATTGCGGTATTGCTTCCCTTGAGCAAGATTTTTCTTTCGAGAAAGGAAAACGAAGGTCGGTCGAAAGCTAATCAAAGGAAATCTCTATCGCAGCTGGTAAAGGAATACGGCTTATCGAATAATCTGGCGCGAATCAAAATAAACTCTTCTTCTTATATTCATGGAAAGACTATCGTAGAACTTGACATCCGAAAGAAATACAATCTGAACATCTTGGAAGTCCGACGCGGAGATACTCCCCAGCGAGGTATTTTCCGCAATATCGAACAGAAATTCGTTTACGGAGAAACTGTGTTGCAAGATAACGACCTGCTCTTCGTCACAGGCGAGATGGTGAACGTGCAAGAATTCGTACGAGACTATTCCTTGGAACTGCTCGAGAGGGACGATAAACGCACGGACTTCTCTCATTCCTTGGCCTTTTATGATTTGGGTATTGCCGAAATCGTATTGATGCCGACTTCGCGCTTCATTAATCATACGATAAAGGAATCGGACTTCAGAGACAAATATCATATTAGCGTGTTGGGGATTCAGCGGAAAAAAGAATATCTGAGAGGAGACATCGCAGACGAGAAGATTCATAGCGCCGACGTGCTTCTGGTACAGGGAACATGGGAAAGCATCGCGCGATTAAGTCAGGAATCGGACGATTTCGTCGTTCTCGGCCAACCTTTAGATGAAGCGGCTAAAGTGACGCTCGACTATAAAGCACCCTTGGCCGCCGCCATTATGATCCTGATGATTTTGACGATGGTCTTGGACTTTATTCCTGTCGCTCCGGTGACAGCGGTTTTAATCGCCTCCTTGTTGATGATACTCACCGGTTGTTTCCGCAATGTAGAGGCTGCCTATAAAACCATCAATTGGGAAAGCATCATCCTGATAGCAGCCATGATGCCGATGTCCTTAGCGCTCGAAAAAACCGGTGCTTCCCATTGGATTTCAAACTCTTTAGTGGACAGCATCGGGGGATATGGCCCCTATGCTTTGTTAGCCGGCATCTATTTTACTACTTCGCTGTTGACCATGTTCATCAGCAATACGGCCACAGCCGTCTTGATGGCGCCTATCGCTTTACAAAGCGCGCTCTCGTTAGGAGTGAGCCCGGTTCCTTATTTGTTCGCCGTCACATTGGGGGCGAGCATGTGCTTCGCATCGCCTTTCTCGACTCCTCCCAACGCATTGGTCATGTCGGCGGGGCAATATACGTTCATGGATTATATCAAAGTGGGGTTGCCGCTGCAAATCGTCATGGGAATCGTGATGATATTCGTATTGCCCTTATTATTTCCTTTTAATTGAAGATGGGCAGGAAAACGTTTCAAATCAAAGTCCCCTTCGACGTGAAAGAGGTTTTGTTGCATACTTGTTGTGCCCCTTGTTCTTCGGCCATTATCGAGTGGATGATGCAGAACGAAGTACGACCTACGCTGTATTTCTGCAATCCGAACATTTATCCCGAGCAGGAGTATGTCGTTCGTAAAGAAGAATGCATTCGGTACGCCGACTCTTTCGGTTTGCAAGTTATCGATGCCGACTATAATCACCCGCATTGGCTCGAACGGATGAGGGGATTGGAACAGGAGCCCGAACGCGGCGTCCGCTGTTCGAAATGTTTTGCCTATCGGTTGGCAAGTGCCGCCCTGTACGCCCACGAAAACGGTTATAAAGTGATGACCACGACATTGGCTTCCAGTCGATGGAAATCATTGGGACAGGTGATTGAGGCGGGAAAACTGGCCGTCGCCGATTATCCCGATGTCATCTTTTGGGCGCAGAATTGGCGGAAGGGAGGACTGAGCGATCGACGCAGCGCCATCGTCAAAGAGATGAATTTCTATAATCAACAGTATTGCGGCTGTGAGTTCAGTCTGCGGCAAGCCATAATGCATCGGCGGGCCAAGACGGAAGCCAAGAGCGACGCTGTTTATCCTCCCTCGATACGTCCTATAACGTATCCGATGACGTTCCTCAACCTATCCGATGACGTTCCGGATACCTCCGTTTCGGTCTTTTATCCCGTCGTTGACGTCTCGAACCTCAACGGATAGGTTCCCCAACGTAAACGATTCTATTTTGGACGTCGACGATAGGGTTCGGAACCTCAACGGATAGGTTCCCCAACGTAAACGATTCTATTTTGGACGTCGACGATGGGGTTGGGAACCTCAACGGATAGGTTCCCCAACGTAAACGATTCTATTTTGGACGTCGACGATGGGATTTGGAACCTCAACGGATAGGTTCCCCGCGTAAACGATGAGGTTATTTGTGCTGTCGGACACGTCCGGCAACCTGTCCGGCAGGTTGTGATTTCGGAAAGAGGCATGATATTGAAAAAACGAGCATACCCTTTCGAGTATGCTCGCAGTGAATCCGAAGGGATTCGAACCCTTGGCCCACAGCTTAGAAGGCTGTTGCTCTATCCAACTGAGCTACGGATCCAGCCTTGAACAGTGGGGCAAAGATAGGGCGTTTCATCGAGAAACGCAAGTATTTTTTATTTTATCTGATGGTCGTTCTTCCGAAAAAGCATGCTTGACAACGGCAGATAACAACATAACTGAAAAACGATATGCATCGTCCCGGTATCCAAACCGAAGAGGAGGGGCAGATTCGTGTAATTCAAGCATAGGAAGAATTGAACAATGAAAAACAAAACGATGAAGTAATCGTAACAACGAATGAATAAACTCCCCATGCCTCGGATCACATCCCTATCCGTTCTCAACCTTCCCGATACCCATCCATAAACGCTGCCGGCCGCCCCGATACCTAAAGACACGATATAATAAATTCCTTTCGTGAAAGGAGAATCGTGCAACGTACCGGTGACGTTCTGTAATAACGTCCAGGGCGTGAAGGTGACCGCGACGATCAGCAACGTATAGATTAGTAATGTAACAAGCGAGAGGATCAAGGCTCTCCGTTCTTTAAGCGACCATGCTTTCCGCCGGGTGACGAGATTCCATAGTGTTTGGAGCATTCCTCCGTAGCTGGCCACGCCGAGCCCCATGAAGAGGATGATCACAATTCCCAAAGCAGGCGTGGCGACATAACTGCTGACCGCATTCCGAAGAAGGAAACGAAGTCCTTCCGCACTCCATAGATTTTGCACGCCGTCGGCTTCGTACGTATTTCCTATCCACGAGAGAAGAGCGATTCCAATGGTCGACAGGAAGAAGAGGGTGGCGATGTGGAGGAACTGACGTTGGTTATGCTTCATCCGGCTCCAAATTATCGATATCCAATATGTGTAATTCGAAAGCGCGTGTCACCAATCGGGTGGCGTTTACCCCGTTTCGGTCTTCCGGGCCGAACAGTCGATTGACCAAATCGTTCTGTCGTTTTTCTATGGATTTAACTCCGAAAGGCATCCCCTTCAAATTAGTAACCATCTCTTTGGTATACCCTAAAGCTAAATGGCGTAACAGGCGTTCGTCGTACTCGTCGATATCATATTCGATGATGGCTTCCTGACGGCGCTGCTCCTGCAAAACCGACGTTTTAAAGCGAGAAACGATCTTTTCCAGAATAGGTTCGTTGAAGACCATGCGCTTGCCTTCCATAACGGCCTGCACGTCGATGGCTGTCAGCAATTCGCCGGTTTTCAAAATAATGCCGTCGGCGCCGGCATCCAATACGTCCACCCATAATTTTTCATTCAGTATTTCACCGGTGAAGATAAGCACTTTTATATTCGAATGGTTTTTCTTCAGTCGGGTACATATGTCTACCCCGACGGTAGTCGATCCGCCCAATCCCAAATCCAACAGAACTAAATCGGGAATTTGCGTTTTCATCAGTTCCCAGAATTCTTTTTCCGTCATTGCCGTTCCGATAATCTCGGCGGTTGGAATCTCGTTGCGGAATATCTCTTCCGTACCTTTCAATTCCAACTTGGCATCTTCTACGATAATTACTTTAAAACGTATATTCATCTTTTTGATTATTTATTTCTTTTTCGACGCGACAGGCACCGTGAACCATACCGTAAATCCTTCCGGCCATGCGGCTTGAGCGTTTATTCTGCAACCTCTTTTTCCGGTATATTCATCGTGTTCCCGTATCACTTGTTTGCAAATCAAATACTCCGTGCCTATCAAGGTGCCTTCGTCTTCGCGACGCATCCGCGAGAGGTGAGGGTCGAACAGCAAATTGAGTTCTTCCTGTGTCTTCGCCCGACGGGTATCCGTAAAATCAAACCGGACAAAATCGTTTTCCCGATGTATATGCAGCTTCAACACTCCGTCAGCTTCATAGTCCAAAGCTTCATTCATCAGATTTTCCAACAGGAATTTCAATTCCACCTCATCTCCGGACAATGTAATCTCTTCCACCTGAACTTGCAGCTCCAGACAAAAAGAAAGTTTTTTAGCTTTCTTCTTAAAATAATTGGTTGCGTAAACAGATAGATCTTTCGCCTCGATCACCTCTCTTCGGAAAGTTACCTCTTCGATCTGTTTAGCCGCACACGAACTGAGTATCGTAAAAATGTCTTTGTAATAGCTGATCAGATCGAATACCGTCTCTATTTCCTTTTTCTCTTCCTTTCCGTTTCGTTGAACGAGCATTTTCTCTATGATGCGCTTTATCTTATTCGGGTAGTAAATAGTTTCGTGCTTGATGGTCGACAAGCAGTTATCTAAAACCAGGTTCTGCACATGAAGCTGATTTTCTTCGTAGATTGCCCTGTTCGCTTCGTCCTGAGCGCTCACGATGTCTTGATATTTCCGCGAAATAAGCACGATGCTGTTATAGGCGATAATAGCCATATAGTTTGCCACCAATTCCACCATTAGCCGATCGTCTTCTCGTTCGTTATCATAGGCGTATTGTAGGGAGAGGACGCCGATACAACGGTTTTCTCCGCCCGCTTCCACCCATAGGGGGAGGACTTTCAGTCTATTCCCTTCCGTCCAATAAGCCATCTTCGATTGATAACACCGATTCATCATCTCTTTCATCTCATCCGGTTCATCTTCTCTTTCCATCGTTTTATTCGGTACAAAAGCATAGTGGATCGTGTGGCTTTCTTCATTGCATACGGCTAAACCCAACCGGTCGTAAGAGATCAATTCGTTCATTCCTTCTGACATGGCATGAACTAACTGGGCGACGACGGTATCCTCCGGTATTTCTTTCCGAAGAGTCGACGAAGGAGTTTTGAATATTTGCTTATTGATCTCGAGTACTTGTTGCAAATCATACCGATAAGTTAATCGATGATGGAAATACATGATATAATAACCGATGAAGAAGGCGATAAGCAACAGGATGCAAATGACGATCGCCATGGTTTTGGCATTCGATGATAACTGCATCTTCTGGCAATAGAACTCGAGGGAGGTATCTTTACTGGTCTGTTTATAGAGCGAAGTATACGCTGCGTTATTATAGCGGTAAGCATCGAAATCCTTCAGTGCCAGAAAAGCGACGGCGGCTTCATTACGTATGTCTAAAAAGATAAAATAATCAGTTGCAAAATGATGGTTATACCACTGCAATTCGGCTGTTTGCCCTTCACCTTTCAACGTGGCCAGAGGTTCGTTTCGCTTGCTGAATTTCCGATAATGTTCGTTTAAGTAGAGAAGGGCCGTATCGGCGTTCATGATGGCTTTTTCGTAATCGCCCCGTACATTGCAGTCGTAAGTTCGGTTGGCATACCGGTCGGCCTGATTCAGAAGCGGGTCGTTGTACTGAATGGAATCGGCAGGGCCGAACGACTTTGCCAGCGGCTCCATCCGTTTTTTCGTACAAGAAGCCACGAACGGCAAGACAAGCAGCAGCATGACGACTGATTTCTTAATTCCTCTCGGCAAACGGAAGAAAAATCGGCTTCCTTTGCCTAATCGGCTTTCTATGTCGAAAGTACACACCTGAAAGAGCGTATTGGTCTTCTTATATTTTTCGATGATACCTTTACAGTTCATCAAGCCGAAGCCGTATCCTTTGTTTTTTTGCAGTTCGGTCGCATCTTTACTGGTCTGCAAACCGATTTTTTTCGAGTCGTAAACTTTTTCACTCAAGATGCGCTTGCGGTCTTCTTCCGAAAGTCCAGGACCATTATCTTCAACCGAGATTTCCACATAGTCGTCGGTTTGGGTAGCATATACGCCAATCTCTCCACCTTGCGGCGTATACTTGCGGGCGTTTTCCATCAGCGTATTGATCATAAATAGGGTCAGCACTTTGTCTGCCTTGACTACCGCGTCCGTAGGAGGAATATGAAGTTGCTGGCGTTTCATTTCGAAAGTCTTTCGGCTTTTCTTCAAAATGTCAAACAGGGGATTCAGCTCGAAATTTTCTACATTCAGACTTAAGATACCCTGTCGCATCTTGATCCATAGGGCGAGGATGTCATTGGATTCGTTGATATTCGTCACCAGCTCGTCGATATAGACGTATTTCTCTTGCTTTATTTTTTCATTATGGATATAATCCAGGGCGATCAGTTTGTGCACTTCGTTCCGGATGCGGTCGATATACGGCATGATACTTGTCACAATGAATAGACACGCTTTCTTGACGATATTCTGGCGTTTGTTCTCCATCAGGTGCCGTTCGTGCACATATTGCTCTTTCTCCAGCATCTTGCGTTCAGCGCCTAAGGAGATGAAAGTCAACCCGTTCTCAATAGTCCAGGCCATATATGGGGTGATGACATGCATCAGCGCTTTATCATCGTTTTTCAGTTTTTTTTCCGTATATAATCGTACTTCTCCGATTACTTTATCCGTGGAAGAAGCTTTTAACAGGAATTTGCTACACAACAAATTATACAGAACGTCATCATCGGATCCTTTCCTTTGGACAAGGATCGTCAAATCCTTTCCCTGTACTAACTTTAATATCTCATTTTTCACTGCCGACAGCATAGAATTTATCACGTCAGATACTTCGTTGGCATCCGTCGGAATCGCCGACGTGATACGCTGACATATCTCCAGCGTCTTTTTCAACTTTTCCGTATAAGCGGCGTTTCGAATTCTCCATTGACGGTTTAAAAGTAAAAATAGTGATACCAGGAACAAAATGCTTGCGGCGACAATTCCCATAATGATGTTCAATTGATTGGATTCTTTCTGCAAGGCCGTGTACCTGCTTTCCAATTCTTTGTCCTGCCGCGTATAATTCAGCAGGTCTAAGTAGACATTCCGATTATAATCCGATTGCGGTTTCATATCCAAGGCCGCATAAGTTACGCTTAACTGTTCACGCAGTCTGTTGATCCATTCGTGCACGGTTTTGATCCCCTTGCTGTTCCATTCCAACTCTTTGGACTTTGAGGAATGCGGGACATACGTTTCCAATCGGTCGGTTGAATCTTTCGGATGATAATATTTCTTATGATGCTTGTTTACATAATTCAATGCTTCGGTCAGATAAACGAGTGCTTCGTCGTATTTTCCCAATGCATTGCAGCATGAAGCCAACGTTCGGTATGAACCTGATATCTGATACATATCGCCGTACCGTTTGAACAGCTGCAACGCCTCGTTCGCCATGGATAGGATCAATTTATTCCAAGGGAGCTCTTGCGTATTGAGCATACGCATCATGGTCGGTCGGCGTTTCAATAACAGCTGATAGTTCTTTTCGTCCATAAACTGTTCGGCAAAAGCTTGCAGGCTGTTAGCTTCAAAGTATATATAACCTTTTTCGCGGGCGATATTATAACACTCGAACAGGTAATCGAACTCGCCTAATACGACCTCTTGAGGCGTCTCCGATTCGTACATGCCGCCCGAGCCGCGCATATAGTAATAGTAAAGCAATTCCGCCGTGTCGCTTTTTAATGCATCATCTTCTTTAATACGATTGATCTCTTCGACCGATTGGCTCTCCTGTTGCAGATAATAGTAGTATATCCCCGAGGTGATAGCAAACTCCGTACACGCATAGTTGAATCTCTTCCATTCCTTAGGATCAGCAATAGAAACGGCATCTTCCCAAATACGTTTCATCCGTTGTATCGCACTGTTCCTGTGATCGTAGAATTCCTTGTTCATGGAGATACGTTGATAAATCTTCATCAATCCGATGTCTGCGACAAGCAGTTCCAACTCGTTGTTCGTCACGTTATATACCTCTTTGAATTCTTTTTCAGCCTTGTCAAAATCCATCCGGATAAAGGAACAAAAACCTTTATTATTCAATGCTTCGGCACGTTCGGACGGGAAATCGGCCGATAGCTTATAAGCTGCATCCGCTGCAATTGCCGACTTATTCAGGTTGATATAATGCAAATGATAAGCAAGCTGATTTAACGAATCTATCTTCTGATACAAAGAATCGTTCTTTCCTCTTCCACACGAAAAAGAAATACAAGTTATTATACCCCATGCAATCCCCGAAAGTAAGACCTGTTTCTTCATAATCCATGTTTCGCCTGCCAATGCCAAACAAAGATACGGAAAATCAATGCAAAAGGTTAATAAAAAAGATGAATTGTGCTGATTTGTTTGTAAAGACACCCCGAAAAGATAGGTATGAAAGACAGGTAGAGTAGGAATGTCATAATAAAATAAAGGACGCTCGGTTTATTTATTTTTCCGATACGTCCTTTTTCAATTTTTCTTTAGTCAAAAAATTACTTTTTGGATTCTTCTAAAGAAGCTTTTCTAAAATCTTTCATCAATTTTTCGATCTCCAAGGAAGTTTTACGAGCACGAGTTCCGGCAGCTTTATTACCTTTTGTTAACTGTGCATCGGCATCTTTAAAAAATGTAGCGTTCAATTCTCTAAATTTTTCAATCAATTCATTCATTTCTTTTTAGTGTTAAAATTTATTTAAAATGAGTACCTTCCATTTAATGCATCTTATTTTTCCTCGATTGTTTTACGTTTTTGGCAAAAAATGAGAGAAAAAGTTTTTAAACGGCTTTCTATACCAACTTTTTCTATTTAAAGTGACTACGCCAAAACAAAATTTTGGCGTAGTCACTTGAGGTACCTGGCAGATTCGAACTGCCGTACACGGTTTTGCAGACCGCTGACTAAGCCACTCATCCAAGGTACCGGATACTTCCTTTTGTCGCATCATCGCGGTGCAAAGATACGTCGTTGTTTTCGAACAACCAAATCTTCCTCTTCTTTTTTTTCGGTGTAGATTCCAGACCAAAATGAAAATTTTTATGGAGGGAAATCTGAGGATGTGGAAAATACAGTTGAAAAGTACGAGAGGGTTGACATATGTTTTATCCTTGTTACGACGTAACAAATTCCATTGAAGATATTTTGATTTTAACTGAGGTCGCGAATTTTAGACGTATTAAGCGAGTTTGGCCGTCGAATGATCGATTTCATCCTTGTCGGAGAGTGAATATTTTTTTTATATCGAGCATACATCCTGGCATAAAAAATCACTTTTCCTAATTATCCTATTCAGGAATACGCTAACTTTGCAGACGAAAAGAAACTTAATTTTACATCCAATGAAAAAAGTATTAACAGGTATCGCGCTGATGGCGGTGTTATGTATGTCGTGCACCCCCAGAATGGATCGGCAGTCTGCCGAAGCAGTTCCCACCGACAGTATCATTCGTATCAACTGTATGTTGAGTGTCAAACCCGAGGTACGTGACGCGGCCATTGCCCTGAGCAAGGAATTGGTCGAATTTTCCAAGAAAGATGTCGGTAACATCGATTACGATTTGTTTATCAATGCCAGTGATTCGAACCGAATGATGATTTTCGAAACATGGCAAGATCAGTCATCTCTCGACATTCACTCTACTGCTCCTCATTTCACCCGCATTGTACCGCAGCTGCAGAGCATGGGCGAAATGAGTATTCAGGTATTCAAACAGGCGAAATAGGGTGAATTACGAGTTCCGAAGAGTCATTCTGAAGAACGACAGAATCAGTAGCGATTTGGCGAGGAGCGGATGTTTGAAATAAGGGACATTCGCTTTTCGGTATTTACAACGTTCCGTCCAACAGCTGTTCGACGATGGCGGCGACTCCCTCTTCGTCGTTGGAAAGCGTAATTCTGTCGGCCTGCTTGCGGACTTCCTCTTGCGCGTTGGCCATGGCGATGCCCAATCCGGCGAATTGAATCATCGACGCATCGTTATAGCCATCGCCTATGGCAATGAGTTCGTCACGCCTCAAACTTAAGTGATTCAGCAGTATGCCTAACGATTTCGCCTTGTCGACACTTTCCGCCACAATCTCCAAAAAATAAGGTTCCGACCTGAATACATTTAGCTTGCTCTGAAGGTGTCCTTGCATCTCTTTCTCCAAGAGAGCGAGTTCGTTTGGTTCACCTGTAATCATGCACTTGATGACGGGGAAATCAATCGCCGACAGGAAATCGGAGACTTCTTTCACCGTCAGATTACTGATCTTCGCCTCTCGCCGGATATATTTGTCGTGAGGAGTTTCGGTTATCGAGAAGGCATGGTGGAATGTTCCGATGGCCAGCCGACGGCTTTTGGCGCATGCATAAAGGTAAGGTAGGTATGCCGGGTCGATGGTTTTTCGATAAACGATCTCACGCGTTTCCCAATTCCTGATTTCTCCGCCGTTGAAACTGAGCGCGAAACCTCCGTACGCATCGAGTTGCAGTAGGTCAGCCACTGGAGCGACACCGTGTGGAGGACGCCCTGAAGCGATGACGATCCGCATTCCGCGTTGTTGCGCCTCGAGGAGTGCGACCAGTGTGCGAGGAGTTACTTCTTTCCGGCTATCGGTGAGCGTTCCGTCCAGATCCAATGCAAGGAGCTTATAGTTCATGAGAGGTTGTATATTATTTCGGTGCGAAGATAGTAATTATTCTTGTTTTTTGAGTATTTTTGCATCGATAGATTCAATGGATTATGGCAGGAGAATTTATATTGAGACTGTTTGTGGCAGCCTTGTTGGGCAGCGTGATCGGATTAGACCGGGAATATCGGGCGAAGGAAGCCGGTTATCGTACGCATTTCCTGGTTTCTTTGGGAAGCGCATTGATGATGATCATTTCGCAATACGGATTTACGGAAGTGATATCCGGTCATCTGGATCAAATCCGGTACGATCCTGGTCGGGTAGCCGCTCAAGTGGTTACCGGCATCGGTTTTATCGGGGCGGGTACCATTATCCTGCAACGCCAGATCGTTCGCGGGCTGACTACGGCGGCAGGGCTTTGGGCGACTTCAGGTATCGGCCTCGCCATAGGAGCAGGCATGTACGTGTTGGGCATTTCCGCCATGATCCTGACTTTGATCGGGTTAGAGGCTTTGACCTTTGTTTTCAAAAACGTGAGCATGAAGAGCTCGGTCGTCGAATTTATAACCGCTAAAAAAGAAACGCTCAATAAATTGGCGAAACTGTTCAACTCAAAAGATTATGTGGTCGTATCCTATCAATTGGAAGAAAAGACGAGCGCGACAGGAATCGTCTATGCGGTAAGCCTCGTCATCAAGTCGAAGAAATCGCGCAAAGACGACAGCATCATGGAATTGTTACAGACCTTCGACGATATCATGGTGACCCGCATCGAATAGAAAATTCCATGTGGAAATAGAATAAATCATTTTTCTTATTAACTTTGCGTTTTGAAAATTTATGGATAATGCGAGGCAGAAAAAATAATTGGGTTATACCCAAGGGAGAGGAGTATACGCCGCTCGATCGAAAAGTTCTCTCTTTTCAAGCAAAAGGTTATTTATGTCCTTCAAAGAATTTGATCAGAACGCCGGAAGAAATCGAAGGAATCCGCAAAAGTGGGGTCGTCAATACAGGCGTGCTTGACTTGGTAGCCGAAGAGATCCATGCAGGAATGACTACGTTGGAAATCGATCGATTGGTTTACGATTATACCGTGGCGCATGGAGCCGTTCCAGCCACGTTGGGTTACGAAGGGTTTCCGAAAAGTTGTTGTACTTCTGTCAACGAAGTCGTTTGTCATGGCATTCCCAATGAGTTCGAAGTGCTTCGCGAAGGAGACATTGTGAACGTCGATTGTACCACTATTTTAGACGGCTATTATGCCGACGCGTCGCGCATGTTCGTCATCGGCAGGACGACACCGGAGAAACAGAAATTGGTGGAGGTAACGAAAGAATGTTTGGAGATAGGAATGCAAGCTGCCCAACCTTTCGGTTTCGTGGGAGATATCGGTTATGCCATCGATAAACACGCTCGTAAAAACGGCTTCTCCGTCGTCCGCGATCTCTGCGGACATGGCGTCGGGCTGAAGTTTCACGAAGAGCCCGACGTTTTGCATTACGGAAAGCGCAAGACGGGTATGCTGCTGGTTCCGGGAATGGTCTTTACTATCGAACCGATGATCAATATGGGTACTTGGGAGGTATTCATCGATTCGGAAGACGGCTGGACTGTCGTCACCGAAGACGAACTGCCTTCCGCTCAATGGGAACATACGTTTGTCATGACGGATCACGGATTGGAAATTCTGACATATTAAAGTTTATAATGGACATTTATATATTAGGTATAGAGTCGTCGTGCGACGATACGTCTGCGGCGGTTATGAAAAACGACGTTTTGCTTTCGAACGTTACGGCGAACCAAGCGGTTCATATGGCTTACGGCGGCGTGGTTCCGGAACTTGCTTCGAGAGCACATCAACAACATATCGTGCCCGTCGTTTCGGAAGCCTTGAAGCAGGCCAACGTCGATAAGAGCCGGCTCAATGCCGTTGCTTTTACCAGAGGGCCGGGCTTGATGGGGTCGTTGCTGGTCGGCGTTTCCTTTGCCAAGGGGTTGGCCAGATCGCTGGACATTCCGTTGATCGATGTCAATCACCTGCAGGCGCACGTCATCGCGAATTTCATCAAAGAGCCGAATGAGGTCGTCGAGCAGCCTGCGTTTCCGTTCATTTGTCTGTTGGTTTCGGGAGGTAATTCTCAAATCATCAAGGTGAATGCCTACAACGACATGGAGGTGCTGGGGCAGACGATCGACGATGCCGCCGGCGAAGCGATCGACAAGTGTTCGAAGGTAATGGGGCTGGGCTATCCGGGCGGACCGATCATCGATAAATTGGCCCGACAGGGAAATCCCCAGGCCTACGTGTTCAATAAACCGCATATCGAAGGATATGATGTCAGCTTCAGCGGATTGAAAACTTCTTTCCTCTATTCGCTGAGAGATTGGGTAAAGGAGGATCCCGACTTCGTTGAACATCATAAAAATGATTTAGCAGCTTCCTTGGAACATACGGTCGTAGATATGCTGATGGATAAGTTGCGTCGAGCGGTTCGAGATACACACATCAACCAAGTAGCGCTCGCAGGGGGGGTATCCGCCAATAACGGATTGAGAAACGCTTTCCGCGAACAGGCGGAAAAATACGGTTGGAAGATATATATTCCTAAATTCAAATTTACGACGGATAATGCTGCCATGATTGCGATCACTGGTTATCTTAAATACCTTGACAGCGATTTTTGCAGTATAGATCTGCCGGCTTATTCGAGAGTAACAATAAAATAGATAATATATGTCGTTAGAAAGTAAATTCCTAAGTAGAGAAATAAACGATTTGTTCTGGAGAGAAGAACTGACCTTATCGACGGCGGAAAGTTGTACCGGCGGGTTGTTAGCCTCATCGATCACGGCTATTCCGGGAAGTTCTCAATTTTATAAAGGAGGTGTGATAGCCTATTCATTGGAAGCGAAGGAGCAGTTGTTGGGAGTAAGTCGCGAAACCTTGCAAACCAAAGGAGTGGTCAGCAAAGAGACGGTGGTCGAGATGGCAAAAGGAGCGATGAAATCGATGAATTCCGATTGTGCCATAGCTACTACAGGCATTGCCGGGCCGACGGGAGGAACGTCGGAGAATCCGGTGGGGACGATTTGGATCGCTGCAGTTTGTAGAGATCGGGTGATCACCGAAAAATTAGAAGGCGATAACGGGAGAGAGCTGAATGTACTTTATGCAACGGAAAAAGCGCTGCAGTTGTTAATAAAATTGTTTCCAAACGAAGAAAAAGAGAACGAGAAATAGAATTATTTTTCTTTTTTCTTGTTTGATATGGAGAAAAGTGTTTATTTTGCACTCCGTTTTGGAAGGATTACGATTTTGAAAAATAAAAATTAGATAGAGATGTCGAAGATTTGTCAAATTACGGGAAAGAAAGCCTTGCGAGGCAACAAAGTTTCGCATTCGAAAAGAAGGACAAAACGTGTCTTTGATGTGAACTTGTTTACAAAGAAGTTCTATTACGTAGAACAGGGATGCTGGATTAGCTTGAAGATCTCTGCTAACGGCTTGCGTGTGATAAATAAAAAGGGCCTTGACGCAGCGTTGAACGAGGCTGTGGAAAAAGGATATTGCGATTGGAAAGATATCAAAGTTATCGGATAATAAAAGTAGAGATAAGCTATGGCTAAGAAAGTGAAAGGAAACAGGGTGCAGGTTATTCTGGAATGCACTGAAATGAAAGATAGCGGTATGCCGGGAACTTCTCGTTACATTACTACCAAGAATAGAAAAAATACTACGGAAAGATTGGAATTGAAAAAATACAATCCTATTTTGAGACGCGTAACAGTTCATAAAGAAATTAAATAAGTTGACAGTATGGCTAAAAAAGTAGTGGCAACCTTGCATAGTAATACTAAGGAGGGGCGCTCGTATACGAAAGTGATCAAGATGGTCAAGTCGCCCAAAACAGGCGCTTACTTCTTCGACGAACAAATGATTCCGAACGAAAAGGTACAGGATTTCTTTAAGAAATAAAAAGTCCAGTTACAAATCAAAAATGTTCCTTTCATCGCTTCGTATGGAAGGAATTTTTTTATAAGTTATCATACGAAAATGCCGAACGCTCTCGGGAAAAGCCTAAATAAATTTGGCGTTTTTGGGGGCGTGCACTATCTTTGTCATCATACAATCTATAAACAGGTATCGAATGGGATTATTCAACTTTTTCTCGAAAGAAAAAAGAGAAACGCTCGATAAAGGCTTATCCAAGACGAAAGAAAGCGTTTTCGGTAAAATAGCCAGAGTCGTCGCTGGAAAATCGAAGGTGGACGACGAGGTTTTGGACAATCTAGAAGAAGTACTTGTCACCTCCGATGTAGGGGTCGAGACGACGCTGAAGATTATCAGGCGGATCGAAAACCGTGCCGCTAGGGATAAATACGTCGGTACGCAGGAGTTGAACGATATTTTAAAAGAGGAGATCGCTCGCCTGCTAACGGAGAATAACGCCGTGAATACGACCGATTTCTCTGCGTTCACGGACAAAAAGCCTTATGTCATCATGGTGGTCGGAGTAAACGGAGTAGGGAAGACTACCACCATCGGAAAGTTGGCTTATCAGTATAAGAAAGCGGGAAAGAAAGTGTATTTGGGTGCCGCCGATACTTTTCGTGCAGCTGCTGTGGAACAGCTTGACATCTGGGGAGCGCGTGTCGGGGTACCTGTGATCAAGCAAAAAATGGGATCCGATCCCGCTTCCGTGGCATTTGATACGTTGAGTTCGGCTGTGGCGAATCAGGCGGATGTCGTACTGATCGATACGGCGGGGCGTCTACATAATAAAATCGGTTTGATGAATGAACTGACGAAGATAAAAAATGTCATGAACAAAGTGGTTCCCGGTGCGCCTCACGAAGTACTTTTGGTGTTGGACGGTTCGACGGGACAGAACGCCTTCGAGCAAGCGAAACAGTTTACTAAAGCTACGGAAGTCACTTCCATGGCTATCACTAAATTGGATGGAACCGCTAAAGGGGGTGTTGTCATCGGTATTTCCGATCAATTCAAAATCCCTGTAAAATACATCGGATTAGGCGAAGGTATGGAGGATTTGCAAGTATTCCGCAAAGCGGAATTTGTAAATTCCCTTTTCGGTGTTACGAAAGCAGAATGAAGAGAAACACCATCGATATCGTCACTTTAGGATGTGCTAAAAATTTGGTCGATTCGGAACGATTGATTCGGCAGTTGGAAGTAAACGGATATACAGTGAAACATGATCCGGAGCGGCCAAGGGGAGAGATGGCGGTGATTAATACCTGCGGCTTCATCGGCGATGCGAAAGAAGAATCAATCCGTACGATCCTCGAATTTTGCAAGGCGAAGGAAAAGGGACATCTGAAGAAACTGTTCGTGATGGGGTGCCTTTCAGGACGCTACATGGAAGAGCTGCGAAGCGAAATCCCGCAAGTCGATAAGTTTTACGGAAAATTTAACTGGAACCAACTCCTGGCCGATCTGGGCAAAGTCTATCAGGCGGAACTATCCTTAGACCGAACGATAACAACCCCCGAACATTATGCATATTTGAAAATAGCGGAAGGTTGCGATCGTCAATGCTCTTATTGCGCGATACCCGCCATTACGGGCCCGCATCGTTCCCGCCCGATGGAAGAGATTCTCCGGGAAGCGAAAGAATTGGTCTCGACGGGGGTGAAAGAATTTCAAGTTATTGAACAGGAGTTGACTTACTATGGAGTAGACTTGTACGGCTCACAGAAATTGCCCGAACTGATCAAACGTCTATCCGATATCCCGGGAGTGGAGTGGATACGTTTGCATTATGCTTATCCGGCGCATTTCCCCTTCGAATTGCTTACCATCATGCGCGAACGGGAGAATGTGTGTAAATACTTGGATATCGCCTTGCAGCATATCAGCGATCGTATGTTGAAGCGCATGCGCCGGCATGTTTCCGAGGAGGAGACCTTACATCTTATCCAAAAACTTCGGGAGGAAGTGCCGGGGATTCATCTCCGGACTACGTTGATGGTCGGACATCCCGGTGAAACGGATGCGGATTTCGAAGCCTTGAAAGCATTCGTCCGCCAGACGAAATTCGATCGAATGGGTGCATTTGCCTATTCGGAAGAAGAGGGAACCTATGCCGCGAACTGTTATACGGACGATATTCCCCATACGGTGAAGCAAAATCGATTGGACGAACTGATGGGGATACAAGAAGGCATTTCCGCAGCACTCAATGCGACCAAGATAGGGAAAGTCTTTAAAACCATCATCGATCGGAGAGAAGGAGCCTACTTCGTAGGACGCACGCAATTCGATTCTCCCGAAGTGGATCCCGAAGTCCTGATCAAGGTCGCAGGAAAGAACTTGCAGACAGGCCAATTCTATCCCGTGAAGATCATCGGGTCCGACGAGTACGATTTGTTCGGAGAAGTATGCTAAAGAGCTGTTTCTTCGAAAATAATTTGGGAATGATTGTTTTTATTGCTACTTTGCGACTGAATTTAAAATTCTTTTTGCCTTGAATAACAAAGAATTCATAGCGGAGCTTGCACACCGGTCGGGGAAAACTGTCAAAGATACCGGTCAATTGGTCACTGCGGTCGTCGATGTGTTCGCCGCGAAGCTGCAGGAGGGGAATCAATTGGTTTTCGGTAATTTCGGCGCTTTTGAAGTGAAGAAGAAATTGGAGCGTATCTCTGTCAATCCGCTGACGCAACAAAGAATGCTGGTGCCCCCCAAATTGGTAGTCAATTTTAAACCGAGCGCTGCCTTAAAGGAAAAGTTTAAATGAAGAAAGGCTATGAACGAAAGATTGTCCATATCGGAAATCATAGATCTTTTCGCAAAGGAACAGCATCTCGCGCGTAAGGAGGCGGAACAGTTTGTGAAGATCCTGTTCGATGTAATCGTCGACGCTTTGGCAGCCGACCAATATGTGAAGATTAAAAATTTCGGCACTTTTAAACTGACTGAAGTGAGCCCTCGTGAAAGTGTCGACGTCAATACGGGGGAGCGGATCGAAATCAGCAGTCATCGTAAAGTTTCCTTTACTCCCGACACGAAATTGAGAGATCTGATCAATAAGCCTTTCGCCCATTTCGAAACGGTCGTAATCCATGAAACGACGCGGCTCGCCGACGTTGAGGAGGTGCCGTCGGCTTCCGAAACGGAGGAACCGGATTGGGTGAAACAGGAAAAGGATTCTGACGAAGAACAACCGGAACGAATGGACGACGCGCTCCTCATTTCCGAGAAAAAAGCTGTGACGGCTACTCTCGATCATCCGAAAAAGAAAACCTATCTTCGGATGATTCTTGTCGGCATCTTATTGTCGATCGCCGGTATCGCGGCGTGGCATTTCTTTTCGAACGGAAAAAAAACGCTGCCAGTATCGATTCGTATACTCCCGGCAGAGCATATTGTCGGGAACGAAACGGATATGGCCGTCGGCGCTTCTTTCACCGATTCGTCGAAACTCGTTTCCTTACCGGCTGAGACGAAAAATACCGAAAATACGACGACAAATCTGAGGTCCTCGGCCGTTAAGCCGATGGGCGAGTCGATCGCCGATACGACGGACTATCTCATCACCGGTTTAAAAATAACTTATACGCTCAACGAAGGGGAAACCTTAGCCAAAGTAGCCTATAAATACTACGGCGATAAGAAATTGTGGCCGTATATTGCGAAATACAACGAACAGCTCCTGCAGAATGTCCACCGGGTTTTGCCGGGAATGACGCTTCGAATTCCCGAATTGCGACCGAAGCGATAATAACACGTCTGATCGTCCCCGTCCCTCGCTTCAACTTCCGCGCCGATAAGTTTCGGTAGGAATCGAGACGCGTGACTCTTGCCGCGCCCGTGGGCGAGGGTAGATGGTCGTTTTCGCTGCCGTAGCGTCATGCTGCAGAAGTAAAACTTCAGTTTTGGCGTCGCTGCGTGGATCGATTTGAATAAAAATTCATTTTAGTTCTCGCCGCTTCGGTCGATACGCATAAAAAACCATTTTAGTTCTCGTCGCTCCGATCGGCACGCATAAAAAACCATTTTAGCTCTTGCTGCGTGGATCAGCGGGGACAAAAATATGTTTTTACCCTCGTCGCTCGACGCACTGCAAAGAGGCGTCCGATTTTTCTTTTTGTCGTCTTCGCAAATGGACAAAAAGAGCGTAGCGAATCCTTTTTTCTCCGTTTTCGACCTCTTTTAAAGTTCTTTAATCAATAAGGTTTAAAATAGACGTTATACTTTATTTTTTTAATAAAAATAAATTGTCTCTGTTAATTTATTGCCGTATTTTTGGACTTGTTTTTTGAAAGAGCTGGAAAAGGTCTTGTAGAAGACAACCGAGAACGAATAATAAATAATTAAAAAACATAGGAATTATGGCAGAAGCTATCGATATCCGCGCCTTAAACGAACGGATAGAAAAAGAAAGCGCATTTGTAACCAACTTGACGGCCGGCATGGATCAGGTAATCGTCGGTCAGAAACATTTAGTCGAATCATTGTTGATCGGTCTGTTGTCGGACGGACATCTCCTCCTCGAAGGAGTCCCTGGGCTGGCGAAAACCCTCGCAATCAAAACCCTCGCTTCCTTAATCGATGCGAAGTACAGTCGAATCCAATTTACCCCCGATCTGTTGCCGGCCGATGTGATCGGTACTATGATTTACAGTCAGAAAGAAGAGAAATTCCTGTCGAATAAAGGCCCTATTTTCGCTAATTTCGTATTGGCCGACGAAATCAATCGCGCTCCGGCGAAAGTGCAGAGCGCTTTACTGGAAGCGATGCAGGAACGGCAAGTGACCTTGTCGAAAGAAACATTCGATTTGCCCAAGCCCTTCTTGGTGATGGCCACGCAGAACCCGATCGAACAGGAAGGAACCTACCCGCTGCCGGAGGCGCAAGTAGACCGTTTCATGTTAAAAGTGGTCATCGACTATCCGAAAATAGAAGAGGAGAAAAAGATTATCCGCATGAATATCAGCGGCGAATCACTCGACATGAAACCGGTTGTCCGTGCGGAAGACATTACGGTCGCTCAGAAGGTGGTCCGAGAAGTGTATGTAGACGAAAAGATCGAACAATACATCGCCGATATCGTATTCGCCACCCGATACCCCGAGCAGTATGGCCTACCCCAGATGAAAGACCTGATCGGCTTCGGAGGCTCGCCGCGCGCTTCGATCAATTTGGCGCTGGCTGCACGCAGCTATGCGTTTATCAAACGTCGCGGATACGTCATACCCGAAGATGTACGCGCCGTAGCTCACGACGTGCTTCGCCACCGTATCGGTTTGACGTACGAAGCGGAAGCGAGCAATACCACGTCCGAAGAGATTATCAGCAAAATTCTCAATAAGGTCGAAGTACCTTGATGTTCGTCCTGAAACAGCATGGAAACAAGTGAGATACTCAAACGCGTTCGCCGCATTGAAATCAAAACACGCGGACTCTCCGACAATATTTTTGCCGGCCAGTACCATTCGGCTTTCAAGGGCAGAGGCATGTCGTTCGCCGAAGTGCGCGAGTATCAATACGGCGATGATGTGAGAGACATCGACTGGAATGTGACAGCCCGATACAATCGCCCTTATGTGAAAGTTTACGAGGAGGAACGTGAGTTGACCGTCATGCTGCTCATCGATGTATCGAACAGTTTGGATTTCGGTACGATCAAACAGATGAAAAAGGATATGGTGACCGAGATCGCAGCCACATTGGCATTCTCGGCCATACAAAATAACGACAAGATTGGCGTGATCTTCTTCTCTGACCGGATAGAGAAATTCATCCCGCCCAAGAAAGGACGAAAACATATCTTATATATTATCCGGGAGTTGTTGGATTTCAAGCCGGAGAGTAAACGGACGGATATAAAGAGGGCGGTAGAATACCTGACCAATGTGATCAAGAAGCATTGCACGGCCTTTATCTTGAGCGATTTCATCGACGAGGGGGACTACGGAAACGCGTTGACCATAGCGAACAGAAAACACGACGTGGTGGCCATCCAGGTTTACGATCGGAGGCTGGTCGACATGCCGAATGTCGGCCTGATGAAAGTCCGCGATGCGGAAACCGGCCATGAACAATGGATAGATACCTCGTCGAAGAACCTTCGGAAGGCACAGCATGACTGGTGGGTGAACTGTGAAACCGAACTGAAAGAGACACTGAACAGAAGTAATGTCGATTCGGTTTCAATCAGAACCGATCAGGATTATGTAAAAGCATTGATGAGTTTGTTTGCTAAACGAAGTTGATTATGAAACATGTTTTAAAGTGTATGGCAAGATGGAAGGTGCTGATCGGCGCGGTGTGGGTGACGGTTTTGCCCATACACGCACAAGTGGCCGTCGACGCTTCTATCGATTCGTTGGAATTGCTTATCGGCGAGCAAGCGAAAATAAGGCTGGAAGTCAGTCTGGACGCTGATCAACGCCTTCGACTTCCCACGTTGAACGATACCCTTATTAAAGGCATAGAAATCGTCGATATAGCCAAACCGGATACGCAATGGCTCAACGAAGGCAAGAGAATGCTCGTAAAAGAGGAGTATACCATTACCTCTTTCGACTCCGCGCTCTATTATCTTCCTCCGTTCGAAGTCACGGTGAACGATCGAGCGTATCGATCGAAAGCATTGGCGTTGAAAGTGTATTCCGTTCCTGTAGATACTTTGCATCCCGATCAGTTTTTTGGTCCGAAAGATATTCGAAAGGTTCGAATCGCGTGGAACGATATACGGTGGATCGTCTGGTTATCGCTTATCTTGCTGGCGTTGGCGGGGGCGGAATATTACCTGTTTATCCGGTATCGCGATAACAAACCGATCATTCGTCGTATACACGTAGAGCCTAAACTTCCTCCTCACGAACGAGCATTGAAAGAGATGGAGGAAATCAAATCGAACCGGGCCTTGAAGGAGCATCATCCGAAGGAATATTATACGAGGTTGACTGAGGTGCTTCGCTCTTACATGATAGAACGTTTCGGGTTCAATGCGATGGAAATGACTTCTTCGGAAATCATCGCTCGTTTGATGGAAATAAAGGAACAAGACGCGTTAAGCGATTTGAAATCGTTATTCAAGACGGCCGATTTGGTGAAGTTTGCCAAACTTTCTCCCAGGATAAACGAAAATGACATGAATTTGATCAATGCCGTTTCCTTTATTAATGAAACGAAGGCAGAGGATGATCCGAATACTAAATCGGAGCCGACAGAGATTACGATCGTCGAGAAGCGTTCGTCCAAGGCGAGAGTGATCCTTTTGAGTTGCCTGGTGATAGTTCTCGTGGCGATCCTTGTGATCTGCACTCTGATTATTGGGCAGATAAGGGATGTTTGGTTTTAATCTGTAAAATGTGAAAGAATGATTTTTGCGAATATTGAATATCTGTTTTTGCTGTTGCTGCTGATACCTTATATGGCGTGGTATCTTATGAAACGGAAGAAAACGGAACCCACCTTACAGGTCTCAACCACATGGATGTATGTCGAAGCACGTAGAAGTTGGAGAATCTATTTGTTGCATGCGCCGTTCATCCTGAGAATCATTGCTGTGATCATGATCGTTCTCGTGTTGGCCAGGCCGCAGTCCACCAATCGTTGGCAAAACACGGAGATTGAAGGAATCGATATTATGTTGGCAGTCGATGTCTCGACCAGCATGCTGGCCGAAGATTTGCAACCCAATCGGTTGGAGGCGGCGAAACAGGTTGCGACCGAATTTATCAATAGCCGCCCGAACGATAACATCGGTCTGACGATCTTTGCAGGCGAAAGCTTTACACAGTGTCCCCTGACTACTGATCATGCCGTCTTGTTGAATTTATTCAATAGCATCAATGTGAACATCGCCCAAAGCGGATTGATCGAAGACGGTACGGCTATCGGAATGGGTATAGCCAACGCCGTCAGTCGATTGAAGGATAGCAAAGCGAAGTCGAAGGTCATTATTCTTCTGACCGACGGCAGTAATAACCGGGGAGACATCTCTCCAATGATGGCTGCCGACATAGCCAAACAGTTTGCTATCCGGGTCTACACGATCGGAGTAGGCACGAACGGTACGGCTCGTTATCCTTTGCCTACTTACACAGGAATCGAATATGTGAATGTCCCGGTTGAAATCGACGAAAAGACGTTGACGGAGATTGCGGCCGTTACCGGTGCACAATACTATCGGGCAACGAGTAATTCGAAGCTGAAAGACGTATACGAGGAGATCGATAAATTGGAAAAAACGAAGTTAAACGTGAAAGAGTTCAGTAAACGAGAAGAGAATTATCAACTGTTTGCGAGGATTGCTTTTCTCTGTATTTTGCTTGAGCTATTGTTACGTAATACCTTGTTGAAGAAAATACCTTAAAGAAAAGAATTATGTTTCGATTTGCAGATCCGTACTATTTATATTTGTTCCTTCTGACTCCGTTGTTAACAATCTTGTTCTTTTACTGCACATACCGGCGCCGGCAAAGCATTCGGAAATATGGTGATCCGGTATTGATTCAACAATTGATGCCGACGGTTTCGAGATATCGCCCACCGGTCAAGTTTTGGATCGTATTGATTGCCTTAGCTCTGGTTATTGTCTTATTAGCCCGTCCGCAATTTGGTTCTAAGATGGAAACGGTAAAAAGAAGCGGAGTGGAAACAATGATCGCGTTGGATATCTCCAATTCGATGCTTGCCCAAGACGTAACTCCCAATCGTTTGGAAAAGGCAAAGAAAATGATCTCCCGGTTAGTCGATACGTTTAATAATGATAAAGTTGGAATGATCGTCTTTGCAGGCGAAGCGTTTACGCAATTACCCATTACTGCCGATTATATCTCGGCGAAGATGTTTTTGCAATCCATTACGCCCGAATTGATCGCTACGCAGGGAACCGATATTGGCGAGGCTATTCGATTGGCTGTAAAAAGTTTTACTAAACAAGAGGAGATTGGGCGTGCCATCATCGTCATCACCGATGGAGAAAATCACGAAGGTGGTGCGCTGGAAGCAGCGCAAGAAGCAGCTAAAAAGGGCATACGCGTCTACGTGTTAGGCATCGGTTCGCCCAGTGGTTCGCCTATTCCGAGTGGAGAAGGAGCTAATCAGTATCGAAAAGATGTCCAAGGAAATGTTATTATTACCAAATTGAATGAACCGATGTGTCAAGAGATTGCCAAGGCGGGAAACGGCGTTTATATTCGAGTCGATAATACGAATTCGGCTGAACGGATATTGAACGATGAAATGAAAAAGATTTCGAAAAAAGACGTGGAAAGTCAGGTGTTCACGGAATTCGATGAACAGTTCCAACCTTTATCGTGGATCATTTTATGCTTGTTGGTGATAGAAATGTTCATCCTCGAAAGAAAAAATCCGCTCTTTAAA
Source organism: Phocaeicola abscessus CCUG 55929 (assembly GCF_000312445.1). GTDB lineage: Bacteria > Bacteroidota > Bacteroidia > Bacteroidales > Bacteroidaceae > Phocaeicola > Phocaeicola abscessus. Next base: position 86,307 of record NZ_HE997183.1, on the reverse strand, counting down.
AATATCAGACTCTTTAAATAGACAATTATGAACAGGAGATTATACATAGCAATGCTTTTGCTTATGGCAACGGGAAACGTCATGTCCCAGAAATCCGATCGCAATTATTTGCGAAAAGGTAATCGGTTATATAAAGACAGTACCTACGTAAAAGCGGAAGTCGAATATCGGAAGGCCTTGGAACACTCCCCCCGGTCGACCGATGCCATGTATAATCTGGGGAACGCATTGCTCATGCAACAGAAAACTAAAGAAGCGATGGAGCAATATGAATCGGTCTCAAAAATGGAAAAAGATAATAGAAAATTGGCGCAAACCTATCATAATACGGGGGTGATTCTGCAATCGGCCAAACAATACGCTCAATGTATAGAAGCCTATAAGCAAGCGCTAAGGAACGATCCGAGCGATGACGAAACACGGTATAATTTGGCACTGGCTCAGAAATTATTGAAGGATCAGCAAAACCAACAACAGAATCAGCAGAACCAACAACAAAAACAAGATCAGAAAGAAGACAAAAAAGATCAGAACCAAAAACAGCAACAGGAGCAAGAGCAGCTGCAAAATAAGAACGAGATGTCGAAAGAAAATGCGGAACAACTGCTGAAAGCTGTCATGCAGGATGAGAAAGAGGTGCAGGATAAGGTAAAAAAGCAAATTCAGATTCGCGGAAAGAAATTGGAAAAGGATTGGTAATGCATTTATAGACGTGATAAAAAGTTGAAAGATATGAGAAGAATACTGCTTTTATTGATTAGTATATTTACGGTATTACACGTGCGAGGCGATGGCAAATTGACCTTTACCACGAATGCTCCGGACGTAGTCGTCGAGGGAGATCAGTTTCGTCTGTCGTTTACTGTGAATTCTTTGAAAGTAAAAGAGTTCCGAGCTCCCAATATCAAAGACTTCGACGTGTTGATGGGACCGACTCGTTCCGAGCAAAGCAGTTCTCAGTTAATCAACGGAAAACAAACTTTCAGTCAATCCATTACCTTTACCTACATCTTAATGGCTAAAAGCGAAGGGACATTCTCTATTCCTGGCGCAACAATCATGGCGGAAGGGCAGTCGCTGAGATCTAATTCCGTTACCATCCGAGTACTTCCGCCTGACAAAGCGGGAAATACGACTCGAGGGAATTCTTCAGGTTCGGGAAACAACGCGTCTTCCGGAAGCAAAATATCCAATACCGACCTGTTTATTGTGGCGACAGCGAGTAAAACTAACGTGTACGAGCAAGAAGCAATTCTTTTGACTTACAAAGTGTATACCGTGGTCGATTTACGTTCTTTGCACGGCGACATGCCCGATATGAAAGATTTTCATACCCAAGAGGTAGACTTGCCGAGACAAAAGCAGTTTACTTTGGAACATTACAACGGACGCAATTATAATACTACAATTTGGAGTCAATACATCTTGTATCCACAACGTTCCGGCAAATTGGAAATACCTTCCATCACTTTCGAAGGGGAAGTGATTCGACACATCGAATCGATCGATCCTTTCGATGCGTTTTTTAACGGGACGAATATGTTGTCTACCGTAAAAAAGAATATCGTAACTCCCAAAGTTGTCATCAGCGTAAAGGAATTGCCAGCAGAGAAGCCAGAAGGTTTTTCCGGGGGCGTAGGTGCTTTCATCATCAGTTCATCCATCAGTACGCAACAACTGAAGACGAACGATGCAGTTACTGTCAAGTTGATTATCTCGGGTACGGGAAACATGAAACTGATGGAAACTCCGGAAGTGAAATTTCCTCAGGATTTCGAAGTCTACGACCCCAAAGTCGACAATAATTATAATTTGACGCGGGAAGGATTGTCCGGCAGTAAGGTTATCGAATACTTGGCTATTCCGCGTCATGCGGGGAACTTTACCATTCCGCCGATCGAATTCTCTTATTTCGATCTTAAGGCAAACGCTTATAAGACGTTGAAGACCCAACCTTATAAATTGAACGTAGAGAAAGGAGAAGGGAATGCCGATCAGGTGATCGCTGATTTTACCAATAAGGAGAATTTAAAGATCATAGGAAGCGACATCCGTTATATAAAGACGGGTAGCTCGCATTTAAGTACGAGAGGCGATTTCTTTTTCGGGTCGGTTTCTTATTATTTGTGGTACTTCATTCCTTTCGTCGTCTTTATCCTTTCGATCATCATTTGTAGAAAACAAGCTTTGGCGAACGCGAATATAGCTAAAGTTCGTACGAAGAAAGCGAATAAGGTGGCGGCCAAACGACTGAAGAATGCGGGGAAGTTGTATGCCGCTAACAAACAGAATGAATTCTACGATGAACTGTTAAAGGCGTTATGGGGGTATACGGGCGATAAATTGAATATCCCCGTGTCGGAACTTTCGAAAGATAATATAGAAGAAAGACTGGCGGAACGTCATGTCGCCGCCGATTTGATTAAAGAATTCGTCGCTATTTTAAATGATGCGGAATTCGCCCGCTATGCGCCGGGCGATCCTGGCGCAACGATGGGTAAAGAGTATCAGGCGGCTATCGATGTCATTAGCAAGATGGAAAGCAGTATTAAACATGAAAGAGGAGGAACGATGAAAACAATATATCTTATATTTCTATTGCTGTCGGCGTTTCTTTCAGCGAATGCTCAAACCGTTCCTGATTCCGTTCGGAACGATTCACTTCTTCAGCGTATGCCAGTCGATAAACTCGCTGCGGATGTCGTCCCGACGAAGGCCGAAGCGGATAGCGCCTATTTCAAGGGGAACTATGCAGACGCCATCGCTCTCTATGAAGGAATCTTAAAGCGAGGTAAAGAGTCGTCCGAGCTGTACTATAATTTGGGAAACAGCTATTATAAGTCGAAAGATATGGCAAAGGCTATCCTGAATTATGAACGCGCTTTATTATTGAATCCAGGAGATGGAGACATTAAATTCAATCTGAAGCTGGCACAAAACAAGACCGTAGACAATATCGTTCCCGTAAGCGAGATCTTCTTAGTCACATGGATTCGTTCGTTGACCGACAGGATGGGTGAAAAGGGATGGGCAAAGATCGCTCTGGCGAGTTTTATTTTAGCACTGGCCATGATAGCGCTGTATATCTTCTCTCAGAAAGTAGGATGGAAGAAGATAGGATTCGTAGCCGCCGTTATCCTGGTTGCCGTATGTATTTTTTCTAATGTGTTCGCTTCTATTCAGAAGTCTGATCTGGTCCATCGCGAAGATGCGATTATCATGTCGCCGAGCGTGACGGCGAGAAGTACTCCGAACGAAAGCGGAACGGAGCTGTTTATCCTGCATGAAGGTACAAAAGTCAGGATCAAGGATAATACGATGAAAGAATGGAAAGAGGTCCAATTGGAAGACGGTAATGTGGGTTGGATTCCCGCTAATACGATAGAAGTTATCTGACGACCGATGGATATACAACAACTGATAAGCATTGATAAAGACTTGTTGCTGCAATGGAGCGGGAGTGATTCCGTATTTTGGGATGGCTTTATGTGGGTAGCCACGAGCACGGTGATTTGGATCCCCGCCGGGTTGGTGCTGCTGTATATCATTATTAAAAACGATAGACCATCGAAAGCCTTATTTACCGTCTTGATGATGGCGGCAGTCGTCGTTATCGCCCACGTTGTAGCGAGCGAGGTCTGTAAACCGTATTTTGCCCGTTTTCGTCCCACGCACGATCCGTTCATCATGTATTTGGTAGATATCGTGAATGACTATCGAGGCGATATTTACGGCTTTATTTCCGGTCATGCGACAAATACCTTTTCGCTTTCAATGTTCTCCTCGCTTGTCATACGGCGAAAATCCTTCACCGTCTCGATGTTCGCATGGGCTGTTTTGCATACGTATACCCGCATTTATTTAGGGCTACACTATCCCGGAGATATTTTGTTCGGAGCCATCGTCGGTTTGATAGTGGGGATGGCGATGTATTTCTTATATAGATGGTTGTATAAACGCCTGTTCCCGGAAACACATTTCTCGCCGATCCGATATGTGTCGAAAAGATATGTGACAGAGGATCTTAAAGTATTTTATTTCACGCTGATATTCACCCTTATTGCCATTCTTCTCTTGGCTATCTGGTTCGGGTACAGGCTCTACTCTTAATTTCTCTTATAGAAAAGAAGATGAATAATTTGTTTTATTCCGATTGTTTGATTAAGTTTATAGCCTCATAAAATATGTACCATAAAAAGATAAGTCATGAGAACAATAACATTTAACGAGCTTAGACGAATAAAGGATGCTTTGCCAGATGGAAGTATGCATCGGATAGCCGACGAATTGGATATGTCGGTCGAGACTGTTCGGAATTTCTTTGGAGGAGGAAATTTTGTCAAAGGGAAAAGCGTGGGTATTCATATAGAACCCGGTCCCGACGGCGGGATCGTTCTTCTGGACGATACGACGGTATTGGACAAAGCTTTTAAAATATTAGAAGAAGTAAAACATACGAAATTCGGCTGAGACGCCGGCCATTTTCTTCGTATGAACATTCGAAACCATATATCGAAAACATTAATCTAAAATGATACGACTATGGAAGATAAATTAGTAACCCTTGCTATTTTAACTTACGCGAAAGCTCAGATTCTGAAAACCGTGCTCGAATCGGAAGGTATCGAAGCCTCCATTCACAACGTCAATCTGATACAGCCCGTCGTTTCCTCCGGCGTACGGGTGCGCATTAAAGAGAGTGACCTGACAAAGGCCTTGCAACTGATCGATAAAACTGGGTGGATGTCAGAAGATGTATGGAAAAAATCCTCCGAGAAAAAAAATCAAACCGCCCGAAAGGTGCTGATCCCCGTCGATTTTTCCGATTATTCCCTGAAAGCCTGCGAGTTCGGTTTTACCTATGCCCATGCCATTCGGGCCGAAGTCATGTTGTTGCATGTCTATTTCAGTCCGATCTTCATGCCCACCATCTCTTATAATGCCGACAATTTCGGATTCCTTACCGACAAGGACGAGCAGCTGAAATTCTTCCTCGGCAAAGAACAGAAAGAACTGAACAGATTGTCGGAAACGATCCGGGAGAAGGTCGAATCGGGAACTTATCCCGACGTGAAGTACTCCTGTGTCTTGAGAGACGGAATTCCCGAAGAGGAAATTCTGAAGTGTGCGAAAGAAATCCGGCCGCAACTGATCGTGATGGGAACCAGAGGAAAGAGCCAGAAGAACATTGAATTGATAGGAAGTGTAACGGCCGAAGTTATCGAACGCAGTAAAACTTCGGTCTATGCCATCCCTGAGAACAGCCATGTCAAAACGTTCAATGAAATAAAGAACATGGCTTTCATGACGGCATTCGACCAAAGAGATCTGATCGCATTCGACAGCTTGATCAATGCATTCAGAAACGAGCATGCCTCCGTTTCGTTCATCCATTTGAGTTCTGATAACGACGCATGGAACGAAATCAAACTGGCTGGCATCAAAGATTACTTTCAAAAGCAATATCCTACCATGAATCTGAAGTACAGCATGATTGCCGACGATGATATTCTGAGCAACCTCGATCGGTATGTCAAAGACGAGAAGATAGATGTGATTTGCATCACGAATTACCGAAGAAATATTTTTGCACGGCTCTTCAATCCAAGTATCGCGCGAAAGATGATCTTCCATGCCAATACACCAATCTTGGTGATTAAGTAAGGTTGGGCGTTGTCAGGCAAAAGACGGAGAATGAAACCACAACTACTGATAGGATCTTTGACGCCGAACAGCGGGAAGACTGTTTTTGCGGGAGGATTGATACGCTTGTTGATGAAGCAAGGCATGCATGTGCAATCGTTTAAAAGCGGTTCCGACTTTATCGATATGCAGTTGCTGGCCTGCGCTTCGGAGAAGCCCTCGTTTCACTTGGATCCATGGGTCGCCTCCCGTTCGCGTATCCAGCGCCTCTATAACAGGTACGGCGAGTCTGCCGACATTTGTCTGACGGAAGGAACGTCGGGACTGTTCGACGGTTACGATCGCATGACGGGGAGTAGTGCTTCGATCGCCGGCTTTCTGAAGATCCCCGTATTGCTGGTCGTGAATGCAAAGGCCGCTACTTATTCTGTCGCTGCAGCCATTTTCGGTTTCAAACAATTCTATGCAGCTGTCCGGATCGTAGGCGTCGTTTTCAACCAGGTTGCCTCTTGGGAACACTATTCCTTCTTACGCAGGGCGTGCAACGATGCGGGTGTGAATTGCCTTGGCTACCTTCCCGACGACGAGCAGCTGAAAATTCCTTCGAAACATCATTGCTTCACCTCGAAAGAAATGCGAAGCTTGAGTGATGTCTTCGACGTGGCGGCTTCTTATCTCGAAAAAGGAGTGGAGATAGATAAACTCTTGGAGGAAGCGCAGCGTAGTTTCCCCGTCGAGTATACATTGCCGTATAAGGAAGAAACTGATGTCGAAAGCTTCTTACGGAACAGGAAAACGTTGAGGATCGCCGTGGCCGATGATCCTGCCTTTAAACTGACCTATCACGAGAATATCCTGCACTGGATGAAATGGGGAAGCATCCTTCGCTTTAGCCCGATTTACGGAAGAAACCTGCCGGAAGCAGATATCGTTTATCTGCCGGGAGGTTATCCCGAACTGTTCGCCCGACAGATCTATCGCCGTCGGAAATTGTTGAACGACATCAAAGACTTCGCCGAAGCAGGCGGCAGAATTCTGGCCGAAGACGGAGGAATGGTCCTGTTGGCGCGCTCGCTCTCGACAAGGGAAGGCGGAACGGCATACGAGATGGCGAACGTTCTCCCGATCGATATTACTATGGATGGTGCGAAGATTCGATCGGGTTATCGTCAGGTTAGTTATAACCGACATTACCTTCGAGGCTATGAATTTCATTATACTGCATGCAACCATTATCCCCATTCACTATTGGCATGGAAGGTTGGAAATACGTACAGCATTGACATGAATGCGCCCTTGCTTCGGTATAAAAATGTGCTCGCTGGCTATACGCATCTTTATTTGTGCGAGACCGACTTGCTCACGCTGTGGGATTAACTTGTTAGCTTTTCATAAGCTTTTGTGTTGATAATTTATTTTTGGATTCGGAGTGTCCGGTCAGAGCGGTCAAGACATTATTTCCCCATAGCCAGACGGGCTGGAACAGATTGTTTGCCATACGCCCGTAGGAGCTTTGTGGAGTCAGTAAGGCCACCATGACCTATACCCGCTATAGGGGCGACGATGAATGGTCACAAATAGGAATAAGAGTAAGGCGTTTCCATTTGTTTTATCTTCCACATCTTCCTGCTCGATGTGGTTCATATCCAATGTAGGCATTATTTTAATATTCCGTGAAACCTGAGAATTGAAAAGTATATTTTCCCTGAAGCTCGTCGGCTCTTCATCGATACTTATCTGCGCTTTAACCGAAAAAGGAGATGCCCATAAGAAACCTTATTAATAAAACAGTACGTTTCATCATCATTTGTTTGTTTCCCCTGAATACTATATTTCCGAAGTCGAGTAGTTTCCATGTTCCGAGCAGTTCGGAAGGTATCTTATCATCTTTCCCATCCCAACGAACAGCAGGAACAGAGCGCTGATCCATAAAATAGTTTTCGTTTTTCATGTCTTCCTTTTTTAGTTTGTAACTTATTCGTTTTCCGAATCGATTATTGTGCTGCGCCTCCGAAGTGCGGTTTTCAGGAGCGCTACCGAAGAGTATGGCGGGGTGTCTTTTGTTGTTTTTATAGTGGTGTTTATTATGAATCCATTGCGAATGTAAATTTCTAATTTGATATATTCAAATCTATGGGATTGACTTTTTCACTTTTCACTATTTGTTCTTCATACTATTCATCATTTTTTTCGGGCAAAGAACGTAAATTTGCTTAATCGAAAACATTTCAACAAGCAACCAAATCAACGTTCGAAGGATTTTTCGTTTTTTACTTCTTGATCAATTTCTCAGTATATGTTTGTCTGTCTTTGATAGTGCGCGCGAAATAATCCCATCCCGTATGGAAAGTCGGATGCTGAAAACAGGAATTTAACAATTTTCTGTAAAAAATAGGAAAGTAAAACGGGAAATAAAAAACAGCAGCCAAAACTTTCGGAATAACCAAAAATCTTATAAATTTGCCCCCTAAAAATGGAGGCTTGCAGCGGGCCGCATCGCGGGCTTGGCAAAAGAGCGGAAAAAGGAAATAGAATGATGACTGAAAAATTTGCCGAACACTCCCAGTTAGACCTTTCTCAAGTGAATAAAGATATCTTGAAAAAATGGGATGAGAACGACGTATTCGCGAAAAGTATGACGGAACGGGAAGGATATCCTTCTTTTGTGTTTTACGAGGGGCCTCCGTCCGCCAACGGAATGCCCGGTATTCATCATGTCATGGCGCGGGCGATTAAAGACACTATTTGTCGTTATAAAACCATGAAAGGCTTTCTGGTTAAACGCAAGGCGGGATGGGATACACACGGATTGCCGGTCGAACTGAGCGTGGAAAAAACGTTAGGCATTACTAAAGTAGATATTGGCAAGACCATTTCGGTGGCCGACTATAATGCGGCTTGCCGGAAAGATGTGATGAAATATACGAAAGAGTGGACGGATCTGACTCATAAAATGGGATATTGGGTGGATACGGAAAATCCTTATATTACGTACGATAATCGCTACATAGAAACGTTGTGGTGGTTATTGAAACAATTGTATGATAAAAATCTGTTGTATAAAGGCTATACCATCCAGCCCTATTCGCCGGCTGCCGGAACAGGATTGAGTTCGCATGAGTTGAATTTGCCGGGGTGCTACCGGGATGTGAAAGATACGACGGTGATTGCTCAGTTTAAAATGCTCGACCCCAAACCCGAAATGAACGAGTGGGGGACTCCTTATTTTATCGCTTGGACCACGACGCCGTGGACGCTCCCCTCGAATACTGCGCTCTGCGTGGGTCCGAAGATCGATTACGTAGCCGTTCAAACCTACAATGGGTATAGCGGTGAGAAAATGACGGTAGTGTTAGCCCAGGCTCTACTCTATACTCATTTCGATCGAAAAGCGGAGAATTTGCCTTTGGAAAATTATCGAAAAGGAGATAAATTGATTCCGTTTAAGATCGTGGGACAATATAAGGGAACAGATCTGGTCGGCATGAGATACGAACAACTCTTTCCGTGGGTAAAACCCGTCGAAGTCGATGAAAAAGGAAACTGGACGATCGCTTGCGAACAGGCTTTCCGGGTTATTCCCGGCGATTATGTCACTACGGAAGACGGTACGGGCATCGTTCATATCGCGCCTACTTTTGGCGCCGACGACGCCCAAGTAGCCCATGCAGCGGGTATTCCTCCGTTGTTTATTATCAATAAGAAAGGCAAACCCTGTCCGATGGTCGATTTGACAGGGAAATTTTATGTGTTGCACGAGATGGACGACACCTTCAGAGATGCCTGTGTCAGCGATTTGTATAAAGAATACGAAGGGCGTTGGGTAAAGAATGCTTATGATCCGTTTTTCACCGTCGATGGCAAATGGGATCAGAAAGCCTCTGACGCTGCGGAATCGCTCGATATCTATGTCAGCATGAGAATGAAGCAGGATAATCAGGCATTCAAAATAGAAAAGCATGTGCACAATTATCCCCATTGTTGGAGGACGGACAAACCGGTTCTCTACTATCCTTTAGATAGCTGGTTCATCCGCTCGACGGCAGCTAAACAACGCATGATCGAATTGAACAGAACCATCAATTGGAAACCCGAATATACGGGTACCGGCCGATTCGGAAAATGGCTCGAGAATTTGAATGATTGGAATTTGAGCCGTTCCCGCTATTGGGGTACTCCCTTACCTATCTGGCGCGACGAAGACGGTAAGGAAATCTGCGTGGGATCTGTAGCGGAATTGTATAACGAAATAGAAAAATCTGTCGAAGCCGGATTCATGAAATCCAATCCGTATAAGGAAGCCGGTTTTGTCCCCGGCGTATATGACCGGAAGAATTACGAAAAGATAGATTTGCATCGTCCGTATGTGGATGAAATCGTGCTCGTTTCGGAAAGCGGCAAACCGATGAAACGGGAAGAAGATTTGATCGACGTTTGGTTTGACTCCGGTTCCATGCCCTATGCTCAGTTGCATTATCCTTTCGAAAACAAGGAAATTGTGGATAACCGTTCTTACTTTCCTGCCGATTTTATCGCCGAAGGCGTAGACCAGACCCGCGGTTGGTTTTTCACGCTGCATGCTATCGCTACGATGGTATTCGACAGCGTAGCCTTCAAGAACGTCATTTCTAATGGTTTGGTATTGGATAAGGAGGGTAATAAGATGTCGAAGCATTTGGGGAACGCCGTAGAACCTTTCGGCGAAATCGAGAAGTTCGGATCGGATCCCGTCCGTTGGTACATGATTACCAATTCGGCTCCGTGGGATAATTTGAAGTTTGATGAAGCAGGCGTGGATGAGGTGAAGCGTAAATTTTTCGGTACCTTGTTTAATACCTATTCGTTTTTTGCTTTGTATGCCAACGTGGACGGCTTTACTTATTCCGAACCGGAGGTACCCGTAGATAAACGCCCGGAGATCGATCGCTGGATCATTTCCGAAATGAATACGCTGATCAGGAACGTCGATGTCGCTTTAGCCGATTACGAGCCGACGAAAGCGGGACGCTTGATCAATGAATTCGTAACCGACAATTTGAGTAATTGGTATGTTCGGTTGAATCGTAAACGTTTCTGGGGGAACGCCATGTCGGAAGATAAGGTAGCCGCCTACCAAACGTTATATACCTGTCTGGAAACTGTCGCCAAATTGATGGCTCCGATCGCTCCGTTTTATGCGGATATGCTTTATAAGGATCTGACTGAGGTCACCGGACGAGGAAACAATGCCGTATCGGTTCACCTGACGGACTTTCCCGTTGCCGATACTTCACTGATCGATTCAGAACTGGAAGCGCGCATGGAAATGGCACAGCAGGTAACCTCCATGACCTTGGCGCTGCGCAGAAAAGTGAATATCAAAGTGCGCCAACCGCTACAAAGCATTATCATTCCTCTGATCGACGAGGATCAACGTCGCCATATAGATGCCGTCAAAGAATTGATCATGAATGAAGTTAACGTGAAAGATATCCAGTTGCTTGATCAAACGACCGGCATCCTTGTAAAAAAGGTGAAATGCAATTTTAAGAAATTAGGACCGAAGTTCGGCAAACAGATGAAAGCTATCGCCGATGCGGTAGCTAACATGTCTCAAGATGCAATCGCCGATTTCGAAAAAAACGGTCGATATACTTTCATGCTATCCGATGCTCCTGTAACTATCGTGTTGGATGATGTGGAAATCTTTAACCAGGATATTCAAGGCTGGGAAGTAGCGAACGAAGGTAAGCTGACTGTCGCTCTGGAAGTGACTATCACAGATGAACTTCGCAAGGAAGGTATGGCGAGGGAGTTGGTCAACCGTATTCAGAATATCCGTAAGAGCAGCGGATTTGAAATTACGGATAGAATAAATGTTGAATTATCAAAAAATCCGATAAGCGACGGTGCAGTACAAGAATATAATACCTATATTTGCAACCAAGTATTAGCCAATTCTTTGAAAATGCTGGATAACGTGGAAGATGCTACGGAATTGGAATTTGATGATTTTAAGCTTTATGTGAATGTGAAAAGAGAAAATAACTCTAAAATCTAATTGTTATGGCAGAAAAGACTAGATATTCGGATGCAGAGCTGGAAGAGTTCCGTACTATTATTCGAGAGAAGTTGGAACTTGCTCAACGCGATTATAACAAATTGAAGAGTAGCATTATGAATCAAGACGGTAATGATGTGGACGATACCTCGCCTACCTATAAAGTCATGGAGGAAGGAGCCAATACGCTCTCGAAAGAAGAAACAACTCGCCTCGCAGCCCGTCAGCTGAAGTTCATTCAGAGTTTGCAGGCTGCATTGGTTCGTATCGAAAATAAAACGTACGGAATTTGCCGGATGACCGGAAAATTGATCCCCAAAGAACGCCTTCGTGCCGTTCCTCATGCTACGCTGAGCATAGAAGCTAAGGAGAAAGGGAATAAATAAGAAAGGAGGAAGTGGTGTCAATCACATACACGCCGGTACAGCCTCCGGTTCATAGTCGTTGCTTATGGTGAAACACTTTTTGTCGAAAGGACGATTGGCTGTAATTATTATCATTGCAGTGTTGGTGATCGACCAGATGGTGAAAATCTGTGTCAAGACCACGATGTATTATCACGAAAGTTATCATATCACCGATTGGTTCCAGATTTATTTCACAGAAAATAGAGGGATGGCTTTTGGTATGGAAATAATCGGAAAATTATTCCTTACGAGTTTTCGCATCATTGCCGTCATATTGATTTCGTGGTATTTGATCAATAGTGTAAAAAGAAGATTGAAAACGGGATATATCGTATGTGTGTCACTGATATTGGCCGGAGCCATAGGCAATATTATCGACAGTGTGTTTTACGGCGTTATATTCGAAGAAAGTACGAATTCGCATATTGCTTCTCTCGTTCCTGTAGGACAGGGCTACGGTTCATGGTTTCAGGGAAAGGTAGTGGATATGTTTTATTTCCCCATCATTGATACCTCTTGGCCTGATTGGCTGCCTATCTGGGGCGGAGAACATTTTATTTTCTTCAGTCCTATATTTAATGTCGCCGATTCTTCGATTACTTGTGGGATTTTTGCTTTATTGATTTTTTATCATAAGTATTGGAGCACGGTTTTTAAAGACGGTAAAAAATAATTGAACGCCTATATGCGGAAGGGAATCACTTCGATGATGATAGGGGTGTTGCTGTCAGTTGGCGGTTGCGGCAAACCAATCCCCGACGATGTCATTCCACCCGTAAAAATGGAGAACGTATTGTATGATTATCAACGCATGAACAACATGGGCGACCGAATACCTTACGCCGAAAACTATAAAAAAGATTTGCTGCGCCAATCCGTATTCGAAAAACATAAAATAACGGAAGCCCGATTCGATTCCTCCTTAGTCTGGTATACGCGTCATGCTACGGATTTGGCTGAAATCTATGCGAAGTTGGAAAAACGGTTTAAGCGAGAACGCGATGATATTCAGAGACGATTGAACGTGCATTCTTCGGAAACAGAAGTGTCTCTTCCCGGAGATAGCGTGGATCTTTGGAGAGGTTATCGACTTTATTTACTGACCGATGATCCGATCAATAATCGTATCGATTTCACTCTCGCAGGCGATTCGAATTTCCATGCGAGAGATGAGTTCTGTTGGGAAATGGATTTTAGTTTCATTCCTGAGTGGAGTACGAAAGCCATCATGGGAATGAATGTCGTTTATTCGAACGATTCCGTTATCGGGAAAACGATGGATATTTATGATTCCGGGAAACATCTTTTATGCTTGAGTTGCGATTCCGCCTACACCGTCAAATCTGTCAATGGCTTCGTATATCTCTATCCGAACGAGAGAAATAAGAAAAAAGGAATGATTGTCCGCGGTATTCACTTGAATCGTTATCATACGGAAGCGGATTCTATTTAGATGTAAGTTCCTCTTGAGTGTTTTCGGATTCGTCTGCCGGGAAGAACGAATCAAATGAGGTGCATGCCCAATTCTTCACATTGTGCTTTCATCTCTTCGGGCCAGATGCTGGCTTGTATTTCGCCGATATGGCCTTTTTGCAAAAACAACATGCAAAGTCTCGATTGACCGATGCCTCCTCCGATGCTCAAGGGCAATTCGTTCGCCAATAATTTTTTATGAAAGTACAGCTCCTTCCGTTCTTCCGAACCGCTCAGTTCCAATTGCCTGAGTAGTGCTTCCTTGTCGACGCGGATACCCATTGAAGAGACCTCCATGGCTCTGTCGAGTATTTTGTCCCAGACCAATAGATCGCCGTTTAAGCCGGGCAGGCCTGTTTGGGGGTCGATCGTCGTATAGTCGTCATAGTCCGGCGCGCGCAGGTCATGTGTTTTGCCGTCGCCCAATTGGCAGCCGATTCCGATGATGAATACGGAACCGTACTTTCGGGTGATTTCATTTTCCCGTTCTTTCGGCGTAAGATTCGGGTATTGCCGACGCAGTTCTTCGGCGTGGATGAAATGAATATCCTGGGCTAAGGAAGGCTTTATAGACGGGTAGGCTTCGCCGACCATGAATTCCGTCCGTAACATGGCTGCATAGATGCGTACGACGATTTGTTTCAGAAAGGCGATCGTTCGGTCTTTTTCGTCGATCACCCGTTCCCAATCCCATTGATCCACGTAGAGTGAGTGTAGGTTGCCGAGTTCCTCATCGGCGCGAATCGCATTCATATCCGTGTAAATACCGTATCCCGGTTCGATGTGATAATCGGCGAGCGTCAGCCTCTTCCACTTGGCCAGCGAGTGGACGACTTCGGCTTTTGCCTCGCCTAAGTCTTTGATTGGGAACGAAACCGGCCGTTCTCTTCCGCTTAAATCGTCGTTGATCCCCCTTCCTTTTAAAACGAAAAGCGGGGCGGTCACTCTTCGCAGGCGCAGTTCGGACGATAAGTTTACCTGAAAAAAATCTTTTATTTGTTTGATACCCCGTTCGGTTTGCTTCATATCGAGCAATCGTTTGTACGTTTTGGGCTTGATAAGATAACTCATTCCTTCGTAGACTTACTTTGTTTTCAGTTTGCAAATATACGAATTATTTATAATAATGTATGCCAAATGAGTGAGAAATAAAACATTTTGCAAGTTGTTTTCCGAAAAACTTATCAAAATATCATGTGGTTTCGAAAAATCGAGGAAATATTAGGTAGTAGGAAATATATTTCGTACTTTTGCCCGGAAAATCAGGCACCCGTAGTTCAATGGATAGAATATCGGATTCCGGTTCCGACGATAAGGGTTCGATTCCCTTCGGGTGTACAATCGAAATGCTAATTATCTAATAAATAATTAGCATTTTCTTATGGAATATGCTAAATTTACGCCATGCATCACATAAATTGATTGCCATGAAGATAAGAATGACAGTTGTTTTATTTCTGCTCGGTATTCCTCTATCGATGAAAGCACAGTCGGACACCGTTGCTGTGCAGGAGACCGAGATACCCGTCTTGATCGAGAGGCAGGATAACGAATTGTTCCGAATCCGTTTGAACGCCGTACACGGCAGCGTATTGAACGAGCTCTCGATAGAGTTCGGAAGGGATGTCGATCTATCCCAGATCGAGGCGGTGAAACTGTATTACGGCGGGACGGAGGGCGCGGAACGGAACGGCTCATTCCTGTTTGCACCGACGGCTTACGTCCCTGCGTTTGCGGAAGGAAAGACGTTGACAGCCCATCCTGCTTATTCGGTATTGACAGAATTGATCCGGCATCCCTCCCGCAAGGTGACGCTGCATGCCGATCAAGCCTTGTATCCCGGAGTGAATTACTTCTGGGTGAGTTTACAGATGAAGCCGTCGGCATCGATCTTATCGAAAGTTTCGGCTTCCGTGAAAGAAGTGAAGATCGATCATGAAGTTGCTCCCTTGCGAATATGCCATGAGGTCGATTTCCATTATTTGGGAGTCGGCGTTCGGCATGCCGGCGACGAGGGCGTCGCCGCTTTCCGTATTCCGGGCATCGTTACGAGCAATAGAGGTACGCTGTTGGGAGTCTATGATGTTCGGCACGACAGCAGCGCGGATTTGCAGGAATATATAGAAATAGGGCTCAGCCGGAGCGTGGACGGCGGTCGGACTTGGGAAAAAATGCGCATCCCGATGAGCTTCGGCGAGTACGGAGGATTGCCGAAAGCGCAGAACGGGGTGGGAGATCCCGCTATTTTGGTCGATCAGCGTACGGGAACGATCTGGATCGTCGCGGTATGGACCCACGGCATGGGGAATCGACGGGCCTGGTTCAATTCGCAACAGGGAATGGATGCGAGACGTACCGGCCAGTTGATGATGGTAAAGAGCGAAGACGACGGGCTGACATGGTCGGAACCGATCAACGTAACCGCGCAGGTAAAGGATCCGTCCTGGTATTTCTTGTTGCAGGGGCCGGGTAGAGGAATTACCATGGAGGACGGTACTCTGGTCTTCGCCGCCCAATTCATCGATTCGGAACGGGTGCCTCATGCGTGCATCATCTATAGTAAAGATCATGGGAAAAGTTGGCATATCAGCGCACCGGCCCGTACGAATACGACCGAGGCTCAAGTCGCTGAGATCGCTCCGGGGACATTGATGCTGAATATGCGCGATAATCGAGGAGGCAGTCGGGCTGTCGCCCTGACTGCAGATATGGGAAAGACATGGAAGGTGCATGCCTCTTCCAGAAAAGCACTGCCGGAACCGGTTTGCATGGCGAGCCTGCTACGTGTGAAAGCTGCCGATAATGTGTTGAATGAAGATATCTTGCTGTTCTCTAATCCGAATGATACGACGGTGAGAAAGAATATGACGATCAAGGCGAGTTTAGACGGCGGCGAGACTTGGCCGACGGAGAATCAGCTGCTGTTGGATGCCGAGCCGGGATGGGGATACAGCTGTTTGACCATGATCGATCGCGAGACAGTTGGCATTCTGTACGAAAGCAGCGTGGCGCATATCGTTTTTCAGGCTATCAAGTTAAAAGACATTATAAAGAAAAATTAGAAGATGAAATATTCGATATTGTCAGGGGGGCTTTTCGCCCTCTCTTTGCTGACGGCATTCGCACAAAAGGATCCGGTCGATTATGTGAATCCTTTTATCGGAACGACCAACTACGGAGCGACACATCCCGGAGCGGTCTGTCCTCAGGGGCTGATGTCTGTCGCCCCCTTCAATGTCATGGGAGATTCCTTGCAGAACAAATACGATAAGGATTCCCGTTGGTGGTCTACGCCTTACGAATATACTAATCGATTCCTGACGGGTTTCTCGCATGTGAATTTGAGCGGTGTCGGCTGTCCGGATTTGGGATCTTTGCTGCTGATGGCGACCACAGGTGGCTTGGATGTGGATTATCGTCATTACGGTAGTACCTACGGTGAGGAGCAATCGACGCCCGGGTACTATACCGCCACGCTGACGAAATATCGGGTCAAGTGCGAGCTTACGGCTACGCTTCGGACAAGCATGGTTCGCTTTATCTTTCCGAAAGGGAAGGGGCATATCCTGCTGAATCTGGGAGAGGGATTGACCAACGAGAGCGGAGCGAGTGTCCATTTCGTGAACGACAGGGAAATAGAGGGGACTAAACTGTTGGGAACGTTTTGTTACAATCCGGAGGCCGTATTTCCTGTTTATTTCGTCATGCGACTGACCAAAGTCCCCGCGGAAAGAGGATACTGGAAGAAGATGCGTCCGATGGGGGCGGAAGCTCAGTGGGACAATACGGCCGGGCGATATAAGTTGTACAGGAAATACACCAAAGAATTGAGCGGTGACGACATAGGCGCATTTTTTACTTTCGATATGCAGGAAGGAGAGACGATAGAGGTAAGTATGGGCGTTTCTTTTGTCAGTACCGATAATGCACGGCTGAACCTGGAAAAGGAACAGCCTTTCGGAACCACGTTTGATAAACTGCGTGCCGAGGCCAGAAAGCGTTGGAATGACGACCTCGCCCGGATACGGATCAAAGGAGGTACGGAAGAACAGAAACGAATCTTTTATACGGCCTTGTATCATACCTTGCTGCATCCCAACATCCTGCAGGATGTGAGCGGACAATACCCACAGATGGAAGGAGACAAGATATTGACGACCCATCGGAATCGGTACACCGTGTTTTCGCTGTGGGATACGTATCGGAACGTGCATCAACTGATGACCATTCTCTTTCCTGATCGGCAGTTGGATATGGTTCACACGATGGTAGACATGTATAAAGAGCAGGGATGGTTTCCCAAGTGGGAATTGTACGGAAGAGAGACCAATACGATGGAGGGTGACCCGGCCATCCCGGTCATCGTCGACACGTGGATGAAGGGCTTGAGGAGCTTCGACGTCGATCGGGCCTACAAAGGTATGTATAAGTCGGCTACGACACCGGGGAAGGATAACCTCTTACGTCCCGACATCGATGACTACATCTCGAAGGGCTATATTCCCCTGCGAAGCCGGTACGACAATTCGGTTTCCCGTGCGCTGGAATATTATGTGGCAGACAATGCCTTGGCCGACTTTGCCAAGAAACTGAAAAAGAAAGAAGACGAGAAGCTGTTCCGAAAGCGGTCGAGGGGATACAAGCATTATTATCGGAAGGATGTCGGCACTCTCTGCCCGATTACGGAAGACGGGAAGTTCTACGAACCCTTCGATCCGAAAGAAGGGGCGAATTTCGCCCCGAGTCCGGGTTTCCATGAGGGGAATGCGTGGAATTATACGTTCTATGTGCCGTTCGATATCAAAGGCCTGGCGCAATTGATGGGAACGAACCGTTTCATCGCCGAATTGCAGCAGGTATTCGACAAAGGTTATTACGATCCTGCCAACGAGCCGGACATCGCTTATCCTTATCTGTTCAGTCAGTTTGCCGGCGAAGGTTGGAGGACGCAGAAACTGATCAAGGAGCTCTTGCAGAAATATTTTACCGATCGTCCCGACGGCATACCGGGCAACGACGATACCGGAACCATGTCGGCTTGGGCCGTGTTCAGCATGATGGGCTTTTATCCGGATTGTCCCGGAGTAGCTAAGTATACGCTGACAACTCCGACGTTCGACGAGATTACCATCAAGCTCGATCCCAAGTATGCGAATAAGGAACAGTTGGTCATTCGCAAGGACGGCGACGGCGACTACATCAAGGAAATCCGTCTGGGAAAGCGCAAGACAACCGATTTGCGTATTGATCACGACGAGTTGATCAATGCGGGAGAAATCGTATTCGTTACCACCTCAACGTTAAAGAAATGAGTGGCGCCAGGCAGGTTACTCAAATTGTCAACGGTACCGTTCTCACGCCGCAGGGATGGATAAAGAACGGCTTGGTGACGATATGCGGGCGACGACCTGAGCTCTCTTCAAAAAGATACTAATCTTTCAGTCAAAAGACACTAATCTTTCTTTCAAAAGATCCTAATCTTTTTCGCGAAAGATACTGAGTTTTCGCTGAAAGGTGGCGCTGTTATCGATAATGAGGCGCAGGGAGGCTATGCCGCCCTGCGCCTCATCGACGATGGATTAGAACTGGTTCAATACTTTCTTTACCCTGTCGACGTCGGTCGAAGCCGGTACGACGTTCAGTTTCAGTTCGTCCATCGGTTTCAGCGCATTTTCTATTTTTCGCAAGGCCGATTTGTTTCCTCTCTTGGTAAATTCGTCGCGCAGGATACGTATTTTCTCGTAATCCTGAATGCCTGCGATCAGTCGCTCGAAGCGACCGGTTAGAAATTGAGATGAATGCTCCCGCCGGCCATGATCCAGATGCCGGGCTGTGGAACATCTCCGTAATCGTAATAAGTTTTATCGAATAGATTGTTGCCTTCCACATGCAGCGTGTAGCGAGAGGCATCCCACGACAGGCGCGCATCGACCAAGGAGTACGGCGACAGGCGATGCGAAGCTCCCTGCACGTCTGTGTAACTGCCGATGCGATCTTGGTAACGGTAGGAGACGCCTAAGTTCAACCGACCGGCCAAGTGCAATTTCAGTTCGCTTACGAATTGATGCTGCAAATATTCCAGCGCATAGTACGACTGCAGATGCTCCTCCAACATCTTGTCCTGATGGATATAGGCGTAAGCCAGTCGCAAGCCGGTCAACAGACGCTGTTCCGGCAATAACTCCCGAAAACGGAGATGTGCGCTTACCTCCGCACCTAACGCGCGGACTTTCGTATGGTTGACGGATCGCCATTCGGCATTCGCACCTTCTGACGTGTCCTTGATCCAGTCGATCTTGTTCTTCCCGTAGTGGCGATAAACGCTTGCCTTGGCTTCGATACCGGAAACGAGATAACGGAGGCCGCCTTCCCATGCGCTCAGCTCTTCGGGTTGAAGGTATTTGTTGGGCTTGTATCCTTTCAGCGAGTAATACAGTTCGGTGAACGAAGGCATTCGCAACGAGGTGTTGTACGAGGCATATGCGCTCAGGTTTCCGCTAAGGCGGTAGCTGGCGTCCACTCCCGGGTAAAATCGGAAGTTCATTCCGTTCCATGTATTTTTCAGAACGATGACGCCGGCGGAGAGCGTGAAGCGATTCCAAATGAAGTTGTGTTCCAAGTTTACGCTTAAATGGCTCCGGTTGATTCCTCGCGTGTAATCGCGATTGGTGCCGTGGATACGGCGGGGAGTGTTCAGTGGCTCGCCCAGGTTGGCGCTGAGGATATCCTCGTTGCGAAATTCTCCGCCAAAGGCTGTTCGGCCGCCTGCCCAATCGAAATAACTGTTTAGGTTCAGGCCGAAGACGTCCGTGCGATTGTAGTTGAATTGGACCTGTTCCTCGCTGCCGCGAATCAATTCGAAACGATCGTAATATCGGTTCCAATAAATCGAAGGGCGAAAGTGGAGGCTACCTTTCGTTTCCGCCTGAACGGCGGTGAAAATTTTGGCTACATGTTCGAACTGATCATCGAATTTGGGACTATAGAAGGTATTCGCTCCGAAATGCTTGGCGCTGAAGCCTGCATGCCATCGCACGCCGACCTGCTCGTCGCGGTACCGCCCCTGATAGAAAGCGCGACCTCCTTTGTAGTCTGAGTTGAGATGACCGGCGGCCGAGCGGGTGTATCCGTCGCTTCGCGCATAACTCCCCGAAAGCTGATGGTTCCAGTTGTCTGAAACGGCACTCGCTCTTCCGCCGGCTGAGAAATAACCGTACGAACCACTTCGGATATGAACGTCGACGCTGCTGCGATCGACTAATCGGGTGACGATGTTGATGGCACCGACTAACGAGGAAGTGCCGTATACGCGTCCAGCCGGTCCTTCAAGAATTTCAATGCGTTCTATTTCGCAGAGGTCGACGGGAAGTTCGAAGGTGTTATGTCCCGTTTGCGGATCGCAGATGTTGATACCGTTCAACAGGACGGTGATCTGTTCGTTTGTTCCACCTCGGATACTGATGTCGGTTTGAGCCCCGATGGCTCCTCGCTGTCTGACATCCACCCCGACGGCGTATTTCAGCAGATCGTTTACACTTTGTACAGGCGCAGCGGCGATATCGTTGCGATCGAGTACAGTTACCATTCTGGCCGACCGGCTGACGCTTATCGGCGCACGAGAGGCGGTCACTACCACCTCTTCTAACGTAAGTTCCCTTTGCGCAGAGGTTTGGGTCGTATCGACCTTCATGATTTGCGCACTGATACAGTCGACGTTCGCATAAGTCAACGTGCAAGCAGCCAGTACGCAGATCTTGACCTCTTTACCCAAACAGGCGAACAATGCATGTCCCTTGCGAGAAAAATGCTTGAACAGAAGAGGACTACGTTCCATTGAATTTGAATTGTACATATTTTTATCGGTTAAAAGCGCTCGTTCGTGGCGCAAAACGGTCTCAAAAGTAGTTATATTTCTTGAATTTGAGTATTTTTGTCGACGAAAAAGCATTTCGTTTATGACGCTTATCCGCTTTTTGAAAGATTGGGCGCTTCCCCTGGCGATGCTTGCGGGGACCGTTCTTTACCTGCCGTTTGCGTATATACCTTCTCTGGACGGATTGGCAAGATATTTCGATTCCATATTCGATTTTATCTTTCCGTGGTTCATGTTCCTCATTCTGTTCGTCACTTTCTGTAAGGTGGATTTTGCACAGATGCGCCCCGAACGATGGCATCTTGGAATAGGGACATTTCAGGTAGTACTTTCCGCAGCACTGGTCGGTACGATCCTGTGGTGCGAGTTGAGTGGGGACAATTTGGTCTTGGTGGAGAGCGTTCTTACCTGCGTGATTGGGCCGTGCGCCGCCGCAGCCGCCGTGGTGACGGAAAAATTGGGTGGGAATCTGACGTCGATGACTACGTATACCTTCATCTCGAATTTCCTGACGGCGATATCGGTACCGATTTGCTTTCCGTTGATAAATTCCGATTGGAGCATGGGCTTCTTTCGCTCGTTCGTCCTCATTTTATACAAGGTATGCGTCGTTTTGGTCGCCCCGATGGCGTTGGCTTATTTCGTGAAGCATTATGCGCATCGTTTCCATCGACTGATAATCAGTGTGAAAGATCTGTCGTTTTATTTATGGGCCTGTTCGCTGGCCATTGTAACGGGGACCACCGTCAAGCATATCTTCCATGCCGATGCCGCGTTGTCTTTCTTGCTCTTGCTCGCCTCTGCCGGACTGGTTCTGTGCATCATCCAATTCGTTTGCGGCAGGGCGATAGGTTCCAAGTACGGCGCTGCCATCGATGCAGGACAGGCCTTGGGACAGAAGAATACTGCTTTTGCCATTTGGATCGCATATACTTACCTGCATCCCTTATCGTCCGTCGGACCGGGATGTTATATCCTCTGGCAGAACATTGTCAACAGCATCGAGCTGTGGGATAAGCGGAGAAAAGAGAAGAGGAAAGCGGGTTCCGTAACGATGAACAGTTGATGCATTTCGCTTTATATTTGTGATTTGAAGAGGAGCTGTTGCCAAAGTGCCTGAAGAGGGGGGAAATCCAAGTAGCTGCGCTAAAAACGAACGTTTCGACGCAGCCACTCGGATTATATCATCTTCTGCTTACAGCGGAATGTATTCTACGAAAGCTTCCATCGCTTCGTAGCAGGCAAGTCCTAATTTGTCGTATAGGTTGGCCGTGCCGCGGTTGCGGTCTTCGCTGCGTTGCCAGAACAAACGTTCGTCGTTGCCCAGAAAAGGCGCGCTTTCCATTTGCGACTGATGCTTGAGGATAGAGTTTCGTTTGGCGCGAAGTTCCTCCGGGCTCAAGGGCACCGCCATCTCGATGTTTTCGATTTCCCATTCCGCCCAGGCACCGCGATACATCCATATCCGACAGTCTTTCAGCCATTCGGCTTTGTTCTCTTTTTCGACGTCGATTGCCGCCAAGACAGCGTCGGTACATACCTTATGCGTGCCGTGCGGGTCGGCCAAATCGCCCGCGACAAATATCTGATGAGGCTTGACTGTTCGTATCAACTTCAAGACGATCTCGATGTCGGTTTTGCCGATGGGGTTTTTGACAATCTTTCCTGTTTCATAGAAGGGCAGGTCGAGGAAATGAACCCGATGGAGCGGAATCTGGTTGTATGTGCATGCTGTACGCGCTTCTCCGCGACGGATCAGGCCTTTGATCGTCAATATGTCGCGGGTGTCGAGAGTCGTTTCTTTTTTCTCCGCTATGAACTTGCGGATGTTTTTATACATTTTCTTGATGGTTTCGTTGGAATCTCCGTCGAACAACTGATTAAAACCGTTGATGAAGTGCAAGAAACGCACGACCTCTTCGTCGCCTACGGCAATGTTTCCGGAGGTCTCGTAGGCCACATGCACCTCATGTCCTTGTTGCACGAGGCGGCGAAGTGTTCCGCCCATGGAAATGACGTCGTCGTCCGGATGGGGAGAGAATACGATCACGCGTTTGGGGAACGGTTTGGCGCGCTCCGGCCGATAGGTATCGTCGGCATTCGGCTTGCCGCCTGGCCATCCGGTGATGGTGTGTTGCAAGTCGTTGAATATTTTGATGTTTACGTTATAGGCTGAACCGTAGAGGGCGAGCAATTCGCTCAGACCGTTCTCGTTGTAATCCTTGTTCGTGAGTTTTAAAATTGGTTTGTCGATCAGTTGACAAAGCCAAACGATAGCGCTGCGGATCAACTTGTCGTTCCATTCGCAGTTGGTGACCAGCCACGGGCGCTGGATCCTCGTCAGGTGAGCTGCCGCAGGGAGGTCGATATACACGCTCGCATTGTTGTGTACCTGCAGATAGGAAGCTGGCAGAGAATCGCTGTCTTTCTCCTCCACGGCCTTGCGAATAATATCCGCTTTGGTTTCACCCCATGCCAACAGATATGCTTTCCGGGCTGACATGATGGTGGAGACGCCCATCGTAATGGAGCAGGGAGGTAGGTTGTCGATACCCAAATTATTCGATGCTTCCGTCCTCGACGTGGCGTCGATCAGGATTAAACGCGTGTTCGAGCTCAGGGTGGAGCCAGGTTCGTTCATACCGATGTTACCTTCGCGTCCGATACCCATCAGGACGATGTCGAGCCCCCCGAACGTCTGAATACGCTGTTCGTACAGCCGGCAGTAGTCGATGACCGATTCTTGCGGGATCATGCCATCGATGGTAAAGATATTGTGCTTGTCGATGTCCACCTGATCGAGGAAAAGCTCGCAAAGTTGCTGGTAACTGCTCCTCGAATCTTTCGAAGGCAACGGATAGTATTCGTACAGATTGAATATGACGACATTGCGGAAACTCACGCTCTCGTTGCGGTGGCGGCGAACCAATTCCGCATAGAGCGGACGAAGCGACGAGCCGGTGCCGGCGGCAATCACACAGAACTTACCGTCGCGTTGGCGTTCCTGTATCTTGTTGATTACTTCCGTGGCTATCGCTTTGACACCCTCTTCTATCGTTTCGTAGATATACGTAGGGATCTTTTCGTAACGGGTAAGGACGGAACGCTCTACCGCATTTTCCGGTTTGTAATATTTGGGAGATACTCTATTGAGTGAAATTTGTGAACTTAAATCTGTTCTCATATCGATTGTTTTTATAGGTTGTTCTTTTCTATATCTTTGAAGTAACGGTAGGTGCCTACTTTCAGCTCGTCGGTGGCTGCTTCGTCGCAAACGATGATGGCGTGTGGGTGGAGTTGCAGCGCACTGATGGTCCACATCTGGGTAATGCCTTCTTCCACGGCATGCTGTAAGGCGCGGGCCTTGTTGTGTCCATTGCAGACAATCAGTACCTCTTTGGCGGAGAGCACCGTGCCGACACCGACCGTCAAGGCTGTCTTGGGAACCTTATCGACGTCGTTTTCGAAGAAGCGCGCGTTAGCGATGACGGTATCCTTCGTCAATGTTTTGATACGAGTGCGCGACGATAAGGACGAACCCGGCTCGTTGAATGCAATGTGCCCGTCGGGTCCGATGCCGCCCATGAACAGGTCGATACCTCCACAGGCTTCGATGGCTTTCTCGTAGTCGGCGCATTCCGCTTCCAAGTCGTTTGCATTCCCATTCAGTATATGGATATGTTCCTTGTGGATGTCGATGTGAGCGAAGAAATTCTTCCACATGAATGAGTGGTAGCTCTCGGGATGATCTTCCGGAAGTCCGACGTATTCGTCCATATTGAATGTGATGACGTGCTTGAAAGAGACTTTGCCGGCTTTGTGCAGGGCGATCAACGCCTTATACGTGCCTAAGGGCGACGACCCTGTAGGACAACCCAAAACGAAGGGCTTCTCTGCCGTCGGCCCGGCGGCGTTAATTCTGCCGGCCACGTAATTGGCAGCCCATTGAGAAAGTTTCTCATAATCGGGTTCTATAATTACTCTCATAGTGTTTAATATTTATATTTCGTTTTATTAAAACGTTCCAAAGTTACTTAAAAGGAATGAATGCCGCCGTCATTTTAATATACTTTATGGTTTGTCGTAAGTTCATCGCGAAACGTTTTCCACTGCTCGCTGAGTTCGACCATTGAACGGAAGAGGACATTTGCACCCGAATCCCACAATACCCGGTCGGGGAGCGGCCCTGTATTGACTGCGAGGGTGAATATTCCAGCGGAAGAGGCTGCCTGCACGCCCAGCGGTGCATTTTCTACCACGATGCCTTCGTTCGGCTGCAGTCTCCCTTTTTTCAACCCTGTCAGATACGGTTCCGGACTTGGCTTTCCCTCCGTAACATCGAAGGCGGTCACCATCAGTTCTTTGAGAAAGATATGGGGGAAACTCCGGTTGAGCCGTTCCAACAGCGATTTCTGTCCTGAGCCGGTGACTAAGATGATTTTCAGTCCGTCGGTTTTGATTTGATTCAACACTTCCCAGGCGCCAGGCATCCGTTCCGGCTGGGGATGTTTGTTGAATTCCGCCACTTTATCGGCATATATCGCCTCGATCTCCTCCGGGGTCGCATCCCTGCCTCGTTCCCGGCGACTGACAATGTGGATTGTCCCTGCGCCGGTTCTTCCCTCGTGCAGATAGGCTTCTTCCCTGTCGAGGCGGAGCCCGTGCCGTTTCATCACCGTATGCCACGATTCCGCATGGGCAGGCATGGAATCGAACAATACGCCGTCCATATCGAACAACACGGCCTTCAGGTCGAACGAAGCGTAACCGTGTGTTTGCAGGTAGTTTTTGAATGCATCTCTATACATTGAAAGATTCGATGAAAGTATGAATGCTCTTTATCGTCGCTAAAACATTCTGTGGAAAAGTACTTTTCTTCCGTCGTACAAAGCGATACATTCCCCCGACGAAGAGAGTCGGGAAAGGAGGCATACAATGGTTTTTCACGAAGAAACGGATTACAATTTAGCCTGAATGGCTTTCGATTCGGCTTCGTAACCCGGCTTGTTCAGGAGGGCGAACATATTCTTCTTATAGGCTTCGACACCCGGCTGATCGAACGGGTTAACCCCCAAGAGGTAACCGCTGATGCCGCACGCTTTCTCGAAGAAGTAGATGATTTGCCCTAAATAATATTCGTTCAGTTGCGGAACGGACAGGCGGAGATTGGGCACACCGCCATCCACATGAGCCAATTGAGTGCCTAATTCGGCCATTTTATTGACTTGATCGACGCGTTTTCCTGCCAGGTAATTCAGCCCATCGAGGTTTTCCGCATCGGCGGGGACGATCAACTCGTGATTCGGCTCTTCGACGGAGACGACGGTTTCGTAGATGCTACGTTCACCTTCTTGGATCCATTGCCCCATGGAGTGCAGATCCGTGGTCAGATCGACCGAGGCGGGGAAGATGCCTTTATGCTCTTTCCCTTCAGATTCGCCGTACAGCTGCTTCCACCATTCGCTAATGTAGTGCAGCTTCGGATGGAAATTGGCAAGGATTTCGATTTTCTTCCCATTCTTGTAGAGGGCGTTGCGGGTTGCGGCATAGACGGCGGCAGGATTTGCCTCGAAAGGGGTGGTGGAGCCACAGATTTTTTCCATCGCCCGCGCGCCTTCGATCAGTTGTGCGATGTCGAACCCGGCCGCAGCGATGGGTAGCAAGCCGACCGGTGTCAGCACCGAGAAGCGCCCACCTACGTTATCCGGAATGATAAATGTCTTGTAACCTTCTTTGTCCGCTGTCAAGCGAGCGGCGCCTTTTCGGGCGTCGGTAATGGCCACGATTACTTTTCTGGCCATCTCCTTGCCGCGCTGCTCCTCGCATTGTTTCTTCAATAAACGGAACGAGAGGGCAGTCTCCGTCGTGGTGCCCGACTTAGAGATATTGACGACGCCGAATTTCTTGTCTTTCAGGAAGGCCGTCAGCTCGCACAAATAGTCTTCACCCAAATGATGTCCGGCATAGACGATGGCCGGCGACTTCCTCTTTGTCTTTAATCCTTCAAAACTATCGGATAAGGCTTCGATTACTGCGCGGGCACCCAAGTAGCTTCCGCCGATCCCTGCGACCACCACCACGTCACAGTTTTCGCGGAGGACGTCCGCTGTGGCTTTTATATCGGCCAAAAGGGCTGGTGTCGTTGAAGTGGGTAAATGTAACCAACCTAAGAAATCGTTTCCCTTTCCCGTGCCGTTTTCCAATGTTTCCATGCAGGCTTTTACCTGCGGTGCATAGGCTGCAAGAGTCTCTTCCGAGACGAAGCCTGCCACTTTGTCGATGTTCAAACTAATATTTTTCATCGTTCTTTCTGTTTTATCTGAATGAATCGGTTAATAATTTTATTTCGATCAGGGGAGAGATGCGTTCGTAAAGGATGTTGTAAACAGCGTCGACGATGGGCATGTTGACATGCAAGTGCCGGTTTATTTCTTTGATGCATTTCGTGCCGTAATAGCCTTCCGCTACCATCTCCATTTCGATCTGGGCGCTTTTTACGGAATAACCCTTTCCGATCATGGTCCCAAACACCCTGTTCCGGCTGAAATTGGAATAGGCCGTTACCAATAAATCGCCTAAATAGACGGAATCGTCGACCTCTCTATCGACAGGATTCACAATCGCCAGAAACCGATGCATCTCTTCAATGGCATTCGATACGAGCACCGCTTGAAAGTTGTCGCCATAATTCAATCCGCTGCAGATTCCTGCGGCAATGGCATAAATATTTTTCAACACTGACGCGTATTCGATGCCGGACACATCCTGACTTATTGACGTCTTGATATAGGCTCCGGCAAGGAAATGTGCAAAGCTGTCGGCTTTTTCTAGATCTTTGCATCCGATAGTGAGGTAGGAGAGACGCTCCAAGGCCACTTCTTCCGCATGGCATGGACCTGAGATGACGGCGATGTTGGTTTCTGGCACTTTGTAATTCTTCCGGAAGTATTCGGATACGATGACATTCTCATCGGGGACGATGCCTTTGATGGCAGTCACGATAAATTTATCCCTGATTTTGGCCTTCAATTTCTTGAGGTGGAGTTTCAGGTAGGGGGAAGGAGTGACGAAAATCAGCGTATCTGCCTCTTCCACCGCCGCATTGACGTCCGAGTTAAAGTGGATGCGTTGAATGTCGAATTGAACGCTTGTCAGATAGGCTGGATTATGCCCGAGGCGCTTGAACTCTTCTATGCGGTCGTCTCGTCTGAGATACCAGTTGATCGAATCAGCATTGTTCAGCACGATCTTTGCGATAGCTGTAGCCCAACTTCCGCCGCCAATGATCGTTATTTTACCTGGAAGTTTCATTGTATACGGTTAATCCATCCGGCAACTTCGTCTACAGTGGGGTTTGTCAATCCTAAGTGGTATTTTTTATTGATACCGCAAATATCCATTTGCACTTTCTGCGGATTCACGTCTTTCATATCCGATACTGAATTATATCCGGCTTTCTGTATGGCGGGTACCCAGTCTTCGTCGATGCCCAATTCCACATATTTGGAGGTGGGATCTTTCGGCGCCGTTTTTTCAGGGCGCATTTGCGGGAAGAGCATCACCTCCTGGATGTAGGTATTGCCTGTCATCAGCATGGTCAGCCGGTCGATACCTATTCCGATACCACTTGTGGGAGGCATTCCGTATTGCAAGGCTCTCAAGAAATCCCGATCGATGATCATCGCTTCGTCGTCGCCTTTTTCAGAGAGTTTCATTTGTTCCTTGAAGCGTTCTTCCTGATCAATCGGGTCGTTCAATTCGGAATAGGCGTTGGCCAATTCTTTGCCATTGACCATCAATTCGAAACGTTCTGTCAGACCGGCTTTGGAACGGTGCATTTTCGTCAGCGGAGACATTTCGACGGGATAGTCGATGATGAATGTCGGCTGAACGAAAGTCCCTTCACAGCAGGTACCGAAGATTTCGTCGATTAGTTTGCCTTTGCCCATGGTTTCGTCAATCTCTATGTTCAACTTTCGACAGACTTCCCGGAGTTGTATTTCGTCCATGCCGTTCAGGTCGTATCCCGTCTGTGTCTCGATCGCTTCCAGAATAGGCAAGCGGCGATAGGGGGCTTTGAAGCTGATGACCTTGCCGTCGATTTCTTTTTCCGGGCTTCCGTTGACGGCCGTACAAACAGCTTCGAGCAACTGCTCCGTAAACGACATCATCCACTTGTAATCCTTGTACTGCACATACAGTTCCATACAGGTGAACTCGGGATTATGATTCCGGTCCATCCCTTCGTTGCGGAAATTTTTCCCGATCTCGTATACCCCTTCGAACCCGCCCACGATCAGTCGCTTCAGATAAAGTTCCGTAGCGATTCGCATGTAGAAATTCATGTCGAGCGCATTAAAATGAGTGATGAAAGGACGAGCGGAGGCTCCTCCCGGGATATGCTGCAAAATAGGAGTTTCCACTTCCGTATAGCCGGCTCGATCCAAGTAGTCGCGCAACGTCTTGATCACCTGGGCGCGCTTCAAGAATATATCTTTCACTCCGTCGTTCACGATCAGGTCCACGTAACGCTGGCGATAGCGCATTTCGGGATCTTCGAACTTGTCGTAGGCTATCCCGTCTTTATATTTTACGATAGGCAACGGCTTCAATGATTTCGACAGGACTGTCAACTTACGGGCGTGGATGCTAATTTCTCCCATTTGCGTACGGAACACGAAGCCTTCGATACCGATAATGTCTCCCAAGTCGAGTAATCTCTTGAAAACCGTGTTGTACATCTCTTTGTTTTCGTCCGGACAGATATCGTCGCGCGTAATGTAAACCTGGATTCTGCCTTTCGAATCTTGCAATTCGATGAAAGAGGCTTTTCCCATGATTCGACGGCTCATCATTCGGCCGGCTACTGATACTTGTCGTTTCTCGGTGTCATCGTCTTTAAATTCGGCTTTTATATCGGTGGAAAATGCGTTGGTTACATATTCGGCAGCAGGGTAGGGATCGATTCCCATGGTGCGTAGTTCATCTAAACTGTTCCGTCTGATAATCTCTTGTTCGCTCAGTTCTAATACATTCATTTTGATAAAAATTTATCTCAATTTGCTTACAAAAATACTAAACATTTTTAAATGACCCATGCTTTTATCGGAATTTCTGTGTCTTTGCGCCCGTAGAGAGTTCAGCGGCAAGGGTGCTGTTGCGCAATATTTGTAAAACTCTTGGTTTAGGGTATGAAAAGAGGGGCGCAGGCGATCGCCTGCATACCCCTCATTCATTTCGTAAAAGCTCTCCTCACTTAGGGGGAGCAGTTTTTGAGAAATTTCGCTCCTTCAAACTTTTATTTTGACGCAGTCACTTATTCTTTTAAAGACCGATTATAATAAGAATCCTAATAATATACCGGCTGCGACGGCCGAACCGATTACACCTGCCACGTTCGGTCCCATGGCATGCATCAGCAGATAGTTGGTAGGATCGTATTCCAATCCGATGACTTGTGAGATGCGTGCGGAGTCGGGGACAGCAGATACGCCGGCATTACCGATCAATGGATTCAACTTCTTGTGCTTGGGTAGAATCAGATTGAATAGTTTGACGAAGCATACGCCGGAAGCGGTTGCGATAATGAACGATAAAGCGCCTAAGGCGAAGATCAGGACGGAATCGAAAGTCAAGAACTCGGAGGCCTGCGTAGAGGCGCCTACCGTCAAACCTAACAGGATGGTGATGACATCGATTAATGGTCCATTCGCCGTATTAGCCAAGCGGCGGGTAACACCACTTTCCTTCAATAGGTTGCCGAAGAACACCATGCCTAATAACGGAAGACCCGACGGTACGAAGAAACAGGTCAGTAACAGACCGATGATGGGAAACATCACTTTTTCCGTATGCGAGACGGGGCGCGGAGGTTTCATGTGGATGAGGCGTTCGCTGCGAGTCGTAAGAAGTCGCATGATAGGCGGTTGGATAACCGGAACCAAAGCCATGTACGAATAGGCCGATACAGCGATGGCACCCATCAGATTCGGAGCTAATTTCGAAGAAAGGAAGATCGCCGTAGGACCGTCCGCACCGCCGATGATACCGATTGCACCGGCTTGCATCGGGTTGAAACCGAGTAACAGAGCCAACATGTAAGCGCCGAAGATACCGAATTGAGCTGCAGCACCGATCAACATCAATTTCGGGTTCGAGATCAATGCGGAAAAGTCGGTCATGGCTCCAATGCCTAAGAAGATCAGCGGTGGATACCAGCCGGACGTCACGCCTTGATACAAGGTGTTCAAAACGGAGTTCTGTTCATAGATACCCAACTGAAGGCCCGCATCCATGTTGAAAGGGATGTTGCCGATCAACATGCCAAAACCGATAGGGATCAACAGCATCGGCTCGAATTCGTGTCGGACGGCCAGGTAGATGAAAAAGCCCCCCACCAAGATCATGATAAAGTGTCCCGGCGTGGCATTCGCAAAGCCCGTGTACGTCCAGAAGTCGGCCAGATTATTTCCGATAAAATTAAAAAACTCTCCCATATCATCCAATCATTATGAGGTCCGTACCTTCCAAGATAGAATCGCCTTTGTTAACAAGGATCGAGGTAATCACGCCGTCGCGGTCGGCATTGATGTTGTTCTCCATTTTCATGGCTTCGAGGACGATCACCACTTGGCCTTTTTTAACTTCTTCTCCTTCCTTGACTTTGATCTCAAGGATAACTCCCGGAAGGGGCGATTTAACGCCCACGCCTTTTCCGACCGGTGCGGCCGCCTTAGGTACGGCTGCTTGGGGAGCAGTGGGAGCGGTTTTGGAAGCGGAGGGAGTGGGAGTGACTTTCGGAACTGTCGCTTTGGGGGCAGTTTCGTCGTTCTCCATTTCCACGTCATAAGAGGTGCCGTTAACCTCTACATGGGCGATGTTCTCTTCGATGTTTCCAACAGTAACGTTGTATTCGTTGCCATTGATTTTATATTTGAATGTTTTCATTGTTTTAAATCGTTTTAAAGGATGACTACTTTATTTTCTAATCGGTTTCGAACGCATCATGCTCACCTTTGAATTCCAGGGCGATTGCGTATTGCAGATGGTGATTACATTGCTTTCGAGGTCGTGCATGCCTCCCCGGAATTCGTAAAGCGCCATGGCGATAGCCGCATATACGTCGTTCGACGCGGAAGTTGCTTTAACAGCCGACTTCTCTTCTTTCTTTTCGACAAGCGAAACCGCATCAACGGTTTTCTTGTCATCCTTTACGGAATGATATTTACCTACGGTGCGGAAAGAGAGATAGAGCAAAAGCAGGGCTGTGAATACGACGCTCATCGCGGTAATGGCCATGCCGATGCCTGATTCATCTTTTTCAGTGAACTTATCCATTTTCGGATTCGACTCCTTGGTCATATTGTTGGCTTTCGGAGTGACATACTTGGAGGGATCGCCGCCACCTTTTACCTCCCACTGACTGCTGCCGTCGTCATGGCGGGCATACGACTGGTCCGCTTTCAGGGTGTTCTCGGGAATGGTGATCTCGTCGAGCAGTTTGGAACGGGTATCGAATAGCGCAATCCACGTTTTCTTCGTCGGATCTAAACTGAAATTCGTATGGAAAGTTCCTTTGTTAGCCTCTCCGTCGGCGAAGAATATGGTCTGTTGGCGTTGAGCGACTTTGGTGTTGATGTCCCCTTTCGGGATGATATAAGTGGCCGTGTCGCCAAGGGTGTTGCTCATTTTGAGGTAACAGCCTGCCAAATCAGCTATATTATACGATTTATTGAATATTTCGATCCAAGGCGAGTGCTCTCCGTAAGTATTCACGTAACTCGTTTCGTTGGTCATGAGTACTTCGTTGATCAGGAACTTGGAATCCACGCGTCGGGGATTACACGAGCCGAGTCCTGCCCATAATCCTGCAGAAAGAAATATTCCGATAATTGTTTTCTTCATTATGATACTTATTATAATTAAAATGGATTACAATGGAATATTCCCGTGTTTCTTGGCGGGGACGTTCTGTTTCTTGTTACGTAACTGGGCTAAGGCTCTGATGATACGGAATCGGGTATTGCGCGGTTCGATGACATCTTCGATGTAGCCGTATTTGGCAGCGACGTAAGGATTGGCGAATAGCTTGGTGTATTCGGCTTCTTTTTCGGCGAGGAAGGCCTTCGGATCTGTTTGTTCTGCGGCTTCTTTGGCGTAGAGGACGCCGGCGGCACCAGCGCCACCCATGACGGCGATTTCGGCAGAGGGCCATGCGTAATTCAGATCGCCGCGAAGCTGTTTGCAACTCATCACGATGTGTGAGCCACCGTACGATTTGCGCAGGGTAACGGTTACTTTGGGCACGGTAGCTTCACCGTAGGCATAGAGCAGTTTTGCACCGTGCAGAATAACGGCATTGTACTCCTGACCGGTTCCCGGCAAAAATCCCGGAACGTCGACCAAGGTAACCAGCGGGATATTGAATGCGTCGCAGAAGCGGACGAAACGAGCCGCTTTACGGGAAGAGTTGCAATCGAGCACACCCGCCATGAATTTCGGCTGATTGGCTACTACGCCGACTGACTGTCCGTTGAAATGAGCGAAGCCGATAATGATATTCTTGGCATAGTTCTCTTGAATCTCGAAGAATTCGCCGTTATCTACCAGGGCGCGGATCACTTCGTACATGTCGTAAGCTTGGTTGGGATTGTCGGGAATGATCTCGTTCAACGCGTCGTCCGCCCGATCGATAGGATCGTTGCATGCGGTCATAGGAGCCTCTTCCATATTGTTCTGTGGGATGTAGCTCAACAGTTTTTTGATCGTAGCGATTGCTTCTTCTTCGGTAGGAGCGGTGAAGTGAGTTACGCCGGATTTGGTGGAATGGACGCTTGCGCCGCCCAGATCTTCTGCCGTCACGTCTTCGCCCAGGACGGTCTTCACTACCTTTGGCCCGGTTAAGAACATGTTCGAGGTGCCTTCCATCATTAACGTAAAGTCGGTCAATGCAGGAGAATAGACCGCCCCACCCGCGCAGGGGCCGAAGATGCCGGATATTTGAGGCACTACGCCGGAAGCGAGGATGTTGCGCTCGAAGATTTCGGCATAACCGCCCAAGGCGTTGACGCCTTCTTGGATACGTGCGCCACCCGAATCGTTCAGACCGATTACAGGAGCTCCCATGGTCATGGCCATATCCATTACTTTACAGATTTTCTTGGCCATCATCTCGGAGAGAGAGCCGCCCGTCACGGTAAAATCTTGTGCGAAGACATAGACTAACCGACCGTCGATGGTACCGCTGCCGGTTACTACGCCGTCGCCCGGGATGTATTTCTTTTCCATGCCGAAGTTCGTGCAGCGATGTTCGACGAACATGTCCATTTCTTCGAAACTGCCTTCGTCCAGAAGCATAGATAGGCGTTCACGAGCGGTGTATTTGCCTTTTTCGTGTTGCTTGGCGATGGCTTTTTCTCCGCCGCCCAAGCGCACTTTTCCCCGACGCTCCACGAGCGCGCTTATTTTTTCCTGTTGAATACTCATGTTATCTTATTTATTTGGATTTTCACAAAGTTCTGTCAATACACTCATGGTCGATTTGGGATGCAAGAAGGCGATATTCAAGCCTTCGGCCCCTTTACGGGGCACCTTGTCGATCAGCCGCAAACCTTTCCCCTCCGCTTCGACCAGCGCATGGGCCACACCGTCTTCTACGCAGAAAGCCAAGTGATGCATGCCGCCATGTCCGCCATTCTTCTCTATAAATTTAGCGATCGGGCTTTCCGGATCCGTCGGCTCTAATAGCTCTAATTTTACTTCGCCTACTTTTAGGAAAGCGGTCTTTACTTTCTGATCGGCTACTACTTCGATGTTGTAACACTTGAAGCCCAAGACATTTTCAAAATACGGCAATGCTTCCTCAATGCTTGGAACGGCGATGCCTAAATGTTCGATGTGAGAAATTTTCATGATATTTATGCTTAAATAGTTGTTAAAAACTCTTTTTGCTTATCAAAATTCGCTGCAAAATTAAATAATTTAGTGAAGAACTTGAAATATTTTGAACTAAAAATTTGTAAAACAATTTGGGATGTTAAAGATAGAGTT
This sequence comes from Phocaeicola abscessus CCUG 55929, assembly GCF_000312445.1. GTDB lineage: Bacteria > Bacteroidota > Bacteroidia > Bacteroidales > Bacteroidaceae > Phocaeicola > Phocaeicola abscessus. The sequence continues at coordinate 50,822 of NZ_HE997183.1, read as the reverse complement.
GAGTGGCGAGTGCGTTCAGCCAGTTCCACCTGAATTTGAACCAACGGCGCGTACTCCGCTGTTTCCCTCCGAAGCGGAGGATGAATTCGCGATAACCGTGAAGTCGGAAAGGCACGCCCACATCCATGAATTCGAAATGCGGATACTTCTTTTCGTTGGCATATCGGATAGCGGCCCATACGGCAAGTACTCCCGGATACTGTAGCTTGTACGTCTTGCGCATGCCTCCCGAAAACCAGAGGTAAGCCGTTTGACCGGAGAATATGCAGACCGAGCCGCCGATGATCTTTTCTTTATAGGAGACGATAAAGACTTTTGCAATTTCTTTTTTAATGTTATTTCGATTCATTTGTAGAAAGAAACTCATATCGGGAAAATGCCTCAGGATCTTGGAGGAATAATTTTTTTTCAACATGGTGATGAACGACTTTACCTCTTCCTCCGTTTCAGCTGCTTTCACGACGGATCCGTTTTTCAGCCCCTGGTTTATCTGCCGTTTTCGGGAGGCGCTCAGACGCACTTCCGGCGCCTTGCTATGGAGGGAATTGTATACCCTCATCCAATTCATGGGGAAGTAGCCGTTTTCCCGGAACTCTTTATAGGCGAACAGGGATTGAGTGATATTGCGGCATTCGATCAGGAAACAGCGGGGGAGCACCTGATAGGTGAGGTGAGTTAACATTTGTCCGAACAGCACCGGTTTGTTGACGCTGTCGTCGAGGAAATCGCCTGGCTCGAAGATTTCGCAACGGTTGACGAGCGACCCCGGAAGCCAGCGGCAACCGCGCCGGATCACGGCGAGTAGCTTCGCCACCGGACGGTCTTCCTCGTAGGCGATCATATAGAAAGGATCGTAGCCCGGCGTATTTTCATAGATATGAAACAGTTCGGCGGAGTGGAACAGAGAGTTGCTCGGCAAATCGGGCAACGTCGCTCCTCGGGTGTATGTAAGCAATCGGATACACATCGTAACTGCAAATGTATCAAATTTAACCCGACAAACAATTGATCCCGTCTGAATTTGCAGAAAAAGTTTCTCCGCTCGCGCAGAAAGCCTGCACTTTTATTTCACCTCCTCCAATCCTTTTTCCTGCATCAGGTTGCCGAGTTTTGTCTGGTCGGCGATATAAGCGATCCCTTTGCCGAATACGGCAGGACGGAGAAAGACGCTCAAATCCTTCACGCTTTCGTAAACGCAATAATCGCCGGCCAGGCCGCAGACGATCAGCGTATCCCTCTTATAGAAATGGAATTTCGCTCTGTCGGAAGTCAGCGTAACGTAGTTTCCCTTGTCTTCGAGGTGAGCGAAGGCGCTGTATGCTTCCGTTTTCGGATCGGCACCTTTGCGGATCACCTCGAAGGGGATGCGATTCTTCTGGCAAGTGCCGATCAACACGTCGGGGATAGAAGCTCCTGTTGAATATTGTACGCAATGCATGGGCCAGTGCCCTCCGTTTTCGGTAAAAGAGCAATGGTCGACCGGATGCCAGTCGACGGTGAAGAAGACCTTGTCGACGGTTCTGGAATTCAGAAGTTTTAAGATTTGTCTTAAAGCTTTTCCGGCGCCATCGACATAAAGAGCGCCTTTCTTTTGGCAAAAATCGATCTGAAAATCGACGATGATGAGTATATTCATTTCGGTACGATGAAATTAACACACAAAAATAAGCAAAATATTTTGTTTTTAACTCACATAAAATGTAAATTTGCCCACGTACGATATTCGTTAGCATTCTAACGTAGAATCAGGAATAAAATCGCTTTATGAAGAAAATAATTTTAGTCGGTATCGTATGTTTGCTGGGAGGAATCCTGAAAGGGTGGACGCAGACCTCTCGGAAGAGCAAGACTTCTGATAATTGGTATATAGGTGTAAATATGGGGGCGGCGGCAAAGACCACCCACGTGAGCACGTTCCGAAATTTGAATCCTGTGGTTGGTCTTCGTCTGGGCAGGCATTTCACCCCTGTATTCGGATGGGCGATGGACAGTCAATTTCATTGGGATGACAAGGGGTATTGGTGCGGCAAGACGAATACGGCTGTTGCAGGGGTGAATGCTTCTTTATTGGGAACGATCGACTTCACCCATTGGTGGGTAGGCTATAAGGGACTACCGTACGGGTTGAATGTGGTCGGCATTGCCGGCCTGGGATGGGGGCATACGTTCGGACAGCTACCTGAGGATAAGGCCCGAACAGTGAAGATGGACCGAAATGCGCTGACTTCCAAGGTCGGGGTGGACCTTATGCTGAATATCGACAACGAGAAAACCTGGCAGATTTATTTTGAGCCGGCGTTGACTTACCATCTGAACGATGGAACGCAGTATAATATCAACCGCTCTGTATTCGGACTTTCGGCCGGATTGATTTACAAGTTCAAGAATTCGGACGGAACGCATCATTTTGCCGTCGCCAAACTGTATGATCAGGCTGAAGTGGACGCCCTGAACAACGAGATAAATCGATTGAGAAACTCCAAGCCCGAAACTACAGTCGGGGAAGCTAAGCAGGCGGTGGAGAAACCGGTCTATGCGGGCGACGTGGTGGTGGTCACATTTGCCAAAGCCAAGTATGAGCTGAGTGACCAGGCAAAAGAGGTGCTCGACCAGATCGATTCGAAGGCTACCGTGGCGATTAAAGCCATCGCTTCGCCCGAGGGATCGAAGCGGTATAACAGGGAACTTTCGGAGAACCGCGCCCAGGCGGTCAGAGAATACTTGGAAGACCGCCACGTGAAGGTGAAGTCGGCAAGAGGGCTCGGCATCACTGGCGAAACCTCCAACAGAGTGGCCATCGTAACCATCGAATAAATGCGCTCCGCCGGAGGTGATTGCGACGAGACGACGATTTTTTTACCGAAAAACTTGCAAGAACAAAAATAATACGTACCTTTGCAACCGCTCTTCGGGAGTTGCAAGCGGAAGGTGTGTTAGTTCAGCCGGTTAGAATGCCTGCCTGTCACGCAGGAGGTCACGGGTTCGAGTCCCGTACACACCGCCTCTTGCAGCCTCTTCTCGAGTGGTGCAAAGGTGTGTTAGTTCAGCTGGTTAGAATGCCTGCCTGTCACGCAGGAGGTCACGGGTTCGAGTCCCGTACATACCGCTTCTAAAGAGAGCGAAAATTAGAAAAAACTCTGATTATCAATGTATTTAAGGATTTTTTTTGTTTGTAGTGAAGCAATATAGGCTTAAACTTCCAAAAGAGACGTGATCTCTTGTATGCTTTCTGTTTGTCGTATTTTTGTGTCATTTATATATGCTGTGGCTGTGGATATGGTATGAGCATCCGGAATTGAATATTTCCAATACCAACAATGAACTTGAATTGCTAAACGCTGACTTGAAGGCTAACTGGATTTACATAAAGGCATTAGTATGGAAAGAAGAAAAATCTTCGTTCAAGACTTTATAAAAGTCTACGCGCCCAGTAGATAAAGCAGAAATGGGTTTTTACAGGGCTCTTTTTGTTATATATGCCTAATTATTAATGAATTATCTGATTTCGTTTGATTTTTATATGAAAAGTTGCACAAAAATATTTCATTCTCTTCTTTCTTTTAGGAATGTTTTTGCATTCAACAAGGATTGCTATTTGTTATTTATGGTTAAATTTAATCTTGACATAGATTCTATATTTGTTTATATTAAATAAATTCATTTCCTTTGTATCAAAATATAACTTAACCGTTTAAGTATGTCTTCAAAAACAAAAATACAATCTTTAAAAGCTGTAGCGGAACATTTGCATATTTCTGTCGCAACTGTATCTTGGGTACTCTCGGGAAAAGGTGATGAGAAAAAGATAAGTCTTGCTACTCAAGAAAAGGTGCTTGCTTATACCCGTGAGATAGGATATCATCCAAATCTTTTAGCAAGAGCATTGAATGTAGGGAGGACTAATACTGTCGGCTTGATACTACCTTCTATTTCCGACACTTTCTATTCAGGTGTGGCCAAAGTTGTGGAGAGCTGTTTAGATAAGTTGAACTATTCATTGATGATTTGTAGTTCTGATTCTAACGGTGAGCGCGAAGGTCGTATGGTTAGAATTATGAAGTCACACCAAGTTGATGGAATAATCATTGCGCCTACAAAACAGAATCGGGAGGTCATACAGGGATTAATTGATGAACATTATCCGTTAGTTCTTTTCGATCGTTTCTTTTCGGATTTATCTACCAATTATGTTTTAATCGACAATAGAGAAAGTAGTTGCAAATTGGTTGATAACATTATCCGTAAAGGAGCGAGGAAAATAGCTATCATAACAACTAATCCTTACCTTACCACTCTAAGTTTTCGCTTAGAAGGGTATTTGGATGCTTTAAAGAAAAATGGCATGCCAATCGATCTTAATTTGATAAAAGTAATAGATATTCATGGGTATGAAGAAAATATTCCTTTTGCTCTAGATGAATTATTCTATCAGGTTCCGGATGTTGACGGTTTCTTTTTTACAACTCATATTTTGGCTATCGAAGCTTTCAATTATTTTATTAACAACAATATTGATTATAATAACAGGTTTAAGCTTGCGTCGATACACGAAGAATCTCTATTCAGAATTATAGCGCCCCAAATGGATATTGCTTTGATGCCTATACAAGAAATCGGGGAAAAAACAGTGGGCATATTATTAAAGGAGGTGGAACGGAAATTCAGGAAAGAAAATTTTGCAGATGGTGACAATATTGAACATTTAATATTACCGTGTAAGATGTTGTACAGAGAATAATTTTTTAAACGGATACTTAATCGTTTAAGTTAAGTGACGCTTGTTTTTTGTTGTACAACTTAATCGATCAAGTTGCTTCGAGAGAATTTCATTTGATGATGTATAAATACAATTTGATATATAATATATACATAAATAGTAATGCCAATTATAGATAAACATATTTTGGGTGTGGATATTGGAGGTACAAAGACAGCCATTATCTATGCACAAGAAAAAAACGGTATGGAAATAAAGAATAAGATTTCTTTTCAAACTGTTAAAGTGTGGGACACAATTGATAAGATTATCGAGTCGCTTCAAGAGATTATAAAAAGAAATAATCTTAGTGTAAACGATATATCGGGAATAGGAGTGAGTTGTGGCGGCCCTTTAGACAGCGGAAAAGGCATTATCATGTCTCCGCCCAATTTGCCTGATTGGGATAATATTCATATCGTTGATATTATCCAAGAACATTTTAATGTGCCTTGCGCTATTCAGAACGATGCAAATGCATGTGCGCTTGCTGAGTGGAAATTTGGAGCAGGGATTGGGGCCAAGAATATGGTTTTTATAACCTTTGGAACAGGATTGGGGGCTGGATTGATTTTGAATGGAACATTATATACCGGTGCTAATGATAATGCCGGTGAGATAGGTCATATAAGATTGTCGGATTTTGGACCAGTTGGATATGGGAAACAAGGATCTTTCGAAGGTTTTGCCAGTGGTGGAGGCATTGCACAGCTGGCTAAAACAAGATTGGAAGAATATTTTCAAAGAGGTAAAAAGGTTGAATGGTGTGATATAGACAACTTGGATAATGTGACCGCATGTCTAATTGCCGAGCAAGCTCATAAAGGAGATGAACTTGCTAATGAGATAATAGAACTATCTGCAAGGTATTTAGGTAAAGGGCTTGCTATATTGATTGATATATTAAATCCTGATCGTATAGTTATTGGCAGTGTTTATGCCAGAAATGTTGATTTGTTTTATCCTACTGTGAAAAAGGTACTACGAAAGGAAGCCTTGGATTTAGCTTTCAATGCATGTACAATATGTCCAGCACAATTAGGAGAGCAAATCGGTGATTATGCTGCAGTCTCTATAGCCAGTAATCTTTAGTTTTCAATAGATACATATAAATCAATATTATGCAAGATTTAATAAATGACAGTTTTAATGAAGCGCTTGAAAGTCTGCGTGTTTTTATGGATTCTTCAGAAAATATGCAGATGATTGAGAAAGCTGCCACGGCTATTGCTACTGCCATTCAACAAGGCAATAAGGTGATGAGTTGTGGAAACGGGGGCTCTCTATGTGATGCAACTCATTTTGCAGAGGAGTTGACGGGAAGGTATCGAATCAATAGGAATCCATTTCCTGCGATAGCACTCAACGATCCGTCACATATTACTTGCGTTGGCAATGATTATTCATTTGATGAGATTTTCAGCCGTTATGTTGAAGCGGTGGCCCAAAAGGGAGACGTCTTAATTGCTATTAGTACAAGCGGAAATTCCAGAAACATTCTGAATGCCGTTGAAGCGGCACACAAAAAAGGAGTGTCTGTGATAGGAATGACTTGTGACTCGGATAATCTTTTGAGGAAAACAGCAGATTTTCCGATATGTGCACCAAAAAACAAGTATTCAGATAGAATTCAGGAAATCCATATAAAAGTGATTCATATCATGATTCAAGTAATAGAAAGTAAACTATCTATTAATAATTAAAATAGCAAGAGCTTATGATGCTTAATGAAAAACAGCATGGGCAAGTTGATAAAATTTTGCCAGTAATATTTGACTTTTTCGTTATGGGATTTTTTGATTTGATTGGAATTGCTTCAAACTATGTAAAGCAGGATTTTGAATTGAACGCTTCCGTTGTTAATCTGGTATTATTTTCATGTTTCCTTTGGTTTTTGGTCATATCAATGCCAACAGGCATGATAATGAACAAGAAAGGACACAAAAAGACTATGCTTTTAAGCTATTTGTTTGCTTTTTTAGGATTGTTCATACCTTGCTTTTCGTACAATTTTGAATTTATGATTGCTGCTTTTGCCTTTATCGGAGTAGGTAGTGCTAACTTATTCTCGATTGTTTCCTCACTGGCTTTAAAAGCTGTCCCTCACAAAGCTAATGAGATACCATCGCTCTTAATTGTCGGGGATGTCGGGTGGGGCAATTATAACACCAATATTAGATTTTGTTTTTGATATGTTCTCTACTCAATCAGCGGCTCTCATTGTTTTGATTGTAATATGGCTTTATATGATATGGATGATAAATAAAGTCATGAATTTGCAATAATAAGTGTATTTTTTGTTAACTTAAATAAATTAATCATGAAAGCTAATTGTCGTTTAAAAGGGGAGTATACCCCAAGAAGGATGCAACAGCGAATGTTTTCTATTATGCTACTTGCTTTGCTAGTGCCAATAAGTGTTTTAGGCCAAAATAAAGCAATGGTAACCGGTTATGTTTTTGACACATATAATGAACCTCTTGTAGGTGCTATGGTGAAGGTTTCCGATTCTACTATATCAGTTGGTACTTACACCGGACTGCAAGGTGAATTCTCTTTAGAAATTAAAGAGGGAACTAAATTGGAGATTTCGTTTATCGGCTATGATACGCAGTATGTTACAGCTCGAAATGGAATGAAAATCCTTTTGAGTGAATCCACTAAAGCCTTAGATGAAATTGTAGTGGTAGGATATGGAACTGTAAAGAAAAGTGATTTAACAGGGGCTGTATCTTCTGTAACTTCAAGAGATTTTTTAGACCAACCAGCAAGTTCAGCCAATTCCGTATTATCTGGTAGAGTTGCCGGTGTAGCTGTAAGAAGGGCTAGTGGTAATCCAGGTGAAGGAAATACTATCAGAATTAGAGGTGCAAACTCTATTTATGGTGGAAATGATCCCCTTATCGTAGTGGATGGTAACTATGGCGGTATGCCTCATATTGAAGATATAGAATCAATAGAAATATTAAAAGATGCTTCTGCAACTGCCATTTACGGTTCTCGTGGTGCAAATGGTGTTATCATTGTAACAACGAAGCGTGGTAAAGAAGGTAAACCTAATGTTAAGTTTAGTACCAATTTCTCTGTAAACAAAGTATTAAAGCATTATGATTTGATGAATGCCATGGAATTTGCAAACTATAACAAAGAAGTAGGAACCTATCCTTTCTCTGATGATGAGATGGCTTTAGTTAAAGCTAACCCCTGTGGTGTTAATTGGCAGAATGAAGTATTGCAGACTGCCTTAATTCAAGATTATAAGATTGTTGTATCTGGTGGTACAGATAAATTTAAGTACTATGTTTCTCCTCATTATTATAACAATACAGGAGTTATAAGAAACTCTAAAAGTGAAGGATATGGAATTAAATCTAAAATAGATATTAAATTGAATAACAGCGTTTTAATGAAAGTTGAAATCGATGCTGGGCACGGTGATGTGTTGAATCAATATTATGGATCAGCAGGTAGTAGTACATCCCATCCTTTGATGGCAGCATTGCTTTGGTCCCCTACAGAACCAGTTTACGATGAAGACGGACAACTTAATCGTTTGGGTATTGGTACTGGAACAATTCTTAACCCTAAATTGCTTGTTAGTCCTGAAGAAAGGTATTATAGCAATTGGGCCAACGCTGTTGGAAATTTGAATATCAATATTCTTGATGGTCTGAGTTTAGCTTTAAATGGAAAAGTGGGGTTTAGTACTGGAGGTACTAGAAAATTTGTAAGCAAGAATTATACAGGCACAAATGCAGCAGCTAATCAAGTTTCATATGAAAACCTTAATTGGTTAATAAATGCTGTTTTAAATTATAACAAAACGTTTGCTAAAGTTCATCATTTTTCAGCAATGTTAGGTTTTGAACAGTCTGCAAGTAGCAATCAAAACTTTAGAGCTGATGCTCTTTCTCTTCCTATTGAATCTGTCAGTTGGTATAATTTGGGCTTGGCAGCGCCAAACATCAGTATTGGCTCAGGATATGGCAATGACGCTTTAATTTCATATTTTAGTCGTCTGAACTATAACTATAAATATAAATATTATTTGACTGCTAATTTTCGTGTTGATGGATCGTCTAAATTTAGACCAGGAAAACGATACGGCTATTTCCCTTCTTTTTCTGCCGCTTGGCGCATTTCTGAGGAAGAATTCATGAAAGATCAAAATGTATTCCAAAACATCAAATTGAGAGTAAGTTGGGGAATGACCGGCAATCAAGCTGTTGGAGCATATTCAACCTATTCAATTTTGAACCCTCGCGCTAACTCTTGGGGCACTGGGAGTCTTCAATCTGGATATTATCCTGTTATTGGTGGCAACCCTAATTTGACATGGGAGTCTACAAAACAATATAATCTTGGCCTAGATTTGTCATTCTTGAATAATCGTGTTTCTCTGTCTTTTGATTATTATAATAAGAAAACTGTTGATTTGCTAGCTCCCATTGCTGTTCCAGGATATAATGGTGGTGATTCTGAATATGGTGAAAAGAATGTGATTTCTAATGTTGGTTCTGTTCGTAATGAAGGATTAGAATTCAATATGAATGTTGATGTTGTAAAGACAAAAAAAATCTCATATGACATAAACTTTAATGGGGCAATTAACAAAAATGAAGTACTTAGTTTAGGTGATTCTCCTATCATATACGGTGATAGATATGCTCACGGTTTAACATCTACAAGCCCTTTTGCTTTGATTCCCGGTGAACCAATTGGTACTATCTATGGATTGAAATATTTAGGAATCTGGCAAGAAAACCAAGCAGAGGAAGCTCAAAAATATGGTCAGACTCCTGGTGACTACAGATATGATGACCTAAATGGGGATAATAACTATACAGCTGAAGACAATCAAGTAATAGGAAATACTAATCCTAAATTTACATGGGGAGTTAACAATCATGTTTCTTATAAAAATTTTGATTTTAACATTCTTCTTGAAGGTTCTCATGGACGTGATGTCTTGAACTGGACATATATGACCACTGTTGAAAAAACAAGGTCATCTACATATACTAATTTAGATGCCAGAAATCGTTGGACACCTCAGAATCCTAATGCAAAATTTGCAAAGATTGGAGAAACGAATAGATTGAATCCTGTATCTTCTCAATATATGGAAGACGCAAGCTATGTAAAACTACGTAATATTAGTGTGTCCTACAAATTTCCACGTAGGTTGATTCCTTTTGTCGCCTTACAGCTTTCATTAAGTGCACAGAATATACTTACTATTACAAAGTATAAAGGATATGATCCTGAGGTAAGCTCTTCAATTGGCAGTGATATGAACTCAGGAATGGATTGGTATGCATATCCTAACCCTGCCAGCTTCTCATTCGGATTATCAATTACCTATTAATAATTAAATTCACAAAAAAGGAAATCATATGAAAAAGATATATTTAATTCTATTGCTAGTCTTAGTTTCGTTCGCCTCTTGTGAACTTGGTGGAGGTTTTTTGGACGAAGATCCTAAAGGATATTTATTCCCGGAAAATTTCTATAATAACGAAGAAGAATTGAAAATGGCAAATAATGCATTGTATAGCCATTGGGTTGATGCATTAAACAGACCATATGAAAGTATGGAAATCAAGTATGCAAGCGCTGATGATATCTTAGGTACAGGAAATCAGCGACAATGCTACAATGAAATCGAAATTAATTTGGAAAATTCAGTTGGTATTGATGCTGATATTTCAAAAGGCTGGGAACGATGCTATGACGTTATTAATATAGCTAACTCCATCGTTTTAAATCATAGAAGAGCTGAAGGAAAAGTTACCGAAGAAACGTTAAACAGATATGCAGCACAAGCTCATTTTATTCGTGCTTATATGTACTTTTGGTTAGTAAGGTTTTACAACAATATCCCTCTGATTGAAACAGCATTTCAACCGGATGATAATAAAACCGTTAGATGTTCTAAGGCTTCTGAAGTTTACGATTTAATTGTTAGAGATCTCAAGTTTGCCGAGGAATATTTGCCAATTGATTGGAAAGATTTCGATAATACACTTCGCACAGGCGGAGCTATCACTAAAGGAGCTGCTAAATCTACTCTTTCAAAAGTATATTTACAAATGGCAGGTTTCCCTATAAATGGTGGTAATGAATATTATGCATTGGCTAGAGATAAGGCAAAAGAAGTAATTGATAATGCAGGTACATATGGTTATGAATTGAGAAATCATTTTTATCAAGTATGGGATCCATACTGGAAACCTTATTCTTTTGCTACGGACGAGGTAATCATTTGGACAGCTCAAAGTCTTATTAATGATGAATATTCTGTCCGTGCACCAAATCCTTGCCGTCCGATAGAATTTGGTGGTTGGGAATCAATGATTGCAGAAAAAGGATTCTATGAACGTTTTCCTGAAGGTGAACGAAAAGAATATACCTTTGTGACTGATTTTTATAAAGGTGGTGAACATTACAATTACATGGATTTAAAATGTCAGCACCCTGCTTATAGAAAAATGTGGGCTGACAATCTGACAGAAGGTTGGGAATGGGAAACTAGGAATGAACCCAATAGCAAATGGCGTACGAATATGGAAGCATCCGCAAACTGGTATTCAACTAGATCTACTATTATTATGCGTTATGCTGACATTCTTTTAACTTATGCAGAAGCAAAGGCACGTACTGACGGTCCTGATGCTTTGGCTTATAAATGTTTAAATGATGTAAGAAACAGAGCATTCGAGGGCGTAGGTGCAATAGGGGCTTCTTTAAATGATTTGAGTACAGATGATTTTATTGATGCTGTTGTATGGGAAAGAGCATATGAATTTGCTGGATTTGAACATTCATCTCGTTGGTTTGACTTGCAGAGACTTGAGTTGGTGGAAAAGGCTAATACAGAGTGGAGAAATGAAACTGAGGATAAATATAAATTAGTTCGTCCTTACTCCAAGAAAGATTATTTCTTACCAATTCCAAGCAATGAACTTATTTTAAACCCTGGCTTAGCAGATAATAATGCAGAGTTTAACTGATTGAATTTGTTTAATCGATAACGAATATGGCCGGGTAGATTCCAAAGATTAAATAAAGTAATAAACTTAAATAGAAAATTTAATCATGAAAAAAAAGTTCTTGTTACGTTACTTTTTTGTATTGTTTATTATTGCACAAAAAACGATTTTAACATCTTTTTCGCAAAACTTAACTAAATATGTAAATCCGTTTATTGGTACAGATTTTACCGGTCATACTTATCCTGGGGCTACGACTCCATTTGGCATGGTTCAAGTGGGGCCAGACAATGGTACGGATGGATGGAAATTCTGTTCTGGTTACCATACTGATTCAAAATCTATTATGGGTTTTTCTCATACTCATTTAAGTGGGACAGGAGTTTCTGAAATGGGTGATATTCTATTTATGCCAGTTATAGGTGATGTAGAATTAAAAGTAGGAGATAAATCGGAAAGTTATAAGTCTTCTTTTTCCAACGATTCTGAAATTGCGAGCCCTGGATACTATAAGGTGTTTCTTCAAGATTATGATATCACTGCGGAAATGACCGCCACCCTTAGGGCAGCCATGCATCGTTATACTTATCCGGAACATACAAAAGCTGGTGTAGTGATAGATTTGGAACATGGTATAGGTGATAAGACTACTGAGAGTTATTTGCGAGTGATAGATTCTCAAACAATTGTTGGAATGCGTCGTTCAAGTGGATTTATTAGAGATCATCGTTATTATTTTTGTGCTCGATTCTCAAAACCATTCTCCAAAGTGGTTTCACTTGAAGATGAGATACTGTCGAATGAGAAGTACATTTTGGGGAAAAACACCAAATTCTTACTTCAATTTTCCACAACCGATAAGGAAGCCGTGATAATCAAAGTGGGCTTATCAACTGCTCATGAAAAGGGAGCAATTAAGAATTTGGACAAAGAAATTCCCGGTTGGATTTTTGAGGAAGTAAAGTTGGAGGCTGAAAATACTTGGAACAGTTACTTAGGACGTATTGAAATAGAATCATTTAATGAAAGTCAGAAAATATCGTTCTACACTTCTCTGTACCATACTCTCCTGATGCCTAATTTGATATCAGACTTGGATGGAAGTTATTCGGGGTGGGATCATAAATTACATAAAAGCGAGGATGGTAACATGTATACCAATTTCTCGTTGTGGGATACCTATCGTGCTCTTCATCCTTTCTTGAGTATCATGTATCCAGAAAATAATAGCCATTTCGTAAAATCTATGCTTGAGCGTCACAAGCAAGTGGGTTTGTTACCTACTAATGAATATGGGATGTGTGAAACTTGGTGCATGATTGGTAATCATGCAGTACCTGTTATTGTGGATGCCTTTTTGAAAGGAAACAAGTCATTCGATGCAGAATTGGCTTATAATGCTGTTAAACATGCACAAACGCACGACCATAATAAATCAGATTGGACAAATTATAATCGGTATGGCTATTTCCCCTTTGATAAGAGTTCTGTTGAATCAGTCTCTCGTACTTTGGAATCAGTCTATGATGATTATTGCGTAGCAATGATGGCCAAAGCTCTGAATAAAAATGAGGATTATAATTCCTTCATGAAACGTGCTTCCAATTATAAAAATATCTATCATCCAGGTTCCATGTTGGTGAGAGGCCGTAATTCAAAGGGAGAATGGAGAACTCCTTTCGATCCTTTTGCGCTGACAAGTGAAGCTGGCGGTGGCGATTTTACAGAAGGAAACGCCTGGCAGTGGACTTGGCATGTACAACATGATGTAGATGGGCTGATAGATTTATTTGGCACAAAAGATAAATTTGTTCAGAAGCTTGATACATTTTTCGCAACAAACGTTACAGATTTGCCGGGTCAGGATTTAGTACCTGACGTAACAGGTTTAATTGGGGGCTATTCCCAAGGAAATGAACCAAGCCATCATGTTGCTTATCTCTATACTTTGGCTGATCGTCCTGATCGTACAGCCGAAATTGTTAGAGAAGTATTTGACCGTTTTTATTTAGCAAAACGTGATGGCTTGTGTGGTAATGACGATTGTGGTCAAATGTCTGCATGGTATTTGTTTTCAGCAATGGGCTTTTATCCAATTGATCCCGTTTCGGGAGAGTACGTGTTAGGTGCACCTCAGGCACACCGTATTTCTCTAAAACTGCCTAATGGTACATTTACTATGAGAGCCAATAAACTCAGTGTCAAGAATAAGTATGTGGAAACTGTACGTTTGAATGGCAAGAAGACTAATCTGAAAACCCTCAAGTATAATGATATCAAAAATGGAGGATTGCTTGAGTTTGATATGACCAACCGTGCTTTATGAAAGAACTTCTATTGTTTTTTTTCCCACTGATTGTTTCATGTGAGATGCAGAAACAAAATGATTTGTCCCAATATACGGATCTCTTTATAGGAACTGCATACGTGGGGCATACCCATCCGTCTGCGCAGTTGCCTTTCGGCATGGTACAAGTGGGTCCCGATACAGGAACTGATTTATGGGAGCATTGTTCAGGATATTATGATGGCGATTCTACCATTATTGGATTTTCACATACTCATTTAAGTGGGACGGGGTGTCCAGACATGGGGGATATCATGCTTATGCCAGTTGTGGGTGATGTCCCTTTAGATCGTGGGGTGTCTACAGATACTTCCACGGGGTATCGTTCTGCGTTTTCACATCAATCAGAAGAAGCTACCCCAGGATATTACAAGGTACAATTGGATGATTACGAAGTAAAGGTAGAATTAACTGCTACTCAACGTGTTGGTTATCATCAATATACTTATCCCGCATCCGAACAGTCGGGATTAGTCATTGATTTGGGACATGGGATAGGGGATGAACCTATATATTCTTCTATGTCATTGGTTAATGACACTATCATCGTAGGCATGAGACGATCGAAAGGATTCGTCGAGGATCACAGTTATTACTTCTATGCGGTTATTTCTAAACCCGTAAATAGCGTATCTTCTTTTGCGGATAACATTATATCCCATTCTATGTCTGTTGAAGGAAAAGATACAAAATTGCATTTGGCTTTTAGTACACAGGCCCATGAAATTGTAACTGTCAAAGTTGCATTGTCAACTGTAAGTATTGATGGAGCCCAAAAAAATCTGCTTGCTGAAGTTAAAAACAGTAGTTTCGACGAAATTCGTTTGCAAGCTAAAGAGACTTGGAATAGTTACTTGCAAAAAATACAAATAGAGCCTTTGAATGCAGACCAACAAACCTCTTTTTATACAGCTCTTTATCATGCATTGTTAATGCCTAACTTAGTGAGCGATGTAGATGGTTGTTACTCTTTGCCGGATGGCACTTTGGCGAATGATTCAGCCGACCACTATACCAATTTCTCTTTATGGGATACTTATCGGTCTGCTCATCCTTTCTATCTGTTGATGTATTCAGACAAAAACAATGATTTCGTTCGCTCCATGCTTTCTCGTTTTAGTCGTAATGGCATTTTAAGTACAAATGAGTATGGACAGAATGAAACTTGGTGTATGATTGGTAATCATGCGGTACCTGTGCTTGCAGATGTGTATGTAAAGGGTACGATGCCTGAAAAAAACAAAGAAATAGAACATGCCATATACAATTCGCTTACCATTTCTCATCCCAAATCGGATTGGGGAATATATGATAAATATGGCTATTATCCCTTCGACTTACTTACTGTAGAGTCTGTATCAAGAACCTTGGAACACTGTTATGATGACTATTGTGCAGCCTTAGTTTATCAAAGAAGTGATTCAATCAAACATCGTTTTTTCAGAAATCGTTCTGGTAATTATGTGAGTCTTTTTGACAAATCGATTGGTTTGATGAGACCTAAAGACTCCAACGGGACCTGGCGTTCGCCTTTTGATCCATTCTTGCTTTGTCATGCAGGAACAAGTGGCGGCGATTATACAGAAGGTAATGCTTGGCAGTATACATGGCATATTCAGCATGATATCCCGAAACTTGTAGAACTTATGGGAGGAAAGGATTCTTTCGAAAGTAAACTTGACTCTTTGTTCTTTCTTGATGTCCAATCGCTTGGTGGTGGATTTCATGGGGATGTTACAGGGTTGATAGGGCAGTATGCGCACGGTAATGAACCGAGCCATCATATATCGTACCTTTATAATTACACCAATCATCCATACAAAACTCAATCGATTATTCGCGATATTTTTAATCGATTCTATTTGACTGGTAGAGATGGGCTTAGTGGAAATGACGATTGCGGTCAAATGTCAACTTGGTATATATTTTCTGCTATGGGCTTTTATCCTGTAAATCCAGTTTCCGGCGAATATATCATCGGAGCTCCTCAAGTAAAGAAAGTAACATTGAATTTACCCAACGGCAAACATTTTGTCGTGACTGCCAATAAGCTTTCAACCGAAAACAAATTCATCGAATCCGTCACGCTTAATGGAAAAACGTTGGATTCGTTTAAAATAAACTATAAAGACATAATGAATGGAGGAGAACTTATTTTTGAAATGTCTTCTCAAGCAAAATAGTACCCTAATAAACTTAAATTAGATAACATGAAAATTACCCTTTCTAAATTTTGTGCATCTTTATTATTGTGCGCGACTGTTTGTTCCTGTACAAACAAAGTAAAGTATGAGGACATATATGATCCGATTAAGGATGTAGGTCAATTTCAATTGCCCTCATTAACCAAGACTCCCAAGTATTGTTGGTTTCTGACCGTTGAGAATGAAAATCCTTCTCAGAGTCTTAAGGAATATATTCTTGCAGCGTCAATGTCTGGACTGACTGCAAGAGCTATTCAGAATGACAAGACGGACGTTGCAATATGGATTCGTAATCATGGAGACAATTTAGCCGCATACAAAGCCGAACTGATGTCTTTGCAAGAAAGAGGATGCCAATTTTTGGGAGATATATCTCCCTTTGAACTGATGACTCAAAAGATGCCTCTTGTCAATGGTAAAGATGTAAATATCAATCATCTTTTCGACGGATACATCCTGATGGATATGGACAATAATCCCCAAAGTGGTTCTGTGGCAGTTACAGCCTCTCATGTTTATAACGGCGTAATAGTTGACAAGGTATTTAAAGATAAATTCGACAAGGCCGGATTCAAGATGCTTTACGACGCATCAAACAAAAAAGTTCCCGATGCTTGGAACGAATTCAAGGATAAATGTGCCACTGATGGCATGGTAGTCATGCCTAACAACACCTACGAACTTAGAGATGTTGCCATCCAGAATTCATGGTTCTTTATGAATTTCTATCCAGAACCTCACAGCAATGACAAGGGGGAATACTGGAATTTGTATCAAGAAGTGTGCAGCACGCTTGATAATCATACTATGGTTTATGGTTGGGAGGAAGGGCCGCATGATGAACGTGCTATCAATGCGGTTGTTTCTGAAAATGCATTGTCTACAGCTATCAATGACTGGTTCTACAATTACTGCTTAACGAATTCTGATTATCGTAATAGACAGAATTCAGTATTGGCAGATGTTATAAATCCTAAAGATATAAACTATAACAAGGACAAACGATTTGTCTCTTATTATATGAGTGACGGAGACAACAATCAATGGATGATGGGAGGATTTATTGAAGATTGGTATGATGTTCCTTATAGCAGTGCCAATAAGGTAGCTTTTGGTATCAACACAACTGCAATGCCTCAAATGGCTCCTGCTGCTTACGAATATATCTTGAATCATCAACCCAAAGGTTCAACGATAGTTGAAGTACAAGGGGGAGGGGTTATGTATAGTGACACTTATGGCAATAAACGAAACAGATCCGAGGCTCTTAAAGAGAGAGCACGAATGACGGCTGCTCATATGCGCCAACATCGTATCAAAGTTTTGGGATTGATGGCTAAGGAATACGTTGGATCCGAACAAGCCAAAGAGGCCTATCAAACCTACATTAATGAAAACGACCAGCTCATTGGATTGGTAGCTCTGCAATATACTCCTTATGCCGGAGGTAGAGGTGATATCTATTGGTTCAAGAATACGGTGGGTATGCACATTCCTGTGATAACAGTGAAGTACTCTTTATGGAATGAACCTCAAAATAGGGAAAGAGAGGGAACTCCCAAGTATATAGATGCTTGTTTGGACAAAGACGAAAATAACCCCAAATACAATTTGGTGTGTATCCATGCTTGGAGTAAATTCTCGGATCAAGGAACTGACTGTGATGAATTGGCCGAAACCCGGAAAGGCGATGTAATGGGCAGTAATATTGCCACGCTTCTTACCAATCATCTGGACGATTCGTACGAAGTGGTAAGCCTTGAAGAGCTTATATGGCAACTTCGGATGGACGTGTATCCTGAAGAAACCCAGAATTTTTTAGATTCACTGCAATAGATAATGGCCGATGCAGGAGGCTATCTGTCAGCGCAGGAAAATTATGCTGCAAAAGTGAATACTTCAATCGGTACTCGAGGAACGGGATTGGCTTGTGAGACTTTTTGCATCCAGGAGTTTCATATTCATAAGGATATTGGATGAACCGTTAGTCCCGTACATACCGCCAAAGGGTTGAAAGATGGGCTGTAAGTCGTTTGAAACAGTTTTAGGAACGAATCCCAAAGCGTCTTCAGCAGTGAAAACGAAGACGTTTTTTTCGTCGCCATTCTTAGATTCGGATGAGGTCGGGAATCAGCGCGTATTCCGTAAACATACCCCTGACGAGAGAAGAAAACCGGAGGTACCCGACCAATAAAAACTAAAAAAATACACCTATTTTTTGCACATAGTGCGAAAATCTAAAAACTTTTTCTATATTTGCATATATCAATCATGGAGGTATACAATGCAGACACGAACTATTCTTGATCACACCCGGTTACATTCACTGAAACGATTCTCGCTCGACGATACGGCGGAGGTTAAAATGTCTCCGACGGGGAACTTTTATGATCATTATGTCAAGAAATCGATGATTTTTCGAATACCCACTTGATAAAATGTCACAAAAGAGTCTCCGCCGGGAACACTTGGCTGCCGGGTGATCGAAACAGAGTCTCCGCCGGAAGCACTCGGCTGTCGGGTGATCGAAACAGAGTCTCCGCCGGGAACACTCGGCTGTCGGGTGATCGAAACAGAGTCTCCGCCGGAAGCACTCGGCTGTCGGGTGATCGAAACAGAGTCTCCGCCGGGAACACTCGGCTGCCGGGTGATCGAAACAGAGTCTCTGCCGGGCGGCACAGCATCCTTATTTACGGAAAAATACGGCAACAGTTGCCGGAACTGTTTGTTAAATCATAAAATATAAATGCCATGAAGCAAGTTAAACAAATTGACAGAACCTTGAGTTCCAAGTTTTCGCTCGGCTTGCATGCCGACCTGCAAATGCGTCTCTATGCGGAGATCAGTAAGATGACGCCCGAGAAAATTCTCTTGACGGCTGCCGACCTCGCCGCCTGGAAGTCGGATGTCGACGTGGAAAGCGATGCGGCACGCCGCATCATGGCCTCGGAACAAACCGCCCGACTGTCGGTTAAGGACAAGGAGCGCGACAACATCGTGACGGCCCTGTTCGAGGAAATTCGCCAGGCCGTGCAATCGCCTATTGCCGCCCGCGCCGAGGCGGGACGGAAGCTGAAAATCGTAGTCGACACCTACAAAGGACTGCAGTGGGAGAGCATCGCCGAGGAAACCTCCCACATCGAGGGACTGCTCGTCGACTTCGACAAGTGCACCGCCGACCTCGCCACGCTGGGGCTCGCCCCTGTGGTGGAGCTGCTGCGCACGGCCAACGCCGAGTTCATCGCGATCCGTACCGATCGCGCCCTGTCTAAGGCTGCCGACACGTTGCCCGCCGGCCGGATTATTCGCCGTAAGAACGACGAAACGATGAACACCGTTTTCCGCCATATCGAGGCAGCTTACATCACCGTTGCCACCGATGACGACCGCCAGGCTATCTCCGACCTCATCGATCGGTTGAACCGGGTGATTCGCGAAACGAAGACGACGCATAACGAGAGTCAGGCGCAGAAAAAGCGCGACGGCGGAGATATGCCTCTCGAAGCCGTTTCGGCGGAAAGTCCGCAAGCGTGAAAGCTGCTCCCCGATCCCGAGGCGGGCTGCTTTGAAGAAACTGTTTCTCGAAAGGGCGATGCTTCCCTATCGTCAGATAGTCCTGCAGCGCTTTGGCGTAGGCTTCGAAAGTTTGCTTGTCTTTCTCCGTCGTTCGGCAGGACCGTGCGGGTGCGTCGCCCTTCGAAAGTCCGGTTTACCTCGAGGTAACCGGCTTTCCATATAGTTGGGTTTAATGCGAGGACGGATGTTCGAATCGGCTGTGGTCGGTCGACATATCGATCAGCCGTCGTTTGACCTTGCTTCCTCGGCTGAAATTCCACGTAACGGCAAGCTTAATCAATCTTCCGGTTCGGCCGATCTTGTAATCCGACAAACTTTCGTAGTCGTTCAATTGGCTGCGATAGCGGTGGTGCTCGTTGAACAGGTTCTTCACGCCGACCGATGCGATCCACTTGTTTTTCTTCCACTTTTTCTTGAGGGTAAAGTCGAGCGTCCGGTGCGGAGCGACCTCGCTGTTGCCGGAGTATAACCGGCTGTAAGCATCGTAGAGGAATTCCGCCGAATAACCGGCCGGCAGACGGAGGCCGACCAGGATGTTCGTAAACAGCAGGTGGTGGTGGCGGTAATCTTCTCTGTCGGTCATTTGAATACGTTGACGTACGCCCGTCAGGTTCACCGTAAGCTGCAACCATTCGGCGGGTTGGAACGGCGCACTGATATGAACGAACCAATGGTCCTCATGCCGGTGGTTTTCGTATTGAATGTACGAGATGTTCGGGTTCTGGGCGTCTTGCTTGGAAAACTCGCGGATCAGGTTCTTATGCAGGCGGCCGCCGATACTGAGGATGAAGCGGTAATTGTAGACGAGGGTGGCGCTGATATTGTCGATATACGTTGGTTTCAGATCGGGATTTCCGATCCGGTACGAGTATTCCGAATGCTGGATGCGATTCGGATTGAGAGCTTCGAAACTCGGACGTTCAATGTTTTTAGCGTACTGCAGGGTGGTCATCCACTGCTTCATCTTGTCGAACGAATAGGTGAGGGCGAGGTGCGGATAAAGATCGAGGTATCGCTTCGAGCTACCGTCCGTCCGATTCTTCGTATGGGTATATTCCGTCCGCAGCCCCGCATCGATGTCGATACGTTGCCGGGATATTTTACAGGTCGCGAAGCTGGCAAGGATGGATTCCCGGTATTTGTAATCGTAACGGAAGGCGGGGAGGGGCGTCCAACCCTCCTTCCGCAAGCCTTCGTACCGGGAGCGGTCGGTCATGCCGATTTGCGTGCCTTTCGCGCCGATTTGCCAAGAGGTGTGCTCGGAGACGTACTTTTTATAGGAGACGTCGGCGGAGGCAATGTGATAGTCGGCGGTCAGCCGGTTCCGGTAAGTCGTATCCCGGCTGCTGCGGTGTCGGGAGATGAAATAGGTGTTCCGACTTCTCGAATGTTTGCCGGTGTAATCGGCCAGCACCTTGAGGGCGGAACCCTTTTGGTCGTACTTGCGCACATAGCTCATCGCGCCGGAATACATGTCATAGTCGGTCCGCTGACGATAGTTCCCGCTGCTCTCGTAAATTTCTGACGGATAGGCCAACCTGCTTTCGTCCGTCGTCTTCATGCCCGTATGATAACGGAAGTATTCCACCATCGCACCGACGGTGCGCATGGAATCGACGGCATATTGGACGTCCGCTTTGGCAATCGCGTTATTGTCGTGTTGTTTCGCCCTGCCGCGATTGGAATACGAAACGGACGGGGCGGCATAGTTCCTTTCTCCGGAGCTCGTCACGTCGTTCCTGAAAGTTGGCGAAACCGCGACATTACCGAAGATGCTCCATCGGTTGATCCGGGTGTCTACGGTAAGGGAGGGGAACAGACGGGAGAAGGAACCGGAGACGGATTGACTCACTCCCGCATTCCCCTGCAGCCCGTTGTCCGACCGGTGCTTGAGATGGATGTAGACGATGCCTCCTTTGTCGTTTGCGTCGCTGGCCGCATCCGCCATGGGTAGGACCTCCACCTTTTTTATGTTCTGTGACGGCAGGTTCCTCAGGTAATTGATCAGTTGTTCGCCCGTCAGCCGCACTTCCTTTCCGTCGACGAACACTTTTGTTCCGCCGGCGCCGAGGATGGAGATTCTCTTGTCGGTCAGAGACACCGACGGGGTCTGTCGCAAGAGCTCCTCCGCATTTTGGTTATCGTCGGGAGGAACCAGCATGACGAACCGATCGGCTTTCCTGAGGATGCGAGGGCTTTTCACCGTCACTTCGTTCATTTCCACCGATTTGTAGATGGCCGTGTCCGCCGACAGCGAGTCGTGGGGAACCTGCGCCGCACAAACGGCGGGGCAGATCAGGCAGCATATCAATAGCTTTTTCATGCTCTTATCAATGTTCCCAGTTCGGATAATACAATGTGAGTTTGATCTCTTCTGGGGCGCCTTCTTTCAGGCTGATTTTCTTGCGGGCGAAACCTTCGACGGGGCGATTGCGGTCGTCCATATCCATCTGGAAATTGGCGTTCTCATCGTGGAAAACCGAGATTTCCACTTCACCCTGCGGCAGGTTTTTCAGTTCGAACGAAACGCCTTTGAGGGAGGCTTTCTCCTTTGCGTAGACGGGCTGCCCCTGTCGGTCGGAAGTAATCATCAGGAGCACTTCGCCTTCGTCGGAATGTACGCCATTGACTCTTATTACTATGCTTTGAGCATTTGCACACGTTGCCAGGAGCAACATCATTACGAATAAAACGGCATTTTTTTTCATACGTCTTTTAATTTATTGTGAGATCATTATAAGTTTTCATTCGTTTCTCCGAATCAGTTCCCGTCAATATTTCAATTGATAAATCGGTTTATATCGTAAACTATTCGTATCTATTAAAATCGCAAGATCTTTTTCTTTCTTACGACGTTACAAATATAAATAAGTTTAAAATATAAACTGATATTTCTATATTAAAAAATATTAAATCGATAATTTTTTCTTGCGATTGTCGATAGGATGGAGGGGGGATATCGATGCAGGAGGCGATTATCAAAGGGGTAGTTCTTTGCAGATCGAGCTGTTCGTAAAAGACATGCGTACCCTCTCTTCATCAAAACCGATCGGAACGGGAAATAGGGAAACTCAGAGGTAAAGACTTCTCTTCCTTATGCAAAGGTAAATTTTGTAAGAGAATAATTTCTTTGAGATCAAGGAACGAATGGAATTTATTTCTATCTTTGCAGCAAATTTTCGAGACGATGAAAATTAAGGAAGTGGTAAGTGCCCTTGAGAAGTTCGCGCCTCTGCCTTTGCAAGACGATTTCGATAACGCCGGCTTGCAAGTAGGATTGACAGATGCGGAAGTTACAGGGGCATTGTTGTGCGTGGACGTGACCGAGGCGGTGATGGAGGAAGCCATCGGCTTGGGGTGCAACCTTATTGTGGCGCATCACCCTTTGCTGTTCAAAAGTTTGAAGTCGATTACCGGTAAAACGTATGTAGAGCGGTGCGTGCTAAAAGCCGTCAAGAACGACATAACGGTGTATGCAGCTCATACCAACCTCGACAATGCGATGAACGGGGTGAACTTTAAGATCGCCGAGAAGATCGGCATGAAAAATGTCCGGGTGCTGGAGCCGAAAGAGAATACGCTGCTAAAATTGGTTGCTTTCGTTCCTGCCGCACAAGCCGATGAAGTTCGGAGAGCGCTTTTCGATGCCGGATGCGGTAATATCGGGAATTATGATTCGTGCAGTTATAATGTGAACGGCGAAGGAACGTTCCGGGCGGCGGAAGGAGCACATCCTTTCTGTGGGAAGATAGGCGAACTGCATCGAGAAGCCGAAGTTCGGATCGAGACCGTCCTCCCTTATTTCCTCCGTTCGAAAGCGGAGAAATCCTTGCTCGAGATTCATCCGTACGAGGAGCCGGTCTACGATTTTTATGCCTTGCAAAACGAATGGCCGCAAACCGGAGCCGGGATAATAGGCGACCTGGACGTACCGATGAACGAAAATGACTTTCTGAGGGATATTAAAAAGAAATTTGAAGCGGGATGTGTCAAGCATTCCCGATTGAATGGCCGGCTTATTCGACGCGTAGCCCTTTGCGGCGGAGCAGGAGCCTTTCTGCTGCCGAAAGCCGTAGGAAAGGCCGACGCTTTTCTGACAGGGGAAATCCGGTACCACGACTATTTCTTTTACGAAAACGATATGTTAGTAACGGAAATAGGGCATTACGAAAGCGAACAGTATACGAAAGAGATATTTCAATCAATCATACGGGATTTGTTTCCTTCTGTAGAGGTCTACATCTCGCGGATCAATACGAATCCTATAAAATATTTATAATGACATGGCTAAAGAAGTAAAGAAGGATCCGAACGAGCTGACCGTAGAGGAGAAGCTTACAGCGCTTTATCAGTTACAGACTATTTTGACGGAGATCGATAAGATCAAAACCTTACGGGGCGAACTTCCTTTGGAAGTGCAGGACCTGGAAGACGAAGTGGTGGGCTTACATACGCGCATCGACAAGTATAAGGCGGAAATAGACGAGATTAAGGCGGACAATGCCGCGAGAAAGAATAATATAGAGGCTTCGCGCTCCTTGGTCGACAGATACAAGGAACAACAGGAAAATGTTCGCAACAACCGTGAGTACGAAACATTGAGCAAGGAAATAGAGTACAAGGAATTGGAAATAGAACTTGATCAGAAACGCATCCGTGAGGGGAACGAAGCGATGAATATCCGTACGGAAGATATCACCAAGAGTAATAGCGAATTGGAAGAACGAAGCAAGGATCTGGAAGCAAAGAAGGCTGAATTGGAAGATATTGTCGCCGAAACGAAACAGCAGGAAGAAAAACTCCGCGAGAAAGCGAAAAATTTGGAAGACAACATTGAATCCCGCCTGCTGCAAGCTTTCAAACGTATCCGCAAGAATAGCCGAAATGGGCTGGGAATCGTTACGGTGCAACGCGATGCGTGCGGCGGTTGTTTCAACAAGATTCCGCCTCAGAAACAGTTGGATATCCGAATGAGCAAAAAAATTATTGTCTGCGAGTATTGCGGACGTATTATGATCGACCCTGAATTAGCCGGTATAGCTAAAGTAGACCCCCTCGTACCTGCCAAGAAGAAAAGAGGGACAAAGGCAGCCTCGAAACGCTCGAAAGAGGAAGCATAGTCGATAAGATTATTTTGTAAAGGGCTGTTCGGAAAAACGGATAGCTCTTTTTCACACCCTTTATAATTCACGATACGTGGGGATGTTTGGCAAAAATACATAACTTTTCCTTGCATAATCTATCCGGCAACAGTAATGGGAAAGTCCGTTGCTCACTATCAGATAGTCGACTTTCAATACCAGATTATAACGCGTAATCTGGTCGAATGCGGTTTGTGTAATCTCGACGGTGGGAGCTTTGTATTCGATGATGAGTCTGGCTTTCAGATCCTTCGAAAAAAGCACGGAGTCGCATCGCTTTTTAGTCCCGTTTAAATCGAGTTGAATTTCATTGGCCATGAGTCCTTTCGGATAGCCTTTGTGCTCGATGAGATAATGGATAAAGTGTTGCCTGACCCATTCCTCCGGAGTGAGGGCGACATATTTCCGTCGTAACACGTCGAAGATGGCTGTTTTACCATCTCTTTGCACTATTTTCATTTCGTATGTCGGTAAGTTCAACGGTAACATTTAAAAATAAATTTGGCATTCCCCTCGTCTTCCATTATTTTTGCATCTGTGAAGTTTAATCTGTAACTCCGTCACTGCTTTTTTTTCATCGGAGGATACAAAAATACGAAAGATTATGAAAACAAAAGAAGAAATTGTTGCAAATTGGCTTCCGCGATATACGAAACGAAGGTTGGATGATTTCTCGGATTATATATTACTGACTAATTTCCAGAATTATGTAGACCTCTTTGCCGAAAAATTCAAGGTGCCTGTCACGGGAGCCGATGCCAATATGCCTTCGGCAAAGGCAAACGGTATAACGATTGTAAATTTCGGAATGGGGAGCCCCAATGCGGCGACCGTGATGGATCTTTTGGGCGCTATCCATCCCAAAGCCTGTCTTTTTCTGGGTAAATGCGGCGGTATTTCGCATAAAACCCGGTTGGGAGACTTGATCCTGCCGATTGCCGCCATTCGTGGCGAAGGAACTTCGAACGATTATTATCCGCCGGAAGTACCTGCATTACCCGCATTTATGATGCAACGCGCAGTCTCTTCCGCTATTCGGGATCATGCGCGCGACTATTGGACGGGAACGGTATATACTACCAACCGTCGCATTTGGGAACATGACGACGGATTTAAGAAATATTTAGTCAGGACGCGGGCGATGTGCGTGGACATGGAAACGGCGACGCTTTTTACAACGGGTTTTTATAATCATATCCCGATCGGCGCGCTGTTGCTGGTTTCCGATCGTCCCATGCTGCCGGAAGGAGTGAAGACGGAGAAGAGCGATAAGTTGGTTACGACGAATTTTGTGGCTGAACACGTTCAGATAGGAATCGATTCGTTACGCATGATTATCGACGGTCAGAAGACGGTAAAACACTTGAAATTCGACTGGTAATTTTATATCAATGGCAAGAGAATTGACTTACTGGGATGTCTTGGCGGATTTGCGGAAAAAACAATTCAAACCGATCTATTATTTGATGGGGGAAGAATCGTATTTCATCGACCTCATAGCTGATTATATGGAAAAGAATGTGTTGACCGAGGTCGAGAAAGAATTCAATTTGACCGTCGTTTATGGGGCGGAGACGGATATCGCATCCGTGGTGAATACGGCTAGACGTTATCCGATGATGTCGGAGCATCAAGTGGTTATTGTCCGTGAAGCGCAAGCTATGAAGAATATGGAGGAGTTGAGCCACTACCTTCAAAAACCGTTAAACTCGACGATTTTGGTACTTTGTCATAAACACGGTTCTCTCGACCGAAGAAAAAAGTTAGCTGCCGAAATACAAAAGATCGGCGTGCTTTTCGAATCGAAAAAACTGAGAGATAATCAATTACCCGATTTTATAGTCGATTATCTGAATCAGAAATCTGTCGATATCGAATCCAAAGCCGCTGTGATGTTAGCCGAATATGTCGGCGCCGATTTAAGCCGCATGGTGGGGGAATTGGATAAGCTCATTCTCACTTTGCCTGCAGATCAGCATTGTATCACGCCTGTTCAAATAGAGCTGAACATTGGGATTAGCAAGGATTACAATAATTTTGAACTTCGGAACGCGATTGTTGCGAGAGATATCGTGAAGGCTAATCAGATTGTAAAGTATTTTGCAGAAAATCCGAAATCGAATCCAATGGTGCTGACTTTGTCCGTACTCTTCAATTTCTTTTCAAATTTGATGCTGGCGTATTATGCCTCGGTAAAAACGGACGAAGGGATCGCCAAGCAATTAAGCCTGAAGACTTCTTGGCAGGCTAAAGATTATATGACAGCTATGCAGCGATTCAGTGGAACGAAGGTTTTACAGATTATTGATGAAATCCGTTATTGCGATGCGAGATCGAAAGGAGTAGGGAACTCTTCCGTCAGCGATGGCGACTTGCTTCGAGAGCTCGTTTATAAAATACTTCATTGACTTAATTATCAAGTTTATCGATGGAGAGGTGGCTGTATCGGAATAGGAGTTTGAACACAGCTGTTTGAGTAATGTCGGAAATGTTTAGGTTCCGAATCCTGTCGTAGATATTCCGCTCTTATCTAAGTTCTGATCCCATTTTTGCTTCCTCTGAAAAGAATCGGGGACTATGATGAGTAATACTGACGTTTCTTCCGTCCGTTTTTCTATTTTGAACAGAAATTTGGAATGGAAAAAAGGTAGTATAATAGTATATATCAGCTATTTAAATATATTTTCGATCACTGAGAATCGATAATTTTAAATCTTCCTTACTTTTTCCCGTAAATTTTTGTAGGATTTAATTTGAGTAGTAGGCTTTTATATTTTGGGCGAAAAATCTTTTGGAGAAAGTTTTTTACAGGATAGCGAGAAAATCGTGATTGAAATTTTGGTGAAGAAAAATTTGGCATTTGCATGGAAATGGAGAAAGACGAGAAGAAATATTTCGTTTTTTACAATTAGCAATTTTTATATTTTCAGTTTGTAAATAAACAAATATAAAAGTCATAGTTAGATTATACATAGAATATCGAAATGTTTACAAATAGAATTGTAAATCGACCGAATCTTGATTTCATAAATCTGACCGACTCCTATTCATATTTGTATATGTATAATTATGCTTATTGATGATATATTATATACTCTGTTCATTATCTTATACTTATCGTTGCTGGTTAAAGTATTGTTTAATGAATACATGCTATGATTTAAGTGTTTGTTTTATTAAAGTGAAATTTCCATCTTTCTAATACAAATAATATATTATTAATCTGCATGTTATATAGAACCACTATAGTAAATTATAGATCTATGAAACGATTTTTCACAATGATTTATTTACTTACGGATAAGGTTTATCTTTTTGATCGATACGGATGTGAATTGTATTTTCGGGATAATAATTTGCTTTAATAAAGTCTGATTATTACTTTTGTAACGCAATAACATCTCAATTACTTTTGTAAAATGAAAGATCGTATTTCTCAAATTATGAACAAAAAGGGGTTTTCTGCGACTCAATTTGCAGAAAAAATAGGGATTTCGGCTTCTTCTCTTTCGCATATTCTCAATGGGCGGAATAATCCGAGCTTAGACGTTGTAATGCGTATCCATAAAGCGTTCGAGACTATTAATACGGATTGGCTGATTTACGGTACAGGACCGATGGAAAGTACTCCGATCGCTGGGAAAGACAGGGATTTATTCAGCATGGCGAATGCCGAGAATTTAAATTCCTCGTCCAACGAGGCGGAAGCTATGAAAAATCGTAAGGAAACGATGGTTAAACAACCTGAAAATACGACGAAGGAGTTTGTCCGCCAAGAGATTAGGTACGTTGAAAAACCATTGAAACAGATCACTGAAATAAGAATTTTCTTCGATAACGGAACGTACGAAACATTTAAGCCGGCTTAGTCTTTTCGTTTACAGCCTGTATTCTTTCTATTAAACTTCGTGGAACGTTCATAAGGCTGTTCGAAGTAAAATGCCTATCTTTGTCCGAGAATGGCAAAGCATTAGTCGATTTCATGAAAAAATACGTTTTGGATCTAATCGTTACGGAGAATATTCGTCTTCATGATCAGTATGTGCTCCTGAAGCTAACTCATGACGATCAGTTACCTCCTATGCTACCGGGACAATTCGCGGAACTTCGTGTGGATAATTCGCCTGCTACCTTTCTTCGCCGCCCTATTTCCATTCATTATGTGAGTTGCGAGAAGAATGAAGTTTGGTTTCTCATTCAGTTGGTAGGTGATGGTACTCGTCAATTAGCTACGTTAAGGTCGGGAGACCTGTTGAACGTGTTACTTCCGTTAGGGAATGGCTTTACGGTATCTTCCGGTATCAAAGGGAAAGCGCCGTTGTTGGTGGGAGGAGGGGTCGGGACGGCTCCGCTGTTGTTTTTGGGAGCGGAAATGGTTCGGTCGGGAGGCCGGCCATCTTTCCTCTTGGGAGCTCGTTCGGCTAAAGATCTGCTCCAGTTGGAGCTATTTCGTGCATTAGGAAAGCTTTATGCGACGACGGACGACGGGAGTTTCGGCGAAAGAGGTTTTGTCACCCAACACAGTGTTCTTCAACAAGAGCATTTTTCGATGATTTATTGCTGCGGACCGCGTCCGATGATGGTTGCTGTAGCCCGTTATGCTAAGAGAAACGGTATAGAGTGCGAAGTCTCTCTGGAGAATAGAATGGCGTGCGGTCTGGGGGCATGTTTGTGCTGCGTGGAAGATACCGTCGACGGTCGGATGTGTGTATGTCGAGAGGGACCTGTATTCAATATAAAGAAATTAGTATGGCAGATTTGAGCGTAAATATAAACGGTCTGGAGTTGAAAAATCCGGTGATGGCGGCTTCTGGAACTTTCGGCTATGGCAAAGAATATGAAGATTTGGTCGATTTGGCTGAGATAGGAGCAATCATCGTTAAAGGGACGACACGTTATCCGCGTGAGGGAAATCCGTATCCACGCATGGCGGAGACGCCGATGGGCATGCTGAACGCCGTAGGATTACAAAACAAAGGCGTACATCACTTCGTCGAACATATTTATCCGCAGATAAAAGAAATCCGATCGGCCTTGATTGTGAATGTGGCGGGGGCTTCTGTAGAAGATTATGTAGAGACCGCTCGAATCGTCGGCGAATTGGATCGGATTCCTGCCATTGAGTTGAATGTATCTTGCCCGAATGTGAAACAAGGCGGAATGGCTTTCGGCGTAACGACGGAAGGGTGCGAGGAGGTGGTCGGGGCTGTCCGTCAAGTCTATAAAAAGCTTCTGATCGTAAAACTTTCGCCCAATGTGACGGATATTGCGGAAATGGCAAAGGCCGCCGAGGCGGCGGGAGCGGATAGTGTTTCGTTGATAAATACGTTGTTGGGTATGGCCATCGATTCGGAAAAGCGCCGTCCTTGCCTATCTACCGTGACGGGAGGAATGAGCGGGGCTGCGGTGAAGCCTATCGCTTTGCGTATGGTATGGCAAGCGGCGCGCGCCGTTAAAATACCGGTGATCGGTTTGGGGGGAATTATGGAGGGAAAGGATGCTATTGAGTTCCTTTTAGCCGGCGCTACCGCCGTACAAATAGGAACGGCGAATTTTATCGACCCCTCCGTTACGGTAAAGGTCGCAACCTATATCGACGACTATTTGGAGAGGCATGGTTACCGTTCTGTAACTGATATTGTGGGAGCATTGGAAATTTGATTGGGTAGTCGTAGCCTATTTTAACAAATCCGGGCGTAAACGTTGTGTCCGTTCCAAGGACTGCTGCATTTCCCATTCCTTGATCTTAGCTTCATGGCCAGATAACAAAATGTCGGGAACTTTCCAGCCCTTATAGTCTGCCGGGCGGGTGTAAACGGGGGCAGCTAGCAGGTTATCCTGAAAAGAATCGGAAAGCGCTGACTGTTCGTCTGAGATCACGCCGGGGATGATTCGGACGACCGCATCTGCGATGACGGCCGCCGCCAATTCCCCGCCTGTAAGGACGAAGTCCCCCACACTGATCTCTTTGGTTACGAAATGTTCTCGGATACGGTAATCGACCCCTTTAAAATGACCGCAAAGAATGATCAGATTCCGTTTGAGCGATAACTCGTTTGCCATGGGTTGGTCGAAGGGTTGGCCGTCGGGAGTGACGAAGATGACCTCGTCATAGTGGCGTACTGCTTTCAATCGGGAGATGCAACGGTCTACCGGCTCGATTTTCATCACCATTCCGGCAAAGCCGCCGAAAGGATAATCGTCTACCTTTTTATAATGATCGGTGGCGTAATCGTGCAGATTGTGCAAATGTATTTCCACGAGTCCTTTTTTCTGCGCCCTACTCAAAATGGAGTAGTTAAAAAAGCCCTCTATCATTTCCGGTATGACACTGATAATGTCTAATCTCATCTTTCTCGTTATTTGCGGGACAAAATTAAGAAAAAGCCTTTGTTTTTCCGTACTTTTATCCTAAAATCGCGCTATATTTGGCTTCTAAAACATACTGTTATGATGAAAGATTTGTTTGCTGGAGATAACGACATGGCGAGGATAGATCGGTTACGTGAAGAGCTGCATCGCCACAATTATAATTATTACGTATTGAATGCACCAGAAATCAGCGATCAGGAATTCGATCGGCTGATGTACGAACTGCAGGAATTGGAAGCCAAGCATCCCGAATATCGCGATGCGAACTCGCCGACCATGCGGGTGGGAAGCGATATCAATAAGAACTTCAGACAAGTAGTTCATCGATACCCAATGCTTTCTTTGGCCAATACGTATTCGGAAATCGATGTGAAAGAGTTTTATGACCGTGTGAAAAAAGGATTGGAAGGCGAGGAATTCGAGTTGTGTGCGGAATTGAAGTTCGATGGGACTTCGATTTCATTAGTTTATACGGATGGAAAACTGACACAAGCCGTTACCCGGGGAGACGGGGTGCGGGGAGACGACGTGACGGACAATGTAAAGACCATTCGTTGTATTCCGTTGGTGCTGCCTCCCGACAAAGGCTATCCCCGCGAATTCGAGATGCGAGGAGAAGTGTTGATGTCCTGGACCGTATTCGAAGAGCTGAACAAAGAGCGCGAATTGCGCGAAGAGCCGTTGTTCGCCAATCCCCGTAACGCGGCTTCGGGTACGTTGAAATTGCAGAACTCGGCGGAAGTGGCTCAGCGTAGGTTGGATGCTTATCTCTATTATATGTTGGGCAAGCAACTTCCGCATGATGGACATTACGAAAATCTGATGGAAGCGAAAGCATGGGGTTTCAAGATCTCCGATAAGATAAAGAAATGCCGATCTTTGTCAGAAGTGTTCGACTACATTGCTTACTGGAATACGGAACGGAAGAACTTGCCGGTAGCGACCGATGGAATCGTCCTGAAAGTTAATTCCACCCGCCAGCAGCAATTTCTTGGATATACAGCCAAATCTCCCCGTTGGGCTATCGCGTATAAGTTTCAGGCGGAACGAGAGCGTACCCGCCTGAATAGCGTAACCTACCAGGTGGGAAGAACAGGAGCCGTAACCCCCGTGGCCAATCTCGCCCCCGTTCAGTTAGCCGGAACCGTAGTGAAAAGGGCTACGTTGCATAATGCCGACGTTATCGAGGGCTTGGATTTGCACCTCGGGGATATGGTTTATGTGGAGAAAGGCGGTGAGATTATTCCGAAAATCGTAGGAGTGGATATGAATTCCCGTGCGAAGGCGGGCGAGAAGGTGCGATTCGTCACGTATTGTCCGGAATGCGGTGTGGAGTTGATCAGGTACGAAGGTGAAGCTGCTTGGTATTGTCCTAACGACACGGCCTGTCCGCCTCAAATCAAAGGGAAAATCGAACATTTTATCAGTCGGAGGGCCATGAATATCGAAGGAATAGGATCGGAGACCGTCGATCAATTCTTTCAGGAAGGTTTGATCCGCGATATCGCCGATTTATACGATCTGAAAGTTTCGGATATCGTTTCTCTCGAGCGGATGGGAGAGAAGTCGGCGGATAATATCATCAAAGGTATAGAAGCTTCCAAAACTGTCCCGTGGGCAAGGGTACTTTTTGCCATCGGGATTCGCTTCGTCGGGGAGACGACGGCTAAGGTACTGGCCAAATCCTTCCCATCTGTCGACGAATTGAAAGTCGTCACCCTCGACGATTTGATTCGCATCGACGAAATAGGCGAGAAAATCGCCCGCAGCATCATCTTATACTTCAAAGACGAACGGAACATCGGGATTATCGAACGCTTGCGCGCTGCAGGCGTCCGACTGAAGTCTGACGAGGAGGATGCGCTCGGGGCGTCGGCCAAGCTGGTGGGCAAATCTGTCGTCATCAGCGGGGTATTCGCCTTGCATTCCCGTGATGAATACAAGGAATTGATAGAACGGAATGGTGGAAAGAATGTGGGAAGTATTTCGTCGAAGACGAGTTTCGTCCTTGCCGGTGAACAGATGGGGCCGTCCAAGCTCGAGAAAGCTCGGCGGTGGAATATCCCCGTGATCGACGAAAATACGTTCTTGCGGATGATCGAATGACTTTTTAATAGCATCTGATAAAAATAGTTGATTATTTATCGCGAAAACGAATTATTAGTTGTACTTTTGTGTCCGATCACTGAGGAAAGTTCGATTATGATACAGGCAAGATTGAGAGGAATGGGAGTCGCTTTGATTACTCCTTTCAAGGAAGACGGAAGCGTGGATTACGCCGCATTGGTGCGACTGGTCGATTACCAACTCCAAAATGGCACCGATTTCCTCTGCGTTCTCGGTACGACAGCTGAAACTCCGACTTTGACCAAGGAGGAGAAGACCGCGATCACCCGGACGGTGATAGAGCGCGCCGGCGGTCGGCTGCCCATCTTGTTGGGGGTAGGCGCCAATTGCACGCAAACGGTGATCGATACGCTGAAAAACGATGATTTTACGGGAGTGGATGCCGTGTTGGCGGTAGTGCCTTATTACAATAAGCCTTCGCAGGAAGGTATTTACCAGCACTATAAAGCGATTTCCGAATCTACCGACCTGCCCATCGTCCTTTATAATGTTCCAGGACGTACGGGAGTGAATATGACAGCCGAAACTACGTTGAGACTGGCACAAGATTTTCGGAATATAGTAGCAGTGAAAGAAGCCTCCGGCCATATTACCCAGATGGACGATATCATCAAACACAAACCTGCCCATTTCAATGTCATTTCCGGTGACGACGGCATTACCTTTCCTCTGCTTGCCTTGGGTGCCGTGGGCGTTATTTCCGTGATTGGAAACGCTTTCCCGCGCGAGTTCGGTAAGATGGTACGCCTGGCCTTGCGAGGCGACTTCGAGCATGCCTTGCCTATCCATCATAAATTTGCCGAGCTCTTCAAACTCCTTTTCGTCGACGGGAATCCGGCGGGCGTTAAGGCCATGCTGAACGTCATGGGTCTCATCGAAAATAAACTCCGTTTGCCCCTCGTTCCCACGCGCATTACTACGTTCGAGAAAATGCGGGTGATTTTGGATCAATTGAACATCAGATGTTGACCGGACACCCTATTTCGTAAGCTTTTTCAGGTGATCGATCAGCTCGTCGAATTCATCGGGAGTCTGGAAGATGAAAAAACTTCGCGCATTGTTCTCAGCTTCCCTTTTAGGCGCTGTAAAGGCGGGCGACTTGATCACGGCGAGGCATTGGCCGTCATCTTTGACTTCAAAGAATGCTTTCATCTTGATGTTGGTGTCCTGATAAATTTTCGAGTTGGTGGCATACGTTATGAAACCTCGCTTAAAATATGATTCCAAAGGCGTTTTGACGTTTTTCGTCCCATCCTTTACGGCTTGTAAGGCATGTTTGACGAATCGGGTTTTGATAATTTCCAAGTTGACGATGAAGTTGGGAATATTCGCGTATTTGATATATAAGCTCGGCGTTACGGCCTCGTTGGACGATTCGAGGTCGATCTTGGCACAAAAGCCTTCGTTTTCATAGTTGACGACATCGATACGGTAATACTTCGCAAAGTACGACATGTAATACTGCGAAGCATGCTCTTGCGAATAACCGGAGAGCGCAATGCAAGCGAACGATAGCAAGACAAAAATTCTTTTCATGGCAAAAACAATTTTTTACTAATTCTTAAAACGGATAAGCGATTAAACTGCTTGTAAGATGGTTTTATAACGAAACGCTGTAAAGGTAAAGAATTTAATTGAAATTCGACATATGGCGAGCCGAATTATTACGAATGAAAATTTTCCTCGCCCGTCTGAACGAAGTTTTACTCTCGGTAGAATATCTGCCGACATCAAAAGGCAGATATTGTGTTCAACAAAACAAAGGCAAGTTAGTAAACAAGTCGGGAGAAGTCATAGTTAGATGCGGGAAACAGTTATGAAATAGAGAGGGGGAAGTGCTTTCATTATTTGAGTCGGGTGAAAGAGCAAGGCATAGTCCACGATTGTCCAATTGAATATACTCGATACGGAACTCTTGACAACTGCGCAGAGGGTTTAAATTCTCTACGCACACAATTTTAATTCTCTACGCACACAATTTTAATTCTCTGCGCACACAATTTTAATTCTCTGCGCACACAATTTTAATTCACCGCGCAGAGAGTTTGAATTCCCTGCGTAATCGACCTATTGTCCGCCTATGGCGTATTCATTTTTTCCTCAAATACATTGATAGACATCCCGATCGGCATTATCGGCGAGAATAAAGTGATGATTGCTTGGATTAACGCCCCCTGGCGGTGATTCCGTAGGGATTCAAACCCTAAACCTTCTGATCCGTAGTCAGATGCTCTATTCAATTGAGCTACGGAACCGTTCTGTTGTTGTGAGAATAAAAGTGCTTGGCGGTGATTCCGTAGGGATTCAAACCCTAAACCTTCTGATCCGTAGTCAGATGCTCTATTCAATTGAGCTACGGAACCGATTTCTTGCCTCTTTTATTCGACGGGTGCAAAGATACATCCTTTTTCCGATTTTCCAAATCATTTAAATGAATTTTTACGTAAAGCGGACATCGTTCGATTTCCTACAGAAAGGGCGAAGCGTTCGTGGCAGGTCGGGCAGCGGACGGTATTCAGACTCGGATGTTCGGCAATTCGGACGTATACGGATTTATTTGGGTGCTTTCTTGTATAAATAGAGGGCGATGAACGCGTACAGGATGTTGGGTATCCACACGGCGACCAAAGGGGAGGTGTTCCCGTTAACCGCGAACGTGGACGATACGGTTTGAAAAAGGATATACGAGAAGCTCAACGCCAAGCCGATTCCTAAGTAGAGCCCCATTCCGCCTTTCACCTTTCGCGAGGAGAGCGAGACGCCGATCGTGGTCAGGATGAAGGCTGCGAACGACATGGCTATCCGTTGGTGGTATTCTATTTCGAACTCTTTGATATTGGCGAATCCGCGTTTCTTCTGTTTGGCGATGTATTCGCTCAACTGCGGACTGGTCATCGTCTGCTGCTGGTTTTTCATGATGAGGAAATCGCGCGGTTCCATTTTGATGACGGAGTCTATCTGGCTTCCTCGGGTGATATGTTCTTTCATGCCTTCCAGCTGGCGGATCATGTAGTCTTTGATCGTCCACTTGTAGACGTTCGTCGTATCGTAAGTAATGCTTCTGGCCGTCAGATGCGAGATCAGTTTCTTTTCCTTGAACTTGTCTAACGAAAAGCGATACCCGGTTTTATTAAAGTCTTCATAGCGTTCGATGTAGGCGATGACGCCCTCGTCCACTTCCAACTGTACATTGCGGACGTATTCCATCTTCCTTTTTTTCTTATACTGATCTTCGAAGTCCAGGCGGGTGACGTTTCCCTTTGGGATGACGTAAGCCCCTAAGCCGAAGGTCAGGATCGAAATGATAGCGGCCGAAATCATGTACGGTCGCATCATCCGTTTGAAGCTCATGCCGGTGGAGAACATGGCGATGATCTCCGAGTTCTCCGCCAGTTTCGCAGTGAAAAAAATAACGGCTATAAAGACGAACAGGGGGCTGAATAAGTTGGAGAAGTAGGGGATGAAGTTCAGGTAATAATCGAAAATGACGGCGTGCACGGGAGCCTTGTTGCTGATGAACCGGTCGATATTCTCGTTGATGTCGAAAACCACAGCGATGGAAATGATCAGCGCAATGGCGAAGAAATAGGTTCCGAGAAATTTCTTGATGATGTAAATGTCCAATCGTTTTAGCCAATGACGGATGCGAAGCCATTCCCTGTTCGGTTTCAATTCTTCCCGATGCGCTTCCAGCCAACGCGGGAAAGTCTTTATCCGGTTGACGAGGGCCGTCACCTGCTCGATACCCGCTTTGACTGCTTCCTTTATCCGTGTCGATGCGTTTTTCATTATTTATAATCTGGTAGAAAGTCGTTTCACCATATTCGGTTTCCATGCGGCGTAATCTCCTTCGACGATATGTTTCCTCGCTTCGCCGACCAGCCACAGGTAAAAGGCCAGGTTGTGGACCGAAGCGATTTGCATGGCCAGCAACTCCTGAGCGTGAAACAGATGTCGCAGGTAAGCCTTGCTGTAAGCGGTGTCCACATACGAGGCTCCCGTCGCTTCGATGGGCGAGAAATCGTCTGCCCATTTCAGGTTTTTCATGTTCAGGATGCCGTCTTTCGTGAATAACATACCGTTTCTGCCGTTTCTGGTCGGCATCACGCAGTCGAACATGTCGACGCCTCTTTCAATACCTTCCAGCAGGTTCGCAGGGGTTCCCACTCCCATCAGGTAGCGGGGTTTGTCTGAGGGGAGGATCGCATTGGTCAACTCGATCATCTCGTACATTTTTTCAGTCGGCTCGCCTACGGCCAGGCCTCCGATAGCGTTTCCGTCGGCATTTTTGGAAGCGATGTATTCGGCCGAGCGTCGTCTCAAATCCGGATAGATGCAGCCTTGAACGATGGGGAACAAGGATTGTTCGTACCCGTATCGGGGAGCCGTTTCATCGAAGCGTTTGAGACACCGGTCCAACCAGCGGTGCGTACGCTCGACGGATGCTGCGGCGTATGCATATTCCGAAGTACTCGACGGACATTCGTCGAAGGCCATGATGATGTCAGCCCCAATCGTGCGTTCGATATCTATTACTTTCTCGGGGGTAAAGAGGTGCTTGGAACCGTCGATATGCGATTGAAATTCCACGCCTTCTTCTTTCATTTTCCGGATTCCCGCCAGAGAAAAGACTTGGAATCCTCCGCTGTCCGTCAGGATCGGGCGATCGAAGCCATTGAAGCGGTGCAGTCCTCCGGAGCGTTCGAGGATATCCAATCCCGGGCGTAAGTACAAATGATAGGTATTGCCTAAAATGATCTGAGCCCGAATGTCATTTTTCAGTTCGTGCAAATGTACTGCTTTGACCGATCCGACGGTTCCTACCGGCATGAAGATGGGAGTTTCGATCTGTCCGTGCGCAGTCGTGATCAATCCGGCTCTCGCATTCGATTTCGGATCCGTATATTGCAGTTCAAAGGTCATTCTTTTCTGTTTTTTTCTCTTTTTTCGTCCCCTCTTTCAACAACTTCTCGAAATCGATGGCATCTTTTACTTTTTCTCCTGTCAGGGCAAGTTTCCATACTTCTTTAATGTCTTTTACATAGTGGAAAATCAGTCCTTCCAGGTAAATGGGATTGATCTCCGAGATGTCTTTGCGATTATCTTCGCACAAAATAATTTCTTTGATGCCGGCGCGTTTAGCCGCTAAGATTTTCTCTTTGATGCCGCCCACGGGCAATACTTTTCCTCTTAACGTGATTTCACCTGTCATGGCTAAGTTCGGTTTTACTTTTTGTTGCGTCAACGCCGAGGCTAAAGAGGTCGCCATCGTGACTCCCGCCGACGGCCCGTCTTTGGGAATGGCTCCTTCGGGAACATGGATGTGGATATTCCAGTTTTCGAAAATACCGTCAGGCAGATCGAGCAACGAAGCGTGGGCTTTGATGTATTCCAAAGCCAACATGGCCGATTCTTTCATCACGTCGCCCAAGTTGCCGGTCAAGGTCAGTCGGTTGCCTGCGCCCTTGCTTAGACTTGTTTCGATGAACAGAATCTCGCCGCCTACGGAGGTCCAGGCCAATCCGGTTACCACGCCGGCGTATTCGTTGCCTTGGTATTTGTCCTTGTTATATTCGGGGATACCTAACAGTTCTCTCACCTCCGCCGGCCTGACGTTCCGTGTGCTCGGATAACCGTCACGGGCTTGTTGGAGGGCGAGTTTTCGGATAATTTTATTGATTTTCTTTTCCAATTCACGAACGCCGCTTTCGCGCGTATAACTTTCGATGATGAGCTCGAGAGCTTGTTTGGAGAACTTGACATCGTCCTTCTTCATGCCGTTTGCTTCCATTTCTTTCGGAATCAAATGGCGACGCGCAATTTCGATCTTCTCCTCCGTAATATATCCGCTGACTTCGATCAGCTCCATCCGGTCGAGTAGTGGAGGGGGGATGGTATTCAATACGTTTGCCGTGGCGATGAAAAGGACGTGCGACAAGTCGTAATCCATATCCACATAATTGTCGTGGAACGAACTGTTTTGTTCCGGATCAAGCACTTCGAGCATGGCGGAACTTGGATCGCCGTGAGCATCTCTGTTCAGTTTGTCTATTTCGTCAAGAATGATCACCGGATTCGATGAACCGGCCTTGATCAGACTCTTGATGATTCGGCCTGGCATGGCGCCGATATAGGTTTTCCGATGGCCGCGAATTTCCGCTTCGTCATGGACGCCGCCTAACGACATGCGGATGTATTTCCGCTTCAGGGAAGCGGCGATGGATTTGCCCAATGATGTTTTCCCCACTCCCGGCGGCCCGTAAAGACAAATGATCGGTGATTTCATATCGCCTTTCAGCTGTAGCACAGCTAAGTGTTCCAAGATGCGTTCCTTTACTTTTTCCAACCCGTAGTGGTCTTTATTGAGAATACGTTCTGCATGGTTGATATTCAGGTTGTCAGGGGTGTATTCGTTCCACGGCAAGTCGAGCAACGTTTGCAGATAAGAGAGCTGGACGTTATAGTCGGGCGATTGGGGATTGATGCGTTCCAACTTGGTGACTTCCTTATCGAAGATAGCGGCCGCGTCCGCATGCCATTTCTTTTTCATGCCTTTTTTGCGCAATTCGTTGGTATCATCTTCCGAACTGCCGCCTAACTCGTCTTGAATATTCTTGATTTGCTGTTGCAGGAAATATTCTTTCTGTTGGCGGTCGATGTCTTCCCGAGTTCGCATCTGGATATTTTGTTTGATATCGGCCAGCTTGATTTCCCTGTTTAATATTTGTACCAGTTTATACATTCGCTCTTTTAGCGAGTTGATGGTTAGCAATTGAATTTTTTCATTGACTTCGAAAGGGAAGTTGGAACAGACGAAATTGACTAAAATTTCGGCATCGTCCAGGTTCTTGATAGCGAAGACGGTATCTGGACTCAATTTATCTGATTTTTCAATGAACTTGGTGGTCAGCTCTTTGCAGGTATCGGTCAAGGCCTTGAATTCGTCGATGTTCTCTTCGTCTTTGGTTTCGGGAACGGGGGTCACTTTGCCTGACATGTAAGGAGAAAACGAGGTGATCTCATCGAGTGTGATCTTAGGGCCGTTCGATTGGAGAATCACGGTACTGTTTCCTCCCGGCATTTCGAATACGCGCAGGATTTTCGCTATTACGCCGATATGGAATAAATCGTTATAATCCGGTTCTTCCGTTTCCGCTTGAATCTGGCAAACGACGGCGATCGGCTGCTTGCTTCTATAGGCTACGTTTATCAATTTCTGCGTGGAGGGACGACCTACCGTGATGGGCATGACGACCGATGGGAACATTACCATATTCCGCAGGGGCATGACGGGTATTTCTCTATCGATTTCGCCATTGGATATCCTTTCAGGGTCGGTTTGGATCTCCGTCAACATGGAAATGTCATCATCGTTTTCGTTTCTCAACATGAAACTGCTTGCTTTTTTTCTCGTGCTCATAAAATCTTTTTGCTTCCTCTATTATTTTTCGAACTTTTTAGCTCGAAATGAAATGCAAAGTTAGTTATTTCCGTCCGGATTTTCTTTATTATTTGGATTAATTATGACAATAAGTTCAAATAATTCCTAATATTTGGTATTGCCCGATAAATCCTATACATTTGGCGATGGTAAACAATGAATATATCATTGATGTCTGCTGATTATTTTGCTTTTAAACGATTTGTCGTCTATCATGATCGCTGCGCGATGAAGGTGGGAACGGACGGCGTTTTATTGGGGGCATGGACGGATGTTTCTCAAAGCACGCGTATCTTGGATATCGGAACGGGAACAGGATTGATCGCCTTAATGCTTGCGCAACGAAGCGATGCCCGGATAACGGCTGTCGACATTGATGAAAACGCTTACGGTCAGGCTATGGATAATATTTTACTCTCTCCTTGGAAAAATAGAATTCGGGTTATGCGACAAGATATTCGGGAGTATTGTCCCGAACAAAGCTTTGATTGCATCGTATCCAATCCGCCTTATTTCGCAAACTCTCTGAAAAGTCCCCAAAAGCGACGGAATACAGCCAGGCATACAGATAGTTTGAGCTTTTACGACTTGTTACGGAGCGTTTCGGAATTGTTAACGCCGGAAGGTGCTTTCTCCGTAGTGCTGCCTTATGAATCGTTGAACGTTTTCTGGTCGACGGCTATGGAGTTTTATCTTTATCCAAGCCGGCAGACCACCGTCTTTTCCAAGCCGGGTGCCTCGCCTAAAAGAGTTTTGTTGGAATTGCGACCTCGGATTGTTTCCTGTCAGGTAAATCAGTTGGTAATAGAAACGGGGCCTCAGGTTTTCAGCGAAGCATTCAAGGCTTTGACGTGCGATTTTTATCAAAAGTGGTAGGAAACTTTATCTTCATGTCCTTTAAGGGCTGCAAGTTGTTAATGAAATTCCCGATTTCTTGCATGACATTGCGGGAGGCAGCTTTTCTCTTCAATTCGGGAGCGATGATGTTCAACCCTTGGGGAACGACCTCGACGACCAAGTCTTTTTCTCCTGTTACCGGATCGCCGTCTATGTGAAATACGCCGGGATCAGCCCGATGAATCAACACTTTTTTCGTTCGGAACGTCTTGATGCGGGAATCCTGATCGATGGTCTTATTGAACAGGCGAAAGGTAAGCGAGGGGATGTCCAGCACCGTAAACGGTTCCAAGATGGTAACGTCCAATAAACCGTCCACCAGCGAAGCCTGCGGGGCAATAAAAGCATTATTTCCGTACTGATCGGCATTTGCACACGCAATGAGGAAGGCCTTATGCTGGATGGTGGTATCCTCGTTCGTGACTTCGTACGTGTCGGGTTTATAGGTGAGATATTGGGTTAAGATATTCTGCACATAGGTCATTGGTCCTCTTTTACCCGAATCCGCGAATTTCATGCTGATGAAAGCATCGAATCCCACACCGCAGGTACAGAAGAAAGGGATGTCGTTGATCTTCCCGTAGTCAATGCAAAGCGAGTGGTCTTTATTTAACAGACTGATGGAGGCTTTGGGATCGATGGGGATATGTAAGGTTCTGGCCAATCCGTTACCCGAACCGCAGGGGATGATTCCCAA
Source organism: Phocaeicola abscessus CCUG 55929 (assembly GCF_000312445.1). Classification (GTDB taxonomy): domain Bacteria; phylum Bacteroidota; class Bacteroidia; order Bacteroidales; family Bacteroidaceae; genus Phocaeicola; species Phocaeicola abscessus. The sequence continues at coordinate 8,272 of NZ_HE997183.1, read as the reverse complement.
AGAGGTCGGGGTGTGAACGAGGCCGCGGGCAACCTCATTGACCGTGCCGTCGCCACCGATTGCGACCACCGTGTCAATCCGTTCGTCGACGGCTTTGGTCGAAAGTGCTGTAGCATGTCCTGCAAATTTTGTTCTGATAATTTCGAAATCGTATTTGTCCCGATCTATGAGCTCGTTTATTTTCTTCAATATCGTTTCTTTGCTTTGAGTTCCGGAAATGGGATTGACGATGAATCTTATCTTTTTCTTTGGGGGCATAATGGTACTTTTGAGCACTTTGGCTCATGCAAAGTTACTGCTTTTTTATTTTTTGAAATAGAAATCCCCTAAGATTTCCTTGAAGAAATTTTTTTTGTAAAAAAATCATTCCGATAATGAAAAATTAATATCTTTGCAGCCTGATTTGGCGGTTAATGGTTCCCAGAATCGACACATCGGAACGATTTTAAACTTATTATACCAAACGTGTAAGATTAGCATACTTACGCCACATATTGAAGATATGGGATTATTGCAAGACAAATTAAGTAAATATCGTTTGCCTCAAAAATATCAGGCAGAAGGAGTATATCCTTATTTCCGCGAAATAGATAGCCATCAGGATACCGAAGTGATCATGGACGGGCAAAAAGTCCTGATGTTCGGTTCTAATTCTTATATGGGGCTAACCTATGACCAGCGTATCATCCATGCGGCTATTGAAGCGACAGAAAAATACGGTACGGGATGTGCTGGCTCCCGTTTTTTAAATGGGACGCTCGATATTCACGTACAATTGGAAAAGGAATTGGCGAAATTTGTCGGTAAAGACGAAGCTTTGGTTTATTCTACCGGCTTTAGTGTGAATGCAGGCGTCGTTTCATGTCTTACCGATCGTAACGATTACATTATTTGCGATGACCGCGATCATGCCTCGATCGTCGATGGGCGTCGTCTTTCTTTCTCTACGCAGCTGAAGTACAAGCACAATGACATGGAGGCTTTGGAGAAAGAGTTGAAAAAATGCAATCCTGACGCCGTGAAGCTCATCGTGGTGGATGGCGTATTTTCGATGGAAGGCGATTTGGCGAATCTACCCGAGATCATCCGTTTGAAAGAGAAATACAATGCTTCTGTGATGGTTGACGAAGCTCATGGGATCGGCGTGTTCGGAAGCAAAGGACAGGGGGTTTGCGATCATTTCGGCGTCATCGACAAGGTAGATCTGATCATGGGCACGTTTTCGAAATCGCTTGCCTCTATCGGAGGCTTTATCGCCGCCGATCACGACACGATCAATTGGTTGCGTCATAATTCGCGTACTTATATTTTCTCCGCAAGCTTGACGCCGGCTTCGACCGCCGCTGCTATGGAGGCTCTTCATATTATTCAGGAAGACGAACAGCGCCGAAAGAATTTGTGGACCATCACCAACTATGCGTTGGATCGGTTCCGCGCCGCCGGTTTCGAAATTGGCAATACGGAAAGCCCGATCATTCCATTATATGTCCGCGATGTCGACAAGACCTTCGCCGTGACCAAATTGGCTTTGGACGAAGGGATCTTTATCAATCCCGTCATTCCGCCGGCTTGTGCCCCTCAGGATACGTTGGTTCGCGTCGCTTTAATGGCTACTCATACGAAGGAACAGATTGGCATCGCCGTCGAGAAATTGACAAAATGTTTCCGGCAGCTCGGGATTTTGAAGTAAAATCCGTTGGGAAATATAAAAAAACGGCGTATTTTTGCAACGCTTTTAAAGAAAGTAAGACGGGGTGTAGCGCAGTCCGGTTAGCGCACCTGCTTTGGGAGCAGGGGGTCACAAGTTCGAATCTTGTTACCCCGACAAGCTGAAAATCAGGTAGTTACAATAAAGTAACTACCTTTTTTGTGTCGAATACTTAGGTGTCAAGCGGAAATAAGGCACATTAGAGGATAATACAACAACGCATTGATTGGGGCCAAAATTATGGATCGTTTTTCTTTACGAACAGAATAAAAACGGAGGAGCGCCGGTTGAAATATTCATTTAATAACTTACCTTTGTAGAACAACCGAAGAAAATGATGAATAAGATTTTATGGATAATCGTTGCGCTATCGCTTACTGTCGATAGTTATGCCGCTTTCCGTGATGCTGACTCCCTGATAGCGTGCAAATTCATTATCGGCCGTTATTATTTCACTTTTACGCCGATGGGGGTCGAGAAGGATTCCATTACCCTGTACAAGCTGCCGAACGGCAAGACGGTTTTCGAAGTTCATCACCCCGAACATTTGACGGCCGCCGACTTGCGATATGCCGTTCCTGAAAACAACGTCAAAGATCTCGAATTGTTGAAGGAATACAAGACCAAGGGGATAAGAGTAATGAGTGCGCTGGCAGTTATACCGGTAGGGGCCAATCGGCTGAAAATAGGGGATCAAATCGGCAGATTCAGCATAAAGGATGTGGAAGGAAATCTTTTTTCGGACAAAAGCACGAGGGGGAAACCGTTGGTACTTAATTTCTGGTTCACGGGATGCGGCCCCTGCATCAAAGAGATGCCCGAAATCAACCGGTGGATGGAATCGGTTCCCGACGCGACATACCTCGCCGTGACCTATAATACTCCACAGGAGATCAAAGAAATTGTAGAAAGGCAGAAATTCAGATTCCATCAGATTGCCGACGACACACTCTTGAAAGATATGTTCGGGGTCGAGGCCTATCCGGTTACGGTCATCGTAGATAAAGAGGGAATCGTCAGGTATGTGATGGACGGCACTAATCCGCAAAAGAGAGACTTTCTGCTTCGATTGCTCCAACAAATAGCGTCGGAATGAAAACAAATGAGTAACTTTGGGCGCTAAAATTTAATAATAAACAAGAGATGTATAGAAGTCATACATGCGGAGAGTTGAGACTTTCCGATGCAGGGAAGGAGGTGACCCTGACCGGATGGGTGCAGCGGACACGGAAGATGGGAGGGATGACGTTCGTCGACCTCCGCGACCGCTACGGCATTACGCAATTGGTATTCAACGAGGCGATCAATGTCGAGCTTTGCGAGCAAGCCAATCGTTTGGGCCGCGAATTCGTCATTCAAGTAACCGGCACCGTTCAGGAACGCTCAAATAAGAACGAAAATCTTCCTACGGGCGATATAGAAATCGCGGTCTCCGGGATGAATGTGCTGAATCCGTCGTCGACTCCCCCTTTTACCATTGAAGACGAGACCGACGGGGGCGATGATCTCCGCATGAAATACCGTTATCTGGATTTGCGCCGCCCCGCCGTCCGCAAGAATATGGAGTTGCGGCATAAGGTGACAATGGAAGTCCGCCGTTATCTCGACGGGTTGGGATTTCTCGAGGTAGAAACGCCGATGCTGATCGGTTCTACGCCCGAAGGGGCTCGCGACTTCGTCGTGCCCTCGCGCATGAACCCCGGGCAGTTCTACGCCTTGCCCCAGTCTCCGCAGACTTTGAAACAATTGCTTATGGTGGCGGGTATGGACCGTTATTTCCAGATTGTAAAATGTTTTCGCGACGAAGACCTTCGGGCCGATCGGCAGCCGGAGTTCACGCAGATCGACTGTGAGATGAGTTTCGTGGATCAGGAGGATATCATCCGCACCTTCGAAGGCATGGCGAAGCATTTGTTTAAGGCGATTCGCGGTGTGGAATTCGACAAACCTTTCATCCGGATGACATGGCAGGACGCCATGAAATATTACGGCAGCGACAAGCCCGACATGCGCTTCGGCATGACTTTGGTCGAGTTGGCCGACGTGCTGAAGGGCTACGGCTTCTCCGTATTCGACAATGCCGCCTATATCGGCGGAATCTGTGCGGAAGGAGCTGCTTCGTACACGCGCAAACAGTTGGATGCGCTGACGGAATATGTGAAAAAGCCACAAATCGGCGCGAAGGGGATGGTCTACGCCCGCGTAGAGGCCGACGGAACGGTCAGGTCGAGTGTCGACAAGTTCTATGCCCAGGATGTGCTGCAGCGGATGAAAGACACATGCCGTGCCAAACCCGGCGACTTGATCCTCGTTCTAAGCGGAGACGACGTCATGAAGACTCGCAAACAGTTGTGCGAACTCCGCCTGAAGGTGGCCGAACAATTGGGACTGCGCGACAAGGATAAGTTCGCCCTGCTTTGGGTGGTCGACTTCCCGATGTTCGAATGGAGCGACGAAGAGCAGCGTCTGATGGCCACGCATCATCCCTTTACGCATCCCAAGGAGGAGGATATTCCCCTCCTGGATACCGATCCGGCAAACGTCCGGGCCGACGCGTACGATATGGTATGCAACGGCGTCGAGGTGGGAGGCGGATCTATTCGTATCCACGACCAGCACCTGCAGGAGAAAATGTTCGAACTCCTCGGTTTCTCCAAGGAGCGGGCCGAAGCCCAGTTCGGATTCCTGATGAATGCGTTCCGATACGGTGCTCCTCCTCACGGAGGACTGGCCTACGGGCTCGACCGCTGGGTGTCGATCTTCGCCGGGCTCGACAGTATCCGCGATTGTATCGCTTTCCCCAAGAATAACAGCGGACGGGATGTGATGCTGGATGCTCCCGCCGATTTGGAACAAAAGCAGCTGGATGAATTGCACTTGACCATCAACGTGAAAGAAAATAAATAGGAATTTTATCGGAAGAGCAAGCGCTAAGTCGGAATAATTTATTTTTCCGTCTCCGGAGCATTCCGAAATTTCGGAGGATACTTCGCCGACCTCGTATCGCGCTTTTATCCGGGTGCGTAACGCTTCGGCCACCGGTTACGCGGTGGTGCGCGCGGTGAACATTATGCACAGCTACTGGCGTCGTCTTCGGAATTCAGCGCAAACGATGCCTGTGGCTATGGCTACGTTCAATGATTCGGAAGCGGTACGTCCTCGAGGATAATTAGGTATGTAAAGTCGTTCGCGTATCCAGGCAGCTACTTCCTTGCTTATTCCCTTGCCCTCGTTTCCCATCACGATAAGTCCGTGATCGGCGAGTTGTTTTTCATAGATATTCTCGCCGGTCAGAAAGGTTCCGTAGACAGGTATATCGCTCAACGATTTCAGGAGCAGCGGCAGATCGGTATAGCAGATCTTCACCCTGGCTAACGCTCCCATCGTAGCTTGAACGGTTTTGGGATTGAAGACATCGACCGTCTCGTTCGAACAGAACAGGTATTCTATGCCGAACCAGTCGGCCAGACGGATGATCGTGCCTGCATTTCCCGGGTCTTGTACGTTATCCAACGCTAAACATAAAGCATGCGAAAGCATCTCGGTCGATAATGGATAGGAGGGCTGTTCGAAGACAGCCAACACCTCTTGCGGACTTTTCTGGAAGCTGGCTCTCGCTAATTCCTCGTCCGTTACTTCTACGATTTCGTCCGCCTGCACCGAATGAGCTGACTGCCATTTTGCCGTAGCCAACAGGAGCCGGCACCCGAAATGTCCGATCAGTTCGTCGACTAATTTATGGCCTTCGGCTACGAAGACCCCGTCGGTCGTCCGATTTTTCTTCAACTCCAACGAACGGATGTACTTTATCTTATTCTTACTAAGCATGGCGGGCGGTATAACACGAATAACTTAATTACGGACAAAGTTAACTTTAATTCATTATTAGTCGTATATTTGTACGTTAAAATTCGAAGTTTACGCGGTATATGACTGGAAAATCAATCGGCATGCTGATGATAGGACTGCTTTTCGTGACTTCGTGTTCGGTCGGCAAATTCATCCCGGAGGATAAATACCTGCTGGATGAAGTAAAAATCGAATCGGATACGAAAGGCGTGGATCCTTCTCAGTTTTATACCTATATCCGTCAGAATCCCAATGCTAAATGGTTTAATTTCGTAAAGGTTCCGATGCGGATCTATTGCATTTCGGGGCGGGATTCGTCTAAAAGGATTAATCGATTCTTCCGAAAAATAGGAGATGCGCCGGAAATCTTCCATAGCGAATCGGCGGAGAAAACTCAAAGGGAAATTGAAAAGGCTGTCCGGAATATGGGCTATATGGCGGCTAAGGTTACGCTCGATCATTTTATTAAAAGGAAGAAATTGAAGCTAACTTATCGCATTCGTGCCGGAAAGCCGTACGTAGTCCACAAGCTGACCTATGAGATGAATGATCCGACCGTGGCCGAGTTCGTCCGAAAAGATTCTGCCCGTTCGTTCCTCCACAACGGAATGAGGCTCGACGTAAATGTCCTGGATGCCGAGCGTCAACGGATTACGAACGGGCTTATGTCGAACGGCTATTATCGTTTTAATAAGGATTTTATCGTCTATCAAGCGGATACGGCGCGAAACACCCATTCGGTGGATTTGATTCTCAGGTTATTGCCCTATCAGCGGCAGAAAGAAGATATTCCCGAAAGGCACCGACAGTTCAGCGTTCGCAAAGTCAATTTCATTGTCGATAAAGAGGTGGTGCGCTTGGACAGGGAAGGTCTGATCGAGTTCGACTCGCTCGTGTATAAGGGATTTTCCGTGTATTACAAGAAGAAGTTATATTTCCGTCCGAAATTGTTGACGGATTTCAATCGTATCCGTCCCGGAAAACTGTATAACGACCAGGATGTCCAGGAGACGCATTCGCTGCTCGGTCGTTTACGAGCGCTTCGCTATGCGAATATTACTTTCCAGGAAGTCGATGGGAGCGACAGTACGCAAATAGATGCGTATATTTCTTTAGCAAAGGGAAAAGACAAATCCGTCGCCTTCGAAATCGAAGGGACGAACTCGGCCGGCGATTTGGGGGCAGCGGCTTCGGTTTCTTTTCAGCACAGGAATGTATTCAAAGGATCGGAAACATTTACCATGAAAGTGCGCGGTGCCTACGAAGCGATTACCGGATCGAACAGTCAGGATTATGTGAACGATAATTATACCGAATTCGGCGCGGAAACGAGTCTGAACTTCCCGCAATTCATGATTCCGTTTCTTTCTTCCAATTTCAGGCGGAAAGTACGGGCCACCTCCGAAGTCGGGCTGCAGTTCGGCCAGCAAATCCGTCCGGAGTTTTCACGCACTTTGGCCGCAGCGTCGTGGAGCTACAAATGGAGTAATCGGCGGCGTCAGCACAAGTTCGATCTCGTGGATATCAACTATGTGTATATGCCGCGCAAATCAACCGAATTCGAAGACTATCTGAATAACATGTCGGCCCGAAATTCTTTATTGCGCGCCAGTTATGAAGATCAGCTCATCGTGCGTCTCGGCTACACGTATACTTATAACAGTGCGGGCAATATGACGATGCGGACATTGAGGCGAAATTCCTATTCCGTCCGTTT
>NZ_HE997183.1:0-743 GCF_000312445.1 Phocaeicola abscessus CCUG 55929 | reverse complement strand
CAACGTGGAGGAATCGGGCAATCTACTCTATGCCTTTTCCAAAGCATTCCACTCGACTCCGAAAGGAGATAAAGGATACGTGATGGCGAACATCCCGTTCGCCCAATACCTCAAGGGCGATTTCGACTATACGAAGAATATGCAGATCGACGACAGGAATGCGGTCGTCTTCCATGTCGGCGCCGGCATAGCCTATCCCTATGCCAATTCGAAAGTATTGCCCTTCGAGAAACGTTATTTTTCCGGCGGTGCGAACAGCGTACGGGGATGGTCGATCCGCAGCCTCGGGCCAGGAGGTTATCGAGGAAGTGAGGACGGCCGGATGGACTTTATCAAGCAGTCGGGCGATATAAAGTTTGACATCAATTTGGAATACCGCACGCATTTGTTCTGGAAATTGAACGGCGCTGCATTTATCGATGCGGGCAACATCTGGACGATCCGGAATGATGTGGAACAGCAGGACGGTCTATTCAAATTCAATCGGTTCTATCGACAGATTGCCGCCTCTTACGGATTGGGCATCCGCTTCGACTTGGATTACCTCATTCTTCGGTTCGACGGCGGTATGAAGTCGATTAATCCGATGGAAAGGAGAAGAGACCGATACCCCGTGATCCGACCGAAATTCAGTCGCGATTTCGCCTTCCACTTTGCCGTCGGCTATCCTTTCTGAACTTCGCTGACAAAACTCGAGCGTCTGTGCAAAAATGAAAGTTTTTGCACAGACGCCTCGTACATCC
>NZ_HE997182.1:944902-1004446 GCF_000312445.1 Phocaeicola abscessus CCUG 55929 | reverse complement strand
CCTTTGGGCACGGTGGAGAGCCAGCCGAACTCGTGGGGGAAATAGTCGGAGACCAGTCTGCGTATGGCCTCAGCGCGCCGTTCGGAGAGGCGTTGGTTCAGTTCGGTACTCCCCTCGGGAGAGGCACCGGCGGTCACCCTCAGGCCGCGGATGCGACGAACAGGGTCCTGCAGGAGGGTTCTGAAACGATCCGTGAAGGCGCGGATGCGCACGCCGTTATCACGAAAATAGGGGTCCAGGCGAGCATCGCCTAAACGAAAATACACGCGAACGGAGTCCGTGCCCCGGCGCGTGTCGACTTCCTGACCACGAGCATGACCGAGACAGGCCAGAAAGAGCAGAAACGCTAAAAGTCGTTTCATGAGAAAGGAGGATGCATTATACATGATTCCATAGGCTTGGCAGATGCACACCTCTTGGTAAGAGGTGTACCGGACAAGATACTGGAAAACAGGATGTTCGAAGGGAATATACAAAAAAGACAAGGTACTCGCAGGACAGGAGGAAGGGATACCGTAAAAGCGGAAGAGAACAGGCCCCCGAACATCAAAATGCAATTATTTTTAAGAAATAATACATTTTTTTGTCCAAAGACTTGCACAGGTAAAATAAAAGCATTAATCTTGCGGAAAATTTAGCGCAGATACCTACCTCTTACCAAGAGGTGTGCACGAAAGTGCGTATAAGAGTTTACGGTTGGCCTTAGCCAACCGTTTGTCGTCTATCTCGCTAATATAAATCAGGGTGGTCTTGGTATCGGTATGTCCCAAGGCCTTGGAGATGACGGGCAAGTCGATGTTCTTCTTATAAGCGATGCTGGCCCACGAGTGTCGAGGCACGTAGGAGGTCAACTTTCCCCTGATTCCCGCTTTTATCGCCAACCTTTTCAACGAACGATTGTAGCGGTTCAGCATGGAGGAGTAGGAAATCGGCCGCGACCGATCGCCTACCGTTGCATACCATACCGGAAAGAGATAGTCCGAGTCATCCGTCTGATACTTGGCAAGGATGTCAAGCATGCATTTTTCTAATTTCACCCTGACCTGCTTGCCTGTCTTCTGCCGACAGTAAGTCAGTACCCCCTCCTTGATCTGAGAGCGCTTCAGACGTGCCATGTCTGCAAAGGGCATTCCCATGGCATAGAAGGAGAAGAGAAACAGATCTCGGACCAACTCCGGCCACGAGCCTTCGGTCCTCTGCGCTTTTTCGGGAAACTTTATCGCCTGCAGCTTGCGGACTTCCTCCAACCCGATGCTTCGCTTCACCGTCTTATCATTGCCCGTAAACGACAGCCTGAACGGTTCCTTGCGGAGCGTTCGCTTCGCTACCTTATTATAAATAGCCCTCAACGAGCGCATATAGCACGACGAGGTGTTGGGACATATCCCCTGCTCGTGCAGCCACCGCTCGTATTCCCGAATGGTGTCCACATTGAGTACCGACAGCGGCGCATCTTTGCCGCCATTGAATCGAATGAACGATCGTACCGCCGTTTTGTAATTATCCGCCGTGGATGAGCTGACGCCCTTTGCCGCCACCTTGACCAAATCGGAAATCATGAAGATGTGGCTTTCCTCTTTCCTCGTTTTCTGCTCTGTGCTTTTCTTCCTGGCACCGTCCGCTCGTTTGAAATAAGATAGAATGTTGAACATTTGTATTTGTATTTTATGAGTTTTGCAGACAAAAATACGGATTATAGACAAAGGAGGCATGGCGGAGAAACCGCAGAAGGCTTCGTTTCTCACCTTATCGTATATAAGACTCATGAGTCAAAACAGAAACGACTGCCAAACGAAACTTCGCCTTTCATCTTTTAGATAAAACGGGTACGGCGAGGTCAGAGATACACCCCGTACCGAATCGGAACACAAACCGAATCGCGAAAGGTTTCGATGAAAAAATAGTTTCCTTTGGCTGGTATTCTAATAAAAAATGTTTATCTTTGCCGCACGAAACAGAAAGAAAGGATCACGCATGTGCAAATCAGTACCTATACAATATACGGCAGGCGGCGGCAACGAACCGTCCGTTCGCGCCTTTTCAATTCCTTTCTGCGCAAAAAGCAAAGAGGATTTTTCTCGAAAAGCGCGAGCATGGAACTCGTCGTGCGGACGACTGATGGGCAGAACGGGGGTTCGTTCCCGTCGAGCCACCCGGCAGCATTGAAACGTCAGTTCTGCCCCCATCAAAACAACTCGTCAGTCGCTATAAACCGTATCCCATTATAAAATTATTCACAAACTGTTAAATATAAAAGCTTATGAACAAAAGAAAGTACCTATCGCCTCAGTGCGAAGAGATTGAATTGGAACTGCAAGGTATGGTGGCAGCCAGCGGAACGGCTGTATTACCCGGCGTAGAGGACGGGGGCAGCGCTTATTAACACATGATCCATAACTTTAAACACAGCATTTTATGAAGAAAGAAATAAAACAAATAGGCTCGGCGATGACCCTTTTGGCCGTATTGGCTGCCGGTTGTACCGAAGACATGAATGTCCCTGAGGCAGAAGTGCCGACAGGGAAGAACAAGATAACCATCACGGTGCTCCCTCCCAGCGCGGCGACCACGCGCGTGATTTACGACGACTCGCAAGCGGGCATATCCGGCGGCAAAGCACTGTCGTGGGAGGAAGGTGATGAACTGCTTCTGACCGGTTTCGACGCCGGTAACAATTACTTGGGAAATACTCGATTTACCTACAAGGGGGCGGATAATAAGTTCGAAGGCGAACTCGTGCCGGGAGCCGTGAAGTACGGCGTGCATCATCCCAGCAACATGACATTGGACAACAACGGTATTCCAACCTATCCGGAGTCGGCGCAAACGCAGACAGCCGACGACAATGCGGAGCACCTGCGCAAGTTTATCATCCTGCACGGTGAAACGTCCGATATAGGAAGAACGCCCGTCGCCTTGGAGATGGCGAGCAGTATCCTGAAGTTCCGGCTGACGAACGTTCCCGCCGAAGTGGGCACCTTGCAGAAATTAGTCTGGACGGTACAGGCAGGTAGTACGGATTACTCAAGCGCGGCGTTGGCGTTTCTCTCCGGTGCAGTGACCTTCTCCGACTCGAAGCGAGACTTGACGGCCTACTTGAGTTTCTATCCGGGAGAATTCGGGGTGTTACCGGGCGGTACGTTCAGCGTCGTGCTGATGGGCGATAAAACGTACAAGGCCGAGACGAGCATCGCCGGAGGGAAGAGCTACAATCGGGGCAAACGGTATACCGCCGCCATCGACGGTACCCCCGCCACAATGGAGTGGACGAAAATGCTGTCCGCCCCCTTCCGTTTCGGCATCCGAACCAACACGTCCAACGAGGTGTACACAATCGGTTTCCTGGCTGTCGAATCTTGTCCGGCCGCACTGACAGTCGATTGGGGGGATGGTACCGCTGCTACGTTGATTCCTGCCGGAACGTCGACGAATTCAGAATTGTTCAAGCATACCTATGCCGCAGCCGGTATCCATACCATCGTCGTTGTTTCGGAAGAGAGCACCCCCACCCAATTACAGCTGCCAAGACTCAAATTCACCTCCGATACCAAACTCGTGTCGGTAGAAACTCCCTTTCTGAATATGGGCGCTACAAATTTCAACAACTATTTCTCCGGTTGCACATCGTTGCAGTCTATCCCCGACAAACTGTTCGAAAACAATACGAAGGCAACGGATTTCAACCGTTGCTTCTCCGGTTGCAGATCGTTGCAGTCCATCCCCGACAAACTGTTCGAAAGCAATACGAAAGCGACGTCTTTTGCCAACTGTTTCGCTAATTGTAGCTCACTATCGGCCATCCCTGCCATATTGTTCGCTCAGAACACGGTGGCAAAGGATTTCCTGAATTGCTTTATCGGTTGCACGTCGCTGACGACCATCCCCGCCGGGTTGTTCGAAAAAAATACGGAAGCGACACGCTTCGTCCACTGTTTCTCCGGTTGCACATCGTTGCAGTCCATCCCCGACAAACTGTTCGAAAACAATACGAAGGCGACGGATTTCAACAATTGTTTCTACGGTTGCAAGTCGCTGACGTCCATCCCCGCCAGACTGTTCGAAACCAACACGAAGGCGACGAAATTCAACGGTTGCTTCAATGGTTGCTCGTCGTTGCAAACCATTCCTGCCGGACTGTTCGACCATAATACGGAAGTAATGGATTTCAGCAACTGCTTCACCTCCTGTCAGGCACTGACTACAGCTCCCGACAATTTGTTCGCTTATAACACGAAAGCGACGAATTTCACCGGTTGCTTCTATTTCTGCAGAAAACTGAAACTGAACGACGGAATCTTCTGCAGTCCCGAAAACCTCGCATGTTTTAAAGACAGGACGATGAACTTCAAGAGTTGTTTCTACGGAGTGGGAAGTGCGCTCTCCGAGAGTGAGCGCGGCACCGCACCCCGTTTATGGGAGTACGATAAAGGCACTGCTACGTGGACTATTCAATCCTGTTTTACAAATGCCAAGGTAACCAACGGCAACGACATTCCTGCAGCGTGGAAATAACCGATGCATGCGCTCGACGAGCATGAAGTTGGGAAGTCAAAGTCGGGGAGGAACGATTGTCGGCTGGGGGATCGTTTCGACAAATAGGGAAACACCTATTCACAAGTAGGAATAATCCCTGCGGAGTATCTTTTCCCCCGACTAACTTCGGCATACTAAAGATCTAATAAACAAGGATATGAGAAAGTTAATCGGTTTATGGACAATTGGTCTGTGCATGGCCCTTAGCAGTTGCGGGACACTGACAGGCAACAATATGTTGTTCAAAGTGAAGAGAGGTATGACGGAAAGACAGGTGAAGGAAATTCTCGGGAGTCCCGATTTTCGCCGATTCCACGGCGATATGGAACAGTGGGAATATCAGAAAATCCCTTGGATCGGCTATGGGAAGATCATCTTGGTGGATTTCGAGGACGGCAGAGTGGTAAACTTCGATTCATTCCCCGAGCCGCACATCGACAAACCGACAGTCAACGTCAAAGTAGATAATAATTAGGTTCCTTCGAAACTTGCCGAGCGATTGGAAGAAAGTTTAGAATCTTTTGAAGGAAAGCTTAGAATCTTTTAGAGGAAAGCTTAGAATCTTTTGGAGGAAAGTGATAAATCTTTCTCAAAAAAGAAAGAGGGGATTCGATAACCGAGAAAAATTACGTAACTTTGCAAGCCATAAATTCAAAAACAGGAGCCCTATGTCATCATTTATTGCAGATAAAATTGTTATGGACGGATTGACATTCGACGACGTCTTGCTGGTTCCGGCCTACTCGGACGTATTACCGCGGATGGTCGATTTGTCGACTCGATTTTCACGTCACATCGATTTAAACATTCCGTTTGTTACGGCAGCCATGGACACGGTGACTGAGTCGCAGATGGCGATCGCCATCGCTCGCGAGGGAGGTATCGGCGTCATTCACAAGAACATGCCTGTTGAGGAGCAAGCTCGCCAAGTAGCCATTGTAAAACGCGCGGAGAACGGCATGATTTACGATCCGATCACCATTCGTCGCGGCTCGACGGTGAAGGATGCGCTCGAACTGATGCGCGATTATCACATCGGCGGTATTCCAGTGGTAGATGAGGAGAATCACTTGGTCGGCATCGTGACGAATCGCGATTTGCGCTTCGAACTCCGTCTGGACAAGAAGATCGACGAGGTGATGACGAAGGATAAGCTGGTGACGACTTACCAACAGACCGATCTGACCGCCGCTGCACAGATTCTTCAGGAGAACAAGATCGAAAAACTGCCGGTTGTCGACAAGGAAAACCATCTGGTCGGTCTGATCACCTACAAGGATATTACCAAGGCGAAAGACAAGCCCATGGCCTGCAAAGACGACAAAGGCCGTCTGCGCGTAGCCGCTGGCGTAGGCGTAACCGTCGATACGTTACAGCGTATGCAGGACCTGGTCGATGCGGGAGCCGACGCCATCGTGATCGATACCGCTCACGGGCATTCGGAAGCCGTGATTGAAAAGCTTCGCGAAGCAAAGGCTTCGTTTCCCGGCCTCGATATCGTGGTGGGCAATGTAGCTACCGGCGCCGCCGCTAAATTGCTGGTCGAAAACGGAGCGGATGCCGTGAAAGTAGGCATCGGGCCGGGATCTATCTGTACGACCCGCATCGTGGCGGGAGTGGGTGTACCCCAGCTGAGCGCCGTTTACGATGTGTCCTGCGCACTGAAAGAGACGGGGGTCCCGTTGATCGCCGACGGCGGTCTGCGCTATTCGGGCGATGTGGTGAAAGCCTTGGCTGCCGGAGGCTACAGCGTTATGATCGGATCGCTGGTCGCCGGCACGGAAGAGAGTCCGGGCGAAACGATTATCTTCAACGGCCGGAAATTCAAGAGCTATCGGGGGATGGGCAGCTTGGAGGCGATGGAGAACGGTTCGAAAGATCGTTATTTCCAAGCGGGAACCGAGGATGCAAAGAAATTGGTTCCGGAAGGCATTGCCGGTCGGGTACCGTTCAAAGGCACGCTTCAGGAAGTTATTTATCAGTTGGTGGGCGGTCTTCGCTCCGGTATGGGATATTGCGGCGCCCATCGTATCACTGAGTTGCACGATGCGAAGTTTACGCGCATCACGAACGCCGGTGTCATGGAGAGCCATCCGCATGATATTACGATTACCAGTGAGGCGCCTAATTACAGTCGCCCCGAATAGGAACAGGATGCCGCAAAGATTAGTCGGCCTGGTAGGACTTCTCCTCGTGCTTGTCTATGAAGTGCAAGCACAGGGAGAAGTTGTCTTTTCTATCGACGATCGACCGGTAGACCGCACCGAGTTCGCTTATCAACAGGCAAAGTCGAACCTATCGGAAAAAGCATTCCGAAGCGCTTATATCGATTACAAGCTGAAGGTCCGCGAAGCGGAATCGCAAGGTTTGGATACTACTGCGACATTCAAAGCTCAGTATTCGTTTTACAGCCATCGGTTGCTGAAACTATTGCTGGTAGACGAACGAAAACTCATGGAGGAAGAACGACGCATCATGAGCCGAATACAACGGCGGATGAAGTCGACGGAGTGGGTGAAAGCGGCGCATGTAAGCATCGATCTACCGCAACAGGCGGATCGTAGCTTGGAGAATCGGGCAAAGAAGTGGATGGATTCCGTGTATACGACGTTGCGGGAGGGTGCGGATTTCAATCTCTTGGTGGAGCAATATGCCGAAGAGGGAGGCGTTCATCCCGCCGGATTTTGCGTAAGGGCTGAAGAACTTCCGTGGCTGCCCATCGACAAGTATCTGAAAGAGTGGACCGAGAGATGGATTTACTTAGAAAAGGATAAAATGTCGGAACCTTTTTTCTCTCCGAAAGGCATTCATATCGTAAAGTGGTCGGATAAGAGCTCCACCGTCTCGTTCGAATTGTTAAAACCCTCTGTCGACGAGTATATAGAACGTTTGGGCGATGCGAATCCCGCCGTAGATAAGGAGAGCGTAACCTTATGGCGGCAAGGAAACTTGGAACTGCTGGAACGGAAATATCCTACGCTGAAGCTCCGTTTGCGGGAATTGTACGACGGATTATTGGTCACGGCTCTCGATAGGCGGTATACCGGCGATATGATTCTCGAAGACGCTTCCCTGGAGCGTTATTTCGTTCAACATAGGGAAAGGTATAAACGGGAGCCTCGTTACAGGGGGGCGATTATTCGCAGTAAAAGGAAGAAAGTGGGCAAATCCATCAAGAAACGTTTGAAGAAACTGCCCATGGAGAATTGGCAGGACGCATTCGATCAGATCGTAACCGATAGAGGGCGATCGTGGGCTACGATGGAACTGGGAATTTTTGAATTCGGGAAGAATGCGGCGGTAGACAAGCTGATTTTCAAATGCGGCGATTATCGACCCGACCCTTCCATGCCGTATACCGTTGTCGTCGGTAAGAAGATGAAGAGAGACATAGACGATTATCGGGAAGTAAAAGCACAACTGATCCGGGATTTTCAATCGGATTATGAAGAACGACTCTTCAAGCAGTTGAGAGAAAAATATCGAGTGAAAATAAATGGATACGATTAAAAACCGTTAATAATAACGGAAGTATCCGATTTTAGCGTATCTTCGTAAATCGATAGAGGAAATAGGATGAAAAGAACGGTTGGAATAACGTTACTGTTTGCCCTATTGGTCGGATGTGGCAAAGGAACCGACCATAGGGGAAGAACACCGTTGGCGGAAGCCGAGGGGCAATTTCTGTATCTCGAGGATTTGCGGAAAGTCATGCCGGTCGACCTGTCGAAAGAGGATAGCCTTTTATTTTCGGCACATTACATAAGAGAGTGGATAGAAGAGACGCTGCTGTTCAAAAAGGCCGAAGGGAATATCCCCGATAATGCGAAGATCGATCGCTTGGTGGAGAATTATCGCCGCTCCCTGATGGTGTATGCCTATCAGGAAGAGTTGATTCAGCAGAAACTGGCAAATACGATTAGCGATAAGGAAATAGCGGACTATTATCGCGATCATAAGAATTTATTCAGATTAGAACAGCCGCTCTTGAAAGGGTTATTTGTCAAAGTGCCGTTAAATGCGCCGAAGATAGCTGATATCCGGCGATGGTACCAGCAAAAAACACAGGACGCGATGGATCATATAGAAAAATACAGTGTAGGCAATGCTACCGCATACGATTATTTTTACGATCAGTGGAAACCAGTAGAGGAACTGATAGCTAAAATACCGTTAAGCGCATTGAGGGAAGACGCGCACTACCTGGATAATCATCGCAATATCGAGGTGCAAGATACGTCGTTTTACTATTTCCTGCATGTAGAAGAGCTATTGAAGAAAGATGACATAGAACCTTTGGATTTTGCGAGGGATGACATCAAGAATCTGTTGATCCATTCGAAGCAGATCGATTTTATGCGTGACATGAAAGCGGAATTGTATGATCAGGCTTCGAAAAGAAATGCTATAAAGTATTATTATTTAGATACCAAAGAATCGTTGTATGAATAAGAAGTGTGTATTGTTGTGGATATTGGGGGCGCCTCTATTTGCTTACGGACAGGATAATGTTGTGGACGAAGTGGTTTGGGTAGTGGGCGACGAAGCGATTCTCAAATCGGATGTGGAGAACGAGAGATTGAATGCCCAGTATGAAGGCCGAAAGATCGAAGGAGATCCCTACTGCGTAATCCCTGAGATGTTGGCTGTCCGGAAATTGTATCTTCATCAGGCGGAATTGGACAGTATCGAAGTATCGGAACAGGAGATTCTCAACATGGTGGAACGAAAGACGAACTGGTTGATCGATCAGATCGGCTCGAAAGAAAAGATGGAGGAATATTATAACAAGACCTCCACGCAAATCAGAGAAATGCTTCGAGAAAACGAACGGGAAGACCAGACCGTGCAGAAAATGCAGCAACAAATTGTAGGCGATATAAAAATTGTGCCGGCCGAGGTGCGCAGGTATTTCAAAGGACTTCCCGCTGATAGTATCCCCTATATACCTACGCAGGTGGAAGTACAAATAATAACCCTTGAACCGAAAATCCCTCAAACGGAGATAGAACGCGTAAAAAAGACGTTGCGCGACTATACGCAAAAGGTAACCACGGGAGAAATGCCGTTCTCGGTCTTGGCCCGTCTGTATTCCGAAGACAAGGTCTCGGCACGTCATGGAGGAGAATTGGGCTTTATGAGCAAAGGGCAGCTGGTGCCGGAATATGCGAACGTGGCCTTTAATCTGCAAGATCCCAATAAAGTATCGAAGATTGTGGAATCCGAATTCGGTTTCCATATCATCCAGTTGATCGAAAAACGCGGCGACCGTATCAATACACGTCATATCTTGTTAAAACCGAAAGTGGAGGAAAAAGAATTGGAAACATCTTTACTCAAATTGGATTCTATCGCTAAGGAAATCCGGAACGAAAAGTTCACGTTCGACGAAGCCGCTTTCTATATCTCCCAAGATAAGGATACGAGAAACAATCACGGTTTAATGGCGAACCCGAACACGGGCACGGCACGTTTCGAGATGGACCAATTGGCACAGATATCGCAGGAAACGGCCAAAGTGATTGATAAGATGCATGTCGGTGAAATTTCGGAACCTTTCATTATGACCAACAGCAAAGGGAAGGAAGTCTGCGCCATCGTAAAATTGAAAGGGCGCATCGACGGACATAAGGCCACGATGACGGAAGATTATCAGCGCTTGAAAGAAATCGTGATGAAGAAGCGTAGCGACGAAATCTTGGAGAAGTGGATAAAGAACAAGCAAAAGAAAACATACATTCGAATTAACGAGAAATGGCGCAAATGCGAGTTTAGATACCCAGGCTGGATTAAGACCGAGAAAAGTTGATCGTGAAGACGGAAGCATATAGGGCATACGACGGGCATAGGCTACTACTTATCAGTTTCCTATGTCTGTGTGGGCTGTGTCTGCTGGCCCAAGGGAATCCCACCCAACCTGCCAAACAAACGAAACAGGCGAAAAGCAAAGTCTATTTGTTGCATGCGGATACCCTGAGAAAAAGTTTGGAAAATCCCGATCCGGACGCCCAAATCCTGATAGGGAACGTCGCATTCCGTCACGATAGCATTTATATGTTTTGCGACAGCGCCTGCTTTTATGAGAAATCCAACTCGTTGGAGGCTTACTACAATGTGAAAATGGAACAGGGAGATACGCTATTCCTTTACGGCGATTATCTGTTTTACAACGGGAATACCCAGATCGCTCAAGTGCGCAATCACGTCAAGATGGAAAACCGGAATACAACACTCCTGACAGATAGTTTGAATTACGATAGAATAGAAAACGTAGGTTATTATTTCGACGGCGGTATACTGATAGACGAAGAGAATGTGCTGACATCCGACTGGGGAGAATACGACCCCTCGACGAAGGTAGCCGTATTCAACTATAATGTAAAGTTGGAGAACCCGAAATTCACGCTTACCTCCGATACCTTACGCTATCATACGGTTACTAAAATAGCACGCATCGTAGGCCCTACCCACATCGTCAGCGACGAGAACCACATCTATTCGGAACGAGGAACTTACCAGACGGTTTCCGGTCAGGCGGAATTGCTGGATCGGTCTGTAGTGACCAACGAAGGAAAGCAGATGACGGGCGACAGCCTGTTTTATGACCGGGAGAAAGGTTACGGCGAAGCTTTCGATAATATCGTCTATACGGATACCGTCAGCAAAAACAGACTGACCGGCAATTACAGTTATTATAACGATTCGACCAAGTATGCTTTCGTGACCGACCATGCACTTCTGATCGATTATTCTCAAGGCGACAGCTTGTTTCTGCACGCAGATACGTTACAGATGTTCACGTATTATTTAAATACGGACTCGATGTACCGCGAAGCGCGAGCTTATTTTAAAGTCCGCTTTTTCCGCAACGACATTCAGGGCGTCTGCGATTCGTTGGTATTCTCTTCGAAAGACAGCTGTCTGACCATGTACACAGAGCCCGTACTATGGCATGCGAAGCAGCAACTCCTGGGAGAAGTGATTAAAATCTATATGAACGACAGCACGATCGACTGGGCGAATATCCACAACCAAGCCTTGTCGGTGGAGGAGTTGGATTCGACGAAATATAATCAGGTAACCGGCAAAGACATCAACGCTTATTTCGAAGAAGGCGAGATGCGACAGGTGGATGTGATCGGTTCCGTCAGGCTCGTCTATTATTATCAGGACAAAGACAGTACGTATTTAGGCATGAATGTCTCGGAGACGAGTACCCTGAACCTGTATTTGGAAGACCGCCAGATGAAAAAGATCAAGATGTATCCTAAACCTACGGGAACATTCTATCCCATGTTGATGATACCGGAGGGAAAATTGAAATTGGATAATTTCGCCTGGTACGATTATCTTCGTCCCAAAAATAAAAGAGACATTATGGTATGGCGTTATAGGTTGGCAGGGCAAGGACTGAAGAAATCAGTCAGAACCGCAGCTCCTTTGCCGAATCGCAATTTGTTTAACGATAAAAAGAAATAGCTATGGGATTCTTTCACATGGAAAAGCCTCGCCCGTTCCATCATGAATATATCTATTATAACGAACGGAAAGAGAAGCTGAAAAAGATAGAAGAGCGTGCCAAACGAGAGTTGGGGATGCTCCCGCCAAAGAAATTCAATCCGGAAGATATCCGCGGGAAATTCGTAGAAGGGACGAAATATCTGAAGCGACGCAAGGAAAGCGGTCGGAAGCCCCTCGCGTACGGAACGTTGCTGGTGGCGATTGCGATCTTGCTCTATATCCTGCGTTACCTCGTTACCGGCGAACTGACTTTTTAAAGGAGAGAGAATATGAGCGATATCATCCGTGTGCTTCCGGATGCGGTGGCCAATCAAATTGCTGCGGGAGAGGTGATCCAGCGCCCGGCTTCCGTAATCAAAGAGTTGATGGAGAACGCCGTCGATGCGGGAGCCGAACATATCGACGTCATCGTGACCGATGCGGGTAAAACGGTCATTCAGGTGATAGACGACGGAAAAGGCATGTCCGACACCGATGCCCGATTGGCATTCGAGCGACATGCAACGTCCAAGATCCGAGAAGCGGCCGACCTGTTCGCCTTGCATACGATGGGATTCCGCGGGGAAGCATTGGCCTCCATCGCAGCAGTAGCACAGGTCGAGCTCCGTTCCTGCAGGAAAGGCGAAGAGTTGGGCACACGTATTTTAATCTCGGGATCGAGGTTGGAGAGCCAGGAGGCGGAAGCCTGTCCCAAAGGCAGCCACTTTATCGTAAAGAATCTTTTCTTCAACGTACCGGCCCGACGCAAGTTCTTGAAATCCAATCATACGGAGCTGAACAATATCTGCATGGAGTTCGAGCGGATCGTATTGGTGAACCCGGCGATTTCGTTCACCCTGCGCCACAACAATATGGAATTGTTCAACCTCCCCGCAGGGCAGCTGCGCCAACGCATTATCGGCGTATTCGGGAAAAAGATGGAACAATATCTGCTGACGATCGAGGTAAAAACATCGATGGTGAAATTGTCCGGCTATGTCGGGCGTCCCGAATCGTCGAAGAAAAAAGGAGCGCGACAGTATTTCTTCGTCAACGGCCGTTACATGCGCCATCCTTATTTCCACAAAGCGGTGATGGAGGCGTATGAAAGATTGATTCCCGCCGACGAGGGCATTCCGTACTTTATCTATTTCGAGGTAGATCCCGCCCGCATCGACGTGAATATTCATCCTACCAAGACCGAGATCAAATTTGAAAATGAGGCAGCCGTCTGGCAAATCCTCTCGGCGGTAGTCAAGGAGACATTGGGTAAATTCAACGAAGTGCCTTCTATCGACTTCGACACGGAGGGCATGCCCCATATCCCCGCCTATCAGCCTGAGGTGCTGACCGGCCTGCAACCTCCCCGAATTGCCGTCGACCCTGGCTATAATCCCTTCAAGACGAACGAGGAATCCCGCCGAAAGCCGACCGACCGGTGGGAAGCGTTCTATAAAGGACTGGAAGGTGATTCGAATCACTTGCCGGAAACGCCGACGAGTCCTCAGCCGGAGGCGGGAGACCTGTACGCGAATACGGATCAAGCGGTTGCGCCCGGGATAGAGATGGCCCCCTCGCATTACCAGTATAAAGGCCGTTTTATCTTAACCTCTGTGAAGTCCGGACTGATGATCGTCGATCAGCAACGGGCGCACGTCCGCATTCTTTATGAGCAATATCTCCGACAGATAAAAGAACGGAGAGGAACCTCGCAAGGGTTGCTGTTCCCCGAAATAGTGCAAATTCCGATGGCCGACATCCCGGTATTGACGGCCATCCTGCCCGATTTGGAAAAGCTGGGGTTCGAACTCTCCAATCTGGGAAGCGGAAGTTACTCGATGAACGGTATCCCCACTAACCTCGAAGGGTTGAACCCCGTAACGTTATTACAACACATGGTCGAGACCGCCAAGGAAAAAAGCGAACGGGTGGAGGAAGAGATCCAAAGCACCTTGGCGTTGACCCTGGCAAAAGCGGTGGCTATCGTTCCCGGGCAAATACTGAGCAATGAAGAGATGGAAAACCTGTTGGAGAGACTTCTCTCCTTGTCCACGCCCACCTACACGCCAGACGGCAAGACAATCCTCCATGTGCTCAAGGACGACGAGTTCCATAAATACTTCAGATAACATCTCCAAAAGTCGCCCCCGTAACAGACTGAGTAGGAATGGAGAGAGTGAAAAACCGAAGTGGCTGTGCAGGAATAATTTATTCTTCCGCCGAGCATGTTCCGAAGTCCAGGGATAATGGCTGCCGGCATTTCAAATCGTTTTCAAATCGCAAAGCAATATATGCGAGCGGCTGTGCCGAAACGTTCATTTCGACACAGCCGCATCATCTTGATTTTTAAGTGCTCAAAAAGTCGTATATAAGACTTGCATGCTCAATTTATTAGTCCCTCCCACCAAACGGACGCTCTCCAAATCCAAATTGTTTTGTACCTGAATAATCGCACTCTCGGAAGAGTTTCTGTAATAGGATGAATAGTAGTACCCAGAATAATTATCATTCCTTTTCTCGCGTGTTACGGAGATCGGTATCAGCACCACCTTATTCCAATCCGGATTCTTCTCCAACCAGTTCGGATCATTCTTCTCGCCCGCTCTCTTCTCATTGATACAGCGCTGGACAAGTTGCGCAATGTTATTGAACGCATACGTATTGGTAGTTTTATTGAATGCCGAGACAAAGGAAGTAATACCGTTGTAAAGACTGTTCTCCTCAAAGAATTTATAGGTTTGTGATTTGCGAAGCAACAACAAGTACGGTGGAGTTTCCATTCGATATTTCTTGGTACTCTTATCGTTATAACGGGTAAAAGAAAGGACGGCGGCATTCAGGGAATCGCGCTGATGGGATTCGTATATCTCCTGAATGGGCAACGTTACCTCCGTCATAATGCCGGCCGGAGATTTGACGTAGGTGCACGAGCGATCTTCCACCAATTCTTTTAATTTATCAGAATTCTGGAAACGGTTGGAGTGGATGACTTCCTTCGTCGCCGCAAAGGATTTGGAACTGTAAACCACCGAATCTTTCTTCCCTGAACTGCTCTTGATCAACCCTTCGAACTGAATAGTCAGATAGAGGTCATCAATATAGAGAATCACGCCGTCGCCATGCGTACAATGTACGTAAACGCCTTTCAATACGTTCTTTATGAACGCATCCGAATCCTTGAAGTTCTTCTTATCCTCCACATATTTATTATAAATGTACTGTCCCAACGAAAGCGGCAATTTCACGGACTGGTAATACGTCTTGCTTCGGATCGTATCGACCGACAGGCCGGTAGCCGCGTAAGCTTTCTGCCCGATGGGCTTTGCCTGCACGTCGTAATAATCTTCAGGCTTGATGCTGGTATAGTATGTACGGCGATCGCCTTCAGGAATGACCTTATTCAGGGTATCTACCTGCAGGCGCATGCTTGCTGTCGAGTCGCCGAAAAATGTCTTGTATACGAACGTCAATTTCGCCGCCGTAATCTTAGAGAGTTCTTCCGGAAATTCAAAATCATCCGTACAATTGAATTGGGCGATGAAATCAGCGGTGAACTCACCGAAGTCCGAATCGGTATAACGTCCTAAATAAGAAGTATTCGACCGGGCAAAGACGGAATCGGCCAGGATGGAGCGAGTCGTTACTTCGAACGAACTCATCCCCGAAGGAATCGAGTCGTTGCCATGAATCGTCGTCTTACCAAAATCCGGCGTGGAGTCGTTGCACCCATACCAACCGATTGCCGCTAACAAGGCGCATAGAAATTTAGTCTTCATTGGTCTGTTCAAATTAGATTAATCTTCGGCGGTATCGCCGCTTACCCGTTGATAAAAATGTTCGAAAGCCGGCACGTACTCATCTTCGGGCTGATACGCCAGGAACGGAATGCCTTTTTCCTTGGCGAAAGCGATCGCGCGGTCGTCCACCTTCTCGCTGTTTTGGATCACGCCATCCGAATAAGAAATGGCCAGTTTGCACAATTCGGGATAATCGAACGGCGCTTTGATGATAGCCTGTATCTCTTTTTTCGTGATCCCTCGCATCAGCAACTTATCTACCAGATTTCCGCTGAACGGACGGTTGAAATTACTGCCGAACAAGGAATAGACAATCTTGCAGTTCCGGAAAACAGGTTCTTCCATATAGACCTTTTTAAGGTACATGGGCACGAAAGCACTCATCCATCCCTGACAATGCACGATATCGGGTATCCAGCGGAGTTTCTTCATCGTCTCGAGCACGCCGCGGGCATAGAAGATAGCCCGTTCGTCGTTATCGTCGTAATCCGCGCCATTTTCATCGACGGTCATCAATCTTTTCTGGAAGTAATCATCGTTATCGATAAAATAAACCTGCATACGGGCAGACTGAATGGAAGCCACCTTGATGATCAGAGGATGATCGGTATCGTCGATGATAAGATTCATGCCAGAAAGCCGGATAACCTCGTGCAATTGATTTCTTCGCTCATTCACAATGCCCCACTTCGGCATAAAAGTCCTAATCTCTCTGCCGCCATCCTGGACAGCCTGCGGCAAGTATCTTCCCATCTTGGCCATCTCGGACTCGGGCACATAAGGGGTTATTTCTTGCGTAATAAATAAAACCTTTTTTGCCTTCATGATCTCTATTCTCTGTTTAATGGACAAAGGTAGTAAAAAACGAGCATAAAAAGGTTTATTGAATCAAATTATTCCTAACGAAATGTTAAGAGGCGAGCATTTATCTCGGGAAAGAGATGCGAAATGACGAATCGACAGAAAGTTCTCCTCACCTTTTTTGTCGATGCAAGTTTTTTTGAGGAATAATGCTATAACTTTGTATCTACGTGAAAAACACCAAGTAATCTTTAACATAAGGCGGTCCAGGAAAGGAGGATATTCGACTGCAGGGATTGTTCGATTGTTTCGTATCATATTCACAAATAAACGATACTATGAAGAAAAGTTTATTGCTCGGTCTCTTTATCGGAGCGACGGTATTATCTTCTTGCACTAAAGAAAAAGGATTGTATTACGGGGAAAAGTTGAAGTTGAAAGGGACTTCATGGACGTGTCACGATAGGGCCCAATTGGCATTTGATAACAACGGCAATAATCAAATAAGTCTCCCGACAGCCGATTTGACTCTATCGTTCAACGACGACCACCTGGTACTGCACGGGGTAGAACGAAACGGAGATAAAGATACCACTTATACGTTAACGGGCGATTATCGGTATAAGCATCCCGACATTATTACGTTTAATTCGGATCAGGGAACGCTTCGATTGAAGGCTTTCTTCGGTAAAATCGCTTACGATGGCGGCGCGTTCTACCCCCGAAGACATGAATTTACCAAAGATTAGACTCAGTTTCTAAAATAAAATCAAGGTGTGCCAGCATCCACTGACACACCTTTCGTTACCCTGAATATAATATTCGTTTATCCGGCGGTTTCGAGACTCCAATCCTCCTGCGTTTTGCGGACATAGCTCTTGTAACGGAGCTGTGCCATGCGCTGTGCTTCGGCAAAGAGTTCTTCCGCTTCGTCAGGATAAGCTTTCTTCACGGAGAGGTAGCGCACTTCTCCCATCAGGAAGTCGTGGAATTTGCTCCAGTCCGGCTGCTTGGAATCCAGGTTGAAAGGGTTCTTCCCTTCGTCGGCGAGTTGCGGATTATATCTCCACAAGTGCCAGTAGCCGCATTCGACGGCGCGGGCTTCCTCCGCCTGACTGCGTCCCATACCGCCTTTTATCTTCAGGCCGTGATTGATACACGGTGCATAAGCGATCACGATGGAAGGTCCCGGATAAGCCTCGGCTTCCCGAATCGCTTTCAGACACTGAGCATTGTCGGCGCCCATGGCTATCTGTGCGGCATAGACGTACCCGTAAGTGGTGGCCATCAGACCCAGATCCTTCTTGCGGATCCGCTTTCCCTGAGCAGCGAACTGGGCGATGGCACCGAGGGGCGTAGCCTTGGACGACTGCCCGCCCGTATTGGAATACACTTCCGTGTCGAGCACGAGGATGTTCACGTCTTCGCCCGAGGCGACAACATGATCGAGGCCGCCGTAGCCGATATCGTAAGAAGCGCCGTCGCCACCGATGATCCACTGGCTCCTCTTAATCAGGTAGTGATCCAGCGTCTTCAATTCGGCACAGACCGGACAACCCGCTTCGGCACCGCTGGCAATATACGGTTTCAATAAGCCTGCCAGGCGTTTGGTTTCGTCGGCATCATTCCGCTTTTCAATCCATTCGGCAGCGAGCGCCTTGAATTCTTCCGGACAATCTTCGTGAGCCGTAGCCTCCTGCAACAGTGCAGCTACCCGCTCTTTCATCTTCTTGTTGCCGAGAGCCATTCCCATGCCGAATTCGCAGAAGTCCTCGAACAAGGAATTGTTGAATACCGGCCCTTGCCCGTTTTCGTTCTTGCAATAGGGAGTAGACGGAATAGAAGCCGAATAGATGGAAGAACACCCTGTGGCGTTGGCAATCATCTGACGGTCGCCGAACAATTGGGAGATCAGTTTGACATAAGGAGTCTCGCCGCAACCCGAACAAGCGCCCGAGAACTCGAACAACGGAGTAGCGAATTGAGAGTTCTTCACCGTCTGTTTGATATCTACCAGATGCTGTTTCGATTTCACATGCTTCATTAAATAATCCCAATGGGTATTTTCCTTCTTCATCTCTTCCGAATCGGGATTGAACGGAACCATAGTCAGTGCTTTTCCCGTCTTGGGATTGCCCGGACAAACATCGGCGCAGTTACCGCATCCTAAACAGTCCATCACGCTGGGTTGAATGCGGAAATGCATGCCTGCCAACGTCTTGGGAGCTTTGATGTCAAGGGTCTGTACGTCGACTCCCGCCAATTCTTCATCCGTTAAGACGAAAGGCCGGATAACGGCATGAGGACAAACGAAAGCGCATTTGTTGCACTGAATACAGTTATCCGCATTCCACAGAGGAACGAATGCTTCGACACCACGTTTTTCATAAGCGGCAGTACCCACATCCCAAGAGCCATCTACCGTATCGTGCTTCACGAAATCGGATACTTTCAATAAGTCGCCGCTCTGGGCATTGATCGGACGCACCAGCTCTTTGATGAATGCCGGAGCATCGTCCTCGGCTGTAGCTTCCTCCTTCAAATCGATCCAAGCCGGATCGACAGTCAATTTCTTATACTCGTCACCACGGTCAACGGCCGCATAGTTCTTATCGACTACGTCCTGCCCTTTGTTACCATAGGATTTGACGATGAATTTCTTCATCTGCTCCACAGCCAAATCTACCGGTATCACTTCCGTGATACGGAAAAAAGCGCTTTGCAGGATTGTATTCGTACGGTTGCCTAAACCGATTTCCTGAGCGATCTTCGTCGCATTGATGTAATAGACTGTAATATGGTTTTTAGCGAAATAGTGCTTCACCTTATCGGGAATGAATCTCACTAATTCTTCGCCCTCGAAGATCGTGTTCAACAGGAATGTTCCATTCTTCCGCAAACCACGGGTCACATCGTACATATTCAAGTAGGCTTGCACGTGGCAGGCCACGAAATTGGGGGTATTCACCTGGTAAGTGGAACGGATGGGGGTATCGCCGAAACGAAGATGCGAACAGGTAAAACCACCCGACTTCTTCGAGTCGTAGCTGAAGTACGCCTGACAGTGTTTGTCGGTGTTGTCGCCGATAATCTGCACCGAATTCTTGTTGGCCCCTACCGTTCCGTCGGCACCCAAACCGTAGAACTTGGCCTCGAACATCCCTTCACCGCCCATGGGGATTTCTTCGACAAAGGGGAGGGAGGTGAATGTCACATCGTCGACAATACCGATGGTAAAATGATTCTTTGGGGTGTTCAGTGCCAAATTGTTGAATACGGAAATAATCTGGGCGGGAGTCGTATCGCGAGATCCCAATCCATAACGACCGCCGACAATCAAAGGTTTATCCTCCACCTCGTAAAAGGCGCTCTTGACATCCAGATACAGCGGTTCGCCTTCGGCGCCCGGCTCTTTGGTGCGGTCGAGAACGGCAATACGCTTAACGGTTTTCGGGACGGCGGCCAAAAGGTGCTTCACCGAGAACGGCCGATACAAATGCACGCTGATCATTCCTACTTTCTCGCCCTGTTTATTCATATAATCGATCGCTTCGCGAGCAGCTTCCGTCGCAGATCCCATCAGGATAATCATACGATCGGCATCCTCGGCGCCATAATAGGAAAACAGATGATATTCGCGGCCGGTAATCGCACTGATCTTACCGAGCAAATCCTCCACCACTTCGGGCACGTTCTCGTAATAACCGTTGCTCGCTTCGCGATGAGTAAAAAACGTCTCGGGATTTTCCGCCGTTCCTCGAGTAACCGGACGCTCCGGAGTCAAAGCGCGATCGCGGAAATGTTTGACGTCCTCCATATCCAACAACGGACGAATATCTTCGGTATCGAGGCGCTCGATCTTATGATATTCATGAGAGGTGCGAAACCCGTCGAAGAAGTTCACAAAGGGGACGCACGTCTTCAAGGTCGCCAGATGAGGCACGGCCGTCAGGTCCATCACCTCCTGGACAGATCCCGAACAGAACAGGGCAAATCCGGTCTGGCGGCACGCCATCACGTCCTGATGATCGCCGAAGATACATAAGGCATGGGAAGCCAAGGTACGGGCGGATACATCAAATACGCAAGGAAGCAGTTCGCCAGCGATCTTATACATATTGGGAATCATTAACAACAGCCCTTGTGAAGCCGTAAAGGTAGTTGTCAAAGCTCCTGCCTGCAAAGAACCGTGCAATGCGCCAGCGGCGCCGCCTTCCGATTGCATTTCCTGCACGCTTACGGTCTGGCCGAAAAGGTTTTTACGACCTTTCGCTGCCCACTCGTCGACATGCTCCGCCATGGGCGACGACGGAGTAATAGGGTAGATCGCAGCAACTTCACTAAACATATAGCTTATGTGAGCAGCAGCTTCATTACCATCACAAGTGATCATTTTCTTTTGTTTAGTCATATATCATATAAGTAGTTAAATAAATAATAAATCTTCATCAATAAAGGAATCCGAACAACCAGAGAGGTATCTGATTTCCATGCCCTACCGACATGTTCCGAATGGCATAATAGATGTGCGAATTGTTCTTCGTCTTACCTTCGTCCATGGAAGTACGGAAATGAATACCGTTATCCACCGAGAAAGTGGCGCCTCGTTCGCCTTTACATATATCATGCCCTTTACACAGCGCATTCATTAAAAAGGTATCGAGCACGTCCTGCTTCTCGAACTTGACAGGATAAACGGCGTACATCAGGTTCGTATTGTGCATCATCAGTTTAGCCGGTTTCTTGGGGAAATTCTCTCCTTCGGGATAGATCAGCTTGATCAACCGGGCTTCCGAAAGATACTTGATATAGTTCATCACCGTAGCTCGAGAGGTTTGAATCTCTTTGGCCAGCTGACTGACGTTCGGAGCAACAGGCCCGTCGACGGCAACCAAATAAAGCAGTTTTTTTATCTTGGAAAGATACTTTAACTCAATCTGTTTAATGAGAAGGATATCGACTTCGATCATCATATTCATCGTCTTCACCAGATTCTCGGAGTAATTCCGGTTTTCCAAAAAAAAAGGATAAAAACCGTGATGCAGATAGGCGGTGAAATGATCCAGCGGCTTGGTATTCCGCAACACGGTCTCCGTAATTGCCCGATGATTCTCCAGAATTTCCTGCAACGTATAGGGATGGAAAGAATGTCCGGTTTGCAGATTCAAATACTCGCGGAAAGAAAAACCTCGAATATGGTACAATTTACAGATGCCTTTCAATTCGGGAAAATCTTCGAGCTGCATGACCGACGAGTTCGTAAATACGATCTTCAACGTAGGAAAACGGTCGTAACAAATCCGCAGGTCATGATTCCAATCCGGATATTTGAATACTTGATCAATCAGCAACACTTTCCCTCCATCGTTTACAAACTCATGAGCGAAATCGACCATCGTATGATTGGCAAAATAAAAATTGTTCATGTTGATATACAAACAGGAACGATCGTTACCGAATTTCTCCTTGGCATATTGTAAAAGGAAAGTCGTCTTCCCAATGCCTCTTGTGCCTTTTATGCCGATTAATCGGTCATTCCAATTGATTTCATCCATTAAGAGGCGCCGAACCGGAGCATCGGTATGTTCGACAAGGTAGTCGTGTGTGCGATAAAATGTTTCCATTTTCTGAAAAATACCAATTTGCATGCAAATGTAACAAACAAAAATATAATTGCAAAGCAGAGATTACAAAATAATGCTAATATTTTTCCTTCAGGCATGATTTTACCAATAATTCGATGTCATTCTTAGCATAAGAAGCGATTGAAATCCATGCCGTATGTTACAATGGCGGTATTCTTCATTTGATATTCCACATACTTCTCTACACCGCATAAAACAGAATGTTTCTATACAGATTTGCTAATTTTACAAACATTAATGCAAATAAACTTTCTAGATAAGATTTATATATGTAACTTTGCGCCCGAATTAAAAATTATGTTGATTTTATAACAATCTAAATGCGATTTTAGAACCGCATGTATGGATCGTAGGAGCCACGACAAAGGAATGACATTCTTAAATTAAATATAAACGATTCATTTTAATATAAACGATTCATTAACTAATGTTTAACAAAAAAGTATGAGAACTGTACAAGAATTTTTCCTGTCAATACTTGCATTCGTATTGATGGGTAGTCTCATGAATTCCTGCACGGACGTGGACATTACCATGCCTAAAGGACCAAAGGGAGACACTGGGCTATCGGCCTATGAATTTTGGAAAGAGAAAGTGACCGACGGTACCATCACCGATTGGCCGAAAGATCAGACAACCGAAACCGACTTCTTCAAGTATTTAAAAGGTAAGGACGGACAGAACGGCAAGAGTGCCTACGAAGTATGGAAACAAGAAATCGCTACGGGCAACGTAGACGACCCGCATCACCCGGGCCAGAAATGGAATCCTAACGACAACAAAACGAACGACTTCTGGCGTTTCCTCACCGGTGCTACAGGTGAGGACGGCCAAACACCGCACATCGGACAGAACGGTAATTGGTGGATCGGCAACATAGACACCAAGGTGCCTGCACGCGGCAAGGACGGTAAGGACGGCAAAGACGCCGTACCGCCGACAGTGACCATCGGCGAGAATGGCAATTGGTACATCGACGGTAAAGATACCGGAAAACCTTCGCGCGGAGAAAACGGGCAAAACGGACAGGACGGAAAAGACGGACAGGACGGAAAAGACGGAAAGAATGGAAAGAACGGACAGACGCCGACGGTAACTATCGGTGAGAACGGCAATTGGTACATTAACGGTGAAGACACCGGCAAACCTTCGAAAGGCGCAGACGGCAAATCGCCCGAAGTAGCCATCGGCGAGAACGGCAACTGGTACATCAACGGTAAAGACACCGGCAAACCGGCTTACGGTAAAAAAGGTAAAGACGGGAAAGACGGACAGAATGGAAAGAGCGCTTACCAGCTTTGGAAAGAGAGCGTGGAGGCCGGTTATAACGGAAGCGGACCAAAGGTAAAGGATCCGAAGAATCCGGCACAGAACTGGCCGAAAGACAAAGTAGGGCAATCCGATTTCTGGGAATACCTCAGAGGTGCCGACGGTAAAGACGGTAAGAGCGCATACGAGATATGGAAAGAGAAAGTGATCGATGGTACCATCGATTGGCCGAAGGATCACACCACCGTAGTCGACTTTTTCATGTACCTGAAAGGTAAAGATGGCAAGGACGGAAAAGACGGAAAGAGCGCCTACGAAGTATGGAAACAGGAAATCGCTACGGGCAACGTAGACGATCCGCATCATTCGGGTCAAAAATGGAAACCTGCCAACAATACGCTTGCCGACTTCTGGCACTTCCTCACCGGTGCTACGGGTGAAAACGGGCAAACGCCGCACATCGGCCAGAACGGCAACTGGTTCATCGGTACCTACGATACCGGAGTACCCGCACGCGGCAAGGATGGCAAAAATGGCAAAGACGCCGTACCGCCGACGGTAACTATCGGCCAAAACGGCAACTGGTTCATCGACGGCGTGGATACCGGCAAACCTTCGCGCGGAGAAAACGGGCAGAACGGTCAGAACGGTGCGACCCCGACTATCGGCCAGAACGGCAACTGGTACATTGACGGCGAAGATACCGGAGTACCTGCACGCGGTAAAGACGGCAAGTCGCCCGAAGTAGTCATCGGCAATAATAATAACTGGTGGATCAACGGTAAAGATACTGGTAAACCGGCTTATGGCAAAGACGGCAAGGATGGCAAAGACGGCAAAGACGGTAAGAGCGCATACCAGCTTTGGAAAGAAGAAGTAGAGGCCGGATGTGCAGGCACAGGCCCGAAGGTTAAACATCCTCACAAACCGAACGAAGACTGGCCATGCGACAAGACCACCCAAACCAACTTCTGGGAATATTTGAGCGGTAAAGACGGCACGAGCGCTATTATCGAGATTATCAAAGGAAAGTACAACGTCATCCCGCAATACTACAATGCCACGTCAGGTGAATACGTTTCTCCTCAGGACGGCAGCGTAACGTTCCAGGTATACGATAAGGAGGGAGAGAAAGCTCCTGCAAATTCTAAGGTAAAAGGATTGCCGGGAGTTCTCGATCAAACGAAAGTATTCACAACCGATGCCGAAGGCATTATCAAGGTGCCCAGAACGGATCTTCCCGACAAGTTGCCGGATGCTCAAAGACGGGGAACCGCTACGGTAACCATCAATGGAGTAACGGAAACATCGGCGAACAATACGTACGTGCCCAACAGGATCAATACCCGCATTCGGCTGACAAAAGTCGAACTGGGCGGTAACGGAGGACTTGCAACGTATCCTGACGCTTCTTGGATGACTGTGAATTATGCGTACGAACGCGAGGTAGACGGTACATGGACCACCTATCCCAATACGCTGCCACCGTACTCGATTCGAGTGATTCGAGTGGCAAATCCCGTACAAGCGTTCTCCGGCACCAATATCACGGATGATAATGACACGCATGCCAGATGGTTCCGAGCCTTAGAGAGTGCGCGGTCTCGAATCTATGTATACAGACCTCATATCTTATTAGCCGAAGAAGAGGCCGACTCGAATACCAATCCCAAGTTCAAGGATAGGAAGTGGGAAGGGCACGAAATGTATTGCGCATTCAAGGGAACAGCCTATTTCTATGGCGAAACGCCTGTTTCGGACATGGCGGTACTGATGCCACAAATATATCCTTACCCGAAATTGAAGGAGGGTAGCATTAAGTATTATCCCACTCCAATTCCCAACATCTGGGGAGAAGTCGATTTCAATTCCTGGAACTATCCTTTCTTCGAGAAGACTTTCACTCAATCAACGGATGGGAAACACTGGACCACCGCCCAAAAACAGAAAGCAGATCTACCCGCCGACTTCCCCGTATACGTCGCACTTCAAGCAATTATAGGAGGGACGGAAAATCTTGCACGTATCAAAGTTCCTAAGAATAAAGTGCGTTTCCAGCTGATCGGAGCATACGAGAACGGTCTCGTCTATGTTCATGACACCGGATACGGTTGGTATTATCGCAGCATGCATTACTACGTATTTAAGAAGGAAGGCACCAAATACTATCTGTTGAATCCAAGAGATTATTCCGACAAGTTCGAAGTGCCGATAGCAGAAATGCCCTCTAATTACTTAGATTAATGAACATAAAACAGAAAAAGAGCATGAAGAATATACTATTATCTCTATTGACATTCACTCTGCTGGGTCTTGTTTCGTTATCGGCACAAAATACCGGAGGGGAAGAAAGCATGGCTAATAAGCAACGCAAGCCCAAACGCGCTTGGGAAATCGGCGTAGGCGGCACGATGATCAACTGGGATCGCATATCGGTGACCGGTTTCCGCAGCACGCCCGAGCAATATCTGTATCACCTCAAGGTAAAGCATTTGCTGGGAGGAGCCAACCTGTACCTGGCCCGCGAGCTGAACCGATGGTTTTATCTCGACTTGCAGGGGACGATAGGCTTTGCCGGCAAGGAAGAAGGTACAGCCAACGAAAAGGACAAGAACAATTACACGCTGATGGGAGGCCTTGGCCTGCAGTTCCGTCTGAGTCCGCTTTTCAAGTCGAAGTATGTGGAACCCTACCTGCGCGTAGGAGGCAATGTATTGCACAAGAATTTCCTGACTACGGGTACCGGCGTATTCTATAACGATCCTACGGGCCAGGCCGGTTGGATTTCCGACGACGTTTGGAATAAACGAGGCTACTCGCACGACAAGAAAACCTGTTTCCCCGTATCATTAGGCGCCGGCGTGAACGCATGGCTCAACAATTCAGTGGGAGTGGGATTGCAAGGCGAATACCTGACTCCGTTCAAGAAGAATCTGCCGCGCTTCGCACAGATCACCATGCGAGTGATATGGCGTATCGGCGGACACGACAAACGTCCGACGCCCGTCGTGCGCTATGTCGAGATCGAAAAACCGGTAGACCGCATCGTCGAGAAGATCGTAGAAAAAGAGATGCTCGTCCCGGCTGAAACGCAACTGTGCGAACTGTTCAACAACGTCAACTTCGAATTCGATAAAGACGTGTTGACGGCCGAGTCGAAAACCATCCTCGAACAAGCCGCTCAGATGTTGAAGACTCGCAGCGACGCACGCTTCCTCATCACCGGTTATACGGACGCCCGCGGCAGCGACGCTTACAATTTAGACTTGTCTCGCCGCCGTGCGAAAGTCGTGGTCGACGAACTCGTGAAGAACGGCGTTCCCACCGAAATGCTGAAATCGCGCGGCGTGGGCAAACGCATTGCCGCCATGCCCGCCAGCGAAACGAACGGAGCACGCTTGGGCGATCGCAAGACGACCATCGAAAGAGTACTCCAAATGGAGTATTGGAATAAATTGCCATAGATCTTCGGATCTCTTGACTTAGTGTAAAGCGGCTGTGTCGAAAGGAACGTTTCGACACAGCCGCTTCGTTTTTCATTCTCTCAGTCATTTTACGGCAGCTCCCCGAACGCAGGGGAACAATTTTTGAAATTAACCGACTCCTCTTCCTGTCTGGACTGCTCCCAAAAAGTTAGACAAAAACTTTGGGGGACAGTTCACTTATTTCAATCGGTCGGGGGCCAATTCACCAAATAAAGTGTTTCGGTAGCTCGGGTAAAAGCCGTATACAGCCATCTGAAATAATCCGGGCCCAAGCTCTCGCCGATCAGATAACCCTGGTCCAAGAAAACATTCTTCCATTGGCCGCCTTGGGCTTTATGACACGTTACGGCATACGCGTATTTTACCTGCAAGGCATTGAAAAACGGATTGGATTTCATCTGCTGCATGCGCTCCTGTTTTCGAGGAATATCCGAATAATCCTCGAGAACCGCCTGGAATAATCGGTCGTTCTCGTCTCTGCTTAATGCCGGCGCATCCGTATGAAGCGTGTCCAACAACAACTTCGCATCAACCTCTTCGTCCTGATAGTCGGGAAAAGAAAGCGTCACGTCCATAAAGCGAAAACCGTACAAATGCTGTTCGTGCCGGATCCGCCGAACCATTGCGATATCGCCGTTGGCAATAAAGTCGAACACGGCGTGCCGTTCCGTCCAAAAATAACTATTCTTCACCACCATTAAGAAATCACCGGCGTTCAATTCTTCCGTACGATAGAGAATGGCGTTCCTGATACCGTTGTTATAGCTGTTCGCCCGTTTGTTCGACCGGGTGATGATCATCGTCTCGTCCATTCCCGCGTTCGCATAGCATTCCCCGATCTTCTCGATCAGCTCTTCGCCGCCGACGACGCGAACGTCTGGAAAATCGTTCAGACAGACAGACGGAAATGCGGAAAAATCCTGCATCGACAGATATTGCCTCAGAACAGTCGCGTTAAACAGGATACCCGATTGCTGCGACTGTCGGACGACCTCCGTCAGTTGTGCCGAATAAACTTCCAAACCATACCCTTTCAACACTTCCGCAGAAAGGGCGGGACTCTCCTCCTCGCCCACAGGAGGCAATTGAGCGGTATCGCCGATCAGCAGCAGTCGACATCCCTGCCCGCCATAAACGTACCGGACCAAATCGTCTAACAAACGTCCCGTTCCGAACGAAAGGCCCGACAAGTCGGCATTCGAAATCATGGAGGCCTCGTCTACGATAAACAACACATGTCGATTCAAATTAGTATCCAAGGCGAAATCGGACACATCGGCCGAGAAACGTCGCTGGCGATAAATGCATTTGTGAATCGTAAAGGCCGCATGCTCGGCGTAATGCGAGAATACCTTGGCAGCCCTCCCAGTGGGAGCCAGCAGGACGGACTTCCGCTTCCACGCATCCAACGCTTTTACCAAAGCGCCGACCAAGGAAGTCTTTCCCGTACCGGCATATCCTTTCAGCACGAAAACGGTATGATCTCGCCGGTCTACGAAAAACTCCGACAAGAGATCGATCGCCTTCTCCTGCTCCGAAGTTGGTTCATACTGAAAAAATTCTTTAATTTGCCGTATCAAAAAGTTATTTATCATCATTGACCATTAAAAAAGTAAAGGATTCATGCAATATTCAATTTATTTATTCTATTTTTGCGATACGAATATAAACTAAAAAACACATACTTATCATGAAAACTGTTATTAATGTTATTTTGGCTCTCTGTACCATCGGATTGGTATACGTGTGCTATGGGAGCATCATGGGGCCGATCAACTTCGACAAACAAAAAAAGATGAGAGACAATCACGTGATAGCGCGCCTGATTGACATTCGGAAGGCTCAGTTGGAGTATCGTACCCTTCACGAGGGCAAATATACGGCAAGTTTCGATACACTGATAGACTTCGTGAAGACGGCGAAATTACCGTTTGTAAAAAAAGTCGGTATCTTGACGGACGACCAGCTGGAGAAAGGAATGACCGAAAAGAAAGCCATTGCCTTGATCAACAAAGCGAAGAAAACCGGAAAGTGGAAAGAAGTGGAAGCGGCCGGATTAAAAGACTTCAGCCGGGATACGGTGTGGATAGCCGTTACGGATACCATCTTCAAAAAAGGATTCAATCCCGATTCTCTGCGCTATGTCCCTTTCGGCAACGGTGCTGAGTTCGAAATGGCTGTCCGCAGCGACACGACTAAATCGGGCGCTCCGCTGAACCTCTTCCAGGCTCAGACTCCGTACGACACCTATTTGAGCGGTTTGAATGCACAAGAGCTTATCAACCTCAAAGATATTCAAACCAAATTAGGCAAATACTGCGGCTTGAGAGTGGGCAGTATCGAAGAGCCGAACAATAACGCCGGTAACTGGGAATAACCATGAACGGAATCGATTTCACGAAATCAGATCAATACCTTTTATCCATCCGCTTGAGTGCGGATGGATTTTCTTTTTCCATTTTCAACCCTCGTTCGGAAGGGGAATTCTTTTTCAAGCCCTATGCCGTCGACAGCACATACTCCCTGACAGCGAACATAAAAGAGATGCTGGCTTCGTCGGAAATTTTCCGGCATACTTACGGGCAAACGTATGTGCTGACCGACACCCCCCGCTTCACCCTCGTCCCGTTCGAGTTGTTCGAAGACGACGAGATGGAAGAGCTGTTCTACTGCAACTTCGGCCGCACGGACAATGAGATCGTTCTCTGCAATATTCTCGGAAAGAGCAACGTGGTCGTCCTCTTCGGGATGAACAAGCACGCTCACCAACTGTTGAACGATTTTTTTCCTCATTCCAAGTATTTTGCCACCTCGAGTCCGCTGATCGACTATTTTCATAAAAAAAGCCGCTTGAACAATAAGCGCCTCTTCATCTACTTGCAGAAACAAATCATGCATGTATTCGGCTACGACGGCAAACGCCTGCTGTTGACCAATTCCTTCGCCTGCGAACAGGATGCAGACCGCATCTATTACCTACTGCATCTCTGGAAACAATCGGAATTCGATGTCGAGGTCGACGAATTGTTCCTCACAGGCGAGGTTCCCGAAAAAGAGGCACTGAGGGAAGGATTACAAACATATATACGGAACGTGTCCGTCGTTCACCCAAGTTCCGAATTCACCTGCTCTGCGATCACCCGACGGCAAGATGTTCCTTTCGACCTGCAAACGTTACTGGCATGCGAGTAGTCAGCGGCATATACAGAGGAAGACACTTCGAAATACCGCACACCTTCAAGGCTCGTCCGACGACGGATTTCGCTAAAGAAAACCTGTTCAACGTGCTCGGAAACTATATCGACTTCGCCGACGGTATCAGTGCCTTGGATTTGTTTTCCGGCACGGGAAGCATCAGTATCGAACTGCTTTCGCGGGGGTGCGATCGGGTCGTATCCGTTGAAAACGATTCGCAGCATCTCGCTTTCATCCGCAAAATCGTGAAAACAGTGCAGACCGACCGATGCGTTCCACTTCGCGCCGACGCCCTCCGATATATCGAAAGATGTCGAGAACAGTTCGATTTTATCTTTGCCGATCCGCCTTACACCCTGAAAGCGCTGCCTACCATTCCGGATCTCATCTTCGAGCACTGCTTATTAAAATCTGAAGGCATCTTCGTCTTGGAACACGGGAAAAACGACCGGTTCGACACAAGTCCGCATTTTATCGAACATCGCAGCTACGGGAGCGTGAATTTCTCCATTTTCAAAGCAAAGGCGAAATCAGCCGAAGAACCGATTCACCCAACTTCTGATACCACGGTCTGAGTGCCCATTGTTTGGGCTGAAGCAACGTGGAAGATTCCTGATCTTTCAGAAAAATCGCCTTGCAAGCCAACGCCGAAGGACGATCGTAGAGAAACGCGTTCACTTCGAAATTATGTTCCAAGCTGCGGAAATCCATATTCGTAGAACCGATGGTCGACAGCTGATCGTCGCAGACCATCAGCTTGGAATGCAAGAAACCTTTTTCGTAAAAATAGATCTTCACTCCCGCCCGCATCATATCGTCCAGGTAAGAGAACGAGGCCAAGTGGGTAAGTATGGTGTCTGCCTTTCTCGGAATCATGATCCGAACGTCCGTACCGGCCAGCGCAATGGTCTTCAGTGCTGTCTGTATCGATTCCGGCGGGAGGAAATAGGGTGACTGAAGATAAAAGTAGGTATGGGCATTGGTGATGGCCAGCAACAATCCTTGCATAATATCGCGCCACTCTCCTATCGGATCGGACGTGACAATCTGAATCAAGGCCTTTCCAGTAGCTGAAACCTCGGGGAAATATCTCGAGGAAGTGATCAAGGTTCGATCCATCGCATACCAATCCGTAAGAAAGACCGTCTGAAGCCCGTACACGGCTTTTCCTTCTATCTGGATCTGGGTATCCTTCCATTGACCCCAATCCAATCCCCGCACATAACGCAAAGCCAAATTCATTCCTCCCGTGAAACCAACTCGACCGTCGATCACTGCGATCTTACGATGGTTGCGGTAATTTACCTTACTGGTAAAAAGCGGGAAACGGACTTTCAGGAATCCTCTCACCTCAACGCCTCCTTCTAACATCTTTTCAAAAAATCGCCGGCCGACACGCCAACAGCCCACGTCATCGTAAATGACGCGCACCTCCACGCCCTCTCCGGCTTTATCGATCAAAGCGTCCCGGACCAACCGGCCGACCGGATCGTCCTCGAACTTAAAAAATTCGATATGGATATGATGCTTCGCCTCGCCGATCGCATGCAGCAGCGAGAGCAACATGGAAGCGCCGTCGGTATAAATTCGTATTTGATTATCGGCAAACGGGAGCGCCTTATTGAGATGACGGAAGAAATGCATCAAATGATACTGCTCCCAAGGATATTTAAATGATTTCTGCGCCTGAAACTCCTCCATCGGATATCTCGTCAGGCGGGCGAAACCGCTCTCGCTGATCAATCTCTCCTTTCTGTCTTTACGTCCGAAGAAGAAATAGAAAATCAGTCCTAAAAGGGGAATAAAGATGAATACCAATACCCAGGCCAATGTTTTGACAGGGTCTCGGTTATCCAAGACTATGACAATGATTGTACCCACTATCAGAGCAAGATAGATCAGATCAAATGCAGTAGAAAAAAATTGATGAAATAGTCCCCATTCTATCATGACATTCCTCCTCAAAGACCGAACGAACCTGTTTCCTCCCGGCAACAGTTTGCATTCGTCAGTTGCCGATGAGGAGTCCGATTTATTCGTTCATCGACAGTTTATCCCACATAAAACCGATTCTTAATCCGAAAGTTTTCCTCTTAGGCGTTTCCAGACTTTTCCCGACAAGCAGTCGATCGATCGCGCGAGTCGATACGGGGATTGTGAAATCCGTCTTACCGGCACGTACCAAAGCGGCACGAAGCATAGTCTCATTTTCATCCCCCAGCTGACAACCATCGAAAGGATCATCTCCTATGTTGTAATCGGGAACGAATCCATTCGGACGGGAAGCATTGTTTCCGTCCTTATCCGCAAAGGTAGAAACCATCACATAGATCCCCCAGTTTTTATTTTCCGACGGTACGTTTTCAGCGACTTCTTCCGTAGAAATCAACCACCCCGTACAATACTTACCATGGCTATTCTGACCAATCTTATCGACAGCGACATAAGGCGACAGCCCTACTAACAAGCCCTCGGAAGCAGAAGCTGTGCCCCCGGTTATAATAGCGTAAACTTTCTTCGGACTCAATATGGCATCCGCAATCGATACTTCCGTATAGTTCTCACCATCACTCGTAACTTTATGGGTCGTGTTAAAATAAGTGTTTAAATCTTTATCTTTCGATTTATAATATTCCGTCATTTGCGCATTATAGACTTCCGTATGGAAAACGTGACGCCCCGTCACGTCGCTTTCCGGAGCTAACAACGAACCGAGCAATTCTTCCGTCGATACATAACCTCCACCATTATAACGTAAATCCAAAATCAACTCTTCTACACTCTCATTCTTAAACTTTTTACAGATATCAATAAGCGCTTGTGCTGACTTCAAATCAAAAGAAGAATAAGCCAAATAACCTACCTTCTTACCTCCGCAATCGAAAGAGGCACTGGCCAGGATAGGATCTTCGTACATCCTGACGGCAATCAAATCATGCGTAATGCCGTTGGAAGAAATGGTATTGGTTTCCTGGTTCAACGTCCCCATCCCGACTTTGATGGACGAACTATAGTAAGCGGTCACATAATTAGATGTGGTAATACTATTTCCATTCAATGTCAAAATAATATCGCCGCGTTTTATACCTGCCTTTTCAGCCGGGCTATTTTTAAAAACAAAATTTACGACAAAGAAAACCTTATCGTTGCTATCTCTGAAACGATAAGGAGTCAGATCATACCCGAAAGTGGTCTCGACACCTTGGGTACTATTCTTCCACGAACTGATGTCGTTAGTCAATTCCGTCCACTTATCCACGTCCACGCCCGACGTCGTGACACCGTTATTGTATCGTATTTTTCTGACGACGGCAATCGGAGAAGTACAAGTATCGACATTCAATCGTTCGATCCCGGAAGCGATTTCCGAAGTCCAGAGATAAAAAGTAGATAGCATTTCCTTTGCAAAACTCGTAGCATACTTAATTTCGCTGCTGATCGATACACCCGGAGTTATCGGATTCTCTACTTTTTCTTTACTACATCCGCAAAATACGATCACCCCAGACAGAAACCCTATAGAAATAAATTTTTTCATGTTCATTATCCTTTTCATCAGTTTACATCCGCTAAATAACACATTTTTTATCAGGGAACCATATATTATTACTTTAAAAAGATATACTTTCTGTATTTGTAATATCCCCAAAGGACGTACAAACATCATTACAGACAAAAGGATAAAGAGAACACAGGCTAAAATCAACTCAAAGCCGAAAGAAAAATTAAACTTTTGGCACCCCTTCACCTGTTTTACAACTATTATCCCTAATAGTACACTGGCTGGTTAACTCTTTAC
Source organism: Phocaeicola abscessus CCUG 55929 (assembly GCF_000312445.1). Classification (GTDB taxonomy): domain Bacteria; phylum Bacteroidota; class Bacteroidia; order Bacteroidales; family Bacteroidaceae; genus Phocaeicola; species Phocaeicola abscessus. The sequence continues at coordinate 970,422 of NZ_HE997182.1, read as the reverse complement.
TCCCTTCCAATCGTTCGTTCGAGACAGTTGTTGCGGAACGACTGAAGGGTTAAAGAAAAAAGCGATGCGCCAAAACTCCTATATCGATGCAACGCTTTCATTCTGTGAGACGATTTTCACGCTATCCCATGAACTGTTACGTCCTTATTGATATGAGCAATCATCCCCTGCAGAGCCTTACCCGGTCCGCATTCCGTAAAGTCGGTGGCTCCGTCGGCAATCATATTCTGAACGCAAGCCGTCCAACGTACGGCGGATGTGAGCTGAGCGATCAGATTGACTTTGATTTCTGCCGGATCCGTATGCGGTTTTCCATCGACATTTTGATAGACGGGGCAACGAGGGATGTCGATAAGAGTCTTTTCGATGGCGGCTTGCAGTTCTTCTTTAGCAGGCTGCATCAACGGGGAATGAAATGCGCCGCCCACCTTCAGCACCAATGCGCGTTTGGCTCCTGCAGCTTTCAGCTTCTCGCAAGCGACTTCTAAAGCGCCAACGTTTCCGCTGATGACTAATTGCCCTGGACAATTATAGTTGGCTGGGACGCAGACGGCAGACGACTTGTCGACTTCTGCACAGACGGCCTCGACTGTCTCGTCGGGCAGTCCGATGATGGCAGCCATCGTCGAAGGAGCAGCCTCGCATGCTTTCTGCATAGCCATCGCTCTGGCGTACACCAACTTCAAACCGTCTTCGAACGTAAGGGCCCCGGCAGCGACCAAGGCCGAGAATTCTCCCAACGAATGGCCGGCCGTCATGTCCGGCTTAAAAGCCTCGCCCATGCAAAACGCTGAGATGACCGAATGGAGGAAAACGGCCGGCTGAGTAACTTTAGTCTGACGAAGGTCTTCGTCCGTACCGTTGAACATAATATCTGTAATGCCGTATCCTAAAATGGCGTTGGCTTTTTCAAAGAGTTTCTTCGCCAAAACGGAACGGTCGTAGAGGTCCTTCCCCATTCTCGGGAACTGAGCTCCCTGACCAGGAAATACAAATGCTTTCATTTTCTTATAAATTGATTGTTGAATAATCGTCGCAAAGATAAATTATTTCGCACGCATATACAAGATTTCACGACCTTATCAGGCAATATAAAGAATGTTACAGACTCTTTGACATCAATTAACTGAGAATATCACAAATACTTACTGTTCGCCCTTTATTCGACGATTCGCAGGAGGGCGACGGTCGAAGGATACCGGAAGCCTCTTCTCTTTTCATCGTTTGCCAAAGTTTTGTTATTTTTGTCGAACACTTAAATAACGAAAAGATGAAGAAAAGAATTTATTGGACAATACTTTCCCTATGGATAACTCTGCCTCTATCTGCTCAACAGGAGAGCGAACCGTACGACGTTCAGGTTCTACAAACTGCGATCGGCCGAGCGATGGATGAATTCGACTATGAACTTGTGATCGAAAAGATTCCTGTCGATACGCAGGATTCACTGTTGTTGACCTATAGGGCAAAGGCGCTGATGGCGATGAACCGCTATAAAGAAGCCGTCTTGATTTGGGAGATGTTGAATCGGCCGCCTCTGAACGTACAAACCTTGGTGCATATCGGCGATTGTTACAGGACGATGGGAAACTATATGCAGGCTGCCGAAGCTTATCGGCAGGCTATCGAGTTGAAGCCGGACAACAAGTACTTCCGCTCGCTGCATATCCGCTCCTTACTCTATGCGACCGACTATCGAAAAGCGGTGGAAGCCTCCCATGACTGGTTGGATCGGGATTCCACATCGGCCGAAGGGTTTAAATTCCTCGGCATGGCTTACGAAGGGTTAGAAGATGCCACTAACGCCTTCTTTGCTTATAACAAGGCTTATCGACTGGATTCGCTCGATCAACAGACGGTAGCTCTTGTGGCGAGTATCTTCAACAATAATAGTCAATTTCAGGATGCGATCGACGTGACGGAAACATATCGATCGACGGATACGACCGGCATGGACGTAAACCGTCAGAACGCCAAAGCATATTGCATGCTCCGCGAATATAAAACGGCTGTGAAACGTTATGAGAGTCTGAAAGCCTCCGGCGACCGAAGTTTTACGACTTATTATTATTTAGGTATTTCGCATTACGGCGACAATTGGTATTACGGAGCTTACGAGAACCTGAAAGAAGCTCATCGTTTAAGTCCGAACGATATCAATGTGCTTTATTATTATGGGTTGGCAGCTTCGTATACTTCCTGGAAAAAAGAGGGTGCCGAGCTGTTAGCCAAAGCGGTGAAACTGGCCGTACCGACCGATAGTCTGATGATGAAGCTCTACGATGCTTCAGCAGGCTGTTACGCTCGAGCCGGACTTCCAGAAGAGAGCATCGACATGTTGCATCATTTGCATCGTCTTACAAATAATTATGTCGTCTATTTCCGCATCGCCCAACAATACGATGCGATGAAAAACTATAAGCAGGCCGCCGTCTATTATGAAAAATACATGGCCGCCGTGCCGGAAAACAAGCGGATGGTCCGTAAGGAAGACGGTTCTGTGGCAGAGGATGCAATGACCAATTATCAGTGGGTAGAACGTCGTATCAGGGAGATCAGGGAAGAACAGTTTTTCAAAGAAGGATTCCCAGAAGGAAATCAGAAGTGATCTTCCCCCATTATATAAGAGAATGCGACTGCGCCAAAACTTTTATGTTGACGCAGTCGCATTCTCTTTGTATTGGATCGGTGATCAGTCTTCGTACGTAACGGTTAATCCCATCGAGTCGTTATCCATTTGGCGACGGCTCCGGTAAATCTTACCGTTTTTCAAGTAATAGTAGGCCTGATTCCCAGCAAACTCGATATTCACCCATTCGTCATCGCCGTCTTCGACTATTTTCCATTTGCTATTGTAGGTCGTCCCGTCAGGGAATATGAGCAAGGTGGTCGAATCCCCATTCAATTCGAATCGGATGCTGTCTTCCGTCATGAATTTGCCGGCGTACGCATGGTTTGTTTTCGAAGAGTTGCTGCAACCGCATAGTGCAATTACACTGACAACTAAAATAATCCCAAATAATTTTTTCATCTTTTTATTTTTGCTTGCTATGAATTAAAAAGAGAGTGTTCCGCAAGGGAACACCCTCTTCATGAGTTTATCTTATCCGTTATTATTTACCCGGATTGTAAGTACCCTTGTTACCCTTGACGAGCACTTCTTTGTAGACTACGAATGTCTTCCACTTGTAACCGTAAGTTACAGGAATGTACATCTTGTAATCCCAGTTCACCGGAGTACCGCTGTAGTTGTGGTAAGTCAATTTCTCGGCATTTACGTTGCTCGGAGTAGCCACAACCTTGGTGTTGGATGGCATCGGGCCGTCCTTTACCCCGTCGGTAGGAATCAAGTTACCGCCAACGAGCTTCAAGTTGGTCTTGATGTTCTCCACATCCCAGATAGCATCTTCAGCTTCGTAGAAGTCGCCCAATTCTTCAGCCAAGTTCGTCGGAGCATTCTTTACTTTCGGTTTGACCACCGGATAGTAGTTGCCATTTTCGTCGGCATTCCAAGAAATATACTTGTTGGCTTCTTTCACGTCGATAGTGCTACCGCCGATTGTTGCATCCGTAAAATTATCGGTCTTCGGATTGTTGTGTTTCAACGGCTCGATAATAAATGCATCGTAAGCCTTGATCACTACCAAGTGCGCATACTTCGCTGCTACGGGATGAGTGTTCATATCGTTGCAGAGATCTGCCACCATTTTGATAGGAACGTACTCGCCTACGATAGCTTTAGCAGCTTCGGTCGGGAACGATACATTGTCCCCATCCTTAGCCCACGGTGCATGTGTCGGGTTTGCTTCTTGCAACTTGATGTTGTAGGTCAATTCGGCAGCATTCAACTGGTTGGGCTCGTAGTTAACGATCGTCGCAGCCAATTCGTTGTTGATGTACAATTTCGGCTCTTTTGTATCATTATCCTTTACCGTAGCTCTCAGCTTCTTGATGGTCTTGGTAGCCTTGTCGTAGTAGCTGTATACGTAAGCAGCGCCCTTCTGCAATTTATCGACATCGTAAACGAAGCGAACGCCTTCTTTCGCATAGCTGAGGTAATGATTCTTCGTGCGGTCAACACCCTTGAATCCGGATGGTACATTCTGGTAGTCAGCAGCGTAATAGTACTTGTTGCCGGTCTTGTAGGTGAACGTACCGTTTACTAATGTACGGTCTACCGTGAAGTAGATAGCGCCGTCGGCACCGGTAGTCGGTTTCTTACCCATATCATCCAAGAACCCGTTCAACAGGTCGGTGTAGATGTTACAAGTAGGATTGTTCTTCGTGTTGGGTGCCCAAGCCGGATTAGCTTCTTGCGTTTTGTAAACGATCGGGTTCACGTTGAAGATGTTCCATTCGCCGTTATTCCTCCAGTAGCGGCCGTCATACCCCCAAAGGATGAATTCCGGTTTGTAGATCTTCTTCGTAACGGTAATAACCAAGGTATTGCTTGTACCGCTCTTCCAGTAGAATGTCTTCGTGAATTCCATCGGTTTGGTGTTGTTCCAAGCTTCCCAATTCGGATATTTTTTCACGAGGTCGGCGTGAGTGATCGTCCATTCGATGTTATAGGACTCTACATCGCCTTCCGTATTCTTGAGCAATTTAACTTTACCCCAATCAGCTGCGTCATTCGGATCGAAACCTGAATCCAAATAAGTTGCATGGAATTCAGCTTTCGTCATACCGCCTTCTTTCACTTTATCGTAGATATATACGTTCATCATTTCTGTACCAATGATGTTCTTGTAGTCGATACATTCGTACAGCGATGCCGGGAAGTCGACAGGAAGTTTGGTTTCACCTACTTCTTTCACCCATTTCACTTTGATGTAACGGATGGCAATCAGGTGGTTGTTTACTATATCCCATAATTCAGCGCGAACAATAGGCTCACGACCTACAGCTGTAGCAGAACCACCGTCAATGGTATAAACTCTCGAAGTCATGATACCGTCTTTGGTTACATCGGCGAATTTCTGCTGGTCGGTCTTGTTGGAGTTGCCTTCAGGACCGCCTAAGGTGATATAAGGAGCTTTTGCTAAGTAGAAACGATAACCCAAACCGTAGTCAGCGTAATTATCCAATCTCTGATGACGAGCATGTCCGTCTGCAGCATCTACATCGTTCACACATACGGTCACCCATTTCTTCAAATCGAGTTCTTTGTTGTAATCAGCCTTGATGTCGACGTATCTGTCAACTTCCGATTCGTAAGCGCAGATAGAATCGTGATAGTGTACGAATAAACCGTCTTTGCCGATTGCCGGATCGGAGGTTATTTCGATTTCATCGGCAAACTTATTCACGTTATTCTTGAATGTGGATTTTGCATGAGCAATGTACGGAGCCTTGAAGAGTTCTTCCACCCGTACGTATTCAGAATTTACATAAGCTTCTTTTTCGCCTTCTACCAAGTTTGCTTTAGCGATAGGTGTTTTCAAAGAAACCATCGTGAATGTCTCTTCACCGCTGGCATGAGCACTGCCTTTGGTAGAAATGCGGCCAGTAACGGTCTTCTTATATTGTACTTCCAACACATTCTTGTCGATGTTATAAGCAGTCGGCTTGATGGGGGTGTTGAGCTGGGTCATATCCGTTCTCGTGATATTCTTGGAAGTAATGCTCTGGAACGAAGGCATGGTAATGTCCTGATTACGAACCCCCATATTGGGGCTTACATGGAAGTAAGCTTTGTTCTTTTCCGTAGAGATGTATACTTCTTTAGCCTGTGCAATTCCTGTATGGTCGAGCATTGGACGGCTGTCGTGATCATGCTTGTACATGACTTCGTGTTTCGGCCAAGCGAGATATTCTTGTGGAGTATACTGCAAAGAAGTCAATGTGATCGCTGCAATACCGTTGATGTGTGCGGTAGGGATCACAGCCAACGTTGTGAGACGGTGGCCGACAATGGTAGACACTTTAGCAGTCAAAGTATCTACTTTGGTACTTAACTTCTTCAATTCCTCTGAGGTCGTTCCCGAACCGATTGCTGCGATTTGTGCTTTCAACGCAGCAATCTCTTTTTCAACGGATTCAACGGTGGCCAATTTGTCAATTTGGTCCTGCAATTCTTTCTTCAACTTCGTCAAATCCTCCCCTGAAGCAGCTTTTCCCGCAGCATCCAAAGCTTCCTGAGCTTTAGTTTTAGCTTCGCTGGCTTCAGTTTTAGCGCTGGCAATGGATGTTTCCAATGCCGTGACCTTTGAAGTCAACTCCTCAGCTGAAGCTTTTTTGTCAATTTGCGCCTGTAAGTCTTTGATGTCATCATCGTAGTCCTTACAAGATACAAATGTTCCTGTAGAAGCTAACAAGAAAGCCCCAAACAGGATTGCACTTAAAAACTTTTTTTTCATAACAAAAACTTTTAATTAATAAATTTAAAAATAAAAAGTATATTTCTCATCTATTTCAATTCCTATGCGCCTTTAAGCGCTATAGCCCTTCATAGCTTTTGAATATATATATGGTACGCTTTTTACGTTGCAAACATAAATGTTTTTCCATAAATAAGCAAATAATAAGACTTTTTTTTTATAATAAATCAAAAAAAATACCCCTATGGAGGGATTACGGGCCCGTTTGGATCGCTTCTCCCTTCCAACATATGGTTTCTCTTTATATATAAAGGTGTATTCTTCATCCTATTTACAGGTTCTTGTATGTCTTTCATTTCATCAGTAATAGCAATAATAAGACTTTTAATATTTTAAATAATTTATTTTAATCGGTTTTGGATAGTATATGAATCTTTTTAAAAGATAGGCGTAAGATAACGAGTTTTTATAATCCGACAAAACAAATAGATATTTTTTTGAACTTAAAGTTATTTTTTTAATGTATATCCACATTTAATGGCTAATACTCTAATAATATACCGAATTTATTTATCCTCTGAAGACTTGTCCTTAGATAAAGGATCGATTCTTTGTCTATAAATCACATCAAACTGTTGATGAAATTCTACTACAGCTTCAATTCCTTTCTTAAAAATATCGATAGAGATATGTTCGTTAGGGGAATGGATGGCGTTACTCTCCACGCCGAATCCCATCAGGATGGTTTTTATACCTAAGATTTGTTCAAAATCGCTGATGATCGGAATGCTTCCGCCTCTGCGTACCGCCAAAGGTTTCTTTCCGAAGGCTTTGGCAAATCCTTTTTCGGCAGCGATATATGCCGGGTGGTCGATAGGGCATACATAGCCCTCTCCTCCGTGCATCGGGATAACTTCAACTTCTACGCAGGCGGGAATGTTATCCTTGATATAGTTTATAAATAGCTCGGAAACGACTTCATGTTTCTGATGAGGAACCAACCGACACGAAACTTTAGCGTATGCTTTGGATGGAATAACGGTTTTAGAACCTTGATCCGTATAGCCTCCCCAAATGCCACAAACGTCGAAACTCGGCCGGCAGCTGTTACGTTCCAAGGTGCTGTATCCTCGTTCTCCCTTCAATGCCTTCACACCGATAGCATCCATGTACTTTTTTTCATCGAACGGTATCTGACGTATCATTTCCCGTTCTCTCGCAGGTATTTCTTCCACCTCGTCGTAAAAATGCGGAATCGTGATGCGCCCGTTTTCATCCAATACGGAATCGATGAGACGACATAATTCGATGATCGGATTCGCAACCGCCCCACCGAAATGTCCGGAATGAAGGTCTCGGTTCGCTCCGGTAACTTCGATTTGCCAATACGCTAATCCTCTCAATCCGGTAGTTAAGGACGGCAGGTACTCGCCTAACATGCTCGTGTCCGAGACGATGATTACGTCCGCTTTCAGCAAGTCTTTATGCGCTTTCAGGAATGCGTTCAGGCTCGGTGATCCGATTTCCTCCTCACCTTCCAGGATAAATTTGACGTTATGTTTCAACAGTCCTTCTTTGACTACATATTCGAAAGCCTTTGCTTGAATCATGGACTGTCCCTTATCGTCGTCAGCTCCTCTCGCCCACAACTGTCCGTGGCGAATAATAGGCTCGAACGGATGTGTATTCCATAATTCTAACGGTTCGGCAGGCATGACGTCGTAATGCCCGTAAACCAAAACGGTAGGTGCCGTATCGGAAACATGTTTTTGTGCAAACACCAAGGGATTCCCCGCCGACGGCATCACGATCGCTTCATCCGCACCGGCGGAGAGCAATAGCTGTCGCCATCGCTCCGCACAAGCCGACATATCGTCTTTGTGTTCGGGCATGGGGCTAATGCTTGGAATGCGAATCAGACTGCACAGTTCGTCTAAGAATCTCCTTTCATTGGCTTGGATGTAATTTTTGACTTCCATAGTGAAAGCTGTTATAAATGAGTGGTTTTATTTAGCAAACAGTAATCGAGCATCGTCATGGCGGCCATAGCCTCCACAATGGGAACGGCTCTGGGCAGTACGCACGGGTCGTGACGTCCATACACCTCGAGAGTGATATTTTCGCCGTTTATATCTACCGTCGCCTGTTCTTTCAATATCGTAGCAACCGGTTTGAATGCCACCCGAAAGTAAATGTCTTGTCCGTTGCTGATGCCTCCTTGTATTCCTCCGGAGTGATTGGTAAGGATATCGATGCGACCGCGATTATTGAAAAAGATGTCGTTCTGCCGACTACCTGGGAGATCCATGTCGTCGAAGCCGGCTCCGTAAGCAAATCCTTTGGCAGCGTTAATACTCAGCATCGCGGCGCCTAATGCGGCATGGAGCTTTCCGAAGACCGGTTCTCCCACACCGATCGGACAACCTCGAATAATACAGGTAATTACGCCGCCGATGGTGTCGCCGGCAGCTTTCACTTCTTCGATCAGTTTTATCATCTCGCCGGCTTTCTCGGGATCGGGACAACGAACGATGTTTTGCTCGATCTTGTCGAAATCGTATTGCTTGTAATCCCGGTTTGTCGAAACGGAGCCTACTTGCGAAGTATAGGCGACGATGGAAATCCCCAATTCCTTCAATGCCAACTTGGCCAAGGCCCCGCCCACTACTCTCGCTACCGTCTCTCTCGCCGAAGACCGGCCGCCGCCACGATAATCCCGAACGCCGTATTTTTGCGTATACGTATAATCGGCATGCGATGGACGATAGATGTTCCTGATAGCAGCATAGTCTTTCGAATGCGGATCGATATTCTTCACCGCAAAACCGATGGGACATCCCGTCGATTCTCCCTCAAAGATACCGGAAAAAAATTCCACGACGTCGGGCTCCTTTCGATTCGTCGTGATGCGGGATTGACCAGGACGTCGGCGGTCGAGTTCCTGCCGAATAAAGGCTTCATCGATCGATATGCCGGACGGGAAGCCGTCGATTACGCCACCTACAGCTTGTCCGTGAGATTCCCCGAACGTAGTCAACCGAAAAATATTTCCGAAAGTATTCGACATGCTAAGCTGATCGTTAAAATTTAACTTCGGGAGCGCTTTCGCTACCTTCCGTCGCTTCGAAATATGGACGCGCCCGGAAGCCGAAAAGGCCGGCCACGAGATTGCGAGGGAACTGGCGGATATGCGTATTGTAAGTTTTAGCCGTTTGGTTAAAGTTACGGCGTTCTACGGCAATCCGGTTTTCCGTGCCCTCCAATTGAGCTTGAAGTTCTTTGAAATTTTCGTTGGCCTTCAGTTCCGGGTAATTTTCAGAAATGGCGATCAATCGGCTCAACGCACTTCCTACAGCGCCTTGAGCATTTTGAAATTCTTTCAATCTCTCGGGAGTGAGGTTGTCTGCATCTATTTTGATGGCAGTTGCTTTGCTACGAGCTTCGACTACAGTTTCGAACGTCTCGCTTTCATGGACGGCATATCCTTTCACTGTATTCACCAGATTGGGAATAAGATCGGCACGGCGCTGATATTGATTTTCGACATTACTCCATGCCGTACTCACCGCTTCCTGACCGGTTACCAATCTATTGTACTGACCGACACCCCACAATACTACTGCTGCAAGTACGACAATAATGATGATCGACTTTTTCATTTTTCTTCCGTTTTAATTGTTAGTACTACTCATGCTGTTTTAAAAACGACTTCCGGCACCGCCACCACCAAAGCTCCCGCCGCCGAAACGACCTCCGAATCCGCCGCGTCCACCTAATCCGCCTCCCAGGAAAGTGCCCCCTCTTCCTCGAAGACCTTTGTAATCCTCGTCGGAAGATTCACGGATACGCTTGAAGACATACCCGCAGTTTCGACAAATATAGGTGACTTCCTCTCTTTTCTGTCCGTTCTTTTTATATAAGAGACGCGATTCGACTCGTTTGATACGGTGTTTCTTGCATTGAGGGCATTTCGACGAATTCCATACGATATAGAAAATAAGTCCCATCACGCCGAAGAAAAAGATCAGAAAGATACCCACCGTAAACAAAGCGTTTTCATCCGCATCCTCTTCCGCAGGATCCATGGAACCCTCGAGGATGTCGCCGACCGCTCGGATGCCGGCTACCATCCCTTCGTCCCACCGATCCTTGCCGAAGCAAGGATTCATATATTTATTCTGGATTCGTTTGCAGATGGCATCGGGAAGAGCGCCTTCCAGACCGTATCCGGTAACGAATTGAATGCATCGTTCTTCTGTCGAGAGCAGGATAACCAACCCGTTATCGCGCTGCTTTTGCCCCACCCCGTTTCGCTTTCCTAACTGATAGGCGAATTCAAAGCAATCATGGCCTTCGATTCCTGTTACGACTGCCACTATCGTCTGAATGCCGGTTTTATTTTCCAAGGCATAAAGCACACTGTCCATCGTTGCGACGGCGGATGCCGAAAGTATTCCATCCGGATTGGAGACATATCTTGTACGATCTTGCAGATGTACGAGAGGGATTTCTTTAACCGTGTATTCCTTCGCTCCGATTTGCATCACAAAAAAGAGGAATCCTGCGACCGTGAAGATGTGTTTTATTCTTTTCATTAGTCGCAAATATAAGGTAAATGAAATTCCTATGAAAAATAAATCGTTATTTTTTTATGACGTACCATCAAATCGTCGCGTCACGAGGAAATCCTCCACCAATATCAACGGACATACTCGTTGACGAAACGGCATACTTTTTCCGTATAGACGGCGGGCTGAAAGTAGTAAGCACGGGCATGGGTCGCCTTCGGAGCGATCCAGATCTCTTTCGGTTCCGGTTTGGCTTCGTATAAGGGATAAACCATTGCCGTAGGGACGAAATCGTCCTTTTCTCCATGGATGAACAGCATCGGCAATTTGCAACGGGCAACCTGTTTGAGCGACGAGGCTTCTCTGAATCCCCAACCGTGCTCGAGTTTGCAGAGTATGCTCGCCGTCTCTAATATAAGGGGAGCGAAGACTTTCGTTTGCCGTTTCAACCTCGCATAGAATTCGTCCCACACACTGGTATAACCGCAATCCTCTACGAAACATTTGACGTAAGCGGGCAATACCTCTCCGGAAACCATCATGACGGTCGCAGCTCCCATCGATACGCCGTGCGCCACGATTTGCGTATCCTCTCCGTAGAGGTAGCGAGCCACTTCCATCCACTGCATGACGTCTTTCCGGTCGAACCATCCCATTTGTACGAATTCTCCTTCGCTTTGCCCGTGATACCGTAAGTCCGGTAAAAGAATGTTATATCCTAATTTCTCGTTGTATATCTGTCCCAACATCATCATCCGGATAGCATTGGCCGTGTATCCGTGCACCAGGACGGCAGTCTTGCCTGTCGGTCGCGCAGCGTTGACATAATAAGCGTGCATTTTCACTCCGTCGGGCGATACGATAACGGTGTCTCTGATGGCTTTTACTCGTCGCAGGCTATCCACCCATGGTTTTGCCTGCGGAAAGTTTTCTAACATGAAATTCCAATTCCACTCCAAGTCTCGTGTTTTGCATTCCGGCCTGAGCGTCGAATCTACCATTTTGTCGGCGATAAAAACCGTTACCCCCAACGTTGCCGCAAACAGGCCGAGAACCGTGTAGCCGACGATCTTTCTCATTTTCATCGTTATCGTCTTTCGTCTATTTATTCCAAATATCCCATGCCGCAAAGGCCTGGAAGAGCAACATCTCCAATCCGTTTTTAACCACCGTTCCTTTCTCGGCTCCCTTTTTAAGGAAGAGGGTGACATCGGGATTGTAAAGCAAATCGTATAATAAATGGCGGGGGGTGAGGAACCGGTAAGGAATCTTGGGGCATTCGTCGGTATGGGGAAACATCCCGACAGGCGTACAATTGACGATGATTTTATAGGCTTGCATGAGTTCCTCGGTCAGTTCTTCATAGGTGAGCACATGCTCCCTTTTCTTTCGGGACACGAACCGGCATTCGATATTCATTTTTCTCAGCGCATAATGAATCGCTTTGGACGCTCCTCCGGTACCCAACAGGAGGGCCTTGCGATGATGGGGTTCGAGAATGGGTTGGATAGATTGTGTAAAACCGATAAAATCGGAATTGTATCCTACCAATCTCAATTTTTTCTTCGACTGGCGAACAAACTTGATGACATTGACCGCCCCGATTCCGCGAGCGTCTTCATCCAGATCGTCCAACAGCGGAATAACCTTTTCCTTATAGGGGATGGTGACGTTCAACCCTTGTATGTCGGGGTTCTCGTCGATCACTTTCGGAAAATCGTCGATGGCGGGAATCTCAAAATTGACGTATTCCGCGTCGATTCCCTCGGATTCGAACTTTTCGTTGAAGAAATTTCGCGAAAAGGAATGTCCGAGCGGATAACCTATTAATCCATACTTTTTCATTTGCTTACCACTTGGTTATTTCGTTGCGATATACAAGGCGCACAGGCCTCCGGTCAATCGCTTCCATGTTGCGTCTTTAAATCCGGCCTTGTGCATAATGCCGATCATCTTTTCTCCTTGCGGGAAGGCTTTGACGGAATCGGGCAGGTAACGGTACGCTTTCCCGTCTTTCGAAAAGAGCCTTCCTAACAACGGGATAACGGATTCCGAATAAAGCTTATAAAGCTGTTTCATCGGGAACCACTGCGGTGTTCCCAATTCCAAGATGATCATCCGGCCGTTCTCTCTCAGAACGCGGTGCATTTCCTGCAATCCGGCGTCGAGGTTCTCGAAATTACGAACGCCGAATGCCACGATGACGGCATCGAATCGATTCGACGGGAGCGATAGTGCTGCGACGTCTTCTTTTCGAAAAGAAATACAGCGTTCGAATCCCGCAGCCCTCACTTTTGTCCTGGCCACCCTCATCATCTTTTCCGAGATGTCGACTCCGATCAGTTCTTTCGGCTGTAGGATCCGGCAAGCCTGTATGGCGAAATCGCCGGTTCCCGTAGCCACATCCAAGATGCTTCTCGGGTGCGATGGGGCTAAACAACGGATGGCTCTTTTTCTCCAGCACCGGTCGATATTCCAGGAAAGGGTATGATTCAGTTTGTCGTAAGTCGGCGCAATGTGATCGAACATCTGTTCGATCTGTTTCGTCTTTTTCCCTTCCGACCGGTAAGGCTTGATCTGTTCCTGAGGATAGTTCATCGAGGGCAAAGAAGAGCATGTCAACCGATCGAGCTGATACCCTCTTGGTGAGACGCTGTCATTTCAAATAGTTGTTTACGTTCTTCTCGATGCGGGCGAGCAGATCGGTCTGTTCTTCTCTGACGAATTTCTCGCCCGTGATATGTTCGTACAGTTCGATATAGCGCTCGCTGATCGAATGCACTATTTCGTCTGTCATTTCCGGTACCTTCTGGCCGACTTTCCCCTGGAATCCGTTGTCCATTAACCATTCGCGAACGAATTCCTTCGAAAGTTGTTTTTGCGGCAACTCTTTCTCGAAGCGATCTTCATAACCTTCCGCATAGAAATAGCGGCTGGAATCGGGCGTATGGATTTCGTCCATCAGATAAATCTTGCCGTTGTGCTTACCGAATTCATATTTGGTATCGACTAAGATCAGTCCGCGTTTAGCAGCCATCTCCGTCCCTCTTTCGAACAGTTCCTGCGTATACCGCTCCAATAATTCGTATTCTTCCGCAGTGGCAAGGCCCTGAGCCAAGATTTCCGCTTTCGAAATATCCTCGTCGTGCGTACCGATCTCTCCCTTGGTGGTAGGGGTAATGATCGGATGGGGGAATTTCTCGTTTTCGCGCATTCCCTCCGGCAGACGGATGCCGCATATCTCGCGCACGCCGCTTTTATAAGTGCGCCATGCGCTGCCGCAAAGGTAGCCGCGGATGATCATCTCTAACGGAAATCCCTTGCACATGATCCCCGCGGTGACCATCGGGTCGGGGGATGCCGTTTTCCAGTTCGGGCAGATATCGGTAGTGGCATCCAAAAATGTCAACGCGATTTGATTCAGCACTTGTCCTTTGAAAGGAATGCCTTTCGGAAGGATAACGTCGAAAGCGGAAATACGGTCTGTGACGACCATGATCAACTGCTCGTCGCCGATGTTGTACACATCGCGCACCTTTCCATGGTATACGGCTTTCTGTCCCGGAAAATGAAAGTCTGTTTTTGTCAATGCTACACTCATACTGATAGTTGTTAAATATTGAATTATCTATTTCATTTCGGAGAAGTCGGGATGGAACTTATCGCCCCTCCTCATTGCTCCGGTCTCTTCCTGATATACTTCTTCCCGCGCAGTCTGCGACGTTTTCGTCTTTTCCTCGTATCTCTCGTATGCTTCGACTATTCGGGTTACCAATTTATGGCGCACGATATCTTTCTTATTCATCTCGATGAAACTGATGCCTTTGATTCCTTTCAAAATATGCATGGCTTGTATCAGTCCCGATTGTTGGGAAGCAGGCAAGTCGATCTGCGTGATGTCGCCGGTAAGCACCATTTTGGTATTCATGCCCATTCGGGTAAGGAACATCTTGATTTGCGGCGGCGTGGTGTTCTGCGCTTCGTCCAGGATGACGACGGCGTCGGTCAGGGTTCTCCCCCGCATAAATGCGATGGGGGCGATCTGGATGACGTTCGATTCCATGTATTCCTGCAGTTTGGTTGGGGGAATCATATCCTGCAAGGCGTCGTACAGCGGCTGCAGATAGGGGTCTATCTTATCTCTCATGTCGCCGGGAAGGAAGCCGAGCTTTTCGCCGGCCTCTACGGCCGGACGGCTCAGCACGATTCTTTTGATCTCTTTATTTTTCAAGGAGCGAACGGCCAAGGCAATAGCCGTATAGGTCTTACCCGAACCGGCGGGGCCGACGGCGAATATGAGATCGTTTTTATCGAAATCTTCAACCAATTTCTTTTGATTTGCGCTGTGCGGAACGATCGGTTTCCCACTGACACCGTAAACGATGACAGGATGGTCGGCGTCACCGCTCAGGGGCTTGCCCTTGACGGTATCCAAGATCGCTTCTTGAGTGAGCGAATTGCGTGTGGCGCAAAATTTTTCCAGGGCCAGGATGCTGGCTTCGAAGGCCGTCATCTCCTCTTCCTCTCCCATCACCTTGATCACGTTCCCCCGAGCAACGATGCGCAGCTTGGGGTAGAGCGCCTGAATCATTTGCATGTTGGCATTGTTTACGCCGTAAAAAATAACGGGATCGACGTCTTCTAAAACGATATGTCTTTCTATCATCTATACCTGTTAAACTATTCCTGTGCAAAGTTAATAAATGGTTTCTTCTGTTTTTCGTTTTAGAACGATTTATTTACGGCGGGATGAAACGTAAGACAGATTTTTGCCTTATCTTTACTCCCGCTTTTAAAATATATCATTCGGGAAATGAAAAAAAATGGCATGAGAGTGGCTTGTTGTCTTCTCTTTATCAGTGTGCTGGCGTGGAACGGCTGCAAGGAGAAAGAGATGAAGCTGAACGATCCGCATAATATAAAAGGGGTCGTCAGTTATAAGAGGTGTTTCAACGATATGAACGATGTGCAGCTCGAAACGGCGCAACGCATAGGCATCCGCCCTATCCATTCGCGCGAACAGGCACAGCATTTGGCAAAGCGATTGATCGAAATCAAATCCTGCGACCATTATCTCGTCGATTCCCTGACACATTCCATTCCTTTTCTAGTTCCGAGAGCGTCGGAATTGCTGAAAGCCATCGGAACGAATTTCAAGGATTCGTTAGTCCGTAAGGGATTGAATCCCAACCAAATTATCGTAACCTCTGTGCTCCGCACCAAAAGCGATCAAAAGCGTTTGCGGAGAGGCAACGGGAATGCGACCGAAAATTCTGCCCACGCGTACGCTACTACTTTCGACATTACCTATAAACGTTTCCACAAGTTGGAAGACCCGGAAGGATATCCTACGCAGGAGGTCGATCCGGATATGTTGAAAATGGTTCTCGCGGAAGTCTTGTACGATTTGCGCAAAACGGAGAGGTGCTATGTGAAATATGAGTTGAAACAGGGATGCTTTCATATCACTGCGCGATGAGATATTTCATAGAGTTGGCCTACGACGGGACGGATTATCATGGCTGGCAGATACAGCCCAACGGCAATAGCGTGCAGGCGACGTTGGCGAAAGCGCTCTCCCTCGTCTTGCGGAAAGAGACGGAAGTGGTAGGAGCCGGCCGTACCGATGCGGGAGTCAGCGCTGCTAAAATGGTCGCCCACTTCGATATCGACGAAGCGATCGACCTCCCTTTACTGACGGAGAAACTTTCCAAGCTACTCCCTCCCGACATCGCCGTTCGCCGCATCGACAGCGTGAGGGAAGACGCCCACGCCCGTTTCGATGCGCTCTCTCGGACATATCGGTATCATGTCGTCACCCGCAAGGATCCCTTCCTTCGCCGTTATGCCTGGCGAGTTCCTTTCGCACTCGACTTCGGGGCGATGAACGAAGCGGCTCAGGCTCTTTTCGACTATACCGATTTCACCAGTTTCAGCAAAGTGCATACGGACGTCAAAAACCATCGTTGCAGGATTATGAAAGCGGGATGGGAGCAGACGGGCGATTACGAATGGGTGTTCACCATTCAGGCCGACCGCTTTCTGCGCAATATGGTACGGGCGGTGGTGGGAACGCTGGTCGAGGTGGGAAGAGGCCGACTTTCCGCCCGGGAATTCCGGCAGGTGATCGAGAAGAAAGACCGTTGCGCCGCCGGCGCTTCCGTCCCTGCCCATGCATTGTTCCTGACGGATATCGATTATCCGACGGATATTTATCGCTGACCTTGCTTTCAAAAAGGAATGCCACAAGAGCGAATCCTCGACGGGAATTTCTCTCCGCATACACCGACCGATGACGTTAATATCTGAAACAGGGGAAAGCTTGAAAACTTAAACGGTCGCACAGGAATAATTCTTTCTTCCGCCGTAAGAGCGTTCGCAGATACAAAGATAATTTATTCTCTCGCTGCAGAGCGTCCCGAAGGCCGGGGATCATGTCTGCCGGCATCTACATTCACTTTTCAGGTCTCTGCAATAGGCACGGACGCCTGCGCCGAAACTCCCGTTTCGACACAGGCGCAGCCGACCTGTTTCACTCTTGGAACAACTTAGCCGGATAAACGCCTCTGTCCACCAAGGCTTTCAACTTGGCGACCACCTCCGGACGATCTTCCGGATAGGTTACGCCGAACCATTTGCTCGCCGTGTCGAGGACTTCGACGGTGGCCGTTCCGTCTTTAATCAGCTTGTCGACCATCAGCGGGATGAAGAATTCGCTCTTCAGGTTCGTCCTGTTCTTCGGATCGGCGAGGAATTCCTTGAAATATGTTTTGCTGTAGGCGAAGTAATCGGGCGTGAACCCCCAGAAATTCATGCTGACAGGCGTATTCTCCGGGATGGCCACCCACTGATCGCGCTCATCCAAATACTTCACTTCCCCCTCCATGCGCTGCATCTTCGTACGCTCCACCACCGAAGTGAGACGACGCTGCCCGTCGGTGCTGCACACGCCCCGGGAAACGGTCCCGCTCTCGCTCAACGTGTTACCTACGCGGAAGCCGACCATGGCATATCTGTGCTTCGATCCGGCGGGAAGATCGGCCAGGAATTTCCCCATCACCCGGAACGAGTCCGAGCCGTAATAATCATCGCAATTGATGACGGCGAAAGGCTCGTCGATCACCTTCTCTCCCCTCATCACCGCATGATTGGTTCCCCAGGGCTTGGTACGTCCCTCGGGGACGGTAAAGCCTTGCGGAATATCGTCGATCGACTGAAATACCAATTCGCACGGAATATGGTCTTCATACTTCGAAACGATCTTCTTGCGGAAATCCTCCTCAAAATCTTTTCGAATCACAAACACCAATTTTCCGAACCCTGCATGAATCGCATCGTAAATGGAATAATCCATGATGGTTTCGCCGTTCGGGCCGAGGCCGTCCAACTGTTTCAGACCGCCATAACGGCTGCCCATGCCGGCAGCCAATAAAAATAAAGTAGGTTTCATAACTTTTTACTGTTTGTTATTTTATTCCTGTCTGCAAAAGTATAAAATAATCGGCTTCTCTCCACACGAATCATGCAATATCCGATTCGGACGATAAAACCTCAGAACGGATAACCGATAGCCAGGTGAAGCCCCAAGCCGTCTTTAAACCGGGGGATGTTGTAATATCCGCTTTTCCCCGTCGCATACGGAGCATGCAGCCCTATCCCCACATCCATACGAACGACCAGAAATTCCAAGTCGTACCGGAGGCCGAAGCCCGTACCCAATGCAACACTCTTTGCGAAGTTCTTCAGGATAAATCTTCCTCCCGGCCGGGACTCGTCGTTCCTGAGCAACCACACGTTGCCGGCATCCAGGAACGTCGCCCCGTAAAGATTTCCCAAAATGGGGAAGCGGTACTCCAAATTGGCTTCGAGCTTCAGGTCTCCTGTTTCGTCTATGTAGCCGTACCTGTTCGCCGCATCCGGATGATAGATGCCCGGCCCCAACGACCGGATCGTAAAGGCGCGGATGCTGTTCGCCCCGCCTATGTAAAACTGTTCGCTGTAAGGAGAGATCGACTGGTTACCGTAAGCGTAGACGAATCCGCCCATGATGCGGGCAGCCCAATGACGCCTCCTGTCCGCATTCGACAAAAACCGGAACTCCGTGGTCACCTTGACGAACTGGGCATACGGACTGTTCAACAGCTTCTTATCCTTCTCTTCGAGCCCTTTCCCCAGCGCCGCAAACAAGAGGGAAGTCGCATTGCCAGCGGAGGTGAAAGACGTCTCCCATCCATACCGATGCTTCGCTTTGGTCTGCGAATTATCGTAAGTGAAGGTATAGCTTACAGCGGGAATGAACTGATTGCTCAAGCTCAGCGACAAGGTTCTATTCACCTTCATGATGGAATCGAACGCCGCCGTGGTATGTTGCAGCGTATTGAATGTCAAGCGGAACGGCGTGACGGTATGCTTCCACGTCCTCGAAGACCGGAAGTCATACGATACCGTCCCTCCGAAAGAGAGCATCTTAAAGAAGCGCGAACGGTTCAACTGGTTGGCGTATAACTTGAAAGAAGTGTGCTGAGCATACCGATAGCGGTCGCCTTTCTCCTTCACCCACGGCAACACTAACTCGGGGAATTCCAACGCCACGGTCAATCCCATTTCGTACGAGTTCATCTTGTTCCGTTCCTCGCGAGTCAGTTCGGACGAGTTGGTCTGCCACTCGTAAGAGCCTTTCAGTTGGAAAGACAAGGCGGCGGCCGAGCGCAAGAAATTATGCTTAGTCAGGCCGAATACGACGCCCGGACCGGCCTGATCCGTGCTCTTCGTGGTCACGTTCATCTCCACCGAAGCATCGTAAGGTCGGTCGAACACGGCCAACACATTCACGTTCAACGTATCGCACGCGGAGGTCGTATCGTTCGGGGCAAAGCTATAATCGACCACTTTGAAGACCCCCAAGCGGGAAATCCGTTCCTGTGTAATCTTCAGACGGGATTGGGAGAACAAACTTCCCTTTCGCATGAAATACCGGCGGCGGATGACCGAAGGCCTCAAACCGGGCTTACGCCCCGTATAACGAACCGTTATGTCCCTTGACCGTACGGAATCGAACATCGGACGTTCCTCCCCACGCATTCGACTGTTTATAAGCGTAAAGACGGTATGGCCGACGTAATACTGACGGGCAGCTCGTTCCGGCAACCCTTTCCGGTTGACGACTTTTATTTCCGCATGTCCCGGCCGCCGGATCGTATCCGCCAAGAAAGAGAGGTATTCGGGGCGATAGTAATAATAGCCGTTATTGCGAAGCAGGTTACAGAGTCGGGTACGTTCTTCCTGTAATTTCAACACGCTGAAATGATCCCCCTTCCTGACTGCGCGTTCTTCATGCGACGAACGAATCAGGCTGTCCGCCCGATAAGGGAAATTCGCATACGTCAACGTATCGAAGTAATAAGGTTGCTGCATATCGACCCTGTAAGAAAGTTTCGCCTTCCGCCTATTCCTCATGGAATCGGTCGAATAAGTCACGACGCCGTGGAAGAACCCATAGTCGTGCAGCAGGTTCGTCGCTACTTTCGAGCGGGCCTCGGCATTCACGGTCGACAGATAGACGGGTTTCGAGGCCAACTTCCTAAAGATCCAATTGCCCACCCCCTTCCGATCCTGATACCCGACAAACGAATTGTATATCCAGAGCCCGAAAGGAAGTGGAAAGCGGAGCGAATTGCTGCCCAGAATCGCATTGTTGGGAGGATAGGATAAAGCCGCCTCCACCTCTGCCAAGGCCTGCGCACCGGTATCGGATTTATCTTCATGCAGGATTTCCATCTTCTTCACACCGACATACAAGGTTTCTTCCTCCGGCAGATTCCTCGTCGTGGAACAGCCGGAAAACCATACCGACAGCAGCGAGAGGAGGACGCTATATCGCACAGGGGTTTTCATCAGTTATCGCGTTTCTTTTTGAAAATAAACAATTCGCCCAATCTATCCAATTTTTTTCTCAAGACAAGACCTGCGCCGGTCTCGACCACTTCACCCTCGAGAACGCTTTCGTAGTTCCTATCGTGGAACAGTTTTATGTACCGAGTTCCCGAATTATCCAAACGATATTCGATAGAGACCTTGTCGATAAACGATTCCCGCTGTGAGGCAGTATTGCCTGTCGAGGCCGTCCCGCCGATCACGACGCGAACCCGATTGTTCCAGAACCGACGCGCCAACTGGAAGTTATAATCGGTATGACGCCCCCGGTCATCCTCCAACGTTTCGACGCCGATATTCACGTCCAGCGACTTTCCCACGATGTCCGAAATCTGATTTTGCAAGAAAGAGTTCAAGGCATTATTGACGTTGAAGCCGCTGCTCGAGGTATTGCTCTCCGCCATATAGGCCCCCGTCACCAACATCGTGACTGCCAGCTTGTTCCGCTGTTCTTCGCTCATCGTCGAAAGTTCGTTTCGAATGGTTCCGTCTTCCGGAGCGGAGAGGATGAAACTTAATCCGAGGTTCCCTAAGGTCTGCGATAATTTCACCCCGACGTCAAAGCTTACCATCCTGTCCGACTGCCCGTCCGCCCCGACTCTCGCCCGTACCCTTTCGGTGGCGACAATATTCATTTTCGGGTTCATCAAATCGCCCGTCCACTCCAAGTAGCTCCCATTTTGTATATGAAACGTTTTCAAAGGGATCACGGGGATTTCGTATTTCATTTCTCCGCTGATGAGCGAATAGCGCCCGTTGAGCAACATGTCTCCTTCCGGCGTATATTGGAAAGAGAGGTCGCCTCCGCCTTCCAACAGCATGTAGTTAGAACCGTCCTCCGTCAAATCGACATGTGTCTGAACGGCCTGATCGACATGAATAGTCATCAACACGTCGACACCCGTCAGGGCGGTCGGCTGGACGGTAGCCTCCGTCCCGGCGGTATCGTTGAAGTTGACGAATGCGACCGTCTCGCCCAGTCGATCGTTTACGGTCAGGGGAGAGTCTTTCATCACGTAGCTAAAATCCGTATTTCCCAACACATTCATATTGCCTCGCATGACGAGGTTATCCATCGAACCGCGGAGGAAAGCGTTCACGTCCACATATATCTTGCCATAAGTCACGGCCCGTTTGGTTTTGGGAGCATTGAGCAATTCGTAGTTGTCGGCTTTCATCCATAAGTTCAGTTCCATCTGCGTCAAACGGGTCATATCGATCGTACCGTTCACCGTCAGGGGCGCCTTTCCTTTCGTATAAAGGCGAAAGTCTTTCAACGCCAGCTTGCTGTCAGTCACCTGCAGCGGATGCCGGTCGAAGCCGAACCGAGCAGACAAATCCGGCAGATACATCGAGACGGAATCCAACGAAAGCTGACCGTTCAGTACGGGATTCAAAGGGTTTCCCCTGGCCGAAAGCGTGCCGTCCAATCGACCGTCGAACTCGATCACGTTGTCCGGAACGAAAGGGTTGACGACATAGAGGGGGAAGCGTTCCAAATCTACCTCGGCGGTCAACGATCCGCTCCCCGTTTTAGCATTCAGGTAGATACCGTTGATATGGCCGATTTCTTCTCCTTCATGCAAGAGAAATCCGTCGACGTGATGATCGTTCGAGGAACCGGGCAAATAAACGGCATTGGCTTCCCAATTGCCAAGTTTGCTACCCTCGTATACGAAATGCTTCACCTGCAAGTCCACGTTGATCATCGGCTTGTGATCCTTGACGATGTAATGGCCGGATCCTTCTATCCAGCCTTCCATATTCGGCATATAAGGAATAATCCGGCGGAACTCCTGCAGATCGACCCGATTCAATTCCACTGTCATATCCTGCTGTGCCAACGTATCCGCCCGGTCGGAATAGAACTGCACGCCCGTACCTCGATCGTCGTGCATGTTGACATTTGCGTCGATCCGCCCTTCGCCGCTGAAGAAAACATAATTGTCGGGGTTGAGGGTAAACGGCCTGTAGACCAGCGTCGGCTTATCCGGATACAGGTGGAGGCGTATACCTTCTCCCTGCAATTCCGCACTCACGCCCAAGTAAGCCCCCGTCTCTTTCTTCCCGTTCCGGTAGCGCACCGACAACTGTCCGCTGTTATTCGACAGACTGCCCTTCAGGCTGATATCGAAGGCGTCCTGCGTTTTCTTCGCACCATTGGCATACTCATTCGTCAGATAGATGCCCGTCGAATCCTGACGGAGATTCACGAAAACGGAATCCAGCAACAGACTATCGACTTTCAGTCCCCGAATATATCCGTCGCCCTTTACCCCATCCGTCGGCGACGTATTCAAGTTCAGCGCCAGACTGCGATACGAAATGCCTTTTATCCGCAAATAATTCTGAATGGGATTCTCTCTACCGGAAGTGATTTTCAAGTACATGCTCGGATAAAACCGATTCCAATCGCTCTGCCGGATGCGCTTACTTTTCCACTGCCTGTCGATCTCTGCCCATAAGTTATTCCCCGTTTCCGCCAGAGTCTCCGCATCCCCCTGCGCCAACATCGACAAGTCCAGATCGCCGGCCCTTACGTAAGCCTGCGTATAATCGGCGGACGAGGAGAACCCGCCGTACAGATCCTTGGCCGGATAGGTTTTCGTCTGCGAAGTGATGACGGTTCCCAAGACGGAAACATCGAATGCATAGCGTTTCTTCCCGTCCGTTCGGAACGTCGCGCCGATCCGATGGGCAGTCGTCAGCGGCACTTCTACGAACTGCAGGGCCTGCCAGTCGATCTTCGCCGCCTCCATCTCCAGTTTCGCCGCCACGTCGTTCGGTTTGAGATGCCCGTTCAATTCCGCCTTCAAATCGACCAGACCGGTAGCGGTGGCGGCGACATGCAACCGATGCCGATCCAGACCGGCGGTCAACCGAATAGCCGAGAACGCATAACTACCGTACCGGAGCTCATCCACCGACGCCTTGGCGGAAAAATGCGCTGCGGGCGAAAAGAAATCCGTCCCCTGGCCCTCCGCCTGCAACCTGGCAGAAACAGTAAACGACGAATCGATCGGCAAGAAGGTGTGTACATTCAGCTTATCGAACTCGGCCTCCAGCTTGTACTTCGCTTTCCGCCAGTCGTACCGAAACACGGCGTGTGCACGTTTCACCGCCTCGGAAATCGATAAGCTGTCGGCCGGGACGACCGAATCGGGCGGCGCCGTAACCTTAGCGCCAGCGGTCGTAAGCGAGAGATCCGCCCCGACCTCCGTACCCGACAAAGATACAATCCCGGCGAGGCCGCTCCCTTCGGGGACGGTATACCCGCCCGGTAAGAGGGAAATGAAACGCATGTCGCGGAACTTCGAATTCAACGACAATTCGCCGCTTCGACGAGTCGAATCCGTCAGATTAGCGAAGGTCCCTTCCGCCACGATACGGAAGGCCGAGGGGAGTTCCGCCGTGAAAGCGGCGACATGCAATCGATTCATCGTTCCGTCCGCTCCCAGACGGATTCTCAGCGGTTGCGAGGGATAAGCCTGCAGGAGCCTTCGATCGACGCCGCCCCAGCCAAGCAGCATGTCGGGCTTACCGATATCCGCCATCAGGCGGGCCGACACCCGAGCGGTTTCATCTCCGTCGAGGGCTTTCCAATCCATGCTTCCCCTCAGCTCTACGTACGAATCCGACGTGGAAACCCTTAACGAGGGGATGCGGATCCCCTCCTCGTCCGCCTCCAGTCGACCCCTCGTCGAAACGATTTCCAACCCGGAACGCTCCTTGAAAGCCAAGCCGTCGACGACGGCCTTCATCCTCCTCCCCCGATAAAAAAGCGAATCCAATCGGATATCGATTCCACTCAACGATACCTGCGAAAGCGTATCCCCGCTCCTCCTCAGCCACGCCGAACTGTTCCCTACCGAGAACGAGCCGATGCCGTATGTCGATCGCTTCAAATCGATTTCCCCGTCCCGTATGCGCGCCTCGGCGAGACAAGCCGCCAAAGTCAGGCTATCCCGAGGCATCAGTATTTTTACAGAAACCTTTTCGACATTCGCCTCCTCTACCCTGACCCGCCATGCGATAGAGGACGAGGCAGCCTCCTTCTCGGCAGCCGTGTCGTTCAGCCAGAGGCACAAATCCGAATTCTCCAAAGACACCTTGTCGAGCAGCACCTCCTCCTTGTCCAACGCAATACCGTGGCTCGAGACGTAGATCCTACCGACCGTTCCCTTCAGCCGCAGGCCATCGATCCGGTCCGAAGAATCAATGTAACCGTCGTTCAAGGTGACGCCGTCGATCTCTATGTGTTTTCTCAACAAGGGCATCAGCCGAACATCGGCATGCAACCGGCTTACCTGCAGCAGGGTATCGCGGTTGGCGGAAACGGCGCCGACCTCTTCCAAGACGAGATCCAAAGGGAACGACAAAGAAATGCGACCGATAGCGATGCGCAACCCCAGAGATTCGGAAGCGTAAGCAGTCGCGCGGGCGATCAGAAAATGCTGAACGGGAGGCAGATAAACCGAAAGGCACAGGCACAGACACAGGATGAACGGCGCAGCGACTATCCACAATGTCCGACGTATGTGTCTTTTTATCTTCATGAACCGAATTTCTTCAAACCTGCTGCAAACATAATGAAATTTGCGACATCATCACGATTTCCTTCGAGTATTTTTATACGTAATCACTCGGCAGCCGAACGCTTCCGGCGGAGACTCTGTTTCGATGCCCCGGCAGCCAAGTG
>NZ_HE997182.1:532840-944546 GCF_000312445.1 Phocaeicola abscessus CCUG 55929 | reverse complement strand
CCCCGGTATCATAACGATCCGACGTAACCGTCGACACATTCTGCAACCCGCTTCAAGCGGCAAAGGATACCGCCGAAGGGGCGGGCACAGGAGACCGACGGAAACAAATCGACACCGAAACAAATTGAAAATACGAGCGGATCTTTTGCGAGAAACGTTTTTTGTGTAACTTTGAGGACTAAATCACGAAATCAGTTGATCTGTATGAGATTGAACGAATTATGCTTAACGCTGGCTCTCGCGGCTTTAACGGCCTGTGGTGCCGGCTCAACCCAATCTTCCAAAGATATGAACGAAAAACGTACGTTAGTGAAATTCGAAACGACGGCCGGTAATTTTACCGTCGCATTGTACGACGAGACTTCCAAACATCGCGATAACTTTATCAAGCTGGTTAAGGAAGAGTTTTACGACAGTACGCTCTTCCATCGGGTGATCCGGAATTTCATGATTCAGGCGGGCGACCCCGAAAGCAAAACGGCTTCCGACACCGCCTCCTTGGGAAATGGAGAGGTAGGCTACACCGTCTCCGCCGAATTTATGCCGGTCAAGTATTTTCATCGGCGCGGCGCCTTGGCAGCGGCCCGGCAGGGCGATGAAGTCAATCCGGCGAAAGCCTCGTCGGGATGTCAGTTCTATATCGTGACGGGAAGGACGTTCACACAGGATCAGTTGCTCAACCTGGAAGGCCAGCTCAACGAGCAGCGCAAAGGAGCGATTTTCAACGAGTTGGCGCATCGAGAAGCGAAAGAGATCGACAAGCTGCGGCGGGCGGGCGATCAGGCCCGGCTGCTCCGGTTGCAGGATTCGTTGGAGAGCCGAGCTCACCGGCAACTGAAAAAAGAAGGGTATTTCAAATTCACTCCGGCACAGCTCCAGGCCTACACTACCGTCGGGGGAGCTCCTCACCTGGACGGATCGTACACCGTCTTCGGGGAAGTCGTCAAAGGCATGGACACCATCGAAAAGATCGAAAGCTCCAGAACGAACAAGGCCGACCGTCCCCTGACCGACGTACGCATTCTGAAAGCGACGCTCATCGAATGATACGGGTCAATCGACACACCTTGGACAACGGGTTGCGTCTCGTCCACGAAGAAGACGACTCTACGCAAATGGTGGCGCTGAATCTCCTTTACGACGTGGGGGCAAGGGACGAAGATCCCGAGCATACCGGCTTCGCTCACCTGTTCGAGCATCTGATGTTCGGCGGCAGCGTCCATATCCCCGACTACGACAAGCCTGTCCAGTATGCGTGCGGCGAGAGCAACGCCTGGACGAACAACGATCTGACCAATTACTATCTTACGCTTCCCAAACAGAACGTAGAGACCGGCTTCTGGTTGGAAAGCGACCGGATGCTCTCCTTGAGCTTCAGCCCCGAGAGCCTGGAGGTGCAACGCCAAGTGGTGATGGAAGAATTCAAGCAACGCTGCTCGAATCAGCCCTACGGCGACGCCTCCCACCTGCTTCGGGCTTTAGCGTATCAGGTTCATCCCTATCGCTGGCCTGCCATAGGGAAGGAGCTCAGCCATATCGCCCGGGCCGGGATGGAAGAGGTAAAGGACTTCTTTTTCCGCTTCTATGCCCCCAACAATGCCATCCTGTCGGTGACCGGCCATATTGCGTTCGAAGAGGTCGTCGCCTTGACGGAAAAATGGTTCGGCCCGATCGAGAGGCGCGCCGTTCGCACACGACGCTTGCCCGACGAGCCTCCGCAAACTGCAGAACGGAGGCTGACGGTAGAACGGCCCGTCCCCTCGGACGCCCTGTACATGGCCTTCCATCAATGTGCCCGGCTACATCCCGATTATTATGTCTACGACGCTTTAAGCGATCTGTTGAGCAACGGGAAGTCGAGCCGGCTACATCGGCATCTGATCAAAGAGAAACGTCTATTCAATTCGGTCGACGCATACGTCTCCGGAAGTATCGACGCCGGCCTGTTCGTCATTTACGGGAAACCCGCCCAAGGCATCTCTTTGGAAGAGGCGGAAGCAGCCGTCCGCGATGAACTGGCGCTGCTGCAAAACGACGACGTCGACGAAACGGAACTGGAAAAGGTGAAGAACAAGTACGAAAGCCATCAGATATTCCATAACCTGAATTACCTGAACGTGGCGACCAGCCTCGCTTACCACGAACTGATAGGGAAGGCGGAGGACATCGACGAGGAGGTAACGAAGTATCGGAAAATCACGCCGAAACAACTCCGACGAGTAGCGAGGGAAGCTTTCGGTCGCGAAAACGGTTCCGTCCTCTACTATCGAGCCAGAGACTGAATTCACGGACTCTCCCCGACGAAGCCGTTCCACAGCGTCCCTGCGGGAACGGGAGCCGTTACGGCTATCGTTTTCTTCGACACGGGATGGACGAACGTCATGCTTCGGGCATGGAGGCCAATGCTTCCGTCCGGATTGGAACGGAGAGCGCCGTATTTGAGGTCTCCTCGGATGGGGCAGCCGATCTTCGCCAGCTGGCAACGGATTTGATGATGCCGTCCGGTCATCAGATTCACCTCGAGCAAATAATAATTTTTCGAGCGCCCGACGACCTTATAGTGCAGTATCGCTTTCTTCGAGCGCGGCACTTCTTCGTCATAAGCATAGCTTTTGTTTTGTTTCTCGTTACGCACCAAGTAATGAACCACATCCGCTTCCTGTTCGTCAGGGCGATTCTTCACTATCGCCCAATAAGTCTTTTGCACCTCGCCGTTGCGGAACATTTCATTGAGCCGCGAAAGCGCTTTGCTCGTCTTCGCGAAGAGAACCAAGCCGCTCACCGGCCGGTCTAAACGATGGACCACTCCCACGAACACGTTACCCGGTTTGGCGTACTTCGCTTTCAAATACGTCTTTACCGTTTCCGATAAAGGCGTATCTCCGGTCTTGTCTCCCTGAACGATTTCAGAAGCGGCTTTATCGACGATCAGCATGTGATTGTCTTCGTAAACGACGGTCATGTACCCCTTACATATTCATCCCGCCATCTACCTGAATCACCTGTCCGGAAATGTAAGACGACATGTCGGATGCCAGGAAGGCCGCCACATTGGCAATATCCTCTACGGTACCACCTCGGCGCAAGGGAATCCTCTCGATCCACTCCTTGCGCACCTCGTCGGGGAGCGCTTCCGTCATGGGAGTATCGATAAATCCCGGAGCGATCGCATTGGCGCGCAGCCCTTTCCGTCCCATTTCCTGAGCGATGCTTTTCGCCAAGGCGATCAGGCCGGCTTTCGACGCGGCGTAGTTGCATTGGCTGGCATTACCGTGAATCCCGACCACCGACGACATGTTGATGATCGAGCCTCCTTTTTGGCGCATCATGATCGGCGTACAGGCATGAATGAAGTTAAAAGCAGATTTCAAGTTGACCGCAATCACCGCATCCCATTGAGCTTCGGTCATCTTCAGCATCAACCCGTCTTTGGTAATGCCGGCATTGTTCACCAAGATATCGATCGTGCCGAAATCGGCTTTCACTCGATGGACGACTTCTTCCGTCTCGGCAAAGTTCGCTGCATTGGAAGCATAGCCTTTCACTTTCACGCCCAAGGCGGATATTTCTCTTTCCGTGGCCGCTCCGCCGTGTTCCTCGTCGATTACGAGGTCTGTAAACGCAATATCCGCACCTTCCGAAGCGAACTTCAGTGCGATGGCTTTTCCGATGCCGCGGGCGGCGCCGGTAATCAATGCCGTCTTCCCTGTCAATAAACCCATCTTATTCAAATTTTTATGTCATTAATAGTGTCATCGCCTGTTTCCGGCTTCCGCCCCAAGGCAGCGAACACAATCTTGGTCACATAGGACCAAGCGGTTTCGTCCGGAATATCTTCCGCTATCTTATCGCGGATATACGGCACCTCGATTCCCTTCACGCAATAGTGAATGATGCTGGTTATCACCTCCACGTTGGCTATATCGAAGAGCCCTCTCTCCTTTCCTTCGGTAAGGATCCGGTTGAAGAGCTTCATCTCCTTGTCGTCGAAATTCTTTCGGATGGCTTCCACGCGCCATATGTTTCGGAAGAATCCTGCCCGGAGCGTTCCGTTTCGATACACCACCAACTTGATGGTATCGAGGTGAGTCTTGATCAGTTTCATGATTTTCTCGTCGGGGTCGATGGCTTCGTTTGCCACCTCCTCCATGGCGTCGTAAAGTTTTTCCAATTCCGATTCGACGACGGCCGAGTAGATCGCTTCTTTGCTCTTGAAATACGTGTAGAGCGTGCGTCTTCCTTTCTTGGAAGCCACGGCGATGTCGTTCATGGTCGTATTGTCCACTCCTTTTTTCGCAAACAATTGACGAGCGACGTCGACCAACTTCAGTCTGGTTTTTGATACTGCCATATTGAAACTGATTGCGACAAAGATTTTCTATATGCAAAATTACATCATTTTTCGAATCTACACAATAAAAAGAACCAAATAATATGATTTGCGATTTAACATCTCTCACGACTGCTAATAATCAATCTCTTGGAAACAAAATACGGCTCCATTACAAAAAACTTGGGCGAATTATTTGCAAGTTCAACAAAAAGATGTACCTTTGCACTCACCGATAAAAATATCGCGGAGTGGAGCAGTTGGTAGCTCGTTGGGCTCATAACCCAAAGGTCGTCTGTTCGAGTCAGGCCTCCGCAACGAAGACGGGTTAGCTTACTGTTGAGCAGTGTGCTGACCCGTTTCCCGTTTCGAGGGCGAGGCAAGTAAGTGCCGAATTATGTTTCACAGTGTACTTACCAGAAAGAGGCGGGATGAAACGACGTTCACTTTGCCCCAGGATTAATCCTGATAACGAACGATCGTTTGTGCCCGATCCGGACCGACCGAGATGATCTGGATAGGAGTTTCCAATTCTTCTTCCAAGAACGAAATATAGGCATTGAATTCTTCGGGGAACTCGTCCTCGTTCGTCATCCTGCTCAGGTCGGCCTTCCAACCCGGCATCTCCACATAGACGGGTTCTACCCCTTCTATCTCGAACGGGAAGTACTCGACCTCTTCTCCATCGGGCATCTTATATGCGATACAAGCCTTAATCGTTTCAAAATCGTCGAGGACGTCGCTCTTCATCATAATCAATTTCGTCACGCCGTTGATCATGACAGCGTACTTCAAAGCGACCAGATCAATCCAACCGCAGCGGCGCTCACGTCCCGTGACAGCCCCATACTCATGGCCCAGGTCCCGAATCTTCCGACCGGTTGCATCGAACAGCTCTGTCGGGAACGGTCCTGCACCAACCCGGGTACAGTATGCTTTGATAATGCCGAATACGTCGCCGATGGCATGCGGAGAAACCCCCAAGCCCGTGCAAGCTCCCGCACAAACAGTGTTTGAGGAAGTAACAAACGGATAAGAACCGAAGTCCACATCGAGCATGGTTCCCTGAGCGCCTTCACAGAGGACGGTCTTGCCCTGTTTCAGCAGGTGATCGATTTCGTGCTCGCTGTCTACCAAACGGAACTGTTTCATGTATTCGATTCCTTCGAACCACGTTTTCTCGGCATCAGTAATATCATATTCAAAATCCAAGCTCTTCAAGATAGCCTCGTGGCGTGCCTTGGTCTGGGCGTATTTCGCTTCGAACCGATTCAGAATATCTCCTACTCTCAAGCCGTTACGGCTGACCTTATCGGTATACGTCGGTCCGATACCTTTTCCGGTAGTGCCGACTTTTCCTTTCCCCTTGGCAGCCTCGTAAGCCCGGTCGAGAATGCGGTGCGTCGGTAAAATGAGATGTGCTTTCTTAGAGATATGCAAACGTTCCTTCAACGCGTGGCCGCTCGCTTCCAAAGCCTTGGCCTCATCCATGAACAAAGCCGGATCGAGAACCACCCCATTACCTATAATGTTTATCTTGTCGCCCTGGAAAATTCCTGACGGGATGGAGCGTAATACATATTTCTGCCCTTCGAACTCGAGCGTATGTCCCGCATTCGGACCGCCCTGAAAACGAGCGATGACATCATAATGCGGAGTCAAGACATCGACGACTTTTCCCTTTCCCTCGTCGCCCCATTGTAAACCTAACAAGACATCTACTTTCATCACTTCATTCAATTTTATTATTCTTTTTTTTATGACGTTTGTTCCATACGCACTTGCTGCAAATTCCGTATATATAGAGCGAATAGTGCATGGCGGTGAATTTCTTCAGTTTGGTATTGGCAATAGCCTGTTTCAACGAATTATCCTCGAATTCCGTTACTTTCCCGCAGACGGTACAGATCATATGATGGTGCGTTTCGTTTTTATAAGCCCGTTCATACTGCGAGGTTATGCCAAACCGATGCTTGAGGACAAGCTTGGCATCGAGCAACAAGATAATGGTATTGTAAAGCGTAGCGCGACTGACGCGAAACTTTCCTTTTTCGGCCATCCGGTGATAGAGCGTATCGATATCGAAATGGCCTTTGACGGAGTAAATCATGTCGAGTATGGCATATCGTTCCGGTGTCTTTCGATGCCCGTTGGTTTGCAAATACTCGGTCAGCATCTGCCTGACCGTCTCTTTTACGTTCTCTTCCATGCCTTATTTCTTGTTCAGGTTCCAAAGTTAGTCTTTTTTTACAGAAACAGAAAGGATTAAAAGGAATATTCCATATCGGATTTTATTTCGTCGGTCACAGCCTTTACTTCCGGATTCTCCGAATTCGATAAGGGAATCAACAGCCCGATCAATCTTTTCCGGTTCTCTTCTCCCTGTTCTCCGTACTTGCGAAGAGCGTTCGCCACCGCCTGCCGAATGAGTAGCTTATCCTCTTCAAGGGCCGCCAAGGCTTGATCGAGAAACTCCTCTTGGGCTCTTTCATTCAATTTATTCCCCTTCATCAATAGCCTGGCGATCAATGAGAAGCCGCAAAGTTCGACGTATTCCCGTTCATCGGCCATCCACTGAAAAGCTTTCTGCGAGGCATAGGGCAAATACTGAAAAAGATTCAGGCAAGTCAGCTGAGCGATCTCCGGATTGGGCATCTCTTCCGCCCAATTATCCGCCAGCTGCTCGCAGAACGTATCGACGGGCTGAAGGAGTCCGGCCAGGATCTTGCATTCGCGGATATTCTCTTTCCACAATTCCTGGGCTACCGCATGATTCTTCTCGTACTTGGATGCGATCTCTTTCAGACGGGGAAGTTCGATTCCCCAATTGATTTTATAACCGAGCCCTTTCTCTCGCATACTTTTCGAGGCGGCTCCGTTCATATATAGCCGAAACTGCCCTTTTATATCCTTAATCACTTCGCACGTATCCATCTAATCGTTGATATAAGGCAAATTGGCATACTGCCGACTGTACCGCAGCATCTGTTCAGCATATCTCTCCTCGTACGAAACGGTAATGTCCGTTATATTTCCTTCGCCGTCTTTCACCGCTTCGTAGACCGGATTGATAAATCCCTTGTAAGGAGCCAGACGGAGCTTTTCGTACCGTTCCAACACCTGTTTGTGCAAGATCGGATCGACCTTTACGCCGTAATCTTCGACCAATCTTCTGGCTCCTTCGAAATCGCCTTCGCTTTTTATACGTTGTATTTCGGCCAACAGGCGGCCGAACAGCAATCGAAGCTTTTCGTAATCATGGATCTTCACATAGGTCTTCCCATCTCTTTCGATCATCTCTACCACCTTATCCGACTTTCCCTGTTCGTAGACCCAGCGAGCGATCAACTGGCGGTTTCGCATGTGCGCTTCCTCCACCTTTTTTCCTAATTCGATCCGAACCAGCTGAGTCATCAGTCCATTCATCAGATAGGTATAATAATGCGCCTTATAAGCTTCCTTGTCCGGCGTCAATCCCAATTCAAACAGTTTTTCGTCCGCCAAATAATAAAGTCCGAACAAGTCGGCGCGCGCTTCTTCGACAGTGGCTCCGTAAGCTTTCAAGGCGTCCGGGTCGACACCGGGGGCCAATCGCCCCGACCCATGTCCCAAACATTCGTGCAAATCGGTGTGGAGATCGTCCGTCGTATCCGCATAACGGTTGATCCGTTCCAGTTCCTCTTCGCTAACGACAAACTCTTCCCGGAACCCATTTCCTCGGGCCGCCTTATTATAGGCCTCCGTCAGATTTCCGACGGTGATCGACTTCGATCCGTGAACGCTTCGAATCCAGTTGGAATTGGGCAGGTTGATTCCTATCGCCGTGGACGGATACAGGTCGCCGCCCAAGATGGCGGCCGTAACGACTTTGGCCGAGACGCCCTTCACCGTCGATTTCCGAAACCGCTTATCCACCGGCGAATGGTCTTCAAACCACTGGGCATTAGCACTCAACACTTCGGTGCGGTGTGTGGCTTCCAGGTCTTTGAAATCGACAATGGCTTCCCAACTGGCCTTCAGGCCCAACGGATCGCCATAAGTCTCGATGAACCCGTTGGTAAAATCGACCCTCGCATGCAATTCGTTCACCCAGCGGATGGCATACGTATCGAACGTTTTCAGATCACCTGTTCGATAGAACGCTATCAGCGTATCGATCACCGTCGCTTGTTCCGCCGTATCGGTTACCTCTTTCGCTTTTTCCAACCAAGAGACAATCTTATCGATAGCCGTTCCGTACAAGCCTCCCGACTTCCAAATCCGTTCGAAAATCTTTCCGTCTCTCTTCACCAGTCTGCTGTTCAGCCCATACATCACGGGCGTTTCATCGGTCGGGTCTTTCAACTGCTTATAAAAATCTTCCGCTTCCTGCTGCGTGACACCTTCGTAATAATTGGCGGCCGAAGTAAGCACCAAATCCGTTCCATCCGCCTGGTTGACCCGTTTAGGCAGAACTGTCGGATCGAAAACGACCGGAAAAATATCATCGCACAACTGATCTACTGTTTGGTCATCGGCCAAAGGCAATTTCGTCCGATCCACGCTTTTCAAGGCGGCACGGAAAAACTCGGGCGAAAAACGAGGAATGAACTTATCTGCGGCATAATGATGATGAATGCCGTTAGCAAACCAAACCCGTTTCAAGTAAACAACGAGTTGGACGAATTCCGAATCTTCGCGATCTCCTCGATAATCCGTATAGACCGCTTCCAACATGCTGCGAATCCGGAGATTATACTTCCCGTTCTGGTCGTAAAGGATATCACGCCCTTCCAAAGCCGCTTCGGAGAGGAAATAGATCAGCTGTTTCTGCCTCAGCGACAAGTTTTCAAAATCCGGTACCTGGTAACGCAATAACTGTATATCCGCAAACCGTTCGTCAGAATGTCGAAAAGAACCGTTGTCCATCACAAATACCCATTTTTTAAAAAAACTCCGTCGATGCTCACAGGAGCTGCCGAAAGACACAAAACAATCCCTCTCAGCAAAGACACCGTCTCCTGATACCTCTTCGTTTTATGAATCGACTTTTTATTTTCTATGCTTTTTCCGGAAACCGTTCGGCGTTTCACCCATATTCTTGTAAAAAGCCGCATAGAAAGACTGACGATTAGCAAAACCCACCATCGATGCAATGTCTTCTATGTTTTTATCTGCGTACCGTTTATCCACCAACATGTGCTGAGCCTCTTTTATTCTGTATTCGTTCAACAAGCAAGAATAATTTTCCCCGAAGCGGGAATTAACCACTGCCGACAAATAACGCGTATTCGTTTTTAACTCTTTTGCCAAATCTTTAGCCGAGAAATTCGGATCCCTGTATTTCTTTTGAACCACGATGAGATTCAAAATCTTATCGTAAAGCGCATCGGCTAACTCCGCCCTTATCAAAGATCTGTATGCAGCACTTTTTTCTTTTTTCTCTCTCAGGTTATAGGGCCTTTTCTTGGGTATTTTCACCTGATTACTTTCTATTCTTTCCTGTTTATCCATTGGTTATATGTTTGTTTGGTTATGTATAAGAGTTTTTCGTGTTGACAAATTTGATAAATGTTTTTATTTTGTGCAACTATTTTTACTTATTTTAAATTTTATATGATTCTAATTTAGATCTGATATCCATCATACCCGAAAGAAAGAATAAACAGATATTATGGAAGGCTTCGAGCATCTCAGCAGGTATCAACACGAACGAAAAGAACGCTTTAACTAACGTAGCAAAGGCAACGGAGAATTCAGCCTTCAACGACTCGCCTTCAATCGGTCTTGGATTTCCGGTCGCGGGATTCCGAAGGTCACGGCTTTTTCAAAGGCGGCGTAGGCATCTTTCTTCCTTTTCAGCCGCAAGAGGATGTCTCCGAGCAACAGGTAAGCGTCAGCATCCTTTCGATCGATCTTCAATACCGACTCCACGTCCAAAAGTGCCATAGCCGGCGTATTCATTTCCAATTCCAAGTTCGCTCGAGCTTTTAGCAGAGCGATGTCGTTCGAATAACTGGTTATCAGCTGGTTGAACTCCTCCAATGCTTCGTGAAGACGTCCTTCTTTTTGGTTAAGAACGGCCAGTCCCATTCGTCCCATCTTGTGATCGGGGTTCTTTTGCAATAAGGTATTGTAATCGATACGAGCCTCTTTATAATTCCGCCTCGTCGCATAGATATAGGCTCTGTACAGCAAGGCCTCCTCATTCTTGCGGTCTACGTCGAGCACGTTGCAATAGTCGATATAAGCCTTTTCGTAACTATTTTTCTCCAAATACAGAGAGGCCCTGTCCAATAAGACGGGTACGGACAAAGGGAGGCTATTCAGAGCCAAGGAATACGCGTCGATGGCCTCGTCCGATTTCCCGAGACGGCGTTCGACGGTTCCGAGGTTTGCAAACAGCATCGCGTTGAGCGGGTTGCTCGGATCTGTTTCCAATGCTTTTTTTAACAGGTATTCGGCCCGCTCGAGGCTATCGCCTCGGGCTGCTTCGATAGCCCTCAGCGCCAATTCCCGATAGGTCTGCGCACTCATCGAGGCGCCGAGAAACAAGAAAACGAGTATGCCGCCGATCCGTTTCATCCGTCTCAGGCTTTTCGGATATAATCGACAATCCACGCTCCCACTTCCTTCGTTCCATAGGTAGCGACGCCTTCCACTTGAATCTCCGGTGTACGGACCCGGGCGTCCAACGAAGCGTCGACCGCTTTCCGAACAAGCAAGCCTTCCGCTTTCAGATCGAAGTATTCGAAAAGCATGGCCACAGAGAGTATCTGTGCCAAAGGATTTGCAATGTTTTGCCCTTTCGCCTGCGGCCACGATCCGTGCACAGGTTCGAATACGGGAGTGCCTTCGCCCGTGGAAGCGGAAGGCAGCAAACCCATCGAGCCACTGATCACGGAACCTTCGTCGGTCAGGATATCACCGAACGTATTCTCGGTAACCATCACGTCGAAGAACGTCGGTTCCTGAATCATACGCATAGCGGCATTATCGACGAACATGAAATCAGTTTTCACCTCCGGATAGTCCGGAACCATTTCCTGGGCGATTTTCCGCCACAGGCGGCTCGATGCCAACACATTCGCCTTATCGACCACCGTGAGATGCCTGCGTCGCTTCATCGCATATTCGAAGCCGACTTTCAGAATACGTTCTATCTCCGGACGCGTGTAGAGGTTGGTATCGTAAGCTTTCTCATTGTCCTGATACTTCGTACCGAAATACATTCCTCCCGTCAATTCACGAATGCAGACGAAGTCGGCATGCTCCACCAATTCGGCGCGAAGCGGAGATTTATGAATCAAACACTTGAAGGTCTGAACCGGACGGATATTGGCAAACAGCCCCAACCTCTTGCGCATGGCCAACAAGCCTTGCTCGGGGCGCACTTTCGCCGTGGGATCATTATCGAATTTCGGATCGCCTACGGCCGAGAACAATACGGCGTCGGCATTTTTACACGTCTGGAAGGTTTCTTCGGGGAAAGGATCCCCCGTCTTGTCGATGGCATCGGCCCCACAAACGGCATACGCATATTCCGGCGTATGTCCGAATTTCTCGCATACGGCACTCATCACCTCCACGCCCTGCGCAGAAATCTCGGGTCCGATACCGTCGCCCGGCAACACTGCTATTTTTAAATTCATACCTAAATCAATTATTTCTTTTTCTCGCAATAATACGCAATAATCCGTAGGATAGCCTTCTTTCAGGCTACTTTTTCATAATCTTTTTCAATCATATTGAGCATTTTAATCGTCGCCTTCATCGCGGCCACCGTCTGGTCAGCATCGAGCCCACGAGTACGGAATATCTTTCCGTCGAAGCTCCACGTAATGATGGTGCGAACGAAAGCATCCGTCCGGCCACCCTTCGGGATATTGACCGTATAGTCCACCAAAACGGGGAATGTCCTGCACAACGAATCTCTATAAACCTTTCGCACCGCCCGGACAAAAGCATCGTATTGCCCATCGCCGTTCGACATGGCTTCGTATTCCTTTCCGGAAATCTCGATCTTGACCGTAGCCGTCGGGCTCAATCCCTGAGCCGAAGAAATGACGTAACTCTTCAAAGAGACGGAATGTTCGGAGGTTCCGAGTCCCGTCACATCGGCAACGATATACGGCAAGTCCTCCTTCGTGACCACTTCTTTCTTATCGCCCAATTCCACGATTCGTTCGGTCACTTTTCGCATCGTTTCTTCATCGAGCTTCATCCCTATATCTTCTATATTGCGCATGATATTGGCTTTGCCACTAGTCTTTCCCAAAGCGTATTCCCGTTTACGTCCGAATCGTTCGGGAACCAAATTATTGCAATACAAATTATCCTTATTATCCCCGTCGGCATGGACGCCTGCCACTTGTGTAAATACATTCTCGCCGACGATAGGTTTGTTTACGGGCACCTGTATGGCCGAATACGATTCGACGACGCGACTCACATCGTACAACCGATCTTCATTGATGTTGGTAATCGCATTGAACTGATCTTTCAAGATAGCCTGCACGCTGGCCAAGGGAGCGTTCCCCGCACGTTCGCCCAGTCCGTTAATGGTAGTGTGAAGGCCGCGCACTCCGCTCAAGACCGCAGCCAAGACGTTGCTCACAGCCAAATCGTAATCATTGTGCGCGTGAAAATCGAAAAAGACGTCCGGATAGCGTTTTTTCATTTTCCGCATGTACTCTATTACCTGCAAGGGGTTAAGTATGCCCAACGTGTCCGGCAACATAAAACGTTTGATATTCGTTCGCTGCAAGGCATCCATCATCTGATAGACAAATTCCGGCGAATCCTTCATACCGCTGCTCCAATCTTCCAGGTAGACATTCACAGCCACTCCTTTTCCTTCGGCATAGCGGAGCACCTCGCAAATATCGCGGATATGCTGTTCGGGCGTTTTTCCCAACTGATAAACACAATGTTTCAAAGAACCCTTGCACAACAAGTTGATGACACGACAACCGGAATCGTAAATCCAATCTACCGACGTATGTCCGTCGACAAATCCCAAAACTTCCACCCGATTCAACAGCTTATGCTGCGAAGCCCATGAGGCGATGATTTTAGCAGCTTCGAATTCGCCTTCGGAAACCCTGGCTGACCCTACTTCGATGCGATCGACGTTCAAGTCTTCAAGCAAATGTCTGGCAATGACTAATTTTTCATGAGGGACGAACGATACGCCGCTGGTCTGCTCTCCGTCGCGCAACGTCGTATCCATAATTTCTATTTGGACACCTGTTTGTTTTCCCATGATTCTATTTTATCTTTATGGCTCAATAAGAAGTCGATATCGTCCAATCCGTTCATTAGGCAATGTTTCTTATAAGCATTGATCTCGAACTTTTCACTCCGTCCCGTCGCCTTGTTTGTAACCGTCTGAGCGGGGAGATTCACTTCCACTTCTGTCTTAGGATCAGCGCTGATCGACCGAAACAACTCCCGCAAGAATTCTTCGCTGACGACTACGGGAAGCACGAAATTGTTCAACTCATTATTTTTATGTATATCGGCGAAGAAACTGGAGATAACCACCCTGAATCCGTAGCCCGCAATGGCCCACGCCGCATGCTCGCGGCTCGATCCTGAACCGAAGTTCTTGCCGGCGACCAAGATTTCTCCCCCGTATGTGGGGTCATTCAATACGAACTTCCTGTTTATCGAACCATCCGGGTGATACCTCCAATCGCGGAATAAATTATCACCGAAAAATTTTTCATCCCGCGTAGTAGCTTTTAAAAAACGTGCCGGTATAATCTGGTCGGTATCTACATTTTCCAAAGGGAGAGGTACGCACGTACTGATTATTACCTCGAATTTTTGCTTCATCACTCTATTTTTTACAACAGATTATATTAAATCTCTCGGATCGGTAATTCTACCGGTAATGGCAGCGGCGGCGGCCACAAGCGGACTGGCCAACATCGTTCTCGATCCGGGTCCCTGTCGGCCTTCGAAATTCCTATTGCTAGTAGAAACGGCATATTTCCCGGCAGGTATTTTGTCGTCGTTCATAGCCAAGCATGCCGAACATCCCGGCTGACGAATTTCGAATCCCGACTCGTGCAGTATTTCATCCAATCCCTCGGCTTCGATCTGTCGTTTGACCATCCACGATCCTGGAACCAACCAGGCCACCACGTCCGCAGCCTTTTTCTTTCCCTTCACCATGGAAGCGAATATGCGGAAATCTTCGATTCTACCATTGGTACATGCACCTAAAAAGACATAATCAATCTTTTTCCCCAATAATTTCTCTCCGGGTTTAAAGCCCATGTAATTCAACGATTTGGCGAAAGAAGCTGAAGTGTTATCCGTCGGGATGGCATCCGTTATCCCGATTCCCATTCCCGGATTCGTGCCGTACGTAATCATGGGCTGAATATCTTCGGCCCGGAAGATCACTTCTTTATCGAAGATCGCATCCTCCGTACTCTTCAACGTTTTCCAATAAGCGACGGCTTTGTCCCAGACTTCGCCTTTGGGAGCGTATTCGCGTCCTTTCAGATAAGCGAAAGTCGTTTCGTCCGGAGCGATCATGCCGCCACGGGCTCCCATCTCAATACTCAAATTACACAGGGTCAACCGACCTTCCATCGTCAAACTGCGGACTGCGGAGCCAGCATATTCGACGAAATAACCGGTAGCACCTCCGGTAGTCATTTTCATCATCATATACAACGCCATATCTTTTGCCGTCACGCCTTTGCCCAATTCGCCGTCAACGGTCATACGCATCGTTCGGGGTTTTGCCTGCAAGATGCATTGGGATGCAAGCACCATTTCCACCTCACTGGTACCGATACCGAAAGCGACAGCCCCTACGGCGCCGTGAGTCGAAGTATGCGAATCGCCGCAAACGATGGTCATTCCCGGTAGCGTCAATCCTTCTTCCGGGCCCACCACATGGATGATGCCGTTCTTAGGGTGCATCATACCGAAATAATTCAATCCGAAATCGCTTGCATTTTTCTCCAACGTATCGACCTGTATTTTAGAAATCGGATCGGCAATGGTTTCATGCTGATCGTGAGTCGGTATATTATGATCGGGTATACAAAAGATTCGTCGAGGACGGAAACATTTCAACCCCCTGGCGCGCAAGCCGGCAAAAGCCTGCGGAGAAGTGACCTCATGACAATACAGCCGATCGATATAAAGTTGCGTAGGGCCATCCTCTATCAGTTGCACGACATGAGCATCCCATATTTTATCAAATAACGTATTGGCCATTTTCTTATCCTTTAAACTTATTGATACAATCGATATAGGCTTCGACCGAGGCCGCTATGATATCCGTATTCGCACCGAAACCGTAATATTCGTGCCCGTCGTACTCTACTTGCATGTGCACCTTCCCCATGTCATCGCTACCCTTGCTGATGGCTTGGATGGTAAATTCTTTCAAAGTCATCTTCCGATCAATGATTTTTTTCAACGCATTAATCGCAGCATCCACCGGCCCGTTCCCCGAGGCTGCGGCCTCAAAATGTTCGCCCGAAATATTTAAACCGAGACTCGCCACGGAATGTACACCGATACCGCTCGTCACCTGAAGATAATCGATCTTGATATGATGGTTGACCGATCTGTCCGCTCCCGCCAACACCAGGATATCATCGTCATTGATCTCTTTCTTCTTATCGGCCAATTTCAGGAATTCCTGATACACTTTATCCAACTTGTCCTGATTCAATTCGACACCAAGCACCTGCAACCGATACTTCAATGCCGCCCGACCACTTCGCGCTGTCAATACGATCGCATTGTCGTCGATCCCCACATCCATCGGATTAATGATCTCGTATGTCTGCACATTCTTCAATACGCCATCCTG
Organism: Phocaeicola abscessus CCUG 55929; assembly: GCF_000312445.1. Classification (GTDB taxonomy): domain Bacteria; phylum Bacteroidota; class Bacteroidia; order Bacteroidales; family Bacteroidaceae; genus Phocaeicola; species Phocaeicola abscessus. The sequence continues at coordinate 928,389 of NZ_HE997182.1, read as the reverse complement.
GTGAATGCCAGACGAATGAGCAAACGCATTCCGTCCGACAATGGCCTTGTTCGGCTGAACAGGCATATTCATCAAGCTGGAAACCATTCGACTCGTCGGATAGATCTTAGTAGTATTGATATTGGTCTGGATATCTAACCCTTTATGACATTTGAATATGAGGGCTATTTCTTCCAACGACGTATTGCCTGCGCGTTCGCCGATCCCGTTGACAGTCACCTCTACCTGCCTTGCGCCATTTAACACCCCGTTTACCGTATTAGCCGTAGCCATGCCCAAATCGTTATGGCAATGCGTGGAAATTATCGCCTTTTCAATGCCTGCGACATGCTCCATCAAATAGTTGATCTTGGTGCCGTATTCATTAGGTAGACAATAACCGGTAGTATCGGGGATGTTTACGACGGTAGCGCCGGCCTTTATGACAGCCTCGACCACTCTGGCCAAATATTCATTCGCCGTCCGGCCTGCATCCTCCGCATAGAATTCTACATCTTCCACATATCTCTTGGCGTATTTCACCGCGGCGACAGCCCGCTCGATAATCTCTTCGCGCGTAGCATTGAATTTATATTTGATATGGGAATCGGAGGTGCCTATTCCCGTGTGAATACGTTTGCGTTTGGCATATTTCAGGGATTCGGCCGCCACATCGATATCTTTTTCTACCGCACGGGTCAACGCACAAATCACAGGCCAAGTAACGGCTTTCGAAATTTCGACTACCGAATTGAAATCCCCAGGACTCGAAATCGGGAAACCAGCCTCAATGACGTCTACGCCGAGCGCTTCAAGCTGTTTAGCTACCTGAATCTTTTCTACGGTATTCAATTGGCAACCAGGCACTTGTTCCCCATCCCGAAGAGTGGTATCGAAAATAAACAATCTATCATTCATTGTCTTCCATTTATATAATTACAGTCTTGTATCTAATAAAAAACCTCTCGCACAGGGAAGTGAAAGAGGTTCGAACTATCATTTTCAATCTTTATCATGCACGACAATCACTTCCCATCGATCCTCATCAATAGAATAATAATGCCGGTTAGCAACATATTTGAATTTATCGCTTGCATGACTATTTGCTTTTAAAACGACGCAAAGATATGTATAATTTTATAGTCAACAAATAAAATCAAAACTTTTTTCGCGAAAAAAACTAGAAATTAAAACAAATTCTCCCCTATTAAAGGAGAAAACAAAAGTATCTTGCCGATGTCACACGTTTATTTTACTGAGTTTATAAGGAGCGATTAAGTAAAACAAGACGAAGCGGTAACACGTTTGACAATCGGAACATTCATGCTCGTCTTCCTGCCCTTGCTCCTCCTCTCGGGGGAGAGAAAAGCCATAACTCTTTCCCTGGAGGAAAGAGTTATGGCTTTTCATACACCCGCCGGCTTCGTTCCGACTCATATTCCGGTGAAAACATCTAACGAGCAATGTAGTTGGTATAATACTTATCGATGTATCCTTTCAGCATCTTGATACAGGAGGGAACCGCCGTGTCGGGATTTTCTTTTCCTTCAAACTCAAGTGTCAGATAGCCTCTGAATCCTACATCGAAGATCTGCTTGATGATCCGGTCGTAATCCAAATCGAGCGTATACCAAGTACCGCCTCCATTATAAGTCTTCGCAGAGATAAAAATCGCGTCCGGCAAGACTTGGGCCAACTTGTCGTAAGGATCTTCGAGAAAATTGCCTGTATCGACCAATAATTTCAGCCAGTCGGAATGGATATCATTTTTGATACGAAGCATACCTTCGGGCGTACCGGCAATTCCCCAGTGGTTTTCCAAAGCAAGCGTTACCCCACACTCTTCGGCTACCGACAAGCACTTATAAATCGCATCTTCCACCCATCCGAACGCATCGTTTTCGGTATATCCTTCAATCGGTTTTTCCATCCCGCGCGCTTTCATCAGGTTATCGAAAGAACCACTGGTTCCCCACGTTCCCGAATTGATCCGCAAAGCTGGAATACCCATCTTATAAGCCAGATTGATACAACGGATCGTATGATCTACCATCCGCTGACGATACTCTTTATTGGGGTTGACCCATCCCTGATGAATACAAAGGCAAACCAACGCCACTCCATTCCGGTAGGCCAACTGTTTCAGTTTCTGCACATAAGCGTTGTCTTCGTTATCCATCTGACGGTGTAAGACATCCACGCCCTCGATCCCCATCTCGGCAGCCTTCAGGATACAAGACTCTATCGAATCTTTCCGTTCGCGGAACCCCCAATAGGAATAAGTCGAGACCGCTAATTTCAAACGCCCGGCCAAATCATGTTCACTTGCGGTTACCGTATCAGAAGTTCCGAATGCACCCTCTTTCGCCATACCAGACATTCCCATACCGGCCATTATGCCGGCAGCGCTTGTAGTTAAAAAAGAACGACGTGATAATTTCATACGATTTTCTTTTTAATATCCATAGTTTTGCGTCAAATTATTGTTCAAAGAAATTTCGCTATCGGGAATCGGAAGTACATTATCTTTTTTCAAATCATACCCGTTCGGGAATTTCGTTTCCAATTTCTCTCCCAGTGCGCCGTATACGTCACACGGATAATATTCGGGGCCGGCGTTCCATCGTTTGATATCATCCCAGAATTGTCCTTCTAATGCCAGTTCGATGCGACGTTCATGGCGTAGTACTTTCCGGGCTTCGGCCTTGCTCAATCCTTTAGGAACAAGCGGCATTTTCACATCCTCACGTTCCGTACGGATACGGTTAATCAGATCGATGGCGCCGTCGATGTTCTTATCCAGCTCGATCATGGTTTCGGCACGGCATAACAAGACGTCTCCATAGCGAAGAATCATAAAATCCAGTGGAGACTGGGTACCCACCACCGGCATGGTCTCGATCGTGTATTTACGGATTCCGAAACCGACCTTCTGTCCCGTATGGTTCATGATCTCTGTCGGATAGAGCTGTCCTTGAAAGTAAGCTCCCGGACGCAAAACGGTAAAGTCCAAACGCGGGTCCCGGTTCTTATACGGCTCTTCCTTATTGACCAGGCTTCCGTCCAACGTTTCATACTCGTCGACCAACAACTGGGTAGGCGCCACTGAATTAGAACCGTCGATACCGTACTTCAGATTTTGCGGTTGCCAGTACCGGTCGAAGATACTTCCCTGCTTGAATACACCGTCCATAAAACTCAGGGCGAAGAGTGTCTCCGCATTCCCTTCGTTTTCATACTGGAACAAGCCGTGATAGCTTGGGAAAAGTTGATACTTCTTCAATTCGTCTATCTTGTCACAATATGTCAACGCGTTCTCCCATTCGGAGGTATACATGTACGTCTTCATTTTCATCCCCAAGGCCGCTCCCAACGTAGCTCTTCCGTTATCCGGAGAATCTTTCGGCAAACGTTTGATGGCCTCGTCGTAATCCGAACGCACCTGTTTCCAGATATCATCGGCCGAAGCGCGACTTAGGGTCCGCCCCTCTTCCGGAGTTATCGTTTTCAGAATCAAAGGAACTCCTCCGTAAGAGCGTACCAACAAATCGTAGAACAAAGCACGCAAGAAATAAACCTCTCCTAACATCACCTCCTTAGCGGCGGTATTCATATTCGGAATCTTATCCACATTTTCCAGAAAATAATTGGCCCGATAGATTCCTTCAAAACAATACTTCCATCGGTTGGACACAATCCCTCCGATGCCGGATGTGATCGTCCCATTCCCGACTTGTTTCTGCTTACCTTCCCAATGCGCCCACTGATAAGCATTCGGCGTGCAGGCGTCGTAACCGCCTCCGTAGCCGTACACGTAATTATTTCTCAGCACGCTGTATATTCCGTTCAGGGCGAGTGTCGCATCCTCCGGCGACGTCCAGAATGTTTCACTCGTAATCTTATCGTCCGGCAATATATCTAAATAGCTTTCGCATGCGTTCAATCCTGTCAGGACGGCCGCAACCATGATATAGTTCATTATTTTTTTCATTATTCATTCATTTAGCAGATGAAACATCAAAAACTCAAATTAAATCCGAGAGAAAATACCCGAGGGATCGGATAATGATAGTCGCCCCTGTCGAACGTATCCCGTTCGGGGTCGAATCCCTCGTATTGATCGCTTACGATAGTGAACACGTCGGTCGCATTCAAATAGATATACAGCTTTTGCAGAAATAAGCTCTTGGCGATATTTGTCGGTACTTCATAGCCCAACTGCACGTTTTTCAGTTTGAACCAGGACATATTGCACGACCAGAACGAAGATTCCTGACGATGCCAGTCGGCATCGAGCGTAATCATCGGTATTTCGTTGTTCTTATTCTCCGGTGTCCAGGCATTTTCCCATTTCTTGGTAACGACGCCTCCGGAAACTCCCAACGGGACAGTCCAGTCGTTACGGAAATAGCCGTGAACTCCTGCAATGCCGGAAAATTGAAAACTCAAATCGAATCCTTTCCACGCAAGACTGCCATTGATACCATAAGTAAATTTCGGGATGGTATTTCCGATCTCCTGTTTATCCTGATAATCCAATTTCCCGTCGCCGTTCACATCCTTATAACGAATATAACCGGCTTTCGGGGTAAAACTGTTATTCTTCATGTGAGTCGCCGCTTCTTCATCGGTCTGATAAATTCCCTCCTGAATAAAGCCGTACAGTGTTTTATACGAATAACCCTCCCGAATCAGGAACAATTGATCCGGAGACTTTCCTCCTCGGAACTTCGTCACTTTATTATTCACGTACGTCAGATTAGCTCCGATGCTGTACGCCAGTCCCGAGGCCTTATTCCGGTCTTGCCAATTCAGATTCAATTCCAAACCGGTATTCTTCATCTTTCCTACGTTTTCAAACGGTGCTCCCATATTACCCAGAACTGAAGGGATGGGTAATTGCACGATAATATCGGTCGTCAAACGTCGGAAATAGTCGGCTTCGATATTCAGCCGATTATTCAGGAAGCCCATGTCTATTCCTACGTCGGCGGAAGTGGTGGTTTCCCAGGTGATATCGGAATCGACCAGTGCCGTGATCGCTGCTCCCGGAGAAAGAGTGTTGTTAAAATTGTAACTGTTGGCATAGTCCTGCGTAATTACCGTCAGATAAGGAAAATAATCGGCATTACTCGATTTTCCGATATTCTGATTACCCAATTTGCCCCAGGAGGCCCGTACTTTCAGATTATCGAAGAGTCCGGTATTTCTAATGAAAGCCTCTTCCCCCAAACGCCATCCGGCTGAGAAAGACGGGAAAACGCCCCAACGGTGTCCTTTGGCGAAACGCGAAGAGGCATCGGCGCGCAAATTGACTTCGGCCAAGTACTTTCCCTTCAAGGCATAATTGATTCTTCCGAACCAGGAGAGCATCCTCCAGCGATATTTATTACCGTCGGCAAAAGGATTCTTCGTACCGGAAACGACCTGGTGCAAATCTGCCTTCGACGGATCCGTAGTCTTGGCTTTCGTATAACGGCTGGTCATCTCTTCCTGTTGATATCCCAGCAGAACGCTTAAATCGTGCACATCGTTAAATACCCGATCATAATTCAGGTTGGCGAAGAACGTCGAATAATACTCGTCGGTTATTATTCGAGCAATTTCGAGGGTAGAGGGATAATCCAACGGTTTAGTCGGGTTGGATCCGTCCAGATCCGTATAACAAGTCGCCAATTGATTGTAATTATCGATATTCTTGCTCCAATACTGCCCGTTATATTGGGTGCTTAAGGTGAACCCCTCGAACAAACGAAGGGTGGCGTATACGTTTCCTTTCAGGAAGTTCGTCGTCGTTTCGTTCTTTCCGTTATACAAATCGGGGAACGGATTCCGCGTATCGACAATAGGTAATCCCGCTTTCGGACCGGACAGGTACAAAGCCTGCGTACCGCCGTAGGTTTTACCGTCCCGTAAATAAGGAGTAGAAAACGGATGTCCGTTCGAGATCATATAGAAAACCCGTTCGATGCCGGAGTCATAACCGCCATCATAGTCGACGAACGACTGGTTGGAAACCGTTCTCATCACTCGGGCCCTCCCGCCCAATGTCAACCAATCGCTGACTTTAGCCTCGCTGTTTAGCGAGAGGTTATAACGTTCGGAATCGGTATTCTTTATGATTCCGTTATTTTTCAAATATCCCACCGAGATATAGCTGTTCGACTTCTTTCCGCCGAAGGTAGCAGATAAATTGTGCTGAGTGGTAAAAGAGTTGCGAAACACTTCGTCGAAATAATTCGTGCTCGGATATTTATAAGGATCGTTGCCCGAGGCAAACGCATCGATCACCTCTTGCGGGAATAACGGATCGCCACCTTCGTTCGTTACGGCCTTGTTCCAAAGTTGCATATAGTGCGGGCTGTCGGTGATCAGATCGTACCGGCGTCCCAATTGTTGTACGCCGAAATAGCCATTATAATTGATACTGACCGTCTCTCCTCTTCCTTTTTTCGTTTCGATCAGCACTACGCCATTCGCCGCACGAGAACCGTAGATGGCCGCCGATGCCGCATCTTTCAACACCGTCATCGAGGCGATATCATTCGGATTGACGTCCGACATGCGTCCTTCAATTCCGTCGATCAGAATTAAAGGATCGGTATTATTCAACGTGCCGTATCCGCGAATCCGGATGGTAGCCCCGTCGGAACCTGGAGCACCGGAATTCTGACTGGCCCATACGCCGGAGACTTTCCCCGAGAGCGCTTGGGAAGGATCCGTAATCGGCCGGTTCTCCAATTCCTTATTATATTTGACCGTAGACACCGATCCGGTGAGATTGACCTTCTTTTGCGTTCCGTAGCCTACAACCACTACTTCGTCCAACGATTCCGCATCTTCTTTCAGGACGATATCTACGGTTTGCCGGTTTCCGGGTTTGATTTCAACGGTAGTATATCCGATATAAGAAATAACCAGTGTCGGGTTGTCGGAGACATGCAAGGTAAAGTTTCCGTCCACGTCGGTAATAGTCCCGTTCGTGGTTCCTTTTTCGAGGATATTTGCTCCAATGATAGACATTCCCATGGAGTCGACTATTTTTCCGGAAATCTGTCTCTTCGATTGCTGCGGGACCTCAGCGATCACGTCGGCCGGCTTCTTGTAAAGAGAAATATAGTTATTATTGAATACATAGCCGATTTCACTCTCTTGCAAGGCTTTGGCGAGAATACCGGCAACTGTGTTGTTATCTGAATCGATTTTTACTTGCTGATTGAGTTCCACATCATCCTCGTCGTAAATGAACAAATAGTCCGTTTGATCCTCTATCTGCGAAAAAAGTTCGCTTAAGGTAAGCGTAGCATGTTTCAGGGTAATTGTGGAGGCTTGCGAATATATGTTCTCCGCATATACCTGAAATACAAATAAAAAACTAAAAAACAGTGTGAACTTCATGATAAGCAGCTTTTCTTTCATATTTTTGAAATAATAAAATGGTTAACTACTAATTGTTACGCAAATGCTCGTGATTAGGGTGATAGCATGCTATTACAGGAGAATAATTGCTGCTACTCTCCTGTTTTTTGTCATGCATCAATTCTTCCAGAATTATTTAAGGTCGATCTCTATTTTTCATTTTATTAGTAATTAAGATTCATATTCGAGGTTCCCCCTATCTACTATTATTAAATACGAATAAAACAAACATCGCCACCAAAGCAAGACGGAGAAAAACAATTATTTAATGTCCATTAACAGTTATGGCTCCTATCGCGAATTCGAGGTAGGGTTTATCCCCTCGGATAGGTTGCACAACGTAGCTGGATACGTCCACTAACGTGTCTGGATACGTCCACTAACGTAGCTGGATACGTCCTATAACGTGTCCGGATACGTTCCCTAACGTAGCTGGATACGTCCTATAACGTGTCCGGATACGTTCCCTAACGTAGCTGGATACGTCCTATAACGTGTCCGGATACGTTCCCTAACGTAGCTGGATACGTCCTATAACGTGTCCGGATACGTTCCCTAACGTAGCTGGATACGTTCCGAACCCCGTCGGCGAGGTTGTTTATCCCGTCGGATAGGTTGTACAACCTATCCGGATACGTCCCGAACGTCAAATTTGAGGTTATGCAACGTATCCGGCGAGGTCCCGAACGTCGAATTTGGGGTTGTCCAACGTATCCGGCGGGGTCCGGAACGTCGAATTTGGGGTTGTCCAACGTATCCGGCGGGGTTCGGAACGTCAAATTTGGGGTTGTCCAACGTCAACGGACCTATCTTGGACGTCAACGACGGGATCGGGAACCTGAACGGCGCTATATTTTACCATATCGAACGCGTACAAAATCCCTCTAACGAATAAAACCTCAGTAAACCTCGATATGTCGCTCGTCGATAATCTTGAAATCGAATTTACCGGTATAGACCTGTGCGACAATATTCTTCCTTTTGATGGCAAATTTCACATCGTACCACAGCTCAAGTCGTTCCAGAAGTTGACCGAAAAGGATTCCGGTAAAATCGAAAATGCCTTCGTTTTTCAATTGTTTCTGCTTATAGACAGATTCGATTTTCTGCAGCTTCCCCTGCAACTCGAACGCTTTCTCATTCGGTTTCAGCCAGATTCCCTGCCGGTTGCCACAGGAAACGGCTATGCCGTTCCTGCCTTTTTCCCTTTTTCCAATCCTTTAATTTGTACGTGGCATACAAGATATCGCCTTGCTGCTCACTTGCCCGTAAAACGGCAAGAGTGTTCTGCCATTTGACAAACTTTTTTTTGAGTTCCTCATCTCTTTTCATCGCGTGGAAAAGTTCTTTCTTCTCCGCTTCCGTGATGTCCCCAACGAAGAAGTACTTCATTAACAGTCTTTCCATTATCTTCTTATTGTGTCACATGAATAGTACGAATAGGGGCACGCGTACCACCAAACGAGCATTCGATTTAACTTTATTTAATCCCGCTATTCGAACTGAAATTTCAACAGAAAAGGAGCAACAACGGTATATGATCTTTCAATTTCATTCGCAATTTTTTCAATGCGATACTTATCTGGTTTTCCACCGTATTCGGCGATATATTTAGTTTCCTGGCTATTTCCCTGTTGTTCATTCCGTGAATGCGGCTCAAGCGAAAGATCTCTCTACAACGTTCGGGCAGCACTTCGACAGCAAGGGTGACAGCCTTCTGTAATTCGCTGAAAGAAAGTTCGTCCGTATCGAATTCTTCCAACGAATAAAGCTTATAATTCAGTTCTTCGCGCTGAATATCAGAAAGCGAAGTCGAGGAATTCCGCACATTCTTCCGAAGTATATCGATGCATCGGTTCTTCAATATAATAAAGAGATAGGCGGTCACATCGCCGTGAAAAGGAGTTTCCTTCCGGTGTTCCCAAAGAGACATGAACATATCCTGCACCGTATTCTCGGCTTCTTCCCGATTCAACAAATAAGTCTCTGCAAAACGTATCAATCGTGGAAAATATGTCACATATATTTGCTCGAAGGCAATCTCTTCGCTATGCATCCGTCGAATTCTCGCTCTCATCCAATCGTTTTCATATACTTCTGAAATCGAATCGACATCGGCAATACTGAACGGAACCGTTCAATTGACTTTTATCTTGTCGAATCCTTCGCCAAATACCCCGATAACAGCGCTCTGCGAAACGAAAGCATTCGGATCGATATCTTTGATTAATCGAAAGATCGTAGTCGATTCCCGTTTCTTGGCTAAAACGAACATCAATTTCACCCCCTGCCCGGTATAAGCGCCTACGCCGTCCAGAAAGGTCACGCCGCGATGCAAATCTTTATTGATGCGATGCCCTATTTCTTCGTACTTCTTAGAAACGATGAAAAACTGAACCGATTGGCGGGCGCTGTTCACTACCTGATCGACCATAAAGCTGCAGATAAATAACGTAGCATACCCATACACCAGCATTTCCCAATTACGAAGGACAAAATAACTCGAAGAGATGATGATCACGTCGGTGAGCAAGATAACCCGTCCCAACGTTATGTCCCGGTATTTATTCACGATGGCTGCAATGATATCCGTCCCGCCCGAGCTTCCGTTATTGGATAAAGCGATGCCGACGCCGCTGCCGCAAAAAGCGGCTCCGATCACACAAGCCATAAAGGGTTGATCGTGCAAGAGCTGCCACCCTTCTGTGGCACTTTGAATAAAGGGCAAGATGGCGGTCATCCAGAAAACGGCAAAAATAGTCTTCACCACAAACTTCCACCCCAAGATGATCAGGGCGGCAACCAACAACACCCCGTTAATAGCGAAATAAGTATACTGAACATTAATGCCCGTCGCCCAAAAAACAATGGAAGCAATACCCGGCACGCCACCCGTCGTTATATGGTTCGGTAAGAGGAAGACCGTCCAACCTACGCTGTAGACCACCATCGCCAAAGCGATCATCAGGTAGTCTCTTACCTCACGCCACGTACGTTGTGTTTTACTTGTTACGAAGACTGAATCCATGTTCTCTCTCCATTTAAATCATAATCGACAGCAAAAGTACAAAAAGATTGATTCCCATCCTTACTTTTCAATTTTTTATTACGGTTCGAAGGATAAGGAGCCCCCTCCTCAAATTGTCCTTATCCGCTCCCCCTCTCGGCACGGAATTATTCTTTTTTCTCCGCTTTCAGAGCGACTTTTTTCGAGATCGATTTCTTCGTCGTTCTTTTTACCGGCTTTGCAGTCTCTTCGTATTTATCCAACTCGCTTTCGGCCTTTTCCAACTTCTCTTGCAGCTTGGCAATTTCTCTATTCATGGCCGTCAATTCTTCGTCTTGATTCTTGATGGTAGTCAACAACGAATTCAGTTCCTCGTTGTCCATATCGACAGGAAACAGGGAATTCACCCGACTGATGAAATCGCCGAGGATATTCATATAATTGGCAAAGGCGTCGTACGGAGAAGAATAAATGCCTCTATCGATTTCAATGCCCGTATTTTTCGTGGTCATGTATCGGAAATTATTACTTGCCTGAAGATAGTCCCAATCCTGTTTAACCCGATTATCGGTACATAAGCGAACCCTTTCTCCCACGCTGTATAATTTATTAAAAGCCTCCCGTTGCAGCAGATTGCCCAACCATGGACTGATATCGCGTTCCTCGTCGGTCCACGACATGGGATACGGGCAATCGATCTGGTCGACGGACTTCAGCTTCAAAATGATCTCGCTGGGAGTAGAGAAGGTAATGCCGCGATTTTTCGCACAATTCGGGAACGCTTTCAGGAATTCCAGGATATTGGACGATAAGGGTTGCGCCATGCCCAATGCCGATAATTCCATGAAGATGTTGATCACTTGTTCTTCCGCTGGCATTTCCGCAATCCAATCCATGTATTTATCCGCGAAAAGCGGATACTCATTCCATTCGGAGTTCGAAAAGCGCAAACTGATGTCATCCGACAATTTGAAATCGCGCAGCAATAATTTCAATTTCGGCGCTCCTGCACAATGATACAGGTAATGCGGACTCTTCCATCCCAAAATATGTTTGGCACCTTCGGTGAGCATGCCTTTAAATCCCATGCTTGCTACCTGAGCGCCAATCTCGTTGTCGTAAATCAAACTGGAATTACGGAACACCTTGGGAGCTTTGCCGAAGAGTACTTTGATTTTCTCTTGCATCCGCGAAACCTCTTCCCGGAAACATTCCTCGTTCGCCAAAGAAGATAATCCATGCGAATAAGGCTCGCAAAGGAATTCACAGCCGCCCGTATCGTTCAACTCGTGAAGCAACTCGATCACGCGGGGGGAATGAATTTCCAACATTTCCAAGGCCACGCCGGAGACAGAGAGCGCTACTTTAAAAGCCCCTTCGCTGTTTTTCACCATCTCGATCAACGTCGTCAACGCAGGGATATAAGACCGGTCGGCCACTTCGTTGATGGTCTGTTCATTAGCATAGTCGTCATAATAATAATGGTCTCGGCCTATATCGAAAAAACGGTACCGTTTCAAATGAACTTGCTTGTGTATCTCGAAATAAAGACATATTGTTTTCATATCTGTTCTTTTAATGTTAACCCCTATTTTTAACTAACTCATCGTAGTGCTTGCGAATCTTTACGCCCACTTTGCTCCAAGTAATGGCGTCCACTTCTTTTTTCCCTTCCTCCCGTAAAAAATTATACAAGGCCGGATAAGTACAAATGGCATAAATAGCGTCTGCCATGGCATGGATGTCCCAATAATCAGTTTTGATACATTTCGATAAAATCTCCGCACATCCCGACTGATACGAGATGATCGACGGGCACAGGCACTGCATGGCCTCTAAGGGGGAAATGCCGAAAGGTTCGGAAACAGAAGGCATGATGTATACATCGCTCGACTTCAACAACTCATACACCTCTTTTCCTCGCATAAAACCGGGAAAGTGAAAGCGATCGGCAATGCCTCGCTCCGCGACCAAGTTGATCATAGACGTCAGCATATCGCCGCTACCCGCCATGACAAAACGAATGTTCCGCGTACGATGCAAGACTAAGTTCGCCGCTTCCACAAAATATTCAGGTCCTTTCTGCATGGTTATCCGTCCCATGAAGGTAACGATCTTTTCTTTCGGATGAAAAATAGGCGGAATATCTTCTATTTCCTTGGGCAACGGTTCTACGGCATTATGCATGGGAAAGACTTTATGAGGATCCTGATGGTACTGATTAATAACCGTCCGGCGAGTAAGTTCGCTCACGCACAGGATACAATCGGCGTGATCCATCCCGTTCTTCTCGATGGCATAAACCGTAGGATTCACATTCCCGCGGCTACGATCGAAATCAGTAGCGTGGACATGGATCACCAAGGGCTTGCCGCTGATCTGCTTCGCATGAATACCGGCCGGATAAGTCAGCCAATCGTGAGCATGGATAATATCGAACTTTTCTGTCCTCGCCACGACACCGGCCACTATTGAATAATTATTGATCTCTTCCTGCAAATTATTCGGATATCTCCCCGAGAACTCCAAACATCCCAAGTCGTTCAGCGTCATATAATTGAAATCGGCATAAATGTGATCCCGCATAGCATAATACAATTGCGGATCCATCACCTTGCCGATTCTATGCTGCACATAGTCTCTGTCTACATCCCGCCAAGCGATAGGAACGCTATTCATTCCGATAATTTTAACAAAACGTTGATCTTCATCTCCCCACGGCTTCGGAATGCAGAAAGTGATTTCCATATCCGGCTGTACGGCCAGTCCTTGAGTAAGCCCGTAACTGGCGGTTCCAAGGCCTCCCAATATATGAGGAGGGAATTCCCAACCAAACATCAATACTTTCATATCGCCTCCTCGTTCTTATAAATTATACTTGCTTAACATGTACAGACTTCGCAGGATTTCCGCCACATTCATGGCGAAAGAAACGGCGCCGCGACCGCGAAACGGAGGATTCCCGTCGAACACTTCCGGAATGGATCCAATGCAATGCGAAGTCATTTCGTCTTCATAACTCACCAGCTGCCGCCGGATAAACCCCAGCGAGCTCATTTTGTAAATCTTCAGATAAGCTTCGAAATAGAAACCTTCCAGCCACGGCCACGCCGTTCCCTGATGATAGGCGTAATCGCGTTGGATTTGCGAACCGACGTAGTTCGGATTATAGCCTCCGCTCTTCGGACTCAAGGAACGTATGCCTTTGGGAGTAAGCAATTCTCTGGTAACGATATCGATGATGCCTTTACGCTGTTTCATATCCAAAGGGGAATAATCGAAAGCCGCCGTAAAGATCATATTAGGCCGAACGCTCCAATCCATCATGTTCCCATCCACATAATCGAAAAGGTAACCATACTCGTTGAGGAATTTATCGACAAAAGACTTACCGCACCGTTCGGCCACTTCATTATAAATGAGTACGTTCTGATCCCCGACTTCGCTTAACAGATCCGCGACGAAACGCAAATCGTTATACCAAAGGGCATTAAACTCGACGATATATCCCGTTCGCACAATGACAGGTTTTCCGTTGACCGTCGAGTTCATCCACGTAATGGCTTTATCCTTGCCGTCCGCCCGAATCAATCCGTTATCGTCGACGAAGAGATTGGGATGAAAGCCTCCCGCTATATATTGGATGATGCGCTTCAACAGATCGCCATACTTCTCGCGACACTTATTCCGAGAAACCATCTTGGCATATTGCTGGATGCACCAGATGGCCCATAGCAAAACGTCGGGATGTTGCATCTCATAAATTTTCAATTCCGACGGACGCCCTTGCATAAAATCATCCATAGCTTTCCGTGCAGTCTCCATCACCAATTCGTACTTCGTCACTTCCTGATTGGCCAACGTCAATCCCGGTAAGGAAATGAACAGATCGCGAGCTCGGCATTTGAACCACGGATAACCGGCAAGGATGTAATAGTTATCACCCTGTTTATTGAGGAATTGATGAGCCGCATTTACCAGACAATGTTGAAAATTGTCACGGGGGGTACGTTCCTCTTCCTCTTCGTCGAAGATGTGTTTGAGCGTTCTCGTCTTGGCTTCGGAAACGCCGGCCGAAAAGACGACGCTCTCTCCCTTCTTCATATCGAATTCGAAATATCCCGGGACATAGAGATCTTCATTGAAATCGTAGCCTCTCTCCTGTTCTTTCGGGTATTCAATACCCCGATACCAATCCGGTTGAAAGACGAATTCATTCTTTTTGTTCAACTGCATGTACAGATCAGGATAGCCCTGGTACATGCAGGTCTTGATACCGTTATCCACGACGGCATAATCCCGATTCGCTTGCGGATTCTCATGGGTGTATTGCCTGACGCTGCGAAAAGCGAGAAAAGGATGAAGCCGGATCCTGGTGGCCGAATGTGCGTCGACCAACGTGTATCGAATAAGGATTCTGTTTTCGTGATGAACGAAAAGCTTCTCTTTCTTTAAGATCACTCCTCCTACCCGATAGAGCGTGGTAGGCAATTCTTCGCATTCGAACTCGCGAATATACTTATGCCCGCGAGGACTGAAGTTATTCCCCTGATACTTGTGCAACCCCAGGTTGAATTCGGCGCCATGCTGTATCACCGTTTCATCCAAGGAAGATAGTATGACATGATTCTCATCGTCCAATTCCGGAATGGGAATCACCAACAAGCCATGATACTTTCTCGTATTGCAATCGACGATAGTAGTACAGTGATAGGCCCCCGAACGATTGGTGCGAAGAATCTCTTTCGGAAGCGACTCTTCCAGGTTCGTCATAAGAGTCTTATCAAAATGTAAGTAACTCATAGCATTTATTTTTATAAATTAAATACCCATTTATTCCTGAGCAAATCATATCCTCATTACCCACCTTCAAATATAGAGAAATAAAAATAAAGGAAAAATTAAATTGCAACGAAATTTGAAAGAGATGCATTTTTTGATCGATATAAGTATTTTTCGTATCTTTGCTATCGATTTTATCCAGCAGACGATTTATGAAAAAGATTTTCAAATGCGTTTTATCCGGTATGATGGTTTTGATGGGTTATTCTTGCCACTCGAGCAAGAACGCTATCACGCCCCCCGACGAGCCGATCAAACTGATGTATGGCTCGCCCCGTACCATGTATCAGGAAAGTAGAAAAACCGATACGGACGATAAGCAAATGGAATATCGGGAACATAAAAAGGAGGATGAATCGTCCGGAACAGGTTCCGATAAAGAATAAGGCCTTTCACCTCGAATGTTAAAATACGACAGAGCGTGCAGTATTCGGGAGAACGTCGCGTTCTATAAACAATATAAAAAGCATACTGTCATGAAAAAGGTTTTCAAACGTTATCTCACATTCTTTCTCTCGGGAATTCTTTCCCTATTAGGCTATTCCTCCTGTTCCAGTATCGGAAACGGAGAGGATGAATACGGCTGCCCCATCTCCGACTTCATCCTCAAAGGTACCGTTACCGACGAACAAGGAAGTCCTATCGAAGGAATTCAGGTAGTAGGGAAATATCAGAATGAGGGCGGAGCGATGCATCCCGCCGATACGTTATATACCGACAAAAACGGCAATTATTTAAAGAAAACGAAACCGATGGCCCCTCCGAAAGCTATCGCGGTTACTTTCACAGACATAGACGGCGAAGCGCATGGCGGAACGTTCAAAAACGACTCCACGTCGAACGAAAACATCGAAATTGTCAGAACCAAGAAAGGGAAAGGTTGGTATTCCGGAGAATTCACGGTTACGGTAAACAAGGCACTGAAAAAGCAATAAAATCATTTATCCGCTACCCACTCATGAGGCTGACCTTCCGCAAACGACTGGCTTTAGAAATCACCCGCAAACTGCAAAACGACGTCATCGAAGCGCATCCCCTCAAACAACTCTTTTGGGAATGTACGCTTCGCTGCAACCTGCATTGCCGACATTGTGGAAGTGACTGCAAGCATATTGCCGCAACGCCCGACATGCCTAAGGAGGATTTCTTCCAGGTACTTGATTCCGTCGGATCCCGAACGGATCCTCACAAGGTATTCGTCATTCTCACCGGCGGCGAACCTCTGATGCGTCCGGATATCGAAGCATGCGGAGCGATCATTTACGAAAAAGGATTTCCCTGGGGAATGGTAACGAATGGATTGGCGTTGACAGAACGGCGTTACCGCGGATTATTGAACGCCGGCATCCACTCCATGACGATCAGTTTGGACGGCCTGGAAGAGAACCACAATTGGATGAGAGGACATGACAAGAGCTTTCGGCGAGCGTCCGAAGCTATCGAAATGGTAGCGGCATCGAAAGCCATCGCCTTCGACGTGGTAACATGCGTGAACAAAAAGAATTATAAAGAATTACCGACCATCAAACAATTCCTGATCGATAAAGGACTGAAATCATGGCGGCTGTTCACCGTGTTTCCCATGGGCAGGGCGGCTGCCGATCCGATACTTCGGTTATCGCCCGACGAGTTCAAAGGCACGTTCGATTTCATCAGGCAAACCAAGAGGGAAGGGATCCTCGATGCGAACTACGGATGCGAAGGTTTTCTGGGGAATTACGAAGGGGAGGTGCGGAATCATTTCTATTTCTGTCAGGCGGGCGTAACCGTCGGCTCCGTATTGGCCGACGGTTCCATCTCCGCCTGTCCGAGCATCCGCGCCGACTACCGGCAAGGGAACATTTACGAAGAAGATTTCATGGACGTGTGGAATCGTCGTTACGCGGCTTATCGCAACCGCAACTGGATGAAGCGCGACGAATGCGCCAACTGTCGTTACTTCCGTTACTGTCGGGGAAACGGAATGCATCTCCGCGACGGGGAGGGGAAACTGCTGTTTTGCCACTTGAAACGATTGGAGAACGCCTGAATCGGGATCGCCTCATTCGAACTCCAGCACGAAGGTGGTGTTCCAGTCGTTGGTTCCGGCCTTCGACAAGCTGATATTGCCTCGCGAGAGTTTCATGATCTGCCGCGAAAGCGACAAACCTATACCGCTGCCATCCTTTTTCGTGGTAAAGAAAGGCACGAAAATCTCTTCCGCCACGTCTTCCGGTATGGCAGGGCCGTCATTGCTGACAAAGACGTAGACATGCTCGTCCGATGCGCTGTAAGCTCTGACATGGATGCGTCCCTCCGCCCGACCGATTGCCTGGACGGCATTCTTTATCAAATTGATGAACATTTGCCGAATCAGGTTGGGATCGGCATAGATCATCAAATCGTTCGGTTCGATTTGCATCGTAAAACGGATCTGCGGCGGAATCAGTTGCAAACCTGCCAACTGTCGGAGCAATTCCTGCAGATAAAAAGGCTTCGGCGAGGGTTGTTGCAGGGAAGAGAACTTCCGATAACCGTCCACAAACCCGATCAGGCCGGTCGAAGTTTCATGAATAGCCCGGATGCCGTCGTACAGCGAAGTCCCTTTGACATCATCCCGATTCAGAAACGTTTCGCTGATCGACGAAATCGGCGCGATGGAATTCATCATCTCGTGCGTCAGCACCCTCGTCAGCTTGATCCACGAATCCAATTCCTTATCGTCGAGTTCATTCCGGATATCGTTCAGGATGAGGATGCGCACGGGTTGCTTGTTCAGAACGGTCCGAACGGCTCGAAGCGAAAGATGGGCTTCGCCTTTCGAGGTAGAGAAGTGCAGCTGACGGCGTTCGCCCACCCGTAGCGTACGGAACATCTTCCCGATCTCTCCTCCGTAACGGTCTAACTGCTGCAACGTGGCCAACATCGGCAGATCCAAGAGCCGGACGGCGGCGGCATTGGTCTGAACAATCCGATCTTCCTCGTTCAAGACGATCACGCCGGTAGTCACCGCCGAAAGAATCTGTTCGTAATACCGTTCGCGCTGCGCGATCAACTGTTTCTGGTTGCCCATCATCACGCCGAACTCGTTCAGCGTATCTTGCAACACTTTCTCTCCTGCGCTGAAAGCGGATGCCGGCAGACGGAACGCATAGTCGTTGTTCCGAATGGCTTCGAGCATCAGCTCGCATTTCTCTTTCAAGGTGCGCTGCGAAAGGATGTAAGAGATCACATACCCCAAACACAAGACTCCTCCCGTGACCATCAGCAGGGAGTTGGTCAGGGCGATTCCCGCTCCGAGCAAAATGCAGCCGGCCAGCAAAAGGACGAAGAGGACGGCCGACGTTTGAACCCTCTTAGATGCCATACCGTTTCATCTTGTTATACAGCGTTTGCCGGGTGATCCCCAAGGTAGCGGCCGCCTGCGAAAGGTTTCCCTCGCACTGGTCGACAGCCCGCTTCACCAAGTCTTTTTCCATTTCGTCCAACGTTTGAACGGGCGTATGGGGAGCGGCGAAGGATTTGGTCGCAGCAGGTGCCACGGTTGCCGAGAGTTCCAGGTTTGACGCCTGCAGCTCCTCGTCGTCGCAGAGGATCACCGCTTTCTCGAGGGTATGCTGCAGTTCGCGGATGTTGCCGTACCAAGGATGAGCGAGCAATCGATCGCGGGCTTTGTCGGAAATCCCCGACACGTTCCGCCCGTATTGCGCAGCATACAGTTTCAGGAAACGCTCCGCCAAGGGGAGTATATCGTCCTTTCGTTCCCGCAAGGGCGGGATATGCAGGCGAATCGTATTGATTCGGTAGAGAAGGTCTTCCCGAAACGTACCCTGTCGAACCATGTCTTCCAAATTACGGTTTGTGGCGCAGATCAGCCGTATATTCGTGGGCTGGGACACATTGCTTCCCACCTTGACGAAACTTCGTCGCTGTATGGCGGTCAGCAGCTTGGGCTGTAGGTATACGGGCAGGTTGGCAATCTCGTCCAGGAAAAGCGTCCCGCCGTCGGCGGCTTCGAAGCGTCCCGGACGGTCGGCGTGGGCATCGGTAAAGGCACCTTTCACGTGCCCGAAAAGCTCGCTTTCGAAAAGCGATTCCACGACGGCTCCCATGTCGACAGAAACGAAGGGGCCCTCGGCGCGTCCCGAAAGGCGATGCACCTCGTGCGCCAGCATGTCCTTTCCGGTTCCGTTCTCGCCGGTAATCAGGATCGTCGCATCGGTGGCGCTCACCCGTTCGACAGTCAGGTGTAGCGGGCGGATCGCCGGCGAATTCCCCCAATACATTTCTTTATCGTTTTCGGGCGGACGAACCGCCTTGCCTGTTTTCTTCGAATTCGGTTTCGACTTCTCATACGCTTCCTTCAGCGTCTGTACGAGCTTGGCGTTATCCCACGGCTTGACCACGAAATCGGTCGCCCCCTCCTTCAAGCCCGTCACCGCAAGGTTGATATCGGCATAAGCCGTAAACAGGACGACCTGCGTCTGCGGACGGAGGCGTTTGATCTCCCTCAACCAGTACAATCCTTCGTTTCCGGTATTCAGGCCCGACGAAAAATTCATGTCGAGCAATACCACATCGGGCTTCTCCATAGGTAATGCAGTAGGCAAGATCACCGGAGTGATCGAGGTGATGACCCGTGTAAAATGCTCGCCCAACAGGTATTGCAAGGAAGTAAGAATGTTTTTATTGTCGTCTACGACCAATAAGGTTCCTTGTTTTGCCATCTCTTTTTTTATTTACGTAAACAAAATTAATACAAATAATGAAATCGCGAAACAACTCCCTGCAATTCTTAGCGAATCGACGGGAGAGGAAAGCCGAACGAAACGTTAAACGCTATTGCCGAGTTCGATCTCAAGGACAGAAAGTTGAAATGAATTTTACTCCCGCCGAGCGGATCGGCAGCGCCTAAAACGGATTTTAGCTTCCGCCGAGCGAATCAGCAGCGCCTAAAACGGATTTTAGCTCCCGCCGAGCGAATCAGCAGCGCCTAAAACGGATTTTAGCTCCCGCCGAGCGAATCAGCAGTGCCTAAAACGGATTTTAACTCCTGCCGAGCGGATCGGCAGCGCCTAAAACGGATTTTAACTCCTGCCGAGCGGATCGGCAGCGCCTAAAACGGATTTTAGCTCCCGCCGAGCGAATCAGCAACGCCTAAAACGGATTTTAGCTCCCGCCGAGCGGATCAGCAACGCCTAAAACAGATTTTAGCTCCCGCCGAGCGGATCGGCAGCACCTAAAACGAATTTTAACTCCCGTCGAGCGGATCAGCAGCGCCTAAAACGGATTTTAGCTTCCGCCGAGCGGATCAGCAGTACCTAAAACAGATTTTAGCTCCCGCCGAGCGGATCGGCAGCACCTAAAACGAATTTTAGCTCCCGTCGAGCGAATCAGCAGTGCCTAAAACGGAATTGCGCCCTCGCAGTGTGACGCTGCGAAAGTAAAATCATCCATACCATAGCATCGATCTCCATGCGTCTAAAGTTTATACACCCTTTGTCTAAAAATTAGACACGCTTGCAAAGTGGAAGCTTTTATTGCAATATTGATAATCAGCAAATTAAAAATCATGGCACGCGCTTTGCATCTTGAACGGCACAAGCATAAATTATCGGATTAATTGAATGACATGATGAATCGGAACCATTTACATAAAGCTTTGTTTCTGATGCTGGCAAGCACCGCCCTCAGCCTGTATGCCCAGGACGTGTGGGACGTGGATCGCTGCATGGAGTACGCCGTGAACCATAACCATACCGTTCGGCAGCGCGAACTCGAGCTGCAGAATAACCGGTTGGACGAGTTGCAGGCCATAGGCAATTTTCTGCCCGGCACCAGCGGAGGCGTCCAGGCACAGTACAATTATGGGCGCAACATTAATCCCGAAACCAATACCTACAATAACATCAAGACCTTCAACAACCACTATTACCTGGAGAGCTCTCTCCCGCTGTTTCGCGGCGGCAGCCTGATCAATCAGGTACGTCAGACGCGGATCAACGTGCTGATGGGCAAAGCTGCCCTCCAAGAAGAACGGGACCATACGGCGCTGGGCACCTTTCAGGCATTCATCCAAGCCCTGTACTGCCAAGGGACGGTCAGGATGGCCCGACAGAAGCTGGCCGAAAGCGATTCGATGCTCTACAAAACCCGAATTCAGGAAGAGATCGGGCTGAAGGGACAGGCGGACGTAGCACAGATGGAAGCCCAGCAGGCGACGGATGCCTACAACCTGACGAAGCAGCAGAACCTCTATGCGGCCGCCATGCTCGACTTGCGGCAGAAGATGAACTTCCCCGTCGGCGAGGAGTTGGTCCTCGACTCCACCCTCCTCGATTCATCCGTTTTCGCTGACGCGAAACTGCCCGCCGTGGGCAAGGACGAGGCGGTTCGGGCGGCGCTGCAGACCAACCCGACACTCCGAAAGTCGGCGATGAATGCCAAAGCCATGAAGATCGGACAATATATCGCATGGGGGAACGCACTCCCCTCGATCAGCATGTTCGGAGGCATCAGCACCTCGTATTACAAAGAGCTTCATAAAACGACCTATCCGAGTTTCCGCGACCAATGGAAAAACAACTACGGATACTACTTCGGCTTCACGCTGAGAATCCCCGTCCTGAATAATCTGAAGAGTTATACCAATGTGAAGAAAGCCCGATACCATTACCGCATCGCCCGCGAACAATTCGAGGAACAGCAGGCCGAACTCCGCAAGTTGGTGGAACAAGCCGTAGCGGACAGAGAAGGGTATCTGAAAGAAAGCATGCAGATGGAAAAGAAAGCGGCGTCCGACTCGATCGCCTACCGCGTCACCAAGCGCAAATACGAAGAAGGACTGATGACCTCGCTGGATGTGCAAAACAATGCGGCTACGTGGTCGGAAAGCCGGACAAACCTGCTGCAAAGCAAGCTAACCTACTTCCTGAAATGCCGCCTCGTGAATTATTACAGCGGCGAAGAACTGATCAAACGAAAATAAACGAAACACACTATGGATATACAGTTAGAAAAGAAAAAAGGTATTCAAAAGAAACACATCCCCTACCTGATCGGAGGCAGTGTAATCCTGCTTTTATTGACCTGGGTGGTGTTCGGAAATCATGCCTCGACCATGCGGATCGACGGTAAATCGATCAATATCGCCGACGTGTCGTACGGAGAGTTCAACGACTATATCCGTCTTAACGGACAAGTCCAGCCGATTCAGATCGTACAGATCAGTCCGGAGGAAGGAGGCATCGTCCGCGAAAAAGTAGTGGAAGAAGGTGTCCATGTAAACAAGGGAGACGTGATCCTCAGACTGAGCAATTCGAACCTGGACTTGCAAATCCTGAACGCCGAATCGGAAGTGGCCGAAAAACAGAACATGTTGCGCAACACCCAGGTCACCATGCAACAAGACAAGCTGAACAATGAAACGGAAAAAGCCTCCTTGGATATCGATACCCGGCAGAAAGCACGCACCTACCGGCAATATTCCCGCCTGTACGACGAGAAGCTTATCAGCAGGGAAGAGTACATGAAAGCGCAGGAAGACTGGGAACTCTCGCAGAAAAAGCATGAACTCATTACGGAACGACTCAAACAAGATTCCCTCTATCGGTACATTCAGATGGATCAGATGGAAGACAATTTGCAAAACATGCGCCAAAACGTAGCTTTAATCCGCGAACGGAAAGACAAACTGGAAGTCCGGGCGACCATTAGCGGCGAACTCGGGCTCTTGGACGTGGAACTCGGACAGAACATCTCCGCCGGACAAATGGTAGGACAGATCAACGACCTCTCCGATTACAAGGTGGAAGCGCACGTCGACGAACATTATATCGACCGGGTGACTAACGGCCTGCCCGCCACCTTCGAACGGCAGGACAAGAAATTCGGCCTGAAGGTCCGTAAGGTTTACCCAGAAGTACGAGAGGGACGCTTCCGCACCGATTTCGTCTTCGTAGGCGATCGACCGGATAACATTCGCAGCGGACAGACCTATTACATCGACCTGCAACTGGGCGAGCCCACACAAAGCGTACTCGTCCCCAAAGGAACCTTCTTTCAGGTAACGGGCGGAAATTGGATCTTCGTCGTCGACAAGGACGGGAAGAAAGCCTATCGCCGCAATATCCGCATCGGACGGCAGAATCCTCAATACTACGAAGTCGTCGAGGGCTTGGAAAAAGGCGAACAGGTCATCATCTCCGGTTACGAAAGTTTTAGAGATAACGAAGTGTTGATCCTTAATTAAATTAGTTCCGCATACCGGCTTGCAGACAGTTCTCCTCACTCAGGGCAGCCATTTATACAACCAGTACCAAGAAATAAAACCAAATAATAATGAAGACAATTATACGAAACTTCACCTCTACCTTTAAACGCTTCGTGACGGCAAACTTGCTGAATCTGTTCGGGCTAAGCCTCGCTTTCGCCTCTTTCTTCGTCATCATGGCACAAGTGAATTACGATTATACGTACAATCAAACATTCCCGGATTATAAAAACCTGTTTTACGGCTATCTGGAACTGGGACCGGAAAACGAGAACTTCGGCATGACCCTCCCGCGCCCTCTGTGCGAAACCCTCGGGAAGACTTCTCCGCATATCACCGAGTACGCCATCGTACAAGGCGGATCGTACACCTCGAACTTAAAAGACGGCGAAAAAGAAATAACCTTAAAAATACAGACCGGTATCAAAAACTTTACGAAGGCTTTCAAACCGGAAATGATCGTCGGTTCTGCAGACGACATGGACCATACCTCTAACTGCCTGATTCTCCCCGAAAGCGAAGCCTTTCGGATATTCGGGACAACCGACGTGCTCGATAAAATACTGAAGTCGGACAACGGCGACTTTATAGTCAAGGGCGTATACAAAAACTTTGCGGAAAACAGTTTCTTCGCCGATTGCGCCCTTAGCGGCGATAACGGCAATGACGGGAATTGGAATAACTGGAATTATACGTTCTATCTCCGACTGGATAATCCCGCAACGAAAGCGGAAGTCGAGAAACTGTTGACGGATAAGTTCATCGAAATAATGAAACGACGGCAATCCGTAACGGAAGAAGAACTTGCAAAAGTAGCTTTCAACATGGTCAACATCGGCGACGTGTATTTCGCCAAAATAAAAGGACGATCGACCGCCGACAAAACCTCCGTCTATCTGTTAATTTGTTTCTCGTTGCTGATTATCGTCATCGCCGCCGTTAACTTCACGAACTTCTCGCTGGCCGAGACGCCCATGCGCATCCGAAGCATCAACACGCAAAAGGTGTTGGGGGCCGGCGTCGCCGAACTGCGGGGGAGTCTGCTCGTCGAATCTCTTACAATCAGTATCGTTGCTTTCCTCCTCGGTCTCTTATGGATCTATCTGGCCAACGACTTGGGCTTGCAGGAACTGGTTCAGTCGAAGATATCCTTCGCATCCCATCCGGCATTATTGGCATTCACGGGATTACTGAGCGTGACGGTCGGATTGCTGGCCGGCGCTTACCCTTCCTATTACGTCACCTCCTTCCCACCCGCATTGGTATTGAAAGGATCGTTCGGACTTTCTCCGAAAGGGCGCGCCTTACGAACGATTTTGGTCGGCGTTCAGTTCATCATCTCCTTTATGCTCCTTTTAGGTGTCGGCATCATGTATTTGCAAAGCCATTTCATACGGACCTCCGATTATGGCTACGACAAGGATCAAATCGCTTATTCCGGGAATTTGACGAAAGAAGTCGCTAACCAGCCGGATGCCGTGATTGCCGAGCTGACTCAGGTTCCGGGCATAGAAAACGTTTCTTTCTCCAAAGATATTTTAAGCTCGGCCGACGGGTACATGGGCTGGGGACGCGGCGATAACGAACATAAGATGTATTTCGAATGTTTCCCCGTCGATTTTCGTTTCTTAAAGACAATGGGCATCCGGATCACGGAAGGGCGCGATTTCACGGAACACGACCAAGATGTGTATATTTTCAATGAAGCGGCCAAGAAGACATATCCGTGGTTGGAGATGGACAAACCCATACTCCAGAACGACTATCCCGTCGTAGGCATCTGCGAGGATATCCGCTATTCCACGTTTCGCAACGATCAGAAAAAACCGATCGCTTTCATGATCTTCGGCAAAGATGGAATGTACAAAGATTGGTTTTGGCGGGGAGCGATCAATGTCCGTATCGGTAAAGGTGTGGATAAAACGGAAATCATGAAGACTTTGCAGAAAACACTGGAAAAATTTACGCCGCATCACGACTTCAACTTCAAGTTCATGGATCAGGTATTCGACAATACCTATCGGCGGGAGATGCGTTTTACCAAGCAAATCCTGCTCTTCTCGCTGCTCGCCGTTCTGATTAGCATCATCGGCGTATTCGGTCTCACGATGTTCGAAAGCGAATATCGCAGGAAAGAAATCGGCGTAAGAAAGGTTTTCGGCAGCTCGACGAGAGAGATCCTGTACATGTTCAACAAACGGTACCTGATCCTGTTGGGGATCTGCTTCGTCATCGCAGCCCCCATCGGATACATACTCGGCATCGACTGGTTGAAAGGTTTTGCGGAAAAGACTCCCATCTCGCCTCTGCTCTTCCTCCTCGCCTTCCTCCTGATCGCGTTGATTACGATCCTGACCGTCACCTACCAGAGCTGGAAGAACGCCAATGAAAACCCCATCAACAGTATAAAGACGGAATAAGAAAACAATAATGTGAAAGAAACATGAAAGGATTAAAGACCTATTTCTATTTTTTGAATCGTAACAAGCTGTTCACCTTTGTCAACACGCTCGGTTTAAGCATATCGCTGATGTTCGTATTGCTGATCGCCAATATGATCACCCGCCAGCTCAACGTAGACGCGCAGGTGGCGGATGCCGATCGCATCAGCCTGTTTGCCACCGAAGAGTTCGTCGGCGCTCATTACAATCTGGGCGATAAGTTGCAAAGCCGTTACCCGGAGATCGAAGACTGGTGCGGTACGAGCCCGTATCACACGGTAGTGGTCAAGGCAGGCGATGCGAAATATGAACTGAATGCACTGATTGCGCGTAAGAACTTTTTTTCGTTCTTCGGCTATCGATTGGTGGAGGGCCGAGCGGAAGACGTACTGCAGAGCGCTACCAACATCGTGCTCACCCGCAAGGGAGCCCTTAAACTGTTCGGTACCGAACAGGCGATAGGGAAAATGCTCCTCCTGATCCAAGGCTCCAAAAGCATCAATTATGTGGTGAGCGGCATTGCCGAAAATATCGACAATTCGATCTTTCCCGACGAAACGGAAGCCGTTTTCCCCTACGAAGTCATGGAGTACGTGAATTACAGCTCATCCATCAAAGCGGAAATGATGAACAATGCAGCGGGTGCCGAGCTCTTCATAAAGACGCTGCACGGAATCGATTTTAATCGCAAAAGGGAGGAAGTAAAAGAGTATCTGAAAACATTCTTCTGGATATACTCGCAAGAAGCAGTCAACGAAGTACGGTTCATCCCGATGAAAGAGTTCTACTTCTCGGATATCAAGGATTTCAACGGCCTGAATCAGTACGATTTCACCCAAGTGATCATTTACCTGGTCGTAGGCCTTATCATCCTACTGATGGCGATGTTCAACTATATCAGCATGAGCGTCGCTCAAACGAGTTACCGGGCGAAGGAAATGGCGACCCGACGTTTGTTGGGTTCGAACAGGAAAGATATTTTTTGGCGAATGATCGAAGAATCTTTCCTGATGACGCTGGTCGCTTTCCTGTTAGGCTTTCTGTTGGCCAAAGCAGTAGAGCCTGTGGCGATAGACCTTTTCCAAACCAAGATAGACCTGACGGGTGACCTGCATGCGACGACCGTATGGATATATGCATCTTTCATTGCTATGCTGGCTTTTGTTTCGGGACTGTTCCCGGCTTCTATCCTATCGCATTACAACCCGATGGACGTGGTGAAAGGTACATTCCGCCACAAGACGAAAGCCATCTATCTGCGTCTGCTCAACATCGTTCAGAGCGGATTGACTATCGCATTGCTGTCCTGCGCCTTGTTTATGACTTCGATGTTCCACTATTTGCTGCACCTGCCGCTGGGGTACAGCTACGAAAACGTACTCACGTTGGATCCCGTACTCGACAATGCAGGGTATCGCACCTTCAGAAACGAACTCGGGAAATTGCCCTTCGTGAAAGCGGTCTCCTTTTCGAACGGATTGATGATCGAAGGCGGGCATAACAATACGCAGAACATAAAAAATGCCAAAGGAGGCCCCAACAAATCGATGAGTTTCGAGCAATTGAACGTGGACTCCGCCTTTATCAAAATGTTCGGCATTCGCATCACGGAAGACCGAAAATTGCAACCCGACAAACATAATTGGTTTTTCAGCGAAAACACCGTAAAAGTAGCGCACGAATTGGGCTATACCGATTATATCGTGACCGATTACGACGACAAATACGTGATCGGAGGAACGATAGGCGATATCAGCATACGCACGGTATTGTTTCCTTCCTCTGAGTATGTACTGATGAATATCGTGCCGAACGACAGCATCAAATATCCCGGAGGTATCTGTGTACAGGTATACGACGGCGATTTGAAAACCTATAAAGAGCGGATCGACTCCACGTACGCCGGGTTGGCCAACGGCATGCCTTTTAACTCGAAGTGGTACGGAGACCGGGTGGCAGAGGAATACGAATCCGTATATCAACTGAGCAAGACGATCGGGATATTCACTTTCGCCGCCTTGGTCATCTCACTGTTGGGATTGACAGCCATGAGCATCTATTTCATCGCTCAGCGCAGAAGGGATATGGCTATTCGTAAAGTGTTCGGTTCGACCAACCGGATCGAACTGCTCAGCCTGATGAAATTCACGCTCCATTCGCTATGCATCAGCTTGGTAATAGCCATCCCGTTGATGTGGTTCGGAATAAAAAAACTGCACGCCTTGATTCCGGTCGAAGGATTCCATTGTCCCTGGTGGGCGCCGCTGACGGCTATCGCCTTCGTAACGGCTGTATCCTTGGGCTCGGTTTACGTCATCAGCCGCAAAGCTACCAACGAGAACCCGATAAACAGTATAAAAACAGAATAAGAAAAATCCATCATTTTAAAAGAATAAAAACATGATTAAGATTGAAAATTTGACAAAGAAGTTCACAACGACAGAAGTTGAGACCATCGCACTGAACAATGTAAATTTAGATGTGGCCGACAGGGAATTCGTAGCGGTAATGGGACCTTCCGGCTGCGGTAAATCCACCTTGTTGAACATCATGGGATTGCTCGACAATCCGACCTCCGGCAACTACTACCTGAATAAGGAGGAAGTAGGACATCTGAAAGAGAAAGACCGCACCAAAGTCCGCAAAGGAAATATCGGTTTCGTATTCCAAAGCTTCAACCTGATCGACGAATTGAACGTTTACGAAAACGTGGAACTGCCACTGACTTATTTAAACATTCCGGCCGGCGAACGGAAACGCCGTGTGAACGAAATACTGAAACGGATGAACATCAGCCATCGGGCCAAACATTACCCGCAACAACTCTCCGGCGGTCAGCAGCAACGCGTAGCTATCGCCCGCGCCGTAGTTTGCGGGCCGAAAATGATCCTCGCCGACGAGCCGACAGGTAACTTGGACTCCAAAAACGGTCAGGAAGTGATGGAACTGCTGACCGATTTGAACAAGGAGGGAACGACGATCGTCATGGTCACTCACTCTCAACGAGATGCCGCCTTTGCAAGCCGTATCATCAACCTGTTCGACGGTCAGGTCATATCGACAGCGAAAGGATTATAGGATTAATGAATGAAGAATGGGTCATTGAAAATGAAACGAGCAATAAAGTCATTATTTAGAAAGGGACAGTCGAATTTCACCAAGATTCTTTGCCTCAGCATCGGCTTAGCCATTGGGCTGACCATGCTGGCCGAAGTCATCTACGAACGTTCGGCCGACAGTTTTATTCCGCGCCTGGAAGATACCTATCAAATTCAGGAGAACTATAAAATGAAAGGTGAAGGATGGCATAACTTCCCGCAATGTTCCGGTGCTCACGCTCCGGGCATCAAGTCGGTTTGTCCTGAAGTAGAAGCCGCCACCCGCTATACATGGCTCCGCGAATCTGCCACCTTCGTCACCGAAGACAACGAGGAATTGACGGGGAATACATTCCTGTGCGATTCTTCCTTCTTCGACGTCTTCCCCCGCAAAGTCTTTATGGGCGAAGATCCGAAGACGGGGTTAAACAAAACGGGACAGGCGTATATCTCAGAAAAGTTGTTCAAAACGGTCGGGCAAGAGATCATCGGGAAAACGATCAGCCTGAGAGTAAACAAAGCCTTTCGACTAACGGTTATCGGCGTCTTCGAAGACCTGCCCGAGAATACGCACTTGAATAAGATCGACATCATGGTGGCCATGCCGACAGCCCAACAACTATGGGGATGGGACAGCCCAAACAATATAATCGGAAACGACCGGTATCTGGGCTATATCCGTCTTCGGCACGGGACAAATCCCGACGACTTGCAGGGACGGATGGATCAATGGATCGAAGACCGTGTCGGCCAAAAGTTGAAAGAGGCCGGAACCCAAGTCCGATTCAACCTGCAACCGGTGAAAGGAATCTATTTGCAATCCGACAACAACCGTGTCATGAACTTCGTGTTCCTCGGCTTCGGCATCATCATGCTCCTCGTCTCGGTATTCAACTATATCCTGCTGGTTATCTCGTCGATGGTGAACCGTGCCAAGAGCATCGCCACCTACCGCTGCTACGGCGCCGAGAGTAAAGACATCTACAAAATGATCCTGAGCGAATCGTTCCTGCATATATTCTGTATCAGTCTGCCGTTGGCTATCCTTCTCATTTTCGGTTCGCAAAATATCTTGCAGGAACAGATCGGACACAGTTTGAAAAGCCTTTTCCCATTCTCTACCGTTATCGTATGCATACTCATCACCTTGGCCATAATAGGAATTTGCGGATGGCTTCCCGGATATCTGTATACGAAGATTCCCCTTACCTATGCCTACCGCAGATACACGGAGAACAAGCGGCGCTGGAAATTGGCCCTGCTGTTCGTTCAATTCCTAATGACCAGTTTCTTCATCAGCATATTGGTTGTGATCGGGCTGCAATACAACAAACTGACCAACTATAATTTAGGGTTCAATTATAAGAATACCCTGATGATCGACCTCGATGGAGTAAATAAGAACGAACGGGAACGGTGCTATCAGGAATTGAAAAAAGATCTGAACGTATCCGGCGTAACGTGGGCTACCCATAACATGGCAGACATCCCGAGTGGAGATAATGTATGGAATGCAGAGACGAACGAAGAATATACCAACATTTCCAACTTGTTCTCGGTAGGCGACGACTTCTTCCATACGTTCGAGATTCCTGTCGTGGAAGGGAGAACATTCACTCCCGTAGCTGTCGACAGCCTGAGTAAGGAGGTAATGGTCGATCGGGATTTCGTAAAGAAAATGGAGCAAGTAGCTGGCTGGAAAGGATCCGCCATCGGTAAAACGGTACATATCACCAGCCATAGAGGGCCTTATACCATTATCGGCATTTACGATCATATCCAAACCGGATCGTTGACTTCCGGAATGAATCTTCGGCCGACTGTCATGTATTACGGCACAATTAATTCCCCTTGGATCGAGCGTTTTTATGTCCGCCTGAACCGATTCGATTCCGACCATATCCAACGCATTCAGCAGCTTGTAGACAACACGATCAAAGAGAATCCCAAGCAGGTACTAATGCTTCGCATGGAAATCGGTAACAACTACGACCAGTTGAAGCATGTGCGCAATAGTGTCTTATTCGCCGGAATCAGCATCTTGCTCATCGCCCTTGCCGGACTGATCGCCTATATCCTCGATGAAGTCGGTCGCCGCCGGTCGGAAATCGCTATCCGCGCCATCTTTGGAGCGACCTTAAAAGATCTCCAGAAGATTTTCCAAAAGAACCTGATTTACATGGCTGTTCCGGGCATTCTCATCGGTGCGCTGGCCGCCTGGAAAGTCAGCCAATACATCCTTCAAATGTTCAGCGTGAAAATTGACTTGACATGGTACCTATTCGTCGGTTGTATGCTCTTCGTCCTACTCGTCGTGCTCTCCGTAGCATCTATGCTGGTATACCGGGCAGCAAGAGCCAATCCCACCGAAAACCTCAGAACGGAATAACGGAAAAGCAGAAGGGCCAAAAACTTACCGAAACCTGAACCTGGGTTGGGGGAATCTTTAGCAGTCTAAAATGCCTGCCAGAGATTCTTTTCGCTTCTCGTGGTAATCGTAAGTTCGAAAAAGAATATATTTCCTGACATTATGACAAACAAAAGTATCCATCGGAGGTATTTCGGAGGGGAACGTGCAGGTGTTGGTTTGTCAATAAAAGCCTACTAAATACAACGAACATAACGCATATACTTTTAGCGGCTGCATCGACAAAAATCGTGTCAACCGATGTCGCAAGGAAAAAGATCGAAGATGTTACATGGAATTAGGACCTACAAATCCGAACATGCCTGCTTGGTTTTGAAAGTAATTTCGATAGAGCGAACATTTGCCTTAAGGAGGTAAAACAAAAGAGAAACTTATAAAATAACAAATAAAAAGGAAATTACGATTTTAACATTTTTTATGGATAAAAATTTTGTTTACATAAATAAGAATACCGATATTTGTGATCAAGAATAAATTTTAATTGTATAAATACTATTTATTAAATACAAAAACAAACTGATTTGACTCAATTGGTACGTTTTTGGCTAACCTTAAATAACATGAAGGAGCAATTGAACTCTCTGGCATTACTGACAAATGTTATCTTTTGTACATGTAATCATGCAGAGTGTAAACAAGTATCCGATCGAGCGTTGGCTTCAGTGGGAAAGATGCAAATAATAGTCAAACCGATCGAGAGACGTACGAGTCAATTTACGGACTTTTATGCCTTTTTACCATTCATTCCCTTTTACAGAAAGCAAAAACATCATACAAGTCGGCAGCAAGGCTGCTTAACTCAGCCATCCTGTGAAGGAACCTCGTTTAGCAACACCATGATGGAGTAAATATGGATTATGTGATTTTCAACAATCTATTATTCTACTCTAAAAATCATGTAAAAGGCTAAACTTTCAGATAGCTAAACTGTTCTGCGTACACTCCTTTATTTCTTTTATGGAGTGTTTATTAACAAGAGAGGGTGTGTCGGTTTGGCACACCCTCTTTGTGACACAAAAGAATTCTTCGGAAGTATCCCTGATTGCAAACCATAGCATCCGGTTACATATACTCTTAAAATTCGTTTGTAAAAATGCCACATTCACTCGGAGACAATTCATACGACAACATCCGTAAGGAAAAACTAATCCATTATGGAATCGGAAATCTTCGTGTATCGGAATAATACCGATGCAACAGCTCGCCCAGTTCCTCTCTCTTTTTCATCAACACTCGGTGATCCTTGCTGTACTCTTGTTCCGAAACAAATAGTTCCGAACCGAAAGAGAGTGCTTTCTTAGCCCTTTCCACCCAATCTTGCCGGTTAGTCCCTCCCCGTTCGATCGCTTTTTCCAATAATATCATGTAGTCGTAATCCTCCAATCCTTCGCGAAGTATTTCCAACCGCAGCGAAGGAATCGGTTCGCAGATACATTTCGATTTATCTTTATTTGGGTCTCTCCGAGGAGGATAAAAAAAACGGCCGTCTCCATTTCCGAATTCACAAGAGGATCCTCGGGGCAACGGAACGTCATTATAGGCCATCGGATCTTCCCACGGGTTCTGCCAAATTCCCGCCGGAGAGCAATCAGATTCATTCCAGAAATTGGAAGACCACACCAGGATCCCCTTTAAGCGATATCTGTAAGACATCCACAGCCACATCCTCAAGTTGATGGCATCGCTATCGATAAACAGATTA
Source organism: Phocaeicola abscessus CCUG 55929 (assembly GCF_000312445.1). Lineage (GTDB taxonomy): Bacteria > Bacteroidota > Bacteroidia > Bacteroidales > Bacteroidaceae > Phocaeicola > Phocaeicola abscessus. The sequence goes on along the minus strand of NZ_HE997182.1, from coordinate 895,222 downwards.
TTGTGCGGTGCTTTGGGCCAACACATCAAATAGGTCCACATTTCTCTCCCCTCGTCTATCCATTTTCTCGATTTTTGTAAATCCAATTTTGCCAATACGGGGCATCCTATATCCGTTACGTCCATAATCTCCGGTCCGGGATTATTTTCCGTAATAAAACGTTTCAGTTGGGGAGCCGCTTCGTGAATGGTTTTCATACCTTCCCTCACGAAACCGTAATCTTCCTGTTTCGGTTCATCGATCCAATACAGGTATTCTTTCCCCAACCATCCGTTAATTTCCAGATGATCTTGTAATCCTTTCAGATATAAAGTCATCAGCTTTTTATACTCCGGTGTTCCATTGACAAAACCGTGGAACCATCCGGTCTTCCTCCCGACAAACGGCCCCGGACACAATTCGGGTAGAGAAATGCTGAAACCGTTAAAACCGTATTCGTCAAAATACTTTTTCGCCGTCTTGTCAAAGGCCGAAAAATCGAGCGTAACGTCTAACAAACGAATATCCTGTTCAAAATCACCTTCAGGTAGCAGGTTCTTTCCATCCTGCATATCGATCACCTGTACATTATCAAGCCAGATTGTGTTAGGGACGTTCCCATTTTTTCCAGGAATACAGGGATAAAACCGTACGTCGATATAGCTTGCATTTTCCGGTATGGGCCTGTACATAAGTATATCGTCGACGATGACCGGATTCACAGGATCTAAAAACAGACTGTCGGCATGCCACACTCTATTCCCTGGATAAATTTTTCCCTGCAATTGCCAATCGATAGGCTTTTTATCAGCCGTATAACTTTTGATGGTTACGTAATAAGATTGTCCATCATTCGAATTTTTGGCCATCCATTTCACGAAATAGGGCTTCCCAGGAACGATTTCGACGAGCGAAACCGGAGTTCCCGAAACATCGGAATAAATGCTGTTGTTCGTAATCTGATAAGAATATCTCCCTTCATAAAGCGTGTCTGGATCGTACGTCCCTCCCGTCCATCCGTTGCCGGTCACCGTCTTCGTGATCGATCCGAAGACTTCGGCCGGCGAAATTCGGTAATGTTTGAAAGATCGATAATACCAATCAATCTGTTTCTCAAGTTCATCGGCATTTTCCATACGGTGATAGTCACGGATCATACTCTCATTCAATCCGAAAGAAGATCGCATATACGGGGTATCGGGCAATACGAAATTCCAGACGGTAAGCGCTACCGGAATTGTCGCCCGATAACCTTGGGCTGCTATTTGAATTGTTGCCGAATAGAGTCCCTCCACGGCATCCGCAGGTGTTTTCACGGAAAACCATACCGCCGTATTTCCTCCGCCCTCTACCTGAAAAGCTCCTTGATAAAGAGGAAGGGGATCCGGATACCATCCGGCCCGATGCCGAATCCCTGACGGTTTGGTTACGTGAACATACGCTATATTCCGAATCGTCACATTTTTCGCAGGTATCACATTCCCCGAACGATTTTTGAAATCGCTGACCGTTATCGTGACGTCTTCCATCTCCGAAGCCGGATTGAGCACCAATTGGAAGCCTTCCGATTCATTTTTCGCCGATCGGAGTTCTATCGCTCTTTTTCTTTTAGGGACAGGCGAATCCCGAAACACTTTGTACGTGTTTTCCACCCACCATATTTGGCAGAAATCGTTTTTTACCAATAAGTACCCTTCGTTTATTCGGCTAAAAACCACAGAGGGATTTAATAGATAAATCGACAACAGTATCCAAAATATATTGTATTTCTTCATTGCCATGTTATCAAAAGAGAAGACATGCGACCAATTATTAATCTTTCAAATTCGGATTTTTCAACACCTCATCATCGGGAATCACCGAGAAATAATGTTCTTTCGTAGGTTGATTCACCAGCGGCGGGTCCAACGGAGAACGATGCGAATTGGCTTCCTCCACTCTTTCCAAGCGAACCAAATCGAACCATCGGGCGCAACATTCTGCTCCGGCAAACTCCCATCCTCGTTCTGCAACGACGGAATCTCTAAAAGCTTCTTTGGAGAGTCCAGCCGGCAAATCAGGGAGTCCAGCCCGTTTTCGAATCCTGTTTACGGCGCTGTAGGCGGTAACATCGGGACCAGAAGACATGGCTTGCGCCTCAGCGTAGGTCAATAACACTTCAGCATAGCGGATGGCCATCACCGTCCTGCTCGATTGCCAGTCGACATACACCCACAAGCGATCCCAATCCAATCCGTCAATATCCCACATCTTTTTATAGCAGGGATGCTTGGCGATCGTTTCCTCCCAATCTATTTCGACCACCTTGTCATCTTTAGGAATCTTGAGTTTTGTTGCAAAGGTAGCCTCTTTCCGCGAGCCTTCGGGGAATGCATTGAAAAACGTGATTTCCGGGAAATAGCAATACCAGCCGGTATATTCTATCGGCATACTGGCAAAAGGTGCATGCTGATTCCCCCCACCGAGGATTACACTGTAATATATTCCGAAAACAGTTTCGTCATTAATTCGCTTACGAGTCCATAAATCAGCACAGTCATCCAATAACCGATAACCGTATACCGCCTCGTTGTCAATCACTTCCTTTGCCTTCTGGGCAGCCAATGCATATTTGGATACGTCTTTAAGAGGATATCCGGCCATAGTGAGATAAACTGAAGCCAAAAGAGATTTAGCGGCGCCAGCGTTGACAACGATTCCTTTGCGAGTATCGCTCCAACTGTCGGGAAGCATTTTCTCCGCTTTTAACAAGTCGTCGACAATCACTTTATAAATTTCCTCCGGTCCTGACTTTCCGACATTAAAATCAATCCCTAAATCCATTATTAAAGGTAAACGGTTATAGATTCGAACCAAATAAAAATACATAAAAGCTCGAACAAAATATGCTTGCCCCACACCTTCGTTTTTCACTTTTTCCGATGCATTTACTCGTTCATAGTTAAGTATCACATTATTTGCAGCTTGGATGGCTTTATACGACTCTTTCCAAAAACGGGTAATTTCAGGATTGGCTCCCGACCGGATAAACACATCGTGCTGTTGAAGGGCCGGCCTTTCACTCATCATGTCGTCTCCTCCCATCAACGGTTCAATATGATATATCATGAAAAAAGTTTCGTTAAGCCAACTGTACATTCCGGTCAGCGCCATATTCAATTCGACCTCGTTGCTGAAAAATGCTTCCGGGGCCACCCGGCCTTTCGGGTCTTCTTCCAAGTCTACACACGAAGAAAACAATCCAACGATTAAAAGTAGATAACATATTTTTTTCATATTCACGATCATTTAGCATTAAAAAAGAAAAGAAATACCCATCGTAATACTCCTCGGTGAGGGGTATACCCCGAAATCCAGACTTAAATCTGTATCACTGTGTCCTGTAGAGGAAATTTCCGGATCAAAACCTTTATATCGGGTCAATGTCAGCAGATTTTGTCCACTAAGCGATAATCTCACCTCCCCGAATTTGATTACTTTTTTAGGGATGTTATACCAGATACTGACATTCCTCAATTTGATAAAACTTCCGTTCTGTATCCATTTGGAGGAGTTCATGTAATTGACATTCGACGAACTGTGTATCGGCCAAATCGAATGTTGGTTGGAAGGAGACCAGATATTTTCAACCGGTTCTTTCAACGTGATTGTCCTAGCATCTCCTGTAATGGCAGCAGTCGTGGCATAAGTCAGATTGAATACATCCTGTCCGTGAACGCCTTCCAATAAAATATTCAACCCTATATTCTTATAAGAAACGGAATTGTTGAATCCCCACGAAAATGTAGGGTAGCCGTTTCCGATAATCTGGTAATCATCTGCCGTAATTTTGTTATCGTGATTGACATCTTCATACTTCGAATCCCCCGGTTTATTTCCGAATTTCTCAGCTTCGGCAATCTCGTCGGTCCCCCATACCCCAAGGAATTTCACCCCCCAAAAAGTACCCATGGACTCTCCGGGAATAAGGACGAATGGACTCGAATTCAACGTGCCTACAGCATATCTACTTCCGTAAATTTTTTTATCTCCTCCCAAAGAAATAATTTTATTTTTCACGGTAGAAAAATTCATGCTGAAATTCCAATTCCAGTCTTTTTGCTCTATCGGGTAACAGGTCAAACTTGTTTCAAAGCCTTTATTTCGCATCTCTCCGATATTCACGGTGGTGCTTCCTCCTCCATTGTAATAAGGGAGTTGTTTGGGCATCAGCAAATCTTTGGTTTGCTTTACGAAATAATCGACTGTCAAATTGATTTTACCTGACCAAATACTAATATCGATCCCTATGTCTTTTTGAGTAGTGGTTTCCCATTTCAAGTCTTTGTTGGCAGGTGAAGAGGGGTAATACCCCGGGTGCTGCACATCGGTGCCGTACCCATAGGTAGTATAAGAGAGAGAAGACAGCGTAGAGTATGCGGAAACGGCTTGGTTCCCGGTTTGTCCCCAACTGAAACGCACTTTAAACTGGTCGAAAATATTCCAATTTTTGACGAATGGCTCTTGGGCGGCATCCCAACTTAATGCAAAAGAAGGAAAATATCCGTATCTGTTTTTGTCCCGGAACTTAGAAGAGCCGTCAGCCCGATAGGTACCTGTGAAGAAGTATCTCGACTTATAATCATAATTGATGCGTCCAAAGAAAGACCGCAAAGAGCCCTCTCCCCAATAAGATGAATTCGAATGTACGTTCCCTAAAGACAAATTGTCATATCCTACCGATTCGATAGCAAGGTCAGATGCTCTTGCCGAAAAGCCGTCCCACGAAGAATAAGATTCTTCATAACCGGCCAGCGCCGATAAATGATGCATGTCTCTAAAACTTTTCGTATAATTCAATAAATGATGCACCTCCCATGACGAACCGTGCGATGTGCTTTTTCCGGCAGACGAGACAGACGAAAGGTAAGTACTCGTAAAATCCTGCCCCATGCTGACAGATTCGTGAATGCCGAAACCGAAAGAATATAGCAGATCGTCGAACAACTTGTATTGCATATCCCCGTTGGCTGCATAGAAATAGGAGCTCGGTTTGTTTCTCGATTCCATAGCATACATATATGGATTCAACATGGTAGAGCCCACCGGATCGTTTCGATTGTATTTGCCCTCTTCGTTGTAGATCGAAACGGTGGGAGAAAAGATCAAACTGTTCCAAATCGGATGATCTTTGCTTCCGCCAGTACTTAAGTTTCCATTGGTATTAGAACTCTTCCCGGCGGTTACGACGAGCGAAGTATGCAAACGCTTATTAAACTCAGTAGTTACGTTCGTCCTGACATGGTATGAATGGCTGTCGGTATTGATTAAAATTCCTTTCGCGTCCGACACGTATGTCGATACGTAATATCTCGATTTGTTCAGACTGCCGGAAAGAGAAGCTTGCACCGTATTCTTATGACCGGTTCTGAATATGATATCCTGCCAATCAGTACCTCCCTCTTTCTTAAATCGAGACAAATCCGCCTCTGAAAAGTAATTCGTTCCAGTGGATTTATTATAATAAACGGCATAATCATAGGCATCCAAAAGGTCGTATTTTTTAGGTACGCGATCATATTGATGGTTATAGGAAATCTCTATTTGAGGCGTACCCCATTTTCCCTTTTTGGAGGTGATGATAATGACTCCGTTAGCCCCTCTCGATCCGTAAATCGCTGTAGCGGAAGCGTCCTTCAGCACTTCTATCGATTCGATATCGTTCGGTGCAGGAGTAGAGCTGGTGGTTACCCCGTCGACCACAAACAAGGGGGAATTCCCGCCATTGATGGAATTGGCGCCCCGAATTCGGATCTTCGCTCCCGCATTGGGAGAACCGTTTACATTCGAGACGGAAAGCCCAGGCGCACGTCCTTGCAGAATTTGACTCAATTCCGTCACAGGTTGATTCTTAAAACTGTTGGGAGAAATAGACGATACCGATCCCGTCAAATCTCTCTTTCTCACCGTACCGTATCCTACCACCACCACTTCATCCAACGCTTTCGTATCTTCCTGAAGCACAATATGAAAATTCGTTTTCCCGATCGTATTCAATTTCTGTTCCACATAACCGATATACGAGATCCGGATGGAGGCATCGGGAGCGATAGACAAGAAGAAATTACCGTCGAGGTCGGTTACCGTTCCGTTTGCCGGAGTACCCTCTTCCACGATATTAGCTCCTATGATAGCCTCTCCCTTCGCATCTTTTACCGAGCCGGAAATTCGCTTTTTTTGCAGTAAATTTTCTTTTTGTTTCGACGAAAGTAGAATGTGTCTCTCCTTCACTTGATACGTGATATTCTTCCCCGCGAATAATTTATTTAGCGTTCCCTCTACGGTTTCATTTTTCACATTGATGGATACCTGTTGTTTTAAGTCGACATCGTTGTCATAAATAAATAAAAATTTACTCTGACGCTCGATATCGCCTAATACTTCTTCTAAGGTTATATTCGTCTTTTTGAGTGTAATTTTCATGGATCGACTGAAAGTTCTCTGTGCCTTCACCTGAAAAGGAATACAAACCAAAAGGATGACGAAGACATAAATAAACTTAAAATTATGCTTATATCGCACACGCTCTGTTTCAATCTTATAATTATGCATATCTTTGCTGAGTTAAATATTAATACGCTTTAAGTAATGTAGTTGTGTTAGTTTTAGCATTACCGACGAGTGCCACGACACTTGTCGGTATTTCATATTTTCGAATCATCTTGTCTCTCGCATAGGCTATCTCCTCCATCTTTTATAAAACATAAATAATCTGCTACCGATCATCTCGTTCATAACGAGATTTCATTTTTTCCTACAGTATACGTAAAGCATGCTCGATGCCGTCCAAGTGATAGAATTTACCGGCATGTGCATGTTTGTCCGTCAATCGTGTTTTATCTTTGAGCACAATGGGAATATCATAATAATTTTTCAACAATTTTTTATCGACGATCATCTTTCACAGTAAAAGAATTTCGTTAATCTTTCATGTGAATAAGGCAATTCAGAATAAAAAAACCCTAAAAGATACTTCGCATTTTAACAAAACGCCTCATTCATCCATGAGTGTCCGATACAATCGTCGGATTTTCGCAATGGAATGTGTCGACATGGGAGGTACTTCCACAAACAAGGTTTCCTACAGTTTTTGTCGACCAATAAAACTTATCGGCTAATATCGCATCGATTTTTATTAAATCGGAAGCTTTTTATTCCATATTTTTCAGTGTTTTGAGAGGTTTGAAACATCGTGTTGTAGCACAGTCATTCATTTCGACCGGACAACAATGGTATTCATCCTCAAACTTGCGAGCTGGGACATAAAATGCTCTCCTGCCTGATCGATAAATCAGACTATGATACAGGAAGAGGTATAGAAAGATCTTTTCAGGTTTTCATCAATCGGGGCGTATTTATTTCATTTTCCGGCTTTACTCAAGACACACCGTTTCTTCCCTCGCGCTTATCCTCCACGCGGGTATGCCTTTTACAGGGCAGGGATCCCGCCGGATACGTTGGGTAACCTGTCCGTCTACGTTCCGAATCCCGCCGGACACGTTAGACGACCTCAAATTCGACGTTCCGAATCCCGCCGGATACGTTGGGTAACCTGCCGTCTACGTTCCGAATCCCGCCGGACACGTTAGACGACCTCAAATTCGACGTCCCGAATCCCGCCGGACACGTTAGACGACCTCAAATTTGACGTTCCGGACATATCCGGATAGGTGGTACCACCTGTCCGACGGGATAAACAATCTCGCCGACGGGGTCCGGGACGTATCCAGACACGTTATGGGACGTATCCGGCCACGTTTTCGATGAACTTCTTTTCCTTCCTCAAAAGAAACAAAACACAAAGACCAAAGACTATGACGTCCATATTAATCGTAGAAGATAATATTACTTACAGCATGGGTGCAAGTATTGACATAAGTCTAATAGCCACACTTTTAAGTCAGCGACAGGTATAGATATAACCATAAATAGGTATCGTTCTCCTCGATTCTTGACCGTAAGCCTGCCATCCGCAGTCAAGAAATACCTATTTATAGCGATTGACCATCCTTTTATATTTACATAATTTTGCATCCGCCAATTATATAAATACACAATGTCGAGAAAGTTCTCACTGATAAGTCTTCTGTCATTCATCTGTATCCTCTGTTCGGCACAATCATCCCATAATTTCAGCGGTCGTGTTTTCGATGCTCAAAGCAAGGATGTATTGCCTTTCGCCACGATACGGCTGAAGTCCGATGCAGGCAAGTTCTACGGAACCACCAGCGATGCGGACGGCAAGTTCGGCATTCGGGGTCTGGGGACGGGAGATTACTTGCTCATCATCTCTTACATAGGATACGAAACACAGGAAAAACGTATCCGGATAGACGGAGACATCCATCGAGACTTCCGGCTGCTGCCTTCGTCCACCACGCTGAACGAGGTGGTAGTCACCGCCTCCGAATCGAAAGGCATCACCAGCGCTTCGAAGATAGACCGCACGGCCATGGAGCACCTGCAACCCTCCAGCTTCACCGACCTGCTGGCGTTGCTGCCGGGCGGAAGCACAAGCACGCCGAACATGGGCGGGGCCAACATCATCCACCTGCGCGAAGTGGGAACAGGCGATTCGGACTACAGCACCGGGTCTTTGGGCACACAATTCGTGATGGACGGCATACCCGTCAGTACCGCCTCCAACATGCAACGCGTCGCCTCGGACATCACGACCTCTTTCGACGGATACAATGCCGTGAACGCCGGCGTGGATATGCGTAACATCCCCACCGACAATATAGAAAGCGTGGAAATCGTCCGTGGCATTCCCTCCGTGCAATACAACAACCTGACAAACGGAGTGGTCATCATCAAACGCAAGCAGAAAGCCACCCCGCTGGAGGTGCGCTTCAAGGCCGACCAAAGCAGCAAACTCTTTTCGGCCAACAAAGGCATGGAATGGAAAAACAAGGACATGGGGCTTTCGGTCGATATCGACTTTCTGAATGCGCAGAACGACCCGCGCGACCGTTACGACTTGTATAAACGAATCACTACCTCCGCACGCTTCCATAAGAAATGGACATTGCACGACGGGCATGCCTTGAAGTGGGAAACCGGCGTAAGCTATTCCGGAAACATCGACCATGTGAAGAACGACCCCGACATAGAGAGGCTGAAAGAAGAGAGTTACCGTTCCGGCTTCCATAGCGGGAAATGGCACAGCCTGCTGGAATGGATGGCGTCCAAAGGGAAAGCCTTCCGGAAATTGGAGTTGGACCTCTCTGCCGGCATGTCGTGGGACGAAATAAAGCGCGCCCGATTCATCCAGCTGGACCGTGATTGGGCAGTGCCCACCCACATGAAAGCGGGTGAACATGATGCGGAAATACTGCCCTACAAATACACTGCTTATACCATAGTGGACGGCAAGCCGCTGAACTTATACGTCAAGTTGGCTGCGGAGTTCGGGATGCAGACCGGTTTGGCGGGTCACAAACTGTTGGTCGGAAGCACCTTCAGGTACGACAAGAATTTCGGAGGCGGACAAATCTACGACCCGGCACGTCCGCTCGACCCCGGAAGCAGCTTCCTGCGTCCGCGCAAATACAGCGACATTCCTGCCTCCGAATTGTGGCATGTGTACGTAGAGGACAATGTCAACATCCCCATAGGAGACCATTCATTGGAAGTGCAAGCCGGGATAAACGGCAACATGATGCTAAATCTCGACAAGCAGTACGCCTTAGGCGGAAAGATGTTCCTCGATCCGCGTATCAACGTGCAATGGCGATTTCCGAGCATTAGCCTCGGATGTAAAAGGCTGGTAATAAGACTGGGCGGAGGAATGGGACGGCTGCTGTTGATGCCTACCCTCTCGCAACTCCATCCGAACAACATCTACATGGACTTCACGCAGCTGAACTATTGGCATGCCAACCCCGCATACAAGCGCATCAACTTGCGTACCTACATCGTGAACCCTACTAACTACGACCTGAAGCCGGCTCGCAACTTCAAGCAGGAGGTGCGTCTGAGTCTGGAATACGGCAAGAACATGCTTTCCGTCACTTACTTCCACGAACGGATGAATTCCGGCTTCCGCCATATCCCGACCTATTCTCCGTACGAATACAAGGTGTACGACTCCAGCCAGATAGACGGCTCTACACTGACCGGCCCGCCGGCTCTGGAAGACCTGCCTTATGAGATGAGAACCATCTTGAGAGGCTACTCTTACACTGGAAACGGCAGCCGGACACAGAAAGAAGGAGTGGAGTTCCAACTTTCCACCGAACGCTTCAAGGCACTCAACACCCGCTTCACCGTGAACGGAGCATGGCTGTACACCATCTACGAGAACAGTCAGCCCATAGCCAAAAGCGTTTCCGCGGTAGTAAACGGCGTAGCTCTGAGCGACAAGTACGTGGGCATCTACGAAACAGACGACAGTTCTCACTACGGGCAGTTCAACACCAACTTCACGGTAGATACCTATCTAAAGGAATTAGGCCTGACCCTTTCCGCCACTTCGGAGTGCATGTGGTTTCAAAGCAGGCAGAGCCCCAGAGCAAGCGGCACTCCCATCGCCTACATGGATGCCGCCACAGGAAAGGTATCGCCCTACACCGAGGAAGACAAAAAGGATACTTACAAGCAGCACTTGGTCATTGCTCGTTCCTCGGCCTTGTTCGAGAAGATGATCACGCCTTTCTATATGTACGTCAACTTCAAAGCCACCAAAGAGTTCGGCAAGAATATGTCCATCGCACTCTTCGCCAACCGTATTCTGGACTATGTGCCCGACTACACGCGAAACGGATACCTCATACGAAGAACAGCAGCGAGTCCCTATTTCGGGATGGAGCTGAAACTAAAACTATAATAATCCTAATCAAACAGAAAATCAAAAGAAGATGAAAATGAAAAGAGTATTTTATGTAATCTGCATGACAGTGATTGCAGGTTTGGCGTTCACCGCTTGTAGCAGTGACGATGACAACAGTGTAAAGATGGCCAATGTGACCATGCAGTTCAACGCGCCTGCCGAGTTGCAGAATCAGAATCCCGTTATCGGCATTCAGGAACTGGTATTGAAGAACATCAATACGGGAGAGAAGACCACCGTCGTGAAACCCGCTACTCGTGCCAATGTTCTTTCTTCTTCTACTGTAAGCATCGCCGTGAGTGTGCCGGAAGGGCTATACACCATCAGCATGGAAGGTTCTCTGACCTACCGCCTGAATGGAGAGACCATCCATTCCAAGATACGGGCCTATAAAGAGTCGGTAACTCTGACCGAAGCCTCTGCCGCTACCCCGCTCAACCTTACGGGCTATGTATATAACGACAGCAAAGAGGGAGGAAGCTTCGTCATTGCCGAAATCTTCTTCACCGGAACAGAAACCCCGGAGAATAAGCAATACAACGGCGACAAATACATACGTATCTACAACAACTCGGGCGATACGCTCTGCGCAGACGGACTCACCATCGCCGAGTCTGCATTCCTCACGGTAAGCAAGTATGCCTATTCTCCGGACATTATGAACGAAGCCTTCACCACCGACGCTATCTACCGCGTCCCGCTGGGAGGTAAAATCATGGTTGCCCCGGGAAAGTCTCTGTTGCTGTGTGACATCGGTAAGGATCATACTACCGTCAACTCCAATTCTTTCGACCTGACGAAAGCCGACTTCGAATGGTATGACGAAAGTACCAACCCGAAATTCACAGATACTGATACCCCTGTACCCAACATGGAAAAGATTTATTGCTACACGCGCACCATCTGGGGCCCTCACAACCGCGGCTTCAAGGCGTTCGTGCTGGCACGTCTGGGCGACGACGAGAACAACCAGCTCTCTGCCGAGCAGTATCTGAAAGACTATGTTTACGAATACAAGTACAACATGATTATCAACGGAAACGTGTACGAAATGGGACCTTCCAAAGGCTACAAGATTCCTAACAAATGGGTGTTGGATGCCGTCAACCTCAGTGTAGAAAGCGAATACGAATGGAACGTAACATCGCCTGCTTTGGACAGAGGCTGGACGTACTGCGGAAAAGTTAACAGCGACAAGACCCGCTACGGCAAGAGCGTGCGTCGCAAGGTGCTTTCAGGCATCACCCTGCAGGACACCAACGACTCGTCCGCGGACTTCCTGCCTGAGCAGAAAGCGGATCCTTATTTCAAGTTCCACGAATAAATTATTCTCCGAAGGCAAAATGAAGAAAGGGCTCATATCTTCACTTCTATTCCTATCGATGACCGTATCCTCCTCTTGGGCTCAAGGGGAGGACACGGTTTTCATACAGAAAAGGGCATTTATGCACTCCGCGGCCAAACGGGAGTTCCTTACACGTCCTTTCCTTAATCCGGCCTTGAATTATTATCGGCAATCTTATTCGCTCTCCACCCTCGGGGCAACGGGCGAGTGGAACGGACAAAGCCGAGCGACAAAGGCGGAACTGGGAGACGGATGGAAAGGATTCCTTGTGGCGGGCGACTCGTACGTATGCACGTCCGAGAAATCGCGTATATGGGGAGATGCCTACTACCGGAACGGCACGCGCCGGAATGTGCAGTGGAACGAAAGTTCGGACTATGAACTGCTCTACCCGTACGTTGCCGCCGACACCATAGGCGGAGATATGAAGTCGGAAATCTACTTCTTCAGAGGCGGATATGCCGCTGCAACCGGACGGTGGACATTCGGAGGGGAATTCTCGTACCGGGCGGTGCAAGAGTTTCGCGACATAGACCCTCGCCCCAACAATAAGGCGGCCGACCTGCAGGCCAAAGTCGGCGCTTCTTACGGCATCCGGGCCCCGTATGCGGTGGCTCTGTCCGCCGAAGCGCGCAAATACAAGCAAAACGGCTCTCTGGCCTACTACAACGAACTGGGGGTATCGAAGACGTTCCACCTTACGGGATTGGGGAACAGCTACACCCGCTTCGACGGTACGCGCACAAACGTGCGTTATCAAGGACACAGCTACGGTGCAGGAATCAACCTGCTGCCCGTACAAGCCGATGGCAGATGGAGCGGTAGCTTCCATTATCGTCATTCTTTCTACGAGAAGATGCTGCCCGAGTCTAACGACCTCACGCTAAACGAGCTGAAAGAAAACAACCTGCAAGGCGAGGTAACCCGGACTTTCTTACGGCATGCCCGCCGGTTTTTCGGCCTTAAGGCATCGGTAGCCTACAACGAGCGGAAAGGGACGGAAAACCTCTACGGCGACGCAGTGAACCACATCTATCCGCATATTTCCGCCGTAGAGCAGTTCGGCAGCAAGGCGCTGCACGGAACGGCAAGCGGCAGTTATGAGCAGGAACAGACGGAGAAGTGGCGATGGAGCCTGCAACCTGCCATCGGGTATCTGCAACGGGAAGACACCTACCACACGCCTGCCAAGAGCATGAAGTACAGTCTGTGGAGCGCTTCGCTGGACTTTGCTTCGACCCATAAATGGAGCAAAAGCCTGCTGTACGCACGTGTTTACGGCATTTACCAAGAAAAGATAGACGCCTCGCTGAACATCGCCGGGCAAACGGCGCACCCGTATGCCCTGACCGTCTTGCAACAGAACCTCGAGATGCTGAGCGGCAGCCGTACGACATACGGCTTCTCTCTGCGATGGTCTCGATACATCGGAAAGAATTTGGGCTACGCGGAAGTCGGGTGGCAACATACGCTATACGCCAACCACGAGAAGAACCGTTCATTCCAAGCAGGCATCGGAGTGTATCTGTAGGCCTGTTTAACCATTTGCAAACAACATTTTTATACTAACTAATAACAAAAGAACAATGAAAACCAAGAACATTCTCATCGCAGCCATTGCTGCAACAGCACTCACATTCACCGCATGTGGCAACAAGCAAGTCAAGAATGCGGACAGTTCTACAACCGCCGAACAAACTTCGGACGTACTCGGAATAGACAGCTTGCTGGCCGATGCCGAGGTACTGACCAATAAGGAAGTGACCGTCGAAGGGGTGTGTACACATGCCTGCAAGCACGGCGCCACCAAGATTTTCCTGATGGGCAGCGACGATACGCAGACCATTCGCGTGGAAGCCGGCGAACTGGGTTCGTTCGACACGAAATGCGTCAACAGCATCGTCCGTGTGAAAGGCACGCTCATGGAGCAGCGTGTGGACGAAGCCTACCTGCAACAATGGGAATCTCAACTGAAAGAAGCTTCTGCCCAAAAGCACAGCGAAGAGGGTGAAGGCGGATGCAGCACCGAGAAGAAAGCACGCAACGAAACGGCCAACACACCCGAAGCGCGCATCGCCGACTTCCGTGCCAAGATAGCCGACCGTCAGGCAAAGGAGGGGAAAGCCTATCTGTCTTTCTACTACATACAGGCCACCGGCTATGAGATTCAGTAAGCCGTCGGTGGAAGAGAACATGCCGGAAGCAAAGGGTGGGCGGCAACGCAACAACCAAGGCAAAGCCGGCACGCTCCTGCGCAAGTGGTGCCGCCTGGTGCACCGCGACGTGTCGTTCTTCTTCTCGGGGATGGTGCTGATATATGCCGTTTCGGGCATTGCGATGAACCACCGCGGCAGCTTCAACCCTCACTACTCGATAGAACGGCAGGAATACAAGTTGACCGAAGCCTTGCCAGCACAAGCCGACATCCGCAAAGAAGATGTGTTGAAGTTGCTGGAACCCATCAACGAAGCAGACAACTACACCAAGCATTACTTCCCCAAAGAGGGAGAGATGAAGGTGTTTCTGAAAGGAGGCTCCAACGTGATGATAGACCTTGCCGGCCACCATGTGGTGTATGAGAAACTGACACGTCGCCCATTGCTGAGCACCCTGACCAAGCTGCACTATAACCCCGGCAGCTGGTGGACACACTTCTCCGACTTGTTCGCGGTAGGGCTTATTCTCATCACGTTTACAGGCCTCATCATGCTGAAGGGCCCGAAAGGGTTGTGGGGACGCGGAGGAATAGAGTTGGCGGCGGGGATATTGATTCCGCTGTTGTTTCTCTTTCTCTAAAACCTCTCCCACCGTCCCCTGTCCCATAGGGAGGGGAGGAGGGAGTTTGGGCTGTTTAATCCCTGCAAGGAGCATTTTATACTTGCAAGGGCAATATGTATAATATGTAATATGAACTTTTTTATTTCATCTCCTTTCTACTCTTTCCCCTCTCCCCTCCCTATGGGCCGGGGGAGAGGCTTGATGGATTTCTTATAATAATCAATGGAAAATATCATTGAATGCAATAACCTGACGCACTACTACGGCAAACGGTTGATATACGAAAATCTTAGCTTCAGCGTTCCGCAAGGGCGCATATTGGGGCTGTTGGGAAAGAACGGGACGGGCAAGACCACCACCATCAACATCTTGAGCGGCTACCTGACACCCCGTTCGGGACAATGTTTCATCTTCGGAGAGAACATACAGACCATGCCGCCGGCCTTGCGCCGAAATATCGGACTGCTCATCGAGGGACATGTGCAATACCAGTTCATGACCATCCGCGAGATTGAGCGGTTTTATGCCGCCTTCTATCCCGGGCAGTGGCGGAAAGAGGCCTACTACGACTTGATGAACAAGCTGAAAGTAGCCCCCGGACAACGCATTTCGCGTATGTCGTGCGGACAGCGGTCGCAAGTGGCACTGGGGCTCATTCTGGCACAGAACCCGGCACTGCTGGTGCTGGACGACTTCTCGTTAGGGCTCGACCCCGGCTACCGCCGTCTCTTCGTAGATTACCTGCGCGACTATGCCCGCTCGGAGAACAAAACCGTCTTCCTGACCTCGCACATCATTCAAGACATGGAACGCCTGATAGACGACTGCATCATCATGGACTACGGCAGCATCCTGATTCAACAACCCGTCAGGGAACTGCTCGACACGATACGCTGCTACACCTGCACCGTGCCCGAAGGCTATACCTTGCCGGAGGATGCGGACTTCCATCATCCCGCCGTGATACGCAACACGCTGGAGACATTCTCCTTCCTCACTCGGCAAGAAGTGGAAGCTCGGTTCGCCGCCCTGCAAGTGCCCTACAGTCAACTGAAATGTGAAACCGTCAATCTGGAAGACGCCTTCATCGGCCTCACCGGGAAATATTAAGAAAGAAATGAACGCTATATTTTATAAAGAATGGATTAAGACGCGTTGGTACCTGCTGCTCGCTTTCTTCGTCACCACGGGCTTTGCCGGATACTGCATGCTGCGCGTCAATCGCGTGGTCGAACTGAAAGGCGCCGCCCACGTCTGGGAAGTGATGCTGATGCGCGACGCCATCTTCGTGGACTTGCTGCAATACATCCCCCTGCTGGCGGGCATCTTGCTGGCATTGGTGCAGTTCATCCCCGAGATGTATCACAAATGCCTGAAACTGACGTTGCACCTGCCCTATCCGCAACTGCGGATGATAAACCTCATGCTGTTCTACGGCCTGCTGGCACTCACCGCCTGCTTTGCCGCGAACTTCCTGCTGATGTTCGTCTATCTGCAGGGCGTGCTTGCCTCCGAGCTCTACACGCGCATCCTGCTGACGGCCGCCACTTGGTACGTGGCCGGCCTCTGCGCCTATTCGCTCACGGCATGGGTGTGTCTGGAGCCTACCTGGAAACGGCGGGTGTTCAATCTGGCGGTGACGCTGTTGCTGCTACGCATCTTCTTCCTCTCCCCTGAGCCCGAGGCATACAACGGCTTTCTGCCGTGGCTTGTCGTCTACAGCCTGCTGTGCGTCAGCCTCTCGTGGATTTCCGTCCTGCGCTTCAAGGCGGGCAGGCAAGACTGACCTCACCCCCATTCAATCATTAAAGCATAACAAAGAGATGAAACGTTTTAGTCAACTATTCCTATACCTCACGGTGGCGTTGTTGCTCCTCTGGCAACTGCCGTGGTGCTACGCTTTCTTTGCCTCCAAGCCTTCGCGCACGCCTTTCGCCCTATACAGCTGCGTGATAGGCGATTTTCTCTCCATAGGCTACGACGAGACCACCGGCATGATACGGCGCGACCGCTCGGGCAACAATTATACGCAGGAGCAGACCGACAGCATCCTGCCCCTGTTCTACGTCCGGCAACTGATGGCCGACGAGCGCTTCCCCGACAGCCTGAAGGGGGTGCCCGTCACGCCGCGCGAGGTGCAGCGCACCAACTTCAACTTCCGCGTATCGGCGTCGGAAGTCAACACCGCCGCCGTCCCATTGTATCCGTTGTTGGAGAGCATGTCGAAGCGGGTGGACCTGGCCATGCCGGACGATGTGTTCCGCATCACCCGGAGAGGCATTGAGTTCGTCGTGATGGACAGTAACAGCGTAGACAGGGAGAAAAGCGCGAAGTTTACGGAGGCGCTTGTGAAGAAAGGCTTCCGCTTTCCCGCCTCTCGTATAGCCGGCAACCCCAACCCCCGGAAAGAATACGACGAAGGATACCTCATTCTGGATGATGCGGGCAAGCTGTTCCACCTGAAGCAGGTGTGGGGCCGTCCCTACGTGCGCTCCATCCCCCTGCCCGAAGGGCTGCACGCCGAATACCTCTTCATCACGGAATTCTCCGACCGCCGAACGCTGGGGTACCTCACCGATGCCGGCCACTCCTTCTACGTATTGATGAACAAGACCTACGAAGTGATAAAGACCGGGCTACCCGCCTACAATCCGGAGACGGACAAGCTCACCATCTTCGGCAATATGTTCGACTGGACGGTTTGCGTCACAACGCCCGAGGCGGAAGAATACTATGCGCTGTCTGCCGACGACTTCTCGCTCATCGACTCGATGCGCATCCCGACCTCCGACGGCCCGATGCCCGGACTGCACTTCACCTCCTACACGGATAAGTACGTCAAGCCGCACTTCTTCTGACAAGCGCCGCTTGTTCTCCATAAGATAAAACGTTTCCCTGAAAGGGTGATAAACACCGAAAGCTCACACTCACTTTCGCAGTTGCACATCGTCCATGTAAGGAAAACGTTTATTTTTGCCTGCATAATCACTTAAACGAATCAAGAGATGATCTATTTTCTACCAAGTTTTAGGTAGGCGGGCAGTACAGGTGAGCCGGGCATGGAGCAGCCTGCCGGGAAAAAGCGGAAGCCGGTTCCGATGCTTTCCGTTTGTGCCGAACAGGCAACCTGTGGCGTAAGTGCATCCACAGCCGAGAATTACCGTACAGCAGTGCGCTCCTTCATTCGCTTCAGCGGCGGCACGGACGTGCCGCTATCCGTCTTCAACGCCGACAATGTGCGAAGCTACGAGCGGTGGCTGCAAGACCGTGGCGTATGCCCCAACACCTCCTCCTGCTACATGCGCTCCCTGCCTGCGTGCCATCTACAACAAAGCCGCCACGAAACGCCTCGTGAAGGCCAAAGAGCCGTTCAAAGGCGTGTTCACGGGCAACGATAAGACGGTGAAGCGCAGCATTACCATAAAAGAAATATGCAAATCAGCCTCTGGGGCTATCCGACTTTTTGGACAACCCCTCGAAAGTCCATTTTAGCGTTCGTTTAGTATTCTTTAAAACGGATAACACTGCAAATTGCACTACGCTTCACGCTACGTTCAAAGATAATGCAATGATAATAGAGAGATGACAGCCGATAAGAAGCTTCTTCGATTAGCTGACTAAGAAAGAGCACTCGCACATGAAGCATTTAGCAATCGATATCGTCTTTAAGATACGGGGTGTATTCAATGCTCTCCTCGTATCAGATTCATAAATTCCTGACGAGTTTTAGCCTGATTAAACGCGCCGGTAAAATCAGAAGTCGTAGTAACAGCCCCTTGCTTTTCCACTCCTCGCATCTGCATACACATGTGCTTAGCCTCCAGAACAACCATTACGCCTAATGGTTGTAATGTCCGTTGGATACATTCCTTTATTTGAAGAGTCAGTCGTTCCTGCACCTGAAGCCGGTGAGAGAACACGTCTACCACCCTGGCAATCTTACTGAGGCCCGTGATATAGCCGTTGGGGATATACCCGATGTGGGCTTTTCCATAGAAAGGAATCAGATGATGTTCACAGAGGGAGAAGAAATCGATATCTTTCACAATCACCATTTGGCTATAAGGTTCCCTGAAACGGGCAGTCATCAATATCTCGTGCGGATCCTGTTCATAACCTCTGGTCAATGTAAGCATGGCCTTGGCGACCCTCTCCGGCGTCTTCAAGAGTCCTTCGCGATTCGTATCTTCCCCTAACAGTTTCAATATGGCCGCATAATGTTCCATCAACGCCATGATCTTCTCCTCCGTCCATTCCGGATGCGCCAACTCATCTGTGATCATTCCCATGAAATATTAATCTGTTCGCGTACAATAGATACCTCTTTATAATGTCCCGTAGCCTTCAAGCGACGCATCACTGCATCGGCTTCTTCGATGGTTTTGAAATCGCCGACGCAACAAAGCCAGCGAGGAGGGCGAAAATAGGCATAGACCGGTAGTTCCGGGAATTCGGCCTCTACCTGTTTCGCCATGCTGTTAGCTTGACTGCGCGCATCGCGAGAATTGTTTCCGGCATAAACTTGTACCCTGTATCCGCGCGCTTTCAATTCTCTTTTTCCTTCCTCATATTTCGGTACCGTACCGATCAATGCGGTAATAGCCGGATCTTGATGAACGGTAACCGTACCTTGCATCGGCACGTTCTTCTGCAATTCGACTAAAATACTGTTCTGCGCCTTAGAAACTACTGCAAAACACAACAGGACGATGGCCACTAAGCATTTCATACTCTTTCTGTTTAAACGATTAAAAGCAGTGAGCAGGTCTCTCTTACTCACTGCATTAGGGTACAAAGAATATTATTTCCAAGCATCGATGATCCCTTTAAAGTCGGCTACCTTTAAAGAGGCGCCGCCAATGAGCCCGCCATCGATATCCGGTTTCCCGAATAATTCGGGAGCATTGCCGGCCTTGCAGCTACCCCCATAGAGGATCGTGGTCTCTTCTGCGACCTTTTTGCCATACCTGTCCGCAATCGTACTGCGAATGTATGCATGGATTTCTTGCGCCTGGTCGGCCGTCGCCGTCTTGCCGGTACCAATAGCCCAGATGGGTTCGTACGCAATGATGATCTTTGCGAAATCTTCTGCGGTCAGATCGAACACGCTGCCTTCCAATTCCGCTTTGACCACTTCGTTCTGTCTGCCAGCTTCGCGTTCCGCCAGACTCTCTCCGATACAGAAGATCACCTTCAAATCCTGTTTCAATGCAAGTCGTACCTTTTCTTTCAATATCTCGGGCGTTTCGTGATAATATTCTCGACGTTCCGAATGCCCTATTATCACATAATGAGCTCCGGTGCTCCTGACCATCTCGGCAGATACCTCTCCGGTATAAGCGCCGCTTTCTTTGTCGGCGCAGTTTTCCGCCCCCAGTTCAATAATCTCTTGATCCAAGAATGATGCAATGCTTGCCAAATGAATGAACGGAGTACAGATGACCACGCCGCAACGGAGTTTTTCTACTTTCAAAGTTTCGTTCAACTCTTTGGCGAGAGCCACACCATCTTGCAGGTTCATATTCATTTTCCAATTGCCTGCTACAATTTTTCGTCTCATTTTAATTGTTTTTATTTAAGGGTTTATTTTGAATAGTTTTATATCGTTCCCAAACCATGTCAATCATACAGAAGAAAAGCAATGGCAGGAAGAAGCATATAACAACCAATACCACTCGATAAAGAAAACTGCATCGGTTGATTTGCGCCAAAGGCAATTTTTCCAATCTGTCCGTCAACTGATATTCGTCTGGGAAATTATTCACGCTCCATTTATTGATGACTGTCCCGTCTTTTAACAATAACAGTCCCGGATTGGAGCGAATGATCGTGCGAAGCGTCGTG
Source organism: Phocaeicola abscessus CCUG 55929 (assembly GCF_000312445.1). Classification (GTDB taxonomy): domain Bacteria; phylum Bacteroidota; class Bacteroidia; order Bacteroidales; family Bacteroidaceae; genus Phocaeicola; species Phocaeicola abscessus. Next base: position 874,406 of record NZ_HE997182.1, on the reverse strand, counting down.
TCGTCAGATATGGCAAACGGATATTCCGCTCCGGTCCGCTCTTTCCAACACCGGATATCCTCGTCGGCAGAAGCTGTCAGGCAATAAAACGCATAACCATACTCCATGCAATAATCATAGAGTTCATTGATCAAATCGACGCTGCTATCGTCGGCACGATTCAGCTGAGGAGCGATCAACAGAAAAGAGAAATTTTTATCATTCAGCATCTCTTCTGTCAGCTCCGTCCCATCCTCCTGCCGGATGACGGAAAAATCACGAATAGGAGGTTCGTACCCTTTCTTGACCATCACTGTTCTGGAATCGACGAATGTCCACGTACTGTCAGGATAATCCTCTACGGTAAACTCTTTCTTCCGACCGTCTTTCTCCAGTATAAAATAAGTTTCATAAACCGAAGGAGATTTCCCTTCAGGTATTTCCATTCCTGCCTTGATATTAGCACCTATACGATAAGGACGAAAATCGAAGATCGGCAAATTCCTCCACGAATAGAGCATCACTCCCCCTACGAAGAGAAAGGCGTAGAGCTCCAGCAGCCAATCGAAGCGTTTCGTCACCAAGGGTCTTATCCTGTCTCTCCATTTGAAAACAGAGGCCGCAGCTACAAACAAACATATATTCTTCCCCAGTGTCTGCCAATTAGTCAACCGAATAGCATCTCCAAAACAACCGCAATCGGAGATTGGGTTCGCCCAAACAAGCCATAGGGTCAATAATGTCATTACACTCATTACGACGAAAACAGCTGCAGTAGAAATACGCCGCCGGAAACCGAAAAGCAAGAAAACGCCTAAAACGAACTCGATAACCGCCAACAATAGAGCGAACAAGAAAGACGCGGAGGTATGGACAAACGATCCCCAGCCTACTGCCTCCAGATAGTCCTGGATCTTATAAGTCGTACCTAACGGATCAATTGCTTTGACAAAACCTGAAAAGATAAATACTACAGCTAATACAAAGCGGCATACATTTGTCCACAAGCTCACTATCGTATGTAATTGTTGCTGTTTCAAAAGGTGTTTAATCTCCAAATTCTAATTTAATCAGTCCGAAAACGGCATAGTTGATCATATCCATGTAATTGGCATTTATACCTTCCGAGATCAATGTACTTCCGTTATTACTTTCAATTTCTTTCGTACGATTAATTTTGGTCAATATAAAATCAGTATACGAAGATGCCCGCATATCTCTCCAGGCTTCATTATAATCATGATTTTTTGCTTTCATCAATTCAAGCGTCTCCTTAGCATACTTATCATAAAGCTGTACAGCTTCGTCCGCACTAATATCTATCGTATCGGAATAACCTTTCTCCAATTGAATCAACGCAATGATGCCGTAATTAATGATACCTATCAGTTCCGACCGAATCCCTTCGTCAATCATAGCGATATGGGGCGTCTCGAGTGTTCTGATTCGTTTAGCCTTGATAAAAATCTGGTCTGTCAAAGAGGTAGCACGCATAATACGCCACGATGCGCCATAATCTTTCAGTTTTTTTATAAACAAATCCCGACAAATGGCAATGATTCGTTCAAATTGTTTATTGGTATCTTCCATTTTTCCTAATTAGGCAACAAAGTTATATAATTTTCCATAGAGGAATAAATAAAAAAGCGGAAAAGTCAATTTTTCCCGCCATTTATCTATTTCGTTATAAATTAACTTCTTAAGAACATCGAAGGACCTGCCCCGGTCGGAGTGTCTTATCCTGTGAAATATGATTCAATTTACACAACTGATTGACAGAAAGCCCGACAGATCGTGCAATCTTGCTCAAGGAATCACCTTTACGAACTTTATAATATTGCGGAGAAGCGTCTGACGAGGCCATTTGTTTGGAATTGCCCGCGCGGCCCCTTCTATCATACCGATCATATCCTTTACGGAAGAGATAAGTATCCGCTACAATGTCCTGCTTTTCAAAATCAAACAATAAGGCAGGATTGATAGGTTGCCCCAAGAATCGGGTTTCGAAGTGCAGATGCGAGCCACTCGATCGACCGGTGCTTCCGCCTAAGCCTATCGCTTCGCCGACCTCGACATATTGATTTTCCGCTACAAGTTGTTTGGAAAGATGACCGTATATGGTTTCCAATCCATTTTCATGGCGAATGACAATATAGCGTCCATAGCCTCGACCTTCATATTTAACGATACGCACCCTTCCCGAGAATGCCGCGCGAATCGTATCGCCGATATAGACTTTTACATCCAATCCATAATGCATACGTCGACGTCGAGGACGATATCCAAAAACATCCGTAATTCGAGTATGATCTGTAGGCATACAAAAATCGGCCAAATGAATGCTAAATGTATCGGGAATTTGGACATCCTTGCCGTACGTATTGACAAAACTGTTCTGCCAATCAGGGTAGATGTCGTATGCGGGATATGCCGACTGTTCTGCTTTTATCTGACGAGCCAAAGCGACCGAATCGACTGCCTTCAACTTCTTATCTATAGGAGCCTGCTTAGCTAACAGATCTTGACCGGACACATGATGGCTCACAAAGGCAATAGCTACGGTAACGATTATTTTGGAACATTTAAAGATCATCAATTTCTTTTTAAACACTATTACGAATCCGCCTAAACGGCATAAAGTTCGAGCTTACGACTATCTTTTTTCAAAAATTCGGTTCAAATATAACCTTTTTCTTTTTAGATGCAACTATCGCTTAACTCTTTTTCATATCCGATTCCGTTTTTTCTTCTTTCCAAAGCCTGTAACTCGCTATGTATGTGCAGGAAAGAGATATTTTATGTTACACAACACAAAATAACAAATTTAACAGGAAGGAGTAACCTATTAAGAAATAATCGACCAATCCACATTTGTCTTACGCATGACGGCTAATTGCTTCCAAACAATTCTATTTTCGGGCAAGGATGCAGAAGGATCTTCCTCGATGAGCCTCTCCGCTATATCACGTACATACTGTAAAAGCTGCCCGTCATGCGCCAGATCCGCGATCTTCAGGTCAAAGGCAATGCCGCTTTGTTGGGTTCCCTCCAGATCTCCGGGGCCTCGAAGTTTTAAATCCGCTTCGGCAATTTCAAAGCCATCATTCGTCTGAACCATGATCTCTATACGTTTCCTCGTATCTTTCGACAATTTATAAGAAGTTACCAACACACAATAGGATTGTTCGGCACCGCGCCCTACTCTTCCCCGCAACTGGTGCAGTTGTGACAAGCCGAAACGCTCGGCATTTTCGATCACCATCACCGATGCGTTGGGCACATTGATTCCTACCTCTATGACCGTCGTCGCTACCATGATTCGGGTCTCTCCATTCACAAAGCGTTGCATTTCGGCGTCTTTCTCTGACGGCTTTAGTTTTCCATGCACTTTACCAACCTTACAATAGGGGAAAGCCTCGCAAATCCTTTCGTAGCCATCTTCCAAATTCTTTAAAGACAATTTCTCATTTTCTTTAATTAAAGGATAGACAATATACACCTGGTGGCCGAACTCCATTTGCGAAGCTATAAAAGCATACAGCTCCTCCCGGTGATTCTCAAAAGTATGAATCGTTTTCACGGATTTTCTACCCGGAGGAAGTTCATCGATCACGGACACATCCAAATCTCCATAAAGGGTCATCGCCAACGTTCTCGGAATGGGTGTCGCCGTCATGACCAAGACATGAGGCGGACAGGCGTTCTTCGTCCACATCTTCGCCCGTTGAGCCACGCCAAACCGGTGTTGTTCGTCGATCACTACCAATCCCAATCGGGAAAAGTTCACCGTATTTTCGAAAATCGCATGGGTTCCTATCAATATTTTCACTTCGCCGGTTATCAGGTCGCTCAGTATTTGTTCCCGTTTTTTTCCTTTTACCGTCCCCATCAACAGCTCTACCTGAATATTCATTCCGTGCAGCAAATGGGTAAGGGTTTCATAATGCTGAGAGGCCAATATCTCCGTCGGCGCGATAATACAGGCCTGATAACCATTATCCAAAGCCAGGAGCATTGACATTAAAGCCACCAACGTTTTTCCGCTTCCCACATCTCCCTGTAACAGTCGATTCATTTGCCGACCACTTCCGGTATCGGTACGAATCTCTTTAATCACGCGTTTTTGAGCGTCGGTCAACCGAAACGGAAGTTTTTCCGCATAGAAGGTATTAAAGATCTCACCTACCTGTTCAAAGCGCAGCCCCGTATATTTTTTCCGTCGTTCTTTCGCATAGCGCAAAATGTGAAGCTGAATATAAAAGAGTTCTTCGAACTTCAACCGATGTTGCGCATTTCGCAAATGTGTCGGAGTTTGAGGGAAATGAATGGCATGAAGCGCTTCGTCCAGGCTCATCAGCCTGTGTTTCGTTACAATGCGTTCGCTCAACGTCTCTGCCAACGGTTCTTTCAGCAAATCGAACGCATGTCGCATCAATTTTTCCAGCACATGGGAAGTCAAATTGTTTCGCTTCATTCTCTCGGTAGTGTTATAAAAAGGTTGCATTCCCATCGAAGATAGCACCAATTCGTTTACCGGATCGATATCGGGATGCGCTACTTGAATGCGTCCGTTAAAGACGGTCGGTTTTCCAAAGACGATATAATCCTGACGCACCTTATACGCCTTCATCATATATTTGATCCCTCGGAACCAAACCAGATCGATCATCCCCGTTCCATCGGAAAAGTGGGCTATCAGTCGACGGGTTCGTCCTTCCCCCATCGTCTCGAAGCTTAGAATCTGTCCTTTCAACTGAATGAAAGGCATATTGCCATCTATTTCCCGAATGGTGTACAGGTGGCTTCGATCGATGTATTTATAAGGGAAATAATAGAAGAAATCGTGCAAGGAATAGATATTCAATTCCTTGTTTAATAAAAAAGCCCGTTGCGGACCGACTCCCGGGACGTATTTTATATCAAATGCAGTTATATCAAGCATGACTCAGCTCAACTGCCGTTTCGCCAATAATTCTCCGATTTGCCAATCAAATGGCGTCGTAATTTTTATGTTTTCCCAATTACCTTCCGTCAGATACACTTTTTCTCCTAATGCCTCCACCACCGAAGCATCATCGGTAAATTGCGAGGAATAAGTTTGCCGATAAGCTTTCTTCAACAAAGAAACAGCAAACACTTGCGGCGTTTGTACCAGCTTATATTCATCTCGCGGAACGGTTTCACTCTCCTCACCTACCGTATGACGAACCGTTTCCATCATCTCGGTAACCGGGATAACGGCTCTCTTTGTTTCCGCCATTTCGTAACAGCGCGTTATCATCTCCTTCGAGACAAAGGGGCGCACCCCGTCGTGAACGCCAACTATTCCTTCTTTCTCTTCCTTAATCAGCGTCAATCCATTCTTTACAGATTGAAAGCGGGTCTCTCCTCCTGCGGCGACCTGGTGAGGAACGGTAAATTGATACCGTTCGCAAAGTCTCTGCCAATACGTTTGCTGATCGGCCGGAAGCACCAAAACGATACGTATTCGATTATCGTAACGGTAAAAGGCTTCCGCCGTGCGCATCAATACCGGTTTCCCCGATAGGGGTAAAAACTGTTTGGGAATCTCTCCTCCCATTCGAAGGCCTTTCCCTCCTGCTACGATAATCACGTATTTATTCATTCGACTATCATGCCTGTGCGAAGTTCTTTTACCTTCGCCGGGTCGATATATTTCCTAACGATGGCAAAAGCGAATTCCATGGCAGCTCCAGGCCCCTTCCCCGTAATAAAATTACCATCTTCCTGAATCAAAGCCGCAGTATAATCGGCGCCTTCAAGGAATCTCTCAAAACCGGGATAGCAGGTGACTTTCTTCCCTTTCAGCAGCCCGCGTTTTCCATAAACCAAGGGGGCAGCGCAAATAGCCGATAAGGGTTTGCCTGCTCGGGCGAAACGACAGATCAGTTCGTTCAATCCGGTATGAGCGTCCAAATGGGTCGCTCCCGGCATACCTCCGGGAAGTACGATCATCGCGATATCTTCTTCTTTGATTTCCTCGAACAATTTATCGGCTATCACAGGGACTTGATGGGCCCCTCTTACGGTTTTATCGCCCGTTACAGAAACGGTCGATACGGGGATTCCCGCCCGACGCAACACATCTACCGGAGTCAACGCCTCCACTTCTTCAAAACCTTCCGCTAAAAAAACACAAATCGTCTTCATAAGTTATCTGTTTTAAGATCATTTCAACTTAAAATAATAGGTAATCGTACCGATTTGATCGTTCACGCCGTCGATTCGGTTGAACCGGGCTTTTTTCGCCGCATTCATCGCTGCTTCGCGCAATTTTTCATTTACCGTATTCGTCCGTTTGTTGATGCTCGTCCGACTCACCCGGCCGTCCGGATCGACAGTGATCGTAACGACCACGCGCCCTTCGTCCTGCACATTATAGACAGGTACGGGCAGGCCTCCCGGTCCAAGAGACCGTCCGTTCAAATCGAACGCACCGTAACCGCCTATGCCCGAACTCTTTCCCGTGTCCGAATTTCCTGTCGGGCTGCCTTGTATTCCTTCTCCTCTCTCGCCAGTACCGCGGCTCCCCATTTTCATTCCTTTCCCGAAGGCGCCGGCCACGGACTGGGCGGCCTGGGCCGCAGCCGCTTTTTCCGCCGCCACTTTCTTTTCGGCGGCTATCCGATCCGCTTCCGCCTTCTTCTCGACTTCCGACTTTTCTTCATGTTTAACCGTCGACTTTCTATGCTTTTCCGCAGGCTTTGCCGTCTCTTTTTTCGGCTTTGTCTTTGCAGTATTCTTGTCGTTCTTCGACGCAGGCATTTCCACCGTTTTTTCTTCCTCTTGCACTATCAACTTATCGGCATCCGCTTTGGAAGGCGGCTCCGGTTCGACAGATACGGCTTCAGCTTGCGGCATGCCCGTTTCCACCCTATCGACTCGAGTCGACATCGCCGGATCCGCATCGCCCGAAGCAATATCGATCTCTCCGAGCACGACGGGCACGCCCCCCTCCGCCTGCACCTCGGGGCGATGGATAAAGACGAAAAACAAGATCAGAAGCATTGCGATATGCAGTATCGCCGTACCTACCAATCCTGTTATTTTATCTTTTCTCATTGCCATGAATGCTACTTCTTTTGGGGCGGCCGCGTGGCCAAGACCATCTTGAAATGATTTTCGTTCGCGATATTCAATACCTTTACGATTTCCGCATAAGGAACCGTTTCATCGGCATAAAGGGCCACATACATATCCGGCTCCTTTGCGGCGCATTGTTTCAGAAAAGAGGGCAGTTCGGTTTCGCCTACGGGCATCTCCGCCTCCTTGCCGAATCCCGCATAATAGTTGAGATGCTTATCGATAATCACCCTTGTCAACGGCTTTGCCGAAGTTTGTTGTTTCCCTTGAGGGAGCAGTACCTTGATGGCGTTCGGCGAAACCATCGTCGAGGTAATCATAAAGAAGATCAGCAAAAGGAAGATGATGTCCGTCATCGACGACATACTGAACTGCGGTGAAATTCGGTGTCTTCTTTTAAGTGCCATAAGTCTCAGTTTTGACTCGGTTCATTGAGCAAGTCCATGAATTCCATCGTCTTCGCTTCCATCTGTCCTACGACTTTATCAATGCGAGTCACCAAATAATTATAGGCGAACATCGCTGCAATACCTACGATCAAACCGCCCACCGTGGTGATCATGGCTTCGTAAATGCCACCCGAAAGCAAGGTGATGTCAATATTGTTCCCGGCATTAGCCATTTCGAAAAAGGCTTTCACCATGCCTGTCACCGTTCCGAGGAAACCGATCATGGGGGCGCCGCTGGCGATGGTCGACACGATGGCCAATCCGTTTTCCATCTTGGCGATTTCTATATTTCCCGTGTTCTCGATGGCCGCCTGTACATCCTGGACGGGATGCTTCATCCGACTGATACCTTTTTCTATCATGTGAGCAGCCGGCGTGTTGGTTATCCGACAATAGTTCAGAGCCGATTTGATCTCGCCCGTACGGATATAATCACGGATACGTTCCATAAACAAGGGGTCGTCTTTCCCCGCTCTTCGTATTACCGCCAAGCGTTCGAAGAAAATATAAAAACAAACAACAGATAAGACAGCCAGAACGATCATGATCCATCCTCCTTTTTCCGTCATATCCCATAAATTCATCTGCGCTTCACCCGAAGCCTGCGTAAGAACGGGATTACCTGTCAAAGTATCCGTCAAGGCTGCCTGCGCAACCATCAAGCCAACATTTATCATGCTTATTATTATTTCTTTCTATTCCATTTTCTGTTGCGAGCAAAGATACGGCAAATCGAAAGCAGAAGCAAAGTTTTTTAATGATTTTATGATATCGTACGAATTTTCAAAAAGGACGGTCCGACTTGTTTGCGGGAAGGGCGGAAAAGCACGGCCTTCCTCCGTCGGGTGCCCCGAAGTCCGAAGAGACGTAGCCGTGCATCGAAAATTTTATAGGTACGAAACAGAAATTTCGTAGGCATAAAAATTTATTAACGTGCCTACGTTAACATTTTTTTATCAGCATGAAACGAATAAACCGCGGCTGCCGCGGACAGGCTCCTTACCGGATGCTAAAATGCGCCATACTGCAGCTCACGCCCAATCGGGACAAACGCCGGCATCCACACGTTCTCCGTTTTCAAGATTTATTTTCAAGAATTCTTTCATATACCTTCGAATTGGTTTATCTTTATGCCCGAGAAAAATGAAACGACGTGTCGGAGAAAAAACTTACATTCGCCTTATTCGGCCATACTTTCCAAGCGGAGAAATCGGTCTACATCGAAGCATTACTTTCCATGCTCAAGGAAAGAGGGGGAAAGATCGTCATTGCCCGAAACTTTTACCAATACTTAAAAAATACGCTCAAACGGCCTTTTGCGGTCGACGGAGTATTCGATACCACCGATTATGAAGCCGATATCGTATTGAGCATCGGCGGCGACGGGACCTTCCTTCAGGCCGCCAGCAACGTAGGCGGGCGGGATACGCCCATACTGGGCATCAATACGGGGAGATTGGGTTTCTTAGCCGATACGACCCCCGCCGAAATGAAACAGACGTTCGACGATATTTTCCAGCATCGTTATCAAATAGAATCCAGAAGTCTCTTACAAGTCGAATGTCCTGAACAGCCGTTACGCGGTTACCCTTTCGGGCTCAACGAGATTTCGGTGCTGAAAAGAGACAGCTCTTCGATGATCTCCATTCGCACCACGGTCAACGATATCTATTTGAACACTTACCAGGCCGACGGTTTGATTCTGGCTACGCCTACCGGCTCCACCGCTTACTCGCTGAGCGTAGGCGGGCCGATCATCGCGCCCCAGAGCAATACCATTGCCATGACGCCGGTTGCCCCGCACAGTCTGAACATGCGCCCGATCGTACTGACCGACGACTGTCAGATCATCCTGGAAGTAGAGAGCCGAAGCCATAACTTTCTGGTTTCCATCGACGGCCGGAGCGAAACTTGCCGTCAGGGCAGCCGATTGATTATCCGGAAAGCTCCTTTTACGGTGAAGCTCATCAAACGCCTCGGGCATCATTTCTTCGAGACGCTGCATCAGAAGATGATGTGGGGAGCAGACGGCAGAGTATAGTGCGCGTTCAGCCTATCCCAATTTGGCGAGAAACGTCTCCCTGTCCACGATAAACCGCACGTGAACGCCTTCGCCAATCACCGTTCCGTGCTGACGGGCCTCTACCCTGAAAGTCAACTTGCGCCCTTCGATTTTCTCCAGCAAAGCCGTCGCCGCGATGAGCGTTCCTATTTTCGACGGGCGGAGATGAGACGAGGTCATAGATCCGCCTACCGTCGTACTGCCTTCCGGCAAGGCGTGAACGACAGCCCACATCGCGGCATTTTCCATCAACGCCATCATCGCAGGTGTGGCCAGAACGTCCATGTCCCCCGAGCCCAAGGCAACGGCCGTATGCTCTCGGGCAACCACCAACGTACTCGTATGAGTCAATCCTTCTTCTAACATAAGTCTTCATTTGAAACATACAAAAGTAAGCATATTCCGATTACGATCCCCCGTTTTTACCTCATCGAAACGGATTTATTCATAAATATCCGACCGGTTCGTGCATTCTTCCAACAAAAACAGTTATATTCGCGTTATGTTTATCCTCATGAGTCCATTCACATGAAAAGAATCTTACTACTTCCGTTTCGTCTGCTTATTCCCCTTTCAGCCCATGCCCAAGCCACCCTTTCGCCGATCTTCGGCATCGATACGGCAAACGTACGGCGGAATAAATCAGTGCGTGTCTATATCGCGCCGCGTGGCGTGGGTAAGCAACCGCCGTACCGAAAGGTGCAGTCTATATCAAGCATGTCAAAAACGGCCGACGGGGAAATCCGTTCTACCGTCGAGGTTCCGGAAGGAATAAAAATCATCCCGAGTAAACGATGAAGTACGGAAAATATCGAGGTTTTCACCGGCCCTCTCCCCCCGCCCATGAATAGCTCGGAATCTACAGACGCTCGAGCAGAAACGGAGGATTGCCTCACTTTCAACGAAATCTACAATACCTATTATAGAAAGGCGTTCTTGTTTGCCAAATCGTACGTACAAAACGATTTCGCGGCCGAAGATATCGTGGCCGACTCCATGATAACCTTATGGAAACACTGGGATAACAAAAGGCAAAAGACGATTCATGCTTTCCTGCTGAATATTCTGAAGAATAAGGCCTTAGACTATTTAAAACACAGGCGGACAGAGCTTTCGGTCGTGGAAACCCTCCATGTCTGGGAACAGCAAGAATTGGACATTCAAATCGAGGCCCTCGAAGCCTGCAATCCCCATGATATCTTCTCCCAAGAAATGACAGCCATCATCCATTCCACCCTTCATTCCTTATCCGAAAAAACACGGCGAATCTTTTATATGAGTCGTTTCGAAGAACTCAGCAACAAACAGATCGCCTGCCGGCTCAAACTTTCCGAAAAGAGTATCGAATATCATATCACAAAGGCTCTCAAAACTTTGCAAAAAGCCTTGAAAGACTATCTGCCCCTGTGCGCCCTCCTGTTCTGTTTTAACTAAAGAGATCTATATTTCGCCGAATGCGAACAGTTGCCCTGTCAGTCAAAGGCTACGATGAGGTTCAATTCCTCTGTGATCTTATTCCGTCAGAACACCTATTTCGGCAATGGAGACGAACGACTCCCCGTTTATTTCTTCTAAGGGTTCCAACTTCAGATAACGGGCGGGCTGCTTTCCCCAACGGACGAATTGGGGGATCGGATTACGGGCGACGTTACTGAACTCGCCGCGGACATCGCATTTGGTCCAGCTGGTTCCGTCCCTGCTCAGGGAAACTCGATATTTATAGATAGTGCCTCTCACGTTTTCTCCTTGCACGGGAGCGTACGTAAAGCCGGCGAGATCGAATTCCTTTCCGCAATCCAACACGATGGGGGAAAGAGAAGGAGTTCGATAAACGGTTTCTCGTTTCCCGTCGACGATTTTACTCAATTCCGCCTCGTCACCTAATACTTTCAAGTCATTTATATCCGACAAACTGACTGCCGTTTCGTTATCGGAAAGGATAGGTGCAAAGAGGACTTCTACATTCGCGATATGAAATTCTTTCCTTGCCGAGGTAACCGTTACCCTGATCCGATCGGTTTTAAAAGCGGGAACGCGGAACAATCGTTTGTAACCGATGGTCGTTCCTTCGCAGAGCAAGGTCCATCGATTTCCTTCCCGTTTTTCTATTTTAAAGTTTTCTACGCGCTGTCCTTGGGTGATATCCTCCTGAATCAGGACGACATTTCCTTCATGCTCCGCGGACAGGCCGTATATTTTCGAATCGCCGTCTTTTCCGTCGAACGAACGCTTCTTATCCGTAATAAAATCCGTCGCGTACATCTTCTGCAAATACAGATTCAATTCCTTGATGCGCCGGACATCCACGTCATGGAGCCTGCCTCTTCGGTCGGGAGGAATATTTAATAACAATACGGCGTTGTAACCGACGGATTGGAAATAGATATCGACCAATTTCTCTAAGGATTTGACCTGATTGTCTTGCTCCTGATGATAGAACCATCCCGGGCGAATAGAAACGTCGACTTCGGAGGGATACCAGTATACTTCTTTTGCTTTGACGAGCAGCGCCCTGCTTCCTAAATCTTTCGACATATTGTCGATGCCCAATTCTGCATTCCATTCGATGTGATGAGGATGAACCCCGGAAGTGAGGGGCGTCACGCTCCATTCCGTCTCGCGGCCGAGCCCGTTTTCATTCCCCACCCATCGTACGTCGTTCCCTACGATGGCAGTCACGGCTTCAGGCTGGAGCCTGGCGATGACGTCACGAAAAGCCGGGAAATCATACTCCTGTTTCTTCCCGTTCGGCCCTTCCCCGCAAGCGCCGTCGAACCATACCTCGTGGATCTCTCCATAATCGGTCAACAGTTCGGTCAATTGCCGAATGAAATATTCATTATATTGGGGCGAATCGCCATAGCATGGAGCATGCCGATCCCACGGAGAAAGATAAACTCCGAATTTGACACCGTATTTTCTACAAGCTTCGCTCAACGCTTTGACTACGTCTCCTTTTCCATCCATCCATTTCGAAGAAGCTACGGAATAATCGGTCGTGCTTGTCGGCCAAAGGCAAAATCCGTCATGATGTTTCGCTGTGAGGATCGCCATTTTATAACCTCCTTCCTGCAGCGCTTTTACCCATTGTTCTGCGTCGAAATCCGTCGGGTTGAAAACGGCGGGATCGTCCGCACCGCCTCCCCATTCGTTGCCGGTGAATGTATTCATGCCGAAATGTAGGAAGGCCGTCAGCTCGCACTGTTGCCAAGCTAATTGCGGTTCGGAAGGAACCACGCGGGCAGCCATATCTATCTTCTCTTCGGGCGTCGCACCTTCGGGAAAGGTTACTTGTTGGACGAAATGGACTTCTTTCGCTTGCCTGCAACCTCCCAGCAGGAGAGAAAAAGAGAAAAGAAAAACGGATAAGTTATACTTTCTCATGAAAGTGGCCAATTAGTGCGGAAAGTTACGACATTATTTTGAAAAACAGAAGAAAAAATGATTACTTTTGTCCGTATACGATAATTACGATAGACTTGACATGTGGAAAGACTTTTTTTACTATTCGAAAAGCGAGCGCAGAGCCGTACTGCTCTTACTGTTTCTCATCGGTGCGATGCTTGCCCTATGGATGGGTTATCCCTACTTATGTACTGACAAAGTCGAGGAAGAAGAGCCTTCTTTCGAAAAGCTGTCTCTCTTTCTGAATCAACTGGATAGCATCGACGGAAGAAGGAACCGCTACCCTTCTTCTCCAAAGAAGGTGGAAAGCGTGCTGTCGAGGTTCGATCCGAACACGGCCGATTCTCTATCGCTGCTACGGCTCGGATTACCGGCTTTCGCGATCCGTAATTTATTGAAATACCGGAGGGCGGGCGGAACATTCGAGACTCCGGATGCGCTGGCGAAAATATACGGTCTGTCGAAGGAAAAGTTTAACGAGTTGAGACCTTATATCCGTTTAGAAGCATCGGAACGGAAAGAAGCGGCTCGAGAAAAGTCGGCGCCTCTTCGGGAAAAACCTATAAATCGGCCATTGGAAAGGCAGTTTAAGTATCCAGCCGGCGTGCAAGTCGATGCAAATGCCGCCGATACGGCCGAATTGAAGAAGATACCGGGCATCGGGAGTTTTATCGCCCGACAGATCGTCGATTACCGGCGACGTTTGGGCGGTTTCTACAAAGTGGAACAGTTGGAGGAGTTGAAGTGGATAACGCCCCATATGCTGCACTGGCTCAAGGTGGAGGAAGCGCCTTTACAAAAAATCGATATCAATAAAGCAGGACTTGACCGACTCCGAAACCATCCTTACATAAACTTTTACCAAGCGAAAGTAATCACAGAACATCGGAAGAAAAGGGGACCGATAAAGAATCCGGCACAATTATCCCTTTATGAAGAATTTACGAAGGAAGATTTGGAACGGCTGGCACCCTACTTCGCTTTTGAATAAAAAAGGACGAAGGTAAACGGTGCGACGAACAAAAGCGTCAGAAGCATAGATACGTAGCCTCTCGCAGATTCTGTGACGAGACGACGCTGGTTACGGCATTCACGGGAGCGATCGAGAGAGGAAGTCTCGTATCCCTTGCAATCTGCGGAGAGAGCGCTTGAGCTCAGTATTCAGTTTTTGATCATCAGTCTTTATCAACCCCAATGTCTTGGCAATGTCTGCCCCACGGTAACTGATGTCATACCAACCCAGCGTATGAACGGCATCCGTACGCACTTCCACCGGACGATTCTCATCGGCTGCGATTTTCAACAGTTCATCGATCATCAGAGGACTTGGATGATTGCGATACCCATAGATGACGTTGCGATAAACACTCGGTTTCCGATTGGGTTCCGCGAGTTCCTTCTTATCATTTGTTATACGGCGCCTGTCGGTGCTAAATGATCGCCTGAGTTTCCTGACAATGGTATCGCTATAAAGGTATCTGCCTCGGATCTGGCGGTCCAGTTCCTACTCCAAGGTATCAGGATCAAAGGACGCCGTGGCACCGGTCAGACGAAATGCGAGTCGTTTCTCATGGCCTCTGTGGAGAAACGTACTTACAAAAGCGGGAATCAGCGAAGGGTCAGCAATGCGTTCAACATACTCTCCCGAGAGACGACGTACAAGTTCGTAGCTATCGTTGAGACTCTCTTTAAGCGTAGAAACAGCATGCGCTGGATAGTAGAGCGAAAGAAGTTTTATCGCTTCCATACGGACGACGAAATTATCTGAGCCCCAATAGATCTGCCGATAAAGCTTCCGGAGATTCTTTTCGCCGGCATACAGCAGTTGACGCAATGCCATTGCTTGAATATCGGGCATTGGACTCGACAACTGCTTGCGCCAATAGGCTGCATTGCGGTCGTGCAGAACGAGTGCCCGGTTGATGTTAGCGGTAAATTTGCTGTTGTTCTTGAAGTGAAAGGTCGGATCACCGATAACATGGCTTTCCAAGTAACCGGTAAATCGATTGAACTGTCCCACTCTCATGCCGGCAGCCAAAAGTCCTGCAAACTCGTCAGGCCATTTGTCTTGTAAGGCGTTCACCGTATTTCCGATGACAGCGACGGTATGCCCCGGAGCGAAGATATAGGCTCCGGCAAGGTAATCTTTCTTGTAGAATGAACCGTTGAAACAAACGTCGAAGAGAATGAATTTGGCACCCGGATGGAGCTTATGCACATCGTAAGCATGGATATCGAGTGTCTCATTGAAAATAAAGTCTCGTACGAGCTTTATCGAGTCGAAAGCCTCTTCGCACCACTTCTTTGGTACTTCCAAATAGTTCATATATTCTTTCACAGCCTCTTCCTTACCCACCTTTTGAGCTCTTGCGGGCAACTTGCTGCGCAAGTAGCGTTTAATAGCCCCGATGTTTTCGGTTATGGACGAGCTCTCGGGATAACCGTTGATATATTCCGTATCGACAGCCCCATGATGATGAAAGAGCATGACGTCAAGTTCGGGGTTTTGAACCTCGTTGAGAAAGATGTTCCTCATCAGATAGACATCATCATAATCGAAGAACTTCACCGTGTTGCCCAGACAGAAAAGCTGCGGCATCTGTTCTCGCAAGGCGATCTGCTCTCCAGTCCACGCCAGCTTATCCTGCGAATTGTAGCTATGTCCACGAGCTATCGAGAGATGATCTATCACGTTGTCGGTATACTGCTTCTCCCGCACTGCTTTCATCAGATAATCGCTCAGAAGTTGATATTTGTCAGTATCTTCCATCTCATTCGGTTTGATATGACCGGAATAGATGTCGGGGGAAAAGATACGGTTTGGAATCGGGACTGAGCGAATAATAGAAATAAAGAGGTAAGTCGCCATCCTGTTTGATGAAATCGAACTTCAGCGAGAAATCGTCGTAAAACCGGTCGCTTGCTACACTTGATTTCTTCCAATCGACATGCTGATTCATCTTGAATGCAGAAGTAAGGTGCTGAGCATCCCGAATTATCGGGATCGGAATATCGCCAATAAAGACACATCCTTCGAGCGGCTGTCTTTTATCGGCGTGATATTTAACGAGCAGTTCCCGAATAGGTTCCGACGACTTAAAATCGTCAATCACGAGATAAGTCCCGAGTCCATCGGCTTCTATGCTTCGACGATAGGCGTCAACGGCGATCTTGGCTTTCTCATAACTGGTTCGATCAATGAAAATAGCAAAACCGGTTGGCGTCTTCGTCGAGGGTTTCGTAATGCTTTGCGCTGTCATGTCGATACAGAATGTCAACATGGCCAAGGTCATAAGGATCTCTTTTATCAGCCGAGCAATTGCCTTATTGGTCAGTTTCTTTTGTTTTCCCAGGTAGATTGCATACCTTTGCTCACGGGTTAAATGCTTGTACATAACAATACAAAAGTAATTAATCCTTGGGAGACGGCGGTCTCCCTTTTTTGTATTGCCGGTTGTTTCTATTCCTCTCTTACAAACACACGATAAGAAATTGCACTTCTATCTTGAATGTTTATTCTATATGGAACGTCCCTGTCGCTATAATCTTTATTCGATCGATATTTGTTATTTCTCCCATATCGATGATATTTACTTTCGGCGTTTGTGGGAGTATTCGCGATACTCAAATATCTCTTTCTCTACTTGTTAATCCAGCCATAGCCTTCACAATAGTTGTCGAGATTGTGGATCCCTTCAAGCATCGCTTGCGATAGCAAATCTGGAGCACATGAAAAGCACCCGTCGTTTGCCGGGCAGTCTACTTTTATACAATACCAACCAGATCAATGCTTATAGCCCGCAGCTTCTGCTATTTTCAATGGAAGTTGTGCATTGTCGGTCTTGGCTGCAAAACGTTCGGCGCCCGCTCCCACGGCATAGACGGGGACGAATCCGGCGGAGTGATCGCGCGTAACCCAACTGACCATGGCGATCTCGTTCATGATATTTTTCAGCACTCCCGACATCGGTTCATCGCTTTTATATTCGCTTTTTACCATCTCGGGAGTCTGTCCATTCAACGTCTTTTCGTATGTTTCCCGAATCAGTTTTTCTTGGGCTTCCGTCAGAGCCAGCCCCTCGTAGAATCCCCAATAGTCCGCAATAGTCTGTTTCATAACGTTCCACGGTATGTTATCAGCGTATTTCTTGCGCAGTCTGCTCAAGAGTTGCGTGAATTTGTTCTCGCTGACCTTTTGATACTTCAACGCGCCGACGTTCAGCTTATAGCCTCCTCGGGTAAGCACTAAACCGCCTGTTTCATGGTCGGCGGAGATCACAATCAGAGTTTCGTCCGGATGCTGTTGATAGAATTCATAAGCCACCTTAATGGCATTGTCCATATCGATCACTTCGTTCACCCAAGCTCCAGGGTCGTTGCTATGGCAAGCCCAATCGATTTGTCCGCCTTCGACCATGAAGAAGAAACCTTTGTCGGGTTCTTTCATCAGGAAGTGGATACCGGCACGGGTAATGTCCGTCAAAGTAAGATCGTCTTTTTCACGGTCGATAGCGTAAGGGAGATTGCTATTTTCCTTTCCTTCTTTCTGAAACAGAATCAGTTTGTCCGCCTTTTTCGATTTCTTTTGATAATCCTTATAACCACGAGCTACGGTATACCCTGCCTTAGAACACAAATCGTACACATTGGGAGCGTTTGGATCGTCTTTCTTTACCGGTTTCAAGAAGCCAGCCCCTCCAAAGAAGTCGAAACCCGATTGGGGAAGCTGACAACCGATTTCATAATACATCCCTCTCTTGGGGACGTGCGCGTAGAAGGCGGCGGGAGTAGCATGGTCGATACTGACGCTCGTACTGATGCCCACGCGCTTCCCGCTCTCTTTAGCCCAGACGGCTATGCTGTTGACGCTGGTCTTCCAGTCTTTCAACAATCCCAAGGTGCCGTTCGACGTTTTATTTCCTGACGCTAACGCCGTTCCCGAAGCAGCCGAGTCGGTGACATCGCTGTCAGCCGACCATGTAGCGGCGGTCGTGGCATAAGGGAACGAAGCGAAGAGGAGGGGTGTAACACCCAATTCTCCCTTAGCGGCGGACAAATAGTATTCCGTACCGAGAACTTGATTCACGCCCATTCCGTCGCCGATGAAATAAAACACATACTTCGCTTCCTGAGCTTGGATGCAAAGTGAGAACAAAAAGAACGAAATTAATAACAAAAGCTTTTTCATTATGATATGATTTTATATAAGATTTTTCTCTTCAGGGTGGACAAAGATATGGATTTTTCAAATATCCTCCATCCGAATCCCCATTTTCTTCATTAAAAAGCATGCATTCATATTTTGGGCGATACCCGGCCGCAGTCGGTACGAGAACGTCAATTCACCGGCGGTTATATCTGCTTCGAAACAATTGTTGCGGATGGTGTCGGGAAACGAATCGATCAACTGGCCTAAGAGGAGATCATGCGTAGCGATAATGCCGTTGGCTCGGAGATTCATGAATTGTCGAATCAGGGCGAAAGATCCCTTTTGCTTGTCCAACGAGTTCGTCCCCTTTAATATTTCGTCCAATATGATAAAGAGTATTTCGCCCCTGTTGAGCCGGTCGATAATCTCTTTCAATCGTTTTAATTCGGCGAAAAAATAAGATTCGTGTTTATCCAATGAGTCAGTAGTGCGCAGACTGGTGATCAATTTGGCGGGAAATATTTCCAAAGACGTGCCATAGCACGGAGCACCCGTACAGGCCAATATGTAATTAATCCCGATAGTTCGGAGGTAGGTGCTTTTTCCAGCCATGTTTGCTCCCGTGATAATGAGAAAGTAAGGGCGCGACGGCACATCTACATCGTTGGTTATGCACTGCCCGTTCGACATCAGTGGATGTCCCAGATCCTTTGCTTTAAAGACGAAAGGTTTGTCGACGATGATAGCATAACGGTAGTCAGGATGATTATAGGCGAAGTTACCCAAGGAGCAAAGTGCGTCTACCTCGCCCAATGCATCTAACCATCGAATCAACGATTTTCCGTATTGTCGTTGCCATTCTTCGATCCTGATGACTTGTCGAAGTTGCCAGAAACATAATCCTTCCAAGATGATATAGAGGAGCAGATTGTTCCGCAAATCCAGGCGGTTCAGTTCTGTTTCCAGAATCTTCAATGCTTCAGAAGTGCTTTTCCCGTCCTGACAATGGAATTCGGATTTCAGCCGAGTCAACAGTGAAGCTTTCGTCTGCTGCCGATCGATCAGTCGAATCAATTTCGCATAGGTAGAAAGGATTTTGAACCGCTTATCGAAGTCGGATTGGAACAGTGTGACGGATTTTACCAACCCCATGCTGAATATGACGAAACAGACGAAACCTAACCCGAACCAATTGAATGAGATGAGATGAAGCAGACCGAGACCGAACAGGATAACGTTCGTCATGGGAACCAAGCGAATCAAAGGCTTCACCCATCTCTTCGCGGAAAAACGAGCAGGTGCTTCCGCCCAGCGCTGGATTTCGTCTTTATCGCCACCCTCGCCTTTGTACAATAAGCCCGTAATACGGAACTTCTCACGAAAATCGGTCAGTTGGCTCAATTCGCTGACGGTTTCCTGCCGGGATACGATCTCGTCCTTATCCTCCGAGTGATGCTGTAACCAATTTGCTAAGACGTTTTTCCCGAATGACGTACAAGTTCGATTCACAGCCTGGAACAAAGAATGATTCCCGAAGATATCCAAATCCAAGGTGTAGCGATGGGCAGAATCCACGAATTCTTCCCCCTTATCGAAAGGCATATAATCATTATGCAGAGCCGAGATTTCATCTTCATTTACCCGAATAAGGGTTTCCGTCCATTCCTTTCGACTGAATAATTCGGTGTGATATTTGACTAATAGCAGAAAAGGAATGAAGGTGATACCTACGATGACCGAAATGACACCCATCTCGTAATGATAAAAGCAGATAACGCCTGCTACGCCGGACACGAACAGGAGTACCCTGAAAATGCTGACTTGCAGCATCCGTTTCTTGATTCTGTTTAACCGAATCGTGGCCTCATGGATGCGGTTTCGATATCGTTGTTCTAATTGCACACAGGTTATTTTATGTATTTCGACGGCGAAGTTACAAAAATAAGTAAATAACAAAAGCCTGCTTATCCTTTTTCGTTCTTTATCATCGCTTTTATATGAAACTTTAACGAGAGAAAAGGCTTAGATTAACAAGGAAAAGTTATTTTTACTGCGGAATTCGAAAAGAAAAAATATGAAAAAGATAATTATATCCTTATTCGTATCGATTTTGTTTTTCTCCTCATGTTATCAGGCTATGTCTAGCAGTCCGGCCGCTGTTTCTGCCGGCGTGTCTATCGCCGGAGTGATAGGATCGATTATCGGAGATCATGCTGACGGCTGGCACGGATCCCAATTCGGCGCGTTGATAGGCACTATTGCCGGTGCAGCCATAAGCAATGTCATAACCACACCAAAGTCAGAAAATAGCGAATGCTATGACAAGGATATTTGTTCAGACAGTCAAGGCCATGTCAAGAATGTCTCTAACGTAGATATCTGCAATATCCGTTTTATCGATGATAACCGCAACCATAGAGGCTGACGAATCTGCAAAATTGGTCTTCGATATAATAAATGCAGGCAATTCCCCTTCTTATAACATCATTCCCATCATAAAAGAATTGAATGAAAACAAACATCTGACTTTCTCTCCTCGTAAACAGATTTCTTATCTGCCGAAAGGGGATCAGGTTCGATATGTGGTAACGATTCGTGCTGATAAACGTTTAAAAGACGAGGTAACTCGATTTCGTCTTTATACAACGGAAAATAATGGAGCGATGAGCGACGTTCACAAATTCTCGCTCCCTCTCCGAAAGAGATAGCTTCCCCCAGCGTCATGGAAGAATGCTCAAGCAGAGACGCTTGTCTTTTGTCGATGGGCTGCGAATCCGAATTGACGAAGAAAACTACTTTTTCTTCGTCGCTACAGATTTCGCCATAGTCTTCCTGGTCGCGGTGGTTTTTGTCGATGTCGGACGCGTTGCAGGGCGATACTTCTGAACGTCCGCAAGATGTTTTTTAATGTTGCTGATACGGGTAGCATCGCTGGGATGTGAACTCATGAATTCGGGAACGGCAGTTTGTCCGTTCATCGACATTTTCTCCCAGAATGTGACAGCTGCGTGGGGATTGTACCCCGCCATTGTCATAAGAATCAATCCCATATAATCAGCTTCCGATTCGTGCTTCCGAGAAAAGGGCAACATTACTCCGTATTGTGCCCCGAGTCCATATACGGCACTGCTTAATTGTCGTATCGCCGCCGACTGTCCGCTCAATACCCCTCCCAATAACTGAGAGCCATACTGTGCCATTACTTGTTGACTCATGCGTTCGTTACTGTGTTTAGCCACAGCGTGTGCCACCTCATGTCCTATTACTACTGCCAAGTCGTCATCGGAATTTACTAACTTCAACAAACCGTCATAGACGACAATTTTCCCACCGGGCATACAGAAAGCATTGACCTCAGAACTGTTTACCAGATTGAATTCCCACGAAAAATTATTGATTTCACTCGACATACCGTTGTTTCTTAAATATTGTTCCGTAGCGGCAGCGATATTCTGGCCTACCCTAACTACCATCGCTTTTTCTGCGGTATTGGCAGATAGCTTGGCTTTCTTCATGTAACTGGCATATTCGGTCAAACTGGATGAAAGGACGTCTTGATCCGAAACAAGAAGTAATTGCTTCCTTCCTGTAATAGGCACACTGCTACAAGCGACCAGTATTGGTAAAAGAATCCCAATCAGCCCTAACCCTAATTCTCTTTTCATACTTATAGCTTTATGATATATGGCAGGATCTTACCTAATGCTATTTATTGCTTGACTCAAATCGGCAAGGATGTCTTCCGCATCTTCGATACCGACGGATAAACGAATTAAGTCGGGAGCCACACCAGCTTCTCCTAACTGTTCGTCGCTTAATTGGCGATGAGTATGACTTGCCGGATGGAGCACGCAGGTGCGTGCATCGGCCACGTGAGTCACAATGCAAATCATCTGAAGCGCGTCCATGAATTTTATCGCGTCTTCACGATTTCCTTTCAGTGCGAAAGCGATGACTCCGCAAGAGCCCTGCGGCATGTATTTTTGAGCAAGCTGATAATACTTGTCCTCTTTTAAACCGGGATAATGAACCCATTTGACCGACGGGTGAACTTTTAACCATTCGGCTACCTTTTGGGCGTTCTCGCAATGGCGAGGCATACGAAGGTGCAACGTCTCCAATCCGATATTCAGATAGAAAGAGTTTTGCGGCGAGGGAATGGAGCCTAGGTCGCGCATCAATTGCGAAGTAGCCTTGGTAATATAAGCCATCTTCCCGAAAGCACGGGTATAAGTCAACCCGTGATACGATTCATCCGGCCGTGTCAAACCGGGGAATTGATCAGCATGCGCATCCCAATCGAAATGACCGCTGTCGACGATAGCGCCCCCCACGGCCGACGCGTGGCCATCCATGTATTTGGTAGTAGAATGGGTAACGATATCGGCTCCCCACTCGAACGGGCGACAGTTGATAGGAGTGGCAAAGGTGTTGTCGACGATCAATGGCACTCCATGTCTGTGAGCGATACGTGCGAATTTCTCTATATCGAGCACAGCCATGCCGGGATTGGACAAGGTTTCTCCGAACAGGGCCTTGGTGTTCGGTCTGAAAACTTTATCTATTTCCTCATCCGAAGCGTCGGCATCGATAAATGTACAGTCGATGCCTAATTTTTTCAGCGTAACGCTGAACAAGTTGAATGTCCCCCCGTAAACAGCAGAAGCGCACACGAAGTGATCGCCGGCTTCACAGATATTGAACACGGCATAAAAGTTAGCCGCCTGACCGGAAGATGTCAACATGGCGCCGATACCCCCTTCCAACGCTGCGATCTTGGAGGCGACACTATCATTTGTCGGATTCTGAAGACGAGAGTAAAAATACCCTTCCTCTTTTAAATCGAACAATCGGGCCATTTGTTCGCTGTTGTCATATTTAAAAGTCGTACTTTGATAGATCGGAAGGATGCGAGGTTCCCCCTTCTTAGGCTTCCAGCCGGCTTGTACGCAGATGGTGCCTGGTTTGAATTTCGTTGTCGTCATATCTTTAAAGCGTGAATGATTCGTACTTAAAAACTTCGCAAAGTTAATCATAATCTTTTGTTTTGCTCCTTCTCTTCTCATGAATGCCGTTCGGGAAGGAACGATGCATAGTGAACGGTATTATAATTATAGAGGATCCTTCTCGAAAGCGTATAAGGCTGTCGATAAGTAGCGTTCACCAGTATCGGGGAGAAGGGCTACGATCGTCTTTCCCGCATTTTCTTCTCGCTTTGCTAATTGAATGGCCGCATAGACGGAGGCTCCGGAGGAAATGCCCGCCAAGAGTCCTTCTCTTCGGGCCAAGGAACGAGCAGTACGTATGGCGTCGTTATCGGTTACACGAATGATTTGGTCGACCAGCTCCGCACGGAAGTTCTTAGGGACAAAGCCCGCACCGATACCTTGAATCTGATGAGGTCCGGCCTGTCCTCCCGACAAGACGGGTGAACCTTCCGGCTCGACGGCTACCGCCCGTATGGTCGGTTTATATTTCTTCAAACCTGCTGCCGTTCCGCACAGTGTACCACCGGTACCGACGCCTGCTACGAAAACATCTACCGCTCCATCCGTGTCTTGCCAAATCTCTTCAGCGGTGGTTCGGGCATGTATGGCAGGATTGGCGGGATTTTCAAACTGTTGTAGCATGACGGATCCCTCGATCTCTCCCTGTAGTTCGTTTGCTCTGCGGATAGCTCCTTTCATACCTTCGCTTCCCGGTGTAAGGACTAAGGTGGCACCTAAGGCTTTTAATAAGTTCTGGCGTTCTACGCTCATGGTGTCTGGCATGGTTAATAGGAGTTCGTATCCCTTTACTGACGAGACCCAAGCCAGTCCGATGCCCGTATTTCCACTGGTAGGTTCGATGATGGTCGCACCGGGCTTTAGAAAGCCCTTTTGTTCCGCATCTTCGACCATTGCCAATGCAATGCGGTCTTTCACGCTACTACCAGGATTAAAAGCTTCAACTTTAGCGATTAACTTTGCTTTTAAATCTTCTTGCTTTTCGATATTCCGAAACTCGATAAGCGGTGTATGCCCAATCAATTCGGTCAGGTTTCGATAAATTTTTGCCATCGTCTTTGCATACTAAATTTTCGCCGCAAAAGTACGGCGGATCATCTTCTCGCTCCATACTACGAGGAAGAGATAGGAAAATAGGCAAATGAAAATCCCCTCATTTGCCTATCCTCTGTCGGAATGAGGCGACTCGAACGCCCGACCCCTACGTCCCGAACGTAGTGCGCTACCAACTGCGCTACATTCCGCTGCGAAATGCGGAGGCAAAGGTAAACCATTTTTTTAAGAAGAAAAAGATTTAAGAAGATTTTTCTTCGGAAACTTGTAAAATCAGAAAATGTATATAACTTTGCATTCGCTTTTGTTGCAGGAAGCAAAAGGTGCCTTAGCTCAGGTGGTAGAGCAATGGACTGAAAATCCATGTGTCCCCGGTTCAACTCCTGGAGGCACCACTTTCAAAAGACTTCTAAAAAGGAAAACCTATGAAATACAAATATTTCATAGGTTTTCCTTTTTGCACGGCCCGCTTAAAGCGCAACTCGTTGATTTATAACTTTTTTGCGGAGAGACAGGGATTCGAACCCCGGGTACCTCTCGGTACAACGGTTTTCAAGACCGCCGCTATCGACCACTCAGCCACCTCTCCAAAACTTTATGACGAAAGTCGTGCAAAGATACAACTTTATTTTTTATCTACAATAGTATCGTATTTTTTTAATGATAGTATTTTCTGTTTTTATTCAACTTTTATCCTATAAATCATTATCTTTGCCGTATCAAATAAAAAGAATATGAGAAAAGTTATCTTCCTACTACTCCTTTCGACGATTAGTCTAAGGGGTGTTGCGCAATTACCCAATCCGGTCAAGTTTACGACATCCCTGAGCGCCATCTCGGATAATGAAATCCAAATCCTTTTTAAAGGAAGTATCGAAAGCGGTTGGCATGTTTATTCCACCGACCTTCCGGAAGGGGGACCAATTTCGGCCACCTTTAACATAACGAAAGTGGAAGGTGCAGAATTGGCTGGCAAATTTAAACCGCTGACAAAAGAAATAGAAAAGTTCGATCACGTCTTCGAAATGAAATTGAAATATTTTGAAAAAGAAGTCACGTTTGGCCAGACGCTGAAATTAACCGCTCCCACTTATCAGATAGAAGGCTATATGGAATACGGAGCATGTAACGACGAAACCTGTTTACCTCCTACGGAAGTACCTTTCAAATTCTCCGGGCAAGGAGCTGTCGCTTCGGCTGGCAAGACGGGAACAGCACCCAAGTCCTCCCAAGAAGTTATTTCTACCGATACGATAGCTGAAAACATGGCCGCTACGGAGGATGTAAATGCCTCGGCCGACTGGTGGCAACCTGTTACGAAAGAATTACAAGCATTCGATCAAGAGAAAGTCGAACAGAACCGCTCGTGGATCTATGTTTTCTTTGCAGGATTCGCCGGAGGATTGATTGCCTTATTCACTCCATGCGTATGGCCAATTATACCAATGACCGTCAGTTTCTTCCTGAAACGTGCGAAAGACAGGAAGAAAGGGATACGAAGTGCTGTCATATACGGCATATCCATCATACTCATCTACGTTACGTTAGGTATCGTTATCACTTTATTGTTCGGTGGAAACGCTCTGAATGCATTATCGACAAATGCCATATTCAATATTTTCCTTTTCGTCTTGCTGATCGTTTTCGCCGCTTCCTTCTTCGGAGGGTTCGAAATTTCCCTTCCTTCGAAATGGAACAATGCGGTGGACAGTAAAGCCGAACAGACCAGTGGACTCTTGAGTATTTTTCTCATGGCCTCCACATTGGTATTGGTTTCCTTCTCGTGTACGGCACCAGTCATAGGACTTTTGTTGGCCGGGGTTTCCATCACGGGCAATATGACAGCCCCCATTATCGGCATGTTCGGATTCGCCATCGCATTGGCCTTGCCCTTTACCGTCTTCGCGATGTTTCCCTCTTGGCTGAAATCGATGCCCAAATCGGGCGGTTGGATGAATGTAATCAAGGTGGTACTCGGTTTCATCGAATTGGCGTTCTCGTTAAAATTTTTATCCGTGGCTGATTTAGCTTATGGATGGCACCTTCTCGACCGAGAAACGTTTTTATCCTTATGGATCGCTATATTCATCCTGTTGGGAATCTACCTCTTAGGTATCATTAAATTTCCTCACGACGACGAGAGCACCCATACTTCGGTATCCCGTTTCTTTATAGCATTCGTTTCGATAGCTTTTGCCATTTACATGATTCCCGGACTTTGGGGAGCTCCGTTGAAAGCCGTCAGCGCATTTGCTCCTCCGATGAATACACAAGATTTCAATTTGAATAATAAAGTAATCCATGCTAAATTCGATGATTACGAAGCGGGCATGAAATATGCTCAGGAAAACGGTCTTCCTGTCATGCTCGACTTTACGGGTTACGGTTGCGTAAATTGCAGAAAAATGGAAGCTGCCGTTTGGACTGATCCGAGAATATTTAATCTGATTAATGAAGACTACGTGCTGATTTCCTTATACGTAGATAATAAGAAAAAACTCGTCCAGCCGATAAAAGTGACTGAAAACGGGAAAGATCGTACCTTACGTACCTTCGGCGACAAGTGGAGTCATCTGCAGATGACTAAATTCGGTGCCCTGACACAACCTTTCTACGTATTGATCGATAATGAAGGAAAACCTTTGAACAAATCGTATTCGTATGATGAAAACATCAACGCCTACCTCGAATTTCTCCAGACAGGATTAGAGAACTATAAAAAGTAAAAACGGCAATCAGCAATGGATCACAGAGAAAGAAAAAAAATTATCGCCTTGATAGAACGCGAAGTCGTGCCTGCAATCGGTTGTACCGAACCTATCGCTGTTGCGCTTTGCGCAGCGAAAGCCACGGAGATCTTAGGCAAGGCACCGGAAAAGATCTACGCTTTGCTCAGTGCGAACATTCTAAAAAATGCCATGGGAGTCGGAATACCGGGTACAGGAATGATCGGTCTGCCCATAGCCATTGCCTTGGGTTCCCGGATCGGCAAATCGGCATATAACTTGGAAGTATTGAAAGATTGTACACCGGCAGACGTAGAGGAAAGTAAAAAAATGATTTACTCGAATAAGATTTGCATCAATCTGAAAGAAAATATTACGGAAAAGCTTTACATCGAAATCATCTGCGAAGCGGACGGCGAAGAAGCCAAAGCCATTATTTCGGGCGAACATACCCATTTCGTTTTTATCGCTCATAACCAGGAAATATTATTGGACAGAAAAGAAAAAGCATCGTCACCCGAAAAAGAAGAAGAGGATATTCGACTGGCCTTCCGAAAAGTTTACGAATTCGCGACCACCGCTCCGCTCGACGAAATCCGCTTCATCCTGAGATCAAGAGATCTGAACAAAGCAGCGGCGCAACAATCTTTCAATGGGAATTATGGACACAAATTAGGAAAAATACTGCAAGACAGTCCTATGAAACAAAAGATTTTAGGAAAAAACACCTTCTCGCGAATACTCTCATACACCTCCGCCGCATGCGATGCCCGAATGGCCGGCGCCATGATCCCCGTCATGAGCAACTCAGGCAGCGGCAATCAGGGCATTACGGCCACCTTGCCGGTGGTTATCTATGCGGAGGACAACCATAAGAGCGAGGAGGAGTTGATCCGCGCGCTTACCCTGAGTCATCTCACCGTAATCTACATTAAACAAAGTCTCGGAAGGCTCTCCGCACTTTGTGGGTGTGTGGTAGCTTCTACCGGTTCAAGCTGCGGAATCACCTACCTGATGGGAGGCAATTACGAGCAGATCACCTTCGCCGTAAAGAACATGATCGGCAACATCACCGGCATGATTTGCGACGGGGCCAAGCCGAGTTGTTCCTTAAAGGTTACAAGCGGTACGTCGACGGCAATTCTCTCGTCGATCCTCGCGATCGAACATCAGTGCGTCACTCCTGCCGAAGGAATCGTCGACGACGATATCGACCAAAGCATCCAGAATCTCACGCGAATCGGAAAAGAAGCCATGAACGAAACCGACAGGTTAGTACTGAATATTATGACCCATAAACGTAGTTGCAACTAACTGTCTCCGAACCTCGCCGGATACGTTCCCCAACGTAAACGATGACGTCCCCTAACCTATCCGACGACGTCCGGAATACTTCCGTTTATGTCCTCCAACCTCTCCGATGACGTTCGACAACCTAAACGATGAGGTCTCCCACCTAAACGCCGACGTCCGGAACCTAAACGACGATATCCGGAACCTGAACGTTTACGTCCCATAACCTAAACGACGGGGTCGTATAACCTAAACGGTTCTATCCGCAACCTAAACGGATAGGTTATACAACCTGAACGGCGGGATCTTTCCCGTAATCAGCGTCTATGTAAAACGTATCCGTCACTTTCATACGTTCGTAGATCGCTCGATTAGCGCAGTGTCAAGATTCCGTTCCTCGATAAATCCCCGAGTATGCATATTTGCTGTCAGAAAGACGAACAAGCACGATAATGTCTTCTTAAATTTCGTCTTTGCTATCCGAATTACGGTTATGTAAATGATAATTTAGGGAATTACCTTACAGAATAGCTTTTTAACAATGTCATAAAGATATGATATTCTTCATGTATTACAAAAATAAATAGTCGTTTTTAAAGGGCAAACATATCGTATAATACTTCCACCTATATAACTTAACAAAACCTCATCCATTGCACGGCATCTCCGATCGTCGCCTTATACATCGTTTTTCACGTTGTTTTCCGTTTCTCGGCATAAGAACTAACACTAATGCTGGGAATTATCAAAATAAATTCGTACATTTGCATCCATCCTAAAAAAGGGCATATATGAACATATTATCGAAACTAAAAAGTCTGTTTGGCAAAAGGAGAAATGAAAAGACAACAAGGGTAGGTGGCATGGAGGACTTCATGACCTTGATCCGAGTATATTATCAGTCGGTCATGGCTTGTAACATCGGGGTAACGAATATTAACTTCTTGCCAGACTTGGCCGTCTTCAAGCGTACGCTTAAAATTCCTACCCAAAACAACAAATTAGGCATCGCAGAGAGATCTCGTTGCAAAAAGATGCTGTCCGACATATACGGATTAAGCAATATCTTCTTCACAGAAATCGATGGTTCCATAAAGAAAAACTGTCATAACATCAACGACATCAAGAATTACCTCTTCATGTTCCAAGGTTTCAGCAACGATTTGATGATGGTTATCGGCAACCTGATGCAATGGAAGTTCCGTATGCCGAGCATCATGAAGAAAACGCTCCGTTCGCTGACCGAGAAGACCATCCGCGATATCATGACAAAAGAGAATTTCAAAGACGATAGCGTGCGCAAAACCTGTAAGAACATTCGACAATATCAGCGCGTACTCAACTACTCGGAGGCATGGATGACGGAATACGCTTACCACATCGTCTTCTTGGCCAAAAAAGAGCCGAAGCCCAAAGATACCGCCCAATGAACGAGATCGAGACCCATCCGTTCGAACCGTTTCTCCCTCCTCATGCCGTCCTCTTGATGTTAGGGAGCTTTCCTCCTCAACCGAGGCGGTGGAAGATGGATTTCTACTATCCGAATTTCACCAACGACATGTGGCGGATTTTCGGCGTTATCTTCTTCGGAGACAAAACCCATTTTATCATTTCCGAAAAAAATATTTTCGATAAGGAGAAACTGATCCGATTCTTACACGAAAAGGGCATCGCTCTTTTCGATACGGCAAGAGCTATCCGCCGACTCAAAGACAATGCCTCCGACAAATTTTTAGAGATCGTCCAGTCCACAGATATCCCTGCTTTGCTAACCCGAATCCCGCAATGTCGGACGATCGTCACCACCGGCGAGAAAGCGACGGAAACCGTTCGAACGCAAATTAAAGTAATCTCCCCAAAAGTAGGAACCAGCGAACCGTTCCTGCTGGACAACAGATCGATGCGTTTGTACCGCATGCCGTCATCGAGCCGTGCTTACCCGATGAACGTAGAAAAGAAGGCGGCTATCTACCGAAAAATGTTCGAAGAATTGAAACTAGTATAAATTTCGATCAACGAATATTCAAGAGCTTATGGAGTTGTAAACTGAGCCGCCAATCCGGATGCTTCAGAATGTAACCCAGCACTTCCACCGTATTCTTCCCTGAACAGGGCTGTAAAAAAAAATGCTTAGCAGGCAACTGCAAATAAATCGAAACATCCTGTCCAAGATAAACCACTTTCACTTCATCCATTCGTTTCAAACGGAGCTCGCCCTCCCGCTTGGGCGAACAAGTCACCCAATCTATATTCGCAGGCAACGCATACATCCCATTCGTCTCGATACACACATACTTTCCTAACGCATGCAATTGCTCCACCAAATTCTCGTCTACCCAAAGGCCAGGTTCACCTCCTGTGAGGATCACCATCTTCGCCGGATGCTTCATCACTTCCCGCAGAATCGCTCGATCCGACATCATCGAACCTTCTTCATGACGGGTATCGCAAAAAGCACACCGGAGGTTGCATCCAGAAAAACGAATGAATACGGCGGGAGTTCCCGTATAAAAACCTTCTCCTTGTAGACTATAGAAAATTTCATTAATCTTTTTCATAGACCACCGTATTGCCTTCCGACTCGCATACTTCCACTTTCGTGCAAGCGGGGATTTGCTCGCAAATCCATCGGGCGATGTTCTCTGCAGTCGGATTATAGGGAAGGACGTCATTCAGATGACGATGATCCAACCGCCCCATCACCACGTCTTTGATATGCGTAAAATCGACCACCATTCCCTCTTCGTTCAACTTTTCAGAACGGCAATAAACGGTAACAACCCAATTGTGACCATGCAAATTCTCACATTTACTTCTATAGGAAAGTTTCAGACTATGAGCAGCCGATATTTCCATGCGTTTAATCACTGTATACATAAAAATAAACTTTAAATCTGTACCTAATGTCACCTCGGTATTAATATACAAAGATACGCCATCCAAAAGTTTTTTAACGGCATTTACTGAAATTCTTCGAAAAATATTTCATTATTTGTCGCCAATCCTTTATATTTGTATATAATTTTGGTATAAATGGCGGAAGAGGGCAAAAATCTATTGGCGACTTTTGAAGCGAAGCTTAGGCAACTGATGCATCAATATGAACAGTTGCAGCATGAAAATGAAAGCCTGAAGCATTTTCTCGCACAAAAAGGCGACGAACTGAAGAAGTTGAACGATAGTAAAAACGAATTGGAAACTATGTACATCAATCTTAGAATGGCCAAGACAATCAGCATTCACGATCGAGACATTATGGATACGAAGAAAAGATTGTCGAAGCTGGTGCGTGAGGTCGACCGCTGCATCGCTTTATTGAACGATTAAACCCGATAAGACGATTGCGGAATGGAGAATGAAATATTAAAAATAAATCTACTGATTGACAACGACAATTATCCGATGAAAATCCGTCGAGAAGACGAAATATTTTATCGGGAAGCTGCCAAACAGATTAATTATAAACTAAACAGGTACCGCACCCTTTACCCTATGATGAATGATAAAAGGCATTGGGCGATGACGGCATTGGAGTTAGCTTTTGAATGCGCTTCTCTAAAGAGTGTTACGGATGTAAAACCGTATCAAGGGAAGCTACAGGAGTTGACGAGTTTGATTGAGAAATACATCAAATAACACCTGTTTACCATAATTATAAACGAATTCTCACGCACATCCTTGAAGTAAATGGATTTTCCTTTGCCAAGGGAATGTGCGTTTTTTATTATAATAAATTATAACCATGGCAACAATAGTAATCATAGCAATTGGGTGCTTAGTGTTAGGTAGCGGAAGCGTATACATGCTTTTCAAATACGGCATGAAAAACAAGCGGAATGCTATTTTACAAGAGGCGCAAAACGAAGCCGAAACCATCAAAAGGAATAAGCTTCTCGAAGTAAAGGAAAAATTCTTAAATAAGAAAGCGGAATTGGAAAAAGAAGTTACCTTGCGTAACCAACGTATCCAACAAGCGGAAAACAAATTGAAACAACGGGAATTGATGCTGAAACAACGACAGGAGGAAATTCAGCGAAAACGCGTGGAAAACGATGCAATTAAAGCCAATCTCGACGCTCAGATCATTGTCGTTGACAGGAAGAAAGAAGAATTAGAAAAATTACAACAGCAGGAACGTGAAAAATTGGAAGTCATCTCCGGCCTGTCGGCCGACGAAGCAAAAGAACACCTGGTCGAATCGTTGAAAGAAGAGGCCAAAACCCAAGCGCAGTCGTATATCAACGATATCATGGACGATGCAAAGATGACGGCCAATAAAGAAGCGAAACGCATCGTCATAGAAACCATTCAGCGGGTAGCTACTGAAACGGCCATAGAAAACTCCGTCACGGTATTCCATATAGATAACGACGAAGTGAAAGGCCGAATCATCGGTCGTGAAGGTCGCAACATCCGAGCTCTCGAAGCGGCCACGGGAGTAGAAATCGTAGTGGATGATACACCCGAAGCCATCGTCCTCTCGGCTTTCGACCCTGTCCGCCGCGAAACCGCCCGATTGGCACTGCACCAGCTGATAACCGACGGCCGCATCCATCCGGCACGTATTGAAGAAGTCGTGACAAAAGTAAAAAAGCAAATCGAAGACGAAATCATCGAGACCGGCAAACGGACCACTATCGACCTTGGCATTCATGGATTGCATCCAGAGCTAATTCGCATCATCGGTAAAATGAAATACCGTTCTTCCTACGGCCAAAACTTATTACAACATGCCCGGGAGACTGCCAATCTCTGTGCGGTGATGGCGTCGGAATTAGGCTTAAATCCCAAGAGAGCCAAACGGGCAGGGCTGCTGCATGATATCGGCAAAGTGCCAGACGACGAACCAGAATTGCCGCACGCCCTGTTAGGCATGAAATTGGCGGAAAAATATAAAGAGAAACCCGATATCTGCAACGCCATCGGCGCTCACCACGATGAAGTAGAGATGACGAGCCTGCTCGCCCCTATCGTTCAAGTCTGCGATGCAATCTCCGGAGCGCGCCCCGGAGCGCGACGGGAAATCGTGGAAGCCTATATCAAACGGCTGAACGATCTGGAGCAATTGGCCATGTCGTATCCAGGCGTCACCAAGACCTACGCCATCCAGGCAGGTCGTGAATTACGCGTAATCGTCGGTGCCGACAAGATTGGCGATAAGGAAACGGAACAACTTTCCGACGAAATCGCCAAAAAGATTCAAGACGAGATGACTTATCCGGGGCAGGTTAAAATTACGGTTATACGTGAAACCCGTGCCGTCAGCTATGCAAAATAATCTTTCGAGGTAACCCCATCCTTCTTGCTCCGTAGCGGGCAAGAAGGATTCATCATCCATTCCACCATGAAAAAATTCCTCCCCTTATCGTTTAGCTGCTGCCTGCTTTTACTGGCAAGCAGTTGCGCCGAACCATCGGACGAACCGGATAGAAGCGTCGACTTCACCGCCGATTGGACTTTCCGATTAGGAAATGACTCTTCCGTCGTCCAACCGGATTACGACGATTCCGGATGGCGTAAACTGAACCTTCCACACGATTGGGCGATCGAAGGCGACTTCAGCCAAGACAATCCTTCGAGGCCTACTGGAGGTGCTCTTCCGGGCGGTATCGGTTGGTATCGCAAGACGTTCACCGTCAGCGACAGAAGCAAGCAATACTTCATCGACTTCGGCGGCATCTACATGAATTCCACCGTTTACCTGAACGGACATCAGTTAGGTTTCCGCCCCTACGGCTACATCTCTTTCAGTTACGAAATGACTCCTTATATCAACTGGGACGAGAAGAATGTACTCGTCGTGAAAGTCGACAATGAAAAGCAGCCCAATTCCCGCTGGTATTCGGGTTGCGGCATTTACCGATCGGTTTGTATGAGAGCGGTGAACCCGGTGCACGTCGCCCAATGGGGTACATACGTAACAGCTGAAAATGTTTCAGAGCATGGCGGGAAGCTGATTGTCCGCACCGCAGTCGAGAATAACGATAAAGCGGAAGAGGGCAAAGTCGTTTATGATGCAGCCATCAAAGTCCGCACCGTTCTTCTGGATGCGGACGGTAAAACCGTAGCCGAAGCAGTTACCGACGAACTGCAGATAATCCCCGTCGGACAAACGAAAGAAATCACGCAGGAATTGCACGTAACGAACCCCAAACTCTGGGACATCGACCGACCTTATCTGTATCGGGTCAAGACAGAACTCCGAATGAACGGTAAGTCGCTCATCGATACGTACGACACGCCTTTCGGCATCCGATCTTTTACCTTCGATGCGCAAAAGGGATTCTTCCTGAACGGTAAACGAGTGAAGATCAACGGCGTCTGCCTCCACCACGATTTGGGCTGTCTGGGAGCCGCCTTCAACACCCGGGCGATGGAACGCAACCTGCAACTCCTAAAAGAGATGGGATGCAACGGTATTCGCTCGTCGCACAATCCGCCCGCGCCAGAATTGTTAGACTTGTGCGACCGCATGGGGTTCATCGTCATGGACGAAGCATTCGATATGTGGTATAAGAAAAAGACGCAATACGATTATGCGAACTATTTTCGGGAATGGTATGAACGCGATTTGAAAGACTTGATCGTCCGAGATCGCAACCATCCGTCGATCTTTATATGGAGCATCGGGAACGAAGTCATCGAACAATACAGTAACCCCCATGCGGATAACCTCTCGCCCGAAGAAGCCAACTTCCTGCTGAATTTCGCCCAAGGGCAAGCCGACAAATCGACGAAAGGAGACGAGATGTCGTTCAATTCAAAATTGACGAAACGGTTGACGGAGATAGTAAAGGAAACGGATCCGACCCGCCCCGTCACCGCAGCGTGCAACTTTGCCGATCCGGGAAATCTCTTGATCAAATCCGGCGCACTCGATATCATCGGATATAATTATCACATTCCCCAATACGATGCCGTGCCCCGATTATATCCGGGCAAGCCGTTCATCGTAACGGAAAGCGTATCGGGATTGGCTACGCGAGGGTATTATCGCATGCCTTCCGACTCAATGTTCGTCTGGCCTTCTCGCTGGGACAAGCCTTTTCATGATCCATCTTTCTCCTGCTCGGCCTACGACAACTGCCATGTACCTTGGGGAAGCACGCAGGAAGAAATGTGGAAAGCCATTAAAGATAAAGATTTCATAAGCGGACAATACATCTGGACCGGCATCGATTACATCGGCGAACCCACCCCGTACCCTTGGCCTGCTCGCAGTTCGTACTTCGGGCTGATCGACTTGTGCGGGTTCCCTAAAGACGTATATTATATGTATCAGTCGGAATGGTGTCCCGATAAAACCGTCCTGCACCTATATCCTCACTGGAATTGGCAAGAAGGGCAGGAGATCGATATGTGGGCTTATTACAACAATGCTGACGAAACGGAACTTTTCATCAACGGCACCTCTCAGGGAATACGTCGGAAGGAGCGGAATGAATGCCATGTCGTATGGCGCGTAAAGTACGAACCGGGAACGGTCAAAGTGGTTTCGCGCAAAAATGGCAACGTGATTTCCGAACGGGAAATTCATACGGCCGGCGAGCCCGCCCAAATTCGTTTAACACCCGATAGGAACACTATTCGGAACAACGGAAAAGATTTGAGTTACATTACCGTAGAAGTGTTGGACAAGGACGGAAATCCGTGCCCTAATGCAGATAACGAAGTGACCTTCGACGTTCGAGGCGACGGGTTCATCGCCGGTGTCGACAACGGGAACCCCGTTTCGATGGAACGCTTCAAAACGAATCACCGTAAAGCCTTTTACGGTAAATGTTTAGTGGTCGTACAAGGCTACGATCGAAAAGGCCAGATCGATATTACCGCGACGGCCGACAATCTGAACGAAGCGAATGTGTCGATCGCCGTCAGATAAAGCCAATCATCCATCGAAGCCAAACAAACCTCCGACAGGATAAACAACCGCATCGAACAGGTTGGGGGACCTCATCGACGGAATAAATAACCTCGCCATTGAGGTTGGAGAACGTGTCCGGATACGTTGATCGACGTCAAATTTGAGGTTCCGAACCTCGCCGGATATGTCGCTGGACGTCAAATTTGACGTCCAGAACTCTTTCGTTGACGTTGGGCAACCTATCCGTCGGGGTTATTTATTCCGTCGATGAGGTCGATGAACCCCGTCGTCGACGTTAGGAGACCTATCCGGACACGTTGTCGGACGTCAATAAAGAGAGCCATAATTTATGATTATTCACTTCAAAAGAACAAAATCTCTCTTTTTCGTACAAATTTTATCAAAATTGTTATTTTTCTCTTTATTTTTGTTTTGATTTATTATTTAGTGTGTATATTTACATCCGCTATAATGGAACTAATCATATGACTGAGAGGACAGGGGGGAACAATTTACGTTAATTAAAAGAGAGTTTTTATGAAAGAAAAAGTATTGTATGTATTAATTTGTTTGTTTTTAGGAGCGGAAATACTAACGGCGCAGACGCGCAGAGTGACTGGCGTCGTAATCTCGGAAGACAGTGGCGAACCTGTGATCGGCGCATCCGTATTGGTCAAGGGTACTACGGTAGGCACCATCACCAACATAGACGGAGAATTTACCATTCCCAGCGCGCCGAGTTCGGCCAAAATGTTGATTGTCTCGTATGTAGGGTTACAAACGCAAGAAGTGCCCATTGCACCGGAAAAGATGACAATCATGATGAAATCCGACGATAAAGTGCTCGACGAAGTGGTAATAACCGCGATGGGCATCTCGCGCGAGAAGAAATCGTTAGGGTACGCCATTCAGGAAGTGAAGGCCGACGAACTTACGAAAGCAGGCAGTGCAAGCGTTACCAATTCATTGTCGGGTAAAATCGCCGGCGTGCAGATCAATCAGTTCGGTGGATCCGTCGGCGCCTCTTCGCGAATCGCCGTCCGCGGCAACGGTTCATTGAACCGGGATCAACAACCCTTGATCGTGGTCGACGGGATTCCTATCTCTAACGATACGCAGCGCACGGGCGACAATACATACAATGGCGTGGATTACGGATCCGGCCTGAACGATATCAACCCAGAAGATATCGAATCCGTCTCCGTATTGAAAGGCGGATCCGCAGCCCTCTACGGCATGCGCGCCGGCAATGGCGTTATCCTGATCACCACCAAATCGGGAAAAGCCAACAACGGGGTTAGCATCTCTTACGATATGAACCTTACTTTTGATCGGGTCGCCAATATCCCCAGACTTCAGAATGCCTACGGGCAAGGCCATGACGGCGACGAGTGGCACTGGCGAAATACTCATCCGGAGATGAATTATCAGGAATACGCCCGAACCTACGGCTTCGACTATGCCAACCATATCAACGACGGTTATGACGAATCGTGGGGACCGAGGTTGGACAAAGGTCTGAAACTGACTCAGTACGACAGTAATGGCGAGGCCGTCGATTGGGTCTCGCACCCCCATAATGTCAGAGACTTCTTCCAGACCGGTGTAACTCAAAACCATATCATTTCCGTGCAAGCCAACAGCGAAAAGATGACCACTCGTGCTTCTCTCTCGTACCGCAAACAAACGGGAACCGTCCCCAACACCGATCAGACAAGATATTCCGGACAATTCAACACCGCCATGAAACTGAATAATCAGGTGTGGTTCGACATGGCAGCCAATTACACCCGCACGAAGAGCGATAACCTAATCACACAAGGATACGGAAACAATCCTATCAATTCATTGATTGCCTGGTCGGGCCGACAAATCGATATGCGAACGCTGAAAGCGAACTGGGACCAGCGCGACGCTATAGGAAACTATACTTATTATAACTGGATCGATTATTACCACATGAATCCGTATTTCACGGTGAATATGAATACCAACAGCTATCAACGCGACCGTATCTTCGGAAAATCCTCCCTGTACTATCAACCGTTCAACTGGTTGAAACTCGAAGGACGCATCGGGATAGATTTCTACGATTCAAAAACGTTCGAAAAACATTATATGGACCGCGGCGACTATCCCAAAGGCGCATTCTATCAAAGCAATACCAAAAATACCGAATTCAATGCAGATTTCATTGTCTCTGCTTATAAAACATTCGGCGATTTCAACCTGACAGGTATTCTAGGTGCCAATTACTGGGATGTGAACTGGGAATGG
Organism: Phocaeicola abscessus CCUG 55929; assembly: GCF_000312445.1. Classification (GTDB taxonomy): domain Bacteria; phylum Bacteroidota; class Bacteroidia; order Bacteroidales; family Bacteroidaceae; genus Phocaeicola; species Phocaeicola abscessus. The sequence continues at coordinate 836,039 of NZ_HE997182.1, read as the reverse complement.
ACCCAAATGGGGGCCAACGCGTTGACCGTCCGCGGCGTCTATACGATGGCCAATAAGATAGGCGATGCGGTGGCAGAGATGGATCACAGTCATATTCGTTCCAACTCTCTCTACGGAAACTTCTCGTTAGGATGGAAAAATCAGTTGTACGTAGATGCCAGCGCACGAAACGACTGGAACTCGACGATTAAAGACGACTTTTTCTATCCTTCGGTAAGCGTAAGCTGGATTCCGACCGCTTCGTTCGAAAATCTGAAAGGTTCCGTACTCGATTTTTTAAAATTCCGGGCAGGTTGGGCGCAAGTCGGTTCCGCTACTACCGCTTACCGTAACAGCTATTACTACTATGCCTATAGGAGTTCTTTCAATGGAGTTTCGCAAATGTATAAGAGTTATGTCTATCCTAACTATAATTTGAAACCCGAAGAAGTGACTACCTGGGAAATAGGAACAGAACTCGGCCTCTTCCAAGATCGGCTACACATGGATATCGCTTACTACCAGAAAAAGACGGAAGATCAAATTCTGGAAGTAACCACCTCGAATACCGTAGGCTTCAGTTCCATGTTGATCAATGCCGGCCGAATCGACAACAAAGGACTCGAACTCCAGATTCGTGCGGACATTTTCCGAAACAAGAGAGGCTTAAACTGGACGTCTACCTTGAACTTTGCGAAAGATGCAAGCAAAGTCAAATACTTGTATAACGATCCCCAAACCGGTAAACCTCTATTGCAAAAATATCAGATAGGTTGGACATGGGGAATTGCCACGCAGGCGATCGTGGGAGAGAAATGGGGCGACTTGGTCGGGACCGGTTACGCCCGTGTGACGGAAAAAGACGTGACAGACAACATCGCTACCAAAGATCAACTCGGAGCGATTAAAGTAAATGCCAATGGTGCACCTCTAACCATGGCCAATACGGTTATCGGTAATGTAACCCCCGATTATCTGATAGGATGGCGCAATGAGTTTAAGATTAAAGATTTCGGCTTCGGCTTTATGCTTGACTTCCGCAAAGGCGGCGATATCTGGTCGCAGTCGATGGCTCATTCATATCAGGCCGGCACTGCTGCCGAGACGGTAAAAAACGGCATTCGCGAACGAGATGTCATAAGCGGCATCGATGTACAAACAAACGAACGTTTCGTCATGAAAGATGCTTCCGGCAAATGGGTAAAAAACACCATTGCGACGGATGCGTACAGCTGGTTCAACAAATATGGTTGTAATGAAACTTATGTATTCGACGGTTCTTTCTTAAAACTTCGCGAAGCATACGTTACATGGACTGTTCCCCCATCTCTGCTTCGGAAAACCAACTGTCTTAAACATGCCACCATCTCTTTAATCGGTACCAACCTGGCATTGCTGTGGGTAGACAAGTCGAATACCTTGCGTCTCGATCCCGAAACCGGCGGTGTCTCTTCAGACAGCCGCGGCGTGGGCTTCGAACAAGCTTCCACGCCGGGCTCACGCAATTTCGGCTTCAAATTAGGTTTAACATTTTAATGGAGAATAGCGAACATGAAAAATTTATATAAAACATTAATATTATCATTTGGTTTATTTACAACAGGCTGCACGGACGATTTCAACGAAATCAACAGTGACCCGGATGCGTTCAGTAGCGTACCTTATACCAACCAATTAGGATACGTCATTACTCAAAGCATGAAACAGTGGGGTACCTCGCTGGACGAAGGCGCGTGGGCAGGCTACATCGCGAAGATTCAGTACTTGGACGATTATTCGAGCTATATCCCAACGAACAATACCTACGGCAACCGCTGGTACAATTCCTATTGGGGATATACACAGCTACAGGATATCCTCGATAAAACGGAAGAAAATGCTGAAGCTTTCAAGAACATGCGCAATGCGTGCAAAATATGGCAGAGCTATATCATGTTTATGTGTACAGATGCCTTCGGCGATATTCCTTATTCACAAGCATGGAAAGGCGCTCCAGACAAGGGAAATATTCTTCAGACTCCTTATGATTCGCAAGAATCCGTTATGAAAGCTCTCTTGGCTGATTTGAAGACGGTGGCCGACAACTGGGCTGCCGGCAAAGGCTCCGACGAATTAGGTGCAGGCGACTTTCTTTACAATGGAGATGTGTCGAAATGGCAATGTTGGTGTAATTCTCTACGAGTTCGCATCGCCATGCGCATGGTCAATGTCGATACAGCCACAGCGCAATCCGTATGCAACGAAGTATTTGGCAATCCGATCCAATATCCGGTTTTCAAAAACAACGACCAGGCTGCTATCTTCTGGTGGCAAGGCTCGGGCAATTACTATGAACCGTGGTACGACAATCAGTATACCGGCCGCGATGATCACGGCTTGGCCGATATCTTCATCGATCACTTAAAAGCCATGAATGATCCGCGCATTGCTTCTGTGGCGCATCCAGCCGTATCGGACAGCGAATATCGGGGCTATGAGAACGGCGCTTTCAACGACCCTCCGAATCGTGCAGCCATCTCCCGCTTAGGCAAAATCTATCGCGATGAACCCGCCGGGTTCTCGCCTATCTTTAAAGCGTGCGATGTATATTATTTGATGGCGGAGGCAGCGTTGCGAGGCTGGACTACCCCCATGAGCGCAGAAAAAGCCTATCAGACAGGCGTCAAGTTGTCGATGGAAGAAAATAAAGTATCCGATTCCGACGCTCAAGCCTACCTCGATGGCCCCGGGAAATGGGATAACACCTTTGAAAAACTCTATTTCGAATCGTGGGTAGCTATGTTTAAAGAAAACCTGGAAGCCTGGTCACTATACCGCCGAACAGGTTATCCGACCTACATCCATACCACAACAGGCATAGAGTACAGAAAAAATAAAGACAATACGATTACCACAATCGAATGGCCCAGATATCCCGGCGCGCGTAGTAAATTCAAAGGGATTCACAATGATGTGCCGTTCCGCTTTCCGTATCCGAGCAATCAGTATAATTTCAATGAAACGAATGTAACCGCTGCAGCCGCTGGTATAGAAGACTATGTGTGGGGGAAACAGGTGTGGTGGGACACGCGAACAGATGTACACTAAATAATTCTCTCTCTTAAAAGTTTACTCTCTGCGAGGGGCTGCCAACCGAAAAGGAGGACAGCCCCTTTTTATGAGCAAACTCGATACGAATGTCCATTCGTCTTGATGTACCGAAAGATTTACCTATGCCGAAATCTCGGCATTGACAAAAGCAATGTTCTCGACGTAAACAGAGGTTTCATCTGTAGGGATTTCCTTTTCCGTCTCATCACTGACCAAAGTTCCTCAGCGTCGAAATCATCAAAATCTACTGCAAGAACTTGAAACGCCGGCTCGGCATCAAGAATGCAACGGAACTGCTGAAACCGACGATGTAGAAAAGGTGGGTGTAAATGACAGATAAGGCCGGGACGGTGCCGAGAAAAAAATAGGAGGGAAACGAAATGTCTTCCCTCCCAATCTATGATATTAAATTAATGTTCTTCACTTAAAAACAGCCTACTTTGGCTTGTTGATTCAAAAGTTTATGGAGCCTCATTTGCAATGATTGACAGACAGCTCCTTTCCTCATCGTCTTGTATCGATTTAACTGATACTGCAATTGTTCAATCTCGTTAATTCTGTTTGTTTTCATAATTACTTCATTTTGTGTTCTCCCGTTTGGAGAACTGATTAAACATCTCTTTAATCTTATCTCTTTCTCTTTTAACGACACAAAGATAATACCTTTTCCTTAAAAATATGTTTTTCAACATAAAATATACCCATATTTTAAATGATCATAACAAAAGAGAGCTTTATATTAGCATTTATTCACTTTTAAAGGTTTGAAGAAGATAGATCGACTTTTTCTCTCATCATTTAATTTTGCTTCCATACGGCTACGTACATCTGTCTGACACGCAATAAAAATTTAACATTTGCGTCGTTAGACCGGAAAAACCTTTAATAAACCGGGCGCAAACATTAAAGTATGTTATATAACATAACTTTTAAGTCGAATTATTTGCAGCGTATTCAAAGAATCGTACCTTTGCAATGTGTTTTTCATAGTATTAGATTTAAGGTTAATAAAAGGTTGGGTCAAAGCGTTGACCCTTTTTTTATGTTCTTCCGTTTCCAAACATCGCACCATCTATTTAACGTCTCGCCGGAAGATCAACGAAGTCACCAATCAGGCATACGAAAGAAAGTGCCGGCAACGATGTTTCGAATCCCGTCGTTGAGGTTAGGTAACCTACCTGTTGAGGTTAAAAATAGAACCGTTTAGGTTATACGACCCCATGGTATAGGTTATGAGACGTAAACGTTTAGGTTCCGAACCTCGTCGTTCAGGTTGGGAACCTCATCGTTTGGGTTATCGAACGTCATTGGATAGGTTGGAGACCTCATCGGATAGGTTGAGGGACGTAAACGTTCAGATTCCGAACGTCATCGTCGGCGTTGGTCGACGTATCCAGCAAAGACATGGGGCGGATAAAGGCAATAAAAAAGAGCACTTCGGTTAAAGTGCTCCTTTTTATACGGATGAACGAAAGCTCATTCAGTCTTTGAAACGATTCTCTTTTCCTGAATTCTGGCTTTCTTTCCGGTAAGCTTACGTAAATAATACAATTTAGCGCGACGAACTTTACCAATCTTGTTGACAGTAATGCTGTCGATAGCTGGAGATTCAAGCGGGAATATACGTTCTACCCCTATAGTCCCTGACATTTTGCGCACGGTAAAACGTTTCTTTCCCCCGTGTCCGCAAATTTTAATGACAATACCCCGATATTGCTGTATACGTTCCTTGGTACCTTCAACGATACGGTATGCCACCGTCACAGTGTCCCCCGAATTAAAAGAAGGATGCTGTTTACCTGTAGCAAATGCTTCTTCTGCAACTTTAATTAAATCCACCATTATACTTTAATAATCAAATTGTTTATCGTTACCAACGCAACATATCAAGTAACTCTTCTTGACAGCGATTACGCGGAAAGCGGCGCAAATTTACCATTTTCTTGCTTCCTCGCCAAATTAATCTTCATCTTTTTTCATCATGCCGGTTCTTTTCTTTATTTCTTCCACTCGATAAGCATTGTTCCTTGCCTTTCTCCCGATAAGGACCGGTACATTAACGAAAAAGACCCATATATAAATCACGAGGGCATAATCTATACGTTACGGATCAATACCCCGGATTCTGCTCCAGCAAGTTGTTCGCCCCCATCACGCTGTAATGGATGGGAAATCTGTTCAAGTTTGCCTTGTTGGTAGCTTTATGATCCCACCAATCTTCGGTAACGTAAGCATTCCAACGGACTAAATCCGTACGGCGTCGTCCTTCTGCGACGAATTCCTCCGCCCATTCGTCGAGCATGCGGTATTTGTCTATATTTTCTACAGTAACAGGATCCGGATCATCTTTGCCTTCGAAGTAACGAGCGCGAACCTTATTTATCAACTCGGCCGCACCGGCCTTATCGCCCGTGCGCATCTTGCATTCTGCCCATGTATAGTAAATTTCGGTCAAGCGAATGAACGGTATATCGGGATTGAATTTCTTCTTGACATCCGTCTGCGAAGGACGCGGACTTACCTTGACTACCCGAACACAGGAATTCTCTTCGGCAGTACCGATCGTTGAAGGGAGTGATTCTGCCGTAGGGTATTCCGCCTGTCCAATTTTAGAGAGGTAAGCAACCTGGTCTACTTCATCAATGATCTGCCCCTTATATTCGCGACTCCCCGTACATGTATGTTCTGGATTATTAGGATCCTGCAATAGCCCAACGATAAATATGCCTTGATATTTTCCGTCACCTTCGTAAACATAGTTCTGTTTACGCACATCTTGATCATGGAACTTCTGATAGATCCCTCCCAATTTATAAGAATAACGCTTACCCGTCGGGTCAAGCCCCGGAATCAGACCGATGCCATTGTTTGAACCGGAACCTTCCAGACCACCTAAATAGTTTTTATAGTTATAAGGAACCATATAACTCCAATGAGTACCGTCAGATTCCAATTTATTGTTTTCGCTAGGAACGCTCCAAATGATTTCTTTACTCTTCTCATTGTCGAATCCGAAAATATCGCGATAATCCCTATCCAGTTGATAGTTTCCATAGGTTCCCTCGATCAGTTCCTGACACAACTGAGCAGTTTCCGCATACATGGCTTTACCGATATAAGCTTCAGCATTAAAGTACAAACGAATTTTCAAGGCGACGCCGGCAGCCCGATTGATAGAACCGTTCTCCATTCCGCCCAATTCCTGCTTTACAGGTAATTTCGGAATCGCTTCGTTTAGCAAAGAATCGATAAAGTTAAATGTTTGCACATCGGTAGAACGCCCTTTGACAGCATCACGGGTAGTCGTATAAAGAGGCATGCCGCCGAAACAATCCAAACCGTCCAGATAGAAAGAGGCAACCAGTGCGGTCTGTTGAGCAAGCATGGATTCGCGAGTGCCCTGTTCAAATTTAAGTTTATCAAAATCTATTTCCGCCAAATCTTCCAATGCATCCCATGCCAGAGCGACGCCCATGGTCGGGAGGCGCCATCCTTCGTTGATCCATGCCATATCGAAAGTATACTCGTGATGATGGATCTTTTGATATTTAGCACCATCATACCAGTCGCTGCCGCGAGTAGGAAGGCAAAATTCATCCGTCCCTAACTCCTGGAGCATCCAGCGGTTCTCGTTATGCCCCACATACCAGCGCCAATGCGTAAAGGGACGATAAAAACGTTGCCAAACAGCATCTTGCGAACTATAGAAGGTCTCTGGAACCACCTGGGAATAGAATTCCGGATCGAGGCTACAAGATGTGGCAGCCAACGTACAGACAATTCCGCCAATAATATGTAGTAAATTCTTGCTTTTCATATCGTTTTTTTTAGAAATTAAATTGCATTCCGAGCGTATATATGTGTGCTTGAGGGTAAACTTCCCAAACTTTATCCGTACCTTGGTCCCAACCGGTAATGTTCACGTCCGGCCTCAATCCTGAATATCCGGTGAATGTCGCTACATTGTTTCCCGTCAAATAAATGCGTATGCTATCGATCCATTTTGTATATTTCTTCATCGGAACAGTGTAACCAATGGTGACGTTCTGAATCTTCAGGAACGTTCCATCTTCCAAATAATAGTCGCAGATTTGTTTTTCGCCCCTGATGTGGTCATACTTGGAATATGCGTCTTTTAGGAGATTCATATTCCCCATGCCCTGAATACCATAGTACATAGGTAATGTATTATAAACGTCAAAATCGATCCAACTACGTAGAGATATACCGAAATCGACATTTTTCCAAGTGATGGTATTGTTCCACCCGACGATTAGCATCGGCATGTAATTGCCCAGGTATCGTTTGTCCAGTTCGGTTTTCTGGGTTGCGGGAATAATTTCTCCGTCTTTATTGTAGAGCCGGAAGGCTCCATTTTCATCAAATCCGGCAAATTTCCACAGATAGAAAGCACCGATCCGAGAACCTTCTTCCATGCGGGCGGCATCTCCCGGTGATCCCGGGGCGGGAAAGCCGTTTCCGTTATAATAGGTATTGTCTCCCCACAAAGTAAGAATCTTGCCGGAGTTATGTGAAAGGTTCAAACTTGATGTCCAGGTTAGATTTTTGTTGCGGATAAGCTCTCCGCTTATTTCGAATTCCCATCCTTTATTTTCCATACTACCGATATTCTGCCATTGAGAATCTTGTGTATAAGGAGGCTGAGGAACATGTACACTATAGAGCATATTATCTACCTTACGACGATAGATATCGAATTTGCCGTAAAGGCGATTATTGAAGAATGCATAATCGATTCCGACGTTCCATTCTTTTTTCTCTTCCCATCCTAAGTTCGGGTTGACGTTTTGTGTCTTTCCGTATGATTTCTGCCATTCTCCGGAAGGCAACATCCAAAATGTATCGGAACCTAACATGTTAGCCATGTAAGACGCGCTGAAGTCATTGTTACCCGTAACGCCATAGCCAACACGGAACTTTAAGTCGTCTATCCAAGTTAGCTTTTTCATGAAATCTTCATGCGAGATACGCCATCCGGCATTCACCGACCAAAAATTTGCCCAACGGTTGTCTTTAGCGAATTTCGAAGATCCTTCGTGACGCAGAGAAGCGCCTGCCAAATATTTGTCTTTATACGCATAGTTGAAACGTCCGAAAAAAGCGAACAAGCGTTCCGTAATACTTTTGCTCGAGCTCATGGAGGCCTTTCCATCGCTCAAATAAGTACCTTGCCCGATATCCCAATATTTTATCTTGTCCACAGAAAAATTGTAGTTTCTCATGTCGAAACCTTCTCCGTTGGTTTCAAAATACGAATAACCTGCGACCGCATTCAAGTTATGTCCACCTTCAAATTCACGGATATAGGTAAAATAACCTTCCGAAGTCAAATTCTCGATCTTGCTGAATCCCAAATAGGCGCTGCCATTACGACTTTCTTCCAATTCGTCGCGGTGATATCTCGTCCTATACGCATGATTTTCCCATTGGCGGTTTTCATATCCGATAATCTGATCATAAGATAAACCCGGGATGGCCTTTATATCCAGCTTCAAGTTTACTTCGGGTTTAAACCACTTGTCCAAGCCGTAATAATCATACAGTTTGCTGTCTGCCAAGACATTATAATCCAAAGATTCATTGGTCCAAACGTTATAGCCTGTCGGGCTATTTGCGTCGTAGGGCGAACGTGTCGGATTATTGGCCATAGCCTGACGGAAATAAGGGATACGGTTATCACGTGCCGTTTGGCGATAGTCGGCAGACGGTCTGATAACAAACCAATCATCGAACAGTTTGAACTCGGCATTGATGCGCCCGCCATAATCTTGGCGTCCATCACCAATGGCGACGCCTTCTTGTTTCTCATAGAAGAAAGAGGTATACATCTTTACTTTTTCCGTACCGATATTCAAAGCGACATGGTGACGTTGAGAGAAATTGTCTTTACTTAACAATTCATCCCACCAATCGGTATCCGTCCCATAGTCCGTACCGATACGATGCGCCACATACTCGCGTCCCGTCAGCATTTTCGGCTTGCCATACGCAACACGATGAGTGAATTCATTGTGGTAAGTTAGCTTGATTTTTCCATTCGTATCGCTGCCGCTTTTCGTAGTAATCAGGATGACGCCCGACGCAGCACGAGTACCGTAGATCGCACCGGCGGAACCATCTTTCAAAATATCGATGGATTTAATATCTTCCTGATTGACCGAACGAATATCGCCGCCGGCAAAACCATCGATCACGATCAGCGGGGAACGTCCGGCATTAATAGACGTCATGCCGCGTAGTTGCAACGTGGTCCCAGCATTGGTCGCACCCGTATTTTCAATGATCAAGCCGGAAATCTTACCTTGAAGAGCAGTAGAAATATCGGCGCCGCCAACGCCTTTCAGCATGTCGCCGCCTTTTAAGGAGGTGATCGCAGAAGTGACCTGCTTCTTTTCCAAAGAGCCGTAACCCACCACCACCACATCCTTTAAGAACTGCGTATCTTCGACAAGCACAATGTGAACGGAGCGCCTTGCGTCGACTGCCACCTCCTGGGTGGCATAACCGATATACGATACGACGAGCGTTGCATCGACCGGAACGTTGTGGAGAGTAGCGACACCATCCGTATCGGTAATGCCTCCATTTGTCGTCCCTTTGATCAGCACATTGGCCCCAATGATCGGCCCTGTGGCATCGGCGACGGAGATCGTTACGGTCTGCCGCTTTTGCTGCACGATATGACTATCCGTATTTTTATCCGCGCGAACATCCGTGTTCGCTAAAACCTCAGAGGGAAACAAGTACAACCCGTAAAAAGCGATCAATAATTTGAGAAGCGTTCGCCGAACAGGCATCTCAGGTGGAAATCTCCTTCGTTTTTTGTTTTGCATAGTGGTATTGAAAGTTAATAATACAAATTCGATTCAGATGGATCCGGCACAAGGTAAGAATAGCCAAACGTATCCTGTCTATCCTTTGATACAAAGATAGATTATAAATCGGAATCGGCAATGAAACGAGTCGATTTTATGAAACAGGAATAATTTCCCGATTTATTTGCCGAAATATCTTCGTTTTAGTTACTTTTGTACAAAATATGTAAGATATGGCACTGATAAAAAAGTTACGACCGGTAGCAGGAGTTTTAGGCTGTTGCTTTCTTCTTTGCGGATGTAAAGCCAACTATTCGATGGCTTCGTACGAAGGCGGGCGATATACGATCAATGCGAACTACGACATCCATCAAGATCCGGAAGCACTTACCCTACTGGCCCCGTACAAAAAGACGGTCGACAGCCTGATGTCGCCTGTCATCGGACATAGCGACCATCTGCTCACCGTCAAACGCCCGGAAAGCGAACTCTCCAATCTGACGGCCGATATCCTTCGTTTCGCAACCGCCGACTATATCGGTCGAGTAGCCGATATCGGCATTATGAATATGGGCGGGCTCCGTTCCTCCTTACCGGCTGGAGAGATTACTTTCGAAACGATTTACGAGATCACTCCGTTCGAGAATACCCTCTGTATCATAGAAATGACGGGAAAAGACGTACGCCGCCTCTTCGAAGATATGGCTCGGGTACACGGCGAAGGGCTGAGCGGAGCGCAACTGGTGATTTCGAAGGATGGCAAGCTGTTGGACGCCAAAGTGGGCGGACAAGAACTGGACGACGATCGGACCTACACGGTCTCCACCATCGATTACTTAGCAGAGGGAAATGATCACTTGGACACTTTCAGAAAATTCAAGGACAGTGACAAACTCATGCCCAAGGGAGCCAAGATCCGGCAGCTCCTCCTGAATTACGTGACTGCAATGGAGAAGCAGGGAAAGACAGTGAATGCGAAGATAGAAGGCAGAACCACCATCAAAGATTGAACAAACGTATGAAACGATTCACATTTCTCCTCATAGCCGTTTGCATCGGCCTGACACTGGCCGCACAGCAGACGAAAGAACTTTTCATCCTTCACACGAACGATACGCACAGCAGGATAGAACCCTTACCCAAGACCGATCCCAACCCGGAAATCGCAGGAAATGCAGGATATGTGCGACGGGCGACGTTTGTCCGGCAGATGCGGGCGGAACACCCCGATCTATTGCTGTTCGACTGCGGCGACATATCTCAGGGAACACCTTATTATAATATATTCAAAGGGGAATTGGAATTCAAATTGATGAACGAGATGAAATACGATGCGGTCGCAATCGGCAATCACGAATTCGATTTCGGTTTGGATAACATGGCCCGACTCTTCAGAATGGTCGACTTCCCCATCGTCTGCGCCAACTACGATGTACGGGGCACCGTCCTCGAAGGCCTGGTCAAGGAATACGTCATATTGAAACGCAAGGGACTGAAAATCGGCGTGTTCGGCCTCTCCCCCGAAATGGACGGACTGGTGCAGGCCGACAAGTGCGAAGGCATTCGGTTCGAACCGCCGGCCGAAGCCGCTCAGCGAACAGCGCATTTGCTGAAGCACGACAAAAAGTGCGATTTGGTGATCTGTCTCTCCCACATGGGATGGAAAGGACTAAAATATGGCGATTGCGACTGGATCCCGCTGACGAAGGATGTGGACATCGTACTCGGAGGTCATTCACACACCTACTTCACCGAACCCGAAACCGTGAAGAATGCCGACGGAGTAGACGTCCCCGTTCAGCAAATGGGGAAACACGGCGCTTTCGTAGGAGTGATGAAAGTCCGAATGAAGAAAAAATGAACCGGGCTTAATTTAGATCAAATACAAATTGAGGCAAATCCCGGGATTCGGCCACGCGCGACGCAAAAAAGAGCTATATTTGCAGGGTAATAACTAACTCTTAAATATAAGGTAATATGGCTTACGTAATTGGCGAAGATTGTGTTGCGTGCGGCACCTGCATCGACGAATGCCCGGTAGGCGCCATCTCCGAAGGCGAAAAGTATGTGATCGACCCTTCCGTATGTACGGAATGCGGCACGTGCGCGGAGGTATGCCCTTCCGGCGCTATTTCGCTGGGTGAGTGATACAATCATCTGAAAAGACCGAGCAGGCCGTCCTCTCAAGAAGACGGCCTGCTTTTGTTTCATCCCCTCAGAAGGCTTCGGAAAACCGATAAGGATACCGGCCGGAAGATCCTCGAATCGCCGGCCGGCCACGGAATCGGTCGTCTCCCGCGCAACCGGCATGAAAGTCGATTTTCGTAGCAAAGACGTACCCGTTTCATGCCTATAAAAAAATGTAAACATAGGCACGTTAACAAATTTTTATGCCTATGAAATCGCCCTTTCGTGCCTACGAAATTCTCGACGCACGGGCACGTCGCATCCATCAGATCCCTTCCGAATCCGAACGGCGAAGCACGGAACGCCCCTGCCATCGGCGCTGCGAAGATGACGAAGGACATATTTCTTTCCCTTTTCTTTGTTTTCTTCCATCTTTTCGTTTCATTTGCAAAACAATTCCTATAACTAATTATGAAAATGAAAAACACTTCAAACTATGGGCTTGCTGGGTGGGCATTCGAAACGATTTCACTACATCAGTTATCTTAAAATCAATGCATGCCGTATGAGAACGCCATTTACCGGAGATCCCTCCACTACAGTACAGTATTTTCCCGGGCTTTCCATTAAGATACATTGTTGCAGATACTGGTGGCTGAAGAATTGGGAATACAGTACCCTGTCGTTCCCCTTTTGGCGCATTTATCACAACACCCGTCCCGGAGGCATCATCGAATATCGGACCAAGACGTATCGCATGGAACCGGATAAAATCTACCTCATCGCCCCCAATACGGACTATAGTTCGCGCATCGAGGGAAACAGCATCCCCTCTCGAGGACACTGTCTGCACGGCGGAGACCTCGCCTCTCTGCCGGAAAAGAACCGAAGACTGCTGCTGGCGGAAGGGGCCATCGAACATCTGTTCATCCACTTCTCCCTCGGATTCCCGTACGACAATGCGCTGACGGGCGTCTTCCCTCTGACAGTAACGGAAAACCTGCAAACCAAGATCGGCTACCTGCAAGGCTACCTCTCGGTCGACGAACAAATGACCGCCTTCAATTTGGAAGCGTTTTTGCATATTCATACATTAATCAGCGAAATGCTTTTGAGCGTCGACAAGAACCTGTGGAAACCGAGCACCGCCGACGCCCGTATCGCCCAAACGATCCGCTATATCGAAAACCATTGCGAAGAAAACCTCTCCAACAACTTCCTGGCCGACAAAGCCTGCATGGCTACCAACTCCTTTTCCCGTCTTTTCAAGAACGAAACGGGACTCTCTCTGCAAAAGTACGTCAAGAGAAAACGGATAGATTACGCCTGCATGCTCATGTCCCACACCAGCATGAGCATCGAAGAAATAACCGCCAAGACAGGCTTCTCCAACCGCTTCCACTTCACGCGCGTATTCCGCGAAATCATGAAGGTAACGCCGGGCAGGTATCGCGATTCGGTCACGTTACCCACCGTATAGGAAAGCTTTTCGCAAAGGTTACAGATGTTTGTTTGAGATACAATATAAACCGTAGCGGATATGTATAGACCTCGAATATTATTGTATGTTTGCAGCCGTAATATTTTGTTAAATCTAATCTGTTTTCACTATGATTAAAAAAGATTATCTAAAAGTGCTCTCCATTCCCTTGTTATGGATAATAGGAGGAGTAACTCCCTGCTTTTCCAGCAGTTATGCTGCTGAAAACGAAATACAGACCGTTCAGCAAACACGGACGGTAAAAGGAGTCGTGAACGACGAGGCCGGCCCCATCATCGGCGCTACCGTGATGGTAAAGGGCACGCAGAACGGCGCCGTCACCGACATGAACGGCGAGTTTACGCTTACGGGCGTCAAAACGGGCGACGTCATCGAAGTATCGTACATCGGCTATACGACGCTCAACGTAAAGTACAACGGCGAACAACGCCTGAACTTCCAACTCAAAGAAAACACGCAACAACTCAACGAAGTGGTGGTGACCGCTTTGGGCATCAAGCGCGAAAAAAAAGCGCTGGGATATTCCATGCAGGAAGTAAAAGGCGGTGATATCCTGCAAGCACGCGAAACCAACGTGGCCAACGCCCTTTCCGGAAAGGTGTCCGGTTTGCAGATTATCCGTTCGGGTAACGGCCCCGGCAGTTCTTCTAAAATTCAGTTGCGTGGAAACAATTCGTTGACAGGTCTGAATCAACCGCTCATCGTGGTGGACGGTGTTCCGATGGAAAACTTCACCGGAGCAGCCAACAACGACTTCTGGAATCCTTCCGCCGATATGGGTAACGGTATTTCGGATATCAGTTCCGAAGACATTGCTTCCATGTCCGTATTGAAGGGTGCCTCGGCTGCAGCTCTTTACGGTTCGCGTGCAGGTAACGGCGTGATCCTCATCACTACCAAGTCGGGACGTAAAACCGAAGGACTGGGTATCACGATTTCGGGAACGGTATCGGCCGAAACCATCTTCATGTCGCCCAAAATGCAAAACTCATTCGGGCAAGGTTCTAACGAGACGTTCGACAAAGACAGCGGTTCCAGCTGGGGACCGAAAATCACGGGACAAGAATACACCAACTGGAATAATCAGAAAGTACACATGCGCTCGTTCGACAATGTGGACAACTATTTCAAGACCGGTATCAATTTGACAGAAACATTTTCGTTCACCCAGCAATACAATAAGACTGCCATCTATACGTCGCTCACCCGTATGGACGACAATAGCAAAATTCCCAGTTCCAAACTGAAACGTACCAGCCTCACGGCACGCGCTACCTCTACATTTGGCAAAGACGACCGCTGGACATTCGATACCAAGATACAATACATCAATTCCGAGGCCAATAACCGACCTATCAGCGGTAAGAACGACTCTAACAACTTTTTGGCCATGTATCTGTTGCCCCGTTCGATGGACATTCGCGACTTCTCCGCAGGGACAAATGCAGAAAACAAAATGTTGTGGTACGGCAGCAGTCAGCAAATCAATCCCTATTGGATGGAAAAACATAAACTGAACAGGGATACGCGCGACCGTTTTTTATTGAACGGCTCATTGAAATATCGCTTCACTTCCTGGCTGGATGCCGAGTTGAGAGCCGGATCGGATATGTACTTTACCGAGTACGATAATAAAACTTATTCGGGAAGTTCGTTGAAAAACACCTATTCCATTAAACAAGAGCGCTTCTATGAAAACAACTACAGTTTTCTGGTCAGCGCCCATAAGGACAATCTGTTCGGGAAATGGGGCGGAGGCGCCACATTCGGCGGCAACCTGATGGAACGTCGTCGTCGTGCTATATCGACCAGTCCGGGCGTGCTGAAAGTTCCCGATTTGTTCACTGTAAACAATGCAAATGAGAAAGTCAGTGTAGGAGAAGACTTCAGCCGAAAGAAAATCAACTCACTGTATGGTACTGCTCAAATCAACTACGACGGATTCCTGTTCATCGACGGAACGTTCCGCAACGACTGGTCATCTACTTTGTCGAAAGAGAACCGTTCGTTCTTCTATCCGTCTATCTCCACATCGTGGGTCATCTCGGACATGCTCGAGAAGATAGACAAACCCTTGCCCGAATGGTTTACTTATGCAAAACTGAGAGGCTCGTATGCCGAGGTAGGTAATTCACTCGAACCCTATCAACTTTACAATACGTACACCATCGGTCAGGCACCCGATAATACGACCACTGTTTCTCAAGACAAAGTACTCTATAACAGCAATGTGCGTTCCGAGTTAATTAAGTCGTGGGAATTCGGAGCCGAAATCCGTTTCTTCAATAACCGTTTGGGATTCGATTTCTCTTGGTATAAATCGAATGCCACCCGTCAGCTTATCAATCTGCCGATGGATAACCTTTCCGGTTATGAAAAACGTAAGGTCAATGCCGGAAATATAGAGAACAAAGGTTTCGAGTTGATGGTGAACGCACGTCCGATAGAGACGCGTACAGGTTTCAGTTGGGATTTGATGGTGAACTTCTCTGCCAACAAAAACCGCATCATCGAACTTTATAAAACAGCCAACGAAGAGGTCAATCTCTATCCGTTGGGCGGTTACGACAACCTGCAGGTGTATGCTAAAGCCGGCGGTAACTACGGAGAAATCTGGGGAACGGTGCTGCAGCGCGTAACCGATAAGAATTCTCCCTACTACGGCAAGCTGATTACTCAAAACGGTCTGCCTACGGCAACTACCGAAAAACAGAAAATCGGCGACCAGCAACCGGATGCTTTGTTGGGCATCAGTTCTACCTTTAACTATAAAGGGTGGTCGTTGAACTTCCTGATTGACTCGCGTTTCGGCGGTGATATCTTCTCGGGAACTCAGCAGATGATGCAGGTGACAGGTACATCGAACAAGACCGTAGTCAACGGCGAACGTCCCAAAATGGTAGTAGACGGTGTCTTCAAGAATGATAAGGGAGAGTATGAAAAGAATACTACCGAAATCACTACGCAGGAGTATTGGAATGCCGTGGCCGGAGGGAACCTCGGTGTGGGCGAAATCAATATTTACAGCGCTACCAACATTCGTCTGCGTAACTTGGGACTCTCTTACGCCTTCAACAAGAAACAACTGGAGAAAACTCCCTTCACACAGTTGAAGTTAGGCGTTTCCTGCAACAACGTGTGGATGCTGAAAAGCCACATGAACGGCATCGACCCCGAATCTATTTATGCTACGAGTACTAATGCTACCGGATTTGAATACGGTAGTTCGCCTACTTCGCGCACTTATCTGTTCAATGTTACTTTTGGATTCTAAATTAAATACATTTGCGAATATGAAAAACTATAGATATCTATCATATGCACTTCCCGTTGGACTACTTACGTTGGTTTCATGCTCCGACTTCGAGGAAGTAAATACCAACCCTACGGCAGCCAATCTCGAACAGGTTCGTGTGGAATATGCCATTAATGAGTCGATTACCAAAACACAGCAGGATCCGGAAGTGGCCGAACGTTGCTTCGTGCTGAACTGGCAGGTACCCGCACGGCAAGTAGATCCGAACACGAACGGAGGACTTGCGGTCGGCGAATATAACGACGATTGGATTAGTAACTATTATTCACATTATGCGGGTTGGATGTCACCTATCGTGCTGGCCATCAATTTGGCGGAAGAGAAACTGAAAGGCGAACTGAATGCACACGATGCCCAAGTGATTCCCAACCTGAAAGAGGTGGCCCGTATCTGGCGGGTGTATCTGATGAGCGAGTTCACCGATAGTTTCGGTGCTATGCCTATCGAAGCTTTTGCAGGCAAGAATCCTCAGTTCAACTCTTGTAAGGATGTTTATTACTTTATGCTGGCCGAGTTGAAAGATGCTGTCAGCAAGCTAAAGACCGACGTAAAGGTTGAGGAGGATGAGAAAAAATGCGACCGCGCCTATGAATTCAACTTTTCCAAATGGGTGAAGTATGCCAACTCCATGCGTATGCGTTTGGCCATGCGTCTTTCTGAAGTGGATGCGGCTAAGGCCAAAGCCGAATTTGAAGAAGCGGCGAAAGCCGCATACATCGCCGAAAGCGGTGATAACTTCACGGTTAAGGAACAACCGGGTTGGGATCCTTTGACGGGCGTCATGACTCGCGAATGGGACTATTTTCCTATTTCAGCCACGATGAATAACCTGCTCGTCGGTTTGGGCGGCATTACATCAGACCAACAGCTTGTAGACAGAGCCGACTTGCTGCCTCGCATCAAACCTGCGGACTATATGGGAGTACATTATGCCAATCATTATGCACTGACCACGAACGATCCGGCCAAGGGATTTTGGTTCGACGGTTTGCATAAGGTCATCGACCCACGTGCCTATGCACTGTTCTCTATCCCCGGCGATTTCGATAATGCCAACTATTGTAAGTATCCTTCATGGAACTCGAACCACAAAGTGGTGAAACGTAAACTAATGAAGGACAAAGACGATAAGGACGGTTTGGTGGAACTCGACGCCACGTTTACATGGAATACCGGCGCTTGCGGTGAATGGGGCGATAAAGGTTCGCTAAACAAGATGTACTACTGGCCGTGGGCTATTCCGCATTTGGTTTTGAAATATCGTAAAAGTGAAAATTCGCGCATTTTCTTCGCTTCTTGGGAATCTTACTTCCTGTTGGCGGAGGCTGCTCTCAAAGGATGGAGCGTACCTATGACAGCGAAAGCCGCTTATGAAAAAGGTATACGCGAGAGCTTCGCTTATCATAATGTGAGCAGTTTCGCAGATGCATATCTAGCTTCTGAAGACTACAACAACGTAGGAACTTCAGTGAAATGGGACCATACGACCGAACCGGCAGCTACCAAAACCATGAAGATGGTGGACGGATATACCAAAGCGGAATCTACCTATACCTACACTTATCCGGTGGCTTCGGAAACGCTGTACGGCAAGGCTTTGAATGACCATCTGACAAAGATTATCACGCAGAAATACATCGCCCAGATGCCTTGGTTGCCTTTGGAAGCATGGAACGACCAGCGCAGATTAGGTCTGCCTTTCTTTGAAACTCCCGCCGTGGAACAAGCCATCCGTACGATGCCTACCCTCACCGCATCCAATTACATGAAGCAGACGACGAAGTTCTTTCCGCAACGCCTGAAGTTCCCGTCGAGCTTAGAAAACAGCAGTCCTGAAGGTTACAAGCAGGCAGTGCAATTGCTCGGAGGACCGGATGACGTGTTTACTCCGTTGTGGTGGGCTAAGAAGTAAGATCCGAGTTCCCCGCTACCGGTAAACGGTACCCTCCACAACCTTAAAGGTTTACATCCGTATTCGGCATGTAAACCTTTAAGGTATAATTGTTGCTGTCCGCTAAAATGCTGTCGGATTCGCTCGGCGGAGTATTCTTACGGTTTTGCCAACCGAAAAGTATAAGCCGATTAACCTCCCGTGATTTTGTTAACCGGCTACCCATCCTTTGTAAGGGCATCTGTCGATTTTACTTCAATTTCGCCAAAGTTTCCTTGATACGTCGCATGGCTTCCCGGATATTCTCATCGGAAGTGGCATAACTCATGCGAAAACAGTCGGGAGCACCGAACGAATCGCCTCCCACAGTAGCCACATGCCCTGCTTCGAGCAAGTACATGGCCAGATCGTTTGAGTCGTTGATCTTACGATCTCCATCGCTTTTTCCGTAGAACGAGCTGCACTTGGGAAAGAGATAGAACGCCCCCTGAGGCACGTTCACTTCCAGTCCCGGGATTTCTTTTGCCAGCTCGACGATCAGATTGCGGCGACGCTCAAACGCCCGACGCATCTCTTCGACAGGAGTTTGATCGCCGGTATAGGCCGTTTCGGCCGCCTTTTGCGATATAGAACAGGGACCTGAGGTATATTGTCCCTGCAATTTGTTGATACCCTTGACAATCCATTCCGGTCCGGCGGCAAATCCGATGCGCCAACCGGTCATGGCATATGCTTTCGAAACACCGTTGACGATCACCACCCGTTCTCTGATCGCTGCGAATTGCGCGATACTTTCGTGTTTTCCCACGTAGTTGATATGTTCATAGATCTCGTCGGCGATCACATACAGGTTCGGATGTCTGGCGACGACTTCGGCCAAAGCGGCCAGTTCCTCCTTATCGTATACCGACCCGGTGGGGTTCGACGGAGAGCAAAGGATCAAGGCTCTGGTTTTCGGTGTGACGGCCGTTTCCAACTGTTCGGGCGTGATTTTGAAATCTTGTTCGATCCCTGCGGGGATGATCACGGGTATTCCGTCGGCCACTTTCACCATCTGCGGATAGCTTACCCAGTAAGGGGCGGGAATGACGACTTCATCGCCTTCGTCGACCAGGCACATCACGGTATTGCAGACAGCTTGTTTCGCTCCATTGGCCACACTGATCTGTGCGACAGTATAATCCAGTCCATTCTCTTTCTTCAACTTGGCCACAATAGCATTCCGCAAGGCGGGGTAACCGGCAACGGGCGAGTATTTCGAATAGTTCTCGTCAATAGCTTTCTTAGCGGCTTCCTTAATGAAATCAGGCGTATTAAAATCCGGTTCGCCCACACTCATATTGATCACATCTACACCTTGAGCTTTCAGCTCACTACTCTTTTGCGACATCGCCAACGTGGCGGAAGGAGTCAAACGATTCAGTCTATCGGATAATCGATTCATAGTATGTAAATTATTTATAGTTCGTTTTTTATTTTATAAATGCAATAAATGCCCCATGCGTTTTTTCTTTGTTTCCAAATAACGCTCGTTGTACTGGTTCGAATGTATTTCGATCGGAACGATTTCTACCACCGAGAGGCCGTAGGATTCGAGCCCGACACGTTTCACGGGATTATTGGTCATGAGTCGCATACGAGTGATACCGAGCTTACGAAGTATCTGTGCGCCTACTCCGTAGTCGCGTTCGTCGGCTTTGTGTCCTAAATAGATATTGGCATCCACCGTGTCCATACCGTTTTCCTGAAGTTTGTAGGCTCTCATCTTATCCATCAATCCGATGCCGCGTCCTTCCTGGTTGAGGTAAACGACGGCTCCTCGACCTTCCTTTTCGATCATTTGCATGGCCTTGTGCAGCTGGTCGCCACAATCGCATCGCAGGGAGCCAAAGATATCGCCGGTAGCACAGGAAGAGTGCACGCGCACCAATATCGGCTCGTCTTCTTTGATTTCTCCCTTTATCAAAGCGATGTGTTCTAGCCCGTTGCTCTTCTGCCGGAAAGGGATCAGTTGAAAGTGTCCGTATTCGGTCGGCATATCCACCTCCACCCCCTTTTCTATCAGCGATTCTTCTTTGAGGCGGTATGCGATCAAATCGCGAATGGAAATCAATTTCATCCCCCACTCGTCGGCTTTTCGCCGGAGTTCGGGCAGACGGGACATCGTACCGTCGTCGCTCATGATTTCCATCAAGGCGGCGGCGGGATAGAGTCCCGCCAATCGGGCCATATCGACGCAGGCTTCCGTATGTCCGGCACGTCGAAGCACTCCTTTGTCCTGTGCATAGAGCGGATTGATATGTCCCGGTCGGCCGAAGGTCTGCGGTGTGGAAGTCGGATCAGCCAAAGCCTTGATCGTTTCGCAGCGATCGTGGATAGAGACGCCCGTAGTACATCCTTCCAGCTTATCCACGGTCACCGTAAACGGCGTTCCTAACATCGACGTATTTTCATCCACCTGATGGGGCAAATCCAATTCCTTACAGCGCGAAATGGTCAAGGGTACGCAAAGGACGCCGCGAGCATGTTTCAACATGAAATTCACCTTCTCGGGCGTAATCTTTTCGGCAGCGACAATCAGGTCGCCCTCGTTTTCGCGGTCTTCATCGTCGACGACGATGACGAATTTCCCTTCTCGAAAGTCTTTGATCGCTTCTTCAATACCGTCAAGTTTAATTTTTTCTTCCATCGTTATTTATTTAATAAATGTTTCTTCAAGGCGACAGCGGATATCCCTATCGTTCGCCACGATGCGCTTCAAGTCCTGATCCAACCGCATGCCGAATATCCAAATGCGAAAATAGAATACGATCCCGATGGGTACGACGAGGCCGGCCAGCACGTTCAACGTTTTCCGCAGGAACGGGCTCTTGTGCGCATTGGTGGAAAGGACGGGATAACGGTTCAACAACTCGAACAAATACTTGTCCTTACCGTTCGAGAGTTCCTCGATCAGCTCTTCCATCTTCTCGCCGATGCGGGCGATCTGATCGTCGTGTCCGCTGTTCGTGAAGATGTGGTAGTAATTGGGAGCCTTCCCAAGCCGGTGTTCCGTTTTGTATGCCGTGCAGGCCGCACTAAGCTCGTCCAGCTCTGCGTAGATCCGTGGATAGTTCGGGTCTTCGATGATTACTTCCTTTCGGTAAATATGACGAGTCTGCCGCATTCCGATCAGGGTACGGAAAAAGTTGACGTAGATTTCGATATTGAATACCACCGAATCGTTGTTCGACTTGTACGTAAAGAAAGCGCCGACAGGCGCTAAAACAAACGTACTCATCCATACGCCCACTATCATGTTCATCTCGCCGCTGCGGGCGATTCGGGTGGAGCCCGTATCGATGATGTAATAAATGACGAAGATAAAGACGGAGACGACCACCGGCATCCCCAGCCCTCCCTTTCGGATGATGGCCCCCAAGGGCGCACCGATAAAGAAGAAAATCAGGCAAGCCAGAGAGAGCGTGATCTTCCTATGCCAGTCTAACTGATGGCGCCGGATGTCTCTGTCCAGATCGTCGCTCATGATACTTTTCATCTGCCAGTCGAGGGTCAATGCGGTAAGTTGGTTGGTGGCGGCAGAAAGCACCCGCTCCTTCTCGACCAGGGTGTAAGATTCGAACAGGCTGTCGGCATCCAACTTCAGGGTCTTGTTTTGACTCAGCTTCGCCGAATCGGAAGAAGTCAGCGTGACGCGCCGATAATACGTCCGGGCGATGTCTGCATACATGTTTCTGCCGATGCTGTCGGCCTTTGCCTTCAGCGAGTCGATGGAATGGGAGATCTCCGCCATATTCTTGGCATCCGATCGACTATCCAGATAGCTTCCGTCGATCATTTCAAATCCGCCGTTGAAGTCTATGACAATCTGTTTTTCGCGAAACGATTCCCGTCGATAGGGCACGTTGTCACGAGCGATATTCTGCGATTTGAGATTCTCGAACTGCTCTCCGTTGTAAAGGTGGAGCAGCAAGTGTTGTTGATCCTGCGTAGTTTCGATCTTTCCTTTCTCCGCCCAGATGACGTGCGCATTCTCAAAGCCTTCGGAAAGGTTGTAGATCAGGATATCGGTCATCATACCGGTTTCTTTATTTTTATGCTTCACATAGATGTTGTATCCTTCGATCTCCGAATAGAACACCCCTTCGGGGATATCCAACTCCGGTGAAGTCTGCCTGACCGAGACGACCAAGGTCCACAACATTTTCTGCGCCTTGGGGGATATTACGTTTTGGAAGAAAAAAGACATCAGACAGAGAAAAGCACAACATGCGACCACCGGCCGCATGATACGGGTCAAGGGGATGCCTGCCGACTTCATGGCGAGCAATTCGTAACGCTCGCCGAAATTGCCGAACGTCATCAGTGCAGCCAGCAGGATGGAAAGAGGCAACGACATGGGAATCAGCGTGATGGCGGAATAAAAGAAAAATTGCCCGAGCACGGTCAAACCGAGCCCTTTCCCTACCAATTCATCGATATACCTCCACAAGAACTGCATCATGAAGATGAACAGACAAATGACGAAAGTGCCGGCGAAGAGCGTTAAGAAGCTTTTCAGAATAAATATATCCAATTTCTTGATGCGCAGCATGTCCGACTATTCTAATCGCAAACCGATTGATAACGCAAAAGTAGCACAAAAAAAGAAGAGAACGATACGTTTTGCAAATTTTAATTACCTCACAGCCCCGCTTCTCTTTTCAGGGTATTCACCTGAAAATCCCAGAGTTTTTTGATGTCGGCTTCTTCTTCCGGCTCGATGAAATCGGTCACCGACAAGATGCAATCGCCCGTGAGTTCATCCTCATCCATACGAAGCTCGAAATAGGTCCGCGACTCCTCGTCGTCGGTCCAATGGAAACGGATGAAGTTATACGATCGGATATTGATCAGTCTGGCCGTGCGTCGCTCATCCTTCCCCCACTGAAAAGTATACAACTTGTCCGATACCGTTATCTTGTCGGCAAACCATTGCTCCAACCCCGACATCGTGCCGATCATGTTCCATATCACCTCGGCGGAACCGGAACGAAGCATGTATTCCAGATGGATTTTTATTTTCTCCATGAGTGTTATCTTTCAAGTAGCGGGCAAAATAAACCAATTTTTCCATATCGACATAATAAATGCTTCACTTTTTTTCAAAGAATACGGGTCGAAAGCGAATTATCTTCGGGCGAGAGAACGAAAAAATTCTTACGAAGTTTGTCGGATAAAAAAATATGCTTATCTTTGCCGCGCAAAATGCGGGCGGGATAGCTCAGCCGGTTAGAGCGCATGATTCATAATCATGAGGTCCCCAGTTCAATCCTGGGTCCCGCTACGAAGAAACGGCTGTGGCAAAATTTTGTTTTGCCACAGCCCCTTTTTTCATCCTCACCCAGCCGCAACCGGACTCGACCGGTCCCGCCGGAGAGCCCTGCGAACTTGCCTCATTTTCCCGAGAAGCAAGCCCCGGAATGTTAAAGAAATATTAAACTTTTTACCAATCGCACAAGTTCTCTAAAAAACATGTATCTTCGGACAGATTTATGAAAAAACGAACACGAAGATTCTATAACTTTTATATAAAGATTACTGATATGAGAAAGCAAACGTTAACTTGGATGGGATGCATGGCTTTGACAGCTGCATTGACATCGTGCGGAGGCCAGAAGAAACAGGCTGCTTCCGAAGAAGCTGAACCGGCAATGCCTGCAACGGTCGATCTGGCCGTATCTACGCAGCCGGTAGGCGAAGAGAACAAAACGCTGGCATTACCGATCGATGCCGACGGGTACATCACGCTGTTCGACGGCACATCGACCGAAGGATGGCGCGGCTACGGCAAGAATTCGATTCCCGCCCGTTGGACGGTAGAAGACGGATCGCTGAAAATCAACGGCTCGGGCATGGGCGAAGGCCAGAGTGCGGAAGGCGGCGACCTGATCTTCGCTCACAAATTCAAAAACTTCGAATTGACCTTGGAATGGAAAGTAGGCAAAGGTTCCAATTCCGGCATTTTCTATCTGGCGCAGGAGGTGCCCGTGAAAGATAAAGCCGATCAGTTCGAACCGATCTATATCTCCGCTCCGGAATATCAAGTGCTGGACAATGAGAATCATCCGGATGCCAAATTGGGCAAGGACGGCAATCGCAAGTCGGCTTCCCTGTACGACATGATTCCCGCCAATCCGCAAAACGCCAAACCCTTCGGCGAATGGAACGAAGCGAAGATCATGGTCTATAAAGGCACGGTGGTACACTATCAAAACGGCAAGAACGTACTCGAATACCATCTTTGGACACCGAAATGGACGGAAATGCTGCAGGCTTCCAAGTTCAGCGAAAAGGCATGGCCGGTGGCATTCGAACTGCTGAACAACTGCGGCGGCGAAAACCATGAAGGATTCATCGGACTGCAAGATCATGGCGACGATGTGTGGTACCGCAACGTCAAAGTCAAGATCTTAGACTGATTCGAGAACCGCCTTTCCCGGCTCTGAATGCCGGAAGAGGTGAAAGGATGAGGCAGCATATCAGTCGTCGATATGCTGCCTCATCCTTTACGGGGTAACGGAAATCGGCGTCGAATCCACTTCGCAGTCGGGTTCTTCCCATCCCTTCGGAAGAATAAATAAAGAGGGCATCTCCGAAGAAATGCCCTCCCACTTGCTTGAAGACAAAAGTGTGGCAAACAAATCCAAGCAAAATTATTTCTCACCCGTAATCGCCGCTACACCCGGAAGGATTTTGCCTTCGATCGCTTCCAACATGGCGCCTCCGCCGGTTGATACGTAAGAGATCTTGTCGGCCAGACCGAACTTGTTGACGGCAGCCACCGAATCGCCGCCCCCCACCAATGAGTAAGCGCCTTTCTCAGTCGCCTCGGCCACATACTTGGCGATTTCGCCCGTACCGTGAGCAAAATTCGGGAATTCGAACACGCCCACCGGGCCGTTCCATAAAATGGTCTTGGACGAAAGGATGATCTTCTTCCACTTCTCCAAGGAAGCCTCGGAAGCGTCCATACCCTCCCACCCGTCGGGGATGTGATAGATGTCGACTACTTGTTTGTTGGCATCGTCGGCAAATCTGTCGGCTGCAACCGTCGCCACGGAAAGCGAGAGATTCACACCCGCCTTTTTGGCTTCTTCCATCACCGAAAGGGCCTCCGGCATCAAGTCGTCTTCATGCAGCGATTCGCCGATATGACCGCCCTGCGCCTTGATAAAAGTATACCCCATGCCGCCGCCAATGATCAGGTTATCGACCCTGGTCAGCAGATTCTTGATGACAGCCAGTTTGGAAGAGACTTTGGAGCCGCCGATGATGGCGGTAAAGGGATGTTGAGCATTCTTCAGCACGTTATCGATGGCCTCGACTTCCTTTTCCATCAAGTAACCGAGCATTTTGTGATCGGCATCGAAATAGTCGGCGATCACGGCCGTAGAAGCATGTTTGCGATGAGCCGTACCGAATGCGTCGTTCACATAGCAGTCGGCATAGCCGGCAAGCGTCTTGGCAAATTCTTTCTGCGAAGCTTTCATGGCCTTCTTCGCGCTCTCATAAGCCGGATCTTCCTTATCGATGCCCACCGGTTTACCTTCTTCTTCGGGGTAAAAACGTAAATTCTCGAGGAGCAGCGCTTCGCCCGGTTTCAGTGCGGCAGCGGCCTGAGCGGCTTTAGCGCAATCGGGAGCGAACTTCACGTGTATGCCCAAAGCGTTGGAAACCGGCTCGAGAATTTGTTTCAAAGAGAACTTCGGGTTCACTTTGCCTTTCGGTTTGCCCATGTGCGACATCATAATCAGGCTTCCGCCGTCGGCCAACACTTTCTTTAAAGTAGGAAGCGCGCCGCGGATGCGGGTATCGTCCGTCACTTTTCCCTGCTCGTCCAAGGGGACGTTGAAGTCCACCCGAACGATCGCTTTTTTCCCCGCAAAATTGAATTTGTCAATGGTTTGCATAATCTATCTAAATTAATTCTTCTAAAATCGACGTAAAGTTACGACTTTTTTCTATTCCTCATTCTCCCGGCGAAAAATTTTTCTTTCTCCGCAGTTGCGAGATGGGGCCATTTTTTGCATGCGAGACCGTCATCCCCTCTTCCTCGCACGGATTGTCGAGGGGACGCCACTTTACGGTTGAGATTGAATATTGTGCTTGATCCGGTCCATATTTCGCCGGGCGGCCTCGATGTATTCCTTTACCATGGGATGGCACTTGAAATTTTCCGGCGCATCTTTCATCACCTCATCTATCAGGGGAGTCATCAGGGGGATATCGAATCCGCTGCAAATCATGCCGAAGATTCCGGGTCCGAGGATATTGTCATAATTACTTTTGATGAAGGCCTTGGCCAGCTCGTTCAGTTCTTCCATCAATTTCTGGCGTTCCTTGGTCAGTTCGTCTTCGATCTCCTCCGGGGTTTTACCGTCCATAATCATCTGGTTTTCCTTATGCTCCAATTCGTATGCCCGGTCGTCGATGGAAATCTTCTTGGCGATAAACGCTGCCAACCTATCGTTCAGAGGGGTGCCGTTAATCTGCGTACGGGCATTGTCTATACTGACATTGATCTGGCCTTTTTCTATTACAAAGGGTATGATACTGATATCGTCCATGTAAAGCGCCGCCAACATGATCGAGTCGACAGCTCCTTTCATTGCGAAGAGTCCGTGTACCACTTCTGCGGAATCGATTTTGACCATTTGATTCTCTTCGGGAATTTTTACGAATAGCATTTTCCCGTCCAAACGAGATATGGAAGAAGTACCTTTTATCTGGTATTCGCTGGCGCATGAAGTTAACGCCAATAAAGACATTATCGGTATAAAAAGTCTTAACATCGTATCCACAAACTCCCTCTTTTTCTATAGGGGCAAATTTACAACCATTATTCGTCGAGCGGAAAAATTTTATTATTATTTAAATCAAATAGAAGTTTATTAGATTCCACCCGACAAATAACCTCGTCTCGACAGCATTTTTTTACAATTATTATCAGATCGGCCTATCGACGCTTCTCCTTTTTCAGTTCTATGGGGATTCGGAAAGCCGTATACAGTTCAAAGATGGCGGCGATCGTCATGGCAATGACCCATTCGTTATGATGCCAAGTAAACATGATAACACCCGTAATCACTAACATGACGGCCCCGAAGATCTGCAGTCGACGCAAGCGGCGAATCACGAGGTTAGCACCCTCGTAACGTCCGCCCACGATCTGGACATAGCCGAAAAGGAGGGCTCCTACCGTATAGATATAAGGAGCCACGATCAACTGATTCACCTGCAATACCGCGCCGATGAGGAGCAGTATCGCGCCAGACATCATAAGTTCTTTAAAATATTTTTTCATTCTTCTATAATAAATATGTCTTCATCGGGTTTCTTCATCAGGTATTTCTCGCGAGCGATTTTTTCCAATTCCTCCGGATTGTCCACAAGTCTGTTCAGTTTCTCCGTATCGCTTTCGTATTGTTTACGATACTGTTCGATCTCGGCATTCAGCGTACTGATTTCCCGCTTATGCCTGAATCGGTCGATCAGATTATTCTCGTCTACAAATATGATCATGAACAGGAACGCGCATATCGTTATCAGGTATTTATGCTCGCATATGAAATCCCATATCGTCTTTAACTTGCTCATTTGAATCACTTTTATTCTTTCGCATCCCTATAACGGATACCGTTTTATTTTTCTTCTATGGGCAAAGATAAAAGTTTTTCTCTCATATTCAGCAAAAACGAACGACATTTTGCGTATATTTGCATCAATAATTCAATCTGATAAACAAATCCGTCATGGAGAATTATATCGTTTCCGCCAGGAAGTACCGTCCTTCTACGTTCGAATCCGTCGTAGGTCAACAGACGTTGACCACCACCTTGAAGAATGCGATCGCATCCGGCAAACTGGCTCACGCCTATCTTTTCTGCGGCCCGAGAGGAGTCGGCAAGACTACCTGCGCCCGCATCTTTGCCAAGACCATCAACTGCCAGCATCTTACCGCCGAAGGGGAAGCATGCAATGCATGCGAATCCTGTCAAGCTTTCAATGAGCAACGTTCATACAACATATTCGAATTGGATGCAGCCAGCAACAATTCGGTAGAAGACATCCGCAACCTGATCGAGGAAGTCCGTATCCCTCCGCAAATCGGGAAGTATAAAATTTATATCATCGACGAAGTCCACATGCTTTCTACCGCCGCTTTCAACGCCTTTCTCAAGACCTTGGAAGAGCCGCCCCGGCACGCGGTATTCATTCTGGCTACTACCGAGAAACAGAAATTGCTGCCTACCATTCTCAGCCGTTGTCAGATTTACGACTTCAATCGGATCAATGTGCAGGATATTGTAGATCATTTGCAACACGTGGCCGACCGAGAAGGCGTCAAAGCCGATCCCGAAGCCCTGGCGGTTATCGCACAAAAGGCGGACGGCGGGATGCGCGACGCCCTTTCGATCTTCGATCAGGTAGTCAGTTTCACGCAGGGGAACATTTCTTACAAGAGTGTGATCGATAATCTGAACGTGTTGGATTACGAATATTATTTCCGTTTGACAGACCTGTTCCTGGCTCATAAAGTGTCGGATTCGCTCCTGCTATTCAACGACATCCTTCGCAAAGGATTCGACGGAAATCATTTCATCACCGGATTGGCTGCTCATCTGCGCGATTTATTGGTTTGCAAAGACGAAGCGACGCTCCCTCTTTTAGAAGTGGGCGACAGGGTAAAGGAACGTTATCGCGAGCAGGCCCGACGCTGTTCCTCCGCATTCCTTTTCAAGGGGATGAAACGCTGCAACGATTGCGATTTGAACTATCGAGCCAGCAAAAACAAACGCCTGCTGATCGAATTGACGCTGATAGAATGCACACAACTCATCGCTTCGGAAGAAGAGGAGGAGCCGGAGGGGCGAAGCCCTGAGAAACGTCTAAAACCCCTCTTCAAACAGTCCGGCAAAGCGCATGCGTCCACATCCCCACCACCGATTCAACCGCAGACAGCTCAAACGACTATCCCACCGATCCATGTCAGTCCGCTTCCCTCTAATAAACCGGACGAACGTAAGATACCGACGGTAAACATCGCAGATATCAACATCTCTATTAAAGCCATTAAAAACAACGAGCTGCAAAGCAGGGCGCCGGCTTCGGAAAACACCGGACAAAAGCCAGATACTACGGCCCCCCTGCAAAACGAACCCTTTTCGGTAGACGACCTGGACTACGGTTGGCGCGAATTTGCCGCCTCTTTGCCGGTAGAACAAAAAGCTAATTCGCAGAAAATGATGGCACTTCACCCGAAATTAATGGATCAGACAACCTTCGAAATCGTTGTCGACAATAAGATGGCGGCAGAATCCATGCAAACTCTAACTTCATCCGTCGAAGAATTCCTGCGGAAGAAGCTTCGCAACGATCACATAAAAATGCGTATTCGGGTCAGCGAGATCAAAGAAAACAAACGCCCGTTCACTGCGCCGGAAAAGCTACAGTTCATGCTGAAAAAGAATCCGCATTTGCAAGAACTGAAAGATTCCTTGGGATTGGAATTATCATAGCGGGAGAATTTAAACCGGTCAAAGCTTCCAAAATAATTCTTTGAAACTTGCTAAGTCAGTCGGGGCCTTCGACGTATTTTTTACCCCTGCGGAATGTTCCGCCGTCCAGTCATGTCGTTCAAGAGGGGCTATAAAACCGTTACGACCAAAAGAAAGGCGCTGCTTTACTTTCTCAAGCGAAGCAGCGCGAGCTACATACAAAATACAAATACAACTAAACGAGATTTTTATTAACCCTTTAAATTAAATGATTCCTTGCGCCATCACGGCATGAGCCACTTTCATAAATCCGGCCACGTTAGCGCCTTTTACATAGTTGATATAACCGTCAGGTTGTCTGCCGTACTTCACGCACTGCTCATGGATGTTATGCATGATGCTGTGCAGCTTCTCATCGACTTCGGTCGCCGACCAGCTCAAATGCATGGCATTCTGAGTCATCTCCAGGCCTGAAGTCGCCACGCCTCCGGCATTCACTGCCTTTCCTGGAGCGAAGAGCATCTTGTGTTCGATAAACGTATCGATAGCTTCGGGAGTACACCCCATGTTGGAGATTTCGCCCACGCAAAGCACATTGTTTTCGACCAGTTGCTTAGCATCGTTGCCGTTTAACTCGTTCTGAGTAGCTGCGGGCAAAGCGATATCAACCTTGCATTCCCAGGGTTTGCGCCCCGGATAGAAGGTAGCGTGGGGATATTTCTCCGCATAAGGAGCTACGACATCGTTACCCGAAGCCCGCAGCTCGAGCATATAGTCGATCTTCTCTCCGCTGATACCGTCGGGATCGTAGATATAACCGTCCGGACCGGAGATCGTCACCACTTTTGCACCTAATTGAACAGCTTTCGTCACCGCTCCCCAAGCCACGTTGCCGAAACCGGAAACGGCCACCGTTTTGCCTTTAAAATCCGTACCGTAGGTCTGCAACATTTGATGGACAAAATATAAAGCGCCGAAACCGGTCGCCTCGGGACGGATCAAAGAGCCGCCAAACTCCAAACCCTTGCCGGTGAACGTACCGGTACACTCGCGAGTCAACTTCTTGTACATGCCGAACATATAACCCACTTCGCGACCGCCGACGCCGATATCGCCTGCCGGAACATCCATATCCGGCCCCAGATGGCGCCACAATTCCATGATGAAAGCTTGGCAGAAACGCATAATTTCGGCATCGCTCTTTCCACGAGGAGAGAAATCGGA
Source organism: Phocaeicola abscessus CCUG 55929 (assembly GCF_000312445.1). Classification (GTDB taxonomy): domain Bacteria; phylum Bacteroidota; class Bacteroidia; order Bacteroidales; family Bacteroidaceae; genus Phocaeicola; species Phocaeicola abscessus. Next base: position 804,535 of record NZ_HE997182.1, on the reverse strand, counting down.
ACCGCCTTTGCCTCCCCCCATAGGCAAGGTGGTCAAGGCATTCTTAAAAGTCTGCTCGAATCCCAAGAATTTCAGAATGGACAGATTGACCGACGCATGAAAACGGATACCGCCCTTGTACGGGCCGATGGCATTATTGAACTGCACCCGATAACCGAGGTTGACCTGCACTTTTCCGTGATCGTCCACCCATGGTACTTTAAACGAAAAGATCCGATCCGGTTCCACCAGCCGTTCGATAAGCCCTGCCTTCTCAAACTCGGGATGCTGATTATACACTTCTTCAATAGAGATGAGCACCTCTTTCACCGCTTGCAGATACTCCAATTCTCCGGGATGTTTAGCCTCCAACGAAGCCATGATTTGTTTAATGTCCATTTTATTATTTCTTTAAGGTTTTGACAAATAGATAACCAATCCGACCACAAAGGTAGTTTTTTAAACGAGACTCCAAAACTTTTTCCATGATTTTTTCCTTCTTTAGTGATATTTTGTTAATTATTACGTTCGTACAGCATAACAAAAAGTTTCTTTTTAAGGAAAAGATATTGTATGAAAGAATTAAAATGACGAATTTTGCTTCATCTTATCCATCAATTGAGATTTTTATGAACAAGAAGCCAAATTTCAAACAGTTATATTTCAAGGAGACGCAATTCGCCAATCTGATGAAGAAACGCATTTACAACGTCTTGTTGGTAGCCAACCCTTACGATGCTTTCATGTTGGAAGACGACGGGCGAATCGAAGAAAAGATCTATAACGAATACATGGAGCTGAGTCTGAGCAACCCTCCCCGATTCACGAAAGTATCAACCAAAGAGGATGCCTTAACCGAATTGGAAAAAGCGCGGTTCGATTTCGTCATCTGCATGCCGGCCACGGACAATAACGATTCATTCGACATTGCGCATACTATCCGAAATAATTATCCGAACGTGCCGTTAGTCGTACTGACGCCCTTTTCCCACGGCATTACGGCCTGCATGGTCCACGAAGATCTGAGTATCTTCGAATATGTGTTCTGCTGGTTGGGAAATACGGACTTGCTGGTCTCCATCATCAAACTGATCGAGGATAAGATGAATCTGGAACACGATGTGAGCGAAGTGGGCGTGCAAATGATTCTGCTGGTCGAAGATTCCGTGCGTTTTTATTCCTCCGTACTGCCGAACTTGTACACGTTCGTCCTCAAACAAAGTCAGCTGTTCGCCACGGAAGCGCTGAACGATCACCAGCGAACCCTCCGCATGAGAGGCCGCTCGAAAATTGCGCTGGCGCGAACTTACGAAGAAGCCATGGAACTTTACGATACCTATGCCGACAACATTCTCGGAATAATCACCGACGCCCGCTTCCCGAAGGACGGAAAGAAAGATCCGCTGGCAGGCGTCAAGCTGATGGCGGAGATCCGGTCGCGGGATCCTTTCGTCCCCCTCATCCTGGAATCGGCCGAAATCGAAAACAAAGTTTTCGCCGATAAGTACGAAGCCAGTTTTATCGACAAGAATTCGAAGAAGATGAACATCGATCTCAGAGAAGCCGTATCGGACAACTTCGGTTTCGGCGACTTCGTTTTCCGCAATCCGGACACGCGCGAAGAAGTTGCCAGGGTACGCAATCTGAAAGAATTGCAAAACATTATCTTCGACATCCCCAAAGAATCGTTCCAGTATCATATCAGCCATAACCATATTTCGCGCTGGCTCTATTCGCGCGCCATGTTTCCGCCTGCGGAATTCTTGCGACAAATCCGATGGGATACCTTCCAGGATGTGGACGCTCACCGGCAAATCATCTTCGACGCGATCGTCCGCTATCGGAAGATGAAAAACCAGGGAATCGTCGCCATCTTTCAACGCGACCGGTTCGACCGTTATTCTAACTTCGCCCGCATCGGCGACGGGTCTCTGGGAGGGAAGGGGCGCGGCCTGGCCTTCATCGATGATATCCTGAAACGCCATGAGGAATTCGAAGATTTCGACAACGCCTCCGTGATCATCCCGAAGACGGTGGTGCTCTGCACCGATCTATTCGACGAGTTCATGGACAGCAACCACCTCTATCAGATCGCGCTGAGCGATGCCGACGACGAGACGATCCTTCGGGCGTTTCTTCGCGCCAAGCTTCCCGAGAGACTGGTCGCCGACTTCTTCACGTTCTTCGACGTGGTAAAAGCCCCTATCGCCGTCCGCTCGTCCAGTTTGCTGGAAGATTCGCACTACCAACCTTTCGCCGGTATTTACGCCACGTACATGATTCCGTATTCGGAAGACAAATACGAACGGCTTCGCATGCTCAGCGACGCCATCAAAGGGGTTTACGCCTCCGTGTTTTACAAGGACAGCAAGGCCTATATGCAAGCCACCAGCAATGTGATCGATGAAGAAAAGATGGCGGTCATCCTGCAGGAAGTGGCAGGAACTTCGTACGGCGACCGGTTCTATCCGTCGATCTCGGGCGTGGCACGCTCGCTGAACTACTATCCGATCGGCGAAGAACTTCCAGAAGAAGGGACGGTGAGCTTAGCCCTGGGCCTGGGCAAGTATATCGTCGACGGCGGATTGACCTTACGCATCTGTCCCTACCATCCCACCCAAGTGCTCCAAACCAGCGACATGGATCTGGCACTGCGGGAGACGCAAACGCAATTCTATGCGCTCGACTTGAAAAACGACGGTCGCAACTTCTCGTTGGACGACGGATTCAACCTATTGAAACTCCCCATCAAGGAAGCGGAAAAAGACGGCTCGCTGACATTCATCGCCTCTACTTACGACCCTTACGACATGATGATAAGAGACGGCATCTATCCCGGAGGCAGGAAGCTCATCACCTTTGCCAACGTGTTGCAACACGACGTATTACCGCTGCCGAAAATTCTTCGATTGGTAATGAAATACGGGCAGAGCGAGATGCGACGCCCGGTCGAAATAGAATTTGCCGTTACCATCAATGCCAAAGCGCGTACAGGCATCTTTTACATGCTGCAAATCCGGCCGATGGTGGACATCAAAGTCGACTTGAAAGAAGACTTGGATACGATTCCGGAAGACCAACTCTTGCTTAAAAGCAAAAACACCTTAGGACACGGCATCGTAGACGATATTCAAGACATCGTTTATATCAAAACACAGCATTATTCGGCAAGCTATAACCCGGCTATCGCTTACGAGGTAGAGAAAATAAACCGGAAATTCTCAGACAGCGGCAAACAGTACATCCTGATCGGACCCGGACGCTGGGGAAGCAGCGACTCCTGGTTAGGCATCCCTGTAAAATGGCCGCACATCTCCGCCGCCAAAGTTATTGTAGAATCGGGATTGAGCAACTATCGCGTAGACCCCAGCCAAGGAACGCATTTCTTTCAAAACCTGACTTCCTTCGGCGTAGGGTACTTCACCATCAACCCTTTCCGACACGACGGACTGTATAACCAAGACTGGTTGGATGCTCGATCGGCAAGTGAAGAAACCCCGTATTTACGGCATATTCACCTTGAAGAGCCGGTAGTGGTAAAGATGGATGGGAAAAAGAAAACAGGCATCGTCCTGATGCCCGGCAAACATTAAATACTAAACATTAAATACGGATAGAAATAACGGAAAACAATAAATGAATAAATAAAAATGAGTAACTTTACCGCAGTTTTGAATCATCATATTCACCCCATGAAAAAGAATGTCATTTTCATATTGGCAGTGCTCTTTCTCGCAACGCTCTTCACTGCTTGCGAGAAGGAGGGTAACAAAGTGGTCAATCCCATCAGAGAAACCAAGACCTATACCGCTAAAAGCGGTCTGACCCTGACTTGCAACGGGGAGACGGTCGTAGGGAAAAAGGTTGCCTTTGCCCCTAATCCTGCGGACGCTCACAAAGCGGACATTACCTTGGAGGGCGACGTGTTCAGCGTATCGGAAGCGCTTTCGAAAGCGACTCCCACAATGGGTTCATATATCACGGCCAGTCCTATTCCCGGATCCGCTACCGTTACGTTCTCCGTCGATCTGACCATTACGGGCGATCAATGCACATTCGGCGGAAACACGGAATCCGAATACTGTACGTTCGCCTATAACGGAATCGTTTCGGACGGAGCCATCACCCTGAATCTGTCGAATGTGAAGTTGAAGCGTGCGCAGCTGGCGGGGACCTCGTGGAAATTGACCGACTTCGACAACGAAAACTATACGACCACCCCTATCGTGAGCCAGTGGAAATCCGCCGATTCCATTTCGATCGAGGTATTCCCGGGATACAGCATGAAAATGGCGATCGGCGACGTGCTGACGCTCGCCGTACGAATGCCGTTCATCGGAATGCTGGACGCTCAAGGCGATTCGGTCAACACCTCCGTTTCGGAGGCCATCGGAGAAGTGCTGAAGAATGTCTCTTTCACGGAAAGCGGCAGCATCATCGCAACTTACAGAGATTCGGAGACCCAACAGCTCCTGACTTCCCCCGCAACCATCGCTCAATATGTAGAGCCGAGCGGCAACCGGATTCAACTGATTCTAAATCCCCATCAAATCACGGAAACCACGCTCGCCCATAAAAAGCCTTCCGACCCTTCCTCGGCCCAAACGTCTACCGTGTTCAAAGTAATGCTCCCTTATATCCTGGATTTGATCCCCGATGCGGCGAACTTGATGCAAAATGGGATCCCCGTGCAATTCGAACGACCGGACGAGAACCGCATCACGTTCTATCTCGACGAAACGTTGCTGAAGCCGTTGCTTCAGGCTACCGTACTGCCGCTGTTGGACAATGAAGCCATAAAAAAAGCGATCAGCCAAAAATTGGAGAATGATCCTAAATTTGAAGCCTATTCAGGCATGATCAAAGGCGTTATCAATTCATTGCCGGGCGTTATCAACCATACCACCAGCATGAAGCTCGGCCTGAACTTTGTAAAACAATGATATAAATCGCTCGGATGAAACCGAACGGCTTGCAGCTCGCGTTGCGCCTTAACGGAAATGAAAAACAAAGGGTGTGGGGGCTGCCGGCAATCGCTATCGGTCGGCGCACACAAAGGAGAATTACTCCCCGAATCCGCTCCGACGGAAAATCGCAAGACGAGGAGCCGATTACCTTAAAAGAATAGCGGCTGCGCCCAAACTTTTTTGGCACAGCCACTTGCGATTTTTTATTTACACGGATGAGACGAGTCCGACGAGGATCGAAAGGCGAATCGCGGTATCAGAACGCTTCTTCCCGACTCATCCACTTCGCCCAAATATTCCCCGGATATCCTTTCAGCGCTTGCGAGAAATCCGTCCGAGCCGCCGAATCGTTCCCCTGCAGCAATTCGATCAATCCGCCGAAGTAATTCAGATTGCTCTGCTGCACATTCCTGTCCGCTTCGCCGAACTTCGCATAACTATCCATCAGGTTCTTTTGCATGTCGGCGCGCACTTGAACCATTCGGCTCAACGCTGCATCCGCCTCGGACGACTGACCTAACTTCCGTAACGACTTGATCTGATAATATGCCAAGTCGGAGGTGGCGGCAGCCTTAGCCGCCGCCGACTTTTCGTAAGCCTCCCGGGCCAAATCCGGCTCGTTCAACCCCTCGTAAGCAACGCCCGTGAGATAATACGCCTTCGCCTCGTAACCGCCTCTCGACGAGCGAGCTACCTCCAAGTTCGCCGGATACTGCATAGCTAAAGCAAATTCTTCGATCGCCCTGCGATAATTTCTCTTCTTCAAAAAAGTCATGCCGTTCAACAGATGCGAATTGACATAGATGACGTGGATCTCTCCACCACCTTCCCACAGATGGAAGTGCCGGGCGTCCATGATCTTTATAGCCTTGGCATAATTACCGGTCTCGTTATAGAGAGACAGCAGGCGCATGACTGCATCGTCGTGCTTCATGACGGTCTGCAGGTTCTTTTCCATCCGTTTGAGACGAACGGTCGACGATATGCCGGCTTTTTCGTAAATCTTATCCGACTCCGTCATCAACAAAGGATCTCGAGGGTTATCCTCGATCGCCCTGTCGTAATACTTCATCGAGGCATTCATGTTGCCCCTCTGTCCTTCTGCGAAGCCCACGTTTCTGCAAGCGAGCGCAAAGCCCGGATTCAACTCCGCTGACCGGTACCACTCGCCCAGCCCCTTGTCTTTTTGACCGAGGTAATAGAGCAAATTTCCATAGTAATAATGCAGGTATGGATCGTCAGGTCGTAGCCGAATCAACGCTTCGAAAACCGGGAGTTCTTCGATACGCAAAGGGAAATTGTTATAGGCCGGCAGCATCGACGCCCGCTCGATTTCGGCCATGGCTTCGGATTTATTCTCATCCAATAACGTATATGCCATATAGAGATGAATCAGCGGATAGTTCGCATAAGGCGCACCGATCTTTACAGCTTCGTCGAGCATGATGCGGACGGCTTGGGTGTCGCCTAAGGTGATATAGTTCGCCGCCACTTCGAGCAATTCCTGGACAGCGATCAATCCTTCGCTGCGATTTTTCCGCGTGACGGAGAAGAAGGAGGCATCTCCCCTGTCGAGGAAGCTCTCTTCGAATTCACTCATATAATCCAACGGATCGATGGAGCGAATCGTCCGGATCACTTCCGCAGCCTCCTCCTTCTTCCCCAATCGACGGAGGATATAAGCCTTGACCGTCAAAGCCTGCAAATCGTGTGCGCCGACCAGCAACGATTCGTCTATCAGTTTCAATGCTTCCGGATAATGCTGTGCACGGACAGCTGCCACCGCCAACTGATAGAATGCCGGATGTTTGAATGCCGGCGTATAGGTGGCCGCCCACAGGTTCTCCTCCGCTTCCATTGTTCGGCCGGTCAGCCGGTAAAGATACCCCAAGTAGTAATTCGCTTCCGTATTCATCGCTCTGGTGTAATCATGCGTCAATCTGTCCAGCGCGCGGAGCAGGTGCTTCTCGGCTTTCTCCCACTCTCCCTGTCGAATATGATGTTTTCCCACTTCGATGTTCACGCGGGCATCCATGGAATCACGGTGCAACGCCTCCCGGTAAAAGTCCATGTAAGAGAGTCGCGCATTATTAAATTGATCTACGCGCAAGCCTGCCAGATAAAGTTCCTCGACGGTCTCGTATTCCTTTACCGGTTTCGTTCCGTCTATCACTTTCGGCAATTCCTTCTCTTCGAGTTTTACGGGGCGATAGTCGACGAGTACCTTACCGTCCTTATCATAGAGGGCTGTGTAGAGTTCCTGCGGATCGGTGTCTGCAGGGACTGCCACTTCGTCGAAAAAATACCGGTCGGGAGAAATGCCGATTCGCTTATCCATCAAGATCCGATCCTTATATTTAACCATCACCCGGGCATTCTCATGGTTCGTCGTCGTCTGATAGCCGACCCGATATGTTTCATTCCCGATCGGCTGGAAGTTGACCGCCGCCTCTTCCGTCGCATTCTTCACGCCTTTGATGCCCTTAATCGGGTACCAGATCTGAGAAAACTCCCGGATTTCTCCCGGATTGATCCAGCTATAGTCGGGTTGATTATCGGAGTAAGCGCCTACCATCAATTCGAGATAGTGGCCGTCGTTATCGGAAAGTATCTTGTTCCACATCTGGCCGCTCGGATTATTTCCCCACAAGAAAAATTTCTTGCCGGGCACTTGGTGGCGGTTTGCCACATGAACGGTTCCCGCATCCTGCCCGTAATCGTAACCGGCGAGGAAATTCATCTTACTGTCCCATGCGAAGATGGAACGTCCCGACTCCGTAAAATTCTTCCACCACGAGAGATCTACGTTCGTTTTGTTGCTTGGTGTGATCGGTCCCTCCGGCCAGGGAGTGAAATAGACTTTATGATGGTCGACCCCCACCTGCACGTCGGGCGGAAAGATCACCTGATACCGTTCGTTGCAATGAACGGATACGTTCGCCCAATAAAGCATGGATTGAATCATGGGAGTAGGGTTGATAACCTTAACCTTGGCCTCCACCCAGGAACGATTCGGATAAACAGTTATTCCGACCGACCATTTCAGGCGATGCCGAAGCTCGGTCTCACCGACCCATATCGTCTTACTGCCGTCCGCATGTTCTTCCATCTTCCAATCCACCGGCATATAACTGCTCGCGCGATGATGATCCGGAATATTCCATTCCACGCCGCCCGAAAGCCAAGCTCCCAACATACCGATCAATGCCGGTTTGATACCGGTCTGCGTATAGAAGAAATGATAGTTGTTGGTCCTGTCGGTCGCCTGGAAAATACGTCCTCCGATCTCGGGCAGCACGCCAATAGAAACATACTCGTTGTCGAGGCGCAATAGCTCATATTCCTTATCCTCTTTTTCCTCAGTCAGCACGTCATAGAGAGGGTAAGGATAGATATATCCTTCCGCACCTTGATAAACCCTCCCGGTAAAGAAGATAGGATCCTCTTCCGGATTACCGATTTTATACGTAGGAATCTTTTCCTTTACTATGCCCATGCGTACCGTTTGTCCCATCAACGAAACGGCACAACACCACATCAGGGGCAGCATTCTCAATTTCAGTTGCATATTATTGGTATTAGAATTAAACATCTAATTGACAAAGATATGAATTATTTGAAAATCCTCTGTACACAGTAAGGCCCTTATTTAATGCGGTTTTTCGTCAGAGATGTTCGAATCCTGAGGAAATGTCGTGAAATAATAATTATACCAATAGGTATATTGGTATTTCGCAAGGATCGCCCGACGATTTTTCGTCCGAATAAAGGACTGAAACTCATTAAACTGTTGAATAACGGAAGGAGGAATCCTCACGCCCTTCACACGGAATCCTTGAGTCGCAGCCAATACAAGCGCTTCCATATAATGTACGGGAATCCGCTCCTCGATCAAAAACAAGTGCTTGTTCAAATAGGCGGTAAAAGCGAGCAGATTCTTTCGTATCAGCAAAGCACACAAATAATAATGATTCAATTTCTCGTTTTTATACCCGTTTTGCGTAATGCGATGGAGATTCCGCAAGGTAGAATTCGTCATAAAGAACCGGTCTGCAGGAGGAGCATCCACCGACGGGAGCGCTGACATTAACGCTCTTTCCTTTTCCACCCAATCCCCGTAACAGGTAGCGTGCGACAGAACATCCATGTATTTCCGAGCCAATACCCGATTTCCCGAGGAGATATTGAATTTGACGAGATTCATCAGAACCCGGAAACTCATTCCGGAATCGGTATGTGTAGCTTCAAGGAACGCCTGATGGATGGCTTCGTTGTACAACCCCACATGAGCATAGAAAAGTTCGTTGAAAAAACAAGCCTCCTTCGACATATCGCCGTTGAAGAGAAAAAACTCTTCCGAATTTACGGGATAATGGAAAATAACATCGCCCAACATGTTTTTATGACTTAAACCCAATAAAATATATCGTAATTCCTCAGGAGTATGATCCCGTATTCCGATCAGATTCAACAAGTGATTCCACTTTTGCGAATAAGCAAGGTATGCCACTTCATGATCGTGCTCCTTAGCCCTATACGTTTTTTCGGTACCGATATAATAATATGAACCGCCCAATAACAACACGGGGATAAGATAGACCGTCGCTATTTTATATTCCCTTTTTGTGTCGAGACAACGCTGCCGCTTCAAGAGAAATTCCACACCTATCACAATCGGCAAAGCAATGAAAAAGAAATTCCAAGTCAAGGAAAAATAAAGCAGTACCAAGAACAGGATACGAAAATACCACCGCTCGATCCGGCAGGAAATAGCCCATATCAGAAAGAAAGAAGCAAACTGTACGGAGAAAAACAGGGTATCGTCCTGACATTGCTTTATCCATAACCCCATGACCGGAAGCAAAGCGACAGAGAGGAAAGCTTTGGGGAGCTTCAAACGATTCAGAACGATCAGCGAAGAACACAAGACGATGAATGCGAACAGCGTTTGCAAAAGAGCTCCTATAGCCGGCCAACGGAAGAATTGAGCGAAGAAACTGCTCAGGAATACCGAAAAACCGGCATGTTGCGACCAGATCCAATACATATGATCGGGCGTCCATACGAAAAAGCCGTTCGACTCTATCGCCCATAAGGTATAAGGAAAAAGCCGATACCACGTAATAAAAATCAACGGGATGCACAACAACAAGATCAAATAACGCGCTTTCATTCTCTCATCCCTTTAAAAACAGAACGAAGATGGGTTTTGGAAAGACTTACGCTTTTCGATACGAATTCGGGAACATTATACGACATCAACCTCGTCGTATACTCTTCCGGATCTTTCTGCGGCAATAAAAACGGTTTATGCAAATGCCCTTTCACATCAAAATAGGCAATGAATAAGCGTGTATACCGTCCGTCCAACCTACGACTTCCGAACAAGATCCATCGACCGTTAGACGACCAGGCATGATAACTTTCTGCCTGATCGCTGTTGAGCACATCCGTAGAGATCTCCTCCCGATTGTCCAATCGAATTAATTTCAAATCCGCCTCCTTATGCCAGACAGGAAAGGTTCCGTAATCGGATTGAGTATACATCAAATAGTTCCCGTCGGGCGAGACTCGCGGCCATGATGCGCTTTTCGAGAATTTTTCAGTCGGCACTATGGTATCCGTCGAATCGACGAATATTCCTTTCGCTTTATCAAACTTAACCCTCAAGATATCGTAATGGATTCGATGCAGGCTATCGGGCAAAGGCACGGCACGAGCCGCACAGTAATATAAGTCGTTCCCGTCCGGCGACCAAGCGGGGAATGTCCGTAAAATCGAATCGGCAGCAAACGGATAAACAACCGTCATTTCATGCCTTTCCGTATCGTAGAGGAGGATATCGGACGATTTGTCGTACACTTCGATCGGCTGTTCGCCCTGAGCAGCGAACGACTGAAAGGTATCGTTGGACGAAAAGGCCACGTACCTGCCGTCGGGATGCCACATCGGATAAACACCCTGCTTCCCGGAGGAGAGCTTGGTCAAATCGACCTTCGTCGCGATTCCGTCTTTAACGAAGACGGTTCCCCCGTTCTTCCCACGCACATGGAACAGGAATCTGTCCGGTGAATAACGATAAAAAGAATGACAGTTCAGGCAAGCTTTTTCAGTCGTTCCATTGTCCACATAAACTTGCTCAGAAAACGATCCCAGGGTTCTGTCGCATAAATAAATCCGTTTCCAACTTTCGTAACCGGGCTCGATCAGGCGGTACGCGATGTGGGGATCGATATCGTCTGCCGCTATATGAAGCGAGAAAGGCTTGTACCTCAAACCCTCAGCGTGTTCCCGGTTCCAAACGGATACCGTATATCGAAGCTCTTTCCCCTTATTCCGATCGAGTAATGTGCTCCATCCCTTTGAAAAATCTACGGCATGCTTTCCGAAGAAAGTAATCGTATCGCCCTCATCTTCTACGACATCTACCCGCATGCCGTCGGCACCTTTCACTTCAAAATTGAGAGGAGCTATGGTATACGGAACCGTTACCTCTTTATAATCGGGAAATATTTCCGGATAGGCGTCGAATACTTCTTTGGCTTCTCGACGTTTCTGGCATCCCGTCGACAGGACCAACAGCATGACTATGGAGAATTTGAAGATTGCTGACATATCCGAAAGCGACTGTGTCCAAACTTTCATTTCGACACAGCCGCTCCATATTGGAAATAATTATTTTAACTTCGGATTCAAATCGACATCCGATCCGGGATAGGGCGCATAGATCGCACTTTCCGTAAACGTCCCCGAAGGAGCCAACGTTTCCTTCAGAATAACTCCCGGAGCTACTTCCACGCCTACGGTATTGTCTTGCTGACGTTGCGCCCAAGCCTGAGCGAACAATTCCATACGTTGCTGATCCATCCGGCGGGTCTGCATGGCTACCCAATATCCGGCCACTTCCCAGCCATGTTCCTTTACACAAAGATCGGCGAATTCCGATGCCGTATAATCGGAAGCGGAGATAGGCTTTTCGCCGGCACGGACACGAACCTTGTTCATACATTCCAATGCCTGAGCATTAACGGAACCGGTAGCACGAGTCGAACATTCGGCATACCACAACAAAACCTCCGAATAGCGAATCAGTCGATGTCGTTGCGAAGTATTGGCAATGTCCTTAACAGGATTAGAGCTTCCGCCATAGGTATAATCGAAATCCTCTGTACCGCCTTTGGACGCGCAAAATATCTGATAAGCCGGGTGAGCTTCAGCGATGATATGATTGCCTTCGGCATCGGTATCCCAGAAATTATGCAATTCGCCCTTGAAACCGCCTACCAGCACCATAATTTTCGGCATAAAGGTCGCATCCTTCCGAGCGCCTTCGGGAAACTCTTTCCAGAAGCTGTAAGTCCCCCATCCATCGCCCCAACCTCCTTGCGACTCGAAGATGTTGCTAATGCCCATCTCCGTATCCTGCGACCATCTAAACGATTCGTTATAGTTGACACCTACTACTGTCTCCGTATTATAATTACGACTCAAAGAATAAACCTGCTTGTATTCCGGCAGCAATTCATATTCATAAGTACCGGCATTGCTACCGTCGATAACCTGTTTAGCCATGTCGGCAGCCTTTGCATAATATTCCTGTCCTAATTTCAACGGCCATCCCGCCATGGTCATATAAACACAAGAGAGAGTAGACATCGCTGCCTGTTTAGTAATATAACAAGCCACGCCTTCCCATTGGCGGGGAGTTTCGGAATAACTGGTAGGCAAATTGGAAATGCAATACTGCAAATCGGTCACAATCAAGTCGTATACGTCTTTCACGCTCGACAGGGGAGTTTCCTGCGAGATTGCATTATCCGTATTCAGCGGCAACTGTCCGAACACGCGCACTAAGGTAAAGTAGGCTTCCGCTCTCCAATAATGAGCCTGCCCTAAAGCGATCTTGATTTCTCCTTCCGATACAGGGGTTTTCCCTGCATTCATAATGATGTAGTTGGCAGCCTTTATCACTTTATAATAGACATCCCACGTAGCCACCACGCATTTATTATCATTCACGGGCACAAAGCGGTCGAATTGAGCGAAAGCCTGCTTATTGCTTGCAGGATGCGTAGTCAAATCATCCCCCATCCAACTGAAACCGGTCGGATTCGTATTTGTCTGTGTAGAACAAACCTTGCTCCATAATGCGGTTACAGCCATATTCAAATCATTCTGGGATGTGAAGAAATTATCGGCAGCCAATTTCCCTTTCGGATCTTCATCCAAGAAATCACTGCATGATGCGGCAAACAAAGCGAATGTGATCAAACATCCTAAAAATATTTTATTCTTCATAATTTTTCGTCTTAATAATTAGAAATCAAGCTTTACACCGAAAGTAAACGTACGCGGGTTGGGGTAACCACCCATATCGATACCGCTGTTGACATCCCCATGTCCTGCCGAGAAAGCATAAGCCGTCGGGTCCATGCCACTATACCCGGTGATAGTAAACAGGTTCTGACAGCTAAAGGATAAACGGATATCGGCAAACTTGGTAATGTTCTTCTTGAGCAAATACGACAAAGCGATATTCTGCAAACGAAGATAGTCCGCATTTTCCAGATATTGCGTCGAATTAGGATACATGCTATTGGTCGTGCTCTTCAAAGAAGCATATTTGGGGTTTTTCTTATTATTATCCCAGTTATCGTAATACGCTTCTTTCAAGGTAATAAACCGAGAATCGCCTACGCGATTGGTTCCGGCAAAACGAACGAGATTCAAGCGTTTGGCACCCACCGAGGCATTGAAGAAGGCATTGAGCGTCCAATTCTTATAAGTCAGCTCGTTATTCCAACCAAAGGTCCAGTCGGGAGTGGCTTTCCCTGTCAAGATTCGGTCGTTGCTATCGATCTTTCCGTCGGGTTTTCCGTCTTTGCCGTTCACATCTTCGTAAATATTATCGCCGGTGGCAGGATCGATGCCTAACCATTTATAGACATAGAAAGAACCGATGGGATAGCCCACTTGCGCCCGTGTCACACCGTCGTTGGCTATCAAGCCCGCTGCGGGGGTCGTGCCGGAAATATACAGGTCGCCCGCCAAGTTTACCACCTTATTTTTATTATAAGTGCCCGTCAGAGTCGAACTCCAAGCGAAGTTCCCCGTTTCGACGGGACGCGCATTGATGGAGAATTCAAAACCTCTATTCGTAATTTCGCCGGCATTCACCCAATAATTACCGCCTCCGTCATAAAGCGGTATCTGTTTCTGCAACAACGCATCGGTGGTTCGTTTTGCATAATAGTCCAAGGCGAAGTTCAAACAGCGTTGCAGTAGAGAGAATTCAAGTCCGAAGTCGACTTGCTTGGTCTTTTCCCATGTCAAATCCGGTGTAGACACGGCATGTGACCAATAGCCCGGATAATTGACCGTCCCCCCGTAACCATAATTGGCCGCGGACAACATGCCCAAAGTTTCGTAAGCATCCAACGCCTGACTGCCTACGATACCGTAGCTGGCACGAATCTTTATATCTTCGATCGATTTTACCTGAGCCATGAAGCGCTCGTTGCTTAAATTCCACGCCAGGGCCACCGATGGAAAATATCCCCACTTCTTATCGGTAAACTTGGAGGAGCCGTCGGCACGGAGCGTAGCCGTCAACAGATAACGACTGTCATAATTATACATCAATCGGCCGACCCCCGACAACAACGTCCACGCCGAATAACCGTTGCCTTCGGAACGGGAGGAGGCCAATTCTACATTCCAATAGCCTACGCTTTCCGTCAAAAGTTTAGACCCACTGATTCCCAAGTAGCGATTTTCATTCTTAGTCGCTTCGAATACGCCGGTGGCTGTCAAACCATGCTTTCCCCACTGACCGACATAAGTCAGGTTATTAGACGATTGCCACTGCAAACGATAATAATCGCGGTTGCTCATCCCGCTCTCCGATTCGACCAAAGCGGAGGAGAAGCCATAGCTTTTGAAACTGCGGTAATCCACTCCGTTGGTAGAGGTGAAAGTCAGTCCTTTCACGATATGGAAGTGCAGGTCGACCATCCCGTTAAAGATGTTCGCTACCATGTCGCTGCCATTCAGTTTGGCAAGCCCATAGGGATTACGGCCGATAGCGTTGAACTGGTCGTAAGCGTAGCTGCCGTCCTCATTAAACATCGACATCGAAGGCGAGTAACTGATTGACTGCCAGATCGGATTACCCTTACCGGCCCCGAAGCTGTCGCCCCCATGACGTGTGATATGAGAAGCGTTCACATCGGCCGTAATATGGAACCAATCCGTCACCTGCGAAGAAACATTCGTTCTGAAATTATAACGTTTATGTTCGTTGAATACGAATACCCCTTCCTGATCCATATAGTTCCCAGAGATATAATACTGCGAATCCTTGTTGCCTCCTGAAACCGCAACCTTATAATTCTGCGTAACGGCCGTACGGAACATCTGGTCTTGCCAATCGATGCCGCCGCCATTCTTATAGGATTCCAATTCCGAAGCAGAGAATGCATTCGGGTTACTGTTCACATCCATATATGCCTGAGCATATTCATACGCATTCATCAGATCGTAAGTTTTGTAAATATTAGAAATACCCACCTGTGCATCGAACGAAATGTTACGCGCATGAGCATGTCCCTTCTTGGTAGTAATCAAGACGACGCCGTTAGAGCCTCGGGAGCCGTAGATAGCGGTCGAAGATGCGTCCTTCAATACCTGAATAGCTTGAATATCATCGGTATTGATGCCCTCCAGTCCCGATTCGCGCACGATACCGTCGACGACGTAAAGCGGATCGTTGCTCTTATTGACTGAGTTAGCCCCACGCACACGGATCTTTACAGAGCCACCGGGGATTCCGGAACTTTCGACCTGTACTCCCGACAGACGTCCCTGCAACGCTTCCGACACGCTGGTAATAGGTTGATCACGGAAACTCTTATTATCGGCCACGGCGACAGCGCCTACCAAGTCAGCCTTCTTCACCGTACCATAACCGATGACGACGATCTCTTCCAACGCTTCCGAATCCTCGGAAAGCGTGATCTTTACCGTTCTCTGATCGTTTATCGCTATTTCTTTCGACGCATATCCGATGTAAGAAACGACTAAAACGGCATTCGGTTTCACATTCAACGTAAAATTACCTTCATAATCGGTAATCGTTCCGTTCGTGGTACCCTTTTCCAAAATATTCGCACCGATAATCGGTTCGCCGTTCAGGTCGAGCACTTGTCCCTTTACCGTCACCGTTTGCTGTGTGACTTCCATCGCGGCCGAATCAAGCAGCCCCGTGGCTACGGCTGCACTTGACAAACCGCCCGATACAAACAAGCCGACGGCTATTCCCATCGTTTTGAGAAATTGTTCATGTCGGGAGCTCTTGTTCTTACCCGACAACAGATTGTTTTCCATACAATTCGTGATTAAAGTTATTATTACTGCATGATCGATTTCATATCATTGCACCTGATTTTATCCAAATCGAGCAGAAATTTATGCAATCATCCGGAAAACAAAGATAATGCTTTTCCAAGAAATCCTCCATTTCGCTCATTTTTTTACTCTGCACTTCAAATTTTAACATTTTATTTGACGGAACCCTCCGATTTAATCAAATATTTTCATTACATACTTAAATTTATTAAATCATGTGCCTTTATAAAAGTCGATTTGAAAGCAAGGGGAATCGACGATGTGCTGAAGAAAATACCCGGTATCTATGTGAAGGGAAGCGGGCAAGTTCTCGAGAACCACAACCCATAAAAGCATTGGAAAAAACACAATTTTCCAATGATATGCGGCAATCAATCTGAAAATAAAGGAAGGTAAAAAGATATTTTCAGTATGATGGCCATGCCGGGATTAGACGCCGATAAAAGCTTGCTGTGGCAGGAAGAACTTACCGAGATTATTTTATTACATACTTAACTATAAGTTTTTTACTATCAGTATATTCCTACATCCCCTCAAAAATAAAATTTATTAATAGTTTTATCGGACGCAACACGCTCATAATTCTTTTATTTTCTCCGATATTTACACTGTTATCCAAACAACTTATTCCATTATTTTCGTTTGAGCCCCATGGGATATTGTTTATGTGTGTCGCTGTCACTTCGACTCTTTCGGGCTGTTTGGCTATCGCATGGCTGATGGATAAATTACATGTTACAAGGTTTCTTTCAGGTAAGAAACATGCCTTAACAGTCTTTTTGTAATAGAAAAACCTCATAAACAACAATATATATAAATATATAAAATCAGCGGATTAACAAATATTAACCAAGGAATAATCAAATATATAGCTCCAATTTTGTAAAAAAGTAAGTATATTGCACAACAAAAAGGATTTATTGATATTATGTAGTTCAGAATTTCTTTTATAAACGACCTTTAACTAAAAAAGTTATGAAAACATTAAATTTCTACCAGCTACGAATTTTGCTCTTGAATATTATTTTCTCTTCACCAGCATTTACGATTGATGCACAAATCAATTATCGCTCCAATGGATTTTTAACCTTTGGGAACACATCAACTTATCATGATGGAACAAAAAATTATGATCTTACTTTACGAGGAAATATTTGGATTAATGGCCCAACGAGTGGACACTTTCTTCAAATAGACACAAACTCGGCTGCTACACGTATTGCAAGTCATTATAATCAGGTAGTTTTTTATAATAGTGGAACTTCTACTTTTAATGCGATTCAAGTATCAAATATTTACAATTATTCTGATGCACGTGCGAAAACAAACATTTCAAATGTTTCCAATGGGTTAAGCACCATTTTAAAGTTACGCCCTGTTACTTATGATTTTATCAATAAGGACAGTAGAACTCCTTTTAGAACGGGGGGGAGTGGCAAGGAACTTGGATTATTAGCACAAGAAGTTGAAAGGATCTTACCTGAGATTGTTCTTACAGATGATGAAGGCAAAAAACTGATCAATTATACGGCTTTGATACCTGTTTTAATTGAATCAATCCATGAACTTAAAGCAGAAATCGAAGAATTGAAATCTACTAGAAAGTAAAGTGTGGGAAGAATCCTCCTCCTCTTTCCATGTGAAGAGGAAGGCGTATATAAAAAATATTTTACGTAATTAAAAGAAAGACTATGAATTTAAAATATATTATCGCCTTTTTATCAATTTTCCCTATATTAATTATTGGATGCACCGATGAAAATCAATTAACCAATGATGATCTTACAGAAATTGATAATATAAATGCCTTGACCAGATCATCGGTTATATCCGATTATTACTGGTATCAAGGGCAACAAATAGAAATTACTCCGGTGAAAAATTTATATTACATATCATCAACGGATAGTTCTATTCTTGAATCTGTTCAATTTAATTCAAAGACAATATCCATCACCTCAAGTTTAAAGAGGGGTCATTCATATGAACAGGAAAAAACCTTTTGGAAAATTGTAGAGATTGATGAAAAAAAAGCATCTATATCTTCCACTATTAATGCTTCCTATTTAGCCTCTGAATTAAAAAGTGAAAATATTTACGTCGCACCTGTATTTGGGGTTAATAGCCAGGATTACATTTCTACGAGTGATTTTTTTACATAAAAATTAAATCTTCCGAAGATTCACAATTACTGAAAGAAATTGCTGCCGAATTTTCAGCGGAAATAATAAAAGAGGTTGAATATATGCCTAATTGGTATCTATTAAGATCTCCAACTACGTCTCACGGATTAGCCATGTCTAATTTGTTCTACGAAACAGGGATGTTTGAAGAGGTAGACCCGGCATTTATGTTTGATTTTAAACCCAGTCTATGCACTACTGAGCCAAACGAAGCTGCCCAGTGGGGATTAGAAAAAGTTAATGCTTGTAGTGCGTGGCAAATTACCAAAGGTAGTTCTAATGTAATAGTAGCCGTTTTAGATCAAGGTATAGATAGAAACCATCAAGAGTTTGCAAACAACTATAGTACTGTATCCTATGATATCATCAATGGAAGTTCTCCTTCTGTTGTCCGTGGAAATCATGGTACACACGTTGGTGGAATTATAGGGGCAAATCATAATAGCATTCAAATAGCTGGTGTTGCCCCTCAAACAACCATGTTATCTATAAGCCACAATTTAAGTGTAACCCCGACTATAAGTAGTCAGCTTGCAACTGGAATTAGTTATGCTCAAAATAATGGAGCAGCGGTTATAAATAACTCATGGGGTGATCAAGGAGGCGCATTTTATGAGGATTTACATAGTACCGTACTAGAAGATGCTATTCGATCTGCAATAACTTCTGGAAGAAACGGGAGAGGGTGTGTGGTGCTTTTTGCAGCAGGAAATGCAAACAGAAATGGTGTAGATTATCCAGCATCTTTTGATTCTAGATTATTGGTAGTAGGAGCAACAAATACTTCTGATAGAAGAGCCAGTTTTTCTTCTTACGGTTCTAGTCTCGATGTAGTAGCACCGGGAGAAAATATATTGTCAACTCTCCCTAATAATGCTACGGGAAACATGAGTGGCACGTCTATGGCAACTCCTCATGCAAGTGCGGTGGCTGCTTTGATGCTCTCAATTAATCCGAACCTCACAGGATCTGAAGTTGTAAGAATTATTGAGAGTACTGCACAAAAGGTTGGTGGATATTCTTATGTCACTACATCAGGCAGGAATAATGGCACATGGAACAATGAAATGGGTTATGGTTTACTCAACGCATTCGCCGCAGTTTCACAAGTGTCTGGCGGTATTGTAAACTTCATAGATCAGACAGTTACATCCAATCAGTCAGTTTCTGGATGGGAAATATATGCCCGGAATTTTACTGTAACAAATAGTTCTCTTCTGTCTTTTAATTTTGTAAACCAAATTACTATTGATCCACCTTTTACTGTAAATTCCGGTTCGACAATGAATATCTCATATTAGAACTAACTAATTTTACAAGAATGATGTCTCAAAACAGAAGTTAACTATACTTAGAATTAAAAATTCGGCCTTATTTTTAGACAGGATGTCTATCCCAAAAATACAGTTAAAATAATTCACAAGATATTTGCTCATACGCTTTTAATGATATATTTTTCAGACACATATTTACCACACTTTATTCATTAATAAAAATACAATTCTATGAAAACGAATCTTTTAATCCTGTCTTTTATTCCATTGTTATGGTCATGCCATTCGGAAAACCATTTTTCAGAAAAGAAAGACAAAGCGCTCGACCAAGTTCTTCTTTTGAAGGTAGATTATCTTACGAATACTTTTGAAGGCGGTTTAGAATTTGTATTCTCGCAACAATCTGATGATTTTACAATAGAAACAGAATACAAGTTCGCAGATAATTGGGGTTATATTAGGATAAAATACAAAGAGTTAGGTGAAACTTTATTTGAAGGGACTATTTATTCAGATAAAGTGGGTGAAATGATATATCCGAAAGATTTACTCCCGGCTAACATGTTCAAGGCGCAGATAACACAGGACTTTGTATCTCCTGTCAATGGATTTGAGAAAATATTCAATCCCCAAAACCTTGACCTGGACTATTTTAACGCCTGGCATACAGTGCAATCGCTCTTGAAAACAAGGGAATATCTGAAAGAAAACCCCTCACAAAAAGTAAAACTTTTTCTCTATACACCCTGCATGGGTAAGGCGAATCCACAGAATTGGCGTTGGATTATTTTTTTAAAGAAATGAAGAAAATAGTCCTATTATTAGGTAAAAACATCTCATTTTATTGACCATAAATACAATATTTTAAAATGTGATCGCATTACTGTCCTATTAAAATCTAAAATAGTTCTTTGAAATATCTGAAATATAGTTAGTTAGAGAGGTTTTTCGAGCGAACGGACTTGAATTTGTAGCTTTGTGTCAGATTAATCCCGTGGCATATGTTTCAACGTTTTCGTTCAGTTGGCTTCGTTTTGAATCGAAGTAAGTTTAACCACATTGTTGCCAAGTATGATGGTGACAAATATGTGAAGCATTTCACTTGTTGGAATCAACTACCTGCTTTGGTGTTCGGCCAACTTTCCAACCGTGAAAGTCTGCAGGATTTGATAGTTACTCTTGAATCTCATCATTCCAAATGTCATCATTTCGGAATGGGAAAGAACGTATCAAAATCATCCTTGGCAGGGGCAAATCAAGATAGAGCCTATCATATGGAATACGCTTACTACCTGGTTGGTGAAGCACGACAAAAGAGTGTCAGTCATATTTTCAAACTTGGTGATAACGTTTATACTTTTGATTCGACAACTATTGATTTGTGTCTTTCGGTCTTCTGGTGGACTAAATTCCGCAAGAAATGCGGTGGCAATCAAAGTGTACACATTCCATGATGTAGAAACACAAATACTCAGCTATTCTTGTCAGGCTGGTACAACCACGTATCTGGGCAAAACCTACACTCCTCGGGTGACCTTTGAAGGAACGGGTGCCTGCATCTGAAATGTGGGCATTGCATTAAAAATCAACAAATCGAGGCGATATTATTGGAGGAAGGGAAATAAAAATTAAATAAAATTGTTATGTTGTTTTTTAACTTAAAAAGTTTGCACAAATAAAAAATTACCTTTAAAATTGTAATTATCTTAAATCTAACCCATAACTATATATGGGCATTAAAGAAAAAATAGTATCACGAACAATATAATATTTTTAAAGGTGTATTATGAAAAGAATCCTCATGTTTATGCTGCTTTCCACAATATTGATTTTTTGTGAGAAAGTAAGAGCCAACAATCACACTGGTACGATCCTTGCGACTTCTGAATCGAACGTTGCACAGCAACAAAAGCGTGTTTATGGTACTGTAACAGATTTGGAGGGAGGGGCTCTTCCGTTTGTCACGGTACTTGTAAAAGGTACCAACATAGGTACCATTACCGATGAAAACGGAATCTATGAACTGAATGTATCGGGAAATGTCACCCTCATATTCAGCTATATGGGATTCCGCGACTACGAAATATCCACCGAAGGGAAGACCCAAATAGATGTCGTACTGCTTGAAAACGACGTAAGACTGGACGAAGTAGTGGTGACGGGATATAATTCCATCGAAAGAAAACATTTGGCATCCTCCATCGAATCGGTAGATATGGGAAAAAACATCAGCCGTCCGATCATCAAATTACAAGACGTCTTTTCAGGTACCGTTCCCGGCGTAACCATGCTAAAAGGGAGTAACTTGCCAGGATCTGTACCAGGCAGTATATCCATTCGCGGAATCAGTACGTTACAGAATGCCGAGCCACTGGTTATCATCGATGGTATGGAACAGCCATTAACCGATGTCGATCCTAATCAAATCAAAAGCATCAGCATATTAAAAGATGCCGCTGCCGCATCCATGTACGGTTCAAGAGGCGCCAACGGCGTAATCGTAGTCGAAACCCACAGGGGAAATGCCAGCCAATTTTCAGTAAATGTAAACAGTTGGTTTGCCGTATATCAACCACTCCATTTGCCTGATTTTGTAAATTCAGCTGATTTCATGCGCCTGCGGAACGAGGCACTTTCCTTACAAAGTCAACCGCTCCTCTATACCGAGGACGATATCTCGAAGGCCGAGCAAGGTCTTACTCCAAACACCGACTGGATAAAGGAAATCATGGAACGTACCTCCACCTCGCACAATACTTCTGTCAGTATATCAGGCGGCGGCGGAGTGGGTACCTTCAACTTAATGCTCAATTACATAAAAGAGAATGGATTAAATAAAATCGAAGGTTCGGACAAATTCAGCGTTCGGTTCAATACGAACATTAATATTGCCGACCGATTCATTCTTCTTGCCGATTTTTATGCGCACCGTCTGAAAGTTGACCGTCTTCGGCGAAACAACGACGGACACGGCCTATACCAAATTGCATGGAGAATGAATCCCACCCAGGCTGTTTTCTATAATGACACCATTCCCGAACACTATATGCTGCACAACGATTTGAATCCGGTAGCTTTCATCAATCGTGGCGGAACATGGAATTATATGTATGATAAAAGTACCATAAACTTGCGCCCGCGCTATTATATCACCGATTATCTGAACTTCGAAGGAAACGTGTCCTATATGATCGACAAATCGGCCAGTAAATGGAAAAGATTGACTTATAAGTTTTACGACGGCGACGGCAAGCCAGTCACGACATGGGGTAATGATATCGGTTCGCAACAAAACGTCAGTCAAAGTCAGTTGACAGGAAGAGGTTTGCTCAATTTCGAAAAAAATATCCGTAACGACAAAGACAAAATCTATGCGGTGGCCGGTGCAGAAGCCATGTCATATGTCTTTACCGATTACAGGGAAATTACAAAAGCATCGTTTTTCACTAAAGTCAATTATTCGTTCGACGACCGCTATCTTCTCGAAGCAACTTTCCGTTCGGACGGAAGCAGCAAATTTGCCCCCGGACGTCAATGGGGCATTTTCCCTTCAGCTTCATTTGGCTGGAACATTCATAATGAAAAATTCATAAGTTCCCTCAAAAATTCCGGAGCGATCACCAACATGAAACTGAGAGTGTCTTGGGGAAAAATTGGTAATGAAAATGTAAATCCTTATTTATGGCAGGAAATTGTAAACACCTGGGGATGGACAATGCGCGTGCCTAATCCTGATTTCACTTGGGAAAAACAAAAACAGTGGAATTTCGGTCTTGACCTTTCTCTATGGCAAAACCGATTGTCATTAACGGCAGATGTCTATAAGAAACATTCTTACGATCTGATTTATTCCGATTTTCCTGTACCTCCCCTGACGGGATCATATTATCTGACCTCATCGGTAAACATCGGCGAAGTGGAAAATAAGGGCTGGGAGGTTTCGGCTAAATGGTCCGATAATATCGGTGATTTCTCTTATAGTATCGGAGGCATGATCTTCAACAATAAAAACCAGGTATTGAAAGCCGGATACAATGCGAGCGACACGCTGATTTTTAAAGGCACCAACGACAAAATATGGTACAAAGGCATCCCTATTGATAATTACTATGGATATAAGACCAACGGTTATTTCCAGAACAAAGCAGAAATAGAGGCTACGGATGCCAAATTCCCCAATACACTCCCGGGTGATATAAAATACGTGGATCAGAATGGAGATGGTATACTCAACGACGCAGACCGGGTGTTCCTGGGAGATCCGGCACCACATTACAATTACTCCATAAGTCTTGACATGCGTTACAAACAGTGGGATTTCAGCATGTTGGGACAAGGAGTTGGCAAAAGAGTCGGACGACTGGGCGGTCAGGAAGGTTACCCGGTTTACGTTGACGGAGGAAGCAACAATCTGGGAGCACCCCGTCAGTACTACGCCGACAACCGCTGGACTCCTGAAACTCCCAACAGTCGTTTTCCGCGCGTATGGACCGGAACCAGTACCAACACTTATTTAAGCGATGTATGGCTTAGCGATGCCTCCTTCTTCCGTATCAAAACCATGCAACTGGGATACTCTATTCCTAAACTCGGGAAGCATTTCAGAAATATGCGTATTTACCTCAATGCCGAAGATTTCCTAACCTTTACAAAATGGGAAGGTCTGGAACCGGAAAGAGATGGAGGAAATGGCGCTTATCCCAGAATGGCTTCCTACAGTATCGGTATACAAGTAACGCTATTCTGATGTTACGGCAGAAAGCCCAAGAATAAAAAGTATGATGAAATTTAAATATTAAAATTGTACAACCATGAAAAAAACGATATACACTTTACTGATATTATTTGCACTGAGCAGCTGTAGCGATTTTCTGGACAAAAGAGATCCTACGGCCACCACGTTTGTCGAATTCTTCAACGACGAAGAAGATTTGCGTCGTGTCGTTTACAGTAGTTATCTCGACGTTTTCACGAATCCCACCTCTCGCGGAATCATCTTCTATATGGATGAAGGAAAGTCGGACAATGCATACAGCCGAATTGAAGGCGACCATCACCAAAGGATTGCGAATGGGAACTTTAATAGCAATACTTCTGATTTTCTATACTATTATGAGTTGTATATGAAACATCTCGGTCGTCTAAACACGTTTATCGCCCATGCGAACGTACCTTATGTAGAAGATGAAAGCGTTCGTCAAAAATACAAAGGAGTGCTCGAAGCTCTACGCGTATGGCACTATTTCCGGCTAACCATGAGATGGGGCAACGTGCCTTTTGTGCTGGAACCTGCCGATTTGGAAACCGCACGTCAGCCGGCCACATCCAAAGAAAAAATTCTCGATACGCTGTTTCCGCTGGCCGAAGAAATTGCCGCAAAATTGCCGCCGGACGAATACACGTCGGACAAGTATATGTTCAACCGCTATTCTTTCAAAGCACTGACCATGAGGTATGCCCTCTATAACGAACGTTATGAACTCGCGGCCAGATTGGCAAAAGAGATTATCGACACAAAAAAATATTCATTATATCCTGTATATGCCGACCTCTTCAGCTATAAAGCGGCATCCACCAATAATGAGTTTATCATGTGGTTCGACCTGGCCAGCCATGGTAACGGGGCAACCCAGTCATTCCAGCACCTGGGACCTCAATATAGGACAGGACAGGGACAATCTTATTGTGTTCCTACAAAAGCGTTAGTCGATGCCTATTGGACAAAGCAGGGAAGACCCATCGACAAATGTCCGCTGCACAGCAAGGAAGAATACGAGCTGACCCCCTCTCTCAACCGGGACCCACGTTACAGTGTCTCGATCATGGGCCATGGCGACATGTTCTATGGCGAACAGATAGACATCTATAACGAAAATTCACCCATGTTCTATCAAAGTCTGCGCGCCAGCCGCACTGGCTACTGGTTCCGTAAATTCGTCGATGAAACCGATGCGTTTAAAAGTGGAGGAAATATGGATTTTCCCTTGCTACGGTATGCCGAGGTATTGCTCACTTATGCAGAAGCAAAGATCATGCTCAATCAAGTGGACGATCTCACCAAGAACTGCATCAACGACATTCGCAGACGTGCCGGCCTCGACATGGACTATGCAGATGTTACCCTCCCGGAATACAGTTCTTACACTCAACCACAGTGGATCGACCTGATTCGCAATGAAAGGAGGATAGAACTCGCAGCGGAAGGACAACGTTATGACGACATCATTCGCTGGAAGATTGGGGAAGACGTTCTCAACAAACCGGCAGAGGGGCATACTCAGATCGTCGATGGCAAAAGGGTAACCCTGAAGGTTGAAGACAGATCATTCAAATCATTCAATTATCTTTGGCCATTCCACGAAAACAGCTTGAAAGTCGAACCGGGCCTCACTCAAAACCCTGGTTATTAACTCTATAGCTATACTGGTCGATATCGACGACGGGGAACCGGATCTGCGCACCGGAGGCGCCTCTTATTAAAGATTAACGGTTTATGAGGATGCGATTTCGTAAAAACGAACTTTTCCGGCGGGCATTTTCCATTACCTTTGTACGGTGCACGATGAAACGCACTTATCGTCTTCGCCCGATCAAACCGCATTCCGATACCGAAAGGACGAGCGGACAATCGCGGCGAAGGTTGCGAAACGACCCTTTCCGCGTCGAGAGAAAGAATTTGCGGATCGGAACGAATCGTCCGGATGGAGACAGTCGGTTCCGTTGCATGCGAGCACGAAGACGGGGATACGTCGATTGTTTACTAAAATATAAATGATTATGATTAAAAAATTAAGCTTATTCGCTCTTTTGTTTATCCTGTCTCTGCCTTACCTGTTCGGTCAGGAGAAACATGCCGGTCTTTATCAGGTAGATCCGCTCATCAAAGTCCTCAAAGAAAGAACTTATTTCAGGGACGATCCGGACACGATCAGGATAGCCAAAGGAGAAGTGGCCAGTGTACAAATAGTGGTGAAAGGGTTCGCCGAAATCAGAAATATGCGGGCTGTCGTCACCGACCTGTCGTCCGATCGCTCCAAATTGGAAAGAGCGACGACCGGCTGGGTAGGCTACGTGCGCGTGGGACGCTCTTACGATCCGCCCTCGAACGACATTATCCGATCGGCATCGGGCTATTTCCCCGATCCCATTCTCCCCGATTCCGCCTTTTCGATAGAAGCCGGCGAAGTGCAGCCCTTATGGATCTCCGTCCCTACGGATGCATTCACTGTTCCCGGGTTATACAAAGGAACGGTAAAGATTACGGGAGAAGTAGGGAAAAAGAAAGAAACCTGGCATAAAGATTTCTACATTCGGGTTTACCCCGTTACCTTAGGCAAATCGCCCCTGTATGTGACGAACTGGTCGGCTCATTTCAGTCCCGAAACCCTCGCGTACTTGAATCACGGCAATCCCGTAGAGCTCTATTCCCCCTTGTATTGGGAGTTGATCCGGATACATGCCCAGACGATGGCGGCGCACCGACAAAACGTATACCGCATATACCCTATCTGGCATACGTTGTATACGTATCATAACGGGAAATACACGTTCGATTTCAGCCGATTCGACAAAGAAGTGGAAATCTACGACACCGTAGGGGGGCTGGAGAAAATAGAAGGAGGGCATTTGGCCTGGAGATCGGGCGCATGGAACGAACCGTTCTTCGTGGAAGTGCCTCTCCCCGATAACGAAGAGACGCGCAAACTGCGCACATCGCCCAATCCTCAAAGCGTAGAAAACGGAATCCGGTTCACCTTATTGCCCGTAACAGACGAAAGAGCGAAAAATTTCATCACCCAATTCATGCCTGCGTTCAAAAAACACCTGGAACAAAAGGGATGGTTGAGTAAGTACATCCAGCACATCGCAGACGAGCCCACGGCTAAAAACGCTCCTTCCTATGTGACCATCAGCAATTATATCCACGAGTTTTTGCCGGGAGTGAAGGTGATGGATGCCGTATTGACCTCGAAGGAGTTGGCCGGAGCGATCGATATCTGGATTCCCCAGCTCAATATCCTTCACAAAGATTTCGACTTTTACAAAGAATTGAAAACGAAAGGGAAAGAGATCTGGTTCTACACCTGTGTCGCCCCCAGAGGCAATTACGCGAACAGATTCATAGAACTTCCGCTCTGTCAGACCCGCTACCTGCACTGGCTCAACTATAAATACGCGATTCCCGGTTACCTGCACTGGGGACTCAATTATTGGGTCAAAGACCAGCTGCACGCCGATGCCTCCAGAGACCGGGGGAAACTGCCAGCAGGAGACAACTGCATCATATACCCCGGATACCGCAAGCTGTACACTTCCATCCGCTTCGAAGCGATGCGAGACGGCATCGACGATTACCAGTTATTGAAAATGGTGGAACAACAGCATCCGGCCAAGGCGAAGGAATATGTAAACGCCATCATACAAGGCTTCGACGAATACGATAGCAGCGTATCCCACTTCAGAGCCGTCAGAGAAAAAATGCTCGAACTATTGAGTAAAAACAGAACGACCCCATAACAGTACGAATATGAATAAAAACATGTTAGCCTGCGTTTTAAGCTTGGCCTCTCTGTGGGGAGGCAGCGAAATCAACGCTCAGAAATTTGAACAGATAGCCCGCACGCCGCCGATGGGATGGAACAGCTGGAATAAATTCAATTGTGACATAAACGAACACATCGTCAGAGAAATAGCCGACGCGATGGCCTCGAACGGCATGAAGGAGGCCGGGTACGAGTACGTCGTCATCGACGATTGCTGGCAAGGGGAACGAGACAGCCTGGGCTTCATCCAGCCCAATCCGAACACATTCCCTTCCGGTATGAAAGCCTTGGCGGACTATATTCATTCGAAAGGACTGAAGTTCGGCCTATACTCGAGCATCGGTGAGAAAACCTGTCAGGGAAGATCGGGATCCGGAGGACGGGAATACCAGGATGCCATCCAGTTCGCCCGATGGGGCGTGGATTTTCTCAAATATGACGGATGTTCTCCGAACGACTGCCACCCGAAAGGAGCTATCCAAACGATCAGCAAAGCCCTGAAAGAAGCGGGACGACCCGTCGTCCTGAGCGTGAGCCCCTTCGGAGAACCCTGGACGTGGGCGGAAAAGGCCGTACACATGTGGCGAATGTCCTCGGATATCATGAGTTGCTTCGATTGCCTGAAAGGATACGGGAATTGGTTCAAACTCGGCGTGCTCCAAATCCTGGACGAGACCAACCAGTACAGACATTACGTCAAACCCGGATTCTGGATGGATGCGGAAATGCTCCAAGTAGGAAACGGATTGACGGAAAGTCAAAACAGAGCGCACTTTTCCATGTGGGCCATGTTAGCCGCACCGCTTATGGCGGGAAATGACTTGAGAGAGACGGACGCACAGACCTTGAAGATCCTGACGGAAAAGGAAGTGATCGCCATCGATCAGGATGCAGCCGGAATACCCGCTTTCAGATACATGAAAGTCAGAGACCTGGAAACGTGGATAAAACCTCTTGCCGGAGGAGAATGGGCCGTCTGCTTTTTGAACAGAGGACTGATCCCGCAAAAGCAGGAAGTAAACTGGCACGAGCTGTTTCAAGCGAGAGTCGGCGTAAAGCAGAGAATCTATTCGATCAGAAATATCTGGGAAAAGCGGGATATCGGAACGACCGAAAACAAACTTACCATAAACGTGCCTGCCGAAGACGTCGTCCTCCTGAGAATCAAACCGATCGACTGATCGCCCACGAATCTCTTTCTCCCCTCGTGGCCGGATACGTCACGCAACGTAGTCGGATACGTTCTATAACGTGTCTGGATACGTCACACAACGTAGTCGGATACGTCACACAACGTAGTCGGATACGTTACACAACGTAGTCGGATACGTTACACAACGTAGTCGGATACGTTACACAACGTAGTCGGATACGTTCCATAACGTGGCCGGATACGTCCGGAACCCCGCCGGCGAGGTTGTTTATCCCGTCGGATAGGTTGTACGACCTATCGGGATACGTCCCGAACGTCAAATTTGAGGTTGTACAACCTCAACGGACAGGTTCCCCAACGTATCCGACGGGGTTCGGAACGTCGAATTTGAGGTTATCCAACGTATCCGGCGGGATCCGGGACGTCGACGGACAGGTTCCCCAACGTATCCGACGGGGTTCGGAACGTCGAATTTGAGGTTATCTAACCTCAACGACAACAAATTGAACCCCGCCGGAGGTATTTTCAACCTCGTCGGCGGGGTTCGGAACCTTGCATTTAGCATCCGATCATTTATTCAGAGACGGACGGCGAAGGGGGATTCACCGTCGAGCGGATGAAAAACTGCTTCAGGTCGCGGTACTTGGCTGCAAAGCCCTGCGTGCCCGTCTGGATCTTGTAGCCCGTGTAGGCATAATCGTCCAATGCAGCTTGGAAGTTGTCAAAATCGGCCAGCGTCTTGGCGCTGATCAGCCCATCCACCAATTTGTTGAGTTTAGCCAAATAGCTTTCTATCCGGGCGCGGTCGGAATAGTCTAACACGAACTCGGCCCAGTCCACGTCCGACGAACACAGCGCCGACTGGTTTTGCGCATAGTCGTACGTCTTGTTGACGAAGAGCTTGTTCTGTTCGTTGATGCTGCCGTACTTCCGCCGTTCTGCGGGCGAGAGGTTTACGAGGAAGGGAGTCAGCTCCGTTTCGAGCTTAGCGATAGCTTCCGCTACCTTCGTGTGCGCTTCTTCGCTGATGTGCACGCGATTGAGATTTTGGATGGTTGCCATGTCTTAAAAATTTAAACGGTTTATAAAAAAGAAAAATAAAAACCGCCCGCCCCGCTCTGCAAACGCAAAGCAACGGCGGTCGGCCAACTATACAATATACGTTATTCAATTTTAGCTTAATCATTCCAGTCTATCATTTTGCGTCTGAGTGCAAGTATAATACATCTTTTCGATTTCTCCAAATTTTTCGGAGAAAAAAATCGTCGTTTCCCCCCAAAAAATGTGCCGGCCGTACCGCAGGAGGACAGATGGATTTATGAAAACATTCGGCAATTTTCTTTATACAGCGTTTGCAGAACTAAATATTTTGTCTATCTTTGCAGGGCAATCGAGTAAAGAGGTGCCTTAGCTCAGGTGGTAGAGCAATGGACTGAAAATCCATGTGTCCCCGGTTCAACTCCTGGAGGCACCACTTTTTAAGAAATAAACGTAAATCCCTGAACTTCTTTTGAAATTCAGGGATTTTTCTTTTCTGAGGAATTCCACTTTGAGCCCCATCAGGCAGTTGCGCCGACCTAATTCGTGGTCATTTGGGGGTCGCGAAAAAAAATGGCCACAAATAGCACTGTAAGTCACTGGTTGTCTTGTTATTAAATGCTCGTTATTCTATGCGGTTGGAGTATCTTTAACCCATTATTTTTAGAGTATGAGACAGACATTTAATGTGCTTTTTTTCGTTAGAAAAACGAAAACAGTGAAATCGGGTGAAACACCCATCATGTTGAGAATTACCATTGCGGGACAGTTGGCAGATGTACTTCCCACAGAAACCTTGCGGTTGTGATATAATCACTTTAGTTTGGTAGTATCAATCGGATAGAATTAAACCTTCTTCCACTCCTATCTTTCAAAGAACGAATACGCTGTAAAGATAACCTTTTTCTAAGAATAAGAAAGACAGGATGATAATTATTTGTAATACTATCGTTTAGCTAAGTTGTTCGACATATTATCTTTTGGAGTTCTACTTGTGTTTGATTGGTTTGATTTCTTTAGAAGAAGTCTTTTTTGTCTTATCGACAAAACAAAAACAGTCTATTTCCGTCTTATTGGCAGGACAAGAATACCCCTAACTTATCCCGATATTTTGTTTTATTTCTAAAATGCACTATATTTGCAGTATAATAGAAACAAAATAAAGAAATGACTTTTCTGGAATTTAAGAATCAATTCTTCGATTTGGCATGCTTCAATATCTATCAGGTATATGCATGGCAACCGGATTTTGACCGGAACAACCTTACTCGTTGGGCGAAGAAAGGGTATCTTATCCGGTTACGACAGGGCTATTTTGCTTTCTCGGAATATAAGAGCAAGCCGGATTATTCCCTTTATTTTGCCAACCGGATTTATCGCCCGTCTTATATCAGCCTGCATACGACATTGTCGTTTTACGGGATGATACCGGAAGCGGTGGTGCAGATTACCAGTGTGACAACCCTGAAAACAGCATCATTCGCCAATGACTTCGGCGAATACTCATATAAGAATGTCAAAGAAAATCTGCTATTCGGGTACGACTTAAAGCCAATGGCAGACAGTCGCACTATACAGTTTGCCACACCTGAGAAGGCATTACTTGATTTACTGTATCTTTATCCGTTCTATGATAGCGAACAGGAATTGGAAGAGTTGCGTTTGGATGAAGATTACCTGCATGATGATTTAAACAAGGATTTACTGATGGACTACTGCGACAAGTTTCAAAGCAAGGCGCTTGACCATCGGGTAAAGTTACTTCTTAAAACTTACGATTTATGATACAGATTGAACAGATAAAGAATTATTTTCCGGCTCAAATCCGTGGAAATTCGGGGTTCAATAAGCACATCCTGAAAGAGTATTTGCAGTTGATGATTCTGGATTACCTTTCTTCTACGCCAAGCATCCAAAAGATGGCTTTTATTGGTGGAACAAACTTGCGTCTGGTAAAGGGTATAGACCGGTTTTCTGAAGATTTGGATTTCGACTGTAAAGACTTGTCGAAAGACGAGTTTATTGAAATGACAAACGGCGTAATCCAGTTTTTAGAGCGTTCAGGGTTGAGGGTGGAAGCAAAGGATAAGGATAATCCGAAACTAACAGCTTTTAGGCGGAATATCCATTTCCCTGAACTACTATTCGATTTGGGGTTGAGCGGACACAAGGAAGAACGTTTTTTGATAAAGGTTGAAAGCCAAGACCAAGGAATCGTTTATCCTCCGATTATTACCAATATCAAAGGCTGCGGATTCTTTTTCCCGTTTCCCGTTCCTTCCGATGGTGTATTGTGCAGCATGAAAATTGCGGCCATGTTATCCCGTGCTAAAGGACGTGATTTTTACGACCTGATATTTTTATTGGCGCAGGAAAAACCCGATTACGATTTTCTTTCAAAACGTTGCGGAGTACATAATTTGCAAGAATTCAAGCAAGCGACAGCCGAATTGCTAAAGACAGTCGATTTGAAGAAAAAGCAAAAGGATTTTGAGCACCTACTTTTCAATAAAGCGAATAGCGAGAAGATTTTGAGGTTTGGGGAATTTGTAGATTCACTTACAGAATAGTTCGATGCAAAATGTGCGTTTCGGAACTGATGGCTTCGGAACAGTAGAAAGGCAAATTAAACAGCCGTAAATTTTACCGCCATAAAAATTCCTTTCTATTTCTGTTATGCACTATTTTTACTGCATAGTAGAAATAAAAAGATTAATTATCCCAATTTTTCAGCCAAACAATAGGTTGATTTCAATATTCTTTCTTACCTTTGCACTAACAATCATGTTAATTCACAGAATGTCAATGAAAATTTGATGTTGGGGTACGCGCTAAACCAATGGCAGACAACGGTACCATACCGTTGTCTACCCCTCTCCATCGAAAACAACAGTCATCTTTTCCTCGAAGGCGTATTACTTTTACGGAACAAGGCACGTACGCCGGCATAAATCAATCGAAAGAAAAGGAGAATACCATAGAACAGCACGCTCAGGCTAAATACCCACAACAATTGGGTATAAAGCTCCTTCCACTGCGTACCAAAAGATATAATGGAGTACACATTCAAACCGAATGCAATGATAAAACAAACAATCCATATAAGGATTTCCGTCTTTTGCCTCTTCACCGTCAGCTTTATATGTATATCTTTCATAATTTCTGTCATTTAATATTTTGATAAGGTATTCTGTAATCTTGTGGGAATTCTATCACCCGCCGTTCTTCCATCGCCTGATTGCCCAACAATGCCAACAAGCCGGAATAATAGGCTTCCTCGACTAGCATCGGCATCGGCTTACCGGTAATGACGGCATTGCAATACGCCTCGACCAATCCTTTAGAGCCGTCGTCCACGGAGGCACCGGTCGTATTCGAACCGTCATGAACCTGCAAATTGTCCATAATAGGTTTCCCTTTCGTGTTGGAAGCGGTCTCGGGAACCCAACTCGGCCCTGCGAACGAAACGTGGTCGAAGATCTTATGCTCGATTTGATTGATCAACTGTTGAATGCCGGGAGCGGGTGCTATATCCTCCATATAAAGCAAGCCTTTCGCCAGCTCGAGCGTAGCTTTATGACCAAGGACTTCCTCGTCCATTCCGTAATGCTTGTTCGAGATGATCGACTCGAACGTCATACGCAACCCATTCGGATAATGGTATATGACGCTTACGCTATCGTACACCTCGCGGCCGTCTTTCCAGAAGATATTATCTCCGAAACCCGCGATGTAATCGGGAAGAGATTTATATACCCACGTTCCGAGTTGAAGTTGGTGAGCCGCCAATTCGGTCATCAAACCGCCTGAATATTCTTTATACAGCCGCCAATTGATCAGCTTTTCCAAAGAAGGTTCGGGAACAGGCCTCCGCCAATCGTTATTTCGATACCAGAAATTACGGATATCCACGATCTCGCCCAACACGCCCTGATCGATCAATTCGATGCCTTTGAGATACTTCGGATCGAACAGCCGTTGCAAGCCGATGTAAAGCACTTTTCCGGTTTCTTTGTAAGTTTCGTACATCTCTTTGCACTGTTCGATCGTCCGAGCCATCGCCTTCTCGCAAAAAGCATGCTTGCCGGCGCGAAGCGCCGCCAACGAAATAGGGGCATGCAGGTAAAGAGGAGTGGAAATCAATACGCCATCGACCTGAGGGTCATTGATCGCATCCATATAATTTTTGTACTGCTTGGCCTTAGGGAAAACCTTGGCCGCATTATCCAGATGCGGCTGATAAATATCGCAAATAGCTACCACCTCTGCCTGGGGGATCTGCAACAGGTTATTCACGTGGTACATTCCTCGCGACCCCGTACCGATCAACGCTAATTTGGCCTTACCGCCTTTGGCTTCTTCCGACAGACTTTCGGCAAAAGAGTGAAACAAAGGCAGGGAAGACAAAATCAGCCCGCTTCCTCCTACTATTCCCATTTGCTTAAGGAAGTCTCTTCTTGATAAATTCTGAACATTCATTGCATTCTATAAAACAGGTTTATACATTTTACCAAACTCTAATTATTATCTCCAGACAAATAAAAGAACTTTTTCCCGCATCTTTCATCGAATCAAGCTCTTTCTGTCCGCTTAAAAGACCACGATTGAACTTTGTGCCCATACAAAGCAAAGAAAATCAAATAAAGATAACAGGGTATCAATAACCAATACGCTTTCTGCAAGCCCATCATATCGGCAAAATAGCCATATAATATAGGCATGATGGCATTACCGCATAAGCCCATGACCAGTAAAGTAGATCCGATTTTGGTAAACCGGCCCAAGCCGTGAATGGACAAAGGCCAAATTCCCGCATAGATCAAGGCGTTAGGCAAACCCAATGAACACAGAAACCAGATTGACAGACTCGCCGTATGCCCCAAGAAGGTCACATGCCGATCGACGAACAACACCCCGAGCGACAAGAGCAGGCCGGTGATACAACAGATCTGCAACATTCTGCTCTGCGATAAATATTTCGGTATGAGCACCATGCCAATCAAATAACCGATAATCGTAAAACCCATGGTATACGAAGGAAAAGCTTTGGCTTCAAGCAGGTTTATCCCCATCGAACCGGCGTAACTGATAATCGTATCGATGGCCACGATTTGCGTCCCCACATGAACAAAAATGGCCAGAGCGCCCAAGATCAGATAGGGAAACTGAAAGATGGAGGTCCGGTGATAATTGCCTGTATCCTCTTCCTTGTTATTCTTCGTCGGGTCGATCTCCGGGAGAACGGAATATCGAATAAAGATACCGAACGAAAGCAAGATCACAGCTAAGGCCGAATACGGAAGAATGACCCGACGTATCAGGTCATCCAACATCATGTTTTTCGAAACTTCGTCCAGCGTTCCTCCTTCGAGCAAGGCAAACAAGTCCCCATCGGTCACCTTTAAAATAACCGCAGCGAAAATCAGTGGAGAGAGTATCCCCGCCAGCTTATTACATATCCCCATGGCACTGATTCGTTTGGCAGCGCTCTCTATCGGGCCCAAAATCGTTATATAAGGATTGGCAGCCGATTGCAGCATTGTCAGTCCGGCGCCGATTACAAACAATCCGGAGAGGAATAATCCGTAGGTACGAGTAAGCGCTGCAGGAATGAAAAGAGCAGCGCCTACAGCCATGCAGATAAACCCGTACATGATACTCCGTTTATATCCGATCTTATTGATGACCAAACCGGAAGGAACCGACAAGCAGAGGTAGGCTATGTAAAAAGCAAATGCGACGAAATAAGACTGGAAATGAGTCAACTCACAAGCAATCTTGAAATACGGGATCAAAATCGAATTTACCCATGAAACCAACCCGAAGATAAAAAACATGACGCCCACTATAACGATCGCCATAGCCATATCCCGTTTACTCAATCGCTTTTCCTCAAGCTGCTCCATGATCGTTTGTCAAATTAAAGGTTCTTTCCACTGTGTTCATTTACAATTTCATTTCAAAACCGGGTTGATATTCACGCGTCCAGTACGCATTAGCCTCTTCGTCATGAAGGATATGGCCGTTTAAAGGATCGATATACAGGGTACGTCCAAGGCGTGTCGAGATATTCCCCAGCTGCATCAGCAGCGTACTGACATGACCGGTCTTCACGTCGGCACACAAGGCTGTGCCCTTTCTGATAGCATCGAAGAAATTATTGATATGAATAGCATCCAACGCTTCTGCCGGATTCATCAGATTGCGCGGATCGATCGAGATTTTACCGTACTGCTGCTTGACGACCTGATTATCCATGTCGAAAATGGAATAACCGTTATTGCCCGCAATCAACAAGCTGCCCTTGTCGCCGAAGAACATAACGCCTACACTGTTGCCTTCGACCATTTTGCCGTTGCAGCTGCGTCCTTCGTACGACAGCGATTTCTTGCCGTCATAATCGAAGTTGATAACCTGTGTGTCGGGAGTTTCCCAATCGTCATTTCCGAAATAACGTCCGCCCACGGCGTTAACCATCGTAGGGTAATCCAAATCCATCCCCCAGCGAAGCAGATCGATCATGTGGGTTCCGTTATTCAACGCCTCCCCTGTTCCCCAATGCCAGAACCAATGCCAATTATAATGGACGATATTATCCTTGAATGCGCGGCGGGGAGCCGGACCTTGCCAAAGATTCCAATCCAACCATGCCGGCACTTCCGTTTCCTTTCCGATACCGATAGGAGGACGATTATTCGTGTACCACGCCTTACCGAAATGTACGTTACCGATAGCTCCCTCTTTAACCGCCCGAATGCCTTCTATCACGTTCGGCCACGAACGTCTTTGGGTACCGATCTGGTATACTCTGCCATATTTCTTAACGGCCTCTATCAAGATCTCGCCTTCGGAAGGACAATAACTGGCAGGTTTTTCCGAATAGACCTCCTTGCCGGCTTGCATAGCCAACAGCGAAGCCAAGGCATGCCAATGGTCGGGAGTCGCTACAAATACCGCATCGACGTCCTTCGACTCCAACGCTTTCCTGAAGTCCGTAACCACTATAGGACGTGTTCCTTGGAGCTGCTCGACAGCGGCCGCGCACTTGGCAGCGGCACGTTTATCGACATCGCAAACGTATGTGATCACACATCCCCTCTGCTTCACGAAATTCGCAGCAAGTGCCGCACCACGAGCATGAACGCCGATAGCAGCCACCCGGATCCTATCATTCGAGCCCATGACGTGTGAATAACCCCTCGCGCTCAAACCGGTAAAGGCAGTAGGAGCTAACGAGAGAGCCGTCGTCCCGAAGAATGCTTTCTTTATGAAATCGCGCCTTGTTGTCATCAACTTTTTTATTAATCATTCAGATTAGACAAAAATAACCTCATTTTTATTTCCCACTTACCCAAATGACGCTATTAAATTCTCAAAAAACGTCAACCATATATTTTAATGAAACATCCGAACACCGATTTACCTTATTTAATACACGTTCCCTCGGCATGATCCATCCTCGGCACCGTAACCCTAATCTTTTATGTTATTTATTTCAAAATAAAACAGGTTTTATAAATTATCCCGTATCTTTGCATGGAAGTATTTGTTTCTCAAACACAACATGCATGTTTAAAATTCTGGTGCTGACAGATTTCGCAAGTAGCTATAGCCGACTTATGTTGGAAGGGATGATTCGATATTCCAGAGAAGTCGGGCCGTGGACATTCATCCGAATGCCCTTATACTACATGATGATCAACGGCGAGACAGGCGTCATAGATTTTGCGAAGAAATGGCATGCCGACGCCATCATCGCTCAGCTGAGAGACGTAAATATAGAATTACTCCGCGAGCTGAACATTCCGATTATCGTTCAAAATTATCATAAAAGAAACAGTTACATCTCCAATCTGACGGGCGATTATTACGGCACCGGCGTTATGGCAGCCGATTTCTATCTAGAAAAAGGCTATCAGCACTTCGCTTTTTACGGTTACGAGAATGTGATATGGTCGCGCGAAAGAGGATTGGGCTTCAAGGAACGGATCGAAAAGAAGGGCCTTACCTGCCATCTGCTGGAAAACAATAACCGCGGCGATACGAACGAATGGATTTACAACACGGAAATCATCGCGCAATGGCTGCAGTCGCTCCCCAAGCCGGTGGCATTATTCGCTTGCGACGACTATTACGCCCAACAGATTGCCGAAACATGCAACATATTCAATATTTCCGTGCCCGACGATATCGCCATATTAGGCGTAGACAACGATCTACTGATATGCAACCTCTCTACTCCGCCCTTGTCGTCCATCACGCTCGACGTGGAGAACGGAGGCTACCAGACCGCAAAACTGTTAGACCGCTATATCAAAAAGGAAATCGGAGAAATACCCGACATCGTGATCAATCCCCTATACATCG
This sequence comes from Phocaeicola abscessus CCUG 55929, assembly GCF_000312445.1. Lineage (GTDB taxonomy): Bacteria > Bacteroidota > Bacteroidia > Bacteroidales > Bacteroidaceae > Phocaeicola > Phocaeicola abscessus. The sequence goes on along the minus strand of NZ_HE997182.1, from coordinate 765,625 downwards.
AAGAAAGGGCATCGACCGACAAATATGCCGTGACCGATCCTCATATCAAAATTCTCATGGATTACATCTATCAGAATTACAACAACAAGATCTCCGTTCCCGATTTGGTCGACATGGTGCCCCTTTCGCGCCGTGTTCTCGAAAAAAAATTCAAGAATTTAGTCGGGACATCCATTTATCAATACATCCTGAATTTCAGAATAAGTCGTTTCACCAAACTGCTCCTGACCACCGATCTCTATTTACCGGACATAGCCATCCAAGTAGGATTCGACGATTACAAAAACGTATCGCGCATCTTCCGCAAGTACAAATCCATGTCGCCGGCGGAATATAGAAAGCTTCACAAGAAACAATAACCTTTCCCTCGCATGACCTGCCGGTTCGCAGACAGCAAGGCTCGACAAACTTCGATGAGACGAGAAAGCCAAACCTCGTTCGAACAGGGACGTAACCCGCTCACATTTTAACAAAACTTAGCCGTATTTTGACGTCTTATGACAACTTTCATTCGCATTATATTCTTTACCGAATGCCAAAATAATATAGATTTGCACTACAAATCGGTACGGAATAGTAAATTAATCTTATAATCCAGATGAAAACAATAATAGAAAACGGTAAGCTTATCCTCCCCGGCCAAATCGTAGAGAAGGGCTATATTGTTTCGGAGAACGGAATCATCTCGGAAATCGGAGAAGGACGGTACGAGGGACGGACGGAGACGGATATCGTCATTGAAGCAAACAACCACTACGTATCTCCGGGCTTCATCGATATGCACACGCACGGCGCAGGAGGTTACGACTTCATGGACAACACGGTCGAGGCCTACTTGGGCATCGCGAAGAAACATGCCGAATACGGAACAACAAGCCTGGTCCCGACAACTTTAACAAGTACGACCGAAGAACTGATAAAGACGTTTGCCGTTTACGAACAAGCCAAAGCGATTAATACCGAAGGTGCCGACCTCTTAGGCATCCACCTCGAAGGTCCCTACTTTTCATACCAACAACGCGGCGCTCAAGATCCGAAATACTTAAGAAATCCGAAGCCGGAGGAATACAACGAGATTCTAAAAAAAAGCCATCACCACCTTATCCGTTGGAGCGTCGCTCCAGAATTGCCCGGGGCATTGGAGTTAGGCGACGTATTGAAATCCGAAGGAATCCTGGCTTCGATAGGACACACCGACGCCCTTTACGAAGAAGTGGTAGCAGCTCGCAAACACGGATACACCCATGTCACTCATCTGTATTCCTGCATGTCTACGGTAACTCGCCGTCAGGCTTATCGCTATGCCGGCGCGCTCGAAGCGGCTTACATGATCGATGACATGAGCGTCGAAATTATCGCCGACGGTATTCATCTCCCTCAAGCGCTGCTCCAGTTCGTATGTAAGTTCAAACCTCACCGTTTAATCGCCTTGTGTACCGATTCCATGCGTGCGGCAGGCATGCCCGACGGAGAATACCATTTAGGCAGTTTGAATAACGGACAAAAGGTGATTGTCGAAGATGGCGTGGCCAAGCTGCCCGATCGTTCCGCCTTTGCCGGAAGCGTGGCCACGGCCGACCGCTTAGTACGTACGATGGTCGACATGGCAGGGTTGCCGATAGTCGAAGCCGTTCGGATGATGACGGAGAACCCGGCGAGGATACTCGGCGTCGATCGTACGAAAGGTACCATAGAAGTAGGAAAGGATGCCGATATCATCGTTTTCGACACGAATATCACGATACAAACAACCGTAGTGAAGGGAAAAGTTATATACCATAAAAAAAAGAAAGATGATGACATTTAAGAAGGACAAATTGGTAGTCAAAGCATTCGACACGACAAAAGAAATGGCCATCGAGGCTGCCAACGACGTGGCAAACCGAATTGGAATGTTATTGAAAAAGCACGAGACCATCAACATGATCTTCGCGGCGGCACCGTCGCAATCCGAGTTTCTCAAAGCACTGATCGAGCACAAAGAGATAGAATGGAAACGCATCAATACCTTTCACATGGACGAATATATCGACCTGAAAGAAGATGCTCCGCAACGCTTCGGCAATTTTTTGAAAAAAGCCATCTTCGGTGTGGTGCCCTTCAAAAACGTATATTATCTGGACGGAAATAAACCGATAGACGAGGAATGCAAACGCTATGCCGAACTGCTGAAGAAATATCCTCCGCACATCGTTTGCCTGGGTATCGGCGAAAACGGACATATCGCTTTTAACGACCCTCATGTGGCTCATTTCAATGACCAGGAGGATATCAAGGCAGTCACCTTGGATCACATCTGTCGGAAACAGCAAGTCGACGACAAATGCTTCGCCAAGATCGAGGATGTGCCCACGCAGGCACTCACCCTGACCATCCCCGCGCTCATGCAAGGGCAATACATGTTCTGCATCGTGCCTTACAAAACGAAAGCGGAAGCCGTATACCGAACGCTCCAAGGCGAAATCTCCGAAACCTGTCCCGCCTCCGTATTGCGCACGAAAGAACATGCCTTCCTCTACATCGACCGCGAGAGTGCTGCACTATTACATCTGAAACAATAATTATAAAATTCGCATATTATGAAGATTAAAACATTTCTGATCGCCCTTATCGCACTGTTCGTTTCAAGCTGGGCTTTCTCCCAAAAAGTGATAAAACTGGGAATTATCGGACTCGATACGTCTCACGCTCCCGCATTCATCAAACTCTTGAATGACGAGCATGCGCCCGAGCAATATAAAAATTTCCAAATCGTAGCCGCTTATCCCTACGGATCGAAAACCATCGAGAGCAGCTATAAACGTATCCCCGCATACGTAGAAGAAGCCAAGAAATACGGTGTCAAAATTACCTCCTCCATCGCCGAGCTACTCAAAAACGTGGATGGTGTTCTATTAGAAACGAACGACGGCAACTGCCATTTGGAACAGGCCCTCGAAGTCTTTAAAGCCGGGAAACCGACCTTTATCGACAAGCCCGTCGCCGCCAATTTGGCAGAAACCATCGCCATCTTCAAGCTGGCAAAAAAATATCAGATACCGCTCTTCTCCTCTTCCTCCTTGAGATATTCTCCTCAGAACCAGGAAATCCGAAACGGGAAATACGGCAAAGTCTTAGGCGCCGACTGCTACTCGCCCGACGCGTACGAACAAAGTCATACCGATTTCACATGGTATGGCATACACGGCATCGAAATCCTCTATACGGCTATGGGAAGAGGCTGCACTCAAGTAACTCGCACTACGACGAAAGATTACACCGTCACTACGGGAATCTGGGCGGACGGAAGAATCGGTACTTTCCGTGGCATCCGTGCAGGCAAGAAAGATTATGGCGGCAACGTCTTCCTCGAAGATAAAATCGTGCCGGCCGGAGGATATGTCGGTTACCAAGTACTGCTGGATCAGATTCTGGAGTTCTTCCAGACGAAAGTCATTCCCATTGATCCGGAAGAAACAATCGAAATCTTCACGTTCATCGAAGCATCTCATCAAAGCAAAATGTTGAACGGACTTCCCGTTTCGATGGAAGCCGTATTGGAGAAAGGTAAGATGGATGCGGAACGGGTATTGAAGACGTTGAACGAATGAGGAATTTCTCGTTTTGTAACGAATCGTTTGATATAGCGCTTTAAAAATAAGGGAGGATGTGTCGACGGGCGCATCCTCCTGCGTTGTCGCGTCACCCGTCAGCCCCTGGTGAAGAGAACGGAGGTCACAGATCGTAAATTTTGTATCCGTCGATCACATAACGGGATAATACGCGATCGAGGCGGTCTTCGGGCAAAACCATCAATACGGTCGAAAGCACTTCCGTATCGACGGCACTGAAAGCCTTTACCGATACCAAGCGGTGCTCTTCGTTATATACCTGCGTATGAGGATCGATGATGTGCTTGGGGTGAGCAGGCATATTGCCTGAGGTAGACATCGCGCGGTCTCGGAGCTCGACAACGTCCAACCGTTGTCGGACATCATACGGATTTTCTATGCCTACCGCCCAACAATGACCGTAAGGATGGGTCCCCAGGCCGAGTACGGAACTGTTGCCGAAATTGATCAGTGCGGAGGTAAACCCATGCGCTATCAAGAGCTGCCGAATCCGCTCGAGGGCGTAACCTTTGCCGTAAGCGCCCAAATCGATCTCCACCTGATCGGTTTTAAAAGAGACGGTTCGATGCTCCTCGTCGAACGAGATCGCTTTGAATTTACCGAGAGCGACGTCGAAATAACCTTCGGTCAGTCGATGATGTTCTCTGCATGCGGTGAGAATCGACCAAAGCTCGTCTCCAACCGGATAAGGCGCCTCCGCTGCACGGTGATTGACGGCGTACAACTCACTGACCTGATCAAACTTGTCATAGATGCGCGACAAGCGGACACATTCGTCGACGATAGCATTCCAACACGTCGCGGAGGCTTCCTTGCTTTTTCCCAACAACAGAGCTTCCAGCCTCGTCCACATGATGTTCGTCAAGAGTCCGTGAAACAGGAGGGAGGATTCGTAATAATCGATGTAAGAATTCGTCGTATTCATCGTATCCGTCTATGGCAAGGGCTTCGGTTTCAGCTGTTTTTATGCCGATTCTCCCGCCGTTTCCGTATTTCCGCCTTCTTCTTGGCTGCGGCTGAGCCGTGCAATCCCGTGATATAAGTTTTCTTCTTTGCCTTCGTTCTCATCTTGTTCCGCTGCGGTTCGGAGAGACTTCTGCTTCCCTTGAACACGATACCGTCCACCATCGCGTGCCGTATCTCTTCGTTCTTCACCATTTTGTTTTCTCTTAAGGATTACGTCATCGTTGTTTTCAGAAATCGACTTGTTCGATCTCTTTCGCGGCAGCATACCTCTTCAACAGGCGAATCATATCATCGGCGGCTTGCTGAAGCCCGACGGCGCCGTCGTACCCGTTGATGAGGGCTAAGAAATGGGTCGTATTCAGATCCATTTTGGTACGTTCATGATCACTCGTAGGCGTCCCTACTCCACCCGAAGCGTCGCGATAAACAGGCAGACATTCGATATTCAGCATCCCTCTGCCGATCCCTTCATAGGGTTCACCGGCTTTGCCGATGCCCAAGGTCAACGTATCGCCACGGAATTTATCTGCATCAAAACCTCCGATGGAATAACCGTAACGGAGAGAGATCACATTGATCAGATCGACCAACGTGTCGATCTGATACAGCGGCAATCCGCGCACGATTCGCCGACACAGCGCCTCGTTGGAAGGCCGGTAACGGCTGGGGTCCTTCCCGCACTGACGGTATGCTTCGCGAGTGGCACGGATCGGGGCAATTTCTTTTACGGTATCCGGCGTATATCTCGTCCGATACACCGTAGTCAGTTCCTCGATTTCTTCCCACAGTCCTTTGCTATAAGCACTGTTTTTCACGTGGGCATAGACGGCCTTCCCGCGAAATTCGGGGCATTTTTGTTCGAATTCGTCCGATAAGTCGATCTTGATCCTCATGGTTTCGGCTCCTCCTGGTCTTCGTATTCGTAGTCAATGTCGTCGAGGTCGGCCTTCAAGTCGTCATCCTGCCCCATCTCTTTCAATTCTTCAGGGAGGAGATTTCTGTTTTTGGCGCGGTGTATCAACACTCCGGTCTCCTTTAGCAGGTTGCTCTCCTTATTCAACTCCGTCCAAAGCAGATCTTTCAATTCGGCCAATCCTTTGCCGGTCACTGCCGAGATAAACACGTGGGGAATCTCTTCGGGAAGCGTCGGTTCCAACAGCCGGATCAGTTCGTCGTCGATCAGATCGCACTTGGTGACAGCCAAAATCCTCTGCTTATCGAGCATCTCGGGATTAAAGGCGGTCAATTCGTTCACCAGAATCTCGTATTCTCCTCTGATATCTCCCGTGTCGGAAGGAATCATAAAGAGCAAGAGCGAGTTGCGTTCAATGTGTCGAAGGAAACGCAAGCCTAACCCCTTCCCTTCGCTCGCCCCTTCGATGATACCGGGGATATCGGCCATCACGAACGAACGCCCGTCGTGATAGGGGACGATCCCCAAATTCGGTTCCATCGTGGTAAATGGATAATTGGCTATCTTCGGACGAGCAGAGGTCACAGACGAGAGCAAGGTCGATTTCCCCGCATTGGGGAATCCGACCAACCCGACATCCGCCAAGAGTTTCAGTTCGAGTATCACCGTCAGCTCTTGCATCGGCTCCCCGGGTTGAGCGTATCGGGGGGCTTGATTGGTCGCCGTACGGAAATGCCAGTTTCCCAATCCGCCGCGACCGCCTTTGAGCAAGACGAACTCCTGTGCATCTCTCGTAATATCACAGAGATATTCGCCGGTCTCCGCATTATACACGACGGTCCCGCACGGCACTTCGATCACTTTGTCCGCTCCGTCCTTTCCGAAACTTCTGTTGCGCGATCCGTCTCCTCCGTGAGCAGCAAAGGCGTGACGTTCGTATTTCAGATGGAGCAAGGTCCAATAATTGCGATTTCCGCGCAGAATTACATGTCCTCCCCTGCCTCCGTCGCCTCCGTCGGGTCCTCCCTTCGGCACATACTTCGCCCGATGCAGATGCATGGAGCCTCGCCCGCCCTTTCCCGAGCGGCAGTAAATCTTCACGTAGTCTACGAAATTCGATTCGGCCATCACGCTGTCATTAGTCGTTCACTGCATCGACGACTTCGCAAATATCACGAAAGATCCTTTCCTTCGTTCCGATACCGTCGATATGCCGATGCTTTCCCTCTCTCTTGTACCAATCGATAACCGGAGTGGTCTGCGAATGATAGACCGTCAGACGGTTTTTGATCGTTTCTTCGTTGTCGTCGGTACGCCCCGTCTCCCTCCCGCGCTTAATCAGGCGAGTCATTAACTCGTCTTCCGGAACTTCCAGATTCAACATGACGGACACATCCTGCCCGCGCGTAGTCAACATTTTTTTCAACGCATCCGCCTGCGCTATCGTTCGAGGGAAACCGTCGAAGATCACGCCTTTACTGTCTTTCAAGCCATCTAATTTGGAAGCCAGCATGTGTACGATCAGATCGTCTGGAAGGAGTTTACCCTCGTCCATGTATCCTTTGGCGATTTTTCCCAACTCCGTTCCGTCCTTCAGCTCCGCACGCAATACGTCTCCGGTCGAAACATGGTGGAGACCGTATTTCCTAACGATATACTCGCTCTGCGTTCCTTTTCCTGAACCCGGAGCACCAAAAATGACAATGTTCAGCATATTATTTATCTTTAACGTTCATTTACCACTGCATAAATATCCCGGCAGTTTCTGCCCAGTTCCTCGTAATCCAAGCCGTACCCTATAATAAAATCGTTCGGAATGCGCATGGCCACGTAACTGATATTCAAATCGACTTCCAACTTTTCCGGTTTCAATAACAAAGTACAAATCTTTATCTCTTTCGGGTTTCTCGTTTGCAAATCCTCCAACAAGTATTTCATGGTCAATCCCGTATCGATAATATCTTCGATCACGACGACCGTCCGTCCGGCAATATCGGTATTCAACCCGATGAGTTCTTTCATTTTACCCGTCGACGAGGTTCCCGAATAGGAGGCGTATTTCACAAAAGAGATCTCGGCAGGAATGGTCAGGTTGCGCATCAAATCGGACGCGAAAATAAAAGAGCCGTTGAGCACGCTTAAAAAAATCGGATTCTTCGCTACCAAATCCTGACTGATCTCTTCTGCTACACGTTTCACTTCCCGCAGAATTCGTTCCTCTTTAATGAACGGTGCAAAGCACTTATCTTTAATTTGCATGGTCTCCATACCACCATAAATTGTAATTGTTGCAAAAGTAGCATTTTTCCGTCAATATAGCAGTTTTCTTTCTCACTTCTTTTATAAATGTGCTATCTTTGCTCAGGTAAAACGGCGTTACGCTACAGAATGAGGAGGCCCATGAAAATTTTAAGTTGTATCCAACTCAAAGAATTAGATCGATACACCATCGACCGTGAACCCATCACTTCGATCGATCTGATGGAACGGGCGGGCGAAGCACTGACCCGAGCTATCGCACGGCGTTGGGATACTTCTTATGCGATAAAAGTCTTTGCCGGACCGGGCAATAACGGCGGGGATGCGTTAGTCGTCGCCCGGATGCTCTCTCAGAAAGGTTACGGCGTAGAAGTATTCCTGTTCAATATCTCCGGCCGACTGAGCGAGGAATGTCAAATCAATCTCGATCGGTTGAAAGAATGTGGTGAGGTGTATTTCTCCGAAATCACTACGCAATTTTCGCCTCCGGTCCTTACATCGACCGATTTGGTAGTCGACGGATTATTCGGCAGCGGATTGAACCGTCCGTTGAACGGCGGGTTCGCGGCGGTTATCAGATATATTAATACCACTGTCGCTCCGGTTGTCTCCATCGATATTCCTTCCGGTCTGATGGGAGAAGACAACACCTGCAACGTCCGTCCGAATATCATCCGCGCCACAGTCACGCTGAGCGTCCAGTTGCCCAAACTGGCTTTTCTTTTTCCTGAGAACGAAGAGATCGTAGGCGAATTGGAACTTTTGGACATCGGTTTGCATAGAAGCTATATCGACCGAACGACGACCCCTTATCATATCACGGAGGAAGCGGACATCAGACAGATGCTGAAGCCGCGAAAACGGTTCGCGCACAAAGGAATGTTCGGACACGGCCTGCTCATCGCTGGGAAATACGGCATGGCCGGAGCCTCGATCCTGTCGGCCCAAGCTTGCTTGAGGTCGGGCATCGGCCGGCTGACCGTTCACGTTCCCATCCACAACAACGATCTGTTGCAAATGACCGTCCCCGAAGCCATCGTACATACCGACATCCACGAACGGTACTTCGCCGTCCCCGAAGAATCGGACAACTTCCGAGCGATCGCTATCGGACCTGGCATCGGACAAGAAGAGGATACAGCACTCGCCCTGAAAGAACAACTGCAAAAGACGACCCGTCCCATGATCCTAGACGCCGACGCGCTGAACATCGTAAGCGACCATCGCAACTGGCTGACGATGTTGCCTAAACGCTCTATCCTCACTCCCCACTTAGGCGAACTCGACCGCCTGATCGGCAAATGCACCGACTCGTTCGAACGGTTGAACAAAGCGAAAGAACTGGCCGCTTCGCTCCAATGCTATCTCATCGTGAAAGGACATTACACCGCGATCGTTACGCCGGAAGGGAACTTCTTCTTCAACCCTACGGGAAATCCGGGAATGGCTACGGCCGGCAGTGGAGACGTACTGACCGGCATTCTGCTGGCTCTGGCAGTGCAGGGATATACCTCCGAGGAGACTTGCCGTATAGGCGTTTACGTACACGGACTGGCCGGAGACCTGGCTGCGGAAAAAGCAGGAGAGATCGGTATGACGGCAAGCGACATGATTCGTTCACTGCCGCAAGCGTGGAAGAAATTGACAGGAACCGCTCCCTAAACGAGAAAGAATCATTAATTTTGTGCCATCAATACATAATTAAAAAGAAAAATGAAAAAAACACTATTCGCCATAGGTCTATTACTCGCCCTGAACAGCCATGCCCAGAACTTCAGCACCTATACTCCCGGCAGTTTGAGCGAAGGCGTCGTTTACTATTTGCCCAAGACCGTCATCGACATCGAAGTGATCGCGACAAAAATAATCTATACGCCGGGCGACCTCTGCCAATATGCCAACCGATACCTCCGATTGAACCATATCTCGGCCGTGCCCGAAACTCACTGGGAAATCAAGGAAGTAAAGGTAAAGTCGGCGGGTGTGCCGGACCCGAATAACGCCTATCAGGTGAAGCTGAAAGAGAAAGAAGTAGCATCGAACGTTCAACTGACAAAAGACGGCCTCATCATGGCCATCAATACCACTGTGTCGACCGACAGGGAGAAGACGACGCCGGAAACACACCCATCGACCGAAAAACTTAATCCAAACAAATACCTGACGGAAGAAATACTCAATGCCACCTCGACGGCTAAGACGGCCGACTTGGTAGCCAAAGAAATTTACAGTCTTCGCGAAAGCAAGAACAGCTTGGTACGCGGCCAATCGGAATACATGCCCAAGGACGGAGCGGCATTGAAACTGATGCTCGAGAAGATTGAAGAACAGGAACAAGCCCTGACGCAGATGTTCACCGGAATTACCGTCGAAGAAGACCACACGCTGCACTTCTACATCACTCCGGAAGATAAAACTGTCGACCAGATAGCCTTCCGCTTCTCCCATCGGTTAGGAATATTGCCTCCCGGTAACTTAGCCGGTTCGCCCGTATACCTTTCGATCAACAGCGTCGATCCGATTCCTGTCCCCGATCCGAAGACCGCCGAAAAGAAAAAGAAAGTGGAAGGCATCATTTATAACATTCCGGGCAAGGCGAGGGTAAAGGTAAACAGCGTTGAAAAAACGTACTTCGACGGAGAACTCCCCGTCACGCAGTTCGGCACGACCGAAGTACTGGTGGGCGATCTGTTCAAAAGCAAAGTGAATACGCAGGTCGTCTTCAATTCGCAGACGGGAGCGATCGTGAAAATCGATAAAGACCTGTAACGGAGAACTGCCTCCATCCCCACCCCGTTTTCTCTGCTTGGCCGGAGCGAAAACAAACGGTTGGGAACCTGCCAAAACTTGGTGAGAATAAAATACGGTCGTTCGAAGCCTGCGGAAACCTTATCCAAGCCCGGAACTGTTCAGCAGATAATCCTTAAAATCGGCAAACGACTTACGTATCGGTACGGTTCGCTTCTTTCCCTGCATAAAACGTTGCAAACGCGGAGGAACAGCGATGGAATCCCCGATGATTCGCTCCACCTTTTCCTGGAACTTGGCAGGATGAGCCGTGGCCAAAAAGAAACCGACCTCGCCGGGCATCAGACTCTCTCTTAACGCCCGAAAGCCGCAAGCGCCATGGGGATCCAACAAATAACGATGCCTGTCCCATACGGTCCGAATCTCCTCCGCAATCTGTGCATCGTCATACGCCGCCCCGCCCACGTCAGTGACGATCGCCTCGTAACTGTTCGCGTACAAGGCGAGGATACGGGCGAAATTGCTCGGGTCGCCCACATCCATGGCATTGGCCAACGTGGCAACACTGGGCCTCGGCGAATAACGACCGGTCTTCAGGTACTGATAAAAGACATCGTTCCGATTGTTGGCGGCGATATACTTATCGACCGGCAAACCCATCTTCTTCGCCAACAGGCCGGCCGTCAGATTCCCGAAGTTTCCGCTGGGAACGCAGGCGACAAGGCGGGCATCCGCCTCTTTCAGACGAGCATAGGCATGGAAATAATAAAACGCCTGGGGTAAAAAGCGAGCGACATTGATGGAGTTGGCGGAAGTCAGATCAAGACGATCGTTCAATTCGTCATCCATAAAAGCCGATTTCACCAACGCCTGGCAATCGTCGAAGCAACCGTCTACCTCGAGAGCGGTAACGTTCCCTCCCAGCGTAGTGAACTGCTGTTCCTGAATCCGACTGACCTTTCCCTTGGGATAAAGCACGTGCACACGAATCCCTTCCACACCGAGAAAACCGTTAGCCACGGCACTGCCCGTATCACCCGAAGTGGCAACCAGTACGTGCACTCCCTGCTTGCCTTCCTTTCGAATAAAATAGCCCAACATACGGGCCATGAAACGGGCACCTACATCCTTAAAGGCGAGTGTCGGACCATGAAACAGTTCCAACGAATAGATCCGATCGGTTACCTTTACCAGCGGAATATCAAAATTCAGGGTATCGTCGACCATCGAGCGAAGGATATCCGACGGGAGGTCTTCGCCGAAGAAAGCCGTCGCCACTTCGAAGGCGATCTCCTGCAAACTCAGCTTCTCTATTTCGCGGAAGAATTTCGCCGGCAACAGGCTGATCGCTCGCGGCATGAATAATCCTTTATCCGCAGCCAAACCTTTGACGACGGCTTCTTCCAGTGTAACGTCGGACGTCCGACAATTGGTACTGTAATAGTTCATACGCGCATAAATTCACGGATAAATTCATCGCCTTTCAATAAACCGTACGAGCCTCGGCAGGCAGCCGACTCGTCAAAAGTCTGCACCTCATCGGGCACAATGCCGGGATACCAGATCGCGAAAGGCACAGGCTCCGCCGTATGAGTGCGGTGTTCGCAAGGAGTCGGGTGATCGGGCAAAACCGCGATGGCTACCGGTTCTTCCCATTTCTCGACTTCGTGATAAATAGGTCCGACTACCCGCCGGTCGAGATCTTCGATCGTTCGTCTCTTCAGCGAGATGTTCCCTTCATGCCCCGCCTCGTCGCTTGCCTCGATATGCAGATAAACGAAGTCGTCCTTACGCAGAGCGTCCAATGCCGCCTTTACCTTGTTTTCATAATTCGTATCGTAAAGTCCGGTCGCCCCTTCCACCCGAATCCGGTTCAGTCCGGCATAGCGACCTATACCATTGATCAGGTCGACCGCCGAGATTACGTCGCCGTTCTTGATCTGAGGAAACTTTTCGGCGATAGGTTCCATCCGGGGGCGATACCCCGGGCTCCAGGGCCAGATGCTATTTGCCGGATCTTTCCCCTCGGCACGGCGTCGAATGTTAAACGGATGGTCGCGGAGTAATTCCTGCGAGGCAAGTATCTGCTCGTTGATCAGGTCGGCCGTCTCCTGCGGCGTAAACCGCGTGATGCGGTCGTTCTCGAGACCTTTCATCGGCTTCGCCAGCAGGGGGCGGAAGGGCTGGAGCGGGGCATCGTGTGGCGGAGTCGTCTCGATCCGCTTGTCGCCTCCCTTTATCACCAGCAGGTGCCGATACTGAACGCCCGCGTAATAACGGATGTATTCATTTCCGAGACGGCGTTGCAAATATGCGATCAACGCGTCGCCGTCGCTCGTTTCGATATGTCCAGCCGAATGGTTCTTCAAACGCTCTCCGTCGATGCAGACCAAGTTGCATCGCATCGCCATTTCCCCCGGCTGTAAGTCGACGCCGATGCTGGCCGCTTCCAACACCCCTCTTCCCTCGTACACCTTGGGAAGATCGTATCCCAGAATCGACATGTTGGCAATTTCGCTTCCCGGATGGAAGCCGTCGGCGACCGTAATCAGCCGTCCGTTTCGTCCGTTTCGGGCAAGCAGGTCCAGGTAAGGCGTTTCGGCTACTTGAAGCAAGGTTCTATTTCCTAATGATTCGATCGGCCAATCTGCCATACCGTCACCTAATATAATGATATGTTTCATGTTTTATTGCTTTATATTGCAGGCGGAACCACTGCATGAACCGCCTCGGTTGAACTTCGCATCGCCCTACTTTCATGAAGGCGATAAATGAATAAATAAATAGAAAAAGAAGCCGACGCGCGCAGAAGCATCCACGCCATGCGGAATAAATACCGACTTCCAAGATTTACGAATGAATGTGCTTCACGTAGAAACACGAATAACTATCCCAACCCCGAAGGGTTGTGACTGTGAAAGATGTGACGAATGTCAGACAGTTATACGTTCTCATTATGATGCGCTACGTTTTTCAATCGTTGATGCTGCAAATATAAGCAAATAAATGACACTTCAACCGCTTTCCTTCTTTTTTTTAATAAAATGTCATTTTTTTCGGGAAAAGGCAACTATTTCTTCGTATTGCGGCAAAGGCGAAAAGCGTCCCCACAAGTTTTTCTTGACTTATGGGGAACTTTGATCGATAGCGCCGTCATTACTTACTTTCGGATATTGGGCTCTTCCAATCCGTAGGCGTGTTCCTTATCGATTACCTTCAAATAGACGGCGAAAACCATAGCCAGCACGCCGAACAGGGCGAAGATAATCAACGGGACGGTATAATCATAGGGGATAAAAGTATCGGTAGCGCCCTCGGCAATAGCTTGTTTGGCGGCGATCACCGCAGGATTCGCGGCATTGACCGACTGAAGCACGCTCCCGATCAGCAGGGGGACGAAACAAAGCCCGATATTCTGAACCCAAAAAATCAAGGAATAAGCACTGCCCAAATAACGGGCGTCCATAATCTTGGGAACGCTGGGCCACAATGCCGCCGGAACCAAAGCGAACGAAACACCGAGGATGACGATGGTCGCATACGCCATCACTCGACTGTGTGTGATCGGCAAACCGAAGGCGAATACCAAGTGACAAACGATCAGGAGCAAGGCCCCCCAGATCAGCATGGTAGCCCCCCTGCCCTTGTGATCGAGGTAAGACCCCAGGAAAGGAGTGATGATAGCCGCCCCGACGGGAAACCAACGGAAGATCTCGGAAGCGGAAGTGGCAGAAATACCGTTCAAGTTGCATTGAAGCATGTTGGCACCGTAACGCTGAAAGGGGAAAATGGCAGAGTAATACAGCACACAAAGCAGAGCGACTACCCAAAAGATCTTGCTGGAGAAGATATTCTTCACATCGCTGACCTTGAACTGTTCTTCCGCCTCGACCTCCAAACCGTCGCCGAGCTGTTTGTCCAATTTCCTGTCGAATACGCAAAATACCAAGAAGAAGATCAATCCGATAAGCAACAGCACGGTACAGAAAGCGACGGGTTTAAGAACCGTACCGAATTTCTCGGCAATCCAAGGAGAGATAGAGAAGATAGAAAACACGCCGATACGGGCAATGGCCATCTCCACACCCATCGCCAAGGCCATCTCTTTCCCCCGGAACCACTTGGCGATCGCTTTCGAAACGGTGATGCCCGCCATCTCGCAACCGCAACCGAAAATCATAAAACCCAGCGAAGCCATCTTGGCGCTCCCGGGAAGCGAAACCCACCAGGAATTGAGCCATTCATTGACCGCCGTAGCTTGAAACCAGTCGCTGATGCCCACATATTTGATGCACGCCCCGACGAACATCATCGAAGCCGCCAACGTCCCGGTAAAACGAATCCCGCACTTATCCAGAATGATACCTGCCAGAATCAGGAATCCGCATACGTTTAAAATATATTCTGCGCTGGCATAAGTCCCGAAAACGGTTGGCGACCAGCCTCGCTCCGTCTCGATCAAACTTTGCAAGGGAGACATCACGTCGACGAACATATACCCGAAAAACATCATCAAGGCTATCAGTATCAGCGCAGCCCAACGTACCACGACATAATCGTTGATCAATCTCTGAATTTGTCCTACCATAACTCTATCATTAATATTGGCGCATTTTTTTTACTCAGGCAAAGATACAGAAATTTGTTAAATACTTGAACGCATTCCCGAAAAAGTTCTATATTTGCAGCCGGGAAACCATACGCAATTTATAGAAATAATATACAAACCCTATCAAATAACGAATATGAAAAAGAGTAAATTCACCCCGTTGTGCTTCCTCTTGAGCGGAAGCATCCTGTTTTCATCCTGCATCGGCTCTTTCAAGCTGTTCAACAACCTCAAAGAGTGGAATCAAGGCGTGAGCGACAAGTTTGTCAACGAACTGATCTTCTTAGCTTTCCACATCGTTCCGATCTACCCGATCGCCTATCTGGCAGACGTTCTGGTGCTGAATTCCATCGAATTCTGGAGCGGTCGGAACCCCGTCTCGAGCATCGGCGATCAAAAGGAAATAAAGGGGGAAGACGGAGCCAACTATACCGTGACGACTACGGCCGACGGCTATCGCATCGCTAAAGAAGGCGAAAACGTTTCCCTCGACCTGGTATACGACAAAAAGGACAGGACGTGGAATGCCGTTTCGGGCAACGAACGTTACGAGCTCGTGCAAATGAACGAAGACGGCACGGCGACCTTAAACCTGCCGGACGGCAGATCGATGACCGTGACACCCGATGCGCAAGGCATAGCAACCGCCCGCGTGGCTGTTACGAGCGCTGCATTCGCCAAATAAAAGGGCAATGCGCCCCAAATTAAACGTAGGGAAACGCCTCTGTGCAACTTGCCGATAATCAGGTGTCTAAGGACGCGAAAACGGTCCTCTGAGACCATTCAAATTCCCTGCGCAGACAATTTTAAGAGAGTGCGCAGACAATTTTGAGAGAGTGCGCAGACAATTTTGATGGGCTGCGCAGGAGGGACATAAAAAGTAGGCCGCTTTGACGAGCGGCCTACTTTTCATCTATCGTGGGGACACTATCAGGAGAGATCGGCCAATTTGTTTTCCGATCCGAGGACATCGATGATTTTATGCTTGTACATCTTGGTCATTTCCTCGCGAGCCGGCCCGCAATACTTGCGCGGATCGAACTCTCCCGGCTTCTCATCGAATACTTTCCGAACGGCAGCCGTGAATGCCAGACGGGAGTCGGAATCGATGTTGATCTTGCAGACTGCACTTTTGGCAGCCTTCCGCAACTGTTCTTCGGGAATGCCTACCGCATCGGGCAATTTGCCGCCATGTGCATTGATCATATCCACATACTCCTGAGGAACGGAAGAGGAGCCGTGCAACACGATGGGGAAGCCCGGCAACTTGATCATGATCTCATCCAGGACGTCGAACGCCAGGGGAGGAGGAAGCAACCGGCCGGTCTTCGGGTCGCGCGTGCACTGTTCGGGTTTGAACTTATAAGCGCCGTGAGACGTTCCGATCGAAATGGCCAAGCTGTCTACGCCGGTCTTCCCCACGAAGTCCTGCACCTCTTCCGGTCTGGTATAGTGAGATTCTTCGGCCGACACCTCGTCTTCTACACCTGCCAATACGCCCAGTTCACCTTCCACCGTGATATCGAAGCGGTGAGCGTAATCGACCACCTGCTTGGTCAGGGCGACATTCTCCTCGTAAGGCAGGGCAGAGCCATCGATCATCACGGAAGAGAATCCCATATCGCAGCAACTTTTCGCCAGCTCGAACGAATCGCCATGATCCAAGTGCAGCGCGATCTCGGGATGCTTGCATCCCAACGACTTGGCGTACTCCACAGCGCCTTGCGCCATATATTCCAACAGAATTGGATTGGCATAGTTACGGGCGCCCTTGGACACCTGAAGGATAACCGGCGACTTCAGCTCGGCAGAAGCCGTAATAATAGCCTGCAACTGCTCCATGTTGTTGAAGTTGAATGCAGGGATCGCATAACCGCCTTTCATTGCTCTGGCAAACATGTCTCTTGTGTTTACCAAACCTAAATCTTTGTAATACATTTTACTATGTTTTATGGTTAGAAATACTGTTTTACTTCCGACCACAAAATTAGCAATAAATGTGACAAATCTGCGATAGTCGGCGTAAAATTGACTTCTAATTAACTTAATTTTATCTCGTTTCCGATAAAATGAAAAGTTTGACATATCGACTTTACAAAAGATCAGGATGTTAAAAAGAAGCCGATCAGAAAAAAAACAAAGAGATGCTTTTCCTTTTTTAAAGAAATGCGCTATCTTTGCAGACCGAAACATTATTCGAAATAAATAACAGTAAAATCATAATCGAAATGAAAAAGGATCTTCATCCCTCGGAATATCGCCCGGTCGTATTCAAGGATATGAGCAACGGCGATATGTTTTTGTCTCGCTCCACGTGCAGAGCCACTGAAACTATTGAGTTCGAAGGCGAAACTTACCCCTTGGTCAAGTTGGAAATCTCGAATACTTCGCACCCGTTCTACACCGGAAAATATAAATTAGTGGATACTGCCGGACGGGTGGATAAGTTCATGAACCGCTACGGCAATCGTTTTAAAAAGTAAGCTCAATCGAAGTGCCCTATAAAAAGACCGCTCCGTTCGGAAGCGGTCTTTTATGGTGATAAGCCCTTCTTCTCATCCTGCTTCCGAGGGCGTAAATTTCCCCTCCGTCCAAGAATAAACGAGGGGATCTTTTCGGAGGTAGGGACGTATCTTTTCCCGATCATCCTCCGATAAATAGTCGGGCGTCGTATATTCGAACCGAATAACGGCTCTTTCGACGGATAAGCTGGCTTTTATCAGATCCACGTCCGCTTTCTCTCGAAGCAGCTGGTAGGGCAAATCTGTCTGGGCAGGATTCCGAAAAAACGAATCGACCGGAGGGCAAGCGATATAGTCGGCCGTTTTCAATCGCTTCCACGAAATATCATAAAACTCGACCGCGCTGTCGCAAACCGGAGCGCATACTGTTCGAACCACGCATACGACTTTCGCCGAATCGTTTACCGAGAGCAGTTTCATCTCGACGGTACTTTGCGAGGTCATCTGCAAAAGCAAATAATCTTTCGTCAGCACTTTCAGTTCGGAAACCTCGCCGAGACGGTTTTTCACCTCAGCTTTCATCTTACTATCCACGAAGTCGACACAATCCATCCGATTGTTCTTGGTAAGCAAGGGCAAGATCGAATCGGGCATGGCCACCAATAAGGTGCGCATGTCCTGCGCACCGATATGAATCAGGCACAAGAGACTTCCTACCACTAAAGCGAATCCCCTCTTCATAGGTCAAAGCACCATCCAGCTATCCTTCCGTTTCCTGCAGGTCGCTATGAGGTAGAGCCCCCATAAGATCAGGGGGATGCTTAACTGCTGCCCGATATTCAAAGCCATCGTCACTTCTTCCTCCACCTGCGGATTCTTCAAGAATTCCAAACCGAAACGGGCTCCGAAGAAAATAAGCAGTGACACGCCGGTAATCAGCCCCACATATCGCTGCAAACGATACTTGCGGTACATGATCCAGGCCGTCAGCCCGGCTACCAGGCAATAGATCATCTCGTAAATCTGCGTCGGGTGACAAGGCAAACCTTCGTACAACTGGTGCCATTCGCGCGAACGGACAAACTCGAAACCCCACGGCATCGTCGTGGGGAAACCGTAAATTTCCGAATTCATCAGGTTACCGAAACGAATGCAGAAACACAGGGCCGCCACGCCGGGAATCATCCTGTCGAACAGCCACCATACGTTTTTATGAGTAACGCGCACGGAGAAGATAACCATACCGAGGATCAGACCGAACACACCGCCGTGACTGGCCAATCCGCCTTTCCAGATCTTCAGGATCTCCAACGGATGCGAGGTATAGAAATCCCATTCATAAAACAAACAATGCCCTAACCGAGAGCCTACTACCGTAAACACGAGGCAGTAAAGAAACAGTTTGTCCGGCCAATCTTTCGGGTTATTTTCTTTCAGCAAAATCCGACTTACGATTTCGTAGGCGAGAATAAATCCGATTCCCCACATCAAGCCGTACCAGCCTATCTCTATCGGACCTAACCGAAACAGGATAGGATCTGCATTCCATACTATACTTGTTACCATGTCTGCTTCATTTATATTTCCCTGACAAAGGAAACAAAAAAAATCGGTTAAAGGAAGAAAAGCAAATAAAAAGATACATCAAACCAAGCGCGCTATCAGGTCTTCCCGTTCGCCGTAGAGCAAATCGATGACAGGCAGTTCCACCAGCGTATAACAGCCCGGCCGTTGTCTCAACGCCGCCCGAGCCGCACATACCAACACCTGGCCGGTCAATGCCGGATTATTGATCTTCATGTCAAACTCGAACAACTGGTTTTGGGTCTTCCCGGAAACGCCTTTACGAACCAAGTTCACCCCATGCCCGTAATCCAACAAGTCGTCCACCGAAGGGACTTGACACACATAGGTTTCATCGTGGGCAAAGTAATCGTCCGCCTTGACAGCAGCGGCGACCTCTTCGAACTCATAACCGTCCTTCAGTTCGATGTAAACCATCCGGCGATGCATCCCCGTCCCCACGGGGATAGTCATCGACAAAGCCGCTTTCACGCCGTCGACGGCTTTTACGGCAACCGTATGCCCCATGCTCATTCCGGGGCCGAAATTGGTATAAGTAATCCCTTTCGGCGCCATAGCCTGCAATAAGGCGCGAACGACGGAATCGCTTCCCGGGTCCCATCCCGCCGCAACGACGGACACGACGCCGTTCGCCTTGGCGATCTCATCCAAAGAGCGGCGCAGCGCAAGAATCTGCGTATGCATGTCGAAGCTGTCCACCGTATGAATGCCTAACGAAAGAATTTTCTCGGCATACGCTTTCACCATCCTCGTAGGAGTAGCCAAAATCGCCACATCCACGCCTTCCAAATCCTCGATCTCCTTTACCACCGCACAGGAAGCGAGCTCCGCCGGTTTATTCTCCTCGCCCCGGCGGCGGACAACTCCTGCAAGATCAAAGTCGGGAGCCGCTTCCAAAGCCTCTACGACATACTTACCAATGTTACCGTAACCGACGACAGCCGCTTTAATCTTTTTCATCGTTCTCAATTTTCAATTTCTTTTTTCTACCAATTCCGTGCAAAAATAATCATTTCGATTGACTCCGCATGGCGAACGGACTTAATAAATCAAAACAAAAGACATAAATCTTGATGAAAAACATTATCTTTGCTTGTTATAACGAAGAATTACCATGATAGAATATGTAAAAGGCGAACTCGCGGAAGCAACGCCCACGACAGCCGTGGTCGATTGCAACGGAGTAGGATACGGCGTCAATATCTCTTTGAATACCTATTCGGCTATCTCCCACAAGAAAGAAGTGAAGCTGTTTATTTACGAAGCCATTCGGGAAGATGCTCATATACTCTTCGGCTTCTCGTCGAAGTTGGAACGCAACCTGTTTCTCCAACTCATTTCGGTACCCGGCATCGGAGGGAGCTCCGCCCGCATGATTCTGTCCGCCTTGTCTCCCCAAGAGTTGTGTACCATCATCGGCCAGGAAAACGTCAACATGCTGAAGACCGTAAAAGGCATCGGACTCAAGACAGCTCAACGGATTATCGTCGATTTGAAGGACAAGATAACCACCTTAGGCCTCGACACGGTTTCGAGCGAGACGATGACCTTGTCAGCGGCGGCGTCCGAAATCCACGACGAAGCGATCGCAGCATTGACGATGTTAGGCTTTGCGCAAGCCGCTTCGATCAAGGCGGTGAACGCGATTCTGAAAGAAGAACCGGACCTGCCGGTAGAGCGAGTGATAAAACTGGCGCTGAAAAGGCTTTAATCCTTGTTCTCTTCCATCTTCCGTTTTACGAAGTCGATCTTCAGACGAGCTTCTTTCCGCGCTTTCTCTATCTCTTCCATACCGGAAAGAATGCGGGCGAGGCGGCTCAATTCGACGATCGCCTTCCTGTCACTGACGGGCATGACCGTACGATAAGTCCTATCGCCGTTGAACTGCAAACGGATGTTTTTATCGGCGTGCTGCAGGACGAAAGCTACCACGCCCCCGTCAGCTCCCAACTTATAATCGACTTTTTCGATCGGCCGCCCCAAATCGGTAGTCTCATACCGATCGTCCGAGGGGGGCGTTTCGGCAGACTCGTCGCCGTCGCTCACTTTCACGGCGGTATGATGAATGCTTCCTCCCGCACAATAAATAGAAGTGATCGACATCTCTCCCCGTTCGCTTACCTGAGCGCGGAGAAAGGTACGGCCGATATTCCTCTCTACGGTTTGGGCAGGATAGAAATAATTGCCCGTTTCCTGATAAGCGGTATCTTTCTCTAACACGAAACGGCCTTTTATCGAATCGAACTGCGCCTGTTTAACCATCCTCATGCTGTCCAAATAGACCAAACTCTTCTGCTGTTCCTGCAAATCGGCCTGCTGCAACAACCTGATTCCTTTCTTCCGGCTCTCGAAAGCTTTCGGATAAAGCACCCGGATGCTATCGACCTGCAACTTGGCTTCGCTAAACTGTTGAGCGCTCAATGCTTTCTCCGCCTGCTTCAGATGCTCGGCGGCCTTTTGTTCGTCGACGTTGCCACAAGCATTCAATCCCGTCGCCAACAGCAGAATGATTCCTAACTTTTTCATGACCTTTACCTTATTATTGTTGCAAAAATACAATTTATCGACTATCATACCCATTTAAAAGCCAAAAAATAGTAATTTTACCACCGTTTAGCATAGAATATGGAACTGAAAAAATCTTTTACGGGCAAGATATTCCAATCGATCTCGGAAACAGCCGACGAGTTGGGCATGGAATGTTACGTAGTGGGAGGGTATGTGCGCGACCTGCTCTTGCATCGCCCGTCGACGGACATCGACGTCGTCGTCGTGGGAAACGGAATCGAAATAGCCAAGGCGCTATCGACGAAATTAGGCAAAGGCACGCACTTAACCGTGTTCAAGACCTTCGGGACCGCCCAGATCAAATATCGTCATACGGAAGTAGAATTCGTCGGAGCCAGGAAAGAATCGTACAGTCACGACAGCCGGAAACCGATCGTCGAAAACGGGACGCTGGAGGACGACCAAAACCGGCGCGACTTTACGATCAATGCCTTGGCCGTTTGCCTGAACCGAGATCGCTTCGGGGAACTGATCGATCCCTTCGACGGATTAAGCGATTTGGACGAGGGCATCATCCGCACCCCGCTCGATGCGGACATCACTTTCAGCGACGACCCCCTGCGCATGATGCGCTGCATCCGCTTTGCCACCCAGCTGAACTTCTTCATCGAAGACGAGACGTTCGACGCCCTTACGCGCAACAGAGAACGTATCGCCATCATTTCCAAAGAACGGATTGCAGAGGAACTGAACAAGATCATCCTCTCCCCCGTCCCCTCGAAAGGATTTGTCGACCTCGATCGTTGCGGCCTGTTGCAACTCGTCTTCCCCGAATTAGTCGCCTTGCAAGGCGTCGAAGTCAGAAACGGGCGTGGTCACAAAGAAAACTTTTACCATACATTGGAAGTATTGGATAATATCTCCAAGCAGACCGACAACCTCTGGCTGCGTTGGGCAGCCTTATTGCACGACATCGGCAAACCCAAGACCAAACGCTGGGCCCCCGCGATCGGCTGGACTTTTCACAGTCATAACTTCGTAGGAGAACAAATGATTCCGGCCATCTTCCGCAAGATGAAGCTCCCGATGAACGAAAAGATGAAGTATGTCCAGAAATTAGTCGGGCTGCACATGCGCCCTATCGCCATCGCCGACGCGGAAGTGACCGATTCCGCCGTACGCCGCTTGCTCTACGAGGCGGGCGAAGACATCGATGACCTGATGTTGCTTTGCGAGGCGGATATTACCTCGAAGAACGAAGTCCGCAAAAAAAGATTCTTAGACAACTTCCAACTCGTCCGCCGAAAGTTGAAAGACTTACGGGAGAAAGATTACAAGCGACTGCTTCAGCCCTGCATCGACGGCAACGAAATCATGGAGCTGTTCCACCTAGCCCCAAGCAGAGAGGTGGGAATCCTGAAACAGACATTGAAGAATGCCGTACTCGACAATAACGTAGAAAACAAACGCGAGCCCCTCATGCGACTGTTGATGGAGGAAGCGAAAAAGCTCGGACTGACCGCGCAGGACAAAGCAACCTGAACCTCTTCCTTCCAATCGCCTCAACGTTTTCCAGGAGATTAGTATCTTTTTGAAAAAAGATTAGTATCTTTTGAAAGAAAGATTAGTATCTTTGGGGAGAAAGATTAGTGTCTTTTTAAAAGAACCATGCCATTCAGCACTTTTCCCCTTAAGAAAATAAGGGCATGAATTTCCCTTCCTAATTTTCGCGCATACAAAGGAAAGAAAAATAACATATTCGGTGGCATCATTTCAGTTCCATCCGATACACGTTCGTTTCTTTTCGAAGGAAACCTGCCGAACGATATAAGCCGTTGGCAGCGACACGTTTCGGGCTCGAGGTGAGCATCAACACTCCCTTTCTCCCTTTCACATAGTTCAGAACGAAGTCGACCAGTTCCCGGCCGAGATGTCGGCCGCGACAAGAACGGTCTACCGTCACATCCTCTATCCACCATTTTCTACCCGAAGGGGTGAGGTAAGTCGCCAACACAGCCATTCCGACTATCGTTTCTTCTTCTTTCATGACAAACAGATGCACGTTGTCCGACGCCACCACCTGCCGGAAGTCATCGGCAGATAGAGGAGAAAGCGTCGGGTTCAATTGGAGCAGCAAAGCATTGATCCCCTTCAGATCGCGCTCGTCCGTCTCGCAAAGTTCTGCAATTCTCATCATAACGGATATCGAGAGGAAGCTCGACCGGAAGTCCGACAGGACGTATGAAGCCAGGCTCTCAGCTCGTCCCACATCCACAAACACGTACCTAAGAAGTTGAATCGTTTCATCGCCGTTATCTCATTTAAAAATTCCCTGAATCGAAATCGGCTCTTCGGCATAGTTCCGGCGTATCTTCAGCGCCGCCCCCTTCTCGGTCAAAGTCATCGACACCTCCAAGGCGCTGTACCAGTCCACAAATTGCAACTTGAAATCGAAAGTAAACCGGTCGGTCCAAGCATAACAACCGGCTGCGGCAAAGGGTCCGGCGATACCCTTGAAGCGATCCTTCGCCCAAACGGTATAAGGAGGATGCATCGAAGTCGAAGCGGTCAGCCACTGTCCGTACCCCAGAGGCAACTCATACGAACGTCCTCCCTTATCGGTAATCCGAAGCATTAACTGCCGGTTATACCGACGAACCTCCAACGAAGTCCAACCGAACTCGTTCTCTCCCATTTCGATCGGATGCTCAAAGAGGGCGTTCTCTTCCGGAGATCCGGCTTTCCCCTGCACACACGGATATGCGTATCCGTTTATCTTTTTCATCAGGCGGGCAAATTCTTTCCGCGATTTGTCCACCTGATCCGTTACGGCAGGGAGCAACAAGCTGAATATGTTATGCAGCGGCGTTTTCAACGAGCATTCGGTAATCACCACCACCATGTCTTTATCGGGACTCAGGACGATGTACTGCCCGAAAGCGCCGTCAGCCCGGACCGATCGGCGATCTTCGCATATCCACATCTGATAGCCGTATCCCTCGCCGCCGTTATCGATCTGTTTGCTCATCATCTGGACAACCCAATCGTGCGGTAACAACTGTTTCCCCTTCCATTCGCCACCACGCAGCAACAATTGCCCGAACTTCGCCATCGATTCGGGCTGGATATACAACCCCCATCCGCCGGTATTATATCCTTCCGGACTCTCCTCCCATTCCACATCGGTAATATGCATGGCATTGAAAAGCTTCAGCTTCAGATAATCCAGCACTTTCATGCCGGTCACCTTCTGTACGATGGCCGAAAGCAGATAAGTGCAAAACGAATCGTATCTGAACGTTTTCCCCGGAGTCAACACATCTTTAGCAAATAATTGCGGAATCCATTCCGTCGCCTGCGAGCGAAGATCCCAATCCGGCTCAATCCCCGACGACATCGTCAACAGATCGCGGACCGTCATCGCGGAGAGATTAGGCGATATCGAATCCGGCATCTCCGCCGGAAAGAACACCGCCACCCGGTCTGTCAATCGCAAACGATTATCTGCCCAAGCAAGCCCCACCGCAGCGCTGATAAAGGTCTTCGAGCAAGAAAACATCGTATGCTTATACTTGTCGGCAAACGGTTTCGGATAAGCTTCCGCGATCACTTTCCCGTGGCGGAGCACCATCACGCTGTGTATCTGATATACGGGATAACGGATTATAGAATCCAAGAAGACTCCTATCCGCTTGGAAGATACGCCTTCCGCTTCGGGCGTCGACCTCGGCAATTCGTTGGTCTGAGCGCAGGCCGTACCCGCCGTAAACAGAATCAGCAACACAACGACATCTTTTCGTAAACTTCTCATGGCCTCGTTTTTTATATGAAACAAAAGTAATCATTTCCCTTCAAATCGTACCAAAGCCATCCATTTTTATTTAACGAAGATGCCGCAGGGCCGCAGAATCGAATCGCAGCACGCATCAGTGCTAAAAAACAAAAGAGAAATTTGTTGTTTTTTAAAGTTTAGATAATTTTGCACCATTATTTTCAGATTCGCAGGATGAAAAAGACAGATCGAATAACATGCTTGACGCTTTTAATGCTGATGCTTTCGATGACGGCTACATTAAGGGCGCAGACTGCCTCCAGCGACTCTATCGTGCTCCACTACCTCGGCGAACAGGGGATACCCGTCACTTACAACAACGGGGTGAAACTCTTGAAAAGCGGGCGAGAAAAATTCGACGACCTGTTCCACGCCATCCGACAGGCCAAACATCATATCCACTTGGAGTATTTCAACTTTCGCAACGACTCGATCGCTCGTGCCGTATTCGTATTATTAGCCCAGAAAGTCGAAGAAGGCGTAGAGGTAAGGGTGCTGTTCGACGCCTTTGGAAATATGTCGAACAATCGTCCGCTGAAAAAGGTGCATCTCGACTCCATCCGTGCGTCGGGCATCGAAATGGTAAAATTCGACCCCATTCGCTTCCCGTGGCTGAATCATATCTTTCATCGCGACCATCGGAAAATCGTAGTCATCGACGGAGAAATCGGCTATACGGGAGGGATGAACATAGCCGATTATTACATTCACGGCCTACCGAAAATTGGTCCGTGGCACGATATACATATCCGCATAAAAGGAGAAGCCGTAAGTTATCTGCAAGACATCTTTCTGACCATGTGGAACAGCTGTACCAAGCAACAAGTAGAGGGCCCAGCCTATTATCCGTTCCGGCAACGGGAAGCGAACGGAAGCGAAGATGGGGGGAATACCGGCATCGCCATCATCGATCGGGTCCCCCAAAAGACACCCAAGATCATCCGACGGATGTATGTCGAATCGATTAACGCCGCCCAGAAAAAGATACAAATCATCAACCCCTATTTCGTCCCCACGCATAGCATCAAGAAGGCCATCAAAAAGGCATTGAGACGCGGAATCAAGATTGAGATCATGATACCGGGGCAATCGGATATCTCCTTCACGCCGGAAGCATCGTACTACACCGTCAACAGTCTGCGAAAAAAAGGGGCGGAAATCTACATCCACCACAACGGTTTCCATCATTCCAAAATCATGATGGTAGACAGCCTGTTCTGTACGATCGGCAGTAGCAATCTCAACAGTCGCAGCCTTCGGTTCGACTATGAAGTCAATGCATTCGTCTTCGACAAGGCTACGACCAACGAGCTAAGCAACATATTCGAAGACGACAAACGGCAATCCACCTTCTTAACGCAAGCAGAATACAAGAAAAAATCCGCATGGAAACGTTTCGTCGGTTGGTTCGCCCACCTCTTTATACCTGTTTTATAAAAATAACAGTTTTTAGGCCTGCAAAACTACAATATTTTTCTTACTTTTGTCACATGCGTATCCTTCCCTGAACAGGAAACCAGAGAAAAAGTAAAAGATACAGAATGAGTGTTATAGATTTTATCAAACATACGGATCGCACCGCCTTTTCGCTTGAAGTACTCCCTCCGCTGAAAGGAACCGGGATAGAGAAACTATACCAAACAGTCGACTTACTGCGCGAATTTGATCCGAAATATATCAATATCACTACCCACCGAAGCGAATATGTTTACAAAGACTTGGGGAACGGTTTGTACGCACGGCATCGCGTCCGTCGCCGGCCGGGAACAGTAGCCGTAGCCGCCGCCTTGCAAAACAAGTACAACATTCCAACGGTTCCGCACGTACTTTGCAGCGGTTTTACCCGCGAAGATACCGAATATCAGCTGTTAGACTTGCAATTCTTGGGTATTACCGACATTTTGGTGCTGCGTGGCGATAAAGCCAAAGATCAAGCAGCGTTCGTACCCGAACAGGGAGGAAATGCACATGCCATCGATTTGGAAAAGCAGATCAACGACTTCAATAACGGTTTGTTTGTAGACGGTTCACCGATCATCGTGACCGGCACTCCTTTCCACTATGGCGTATCCTGCTACCCCGAGAAGCACGAAGAAGCACCCAACATGGAACAAGATATTTATTGGTTGAAAAAGAAAATAGAGGCCGGGGCAGAATATGCCGTATCCCAAATGTTCTACGACAACCGAAAATTCTTCAGCTTTATAAAGCGAGTGCGAAAAGAAGGGATCCGCGTCCCCATCGTTCCGGGCATTAAGCCTCTTTGCAAACTGAATCAAATCACCATGATTCCCCAAACGTTCAAGATAGATCTTCCCAAAGAACTGGCAGCGGAAGCTATCAAGTGCAATACCGACGAAGAAGCGAAAGCGTTGGGCATAGAATGGTGCATCTATCAATGCAAAGAACTGATCGCGCATCGCGTGCCAAGCATTCATTTCTATTCGATGGGAGCGGCCGAAAGTATCAAACAAATAGCCCAAGCCATTTACTGATGTATTTCCGCGATGTCATAGGGCAACAAGCTGCAAAGAGAAAACTCCTTGCGGAAATAAGGGAAGGAAGAATCCCTCACGCACTCCTTCTGTGCGGTCCGCAAGGCTCCGGGAAGCTGCCCTTGGCAATGGCCTATGCCCGATATATCTGTTGCGAACATCCGACGGAGGAAGAGGCTTGCGGGGAATGTCAAAGTTGCCGGTTGTTCAACAAATTGATTCATCCGGACGTGCACTTCATCTTCCCGGTGATTCGGAAGAAAGGCGAAACCGTTTCGGACGATTGGATCAACGAGTGGAGAGAATTGATACGAAAAGATCCCTACTTCAGTCCGAATCATTGGTTGGCTGCCATGAACGCAGAAAATCAGCAACCGGCGATCTACGTAAAAGAAAGCGATGAAATCATCCGTAAACTGAGCATAAAATCCATGTTAGGCGGATATAAAATCGTTATCATCTGGATGCCGGAGAAAATGAATACGGAATGTAGCAACAAGCTGCTGAAGATTTTAGAAGAACCGCCTGTACAGACAGTGTTCCTGATGGTCTCGGAAGAACCTGCCCTCCTATTGCCGACGATCTTAAGCCGTACCCAACGATTTAATATCCATCGACTGGAAGAACAGGAAATCGTAGATAAGTTATTGCAGACAGGATTGATCGAAACAGATGCGAGAACGATTGCTCACAGCGCAGAAGGCAGCTATCAGAAAGCATTGGAAACCATTCGCATAGACAACGACAAAGAAGAGTATTTTAATTTATTCGTCCAACTGATGCGACTGGCTTACATGAGAAATGTAAAAGATCTGAAAGCCTGGAGCGAAGACGCGGCTAACAAAGGCCGGGAATGGCAAAAGAACTTCTTGGGATATTGTCAGCGGATGGTAAGAGAAAACTTTATCTATAATTTCCATCAACCGGATATGGTATACCTGAATCCGGAGGAAAAAGAATTCTCGCAAAACTTTGCCCCATTTATCAATGAACGGAATGTGATCGGTATCATGAACGAATTAAACGAAGCGGCACAACATGTCGAAAGGAATGTAAATTCCAAAATGATCTTCTTTGATTTTGCATTGAAGATGATCATGTTGTTAGTAAAAAATAAAATAAGAAAGATCAAATGACAGATAATCATTTTAAACTGAGGTGTGGCGGCGGCCTTTGCTGCAAAGGTTGCGGCAAGCAAGACCGACAGCTAAACACCTACGACTGGCTGGCCGATATTCCCGGCAATGCCGACGAACAGGAAATGGTGGAAGTGCAGTTCAAGAATACCCGTAAAAGTTACTTCAGGAACAGCAATCGACTGAGATTGGAAAAAGGTGACATCGTGGCCGTAGAGGCCAATCCCGGACACGACATCGGGGTGGTCACACTGACAGGGAAGTTGGTCCTCTTGCAGATGAAAAAGGCCAATCTGAAATCGGATATGGAAATCAAACGAATCTACCGGAAAGTAAAACCGGTAGACATGGATAAGTATAAAGAAGCAAAAGAGAAAGAACATGCTACCATGATCCGATCCCGCCAAATCGCCAAAGAACTCAATCTACAGATGAAAATCGGGGATGTAGAGTATCAGGGAGACGGGAATAAGGCAATCTTCTATTACATAGCCGACGAACGGGTCGACTTCCGCCGGCTGATCAAGGTGTTGGCCGAAACATTCCACGTGCGCATCGAAATGAAACAGATCGGAGCCCGCCAAGAGGCTGGCCGAATAGGTGGTATCGGCCCCTGCGGCAGAGAGTTGTGTTGTGCGACATGGATGACTAATTTCGTTTCAGTCTCGACCGGCGCCGCCCGTATTCAGGATATTTCGCTGAACCCTCAGAAGCTAGCCGGACAATGTGCGAAACTGAAGTGTTGTCTCAATTATGAAATAGATTCGTATGTGGAAGCCCAGCATAAATTACCGAGCAAAGAGATCGAATTGGAAACAAGCACGGGGACATTCTATTTTGCAAAAGCCGACATCCTCAAAGGGCTTATTACCTATTCGTCGGACAAGAACATGTTGGCAAATACAGTCACCATCTCTGCCACACGCGCTTTCCAAATCATCAGCATGAACCGGTACGGAGAAAAGCCGGACAACTTGACAGAAACCGAGCAAAAGAATAATCTCGATAAAACTGTCGACTTGGTCGAACAGGAAAGTCTGACCCGCTTCGACAAACGTAAAAGCAACAACAGAAAGAAAAGATATAAAAACGGGAACTGGTCGCGACAAGGAGAAAACAATCTACCGCAATCCAATAATCAGACAGCGCAAAATCAACTATCAAATGCCGATTCTGAACAGAAAGACAACCCCAATAAGATAAGACATTCGAATAAACAGGGATTCGGTAACCCGAACAGACCGTCGAAGGATAACAACCGTCGAGACAACGGAAACAAGGGCCCCAAGAATGAGAACAGGAGAAACATTCCGCAGCATAAACAGATAAACAACGACCAACCGATAAAATAAAGAAAATAATGAAAATCCGAATGCTTAAGAGTTTCCTTGTAGCAGCCGGTCTATTTGCTTTCCTCGCCTGCCAAAAAGAAGTAGCCTATCATTTGTACCAACCCATTCCCTCGACCGGATGGGCGAGAAACGATACGCTTACTTTTACGCTACCTCCTACGCTACCGGCGGGGAATTATGCGGTCGAGATAGGCATACGTAATAAGAACGACTACCGATATCGCGATCTATGGATATATGTCGGTAGGTACTTAGGCGACAGCAACCATTATGAAAGCGAAAAGGTCCATCTCTATGTGGCTGATAAAACGGGGAAATGGAAAGGATCCGGCACCGGCGGTTTATACCAATTTACGGTTCCTTATCTGAAAGAGATAAAAATCGGCGAAGGCGAAACGAAGCGGACATTCAGCATAGCATCCTGCATGCAGGATGAGAGACTGACGGGGCTTAGTGACATCGGCCTGCGCATTCTCTATCGCTAACGGTTGCTACGATTTGCATCGATACGGAGAAAGATAAAGAGCAGCAAGGTAAATCCCCACAGGGAAGAACCTCCGTAGCTAAAGAATGGCAAGGGTATGCCTATGACGGGTGTCAACCCCAATACCATGCCGATATTGATAAATAGGTGAAAGAAAAAGATACTCACTACCGAATAACCGTATACGCGCCCAAAGGCAGCATGCTGGCGTTCCGCCAAATGAATCAGTCGTAATATCAAAACCAAAAAGAGCAACAATACTACAGCCGATCCGACAAATCCCTCCTCCTCGCCTACCGTACAGAAAATAAAATCGGTATCCTGCTCAGGGACGTACTTCAGCTTCGTCTGCGTGCCATTCAAAAATCCTTTTCCGGTCAAACCTCCCGACCCGATGGCAATCTTGCTTTGATTCACATTATATCCGGCGCCGGCAGGATCATCCTCCATACCTAAAACAACTTTTATGCGCACTTGTTGATGCGCTTCCAACAGATTATCGAAGACATAGTCGGCGGAATATAAAAATATGATCGAACCGACAGCGAAAAAGGCAATATACAGAAATGTCCATAACCGATCGCGAAGCGCCATGTACACCAAGTACATTATCAGACAGAAGCAAAGAAAGAGCTGGAAATAAACGATATTAAAGGGGATGACATACAGCGAAAAGAGTAAGGCAAGAACAGTGCTGCTGAAACCGATGAGAAAAATAGAACAAGCCATCCGCTGTCTATTCATGCCATAGACATAAATCAATATCGGTGACAGGCACGTGATGAGAGCAAGCACCGAAAAATGTCCGATAGAAGTTACCCCATCGAACATGAGTTCGTCGCCGAAGCGAATTCCGACGACGAAGAAGAACACAGCACAAAGTCCGGCAAAGAGGAATACTCCCGGCATACCTTCGCGATAAAGCATCAGGAAAAAAGCCAAATAGACTAAGGCAGAACCAGTCTCTCGTTCCAGGATAATGAGAATCATCGGTACGAAAATGAGCGTTAAGGTGATACCTAAATCACGCAGTCTCTGCATCGAATAGGCATACCTTCCCATAAATTTGGCTAAAGCCAAAGCCGTCGTAAACTTTGCGAATTCGGCAGGTTGTATACTGATCGATCCCATCTTTATCCACGAATAAGAACCCTTGGTATTATCTGCGACGAAAGGCGTTATGAACAAAAGGATGATCATAAAGCCGTACAGGAGATAAGCAAAAATATCGTACAGCTTGTCATCTAACATAAGTAAAATGAAGCCAAGCCCCAATGAGCAACCGATCCATATCAATTGTTTTCCCGAACGAGTATCAAAACTAAAGAGATCCATGTCTCCATAATTATAACTGGCTCCACAGACGCTGAACCAACCGAAGACGACCAACGCGATATAGATAGCGACGGTAAACCAGTCGACCGACTTAAGCATGCTACCTTTCGTGTATGCCATAATCTATTCGTTTATGTTGAAACTCATCTGCCATCTCTTCGCTGGCAAGCGACAATTTCCCATTCAGATACTGTTCCATAATCAAAGCGCCGATAGGTACGCCGTACTGGGCTCCGAATCCGCCATTCTCCACATACACGGCTACTGCAATCTGGGGATCGTTCATCGGGGCAAATCCCATGAAAGCCGAATGATCCTTTCCTCTATTCTGCGCCGTACCCGTTTTTCCGCAAACTTCAATACCCGGTAGATTCGCCCCCCGGCACGTTCCTCCCAATACAGCCTGGCGCATTCCCTCAGCAACAACCTCATAGTATTGCTTTTCCACCTTCGTATAGCGGCGGGTAGTATAAAGAGGATCTATAGACTCACCTTCAATCTTTCGCACTATATGTGGAGTAATAAAATATCCCCTATTGGCGATAGTAGCGCTCAGATTAGCTATCTGCAACGGCGTAGCGGAAACCTCTCCCTGACCGATAGAGATAGAGATAACGGTCAACCCGTTCCAGGCGGATTTATAGTTCTTATCGTAATATTGAGCATTCGGAATCATACCGCGTTTCTCCCCCGGCAAATCGACACCCAACGGATATCCGTATCCCATAGAAACCATATAATCTCGCCACGTAGTCATTGCATTCTGGACCGAACCGTACTTCTTTCGTGCTCCCATCATGTGGTAAAGTCCCCAACAAAAGTAACCATTACAAGAGGTAGCTATTGCCGGTATCAAAGGCAACGGCGAAAAATGGCTGTGACACCCCACACGTAATCCGGCATATACGAATCCGTGATAGCAGGGATAAGACGTCTCGGGGGCGATAATTCCTTCCTGAAGGAACACAAGGGCCTGCGAAGGCTTAAAGGTGGATCCCGGCGGATAAGTCCCCATAATAGAGCGGTTCAACAAGGGTTTCCACGGATCTTTCGAAAGCATCAGGTGATTCCTTCCACGCGGACGCCCTACCATCAAACGCGGATCATACGACGGAGAAGAAACCATGCATAAAATCTCACCCGTCTTCGGCTCAAGGGCGACAATACTCCCGATTTTTCCTTCTAAAAGCCGTTCTCCCAACATTTGCAAATCAATATCTAAACTAAGTCGAAGATTCTTTCCCGGTTGCGGAGTGACGTCATAAGCGCCATTCATATAACGCCCCTGAATACGGCCACGAGCATCTCTGAGCAATATCTCCACCCCCTTTTCTCCCCGTAACTGTTCTTCGTACGAACGTTCCACTCCAATCTTACCGATAAGATCGCCTTGCACGTAATAGTCATCAGCTTCCATATCTGTTTTCGAAACTTCTCCGATATCGCCCAAGACGTGTGCCGCTGCATTATAATTATACTGCCGGATTGTTCTCCGCTGAATATAAAATCCGGGGAATTCAAAAAGTTTCTCTTGGAAAACGGCGCACTCTTCGGCGGAGAGTTGGGTCATCAACACCTGATGCGTATAAGGAGTATATCCCGGATTCAGGTGCCGATCTTTTATATCCAGAAGACGACGTTTGAAATAGTCGGGTGTAATCTTCAGTGTTTGACAGAAATCAACCGTATCCAAATGAGTGACCTCTTTCATGATCACGGTAACATCATACGCAGGTTGATTGTATACCAAAAGACGATCATTGCGATCGTAAATAACCCCGCGGCTAGGGTACAGCGTCTCATGAAGAAAAGCATTGCTATCCGCATTCTTCTTATAATCGCTACTCATAATCTGGAGGTCGAAGAGCCGAATCAGGTAAAGCAAGACTATCATGATCATCGCCCCACCTAAAATATATTTCCGCTTCTCGAGATCAAAGTCTTTCTTCACTATTTTTTCCTCCTTATGGATTCAGCGCAAAATATGCAAATCAAAGTAATGGCCATATCGGCTAAAATCCTCCATACCATTTCTTGCCAATGAAAAAAGGAAAATGCTTCAATCAGTTCGACGACGCAACAGAAGATAAACGTACATAGGAACACATAACTGAAATAAGAAGAAAATCCCATCGCGACCACGCCCGGGGCAAAGTCTTCTTCCATTTCTTTCCATGTGACAAGTCGGATGATCGGTTCTCTTACAAAAGCGACCAAAGTAATAGCAGCCGTATTCACCCCCGGAGTATTGGAAAATATATCGATAACCAAGCCTAAAGAGAAAGCCCAAAACAATAAGACATTCCTCCCTACGGAAGAATTGTATCGAAGGATAAAATAAATAAAAAAGAAAGGTGTGGCATAGCCACCAATATGGACATGGCTCAAAACCAATACTTGTAAAAGCACTAATCCTACAAACCAAGCTAAATTTTGCAATAAACTCCGCATTCTCCTAACGTAACTTATCAATGATCTGCTTCTTTGACAGATTCTTCCAACTCCTTTTGTTCCAGGCCATTTTTCTTCGAAAGAACGCGGACCTCACTTAAACAGGAAAAATCAATAAATAGTTTAACCCGTAACAAATAAGAAAGTCCATCGTGACTATCCCCGATATCGTCTACCGTGCCCACAGGAATGCCTGGAGGGAAAATAGCACTGTGTCCGCTGGTAACGATGGTATCTCCCAATTCAAAGATAGAATGGCGGGGCATATCCTTGATAAAGGCATATACGGGCGAGCCGCCAGTCCATTTGAGAAAGCCGAAATAATCGCTTCGTTTGATCTTGCAGCTGATACTGCTCTTCGCATTCAGTATCGGAATGATCACGGCATAATGAGCAGATGTCTTATATACAATCCCAACCACTCCGTTTCCGCCGACCACCCCCATCTCACGATAAACGCCGTCGGCTTCTCCTCGATCGATGGTGAGGTAATTGTTCGTATATACAATGTTGTTATTAATCACATTTGCCTTAATAAACTCATAATCAATCAAAGCATCTCGTTCTATTTGCGTTATAACGGTAGTGTCTGCGATCAATCTCTTATAAGCTTCTCTCAACTGTTCCATTTGGATTTCCAATTCCACATTCTGTTGCACGAGGTCGGTATTGATACGCTTCAGATTGAAATATCCAGTAACCTTGTGGGCAACTTCGTATACAGCTCCTGAAAGTCGGTTTGCAGAAGAGAAAAACACGCTTCCTTGATAGCCGTTAAAACGAAATAACAGCATAAAGCTGATAATCTCCATAACGATAAAGAGAAACCAGTGTTTATACTTTATCAGAAAGTCGAGCAAATGGCGCATTGTGATGCCGTTATCTCATCAGGAACGAAAATCTGTTCACATTCTTCAGGGCGATACCCGTTCCTTTCGCCACACTCAACAACGGATACTCCGCTACATGGAACGGAATATTGATTTTATCCGTCAAACGTTTGTCCAAACCGCGAAGCAAGGCGCCGCCTCCGGCTAAATAAATACCGTTCTGTACAATATCTGCATAAAGTTCCGGAGGCGTTTGTTCTAAAGCACTCAGAATCGCCGTCTCTATTTTAGAAATGCTCTTCTCCAAGCAATGAGCGATTTCCTGATAGTTGACAGATACCTCCATAGGCAAGGCAGTAATACGATTCGGACCGCGAACGATATAATCTTCCGGAGCATCCTCTCCCAGATCGGTCAAGGCCGCGCCTACATGAATCTTAATCCGTTCAGCCATTCGTTCGCTGACTTTTACGCTATGCTGCCGGCTCATATATTCCTGAATATCGGTTGTCAGGTCGTCGCCAGCGATACGGATTGAAGTATTGGAGACGATGCCTCCCAGCGAAATGACCGCAATCTCCGTCGTACCACCGCCTATATCTACGATCATATTCCCTTCTGGAGCTTCCACATCGATGCCGATGCCGATGGCGGCTGCCATCGGTTCGAATATCAAATAGACATCTCGTCCGCCGGCATGTTCTGCACTATCCCGGACAGCGCGCAACTCTACTTCGGTGCTCCCGGAGGGAACCCCAATAACCATCCTCAATGAAGGAGAAAAGAGGCGGCTACCCATATTGACTTTCTTGATCAATCCGCGAATCATCTGTTCGCAGGCATTAAAATCGGCAATCACTCCATCTCTCAAGGGGCGAACCGTACGAATGGTAGGGTTTTCCTTCTCGTACATCATTTTTGCCCGATCCCCCACCGCAATCATCTTGTCGGTTCTCCTGTCGAGCGCCACTACGGAGGGTTCGTCCACCACGATTTTGCCATTACTGGTAATAATCGTATTGGCAGTACCCAAATCAATCGCTATTTCTTGTGTAAAAGAAAATAATCCCATAAAACTAATGTTTGAAATGACGAATACCGGTTAATACCATGGCAACGTCGTGTTGGTTACAATAATCCAATGTCAGTTGATCGCGGACCGATCCTCCCGGCTGAATCACAGCGGTAACACCTTCTCTATCTGCTATTTCGACACAATCAGGGAAAGGGAAAAAAGCATCGCTGGCCATAACAGCTCCATGCAAGTCGGCTCCGAACGACTTCGCTTTCTCCACAGCCTGTTTCAATGCGTCTACACGTGAAGTTTGCCCAACTCCGCTGGCCAATAGTTGTTTTCTCTTTGCCAGCACGATAGCATTACTCTTGCTGTTCTTTACGATCTTATTGGCAAACAACAGGTCTTCGATCTCTCTCTTTGTAGGCGCTTTGTCCGTCACCATTTTCAAATCGGCCTCGGTTTCCATATCCAAATCCTTATCCTGGACAAGGACACCGTTCAAGAGAGAACGAAACTGCTTCCTGGGCAGCTTTACTTCTTTCCTGACCAAGATAATTCTGTTCTTTTTCTGGACAAGGATCTGCAAGGCGTCGACATCATAGTCCGGAGCGATAATGACTTCGAAGAACAATTTATTGATTTCTTCCGCCACATCTTTATCCACAACGGCATTGGTAACGAGAACACCGCCGAATGCCGAAACCGGATCCCCCGCTAAGGCATCTTTCCAAGCTTCGAGCATCGTAGGACGCGAAGCCAGTCCACAAGCATTCATGTGTTTGAGAATAGCGAAGGTAATCTCATCAAACTCATCGATCAATTCGATGGCAGCATTTATATCCTGCAAGTTATTGTAAGAGATTTCCTTTCCGTGAATCTGATCGAACATCGCTTCCATGTCACCGAAGAAATAACCTTTCTGATGCGGATTCTCGCCGTAACGCAATTGTTTCTGCTCATCAACCGCATAGCGGAAAGCCGAGTCTGCCCCTTGATCAAAATAATGGAAAATAGCCGTATCGTATCTGGAAGAAACCGCAAAAGCTTCTTTCGCAAACCAACGACGCTCCTCTAACGAGGTTACAGCCCCATGCTCGAACAATATCCCCCACAAAGGTTTATACTGAACCTTACTCGCCACGATGACCACGTCGTTATAATTCTTTGCGGCAGCACGAATCAATGAGATACCGCCGATATCTATCTTTTCGATCACAGAAGCTTCGTCCGCTCCCGAAGCAACCGTTGCCTCGAACGGATACAAATCGACGATCACCAAATCGATGTCCGCAATGGCATACCGTTCCATCTGCCGACGGTCTTCTTCCATACTTCGGCGACCTAAAATACCGCCGAAAATCTTAGGATGCAAAGTCTTCACTCGCCCCCCCAAAATGGACGGATAAGAAGTCAATGTTTCCACAGCCTGGCAAGGATAACCTTTCGATTCGATAAAATGTTGAGTCCCACCGGTTGAAAGAAATGTTACACCTTCCTCATGCAGCTTGGCAAGAATATCGTCCAAACCTTCTTTGTGATAAACCGAAATCAATGCGGTTTTAATTCTCTTCGTTTCCGACATATCTATATGATTACATTTTAGGTACAAAGATAGGATTTTCATGCGATTCCCGCTATCAAAAACAGTGAAATATTGTTTATCGAACCATAAAATCCCCGTCTCTCGTATAAATGAATGCATACACCATCATTTCGACCGCTAAAATGTGGGAAAACCCTTCGCAATATGCGGCAAGCCGACCTGATAAGTTCGTCGACTAACAAAAACCGATGCGATATTATAACGATAAGCTTACGATTTAATAAAAAACTGAGAAAAACAACCTGAACCTCC
This sequence comes from Phocaeicola abscessus CCUG 55929, assembly GCF_000312445.1. GTDB lineage: Bacteria > Bacteroidota > Bacteroidia > Bacteroidales > Bacteroidaceae > Phocaeicola > Phocaeicola abscessus. Next base: position 727,177 of record NZ_HE997182.1, on the reverse strand, counting down.
TCGGTCATAGCAAGGCGATCCTCCCGCCGAGACTCTCCGTCAAGAAATTCAACGACATCTTAGTAGCAATAAAAAAAATACAACATATAGTGTGTATAATGAAGAAATAAAAAACTATCTTTGCAAAGAGTAGCAGCAAAAATCATACTTAAACATCTATAACCACAAGGATATGAAGAAAGAAATCAAATTCAGTCTCGTTTATCGTGACATGTTCCAATCTTCAGGCAAATATCAGCCTCGAGTAGATCAGTTGGTTCGTATCGCCCCAGTCATTATCGATATGGGCTGTTTTGCTCGCGTGGAGACAAACGGCGGAGCATTCGAACAGGTGAACCTCATGTACGGTGAAAACCCCAACATAGCAGTACGCGCATTCACAAAACCGTTCAATGAGGTCGGCGTCAAGACGCATATGTTGGATCGCGGTTTGAACGCCTTACGCATGTTCCCCTGTCCGGCCGACTTGCGCAAGCTGATGTACAAAGTAAAACATGTCCAAGGCGTGGATATTACACGTATTTTTTGCGGTCTGAACGATCCGAAGAATATCATTCCTTCCATCAAATACGCAAAAGAGGGAGGCATGACTCCTCAGGCTACGCTTTGCATCACCTACTCGCCGGTTCATACGGTAGAGTATTACACGAAGTTAGCCGATCGGCTGATCGAGGCCGGTGCTGAAGAGATATGTCTAAAGGATATGGCTGGCATCGGTCGCCCGTGGTCGCTGGGACAGTTGGTTAAGAATATCAAGGCGAAACATCCCGATATCGTTATCCAGTATCACGGCCACAGCGGTCCAGGTCTTTCCATGGCCTCTATCCTCGAGGTCTGCGAGAACGGCGCCGACGTGATCGATACGGCCATCGAACCTCTTTCGTGGGGGAAGGTTCATCCCGATGTCATTTCCGTGCAAGCGATGCTGAAAGATGCAGGCTTTCAAGTTCCCGAAATCAATATGAACGCCTACATGCAAGCGCGTGCGTTGACGCAAGAATTTATCGACGACTTCCTAGGGTATTTCATGGATCCGAACAATAAACTGATGTCGTCGCTATTGTTAACCTGCGGCCTCCCCGGTGGCATGATGGGTTCCATGATGGCCGACCTCAAGGGGGTTCATTCTGGCATTAACATGATGCTGAAGTCACAAGGGAAACCCGAAGTCAGCCTGGACGATTTAGTCATTCGCCTCTTCGAAGAAGTCCAGTTCGTTTGGCCCAAGGTGGGCTATCCTCCGTTGGTTACTCCTTTCAGTCAATACGTGAAGAATATCGCTCTGATGAATATCATGGCCGACGTACAGGACAAGCCTCGTTTCAGCCTGTTGAGTGACAACAGTATCTGGGGCATGATTCTGGGAAAGAGCGGCCAATTACCCGGCGAAATCGCTCCCGAAATAAAAGAATTAGCCAAAGTACAAGGACGCGAATTCTTCGACGGAGACGTACAGAACCTTTATCCCGACGATTTGGATAAATATCGCGCAGAGATGGACAAAAACGGGTGGGAAACAGGACCCGACGATGAAGAACTCTTCGAATTCTCCATGCACGACATGCAGTATCGCGACTTCAAGAGCGGTGTAGCGAAAGAACGTTTCGAAGTCGATTTGCAGAAGGCGAAAGATGCAAAGATGGCGAAGAGTGGATTTTCGGAAGAAGATATCAAAAAAATGAAACGCGCTAAAGCCGAACCAATCACCGCCGACGAGAAAGGGCAAGTGGTCTGGGAAATCGATGTGGAGAATCCGTCTATGGCTCCGGCCGTAGGGAAACTGTACCGAACCGACGACAATTTCTGTTACATCCTAACGCCGTGGGGCGGCAACCTGAAGCAGGCAGCCAACTTTAACGGTCGCATCATAGAAGTATGTGTTAATCAAGGCGATCGCGTCAACAAAGGTGATGTCCTTGCATACATCCAGCGCGAAGATGCATAAAATTAACCATAAGGGAAAGGTCGTTAAAATGGAAGTTTTGGCGCGGACCCTTCGGGTGTCATCCTTATATGCTAAAACGTTCGTTCTCCCCGATTAAAATATATTTTTCAACTGAATATGCAAGGAATACTATTTTTTTCGTGAGAGGTTTTATATCTTTGTGCCATCGAACATATTTAAACTTTTAATTTATAGTGTCATGGAATTTTTAACAAACGAAAAACTGACTATCGTCGGTGCGGCCGGCATGATCGGTTCAAACATGGTTCAGACAGCCCTCATGTTGGGTCTGACGAATAACATCTGCCTGTATGACGTCTTCTCTGCGGAAGGTGTTGCCGAAGAAATGCGTCAGAGCGGTTTCGATGAGGCGACTATCGTCTCGACTACCGATCCGAAAGAAGCTTTCACGAATGCCAGATACATCATCTCGTCCGGCGGCGCTCCCCGCAAAGAAGGTATGACGCGCGAAGATTTATTGGCTGGCAATTCGAAAGCAGCTCAGGAACTCGGTGAGAACATCAAGAAATATTGTCCGGATGCCAAATTCTGCGTTATTATTTTCAATCCGGCTGATATCACAGGCTTGGTAACGCTGGTTCACTCCGGTTTAAAACCCAATCAGGTCGCTACGCTCGCCGCACTCGATTCCACCCGTTTGAAAGGTGCGCTCGCCAAACATTTCGGTGTGAGCCAGTCTGTGGTGAAGAACGCTTATACATATGGCGGCCATGGCGAAAAGATGGCAGTATTTGCCTCTCCGACAACCATCGATGGCGTTAAATTGCTCGATATCATTGCCGGTAAAACCAAAGTCAACGGAAAAGGCCTTAGCACCGACGAATGGGCGCAGATGCAGAAAGCAGTCACTCAAGGTGGTGCCAAAATTATTGAGCTCCGTCGACGTTCTTCTTTCCAAAGTCCGTCTTACCTTGCCGTAAAAATGATTGAGGCAGCTATGGGCGGCGAAGAATTCTATTATCCCGCAGGCACGTATGCAAACACAAGCCGTTACAACCATGTCATGATGGCTATGCCGACGCGTATCACTGCCGACGGCGTGTACACCAAACCGGTCATGGGTACGCCCGACGAGATCGCTACGCTGGATGCCAGCTACGCCCACTTAGCAGGTCTACGCGATCAGGTTATCGCAATGGGTGCCCTTCCTGCCGTATCCGAATGGAACAAGACTAATCCGAATCTCTAACGGGAAGGATAAACATAATTTATCGGCTTCTATTTGGATAGAAGCCGATTTTTTTTTATCTTCGCTTCCACTATGATCGATCGTTCCACCGTAGATAAAGTAATGGATGCCGCTAACATCGTGGAAGTGGTTTCCGAATTCGTCACCCTGAAGAAGAGAGGAGTGAACTATGTAGGGCTATGCCCTTTTCACGACGATAAAACGCCCTCTTTCTACGTCTCTCCGGCTAAAAATCTATGCAAATGCTTTGCATGCGGTAAGGGCGGAAATACTGTCCACTTTATCATGGAACACGAGCAAATGACCTTTCCCGAAGCGATCCGTTGGTTAGCCAAGAAATACCATATAGAAATAGAAGAAAAAGAACTTACTGCCGAAGAGGTAGCCCAACAAAACACCCGAGAAAGTCTGTTCGTAGTCAATGAGTTTGCCAAAGAATATTTCCAGCAGATCCTATACAATCATGCTGCCGGGAGAAGCATCGGCATGGCTTATTTCCATCAAAGAGGAATCCGCGACGACATCATCCGGAAATTCCAATTAGGTTACAGTACGGACAGCAGCGATGCCCTGGCCAAAGAAGCTTCTCAAAAAGGATATAAAAGAGAATACCTCGTAAAAACTGGACTCTGCCTCGAAAAGGAAAACGGCACACTTCGAGACCGTTTCTGGGGAAGAGTCATCTATCCCTGGCATACCGTTACCGGAAAAGTCGTCGCTTTTAGCGGACGCGTACTCCAATCGAATGCCAAAACGGCCAAGTATGTAAATTCGCCGGAGAGCGAGATCTACCAAAAACGCAAAGAGCTTTACGGAATCTATTTCGCCAAGCAAGCTATCATCAAGCAAGACAAATGTTTTTTGGTGGAAGGCCAGATGGACGTCATCTCCATGCACCAGAGCGGCATCGAAAACGTCGTAGCCAATTCGGGTACTGCACTCACGCAGGAACAGATCAAACTGCTCCATCGATTCACCAACAACATTACCCTACTGTACGACGGCGATTCCGCCGGTATCCACGCCAGCCTGCGCGGCATCGACATGTTGCTCTCAGAGGGAATGAACATCAAAGTGCTACTGCTGCCGAACGGAGAAGACCCCGACAGCTTTTCTCGCTCGCACAACGCCGCCGAATTTCGACAATTCATCGCCGAGCGGGAAGAAGATTTCATTCGCTTTAAAACGCGTCTCCTATTGGATGAGGCCGAGAACGACCCTATCAAGCGAGCACAATTAGTTGCGAATATCGCACAGAGCATTGGACAAATCCCGAATAAGATCGTCAGATTCACCTATACGCAAGAGTGTGCAACCTTACTCCACATCAGTGAGAAAATTATCTTAGAAGAATGCGAAAAATACGTCAAAAAACGCCGACAAGCATTTTTTAACAGCTCTTTAGAAGAAAAAACCTCCGCCTTGCCCGTCGACGATGCGCCGCCAATCAACGTCCCGACAGAAGAATGTCCGCCGACACCTCTCTCGAAAGCGGCGAAAGATGCAGGCGACTATCAGACGTACATCCCCGAAATAGAACGCGAGAAACTCTTATTTTATACCCAAGAAGTGGAACTGATCAAATCGATCGTCCGTTACGGGGAACTGCCTCTTTATAAAATCAGATCGGACGACGGGCAGAGCCGAGACCTTTCCGTTATAGAATACATTGCGAATGACTTAAAGCAAGACGATTTGCAATTCCACCATCCGCTGCACAGGAAAATAGTAGCGGAAGGATTAGCCCACCTCCACGACGAAGATTTCACGTGCGAACGTTATTTCCTCACACATCCGGATCAACGCATCAGCCGAATTGCCGCCGAACTGATCAGCGAACGTTACGAATTGAGCCGCCGTTACGAGATGAATACTGAAAAAGACCGCTTAGTCCACATCATCCCTCAAAATCTAATAAACTTCAAGCTCTCCATCATCGAAGAAGAAATGAAACACACAGCCCTCCTGTTAAGTAATCCAGGCCCAATGAAAGACGGAAGCCGTACAAAAGAAATCATGTTGCGTTATAAAGAATTGAGTACGCTAATGGCTAAAATAGCGGAAAAGGCGGGACGTGTCGTCATTTGACAACTTCTAATGCCCGCCCTAATTATTAAAACGATGCCCATCAAAGTAAATGAGCAGCATGACTTCTCCTGCTATAGGTAGACACATTTAGTCTTAATAACGCGAGTTCGGGATAAGGATTTATAATAATTTTCCTCACTCATCAAGACACAAAGGTTTGGGCGATCGAGTTATGGTCGCCTAAACTAGTCGAGCTATAATTTTACTTCCAGAGGACAAGTTTGTCCATCCGTTGGCGCAATATCAAAGTTAAAATTAACTTCCGGCTTTACAGCAACGAAACAATATGCTCCAATCGCGGACAACAAGTTCATCAAAAATTTCAGTAACTTTGCTTTCGGTAATCATGATATGGTATTTATTGTTTTTGTGCCTCTAAAGACTGATTATCAGAGATATTACCAAAAGATCGGCAGTCTTATCAAACTACCGATTTATTTTTTCAAGGGGATTTCTTATACCGAACTCGCGTAATTAGGTACCGAACGTTTTATGCCAACTCCATATAAAGGTAAAAAGTATACACCAGTTGATTATGGAGCGAGTGATTCAGATATTAAAATTTCCTTTCGTTAGTGAGTCCCCAAGTAATAAAATAGCATACAAACATGCAATAATATTTCCGGTTCGTACTGTACGGAGCTGTAAGCCGTTGAGATAATCCACAGTATCTTAAACCGTTTTTAAACTAATCAAACAACTCAAAGTTTTATACTTCGGTTTCGAATCCTCACATCAGTTCCGACAGAATATGACGACATATTTTTCAGGCACAGAGCAAGCCTTTTCAAACATTCATTTGAACGACATTCGCATCTTTTAAATAACTTTATCGTATTTCTGTAAGATTATCGGGAAAAATAATTAAATTTGCAGTCCGATAGATCAACATGGATTATGGAGTTCGATTTACTCACGGCAATTTCGCCGATTGACGGCCGGTACAGAGAGAAAACGGAAGCGTTGGCTGCTTACTTCTCAGAATTCGCCCTAATTAAATATAGAGTGCGCGTAGAGATCGCATACTTTATCGCTTTATGCGAATGGCCCCTCCCACAGTTGAAAGATTTCGATCGTTCCCAGTTCGCTTCTTTACGCGCCATTTACGAACATTTCTCGGAGACAGATGCTCGGCGTGTCAAAGAGATCGAGCGCACGACGAACCACGACGTGAAAGCGATCGAATATTTTATCAAGGAACAATTTGATAAGCGCGACGGGTGGGAACGGTATAAGGAATTCGTCCATTTCGGTTTGACGTCTCAAGACATTAACAATACTGCTGTGCCCTTATCGTTGAAGGAGTCGTTGCAGGAGGTCTACTATCCTCTGCTGGAAGAATTGATTGCCTTGCTGGACGAGTATGCGGAGCGTTGGAAAGCCGTTCCGATGTTGGCCAGAACACATGGGCAGCCGGCTTCTCCAACCCGTCTGGGCAAGGAGATAAAAGTCTTCGCATACCGCTTGAGTCGACAATTGGCTGCGCTGAAAGCCTGTCCGCTCACGGCCAAATTCGGAGGAGCTACAGGAAACTTCAACGCCCATCATGCGGCCTATCCTGAGATCGACTGGAAAGCGTTCGGCAACAGCTTCGTCTCCGAGCGATTAGGGCTGGAACGAGAGGCATACACCACCCAGATTTCGAATTACGACAGCCTCGGGGCGATCTTCGACGCGATGAAACGGATCAACACGGTGATGATCGACCTGAATCGCGACTTCTGGATGTATATATCGATGGACTATTTCAAACAGCAGATCAAGGCGGGCGAGGTCGGATCGAGTGCGATGCCTCATAAAGTGAATCCGATCGATTACGAAAATGCGGAAGGCAATTTAGGCATGGCCAACGCCATATTAAACCATCTCTCGCTGAAATTACCCCTTTCGCGTTTGCAGCGCGACTTGACCGATTCCACGGTCTTACGCAACATCGGCGTACCCATAGGGCATACCGTGATTGCCATCCGAAGCACACTGAAAGGATTGCATAAAGTATTGCTGAACGAAGAGAAAATCCGCGAAGATCTAGATCATTCTTGGAGCGTAGTAGCCGAAGCCATTCAGACCGTCTTGCGTCGGGAAGCCTATCCGCATCCTTACGAAGCGTTGAAGGCACTTACCCGAACAAACGAAGACATTACGGAAAAATCGATTCGAAATTTTATCCACTCATTAAACGTAAGCGAAAAGGTAAAGAACGAATTGCGTGCCATCACGCCACATACCTATACGGGAATTTAATTTATAAAAACAAAGCCCGAGAGGGCATTATTCATTATTAATAAAAAAGCTATGAGTACAGAAAATGAAAACAGACCGAACGAGGCTGTCAATGAAGAGAATCAGTATGTCGACGAAGAGAACCGGCAAGTAGACCGGGAAGGAGGATATCAGCCGCAGGACGAACAACGTCCTTATCGAACACGAATCGCAAACAGTTATCATCCGAATTACAACAGAGAAGGTAACAATCGACCGTATCACACATATCATGCGGAGGGACAGTCGGGATACCGTCGGTATTACAATAACCGCCCACACAATCCCCGTTTCAACCCGAACAACGGAGACGATATGGACAACGGCCAGCCACGCCCGTACCGGCCGCGCATGAACAATTACAGTCCGGACTATCGTCGCGACGACAATGCCTACAACAGTCCGCAACGCCTCTACAGGCCTCGCCCCAACAGCTATTACCCGAACTATCGTCGCGAGGAAGGGGAGTCGCGCCCGTATCGACCGCATCCCAATTACAATAACTATAATAACGATGACGAACGTTTACAACGTCCGTACACTCCACGCCATACCGACGAGGGAGACATGCCTGCGGTGCGCATGCGTCGTCCTCGCATTCAAAATGGAAACAGTCAGAATCGGTACCGCCCTCGCTTCCAACAAGATAATCGCCCATATCGTCCGCGCACGGCCGATTATAATCCGAACGCGAAGTACAATAAAAAGAAACAAATCGAATACAAGGAAGTATGGATCGACCCGAACGAGCCGATTCGTCTGAACAAATACTTAGCCAATGCAGGAATTTGCTCGCGCCGAGAAGCTGACGAGTTTATCACGGCTGGCGCAGTTTCCGTAAACGGACAGGTCGTTACCGAATTGGGAACAAAGATCATCCGTTCCGACGACGTGAAGTTTCACGGCGAATCGGTCAAATTAGAGCGCAAGGTCTACATTTTGCTAAACAAACCCAGAGGCTATATCACCACGTCGGACGATCCGCAAGAACGCAAGACGGTAAAAGACCTGGTAAAAAATGCGTGTGCCGAACGTATTTATCCGGTCGGCCGCCTCGATCGCAACACGACGGGGGTACTGCTTCTGACGAACGATGGCGACCTGGCTTCCAAGCTGACTCATCCGAAATTCCTGAAAAAGAAAATATATCACGTTTATCTTGACAAACCCCTCGTTCAGGAAGACATGGATCGGATCCTCTCGGGAATCATCTTGGATGACGGCGAGATCCATGCCGATGCTGTAAGCTACGTCTCGGAAACGGATAAAACGCAGGTAGGAATCGAAATACATTCGGGACGCAACCGTATCGTACGACGTCTCTTCGAAGCTATAGGATACAAAGTGTACAAGTTGGATCGGGTTTATTTCACAGGTTTGACGAAGAAAGGACTGCGTCGCGGCGATTGGCGTTTCCTCACGGAGAAAGAAGTCAATATACTCCGCATGGGGGCTTTTGAATAAAGAGATGAAAGCTGTAAGAGGCTAAAAGATTTGATTGAGGAGAATGAACAATGGAAAAAATTTGTAGAACAAAGGTGGTCGATATTCTGAAACGTACGGATTTCGGCGCAATTGTTCATGTGCAAGGATGGATTCGTACGCATCGGAGTAGTAAAGCGGTCGATTTTATCGCATTGAATGACGGTTCCACCATCCACAATGTACAGCTTGTGATCGACCCGCTTCGGTTCGATGCAGAGCAGCTGAAACAGTTAACGACAGGAGCCTGTATCGGCGTGAAGGGGAAATTGGTGGAGAGCGAAGGCTCTGAACAACGTTCCGAAATACAGGCAGAAAGTATTGAAATCTATGGACTGTGCGGAAACGATTACCCTATGCAGAAAAAAGGACAAAGTTTCGAATATATGCGTCAATACGCTCATCTCCGTCTGCGTACCAATACTTTCGGTGCCGTGATGCGTATTCGACACCACCTGTCCATGGCTATTCATACCTACTTTCACGAACACGGATTCTTTTACTTCCACACTCCTATCATTACGGCAAGCGATTGCGAAGGAGCGGGAGAAATGTTTCAGATCACGACTCAGAATCTGTACGATTTGAAGAAAGATGAGCACGGAAAGATTAAGTACGACGACGATTTCTTCGGCAAAATGACTTCTCTGACGGTAAGTGGACAGTTGGAAGGCGAACTCGGAGCCACGGCTTTGGGAGCTATCTATACATTCGGTCCTACGTTCCGGGCGGAGAACAGCAACACGCCCCGGCACCTGGCCGAATTCTGGATGATAGAACCGGAGGTCGCGTTCGTCGACCTGCCGGCCCTGATGGACCTGGAGGAAGATTTCATTAAGTTTTGTGTGCGCTGGGCTTTGGAACATTGTAACGAAGATCTGAAATTTCTGAATAAGATGATCGACAAGACCCTGATCGAACGCCTCCAGGGCATATTGAAAGATCCCTTCGTACGTCTGTCCTATACGGAGGGCATTAAGATCTTGGAAGAAGCGGCAAGGCAGGGACATCGGTTCGAATTCCCCATTTCGTGGGGAATGGATTTGGCCAGCGAACACGAACGCTATCTGGTCGAACTTTACTTCAAACGGCCAGTGATAATGACCGACTATCCAAAAGAAATCAAAGCCTTCTATATGAAGGTGAACGAGGATGATAAAACCGTTCAGGGAACCGATGTCTTATTCCCGCAAATCGGAGAGATTATCGGAGGCTCCGTCCGGGAGGAAAACCTCGAGAAATTGAAAGCGGAAATAGCACGTCGGCACATCCCGATGAAAGATATGTGGTGGTATTTGGATACGCGTAAATACGGCACCTGCCCGCATGGCGGCTTCGGCCTCGGGTTCGAGCGCTTGATTCTTTTCGTTACGGGAATGGCCAATATACGCGATGTCATCCCCTTCCCCAGAACACCGCACAACGCCGATTTCTAATCGATTTCCATACCCTATGAAAAGGGTTCGTCATGCGATTATCTCAATTCGGACATATGTAAAAATAATTGTCAGCATCGTTCTTTGACATTCGGAAATAATTGATATATTTGTAGGCAGACTTTCTCAAACCAATTTGTTAACTAATACATACCGCTATGAAACAGTATTTTCGCGTTCTTTTAATGGGAATCTCCCTATGGGCGGGAGCGACAAGCGTGAGGGGACAACGACAGGCTCAGGAGTCGAACCTAAAAGGTATTTGGCAGATGTGTTTCTACGTATCGGCCAGTCCGGATATGATCGGCGAGTTGAAACCCAGCAATTCTTTCAAAGTATTGTCGGACAATGGAAAATTCGTCAATATGACCGTCATTCCCAATCGAGGCGCCATTATTATCGGTTCCGGCACTTACGAAATAAGTTCCGATTCCATCTACGTGGAACATGTCGAAAAGAGTTTGGATTTGCCTCAGCTTACGGGTGCAGACAATATTCTTTATTTTACGCTGAAAGATGACGCCGAACTGATGGTGCTCAAATATTTCATTAAGAACGATCGCCAGGGGAACGAAATCAACACTTGGTGTTATGAAACATGGAAAAGAGTAAACATGCCGACCACCTACCCGAAAGATTTGGTCAGATAAACCTTTTCTATAGGCTGGTAGACTCTCCTCCTCATGCCCCATACAAGGCCTCTAAAACCATTGCCTCTTAATATATGTGAACAGAATGAGAGTCGCTAATGTAGACAATCCAGCATAGGGGATCATATTGATATAGTCGGTCGACCGATCGTATTTTATATGCGCCACATAGTTGAATGCATAGTAAATCGCAAAAGCGATCAATACGCCTATCAATGCCCCCGCAACGATATCCCCGGGATAATGAACGCCTAAGTAAATGCGACTGTAGGAATGGAAGATCGCCCAGGTAAAAATGAAGATGATAATCCGAATTTTTCGCAATTGCAGCGACATCAGCGTGGCCAGGGAAAAAGAATTGGCAGCATGACACGAAGGAAAGCCGTAATGGCCTCCGCGATAATCATTCACCGTATGAACAAGCTGCCAAATCGGACTCTCGACGTTGGTCGGACGAGGTCTCATCACCGCATGGCGCAATACGCTTCCGCAGACATAATCGGAAACGGCGAAATTCAGCAGAAACATAGCTATCAACACAAACAACACCACGTGAATGCCGTACTTCTTGAATAACACATACAGCAACACCGCGTACATCGGAATCCATACGTATTTATAAGAAATAAGCCACATCAGCGAATCGAAAAAAGAGTTGTGGAAACCGTTTAACCATAATAACAGATCGGAATCCATATGCTGCAGATATTCTATCATAGCCTCTATATTGATGAGCGCGCAAAGATACAAATATATTTTTAGGATAGCGCAGACTTTTGAAAGATTTGCGCATAAGATGGATTTTTACAGATCAGGCTACGTCTTCTATCCCCTCATTGAGGTTAGTGACCTGTCCGTTGACGTCCCGGATCCCGCCGGATACGTTGGATAACCTGTCCGTTGACGTCCCGGATCCCGCCGAATACGTTGGATAACCTGTCCGTTGACGTCCCGGATCCCGCCGAATACGTTGGATAACCTGTCCGTTGACGTTCCGAACCTCGCCGGATACGTTGGATAACCTGTCCGTTGAGGTTAGACAACCTCAAATTTGACGTTCCGGACGTATCCGGATAGGTTATATAACCTATCCGACGGGATAAACAACCTCGCCGGCGGGATTCGGGACGTATCCAGCTACATTAGGGGACGTATCCAAACGAGTAAAAGACATGTGCCGACCGTTTCTTTATATTTTTAGGTATATTATTTGTCAAAACCAGAACTTCGTTTTTTTATTTCCTTTTTTTCAACTTCCTTTGTCTCCGCAATGGAACAGATCGATGGAGACGAAAAATAAACCGCTTCCGGTCCTTACCGTTACCGGTTCGGATAGCACGGGAGAATCGGGCATTCAAGCGGATATCAAGATCATTACGGCGTTGGGAGGGTATGCGGTTTCCGCTATCACTTCCATCACCGTACAGAATACGTTGGGCATTCAGGATTTCTTCGACCTGCCCTCCGCGATTGTCGCTGGGCAAATCGAGGCGATCATCGACGACATTCAACCCGCGGCCGTGAAGATAGGAATGGCTCGAAGCGTCGAGGTGGTGGATGCAATCACGCTCGCCTTAACCAAATATAGACCTCCGTGCGTGGTTTATGATCCGATCGTCGTTTCGAGCCGTAACGAATTGCTCATGTCGACCGACGTGATCGAACGTATCCAATCGCATTTCTTGAAGCACTGTACCTTGGTGGTGATTAGCCGTCAAGCGGCTTCGTATTTTCTGAACAGGAAAATAGAAACCATCGACGAGATGACATCCGCCGCCGCCGAATTGCTGCACCGAGGAAGCAAAGCCGTATTGCTGCAAGAAGGAATGACTTCGGCGGAGATGACGACGGATCTCTTATTGATCGCCGGGGAACAGAAGCCAAGATACCTCTTCTCGCCCGCCGCTGCGGAAAATGTCCATGGCATAGGAGGTACGCTTTCTTCGGCCATCGCTACCTATCTGAGTCAGAAGCTCTCTATCCCCGAAGCAATCGAAAACGCGAAAAGTTATATCCGTCAGCAAACAACCTTTTCCGGCCGTTTAGAAGGCAGAGGAAGCGAACTGTATAACGAATTCATCGGCTTGATCGCTTCGCATTATCAAAGCAGCAATGACGTCCGTTATTATGCCGATCGGTTGAATGTTACCACCCGTTACTTGGCGCAGGTAGCCAAACGCTTGGCGGGAAAGACGCCGAAAATACTGATCGACGAGTACTTGTTGAAACAGGCGGAAGCGATGTTGAGCGGCAGCAATAAGACAGTGCAGGAGATCTCTTACGACTTGGGCTTCCGTTCGCAAGCCCATTTTACGAAGTTCTTCAAGAAATTAAAAAACGTAACACCGAGTGAATATAGAAATAATGTATAATTCCAAAAGCAAAAGACAGCATCCGATTTAAAACTTTTCGAGTATGAAGATAAGCGCTTTTGCCCTAAAAAAACGATTATGAAAGAAGACAGACAAACATTGAACCGTAATTTGGCTCAGATGCTGAAAGGCGGAGTGATCATGGACGTAACTACACCGGAACAGGCGAAGATCGCCCAGGATGCCGGGGCTTGTGCAGTAATGGCTCTGGAACGTATACCAGCGGATATTCGGGCGGCGGGCGGCGTGTCCAGAATGAGCGACCCGAGAATGATCAAAAGCATCCAGCAAGCTGTTTCTATCCCCGTGATGGCCAAATGTCGTATCGGACATTTTGCCGAAGCGCAGATACTGCAAGCCATCCAAATCGATTACATTGATGAAAGCGAAGTCTTATCACCGGCCGATGATATTTATCACATCGATAAGACCAAATTCGACGTGCCTTTTGTTTGCGGCGCTAAAAATTTAGGCGAAGCACTTCGACGAATTGCCGAAGGAGCCACGATGATCCGCACGAAAGGTGAACCGGGAACGGGCGATATCATCCAGGCAGTTCGTCACATGCGACTGATCCAAAGCGAAATCCATCGCCTCACGTCCTTGAACGAAAACGAACTCTACGAAGCTGCCAAACAATTGCAAGCTCCTTACGAGTTGGTGCGCTATGTGCATAACTATGGCAAATTGCCAGTAGTCAATTTCGCCGCAGGCGGGGTCGCTACACCTGCCGACGCAGCATTGATGATGCAACTCGGTGCGGAAGGCGTATTCGTAGGGTCCGGCATCTTTAAGTCCGGCAATCCGGCTAAACGAGCGGCAGCCGTCGTACAAGCAGTAACCAATTATAATGATCCAGACAAACTTGCCGAACTTTCCGAAGATCTGGGCGAAGCCATGGTCGGAATCAATGAACAGGAGATCAATCTGCTCATGGCCGAACGAGGGAAGTAAAAAGTATTTGGTTTATGAAGAAGATTGCTGTATTAGCGCTGCAAGGAGCTTTTATAGAACATGAACAACGGTTGCGAGAACTCGGTGCGGAAGTAGTTGAAATACGTCGATTGGCCGATTGGCATCAGCCCAAGGACGGATTGATCCTCCCAGGAGGAGAAAGTACCGTGATGCTTAAATTACTGTACGATCTCCATTTGTTCCATCCTATTCAAGAGGCCATCCAAAAAGGGCTTCCCACTTTCGGAACATGCGCCGGATTGATACTTCTGGCCAAACAGGTGGAAAACGAACCGGCAAGACGACTGGGTACCATGGACATCACGGTCAGGCGAAATGCTTATGGACGGCAACTGGGCAGTTTTCATACTTTCGCAGCAATGAAAAACATAGGCGAGAATATCCCGATGACCTTCATCCGAGCCCCGTACATCAGTGAAGCAAGACCGAATGTCGACCTCCTCTCGATCGTCGAGGGACATATCGTGGCTGCCCGACAGGAGAATCAGCTGGTTACGGCTTTCCATCCAGAATTGGACACGGATGCTTCCGTACACCGGTATTTCTTACAGATGATTTAAAAGAATCGGCGTTCCGAAAGCATTTACCAAAAGAAAGTTCCACCAATTATTTTTATCGACAATGAAGTATCGGCAAGAACAAGCTTGCACACAGACGAAAAAAGTGTGCCGTTTTTAACACTTTTATACATTACTAATTTGCATGGAAATAGAAGAATCGTTTAATTTGTAGCCTACATTTCTCGAAGAAAAAGTTAGATGGCTACGCTATATATAATTGCAGGTTGTAATGGAGCGGGAAAGACTACGGCGTCTTATTCAGTTCTGCCGGATATATTGGAGTGTCGCGAATTCGTTAATGCCGATGAAATCGCCAAAGGGCTATCTCCGTTCAATCCGTCGAGCGTAGCGATTCAAGCAGGGCGTCTGATGTTACATCGCATCGATGAATTATTGCTCTCTGGAGTGAGCTTCTCCGTAGAGACGACGCTTTCTACCCGTTCCTATTTAAGTTTAATCCGTCAAGCACAAGAAAAGGGATATACGGTGAATTTGATCTATTTCTGGCTCAACTCTCCGGAACTTGCTATTGAAAGGGTAAAACAGCGGGTATCCAATGGCGGACATGATATACCGCCCTTAATTGTACGCCGTCGTTATAAGGCGGGATTGAATAATTTATTCAAGATTTACATGTCGTGCGTCGACTATTGGATGCTTGCCGACAATAGCAACACACCTCGCGTGATTGTTGCCGATGCTTTCCGTAAAGGAAACGAAATTAGGATTTATGATCAGGACTTATTTAACCAAATAAAGAAATATGTCAACTAGAGAGGAATATCAAGAATTCAGTAACAGATTGCGCTACGGTTTGGAAATAGCGGAACAACAGTTGATAGAAGAAACTGCACGCCGTGAAGGTAAATTATGTTACGGGCATCCGAATGGCAAGATTATCCATATCGCTGCATCGGATGTGTTGAAAGAAAGAGAAAATAGCGGCATTACATGTCCGCAAAGCGATTTGGTCGAAGGCAGTTGGTTCCGTTGAAAACGATTCCCCGAAAAAGGTAAAAATGTAAAACGTCAAAAAAAAGCTGATTTTGTTTGTCAGTTAAAAGAAAAGCCATACCTTTGCAAGCCGATTATTATCAAAAGATTAAAAGTAAAATCTGGGCGCTATGATTAATCCTGTCCGAGGATAATTATAGAGGTCGGGATATAATTGTTTTTTAGTAGTTAACATTAAAAAGGATTTTAGAGTGGATACTTTAAGTTACAAGACTATTTCCGCAAATAAACAGACAGCTCATAAAGAATGGGTGATTGTGGATGCGACCGATCAGGTTTTAGGCCGATTCGGTTCAAAAGTTGCGAAACTGCTGCGAGGGAAGTACAAACCGGATTTCACCCCTCATGTGGACTGCGGCGACAATGTGATTGTCATTAACGCAGACAAAGTAAAATTAACTGGAAACAAGTGGACCGGAAGAGTTTACTTGCGTTACACAGGTTATCCTGGCGGTCAACGCGAATCGACTCCCGCAAGCATTATGGCTAAGCCCAATGGAGCAGAGGAGTTAGTAAAAAGAGTAGTAAAGGGTATGCTTCCCAAAAATCGGCTAGGTAACAAATTGATTCGAAATTTGTATATCTACGCAGGAAGCGAGCACAAGCAAATGGCTCAGAATCCCCAATCGATCGACATTAATTCACTTAAATAAAAAAGCATGGAAGTAGTAAATGCGTTAGGTAGACGGAAAAGTGCGGTAGCACGTATTTTTGTAACAGAGGGTACAGGAAAGATTACTATCAACAAGAGAGACCTTGCACAGTACTTTCCATCTTCGATTCTGCAATATGTAGTTAAACAACCCCTGAAAAAATTGGAAGTAGCTGAAAAATACGATATCAAGGCTAATCTTCAAGGAGGCGGATTCACCGGTCAGTCGCAAGCGTTACGATTGGCCATCGCCCGCGCGCTGGTGAAGATCAATGCGGAAGACAAACCTGTGCTGCGTGCTGCAGGATTCGTCACACGTGACTCACGCAAAGTGGAACGTAAAAAACCAGGACGCCCGAAAGCACGCAAGAGATTCCAATTCAGCAAACGTTAACCGTCGGTGGAATAGAAGATTGCGTTTAGTATCTAAACCGTCGGGATTCTTTAATCGGACAGACTACCCGATGGCTGGTTAGAAAGAAACAAAAAAGAAAGTAAACGATTTAAAGAAAAATAAAATGTCCAGAACAAATTTTGATACATTATTGCAGGCGGGTTGCCACTTTGGGCACTTACGAAGAAAATGGAACCCTGCAATGGCTCCTTACATCTTTATGGAGCGCAATGGTATTCATATCATTGACCTTAACAAAACAGTAGCCAAGGTGGAAGAAGCTGCTGAAGCAATGAAACAAATTGCAAAATCAGGAAAGAAAATCCTGTTTGTCGCTACTAAGAAACAAGCCAAGCAGATTGTAGCTGAGAAAGCTACTTCTGTGAACATGCCTTATGTGATCGAACGCTGGCCGGGCGGTATGTTGACAAACTTCCCGACGATTCGCAAGGCAGTAAAAAAGATGACCACAATCGATAAGCTGACCAATGACGGCACTTTTGCGAACTTATCCAAACGCGAAATGTTGCAAATCTCGCGTCAGCGAGCTAAGTTAGAGAAGAATTTAGGCTCTATTGCAGATTTGACTCGCCTGCCTGCCGCCTTATTTATCGTCGACGTATTGAAAGAGAATATAGCTGTTCGCGAGGCTAATCGGCTCGCTATTCCGGTGTTCGGGATTGTCGATACGAACTCGAACCCTAATAATATCGATTTCGTCATTCCTGCAAACGACGATGCGACGGATTCGATAGAGGCTATCTTGGACGTCGTTTGCGGTGCCGTAGCAGAAGGTTTGGAAGAGCGGAAAGCCGAGAAGTTAGACCAAGAGACCGGCGAAGAAAACGCTCCGAAAGTCAACAGGAAGAAAACGACAAAGGCCCGTTTAGGAAAGGCGGAAGAAGATGCGATCAACGCATCTAAAGCTGCCGCTTTCATGAAAAATAAGGACGAAGAAGCCTAACGTGATAAGGAATTGAGAGTTGAGAGTAAGAATCCAAAAGGCTACGGACATCCGTGCTGCAAAGTTTGTATTCTGCACTTTCAACTCTCAATTTACGTAAATGGAATATTAACCGATAAAAAAATGATATTATGGCTGTAACTATAGCTGATATTACGAAGCTCCGGAAATTGACCGGAGCAGGCATGATGGATTGTAAAAATGCATTGGAACAATCTAATAACGATATGGAGAAAGCAATTGAAATCTTGCGCCAAAAAGGACAGGCTGTAGCGGCTAAACGCTCCGACCGCGACGCTTCGAACGGTTGCGTTCTGGTCAAGTCGACAGGCAATTTCGCTGCACTGATCGCACTGAAATGCGAAACCGACTTCGTGGCGACTAATGTCGATTTCGTAGCTTTAACTCAACAAATCTTAGACGCTGCTGTCGCGGCCAAGTGCAAAACTTTAGAGGAAGTCAAGACGCTTTCTTTGGGAAAGGAAACCGCTCAGGACGCCATCATCGCCCGCAGCGGCATCACTGGCGAAAAAATGGAATTGGGCGCTTATCTGACGGTCGAGGGTACAACCGTCGCTATCTATAATCACCAAGGCAAGAACATTTTGGGAACGATGGTCGCATTTAACAAATTGGCTGATGAGGCCCTCGCCCACGAAATTGCGATGCAAATCGCCGCCATGAACCCGATTGCGATCGATCAGGCCAGCGTTCCACAGGAAGTGAAAGACAACGAATGGAAAGTCGCCCTGGAAAAAACGAAAGAAGAACAAATTGAAAAAGCCGTTCAGAACGCCCTGAAAAAGGCTGGATTCAACCTCTATATTGCCGAGAACGAAGAACACTTGGCAGAAGGCATCAGCAAGAAAGAAATTACCGAAGCCCAAGCTGACGAGATTCGTCGGATCAAAAAGGAGACGGCGGAGCAGAAAGCGGCTAACCTGTCCCAACAAATGATCGAGAATATCGCCAAAGGGCGGATGGCGAAATTCTACAAAGAAGTTTGTCTGGTCGAACAAGAAGATATCATGGATCCGACAATGACTATCGGACAATTGATGGCGAAGTCGGATGCTGAGCTGAAAATCGCAGACTTCAAACGTTTTACGCTTCGTGCCGAATAACGAAACTGTCGATATCTACAAAGAGAGAGACATGACATGGTCGAGTCTCTTTCTTTTCTAAAACAGACCTTCGGCGAATAAATTCATCTCTTTCCTGAAAGCAGTACAAATAAAAATGCTAAATTTGTATTCGTAATCGAAAAGAGATGAGTATGATTTTGCGTAAACCGATCGATAAAGTTCCCGAACCTACACTTCGACGCCTCCCTTGGTACCTTTCCTCCGTAAAGCTGATGAAGGGGGAAGGCGAGAAATATGTTTCATCTACGCAAATCTCTAAACTGACCAATATCGATGCTGCCCAGATAGCGAAGGATTTATCGTATGTAAACATCTCAGGACGGACGAGGGTCGGTTACGACGTCGGAGCACTGATCGATGCCTTGGAGCGTTTTCTCGGCTTCACAAGCAGCCACCAAGCCTATCTGTTCGGGGTCGGTAGCTTAGGAGGAGCTTTGCTTCAAGACTCCGGTTTAAATCACTACGGGCTGAAAATTGTCGGCGCATTCGATATAAATGCTGCCATCATCGGCAAGGTAATCGGGAGTGTTCCTGTTTACCATGTCAACCGATTAGAAGCATTAATGAAGCAGACGAATGTCCGCATCGGTATACTGACTGTCCCTATCACTTCGGCGCAAAAGGTGACCGACCGCATGGTTGCTTCCGGCATCCGAGCCATCTGGAATTTCACCCCTTTCCGGATCCACGTCCCCGAAGGAATCGTAGTGCAAAACACTTCCATCTACGCTCATTTAGCCTTGATGTTTAACCGTTTAAACGATAATCAGAAGCTATTATGAAGATATTTGCTGTGGGGATGAACTATGCGGCCCATTGCCGGGAATTGCATCCAGATAAACCCTTGCCGACCGAGCCAGTTATCTTCCTCAAACCGGATTCAGCGCTCCTGAAAGACAGTAACCCTTTCTTCCTTCCCAATTTTTCCGAACGAATAGAATACGAAACGGAATTAGTCGTTCGAATCAATCGATTGGGCAAATGTATCCCCGAACGCTTCGCTTCCCGGTATTACGATGCGGCGACAGTCGGTATTGATTTGACGGCGAGAGACTTGCAACAAAAGCTGGCGGAGGCAGGCAACCCTTGGGAAATATCGAAAGGTTTCGACGGAGCGGCAGTTATTGGCGATTTTGTCTCCGTAGAACAACTGAGAGACATACGGCAACAATCATTCCGCCTTGATATCGATGGGAAGACGGTCCAAGAGGGCAATACGTCCGACATGATCTTCGGCGTAAATCGGATCATTTCGTATATCAGCCACTTCTTCACCCTGAAGATGGGTGATCTGCTTTACACCGGTACCCCTGCAGGTGTCGGGCCGGTGCATATCGGGCAACATCTGGAAGGTTTCTTGGGAGATAAAAAAGTATTAAATTTTTATGTACGATGAAGATACGTGTAGGATTCGGCTATGATGTACACCGGTTGGTTCCTGATCGGGAGTTATGGTTAGGAGGTATCGAGCTGGAACATTCCATGGGGTTGCTCGGTCATTCGGATGCCGACGTGTTGATTCATGCCATTTGCGATGCATTGCTTGGAGCAGCCAATATGCGGGATATCGGTCAACATTTTCCCGATACGGAAGAAGTGTTAAAAGGCATCGACAGCAAAATTCTACTTTCCCAAACGGTCGAACTGATAGCCGCAAAAGGCTATCGGGTAGGAAATATCGATGCGACGATCTGTGCGCAACGCCCGAAGCTGAATCCGCATATCCCCAAAATGCAAGCAGTCCTAGCCCGTTTAATGCACGTCGATCAAAATGACGTTTCCATTAAGGCTACCACTTCTGAAGGCCTAGGTTTTGTCGGTAGGGAGGAGGGGATTGCCGCTTATGCAACGGTATTGATCGAAAAAAACTGAGTTTCTATACTTCATACCCGATATTCGGTGAGCAAAAAACCGATGCAGCATTAATGATAAACTCCGGCGTAATGGACATTTGGTAGGCTGAAAAACCTCTCAAATGTTAGTAATGGACATTCGGGCTGTCATATCGCGTATCTGATAAGGAGCTCGCACGGTTGCGCTATAAGATTAATCCCAAACTGAGGAGCAATCCGAACAGAAGTATATTGCGTGAAGTTTTTCCGAGAATGATGTTTAACACTTTTCCTTCTCGGATTCGAACCATCTCTTCCCATGTCAAGAAGTGTATCGGCAAATAAAATTGTGGAAGAACGGCCGCCCCAAGATGGCCGCTGAAGACGAAGAGCAGGCACAATTCGGTAGCTGCGATGCCGAGCAGCAAATAGAGCTGTCGCCCCGCCTTTTCGCCCCAACGGACGACAACGGTTTTCTTTCCACTCTTTTTATCTTGCTCGCGATCTCGATAGTTATTGACCATCAGCAATGTGTTGACCGCTAAGCCGCAAGCGGTGGAAGCGACGGTGACGTCCCATGTCCAATCGTGAACCATGACATAAAAGGTACCTCCTACGGGGACGAAACCAAAGAAGAGGAGCACCAGCACATCTCCCCAACCATGATAAGCTAATGGATAAGGACCACCAGTATACAGAAAGGCGAACAAGATGCAGACGAGGCCGATGGGAATCAATTCCCACCCTGCATAAAAGAGGACAAAAGAACCGACGAGGCAAGCTGTAACAGAAACGACGACGATACCCTTCCACATCGCCTGCAAACTGATCCAGCCCTGCGCACAGGCCCTTTCTGGCCCAAGTCGGTCGTCCCGGTCAATCCCCTTCTTGAAGTCATAATAATCATTAATGAAGTTGGCATCAATTTGCATGATGAAAGCGAACAGGAAGCAGACGACGGCGGGAATCAACTGAAACCTGTTTACCCCGTATGCCAAACTACAACCGATCATGATTGGAACACCAGCACCGGTCAATGTTTTCGGACGGGCAGCCAGTACCCATGCCCTCATAGAGTTTATCTCAACGTCATTCATCATGAAACATCTTCTTAATCTTTTTATATACAGCCGGGTGTAGAAAGTAACGCACATCCTTCCCGGTTTCGATGGCTTCACGAATGATCGTCGAACTCATCTCGAAGATCGGCGCTTTCACAAACCTTACTTGGCGGGGTAAAGCACTCTCGTCAATATCGAAGCCCAAACGCGGATAGATCAAGAGGTGATGCCGGCTGAGAATTTGTTCCGGTTGATGCCATCGAGAGAATATTTTCCAGTTATCCGATCCGATGATCAACGCGAAAGTCCTGTCGGGATATTCTTGCTGCAAAGCGTCCAGCGTGGTAATCGTATAGGAAGGATCGGGAAGATGGAACTCATAATCGGAGACGCGGAACTTCGGATAGTCGTCGATTGCAAGTTTGACTAATTCTAACCGAAAATTATCATCCCAAAGCTCTGATTCTTTTTTCAGCGGATTATGCGGAGTGACGAGAAACCATACCTCATCCAAAATATCGTATTCGCATAAGTAATTAGCCAAAGCTAAATGTCCGATGTGAATAGGGTTGAACGAGCCGCTAAAGATACCTGTTCTAATTCTTGCCTGCTGCAGCGTACTTTTTCTCTCTTTTTCCATTCTTTGTCATTATAGATCCGACTTACGATGCATAGAAACGTTGCCTTATCCATTTTTCTTTCTATCGAAGGAATGCTTTGACCAGCTTTAATGCTTCGGTTTTCGCCTCCTCCAACTCATTGTTCACGATGATTTTATCAAACTTCTCGGCGAAAGACAGTTCGAACCGAGCTCTGGCGAGGCGATCCTCGATCACGTCCGGCTTATCCGTCGCGCGGTTTACCAACCGTTTGCGCAACTCCTCGACGCTCGGCGGTTGAACGAAGATGGCTAATGCGTTCTCTCCATAATATTTTTTTATGCTGCATCCGCCTTTCACATCCACGTCAAAGATTACGTTGAAGCCTTCGCTTAATTGCTTTTCCACAGGTGCTTTCAAGGTGCCGTAAAAACGATTGGGATAGACTTCTTCGTATTCTAAAAATTCATTTCTTTTGATGCGTCGCTTAAATTCTTCCGGCGAAAGAAAATAATACTCCACACCATTTTTTTCCTTTCCGCGAGGCGCGCGGTCGGTTGCCGAGATAGAAAAGGCGAGGTGCAAGTTCTGAGTCAGCAGATAGTCAATGATCGTCGACTTTCCTGATCCGCTCGGTGCGGAGAAGATGATTATTTTTCCTTTGCCCATATCATTTACATTACGTTCAGTACTTGTTCTTTGATTTGTTCCAATTCGTCTTTCATTTGGACCACGATGTTCTGCATTTCCGCCAAATTGGATTTACTTCCGGTAGTATTGATTTCGCGTCCCATTTCCTGGGCGATGAATCCTAATTTCTTCCCTTGTCCATGTCCGTTTTTCATCGTCTCACGGAAATATTGCAAATGGTTTTCCAAGCGTTGTTTCTCTTCACTGATATCTAACTTTTCGATATAATAAATCAGTTCCTGTTCCAGGCGATTTTTATCATAATCGACCGGCAAGGTCTTCAACGATTCGATGATACGTTCGCGAATTTTTGCCACCCGCTCCGCCTCGTAGGATTCGATGGATTGCAGTAACCGTTCGATATTGTCGATCTTTTCCATGAATTTCTTTTCCAGTGCTGCTCCTTCTTGCGTGCGAAAGATTACCAAATGGTTTACGGCCTCCTCCACAACCCGCCATGCTGTTTCCCATTCTTCTTCCTCCAATTCCTGGGTTTCTACTTTCGTCAATACGTCGGGCATACGAAACAACAAGTTGAACCAGTCGGTCGGTTCCGGGATATCCAGTTGGGTGGATAATGCTTTAATTTGTCGATAGTAATTCTCCACTAACGAAACGTTGATGGGGGTGGCCGCTTGCTCGTTCTCTTTTTCTATCCAAAGGTTGAAATCCACTTTTCCTCTTTCCAACTTTTGGGTGATCAAAGCACGAATGTCCATCTCCTTTTCCCGATAGTCGGGAGCGATGTGCGTAGACAGATCCATCGCTTTACTATTGAGTGATTTGATTTCTACTATGATTTTCTTGCCCCCGAATATGGCAGAAGATTTGCCATATCCTGTCATGGATTGTATCATAACTTATGTGTATTTTTGACAAAAGTAATGATTTTAAAGAATTGGAGTATAAATAAAAGTGTATATTTGCAAATTATAAGTTGAATGGAGAATCGATATGTCTTGTATTCTGAATATAGAAACCTCTACGGAAGCGTGTTCCATCGCTTTAAGTCAGGACGGTGCAGTCATTTTTTCCAAAGCAGATTTAAACGGTCCGTCGCATGCTGTCCAATTAGGCACTTTTGTGGACGAAGCATTATCTTTTTCCGACAGTCATGCGATCCCATTGGATGCAGTCGCTGTAAGTAGTGGACCGGGCTCCTATACAGGACTGCGAATAGGGGTATCCATGGCAAAAGGAATCTGCTTCGGCCGTAGTTTGCCGTTGATAGCCATTCCGTCGTTGCAGATATTATCGGTACCCGTATTACTGAACGATGACTTGCCGGAAGAGGCCTTGCTTTGTCCGATGATCGATGCTCGCCGCATGGAAGTTTATGCCGCAGTATACGACAGAGCGTTGAATACAAAACGAGAGATAGCCGCCGATATCGTGAACGAAAAATCCTATCGGGATTTCCTCGTGGATCATCCTGTTTATTTTTTCGGGAATGGTGCAGCCAAATGCCGTACCCAAATTATTCATCCCCATGCGCATTTCTTAGAGAATGTGGTACCGGAAGCAAAGTGGATGTTCCCGCTGGCAGAGAAAGCCAACGTGAACCGTTACTATGAAGATGTGGCTTACTTCGAACCGTTTTACCTGAAAGAATTCGTTGCAACTCAACCCAAAAAATTAATATAGTTTATGGAATATAACACCCAACAGCGAAAATTACCCCTTCCGCAATACGGAAGAAGCGTACAAAATATGGTGGACTTTTGCCAGACTCTTAAAGACCGTGCAGAGCGCCAGCAATGCGCTAATACCATCGTTAATGTGATGGGAAGCATGTTTCCCCGTTTACGCGATTCGGAAGATTTCAAACATAAATTGTGGGATCATTTAGCCATCATGTCCGATTTTAAGCTCGATATAGACTATCCTTTCGAGATGATCAAGAAAGAAAATCTCAATCCGAAACCGGAATCAATCCCTTATCATCAGATAAATATCCGTTATCGATATTATGGCTATATCGTGGAGATGATGATCAAACGCGCCGTCGCTTTTCCTGAAGGGGATGAGAAAAATCAACTTATCAGATTGATTGCAAACTACATGAAACGCAGTTACCTCCTGTGGAATAAGGAAAACGTGGACGATCAGAAAATATTGAACGATTTGCAGGACTTCTCCAGCGGAACAATCCATTTGACGACGGAAGATTTGGAACTGAACGATTCTAAAGACACTACGCCACGAAAACCGAACAATCAGCGGAAATCGAACAATCAACGAAAACAGAACAGCGGACAACGCCGAAAGTTTTAAAATTGAGGTTGTCGGGTATTCTTCAGCATAAATGATCAAGGAAGAGGAGGTATATAAAATCGGCAAATTCCATCGACCTCATGGAATAAAAGGAGAATTGTTGTTCACTTTTACCGATGCGATCTTCGATAAGGTAGAAGGCGGTTATCTCGTTTGCTCGATGGACGGAATCCTCGTCCCTTTCTTTATCAAAGCGTATCGTTTCCGTTCCGATACGACGGCACTGATAAAATTGGAAGATGTCGATTCGGAAGAAAAAGCTCGGCTGTTTACCAATGCGGAGGTCTTTTTCCCCAAGAAATTTATAGACGAAAAGGCATCTCCGGAGATTGTGTCGTGGAACCACTTCACCGGATTTCGAGTGAAAGACATCACGCACGGAGATTTGGGGAAGGTGACAGGAGTAGACGATACGACGATAAACGTTTTATTCAAGATCGAGAAAGACCGGAAGGAAATACTGTTGCCGGCGCACGAGAAATTTATTTTGAAGATCGACCAAAAGAAACGATGGCTTACCGTTCAAATACCCGAAGGTTTGTTAGAGTGACGAAAAATGGCTGATAAAAAGAAAAGAAAAAGAGCCTTTTGGCACAACATCAAGTTTAAGTATCGATTGACCGTTACCAACGAGCATACCTTGGAGGAAGTGGTCGATATTTACGTGTCCAAGCTGAATGGCTTGTCGTGGTTGCTGCTGATCGTCTTCGTTATCTTTTCTATAGCTGCGGTCATCGTTACTTTCACCCCCTTGCGGAATTATCTTCCCGGCTATATGAACAGTGAGGTCAGAGCGCAAGTGGTGGATAATGTCCTGAGAGCCGATTCTTTGCAAAGGCAATTGGATAGGCAGCGATTGTATATAATGAATATTCGAGATATACTGCGCGGAGAGATAAAGACGGATTCCACCCGATGGTCTATCGATTCCTTGACGGCCATACGGTCTGATTCTTTGCTAGAAAGAAGCCGCCGGGAAGAGCAATTCCAGAAACAGTACGAAGAGACCGAGCGTTACAACCTGACGGCGCCCCTCCCCTCTGCCGAAATTTCCGGCACGATCTTTTGCCGACCTGTAAACGGCATCATCTCTTCCCGATTCGATAGAGCCCACCGGCATTACGGCGTAGATATTGCGGCAAATCCGCACGAAAGTGTCATGGCGACGATAGACGGCACGGTGATATCCGCTGCTTATACGATTGAGACCGGTTACGTTATCGAATTGCAACACTATCAGGGATTCATCTCCGTGTATAAACACTGCGAATCGTTGTTGAAGCAGGAAGGCGAAACGGCAAAGGCGGGTGAAGCGATTGCATTGGTCGGTAGCACCGGCAAATGGAGCACAGGCCCTCATTTACATTTCGAATTATGGTATAAAGGTCGTGCCATAGATCCTACGAATTATATTCCGTTTTAATATGAAAAAGCAGATTGCGATATTAGGATCTACGGGATCGATCGGGACGCAGGCGCTTCAAGTGATCGAAGCGAATCCGAAATCGTTCGAAGTCTACGCGTTAACAGCGAATAACCGGGTGGAACTTTTGGCCGAGCAAGCGCATGCATTCTTACCCGATTCGATCGTCATCGCCAACGAGAAGAAATACGACCAGCTGAAAGAGCTGGTTGCTGACATCCCGGTGAAGGTCTACGCCGGAGCGGAGGCCGTTTGTCAGATTGTCGCCGCTCAGTCCGTCGATATCGTGCTTGTCGCCGTGGTAGGTTATGCAGGTCTGAAGCCCACAATAGAAGCCATCAAAGCAGGTAAAACGATTGCATTAGCAAACAAAGAGACCCTGGTTGTGGCCGGTGAACTGATCACGTCCTTGGCAGAGGAATACCGCACTCCGATTTTGCCGGTCGATTCGGAACATTCAGCGATATTCCAATGTCTGGAGTACGGAAATCCTATAGAGAAGATCTTATTGACAGCTTCCGGCGGTCCGTTTCGTACTTATTCGATGGAGGAATTGGCTGCAGTGACGAAAGAGCAAGCCCTAAGGCATCCGAACTGGAAGATGGGAGCCAAAATCACGATCGATTCCTCCTCGATGATGAATAAAGGTTTCGAGATCATTGAAGCCAAATGGCTGTTCGGGATACGGCCCAACCAGATAGAAGTGTTGGTTCATCCCCAATCTATTGTCCACTCAGCTGTTCAGTTTGTCGACGGGGCCGTCAAGGCGCAGTTGGGCGTACCGGATATGCGGCTTCCCATCCAGCTAGCTTTCTCCTATCCCGAACGTTTGCCTTCATCCTTCGAGCGAATCGATCTGTCCAAAGTGAAAGAGCTCACCTTTGAGAAGCCGGATATAAAGAAGTTCCGTAACCTGGCCCTAGCATACGACGCAATTCGGCAGGGAGGAAATATGCCTTGCATCGTCAATGCGGCCGACGAAGTAGCAGTAGAGGCTTTCCTGCACGATCGGATCTCCTTTCTTCACATGAGCGACGTCATCGCGGAGACGATGGAAAAGGTGCGGTATATGAAATCACCAATGTATGAAGATTATGTAGCAACAGATGCAGAAGCCCGTCAGGTTGCTCGAAGTTTATGTAAATAATTAAAAACAGATAATAGTCAATGGAAACATTTTTGATTCGTGCTCTTCAGTTGATCGTCAGCTTTTCGCTGCTGGTCGTTATTCATGAAGGGGGGCACTTTGCGGCAGCCAAACTGTTTAAGGTGCGTGTAGAAAAGTTCTACATCTTTTTCGATCCCTGGTTCACCCTGTTTCGATGGAAACCGAAAAAAAGCAAAACGGAATACGGGATCGGTTGGCTGCCTTTAGGCGGATATGTAAAGATTGCCGGCATGATCGACGAATCAATGGATACCGACCAAATGAAAAAGCCACCTCAACCGTGGGAGTTCCGTACGAAACCGGCTTGGCAGCGGTTAATCATCATGATCGCCGGAGTGGTCATGAATTTCCTGTTGGCCCTGTTTATTTACTCCATGATTCTGTTGCATTGGGGCGACTCTTACGTCGCGTTGCAAGATATGACCTATGGTATGAAGTTCAACAAAACGGCTCAACGAATCGGTTTCCGAGATGGCGACATTCTGTTGAAGGCGGACGATAAACCGATCCAACGCT
Organism: Phocaeicola abscessus CCUG 55929; assembly: GCF_000312445.1. Taxonomy (GTDB): domain Bacteria; phylum Bacteroidota; class Bacteroidia; order Bacteroidales; family Bacteroidaceae; genus Phocaeicola; species Phocaeicola abscessus. Next base: position 698,465 of record NZ_HE997182.1, on the reverse strand, counting down.
ATGGCGTAGATATGCTTCGCGCCATCGCAGAGGCCCGTGTCGTTATAGTGAAGAGAAACGGGCGGGAAAAGGAGATCTTCATGCCGGAGATAAGCTTATTGGATATGGCGAAAGAGAATCCGGTATTCGTAGACGTCCTAATCCCTAACGTGATCGATTCTGTCTTGCCTGGCGGATCTTTTGCCAAAGCCGGAATTCGCAAAGGGGATAAAATCTTAGCGGTCAACGACAAGCCTGTGAACTCGTGGAACGCTTTCCTGGAGGTGATGGATGATCTTAAGAACGATGCAATCGTCAGAAAAGAGAAAACGGCCACCTTGAAAGTCGTCTTCGATCGGGCGGAAAGATTGGATACCGTCAGTCTGCAGACAGATACGCTATTCATGGTCGGAACGATGGGACAAATGCTGAATTATAAAACGACGATCTTAAAATACGATTTCTTCGCTTCTTTTCCCGCCGGCATTCAGCTGGGAGTAAACACCTTGAAGGGCTATGTCAACGATATGAAATATGTATTCACCAAAGAGGGCGCCAAGAGTCTGGGCGGTTTCGGAACGATAGGAAGCATCTTCCCCAAAAAATGGGATTGGCATAAATTCTGGTCGATGACGGCCTTCCTGTCCATCATCCTCGCCTTTATGAATATTTTGCCTATACCCGCGTTAGACGGTGGGCATGTGTTCTTCCTGCTGTACGAGATTATCGCTCGGCGCAAACCGAGCGACAAGTTCATGGAATATGCCCAGATCACAGGGATGGTTCTTTTATTCGCTTTATTGATATGGGCGAATTTCAATGATGTGATGAGATTTCTGTTCTGATTTTTTCAAGACTGTCGTCCCCTGTAGGAGTCAAGGGATTGAAAAACTTAAACGATTGTATTGAAATTATTTATTTTTCTGTCTTGAGATGTTCCGAAGTTTGAAAATAATATTCGCCGAAACCTAAAAATGAATTTAGAAACCGGCATATTGCACGATTCGACCGAAATCCCCCACGATTCGTTCAATTTTTAGCCGTTCGAAGAGGGCTATAAATTTATAATTATAACAAATCGAAAAAAAATGCAGAGGATTGAATGATTATTCGGGAATATCTTGTATTTTTGCTCCGAACCAGAATATTTATGTATTTATGAAGAATAAGAATCGCAGGTTGGAGACGATCAAAGTGATTGTATCCAGCAAAGAATTAGGGAGTCAGGAAGAATTGTTAAGCGAACTGAAAAAAGAAGGGTTCCGGTTGACACAGGCTACGCTTTCGCGTGACTTGAAACAATTGAAAGTCGCCAAGGCGGCAAGTTCGAACGGCAATTACGTGTATGTCTTACCCAACGATACGATGTATCGCCGGAATACGCAGCAACATTCAGTCAACGAAATGTTGGCCCACAGCGGGTTTATCTCCATCGATTTTTCGACCAGGGTAGCGGTCATCAAAACGCGTCCGGGTTACGCAGGGAGTCTGGCTTACGATATCGATAATTTCGGCTTTGAAGAAATATTAGGAACAGTTGCCGGCGACGATACCATCTTGCTGGTAGTCCGCGAAAATTGTACCGATACCCAGATCAAACGTATACTTTCCGTATTGATTCCCAACATACACTGACAGATCGTTTAAACTAAACGAGAAAATGGAGTTGAAAGATATTGACGTGATGATAGCAGATTCCTCTCACGAAATTTATGTTGATATCATTTTGGATACAATCCGTGAAGCCGCTAAAGTCCGCGGAACCGGCATCGCCGAACGTACACACGAATACGTCGCCACGAAGATGAAAGAAGGCAAGGCGATCATCGCCCTTCATGGAGCCCAGTTCGCAGGGTTTACATATATTGAATCGTGGGGCAATAAGCAATACGTAGCCACTTCCGGGCTGATTGTGCATCCTACCTATCAGGGAATAGGGCTCGCCCGCCGAATCAAGGCAGCTTCATTCCGATTGGCGCGTATGCGTTGGCCTAAAGCAAAGATCTTCAGCTTGACGAGCGGCGCAGCGGTAATGAAAATGAATACGCAATTGGGATACCTCCCCGTCACATTCAATGAACTGACTGACGACGAAGCCTTTTGGAAAGGTTGCGAAGGGTGTATCAATTATCCTATCTTGAAAGAAAAGAATCGTAAATTCTGTATCTGTACCGCCATGTTGTACGATCCGGAATTGCATAAAGGTGAGGAAGAAATTTAATAAAAACCGATAGTGGAAAAGAAAAGTAAGAAAAAAGTAGTAGTCGCTTATAGCGGAGGCTTAGATACATCGTATACGGTGATGTATCTAACCAAAGAAATGAATTGCGAAGTCTACGCCGCCTCTGCCAATACGGGTGGATTCAGTGAAGAACAATTGAGAAAGAACGAAGAGAACGCCTATAAGTTGGGAGCAACCCGATATGTGACGCTGGACGTGACGCAGGAGTATTATGCCAAGAGCCTGAAATATATGATCTTCGGCAATGTGATGAGAAACAACTGCTACCCAATATCCGTTTCGTCCGAACGTATCTTTCAGGCGATGGCTATCGCCCGCTATGCCAACCAAATAGGGGCCGATGCCATCGCACACGGATCTACCGGTGCTGGAAACGATCAGATTCGATTCGACATGACTTTTCTGGTAATGGCTCCTGGCGTAGAGATCATTACCTTGACTCGCGACAAAACCTTGACCCGCCGGGAAGAAATGGACTATCTGAACGCACACGGCTTTTACGCCGATTTTACCAAGTTGAAATACTCATACAACGTGGGAATCTGGGGTACGAGCATCTGTGGCGGAGAGATCCTCGATCCGACGAAAGGCCTTCCTGAAGAAGCTTATTTGAAACATGTCGTTCGTCGAGAAGAATCTGAATTGAAGATTCGGTTTGAAAAAGGAGAAATCGTTGCCGTAAACGACGAATGGTTCGACGACAAGATCAGCGCGATTCAAAAGATTGAGGAAATCGGAGCTGCTTATGCTATCGGACGCGATTGCAACGTGGGCGACACCATCGTTGGTATTAAAGGACGCGTAGGCTTTGAAGCCGCAGCGCCTAAACTGATTATAGAAGCTCACCGCCTGCTTGAGAAACATACGTTGAGTAAATGGCAGCAATATTGGAAAGATCAGCTAGGAAACTGGTACGGCATGTTCTTGCACGAAAGTCAATACTTGGAACCGGTTATGCCGGATATGGAGGCGATGTTTCTAAGTAGTCAACGACATGTCAATGGAACTGTAATACTGAAGCTGCGTCCTTACGGTTTTGAAACCGTAGGAGTCGATTCTCCGGACGATTTGCTGAAGAGCAAATTAGGCGAGTACGGCGAGATGCAGCGGGGTTGGACAGCCGAAGAAGCCAAAGGCTTTATTAAAGTGTCGAGTACCCCCCTGAGAGTTTATTACGGCATTCATCCTGACGAGGAACGTTAACGTCTGAATTTAAACTAATTGTAATGATCAGAGTCGGAATAATAGGTGGAGCGGGCTATACAGCAGGGGAATTGATTCGGTTGTTGCTCAATCATCCCGATGTGGAAATGAAGTTTATCCATAGTACCAGCCATGCAGGCGATCGGATAACCTCCGTTCATGAGGGACTTTATGGAGAAACGGATTTGATTTTTACGGATGAACTGCCTTTGCAGGAGGCAGATGTCGTTTTCTTTTGTACGGCTCACGGAGATACGCGAAAGTTTATGGAAAACCATCAGCTCCCGGAGAATCTGAAGGTTATCGACCTGAGCATGGATTATCGCTTGAAAACGGAAAGAAATGATTTTATCTATGGCTTGCCAGAATTGAACCGGCGGACGATTTGCCACAGTCGATACGTGGCTAATCCCGGTTGTTTTGCCACCTGTATTCTGTTGGGGTTGCTACCTTTGGCGAAGCATCTGTTGTTGAACGACGAGGTGATCGTGAATGCGATCACCGGAAGTACGGGAGCAGGCGTGAAGCCGGGAGCGACGAGTCATTTCAGCTGGCGGAACAATAATCTAAGCATTTATAAACCCTTTCGACATCAGCATGTGCCAGAAATCGAACAATCTCTTTGCCAATTGCAGCACAGTTTTCGTTCCGAAATAGCATTCATTCCTTATCGCGGCGATTTTCCTCGCGGTATCTTTGCAACGCTTATCGTAAAAAATACCATGAGCGAAGAAGATTTATACAAGTTGTATGAAGATTATTATGCAGAGGACTCTTTCGTGTTCCTGGTGAAGGAGAATATCGATTTAAAGCAGGTCGTCAATACCAATAAATGCTTGATTCATTTGGAAAGGCACGGGACGGATAAGTTGTTGATCGTTTCGTGCATCGATAACTTGTTGAAGGGCGCCAGCGGTACGGCGGTCCACAACATGAACCTGATGTTTAATCTGGAGGAAACGATAGGGTTAAAACTCAAACCCTCGGCCTTTTAATGTAGTTGTAAGATGAAACTGTTTGAGGTATATCCATTGTTTGGCATCCACGTAGTCAAAGGTAAAGGTTGCCGTGTCTGGGACGATCAAGGCAATGAGTACTTGGATTTGTACGGCGGGCATGCTGTCATAGCTATCGGTCACGCACATCCTCATTATGTGGAGATGATCAGTCGGCAAGTCGCCCGGTTAGGTTTTTATTCCAATTCCGTCGTCAATCAGCTGCAGCAGGAAGTAGCGGACCGATTGGGTCGGATTTCCGGCTACGACGATTATCAGCTTTTCCTGATCAACAGCGGGGCGGAAGCGAATGAGAATGCTCTGAAATTAGCTTCGTTTTATAATGGAAGAAAACGCATCCTCTCCGTAAACAATGCCTTTCACGGACGCACTTCTTTAGCCGTTGAAGTGACCGATAATCCGGCGATTTCGGCCCCTGTGAACAGCAATGGGCACGTTACCTTCCTGCCTCTGAACGACATTGATGCATTTAAAACAGAGCTGGCAAAAGGAGATGTATGCGCTGTGATAATAGAAGGTATTCAGGGTGTAGGGGGAATTCGCGTTCCGGATGCCCGGTTCTTGCAAGAATTGAGTAAGGTATGCTCCGATGCGGATGCCGTCTTGATTCTGGACGAAATACAGTCGGGCTATGGCCGCACGGGTAAATTCTTCGCTCACCAACATGCAGGGATTCGGCCCGATATAATCACGGTGGCGAAAGGTATAGGAAATGGTTTTCCGATGAGCGGCGTTTTGATCAGTTCGAAGTTTTGGCCGACGTATGGGCAATTAGGTACTACTTTCGGAGGGAACCATTTAGCTTGTGCGGCTGCTATTGCCGTGTTGGATGTGATAACAAAAGAACATTTAGTGGAGAATGCGGAGACCGTCGGAACATACTTATTGAAAGAATTGCAGAATATTCAGGTTACTCACCCTGAAGAGATTAAAGAAGTCCGTGGGTGCGGACTAATGATAGGTATCGAATTCAATAAACCTATAAAAGAACTGCGTAAACGTTTGCTATTTGAGCAGCATGTCTTCACAGGGGCCAGTGGGACGAATGTCATTCGTTTATTGCCTCCGCTTTGTTTGTCGCTAGAAGAAGCGCAAGTATTTATTGATAGATTTCAACGACTACTTTAGTTTCTGCAAGAAAGGAAAAGAGCTCTCAACGAGAGCTTATGCCTGTCATAACGTCTAAAAGGGATATTCCGAAAATAAAATTGAAGGTGTGTCAAAATGTTTCTCCTTCGCCGAGACCCAAAAACAAATTTAGACGCCGGCAAACATTATTCCCGGCCCTTCGGACGCTCTGCGGCGGAAGAATAAATCATTTCCCGACCGCCTGACGCTCTGTAACAGCTCCCCCACAAAGGACGATAGCTTTAAAAGCAATTAGACTTCCGCTTTGAACCAAGTGAGCAGTTCTTGAGAGAAGAGAGATTACGCCAAAACATTCGTTTTGACACAATCCCTCTTTGCTTCTTTAAGCATTCCTCTTCGAAAATAAGGTTTGGCAGCCGAAACAGGGATCGGTTTCTACCTTCCAAACGACACACGACATATCTTTTTCCTCCCCCTTCATTTGGTAAGTGTCCGCCGCCTTTAAATCAATGGTTCAAGTAATCTTCCTCACAAAGTTTTTCATCATCATATATAGTTTGATGTGTTATCCATTGACATATGAATGTTATTTCAGACCCGCCTTCATTTCGTATAGCGTTCATATTTGCCTTCTAACATGACATCGCGTACTGCATTTAGATAATCATAGCCATACTCCATATCGGGCAATAGATAAGCACCTTCCACCCATTCATTCATCGCATAAATCGTAATCAACTTGGGTTGATCGGGATGGGTGTCGCAATACGTTTTCGCCCGTTGCAAATAAGCGGCAAAGCTGGTCGGTGTCTTGTTGAAATGGACGAGGTCATGAGGGCCTTTATCCGGGAAACGTGGAGAGTCATCGTAACTGATGGATGCGTTCGGAAAGAATGGGACATTCAACAGCTTGTCCCATTTGCCGATACGCTCCCATGCTTCCTCTCCCCATTGGACATAGTCTTCGCGGATAGGAGATCCCCAATTGTACTGCGTCACACTGTTAATGCCCAACGTGCTTATTTGATCCGCCAATTCCTCTCTGGGTTCTCCAGAAGCGATGACCTGAAAATGAACGCCGGGGAAGCCCGCAGTTTTCGCCTCTTTAGAAAAATAATCCAATCCTTTTTTAGTCTCTTCTACAGAACCGAATGTTTTAATCAGATTTTCGATGCTATAGATAGAAAAAATAGGTTTACCATCGAATTTCAAATAATTCGATTGACTAAAATACTGACCGATGATGCGTTTGACAATAATCTTCCAATTAGGCCAATCGATATTTCCGTTCCACAAACGTGAATTGTCGTCTTTATAACGGTGCACATTCCAATAATTGCGTGCCACGTCATGATCGGCCCACATAACATAGAAATTCATCTTTTTGTTATTCGGCGCTTTTAGGAAACCGTCATTCAAACATCCTTCTAAAAAAGGTCCATTATTAAACCAGTACCAATCAAAAATGAAGGTATTGATACCATTGTCTATGGCAGCATTTATCCATTTCTCCATGACCTTAGGATCGTCATCCAATTCGTAGCCCCATAAGGGAACTTTAGGTTGGTAATGCCCCTCAAAGCGCGGATTGCCTTTCTTTATTATTTCCCATTCTCCTGTTTTCTCCGGCCATAATACTTCTTCTCCCATCGGATCGTTATGGCAAGAAGGCCATATATAAGCAGCGACAATGTAGTCGGAAGACGACTTCATGTCAGACTCTTTCGACGTAGACTTTGGAGAACAACTCAGCAAGAAGATACATGCTGTTACGATAAAATAAACGCTTTTTTTCATATAAAATAATTTTATAATAAAGAGATGAACCAGAGAACGAATCCATCTCTTTGTATTGGTTATTCGGTTTAAAGAGTTAACTAGCAAGTGCAATATTACACATAATATTTGTAAAACTCTCACTTGGAGGTAAAGAAGTTTAATTTTCGTACGGTTGTCCGTTGATTTTAGCCTAATATTGAAGTCCTTCGATCTATATTAATTACTTTTATATTTTATTCCTTGTATGAGTTGACTTAGTTTGGCTATTTAATTATATTCGGTTTCCTATCCACTTTCTATAGCCATCAGTCGATAACCGATCAACCTCTTAACAAGCTCACCTTCGTGTTCTACTACCTGAATAGAGGCATCATGCCGATACTTATGTGAGTCTACTCGTTGCTCCTCTCTGAAAAGCTTGGCATCACAGATAAGACCGTTTTAAAAAGGACTTAGAATTCTACCGCTTTGATTCCAATATTTACGGGCCTTCCAATACGTTGCAACATGGAATATAATTCCGCAACCGGATAAATGAGAATAATCCATAGTCAACATGATATCACGTAAAATTTTTTCTTCTTCATTTGACAATATAGGATCATTTGCCATAAAAACGACCAATGCGGATTCTCCCGCTTCTCTCACAACATGCCAGATGTTCCGATATTCCCCCCCAGAGAGGGATCCTGTATCCATTTTGCGTATGCCATTCTTTTACAAATCTCCAATTAGGTCCCAGCATAGTCAATTTGGTCTTATCCATTTTTCTTATTTCTTCCAGATAATAAATAGAACGTTCAAACGCTAATTCTCCTACCCGCTCGATAAGCTTCTGCAATCGAAGCTGCAACGAAGATTCCGTTTCCAAGTCTAACAACAATTCAAATGAATACATCATTTGAAGATATACATAAGCAGAATAGTTATTCCCTATCCTCTCCGATTGTTCAACAGCTTCATTTATATAACTTCTATACAAATTATAATATTTTCTGTTTTGAGTAACATGCCATGCTGCAGCATAAAACATCGGTAAACGCGCAGCTTCATGGGGCGCAACGTTCCACATCCTACAAATACCTAAGGGACATTGTTTCCCATCAGCTCGCAAAAAATCGTAATTATTCTCCGGTACAACATTCTTATACATTCTTTCGGCAATACCTATCAGAATGAAACGAACAGCCTGTTTCTCCTCCTCATCGGCTAACGGACTATCATAATACTTCCATAATCCATGTACACAATGGGTATATTGGTCCCTCGAAGAATTATAATAAAAACTTTTACCATCTTCCCGACAAATACCTCGAGCAACGAAACCAGTAAAGCCAGGTATCAAAGAACAACGTTTCAGCCCGTCCAATAATTGGGATGCACGTTCTTTCAAGCCTACTTCTTTTGTTTGTCCATATATATCAACAAGTGTCTCCAACATAATTCCTGTCAGAATCACACAATCTTCCATGCCTGTTCCATACCCGCACGGATTTGGGTATTGCCGGTTAACCTCCTGCCGGGTCGGTAAATGAGACAGTTCTTTTCCTTTTTCATAACTACTTATGTAGTCATAAAAAAGATGTGTACCAGTATCATAAAACCGCTCCCATGATGCTGTCCATGCTTCTTCAATAGCAGAATAATCAGGTTTCTTTTCTCCTTTTACTACTATCGATAATAAGCAAAAAACAAATAAAGACGAGATTCTCATTCTATTTCTTTTATAATCAAAGGTATGCTAAACTCTTACATAAACGACAGAAAAGGAATTCAGCATACCTTAACCATGTCAATAACCCGGATTCTGATCCTTCACCGGATCAATAGCCTTATTATAGTTCGTTTCTATAACTGGAATAGCCCAAAGAAGCATAGACGTATCCAAGTCTATCCCTTCTGACATTTTTATCGTTTCCACAGCTTTATTAGTCCGCAACAGATCCAGCCATCTTTTACATTCCAGAATCATTTCATATCCTCTCTCCCGAAGTACAAGTTCAAAAAATGAATTAACATTGTAATCCGATAATTTGAAATCCACTGGAGATTCGATTTCCGAATTATAACCATACCCACGGCGATGTACCTTATTTACATACTCCATTGCTTCTGTCGTAGGTCCGCCGTTCGCCCAATTGGCAGCTTCTGCATAAATCAACAGCACTTCCGGATAACGATAAATTGGCCAGTCATTCGAAGCACTGGTCGTACCGTTGGGATCGATATATTTCTTAAAAAGCATCGTATTAGCTCCTAAGCCGATATTCCAAGGATAGAAATTATGCTGTTTTCTCAGATCGTTATCATCCCAATTTTTATAAAAATAATTATCCGTTGTCGAATAGAAAGAATACCAGTTATTACCATAAGGCTTATAACCATCTCCGTTTATATGGAAAAAGCTCATCAAATCCCACCCCTTCTGATCTGTATACTTAAAATAGAAAATCTCTTCAGTCGTAGTCAGGATATCGGCACCATATATTTTTTCAAAATCATCCGGTTCTGAAACCTGTACCAAAGAATATTTACCCGAATCAATGACCTCTTTTGCCTTATCCCGAGCATTCTCCCACTTCTTTAATGTCAGATACACGTCAGCCAACAATGTTTTTGCCGTCCATTTAGAAGGAGTACCCAATAAGCGAGGATTATCCGGTAAATGCTCTTCCGCATATTCCAAATCACTAAGGATAAGCTTATAAACATCTTCAACCGATGCTCTGGGAAGATTGATAACATCCATCGTTTTTTCCGTACGAAGAGGTACTCCTGCCCATAAACGTACCAATGCAAAATAATCGAAAGCCCTCAAAAATTTAGCCTCCCCCACAAATTGTGCTTTCTTTTCTTCCGATATTCTAGTTCCAGCAGGTGTGTTTTTGATAACTACATTCGCATTTCGGATCGATAAATAAAGTGCAGTCCACACATGCCCCATATTGGTAATATTGGCAGTGCTGAAACCCTTATACTTGCTGATAGTTGCCAAACTACCCTTTCCGTAAACATTATCCGGACATGCTTCCAGCAAGGTAAAATAAGAAGTGAATTTACTGCCGTGTATCGGTTCATATACTCCATTTAAAGCTGCAGCTATTTCTTCTGCTGTATTATAAAACGTTTTACTAGCAATTGCTTTGGGATTTTCCTCCAGCATATCATTGCATCCGGAGAAAAATGTTAAAACGATTATCGTATAGATCAAATTTTTCATCGTATTAAATATTTAAAATGATAACTTAACACCAACAGTAAATCCTTTTGCCGTAGGATATGAATAATAATCTATGCCCTGATTCAGGGAAGCCCCTCCGCCTTTCGAGTTCACTTCCGGATCCCACCATGGATATTTTGTGATGGTCAACAGATTTTGGCCGCTAATATAGACCTGCCCCCATTTCAGCCAGTTTATTCCCAATTTATTGGTCGGTAGATTATAAGCTAATTTGATATTTTTTAAACGGAGATACGAACCATTATAAATAAAATTATCTGCCATTTTAGTCGATATCACATTATCTACAGCCGGATACTTGGCCTTCGTATGATCGGGAGCCCAGTGATTATAAAAGACCTCTTTCAATGCATTATATCCCAGATAAGTTTTATAATTCTGAGTAATCATACTAAAACCATAAATATCATTTCCCTGTGATCCTTGGATAAAGAAACTTAATTCGAAATTCTTCCAAGACATGGTAGAGGTCAACCCATAAATAAAATCAGGATTCGGATCGCCGATGATCGTTTTATCATCTTCCGAGATACTACCATCTTTATGATTATCTTTATACACAAAATGTCCTTTTTCATCGAAGCCATCCGTCTGATACCCATAGAAAATACTCATAGGCAGACCTTCACGAAGCAAATTTACATAATCATTAGCTACGATCAAGTTATATGTCGTACCCTGTACATCTTGCCCTTCATAGAGTTTGACAACTTTATTACGGTTAAAAGATATATTTGCCGATGCACTCCACTTAAAGTCTTTGTTCAAAATATCGGCATCCATCTGGAATTCAAAACCTCTGTTTCTTATTTTTCCAATATTTTTAACCGTTGTCGTATATCCCAATGAAGCCGGTAACTGAACGGTATTCAGCAAATCACGTGTATTCTTCAGATAATAATCGGCGGTCAAACGCAAGCGATTGCCGAAAAAGCCAATATCTAATCCGATATCTGTTTGTGAGGTAGTTTCCCATTTCAAATCACTCGGCAAGCGGGTTCCCGGAGCATAATAAGTATATAAAGCATCATCAAAACTCACTTTCCCGGAAAATAACATATCCAGTGTATAATACGGATTAATAGCCGTACTACCCGTTTGGCCGTATCCAATTCTTAACTTTCCGTTAGAAATAAAAGAAAGAGTTTTCATAAAGTCTTCCTCCGAAAAACGCCAAGCCAATGCTCCGGAAGGGAAATAGCCCCATTTATTCCCTTTGCTATAGCGGGAAGAACCGTCGGTTCTAAAACTTGCCGTTGCCAAATATTTTCCCTTATAAGAATAATTGAAACGTCCCAGCCAAGATAATAAAGTCCAGTCTGTATAAGAAGAAGACGGAGTATGTATTATAGTCGCAGATCCCAGATCATACGAACTCGCCGCATCGCTTAAAAAACCGGCACCAGATGCACCCAACGATTTACGGGTATACTTTTCATAAGTAAAAGCACCTGTTGCAGTAATCGAATGATCTTTATCGATCGTTTTGTGATAAGTCACGATGTTATCGCTATTTATTGTCAAACTGTTGTTAGTCGAGACCCCTGCCGCCCCGGATGAATTGGGGTATTCCACTCCTATATAGTTATCCAGGCGGGTATCCGTATTCGACACGTTTCCGGATATTTTTATCGACAAATCATCAATAGGTTTATACGTCAATGCGATATTTGCCATTACTTTATTACCGACTTGCTTTTTGGAAATCTCATTGAAATAGGCGATCGGATTAATCAGATTATCCGGGCTGAACGGATAGATACCATTCAATAAACGGTATTGCCCGTCTTCCATATAGGGACCAACTGTAGGGGTTGCCGAAAGAGCCGATAATAATATATTTTCTTCATCCGTCAGCGATTGTACCGTTCTACTCAATATTGAATTATACGATATGGAGAATTTTTTATTTATTTCGTGGTTAATGTTTGCCCTTAATACAATCCTTTGGTAATCATTGTTTTTAATAATTCCTTCCTGATCATAGAAACTGGTTCCCACAGAAAACTGAGTCTTTTCATTTCCTCCATTAACCGTCAATGAATAATTTTGTACGGGAGCAGAACGAAAAATTAAATCCTGCCAGTCCGTTCCCCTTCCAAAACTTGCGATATCGTTTGGTGAAAAATATTTTTCACCTTTGGTATTTTCCCAAAAGAGATTATAGAAATTGGCATATTCGGTAGCATCCATCAACTCCATTTTCTTTCTAACGGTCTGCACGCTATAGCTGCCTTCATAATCTATACTAACTCTTCCTTCTTTCGCTTGTTTGGTTGTCACGATAATAACGCCGTTCGCTCCACGAGAACCGTAAATAGCGGTTGCCGAAGCATCTTTTAAAACTTCAACGCTTTCTATATCCGAAGAGTTTATCATACTCTGATCGCCGGGAAAGCCATTTATGATCCATAATGGTTCGTTATTGCCGGAAATAGAATTAGTACCTCTGATGCGTATCTGCATATTGGCGCCGGGAGCACCAGAATTCTGTTGTATCTGTACCCCTGGTACCCTACCCTGCAAAGCCTGCGATATATTATTGGTAGGAAGATCCATTATCACATTACTTTTCACAGAAGATACCGAACCCGTTAAATCAGATTTCTTAACCGTCCCGTATCCGATCACCACTACCTCGTCCAGAGTTTCGGTATCTTCTTTTAAGACGAGATTGAGCGTTCGTTGATTGCCGAGTTTGATTTCGACGGTGGTATAACCGATATAAGAAACGATTAATACAGCATTGTCGGATACGTTCAACGAGAAGTTTCCGTCCGTATCAGTAATAGTGCCGTTCGCGGTACCTTTTTCGAGGATGTTGACACCGATGACAGGCTCATCTTTGGAGTCTGTAATTTTACCGGTTATCGTTTTCTTCGTGGATTGTTGAACCGAACCCACTTCATCTGTACTCTTTGTATATAAGGAGATGTAGTTATGAGAGAACTTATAGCCAATATTACTTTGGCCAAAAGCGCTTGCCAAGATATCCGATACGGATTTACTACCAGCGGAGACAGTAATTTTCTGAGCAGTATCGACATCGTTCTTCTTATAGATAAACAAATAATCGGTCTGCCTCTCTATTTCGGAAATCAGTTTACCAACTGTCAAGGTGTTCGATCTAAGGTTAACAGTCGTATTCTGAGAAAAAATGGTTCCTGCTTTCAATTGGAATACAAAGAAGGAACAAAAAAACAGTGTTATTTTCATGATACACAGTATTTTCTTCATACATTTGCAAAATAAAAGGTGAATACTAATTGTTGCGTAATCTCATAGCATTAGTAAGGATCCTTTTGAGGAGAGTATTCCCAGTACTCTCCTTTTGGTTCTATACTAATAATAAACGTGTGTCTAAGTTTTTTTCTTCATAAGCCATCCGATTTAAGGGTTCATATTATCAGTAAATTTCTATCATATAGTCTGTTTTTATTTTATATTTAAACTTCCCGGCTTTACTGATCGCCTTCATAATGGTTTCTATGTCATCGCCCTGCCGAAACTTCCCATAGTATACTTGATTCAGTATCTCCGGACGGTCGATTCGGAATCGCACCTGATACCACAGTCCTAAATGAGATAACAAGTCTTTAAAAGGCATATCGCTGAAGTCATAGATACCAGTCTGATCCAACTGTTTCTGCTTATAAACGGAAGAGATTTTACGGAGTTTTCCATCCTCTATCGAAACCTTTTCATTGGGTTTCATATAAATTCCTTCGGATTCGTTATCTTTATCATATACATAGACCGAGCCTTTCACCAACTCCGTTTCAAAGATTTCACTTTCCGGATAGGCAAAGACGTTAAATTCGGTTCCTAATACCCGGACATTAAACCGTTTCGTCATCACGACGAACGGTTTAACAGGGTTTCTGCTAATCTTAAAATAAGCCTCCCCCTCCAATTGAACAATCCTTTTACCTTTATCGAAAACAGAGGGAATCCTCAAGCGTGAGGACGGATTTAAAGTCACCGTGCTTTTATCGGCCAAAGTAATCGAGACTCGCTGCCCTTTAGGCGCTTCAACCCATGTATATTGATTCTTATAGGTATTCACGGTCTGGTGTTGCGACAATAGCCATGAGCCGACAACCAACAATCCTACCGCAGCATATTTGGACAGTTCAAAGACAAGTCGACGATTCTTCCGTTTGTTAACCGTCCGTTTCAATTCCTTCAACCGTTTCTCCGACCAGCGATTGTCCTCTCTCCGTGCGGCCATACTCGATAAGGCAACAGCATTTTGCAGGGCGACAAATTCTTTCTTCAAGGCATCATCTGTTCTCAATTTTAGGAAAAGGGCATCCTTTTCCTCTTCTGCCAAAGTACCTTCAAAGTATTTATATAGTTCTTCATCCATTCGAATTCGAGTTTTATCTTAAGACGAAAAAACACCTTTCGAACCACCCAAGGGAATTTGAAATTTAATCTTGTTTAACAGAGAAGGAAGAAAAGGGGGAGGTAATCCTTCAAAGCAACCCGCAGTTTACGTAAAGCGGCAGACATTTGTCCTTCTATCGTGTTTGTCGATATTTCCAACCGTTCGGATATCTCTTTATAAGTCAATCCTTCCATCCGGCTTAACAGGAAGATTTCACGGCAACGATCGGGCAAGGAAAGAATAGCTTCCTGAATAATCCGTTCCAATTCGGACAAAGTAAAGCCGTTTTCATCAAAAGCTTCCAAAGCATATAACTTCAAATTCAGTTCTTGCTGTTCTATGCCCGACAGGTTGCAAAATCGCTCTTTCTTGACAGTACGAAGCGTATCGACACACCGATTCTTCACCACTGTAAACAAATAGGCATTGATATTACCGCTACAAGGGATTTGATCGCGGTTTTCCCATAACCGAAGGAATATATCCTGCACAATATTCTCCGAATCGGAAAAACTCAACAAATATGTATTGGCGAAACGAACTAATTTGGGATAATAGATGTTATATATCCTATCGAAGTCGGCTTCGGTCTTCCACAGCATGTTAGACTTAAGATCTTTAATCATATTCGCAGGTAATTCCAATACAAATATAAACAATTTTACAGCTTACAAAAATAAAAGCAGAATCAAATCAGCCCTAAGCCATTGACAAAAATAAAGATGATACCTAAAGGAGCAACGTATTTAATGACAAACATATAGGCATTGAAAACGCCTTTCCGTATTATTCCGCCATTCGTTACTTCATCGTAAGAAATATTCCGATCCCAATACCAGCCCACAAAGAGAGAGACGAGCAGCCCTCCAAAAGGAAGCATAATCTTGGCCGTCAGATAATCCAGCATATCAAAAACGCCTTTATCAAACAAAGTATATGTTTTCAGAACACCCAAGGACAGAGAGGCTAACATCCCTATGACAAGGCTGAAACCGGTAACAAGCGAGGCAGCACGTCTGCGGGTGAAATGGAATTGCTCGAAGAGAAAGGCCGTAGACACCTCATGCAAGGAAATGGTCGAAGTCAATGCAGCTAAAGCCAACAATACGTAGAAGAGGAGAGAGAAAAAATAGGCGACTACAGGAGCACCGCTAAACGCCTGTTGAAAAACATTCGGCAAAGTAATAAAGATCAAAGAGGGCCCGGCATCAGGACGAATGCCAACGGAGATGGCCGCCGGAAAGATGATCATGCCAGCGAGGATAGCCACCAACGTATCGATGAAACCAACGCCTACGGCAGTCTTCAACAACTTCGTTTCTTTGGAAAAATAGGAGGCATAAGTAGAAAGGCACCCCATACCGAGGCTTAAAGAGAAAAATGTCTGTCCCATAGCGGACAATAAGGCAGCTCCGTCGATCTTCTCGAAATCCGGATGAAATAAGAATCGAAGCCCGACAGTACTACCTGGCAGCATCATGGCACAAACAGCCAAAACGATCAATAGGATAAACAATACGGGCATTAAAACCTTCGAGAAACGCTCAATGCCTTTCTGAACGCCCTTGACTATCACATAATGAGTCATGAGCATGAAGACGAACAGCCAGGCCAACGGACGAACCGGATCCGCAGAGAAAGACCGGAATGCAGCGACGAACTGCTCCGGCGTTTTACCCGCAAAGTCGTTGCATCCCGCCTCGATGACGTACTCTAAAGTCCAACCGGCAACCACGGTATAATAACCGAAAATTAAAAATCCTGTGAGTACTCCTAAATAACCGACCCACTTCCACGGTGTCCCCGGAGCCAAGACGTTGAAAGAGCTTCCGGTACTCGCCTTGGCATGGCGTCCAATGGAAAACTCGGCGATCATCACAGGTATTCCGAGCGCAACTACACAAACCAGATAAATTAAGATAAATGCAGCCCCGCCATGAGCGCCTGTCTCGTACGGGAAACGCCAAATATTCCCCAGCCCTACTGCGGAACCGGCTGCAGCCAATACCGCACCGATCTTACTTCCGAAATGAACTCTCTCCATGTTATTCAATGCCGACTGTTCTTTCAGTTTATTACTTTAGAATTGCAAAAGTATGAAATTAAATACAAAAAGGCTTGTTTATTTAACGAATTTCGAAACAGATGCCCGTCGATCGCTAACCATGAAAATGAATGTTTACTCCCGTCGAGCCACTCAATAGCATCAAAACACTTGTTTTTACTCCGACAACGGGCGGGACAGGTTTCAAACCTCTCGAAATAACGTTGCTCACGATGATTTTCATTTTCCTGCTACGTCAATAAAAAACGTCGCAGGCTTGATTCGTAAAACAAGAATCCGTAGTTTTGCAACAAACTAAAAACATCGATATGTTCAGAAAATATCCTCTTTCACTGATTACAATCTCCATCATCTCTTACCTGTCGTTATTCCAGCCCCCCCAAACGACATTGACCGAAACCCCGTTCATGGACAAAATAGCGCATATCTGCATGTACGGCGGATTAGGCCTGATAATATGGTTCGAATATTTGCGGAGACACCCCCGATTGAATAAGAAACAATTGATCAACGGTGCGATCCTCGTACCCATCCTTTTCAGCGGAGGCATAGAACTGATACAAGAATACGGCACGACCTATCGGGGAGGAGATTGGCTGGACTGGTTATGTAACTCGATAGGGATTTTGTCGGCCGCCTTCATCGGCTATTATTTCTTAAGACCTTTTATGAGCAAGTATTTGCAACGGAAAAGGAAATAGCTCATTCGTTCTCCATCGTTCCCCAAGCCGAAAAGGGGTGTGTCGACAGATAAGCATTGTAAAATCTCCTGTCGCCCGTTACTTCTTTTCCAATGAAAGAGGGCTTCACATAAGGTTCATGCTCCGCCTTCAGTTCCACCTCGGCCATGATGAGCCCCTCGTTTCCGCCGTGAAATTCATCCACTTCGAAAACATGTCGTCCGCATTTGACCAGATATCGATACTTATCGATCAATTCGGGGGCGCAGAGCGCCATTAAATCGCGCGCCTCCTGCAAAGGAATCTCTTTTTCCCATTCGTAACGGCTCATCCCGCCGGCACTCGAAGGACCTTTAACGGTGATATACCCCTTGTCGTCACGAATACGGATTCGCACGGAACGTCTCCTCCCCTTCGTCAGATATCCCTGGGTAATATGAGTCTTGGCATAAGCCATCGTCTTATAGCTGTCGTTGACGACCAAGAATTTGCGTTCAATCTCTTGAGACATGGCGGTATGTTTATGCTTCCCGGTCCGTCAAATCCGATAAGTGAATACGAACATCAACAGGATAGCCAAAACGATCAAGGCAATGCAAATGCCCTTTATGATCTTGTTCGCTTTATCCCGCGCTCTCTTTTCTTTCGCTGTTTTCCTATGGTTTTTTCCCATTGCAGTACTCTTTAAGATATAACATTGTTTTGTTCAAAAATAGACAGTTTCAAATTAAATCCCAAATAATTCCGCGTCTAATTTCCTGTACCGGAGAATTCCATGAGGTAGGCCTTGATGAAACCGTCGATCTTGCCGTCCATGACACCTCCCACATCGGAGGTTTGATAGTTCGTACGGTGATCCTTGACCCGTCGGTCATCGAATACATAGCTTCGGATTTGCGATCCCCATTCGATTTTCTTCTTTCCGGCTTCCACTTTCGCCTGCTCTTCCATCCGATGCTGCAGTTCCTTGTTATACAGAATGGAACGCAGGTGGCGCAAGGCGTTCTCACGGTTGTGAGGCTGATCGCGAGTTTCCGTATTCTCGATCAGAATTTCCTCCTCTTCGCTGGTATACGGATCTTTATACTGATAGCGCAACCGAACGCCGGACTCCACCTTGTTGACGTTCTGTCCGCCGGCACCTCCGCTGCGAAAGGTATCCCAACTGATCCTTGCGGGATCGATGTTCACTTCGATACTGTCGTCGACCAAAGGAGCGGCAAACACGGAAGCGAAAGAAGTCATCCGCTTTCCCTGAGCGTTGTAGGGAGAAACTCTGACCAGGCGGTGCACGCCGTTTTCGCCCTTCAAATATCCATAGGCGAAACTTCCTTCGATGTTCATCGTCACGCTCTTTATGCCGGCCTCGTCGCCTTCCTGCAAATCGGCAATGGTTACCTTATAGCCGTTCGTTTCGGCATAACGCATATACATCCTCATCAGCATGGAGGCCCAATCCTGACTTTCCGTTCCTCCTGCGCCCGAATTGATTTTCAGTATGCAATCCATCTGATCGGATTCCTGGCGAAGCATATTCTTCAATTCCAAAGCCTCGATAGCAGCGATAGCTTTCCGATAGGCAGCATCTATCTCCGCTTCCGTTACCAGTTCATCCTTATAAAAGTCCATCGCTATTTCCAATTCCCCGCTCAAGGTCTCGACCTCCTTGTATCCATCGATCCATTTCTGCAAATCCTTTATTTTCCTCATCTGGGCTTCGGCTTTTTGGGTATCTTCCCAAAAGCCGGGAGCCTGCGTGCGCAGTTGTTCCTCCTCTACCTGAATCAGTTTCCGATCTATATCCAAATACTTATTGAGCGCCGCCGTCCGGTCTCTTACATCTTTCAGTTGATCCGTTGTTATCATATATCATCTTTACTATTTATTCGGCATACATGGCAGCGATTTCGTCCGCATAATTCTCTTCGACGACGCTGCGTTTGATCTTCATCGTATGGGTCAGTTCGCCCTTCTCCATGCGAAACGGATGAGGCAAGAGTGTAAATTTCTTTATCTGCTCGTAGTGGGCGAATTGCTGCTGCAACGTATCGATATGGCTGGTAAACAACTGATGGATACGCTCCTGTTTCACCAAATCTTCCATCGAAGCGTACGCAATGCCTTTGTCTTTCGCATATTTCTCTATCAGTTCGAAATTCGGAACAATGAGGGCGGAGACGAACTTGCGTCCATCCGCAATAATCGTTATCTGATCGATAAACCTGTCCACCACCAGTTTCGATTCGATGCTTTGAGGAGCGATGTACTTGCCGTTCGACGTTTTGAACAAGTCTTTCAGCCGCTCCGTCAAGAAGAGGTGACCGTCCTTGATATAGCCCGCATCTCCCGTCCGGAACCATCCGTCTGAGGTAAACGCAGCCTTGGTCAATGCTTCTTTCTTATAATATCCATGCGTAATGCTGGCTCCTTTCAGCAGAATCTCGTTATTCTCTCCGATCTTTACCTGCACATGAGGCATCACTCTGCCCACGCTGCCTATCACATGGTCGTAGTCGGTCTCGCACGAAACGGTAGCCAACGATTCCGTCAGCCCGTAACCTGCAATCATATTGATCCCTACGCCGAGAACGAACTCCTGCACTGCAGGAGGGATGGCGGCTCCGGCCGTCGGGAAGAATCGTCCGCGCTCCAGCCCCAATCGTTTTCGCAGCAGGCTGTACACCATTTTCTCATAGAGTCTGTACCGAAGGCGGAGGAAGAGCGGCGCCGACTTTCCCCGACGCACATAGCGGATATTATATTCCTTCCCCACGCGAATCGCATCCAGCATCACCGCTTTCTTAACGCCCGACGTTTCGTTGAGCAAGTCATTGACGCCGTGATACACTTTCTCCCAGAAGCGGGGGACGCTGCACATGCAAGTGGGATGAACCTCGCGCAAGGATTGCTGAATATCAGTGGGGTGAAGATTGACGGCCATCGTGCAACCTTCGGAGATGCACCAATACGTCCACGCCCGTTCAAAGACATGAGTATAAGGCAGGAAATTCATCACCACATCTTTCGGCCCCAGGTCGGGGAAACGTTTGTGATGAGCTTCCAAAGCCGCCTCGTAACACGAATGCCTGAGCATGACTCCCTTGCTCTCGCCGGTCGTACCGCTCGTATAAAGGATGTTGGCGATATCCTCGGGGCTCGATTCCTCCGTCCGCCTGTCGACTTCCGCCTGATGTGGGCGAGTCGCTCCCAATTGCAAAAACTCGTCGAAATAAATGGAATTCCGATCCTGCGGCAACTTCCTGACCCGCTTATCGTAGATGATGATCTTTTTCAACGAAGTGCCTAAAGACATCACTTTACATGCCACCTCGTATTGCAGCTGCTCTCCGACAAACAAAAAGCGAACCGACGCTTCATCCAATATATAGTGTATCTGCGTTTCGGAATTGGTGGCATAAAAAGGGATCGTCACCGCCCGGACACCGTAAGCACCGTAATCCGTATAAAGATTCTCCGGCATGTTCTGAGAAAAGACGCCGATGTTCTCCTGAACGCCCACACCTAATTCGATCAACGAATTCGAAACGGCAGCGACGATCTCCGCAAATTTGTTCCATGAGACGGAATCCCACGTACCGGTCTCGTAATTACGATGTTTAAGAGCTACGTGATTACCGAATTTCTTCGCCTGATTCTGTATCAGGTTCGACATAAGAGAACTACTCATGATCTGTTTTTTACGTAATACGCTGCAAAGGTATCGTTTTAATTTGGAAAACGAACCGTAAAGACCGCACAAATTTCGAAACCGACAAGGAGAGAAATCCCCGGAAAGAACACCCGTAAGCCTGTCGGAAATTATTATATTTCGCGCAAAAAGGACAAAATTCGAAACAAACCTGTATCTTTGTCCCGTAGAGCAAAAGAAAAGAGATGACGGCTGATATCACGAACTTAACATTTGAAGCAACGAACTTGTTAAAATCCTTAATCGGCATTCCTTCTATCAGCAAAGAAGAGGAAAAAACCGCGGATTTTCTCCAGAATTACATAGAAGAACAGGGCATTCTGACCAGCCGGTCGGGCAACAACCTCTGGTGCATCGGCCCTGCGCCGGACACCGCCAAACCGACCATCCTGCTGAACTCGCACATCGATACGGTCAAACCGGTGCAAGGGTGGAGGAGACAACCCTTTACCGCGAAACTCGAAGACGGTAAGCTCTACGGGCTGGGAAGCAACGATGCCGGCGCCAGTCTGGTCTCCCTGTTCCACGTGTTTCGTTATTTAACCGCTAAAGAACAGGCTTATAACCTGATCTACCTGGCCTCCTGCGAAGAGGAAATATCCGGCAAAGGCGGTATCGAAAGCGTATTGCCCCTATTGCCTCCCGTCAACATCGCCCTCGTGGGCGAACCCACAGGTATGCAACCGGCCGTCGCGGAGAAAGGATTGATGGTATTGGACGTCATCGCCCGCGGAAAGGCCGGACATGCGGCGCGCGACGAAGGCGTGAACGCTATCTATCGGATGATGGACGACATGGAATGGTTCCGCCGCTACCGCTTCCCCAAGGAGTCGGCGCTGCTGGGACCGGTGAAAATGACCGTCACGGCCATCCAGGCAGGTACGCAACACAATGTCGTACCCGATATCTGCACGATGTTGGTGGACGTCCGAAGCAACGAATGTTATTCCAACGAGGAATTATACGAAGATATTTGCACACACGTAAAGAACGAGGTGAACGCCCATTCTTTCCGCCTGAACTCCTCGAGCATCGATATCGGGCATCCCTTGGTACAAAGGGCCGTCGCCTTGGGCAGGATACCCTTTGGCTCGCCCGCTCTCTCCGACCAGGCACTGATCCCCTTCCCCTCCTTAAAAATGGGACCGGGACAATCTTCCCGCTCGCATACGGCCGACGAGTACGTCGAACTCTCCGAAATAGAAGAAGCCATCGACTTGTACATCCGGTTGTTGGACGGCCTGGTTCTTTGATCGGAAGATTGAAGCGGTCGTCGTTCGAAAGCCATCTCCTTTTCCGCCGTCGCTAATCCACTCGACAAGAGCTAAAATCCGTTTTAGGCGCTGCCGAGCCACTCGGCGGGAGCTAAAATCCGTTTTAGGCGCTGCCGAGCCGCTCAGCGGGAGATAAAATCCGTTTTAGGCGTTGCCGAGCCGCTCAGCGGGAGATAAAATCCGTTTTAGACGTTATCGAGCCACTCGGCGGAAACTAAAATCCGTTTTAGGCGTTATCGAGCCGCTCAGCGGGAGATAAAATCCATTTTAGGCACTGCCGAGCCGCTCAGCGGTCTTTTCCCTCTCCGAACAGTTGCATTCTTGCTTTCCGCTCTTACTTTACCTCCGTAACATCGATATCAACCAGACGAACAGGAGGCAACCGCCATATTAAAATACATCATTGTCAGAAACCGACAAACTTTTTGAACGCACTACGAGGTAACACTTTTTATCTTCCCAACCAGCTCTCCGGATTCAGTTTCGCCGTCTCTTTTCTGAGCTGGAAATGAAGCACGGTATTTCCGTTCGTATCCGTAGCTACGGCTCCGAGCAAGTCCCTCGTCTTGACTTTGCTGTTTTTTTGCACATTGACGCTCGAGAGGTTGCAATACACGGAAATGTAGGCGCCGTGCCGCACCAGTATGTTATTCAAACCGTTGTATTTGAAGATGTACGACACTTCTCCGTCAAAGATCGCTCGTGCCTGAGCGCCCGGCTTCCCCTTGATGTCGATTCCCTTATTATCCAACTTCACAGACCTCAATCCGTCGACGTTGTACATGCCGAAATGACTGACAATCACATAGGGTCCGGTAATAGGCACCGGCAAGATCCCTCGATTTCGTTCGAAATTCCCGGATAAGCGTCTGTCCTCCGTATTCAAATTATACTTTTCGATGGGAGCCGTTTTGGTTGCAGACTTCGCGACGTTCGGAACGTCCTTTTCAGTTGCCTCCGGGACGTTCGCAGTCCTTTTCCCTTGCACTGCGGATGCTTCAACCTTCCTGCGGGCCTCTTCTTCGGCTCTTTTCCGAGCCTTCTCCACTTCCATTTCGATCAAGCGATCGATCTCTCTGTTCAGTTTTTGCGCCGTCCGTTTTTTCTTGTCGATCTCCTGCTGGATGCCTCGCTGTTTCTTTTTCAGATTGGCGATCAGCGTTTGCCGGTCGCGCTCTTGTATTTCCAATTTGATCCGTTCCGCCCGCCCTTGCTGCAGCAAGGTTTCTTTGGCCTTCTTCGTCGCCTCCAACTCTTCCTTCTTCGAAACGACCTGCGACTGTTTACGCGCTATTTCTTTCCCCCGAACCCGTTGATAATCGGCATACTGACGCACATAACGCATCCTTCGGTACATCTGATTCAGATTCCTGGCCGAGAAAATAAACATCAACTTTTCCTGAACGGATCGATTCTTATACATATACTGCACCGAAGCGGCATAATTGTCTTTTTTTTTCTTCAGTTCCTTTTGCAGTTCCGTCAGTTGGGTTTGCAACGTGCCGATTTCTTCGTTCAGCGAAGTTACGTCCCGCTGGATAGTCTCCACATACCTCCTACGTTCATCGATCTGCCCCGAGATAAGGGCCAGGTTGTCCAACTGACTTTTCACATCCTTCTTCGTAGAGCGCAGCAAGGTTTCGGATTCTGCAATCTGTTGGCTGAGTTCGTTTCGCCGGTTTTCCAATTCCTTGATCTTGGGCGTCGTTTGAGCCAGAGAAAAGGCGAGAGGCAGACAAGTCAGACAGAATAGGAGGATGCGTTTCATTATTTAAAGATCATTTTCAACAACTCGTCAAGTGCTATCCTTTCATAACGGTCGGACAGCTGGGTGTTGCCCTCCCAATCCTCATTGGTGGAGAGACGAGAGAAGTTGAAGAGGGCTGTCATCGACTTATTCGATCCTTCTACAGCGACGAACATCGTAGCTGGGAAACGTTTCCCGTCCAGTTCCCTGAAGTTTCCGTATTGCCATTTAATCCCATATTCAGTATCTGCAACTCCAACATGCGTTTGCTTTAACAGACCTTCCGTTATCGTCGTCGTAAACCGATAGAGAAAATGTGTCGCATCCTTTACCTCGAGGATGGCATTCGACGTATCTTGCCGAACGGTAAAAGCATTTACATCTTTCGTCGTTACCCTGTTCTTTCCCGGCAAGAAGATTTCGTTCAAAAACAGCGATTGAAAAGCGTGATAATCGAGGTCTGCATGGATTTTTTCCCTTATCTCCGAGAAAGGAACTCGGACATACCGCTTATGAATGCGATCGATGACCAAGATGTCCTGAGGAGTTATTTCGACCCGAGCGACCTCGATTCCCAAAACCGGCGAGATGGAGAGCACGATGACCTCGTCGCGCTTCATTTTCAAAGAGCCGCTTACCTGAATATCTTCCGCACTCCTTGTCAGCGTCAATTGCATTTTAGCCGTGACGGCCTTCCATTCGGGTGATCTGACGATCACCTCTCGGACATATTCGTCGGCTGCCAGGTTTCCGATGGTCGATTTACCGGCCATTCGCTTTGTCGACGAACAGGAAGCGGCCGCCCATCCCATCGTGCAAGCTATCAGATAATAAACAAATCGCTTCATTATTTCACAAAATATTTCTTATACGTAATCTTCTTTTTCAAAACATCCATCTCCGATTTATCTCGGGCGGATTCTCCTTCAATCGGTTTTTGCTCGGCGAGTTCCTTCGCTTTCTTCCAATATTCCAACGCCTTTTCCTTCTCGCCGTTCATCCAATAGATGTCGCCGCAATGTTCCACTTCTACCGAATTCTTATCGCCTCCGTTCTGCATGGCCTGTTCGATATAGATCTTCGCCTCCGCATACTTCCCCTTCTCGAAAAGAATCCAGGCATAGGTATCCAGATAAGTGCTGTTCGCGGGTTCTGCCTGGACGGTTTTATAACTCATCTCTTCCGCTTTATCCAAATTCTTGCGTTCTAATGAAAGGTAATAGGCATAGTTGTTCAATGCCCCGATATTATCGGCTTTATAGACTAATGCGGAATCGTAGGCGGCATAAGCGAGCTGATCCATCCTCTTCTCGTGATACATATCTCCTAAGATGGCGTAGAGATCGGAAGCAAGCGCCTTATCAGTCTTATCGTTGATTTGGGCAACGCCTTTCCTAAAGACATTCAACGCTTCGTCGGCCTCCCGCTTTTCATGATAAGCCATGCCAAGATAATAATAAAATTGAAGTACTTCCGGCGTATACTCCAGCGCAGATGTGCAGATGGCTATGATGTTGTCCATATCTTGCTTGGAAATCGCGTACTGTAGCAGCTGCAACCGGGCAGGCGTGTTTTCCGGATCGATCCTGAGGACCTGGCGGAGCACCGGGGCCGCTTCTTGATCCATTTTCTTCGTGATCATATACTGAGCGGCGAGCATGGCGATATCCGCATTTTCCTGTTTCTCTTCCAGTATCGCACGGAAAAGGGAGACGATCTTAAGACTGTCATGATCCGTCTGTTCGGCCCGAAGAATCAGTTGACGCATCACATTCACCTTGGTATCACTCGGAATATTCTCATTGAGCAGCACCTTATGCAGTTGAGCTTGATACAGACTGTCCTCCCCCTGATGTTGATAAAAATTAGCTAAAGAGAACTGAACGGGAGCATATTCCGGTTCTTTTTCCATGACCTGCCGGTAGACAGCCAACGCCTCCTCCGGTTTTCCATTTTCCAAATAGACATCGCCCACAAGAGTGAGGTATCGCATATCATACGGATATTCGTCGGCCAGCGTTTTCATCTCATTAAAGGCCTCATCCAAATCCCCCATCGCGATATACATCCGGAACTTTTCCATACTGATTTGTTCCGATTTCCCGTCGACGGCTTCCAATTTGTTCAGCGTATTAATAACTTCCTGGTATTGTCTAGTCTGCGAATACAATACGCTCAACGCCATCAAAGGTTCCAACCTCGAGGGGAATTGCTGCGTCATATCCTCGTACACAAAGATGGCTTTCGGATAATCCTTTTTGTTTTGATAATACGCAGCCAGCGTCTGATTGTACCAAAAGTTTTTCGGGTTCAGCTTTACCGCTGTTTTCAACATATTCTCACTCTCCCGTTCCTGCCCCATATACATGCAGCATTTCGAAAGTTCATAAAACGCCGCAGCAGCGTTCGGATTGACAGAGAGACAATACCGATACATATCGTATGCCCCTGCATAGTCGCCTTTTTCTTTCAGCCGGACGGCTTCCATGAAAAAATAGTCGTACTTACGCTGCCATTTCGCAGGAAGGGTGTCGGCTTCAAGCAAGGCGACTGTTTTTTTCGTTCCTGTCAGTTTCCGATTGCCCGTTCCGCAGGAAACGACCGAGAACAATAGCAGTACCGACAGCAGCGTTTTATATGAATGCATTCGTAAAGACATCGTGCGTGATTAGTTTTTTCCCGTATGACCGAAACCTCCTGCTCCGCGCTCGGTCTCGTTCAAGACTTCGACTTCTTCCCATTGCGCCTGTTCGTGACGGGCAATGACCATTTGCGCTATCCGTTCTCCATCGTTCACCGTAAATATTTCGGTAGACAGATTGATCAAAATGACCCGGATCTCTCCCCGGTAATCGGCATCGATTGTACCCGGCGCATTCAACAGCCCTATTCCGGACTTGATGGCCAATCCGCTGCGCGGACGAATTTGGGCCTCGAACCCTTCGGGTAAAGCGATATAAAGCCCAGTAGGTACTAAACAACGTTCCAAAGGTTTCAATACGATCGGTTCGTCGATGTTGGCGCGAAGATCCATGCCTGCCGAGAGCGCTGTGGCATACGCTGGAAGCCGATGCTTTGATTTATTGATGATCTGAACGTTCATAATTCATTCTTTTTATTGTAAACACGTGCAAATCTACGCATTTCAAAGGATTTATCTAAACATTTACATATTTTTAAGCGGAAGTTTTATACTTTTGCAATTGAAAAGAAATAAAATATCGCAATGATGGATTGGCAACAATTGATATCAAACAAGCGCTTCGGAATGGAAGCTTTGCATGAAGCCCGAAAAGACGACCGTTCCGAATTTCAAAGAGACTACGACCGTTTGATCTTTTCTGCCCCTTTCCGCCGGTTACAGAATAAAACGCAGGTATTCCCTTTGCCGGGAAGCATCTTCGTCCATAACCGATTGACCCACAGTTTGGAGGTTTCCTGCGTAGGACGTTCGTTAGGGAACCAAGTCTCCAACGTTTTATTAAAGAGACGTCCGGAATTGGCGAATACGCATTTCACCGAAATCGGCTCGATTGTTTCCGCCGCCTGTCTGGCGCACGATTTGGGAAATCCCCCTTACGGACACTCGGGAGAAAAAGCCATCTCGACTTTCTTTTCGGAGGGAAAAGGCTTGGCATTGAAAAAAGAACTTTCCTCGACGGAATGGAACGATTTCATTCATTTCGACGGCAATGCCAATGCTTTCCGGCTCCTGACTCATCAATTCGAGGGGAGACGCCAAGGCGGTTTCGTCATGACTTATGCTACCTTGGCCTCCATTGTCAAATATCCGTTCTCTTCCCAGTCGGCGGGGAACAAGCCCAAATTTGGTTTCTTTTTAACTGAAAAAACGGACTACGAGAAAATAGCGGATACCTTAGGCATTCCGCACATTAGCAAAGGTAATGAGCCGGTGAGATATATGCGTCATCCTCTCGTATATTTAGTCGAAGCAGCCGATGACATCTGCTATCAGATCATGGACATCGAAGACGCTCACAAATTAAAGCTTCTCACCCACGATGAAACTCGTGAATTATTCAGCCATTTTTTCGATGAAAAGGGTAAAAACCGCATCCATGAAACATATAAATTAGTGACGGACACGAACGAACGGATAGCGTATCTCCGATCCAAAGCGATCGGCCTGCTGGTCGAAGAATGCGTACGCGTGTTCATCGCGCACGAAGAAGAGATATTAAGCGGCACATTCGAAGGATCCTTGATCGATCACATGCGAAGCCCGTTAAAAGAAGCCTATCAGCTATGCTCGGCTACTGCATTCGCCAAAATTTACCGCTCCAGTTACGTGCTTGACGTGGAGCTGGCCGGTTACAAGATCATCTATACGCTCATCGAACTGATGATCGACGCTGTTCTTTCGCCGGATAAAGCCTACTCTTCCCTGCTCTTGAAGAGAGCTTCAAGCCAGTACGAGGTCAATGCGCCGACACTTTACGGTAAGATTCAAGCGGTATTGGACTACCTATCAGGTATGACCGATATCTATGCACTCGATTTATACCGGAAGATCAACGGAAACAGTTTACCCGCAGTATAATTCGTTAAAGAAGTAGAAAGTAAATGGCTCGACTGATACGACCTGATGTCTTTAAAACTTCGTGCACAGAATTCCGCCCGTTGCAAGAAAGGCTAATGCCTGTCGCGGCATCTGATAAATCTTCATTTTTGAATGATTTAAATAATTGAGTTTTTTATTTGCGTTTTTAAAATTAATCCGTAATTTTGCAGTCGAGGGTAAGAAGCTGGGAAGCTTGTAAACTTTCCATAATGTATTGTTTTATTGATACATTTATGTTTGCGATTGTGTTGTTTGGGGGATGGAGATCTATTGAAAAATAAATCTCCATCTCTTTTATGCTTCGTACCGTCGGTTTCTTGGGCCCACTAGAAATTTAGTGGGGGTAAGCATAAATTTAGATAGTCTAAAAAGGAAGAAGCTTTTGTCAACAACTCCCCTTAGGTTAGCTCTGAAGAGTTTTATCTTAGCATTAAAGGATTCAGCTGCCGCATTTGTAGCTCTGTTGTTGTAGAAGTTTAGAATCTCTTCATAATGCTCATAGAAAGTAACAGCAATAACATTAAAAGAATGGAAACCAGCTTCTTCAACTTTGTTATACCACTTAGCCAATGATAACCTTGCAGCATCTTCGATTGTATTCTTGGCAAAGATCATCCTTAGAGAATGTGAGAGTCCATAGGCTTTCTGGATATCAAGATACTCTCTAAAGAGTATCTCAGCCCTTTGTTTCTGCTTGTCTGTCCATTTCTCAGGTGACTTAAACAGCAAAGGTGTGGCTATTGATATGATAGAAGTTCTCAAGCGTACGGCAAGTCACTGGGGATGTCTCCATACGTCTCTTTTAAAAAAACAAGAAGAAACCCCACTAAATTTCTAGTGAGCCGGTATAATCCCTGATACGAACTCTTATACGTGCGCATCCGACGCACAAACAATTCGCCTCCTGCCTACTTCTATCATCATCCGATGATAAAATAGAGAATATAAGCTGCTCGATTGAATTAAATGCTGATGACTCCGCTATTCCTCCTTGGGAGAAGGCAGTAGCTTCAACGCCTCCGGATGTTCCCGCACATACGATTCGATATGACGAACCCGTTTCTCCTCCAATATCTCGTCGACGGCTATCAGAATGCCCGTTTCCTCGACCTCCCCGAATTCGTGGTTGATGGCCGTCCCAAAAACGCGCATCGTGGGCGAGAGACTCATATAAGCATTTACTAAAGGAGGGATGTTGAAACCTAACTTGCGAACCTCAGCATTTAAAATCCGATAGTTAGCCTTGAAGTCGTCCTTGCCGAACAGACGTTCCAGCTCTTCAACGTCTGTCTCAGGCAGAATGGGGTCGATGGGCGTAACCAACGCATCCTTGTCGTAGAAATGCTTTTTGAGGAAATGCAGAATCATGTCACGCCCTTTGCGATTAAAGCTCGGGTACATGGTCATCTTCCCGAAGAAGTATTTCATGTTCGGTTTGATCACGGTAAGGGCGCCCAATCCGTCCCACAAATTATCCAAAGCGAAGAGCCCTTTCGATCCGGCACGGGTCGACTGATACTCCAACGTGACGAACGAGCGTCCCAACTCGACGGTATAAGGCAAGTATTCCTTTAAAAATTGGCGGGAGAAATTGAACATGTGCGCCGTGGCCAAAATGGGTTTCCCCGTCTCGTCGAACGTCACATCATCGCCCAACAGGTAGCGGTAGCCTCCCAAGATCTCTTCGGCTTCGGGATTCCATACGATCAACTGTTTATAAGGATGTTCCATGACGTCGTATTCGTCGATATCGACAGCCTTCCCCGTCCCGCCTCCCGAGGCGCGGAATGCAAGCTCGCGCAACCGTCCGATTTCTCGCATCGTATGAGGCGAATTTTGCGCCGTCATGATATAAATTTCATTATGGCTCTTATTCGTAAAGCGAAGCCGTTTCTCTTCGGTCAGCTCCGCTTTTAACAGTTCTTTATCGACAGGCGCAATGATTTCTTCCATAACCATACTCTTTTGTCGTTATAACGTATAAACCATTTCTTTCACATATTGAGCCCACTCCGTGAGCGACTTGCGCTTATCGAAGGTTTGCCAGGAAATGGGTTTGCCGATGGTCAGCGTAAATTCTTTATGCCGGTTTTTCATCATTTCGTCGGGCAAAAAGATCATGGCGAGATTGAATTTCACCCACTTGACATTGCACAGATTGGCAAACCGATAAAAGAAATCGGAATTCCTCCCTTCGAAATGCATAGGGACGATGTCCCGACGATTTTTTATGCTCTCGCTGATAAACGTTTTTTTCCAGGCCAAATCTCGGATCTTTCCTCGCTTCCGACGAGAACAGACGCCTGCCGGAAACATGATGATATGATTATCCGAAGCGAACGCTTCTTCCACAATCTTAGGAAACTCGCGAGATTGGGAGCCCGTTTTATTGATCGGGATGCATAGAGACGCCATACCTCGCAGGTTCATCAGGATATCATTGACCAAATATTTGATCTTTCCGGCGTAATGTGAGCCGATGATATACCCGATAGCCACGCCGTCGAGCGCTCCCAACGGATGATTGCTCACAAACGTATACACCCCTTCGCTGGAGGGTAAGTTCTCCATTCCTTTCACGTCAACTTTATCGTCTAAAAACTCCATGCAAGCCTTTAAGAAAGAGATTCCTTCCTTATCCGAACTTTCCCTGAGAAACGCGTTAAGTTCGTCCTGGTGAACGATATGTTTTAGATAGGAACGGACAAAGCGCGGTACGCATTTGGCTTTCGCCCCCATTTTTTCGGCTATTATTTTGTCAATATCAATTAAAAAGAGAGAATTGCTTTCCATTTTAAAACGAATTTATCGCAAAATTAACTCACTTTTTGGGATATCAGTCATTTATAAAAGAAAAAAGTTTTCCTCCTGAAAAAAATCCGCCGTTTTCTCGGAAAAAGAGGAGGGGAAAATTTGCAGATTGCTCAAATACGCATCATTTGTGCAATACAACATTGATATATCCGCCTAAATATCAAAACAACATCGGGCGAAAATCTCTGCTGAAGTGTTCCGATTCGGGACAGAACAGCGTCCCGTTCATACCGGTTTGCATGAAAGCTTTGGCGCACGAATCCTACCTATTGGCGATCAAAAAATAAAAAAATCGGGCATTTTAACGCACCGACAAAAAACTTTCTGCACCTCCAAATTCGCCCTTGAAAAATTTTTCAGATAAATATTGTGGGGAATTGTGGGGAATTGTGTAATTTTACCACCGGAATTTATAATAAGGTATGACAGATGCGATTCTTAGGTAATTCGGAGGCGAGATTAGACGCAAAGGGACGGGTTTTCCTTCCGTCTGTTTTTCGCAAACAAACCCAAATGGCTACGGGCGATTGCTTCATCTTGAGAAAAGATATTTTTCAGGAGTGCCTTATCTTATACCCCGAGAAAGTATGGAACGATCAGCTGAATGAGTTGAGAAACCGACTGAACCGATGGAATGCTCAGCATCAGACGATTTTCAGGCAATTCGTTTCGGATGTCGAAATCATTACCCTGGACGGAAACGGCCGGTTTTTAATCCCCAAACGCTATCTGAAGTTAGCCCAGATCAATCAGGAGGTCCGGTTCATCGGAATGGATGATACCATCGAAATATGGGCGAAAACCATCGCCGACAAGCCATTTATAGGTTCCGAAGAGTTCGGAAAAGCCTTGGAAAGCATCATGGGTGACAACGAGAAAACAGAAGAGGTGACATGAAGCAGGCAGATTCACCGACATATCACATCCCCGTCTTGCTCAACGAAACTGTCGAGGGGTTGCATATCCGACCCGGCGGAGTATATGTGGACGTCACTTTCGGGGGAGGCGGCCATTCGCGGGAAATCTTGCACCGTATGGACGCCCGGTCGCGGCTATACGGCTTCGATCAGGACGCCGACGCAGAGAAAAACATCGTAGATGACGCCCGCTTCACTTTCGTACGCAGCAATTTCAGGTACTTGCGTAACTTCCTCCGCTATTATGGAATCGACGGGCTCGACGGACTCTTGGCCGACTTGGGCGTTTCGTCGCACCATCTCGACGCCGCCGAAAGAGGTTTTTCCTTTCATTCGAATGCTCCCCTCGACATGCGGATGAACGCCAGAGCAGGCCAAACGGCGGCCGACGTCATCAATCGGTACGAAGAATCGCGGCTGGCGGATATTTTCTACTTATACGGAGAACTGAAAAACAGCCGGAAAATCGCTTCCCTCTTAGTGAAAGAAAGAACATCCCGCCCGATAGAGACAATTCCCCAGCTCCTCCACCTGATCAAACCGCTGTTCGGACGAGACAGAGAAAGGAAAGAACTGGCCAAAGTGTTTCAGGCATTACGCATCGAAGTAAACCAGGAAATGGACGCGCTGAAGGAGATGCTCCAAACCGCAACAGAAGTGTTGAAACCGGGAGGACGACTGGTGGTCGTCACCTATCACTCCTTAGAAGACAGAATGGTCAAGAATATCATAAAAACAGGCCATATTCACGGCGGATATGAACAGGATTTCTACGGGAACATAGTGACGCCGTTCCGGGCAATCAACCATAAGGTGATAACGCCCGACGAAATGGAAATGGAAAAGAACCCGCGCTCACGAAGCGCTAAACTCAGAATAGCGGAAAAAAAATGAAAGACAAAGAACAGGACGAGCACAGGCTGCAGGAAGGAATCCGCAAGGATCCTCCCAGACGGCTGTCGCTAAGAAGCATCTTAGGCGGAGATATCCTAGCCAACGACTTTCTGAAACGGCAAGCGAAGTTGCTTATCCTCATCATGGTACTGACGGTACTGTATATCGACAACCGGTATAGCGCACAACAGGATTTGATTGAAATCGACCGGTTGAAAAAAGAGCTGGTCGATATCAAATACGATGCGTTGACCCGCTCTTCGGAACTGATGGAGAAAAGTCGACAATCCCGAATCGAGGAATATGTATCGACCGAAGGAAGTAATCTGCAAACGGCTACAAACCGCCCCTATCTGTTAAGAAAGAAATAGCGATGATCCCAGGCAAAAACAACATCATGACCCGTTACTCCTTGGTGGTGCTCTGTATGATCCTGACAGGAGTCGCCATCCTCATCAAGGCGGCGTTCATCATGTTTGCCGAACGCCAATATTGGAACGATGTCGCCGATCGGTTCGTCAAGGAAAACGTGAAAGTTCCCGCATTGAGGGGCAATATCATTTCTTCAGACGGACAACTGATGGCGAGCAGTCTACCGGAGTATCGCATCTACATGGATTTCCAGGCCGGAGGGGAAATAAAAGATTCCTTGCTCGTGCTGTACATGGATTCTATTTGTAAAGGACTTCATCGAATTTTCCCCGACAAGAGTAAAGCCTTTTTCAAACAGCAGATCGCCGAAGGACGCAAGAAAAAGTCCAGACACTTCCTGCTCTACCCCCATCGCATCTCTTACATCCAGTATAAGGAAGCAAAAAAACTGCCCGTTTTCAATATGCATACTAATCGGGGCGGTTTCCACGAACAGGTATTCAACCAACGTAAAAAACCTTTCGGTTCGTTAGCCATGAGAACGCTCGGCGACATGTATTCGGATGTCGGTTTAGGAGCAAAAAACGGGTTGGAGCTCTCTTACGATTCGATCCTGCGCGGCATTCCTGGCATCACTCATCGACAAAAGGTCATGAACCATTACCTGGATATAGTCGACATACCTCCTACCGACGGGTACGATATCATCACGACAATTGACGTCGGCATGCAGGATATTGCAGAGAAAGCGTTGATCGATGAATTGAAACTGATCAACGGTACCGTCGGAGTCGCGATGATCATGGAGGTAAAAACGGGAAATATCAAGGCGATCGTAAACATGACGAAATGCAGCGACGGTAATTATCGAGAACTTCGAAACAACGCCGTATCGGATTTGATGGAACCCGGCTCTACCTTTAAAACAGCTTCGCTCATGGTCGCCTTGGAAGATAAGAAAATTACCCCCGACGAAACGATCGATACGGGTAACGGCGTTTATAACATGCACGGCAGTTGGATGAAAGATCATAATTGGCATCACGGAGGATACGGCGTCATCACCGTTACGCAAGCTCTGATGTTTTCCTCGAACGTGGCCGTTTCCAAGCTTATCGACAAACATTATTACAACCATCCGAAACAATTCGTAGAAGGCCTATACCAGTTGGGGATCGGAACGCCGCTGAACCTCGACATCCCCGGTTGGGGAACGCCGAGGATACGTATGCCGAACAAAAACAACTGGTCGAAGACCGCGTTGGCATGGATGTCTATCGGTTACGAGACGCAACTTCCGCCGATCAACACCCTGACATTTTATAACGCCATCGCCAATGACGGAGTAATGGTCAAACCCAAGTTCGTGGAAGCGATCGTCAAAGACGGAGAGGCGATGAAAGAGATTCCGACGGAAGTGATCAAGGAAGCGATTGCTTCCCCCCAGACAATCCGAGAAATTCAATCCATGTTGGAACAGGAAGTCAATGGCCCCGGCGGTACGGGGAAAAGAGCTGGTTCCAAACAGTTCCTCGTATCGGGCAAGACGGGTACCGCCCAAATCTCCCAAGGAAAAGCGGGCTATCGCGGCGTTCGAAAATACATGGTCAGCTTTTGCGGCTATTTCCCGTCCCGCCATCCGAAATACACGTGCATGGTTGCCATCCAAAAGCCGGGACTCCCCGCTTCCGGCGGTTTGATGGCAGGAGCCGTCTTCCACGAGATTTCCGAACGAATCTACGCCAAGCATATCGCCCAGAACATGGAAGAAGCCAGAGATTCCGCATCCGTCCTGGTGCCAGACGTCATGCACGGAGACATCACGGAGACGGGATATGTTTTGAACAGCATACATATACGGTCGAATGCGGCGAAGTTTGCAAAATCGGGGAAAATCGTTTGGGGAAAATCCAAACGCGACTCTGTGGCCGTTTCATTCCAAACAGAGCCGATAGCAAAGAAGGTTGTCCCCAACGTTTTGGGAATGGGGGCCAAAGACGCAGTATACCTGCTCGAATACTCCGGATTGAGAACAAAGATGACAGGGATGGGCAAAGTATGCCAACAGAGCCTCGTCCCCGGTTCCCGTTTGAGTGCGGGACAGACTATTCATTTAACATTGAAACAATAAACAGGATAATAAATGAAACTTCAAGAGATCATCAGAGACATTGCTGCATTAAAAATTGTCGGGACAATCGATAAGGAAGTAAAAGGAATAAATATCGACTCCCGTCTTGTCGAAGAAGGTCACGTTTTCGTCGCCATACGTGGCACTCAAACCGACGGACACGCTTTCATCCGAAAGGCCATCGAAAAAGGTGCTACAGCCGTCGTCTGCGAAGAGATACCCGACGATAAAACCGACGATATCACGTATATTCAAGTAGCCGATACGGAAGATATCGCAGGGGAGATAGTCACCCGGTTCTACGGGGATCCTACCGGCAAGATCGATTTGGTAGGCGTGACGGGAACAAACGGCAAGACAACCGTCGCCACATTGTTATATAATTTGTTCCGACAGCTCGGTTATAAGGTCGGGCTCCTTTCGACCGTATGCAACTGTATCGACGGCCAAACGGTCCCTACCGACCATACCACCCCCGATCCTGTGACATTAAACAGATTATTGGAGAAAATGGCTGAGGAGGGATGCAAATATGTATTTATGGAAGTCAGCTCGCACGCTATCGCACAAAAGCGTATCGGAGGGCTGAAATTTGCCGGAGGGATCTTTACGAATATCACCAGAGATCACTTAGACTACCATCGAACATTCGAGAACTATCTGAAAGCGAAAAAAGCGTTCTTCGACGGACTGCCCTCCACCGCATTCGCTTTAACCAATAAAGACGATAAAAACGGAATGGTGATGGTTCAGAATACGAAGGCGAAAGTGTATACATACAGCGTAAGAGGGATGGGCGACTTTAAAGGAAAGGTACTGGAAGAAGGCTTCGACGGGATGCTTCTAGATTTCAATCGCACGGAAGTCGACGTCCGCTTTATCGGACGTTTCAATGCCTCCAATCTGTTGGCCGTATACGGCACTGCATGCATCTTGGGGAAAAAGACTGAAGAGGTCTTGTTGCAATTAAGCACCTTGCATCCCGTGGCCGGAAGAATGGAACCGCTCTATTCCCGAAAAGGTTATATCGCTTTGGTAGATTATGCACATACTCCGGATGCATTGACGAACGTACTCGCCACCATTCGCGACGTGTTGCACGGAAAAGGCAACGTCATCACCGTGATAGGCGCCGGAGGGAACAGAGATCACGGCAAACGCCCGATGATGGCGAAGGAAGCAGTCAAGCAAAGCGATAAAGTGATTATCACGTCGGATAACCCGAGATCGGAAGATCCGCAGGCAATCATCGACGATATGCGTGCGGGATTGACTTCGAAAGAGATGCACAAAGTCATTTCCATCGTCGACAGGAAAGAAGCTATCCGAACAGCCTGCATGCTGGCACAATCCGGCGACGTGGTCCTCGTCGCAGGAAAAGGGCACGAAAATTATCAGGAAATTGCAGGGGTAAAGCATCACTTCGATGACAAAGAAGTATTAAAGGAAATATTTGCGAACGAATAACCAAGCGAAAAGATGTTATACTATTTATTCCATTATTTAGAACAATTCGATTTCCCCGGAGCGCGCATGTTCGGGTACGTATCGTTCCGCGCGTTGATGGCCGTCATCTTATCGCTGATGATTTCGACGATCTTTGGCGAATACTTTATCAAATTATTAAGAAGCAAGCAAATATCGGAAACTCAACGCGATGCTTCCATCGATCCGTTCAATATCGAAAAAGTCGGAGTTCCCACTATGGGAGGCATCATCCTCCTCATAGCCATACTTATACCTTGTTTGCTCTTGGGCAAATTGCACAATATCTATATGATTCTGATGTTAATCACCACCGTCTGGTTAGGAACGTTAGGCTTTTTAGACGATTATATAAAAGTATTTCGGAAAGATAAAAAGGGGTTGCATGGCAAATTCAAGATCATCGGTCAAATCGGTTTAGGACTGATCGTAGGACTGACGTTATATGTAAGCCCCAACGTCGTAATTCGGGAGAATGTGGAAATTGAAAAAGGAGGAGAAATCATCAGCGTCATGCATAAATCGCAAGATGAAAAATCTACGAAAACGACCATCCCCTTCTTTAAAAACAATAATCTGGACTATGCCGATATCGTCGGATTTATGGGCAAACATGCACAAACGGCGGGATGGATTCTTTTCGTACTCGTAACCATCTTCGTGGTTACCGCCGTATCCAACGGGGCCAATCTAAACGACGGTATGGACGGTATGGCTGCGGGAAATTCCGCCATCATAGGAATAACTTTGGGAATTCTCGCCTATGTATCCAGCCATATCGAATATGCCGGATATTTAAACATCATGTACATACCTGGCAGCGAGGAACTGGTTATTTATATCTGTGCATTTATAGGCGCACTCATCGGTTTTCTCTGGTATAACGCTTTTCCCGCCCAAATCTTTATGGGCGATACGGGAAGTTTGACAATCGGAGGTATTATCGCCGTATTCGCCATTATTATCCATAAGGAACTATTGATCCCCCTCCTCTGCGGGATATTCCTCATAGAAAATTTATCCGTGATCCTTCAGGTAAGGTATTTCAAAAAGGGGAAAAAGAGAAATCGCGTGCAAAGAGTGTTCAAACGAACGCCTATTCACGATCATTTCCGTACGACATGGGCTCAATTGGACCCAAATTGTACTTATTTATTCACGAAA
The DNA here is from genome assembly GCF_000312445.1 of Phocaeicola abscessus CCUG 55929. Taxonomy (GTDB): domain Bacteria; phylum Bacteroidota; class Bacteroidia; order Bacteroidales; family Bacteroidaceae; genus Phocaeicola; species Phocaeicola abscessus. The sequence goes on along the minus strand of NZ_HE997182.1, from coordinate 659,692 downwards.
CCGCATACGGCATTTCATGAATCCAAAATTACGGTGCGTTTCTGGATTATATCCATTTTATTGGCAGCCATTACCATTATCACATTAAAGATTAGATAACATTACGATATTATGGCAAAGAGAATTGCTATTTTAGGGGCAGGAGAAAGCGGTACGGGGGCAGCTATCCTGGCGCAGAAGAAAGGGTTCGAGACCTTTGTCTCCGATTCCTCAAGCATCAAAGACAAATACAAACAGATGCTGAACGAACGCCACATTCCATGGGAAGAAAGGCATCATACCGAAGATCTCATTGTGAATGCCGACGAAGTCATCAAAAGCCCGGGCATACCCAATGATGCGCCGCTCATTCTGAAACTGAAAGAAAAAGGAATCCCGATCATTTCGGAAATTGAATTTGCTGGAAGATATACGAATGCGAAAATGATTTGCGTGACAGGCAGTAATGGAAAGACCACGACCACTTCGCTCATTTATCATATCTTCAAGAAAGCGGGACTAAACGTTGGCTTAGCAGGGAATATCGGCCAAAGCTTAGCTTACCAGGTGGCCGAATTTCAATACGACTATTACGTGATAGAGTTGAGTAGCTTCCAATTAGACAACATGTACAAGTTTCATGCCAATATCGCCGTCTTAATGAACATTACGCCCGACCACCTCGATCGGTACGATCATAAAATGCAAAATTATATCGATGCCAAATTCCGGATCATTCAGAATCAGACGGATAAAGATGCTTTTATCTATTGGATGGACGATCCGATCATTAAAGAGGAATTACCCAAATATCGCATTCACGGACAGAGTTATCCGTTTTCCGAGAAGAAAAAAGACGAGGCCGTTGCTTATATTGACAATGACAAAGTTTGTTTTACCGAACCCATCGCCTTCAATATGGAAGAAGAAGAAATGGCCCTGACCGGTACGCACAACATGTATAACTCAATGGCTGCCGGCATTTCTGCCAATCTCTCGGGGATAAGGAAGGAATGCATCCGCGAAGCGTTAAGCGATTTCGAAGGCGTCCCCCACAGATTGGAAAAGGTTTGCAGGGTAAAAGGGGTGGATTATATCAACGACTCGAAAGCGACCAATGTCAATTCCTGTTGGTATGCCCTTCAAAGCATGAAAACGAAAACCGTCCTCATTTTAGGAGGTAAAGACAAAGGCAACGATTACCGCGAGCTTGCCGATCTGATTCAGAAAAAATGCGTAGGGCTTATCTATTTGGGATTGCACAATGAGAAACTGCATGCATTTTTCGATCCTTTCGGATTGCCCGTAGCCGATGTGCAAAGTATGAAAGATGCCGTAGATATGGCTTATAAGATGGCTAAAAAAGGAGAAACGGTTTTATTGAGCCCGTGTTGCGCAAGCTTCGATCTGTTCAAAAGTTATGAAGACCGAGGCGATCAGTTTAAAGAGTGCGTCAGAAACTTATAACGTAAATTGATAACATTAGATGCGGTCAAAATGGGATTAGTTAAAGATTTATTCAAAGGTGACAAAGTAATATGGATTATTTTTCTGTTTCTTTGCCTGATCTCTATCATCGAAGTCTTTAGTGCCGCCAGCACACTGACCTATAAGAGCGGAGATCATTGGGCTCCTATCCGGCAACACAGCACCTATCTGATGGTAGGATTCGTCATCGTGGTCTTAGTACATAAGATACCGTCCAAATGGTTTCGCGCCGCTCCGTTTTTCCTACTGCCTCTGTCCGCCGCTCTTTTACTATTCGTCGCCATAATGGGAGCGGCAGGCGGTCGTGTCAACGGAGCGGCCAGATGGACGAATATTTTCGGGATTCAATTCCAACCGTCCGAAATAGCGAAGATGGCTGTTATCATTATCACTGCATTCATCCTCTCCCGTTTCCAAGAAGAGAAGAAGGCTAACGCCAAAGCGTTCAAGTATATTATATGGTGTACCGGAGTAGTGTTGTTGCTGATCGCCCCGGAAAACGCCTCTACAGCGGCGTTACTGTTCGGCGTCGTATTCTTGATGATGATCCTCGGGCGCGTCCCTTGGAGACAATTGGCGAAACTTATTGTGAGCATCAGCATCGTTCTGACTCTTTTCGTCGGAATAATCATGCTCACTCCTACCCAGAAATATCGGGATCTGCCGATGATGCACCGCGTGGAGACATGGCAAAATCGTATCAAAGGATTCTTCGAGGATAAAGGAGCCGTCCCCGCTGCCAAATTCGACATCGACAAAGATGCCCAGATCGCCCATGCCAACATCGCCATCGCCTCCAGCAACATCGTCGGGAAAATGCCGGGCAATAGCATTCAACGGGACTTCCTTTCGCAGGCCTTCTCCGATTTTATTTTCGCCATCATCATTGAAGAATTAGGATTATTGGGAGGAGGATTTGTCGTCATCCTGTATATATGGTTACTGATCCGAGCCGGAAGAGTCGCCCGAAAATGCGAAAAATCTTTTTCCGCCTTTCTCATCATGGGAATCGCTTTATTGCTTGTCTCCCAAGCGATGTTGAACATGATGGTCGCCGTAGGATTATTCCCCGTGACCGGACAACCGCTGCCGCTCATCAGCAAAGGCGGGACATCGACTCTGATCAATTGCGCATATATCGGTATGATACTCTCCGTGAGCCGTGAAATAAACGAGAGGCAGGAAGCCGAAGAAGCGGCGCTGGCAGCACAAAACATCGAGCAGGAAAAAGCTAAGAATTTATTGAACATAGCGATTAATATGGCCAATCAACCGGAAGGAAACGAAACTAAAAACGCTCCGACAGAAAATGCGGATGCCCCGGTCGAAAACGATCGCACAACCGAAGGAAATTTTTCTACATGATAACTTACCGACAGATAAAATACGGTTGGAAACGAAAGATTCACGCAGTTTATTCCTAAATTTGCAAAAAGATAGGATATGGAAGAAAAGTTACGAATCATTATCAGTGGCGGTGGAACAGGCGGGCATATCTTCCCGGCCATATCGATAGCGAACGCCGTCAAGGAACAACTTCCGGAAACCGAAATATTGTTTGTCGGAGCTGAAGACCGGATGGAAATGCAACGCATCCCTGCTGCAGGTTATCCCATCATCGGATTACCCATTGCCGGATTCGATCGCAAACATCTTCTCAAGAACATTGCGGTAGCATATAAATTAGTTAAAAGCCAACTGAAAGCTCGGCAGATTATAAAGGATTTCAGACCGGATATCGCCGTCGGCGTCGGAGGTTATGCCAGCGGACCGACATTGAAGACGGCGAATATGATGGGAATCCCGACGCTCCTTCAGGAACAGAATTCATACGCGGGAGTAACCAATAAACTCCTCGCCAAGCAAGCTGAAAAAATATGCGTAGCCTACGAAGGGATGGAACGTTTCTTCGACAAGGACAAGCTAATCCTAACAGGCAATCCGGTTCGCCAGGATTTACTGACGAACCGGAAAGAACGGACAGAAGCCATTCGGTCTTTCGGGTTGGATCCGAACAAGCAAACGGTACTCGTCCTGGGAGGAAGTCTCGGCGCACGCACCATCAATCGCTGCATGATGCAAGGATTAGCCGAAATAAAAGCCTCCGCCGTCCAATTCATCTGGCAGGCAGGAAAAATTTATATCGACGAAGCCCGCGCGACGTTAAAGGACGCGGGCCACATGCCGATGGTATACTTAACCGACTTTATCAGCGATATGGGCGCGGCATACGATGCGGCGGATCTGGTGATCAGCCGTGCAGGCGCCGGATCGATATCCGAATTCTGTCTGTTAAGCAAACCGATCATCTTAGTACCTTCCCCCAATGTGGCGGAAGATCACCAGACGAAGAATGCGCGGACATTGGTCGATAGAGGAGCGGCACTCTATGTCAGGGACGCAGATGCCGAAACGGAACTGATTAACAAAGCGATCGAAACGGTAAATCGACCCGATTTATTGAAAAGCTTAAGCGAGAACATACACCAATTGGCCTTTACAGACGCTGCAAATAAAATTGCGCAAGAAGTTATCCGGATTGCAGTAAAACATAAGAATGCAGGGAGATGAACATTAATACTATTCAGGCTGTATACTTCGTCGGTGCCGGAGGCATCGGCATGAGTGCATTGGTACGATTCTTTCTTGCCAAAGGGAAGATCGTAGGTGGATACGACCATGTTCCCTCCCCATTAACGGAAAAATTGATCGACGAAGGGGCGGCCATTCATTATCAAGACAATGTAACACTCATACCCCAAGCGTTTCGGGAAAGAGAAACGACTCTTGTCGTCTATACGCCGGCAGTTCCCGTCGACCATAGCGAACTGACCTATTTCCGTGAGAAAGGATTTGTCGTCATGAAGAGGGCTCAGGTACTCGGCCTGCTGACTAAAACGGGCAAAGCGCTCTGCGTAGCCGGCACGCACGGGAAGACCACCACGTCTGCGATGGCTGCACACTTGCTGCACCAGTCGCACGTGGGTTGCAACGCATTCCTCGGCGGGATTTCCAAGAATTATGAGACGAATCTTCTCCTCTCGGATACCAGCGACTACATGGTGATCGAAGCCGACGAGTTCGACCGTTCATTCCACTGGCTATCGCCTTACATCTCCGTAATCACAGCTACCGATGCCGATCATTTGGATATTTACGAAACCCAAGACGCCTATTTGGAAAGCTTCCGGCATTATACTTCCTTGATTCGAAAAGGAGGCGCGCTGATTATGCACCAGGATGCAGCGCTGAAACCGGATTTGCAGGAAAACGTCAGACTTTACACCTACGCGAAAGCAGCAGGAGACTTTCACGCCACTCACATCCGCATCGGAGGCGGTAAAATTATATTCGACTTCAACTCTCCTTTCGGAAATATCGAGGATATATCGTTAGGCGTACCTGTACTTATCAACATAGAAAACGGCATCGCCGCCATGGCCCTTGCCCAAATGAGCGGAGCGACGAAAGAGGAAATAAAAAGCGGGATGAAAAGCTTTAAGGGAGTGGACCGAAGGTTCGATTTTAAGATAAAGAACGACCGAATCGTTCTCCTAAGCGATTATGCCCATCATCCTGCCGAAATCCAGCAAAGCATCCTTTCGTTGAGAGCGTTATACCCCGATAGAAAGTTGACGGCGATTTTCCAGCCCCATCTTTACACTCGGACAAGAGATTTCTACAAAGATTTCGCCGATAGCCTCTCTTTATTGGACGAAGCGATCCTGATCGATATTTACCCGGCGAGAGAAAAACCCATTCCCGGCGTAACCAGCCGACTTATCTACGATAACCTGCGCCCGGGCATGGAGAAAAGACTTTGTCGCAGAGACGAACTGCCTCAAATAATAGAAACGGAGCACTTAGAAGTCGTCATCGTTTTAGGAGCAGGCGACTTGAACGACGACGTACCTCTGTTCACAGAAATACTCAGGAAGAAATGATAAGAAAACTGTTCATATTCCTATTTTTGATACTGCTGACGGCCTACCTCGTAGCCGCGATGACGGTATTCAACAAAAAGCCCTCGCAAACGGCTTGTAAGGATGTGAACTTAGTACTCAAGGACAGCGTGGGATTCAGCATCATCCATAAAAAAGATCTACTGGACATCCTCCAACGGAAGGGCGTCTCTCCCATCGGAATAAAAATGAATGACATCGATACCAGACGGATGGAAGAAGCAATCCAAAAACATCCTTTCATAGAAGAAGCGGATTGTTACAAAACCCCGGGAAACAAGATCGGAATCCAAGTGAGGCAACGCATCCCCCTCTTGCGTGTCATGGCCCATAGCGGAGAAGATTATTATATCGATATGAAAGGAAAAGTCATGCCTGTACCCGATAAAGCAGCCCACGTGGCTGTCATCACAGGCTTTGTCGATAAGAAATTCGCATCGAAAGAGCTTTACGAATTGGGCAAATACCTCCTTTCGCATCCGCTATGGAAGGCGCAAATAGAACAAATCAACGTAACTGCCAATAAGGAATTGGAACTTATTCCGCGCGTGGGAGCACAAGTCATCTTCCTGGGGAAACCCGGCGATTACGAGCGCAAGTTCGATCGTCTGAAGTTTTTCTATGAGAACGGGCTGAATAAAATAGGATGGAACAAATACAGTCGAATCAGTTTGGAATTCGACAATCAGATAATTTGTACTAAAAGATAGAAGTAAAGATATGGTAACAGCAACGACAGATTTTATTGCGGCAATTGAATTAGGATCGAGTAAGATCACAGGTATTGCAGGAAAGAAACTTTTAGACGGGAGTATTCAAGTGCTGGCGATAGCCAGCGAAAACTCGGAGGAATGCATCCGTAACGGAGTAATCTACAATCTGGACAAAACCGCACAAAGCCTGACTTCGATCATCCACAAAATAGAATCGACGTTAAAGGCCTCCATCGGCAAAGTGTACGTAGGGGTCGGCGGACAATCGTTGAAAACGCTTCTCAGTACGCAAACGCTTCATTTCGAAGAAGAGACGAAGATCACGCAAGAGTTGATCGACACCCTTTTGGACAAGAACCGGGAAGTGCCCCTCATCGACCGGGAAATATTGGAAGTCGCCCCGCAAGAATACAAGGTAGGCAACAATTTATTGAACGATCCCGTGGGCGTACCAACCGACAGCATCGAAGGCAGGTACTTAAATGTCATCGCCCGAACCAACGTAAAGCAGAACGTGGATAAATGTTTCGCCCAGGCAGGGATCGAGATCGCCGATTATTTCATCGCTCCGCTGGTTTTGGCCGATGCGGTCTTAACGAACACGGAACGACGGTCGGGCTGCATATTGGTCGACTTGGGAGCAGATACCACCACCGTTTCGGTTTACAAAAACAACATGCTGCGTCACCTGGCAGTCATTCCGTTAGGCGGTACCGACATCACCAAAGATATCAGCAGTCAACAAATCGAGGAAGAAGACGCCGAAGCATTGAAGATCCGGTACGGGAATGCCTGCCCCGACCCGACGAACGAAGAGGAAGAAACCGTAACCTATACCATTGGAGAGCGTTGCAGCATCCAGGCTCATCTCTTGAACGAAATCGTCGAGGCACGCATCAGCGAAATTCTGGCCAACGTATGGAACCAAGTCGTACTCTCTGGCTACGACGATAAATTATTGTCAGGCGCTATTTTAACCGGCGGCGCAGCGAATCTGATCAATATCGACGTGGCTTTTACGCAGATCACCCATATCGCCAAAATCCGCATCGCCAAAGAAACCCGATTCACGATCAAAGATCATGCGGAAATCCGTAAGGACGGATCGCAGAATACGATCGTCGCATTATTGGCCTCGGGGAAAGAAAACTGTTGCGTTCCTGTCAGACCATCGAAAGAAAAAGAACCGGAAATACCCATCGCACCGGAAGGCCTCTTCACCGAAGACGGAGAAAGTGCAGAAGACAAACGGCAACGTTTAATCCGAGAACAAAAGGAAAAACAACTTAAAGAACAGCGGGAGAAACAGGCGAAAGCTGACTACGCCGACGCACTGAAGAAAATTCACGAATTGAAAGAACAAGGCAAGTATAAGGAAGCATTAGCGGAACTGGAAGAAGCGAGGCGATTAAACCTCGCAGACAAGGAAGAGGAAATGAACCTCTTGGAAGATCAAATCAGAGAACTGAAGAAAAAGAACAGTCGGTGGGCTTCGTGGATGAAGAAAATCGATACCATGCTCGACGAAGAGAAATAAAAGGAAACTTCCGTACAAAATAACTCATAAATAATCAAGGCTATGTCAGAAAACAACCATACGAAGACGTTCGACCTCCCGCAAGGCGAACCGAACGAACGTCAGGAAAAGGATTCCGAACCGTTGCACTTCGTTTTTCCCGAAGGCAGCAAGAATCCCAGTATCATCAAAGTGATCGGTGTCGGCGGCGGCGGCGGCAACGCCGTGAACCACATGTATAAAGAGGGCATCCACGACGTTACCTTCGTGCTTTGCAACACGGATAATCAAGCCCTGCAGGAATCTCCCGTGCCCATCAAATTGCAATTGGGCACCGAAGGCCTAGGCGCGGGAAATCGGCCGGAAAAAGCGCGCGATGCGGCGGAAGAAAGCATTGAAGACGTGAAGGAGATGCTCCACGACGGATGCAAAATGGTATTCATTACCGCAGGAATGGGAGGCGGAACCGGAACGGGCGCTGCCCCCATCATCGCTAAGACAGCCAAAGATATGGGAATCCTCACCGTAGGAATCGTTACCATCCCCTTCCTCTTCGAAGGGAACCGGAAGATCGACCAGGCGCTCGACGGCGTCGAAGAAATGAGCAAACACGTCGACGCGCTGCTGGTCATCAACAACGAACGCCTTCGGGACATCTATGCCGACTTCAGCGTGATGAATGCTTTCGGAAAGGCCGACGATACGCTCTCGATCGCAGCGAAGAGCATCGCCGAAATCATTACGGTGCGCGGTACCATCAACCTCGACTTCAACGATGTGAAAACGGTCCTGAAAAACGGCGGCGTCGCCATCATGAGTACCGGATACGGCGAGGGAGAGAATCGAGTGAGCCAGGCCATCAACGATGCCCTGCATTCACCTTTACTTAACAATAACGATATCTTCAACTCGAAAAAAATCCTGTTCAATATCTCTTTCAGTACGAAAAACGAATTGATGATGGAAGAGATGAACGAAGTGCACGATTTCATGTCGAAGTTCGGGAAGGACGTAGAGACCAAGTGGGGACTTTATGTGGACGAAAGCCTCGAGCAACGTGTCAAATTCACCGTGCTGGCTACCGGCTTCGGCATCAAAGATGTACCCGGCATGGATAGCATACTGAATAAACGCACCATCGAAGAGCAGAAGAAAATCGAAGAACAAGAAGAACGCGAACAGATTCTCGACGATCGGCGCGCCGGATACTACGGAAAAGATACAGCCAAAACAAGCAGTAAGAAACGCCGTTACAACACCTACATCTTCACCCTCGAGGACTTGGATAACGACGACATCATCAGCATGGTAGAAACCACGCCCACTTACCAGCGCAGCAAAGCCGTACTCGACAGCATCAAGTCGAAAGCGGATATGGGCCAAGAGACCGCCCCGTCCGAAGACGAGACGGACTACACCCATACGTCGATTTCATTTCAATAAAAATAAAAAACCATGAATTTATTCGATCAGGTCAGCAACGACATCAAAGAGGCCATGAAAGCCAAAGACAAAGTGAGACTGGAAACCCTTCGCAATATCAAAAAGGTATTCCTCGAAGCAAAAACCGCACCGGGAGCCAAAGATACGTTGGCTGACGTCGACGCACTGAAGATACTGATGAAATTAGCCAAACAAGGTACCGAATCGGGCGACTTGTACCGGACGCAGAATCGTCCAGACTTAGCCGAGGAGGAATACGCCCAGGTGAAAGTCATCGAACAATACCTCCCGAAAATGATGAATGCCGAAGAAATGGAAAAAGCGGTACGGGAAATCATTGCCGAAACCGGGGCGACTTCCCTGAAAGAGATGGGTAAAGTGATGGCCGTCGCATCGAAGAAACTGGCCGGAAAAGCTGAAGGCAAAGCTATCTCGGAAAAAGTCAGGGAACTTCTCGCATAAGGGAAAAAGCGAGCTGAACCACGTCTTGAAGTACTTCCCCTCCCCTCGAGGCTTAGAATACCACGCGGATAGGCTTTTCGCAGGCAAGGGCACCCGTCGCTGCCTGCCGAAGCGAGTAAAGAGACGTCGTGTGGACAGACGTGGCATCTCCCCACCTCGTCGCGTTCGGAAAGCCGAAGGCACGACCTCGATGAGGGTCGGTCGACAAAAAACTCCCGGCGGAGACTCTTTCCTTAACACTTGAGTGCCAAGTGTTGCCGGCGGAGACTCTTTCCTTAACATTTGAGTGCCAAGTGTTGCCGGCGGAGACTCTTTCCTTAACATTTGAGTGCCAAGTGTCGCCGGCGGAGACTCTTTCCTTAACATTTGAGTGCCAAGTGTTGCCGGCGGAGACTCTTTCCTTAACATTTGAGTGCCAAGTGTTGCCGGCGGAAACTCTTTCCTTAACATTTGAGTGCCAAGTGTCGCCGGCGGAGACTCCGCCAGCGTCAAAAATCCTTTGGAAGAGCTCGGCAGAATACCTGCCGCATCTAATTTTCAGGTTAGCATATGTTAAATTTTTGTTTCGGATAATACTTTTTCATGCATTGTCGTGTTATAAAATAAATGCCGTCACGGAGTACGTTTAGACAAACGCCGACTATAATCAATCGTAATCAGTAACCATTTATCTAAACATGCAAGAGTATGAAAAAAACGAGAACCAACCAAAGGGCGAGGCATGATCGCAAACTCATTCGAGCCATGAAGCTGTGCATGCTGTTTTTCTTGATTGGAACGAGTATCGGATGGGGGAATCTTTCCTATGCGCAACGCCCCGATCAGATGCACAGGCTATCGGGCAGGGTCGTCGACTCGAAAGGAGAGCCCATCATCGGCGCCAATATTGTCGAAGCAGGAACAACCAACGGCACGGTGACAGACGTGAACGGCCACTTCACGCTGAACGTGGGAAGCAATGCCACGATACGGGTCTCATATATCGGCTGTATCGCACAAGACCTTCCGATCGAAGGGAAATCGAATGTCGAGATCACCTTGCAGGAAGATACACAGGTATTGGGCGAAGTCGTGGCGATCGGGTACGGCACCATGAAGAAGAGCGACTTGACCGGATCGGTAACCAGAATTTCGATGAAGGATAAATCGACCGGAGCGAATACGAATCTGTTTCAAGCGCTTATCGGCTCGGCGGCGGGTGTACATCTCGAATCGCGGGGCGGTTCGGAAAGTCTTCCTTCCATTGCCGTTCGCGGACAGACTTCCTTGTCCGCCTCCGATGCTCCCTTAATCGTGATCGACGGTGTCATTTACAACGGCTCCATCTCCGGCCTCAACCTGAACGATGTGGAAACGATCGATATCTTGAAAGATGCCAGCGCTGCTGCCGTTTACGGGGCGAGGTCCGCTAACGGAGTGTTGCTGATCACCACGAAGAAAGGCAAACAGCAGAAACCTCTGATCTCTTTCGATGCTTACGTGGGGTGGCAGGATATGACGAATAACCCGATGAGAGTCATGAATGCGGACGAATTCGCCGTAAGGTTGGTCGACTGGAATTATCAGTCAAAGCTTTACGAATGGTACGCCACCCACCCTACCAGCGTCGCAGACAGACCGAAGCGTCCCGATGTGACCGACAGAAACCTCGTAGCCCAATATCTGGCCACACCGGAGGAACGAAACAATTATCTGGCCGGCAACGAAATCGATTGGGTGAAAGAGGTCTTACGCATAGCACCCCTGCAGAACTACAGCATAAGCCTTCAGGGAGGAGCGGACAATATGTCCTATTATCTGTCCGCTTCCTATTCCGACATAAAAGGCATCCAGCTAAATGACAACTTTAAGCGGGTGACCGTGCGGAGCAACATAGAAAGTACCGTCAATAAATGGCTGACCTTAAGCCTGAACGCTTCTTATTCGTACCTCGACCGCTCGGGGATACCCGCAAGCCTTGCCAATGCGAGAGTGGCCAGTCCTTTGGTGGATAATAAAATCGGGACGGCTAATTACGACATCTACTTAGGCAACGAACTTTTTCAACCCTATCCGTTAGTTTATCTATACATCGACAACTCGGATATCAGTAACGAACTTTTCTCCGTCGGGAGTGCAAAAGTAACCTTACCGTGGATAAAAGGATTGAAATACGAATTGAACTACTCACATACGTATACTGCCAGAAATGTCAGTTCGTTCCACAACTCGAACACCCCTTCGGGAGTCAATAACAGAGGAATGGGAACAAAAAATTTATCGGAAAGCAGAAACTGGATCGTAAACAATATCGTAACCTACTCGCGGGAATTCGGGAACCATAAGCTAAATTCCACATTCCTGCTGAGTCGCGAACAGTTGACGGGAAACACGACAGACGCAAGCGCGGAAGGATTCGACAACGAAGTATTGGGGTATAACAATTTAGGGTTGGGAACCATCCAGCATGCAGGATCGTCGGCCTACAAAGAAAGCAGCCTTTCGTATATGGCACGCATCAATTACAGCTACCTCTTACGGTATATGTTGACTGCTACGATTCGTAAAGACGGTTTTTCGGGATTCGGGAAAGGCAACAAGTGGGCAACGTTCCCCTCGGTTTCTTTAGCCTGGGTGGCCACGGAAGAAGCATTCCTCAAAGAAAAAGGCTTTTACCTGAAACTGAGAACCTCGTACGGCAAAAACGGGAATCAGGGAATAGGCCGCTACGCCAGTCTGTCGAAAATGGCTACGAATTATTATGTGTTCGGCTCGGAGACGGCAATCGGAATATACCCGAACACATTGGGCAATCCTCACTTAGGCTGGGAGACGACGGTTTCATACAATATCGGAACCGACTTCGGATTGCTCCATAACAGGATCACCGGCTCTATCGACATCTATAAGGCCAAAACCACCGACGTCCTTGTAAAAAGGCAGTTGCCCCGATCGTCCGGATACATTGACATCTGGTCGAATATCGGGGAAATCGGTAACAAAGGGATTGAGATCCAATTAAAGTCCGTCAATTTCAATAACAAACGATTCAACTGGGAAAGCAACATCACTTTTTCGCTCAACAGAGACCGGATCGACAAACTTTACGGCAAGAAAGACGATAAAGATATCGGTAACTCCTGGTTCGTAGGAGAGCCGATAAGTGCGATTTACGATTACCAGATGGCCGGAGGCGTATGGACAGAAGAGGAATTCTTCAGCGGAAAGATCCCTTTGGCAGGATGGTATCCCGGACAGTTCAGATATGTCGACCAAAATAAGGATGGCGCAATAGATCCTACCAACGACAGGACAATCGTCGGATACAAAGCTCCGAGTTATCGATTCAGCATCGCCAACAGCCTGTCGTACAAAAATATTTCCCTCTCCGTACTGATCAATTCCATCCAAGGAGGGAAAAAATACTATAAGGCAGACAATGCGTTGATGATCAATCCGCTCTATTACATGCAACAGAGAATGAACAATTCGGCGATCAATCCGTATTGGAGACCCGATGCCCCTACCACGAATACGACGGGGATCTACAACAATCCTCCGCAACAGAGCGGAATTTACCAAAGCCGAAGTTTTATACGGCTACAGGATGTTTCGCTGGCCTACGATTTCGATAAAAAACCGATCGAAAAGATCGGACTGCAATCTTGCCAGTTATACATATCCAGCAAGAATCCCTATGTCTGGACAAACTGGCAAGGATGGGACCCGGAAATCGGCGTAAGCGATATCCCGCTCATGCGAAGCATCGTCTTCGGAATAAAATTAAGTCTGTAAACAGTCAAAAAGAAACAAGGATGAAAACCCCTACTCATAAATACGGCAGTTTATTCCTGACCGTTTGCGCGTCGGCTGTTGCGCTGCTGTCGTGCAGTGAAAGTATTTTGAATGAAGAACCGTTGGATTTCCTTTCGCCGGAAAACGCTTATCTCACGGAGAAAGGAGCCTTACAAGGTATTACCGCCATTCATCATCGCGTGCGGAACGCGTATTACACGTACAGAGAATTTGGGGTGATGAACTGGGCTACCCATGGCTCCGACCTCGGTTATTGCGGCGAAGATCCTGCAGCGGGGAATGTTTACTTGAATTCGTACGGAGACATGACGCCGGTCCGTCGAAATGTAGTCGATACGTGGAACGCCGGTTTTCAAATTATCCAATGGGCCAATATGCTTATCGATAAAGTGCAAAAAGCCGACGCTTCCATTTTTAAAGACGGAGAAGCGGGGAAAAACAAGTACATCGCCGAAGGAAAATTCTTCAGGGCGTTCGCCTACCGGTATCTTGTCTCGACTTACGGAGACATTCCTCTTATAAAGGAACCCTTATATGCTCCCAAAACAGACTTCGTACGAAATCCCGTGGCCGATATTCACGCGCTTATGCTCGAAGATTTCAAGTTCGGAACCCAATATCTGCCTAAACCGGGCGAAGAAGATGCGCCGGGAAGGATCACACAAGGCCCGGCGTGGCATTATTTGGCTGAGACATATTTAGAACAGGGAAAGCCCCAACAGGCAGCAGAAGCCGCATCGCATGCCATTGACAATTATAAGTACGCATTGATGAGACAACGCTTCGGAACGAGATTGGGACATGATATTTTCGGTACGGGCGACGTCTACTACGATCTTTTCGGGTATGGCAACCATAACCTCGCATCCAACACGGAAGCCATGTGGGTGATTCAATGCGAACCCAATATCACGGGAGGAGGACAAATCGCAAGCGCTTACATATACGGCCCCCGCTATTTCGATATCGGTCTTACGCCCGACGGAAAGCGCGCCATCAACGGTACCATATATAACGGGACGTATACCGGATACACGGATACCTTAAGCCGTCCTACGGCAACCTGCCGCGGAACTACTTATGTCTACTACACGATCTGGAAAGACAATTGGAACAACGACATCAGAAACGCAAGACATAATTTAAAACGCGACTTTTACTATGACAATCCGGAATCCGCTTACGATAAAAAACGAATAGATTTCAGCTTGTATAATCCCCCGCGTCCCAATCCGATGCTCGATACTTGTAAAATACTGTTTCCCGTCCATATGAAATTTCACGATCCATGCAATTACTTCCTATATCCGAACAGGGCCGGAGCCGGCGTCACGCATAAAGACTGGTATGCCCTGCGTTTCGCCGAGACATTGCTTTTGCGCGCGGAGGCGTATATCGGAATGAACAGGCCCGATCTTGCAGCCCAAGATATCAACAAAGTAAGAGAAAGAGCCCAGGCGCACCCGATCGCCCCCGAAGAAGTCTCCATCGATTATATTTTAGACGAACGAGCTCGAGAACTTTATGGAGAAGAATGGCGGCTAATCATCCTGCGCCGCACGGGAAAACTGATCGAAAGGGTATTGAAATATAACGACAACCCGCTGTGCCCGGGAGCTTTCATCAAACCGCATAATTTCAGATGGCCGATTCCCCAAGCTCAGATCGATTTGAATGTAGATGCCGAATTCCCCCAAAATCAAGGGTATTAGATCGGACGAGACAATACGCCGTATCAAAACGGAAACAAGTCGAAATCATCCCCCAAACAACTCTTTCAATACCTCTATGGATTTCAACACGGGGAAATCAGGCAAGTGCAACCGATAGTAATCGTTGATAACGGTCAAACAACGGTTGCGCTGCACACGATTCAACCGGAACAGATGCATCGTGTCATAATTCATGCGCATTAGCATGCCGATCTGGGCAGCCTCTTCCGCTTTCAGATAAGCGCCGTGAACGGGTAAAAAAGGAGTAAACTGCGCATTCAACAAATCGAAATAATAACCGTCGATATAATGTTCCACATTCGGATAAAGCCCCAGGAAATGGGAAAGATGCATGAGAAAAACCAGATGGAAATTGGCATAACCGCTTTTGCAAACATCCAACCAACGAATGGAATGATTCAAATAGGCGAAAAGCGGAATGTTCTCTTCTTCCTCACGCAAAGAGCGATACAGAAACTCCGAAAGAAAGAGCGCCATAGCCGATTTGTACGGATCATAAGGAATGGTTTGGAAAGGGAACCATGACTTCGCATCGCGAATAGGATAAAGGCGAGTTTTCGGACGACAATCGGCCTCAAATTCGATAAAAGCGAGCGGTTGGAACAATACCGGCTTCACCTTCGATTGACGGGAATGGGAAAACCTTATCGAATAGGAAACCCTACCTGCATGCTCCGTATACATATCGACGATATTCATCGAATCATTATACTTCAAGCTGTGAAGAACTATTCCGATAGATTTTTGTAACATCCGACAAAAATACAGATTTTCAGGAAGAAAATCCAGAAAGAAAAAATCTTTTTTGTAAAAAAAATCGGATGAATCGTTGGGAGATTTAAAAAGAGTTTCTACCTTTGCGTCCACGTTTGGAGCACACATATGGCATACGACGTTGACGAAGGCCTCTTCGTCTACCGGTTAGGACGCAAGATTTTCATTCTTGAAATATGGGTTCGATTCCCGTAGAGGCTACGAATAAAAACAGTAAAAAATAATAATTAAAGATTAGTCGAAATGGCAAATCACAAATCATCAATCAAACGAATCAGACAAGCAGAAAAAAGAAGACTTCACAACCGTTACTATGCCAAAACCATGCGTAATGCCCTAAAAAGATTGCGTAACATGACGGATAAAAACGAGGCGTTGGAAGCATATCCGGCTCTGCAAAAAATGTTGGATAAGTTGGCAAAGCGGCACATTATCCATAAGAACAAAGCCGGCAATCTGAAGTCGAGCCTGTGTGCCTATATCAATAAGCTCTAACAATTCGAGCGCCTTGTTCAAATAAAGATTACAGGTCGAGTGTTTACATTCGGCCTTTTGTTATTTTGAATAAGTTAAGTCGGAAGTTCGAAAACCCAACAAGGCCCTATTTTTACGATTTTTAGGGTTTAAAGTAATGGCGTTTCCATTGATTTTTCGTAACTTTGGAAGCTAAAATAAAAGATATTGGAATTAATATGACTGAAGAAGAAAAGATGAAGGGAGAAGCCAACTACTCGGCCAGTAATATTCAAGTTCTTGAAGGATTGGAAGCCGTGCGCAAACGCCCGGCGATGTACATCGGCGATATTTCCGAAGGAGGCTTGCATCAATTGGTTTATGAAGTGGTCGACAACGCTATCGACGAAGCGTTGGCCGGATACTGCGACCATATAGATGTCTTTATTAACCAAGATAATTCGATTACCGTCGAAGATAACGGACGCGGAATCCCGGTCGATTATCATCCGAAAGAAAAAAAATCGGCATTGGAAGTGGTCATGACTGTGCTGCACGCCGGAGGAAAATTCGACAAAGGCTCCTATAAGGTATCAGGCGGGTTGCACGGCGTAGGTGTTTCATGCGTAAACGCCTTGTCCACGCACATGATTACGAACGTGTACCGAAACGGAAAAATCTATCAACAGGAATACGCTCGCGGCAAAGCTCTCTACCCTGTCAAAGTGATAGGCGAATGCGGCAATAAGACAGGCACCAAGCAATCTTTCTGGGCGGATGCTTCTATCTTTACGGTAACCACATACCGGTTCGATATTCTTCAGGCTCGCTTGCGCGAACTTTCATACTTGAACAAAGGCATTACCATCACCTTGACCGATATGCGCGAAACAGACGAAGCAGGCCGTCCCCGCTTTGAGAAATTCTATTCGAACGACGGACTGAAAGAATTTGTCCGCTATCTGGATCGCAACAATACGCCATTGATCAATGACGTCATTTACTTGAATACGGAAAAGAACGGTACGCCCGTCGAATGCGCCATCATGTACAATACCGGGTTCCGCGAGAACCTGCACTCGTACGTAAACGATATTCATACCCGCGACGGCGGCACACACGAAGCGGGTTTCCGTTCCGCCTTGACTCGCGTATTGAGCAAGTACGCCGAAGATTCGAAAACGTTGGAAAAAGCCAAGGTAAAGATCGAAGGCGAAGATTTCCGCGAGGGTTTGATCGCGGTCATCTCGGTCAAGGTCGCCGAACCGCAATTCGAAGGACAGACCAAAATGAAATTAGGCAACAGCGAAGTTCGCGGCGCCGTCGACCAAGCGGTCGGCGAAGCGTTGACGAATTACTTGGAAGAACATCCGAAAGAAGCCAAACTGATCGTAGATAAAGTGGTTTTGGCAGCTACAGCACGTATTGCGGCGCGCAAAGCGCGTGAAACCGTCCAACGAAAAAATCCGATGGGCGGTGGCGGACTTCCTGGGAAATTAGCCGACTGCTCCAGTAAAAATCCCGAAGAATGCGAATTGTTCCTCGTCGAGGGCGATTCCGCCGGAGGTTCCGCCAAACAAGGCAGAAGCCGCGCTACACAAGCCATCCTCCCCTTAAGAGGGAAGATCCTCAACGTAGAGAAAGCCATGTGGCACAAAGCTTTCGAAAGCGATGAAGTAAACAATATCATCACGGCTTTAGGCGTGCGTTTTGGCGTGGAAGAAGACGAGGACAGCAAAAGAGCCAATATCGACAAACTCCGTTACGACAAAATCATCATCATGACCGATGCCGACGTCGACGGTTCGCATATCGATACGCTGATCATGACGCTGTTCTATCGCTATATGCCGGAACTGATCGAGCGAGGGCACCTGTACATCGCCAATCCCCCCCTGTACAAGTGCACCAAAGGCAAAGTAAGCGAATATTGCTATACGGACGACGCCCGCGAAGAATTCATCAGGAAATACGGAAACGGTGAGGAAACAGGTATCCATACGCAACGCTACAAAGGGTTGGGCGAGATGAATCCGGAACAACTGTGGGAAACGACGATGGATCCCGAAAAACGCATCTTGAAACAAGTAACCATCAATGAAGCCCAAGACGTCGACGAAACGTTTTCTATCCTGATGGGGGACGACGTCGATCCTCGGCGGGAATTCATAGAAAGAAACGCTACCTACGCCAATATCGATGCGTAACGTCGGATATACCATTTCCGTCCTCGCATCTTAAGTGAAGAAAGCCCCGATTCGACTGAATCAGGACTTTTTTCTTTTCTATTTTATTTCATTTTCAAAAGGGGACATTGGAAGCAAAGCGGAACAAATCGTTTCCCTTTTTACCGATGAAATGAAAAAAAACGAACGATACGAAAAGAGAGAAGAGCCACGAATTCAGCCATTCAAACTTATATTTTCAATCGACTATAGAAAGGAAATAAACGGAAAAGTCTATATTTACACCCTCAATTATAAAATCGATCATACAGTATGAAAATCACATTCCGAATCGAGTATCGCACCGTTTGGGGAGAAAATATGGGCGTGACCATAAATGGAAATGAAAATCAACCTGTTTTATTAAACACGATAGACGGCATCAATTGGGAAGGTGAAACGGATTGCTGCGAAAAACCGATCGACGGATACCTGACCTATCGATACGGCGTATACAAAGACAATACCTGCATCCGACGGGAAAGCGGCAATATGCCGCATCTTATTCCTCATACCGAAGCAGAGGAACTCCGTTTCCAAGTCAATGATCACTGGAAGGAGCTTCCTGCAAACAGCTTCCTCTACAGTTCCGCTTTCAGCGAAAGGTATGAACCGAGAAAACGAAAGGGCGAGTTCGATGACCTTGCACCGAACAACATCGTCTTCCGGGCGATCTGTCCGCCACTGAGACAAAAACATCAGAAAGTAAGAATCTGCGGGAGCGTCGCGGAACTCGGCGAATGGAATCCCGCAAAAGCGACGAAAATGATCGAAGTACGCCCCAACGAATGGTTCACCGCCGTCAATGCCTCGCAAATGCACTTCCCTATAACATACAAATTCGTCGTATACGACGAAGAGACTGAAGAAGCGGAAGAATGGGAACACCGCGACAATCGGATCATGGACAAGCCCTCCCCTCTCCCCGCGACCGTCTTCTTTACTCCGGAGACGGAGCTACAGTTCGAATCCGCCAAATCGAAGGCAGCGGGGACAGCCATCCCCGTATTCTCGCTTCGCAGCGAAGGGAGCTTCGGTGTCGGCGATTTTGGAGACTTGAAGCAACTGATAGATTGGACTGTCCTGACACATCAGCGCGTCATTCAGATCCTCCCCATCAACGACACGACTAATACACATACGTGGATCGATTCCTATCCTTACAACAGCATATCCATTTACGCTTTCCACCCGATGTATGTCGACTTACGACAAGTCGGAAAACTTCGAGATAGAGAGAAACAAACAGTCTACGATCAAAAACGGAAAGAGCTGAACGCACTCCCTCAACTGGATTACGAAGCAGTCAACCAAGCCAAGCGGTCTTTCCTCAAGCTGATGTTCAAACAGGACGGGAAACGTTTGCTGCGCACGAAAGGTTTCAAAAACTTCTTTCACGCAAACGCCCGTTGGCTCGAACCTTATGCCGCATTCTCCTATTTAAGGGATGAATACGGTACGTCGGACTTCGCCCGATGGCCCGAATATGCTCTCTATCGGAAAGAAGAAATCGATAAGCTCTGCGCAGCTGAAAGTCCGGCTCACGAGGAGATCGCGTTTCATTATTACGTCCAATATCTGTTACACATTCAATTATCGAAAGCGAGCGATTATGCGCGAGAGAAAGGAATTATCCTGAAAGGAGACATACCCATAGGCATCAGCCGCCACAGCGTCGAAGCATGGACTGAGCCTCATTACTTCAACATGGACGGGCAGACCGGCGCTCCTCCCGATGCTTTTTCCGTAAAAGGCCAGAATTGGGGATTCCCTACCTATAATTGGGAAATCATGGAACAGGATCATTACTTGTGGTGGCAAAAGCGACTCAGCAAAATGGCCGAATATTTCACGGCTTACCGAATCGATCATATCTTGGGATTCTTCCGTATCTGGGAAATCCCTACCCATTCCGTCCATGGTCTGCTCGGCCAGTTCGTGCCGGCGTTGCCCATGAGCGCGGCCGAAATAGAAAGTTATGGCTTACCCTTCCAGCAAGAGTTTATGACAAAGCCTTTCATCAGCGAACGGATGATCGCGGAAATATTCGGAGAGAAAGCCGCATATGTGAGCCGTCATTTTCTGAAACACGAGCATCACGATATTTACTCCATGCAGTCGAAATTCGATACGCAACGAAAGGTAGAAGCCTTCTTCGCCGAGAAGCCTGACCAAGAAAGCCAGCACCTCAAAGAAGGTTTGTACGCATTGATAAGCGACGTGCTCTTCGTCCCCGACAGAAAGCATCCGGAGATGTACCACCCTCGCATCGCGGTACAAAACGACTACGTATTCCGTCAACTCAGTTGGAAAGAGGCAGAGGCGTTCAACCGCCTATACAACGATTACTATTACAAAAGGCACAATCAATTCTGGTACGACCAGGCGATGCGGAAATTGCCCGTACTCACGCAGGCTACTCCCATGTTAGTCTGCGGAGAAGATCTGGGAATGGTTCCCGAGTGCGTGCCCTGGGTCATGAATCAATTACAGATCCTCAGTTTGGAGATTCAACGCATGCCGAAAGATCCGCGATACGAATTCGGACACGTCTGGGAATACCCCTATCGGTCGGTATGCACCATTTCCACACACGACATGTCGACCCTTCGGGGCTGGTGGGAAGAGGATTTCGAGCAGACTTCCCGTTTTTACAAGCAGATCTTAGGGCATTGGGACGAAACGCCCCAAGCGGCGTCGGGAGCTATTTGCGAAGAGATCGTCCGTCGCCATCTGGAATGCCCCTCCGCCCTCTGTATCCTTTCGTTTCAGGATTGGACCTCCATGGACGAAGAGGTTCGTTGTCCGGATACGGAAGCGGAACGCATCAATATCCCCTCCGTTCCGCGACATTACTGGCGCTATCGCATGCACCTCTCCATAGAAGCCTTGACGGAATGCGACAGGCTCAACGAAAAAATCAGCACGTTGATCGATCAAAACGAAAGGAATTGAATGCCATGAAACCGATACCCGACAAACATTTTTCACAATGATGGAATCTCAGCTTCGGCTTTTTCGGAGTGCAGATCGCAGCCGCCGCTTCGGGCGGCACCATCCTTACCCTGCTTACCCGGTCGGGCATGGTCTCTCCGGACAAGAGGCTGCATCGTCGAGGTTCAAGATCGATCCGACGAGGTTCCGGACCTCGTCGTTGGGGTTAGGAGACCTATCCGTTGAGGTTCCGGACCCCGTCGTTGAGGTTGGGGGACCTGTCCGTTGAGGTTCCGGACCCCGTCATTGAGGTTAGGGGACCTGTCCGTTGAGGTTCCGGACCCCGCCGTTGAGGTTCCGGACCCCGTCGTTGAGGTTCCGGACCCCGTCGTTGAGGTTGGGGGACGTAAACGGAGGTATCCCGAACCTCGTCGGATAGATTCCGGACGTCATCGTTCAGGTCGAGGGACGGTATTTATCTAAAACGACCGGCACCCTCCGTTTTGTCGGATAGTTATTTTTTGCTATCTTGCGCCCCCGATGCAGAAGCCTCTAATTAAGGCATTATATTTTTGAACATAAAAGGGTTTTCTTATGAAAAAATGGATTCTCGCTACTCGCCCGTGGTCGTTCCCGGCGTCTATGATGCCGGCTTTGCTTGCACTCGCCTATGTCTTTTACTTATTACATACCGGCGATTCGATGGAGGTAAATCCGTTTAATGGCCTAATGGCATTGATAGGAGTCGTGATATTCCAGGCTGCAGGAAACTTAATCAGCGACTATTACGATTTTCAGTTCGGGGTCGACCGAAAAGGCACCTATGGCTCCAGTCAACTGATCGTAGAGGGAATTTTTACTTCCAGGACTATTCTGAAATTCGGTTTCGGATTACTGCTCGCAGGAATCTTGGTAGGACTGTATCTATGTTTGAAAACTGACTTTATACTGTTATTCATCGGTCTGTTCGGAGTGATCGGTACGTTATTTTACTATCGGTTCAAGTACCATGCACTCGGCGATCTGGTCATCTTTGTGCTCTACGGGATGCTGATAGCATTAGGCACGATGTACGTCGTCACCGGCCGGATGGAGTGGCAGCTATTATTTGTCTCGTTGCCTGTCGGGCTATTGGTAGTAAATATTCTCCAGGCAAACAATACTCGGGATATAGAAAATGATCGAAAAGCCGGCATCACCACGTTGGCCATGCGACTCGGTATCACGGCTTCGAAGGTTTTGTACCAAGTCATAGGCATTTCGGCCTATCTGATTACCGTGCTGCTCATTATTGGGGGAATACTCCCATATCATTGCCTTATCATCTTTTTGTCTCTGCCGATTTTGATTCGAAACATGACGCAGATACGGAAGATAGCTTCCGGCCATTTGGAGCTTATTAAAGACTTGGATAAGGATTCTGCAAAACTGGTGATGGTTTTTAGTCTGCTGCTGATCATGGGTATTATATCGGCCATATACGTATGAGAAAGATGATTTTTGCAGTGATACTCGCTGCTGTTTTATGGTTTGTCATATTCTTCCCACAGCACCATGCGGAGTCTAATTTTTGGTGGAGGATGTCTTTCTCGACATCGATAATAGGGGCGATGAGTTTATATTTGGGCAGAGGACTGAAAAGGTACTTCGCCTTCAACTGGAAAGATGCGTTTATCGGACTCAGTTCGGCAGCTCTTCTTTGGGGGATGTTTTATGTGGGGAATTGGTTGTCTTCGCTGATGTTCAGCTTCGCCGAGGCGCAGGTCGATTCGATATACGCTTTGAAAGAGGGGAGTGATAAATGGTTGTTGGGTGCGCTCCTTTTCTTTTTAATAGGCCCTGCTGAGGAGATCTTTTGGCGAGGGTATGTGCAACAACTTCTCGAGGAACGAAAAGGGAAGCAGTTCGCCCTTGTCGCAACTTCGACAGTGTACGCCCTCGTCCATCTCTGGTCGTTCAACTTCATGCTGATCATGGCTGCATTAGTGTGTGCTCTGTTTTGGGGACTGCTGTACATGTACCACAAAAATCTCCTCACACTGACCCTTTCTCATGCGATGTGGGATCTGACAGTATTCGTGCTATTCCCCATATAAGAATTCTTCCAAAGAACTCGTAAGTAAAAACCTGGAACTCGAGCGGTTCGCGCGATAGACCTGTAGAACATTCTGCTATAAAAAACAGAGCAAATTAACTTACTATCAAATAAAGAATTAACTTTGCTCTTGGGATAGCTTATAATATAATACGATGAAGGGTCCTCATTTCCTTACTGCTTCCGAACTTTATACCGACAGGGATTTCTCCAAATTCTATCGGAAGTACTACTTTCGATTTGTGAGGTATGCTTACTATTATGTCAGCAATATTCCTGCTGCCGAAGATATTACGCACGATGCGCTCCTCTATTTCTGGGAGCACAAAAATCTGTTGAAATTCACTACGGACGAAATGTTAAACTATATCCTGAAATCTATTAAAAACGGATGCCTCAACTATCTCAAACATGGAAGACTCCAAACTGATTTTAATAAAGAAAACAAAGGATTGGAAAAATGGGAAGTAGCTATCCGCATTCAAACTCTAGAAGATGAAGAATACGATACAATCTTCACGAAAGAGATAATGGATATCGTCATGAAATCGCTATCGGAGCTCCCGGAACGAACCCGTAAAATCTTTATCTTGCACAGGATGCATGATAAGTCGCGGAAAGAAATTGCCAACCAATTAGGAGTTACCGTCCAGAATGTAGATTATCATATCCGCAAAGCTACGGATTATTTACATATGAAATTGAAGGATTACATCCTGATTCTATTGCTTTTCATGAATTAAAAAACGTTAAATCTCCGTTCTTCCTTTTGGTTCCGGGCTATTTCAATTGCTTGTATAGGTAAAAAAGGAAGAATACTATGCAACTAAAACCAGATACGCTCCATCGTTATTTTTTAGAACAATCCACTCCAGAAGAAAAGGAAGCTATTCGGAAATGGCTGGAAAATGACGAAGCCCATAAAAAAGAATTCATTCGCGAGCGGATTCATTTCGACGCCATTATACTGACCGATGAAAACGACATGGTCGGCATCCCTCGTAAGGTTATTCCGCAATGGATAAAATATGCGGCGACCATTGCGGCGACCGTATTAATCCTGTTATTGGGTTTCAACAGATATCATGTCATTCCATTCGAGAAAATGGCAAGTACGAGCCAGACTATCCACGTTCCGGCCGGTAATTATGCTACGGAAATAACCTTACCGGACGGCACAAAAGTCTGGTTAAACGCCAATTCTACTTTCAAGTATCCCTCTTTCTTCGACAATGACGTCCGAAAAGTCGAACTCGATGGGGAAGGATATTTTGAAGTCGTAAAAGAAGCGGAAAAACCATTCATCGTACACACGGATAAATATGACATAAAAGCCTTAGGAACCAAATTCAGCGTAGAAGCCTACTCTGCTAATAGAAATTTCAAAACACTGCTTTACGAAGGCAAAGTCTTCGTATCGAACGTCAACCGTACGGAGAATATCGTACTGAAACCCAATCAAACCGCCCAACTTGTAGACGACAAGTTGAATATATTGAATAAAGCCGATGTAAACAGCATTCAGTGGAAAGACGGCATCATCTATATTGACAACATCTCGTTTGAAAGTATCATGAAACTCTTTGAAAAATACTACGACAAAAAGATTATCATCAATAATAAAAAAGTAAAAGAGACGGGATACAGGGGAAAATTCCGAATATCGGACGGAATAGAACATGCACTCAATGTACTTCGGAAAGATTTTCCCTTTTCGTATAAGATAGAAAGAGAATCCAATCAAATATTCATTAATTAATCTTTTAAACCAGGACGCCTATGGAATAAATACTGAAAAACACACGAAAAAAGAATCGGCGATTGTTCCCGCAATCACCGATTCAGCAAGTACATTTAATAAAAAACATACTTTAATCTTAATAGCATTGCAAAGATATGAAAAACATTTCATTACCTCATGTTTTTTCAAGAAAAACAAGGGATCGACAAATTTGTAGAATTATGAAACTGACAGGCTTCTCCTTATTCTTCTCCGTCTTTTTCGCCTATGCCGGGAACATGCATTCCCAAGAGAAAAGAGTCAGTTTAGACTTGAAAAACGTACAATTAGAAAAGGTACTCAACGAAATCGAACATCAAACGGATTATCTGTTTATCTCTAATTTGAACATAAATCTGAAACAAAAAGTATCTATCAGTGTAAGGAACAAATCCGTAAAAGAAGTTCTGAGCGAGCTTCTAAAGCATACCGATATAACATTCTCGATCGAGGGAGTGAACATCATTCTATCTGAAACGATAGAAAATCGTACCCGGACCCAGCAAACAGGGAATATCATCACAGGGAAAGTGGTAGATAGCAAAGGGGAGCCGATTATCGGTGCCAATGTGCTAGAGAAAGGCACTGCGAACGGTACCATCACCGATATGGACGGTCATTTTTCCTTGAACGTCGGAAAAGAAGCGATATTAGAAATCTCGTACATCGGCTATCGGAGCATCGAAATCACAGTAGGAAACAAAAAGGACCTGGCAGTCACGTTAAACGAAGATACGGAAGCGTTAGACGAAGTGGTGGTGGTAGGATACGGAACGCAGAAGAAAGAAAATTTAGCAGGAGCTGTAGCGACATTGAAGGGAAAAGAAATTTCATCTGTAGCGACGTTCGATGCGACCAATGCCATTTCGGGACGATTGCCCGGCGCCTTCGTTACCCAAAATTCCGGTGAACCGGGTAAAGACGAGGCTAAAATCCTCATCCGCGGTCGGTCTACGTTGGGAAAGAAAGACGATATCAACCCGCTCATCGTAGTAGACGGTATTCCCGATAGGAGCCTGTATGAAATTGATCCCAACGATATCGAAAACATATCCATACTAAAAGATGCTTCTGCGGCAATCTACGGGTCAAGGGCTGCCAACGGAGTCATCCTCGTCACGACGAAGAGCGGAACGAACAAAAAAGCCACATTAAATTACCAATTTTATCAAGGGTTCAATAAGCCGACCATCCTTCCTAAAACGGCCGATGCGGCAGAATATGCCCAATATATAAGCGATTATCAGGATTATGAAGGGCTGAGCAGATTATATTCGGATAGGGATATCGAATTGTATAAAAGCGGAGAAGATCCTTGGGAACATCCCAACACAAATTGGATGACAGAATTGGTAAGGGATTGGACTACCGAATCCCGGCATAATCTTTCCATCAGCGGAGGATCTGATAAAATCAGATATTACGCTTCGTTCGGATATAAAAACAACGAGGCTATCTATCAGACAAAATCTGCCAGATACAAACAATACAACTACAGGATAAAGCTCGACGTCCCGATCATTAATTGGATAGAAACTTCGATTCTGTATAGTGGCTATGTCACGATAAAAAAATATCCGACGACCGATACGAGCCAATTATTCGGTTGGGCCTCCTTGGTCGTCCCGACCACCCCTGCCTATTGGCCTACAGGAGAACCCGGACCCGATTTTGAGGCAGGCGTGAATCCCGTGGTAAATACCAGTTTCGAAGCAGGATACGACCAGACGGATAATTACAAGAATGAAGCTACGTTCAAAGTATCGATAAAACCTCCCATGATAGAAGGTTTATCCATAGACGGTTTCTTTAATTACGACGTCAATCACCAGAATAACAAAAAATTTAAAAAACCATGGACCCTGTATTATCCCAAATATGAAACGGCAAAAAGAAATGCAAACGGATTTATAACCAGCATGGAATTGGAAGCCAGACTTCGAGGACTCGATTCTCCCGAATTGACGGAAGAGAACGCCAGAACAAAACGAAAGATGTACAATGTGAGCCTCAGCTACGGCAGAACTTTCGGAGACCATGCCCTCCATCTCTTCGGTGCTTACGAACAGTTCGACGAAGACTTTTTCGATTTCGAAGCCTATAGAAAATATTTCATATCCGATTTAGTGCAGGCCTTGGATGCTGGCGGAGAAAAAGACAAATCGAATAAAGGAAAAGTCAGCATATATGCACGGAAATCTTGGATCGGAAGATTGAATTACAGTTTTAAAAGCAAGTATTTGTTAGAGTTTATTTTTAGACGGGACGGCTCATTGAAATTTCCTCCTTCTAAAAGATGGGGCAATTTCCCTGCCATTTTATTAGCATGGCGCACTTCGGAGGAAAAATTCTGGAAAGATCATCTCTCTTTTATCAATTATTTCAAATTGAGAACTACTTACGGAACGATGGGAATGGATCCCGGAGACCCCTTCCAATATATCAACAAGTATGCCTTAGATGCCGGCGTAACCTTAGGAACGAATAAGGATGTAGTCACTAAAATTTATCAGTCGGTATTGGCAAATCCCAACATTACGTGGGAAAAACAAACGACCTATAACATCGGTTTCGATTCTCGATTTTTGAATCAAATGTTTTACCTGAATACGGAGTTCTTCTATAACAGGCGTTCCGGTATATTGGTAAAAAAAAATGCGTCCGTCCCAAGTTTCACCGGACTTTCGCTACCAGACGAAAATATCGGCATTGTGGATAATAAAGGTATCGAAATTGACGCCGGTTTCAATAATTCGTTCGGTCAATGGAATCTAGACATATCAGGGAACTTAAGTTGGGTGCGCAATAAAGTGAAATTCATGGATGAACCGGAACGATCCGTCCCCTGGCAACAAGTCACCGGACATCCTTACGGTTCGAAACTGCTTTATCATGCGATCGGAATCTTTAAAACACAGGAAGAAGTGGATGTCTATCCGCATTGGTCGGGTGCTAAACCGGGCGACGTGATTTTCGAAGACGTCAATGGAGACAAAGTCATCAATGCGGACGATAGGATCCTAATGGAGAAAACCGATGCTCCCGAATTGTTCTACGGAATAAAAATCGGCGTACAGTATAAAAATTGGAGTCTGAATCTATTGGGACAAGGACAGGGGACTTTTTATCGAAGCACCATCACAGGAAATAGAGGAATCGGACAAAATGTATTCAAATGGATGGCCAACGGCTATTGGACTCCGAAGAATAACAAGGTCAATCAGCCTCGGCCCTTCCATCGAGCGGATCAATACTGGTCGTATCTCAGCAATGACAATTCATACTGGTACGACAACATGGCCTATTTCCGCTTGAAGAACGTTACGCTCTCGTATAGTATTCCTAAAAGTTTATTGAGTCGTTTTTACATCTCGCAGGCCAACATTTTCTTGTCGGGAAATAATTTATGTCTGTTATACTCGGCTCAGCGGAACTATGATCCGGAAGTAGGAAATCCTCAAGGCTATCCGGCGATGAAAACTTATTCCGTCGGACTTAATGTTACTTTCTAATAGTACAAATACTTTATTATTCTGAATGATATGAAAAGACATCTATATCCTATTTTTATCGTTATCTCATCGATGGTAATGATTTCGTGTGAAGACGTATTGGACAGAGATCCTGTGGATTCCTTCAACGAAGAATCGCTCTTCAAAGACATCAATTTGGTCGAAGCGTTTCTCTATCAATGTTATGATCAAATCGGGGGAGACCATGAGAACGTACTGGGAATGAAAGAAGATTTATTATCTTCTTCTACAGACGAACTGCTCAATATCCATAGGGCCGGTCAGGTGACTTTTACAAAGGGGACATTGACTTCCAGTTATCTGGGACATTTCGGTGGCACAAGCGGAGTACGTTACAATTTTATTCTGTGGGACGACCTCTATAAAAATATAAAGAACGTAAATATTTTATTATCCGGCATCGACAATGTGCCTGTTAAGTCCAAGTCTGATGAAGAAAAGATCGGACAAATAAAAGCGGAGGCCTATTTCATCCGCGCTTTCGACTACACCAATTTGCTTAGAGCTTACGGCGGACTGATTATTTCCGATAAGCGATATAACCTCGATGACGATTTTTCGACGATTACCCGCTCTTCGTTGCAAGAAACGTTGGATTTCATCTTAACCGATATCGAGAAAGCCATCGCCGGATTGCCCGTAAAAGGACAGATCGCTCAGGGACGTGCCACCAAGGGAGCTGCGGCTGCGTTAAAGTCGAGATTGCTGAGCTTTGTTGCCGGTGAATTGACCAACGGCGGTTATAAAGAAGCGGATTCGTTCGTCTCATTTATGGACAACAATCGCAAAGAGCGTTTACAAGCCTCCCAAAAGGCGGCGAAAGATATTATGGACGGGAAATACGGAGCTTACGCCTTATCCGGTTCCACTTCCGAACCTCCCGCCGCTATGAGCGAAGAACAGGTGATGGAATATGCCGATAACTACGCGAATATTTTCTTGCAAAAAAACGCCTGGAACGACGAAGTGATCTTCGGCGTACAATATTTGAATAAACAGGGAAATAGAGCCCGAAATAACCTGTATTGGGGACCGAACGGATATAATTGCTGGGGGAACAATGAACCGACAGAGGATTTGGTAAGAACGTACGAGATGAAAGACGGTTCCGCGTTCAAATGGGATAAATACAATCCCGGAGAAACGAATATAAGATCCTATACGAAAGAGCAACAACTCGGCGATCCAGAGGTCAATCCTTATATGGGCAGGGAACCTCGCTTTTATGCATCTATCTTGTTCGATGGAGCACCTTGGAGAGAAAGAGCGGAAACCGACGACAAAGTCGAAATCGGAGCAAAAGTAAAAAGCGCCGGAAAAAGGCTGGTCGGGAAAAATGTGACGGAGCTGATGAATGAGATAAAAAACCTCGAGGCGGTCACCGTAGGAGGCAACGATTCCCGTTCGGCGGCCAACCAAGCCTGGAACGGAACCAAAACAGGTTATTATCTGAGGAAAATGCTCGACATAGGAATCAACGGCGAAACGGATAATAACGAAAACGCCTGGATTGAAATGCGATACGCAGAGGTACTGTTAGATTACACGGAAGCTTGCATCGAACTCGGAGAAATCGCAGAGGGACTAAAAACATTAAATCTGGTGAGAAACCGCGCAGGATTGCCGAGTCGGGCATTGATTGCGACTCAGGAACAAGCCAGAGAATGGTATAGACACGAAAGGCTGATCGAAATGATGGGCGAAGGAGACAGATGGTATTGCATCAGGAAGTGGATGATTTGCGATAAAGTAATAAAGAGTTTCAGCCCGACCCACATCTATCATTTCGAAGACGGTGTTTCGTTTTACATCTACAATACTACTACATGGGCCGATTCAAGAGAATGGAAAGACAGGCAATATTGGCTTCCCATCGCTATCGAAGAAATCAATAAAGCCCCAAAATTACGACAAAATCCAGGTTATTAAACACATTAAATTTTACATATTATGAAATACTCAAGAAGAAACTTTTTAAAAGTAGCTGGTGCCGCCACGATAAGCAGTATGATACCCGCTACCCCTACCATTTCGGCGGAATCGTCGCGGTCGACCCACAGCAATACCTTAAAAGTCGGTCTAATAGGTTGCGGCGGACGAGGAAGCGGAGCAACCGAAGAAGCGTTGAATGCGGATCCAAATGTCGTATTGACGGCAATGGCGGATGTTTTCGACGACCAACTGGAGACATCCTATCGAAGGCTAAAAGAAAAATTCCCTCAGAAAGTGCAGGTCTCGCCCGATAAGAAATTCATCGGGCTGGACGCTTATCAGAAATTAATCGACTCGGATGTGGATGTGGTCTTGTTAGCCGCTCCACCGGCTTTCCGACCGGATCACCTGGAATACGCCGTGAATGCCGGCAAACACCTGTTTTGCGAGAAACCCTTCGCCGTGGACGGCCCCGGTCTCCGTCGAGTAATTATGGCAACCCAAAAGGCGAGAGAAAAACACCTGTCGTTGATTTCCGGATTCTGCTGGCGGTATCATCTGCCTAAAAGAGAAACTTTCAATCGGATAATAAACGGTCAAATCGGAGAAATACTTACGGTAGAAGCCACCTACAATACCGGAGAGCTCTGGTTCAAAGAACGCCGAGACGGATGGTCGGATATGGAGTACAAACTTCGGAACTGGCTCTATTATAACTGGCTGTCGGGAGATCATATCATCGAACAGGCCATACACAGTTTGGATATGTTACAATGGGGAATGGGCGACACATTGCCCGTTCGAGCCACCGGTTCGGGAGGCAGACAGAAGAGGGTCGACAAAAAGTTCGGTAATGTCTACGATCACTTTGCCGTGACATATGAGTATCCCAACGGGACAAAGGCCTATTTCTCCTGTCGACAACAAAACGGAACGTCACCTTCCTACGGCGTCGAATTCGTAGGGACGGACGGCAAATGCATCGTAGACTGTCGTACCGGCGTCCATGAAATCAAGGGCTCCCATCCCTGGATATATCAGGATGAAACGAAGTTTACGGACGAAAATGCTTACCAAAAAGCGAAGTCGAGAGGTATGTATCAACTGGAGCACGACGAACTATTCGCCTCCATCAGAAATAATCAGCCGATCAACGACGGCGACTGGATGACCAGATCCAATTTGATCGCACTGACAGGAAGGATAGCCGCCTATACGGGACAGACCATCACGTGCGAGCAGGCCCTTTGCTCTACGGAAGCGTTGTTCCCCGGACCCGTCTCCTGGGAAACGACATACGATTTGCCCATTGCTATCCCCGGAGTCTCATCATTTAAATAGACAAAAGATGAAAAGGAGAAAATTTGTAAAATCCGCCGCTCTTCTGACAAGCCTGTCCATGATGCCGGACAGCATGAATGCATCGATGCTTCACTTCCGGGAGAAGGCTAAAAGCAGCATCAAAAAATCGCTCGGTTACGGGATGATCGCCGGGAAGTATTCATTGTTAGACAAATTTAAAATGGTAAAAGACATCGGATTCGACGGGATAGAATTCAACAGTCCGCTGGAATTTCCCGTCTCGGAACTGATCGAAGCAAAAGAAAAGACAGGCATCGAACTTCCGAGCACGGTCAATAAGGATCATTGGGCCAAACCGCTCTCCCATCCGAATGCTGACGTTAGGCAGGCGTGCATCGCATCGGTTGCCCAGTCGTTGGAAGAGACTAAAATGCTCGGGGGAGACACGGTGTTGGTCGTACCCGGAGTCGTCAACGAGCACATCCCTTACGAACAAGCTTATAACCACGCGTTAGCTGCTGTCAGAGAATTGATCCCCAAAGTGGAAAAAACCGGGGTCAAAATCGGCTTGGAAAATGTATGGGGTAATTTTATTTTGAGCCCGATCGAAGCCCGACGATTTGTGGACGAAATCAATCACCCGTTGATCGGCTGGTATTTCGACATCGGCAATATCTTACGCTATGGATGGCCTGAACATTGGATCGCCACGCTGAATAAGCGAATCTTTAAGTTGCATGTCAAGGAATTCAGCCGGGACATCATGAATAAGAAAGGATTGCGCGAGGGCTTTCAGGTCGAATTGTTGGAAGGCGATAACAATTGGCCCGTAGTCATGAGAGCGTTAAACGACATCGGCTACGAAGGCGGATGGATGACCGCCGAAGTAGACGGTGGCGACAAGGACCGTTTGAAGAAGATATCGGAACGAATGGATCGGATCCTATCCTACGTCCGAATTCACTCCGTTTAAATCGTTTACTTCGCCGACCGCGTTCGAAGAACCGAAGCACAACCCCGACCCGATGGAACTGTCGGGGTTCGTTCCATGGCGGCAGGGTTGTCGATTCGCTCCAACGTCTGTCCTCTAAAGGGCGAATCCCCGATAGGAATTGCTTCTTCGTGCACGTCAAACGAAGGCGATAACCGGCATCTCCCTCTTTTCATCCCTCCTACGGGACGTATTCCCTTCGTCGGCGGTATCTTTTCCCTGTTCGGTTTAGGGGTCGAAACTTCTCGATCGTATTACCAGCATAACCAGGCTGTCGCCCGAACAGTAACTGAAACGAGAAACCGAAGTACGTCACCGTATATCCATCACACGAATGTCGAACCTTAAAATTATATGTAAAAGTATGAACGTTCTATCTGGTTACAAAACGTGGAAACATTTCTTGCGCGGTATGAAAATGACCGCTTTGCTGCTATTCCTTTGCGTCGGTTCGGCTTCGCCATCTGGAAGGTATTCGGATGGCGTGCTCACTCCCCGAGCGGAGGAATCGTGTGATGCGAACGGGAGAGAATCCGTCGATCAGCATCGCCGCATACGTGGGAAAGTCGTAGATTCTTCGGGCGATCCCGTCATCGGTGCCAATGTGCTGGAGAAAGGCACTGCGAACGGTACCGTCACCGACGTGGAGGGCAACTTTGTCTTGACAGTCTCCGACCACCCGACCCTGGTGGTTTCTTATATTGGCTATACCACCGTTGAAATCAGACTCGGAGATCGGCAAATCGTAAACATCGTCTTGAAAGAAGATGCGGAAGCATTGGACGAGGTAGTGGTGGTGGGATACGGCTTCATGCAGAAGAGGGACTTGACCGGTGCAGTTTCTCAAATCAAAGGAGATCAACTCTCGAATTTACCGCTTCGCAGCGCATCGGACGCCTTACAGGGAAAAATAGCGGGCGTGACCGTAACTGCCAATTCCGGTAGCCCCGGCGCGCTGGGCGATGTCCGCATTCGCGGTATAGGGACGCTGAACGGCAACGATCCGCTCTACGTGGTAGACGGTTTACCGCAAGGCGGCATCGGTTGGCTGAATGCCCACGATATCCAAAACATAGAGGTATTGAAAGACGCTTCCGCCCAGGCGATCTATGGGTCGCGCGCGGCCAACGGCGTGATACTGATCACCACCAAGCGCGGAGAAAAAGGAGATACGTACGTGACGAACATTGAATTCGACGCCAGCGTCGGTTTCCAATCGGCCAACAAAGAATACGACATGCTGGATGCGGAAGGCTTCATGGAATATAAGAACAGAGCCTATACCGCCGCAGGCAAAGAATTGATCTCAGACTTCTCCACCCCGGAGAAAAGAGAAACGATCTTGAATTTCCTCTCCAAGAATAGCGGAAGACAAGGGACAAATTGGTGGAAGGCCATTACCAACAGCCCGTCCGAAGCGCTGAACCAAAATTATCACATCGCTTTCTCCGGAGGAATGAATAAATGGAGGTATCGAAGCAGTTTCGGCTATATGGATCACCAAGGACTCGTAAAAGGTTCCGCATACAAACGTTTAAACGGCAGATTGAATGTAGATGCAGAGGTTAAGAAATGGCTGGCTCTCTCGGCCAACGTGAACGTATCGTACGAAGAGCGGAAAAACATCGACGAAAACAATTCGTACCAAGCTACGGTCTTCACCGCCGCCGCCGCCGACCCGATCACTCCCGTATACCGCGACAAGCTGGTCGACGTACCGGAATTCTTGAAAGACAGGATTTACGATTCCTACGAACCCACTAATCCGTGGTCGAAGTATACCGGCGTATTGTACTCCAACAAAAACAATCCGGTCGCTCAAGTCCATCGCGCCGGCTTAAATAAATGGCACGGAACAGCCACCAAAGTCGGCTTATCCGGCGACTTTAAAATAGCCCCTTCCCTGACTTTCAAATCGAGCATATCGATCGATTTGATCCGCGATCAATCCGACGGATTCACTCCCAAATACTATTTGGATGGCGATGAATACAGTTCGTACGCTACGGCAAGCCGCTTTCTGTCCAACACAGATTATTGGGTCTTCGACAATTATCTGACATACATTCAAAAATGGGGCGAACATCATGTCACGGCAATGGCAGGCACCTCTGCCGAAAAAAACCGTTACGAATACATCGGCGCATCTAAACAGGGCATGATCAACAATGAAAAGGGACAGCAAATCATCGATGCCGGCACATTGAATCCCGCCGCAAGAGGTTACTATACCGTCAACACCTTGAATTCATACTTCGGCAGAATATTTTATTCCTACGCCAATAGATACCTGTTGACGGCGAATGTTCGATACGACGGCTCTTCGCAATTCGCAGCCGGGCATCGGTGGGGAATATTTCCTTCCATATCCGGAGGTTGGAATTTCTCCGAAGAACCGTTCATGAACGGGATAAAAAAATGGCTTTCGCAAGGAAAAGTCAGAGTAGGTTGGGGCGAAATTGGCAATCAGACCATTCCCGGAGGAGCTTATCTGAACCTGTTTTCCAATAGCGATTACGTACTGTTCGGCATCAATAATCCGCAACTCTCCGGAAGGAGGAGTCAAGTGGGCAACGAAGACTTGAAGTGGGAGACCACCCGGCAGTTCGATATCGGGTTGGATTTATCGTTCCTCAACGGATCGTTGAGAGTCTCTTTCGATTATTACAATCGCAAGACCGACGACATGTTGGTGCAAGTCCCCGTTCCGGCAGGCTTGGGATTCCCCAACATCCCTTGGGTGAATGCCGGAAGCATTGACAACCGAGGCTTTGAAATAACCGTCGAATACGATGGAAAAATCAATGATTTCGGATACATGATCCATGCCAACGTATCGACCTATAAAAATAAGGTGACGAACCTGGGCAGCGATGCCAATATCCCCGGAACAGACGTGCACCTGGGCTATTACACCTACACGATGACCGAAGTGGGAAAACCGATCGGGTATTACTACGGTTATAAAACGGATGGCGTGTTCCAAACGCAGGAAGAAGTGGCTAACTATGTCAACAACGGACAACAGATCATGCCTCATGCCAAAGCCGGAGACTTGAAGTTCGTCGACCGGAATAAGGACGGCAAGCTCGACAATAACGACAGGACGATGATCGGCAATCCCCACCCCGATTTTACCTTCGGACTGACCTTAGGAGGGCAGTATAAAGGATTCGATCTCATCGCATTCTTCCAAGGGTCGGTAGGCAACGACCTCTTAAACATCTTAAAGTATGACCTGTACGGCGGCGTAGGTTGGTAC
Organism: Phocaeicola abscessus CCUG 55929; assembly: GCF_000312445.1. Classification (GTDB taxonomy): domain Bacteria; phylum Bacteroidota; class Bacteroidia; order Bacteroidales; family Bacteroidaceae; genus Phocaeicola; species Phocaeicola abscessus. The sequence goes on along the minus strand of NZ_HE997182.1, from coordinate 623,320 downwards.
AACGCTCCCAAAGATATTTTGACGACATTCTGGAACGGGCCGGGAAGCACGAATAAAAATTTCGCCATCGACGCGGATAGCAGATTGAACAGGGAAATGTCCGACTGGTTCATAGAAGACGGATCGTACGTACGCTTGAAGAATCTGCAATTAGGCTATACCCTACCGGCTTCCAGCACTCGGAAGATAAATGTAAATAAGCTGCGCGTGTATGTGGCAGCACAAAACTTATTCACTATCACGGGGTATTCCGGATTGGATCCCGAGATTGGCGAATTCAATAAGAATCCCCGGTACAAGGGTGTCGATATGGGATATTATCCCCAACCTCGCACGATCCTGTTTGGCGTCAATATGAAATTTTAAAAAGAACATCGTATGAAAACATCTCTATTCAAGTATTTAGGAACGGCCTTACTCACCCATATCTTCCTTTCAAGTTGTACGTCCGAATTCTTAAATCGCCGTCCTCTCGGCTCAGTGGACGAGTCGGTGTATTTAAATTCGGAAAACGGCGGATTCAAACTGCTTATCAACTGCTATACGCCTATTTTAGATCACTGGAACTTTCAACAAATGAGATTCGATATGGGAGACCAGCTCACCGACGACTGTATGAAAGGAGGCTCGGACGCCGCCGATAGAGTGGTTGTTACGGAAGTGAGCAGGGGCAATCCTCCCGCCACCAGCAGCCTGTTGAGAGACTTATGGAATCACCGATATCAAGCCGTTTCGTGCTGTAACGTATTCCTGGCGACAGTAACGCCCGAAACGAAAGTCATCGCTACGGGCGGAACCATCGTACCCGAAGCAGAGATTCTGCGCTGGATCGCCGAAGCCAAATTTCTGCGCGCCTTCTATTATTTCGACTTAGCTGTGATGTTTCAGAATATCCCGATTATCGACCGTCCGTTAACCGCTACCGAAAAGCGGCAGATCTCGAAGTCGGACGGAAAGGCCGTCAAGGAATTTATCCTGAGCGATTTGAATGCAGCCGTATCCGAACCGAATCTGCCTGCTGCCGCTCAAATTCCGGAATCGGAATTCGGCAGGGTTTCCAAAGAAGCCGCGCTATCGTTCAGGGCGCGGGTTAAAATGTTTTTCGGAGATTACGAAGGCGCCTTGCCCGATTTGAAAAACGTGATAGAGAGCGGTTCATTCGATTTGGTAAACGACTATGAGACGCTCTTCAACAGCGTGCCGAAAGGTTATATGTCCGACGAAGCGATCTTTTTGACTCCCCGGGCCTATATCCCCAATTATACCACGGGAAGCGTCGTCCCGCAAATGTGTATCGGACGCAATACCACCGGAGGATGGGGAGGAGAATGTCCTACGAGGAATTTGGTCGACGAGTATGAAATCGGCGATCCGCGCCTGACGCACACCGTGATGTCGTCCGGAGATATCTTCTATAAAGGCGACGGCGTTACGACGGAACTCCACGACTACTCCGGTTACGACGATTATTCGCTCCAGCACAACCGGAAATTGTGGGTGGATTATTCCAGAAGGCCGGATGGAGATCTGATACATACGGATTGGTCGTTCTTCCACATCCGTTATGCCGACGTCCTGTTGATGTACGCGGAATGTTTGATCGAAACCGGCGGCGATAAACAATCGGCGGCAGACATGATCAACAAGGTGCGTCGTCGAGCCTTCGTAACCACCTCTTCCACGGATTCGTATGCCAAGTACAGAAAGTTTAATATCCCCGAAAATCAAAAGGTAACGGAAAAAATATTCGATGAAAAATATAAAGTGAAGCTCTCCGACGACCTGCGTGCCGCCGTCAGGCACGAACGCAGAGTAGAATTTGCAGGCGAAGGACTGCGCCTCTACGATCTGTTGCGCTGGAAAATATTCGTGCCGACCATGCAAGCTTTCGGGCGGACGGACGAAGGTGTCTACAGCGGTACGGGGACCAACGTAACGGATAAAACCTGGCCTTACCCGATCCCTCAGACGGAAATCGACTATGTGGGCGGTTCGTTGACGCAGAACGAGAATTACTGACCCTCCGAAGAGGGGGAGAGGTGTCTCGCTGCAAAGAGATGCATCTCCACCCTCAAGAGGTATCATTCTCGCTCCTTTCGGCTGGTTGCCGGAGGACGCGTCGTCACGATATAAGCGCCGAGCAAAATCAGGACGGCAGCAACGGGCTTATCCCAAGTCATGGCGTCTTGCCCGATGCCCATAGCAACGAGCGAGGCTACCACCGGCTGGAGATTGGTATAGATGCTGACGGTGGTCGCACGCAAATATTTCATCGCGAAAGGAATGAGGAAGTACCCGAGCACCGTGGCGAAGAGTACGACGAACGCCATCTCCACCACGCCGTCCCAACCGAAAGCCGACGTATATAACTTATTGGAAGAAAAATCGTGCATGGCGAAAGGTACCGTCGCTACAGCCGAGATGAGGAACACCCATTTCATCTGCGTGACCGGACCGTACTTCTGCGAAACCTTTCGCGTCGCAATCAGGTAGATCGCCCACGTCAACAAACTGAGCACGGCCAGGCTGATGCCCAACAAATCGTCGGAACCGCCATTCGTCGACGATTTACCTGCAAAAATCATCAATAAAGCACCTCCGATACCCATCGCAACGCCGAGAATGCTCAACCCGGTAATAGACTCTCCGATAAAAACGGCTGCCAACAACATCACGGCCACGGGAGTCAACGCGGCGATCAACGAAAAGTAAACGGGACTGGTATAGACCAAGCTTTCTGCCGTCAACGTCTGAGAAACGACGAAGCCCAACAGCCCGCCGGCGAGAATGATCAGCAAATCCTTGGAAGCGACCTTCTCCTTGGGCAGGAAACACTGGATCGTCCAGAAGATTAGGGCGGCGAACAGACTTCGCGTGGCCATATATCCCATGGGCGTCACCCACTCATCCAACAAGATCTTGGTAACCGGCACTCCCAACCCGAAAATGACGTTTGCCGAAAGAATAGCGGCATGTCCCTCTGCTTTATGTTTCTCCATATCGTTATAACTAAAAGACGGTGCAAAGATAGGGATTATTCGCCCTTCCTGCCGTCTACCTCGAAGAAAATCGCCTCCGAAGCTCATGCGACGCCTTTAAGAAGGATACGACCGCATCATTCCTCGACAGGCATTAAATAACGTACGGGCTTGCCGGTCGATCGGGCATAAGCGATCTCTCGCCGGGTACTTTCGCCGATATAACCGCCGACGTTGATCACAAAGATTTCGTCGGCCAGATCGATCTTCCGCAGATGCATCTCGTCCAACATCTCCTTCACTCCCGGTTTCCAGACCTCCTCGTCGCCCGAATGCCCGAACAGACCGACCGAGATAACGATGTTTCCCTGGAGAGAAAGGTTCTTCTGAGCCTCCAGAAACGCGTCCTTAAAGCGGGTGCTCCCGCAAAGCGTAACGATTTTATAATCCTTGATCATGAGTCATCCTTTTATCGCAAAGCAAAATTACGGATTTCCGTCATCAAAGACGAAGGATCGTGCTTTTTTCGCAAAGAATTTCCCCGTTTGGCAGAAAGGAATTATCTTTGCCGCAAATAATCATTTATAAACACATACCATGGAATTAGAAGCAATTATAAAACAATTTCCACAGATAGGCCAAACAGCGGAAATCAAGCCGTTGACTTCCGGATTTATCAATCGGACCTACGTAGTGGTTTCCGAAAATCCTGCAGCACCCGATTATATCCTCCAGCGCATCAACCACCAAGTGTTCCGGAACATCGATTTGCTGATGCACAACATCGAAACGGTGACACGGCACGTCTACGATAAGCTGAAAGCCGCTCATACCTCCGATATAGACCGCAAGGTGCTCCGTTTCCTACCTACGACCGAAGGGAAGATCTATTATTTCGACGGCGAAGGGTATTGGAGAGCCTGCCTTTTCATTCCGCACTCGAAGACGTTGAATGCGGTCACTCCCGAGACATCTTACCTCGTAGGACTGAAATTCGGCGAATTCGAATCGATGCTGGCCGACGTCCCCGAGAAATTAGGCGAACCCATTCCCGATTTCCACAACATGGAGCTGCGTCTGCGGCAATTGCGCGAAGCGGTTACCGCCAACCCCGTCGGACGACTGAACGAAGTACGGTCCATCGTCGACGACATCGAGAAAGACGCCAAAGAGATGTGCAAGGCGGAGGAACTCTACCGACAGGGACTGCTGCCCAAACGAATCTGCCACTGCGATACCAAGGTCAGCAACATGCTTTTCGACGAGGAAACCGACGAAGTGCTCTGCGTCATCGACCTGGACACCGTCATGCCGAGCTTCGTATTCTCCGACTTCGGTGATTTCCTGCGCTCGGCAGCCAATCCCGCTCCGGAAGACGAGCCCGACCTGACGAAGATCCGCTTCGATATGGAAATCTTCCGCGCATTCGCCAAAGGGTATCTCGAATCGGCTAAATCATTCCTCACCCCCATCGAGATCGATAACCTGCCCTATGCGGCCACCCTATTTCCGTATATGCAAGCCGTACGTTTTCTGGCCGATTACATCAACGGTGATACGTACTACCAGATCAGATACGAGACACATAACCTCGTGCGCACGAAGGCGCAATATCAACTCTTTCGGGAGGCTGTAAAAGCCGTGCCCGCCATGAAAGCGTATATCGAAAGCATTCGATAATACGCCGTTTGCAGCCTGTCGGCAATTCTTTTTCGATGCCCCGGCAGCCAAGTGCTTCCGGCGGAGACTCTTTTTCGATGTCCCGGCAGCCAAGTGCTCCCGGCGGAGACTCTGTTTCGATGCCCCGGCAGCCAAGTGCTCCCGGCGGAGACTCTGTTTCGACCGCCCGGCAGCCAAGTGCTCCCGGCGGAGACTCTGTTTCGATGCCCCGGCAGCCAAGTGCTCCCGGCGGAGACTCTGTTTCGATGCCCCGGCAGCCGGGACCGCTCAGCGGAGCATTCAGCGGACGTCAAGCAAGGGGAAGAAAGCTCTCTGCCGCCGTGGCGTGCGGAACAGCGTCGATGAGCCGGGCATAAATCGCATTCTGCCTGAGGATGGCAGGGACACCGATGATGTACATCCGTCTCCGGGCCCTGGTCAATGCCACATTCAACTTGCGATCGATCGACACGCCGTCGTCTTCTACCACGTTGGGCAACCATTGGAGCTGTGCCGCTTCGTTCACGCTGAAAGAGTAGATGATCACTTCCCGCTCGCTGCCTTGATAACGCTCTACGGTATCCACGGAAATTCTGTTCAACGAAGGGATGCGCAAAGCGTGGAGCTCTTTCCGGATCAATGCGATCTGACTGCGATAAGGCGTAATGACGCCTAAGGTGCGTGTCGGCTCGAAGCGTTCTCCCTCCGAGAGATAAATCTGCCTGGCCAGTCTGGCGACTATCCGGGCTTCATGTCGATTGGTCTTTCCCGAAGCGCTCGACGCATCGATTTCCGAGGGAATGAACTGTACGGGGTGTGTTACGGCTTCCCGCTGATGAGGCAGGCCTACCGATTCCAGCTTGCCGGCGTAGAACGCTTCGTTGGGGAAACGGGCTACTTCCGGATGCATCCTTCCCTGCCGGCATAGCATATCGACAGCTCTCGAATCGCCCGTCGAACGGAGATGACGATACAGGCGTTCGAAGAGAGAATCTCTTACGTTGTACAAGGATGCATTCTGCAACAGCTCATCCCGCACTTCCGAGTCTTCGGCCGATTGAAGTACTACGGCGGGCAACTGTTTCGGATCGCCTATCAGTACGAATTTGCCGACGGCGTCCCTCCCGTCGGTAAAGCGAGCGGTCAACACGCCCAACAATTGCGGCTCGAGAATTTGCGTAGCCTCGTCGACGATGGCGACATCGAACCGCTTCAAAGTGAACAGTTCCGGGCGCATGGCGATCGAAGCGAGAGTACCCACGAACACGCGGCAGCGGCGAATCCGCTCCACCACTTCGCGGCGAGTGGTGCAAGCGTCCAACACGTTCGTCAACAGACGCTCCCGATACCGTTCGTCGCAAGCCAGCGTCGTCCCCACCCGGATATAATCCACCGCGGGAGAGATACCCGAAATGGCCTGACAGATCTCATCGACCGCCCGATTGGTATAGGCCATCAAGAGCATCTGCCGCCGCTCGTCCTGATATCCGTGCGCAACCATCTGCCGGAGCGCTCTCGAGGTCTTGCCCGTTCCCGGAGGTCCTACCAGCAAAAAGAGGTCTTCGGCGGCTTCAACTTTCAACGCCATTCGCTCGAACACGTCGCCCGTCCGATCGATCGCTTCCCGATACCGGTCGTCGAAGCGAGGCGGTCGCCGACCGAGCAACAAGTCGCGCCGTTCCCGATTGGCCGTGAGAAAGGCGGAAAGTCCCGCATACATGCTCCGATAAGCCGTATCCATCGCATCGTGCTCCACGGCGTAACAGCTGTCCGTAGCGAACACCGACGGATTGCGCTGCGTAGAACGAAGCCGGATGCGCAGCATCGCATCCGTGATCTCGACGACGCTTCCTTTGAAAATCAGCTTATTCGTCACCTGATCGGCATCGCTGTTGCGCTCGTACAGCACCACCGCATCTCCGCCGCGGAAGTTAGGCAGGAAGAGCTCCTCGTATTGCGGGAGGGATAAGGTGACGGAAGGGGTCTGTTCCTCCGAAGCGCGATTCTCGATCAGTTTCAAGCCGTAGAGGATCTCGCCCGCCTCTCTCTTCTCGTCCAACGAACTGAGCCACCAGGCCGAAGCCCCCGTCCTGCCGTAGCAATCCACGCTGCCCGCCTTGCTGAGATAAAGTTCCTTGGTAATGAAATTATAGAGCGTATAAAAGTAACGCTTTTCCACCTCGGACAAAGCCGCCAGGTGCGTGCCGAACTGGCCGATGCCCGGCTTGAGATAATGCTCCCAGAAACGTCCGGTCAGGCGGCGCACATTGAGTGTCGGGGGATCGATACGGTTCAGCAGTTGCGCCGTAAAAGCGATATCGTTATGCGCTTGCGTTTCATACTCCCCGGCTACGATCAGATTCCGCAGATTGATGATGCGTTTGACCTGCTCCCACGAGGCCCTTGCCGAATACAATAACGGATAGCGCGTATAGAGCAGGTAAGGATGAGTGAGGCGATGGTCGCGATTCATGCTGAACTCCAACACCGCCAGGTACAGCAATATCTGAGCCCGGTTGTTCTCCTTGGGGAGGATCTCGCCCCGGAGGGTCCGCTCGTCCGCCCGTCCCGACTTCATTTCGATAAAACTGCTCATATCCCGCTGCATATAGTCGAGGCGTCCCTGAATGCCCAAGGGTTCGCAGATGTACGAGGGTTCCAATACCGCATCGGCTTTATTCAATTCGTAACCCGGCTGCCGAAAAGTTTTCTCCACCGTCTGACGAATATGTTCGAAATGCATCAGACAGTCTCTGGCAAAATCTTTCTCCTTCAACTCGTCCAAGAGTTCCTCGCAGGCGGCCAATTCGATAGGATACCTCCGAAAAGCTTTCTTCATGCAAGACGGGAAATCGGGCGCATCCTTCCCCGCGTAAATCCATTCGTCCAAAAACAGGTTGGCGATATTCCCGAGCAACAGCGGGCGGGTGTTATCGATCGGATCCAGGCGGTTTAACAGGTAGTTGACCGGATGACTGCCGTATTCCTTGAAACACTCGGCCAGCGAACTGATGTCCAACAGATAATCCGGCTCGAGGACGATAAACGCAGGGAGGTATTCTTCCTCCGCATTCACGGCCACATTCAACAGGTTGAGTTGGGCATCCCGCCACAGTCGCCCGACCGTTTCGTCGAACTCTTCATTCAGTCCGCGCAGATGATATTTCACTTTCATGACTTCCTTCACGGGAGAAGCTGCGGGAAGCACATACAAATAATCCTTATCCGCCGTGATGAACTTCACCCGAATGCGACGAACGGTGGGCGGTCGACTCTTATCCACTCCTCTCTCCTCCTCAATCCTGATAGTATACCCGCTTTACCCGGTCGGAAACGCTGGTAAGAACCTCATACGGAATAGTGCCCAACGTAGCAGATAATGCGGTCACGGGCAAGTCGTCGCCGAAGATAATGACGCTGTCGCCTTCCTTGCAATCGATGTCCGTAACATCGATCATCGCTACGTCCATACAGATATTACCTACGTAGGGCGCTTTCTTACCGTTGACCAAGCAATAGGCATTTCCGTTGCCTAAATGGCGGTCCAGGCCGTCTGCATACCCTATGGGGATCGCTGCGATACGGGAGTCGCGTTCCAATCGTCCTTTTCGGCTGTAGCCCACCGTATCTTCCTTTTTCACGCGACGAATCTGGAGGATGGTCGTCTTCAACGTGCTGACGTTACGCAACATGTTGTTCGTAAACGGATCGACCCCGTAAAGGCCCAATCCCAAACGCACCATATCGAACTGGGCATGACCGTACCGTTCGATGCCGGCCGTATTCAGAATGTGCCGGAGAATCTTATGCGAGAAAGCCGCTTGCAACTCCTCCGACACCTGTTCGAAGAGACTTATCTGACGGACGGTGAACGAGTCGAACTGCGCAGAATCGCTGCCTGCCAGATGCGAGAAGACAGAGCGGGGAATGACCGCCGCCTGGCGCTTCAACCGTTCTATCAGCTGAGGCATTTCCGTCGGTTCGAAGCCCAACCGGTTCATCCCGGTATTGATCTTGATATGAATAGGGAAATTCGTTACGCCTTCTTTCTCGGCTGCCCTGATCAATGCGTTCAATATGTAAAAGCTATAGATTTCCGGCTCTAATTTATAATCGAACATCGTCTTGAAGGCGGTCATCTCCGGATTCATGATCAGGATCGATGCCGTAATGCCGGCCTTGCGCAAGGCACTGCCTTCGTCGGCCACCGCTACAGCCAGATAATCCACCCGATGATCCTGCAACGTCTTCGCCACTTCGTAGGAGCCTGCGCCGTAGGCCGAAGCTTTCACCATGCAGACCATCTTCGTTCCCGGCTTCAACTTGTTGCGATAGTAGTTCAGGTTATCGACCAATGCGCTCAGGTTGACTTCCAAGATCGTCTCGTGCACTTTCAACTCCAAGAGGTCGGAAATATCTTCGAAATGAAAGCTCCGCGCTCCCTTGATCAATATAATTTCGTCGCGTAGGCGTTGCAAAACGGTCGATTCCTGCAGCTTCTCCGTCGTCTGAAAAAAATATTTCTCCGCATTGAACATGTTCATCGCCGAGCGAATCTCTTCCCCGACGCCGATGAGCTTGTTCACACCGCGATTTCGGGCCAATTCAGCCACTTGCCGATAGAGCATTCTGCTGCTTTGGCCGGTTTCCAGCATATCCGAAAGGATCAAGGTTCGTTTCTTTCCTTCCCCTTCCGAACGTCGCTGCATGAAATCCAGCGCAATATCCAAAGAGGCCAAGTCCGAGTTGTAGCTGTCGTTGATCAAGATGCAATCGTTCTTCCCTTCCTTCACCTCCAGCCGCATGGCTATCGGTTCTATCCGGCTCATCCGTTCCGCAATCTTCGACGGAGGAATCATCAAATACAAGGCTACCGCTAAACAGTGCAGGGAGTTCTCGATAGAAGCGTCATCGATAAACGGAATAGCATATTCGCTCGGCAGATTCAAATACCGGTATTTTACAGTCGTATGCTTGACTCCTTTCTCTATGGCCTCGATAAACAAAGGACATTCCGTATCGACCTTCGACCAAGCGATCTCGCGCACGGAGAACAACGATCGCTGCACGCAAGAACTGATCAGCTCGTCGTCCGCATCGTAGATCAGCACGTCACAATCCTTGAACAAGGATAGTTTTTCCATGCACTTGTCCTGAAGGGAAAAGAAATTCTCCTGATGCGCTCCGCCGATATTCGTCAATATACCAATTGTGGGAAGAATAATGCTGCGCAGGGATTCCATCTCCCCCATTTCGGAGATACCGGCTTCGAAAACCCCGACTTGGGTCTGTTCGTTCATCAGCCAGACCGACAAAGGAACACCGATCTGGGAATTATAACTCCTCGGCGAGCGGGTAACGACCTTATCCGGACTCAGCAACTGATAAATCCATTCTTTGACGATCGTTTTGCCGTTGCTCCCCGTTACTCCGATGACAGGAACCTGAAATTGCTTGCGATGCTCTCTCGCCAATTGCTGCAACGCTTTCAACGGATCCCTTACCTGCAAGAAATTGGCATCGGCGTAGCGTTCCAGATCGATCGGCAAATCGGCGACGACAAAATTCCGGACGCCTCGCTCGTACAGCTCGGGAATATACTTATGTCCGTCGTTCCTTTTCGTCTTCAGGGCGAAAAAAAGCGTTTCCTCCGGAAAGCCCAAAGAGCGGCTATCGGTTAATAGCCAATCTATACGCGTTTCACAGGTTCCTGTTCGGCGAGCTCCGATAGCTTTGGCTATACTTTCAATTGAATTCGACATTGTTCTATTTCTTTTTTCAGATCGACATAAGGAAAGTTCTCCCCGAATCGATTTAATTTTAGTACTGTCTCGTTTACAAACCGACGATACGCCGCTGTGTGCGAATGAAAAGGTTGATGATTCAATCGCTTTGCAATTTCTTGCCATTGGCGCATTACTCCAAGGGTAGACGCAGAGAAATAACATCTTTGGAAACAATCCCAAATATAATCTATCGCCAAAGACGAAGGATGCAACATATCGTCGGCATAGAAGCGATAATCTCTCAACTCGTCCATCATAATCTCGTAAGAGGGGAAATAATAACAGTCCTCCCTTTGCTTTTGCATCTTGTCTACAGCTAACAACAAGGTCGCCTTGCCCACTTGATTGCCGTGCATCCCGTCTCTACCGTGGCGAACAGGACTGACGGTAAAAAGAATGCGAATCTTCGGGTTCAATGCCCTCATCCCGTCGATGACGGAGACCATACGCCGAACAATTTCATCGACCTCCAATAACCTGCGACGGAAAAGAACATCGGGTTGCTTGTGACAATTGCCTACCACGCGTCCGCTCTCCTTCAGTTCGTACACCCAGGCAGACCCGAAAGTACAGAGCAGCACATCGATTTGCGGCAAGACCGAGAAAGCATCCTGAAGGCGGCGGTTGATCTGTGCCAAACACGCAGCCCGATCAGTCGAGGAGAAAGAAGAATGATGCATCCAGCTGTTCCACAACCCGTTCGAGTAAAACAGCTCATCCGATCTGTACTGCCTGCCGGCGAGCAACACGTTCATCGCCTCGGCCATGGACCACGGATTATATAAAACGCCGAAAGGGTTGACGGTTATCGGGAATTTGTATGCCGTCAATCGATGTCCTATCTCCTCGACAAAGCAAGACCCCCATAACATCATCTTGTCGGAATGGCGTATTTCCATCTGCTTCAGCGGCAATTCCGCCGGTGTTCTGAAATCCATATTCGATTCGCCTCTAAAATTTAAGCACAAATTTACGCAGAATATACATAAAAGTAGTAATTTTGGGGATCTAAATAAAGCGAAAATAAAATGTATCTCTGCAAATCGGAAATAAATTTTGCTCGTCGCTCGGCTTGGGTTATCTTTGTTCGTGCATAAGGTGGTTACGGAATGGGAGAGGATAATGCATACCGCTTATTGAATCATACCGATTCGCCGGAAGAGCTTCGTACGTTGAAACCGGATCAGCTTCCGGAAATCTGTAAGGAACTTCGACAGAAAATCGTAGACGAACTTTCCTGCAATCCTGGTCACTTTGCTTCCAGCTTGGGTGTGATAGAGCTCACCGTCGCCCTGCATTATGTGTTTAATACACCTTATGATCGGATCGTGTGGGATGTCGGTCATCAGGCATACGGACACAAGATTTTAACCGGGCGGCGCGATGCATTCTGCACGAATCGTAAATTGAACGGTCTTCGCCCTTTTCCTTCGCCCGAAGAGAGCATCTACGATTCCTTTGCATGCGGACACGCTTCCAATTCCATCTCGGCGGCACTGGGCATGGCCGTAGCGGCCAAGAAGAATGGAGAAAGCGACCGGAACGTAGTGGCCGTCATCGGGGACGGATCGATGACCGGCGGACTTGCCTTCGAGGGGTTGAACAACGTTTCGTCGAATCCGAACAATCTGCTCATCGTCCTCAACGATAACAACATGTCCATCGACCACAATGTGGGCGGTATGGAACAGTACTTATTGAATCTGCAAACGTCCGAGAGCTATAATTACATTCGCTATAAGCTTTCCAAACTGTTTTCCAAGATGGGCATTCTGAACGAGGAACGCAGAAAAAGCATCATCCGCTTTAACAACAGCTTAAAGTCCGTGCTGACGCATCAGCAGAACGTGTTCGAAGGGATGAACATCCGCTATTTCGGTCCGGTTGACGGGCACGACGTAATAGGATTAACCAAAACGTTGAACGACATCAAAGACATGGAAGGCCCTCGCCTCCTCCACATCCACACCATCAAGGGAAAAGGCTTCGAACCGGCGGAAAAAGAGGCGACCATCTGGCACGCACCCGGAATGTTCGATAAAGAGACGGGAGAACGTTTCATTCAAAATGTCCAAGGGCTACCTCCCAAGTTCCAGGACGTGTTCGGCGAGACGCTTCTGGAATTAGCCGAACAAAACGATAAGCTGGTAGGCGTTACGCCAGCCATGCCGACAGGGTGTTCGATGAATATCATGCAAAAGGCATTTCCCGACCGGGTATTCGACGTGGGCATTGCGGAAGGCCATGCCGTCACGTTTTCGGGAGGGATGGCCAAAGAAGGCTTATTGCCTTTCTGCAACATCTATTCCGCTTTCATGCAACGAGCTTACGACAACTTCATCCACGACGTAGCCTTGCTGAACCTGAACGTCGTCCTGTGTCTGGATCGGGCGGGATTGGTCGGAGAAGACGGTCCGACGCATCACGGCGCCTTCGACCTGGCCTATATGCGTCCGATTCCTCAAGTAACGATCGCCTCCCCGATGGATGAAAAAGAACTTCGGAACCTCATGTACACCGCCCAACTGCCGGACAAAGGGCCGTTCGTGATCCGCTATCCCAAAGGCAGAGGATCCATCGTCGACTGGCGATGTCCTTTCCAAGAAATAACGATCGGGACAGGAAGGAAATTGAAAGACGGAAAAGACATAGCCGTCGTTTCATTAGGACCGATGGGAAAGACGGCGGAAAAAAGCATCGGCAGGGCAGAGAAAGAAAGCGGAAAGTGCATAGCGCATTACGACTTGCGCTTCTTAAAACCTTTGGATGAACGAATGTTGCACGAAATCGGACAGCACTTTGAAAAGATCGTTACCCTGGAAGACGGCGTACTGAACGGCGGGATGGGAAGCGCCGTGCTGGAATTCATGAACGATCGCGGCTATTGCCCGCGGATTCGTCGCGTGGGCATACCCGATCGGTTTATTCAGCATGGGCCAACGGCAGATCTATACCGCATCTGCGGCATGGATGAGGAGAGTATCTATAACCTATTACTTACTTTTTAAACAGAGGGCAGGAAGATGAAAATAATCATTGCAGGAGCTGGTTCCGTAGGCACGCACTTGGCCAAACTGTTGTCGAGCGAGCGCCAGGACATCATTTTAATGGACGAAGACGAGAATAAGCTGAACGGCATGGACTCCAACTTCGACTTGATGACGGTATGCGCTTCGCCGACGTCTATTTCCGCGCTCAGAGATGCAGGGGTTTCGGGTGCCGACCTGTTCATCGGCGTCACGCCGGAAGAAAGCCGGAATATGACAGCGTGCATGCTGGCGACAAAATTAGGAGCCAAAAGAACGGTAGCGCGAATCGACAATTACGAATACCTGCTGCCGAAACATAAAGAATTTTTCGCTAAACTCGGAGTCGATTCCCTGATCTATCCCGAAATGTTAGCCGCCAAAGAAATCGTCGACGCACTGAAGATGAGCTGGATTCGGCAATGGTGGGAATTCGCCGGAGGAGCCCTGATCCTGATCGGCACCAAGATGCGTGAGACAGCTGAAATCCTCGACATCCCCCTCAAAGATTTGGGAGGGCGAGAGAATCCGTACCACATCGTGGCTATCAAACGGGGCAGCCACACCATCATCCCGCGAGGCGACGACATGATTAAACTGTACGACATCGTTTATTTCACGACCACCAAAAAATACATCCCGTACATTCGGAAAATCTCCGGAAAAGAGAACTACGCCGACGTGCAGAACGTGATCATCATGGGCGGAAGCCGGATCGCCATCCGTACTTCGCAATACGTGCCCGACTATATGCAGGTCAAGATCATCGAAAAAGACCTGAGCCGATGCAATCGCCTGACAGAGTTGGTCGACGACCGTATCATGGTGATCAACGGCGACGGACGAGACTTGAGCCTCCTGATGGAAGAAGGTATCAGAAACACGGAAGCCTTTGTGGCACTGACGGGAAATGCCGAAACGAACATCCTGGCCTGTCTGGCGGCCAAACGATTGGGAGTGACGAAAACCGTAGCGGAAGTGGAGAATATCGATTATATCCGCATGGCGGAAAGCCTGGATATCGGAACGGTCATCAACAAGAAAAAGATTGCGGCCAGCCACATCTATCAAATGATGCTGGATGCGGATGTGACCAACGTAAAATGTTTGACGTTCTCCGACTCCGACGTAGCGGAATTCGTCGCAAAAGAAAATTCCAGAATCACGAAACGTCCCATCAAGGATATGGGATTGCCCAAAGGCATCACCATCGGCGGAATGATCCGCAACGGAGAAGGAATCTTGGTCAACGGCAACACGCAGATATTACCGGGCGACCACGTGATGGTGTTCTGTCTGGGCGAAATGATCCAGAAAGCCGAAATATTCTTCCACTGATGATCAACAAAAAGATTATATTCCGGGCCTTGGGCATCCTGCTCTTCATTCAGGGGGGCTTCCTGCTGTTATGCGCCGCGATCTCTTTCTATTACAAAGAAGACGACAGCATCGCCTTCCTCTGTTCGATAGGAGCCACGCTAAGCGTCGCCGTACTGTTTTATTATCGCGGAAGGGGAGCCAAACGGTCCATAAATCGAAGAGACGGATATGTGATCGTGGCCTCCGCATGGATCATCTCTTCCGTCATAGGCATGCTGCCTTACCTGATCAGCGGCTATATCGAAGGGGTGAGCGACGCCTTTTTCGAGGCGATCTCTGGCTTTACCTCCACGGGAGCGACGATCGTGGATCGCATCGAATCGTTTCCGCACGGCCTGCTGTTTTGGAGAAGCATAACCCAATGGATCGGCGGGTTGGGAATCGTTTTCTTCACCATTGCCGTCCTCCCGATGATCGGTACGGGAGGAGTCAAACTCTTTGCCGCCGAAGCCACCGGACCGACGCACGACAAGGTGCACCCCCGCATCGGCGTGACGGCCAAATGGATCTGGATGATCTACATCGGATTGACGCTCTCGCAGGCAGTATTGCTCTATTTCTCCGGCATGGGGATCTTCGACAGCGCTTGCCATGCCCTGACCACCTGTTCGACGGGGGGCTTCTCGACCAAGCAGACCAGTATCGCCTATTTTCATTCCCCTCGTATAGAATACATCACCGTCGTCTTCATGCTCCTGAGCGGAGTGAATTATACATTGCTCTATACGACTTTATTGAAGTTTCGGATCAAGAAATTATGCCGTAACACCGAGTTCCGATGGTACATCAGCATCGCCGTTCTGGCTACGCTGCTCATTGCCGCCGGTCTGTTCCTCACCACAGGCGGAAATATGGAAGAGTCGTTCCGGAAGGCGTTGTTCCAGGTGGTCTCCATACAAACCTCCACCGGCTTCATGAGCGCCGATTACATGTTATGGACGCCTTCGCTCTGGATGATTATCAGTTTGCTCATGATCATCGGATCGTGCGCCGGCTCTACGTCGGGAGGCATCAAATGCATTCGGATCGCGATCATGAGCAAAGTAGCCCACAACGAGTTCAGACGAATCATCCACCCGAACGCCGTCTTTCCCGTTCGGGTAAACAAACAAGTTCTTCCGGACGGCACCAAAACCATCGTCCTCGCCTTCATCTTTACGTATCTGGTCGTGATGTTCGTCAGTTGGCTCGTACTGATGATGGTGGGCATGAACTTTACCGAAGCTTACGGAGCCGTCGTGTCGTGCTTGGGGAATACCGGGCCGGCATTGGGAAGCTGTGGACCGGCATACTCCTTCAGCGCCATTCCCGCGGTCGCCAAATGGATCTGCTCGTTCCTCATGCTGGCAGGCCGTCTGGAACTGTTTACCATCCTCATTCTCCTTATGCCGAGTTTCTGGAAGAAGCGGTAAATCGAAAAAAATACATACCTTTACGTCCGAAATAAATACCACAGACATGTATCCGTATAAATTCGATCCTATACTGAAATCCACCCTTTGGGGCGGAAATAAGATCATTCCGTTCAAACGCCTGGACAGCCGGCAGCAACAAGTGGGCGAGAGTTGGGAAATTTCAGGCGTGCGCGGCAACGAATCCGTCGTTCGCAACGGAAAAGATACCGGCAAAACCCTGACCGAATTGGTCCAGGAATACCGCGAGAGCTTGGTCGGCAGAAGCAATTACAGACGGTTCGGCGATACGTTCCCCCTGCTGATCAAATTCATCGATGCGCGCAACGACCTCTCCATACAGGTTCATCCCAACGACGAACTGGCCCAAAAACGGCACCATTCCATGGGAAAAACGGAAATGTGGTATATCATCGACAATGCCCACGGAAAAGCCCGGCTCTACGCCGGCCTGAAAAGGCGTATCACACCCGACGAATACGCCGAAATGGTAAAGAAGCATACCATCGTAGACGCGCTGGCCACCTATTCCGTAAAGCCCGACGAGGTGTTTTTCCTGCCGGCCGGACGGATCCACAGCATCGGCAGGGGATGTTTCCTGGCCGAAATCCAGCAAACCAGCGATATTACTTACCGAATTTACGATTTCGACCGGAAAGACGAAGAAGGGAACACCCGCGAACTGCACACGGAGCTGGCCAAGGAAGCGATCGATTACACCGTCCTGCCCGATTATCGGACAGCTTACGCACCCAGGCGGAACGAGTCCGTCGAATTGATCAGTTGTCCCTATTTCACCACCTCCGTATACAACCTGACCGAAAGCATGACCGTCGATTACCGCGAGCTCGACTCGTTCGTCATCTACATCTGCATTGCAGGGACCTGTACGATCACGGACGACGAAAGGAACGAACTCCCCCTGCAGGCAGGCGAATCCATCCTCTTCCCCGCTACCGTGAAAGAAGTCCGAATCGATGTCGAAACGCACGTCAAATTCCTCGAAAGTTACGTCTAAGGCATACATCTGCCGTCCGATCCACCGACAACCGGCCCGGCGAGAGCGGAAACGGAAGGAGCCCTCCGTCGCGCCAGTCGACGAAGGAAAAAGGAGAATTATATTTTCGCTGAACGGCTCGACAAGAGCTAAAACGGATTCATCTTCCCGCCGCGTCGGTTGCAGGGAGTTAAAATGGATTTGTATGCATGCCGCATGAGTCGCAAGGAGTTAAAATGAATTTGTATACATGTCGCATGAGTCGCAAGGGGTTGAAACGGATTTTCATGCATACCGCATGGGTTGCATGGTACTAAAATAAATTTGTATACAGACCGCATGCGTTGCAGCGACCAAAAATGAATATTCACTCGTTGCAACCGACGCGGCGGTACTGAAATCGAAGTTTTACTCTCGTCGGGCCGCCCGGCAACACCTCAAACGGATTTTTATTCTCACTGCGTCACGCTGCGACAGGAAAAACGGCTTTGCATGTTCGGCGCGGCGCGCAGCGGAGAGAAAAAACCTTCCGCACAAGGATCATGCCGGCGAAACCGGTCGTTCGAGAAAGCGGATGCAGACAGGCTTGTTCATCTCGACCACCTGGCCCGTGTCCATCAACAGCCCCGTTTGCTCATCCCGTCGAAAAATCTGGATGCAATGGCTGTCGCGGCAAGCCGCCAGCAGATACCTTCCGCTGGGGGTGAGCGCAAAGCCGCGCGGATGAATGCCGGTCGGCTGATAACCTATTCTGGTCAGCGTCCCGTCTTGCGCATCGATCTTAAAGATGGCGATGCCGTCCGCTTTCAGCCGGTTGGAAGCGTACAGGAACCGCCCGTCGGGCGAAAGTTGAATATCCGCACTTCCTCCGGCATGCAGGGTATCCGCTTCGAGATACTGCTTCGTCGCCAGCTTTCCGTCGGCATAATCGAATACGACGACATTCCCCGACAATTCGTTAATCAGGTAAGCATAGCGCCCGTTCGGATGGAAGACGAGGTGTCGCGGCCCGTTCCGCGGCTTTACCTCTACGTCCGTCATGCCGTCCGGTTTTACCAAAGAATTCGGTCGACCGGCTACCGCTTTTTCATTCACGGGGAAGATGTGGATACGGTCCGTACCCAGATCATCCGCCAAGAGAAATCGGCCGTCGGGCGAAAACCGGACGGCATGCAGATAAGGCTTGGTCTGCCGCTCCGGATCTGCACTCTTGCCCGTAAACGGGATCACGCAAACAGGCTCTTTCAGCCTGCCAGAATCGTCCACCGCCATGATCGATATATTCCCGCCGAAATAATTGGCCGTCACGACAAAGCGTTCCGACGGATCGAGGGTAATATGACAGGGGGCCCCTCCCTGCGTGGCGACTTCGTTGAGCAAAGTCATCCGCCCGTTTTCTGCATCGAACGAGATGGCATAGGCGCCCGCCGTCTGGCCTTCGTCCTCCTTCACCGCATAAAGATGTTTCCCGTCCTTCGTCGGGACTAAAAACGAAGGATTGGAAAGTCCGCTCAAACCGCAAAGATAAGTCGCTCGCACCGAATCCTCCTCGAACCGAAAAGCTTTGACTCCCTCCTGCGCGACATCCGCATAACTTCCTACCAGCATAATCGGCGAAACCTGTGCAACCTCTGCCGACGCCCTGTCTTTCATCGCCGGCTTGCAGGCAACGAGAACCGATACCGTCAGTACCCCTCCCCAAAAAGAAATCCGTTTCATCTTTTAAGCATTAAACATCGCACAAAGAAACGACGTTTTCCGAAAGTAGAAAAATTAAATCGAAAAAAGATACGACAATCCATAAATATTCGTACCTTTGTCGTAACCATTGGGCTTGTTCGGTTTTGACAGCGAGTTGAGGTGGTATGTAAGCATGCAGAGCGTGGATAATAGGGCTCTATAATCTCCATTATCAAAATTTATCTGGCAACGAAAATTATGCTCTCGCTGCGTGATTGAAGCAAAGTAAATCACCTTTATTTCCGGCATAGTGCCGGGAACGGGATGTCGCTCAAAAGCTCTTGTTCCGAAGCGTTTGACAAAGCGGCACAGCAAATTCGGAAATAATCGAAAGTTCGCCTCGCGCTTTCGACGAAATCTGAGAGGATAAGGCACAAGTGGGTGGCTTTGGTCTTGCCTGTGCACGAAAACCGAAGGCAAAGCTAAGCATGTAGAAAGCATATGGTCTCCTTGTTTGGACGAGGGTTCGACTCCCTCCAGGTCCACCGCTCCATCGATACGTACGAAGTTGCTGAAGGAGTCTCTCCGTGCGTTTCTATTTTTCGGGCAAAAAATATAATACCTTTACTGCGCCACTTTTAAGCTTTATATTATGGTCATAAAATCAATTTTGGATACCGATCTATATAAGTTCACCACCTCGTATGCTTATATCAAGTTGTTTCCATATGCACAAGGCACTTTTATTTTTAAAGACCGGGATGAAACGGAATACAATGAAGATTTCATGAACGAATTCCAAGCGGAAATCCGTCGTCTGAAGGAAGTGCGTCTGCATGACGACGAGCTGGAGTACATGAACGCGCACTGCCGTTTCCTGCCTCGCATCTACTGGGAATGGTTGGCCGCTTTCCGTTTCGACCCCGAGAAGATACGTCTTTCCTTGGACGAGGCGCATCATCTGCATATCGACATCACCGATTACCTGTACAAGGTCACGCTGTACGAAGTCCCCCTGTTAGCGATATTATCGGAGATCAAAAACAAATACGACCGCCACGTTCCCGACAAAGCGGAAGTCTACAAGAGGCTGAAAACTAAAGTCGACTTGTCCAATGAAAACCAGATGACCTTTTCCGATTTCGGCACTCGTCGCCGTTTCTCTTTCGACGTGCAAGAGATGGTTATCCAATACCTGAAAGAACATTCGCAATATTGTACCGGCACCTCGAACTGCTACCTGGCCATGAAATACGATATGCGCCCCATGGGCACCCATCCGCACGAATGGTTTATGTTTCACGGCGCACAGTTCGGCTATAAGCACGCAAACTATATGGCGCTGGAAAACTGGGTCAATGTATACGACGGAGATTTAGGGACGGCATTGGCGGATACCTATACGTCCGATTCTTTCTTGAGCAACTTCAGTAAGAAACAAGCCAAACTGTTCGACGGCGTCCGTTGCGATTCGGGAAACGAACTCGAATTCATCGATCGACTGATCGAACGTTACAAAGAGTTAGGCATCGACCCTACCACCAAAACCATCATCTTCAGCAATGCGTTGGACTTCGAAAAATCGCTTCACCTCTTCAACTATTGTCAAGGCAAAATTCGCTGCTCATTCGGAATCGGAACCAATCTGACCAACGATACGGGGTTCAAACCGTCGAACATCGTGATGAAACTGGCGCAATGCAGAATGAACAGCCATCAGGATTGGCGCGAATGCATCAAGCTCTCCGACGATATGGGCAAACACATGGGCAGTAGCGCCGAATTGGAAGCATGTCTTTACGAGCTGAAACTGAAGGGTTAAAAAAGTCGTTCTTCATGATGCACATAGCCACATTATTCTCCGGAGGCGTAGACAGTTCCGTCGTCGTCCACCTGCTGTGCGAACAAGGTTACAAGCCCGACCTGTGGTATATAAAAATAGGCATGGATCAGGATGAAGATTTAACCTGTACCTCCGAAGAAGATATAGAAATAGGTAAGACGATAGCCAAGAGGTACGGGCTGCATTTTGACATTATCGACCTGCAACAACAGTATTGGGACAACGTGGTAGCCTATACCATCGACAAGGTGAAACGCGGACTCACACCGAATCCGGATGTGATGTGCAATAAACTCATTAAGTTCGGTTGTTTCGAAAAAGAGGTAGGATATCGCTACGACAAGACGGCTACCGGTCATTATGCAAACATCATAGAGAGAGAAGGAAAAAGCTGGTTGGGCACCGCCGTCGATCCGGTAAAAGATCAGACCGATTTCCTTGCACAAATCGACTACCTGCAAATCTCCAAACTCATGTTCCCACTGGGGAAACTGAGGAAACAGGAAGTTCGCAAAATCGCCCAAACAGCCAAACTTCCAAACGCTTACAGGAAAGACAGTCAAGGCATTTGCTTCCTTGGAAAAATCAATTACAACGAATTCATCAAACGATTCTTGGGAGAAAAAGACGGACCGATCGTCGAGTGGGAAACAGGAAAAGAGATAGGCACCCACCACGGCTTCTGGTTCCATACCATCGGACAAAGAAAAGGATTAGGACTAAGCGGAGGCCCGTGGTTCGTGATAAAAAAAGATATCGATCGAAATGTCATCTATGTCTCTCACGGTTACCACACCGAGAAACAATACGGTACCGATTTCATTCTTCACGACTTCCATTTTATCACCGACGACCTCTGGAAAGGGAAATCGCCCGTAGATATCACTTTCAAAATCCGCCATACCGATTTTTATTCCGTCGGAACCTTGAACCGATTAGAAAACGGATCGCTCCATATCCATAGCGAAAAACCCGTTCAAGGAATCGCTCCCGGGCAATTCGGAGTACTCTACGATCAGGATGCCCGAATATGTGCAGGCAGCGGCGAGATAGCCGGATAAAAAATTATAGATTAAAAATTTGTGGTTTACGGAATAATATCTATCTTTGTCACGTTTTCGAAAAGAGGAACCGGGGCGTTTAGCTCAGCTGGTTCAGAGCGTCTGCCTTACAAGCAGAGGGTCGGCGGTTCGAATCCGTCAACGCCCACTTCTCCTCTCTCCTCTTTTCTTAGAGAAATCGGGGCGTTTAGCTCAGCTGGTTCAGAGCGTCTGCCTTACAAGCAGAGGGTCGGCGGTTCGAATCCGTCAACGCCCACCTCAAAAGGGTGGACTCATCGGGAAAAGAGAAGGTGCAGCCAAAACGGTCAGATCGATCGACAGAAACGGATCTATTTGAAACGTAAACGACGGGACTTCTTACGTCGAATGTCGGTAAAAGAGTATCTCACCGACTTCGAGTCGCCTCTCCCATCAATTCTCTATATTCTTCAATAGTAGGTTCTCAGCGTGTTTGAAGAACGGCCATAGGCATCTCCCTGAAAAAAGTCTCCGGTTGTCTCCACGACAGATAATCAAATTCATGCC
The DNA here is from genome assembly GCF_000312445.1 of Phocaeicola abscessus CCUG 55929. Lineage (GTDB taxonomy): Bacteria > Bacteroidota > Bacteroidia > Bacteroidales > Bacteroidaceae > Phocaeicola > Phocaeicola abscessus. Next base: position 600,973 of record NZ_HE997182.1, on the reverse strand, counting down.
TGCGGACCGTTTTGTCGACCTGGAGGATGCGGAAAGCATCGTGCAGGACTTGATGACTTGGCTCTGGGAAAATAAAGAGCTCGTGCTCATCGAATCATCGCTCGGCAACTATCTGTTCCGCCCGACCTATAACCGGACGCTGAACCTGAAATACCTTCCGCTCATCCTTATCCTTTTACGAGGAGCGCTACACTTTCAACGCATACGCGCCGGCCCGCTCGGTGACTACCCGTTGCAAATCCTCGAGCGTCCGCTCCGTCCCTTCGAACTCAACCGTAGCAACGGGTGGATCTAACGTCACCGTAGCCTTCACGCCGTCCATACTGTTCAACGCTCTCTCCACGTGCATCCTGCAATGGTCGCACATCATGCCTTCTACTTTAAATTCTCTTTTCATCGTCGTCGTATTTAATGATTTATTTCTCAACGCTTTCGTTCGTCCTTCCTTCCCCGTTATTTTCTTCCGTTTCAGCCGCAAACTGTTAGAGACGACACTTACGCTGCTGAAAGCCATAGCCGCACCTCCTATCATCGGATTCAGCAGGAAGCCGTTGACGGGATAGAGTACGCCGGCGGCCACCGGCACGGCTATCAAGTTATAGAAGAATGCCCAGAACAGATTCTGGCGGATCGTCCGAGTCGTCAGCCGGGACAACGTCAATGCTTCCGGGATTTTTGTCAAATCGGACGAGATGACAGTCATCTTTGCCACATCCATCGCCATATCGCTCCCGCTCCCCATGGCGATGCTCAAGTCCGCCTGGGCTAAAGCCGCACTGTCGTTGATACCGTCACCAATCATCGCCACACATTTCCCGTCGGCCTGCAATGCTTTGACAAAGGCCGCCTTATCACCAGGCAATACGCCCGACCGATAATGGAAGATACCGACTTGACGGGCGATTTCTTTCGCCGTCGATTCGTGATCGCCGGTCAGCATAAATACGTCTATCCCCTGTCGTTTCAACGTCTCGATCGCTTTCACCGAAGTATCCTTGACCTTATCGGTAATGCCGACGACGGCTCTGGCTTGCTTCGCATCCGCAAACCAGATGACCGTTTCGGCCTTCGCCGTCAATCGGGCGGCTTCCGCTTTCAGGGAGGCTTCCATCGTTACTTGCAGTTCCTCCATGAAGTCCTGATTACCCGCATAATAGAGCGTTCCGCCGACATTTCCTTTTACACCTTTCCCCGTCAGACTTTCGAAGGCGGTCACTTTCAGCGAAGGTTCCACCCCTTCGAGATAACGGACTACCGCTTCGGCCAACGGATGTTCCGAAAGCTTTTCCAAACTGAACAAAGCGCTCTCGAGTCGTTCTCCGTCCGCCGTCGCCCATTTTATCGAAGAGACTTCCGGTTTCCCTTCCGTGATCGTTCCCGTCTTATCCAGTATTACAGCATTTATTTTTCTGGCGATTTCCAAACTCTCCGCATCTTTGATCAGAATTCCGCTCTCCGCCCCTTTCCCGATGCCGACCATAACAGCCGTGGGAGTAGCTAATCCCAGGGCACAGGGACAAGCGATGATGAGGACTGTGACCAGAGCCAGCATCCCGTGCGAGAAACCATTCACCGGATCTAAGATCACCCAGGCGATCCAGGCGATCAAGGCAATCGCCATAATGACGGGGACGAAGACTGCCGCCACCCTATCGACCAATTGTTGGACGGGGGCTTTGCTGCCCTGCGCTTCCTGTACCATCCGGATAATCTTAGCGAGCAAGGTATCCGTACCGACCTTCCGCGCTTGAAAGCGGAAACTTCCTCTTTGGTTCAGCGTCCCCGCAAAGACGTTGGTACCTGTCGACTTGGCGACGGGTACCGGTTCGCCATTCAGCATGCTCTCGTCGACATACGAATCGCCCTCCGTTACTACGCCGTCGACAGCTATTCGTTCTCCCGGCCGGACCATGACGATATCATTCGGCCGAATCAGCTCAATAGGAATCGGTCTCTCCTCGTCCCCCCGGATAATCGTCGCCGTTCTCGGCTGCAAGCCCATCAGCTTTTTGACAGCCGTGACCGTATGTCCCTTCGCTTTCGCCTCCAGTAAACGCCCTAAGAGGATAAAACCAACGATCATACTGGCAGACTCGAAGTAAAGGTGAGGAGTTATGCCCCGCGAAGTCCAAACCTGCGGAAAGAGCAGATTGAACAAGCTGAACAGATAAGCCACACCCGTGCTACAAGCCACCAGCGTATCCATATTGGCGGAACGGTGCTTCAACTGCTTCCACGCACGGATGAAGAATCCCCTCCCTAACCAGAAGACGGTCGGAGTAGCTAACAGCCACATCGCCAGCTTGCCCAACCATACTTCCTTGAAGCAAATACTTATGATAAATACGGGTACAGCCAAGACAAAAGCACCGAGAGTCTGCCCCTTCAGCGAACGATAATTCTCCGATTGCACTCTTTCCAAAGCCTCGACGGAATCGTCCCTTTCGATAGATAAATCGTAGCCGATTTGTCGGACGACTGTTTGCAGCGCCTCGGGCGAAGTCTGTTTACTATCGTATTCTACCGTGGCCATACCGTTGGCATAATTGACCGAAGCTCCGCAAACTCCCCGTTGCCCGTTCAAAATCTTATCGACACGAGTCGCACACGCCGCACAACTCATTCCGATTACGGGAAAGAATTCCTTAACGATATGCCTGTCTGTCTCCATTATCCGAATATTTTAAGCAAAGATATGACCGAAAGTCCGCGACATATTACGGAATTACGGAAGAAAGTTACGGATTTATGGACAAAAATCACAGAGAACGATCAGACATACACAAAATGCGTTATCTTTGGTCCGGACATTTAACCGTCCAATCGTGGAGAAGACGTTGCTCCTCACCCTTTCAATTCTGTTTTTCGAATCGTGCACGAACAAAGAACGTTCCGACGGCATTGCCGTTTATACGTACGAGCAAATGAAGCATGCCGATCCGCTCGGCAAAACCTCCCTCATCGACAAAAAGAGTCGTACCGTCTATAAAGCCGATAATACCGAAAAAGGAATAAACATCCCCGACACGCCGCTGTTCTTCCGGCCGACATTCTACTCCGACCGTTGCGCCATAGGCATCCTGACCGCCGATAAAATCTTTGACGAGAAAACGGATGAGATTCGAGACAAAAGGCTGAAACCGATGATCGACAGGCTGAACGAAGAAAGTAATCCGATATTGGTGATTTATAAAGAATAGCCCGCTTCGCAAGTCATGCAGGAGTGTGATCGAAGGAAACAACCTCTTTCCTCCAAAGCGGGCGGTAGTTTTAAAATCTATGCCTCCGAATCTCGGATGAGGAACGAATTCCGCCTCGCCATTCGGAATTCATCCGCGGAAATGACATCGCGATTTGCCATTAATTTATTACTTTTGCATTACCAATCGAAATGATCATGAATCAGGCTAAAATAATTGTGGCAGGCCTCGGGCCGGGAAGTCCGGAAGACCTCACCCCCGCCGTCTTGAAAGCCCTGAAGGAAGCGGATGCAATCGTCGGATACAAATACTACTTTCGTTTCGTCGAACCCTTTCTTCGTCCTCAAACGGCATGCATCGATACGGGGATGAAGAAAGAGAAAGAGCGCGTTCGGCAGGCGTTCGAACTGGCAGAGCAGGGAAAGACCGTCGTCGTGGTCAGTTCCGGAGACGCCGCCATCTACGGAATGACGCCGTTGATCTACGAAATGAAACGGGAACGAGGAAGCGACATCGAAGTCACATCTTTCCCAGGAATCAGCGCTTTCCAGAAAGCTGCTTCCATCTTGGGCGCACCCATGGGGCACGACTTCTGCATCCTCTCTCTCTCCGACCTGATGACTCCCTGGGAAACGATTGAGAAACGGATCACCGCTGCAGCAGTGGCCGACTTCGTGACCGCCATCTACAACCCGAAAAGCGACGAGCGGTACTGGCAACTGTATCGATTGAAGGAGCTCTTCCTCCAAGAAGGACGCTCGCCTGAAACGCCCGTCGGCTACGTTCGTCAGGCCGGACGGGAAGGACAAACGGCAAAAATCACGACACTCGGTGATTTCGACCCTGAGGACATCGACATGTTCACCGTCATCATTATCGGGAACTCGCAGTCTTACACATGGAACAACCGGTTCGTCACCCCGCGCGGATATTACCGCGAAACCCCGAGCGAAGGAGATCACATCGGACAACACATCATGATAAAAAGCTTCCAAACCATCGAGCAAGAGATGAAACACAGCGAGATACCCTTAGGCCGCAAATGGGCGCTGCTGCACGCCATCCATACCTCCGCCGATTTTACGATGGAAGACCTCCTATACACCGATCCTTCGGCCGTAGAAATCCTGTACGGGAAAGTGGCCAGGGGCGAATTGACATACATCGTTTCGGATGTGAACATGGTCGTCAGCGGATTGCGCAAAGGTGCACTGCAACGTTTGGGCGTCGAGGCAAAATGTTATTTGGACGATCCCCGCGTAACAGACATGGTGCGGCGGGAAGCGCTGACAAGAACGCAAGCGGGGATCCGCCTGGCTGTAGCCGAGCACCCCAATGCCTTATTCGCTTTCGGGAATGCTCCGACCGCTCTCATGGAACTGTGCACGCTGATCCGTCGGGGGAAAGCTTCCCCTGCAGGCATCGTCGCCGCACCGGTCGGCTTCGTCCATGTCTGCGAATCCAAACAGATGATCAAACCGTTCGCCAACATCCCCAAACTCATTATCGAAGGCAGAAAGGGAGGGAGCAACCTGGCGGCCACACTGGTCAATGCCATCCTCACGTTCGACGACGCCGAAGCCTTACGGCCGGGAAGAGACCTCTAAAGAAAAAATGCTATCATTCATCGTCATAGGAATCAACGACTCGCATGCGCCCCGCTTCTCGCGGGAGATCACTCGGGAGATAGAGAAGGGAAAAGTATTCTCCGGAGGGAAGAGACACCGTGAAATCGTCAACGCCCTCTTGCCTCAACAAGCTCGATGGATCGATATCGCCGCGCCTCTCGACGAGACATTCAAGCAGTACGAAGAAGCGCGATGCAACGGAACGGAAACGATCGTCGTCTTCGCCTCTGGCGACCCCCTGTTTTTCGGCTTCGCCAACACAATAAGGCGGAAGATGCCGCAGGCGGAGATCAAAGTCTTCCCCGCCTTCCATTCGCTTCAGATGCTCGCACACCGGCTGGTCATGCCTTATCAGGAACTGCGGACAGTATCCCTGACGGGACGTTCGTGGCAAGAACTCGACCGTGTGCTGATCGAAAGGACGCCGGAAATCGGCCTTCTCACGGACGGGGAACACTCCCCCGCAGCGATCGCCCGCCGCATGACGGAGTTCGGCTACACGGCCTATCGGATGCATGTGGGCGAACATTTAGGGAATCCGGAACGAGAACGCGTGACCAGCTGTTCGCTGGCAGAGGCTTCCGAAATGAAATTCGATGCGCCGAATTGCGTGATCGTCCGCGCCGAAGAGCCGGGGATCAAACCTTTCGGAATCGACGATCGGGCATTCGAATTGCTGGACGGCAGAGAACGAATGATCACGAAGATGCCCATCCGATTGCTCAGCCTGCAAGCTTTGGCACTGAATACGCATCAGGCTTTATGGGACATAGGCTCCTGCACCGGTTCCATTTCGATAGAAGCGCGCCTGTTGTTCCCGCATCTCTCCGTCACCGCCTTCGAGATCAGAGAGGAAGGGCGACGACTGATGGAAACCAACAGCCGGAAGTTCGGCGCGCCGGGCATCCGATTCGTCTCCGGAGATTTCCTCACGACGGATATTTCCAACCTCCCTCGACCGGACGCCGTATTCATAGGCGGGCACGGAGGAAAGTTGAAAGAGGTGATGCGCAAGGCGAAGACCGTCCTTCGACCAGGGGGGTGCATCGTAATGAATTCCGTGACCTCTACCGGCTTCGATCTGTTTGAGCGAATGGCCCGGGAGCTGAATCTCGCGCTGCAGCCTGCCCTGCACCTCGTATTCAACGATTACAATCCCATTGATATATTGAAAGCGATAAACCGATGAAAACAGCGATTATCCTCGTCTCCGAAGCAGGTTATGCGACGGCCGAACACATCCGAAAAGAATTCGACTTCCCTATCTTCTCTCTGCACGAAGAAGAAGGAACTTCTCGCATCCGCACGATCGACGAGTTCCTTCGAAAAGACTTCCATACATTCGATGCCTTTATCTTCGTCGGAGCCTTAGGCATCTGTGTGCGCAGCATCGCTCCTTACATCGAAAACAAGCATATCGATCCTGCTGTCCTTTGCACCGATTGCACGGGGCAAATGGTCGTTTCCGTTCTGTCCGGCCATCTGGGCAGGGCCAACGAGCTGACCGAGAAGATCGCCCATGCGCTGGGGGCGTCACCCGTCATCACGACGCAGAGCGACCGTTTGGGACTATGGGTACTCGACACACTCGCTCAGCGGTTCGACTGGCACGTCAACAAGGTGAATATGAACGCCGAAATCGCCCTATTCGCTTCCGGCAAACCCACGGCCTTACTGCTGACCGTCCGCGATAAGGGCACAGAATGGTTGGTGTCGAACCGGCCAGACAATGTGACCCTCTTCTATCATGCCGAAGATATCCGGCAAGAAGATTTCGCATTGCTATTGATAGTCTCGCCCGTTCGCCCCGCACGCATCCGCATTCCTTACCTGTGGTTCATCCCTCCCTGCCTCCACGTCGGCATAGGCCTCGCTCGCGAAGCCCGGCCGACGGATGGGTTGATACGTGAGATCGAAGATTCTCTGTCGGATAAAGGCATACCGCTGCAAGCGATCGTCGACTTCTCCACCATCGTGGAAAAACAGTGCGAACCGGTGGTACAGGAACTGCAAAAGACGTACGCCTTCCGCTTCTTCCCTGCCGAAGATTTGGAAAAGATGAAAGTCCCACATCCGAGCGAAACGGTCAGGAAGTATATGCGGACATCCAGCGTCAGCGAAGCCTCAGCGATGCTCGCCGCTCAAAACGAATCCCTCGTCCTACCGAAAATAAAAGGTGAGAAATGGACCTTAGCTGCAGCTATCGATCGCCGGTTTCGGAGAAAGGGGCACATAGAAATCGTTGGTGCCGGCCCCGGCGACCCGGATTTGATCTCCGTGCGCGGAAGGAAGATACTGCAACAGGCAGACCTTATTCTTTACGCCGGTAGCTTAGTTCCTATCGAACTTACGGCCTGCGCAAAACCTCAGGCCACGGTCAGGAATTCCGCTTCATTGAACCTTACCGAACAGATTGCATTGATGAAAGAAGCCTATGATCGGGGAGAACTGATCGTCCGCCTCCACACGGGCGATCCTTGCCTGTACGGCGCTATTCAGGAACAGATGAACCTCTTCGACAAGTACGACATGGACTATCACATCACCCCCGGCATTTCTGCTTTCCAGGCAGCAGCAGCAGAACTCCGGTCGCAGTTCACGATTCCTCGGAAGACGCAAACCGTCATCCTTACGAGAGGCGAAGGCCGTACGCCGATGCCCGAGAAGGAACAACTTCACCTATTGGCGCGCTCGCAAAGCACGATGTGCATCTACCTCAGTGCGGACCTCGTAGAAAAGGTACAAGCGGAGTTGCTCCAAGCATATCCCCCGACGACGCCGGTGGCCGCCTGCTATCGCCTGACATGGAAGGAACAGCGCATCTACCACGGACAACTGAAAGACCTGACCGACCTATTGCGCGGCAACGGTCTGACGTCAGACACCTTGATCGTCGTAGGCGAAGCCATCGGTCATCGCGAAGGATTGTCCGAACTGTACGCTCCGCATTTTACTCATCGATATAGAAAGGGCAACGCATGATCATCGTTTTCGGAGGTACGACCGAAGGACGCAAGGCGGTCAAAGAATTGGAAGAGGCGGGAAAGCCTTATTACTATTCGACCAAGGGCGCCGGGCAACAGATCACGCTCAAAAATGGCATCCGACTGGAAGGGGCGTTGGACTTTCCTGCCCTCCTGTCATTCTGCCGAACACATGCCATCCGTCTGCTTGTCGACGCAGCCCATCCCTTTGCCGAACAGCTCCACCGAACAGTTGCGGATGTGGCCGAACGGTTGCGAATCCCCGCCATCCGCTTTGAACGAATATTCCCTCCTCATGACGACGAGCGCATTATCTGGTGCAAAGACTATTCCGAGGCCGTCGAACAGATTTGCGTACCGACACTTTTAGCGACCACCGGCGTGCAAAGCATCAGCAAGTTGAAACCGCTCGAAGCTAAAGGAACGAAAGTATACTACCGCATTCTGGAACGGGAAAGTTCCATGAAATCAGCCTGCGAACAGGGGATAGACACCTCCGTCCTGTACTACTACCGCCGGGGAGAAGATGAGCACAACCTCCTTCGCCAACTGCATCCGGACGGCATCCTCCTGAAAGAAAGCGGAGAAACGGGTGGGTTCGAGGAAAAGGTAAAAGCGGCCGAAGACTTGCACATACGGATCTACGCTATTTCCCGCCCCCGAACGCCTGCTGTCTTCCATCGGGTGAACGGAGAACACGGCTTGCGCAGGAGCGTCGAACAACTATTGCCCGATTTCTATGCGCTGCACAGCGGACTGACCAGCGGCAGTTACGCCACGGCTGCCGCCGTTGGTGCCGCGCAGTCGTTTCTACACAGAAAGGGCTCCGGTTATATTCTCTCCGATGGAATCGTTGAGGGAGTCGTCCCCGTCATCCTTCCCAACAAAGAAACCGTTTACGTGCCGGTAAGCTACGGAGAATCTTCCGCCACTGCAATCAAGGATAGCGGCGACGATCCCGACGTGACGAACGGCATCGAAATCACAGCCCGTGTGTCGATCTTAACAGATCCGGAACAAGGCGAGCGGGTTCGTATCGAAGGAGGCGAAGGCATCGGCAGGATCACCCTGAAGGGGTTCGATTCCCCCATCGGATCGGCAGCCATCAATAAGGTTCCGCGAGAGATGATCGTACACAACATCCTCGAGCAGCTCCAACCCGAAGTTCCGCTGTCGATCATCATCTCCGTACCCAAAGGAGAAGAGTTGGCCCGTCGCACGTTCAATCCCCGGCTCGGTATCGTAGGAGGAATTTCCATCGTAGGTGTTTCCGGTGTCATTAAACCTTTCTCCGAAGAAGGATTTGTCCTATCCATTCGGAAATGCATAGATGTGGCCAAAGCCACGGGATGCGACCGCATCGTTATCAATTCCGGAGCGAAGAGCGAAAGGTACGTGAAGGCTTATTACCCCGAACTTCCCGCACAGGCCTTCGTAGAGTACGGCAACTTCATCGGCGAAACGATTAAACTCGCTGCAGAAGCGCAGATCCCTCACCTTACCCTGGGAATCATGTTGGGCAAGGCTGTAAAATTAGCCGAAGGGAACCTCGACACGCACAGCCGAAAAGGGATCATGAGCAAGGACTTCATCAAGCGGATGATTCGGGAAGCGGGATGTGGACAATCGGTGGTCGATGTGGTCGACACGTTGACCTTAGCCCGAGAGCTTTGGGAAAAGATTCCTCCGGAGAAAACAGACGATTTCTGCAAAGTCGTTATCTCGCACTGCTATCGGCATTGCGCACCCCTTTTGCCCCACGGGCATCTCATCGTTTTGCTGATCGGCGAGAACGGAGAGATTCATACGGCCTGATTATTGCCTCAGCACCCGTATTCCCAAGGTCGTTCGGTCAAACAGGATTCCCTTCCGCTCGATATAAGCGCTCAGCACGCCGGCGGCAGCCAGTTCGCGAGGAGTTCCCGTCGTCAATCCCTTGTGCTTATCCATCATCCACACGGTATCGACGATTTGAAGCGCCAATTCCAAATCATGTGTAGAGAAGAAAATGGTCTTATCGGTCTCTTTGCTAAGCCGACGCAAAAGCTGCATCATCTCGACTTTGCTGGGGAAATCGAGAAATGCCGTCGGCTCATCGAGGAAGATCACAGGCGTTTCCTGAGTCAGCGCTTTCGCAATCATCACCTTCTGACGTTCGCCGTCGCTGAGCGTCTGTATCATCCGATGAGTCAGATTACCGATGCCGACCTGTCGAATCGCATTGTCTACTATCCGGTAATCCTCCTTGCCGAGATTACCCCAGAAGCCGGTGTACGGACTGCGTCCCAACCCGACCAATTCCCTGACAGACATATTCTGAATATGGACTTTGTGGGTAAGCACTACACCGATAAGTCTGGAAAGTTCTTTGTCCGTGTATTCGTCGATTTCTCTGTCATTGACGAATATCTTTCCTTCCAGCTTCGGCTGAAAATCCGATAACGTCCGAAGCAAAGTCGACTTCCCTACGCCATTCGCTCCTAACAGACATGTGAGCTCTCCGCTGCGGATAGTTGCGTCGATTTTCGACGCCACGACCTTCACTTCGGCTTTCTTCCCCCGATACCCGATACTGAGATCTTCCAAACGGATCGTTTCTTTACTCACGGATCTCCTCCTTCCTCTTTCTGAACAATACAGAAGCGATGATCGGCGCTCCGATCAAAGCGGTAACGGAATTGACGGGCAAGGCGCCCTCGAACCCCGGCATTCGGGCGATCAGATTGCATATCAACGCTAAAGCCGCTCCCGTCAACATAGTGCCGGGCATCAAGATCCGATGATTGGAAGTATGAAAGATGGCGCGGCAAAGGTGGGGGACTGCCAATCCGATGAACATGATCGGCCCGCAATAAGCGGTGACGATAGCGACCAATACGCCCGAACAGGCAATCACCCACATCCGCGCTCGCCGGATGTTCAACCCGAGGTTCCGTGCATAGCTGTCGCCCAAGAGCAACAGGTTCATCGTTTTGACCAACAGCATGGACAACGGCAACAAGATGGTCATCAGCACCACGAAGAGCAGCATCTGATTGCCGGACACCCTCGAAAAACTACCTAAACCCCAAACCACATACGCTTTCACATCTTCCTCCGGACTGAAAAACTTCAGCACACCGATAATCGCCGTAGCCAAATAGCCGATCATCACCCCGATCACCAACAGGGTGACGTTTCCCTTCACCTTTTGAGAGATGTAAACGATCAGTATCATAATGGCTAAGGCACCGACGACGGCCGCCGCAGACATCGCCGCATCCCCCAAGTAACCCAAACGACTCAAAGCGACGCCGCCCAACGAACCGGAAAGCAACACCACAAAAGCGACCCCGAGACTGGCTCCGCTGCTAATGCCTAACACCGACGGGCCGGCAAGCGGATTATGAAAAACGGTTTGCATCTGCAAACCGCTGACCGCCAAACCGGCGCCCGCCACGATAGCTGTCAACGCTTGCGGTAAACGGGACTTTAGAATGATGTTCCGCCAAACGATCGAATCACTTTCCCCGCCGAAAAGAATCCGGCAAACCTCGCCAGCCGGTATCTTCACCGTCCCTATCCATACATTGATCGCAAAGAAGAAAACGATCGTAATCAACAACAACATGAAGGGAATCGACTTTTTCACTGCTTCAGGATTTTATAAAAGGTCGGTCGATAATCGGCCGGCAACAACTCCGGGTGAAACACGTAGACAAAGTCGGCGAGGACGACATCCGGCTCTACCGGCGCAATTTCATAATAGGGACTCTGTTGCATGTTGCAATAAATCACTTGCTTTTTCTGGAAAGCTTTGAAATCGGCATTCCGCGGATCGCTCGCCTTCAGGGCCTCGTACGAAAACTCTCCCGGGAAGCTGTTCAATATCCGCCAATAATCGGCATCGGCAGCTATGCTGTACAGCTTTTCATATTCCATGTTGACTCCTCCGCTACTCGGATTATCCTTCATCACATAGTCGGCGCCGGCATCCTCGAACATTTTCGCCAAGTAGTTTCTCCCACCGACGGCAAACCAGTTACCTCCATGCATTTCTCCACTGAATACTACGGGGCGCACGCTCACTTTCGCAGCCTTTTCCTTCAATGCAGTATAGCGAGCGACAATTCCGTCGAATACGTCGTTCGCCTCTTTTTCCTTTCCGATGAACAGGCTGATGAACTTGATCCATTCAGCTTGTCCCAACGGATCAAGTTCTTTATATCCCAAATGAGGAATCAGCGTAATGCCCGTTTCTTTAATAGCTTCGTAACCACCCCGTTTGAAGGGAGAGATGAATATCACATCCGGATTGGCAGCCATAATGATCTCGGCATCGAAGTTCCCCTCCATCCCGATCTTGACGATGCGCCCGTCGTTCACGCGGGCGTGAATATCGCGATTGTACAAATTCTTCGTACCCGTAATACCGGTAATGAAGTCGTGCGCTCGTAAAACCGTAAAATTCGACAACTGTAGCGAGGTCATGCAAATACAACGAGCGATAGGGACGTTTATCGCCGTATACTCGGGCGGTATCGCAACAGATTTCATTCCCTTGGATACAAGGGCGAAACGATAAGCGACCTCTCCTTCGTTTTGAGGATCTCGAATATCGATCAATCTGACGCCTTCCTTCGAATATTCGACAGAAAAACCTTTGGCATAGCGAGCCTGAATGACGGTGGCAGCGTCGGGCTCCGTCGCCGTTGCCGCATGGCCGGCCTGCAGTTTTTTCGTTGACGGATTGCAGGCGTCGAATAGCATCGAAAGGGCCGCAGCCGCACTTAAAAACAATACCTCTTTCATCGTTCCAATCGATTCGATCATTTTATGCAAAGATACGAATATTCGGTACATGCATGCCTATTTCAGGATAAAAAGAGCGAACGGGAACGAGAGATCGGCACGAAACGGAATGCGCACCAACAGCGACAACCTGCATAGTGTGAGTCAGGGTAAAAACCCTAAAGTGTAATTTCGGTACGATTATCCGTAATTATGTAAAACTGGTTCCCCTTCGTAATTCGTAGCTTTGTATCAAATTTAAACACTTACTACATGAACAGGTTGATCAAAGGATGGGCGACGAGCCTCCTGTTCTTGCTGTCCTGTTATTCATTAAATGCACAAGGAACCATGAAACATTCATTAAGCAAACGCCTGCAGAACATGGCCGCCATCGCTTGCTTAGAAGCGAAAGGCGATTTGGCCCGCTTGAGCAACGCTATCGACAACGGGTTGAACGACGGCTTGACAGTCAGTGAAATCAAAGAGGCGCTCTCACAACTGTATGCATATACGGGCTTTCCGAGAAGCCTGAACGGATTAAGCACGCTTCAACAAGTCGTCGAAGCACAAAAGAAGAGAGGGATTATCGATCGGGAGGGAAAGGATGCCGATCCCTTGCCTGCGGATTACGATGCACTGAAAGACGGTACGAGGGTACAGACCCGTCTGTCGGGGAGAGCTTTCGTCTACGACTTTGCTCCGACAACCGACTACTATCTGAAAGCACACCTCTTCGGCGATATCTTCGCACGAAACAACCTCTCTTTCGCCGATCGGGAACTGGTTACACTCAGCGCTCTCTCGGGAATAAAAGGCGTCGAACCCCAACTGAAGGCGCATGTCAACGGAGCGCGGAATATGGGACTGCCGGATGAAGATATTCGCGCCATTCCCGCCGCACTGAGAAAACATGTAGGTAAAACGGAAGCCTATCGGGCGCAAAAGGCTATTGCCGAAATCTTCGGCGAACCCTTCTCTGAAGGAGAACCCATCGAGCATATGATTTTCCTGAAGGGAGAGCCAAACACGGCATATGCCGACTATTTTATCGGGAACAGCTATTTAGCGGGATTGGCCGATGGCAGAGGGAAACTCCGCGTAGCGAACGTCACTTTCGAGCCACGTTGCCGAAACAACTGGCATATTCATCACAAGGGCGGACAAATACTGATTTGCGTCGGCGGTCGCGGTTGGTATCAGGCTTGGGGAAAACCGGCACAAGCGTTGCAGCCCGGCGATGTAGTGGATATCCCCGCCGAAGTGAAACATTGGCACGGTGCAACGAAAGACAGCTGGTTTCAGCATATCGCCATAGCCGTTCCCGTCGAGGGAGCATCCAACGAATGGTTGGAACCCGTTACGGACGAAGACTACGATAAGTTGAAATAACCGTCGGAAAACCACTTTCCTCAAACCAGTCGTTCACGCAGGCCGCTCGCCTATACCGATGCAATCTTTCAGACTTTTTGGACAGCATTCACCTCTCTTTCAAATAAGGAGGAGTTGAGGTATGCAGGGGATTGCTCAACTGTAAAACAGTTCCTGCTTCAAGGTCTCGATCTGCGCATCGATCTTGTGCAATTCGTCGGGAATACGGATGTTCTGAGGGCAATGCGGCTCGCATTGGGCGCATCCGATACAATGATCAGCCTGACGGAGCTTCGGGATCGTTCGGTTTAACCCTAACAGATAACTGCGACGCAGTCTGGCATATGCCTTGTCCTGTGTATCGTGCGGCAAGGTTCCCTCGTTCTTGCACTTGTTATAATAAACGAAGATACCCGGAATATCGATGCCGTAAGGACAGGGCATGCAATATTTGCAATCGTTACAGGGAATCGTTCGCAAACCGACCAACTTGCGGGCGATATCGTAAAGAAACGCTTCCTCCTCTTTGGAGACGGGTTTCAACGGGCAATAAGATAACAAATTATCCTTCAGATGCTCCATATAAGTCATACCGCTCAGTACCGTCAGCACGCCTTCCGGGGTACCGGCATAACGAAAGGCCCACGAGGCCACCGTATGTTCTGGGTCACGTTTCTTCATCTCCATCGCGATATACTGAGGGACATTCGAAAGCCGTCCGCCCAACAGGGGTTCCATGATTACGGCGGGTATTCCTCGTTGCCGCAATTCTCCGTACAGGTATTCCGCATCGGTATTCCGTTCGTTGATTTCTTTGGCATGTCCCCAATCCAAATAGTTTAATTCAATCTGCACGAAGTCCCAGTGGTATTTATCGTGATTCTCCAACAAATAATCAAAGACCTCTATATCGCCATGATAAGAGAAGCCGAGGTTCCGGATCTTCCCTTCCTTCCGCTGCTCCACGAGCCAATCCAAGATACCATTGTCCACGAAGCGTGCATTGAAAGCCTCCCAGCCCCCCATGCCGATGCCATGCAACAAGTAATAATCGATATAATCTACCTGAAGCTCCTTGAGCGAATTTTGAAACAATTTGACAGAAGCCTCGCGGCTATGCGTGACCGGACTGAAGTTCGACATCTTGGTAGCAATAAAATAACTGTCACGGGGATGACGGTGCAGCGCTATTCCCGTCGCATGTTCCGACATACCTTGACAGTAAACCGGCGAGGTATCGAAATAGTTCACGCCGTGCTCGATGGCGTAGTCGACCAATCGATTTACCATCTCCTGATCGATCGGGCTCTTGCTATCGCGCGCAGCCACTCCTTCCTCCGTCGGCAAGCGCATCATGCCATATCCTAAAAGAGAAACCTTATCCCCCGTCGTAGGAGAAGTACGATAGCTCATCTTTCCTCGGGGAGGTTCCGTCTGCGATTGATAGTCATCCTCTATCCGCAGCGTTTCCGGTTTTTTGCATCCCGTCAGAACCGCGGCGGTAGAGATGGCTCCCGTACCGAACAATCCCAAAAACTTCCGACGGTTCATCTTTTTCTTATCCATTGCTCTTCATATTAAATAAACCACACTGTCCAAGGCGTAAATTTAGAACTTTTATTCGGGAAACAAGAAAACAGATTACGGAATAAATAAACTTTTTCACCGATCGATAAAAATATGCAGAGCCTCGCACCACCCCACATCTATCGTCCCTTCGTCGACTACCTCTTTCCCAGATCGTCGTAAGCGCTCTGCAGGATTGCCTTTCCCCGCTCAAGCCGATTTTTGTCGGAAACGGGTTCGTCAATCACGATCTTCTCCGAATGATTATCGTATAGCGTTACACCGGTACCGTCGCAAAACGCAAATCCGTTGTTATAGCTGTAAAACGCAAAAGGATAGGTATAACGATCGTTCAACACATTTCGACTGAAAACGAAGGCCGAATGATCCAATCCGAGCTGTCCCAATAAGGTGGCGGGCAAATCGCTCTGGTTCATCAGCTTATCGATCTTCACCGGCTGTTTGACGGCTCCGCCTACCCAAATCATCGGGATACGGAAAAATTTAGGATGATTGGCATATTCGTTTTCAGGATAGTGGCGACCGTGGTCGGGAAGAATGATCACCAGCAGATTATCCCACAGCGAAGAGCCTTTCATCCGGTCGATCAGTTTTCCAATGCAATCGTCGGTATAAGCGTATGCGTTCTTTACTTTGTCGTCGAAGCGATCGAAAGGCACCTCAAAAGGTTCGTGGCTGCTCAACGTCAAAAACGCCGTATGCCATAATTTCTCTTTCCGGCTTATCAATTCCTGATAAAGATGTTCAAACGTGTACTCGTCATTCACGCCCCAAGCATTGCTGGTTTGTTCCGCCAACGAGAAATCACCGGCAGAGGTAAGATGTTGGAAACCCGTCGCCTTTAAATATCCTTTCATATTGGTAAAGTTAATATCCCCACCGTAAAGGAAATCGGTCGCATACCCCTGTCTCTCCAGCTCTTTTGCGATGGAAGGCAATTTGCTACACTTCGTTGGTATCTTCATGACCGAGACGGTAGGCAATCCCAAGTAGCCGCTGAAAGCGCATATTATCCCACGATCGGTACGGTAACTGTCCGCATAGCAGTTGGTGAAGAAAACACCTTCCTCGCAAAACCGGTTCAGATTGGGAGAGACTCCCGGATAGCCACCCAACGGTTCGATGAAAGTAGAGCCGTAACCTTCCAAAAGAAGGAGCAATACGTTCGGGCGTTTCGTCTTCAGAAGCTGCGTCGTACTATCGCCGTCAGCCGTCGGATATAATCCGCGAAATAAGTCGGCGCGTGTAGCCTCGTCGAAAAAATCGAATTGCTTGCCGTAATCTTTCGATTTGCTCATCGACGACAACAGACTGAATACAGGATTCACCGCCGAGTGATTCAAGAACTGATCTTCGCTGAAATAAGCTTGTCCCACATTGGTCGTCGATCGCCCTACTCCACCCCGGATAACCAGAACCAATATACCCGCGATGAACATCATCAGCACGGAGCCGAACACCCGATGCCGCATCTTTTCCAAGATCTTTGGAGTGATCTTCCACAACAGCCAGCCATAGAGAGCAGCGAGCGCTACGATAAGAATGATGCGGAGCAGGATGTAACCGGCAGAGACGCTGGCCAAAGCTTCCTTCGGCGAATCCATATAAACGAAAATAGAAGCGTCCAACTTAAATCCCCAAAAAGGATAAAGGGTCATGTCGACGATAAAAGCAAGCGCGATGAAAAGCGCTGTCAAGACGTAATAGGCAAGGAGGATCTTCTTCAGGGGGAAAGCTCTGCACCAGATGCTGATGAGCACACAAACAAAAGGTACGGCTATCAAATAACCTGTCATCGCCGCATCCAGAGAAAGGCCATGAAACATGACCCGCAAGAAATTGCCAAGAGAAATATCCCTCCCTACGGCACCATTGTAAATCATAAACAAGGGTTTCTGCAGCACAAAGATCAGCCAGACCGCCGCAAAAAACAGGCTCAGATAAACAAGTCGTTTCTTCATAATCACCGTATTTGCTGCAAAAGTAAATCAAATTGTACGAGCGACAAAATTTGTGCTAACTTTGTCGCAAACATAAACTGCATGAAGAAAACACATCTTGTACTGTTAAGTACGATATTACTTTGCCTGTCATGCGTGGGGGAAGGAGCAATGTCTGTCGATTACGAACTCATGGACGGTTTCCCTCAAGCCGAAACAGGTATCGAACAAGGTGTATCGGCCTGTTTCGCGGGGATACCGCCGGTTACCTGATCATAGCGGGAGGATGTAACTTTCCGGAAGTTCCCATTGCCGAAGGCGGCACGAAACGGTATTACAAAGGAATCTACGCCACGCCCTTGGATAAGGGGATCCGATTGACATGGAGACAGATCGGCGCACTACCCGACGCCGCCGCTTACGGAGTATCCATCATTACCGGCGACGGGCTTATCTTCATAGGCGGGAACAACCAAAAAAACACTTTCTCTTCAGTTATCCGCATACGTTGGGAAAGCCATTCGAGGGAACGTATTCAAATCGATTCGTTGCCCGGCCTGCCTTTTCCGTCGGATAATATGACGGGTTGTCGAGCAGGCGATTATCTTTATGTAGCCGGAGGGAATAAGGCAGGCATTCCTTGCCACCAATTCATTCGATTGGACTTGCGTCACGAAGAGCTCAGGTGGGAGACATTGCCTCCCTTTCCGGGGCAGGTCCGCATACAACTGGTGTGCGGAGCGATCGGAACGAACTTCTTCCTCTTCGGGGGATTCAACTTGACCGCCCGATCGATCGCTTTAAACGACTATCTTTACCGTGCAGAAGCGAAAGCATGGGAAGAAATCACCGGCCCCGTAGACGAATATAGCAGTCCGCTCGCCTTAGGAGGAGGTGCATCAGTCAGCATGAACGATCGCATGTTTTTCGTCGGAGGCATATACCGCAATCTGTTTCGAATAGGCATGACGGATCCACCAGCAGATTATATAAAACATCCTGCGGCATGGTACCGATTCAATCCTTACCTCCTGCAATACGACGTAAACGGGTGGAGTATCCTCGAAAAAAGCCCAGCGAAACGCACCGGGGCAGGAGAACTTCCCGTCACTGCCCGCACCGGCGCTTCATTCGTAAACGACGGAAAGAATCTTTATCTGATCGGAGGAGAATTAAAGCCGGGCATCCGGACGAATGAAATTTATCGGATAACGGTAAAATGATCCACTCCTCTTCTCCTTTCAGAGTTTTATTTTTGCCACCAATTTGCGGAAATCGTACGGGGCGATATTCGGGGCATGCGCATCTTCCGGATAAGCCACGACGAACTCCCCCGGATAAACATCCGTAAACGATGCGGGGCAATCGTCGGACAAAGCGAAATCTTTCTCCACATCGTATTCCTCGGCAAGGTGTCGCAGGTCAGACGTCGCCTTCCAACCCCATATCTCGTGCGCAAAAGGAATGTGTACATCCATATAACGACGGTGAAATTCCAACATCTGATCTTCTCTGGACATTCCCTTTACTTCGGAATAATTGATAAACAAGTTGTCGCCGTCTATTTCTATTCGTCCCAAGGGGATTGTCGAAAAGTCGTGCGACTTCACATAGTCGAACAACACTTTCATCGACGGATGCAGGGATTCAATCCGCCCGCTATCGCTCAGTTTACCGTGTATCATCGTTATTTGCCGTTTAAAATCTCAAGACAAAGCATGTAGCCTTTGATCATCATACGGGGAATATGGAAGGGCCCTTTGAAAATATTGCCTTTGCCCGGTTGAGCCACCGTACCGTCCCGATGCAAATAGCCATACCATTCTCCATATTCCCTGTCGGGGAAATGCTCGAATGTCCATTCGCTCACTTCCTTATGCATGTTTATGTATCTCTCTTCTTTCGTCGCCCAGTAAGCATACAGACTTGCAATAATCGTCTCCGTCTGAGGCCACCAGAATTTCATATCCTGCGAATAATCCTGAGGCGGGAAGTTCCGGCAATCCCGAAAGTTGATAATACCGCCATATACCTTATCCCATCCCCATTCGTACGACCAATTCAATATCCGCAAAGCCATATCGAGCAAATCTTTGTCCCATTGACGGTGCTCGGCTTCCTCCATCACAAACCAAGAGGTCTCGATACAGTGCCCGGGATTGATCACCCGGCCGTTGCAGGTATCGATAAATTCTTCCTCCAAGCCGACCGTTTCGAGCAAAGCCTTAAACTCCAGATGAATGAAATAACGCAATGTTTCCAACGATTTATCTATCTGAGCATCCAGTACAGGATCGGGAATCGCTTCTCGAATACGCGAAGCCGTATTGATCAGAATCATCGTCATGGAATATCCCCGCGTTTTCAACGCAGGCAGACACTTGGACTCCAACAATCCCGGCGTACGAAGATATGTCACTATCAGGTTGAACAGTTCCAAGGCTCTCTTTACATACCTGTCGTCTCTCGAAGCAATGGCATATTCCGCCATCGCGATGGCGGCAAAGCATTCGGAAAACAGATAACGACGCTTACGCAAGGGGGTACCGTCTTCCATGACCTCGAAAAACATTCGCCCGTCGGTATCAATACAATGACCGACCATAAAATCAATACAATGCTTGGAAGCCTCCAGCCATTCCGGTTTCTTCGCTATGTGGTTATACGCAAAGGCGGCAATAAAGGCGAAGCGTCCTTGGAACTACACAGACTTAGTCGTATCCATCAGCGCGCCATCCCTATCCAAGCAGGTATAAAGACCGCCATGTTGGCGGTCGAGCCCATGTTCTAGCCAGAAAGGCATGATGTTATCAGTCAATTCCCGTTTATACGTATCCGCCCACTGCTTCAAATAATTCCTGCCATCCATCACTTAACTGCTTAAAATTGATTACAACGTTCAAAGAAACCGATCTCTTCCAATTCTTTCTTCATGGCTTTCTCTTCCTCTTCCGTCAGATTTCGGAAAGGCACGCGATTCGGTCCCAGATCGAACCCTATTAATTTCATGATTCGTTTACCGCCAACGATATTTCCACGGTACCGACAAATCACATTGATGACTTCCTGACCGAAATTCTGTTTTTCGCGTGCGGTCTTCAAATCTCCCCCGTTCCAAGCCTCCCAGATACCGACCAATTCACGTCCGTTATAATTCGTGGTGCCGCAGATACAACCTTTCGCTCCGCCCAATGCCATTTCCGCCAGCATGGTTTCATCCTGTCCGTGAAGCATATCGAACTTGCCGTTTCCGTATAAGCGGCATTGATTATACTCGTACAAACTTTCAAAAGTGTATTTAATCCCTGCAAAATTAGGGATTCGCCCGTCGATGGCTTTCAACAGATCGAGCATCGGGAGAAATGCGCCGTTGAAGGCCGGGATATGATAATAATAAAACGGCAGATCGGGAGCCGCCGCCGCAATCTTCTCGCAATAGTCCGCCAGTTCCTCTATCCGTCCGACATGCGGGAAAGGAGGAGCCATAGAGCCTATTCCCCAAGCTCCGATTTCTTGCGCGTGAACAGCCATCCGAACGCTTTCGCGCAGGCAGCAGCTACCTACATGGATGATGACTTTAAAGTTCTCAGGAGCGACAGAAACCCATTTTTCGGCCAACGCCATCCGTTCCGCGACGCTCAACAGGTATCCCTCTCCCGAAGAACCATTGATAAAGACGCCTTTCAAACCGTTCTTCCTCAACATGGCGGCATACGCCGCTATGGGCCCGTCATTCACTGCTCCATCCGGAAAGAACGGAGTAAACGGGGCATCGATCAAACCTATTATCTTTTCCATTGATCATTATTTTAAATTATCCATTCTAGGATGCAGAAAATACAGTTGAAGAGCCACGACTATCGTCACCATCACGCTTAACAAGGCAAAACCCTCGCCTAAACTGCCTTTATCCGTCCATTTCCCGAAGATCTGCGTAACGGCAGCACCAAAAAAGACGCCAACCATATTCATGATCCCATAGGCGGTAGCCCGATACTTGGCAGAAATGAACTGACACAAGATGGGCATATTATTGGCATCAAAGAATCCGAAACCCACGCCGAACAAAAGGCTCGCCCCGATAATCGGCAAGAAGCTATGCCCGAATCCTAAAAGCAGCAATGACGGAATAGTCATTCCCAAACCTATCGCACTGATATAAATACGACCGCGGAGATCCCGTTGAACCCATCGGTCGGAAAGGACGCCTCCTGCAATGACGCCCAGGAACGAAGAAGCTGCAATGGTAATGGTAGACAAGGGGCCGGCCTGAGACATCGGAATGCCCAAGCTGTTTGAAAAGAGCGTCGGAAGCCAATTCTTCATCGCCCAACCCGGTAAACTCGGCGTCGCAAAATAAAACAAAATGATCCAGAAAGCAAGAGTGGAAAAAACAACCGTCAAGCCTGCCCATACGGATTTTTTTCCTGCCGCTCCTCCTTCGCTCGCAGATCGAATCTCCGACTTTCTATGATTCGGGGTCTCATACAAAAAGAAAACCAAGACGAAAGAATAGACGATACCGATGAGCCCGAAGCCGTGAAATGTCGATTGCCAGGAAAACATCATCGCCACCGTTGCACCAAAGCCGCCGATAGCCTGACCGACATAGAGGCCCGTCATGTGAATGCCTATCGCCAACGAGCGCGACTTGCCGCTATGCCAATCGGCAATCAGCGAAAGTGCCGAAGGGATGTATAACGCCTCGCTGACACCCATCAGCGCGCGAAGGCCGTATAGCTCGCGAAAAGAGTCGGCATATCCCATTAAGAATGTAACGGCCGACCAGACGAACAAGCTCCCCACGATCAACCATTTCCGACTCATCTTGTCGGCAATCATACCGGCGAGAGGACTTACAAAACCGTAAATCCAAAGGAATACGGCCATCAACGCACCGAAAGTTTCGGCTTTGTTGAGCTCCGCAATATCCACCTTCATCGCCGTTTGCATGGTGGACAGCATTTGTCGGTCCATATAATTAAGCAAGGCGACCGTCCACAATAAAGCCACAACAACCCATGGATAATACCGATGATTTTTCATGCTCCACAACGAATTGAAGATCGACAAACGGATCGGGAAACCGTTTGCTCAAAACAGTCGCAATATTAACCATTTTCCGATAAATAGAGAAATCCTCGGTTCTCTTTTATCTTAAAATAACATGCGTCCGATAAAAACGATCGCTGATCGATCGGACAAAGAGTGCCCGTGCGCCACCGACAACGTTTGCCGGCCGACTCAAACATCACTTCCTCATCCGACTTTTCCCTCTTTCAAAGCCTGCATGATACGGGCGGGAGCCCGTTTGTTCAACAATTCGTTCTTCATGAAATTCATATAAGTGAAGAACCGGAAGTAACCTTTACAGAGATAATTCAAGCCGGGGTCGCCCGTCTTCGTTTTGCAAAAACGATTCTTCGGGCATTCTCCGTTGCAGGCGAACAGATAAGGACATTCTTTGCACTGCGCCGGCAGAGACGTATGTTTCGCCTGCCCGAAAGCCTGCTGCCGTTCACCATACATCATTTCCACCAAGGTTTTCTGATAAATATTCCCCAATTTATACGGGAGGAAAACAAAATGATCGCAGGAATACACATCGCCGTTGAACTCCATCACGCCGGCGTGGCCGCATGTTTTAGCCAGACTGCATACTCCCGGCTGTTCGCCGACCCAGTTGGCGAGCGTCGAATCGAACAGTTGGATGAAATACTCGCCCACATCGTTCCGCACCCATTCATCAAAGATCGAGTACGTGAAGTTTCCCCATTGCTCCGGCGTCACGGAAAAGTCGGCCATCCGTTCGTTTCCTTCCTCCACGGCGGCCAGATGTCGTCCGTCGGCATGCTCGACGATACGCTCGACGATGGGGGTAAACTGAATGTAACGGCATCCTGTCTGTTTGAAAAAGCGATAGAAGTCGAGCGGATAATCTCCGTTAACATCGTTCACTACCGCCATCGCATTCCATTCCACCCGATGCTTGTTCAGGAGGTCGATTCCCCGCATTACCTTTACGAACGAAGGCAATCCTTACCTGTTCCTGCGATATTCGTCATGGAATTCCTGAGGGCCATCAACAGATACACCAACCAGCCAATGATTGTCACGAAAGAATTCGCACCACTCATCCGTCAGCATCGTCCCGTTCGTCTGGATACAGTTATCGATTCTCCGCCCGCAAGCATATCTCCGTTGCCATTCCATCGCTTTTTTATAGAACGAAAGCGGTCGCATCAGCGTCTCGCCACCGTGCCATATAAAGAGCACATCGGGCAACATCTGCGATTCGATATATTCCCGAACGAATTTCTCCAACAGTTCCTCGCTCATCACATGCTTGGGCACCTGCCAGTAGAGGTTCGACTTTTCCAGATAGTAACAATAATCGCACGCCAAGTTACAAAGCGCTCCCGCAGGCTTCAGCATCACGTAAAGCGGCTTGGCAAAAGGTGAAATAGCAATCATACAAACAGGTTCATGTGGCGAAGATAGGAAAAAAGATAGCAATAATGAAACATAACCGGGTATTCGCTCTCTCGAAAGAGACTTTACCCGGATGAAACAAAACGGCCCCAGCTACTTGTGACACCTAAAAAATAAGAAGCGATCAGCCGGTTATTCCGCCCATTTTTCATAACTTTGTACCCTGACTAATTAAGAAAGAATATGGTTAATATAGAAGAACAGCTGACCGCATCGATCATGAAAGCGATACGAACCTTATACGGCCAGGAATTACCTGCTAAGATGATTTCCTTACAGAAAACCAAGAAAGAGTTCGAAGGGCATCTCACCTTAGTCGTGTTTCCTTTCCTGCGTATCAGCCAAAAAGCTCCCGAACAGACGGCTCGTGAAATCGGCGAATACCTCAGACAACACGAATCTTGCCTGATCGCCGCCTATAATGTCGTAAAAGGTTTCCTCAACATAACCATCACTTCGGATTACTGGATCGAACTGTTGAACAGCATTCGGACGAATCCCCGTTACGGCATCAAGGAAGCGGCGCCCGATGCTCCCTTGGTCATGATCGAATATTCGTCGCCCAATACCAATAAACCGCTTCACTTGGGGCACATCCGCAACAACCTGTTAGGAAATGCGCTGGCCAACATCATAGCGGCCAACGGCAACAAAGTCGTTCGGACGAACATTGTCAACGATCGAGGCATTCATATCTGCAAGTCGATGTTAGCCTGGCTGAAGTACAGCAAGGGCGAAACGCCGGAATCGAGCGGGAAGAAAGGCGATCACCTGATCGGCGATTATTACGTAGCCTTCGAGAAACATTACCGAGCGGAAGTGACAGCGCTGAAAACGACATATCTGAGCGAAGGCATGCCGGAAGAGGAGGCTCAAACGAAAGCCGAGACAGAAGCGCCCTTGATGAAGGAAGCGCATACCATGCTCCGCAAATGGGAGGCCGACGATCCCGAAGTACGTGCGCTCTGGACGAAGATGAACGAATGGGTGTATGCCGGATTCAACGAGACATACCGGAAGATGGGCGTCTATTTCGACAAGATCTATTACGAATCGCAAACCTATCTGGAAGGAAAAGCGATGGTTCTCGAAGGGCTGAAAAAAGGGCTCTTCTATCAGAAAGAAGATCGTTCCGTGTGGGCAGACCTGACGGCGGAAGGCCTGGATCAGAAACTCTTGCTGCGCAGCGACGGCACGTCCGTCTACATGACGCAGGATATCGGCACGGCCAAACTCCGGTTTCAGGACTATCCCATCGACAAAATGATTTATGTGGTGGGCAACGAACAGAACTATCACTTCAAGGTCTTGTCCATCCTGCTGGATAAGCTCGGCTTCAAGTGGGGAAAGGAATTGGTTCATTTCTCGTACGGAATGGTCGAACTGCCGAACGGCAAAATGAAAAGCCGCGAAGGAACGGTGGTCGACGCCGATAACCTGATGGAGGACATGATTCGAACGGCCCAAGAGACAAGCGCGGAATTAGGCAAGTTGGACGGTCTGACCCAAGAAGAGGCGGACGACATCTCGCGTATCGTCGGCTTAGGCGCCTTGAAGTATTTCATATTAAAAGTTGACGCTCGCAAGAACATGCTGTTCAACCCGCAGGAATCGATCGACTTCAACGGCAACACCGGACCCTTCATTCAGTATACGCATGCCCGGATTCGGTCCGTACTGCGGAAAGCGGCGGAAAGCGGCATAGAAGTTCCCGAAACGATTCCGGCAGGACTCGAACTGAATACCAAAGAAGAAGAACTGATCCAACTTCTGGCCGATTATCGCACGGTTGTAGAACAAGCTGCAACGGATTGCAATCCGTCGATCATCGCCAACTATACGTATGAATTGGTAAAAGAATACAACCAGTTCTATCACGATTTCAGCATCCTGCACGAAGCGGAAGAACGAAAGAAAATCTTCCGCCTCGCACTGAGCGCCAGCGTAGCCGAAATCGTCAGATCGGGCATGGGATTGTTAGGAATCGAAGTCCCCGATCGCATGTAACGTATGTCGAAGAAACAGAAATATTATGTGGTCTGGAAAGGCGTCAGCCCGGGAATTTACCCTTCGTGGACAGATTGCCGGCTTCAGGTAAAGGGCTACCCCGGTGCGCTTTATAAATCGTTCGATACGAGGGAGGAAGCAGCGCGCGCTTTCGCCGTCCCCGCCGACAGTTACTTGCGGGAAGAGACCGATCGACGAAAGGCGAAAAAGGCAACGGCGGAAATACGTCCCGTCCCCGCCCGAAAAGAGTTGATCGAGCGGCTTCCCGAAGGTTTCGACAGGAATTGTCTGGCTGTCGACGCCGCATGCAGCGGCAATCCGGGCCACATGGAATACCGAGGCGTCTACCTGGGCAACGAACAGGAAATCTTTCACTTCGGACCTGTTTACGGAACCAACAACGTCGGGGAATTCCTGGCCATCGTTCACGGATTAGCCCTCTTGAAACGGAAAAACCTCCGGATGCCGATCTATTCCGACAGCCGGAACGCCTTACTATGGGTCAAAAACAAGCAATGCAAGACGAAGCTTCCGCACAATGCAAAAACGGCTCCGCTCTTTCGCCTCATCGAACGGGCGGAACACTGGCTTCAAAGCAATAAATACGACATCCCCCTGCTCAAGTGGGAAACGGAAAAGTGGGGTGAAATCCCCGCCGACTTCGGCAGAAAATAAACTCTTCCGATCCCAAGGATCATAAAAATATGGAGAAAAAACAGACAGGATTCATACCCAACACGCAGACCTATCCCGACGAGTGTACGGGAATCGATCGATTTCGACAACAACACCGGACCTTTCATCCAATATGCATATGCCCCGGATTCGTACTGCGGAAAGCGACGGAAATACGCCCCGTCCCTGCCCGGAAAGAATTGATCGAACGGCTTCCAGAAGATTTCGACAGGAATTGTCTGGCTATCGACGCCGCACGCCGTGGCAATTCGGGAAATGGGGAGGCTTCAACCAGTTTAGCAAGCTTTAAAAAAATATTTTGAACCCCTTGACCGGCTTAGCAAGAGTAAAAATTTCAGGCAGGCCTCTCGGATTTCACAATAAAGGGGACAGAGGGAAATTCGGATTACAGTTTCTCCTATGCCGACGAGTATCTGGCGGGAAAAGCTGTCTTCGACGAATCAAAAAGGTATGGGGTTGAAGGATACGAAGATAATAGGTCCTTCGGGAACGATCATCAACGGTAAAAGCGCTGAGGATGGTACACAACGTGACGATACGATGCGGCCTGCCGGTACGTGGCCGACGGATCATGAAGCATTAATCGCCACTTTCGAACTCGTTTTCTGTGTAGGCTGTGCCTCCCCGGCCAGCGGCTGTGTCGGAACAATTTATTTTTCCGCTTCGGAGTATTCCGAAAGGCTTGGAGAAGTGCGCGCCATCCGCATCCACTTTCCGGTCACGGCAAAATGTTTGCCGACTCATTCTCCGGCCATTCGCCCAAAGAACCGCCTTCGTTATACGTCTGATTATTGGGCAGGTCCCTGTCACCTACTCCTCTGCTCATCAACTTTTTCAGCTCCTCCAAATAATGCAGATACACGCCGCGGGGAGTGGTTTCATGTTCCTTGCAGATGGATGCGGCCATACCGACGACTTCCCCCATCATCCCCGTCGTACGCATCACGCGGACGGTACCTAAGGCCACATGAGTGACGCTGATATTGCGGCCGGCCATAAACAGATTAGGTACATTACGGGAATAGAGGCAGCGATAAGGTACGGCGTAATGATGAATCACCTGATGCTTCGTCACGGTTTTGAACGCATCGGAGAACTTTGCCGCATTGTCCGGGTCGGGACTATGGAGGTCGATGCTCCATGTGGCGGCAAACGACGCATCCTCATGAGAGATATTCTTCATCAAATCGTCTTCTTTGAGGATATAGTCGCCCATCAGTCGCCTCGATTCCCGTTTTCCCGCCACATAAGCGACCCACTCCAACTTGCGATTCCGGTACGGGCCGTTCTCTCTCCAATGATTCTTCAGAAAGCTCCAGTTCGAATAAACGACCAGCATGCCATAGTCGCGAATACGTTCGAAGTCCGTAATCTGATCGAGGTTCATTCCCGTCTCCCAAGTCCATTCTCCCATCATTACCTTTTCGCAGTTGTGCTCATCGAAATCCACTCCGTAACTGAACTCCGGGAATCCGCATGATTGCCCGCTATCCGTCGAATACCATTGAACGGAGGAACCCATCGTCATCTGATCCGGTTCGTCCGGTGCTATCTTTTCATTGAAATCACGCTTCCCTTCTCTGCCCATGCGGTAATCCGCACCGGCTAAATATCCGACCGTTCCGTCGCCGGTACAATCCGAAAATAACGGAGACCTGAATTCCAATTCCTCGCCGGTTTCTATCTGTCTGGCTATGACGGAAGCGATGTCCGTACCCTCTTTCTTTACTCTGATCACGCGATAGTTGGCAAAGAGCGTGACGTTTTTTTCTTTTTTCAGCCAATCCATCTTCTTCTGGTCTTCATACATCGCTGCGGGTTGGGCATTGCCTCCCTTCGACGGGCCGAACTCTTTTTGCAGATTCCCCAACTCTTTATATTTTCCAGCATGGATCCGTCCGCCCAGATGAACCCGAATTTCCGAACTGTTATTCCCTCCGAGAACCGGTCGGTCATGGATCAGAGCGACTTTACAACCCAGACGAGCAGCCGATACGGCCGCGCTCATCCCCGCAATGCCTGCACCGACAACGACCAAGTCATATCCCTCGAGGACAACCGGCACGTTCGGCCCATTCAACTTTTTCCGTCGAAAAGCTTCCAAAGCATGAATGTCCGAAGGAGGAACGACCTCTTTTTCCGTCGAAAAGTAGATAGCGTCGCAACGCCCGTCGAAACCGGTCAAGTCGTGCAATCGAAGCACAGTCTTCACCTCCTTTACCGTCACTTCCCCCGCTGCTTGCCATCCCCAGGCCGTACCTGCAGCTCCTAAAGGAGAGACCGTCTTTTGATCACCGACATACAACGTGAATTTACCCGGCCCCTCCCCCTTGTTCCATGGGGAAGTCCAATTATAGGTACGGACATACGCCCAATACTTCCCTGCCTCCGGAAATACCACTTCGGTAGTGGCATCCGCTACGGGAATTCCCAAGCCATGGGCCAACAGGTACGGCGAGCCCATCAAATCCATAAATTGCTGATCCACTACCCAGCCCCCTTTATGGCTGAAACTCTCCGTTTCCACGAAAAGATCCGCCGCTCTCATCTCTCCAATATGTGCGGCAAAAAGCAAAAGCGAGAATAAAATTCTTCCCATATTCTTTTGGATTAAATGAATAAAGATTTCATACGAAACTGCTAATATATACATTATCCGTCTTTAAATCCAAGTCCTCCGGCACCTTTTTCCGAAAAGAGATATTGATCTTTCCTGGGAAAGAATCGGGGGCAAAAAATACGACATCATACGGTGTACCCATTTACTACAATTAATTTATTGATACTCCAAAAGGGTAGTGACAATCGCATCCGTATCAACCTTGAAGCGAATCCATCTTGCCTGGAACGAATCGGGGAATCGATAATGGCAAGCTTTGTTTCTTTCCGCAGGTAAAGTCATATATTCCATCCAGTCGCCATTACCTGTGGGATCGACTTCTATCGTGATATTCGCATTCTTTCCTTCTACTGTCAATGTCAACTCTTTCTTATCATAAAAGGC
This sequence comes from Phocaeicola abscessus CCUG 55929, assembly GCF_000312445.1. Lineage (GTDB taxonomy): Bacteria > Bacteroidota > Bacteroidia > Bacteroidales > Bacteroidaceae > Phocaeicola > Phocaeicola abscessus. The sequence continues at coordinate 571,294 of NZ_HE997182.1, read as the reverse complement.
CATCAGATAAGGATCGGAGATCTCTCCTCTCTTGACTGCAGCCTGTATCCATGGTCCGCCATATCCAACAGGTTTACCTAATTTCCACAAATCATCAATTACACCGGCCCATACCGCAGCTTTTCCATCGTCAGAGACAATGATATGAGGATTCTCCTTACCTGCTCTCGGATCAACGCCGGTCATCAATAACATCCCTCGATAAGAACCATAATCATTGATACGGAAATTATGTGACGAAATCGGACGAATCTTAGCATAACCATCGGCGTTTTCTGCCGGCAATTCATAGAAAGTACCCATACAACTGAATAAGTCGCGTTCGGTCGCTACTTCCCGACAGATACGAAGTAATCCCCGATCAGTTAAAGCTTTATAGTCTTCATTCCCTAACGGCAGTCTCCATCTACGATTCGAATCGTCTACAATCAATACAGAGCCTTTATCAACAGTAATCACCTGCTGAGGAATAGCCATTTTCGTACGAATGAATTCCGCGGTTCCGGCATCGTTCTTTTTCACTAACTGCAAGGTATCATTCATTTCATAATAACCTGTTTCCATAAATTCATCGGCTACACTCCTGTTGGACAAAAGGCCAAGGGCACGGCGATTATCACCCAAACTATATAATAGCCCACCCATCGCGCTTTTTGAAGAAACAGGCGATAAACCCATAAAGATCTCATTAGAGGCAATCGGTCTGTTATCTTCCGCAGCATATGAGAAACTGACAGTGGTCATCGCAGTCTTATCGATCTTAACCCGAATCCATTCTCCTCTTTCACGATTATCAAAGGGGACGAAAACGGATTTTCCTCCATCCACGGAAAGCATTTTTAATTCTTTCCATTGATTATTCCCTTTCTCATCTATTTCGAAAGTATAAGTCACAGGAATATCTCCTTCATTTTTTATCCATACGCATCGTCTCTTCCATCCGGCAAATAAGAAAGGTTCAGAATATTCATTGGCCTTTATCGTCTCCTTAGCCCATACGGCTCCTTCCGCAGTAACCGGTCCCAATTCATAAGGTTCGGTCAAAGAAGTGAACCATATATTCGAATTCGATTGCCCCGTAGCTTCGACATTACCTTTTGCCTTGCGCTTATTCAAAAATTCACTCTTGGCCGAATCGTCACTACCGAAAACAAGCTGATTATTCCAACGGGCGAAATCACCTATTACTTTCAGATAAGCGCTTCCTGGACGAATACCGGCGCTATGGTCGGCAGTAAACGTTCCTGGAAATTTCCAGAACATGCCATGCATGGTCATCAGATAATTCGATTCTGTCTCTGTTCCAATATGGCGTATCCTCGGCCATTCCGTATTCCAGCCATGAGCTCCGTCATAGCTATGGCTTGCTTTGGGCAATCGATAGAAAGACCAGCCTTCCTGAACCTGGCGGACGCCTAAGATCAAAGATTTATAATCCCATCCAACCGCCCAGATGGGATCTGTCGCAGGATCAGCATTTCCATAAATACCGCCGGGACCTGTTATTTCAGTAAATTGATTACGCCGAATAACTTTCCAATCCTTTCCGTTCCACTCTGCTAATACTCCTGCTTCAATATCAAATTTTTGCAAAGCTTCCTGGGTTCCTTCTCCATTATTTGCAAAGACTGCAACACCTTGCCCCGAGTAGAAACCTTTCCCATGAACGCCAGGCAACAGTTCATTAATTGGCCCAGCATCCGTATCCTTTGCCTTTCGCTTTAATCCGTTTCCATCCGGATAAAGTTCTTTTACTTCCAAGGAATGGACATCTATCTGATAAAATCCTTCTTCCATCGTCGCCAAAAGTATTTTATTCGCGGGATCAAATAAATCGCGAGCATTCCCTGTCGGGCGCCCAGGCATAATATCATAAGATATCGTTCTAACTTTTCCTTTTGCATCAACGGCATACGGGCCTATAAACAATTGGTTGCTCTCTTTATGGATCATTCGGTTGGCAGGCGTACCGCCTATACTTTCCTTCCGAATATTCTGCGTCATATCGGAAGCTATTTCATAGAGTTTGTCAGAGGAACCCGTCGGACAATGAGGACCATACGTGACTACCCATAACCTATTTGCCCAAGGAACCACGGCGCCCGTACCACATTCATTCTCATCATTATAATGTGCCAAAACAGGATAAATACCGGAGACAGACTTAGGAATCGTTTTCTCTTTCACGGAAAAACAGGAAGTTGAAAGGGCCGTTAAAGCCCCGGCAAGCAGTATTAAATTCTTTTTCATTTTAAAATATCCATTTTCCTATTGCAGCAAAAAGAAAGGCCATCGTCTTTCCGAATCAATACTTTTAAACATAATTTCAATAGCCCGGATTGGGAGTCATATATTTATTAATTTGGATTTCAGACGTCGGAATGGGCCATAAATATTGGCGATCATCCCAAAGGCGTTGGGAAAGCACTTGAATAAGCCCCGTCGCTTCCATCTTTGTAAAATCGGGGATTCCCTCTTCGTCAATGTCTGGAGCAAATGGCCAGAACCAATTATTCGTATCCACCACCTTCTCTTGCAATATGGAAGAAGGATAAAGCATGCCGTAATTCTTATGTGTATACACTCTCCTCGCAATTCTCCAACGAATAATATCCGTGTATCTACGATGTTCTTTTGCAAACTCCATCCGACGTTCAGTACGTAACTTCACACGCATTTGGGCCTGATCTGCAATGGCAACAGCCGGATATCGGTCGACGGCCGATTTCCCGACGCCATACGCTCTTGCCTTGACAGTATTAATCGCATCGATAACACTTTCATCGATCTGATTCAATTCAATTTTAGCTTCCGCATACATTAATAATACATCTGCATAACGCATTACGATAGAAAGAGGTTCAATGGTATACCCGTTCTCTGTCCAAGAAGCATCCACGCCTTTACACCATACCAGTCCATTGAACGAAGCGTACTGCGCATTCACGCGAGAATCGTTATTCTTAATCTGCGTACCAGTATTATAGTTCATTACATAGACGGCATCGGGACGCGGATTGTATTCATACCCGATCAATGGTTTTCCAAAAGGCTGAATAGTCATTGCTAAACGCGGGTCTCGATTCTTAAACGGATCATGAGAGTCAAATAAGGGCGATTCATCAATAGGAAGGCCGTCTATACATTCATAAGAAGCCAGTAAATCCCACGAAGGGTCGGTTGCAGCCCAACCGCCGGCATTACGAATTAAATCATTACGAACCGCTCCCGTACCAACGTATTGATTATATTCAATAGAACGTGGAACGATAAAAATGAACTCGTCCGATTTTTTGGTACTCTGCAAAAACAATCTGGCATAATCCGACTCTAATGAATATACCCCCAAATCCATACAGGCTTTAGCAGCAGTTACTGCCATCGAGTAGTCATTTTCATAAAGGGCGATACGAGCTTTCATAGACAAAGCAGCCCCTTTCGTCGCACGCTGTTCACCATTATACGAAACAGGAAGGGTGCTGACGGCCTTATCGAAATCATCATATATCAACTTAAGCACGGTCGCTTTATCCGTACGTCCCATTCCTAAACCTTGTTCAATATCAATTTCATCCTCAACCAGAGGGACGTCGCCGAATCTCTGTATCAACTTAGAATAAGCACAGGCACGATGAAAACGAGCTTCTGCTACATATTGCCGGACAAGAACCGCATTGGCTCCTTTATCAATCGCCCGTTGATATTTATGGATAATAGAATTAGCACGCGCAATAGCTTTATACTGATTCTTCCAAAGCTCCGTAACATTACTGTTTTGTCCATTCAGTGTCGCATTTTCAAAAGAAGTCAAAGTTTCGCGATAAGTATAATCATCCGACCAGTCAGTTTGCCATTCCCCATCTTCAGGCCAGAATATCATTCTATACAAATCATTCACTGCCATTCTTACTTCTTCTGCAGAAGAATACCAGTTTTCTGTCGAACCATTCGACAGGGGATTCATATCCAAATCATGGCACGACGTGAGAACCGCAAAAGTCCCTATAAACAAATACATTTTTTTCATGAGTCTTCTCTATTTAAAAGTTAACAGAAATACCAAACAATAAAGATTTCGTAATAGGATAGCCGGAAGTACTGACTTCCGGATCCCATCCGTCAGGATAACTGCTCAAGCAGAACAAATCATTGCCGGAAACATAGAAACGAACCGCATCCATATAAATCTTCTTCGCCCATTCGGATGGAAAAGTATAGCCTAAAGTCAGATTTTTAACGCGTAAATAACGACCGTTGAATAACCAATAATCCGACATTGCATAATTAGAATTCGCATTCGAATAAGTCAAACGTGGATACTTTGCCTTTGCATTTTCGACATCCGTTTTATTTACACTCCAATATTTACCATCGATTAAATCGGGAAATGTCAACCAGTTCTCCATTAACCCTTGGGTCATAATATTTGACTTCAAAGCGTTCTGCTTCCCTACACCTTGTAAGACAATAGACAGATCAAATCCTTTCCAAGTCCCGTTGAAGTTAAATCCAAACGTATAACGAGGAAGTGCCCCCCCTAGCAATACCCGATCGTATTCCGAAGAGATCTTCCCGTCAGGTACGCCATCCGGCCCGCTGATATCTTTGTATTTGACATCGCCCACCTTAATGTTATTATTTAATTTGGGAGAGTTAGCTAAATCCTCTTCCGTAAGAAAGAGACCATCGCTGACATAACCGTACCATTCATCGAATTCGCTGCCTTCCATTTTAACTTGACTACCCAGGAACTGAGTGCCTCCTAAGTCGCCCATTTTAGAGACAAAGTCCGATAAATTTGCACCGATCGAATAATGGAAGTCACCCACTCGATCATTCCAACCGATTTGCAGATCAAAACCTCTTGTGTTCATTTTACCCGTATTCACGCTTGGATTATCGTAACCCACAAATTTGGGGATTTCCAATGAAAGCAACATATCTTTTGTGATCTTTTTATAATAGTCGAAACCGACCGTTAACCTGTTTTTGAAAAAAGCCGCATCAAAACCGATATTCCAAGATTCGGTCGTCTCCCAAGTGATATTACGCACCGCATAGATTGCTTGAGCAGCAGCAGTTAATGAAGAAACATCCCCCCCGTTCAATAACAAAACATTATTGAAACCGATTGCTACTTGATAAGGATAATAACTACCGATACGTTCATTACCCAATGTTCCCCAAGAAGCTCTCAGCTTTAAGAAATCAAACCAAGCAGCATTCATCTTCTTAAAGAACGGTTCTTCACTGATAACCCAACCTGCAGAAAACGAAGGGAAGTTACCCCAACGGTTATCGGATGCGAAACGACTTGAACCGTCTCGACGGAAATTACCTTGTACCAAGTAACGGTTAGCAAAACTATAAGTCAACCGACCGAATATGGAACGATACGCATATTCTGTTGCACTGCCGCTATTATCGCGATACGTTTCCGGGCCAAGATTTAAATAAGGGAAATTAGTCAATTCGTATTGATCACGGGACGCGCCTAAATATTCCCATTTTTGATAGAAATCTTCATATCCAATCATGGCGATAATATCATGCTCCCCAAAGGTCTTTATATAGTTGGCCAGAAACTGTGTAGTCAGATTATAATCATCATCACGAGTTTCCGATAGACTGGTGGTATAGAAACCTTGTACATACCCCTTGACAGCATTAGCATTATCAGCATAAGTATAAGGTATTTTTTTCACAAACTTCTTCACCTTCGTAAAATTATAGGTCGGTGAAAAAACAGCAGAGAGCCTCAATCCTTCAACAGGTTTAAAGTCTAACGCTACTTTCCCGCCGACACGATAATATTTGCTTTTGGTATTCCCCCCTTCATGAAGCATCGCTAAAATATTCATGCCATCTTTCACGTCACCGTAACGACCGTCCGACCAATGATCGGCATAAACAGGAGGAATCATACGAACGTTATAATACAATGGATTTGCATTGGGCGTACGATAATCAGAAAATTTCAGATTTATATCGGCATGCGCCTCCAAGAATTTATTGATCTTAATATCGTTATTTGAACGAACCATATACCGTTCGAAACTATTGTTAGCATAAAGACCATCCGTTTTATCATAGCGCAAAGACACTTTCGTCTGCACCACTTTACTTCCGCCAGCCACATTGAAAGAATGAGTTTGACGCGGCGCGGAATCTTTCAATACCAGTTTTCGCCAATCGACATTCGGATATTTATCAGGATCAGTCTTACTCCTTTTTATCCAATTGTTAACCTGCTCCTCCGAATAAGTCTGATACCACCCTCCAGCATTATTATCATTGTAACGAAGCTCATTGGTCATTTCTAAATAACGCTGCACATCTACATAGGCAGGTAATGTCGTCGGTTTCTCCATACCGTATTCGAAATTATAATTCATCCGAACCTCATCGATCTTAGCACGTTTAGTCGTAACTAAAATGACACCTGCAGCAGCACGAGAGCCATAGATAGATGCGGATGCTGCATCTTTCAAGACCGACACGCTTTCTACATCATCAGGACTGACCTGATTAATATCGCCGGGAACACCATCGACAATTACCAGCGGACTCGAGTCGCTAATAGTGGTAACCCCACGAACATAGATATTACTTGCTGTAGCGCCAGGAGCATTATTAGTACGGGTTACCGTGATCCCAGCAGTAGAACCTTGTAATGCCGTTGACAAATTAGTCGTTTTCCGGGAAGCCAAATCGTCGCCTTTGATGGCAGCTACCGCACCTGTCAAATCTTTCTTCTTTATCGTACCGTAACCGATTACCACCACCTCATCCAAGGCTTCGCTATCTTCATGAAGTTCGACCGAGACAGGCTTGTCGCCGGTGACACCGACCTCTTTCGTTTCATATCCTATATAAGAAACGATTAAGACAGCGTTATCGTCGACATTCAAGCTAAACCTACCGTCCACATCGGTAATGGTTCCGTTGGCGGTGCCTTTTTCCAAAATATTGGCACCGACCACCGGTTCGCCGTTAGCATCCGTCACTGTTCCTTTCACCGGTTTTTTAGTCGATTGTTGTGGGGCAAGTTCTTTCTCAGCTCTCATCAAAACGATCTGGCGATCGTTGATCTTATACATGAGGAAACTTCCCGAGAGAACTTGGTCGAGTACCTGATCGATACTCTCTTCCTCCGCCTTAATCGAGATTTCCTTGGAGGTATCGAGCAAATCGTTGCGATAGAGAAATACAAACTCACTGTGTGCCTCGATATATTGGAATATCGATTTAATAGAAACTTTCTCAAAGGCAAAAGTGAACTTTTGCTGCTGTGCATAAACGAAGTCTTTAGCAATTCCTCCCGTAGAGGAGAGCAACAATCCTACCAAAAGCACTATTTTCAGCAGTTGACTAATAATGCTCATCTGTTTTAACTTGTTTTCCATAAAATAATAAGGTTGATAAATGTAATTCATTGGTTGTTACTTTTTCTGGACGAGAATTCGTATTATCCGGTACGACATTCGATTGAACGAAATTATGTTTCCATAAGCCATATTGGTTTTTAAGTTAGACGTATATTGAAGATACTATTTAGCTTTCAATCCATACGTATCTCCTCGTTTTGACACGAGGAATCCACCCGTCGCCGAGATTCTTTTCAAGGCTTCATCCACGCTGCATTTCAAATCGATTTTTCCGGCAATGTCGATATCAGCGATATTGCTCTCGCACGTGATATCCACTCCGTAATAACGACTCAATTTCGTTAAAATAGCACTTAACGGAGCGATCCGTAGGTTTAAAATGCCTTGCGTCCAGAGAGTGTAATCTGCCGCATTCACGTTCGATTTCTCCATCTCGCCGCTATGGTAAATCTTCGCTTTATTGTTCGGCAAAAGAGTAAGCTCCTTGCCGGATTTACTCTTCACATTTACTTTCCCTCGAACTAACACGACTTCATTGATTTCTAACGAGCTGCTGTATGCATTGATGTTGAAAGCCGTTCCCTGTACCTGCACCTCAAAGCCGACCGTTTTCACGACGAAAGGGGCCTGTTCGTCATGCATCACATCCAAGTATACCTCGCCGTCTACAAAGATTTCCCGTTTATCCTCCCTGAACTTCTTCGGAAATACCACCGACGTTCCCGCATTGATAAACATACTCGAGCCGTCGGCTAAAATCAGACGGGTATATTTTCCTTTCGGAACGAGTATTTGATCGTATTCCATTTCTTCGGATCGAGTTTCGTTTTCCGTTATCTTCTCTTCGTTTACGCTGATACCATTCGGAGAATAGATAACGACCGCTCCCTTATCGACAGGAACCATTTCGGTAGGCGAAACGATCAATCGGATTTCGTCCGTCGAAGTCGTATTGCAGATCATTTGGGCAGCGATTTCCATGATATCGATCGGCTTTCTCTCTCTTTCCGTTATCGATTTCTGTCGGCTCACGATCCATATACAACCGACAATAACAGCCGCCGCTGTCATCACTGCTGCGAGACGACGCAATCGCCGTCGTCGGATCTTTCTGTCGATACCTCTATCGATTAAAAACCATATTCTTTCCCGTTCCGCCTGCGTAGAAAGGGTTTCCTGTTTTCGATAATACGCAATAAGCCGGGCGATTGTTTCACGAAGATATGATATCTGGTTTTTCATCTATTCCCTTTTATATTATAATGGGGACAAAAGAAAAACCTACTCATTTTTTTCGACTATTTCAAAAAGATTTTTAAAAACATGAGGATTAATAAACGGACGGGAAAAGCATCGCCTTCCGCACCCCCTAAGATGTCGCGAAGTTTTGTCAAAGCGCGATTCGACAGATTCATGGAGGATTGGACATGGATATTCAGCGCTTCAGCGATTTCACTATGAGCGAATCCTTTTACATACCGCAGATAAAGAACCGCTTTTTGTTTGGAGGATAATTTTGAAATTGCCTCGACTAACTGGCGGCCTAACCGCATCTCTTCGTCATCTTTGGGAAACATATAGTCGAACAAGTCCTCGTCGATAGGCACATTGAACTCAAAATCTTCCAAAACGCTTTGCTTATTAATCGCAATCGTCTTATAAGCGAGATTGTTTCTCAAAGCTTTCAACAGATACGCCCTGACCGAGACGAGACGCTCCATGCGGATGTGCGAATTTTGAAATAAGTCGATGAAAAGATCTTGTATGCAATCTTCCACGAAGTCTTTATCCGGATTGCACTTCAATCCGTAATTCAACAAGAGGTCGTAATTTTCCTTATAAAGTAGTTCAAGCGCATGTCTGTCGCCTTGTATCAGCCGTTTGAACAAAGACAAGGAATTCAACGCTTTATCGAGTGCTCGATCTTTCATAAAACAAATTAAAATTCCATGTTCATGACAAAGATAGAAAAGATTTGCAAAAAGCACATGACAAAACAACAAAGTACAGGATTCTTTTTCGTTCGCATCCGACAAACCCGTATCTTTTAAGAGGCCAGAAGTTGCAAGCGCCAAACCCTTCGGTTTTACTCCCGTTAAGCCGCAACGAGTCCCGACACATTCGGTTTCGCTCCTTGTAAAAGTCGGTGCAAGCTTCTCGAAAAATGGCGACGGATCGCGTATATATCGAAGACGATCTGAGAGGAACGGAGAAATACCGTAGACAGCCGGCTTCCAACGCTCTCAGAACGATCTCAACCACGCTCCCAAATCGGACAGCATCTGAAGGTGATACCTGAAATGTTCATGCATACCCCAACCGTGTTCGCCCTCCGAATAGATATGAAGGGCGGCCGGAATGCGATGCTTTTTCAACGCATGGTAATAATACGTGGAATTCAGCGGATTGACCAGCGAATCGTCATCCGACAAGGCGATGAAAGCTCGCGGGGTATTATCCTTCACCTGCAAATCGTTGCTGTAATATTCCAATTGTTCCTTGGAAGCACGCTTACCTAACAGATTTTCAAAGGAACCTGCGTGTGCGAGTTTCGCATCGGAGGAGATGACCGGATACATCAGTATCTGGAAATCGGGCAAGACATCCGCCCGGGCATGGGTAGCCACCGTCGAAGCCAAATGTCCGCCGGCCGAAAAACCCATCACTCCAATGGCATGAGGGTCGACGTTCCATTCCTCGGCGTGTTCCCTGATTAGGCGGATGGTTTCGTACACGTCGGACTGCGGTACCTCCGGATGTCCGTAGGGAAGACGATATTTCAATATGACGGCGGCCACTTCCTGTGTAAGAAAAAAGTCGACCCACTCGAATCCTTCATAGTCATCGCAAAGCACTCCGTAACCGCCCCCCGGGCAAACGACAACCGCCTTGGTTGGCATCTTCGTTTTTTCGGGGAGGTAGACGGCTATACAGGGCTTGTAGTTCCGTTCGGCATCATCGTACCCTTGCACTTCTCTTCCGTTCGAATTGGGCAGTCCGTTTTGCCACAAGTCAATACGGATCGGTTTCACAGACGTGCTTTGCGCCATTGCAGGCCATCCCGTGATAAAAAAGAAACCGAACAATAACGTTTTCTTCAGCAATTGTAAATTTTTCATTCTTTATTTATGTTTATCTGTGACATCTATTTTATTCACGCCTGCAGTCAATGTCATTTCATTGTCGCGCCATTTGAACGTACCTACCAGATCGGGCGGCAACGTCAATTCCCCTTTCAGCCTCTTCCCTTTTTGCTCTAGAGAGACGGAAATAATACCATTCGGATGAGGAACATTGCCCTTCACGCGTTGTAAAGTTCCCAGATGGGGCTCTATCTTCACCGATTTGAAACCAGGTTCGGCCGGTTCCACACCGCAAACAGTCGCCAGAAAATCAATTAACGGACTGGCACTCCAAGCGTGACAATCCGAACGCGTAGGCTCGGGATTCTCCGCAAAAGTGGTCAAACCGATACCTATCATATCTTTCCACGGCTGGAGCATGGAGACATATCGATCCGCCAACCCCACCTTTTTCAAAGCTCTGAACAGATAGAACCGGTAATAGAACGTAGCCTGAATAAGCGAAGGGTCCGTAGCCAACCGATTGAAGAGGTCGACTTGTTTCTCCTTCGGCACGGCATCCGAAAGAATACCCATGATATTCACATGCTGACTATAGCTAGAGCCCTGCAAGTCGTCAGTCAGCAATTGCTTTCCCTCATTCCAACAATCGTTCCATACATGTTGACCTAAGGATATTCCGAGATGTTCATAGTAGGTTGCCAACTCCTTTTCCCCGCATTCTTTCAACAGGTCGACGGCATCTCGGATGGCATAGGCCAGCTGTAAGGTAACGATAGCTGATCCTCCCGTCAGGGTTGCCCGGTGCGTTCCTCCCAAAGGGTATTCGTTATCCCAGGGCCACTGTACCGGCCAGTCGATAAAATTCCAATGCGGCAAGCGGCCGAGTACGCCCGTGGCCGGCTCTATTTTATCGACAAACCAGGCCAATATCGTCTTGACACCGGGCATGCACGACTTTATGAAATCAGGATCGTCACGATACATCCAATAATCGTGCACCATGTTGATCCAATACAATGAAAAAGGCGGTATATACTGGGGAACGCGACTGGGATAACGACTGGCCGTAATCCCCTCGTACGTACGCGAGTAGTCGAACATCCTGATAGCTTTTCTCATGAGTCGGTCGTCGCCGCTTACGTAAAGAGAGATCAATGCCTGAATGCGCGTATCGCCCACGTATTGCAACTGTTCGTAATACGGACAGTCGAAATAAGTTTCGTTTGCACAAAGTCGGGCGGTCCGCCAACCTACTGTCCAGATTTTTGACAGTTCTGGATCGTCGCTGCTGAAACTACCGACCTCTTCAAAGGGATAAGCCGTATACATGCCGTAAAGGTCCTGTATCGTCAAGGGTTGTTCTTTCGTCTCGATATCCAATTGCACGTAACGGTAACAGCGGAACCACAAGGTACGGAACAGTCTGTCGTTCCCTCCATCCGGATAGAAAATATCGGTGAATCCCGTAATCTTCCTACCCGCTATATCATTCCGGTGGGCCTTTCCTTTATCGTTAAACAAAGCCTCGCCGTATCGCACCCGTATTTCGCTGTCTTTCCCTCCGGATACTTTCAGCTCTGGATAAGCGTTAGTCAGGAAAGTCTGGTCGATCAATACGGACACTTTCTTATTGGCGGGAATCGTCAAGGGAGCCTTTCCCTGCAAGAAAGCTTGCGGCACCGTCATTCCTTCCGTCCGCCTGATCGCCTTCATCCTCAACAGCGTATCTTCCATCAAGGGAATATCGCGGCGGCAAAGCATCCAATCATAACCGGTGCCTAATCCGTAAGGCTGCCCTCTTCTCAACAGTACCGGGCTTGCCCAAGCGGTATCATCAAAACTTTGCATTTCCCATCCCCACGGGTATTGACCTCCTTTTACGATGTCCGCGCAACCTACATCCTGTCTTTTTTCGGGAGAAGGAGCATATGCCAAATCCCGACAAACCTTCCAACTGCAATCGGTATTCACCTCTCTTTCCCTTTCCGAGTTCCCTTGCAGGATGAAGCCCGTCATAAGCATCATTTGAGCGCCAGGAGCATAGGAGCTCATATTCCAAACCAAAGCGGCGAGCACATTATCTCCTTCTTTTAGCAAGGGAGCGATATCAACCGTTTCGAAATACCAATGACTCAAATCTCCACGGGCCGGTCCGTAACAAACCGGCGTTCCGTTCACGAAGAGCCGGTAACGATTATCCGCCGACACATTGATGACATAGGTCACCGGAAGATCTTTGATCCGAAAGATCTTTCGAAAATGATATACTCCGTAATCGTAAAGGGAGACTCCGGGATAGGCGATCCACCTCGCATCCCATTTCTTTTCCAGAAGTTCCGGATTGGGTTCCGCCGTTTTCGCTCGCCGTTCCGTCTCAGCATGCGTTCCCCAAACGAGGAAGAGGGTCAAGACGAATAAGTTAATTCTTTTCATGGTATAGATACTTTAAGAAGTTACAAAGATCGCAGTTCCGTGAAAAGCGTTCACCTTCAAACGAACCATCTCCACGAAATTCTGCCCAAAATCATAGACAAACACTCCCGGATGGGCTTCCGTCATACGGACAGCATTCAAGGTGGCGGTTTTCCCTTTCGCAATCCACTCAGTGACATCGTACCCATCGTATAAAACAGTCTGTTTATAATCAGTCCATCCCGGAACCAAGACTCTGTCGCTCACTCTCCGGCCGTTGATGGGAACTTCATAATATCCCAAACCGGTAATATAAAGTCTGGCAGGAACAATGGCTTTCTCCACCCGACAAGTCTTACGGAGTACAGGAGCCGGATCATCTTCGTAAAAATCTTCTTTGGCAGGTGAGGCGAAATCGTCGCCTACCCATAGGGCTTTCCAATCCTTTTCATTCAAAAGGCCTGTTTCGAAGCAAGCGATCTCGCTCCAAGCGGAGGACTCCCCCTTTGAGTTCCAAATGCAGACTTTCCAATAATAACGAGTTGCAGAATGCAGTTTCTTTTTCTTATACACGATGTTATCGCTTCGATCCGATTTTATCAATCCGCTGTTCCATACATTGCCCTTATCGGTTTCCCTATCCTCTTTATTATCGCTTACCATCATCAGATAAACGGTTTGCCAGTCTCCCCAAATATCGGAAGTACATTGCCAGCCGAACAAAGGAGCGGCAGCATCCACACACATCGGATACTCCGTATTTTCACAAGTTAACCGACCGATCTTTATCGTTTCTGCAAAGGCAAAGGAGTAACCTATGCAAAGCGCCAACAAAAAGATCATTTTTTGATCTATAAATTTCATCTTACCTGTATACTCTCCTCATTCCTCACGGTGCAAAGATTCATTATGATAGGTTATCAGCCCGTCTAAAGGATAGCGCAAGATGATTCCCATCCGCATCTGGTACGCATGAGCCGTTTCCGCAAGGATATCCCTGAAACAATAGGCAATAGAACCGACACTGTTGAATTCATACTTCTCATAAGCGGGATAATGGAAAATGATCTTCTCGAACATTGCCGTAAAAGAATTCCTCACCAACCGGTAGAAGTAATCGTCCCTATGCAAATTCTCTTTAATGAAAGGACCGAACTGAGCGCAAAAGCGATTAGGCATAGGTTTTTTATAAATCTGATCTATCAATTGGTCGTCGGTCATTCGAATACGGTCTTTCACTATCTCATAAACCCTGTCCGACATACGATGCCGCATAAAGTCGCGAATCAAGAGTTTTCCCAAATAAGCTCCGCTTCCCTCGTCCCCTAAAATAAACCCCAGCGATCCGACTCTGAAAGCAATCTCCTTCCCATCATAGATGCCACTGTTCATCCCTGTTCCGAGAATAGCCGCAAAGCCAGAACGATCGCCCAGCAACGCGCGAGAAGCACCGATCAAATCGGTCGCAGCCGATATCTTCGTCGCTTTAGGAAAGGCCTGCTGCAAAGCCGATTTCATAAAGGGTTCCAGCAGTTTCGTTATGCCCGCCCCATAGAAAAAAACTTCACAGATTTCATCAAGATTCAAATCTGAAGGAAAAGCAGACGTTATATCCTCTACGATCCAGTCCGCAGTTATATAGTTCGGATTATAGCCAGCGCTCGAGAAGCGGATGCATCTACGATCATTCGTGATGCACGCCCAATCGGTTTTCGTTGCGCCGCTATCGGCAATCAGTTTCATCATTATATCAAGCCCTCAAGTTGAGGGCGAATTTAATAAAAATATTCGATCGGCAACTTTAGAGTCTTAAAAAAGTTTCTTCAAAAGCAGGTACAATCAACCCTTATATTTCTATCCTCACGGATGGAGAAAAACGAGATAGAGCCCCTGCAATGAGTGTATTCCTTCCTGTCTTAAAAGCTACGATTGGAGCTTTAAGCTTCATACTTTTCATTCATTCGCATCGCTGCCGACCCAATCGACGGAGGCAAAAATCCGTTTTAGGCGTTGCCGAGTGGTTCGGCGAGAAAGGAATTTCCCTTGATCCGTCAGCAGTTATTTCTTGGGTTAAAATTCATGTATATCTCTCCTCACTTCGCAATAGCCTCCTTAAAGCGAAGTACGATCCTTTATAACGAAGTTGTGTCAAAATGGATTTTTGGCACGATCCTTTCGCGTATGTCAACAATGACTATGCAATAACTTTCAATGCCTTCCCAACTTTGATAAAAGCGGCAATGGCTTTATCTAAATGTGCGGTTTCATGACCTGCCGAGAGCTGAACGCGGATGCGAGCTTCTCCCTTCGGAACTACCGGATAATAAAAGCCGGTCACATAGATACCCTCTTCTTGCATCTTAGCCGCAAATTCCTGCGACAGTTTCGCATCATAAAGCATCACGGCGCAAATAGCGCTTTGAGTAGGCTTGATATCGAAACCAGCCGCCAGCATCTTATCCCGGAAATAACGGACATTGCTCATCAACTTCGTATGCAAGTCATCACTCTCTTTCAACAGCCGGAACATCTCGATGCTTGCCCCGACAATGCCCGGAGCGACGGAATTGGAAAACAAATACGGACGAGAACGTTGACGTAACATGTCGATGATTTCCTTACGCCCCGTGGTGAAGCCGCCCATAGCGCCGCCGAACGATTTACCGAGCGTACCGGTAAACACGTCGATCTTCCCATAAAGTTCAAACTGTTCTGCCACGCCGCGACCTGACGGGCCGACCACGCCGGCAGAATGCGATTCGTCGACCATGACCATAGCATCATATTTTTCGGCCAAAGCACATATCTTATCCATCGGAGCGACATTTCCATCCATCGAGAACACGCCGTCCGTGGCAATCAGACGAAAGCGTTGAGTTTGAGCCGCTTTCAAACAATCCTCTAATTCTTTCATATCCGCATTGGCATATCGATAGCGTTTCGCCTTGCAAAGGCGCACACCGTCAATAATCGAAGCGTGGTTCAAGGCATCGGAAATGATAGCGTCCTCTTCCGAAAGGATTCCATCAAATAACCCGCCGTTAGCATCGAAGCAAGAACCGTAGAGAATGGCATCCTCCGTACGGAAGTAATCCGAAATAACCCTTTCCAATTCTTTGTGGATATCCTGCGTACCGCAGATAAAGCGGACAGACGACATACCGTATCCGTGGCTCTTCATGGTCTCCGTAGCCGCATTAACCAAACGAGAGTTATCTGAAAGACCTAAATAATTGTTCGCACAGAAATTAAGCACTTCTTTACCTGGTTTTACTTCAATATCGGCACGTTGCGCCGTAGTGATAATACGTTCCTCCTTATATAATCCGGCGGCCTTAATATCGGCCAGCTCCTTCGTAAGGAACTCTTTCATCTTACCATACATAATCTAAAAATTTATAGGGTTTCACAATATGCTTTGCATAAAGTTGGCATTGACAAAGTTCTAAAATTTTTCCGATAATAAAGAAAAATTAGCCCTAAAAAATCATTAATCATGCATAAAGTGCCTATCTTTGTGACAAAATGATTTTTCAAAAATCTTCATTAGAATGAAAAATGTATTAATCATCGGTTCTACCGGCCAGATTGGCTCAGAGTTGACAATGACGCTGCGAGGTATTTATAAAGGAGGAAGCATCGTAGCGGGATATATCCCCGGAGCGGAACCGAAAGGCGAATTAGCCGAATCCGGTCCTTCCATGATCGTGGATATTACCAATCCTCAACAGATAGCAGACGCCGTCAAGCAATACCGGATTGATACCATCTATAATTTAGCCGCTCTACTATCGGCTGTGGCGGAAGCCAAGCCGCAGTTAGCATGGAAGATCGGCATAGGCGGCCTAATGGATGTATTGGAAGTGGCGCGCGAATTAAGGTGCGCGGTGTTTACGCCCAGTTCCATCGGCTCGTTCGGCGATAACTCCCCCAAGGACGGCACTCCGCAGGACACCATCCAACAACCCCAAACGATGTACGGCGTAACCAAGGTTACCGGTGAATTGTTAAGTAATTATTACTTCCATAAATTCGGCGTGGATACGCGCTCCGTGCGTTTCCCCGGATTGATCTCCTACGTCACTCCTCCGGGAGGTGGCACTACCGACTACGCCGTTGACATATACTATTACGCCGCTCAGGAAAAAAAATTCGCCTGTCCTATTAAAAAAGGCACTTACATGGATATGATGTACATGCCCGACGCGCTCCGCGCAGCTATTGAAATCATGGAAGCCGATCCTGCCCGATTGATTCACCGCAATTCGTTCAATATCGCATCCATGAGCTTCGATCCCGAAATCATCTATCGTAAAATAAAAGAATACGTTCCGCATTTCGAAATGACGTACGAGGTAGATCCGCTCCGCCAGCACATCGCCGAGTCGTGGCCCAACAAAATGGACGATACCTGTGCCCGGCAGGAATGGGATTGGAAACCGGAATACGATTTAGATGCGATGACCAAAGACATGCTGACGAAGTTGAAAATCAAATTTGCAAAGAAATAAAGAGACACCCCACAGCCCGTCTGAAAGGAGTTGTCCCCATCAACACGTCGACCGACGGCAACGACGGAATAAAAAATTTCGCACCGACCGCTATAAATATGAGAGAAGCTGCGCCAAAACTTTCATTTTGACACAGCTTCTCTCCATCTCTAATAATATCAAGCCGATTACCCTTTGGCCTCCACCGGTTTCACTTCCGGAGCCGTGCCTTTCGGCATGCGTTTGCCTATCACCAAGTAAGCTGTAGGAGCTGCGACGAACAGCGAAGAACAAGTGCCGACAATAACTCCGAGAATCATGGCGAATGCGAAACTTCGAATGCTTTCGCCACCTAAAAGGAAGATGCATAACAACACAATCAAGGTGCTTACCGACGTATTAATGGTACGAGCCAATGTTTGATTCAAGGAATCATTGAATAATGCAAAATGATCACGCTTGGGATACAGTTGAAAATTCTCGCGGATACGATCGAATACGACCACCTTATCATTGATCGAATAACCGATAGCCGTCAGAATAGCCCCGATAAACGTCTGATCTATCTCCAACGAGAACGGAGCCCACCCGTAGCACAACGAGTACGCGCCGATAATCAGGAAAGTATCGACACACAAGGCGATGGTAGCGCCAATACTGAACGAAATATCGCGGAAACGCAACAAAATATATAAACCGATGGCAATCAAGGCCAATACGACCGACCAAATAGCCGAAGTCTTAATATCCTCCGCAATACTCGGCCCTACCTTCTGGGAACTGATGATAGAGCCTCCAGCCCGATTATCGCGATCGATGAAAGTTTCATACGAGGTGCCTTCTTCCAACAATTTGCCTTGCGACAAGGCATCGTACAAGAAACGTTCTATCTCCGAATCGATGGTCGGCGAATCGTCATTGATACGATAATTCGTAGAAATACGAATCGTCTTGTGATCGGTGCCCAAAGCGATAGCCTGCACATTAGCCCCCGCCACTTGAATCGAATCGTTCTGCGACAACAACGAACGAACCGCTTCCGGTTCCACCTGTTCTTCGAACTGAACGACGAAATTACGACCGCCGGTAAAGTCGATGCTCTGCGACAAGCCGCGCACGGCAAACGAAACGGCGCTGACACCGATAAGAGTACCGAAAACTAGGGAAGAACGTTTCCAGATACCCATGAACTTATACTTCGCATTCTGCATCAAGTTCTTCGATAGGCTTGTGGTAAATGTCAAATTCAACCACTTGTCCTTATTCATAAAATATTCATAGACTACCCGCGTCAGAAATACAGCCGTGAAGAAGGAACAAAGGATGCCGATAATCAGTGTTGTAGCAAACCCGCGAATAGGACCGGTTCCGAAGTTGAACAAGATAAAACCCGTCATGATAGAGGTGAAATTGGAGTCGAAAATCGCCGAGAACGCATTCGAATAACCTGCAGCCAAAGCCGCCTTCACGCTCTTACCCGCTCGCATCTCCTCTTTCGTGCGTTCGTAGATCAGTACGTTCGCATCGACAGCCATTCCCAACGACAACACCATACCGGCGATACCCGACATCGTCAAGGCCGCTTGGAAAGAAGTCAGGATGCCTAAAGTAAAGAAGAAGTTGAAGAGCAAAGCGCCGTTAGCCACCATGCCCGGAATGATTCCATACATCGCGCACATGTAAATCATCAGCAAGATCAGAGCCACCACAAACGACATGATACCTTGGTTGATGGATTCCTGTCCTAAAGACGGCCCGACGATATCCTCCTGAACAATGCGCGCAGGAGCCGGCATTTTGCCCGACTTCAGAACGTTCGCCAAGTCTTTCGTCTGTTCGACGGTAAAACTGCCGGTAATTTCTGAACTCCCGCCGTTAATCTCATTCATTACATTCGGAGCACTGTATACGTAACCGTCCAAAACGATGGCGATGGAACGGTTGATATTATTCTTCGTCAGCTGCGCCCAACGGCGAGAACCGTCATTGTTCATCGTCATACTCACGGAAGGACGACTATGTTGGTCGTAAGCATCGTGCGCATCGGTAATCACATCGCCCTCCATCGGAGCACGTCCGTTACGCTCCGTCACTTTGATGGCGTAGAGTTCGAAAATTCGCTCGCTCTTATCCCAGTCGGCAGCACTAACCCCCCACTTCAGACTGAGATCCTTGGGCAGGATGGCCTGAGCTTCTTTGGAGTGAAGATAACCGTTGATCGTCGCCGTATCTTTGTAATCGGCATAAGCGGCAATAGCGCCTCCCTGCTGGTTATTCAATTGCAGAATCGCCGTCAAGGGATGTTCTTTTTTCATTTGCTCCAACGTTTCCTTATCCGTGGCAGACTGGCCTCTCAATATGTTCGATAAACTGTCCGTCGATGCAGGAGCCGCAGCCTCTTCCACAGCGGTCGAATCGGTTCCTGCAGCGCTTCCGTTCGCAAGTACGTCGTGCAAACGACTGTCGAGGGCGGTCAAATAAGGATATACTTCGCTGGGGTAATAGGTTTCCCAGAATTCCAGATTGGCAGAACCTTGCAACAATTTCCTCACCCGTTCCGGTTCTTTGATACCGGGCAATTCCACCATGATACGCCCCATGCTCCCTTCCAGATTCTGAATATTAGGCTGCACGACGCCGAATCGATCGATACGGGTACGCAATACGTTGAAAGAATTGTCGATAGCCGACTTTACTTCTTCGCGCAAAACCTTTTCCACTTCCGCATCCGTACTACGTGTATTGACTTTATCCTTTAACTGCTGCGTAGCAAACAGCTCGGCCAGCTTAGCATTCGGGGCCAATCGTTTATATTCGCGGATGAACAAGGTGATGAAATCGTCTTGGCTGGTAATGGATTGCTTGGATGCAGTGCTCACTGCCCGATTGAAAGCCTCATCCGATTTATGATCGGCTAAAGCCTTCACCACATCTGGCACCGAGACTTCAAGAATAACGTTCATACCGCCTTTCAAATCCAAGCCCAGACCGATTTCCATCTCCCGACATTTTTTCAGCGTATAGCCCAGATAGACTTTCTTGCTCTGCATTGAGTCCAAATAATGCTGTTCACCTTGAGGATCCTGAGCCGCTTTATTCATGTGATAACGGGTCACGAATGAAAACGACAGATAAAAGAGACAAACCAAGGTCAAAGCTATAGCTAAAAACTTTACAAGTCCTTTATTTTGCATGTTACTTTAGAAATTTATTATTTTAATTTTTAATTTGTTCTCGTTATCAAGGTTGCAAATATAGTTTTTTTTTCACATTCAAAAGGTATAAAACGCAAATATTTAATTTTGAGGGGGAGAAAAAGGTCGGTAATTATCTTTCTTATCTGGCATTCAGATAATCAGCCTTATTGCATTTCATTTTTTACCAGCATCAAACAGGCGTTTCTTTTCTTCCGTCGTCAAGTGATCATACCCGGACTGTTTTAATTTGTCCAAGATCCGGTCTATTTCATCGCTTTGCTCTTTTTTACGGATATTATACTCGTAATCCTGCCGATGTTTTCCGTAATAAGTTTTCATCTTGGATTTTCGGCGCCTGTAAAAAAGAGTCCTATTCCCAATACAAAAATCAATCGCTTTATTAATCCACGACGTCACATCATGACCTTTCGTCAAGGAAGAAGCAAAGAGCCATCCCCCCAAAGCTCCTCCCAAATGAGAAATATGTCCGCCGGCATTTCCCGAAGTGATCATCAGCAAATCGGTCACAATCATTACCGAAGCCACATATTTCAATCGAACAGCACCCACAAACAGGAAATTTATCTTATATTCCGGCGCTTTGACGGCAACGGCTATAGAAATAGCCAAAACGGAAGCCGAAGCGCCCAAGAGATAAGAACTGTTGACAAAATCGGTAAAATAAGGAAAGACATTATACGCCAAGATGTAAAGGAGTCCGCCGCAAATACCTCCTAAAAAATATAATCCACGCAAATGTCTTGCGGAAAAGAAAATTAGAAACAAACGCCCGAAAAAATACAACCACAGCATATTGAACAGTAGATGTATCAAGTCGGCGTGCATAAACATATAGGTGATCAACGACCACGGCTGATGGCAGAATTGCGATACGGAAGAGGGCAGATCTAACCAGCGAAAAATGGACTCACTACTCCGATTGAAAAGCAGCAACAATATCCCAACAAGGGCTGTCATGAAAAAGACGCCCGTATTCACATAAATAAACCTCAGATGGATGTCTGCACGCTTATACCGATTCCGTATATCAGAAATTATATCGCCCAATCTGACCTTTTTTTCTCCAATACCTTATTAATATAAAACCGAAAATCATTCCTCCCAAATGAGCAAAATGCGCAACTCCGTCGCTGGTCATAAAAATACCGAGGAACAATTCCAACACGATATAGCCGAAAACGAAATATTTTGCCTTGACAGGAAAAGGGATGGGGATAATGAACAATTCGGCGTTTGGAAACAGCATTCCGAACCCCATTAAAATACCATAAATAGCGCCTGAAGCTCCGATAGTGTTCATCATATTCAAGTATTCCCCCATAGGAATATGGGTGGAACCTACGGCGACAGCCTGATAATTAGACAAGACGAATGCGTATTCCATATATTGCACCAACTCCTGAATCAAAGCCGCCCCTACTCCGCAAAGTATATAGTAAAGCAGAAAACGCTTCTGCCCCCATACGGCCTCGAGCGTTCTCCCAAACATCCAAAGCGCGAACATATTGAAAAGTATGTGTTCAAAATTAGCATGCATGAACATATACGTGACAATCTGAACCGGATTGAAATGCGAAGCCATGAAAAAGTGCAATCCGACATATTCGGTCAAATCGATACCGTACTTCCTCAAAACGATCATTCCGAGAAAGCAGAGTACGTTAACGATCAGCAGATTTTTAGTTACTGGAGGTAAATTATTCATCACGCAAAAGATGTTAGGTCATTCGACGTCGGGTGCAAATATATCATTTTATTCTGTTAAAAAGCAGAAAAAAGGCTTCCTATTAGATTTTTTTGGTATTTAAGCCATCTTTTTTTCTCTAAGAATTTGTTTTGTGAATTTGAAAGTTTATATTTGTCGCAGAATTTAAAGTAAATCTCAGAATATTAATTATTAATCAATCGTTTTCACTATGAACAAAGCAGAACTTATCAGTGCAATCGCAGCTGAGGCCGGCTTGACCAAAGCCGATGCAAAGAAATCTGTGGACGCTATCGTCGCAGTGGTTACAAAAGCGCTTAAAGCCGGCGATAAAGTAACATTAGTTGGTTTCGGCACTTTCGCTGTTAGCAAGAGAGCAGCCAGAACGGGTATCAATCCTTCTACGAAGAAGCCGATCAAGATTGCAGCCAAAAAAGTTGCGAAATTTAAAGCTGGTGCAGAATTAGCTAAGGCTGTTAAATAAGCTGACTTCTAAAGACCTTCAAGCGGCTGTGTCAAAATGAAAGTTTTGGCGCAGCCGTTTTGGGTATGTAAGCAATGTTCAACACAGGGCACTGAGACGGAGGATGCAAGAAGCTTGCACCGACGTGATTAAGCCCGAATGTCGATCGGGGTGAAGCTGTTTGGCATTACCGCGATGTTTTTTGTTGTCGTATTCAGTCAAACTAAAACCAGTTATGAAAATAAGTATGAATCATTTTATGCACAAGTCGCTTTTTGTCCTCTGTTGTTTTTCATCTGTAAGTGCTGCATTCTCCGAAAACATTCCCTATTGGCAAGACATCTCAGTGACTTCTGTCCAAAAAGTACCCGCACGTTCCGCATTTATGTCGTATCCGGATCGAGCCACCGCATTAAAAGGCGATTATGAAGCCAGCCCATATTACGAACTACTCAACGGGACGTGGAATTTCTATTATGTCGATGCCTATAAAGATCTGCCTGCGAATATCGAAAAGCCCGGGGCCGCCATCAACTGGAAAACGATAAAAGTTCCGGGAAATTGGGAGATGCAAGGCTACGGTGTGGCTATCTACGTCAATCAACCTTACGATTTCCAACCCAGGAATCCGCAACCGCCGTACTTGCCCGAAGCCAATCCTGTCGGGGTATATCAACGTGAATTCGAAGTTCCGACAAATTGGGCGGGACGCAACATCTACCTGCATCTCGAAGGGGCGAAATCCGGTGTGTACGTGTATCTGAACGGTAAAGAAGTGGGATATAACGAAGATGCGAAAGATCCCGCCGAGTATCTGATCAACGATTATTTGCAGGCAGGAAAGAATTACCTCGTTATCAAATGTTATCGCTACAGTACCGGTTCTTATTTGGAATGTCAAGATTTCTGGCGGATGAGCGGCATTGAACGGGATGTCTATCTGTTTTCTCAACCGAAAGTCGCCATACAAGATTTCAAAGTCATTTCTACCTTGGACGATTCTTACCAAAATGGGCTTTTCAATTTAGCCATCGATATCAACAATCAAGATGCGGATCATTCGTCTATCAGCCTCTCCTACGAACTGCTCGACGAGCAGGGGAAAACCGTCGCCTCCGGCGAACGACAGGTTAATGCCGCCCACGGAATGACCCGGAAAGCCGCGACATTCGACGCCGGTCTGCCTGCCGTCAAAACCTGGACCTCCGAACACCCTCACCTGTATCAATTACTCATTGCTGTAAAGGAAGGAGGACAGCCAATCGAAGTCGTTCCATTCCACGTAGGCTTCCGCAAATTCGAGATCAAAGCTATTGATCGGAAAGCGGAAAACGGGGAACCGTATCACTGTTTTTTTATCAATGGTCAACCAGTCAAGATGAAAGGAGTGAACATCCACGAGCATAATCCGGAAACAGGTCATTACGTAACGGAAGAACTGATGCGCAAAGACTTTACACTGATGAAGCGACATAATATCAATACGGTCAGGCTCTGCCACTATCCGCAAAGCCACCGTTTTTACGAGCTTTGCGACGAATTCGGAATATACGTCTACGATGAAGCGAACATCGAAAGTCACGGAATGGGATACAGCTTGAATAAGGGACGCTCGTTGGGAAACAACCCCGAATGGCTTGCCAAACACATGGATCGTACGGTAAACATGTACGAACGGAACAAGAACTATCCCTGCGTGACCATCCTCTCTTTAGGAAACGAAGCGGGCAACGGATATAATTTCTATATGACTTACAATTGGCTGAAAGCTCAGGAAAAAGGCGCGATGAACCGTCCCGTCTGCTATGAGCGCGCCCAATGGGAATGGAACACCGATATGTATGTTCCGCAATACCCCGAAGCCGAGTGGTTCGAGCAGATGGGCAGAAAAGGCAGCGACCGCCCGGTGATCCCCTCGGAATACGCACACGCCATGGGAAACTCCACCGGCGGACTGTGGGCGCAATGGAAAGCGATCTACAAATATCCGAACTTGCAGGGAGGTTATATCTGGGATTGGGTCGATCAGGGCCTGCTGCAAAAAGATGAAAAAGGAAAAGAATTTTACGCTTACGGCGGCGACTTCGGTGTCGATGCGCCGAGCGATGCTAATTTCCTCATCAACGGGATCGTAGGCCCCGATCGCAGCCCGCACCCTGCTATGAAAGAAGTGAAATATGCTTATCAGAACGTAGGCTTCGACCTGATCGACGCCTGCGAAGGCATATTCCGCATTACAAACCGGTTCTATTTCTCCAACCTCAAAGACTACGAAATTACCTGTACGGTCAAAGAGAACGGAAAAGTGATTAGCACTCGTAAGTTGAACCTGGATGTAGAGCCGCAGGCCTCGAAAGACATCACCATCGACGTGAAAAACTTGAAAGCGAAAAAGAATGTCGAATACTTCGTTAACTTTGCCGTAACGAATAAGGTAGCCACTCCTTTAATCCCTGCGGGGACCAATCTCGCCAACGACCAATTTCGTCTGCCTGTCGATCCGATAAAAGACCGTTTCGTCACAGGCCATCCGATGAAAGTGAGCGAAAACGGCGATCACATCACGTTAACAGGAAATAACCTGACTTTCGTTTTCAACAGGAAGAGCGGCATGGTGACCTCTTATAAAGTGGGACGTACGGAATACCTCCAAGACGGATTCGGCTTACAACCCAACTTCTGGCGAGCGCCGACCGACAACGACTACGGCAACGGAGAACCGAAACGCACCCATGTCTGGAAAGAGGCGAGCAAGCACTTCGACGTCGTTTCCGTCGAGTTGAATGACAACGCGTTGAAGATTCTCTACAAATTACCGGCAGGGAATACCTATACTGTCGCCTATACTTTCGGAAAGAATGGAAATGTTCATGTGGATTGCAACTTCACTCCCGCCGACATAAAAGCGGAAGTACCGAGAATCGGACTTCGCCTCCGTGTTCCGGCCGAAATGAATCGGGTGGAGTACTTCGGTCGAGGACCGGAGGAAAACTATATCGATCGGAAGGCCGGCAGTTCGGTCGACCTATACCAAACGACGGCGGAAGCGATGTATCACCCGTACGTCCGCCCGCAAGAAAACGGGCATCGCACGGATACCCGCTGGGTTATAATCGCCGGCAAGGGGAAAGGACTGAAGTTCGTCGCCGATACGGTACTCGAGTTCAATGCTTTGCGTAACAGCGTCGAGGACTTCGATTCGGAAGAGACGACCACCCGCCCGCGACAATGGAGCAACATGTCGGCTCAGGAAGTGGCTGACCGCGACGAGGCGAAAGCCAAGGATGTGCTTCGCCGCCAGACGCACACCAACGACATCGCTCCGCGCGACTTCGTCGAGGTATGCATCGACATGCAGCAACAGGGCGTCGGTGGATACGACAGCTGGGGCTCGGAGCCGGAACCCTGGGCGAAGCTCGAACCGAACAAGCGTTATCAGTGGGGATTCACCATTTGCCCCGTGAAATAAATCCGCACCGAACAGCAGAAAAGCGGATATGCTGTAGAAAGGAGACTCAAACGTTAATAACCATTAAATAGAAACGCTTGGGGAAGTGCGGATATGCTATAATCGAATGACAATCACTATCTTTGCACGCCTTTTCCTAAGGATAGGCGGCAATAGTGCCAAATAAAAGAAAAACAGAGAATGAAAACATTTGAAGAATTAGGCGTTTCTCCTGAGATACGGAAAGCGATCGAAGAGATGGGATACGTGCATCCCATGCCCGTACAGGCAGAAGTGATTCCGTATTTATTAGGCGAGGGGAACGATGTGGTGGCTCTGGCTCAAACGGGAACCGGGAAAACGGCGGCATACGGATTGCCTCTTATTCAGCGGACGATCGTAGAGGAGAAGATTCCGCAGTCGTTGATCCTTTGTCCCACAAGAGAACTTTGCCTGCAAATCGCCGGCGATCTGACCGATTATTCGAAGTATATCAAAGCACTGAAAGTGCTTCCCGTATACGGAGGTTCGTCCATCGAAAGCCAAATCCGCATGCTAAAGAGCGGCGTCCACATCATCGTGGCTACACCCGGGCGTTTGCTCGACTTGATTGAACGAAGAGTCGCCAAGCTCGACGCGATTAAAAACGTAGTCATGGACGAAGCCGACGAGATGTTGAACATGGGATTCTCGGAAGATCTGAACGCCATCCTCGAGCAGGTTCCTCAAGAACGGAACACGCTCATGTTCTCCGCCACTATGAGCAACGAAATCGCCCGCATCGCCAAGCAATACCTACACGAGGCTAAAGAAATCACCATCGGTACCAAGAACGAAGGAAGCAACAACGTCAACCATATGGCATACATCGTGCATGCGAAAGACAAGTATGCGGCACTGAAACGCTTAGTGGACTATTACCCCCAAATTTACGGCATCATCTTCTGCCGAACCCGCATAGAGACGCAGGAGATCGCCGACAAGCTGATTCAAGACGGTTACGACGCGGATTCGCTGCACGGAGAACTGAGTCAGGCGCAGCGAGACTTCGTCATGCAGAAGTTCCGCCAGCGCCATCTCCAGCTGTTAGTCGCTACGGACGTGGCCGCACGCGGCCTGGACGTCAGCGACCTGACGCACATCATCAACTACGGATTTCCCGACGACAACGAGGTCTACACGCACCGAAGCGGAAGGACGGGACGCGCTGGAAAAACTGGCATATCCATCGCCATCATCAACATGAAAGAGAAGGGCAAGCTGCGCAATATCGAACGCACCATGCAGAAAAAATTCACGATAGGGAATCTGCCTACCGGCAAAGAGATCTGCGAACAGCAATTGCTCAAGGTCATCGACGACGTAGAAAAAGTAAAGGTCAACGAAGAAGAGATCGAAGACTTCTTGCCGAACATCTACCGCAAATGGGAATGGCTATCGAAGGAAGACCTCATCAAACGGATGGTTTCGCTGGAATTCAACCGCTTTCTGGAATACTACAGCAACGCCGAAGACGTAGAAACGCTGTCGGCCGACAGCAGGAAAGCGAACGACCGTAAGGAAAGAGGAGCAAACCGTGAGCGACGGGGACGGTCGGCCGAAAGAGGCTATACTCGCATCTTCATCACGCTGGGCAGAAAAGACAGAATAGCCCCCACCAAGCTGATCGATTTGATCAACCGTCACACGAAAGGAAAACATATCGAAGTGGGACGCATCGACTTGATGCAGAACTTCTCGTTCTTCGAAGTGATCGAACCGCAAGCGGACGAAGTGATCCAAGCGCTGAACGGTATTCGGATGAAAGGGAGAATAATCAACGTCGAAGCGGCCGACGAAAATAAAGGCAACAGCGATAAGGCGGGAAAGAAACGCCATCCGGACAGAGAAGCACGTCGAAAGGAAGAACGTCCGAAACCACACCGAAAGGACAGAGCCGGACGAAAGGAAAAAGACTACCCCATCCAAGCACCGAGAAAGAAAGACGATTGGAAGCAATTCTTCGTTCGAGACGAAGGTAAGCGGAAAAAGAGGAAATGAGAAGAGCGCGAATCGCTGCGAAATAAACTTCGGTTTAGATGCTACCGAGCCACTCGGCGGAAGCTAAAATCCGTTTTAGGCGCTGTCGAGCCACTCGGCGGGAGTTAAAATCCGTTTTAGGCGCTGCAGAGCCACTCGGCGAGGGCGCCTCCCACATTCGATACGAAAAAACGAGGGGAGAGGAAGCCGTATCAGTCCACCAGTTTCAACTCTTTGATCAGCCGGGAAGCCTTGCCGTATTTGTCGATCATATAAAGCACGTAACGGATATCGACACCGATGCACCGCTGCAAGTTCGGTTCGAAGACGAGGTCACCGCTCATCGCTTCCCAATTCCCGTCGAAAGCCAGTCCGATCAATTCGCCCTTTCCGTTAAACATTCCGCTGCCGGAATTACCGCCGGTAATATCGTTGTCGGAGATGAAGCAGACGTTCATGTCGCCTTTCGCGCCATACCGGCCGAAGGCTCCCTTTTTCAACGTCTCGAGTACGGAATCCAAGACCTCGTAATCCGGGTTCTCGCCGGCCCCCTGCTGTTTTTCGAATATTCCCTTCGTCGTGGTATAATAACGATGATGCACGCCGTCTTTCGGGTCGTATCCGTTCACCAGTCCGAAGCTCATCCGCATGGTAGAGTTCGCATCCGGATAAAAAGTCGCTTCCGATTCCATCGCCCGCAGCGCGGCGGTCAGCAATCGTTCGTCCCTATGGATAACCTCGCTGCTCTCGCCCATCCGAGCCTTGAGCGCCATATACTCGGCAAGCACATTTATGGCAATCTCCACCGCCGGGTCTACGTAGGTCGTATCACCGCCGAAGATACGTTCCATACCGCGGGGCGTGTCCATCTCCGTCGTCCGGTACAGCTCGTCCACGAACGCCTGGGTGCTGCCGTCGAATCTCCCGTCGATATCCTTGTAAAGCGGCAACAGGTAGGCGGTATCCGCATGTTCCCGATACATATCGAGCATGGCGACACACAGTTTTTTGTCCGTAACCGCGTCATAATCCTTGTAAAACTCCTCCATTCTGCGTTTGAACCTTGCCTTTTCCTCATCGGTAGATTCCTCGTCGACGAACATCGATAAGGTTAGCGCGGCCTGAACCAATTCCGGTCCGTCCAGAAACGTCTCGCGGAAATAGACCAGCGTCCGCTGCAAATCTTTCCGCTCGGCATACCTGTGCTTCAGCTCCGCAAAGATCGGTTCGTATTCGGCGCGTCGTTCGGACTTCTTACCGACCCACGTACGAATCCGCTCTTCCAAGATCCGTTTTTTCTCGATCACATTCAAATCCTTGATGGCTTTGTTCATGCCGATGCTGTTTTTCCAATAATTGGAACTCGAAGCGAATTTGGAAGCATACTTGATACGCAGCGTATCGTTCCCGTCCATCGCTTTTTTCAGAATGTCGAGTTTGACCGTGCGGACATCGATCAACGCTTCGTTATTGACGTTCATCCGCTCTTCTACTCCGTACGAAGACAAATAGCGGCTGGTCGATCCGGGATACCCTATCGTCATGCAGAAGGAGCCTTCGTCGTACCCTTTCAGCGAGACAGGAGCGTAATAAATCGGATGATAGGGGACATTGTCCGGAGCATAAGCAGCCGGTTCGTTCTCTTCGTTCGCATAAATCCGGAACACGGAGAAGTCGCACGTGTGGCGAGGCCACATCCAGTTGTCCGTATCGCCGCCGAACTTACCGACCGACGAAGGAGGCGCAAATACCAGCCGGACATCGTTGTAATCCTTATAAACCGACAGGTAGAATTCGCTCCCGCCATAGAACGGACGGACGTCGGCCCGGAGCAACGTGTCGTTCTCAATCGCTTCCTCCACGATCATATTCGAAATAGAATCGATCAGAACGTTGCGCCGCGACTCGTCGACTCCCCGGGGGATGACTCCCAACACTCGGTTGGTCACATCTTCCGTCCTGATCAGGAAACTGACGAACAAGTCCGGATTCGGCAACTCTTCCCCATACGATCGGGCGACAAACCCGTTCCGCAAATAATCGTGTTCGACGGAACTGTGTTGCTGAATCATCTCGTAACCGCAGTGGTGATTGGTGAAAACCAGGCCGTCAGGCGAAACGACTACGCCCGAGCAAAACCCTCCACCCAAGCTGACAATCGCATGGCAAAGACTTTTTCCGTTCGGATTATACAACTGTTCGGGCGTCATTTCCAAGCCCAAATCCTTCATCCATTGTCGCGTCTCGGCAGTCATGAAACCTGGTAACCACATCCCCTCATGCGCTGAAGCGACGAGCGGTGAAAACAAGAGTATAAAAAGCAACTTCTTCATTTTTATTATATCGATTTAATTATTTTCTGATCAAACGGTTGACGAAAGGGATCTCCCTCAAAGGCAAATCCTTTTTAACGATATAGGCTATAAAAACAAACAACAACAAGGTACGTACGGCCAGCGTCGAGAGCATATCCTCGAACGGCAAATACTCGGCAACGAGGTACAAGATCATCGCGATCGAAACGTAGACGAATATACCTTTCAAATCATAACGGACGGGGTATTTCTTTTGCCCTACCGCGTAAGACAGCAACATGGCTACCGCGTAACCGGCAAAACCGGCCCAAGCGCAAGCCATATATCCGTAAACGGGAACAAAGATCACATTGACAGCTATCAAAACCGCACATCCGGCAAAGGAGAAATAAGCTCCCCACTTGGTTTCGTCTATCAGCTTATACCAAAACGACAGGTTGAAATAAACTCCCATAAAGATTTCGGCCATCATCACGACGGGAACAACTTTGAGCCCTTCCCAATAGTCGGGCTGCAAGATGTACTTCAACAAGTCTATATAAAACATGACCGCCAGGAAAGCTAACAGCGTGAAGATGATAAAATACTTCATTCCCTTGGCGTAGGTCTCCTTGCTGTCCTCGTCCCTACTTTTTCCGAACACGAACGGTTCGTATGCATAGCGAAACGCCTGCGTCAGCATGGCCATAATCATGGCGATCTTGCTGCAGGCCCCGTAAATGGCGAGTTGAGTTTTCGCTCCCGCTTCATCGGCATAGACATGCCGGAAGATGATCTTGTCCGCTACCTGATTCAATATGCCGGCAATGCCCAAAATCAGGATGGGATAGCTGTACATCAACATCCGCTTGACAAGTTCTCGGTCAAAACCCCGTTCGAATTTCAGCTGCGGAATCAATAAAAGTCCGACGATCGTCGTACAAATCAAATTGAACAGAAAAGCATAGAATACATCGCCTCCCTTCATAAACACGAAGTAAACGAGGTTGAACGCAATGTTCATTACGATAAACAATAATTTTAAGGCAGCAAAATGCAATGCCCGGCGCCGGTATCTCAAGTAAGCGAACGGAATGCACTGGAAAGCGTCCTGGGCGACGACGAAGATCATCATGCCGACGTACCAAGGGTGATCCGCATATCCCATTGCGGCAGAAATGGGTTTCAAAAAGGCCATGCTCCCGAAGACAAAGAGCAACGAAGTGCATCCGACCATTTTCAGGACGGTCGAGTATACCGTTTTCGGATTTTCCGTCTCCTTATTTACGAACCGGAAGAAAGTAGTCTCCATGCCATACGTCAGCAGGACCAGCCACAAGGCCGTCCATGCATAAATCTCGGTGACGATGCCGTAACCTCC
This sequence comes from Phocaeicola abscessus CCUG 55929, assembly GCF_000312445.1. Taxonomy (GTDB): domain Bacteria; phylum Bacteroidota; class Bacteroidia; order Bacteroidales; family Bacteroidaceae; genus Phocaeicola; species Phocaeicola abscessus. The sequence goes on along the minus strand of NZ_HE997182.1, from coordinate 539,390 downwards.
CGATGCGGCAGTCATCGCCGCCGCATAAATAGGGACTAATAAATAATTCAGAAATCTGCCGACAATACTGCTCAAGCCGTAAATAGCGGTATCTTTCGCCAACGATTTTAGCCCGGCCATCTTCTACTCGTCAAACAACGTCCTTTCGCGCTGATAAAACCTGTTTCGTCCTAAATGCGTATATGCCAACTCCGTTACTTCACGGCCTCTCGGAGTGCGTTTCAAGAATCCTTCCTTGATCAGAAAGGGTTCATACACTTCCTCGATCGTTCCCGCATCTTCGCTTAAAGCGGTCGCAATGGTCGTCAAACCCACCGGTCCGCCGCCGAATTTATCGATGATCGTGAGTAAAATCTTATTGTCGATTTCATCGAGCCCGTACCGATCGATATTCAAAGCTTCCAGGGCGAAACGCGCTATGTTCATATCGATCTTGCCGGAACCTTTCACTTGCGCAAAGTCGCGCACGCGTCGAAGCAATGCATTCGCCACTCGCGGCGTCCCACGACTCCGGGAGGCGATCTCGGCCGCCGCACTCTCCTCGCAGGGGATCGCTAAAATTTTCGCCGAGCGGAGAATAATCTTCTTCAACACCTCGTCGTCATAATACTCCAAATGGAGATTGATGCCGAAGCGAGCTCTTAAAGGAGCGGTCAATAAGCCGCTCCGCGTAGTGGCGCCGACTAATGTAAAAGGGCTCAGCTCCAACTGGATGCTTCGCGCCGAAGGGCCTTTATCGATCATAATGTCGATGCGATAATCCTCCATGGCGGAATACAGATATTCCTCCACCACGGGACTCAATCGATGCATCTCGTCGATAAAAAGCACGTCGTTGGCTTCCAGGCTGGTGAGCACACCTGCCAAATCGCCGGGTTTATCGAGTACCGGCCCCGAGGTAACCTTCAGTCCCACCCCCAACTCGTTGGCGATGATCTGGCTCAACGTGGTTTTCCCCAAACCGGGCGGGCCGTGAAGCAACACGTGGTCGAGCGCTTCCGCCCTCAAGCGTGCAGCCTTTACGAAAATGCGCAGATTATCCACCACCTTGTCCTGACCGCTGAAGTCGGCAAAGTTCAGAGGTCGCAAGGCGTTCTCAAAATCGCGCTCGTTATTCGAGAGCTGTTGCTCATGTATGTTGAACTTTCCTTCCATACTTTATTTTTCATTCGTCAAGGCTCTCGCTTTCTTGCCCAAATACCCTCCATGGTGACGTTTACTGTAATCTTCGATCGTGAAGTTCGTACGTTTCATGGTTTCTACGACAAGAATATCGCCGATGACCGTCATCACGGTCGTCGAAGTGGTAGGTGTCATGCCCAAAGCGCAAACCTCGGCGGGATGACCGGTATAAAGACATACATCCGACTCTTTGGCCAGAGGGCTGTCCAAATTGCCGGTAATGACGATATATTTCAGGTGGGGATTCAATACGTGGGCCAACTGTGTCAATTCGAGGATTTCTCTCGTCTTTCCCGAGTTGGAAATCAGCAGCATGACGTCATTTTCCTGCAAGATGCCCAGATCTCCATGCTGTGCTTCGCTGGGATGGAGGAAAACGGCGGGGATTCCTGTCGAACAGAATGTCGTGGCGATGTTCATGGCTATTTGTCCGGCCTTTCCCATTCCCGTCGTCACCAATTTTCCTTTTTTCTTATGAACCTGTTCGACAATCAGGTCGACAGCCTTTTCATAGTCGTCTGCTATCGGAATGTTCAATACGGCCTTTGATTCTTTTTCCAACAATTCGTGAATAGATGCAATAATCGGTTCCATCGGTTTTTAAATTAAAAGTTCGGTTAATTCGTCCGGACTGTCGGCAACGGTAAAATAATTCTTTAATGGGCGATGAGCGAAACGTTGCACCTCCAGTCCGGCCAGAAAATCGATCATACCTTGCCAAAAGCCGTTCACATTATAAAATATCATTTTCTTATGATGATAATCCAGGGAAGCCGCAGCCATGACGTGAAAGATCTCGTCCAAAGTTCCCACTCCTCCGGGAAAAGCGACCAGCACCTCCGAGCGTTGGAGCATCGTGTCCTTTCTGTCGCTCAGCGTTCTGCAGGGAATCATTTCGTCGAGGATGGCGCTCGCTCTCTTCAATTCCAACATACGAGAGGGAATCACGCCTATTACCCGAGCGCCATACTGCTTAGCCGTCCGTGAGATACAATCCATCAATCCGACATTGGCGCCGCCGTAAATTAATGTTTTCTTGTGTTCGCCCATCCATTGTCCGAAGGCACTGGCATATTGAAAAAATACCGCATCAACATTCTCGGAAGCCGAACAAAACAGACCAATACGTTCCATATTCCGTTTCGCTTTACCCTACAAATATAGAGCAAATATCCGTATTTTTCGTCAAAGGCAATAACTTTTGTTGTATTTTTGTCGGTTGAATCAGAACGATTAGAAAAATGGCTTTTCAAACATATACCTTGCCGAACGGCCTCCGTATCATCCACGTTCCGACCACATCCCCCGTCACTTACTGCGGTTTTGCCATCAACGCCGGAACTCGCGACGAGCGTGCGGAACAACAAGGGATGGCTCACTTCGTAGAACACAATATCTTTAAGGGAACGAAAAGACGCCGCGCATGGCATATCCTGAACCGCATGGAAAACGTAGGAGGGAACTTGGATGCTTTTACGGGAAAGGAAGAAACGATCGTCTATATCGATTGCCTGAAAGCGCATTTCTCCCGAGCTGCGGAGCTGCTCTCCGATATCGTCTTCCACAGCACTTTCCCACAAGCGGAGATCGACAAGGAAGTGGAGGTGATCATCGACGAAATACAAAGTTATGAGGACAATCCCGCCGAACTGATTTATGACGATATCGAGAGCATGCTATTCAAAAATCATCCGTTGGGACGAAACATTCTGGGGAAACCCGAAGTATTGCGAAACTTCCGCACAACCGATGCACTGGCATTCACGAACCGGTTTTACCTTCCGGGAAACACGGTCTTTTTCGTGCAAGGGAATCACGATTTCAAACGTATCGTTCATACGATGGAAAAGTTGACGGCCGAACTGGAGAAAGCGAACTTTACCTATCGACGGACGGCCATTCCCCGTTACCAGCCTCAGCAACTCATCCTGCAGAAAAACACCCGTCAGGCCCACGTCATGATCGGATGTCGCGGTTATGAAGCAAGGAGCCGGAAGCAAAGCGCGTTATACCTGCTGAACAACATCTTGGGAGGGCCGGGGATGAACAGTCGCCTGAACGTATCCCTCCGCGAACGCCGCGGATTGGTCTATACCGTCGAATCGAACGTCTCGTCTTATACGGATACCGGCGTCTTCAGCATTTACTTCGGCTGCGATCCGAAAGATGTGCAGCTATGCATCGAACTTACGCAGAAAGAATTGAGGTTGCTGCGAGAAAATCTGCTGACCCCTGCCCAATTGAGTGCGGCGAAAAAACAGCTTATCGGTCAGTTAGGCGTAGCCAGCGACCATTTCGAGAACAACGCCTTGGAAATGGGAAAAATCTTCCTGCATTACAACCGTTACGACGAACCCGAGGCGATATATGCCCGAATCCACGCGCTTACGGCCGAAGAATTGCGAGAAGTAGCCCACGAGAAGTTCTGCGAAGACGACTTCTCGCTGCTGATCTACGCCGAAACGGAAGGATGATCACTTCCTGACGACAAAGCTTACTTCTTTCATCTTTCCGCTGAGTACGAACGTCTCGGCCGTCATTTGCTTCACGCCGTCGGATTCGCTCTTCGCATTCAAATGGGCAGGAATCCGGATATGCGCGGGCAAGTATCCGTCAGAAACAAGTTTTACCGCACACGCGTCATCGGTTATCCGATCCACATTCATCGTTACTTTCCCCGTCAAGGTGTACAGGTTCCTTACGGAAGAGTGCCCGGTTTCAATCAGCCATTCGAAAGGCATCGCGCCCAACAGGGTGATAAAGTCAGCACTGTTCTCGTAATAGAACGAGTTTAGCATCATGTCTATGATTCTTCCGTTCGCGCTTCCGTTGGGCTGCCAGGGAGCAAACGCCGGATTCCTCTTCGAGAATCGCTCCGCCGTCTGATAAGTATCCTGCGACATGCCGTATCTCAAACAAGTTTGGACGAGGATAAAGGCCTTCTTCCACTCTCCCAGTTTCAAATACACTTGCTGCCAATAATGCTCGCATTGATTGGTGTACATGATTTCCCGATCGAGCCCCCCCATAAACTCGCCGTCCGTATAATGATTTTCGAAAAAATCCATGAACTTTCGAAAAGTGTCCGCGCGGGGGTCCATAATGCCTACCAGCGCAATAGGCGTCATGCTGTCCGTGATCTCAAACTTGGGCTGGATGTCCTGCTTCACTCCCTCTTCCTGAACGATTCTTCCGATATAACCGTCCGGGCGCTTCAACAGGTCTATGGCTGCCAAGAGATCTCGACGATACATTTCCAATTGATTCCGCAACGTTGCCGCCTCCGGATGACCGATGTATTCCAAGAAGTCGACCGCTTTAGCGAATCCCCAAAAAGTAAAAACGTCCGTATCGGAAAGGCAATAACCCGTATCCGCATCGCATCCGACCGCCCAAGGCATCAAGCCGTACGTGGAGGGACGCGAGCCGTCCGCATTCAGCTTCCTCGTCGCCTTGACTTCTCCCTCGATCCAACGGACCGCTTTCAGAATCTTCGGCAGGAATTGTTCGATAAAAGCTTCGTCGCGGGAATAGAGATAATATTCGCAGGCCAAAACCAAAGCCATCCCCGTGGTGTTCGCCCAGCGGGGGCCGGTAGTTCCTACGGCACCTGCCGTCGTGGTAAACTTTCCGACGGGAGGGCAACCGGCATCCTGCAGAGAAAAGATAAAGTCGAGCCCCCGTTTCACGTCGTCGAACTGCCCGGTACGCAACATCGCCCTCAACATGTGGACGGCCTCGAAAACCCATACATAGAAACGCTCCGACGAACCACCCTGAGCCGGCTGATACGACGACTTTCCCGGATATTTAATCAGCATTTGCTTAATACTCAACTGCATTACGGAAAAGATGTCCGGCCAATGATTCTTATTAAAATCGAGCTGAGCGACATCGCCCGAAAGTTCCTTCGCGTAAGCATCCAACGCGGCCTGTTCAAGCCGGGCAGGCGACAGAGAAGCCAAACGGGCAAAATGCCGCTCCGTGGCCTGCGCGTCATCGACCAACAGTTTTATCGAGAAACTAGCCGTTTCGTTCGGCTTTACGGACTTATGCGCGTGAATCACATCCTGCATAGACTTCAACCGGTAAGGAGGCAGGACATAGCCCGACCCGAACCACACCTGAGGATAAAGCACCTCTTCGTAATCTTTATCGGCATAAGTCTTCGACCTTTCCCACTCCACCTGCATGTCTTCGGGAATCACCCGCCCTATTCGCTTATCCTCCTTATAAATATCCGTGCCTCGCAAAGAGATCTTGTCGTAGGGTCTCCACTTGGTATTGTCCCAATAAAAGGGAATGTAATGGTAGTCGAAGATCTCGTTCTCCGGATAATATCCCAATTTGGCCCTGACATGAGCGACTTTCTCCGAAGCGCTTTCGTTCTTCACCGAGATATGCACGCACAGCGCATGCTGCTCCTCATCGAGTGCAGCGACCGCATAGGTTATGTGATAGTAAACGTCGTTGGCATAATAGTCGGCAGACGCTACCGGGTAGCGATTGTCTTTCAGACTCAGCTTCGTCAAGTTGAAATCGGGCAGATAGGCCGGGTCGTCGAAGGCGAACTGCAACAGCATGTCGTCCTGTGTCTGCGCCGCTTTTATTTTCTCCGCATCGTTCGTAAGGTCTGTCGGAACATAACGGCGGGAAACCGCCATGGACGGATTGACATAGACCCAACTCGGCGAATGAACCGGCTGTATCTGCAAGTTGATCGTACGGGGAGGGGCATATCGGAAGGGCTTCTCTTCCAACAACTGAGGCCACGATTGATTGGCTAACGTCAGGAACGACCATTTCCCGGAATCGTCGACCATACTGTCGCCCTTGCACCCGAAACTTTCCGGAGTAATTCCGGGCACATACTGCTCGACAGACATGTTCCGTCCCCTTTGAGCTTGCAACAACAGGCTGCACATGGCACAGCAACATAAAAACAGTCCTTTCTTCATGCTATTTAAATTATATTGGTAAACAACTCTTCTTTCTCTCAATACATCTTTTTACCTGTGGGTAGGCCTGGGCTACTCGTATTTCTCCACGCCGCAGCCGGGCATACCGGTTACACGAACGAAGCAGGCGACCTGCCTGTAATGCGATTCGCCGCGCGGACGAAGAAGGCGGCTTGCCTGCGATACGACTCACCGCGCGAACGAAGAAGGCGACCTGCCTGCGATACGACTCGCCGCGCGAACGAAGAAGGCGACCTGCCTGCGATACGACTCGCCGCGCGAACGAAGAAGGCGACCTGCCTGCGATACGACTCGCCGCGCGGACGAAGAAGGCGGCCTGCCTGCGATACGACTCGCCGCGCGGACGAAGAAGGCGGCCTGCCTGCGATACGACTCGCCGCGCGGACGAA
>NZ_HE997182.1:370688-532711 GCF_000312445.1 Phocaeicola abscessus CCUG 55929 | reverse complement strand
ACGAAGGAAGTGCGGATCACCGGAACAGTTGTTTCATCGGCCGCCCGATCCACGCTTGCGGTGTATCCAATCCGAAAATATAAGCGATGGTCGCCGCGATGTCGAATTGCATCATCGTTTCGTCGAATGCCCCCATCGGCCGGACATTCTTACCGAAAGCAATGAACGGAGACTCCATCTCCTCCAACGTGATGCCGCCGTGCCCCTTATCGATACCTCCATGATCGGACGAAAGGATGAAGACGGTATCCTCATAAATCCCCGCATCTTTCGTAGCCTGAACGATCCTGGCTATGCATTGATCCAACTTCGTTTCGAAAGCATAATATCGATCGGTATACCATCCGTGCAAGTGTCCGGTCTCGTCCAATCCTCCGAAATACGTAAAGAAGAACGTCGGTCTTTCTTTTTTAATATAATTCTCCGCGATCTTCACATAATCGAGGGGATCGCCGAATCCCTCTCCGTTTTCTTTTCCGTATCCGGCTTGATCTTTCCACATCACGTCGTCGATCGCCAAGGTATCTATCACGTATTTAATGCCGTCCCAATCGAAGAGGGCGGCTGTTTTGGCCGAGGGGAACTGTTCTCTCAACACGGAGAAAATCGTGGGAAATATATGATGCGTATTGACCACGAACGAGGGTATTTCCGGAATCCGGGTATTCCACTTCGTATAACCGGTCATTTCGGTGCCGGCTCCCATCATCATCGAAGCCCAATTGATCGCCGATGCCGAGGGCAATACGGAACGTTTCTTCAGGGTGTAGCTGCCGTTCCGCATCATGTTTTTGACGGTCGGCATGTCGGCTTTCGCCATGCTGGCGGCAGCCCAGCCGTCGATGCCTATCAGGATCACATGTTTCGCCTTCCATGTTTCGGTTTGCTTTTTTCGCAGGTCGTCATCTATATTATACGAATTATACCCTTTGTCTTTCATCGCTTGCTGAGCATGCAGCATACGTCGATAGAAATCGGAAAAGGATTTATGTTCCGGCTTCGTCCATCCCACTTCTGCAAGGGCCATCATCCTCGGATAAGTCATATATTCGGCATACGAGTCCGTCGCGATGTATTCCGTCCACAAATTGCCCTGCACGCCCCAGACCAACGCGGGGTTTTTCGTTCCGGCAGGAACCGGTTCGAATTCGTACGCTTCGCTCAGAGGCAGGTAGCCTTCGGCATACCTCGGTTGAGTGGAAGACTCCGTTTGCAAATAATCGATGTAGCAATGGCCCCGCGGCGTCATCACGACGTGATGTCCCTGCTCGGTCGCTTTCGTCATGCTGCCCGATTCCTCTCTCCAGGCCATGATCGTCGCGCTCTTCGACACGGGTCCGTCCAGGATTTCATCCCAGCCGATAATCTTTCGCCCGTGCCGGTTGACGAATTTCTCGATGCGACGGGTGAAATAGCTTTGCAATTCAGCCACATCGGCAATATGTTCGTCTGCCATCCGTTTCTTACAATCCGGGCAAGCGTTCCAGCGATCGCGGTTGGCCTCATCTCCGCCGATATGGATATACTCGGAAGGGAACAAATCCATGATTTCCTTCAACACGTTCTCGCAGAACCGAAAGGTTTCTTCTTTTCCTATACAAAGCTCAAAGCTGGTTCTATAGTCATGCCCCTCGCAGGCCAACTGCGGCAGTGCCAGCAAGACTTCGTTACTATGCCCGGGCAGGTCGATCTCGGGGATTACCGTAATATGCCGAACCGCCGCATAGCGAACGATATCTCTAATATCCTGCTGCGTGTAATAACCACCATAGGCATGGGGGGCGTTCTTCGAGCAGAACTCGCGTCCTCCGTTCCAAAACTCGCTCCAATTCTCGTTCGGGCGATAGGCCGTCATCTCCGTCAGTTGCGGATATTTCTTCATCTCGATGCGCCATCCTCCGCCGTCGACCAAGTGGAAATGAAAGGTATTGATCTTATAATGAGCCAGCAGATCCAGCTGCTTATAAACAAATTCCTTCGAAAAGAAATGCCGACTGACATCGAGCATAAATCCTCGATAATCGAAACGAGGCTCATCGACCACTTCCACACACGGCACATTCAGCGTAGAAGCGGAGCTCGACAGTTGCCACAAGGTTTGCATACCGTAAAACAAACCGGCGCCCGTATTGGCTTTGATCTCCACCGTTTCGGGGGTGACATTCAGCACGTAAGCCTCTTTGTGTTTCGACTGCAACGAAGCGACGACCAATCGCAACGCGTTCGATTTATCCGATGCCTTTCCCTCGACAAGCCGGAAAGGAAGCGTCGCCATGTACATCGTCATCAGCTTCTTTTCCTTACCGTTCAAATTGGTATACCATGTTGTCTGGGCATTCATCGTAAACGTTCCTTTATTCCGGCTCATGTTTTGCGGAGCCGGAATAACTTGCGCATCACAAACGGCGTTAAGCCCGAATAATACTATTACAAGCATTATCACTTTCTGATCAATGTTCTTCATAAGCATTTGTTTTTATCCGTTATTTTACAATAATTTCATCCGAAAGGATATTCCCCCAAGAGATGGCCCTCGTAGCATGGAATCGAATATACCTCGCCTTCGACTTTCCGACCCATCCGAAGAGATAGATCTCGTACAATCGCTTATTATCCGTTTCGTAAGTATGCTCATACAAGGATCGATAGTTCTTTCCGTCATCCGAGATGGAGATTTCAAGTTTTTCGGGGATATACTGTCCGCCCGTCAATATCTGTATAAAGGAAGCCTTTACGGCATGAAGTTCCGTGGGTTGTTCCAAATCTATCACGACGTCCATATCTCCTCCGAAACCTTGCCAGCGGGCGCCGTTCGAGTTCCAATTGCCAAGCCAGCCGTCGGTCAATGTCGTCTCTCCCGAAGCGGCAAATTCTCTGTTATACGGTTTCAGATAAGTGACCTTCTTTCCCTTGGCCAGACTGCAGACGGGTTTCTCCGCTTCAGGACGGGGGCCGATCTCCGTGCTCAGATTGAAAGGATGGATCTCTCTGGCCCGCAAATAATCGAGCGCTTTCAAGACGCGTTCGCGGAAATCGGGATAAGATTTCAATGCCGGATTCGTCCAGCCGACTTCCGCAACAGCCAACATGCGAGGAAACGTCATATACTCGGCACGGTCGGTATCCGACACATGTTCCGTCCACAAATTGCCTTGTACGCCCAAGACCAGCGATTTGTCGAAATCGCCTTCCGGAAGAGGTTCGAAACCGTAAGTTTGCTTTAAGGGTGTATACCCCAACAATCCTTGCGGCTCAAAGTAAGGATTGTCCTGAAAATAGTCGAGATAACAATGGCTCGTCGGCGATTGGATCACCCGATGCCCTCTGCGCAAAGCCTCTCCTCCGCCATCCACTTCTTCTCGCCAAGACATGACGACCGCTCTTGGGGATACGTCTCCGTCTAAGATTTCATCCCATCCGATCAGCGTCTTTCCGTGTGCAGCCAAAAACCGCTCTATGCTGTTGGTAAAGTAATTCTGCAAGCCGGGCACGCCGTCAATATGCTCTTCGGCCATCCGTTTCTTACACCGGTCGCATTCTTTCCAGATATTTCGGTTAGCCTCGTCGCCGCCGATATGGATGTATGCGGAAGGAAAGAGTTCCATCACTTCTTTCAGCACGTTTTTGCAGAACGTGAATGTCTCCTCCTGGCCTATGCACAATTCATTGCTGTTGCTCGCATTCTTCCCTTTGCAGGCATATTCCGGATAAGCCCACAGTACCTCTCGGCTATGGCCGGGCATATCTATTTCCGGGATGACAGTGATATGGCGGGCGGCAGCGTAAGCCACGATTTCACGGATATCGTCCTTCGTGTAATACCCGCCGTAAGCGCCTTCCACCTCCTTTGTACAAAAGACATTCTTCCGTCTCCGCCATTCGTCCAAATCGGCAGCAGGACGATAGGCCGTCATCTCCGTCAGCTTCGGATATCGGGATATTTCGATGCGCCAACCGCCGGTATCAACCAAATGGAAATGAAAGACATTGATCTTATAATAAGCCAGCACATCCAACATCTTCAGGATAAATTCTTTCGGGAAGAAATGACGAGATACATCCAACATATAACCGCGATGCACAAAACGCGGTTCATCGCTGATGGTCACGCACGGGATGTTCAACTCGGCAGAATCGATTCCTCCACCCAATTGAAACAAGGTTTGTAAACCGTAAAAGAGTCCGGCGCCGGTATTGGCCTTCACCTCTATCTCTTTGGGGGTTACCTGCAAGAGATATGCTTCCGGATTCGTCGTATTGGGCAACGATTCGAGTGTCAACCTCACGATGTTCGCATCGGCTTTTACTTTCCCCTTCGCCAAGCGATAGGGAAGCATTTGCAAATACCGGTCTAAAAGGATTTTTTCCTTTCCTTTCAGATTAGTATGCCATTCCGTCCGTGCATTCCACACAAACTCTCCGCCTCCCATCACTACATTTTGCGGCTTCGGAATGACACAGATCTTGCGATCGCCTTGCGCCCTTCCCATAGAAAAGGAAAGGAAGACGAACAATACCCACAGCCACGTTCTCATTATTCTATTCATATCTCGATTATCTGTCCAAGATTATTTCGTATGTTACCTCTTTCGATCCGAAAGATAGAAAATTTAAGGATAGGCTGAACTACCATTCCGGATATAATATAAAAAAAATAACGACACTATCTACCGGTAAAAAAACGAAAACACACCGTAAAAGACGATTCCTCCGCATCTTTCGCCGGCAGTAAAAGTTCTCCCGCATTATAAAAACGGAACGGCAATCCCTCATCATTTTACGGAGAGAAAGAATCCCGGCCCTTTTGAGATCGGGACTCTTAGTTCTGTCATCATTTCCAATTAGGATTCTGTTTCAAGTTAGGATTAACCGTTATATCCTGCGTGCTTACGGGCGTATAATAATAAGCGGTTTTGAAAGTATAGATACCCTTGGCGTCAGCCGGTTCTATAAACCCGTCTTCCGACACCTTGAAACCATCCGTACCGATCATATAAGCAGAAAGGCCTTTAGCCGTTTCAATCTCCTTATCAGCTTGATTGGAGACAACGGCCACGTCCGGTTCGCCGTCACCCGTCAGATCGATCTCCGCGGGGAATGTCGTTCCGACATAAATTCCCTTGCCCTGATTCTCCAAGATCGTTCCTACGGCCCATCTGAACAAATCATTCTTCCTGAAACCTTCTTGAGCCAATTCGATGCGACGTTCCCGACGAATCTCCAGAACAGCCCCTTTCTGCGCAGAATTCACATTCGGATATTTAGCTTCCAGAACAGGATCCACGTTTGTCGCCCAATCGGCAAGTTGTACGGCAGGCATCCCTACACGAGCCCGAAGCTTATTAACGGTATTGTCCAGATCCGTTTGAGTCAACAGTCCCAACTCGGCTTTCGCTTCCGCAAAGATTAACAGCGTTTCGGCAAAACGATACAGGGATATATCGCCAAAACAAGTACTCCCAGATCCATAACCGGATACATTTCCCAAATTGTACATCGGTTCCCATTTCAGGCAGTGATAACCTTGCGTAGTATTGATTGTCTGAACGAAAGGGGTAGTATCCGATGAGGGGCGTCTCCATCCGGGATAAATAAATGTCATTTTTAAACGAGGGTCGCGATGTTCAAAACCTTCCGAATACGATTTGGTCTTATAACCCGATACGGACGTATAAGGCATCGTCGTCCCGTTGTCCTTCAAATAAAGATAGGAGTCGAACAAATCTTTGGACAATCCATAATTACCTCCGGAAAAGCCTCCACTATACCACCACATGATACCCAAGCCGCGATCATAATCCCGATATAAAATCGTTTCCGAATTGGTTGCTAAAGAAACATTGCAGAAAATGCCAGCATAGTCAGGAGTTAACGAATAGCCCATGCTCATCAATTGTTCGCATACAGCGATCGCTTCCTGATAGAATTTATTTGCATCGCTTAAACCCAATTCCGGGTGATATTTACGCCATGCCGCTTCCTGCAAACAGATACGAGCTTTAATCGCCAAAGCTGCATCTTTAGAAACATGCACGTGATCGCCCAATTCTTTTGCCGTTTTCATGTTAGCTATAGCGTAGTCCAAATCGGCCATAATAGAATCCACTACCAATGCACGTGAATCCTGCGTTTTATACAGCAATTCCCTATCATCCGTTCGAAGATCCCGACTGTACCAAGGTATATCAGAATAAGCTATCGTCATACCATAATAAAGCAGAGCACGAGTCAAACGAGCGAATCCCCTGTAATGATTAGCTTTGATCCCAGTAGCACGGCCTTGACGAGCGATCATGAAGTTCACCTGACGAATGCTGCTCCAATCCCATTTGCCTACATTATTGGCATTGGTAGCTCCAGACATATAATTATATATCGCATCCGTCGTATTACCGCACACGACGTTATCCGACGGGCTATCACTCATCGCGGCATACGAATCCGTACCTGCATAATAAAAGGTGTAAAAATTATTAGAATATAATTCCAAATCCGCATCAGTTTTGAAAAAATTAGCCTCAGTAATTTGAGTTTCCGGTATCTGATCGAGGAAAGAATCATTGCAGCTTGTTAGCCACAAGCCTGTAAGCACAAATATTGTCAAATATATCTTTTTCATATTCCTGAATTTTATAAGGTTAGAAAGTGACGTTAACACCAAACGAATGATGCCTCTGCAAGGGATAGTTCTGCCAGCCTAAGTTCTCCGGATCGGCTTTATACCCATCGTACAAACCAGAAAGGCAGAACAGATTCTCGCCTGAATAATAGATTCTGATTCTTTGAAAAGACCGTTTTCCAAGAATCGATTGGGGCAATGTGTATCCAATCTGTAAATTCTTCAGACGGATGTAAGATGCATCCTGCAAATAACGAGTTTGCGGGCTACCTAATTCTTTCGTGTCAGAATGTGCGTTACCCTGACACAATTTGGGAAAGAATTTGCCGGTATCCCGATTCTCTTCTGTCCAACGGTCAGTATAGTTACTCATGGGTTCATTGTACCAGTTGATACTGTAAAGCCCCCAAAAGAAACGATCGTACCACTGCGGATAGTATTGATGTTTCAACACGCCCTGGAAGAATGCGCTCAAGTCGAAATTGTTCCAAGACGCTCCCAAGGTAATACCAAAACGATATCGGATAGACGTATTGCCAATCTTATAGAAATCGCCATGATCATCCAAGGTCCATTTGCCTCTTGAGATCTTGCCGTCTCCATCACGATCTTCCCATTTAATCGTACCGGCAGCTTGCGGATACTTACCCGGCTGATATAACAGCTCTGATTGGTCTGCCCAATTCTTAGCTTCCTCATCTGTGGCAAAGAGACCTAAAGTCTTCAATCCCCAGATTTCGCCGAGTTCCTGCCCTTTGTAATAAGAGTTTAAAGAACCGGTTGAATTAGCGACCTTCGTTATTTGAGCCCAACTATCCGACAGCGTCACATCCACATTATAATTGAACGGCTTACCGCTCAATTTAAATTGATCTCTCCATCCTACGGTAATATCCCAACCGATAGTCTTTAAATCGGCGGCATTCTCTTGAGGAACAGCGGTCCCTAAAACAGACGGAAGATCACGTCCCTGACTGGTCAACATATCCTTCGTATCCCGACGGTAGAGATCCCCTGTGAATGTCAAACGGTTATTCAACATGGTCAAATCGAGGCCAATATCGACCGTCGTAACTTTCTCCCATGTCAATCTACCGGAAACCAAGCCGGGAGTCGTTACATACATGGGATATGAACCGCCAAGATTGATATTCCTTTTTATATCCGCCCCCATGGAAGGAATATAAGGATAAACACTTTCTACGCGTTTCCCATATTCGTTCAAGTAACTGACGTCTTGATTGCCCAATCGGCCATAAGAAGCACGAATTTTAAAATGATCGAATACAGTCTTCAACGGTTTGAAGAATTTCTCTTGGGAAAGAACCCAAGCAATGGATCCCGAAGGGTTGAATACCGTACGGCTCGCATGCGGGAAACGGGAAGTCATATCACGGCGGAAATTGAACTCTGCAATGTATTTATCGTTATAAATATAACCTAAACGTCCATATAACCCGCGCAAAGCCCAGGTAATGGTCGACTCATCGACCGTCGAGGTCCCGTACGCCAGGTTGTAAGAAGGAACGGAATTCGTAATCAAGTGATCACGACCGCCAAACTGCGTATTATAACGATAAGACTCCTGATTGAATCCGACGATGGCAGTCAGATCATGCTTTTCAGCGAATCTCTTGTGGAAGGTTCCATAGACATCCCATGTAATATGTCTGACCCGAGCATTGGTCGAATTAGCCGACGAAACTTCTTGATTCACCCACGTTCCGGAATCCAAACCGCCCGAACCTACGAACGGGAGATAAGTTTTATCGGTGGTAACCTTCTGAAGAGAGAAGTTGTACTGACCATTTACAAAGAGTACATCCTTGATGAAGTCCACACGAGTAGTAAACTGCTGATTAATCGTAGTATCATGCTTTTTGGCATTACCGCCGCGGTCTAAATACCCTGCATCCGTTACCCAGTCGTAAACGTAACCGTTCTCATCCTCCAAAGGCGAGGGAACGAAAGGGACCAAAGAAAGTAACGATTCGATGATCGTTCCATATCCCCATTTGTTTTTACGGTTATCGTCGTGCTTATCCAAATAACGGCTGGTAGTCTTGTATTCGGCAGATATTAAACTGGTGTTGGATCCGATTTTCCAGGACGGAGTAATCTGAATATCCAATTTAGCACGGGTATTGTATTGGGCGTAGTCGTTTCTGCCGTACTTGATCATACCTTCTTGGTTCTGATAATTGCCGGAAAGGTAATAGTTCACTTTATCCGTTTTTCCGGAAAGGCTAATGTTATGATTCTGCGTAAAGGCATCGTTCTTAATATAAGACTTGACAGGATCCCAGAAGGTAAAATAGATATATTCGTCCCAGTCGGGATTATACCAATATCCCGGTTTGGTTTTATCCGCTTTCCAGGCTGCAAGCGCATCGAACATGGCTGGCGAATAACCGCCTTGATTAGGGCTACCGGTCTCGGCCTGATTCTTGTCATGGAAAAAAATCTCCGGGTCGCTCACCACTTCGGGCGTGACCGTCAATCCTCTGAAATCGATATTACCGTTATAATTGACCGTTACCTTTTCCGTCTTCCCGGTCTTTGTCGTAACCAAGATAACGCCATAAGCAGCGCGCGAGCCGTAAATAGCGGCCGAAGAAGCATCCTTCAAAACAGAGATATTTTCTATATCGGTCGGATTCAAGCGGTTCAATTCCAGCATATCCGAAATAACTCCGTCGATGACGACCATCGGAGAACCGCCATTGATGGAAGTGAAACCGCGAATATTGAACGAAGGCAAATCGTTAGGGTCGCCGGATATAGGGTCGATATTCAGGTTGGCAACGGCGCCCTGCAGTGCCGAACCGACGTTACTGATCGGTCTGTCGACCAATTTCTTGGTATCGGCGGTAGCCACAGAGCCGGAGAGATTGGCTTTCTTCTGTACGGCATAGCCGACCACGACGACCTCCTCCAGCGCTTCCGTATCTTCCTGCATTAGCACCTGTACAGAGTTTCGGTTGCCAACGGCAAGGGTTTGAGTCTTGTAACCGACGAAAGAGATTACCAACGTCGCATTGTCTTTCACTTCCAAGACGAAATTTCCCTCATAATCGGTAATCGTACCGTTGGATGTTCCCTTTTCGAGCACACTTGCTCCGATCACCGCATCGCCGTTATTATCGATCACTTTGCCAGTCACTCGCTTCCTCATTTGACGGACATCGGCAATACGGTCCTTTTCGGTTGATTTCGAAAACACGATGTAATTGTTGGTGAACTCATACTTCAAGTCCGTGCCCCTCAACAATTCATCGAGGAGTTCGCCGACTTTTCCTTTCTTGGACGAGAAGGTGACTTCCGCCTTTACATCGATTTCCGAGTTACTGTAAACCATCAGATAACCTGTCTGTTCTTCTATTTGCGAGAACAACGTTTCTACCGAGACCGATCGAGACGGCAGTTCTATGAGCGTATTTTGTGCCTTTCCCGTCGCGGCAAGGAGTTGAAAGACACAGACAAATGCCAACGATAACGTGACTTTCATAATTTTTAACGTCCTGTTTTTAGATTTTAGGCTAGACAAATAGCCTAATAAAGGTTTTAATTTCATAACTTCACACACGTTTAAGTAAATAATGTTGGATTTCTAAAAAGATTTAATGTTTACTTAACATTCCGATCGGTAGATGTGGGCAGCATCTGCCGATCTTCTTATCAAGCGGATCGTTCAATTATTTTTCATGGGCTTTTCACTGTCATTTAAGAGGAACGATACAATATGATTTTATTCGTATTTTCCACTTTTCGGATATTGAATTTATTGATCTTCTGGATAATCCTCAATACTTCTATCACGCCGTCGCTTTGACGGAACTTTCCGGTATATTGTTTTTTATAGATAGAAGGATCTTTCACCGTGATTTCCACATCGAAGTAGAGTTCCAATTTCCGGATGATATCCCTCATGCGCTCGTTATTGAACGCATAGATTCCGTCTTTCCACAAGACGGGGTTATTCTTCATCCGTTCTATCCGGTAATCGTTGGAGTCGGTCTGTACCAGCGTATAGTCGGGGTTCATCAATGTTCCTTGGGCTTCGTTGCCGGGTTTGTAGACCTTTACCTTGCCTTCCAAAAGAGCAATGGAGAGCTTCTCGTTTCGATAGTTGAAGACATTGAAGAGAGTTCCGACGGCCTTTATGTCTATCTTGCCCGTGTTTACGATAAAAGGAGCTTCGCCTTTTGCGACTTCGAAGAGCGCTTCGCCGTCTATCGACACGTTTCTTACTCCCTGAAAGACGGAAGGGTAAGTCAACGTCGACTTGGCATTGACCCATACGTTAGTACCGTCCGGCAATGTGATTCGAGCGCGCTGGCCTGCCGGCACGACAAGTGTTTGAACAGAGGCTTCGGCAACCACCGGCGCTTCATGCGTACGGGTATAGGTTAGCCACCACGTGAGGAGTGAACCGCATAAAGCGACGGCGGCATAGCGCAAGCCGATCGTCCCGACCTTCCGCAGTCGTTTTCGCCGACAGGTCACACGAAAACGGTTCCACTCTCTTTTACCTTCCGCCGTATCGCCTTCCCGCTTTAAGCAAGCCATCAACGAATGCACTTGTCGAACAGCTATCAGTTCGTCCTTCAGTTGCGGGTCAGCGTCGGCCTCTTTCAATAATGAATTCTTTTCCTCTTTGTCCAATTCGTCACTGCCATATTTCAATATCCGAAAATCCATAGATGCATTCACTTTCGAGAGATAAGACGAATGAAAGAGAAAAATCCGCCAAAAAAAACGATTTATTTCATAAAAGAAACAGAAACAGTAAGAAGAGCACCACATCTTTCAGTTCTTCACGCAACTTTTTGTAGGCGATTCCCATCTGCGTTTCTACGGTATTGACGGAAAGATTCAGTACTTGAGCGATCTCTTTTTGCTTTATTCCTTCTAATTTGTTCATCATAAAAATCTTTCGACATTGCTCCGGCAATTTATCCAAAGCTCTTTCCAAGCGGAGATGAAGAGACTTCTCCTCCGAGAAGTCGACCAGAAGCATTTCCAACGATTCGTACCGGATTCGAAGATCGGCTTCGTATTCGTTTGACAGCCTGTCGACGGCATGCTGGGCTGCTATCCTTAGCCGGAGAAAATCCAAACATTTGTTCTTCACCGATATGAACAGATAAGAGATCAGAGGGATGGAGGCATCGAAAAAGTCTCTTTGAAGATACAACTGAAGGAAGACATCCTGAACGATATCTTCCGCGTCTTCTTCCGTCATTACAAACGAACAAGCAAACCGCTTTACCCGTGAATACCATGTAATATAGAACGTTTCAAAATTTTTTTTCATCTCACGCATATTTCATGGTTGTGATTCGACGGACAAAATTAATCAATTTATTCCGTAACTAAATATCTTTTCGCCGTTTTTGTTTATCCGCAGAGATGTACAAAGTCACCCCCGACCTGCGATCAACTCTCCCGACGAAATATGACGAACTATATTAATCTGCAATAAAAATGCTCACAAAACCTCCTCCCTATTTTTTATATTAATGAGGCTATTTTCCGGAAGATGGCATCTTCTTCCCGAAATCAGGCTAAGACGTAAACCGGACAATCCTGTTTTCGGCTCGTAGAACGCGCAGCAGTTTTACAAAACCTCGTCGGTCACCCGCTTAAAGTACTCGATGCACTGCTTGATGTCGGGAACGGAATGATCCCAGTTGTACTCGTATTCGATCGCGAGATAACCTTTGAAACGCTGCTCTTTCAGGATTTCGAGCATACCTTTCACGTCGAGGACGCCCGTGCCCCAGATCACATCGTGTTGAGCCTTATCGACCTGCTTGGAGGCGATATCTTTAAAGTGCAAAGAGACGATACGGCCGTCAAGCTTTTTCAGACATTCTTTCTGATCGAGGCCGCACCGGTTCCAGTGTCCGACGTCAGCACAAGCTCCGATGCCTTTGTTCAGTTTCGAAATGGCGAAGAGCAGGTTCTGCGGATCCCAATATACCGATGGTTTGGGGTGATTGTGAACGGCTACTCTCATTTCGTACTTCTTGGAAAGCTTGTCCACCAATTCCCAATCGCGCAATTCCGGTTCACAGGTAATGTATTCCATCCCCATCGCTTTGGCGAACTGGAATTCTTTTTCCCATTCTTCGGAGTTTTCCGTAGTGAACACGCCGGAGCCGACGATCTTAATCCCTCTTGCTGCAGCGCTGTCCGTCAACTCCTTACGGGTCTGTTCGTCCATTTGGTAGCCGAAGACGGCATCGCCGTATTTCCCTCCGAGCTTGTGCCCAGGGAAGGCTTCGATATACTTTACTCCCAGTTCCTTCGTCTTATCGAGCGCTTCGATAAAAGAAAACTTATGGAAGGTATACGATTGCACGGCAAGTTTCCAACCTTGCTTCTCTGCCTTCGTCTCATGGCTACTGCATCCGGCAGCCAAGAGATATGGAAGGCTGATAACCAGTAATGAAAAAAATTTTCTCATATCAGTCTGTTTTTTTATGTTTTTCGGTATGATGGGCAATCGGTGCGGACATGTTCGATGCCCGCACCTCGCTCTTTTAAAAAAATATATTCTCTACTTCATCTATTTCATCTGGGCATATCGGGTAACTTCCAGCCTTGACGATAGTTGTGTTTAACCAGCTCGTTGGCAAATTCAAGTGCATTGAACGGTTCCGTGTAAGTTTTATTGAATGTCGGGTGTCCGTTACGCACCGAGAACCCATCGACTTTCATGATCTTCATGGTTTCGTTCGGGCTGATGTTCAAGAATTTCATGTCTTGCCCATTCCATTCCAATATCTTGTTCAAGGATTGCAGACGAACGGCCAATACGCCTATATCGACCATCTCTGTCAAATCGCACGCTTCCGAAAAGTCGGAATAAGTGGGAACGCGGTTCGCCGGAGATTCCTTGCAAGCGCGGACGAAGTCCATCTGATGTTCCGAATCTTTGATTTCATGATTATTCGGCGTATACTTCGGCTCTCTGCCTGACAACAAATAAGGCTTATGCCCATAACAACCGTAAACCAATGTGTCTTTCGAACCGTAAAGAATGGTGCAACCGCCATCTATGTTCATCTCCTTGCCGTTAGGCAGCATCGGCGGGCGTTCCGGCTTAATACCACCGTCGTACCAGTAGACTTCGCACTCGGGGAGCGCCACTTTGGACAAATTGTCACGTGAGGGGAAGGTATACTTAATGGATTGAGCGCTCGGCGCGCAATCGGTCAGTAACGCTGTCGAGCTGCCCTGCAGCTTGGAGGGATAGCCTAACTTCAACGCTACGAATGCCGCATGGAGGATATGACACGCCATATCGCCCAAGGCCCCGGTGCCGAAGTCCCACCATCCACGCCAGTTCCATGGATGATAAATCGCGTTATAGGGGCGGAAAGGAGCCGGCCCGATAAAGAGATCCCAGTCCAGAGTATTCGGTACTCTATCGACTTTCTCAGGTCTCTGCAAACCTTGCGGCCAGATAGGACGGTCGGTAAACGATTCCACCCGCCGCACTTCGCCGATTTCACCGTTTTGCACCCATTGAATAATTTTACGGGTGTCTTCGCCCGAAGCGCCCCAGTTTCCCATCTGGGTAACCACTCCGTACTGTTTAGCCAGGTGCTTCAGCAAGCGGGCTTCATAGATAGAATGAGTCAAGGGCTTCTCTACATAGACGTGTTTTCCCAAAGTGATGGCGTCGGCTGTAATAATGGCGTGCGTATGGTCGGCCGTAGCCACCACTACGGCGTCGGCCTCCTGTCCTAACTCATCGTACATCTTGCGATAGTCCTTGTACCGCTTGGCGTGGGGATACTTGTTGAAAACGGGTTTTGCATAACTCCAGTCGACATCCGCCAAACCAATCAGATTCTGACTATCCATTTTAGCAAGATCGCTCGCCCCCATTCCGCCAATACCCACACCCAAGATGTTGAGTTTGTCACTCGGAGACAGATGCCCGAAACTTTTACCCAAGATGTTACTCGGAGCAATGGTAAGCCCTGCCACAGCAGCAGCTCCCGTCTTTAAAAATGTTCTTCTCGATACAGACATAAAAGATTTGTTTAAAAAGTATGATAAAATTGACTTCTGCACATTCTGTGATGTGCATCAAAATAAATTTCTTTCAGCAACCAAATATACAAACTTTCTATTTTCGACAAAATAAAAAGGTTAAAAAATGTCATCAAACGGTTATAAATTTATCCTTTCACTCCCGACTGGCGCAATTTCGACAGGAGGTGAATCTATTCGGGTGATATGAGCTCCGATCGTGCGAAGCCGTTCTTCTATCTTCGTATATCCTCTGTCTATCTGTTCGATATGATCGATCCGGCTTATCCCCTCAGCGCTCATGGCGGCGATTAACATCGCTACTCCGGCGCGAATGTCGGGCGATACCATATGATTGGCCTTCAGACGGATACGGCGATCATGTCCGTTGACAACTGCCCGGTGCGGATCACAAAGGATGATTTGCGCCCCCATATCAATCAATTTATCGACAAAGAACAGTCGGCTCTCGAACATCTTCTGGTGAATGAGGACACTCCCTTTCGCCTGAGTAGAGACCACTAAAAGAACGCTCAACAGATCCGGCGTGAGCCCCGGCCAGACGGCATCGGAAAGCGTAAGAATCGACCCGTCGAGAAAACATTCTATTTCATAATGATCTTGACGGGGAATGTGCATATCGTCCCCCCGTCGTTCCAAGATTAAGCCTAACCGGCGAAAACTGTCCGGAATAATCCCTAAATTCTCCCACGATACGTTCTTTACAGTCAGTTCACTGCAAGTCATCGCTGCCATACCGATAAAGCTCCCTACTTCGATCATGTCGGGAAGAATGGTATGCGACGTCCCGTGTAACGACTCCACTCCTTCGATGGTGAGTAAATTCGAGGCAATGCCGGAAATGCGAGCTCCCATGTCGTTCAACATCCTACACAATTGCTGGATATACGGTTCGCAGGCGGCATTGTAAATAACGGTCGTCCCCCTTGCCAAGACGGCAGCCATGATGATATTGGCCGTACCGGTGACGGAAGCTTCGTCCAATAACATAGATGCTCCCTGCAGCCGTGCTTTCGCTTCAAATTTATAGGCGTGCTTCTCCACATCGTAGGAAAACGCTGCACCTAAATGACTGATTCCTCTGAAGTGCGTATCCAAACGGCGCCGACCGATCTTGTCTCCTCCTGCATTGGCATAACAGACCTTGCCCAATCTATTCAGCAGGGGACCGATCATCATCACCGAACCGCGAAGCCTCGCACACTGCTCAAGGAAAGTAGGGCTCTCGACGAAAGCCGTATCGATACGGTCTGCTTTAAAACGATACAAACAACTGCCCACGCGTTTCACCGTTACGCCCATATCGCGCAGCAATCGAATCAGATTGTTCACGTCTAAAATGTCCGGGACATTATCGACGATCACCTCGTCGCTCGTCAACAAGGTAGCGCAAATAACTTCCAAGGCTTCGTTCTTAGCTCCCTGCGGAACGATCTCGCCGGCTAAATGATGATTTCCCTCCACTAAAAATGACGACATATGTTTCTCGGATTAGATATAATTGACTTCAGGATACAGATGTATTTGGAACTTATCATACACGGTTCGCCCAATAGCAGCAGCCAATCGAATGATATCTTCCGGCTCGGCTCGATGTTGATTCACGATAATCAAGGGTTGCTGTCCATATACGGCCGCCCCGCCCCGCTTCTTTCCTTTCCAGCCGCACTGTTCTATTAACCAGGCAGCAGGAATCTTCACTTGCTCCTCATTGATCATATAATGCGGTACGGGCGCATAATGCGCCGCCAACTCGTTATATTTCCCCACCGGAACGATGGGGTTTTTAAAGAAACTACCAGCATTGCCCAACGTTGCCGGATCCGGCAGCTTGTTTTGCCGAATGCGGATGACCGCCTGCCGGATTGCTCCGGCCGACGGAACCGTATCCGAAGAACGCAAATCCCGAAGCTGTCCGTAATCCAAGTGCACCGCCGGCTTGGTAGATAAACGGAAAAGTACGGCTGTAACGATATACTTTCCTCGCAATTCATTTTTAAAGATGCTATCCCGATAACCGTACCGACACTCATCCTTGACAAAGATCCGTTCCCGTCCCGTCGCCCTCTCGACAGTCGCCACCTCTTTTATCGTCTCGCACGCTTCTACTCCGTAAGCCCCTATATTCTGCACGGCGGCAGCGCCTACTTCGCCGGGGATATACGAGAGGTTCTCAACGCCGTAATAATTATTTTTCGCCATTTCATCACAAAAATCATCCCAGATGACACCACTCCCCACCCGAACGAAAACCGTTTCGTCCTCTTCGGCTTCGATCTCCGTAAAGCGAATTTCCGAATGGAGGATTGTCCCTTCAAAATCTTTCGTAAACAAGAGATTGCTCCCTCGGCCGATGTGCAACATTGATCGCTCCTTGCAAAGCATATTCAAGACTTCTTTCAACTCGTTTACGGAACCATAGGAAATGAACCGGGCGGCTCGCACGTTCATTCCGAAAGTGTTATGCCCGAGAAGCGAGTAATTATATCGAATCGTCACCGCCATTTCAACCAAGAACTATTTGTCCTGCTAAATTACAAATAATTCTATAGTCATCGACCGATAAGACAAGATTTTTAATAAAGCACGTCGCATGTGCCCTACCATACAAGATCTGTTTTTAAAGCGGAATCTCTAAAAAGACAAAACATTCTCCTCTTTCAGAAGAAAACGGCCGATTAACCGTCGTTAGAGGCGTAGGGAATCCCGCAGAACCAAAAGGCTCTCCGCTCCCATGTTGAAGAGCAGATCCACAATGCTTAGGTTCGGGACAAATGCATATTTATCCCTGAAAACCTGATAATAGGGAAGTGGACGGAAGCGTTCGTCCGTTGCCCTATAATCCGTCTTCGGATGAATCGCATTGCGAAAATCGACCTCTCCCGGAGAAAATTTCGTCCGGTAATTCGTAGTTCCCGTTTTATCCGGATGAATGTCGAGGAGAGTGCAAACCATATCGCACAAGGCCTCGTTGTAGTCCCAAAGGAAGTCATATCTCTTTTCATAGAAAGGCCTGAAATCGTCGGCATAATATGCGAAGAAAGGGCTGTTTCCGTAGGCCGTTTCGAAGGCATTCCAATGCACACGACGCCAATTCCCATGTTCCGAGATACGAACATCTTTCATCAGGATCTTGTCCGATACGCCTTTTTCCGTCGGAACGCTCAACGAAAGAGGACCTTCAGGCGAGGCAATGATGCACCGGTTGCGATAAGTTTGTTTCACATAATGGTCATATCGTTCCACCCAAACCTTATCGGCATCGTACAGCTTCGTATAATATTCCACCGGTGCCAGATAGGCAGAGCTCAAATAAACCGTTTTCATCATCGAACGTTGCTAAACAGGCGGCCTTTACGGGTAGAGAACCACACGCTGCCCACCCTGCCGATCCAATGTGTATCGGGAACCAACCCGAACAAACGGGAATCGCACAGGTTGACGGGGTTATCCGATACTACCCAGCAATAATTTTTCGAAAAGATATAAGAAGTCACAGGAAAACCGTTTACATACAGGATGTCGTTCCTGACGGCCGCGAGTTTTCCCTCGTGTCGGGAGATAGTATTGCAAAGCAGTTTGACATTCCAGGGATGTATCTTTACCGTCAATCCTTTAGCGGGGATCATGAAAGGACGGCTCTCTCGCATATTATCTTCATATACAGGCGCAAGATTCCATTTTCCTTTCAATTCTTGCTGCAAGAGATCATATTCGCGACGGCTCAGACTCCGGATATAGTTGCCTTTCTGATAACCGACCAATGAACGTTCGTCAATGCCGAATTTTCTCAGAGCAGGCAACAGCGAGGATTCCGCCTCATGAGGATAAGAGAAAAGCAATTTGCTGTCAGGGCTCATTCCTCGATCGTTATCGATCGACAATTCGTCGTTCAACATCAGTGTATCGCCGGGCGCGCCCACGCAACGCCCCACAAAGATTTCGCGATTATAAATCTTGGTATTTATCTCCGTTGGATTGGGGTTATTAAACACGATGACATCGCCCTTTTTCATCGGACGTTCCATCCATCGTACTGTAGAAAAGGGCAATCGCAGACCATAGCTCCATTTGTTCACCAAGACTCTTTCACCTTGGTACAAACTATTCTCCATACCGGTGGAAGGGATAGTGCACGAAGTAACGACAAAAGCTTTGCTGAAGAGTACGACAACTATCACCGCAGTAACAGTCCGAAGCGCTATGACAAACCGACAAACTTTCACATTATTTAATATTACCGACGATGGAGAATAAACGGTTCCAACGGATCTTTCCTTCCAACCAACCACGGTCCTTATCCAAAGACAACCAAATAAAGATAGGCTTCCCAATGATATGATCCTCCGGAACGAAACCCCAGTAACGGGAATCCTGGGAATTATGCCGATTATCGCCCATCATCCAGTAATAATCCATCTTAAACGTATAAGTAGAGGCTTCTTTTCCGTTAATCAATATCTTGTCGTCCTTGACAATCAAGGCATTCCCTTCATAAACCCGAATAGGACGCTCGTAGAAAGGCAAGTTGTCTAAAGACAGCTGAACGGTCTCCCCTTTCTTCGGAATCCATAAAGGTCCGTAGTTGTCGCGCGTCCAACCCGTTTCCTTATTCATCGGATACAGCCAGTCGGAGCCAGTGTTCTCTTCGGGGTTATCGATACCGACAACGATGTCTTTTCGGACTAACAAGCCTTCTTTCGCACGCTTCGTCAAAGGCATATCGTAAACGGATTCTCTAGAGTAATAATAGGATAGATCCTCTTGCGAAATGCCTAATTCCCAAGCCAAATCTTCCGGTATTTGTTTCTTGGTCTTCACCAGATATTGATATTGCACATTGTCGGGTTCTTTATTGGGTTCCCCGTCCAAATAAACGATACGATCTTTTATCTCCAACGTCTGTCCCGGAAGTCCGACACACCGTTTTACGTAATTCTCGCGTATATCAACAGGGCGTGAAATAATGTCGCCGTACTTGTCCGGATTTTCTTCAATATATTTTTTACCGGTCTGGTAATAGTAATCGTACACGGTACGTTGTTGTTCCACACTCAAAGCAGACATATCAATGGGTTGAGACAATTTCTTTCCTATCGGATAGCAGAGCAAATACAATCCCTCCGCCGGGACTTTGGTTGCCAAGGAATCGCCTGCGGGAAAATTAAACACGACGATATCGTTTAATTTCACTTTTCCAAGCCCTTTCGAACGTTTATACTTCCATCGAGGCCAATCCAAATAAGATTTGCAATTCAGGACGGGAATCGTATGTGACGTCAACGGCATGTGTAACGGCGTTTGAGGAGTACGAGGTCCATAACTCATCTTGTTTACGAAAAGGTAATCGCCCACGAGAAGCGACTTTTCCAAGGACGAAGAGGGGATCACATAATTCTGAAAAAAATACAGGTTGACAAAATAAACGGCGACCAGCGCGAACACGATGGCATCCACCCAACTCATTATCGAGACGACCGTCGGGTTTTTCGATTTCCTCCACCATGCCCAAGGAATAAACTTCGTTATATACGCATCCACAATCAACGGAACGACGACCAAACCTAACCAACTGCGTATCCAACCAATAAATACAAACCAAATCAACAATGCGATGCCACATTTTACGATCTGTTTTCGTGCGGGTCTATTCATAAGCTCAAAGTAGTTTTATCTGCATCTTAAAATTGAAACAAGTCCTCCATCTTCAGAAAACCTTCGTGATCGGCCGTAAACTCGGCAGCAAGCACCGCTCCTAACGCCAGACCTTTCCGATTCTTCGCCTCGTGGGTAAAGGTAATGCGGTCGGCCTCTGAATCGTAACGGACGGAATGAATGCCAGGTACCTCGCCCGTACGGATAGAGTCGATCGACAATTCTTCAGGACCGCCACACGTGGCGGCCGATACGGTTCCGTCAGGTGCTTGCCGCGTTCCTTCCACCCATTTGGTTTTACGGGAGATACACTTCAGAATTTCTTCGGCTAACGTAATAGCCGTACCGCTTGGAGCATCCAGTTTATGGATATGGTGTGTCTCACTCATTGAAACATCATAGTTCGGAAAGTTATCCATGATATGAGCCAAGTATTTATTCACCGTAAAGAAAACATAGACACCCAAGCTGAAATTGGAAGACCAGAACAAGGTTCGATGTTCCTCCTTGCAACGTCTTTTCATTTCATCCCCATGCCGATCCATCCAACCAGTGCTTCCAGATACGACTTTCTTC
Source organism: Phocaeicola abscessus CCUG 55929 (assembly GCF_000312445.1). Classification (GTDB taxonomy): domain Bacteria; phylum Bacteroidota; class Bacteroidia; order Bacteroidales; family Bacteroidaceae; genus Phocaeicola; species Phocaeicola abscessus. The sequence continues at coordinate 511,791 of NZ_HE997182.1, read as the reverse complement.
CCTCTTTCAAAAGCTTTCATGCAATTGGCATAGGCCGTATCGGGCGAGGTGAATTCAATAACCACCTCCGCACGTCCAAATGCCTCTGAGTCGATGTCTTCCACATTATCCTTGTCGATGACGGAAACGATCTCATGACCGCGAGCTCTTGCGATTTTCTCGATTTCATGCCCCATTTTTCCGTACCCTATCAATGCCAATCTCATCGTTCTACTTTTTCTAAATATACTTGTCGCAAAGTTAGTGATTTCAAATGTAAATCGTTACATTTGTCCATTATTTACAACTCATTAACATGGAACGACTCCTACACTATTGCTGGAAACACAAGATCTTCCCTCTTACAACACTGTGGACTACCGACGGTCAGGCACTCGAAATCATCGATGTGGGATTGCAAAATACCGATGCGGGGCCCGACTTTTTCAACGCGAAGGTAAAAATCGACGACGTGCTTTGGATCGGCAACGTAGAAATACACGACCGAACTTCAGACTGGTTTCTCCACGGGCATGACAAAGATTTGTGCTACGATTCGGTCATCCTTCACATAGCGGAAACTGTAGACGTCAAGATAAGACGAAGCAACGGCGAACTTATACCGCAGCTCCAAATGACTTGTCCGGATTACGTTCGGAACAATTATCGCGAACTATTTGACTCCGACGCCTATCCTCCGTGTTATCGCATTATCCCGTCCCTATCCGATTTATTCATTCATTCTTGGATGGCGGCGTTGCAACTAGAACGTTTCGAAAAAAAGACCGAACAATTGAAAGAACGGATCGACCGCTGCAACGGAAATTGGGAAGATGCATTCTTCATCACCCTATCTCGAAATTTCGGCTTCGGAATCAACGGCGAAGCGTTCGAAACATGGGCGAACATCCTCCCTCTACGCGCATTGGATAAACATCGGGACAACCTCTTTCAAGTGGAAGCTTTATTCTTCGGTCAGGCAGGTATTTTGGAAGAGACAAAAGGAGACGCCTACTATTTACACCTGAAAAAGGAGTACGACTTTCTGGCCTACAAGTTTCAACTCACCCCCATGAACGGGAATCTATGGAAATTCCTCCGGTTGCGCCCAGCCAACTTCCCCCATGTTCGGATCGCTCAATTAGCTTGCCTGTACCACCGTTCTTATGGGTTGATCTCGCAAGTGACGGAAGCGGATACCTTGAAAAAACTGCGTGATCTCTTCAGAGGAGGAACTTCCGAATATTGGGTGACGCATTATACTTTCGGAGGCAGCTCGCCAAACTGTCCGAAAACCTTGAGCGACAATTCACTGAATCTCATCATCATCAATACAATCGTTACTTTTCTCTATGCGTACGGCCATCATAAATCGGATGAAAACCTTTGTCTGCGCGCCGGGAAACTCTTAGAAGAATTGCCTCCCGAATACAATCACATCACCCGGATGTGGGAAGCATGTGGAATAACCGCGACGCATGCAGGAGATTCGCAAGCCTTAATCCAATTGAAGAAAGCATACTGCGATAAGAAAAAATGTTTATTTTGCCGCATCGGATACGAATATTTGAAACGTAATTCCACGACTATTCCGAAAAAAGATTAGCTTTGCAAACAATGAAGGATTATATTTACGAATTAAAGATGAAGGTTCGCGATTACGAGTGCGATCTTCAAGGTATTGTCAACAATGCCAATTACCAACATTACATCGAACATACCCGTCATGAATTTCTCGCCGCTGTAGGCCTGAGTTTCGCCCGATTGCACGAAGAAGGAGTCGATCCCGTGGTGGCACGGTTAACCATCTCGTTCAAAACCCCCTTGCGTAGCGGTGAAGAATTCGTCTCCAAGTTGAATCTCTGCAAAGATGGTATCAAATATGTATTCTACCAAGATATTTATCGGCTGTCCGATATGAAAACAATCATTAAATCGGTAGTGGAATGCGTATGCATTATCGACGGCAAACTTCGTACAAGTGAGCTTTTCGACCGAACTTTCACTCCTTATTTCCAAACCTGATGGATGAGCGTTTCTACAGTATCGTCTTGAGCTGTATTCCCGGAATAGGCCCGGCCCACGCACGACATTTGATCACCGCCATGGGAAGCGCCCAAGCCGTTTTTGAGCAAAAGGCCGAATTGAAGGACAGGTTTCCGACGATGAATAAAAAGATGGCGGATTCGCTATCCTGTCCTAATGCTTTTCTGCGCGCAGAAGAAGAGATGAAGTTCATCGAAAAGAATCAAATACGTTGCCTAACGATGCAAGACGAAGATTATCCCTCGCGCCTGCGCGAATGCGACGATGCGCCGATCGTTTTATTCTATCGCGGTAAAGCCGACATGAATGCACCGAAGGTGATTACTATGGTAGGAACCCGTAGAGCGACCTCGTACGGGCAGGATATCTGTTCGCATTTCCTGTCAGATCTGTCAACCTTCCTTCCCGACCTGCTCGTGGTAAGCGGATTGGCCTACGGCATCGACGTTTGCTCCCATCGAGCAGCCTTGGAAAACGGATACGATACCATCGGAGTCTTAGCACACGGGCTCGATCGGCTGTACCCCTCACTACATCGCGGTACGGCCATAAAGATGATCGAGCAGGGAGGCCTCCTCACCGAATTCCTGACGAGGACCAATCCCGACAGACAGAATTTCGTCATGCGAAACCGCATTGTCGCAGGCATGAGCGATGCGACCATCATTGTGGAATCGGCGATAAAAGGAGGGGCTTTGATTACGGCAGAGCTCGCAGGGAGTTATCAGCGGGATTGTTTCGCTTTTCCCGGCAGAATCAACGACGAGTTTTCTGCGGGATGCAACAACTTGATAAAGAATAACAAAGCGGGATTGATCACCTCTGCAAAGGATTTTATCGAAACGATGGGATGGAACACGGGCAATGCCAAACCCCAAGTGATACAGCGGCAACTCTTTCCCAATTTAAACGAGGAAGAACAAGCCGTCGTGGATCGATTACAACGGGCAACCGAGGGATTGCAAATCAATACCCTGGTCGTCGAGACCAACATCCCCGTCCATCGAATAAGTGTTCTGCTCTTCGGGTTGGAAATGAAAGGTATCATTCGCGCACAAGCCGGAGGAATGTACAGGATGGTAAATTAACATAGAAACATTTCACACGAAAAGAACAGAAAGCCGACGGAAAATTACTGTTGCACGCCCTTCATATCGATATTAAGTGCTATTCCGCCAATATTTTTCGATCCCCAAAAGGATTATCAAAATTTTTAATTATTTTTGAACCTCAATTTAAAGAATTAAATTAACTGATTAATGAATGCATCTTTAGTCAAAGAAATCAGCGGAAACAGCAAAAGAAGTCTTCAGAAGAAAAGAATACTCCGCCACCTTATCTACAACGGAAGCGCCACGATCACGGAGATGGCCAAAGAATTCCGCGTGAGCATACCTACCGTTACGAAACTTGTCAATGACCTTACGGCGAAAGGAATCATCGTCGAATCGGGAAAGAAGGAGAACAACAGCGGCCGACAGCCCGCCCTTCATTCGCTCAATCCGGATTCGGGGTATTTCATCGGAGTTGACCCCGGCGATTCTTTCGTAAACATAGGGTTAATCGACTTTAAAGGCGACATGATCAAAGAGAGAACGAACATCCCCTACGAATTCGAAAATACGCCCGAAGCCTTGGATATCCTTTGCGAAATTGTAAAAAGTTTTATCGAAGAAACCAACATCGATAAGAGCCTCATACTGAACATTTGCATCAATATTCCCGGGCGCGTCAACCATATCAAAGGGTACAGTTACAGCATCTTCAACTTCTCCAACAGGCCGTTGGCCGATATATTCAGCGAAAAGATCGGACTGATGGTCTGCATCGACAATGACACCCGTTCCATGACCTACGGAGAATATGTGGCAGGAGTTTCCAGACGTCAGAAGAATGTCATTTTTATCAATGTCAGTTGGGGACTTGGCATGGGCATTATCATCGATGGGAAGATCTATGCCGGCAAATCCGGCTTCTCGGGGGAATTAGGGCACATGAAAGCATTCGACAATGAAATACTCTGCCACTGCGGAAAGAAAGGATGCTTGGAAACGGAGGTTTCCGGAAGAGCCCTCCATCGGATCCTTCTGAAAAGAATTTCGAACGGCGAGAAATCGATTTTATCCGACCGGGTTGCCAAAAGAGAGCAGATGACGCTAAACGATATGATCGAAGCTATCAATAAAGAAGATTTGGTTTGTATCGACACCATCGAAGAGATTGCTGACAAGTTGGGGAAAAACCTTGCCGGCATCATCAATCTCTTCAATCCGGACATGTTGGTCATCGGCGGTTCGCTTGCCAAAACAGGCGACTATCTGACGCAACCGATAAAGATGGCGATCAAAAAATACTCGCTGAACATCGTCAACGAAGATTCGCAGATCGTTTGTTCCACGTTGGTCGATAAAGCTGGCATCGTCGGCGCCTGTACAATTGCAAGAGCTCGTATTTTCGATTGAGCCTTTCGACAATCTTTCAGAGAAAGCGAAACGGCTGTGCCAAAACTTTCATTTTGCCCCAACCGTTTCGCTTACAAAGAGACGACTCACTTTTTCGTAAACAAATCCATCACGAGCTCAAAGTCGGAATCCCGATGTGAAGATTCCCAAGGAGCAACTTCCGAAGGAGATTTGTAGGCGTCCAACCATATCTTTGCCTTTGCCGCGTCGCCTTGATAAATAGCCGTACAGCATCGAGCCATGATATCGTCACCGTATTTTGCCCACGTCTTCACCAAGGCGTCAGCTTCCTGTTGTTTTCCTAAAGCCTTCAGAGAAAGCGCATTCAACAAATCGGCCGATTTGAAATAAGTGGCGTCGCTCTTATAGTCGGTCACTTTTCGATAAAATGCTATCGCCTTTTCTTTATCGCCCAATTTTTCTTGAGCCTCGGCAGCCAAATAATTCTCCAAACGAGTATCGTTATAACGATCGAAAGGTTTACCTACACCTAAGTTCTCCGGCCAGATCTCGGACGCTTCGATCTCTTTCTGAGCTGCTCGCCCCTTCCCTTTATTCAAACAGTCGACAGCTTTGTTCAGATGCGCCCTGCGATAAACGACGCGCCCTTCCCAAGCACCTTCATTAGGCAATACGGTCAACCCGCTCAACAGAGAAATACATTTGTCGTTTTGTCCTAACTGACATAACACGTTTGCATATTTCAAACCGATGATATAATTCCCCGGATAAAGTTTCATATATTTCCTACCGATTTTTTCAGCGTTCTTCCAATCCTTCTGTTCCATGTAGTAATGCTGCAAAGCGAAACCGACCCGCCACGATTTCTCCATCTGTTCCGCTTTTTTCAGGTCGGCCAACTTCGCTTCTCCGCTACGCAACGAGGCGCGGGTCAGATAAAACGGAGCAAAATCGACGTTCTCGCAGCCCTCCAAGAGCACTTTCGCTTTATCGGTTTGTCGATTCGCCCAGTAAATCAATGCGCGGTAATAATCGATCTTCCAATTCTTCGATCGGTCGGCCGCCCAATTCAGGGAGATTAAGGTAGAAGGGCGATGCGGGAATACCAGCAAGGGAGATTCGCTATCGCTCTCTTTCAACAGCGAAGAAGCTTCTTCCGTCTTCCCCGTCAGGGCAAGCAAATAAGCCCGTTTATACGTTGCAATCGGATAAGAGTCGATCATCGAAAGCAGTTCGATGGCATCCTCATAGCTCTCGATCTCTTCATATTCGTTGGCCAACTCCATATATACTTCCTGAACCAATTCGTTCCGGATAGCAGCAGTGAAATCAGTCTTGCTGATCACACCCGACTTGTAAGCTTCGTAACGTACCGGATGATACAGCGGTTCATCCTTCAACACCTTTTCGATCAAGTCTCTCGCTTTGGCACTCTGATTCGACTTCCGATAAATCGTCATAAGCAACCGTTCGGCGCTTAAGTTCTTTGCATTCGATTCCAAGGACAACGAGGCGAAATGCGCCGCTTTCACATAATCCTCGTCAGCCACAAACATTTCCGCCAGCTTTTCATAAGCCGCACTCCGAACCTCTGTCGAACGCGAGGCCACAGAGAAGCCGTCCTTCGCATCGATGACATTCCCTAAAATCCGATTACAAAGTCCGTACAAATAATTCGTCTTCCCGTCATAAGCATTGACGGACAAGGCTTTCCTACAAAGCTCCAACGCTTCTTTGTACTTTCCTTCACGATAATACAGGGAAGCCAAGCAATACTGAGCAGGCATATAGTGGGGATCTTTCTCCAGACAATTTTTTAAATTCATCTCCGCCTTCGAGAAATTTTTCTGATTCAACAACTGTTCTCCTTTCAAATACAAACCGTAAACCGAAGTCCAATCGAAATCCGTCGGTGTCTCTTTCGGCCGATGCAGGATATTATCAGAAGGTTTTTCCGAATATGTTAACAAATGGTTTCCTATCCGAATTTTCAGTGTTCCCTCATGCTGCAAAGAGCCCGTCAAAGGGATCTCATTTTCCCACACTTTCAACACCTCCGTCCGGAAAGGGAACGTTTTCACCAGTCGATCGTCGTCATATACTTTCATCTCCGTATTCAGTTCCTGCAAAGGAGAGAAAAGGATCTTCAGCCGACCGTCCTCACGCATCACATTCAAGGCGCCGTAGTTGTTTGCTTTCAAGACATTCCCGATATGCTCGACGGGAAACCAATACTCCGTCCAATCATCCGTACCTTGAGGAGCAAAAGCAGTGTGCTTATAAGGAGTATATCCGCTCTCTTCTGCCGGCTGATTGAACATTCTTCCCGATTGCAGCTCGATGTACTGACCGTGACCATCGGTCAACAAATCTTCCCAAATAGCGCCTCGACGAGCTATTCCCCACAAGAAGATCTTCATGCCTAACTTATCCACATAATCCGCATAATGAACGGAACCGAAACCGTTATCATGCCAATAGACGCCATAGAAATCATTATACTTGCCCAAGACATGAAAAGAGGAAGAAGAGCCGGAATTGTTTCCCTTATAAGTTCCGATATGACGCCCTTCCGGATCGTAAGGAAACGAATGCAAATCGCCCCCATGCCCGATATAATTCGTTCCCGGATAACAGAATTCGGCATCCCCGTCGGCCTGATAACCGGCATTCATCCATTGATAGTAGGGTTGATCGATATCCGAGCCGTTATGCCAAACGGTACGGGTGGTAAAATAAGCCTTATCGGCTGGGACATTCACCTCAACCGTCCACCAAGTATGAGTGACCCATTCATACGAAGAGATATAACAACTCGCACTGCCGTCACCCTTCTTTTCGGTCAGATAATCGACGGGAGTAGCCGTAGAAGGGACATGACCGATAATACCGAAATTGAATTCGATGCCGCCGGAAGTCCAAGGTCCGCGCATGGCAATATTTCGGAATTTCATTACATTGTTTTGATAAACGAATTCCCGATTTGTCGTCTTATCGACGGCTCCCCATATTTTCCCCCCTACTTCCGGTAAAAGGGTGACCTTTATATACGGATTCTCCAACTTCACTACTTTCCAATTTCGATCTGTCCCCTGAACGGTATATCCGTCGAAGCGAAAGTAAGGATAGATAGAACGGGACGGCTCTGCTACAGGATTCGGATCGGAAAAGGGATACGTCTTCACAGACTGACTGATTTCCTTCACCGTCGCCTGCGCCAACCCTTGCATAACACTTATTACTAAACACACTGTTAAAAAAACATGCTTCATGATCATACTATTTAGTTGTATTTATAATAATGAATAAACCTTTATTTTTTCGATACTTACTCTACACCCAAGTCCTTAAAAGTTCGCGGAGCCGGTACCTTAGGCAGCGGCTGACGGGTTTTCAATTCTTCCAACGCCACTTCGATAGCTTTGTTCAACTGCTGATCTTCACCCATCTGCTCCTTTATCGGGTCGTTGTCAATCAGAATATCCGGATCGACACCGTGGTTCTCTACGATCCACTCTCCCGTCTTCGCATCGTAATTGGTGAAGAAAGGAACACGTACATCCGTTCCGTCCATATAAGGCAAAGAACCGCTGATACCGATGATACCTCCCCACGTACGAGTGCCGATAACCTTTCCGATTTTATTCGCCTTGAAGCTCCACGGGAACAGATCCCCGTCGGAAGCGGAATACTTATTGATCAACAACACTTTAGGACCTACCTGCGTCGCGTCCGGTATCGTACCGGTCTTCGTCGAACCTCGCCTCATAGTCATTCGGTACGGTTGGCGAAGCAAGCGCTCGATGATCATTGGCGATACGTTGCCTCCTCCATTGGCGCGGTCGTCGATGATCAACGCTTCCTTATCCAATTGAGGGTAAAAATAACGGGCGAACTCGTTCAAACCTTCCACGCCCATATCCGGGATATAGATATAACCGACCCGACCGTGGGTCGCCTTTTCTACTTTCCTGATATTATCCTGCACCCAATTATAATGGTACAAAGGATATTCGTTTTCTATCGGATTCACCACCACCTTCCTCGTCTCTTTCTCGGAAGGCGAGCCGCTAACGCTCAATTCCGTCAAAACATCAGCTTTGCCCACGAGCAATTTATAGATATTATCGACAGATTTCGTCGATATGCCATCCACAGCCACGATGTAATCGCCTTCTTTCACATCCAGTCCTTGCTCTGTCAGCGGCGAACGAAGCTCTTTGCTGTAAACGGCTCCCGGAAGGATTTTATCGATGCGGTAATAGCCACTCTTGTCGCGGCTCAATTCCGCTCCGAGCAAGCCCATCGAGATTTTCTCCGGACGCGGCGTCTGTCCGGGATTGATATAAGCATGGCCGCAAGCCAATTCGGCAATCATTCCTGCAATGATATAATTCAAATCGATACGTGTCTTGGCATAAGGCACCAGCTGCCCATATTTTTCCTTCAATGCTTTCCAGTCTACCTCGTGCATGTTCTCCAAATAAAAGCCGTCACGGTAAGCCCGCCAAGTCTCATCGAAGATTTGCGGCCATTCTTTCGAATAATCCACCGGAGCGACCATATGCTTCAGGTTAACGGCTTTTTCCAACGAAGCCTTATTGCATGGAAAATCATTCACATAGATTTCTCCCTGCTTGTAGAACAATGCCTTTTTTCCGTCCGCCGATACATCCATCGAAGCGCCTTCGGCCACCGTTTCCTCTTTTTGTTCATTCAAATCATATACCTTCGTGTCCCGTCCGGCCGCATACCAGATCTTTTTTCCGTCGGAATAGAAATTACCGTAATAATTGGCTGACAACGGCAATTTAATCAATCGTCCGGGCAGCCCGTCGGTATCGATCTTCATCGGCTTGTCTGCTTTCGATTCGGATTTCTCATCCTTATCCGCCGGCGTACCTTCTTTTTTCACGTTCACCTTGTCGTCTTTCTCCAAGAACGGTGAAGGCGTATCCTTGGCCAATAACGCCATATACACGCCGCCCATCCGATTGTAGGCGTAGTTCCATTCCACGCTGCTGTAGGTCGGATTCAAGTCGCGTTCCGAAGAGAAAATCAAATACTTTCCATCCCGACTGAATGCGGGGGAAGAGGAATCATACCATTTTTCCGTCACCGGATATTCCTTACCGGAAGCGATATCATACACGTACACGACACTCATATTGTTAGTCCCCGATTTGGTATACGTGATCCATTTGCCGTCGGGCGAATATTCCACCTCGTAGAATTCTCCTTCCGGGTTCTGCAGCAAGGTTCGTTTCGATTTCGATGCAACATCCACTTCTACGATTCGGTTCCGTCGGTCGGTATACAACATTTTCTTGCTGTCCGGACTCCACTTCAACCGACGGATATAGGTATCGTTGTGCTCGGTTAGCTGTATCGGTTCGTTTTCATCGACCGCCTGCAGCCAGATTTCCGTCTCCCCCGTCTTATCACTGATATAAGCGATGTATTTCCCATCCGGACTCCAGTCCGCTCCACGTTCGTTGGCTCCGGGGGTACGGGTAATATCTCGGGTGACGCCTTCCTTAACCGGAACGTCGAACACTTCTCCACGGGCTGTAACAACCAACCGGTTTCCGTCAGGGGCAATACTTGCCGTCGTAAGGTTTTTGCTCACCTGTTTCAGTTCGCTGCGGGCGTAAAGATGATCGGCATTCAACGTGATTCTGATTTTCGTCGATTGCCGTGTCTTCGGGTCAAGTTTATACAGATAACCGCCGTTTTCAAAAACAATCAGCTGTCCGTTAGTACTCGGAAATTTCACGTCGTAGTCGCTGAAGTCCGTCACTTTCTCGGTTTGCTTGGTCTTCGTATGATAGACAAAGATATTCATCCGCCTGTCCCTGTCCGAAAGGAAGAAGATTTCGTCGCCAATCCACATGGGGATGATATCCTGTGCTGGATTTTCGGTGATGTTATCCACTTTCTCTGCCGAAGGATCATAAATCCAGATATCGTCCGCCATCCCTCCCCGATAGTATTTCCAATTACGGAATTCGCGCATGACTCGATTATAAGCCATTTTCTTTCCGTCCGGCGAATAGCTGCAAAAGCCCCCTTCGGGCAAGGGGATCTGTTCCGACATGCCGCCGTCTTTGGAGATTGTCCAGAGCTTTCCTTCAAAACCGTCACCAATGCGATTGCGGTAAACAATCCGCTTCCCATCGGCAGTCCACGTCATCACGATGTTATTCGGCCCCATCCGGTCGCCTAAATCATCGCGGCGATTGGTCGACGTATACGTCAACCGGATCGGTTCCCCTCCATTGGCCGAAATCAAATAGACTTCCGTATTCCCGTCGTACTGACCTGTAAAGGCGATCGCTTTTCCGTCCGGCGAAAAACGGGCGAACATTTCGTATCCCACATGCGAGGTAAGCCGCGTAGCGTCGCCGCCATTCAACGGGGCTTTATACAAATCGCCTCCGTAAGAAAATACCACATCTGTTCCGTTTGTCGTAGGAAAGCGGAGCAATCGCGCTTCTTGGGCGGAAGCAAACCCTATCCATCCCATCCACATCAAAGAGAAAAGAATTTTCTTTTTCATAATCGACCATTTTATTTTTATTGGGTCAAATTTACTGCTTTTTCTCGAGAACGGCTTTTTTTCGTCCGGTTTTCTGTTGAAAGTGGAGGATCCCCCTCTCTCCTTTTCATTCCGTTTACACTTGTTCGAAATAAAAAAGCATACGTCCGTTCGGAACGATACCCAACTGAAGTTTTGCCGACTTCGGCAACGGCCTTTTCACAAAAAAGAAGGAGGAACCTGATGGTGTTTTACAAAAGCCTCCGCATATTTACAACGGTTCTGCAACCCGCGGAATTGTTCCATCCGATCGTGGTACATGCCAAAGACCTCGTCCATGTGTTGACTGACATGACAACGGCAGGCGCGGTGTTTTTCCTCCACCACCGAATCGATATTCACAAAATCCGTAGGGGCGAACAGCTGAGTTTGCTGCCCCGACTCCACTTCGAAATAATACAATTCGAACGGGCGATTCATTTTCAACCAGGCATCGTAAACCAAGATCGAACAGATCCGATGATCCCGATGTCCGTCGATCGGCCAATGGGTCAGCACAACATCGGGACTCTCCTTGCGGATAAAATCGTACATTTCGACATAACGCGCAGAAGTAATCTCACAATTGCCGTCGGTCTGACTCAGAAATTCCGCCCTTGCCCCCATTATTTCGCACGCTTTCAAGGCCTCCGCCATGCGGATGCGCGCCGCTTCTTCCTGTGTTTTTCCCTCTATACCGGCTTCGCCATGTGTCAAATAACAAGAAACAATCTCGTAACCGGCACGCGAAAGCAAGACGACAGTGCCTCCGCATCCCGTTTCGGCATCGTCGGGATGTGCTCCGACAACTATTATTTTCGCTGTTTTTCTGATTTGCGTTCTATACTGTTCTCCCGCACTGAAAACAGGTAAACCAAAAATACTCATTCCAGCAGTCGCACCTGCTAATTGAAGCATTTTTCTTCTTGAAATCGATTTCATCATCGGTAAATTAATTGCAAAATCCGTGTCTTTTTAAAAAATCGTACGCTCCGTCCCGATAAACCCGATGCCCTCCTTCGCCGAAATAGAGTTCGCAGTTAGCGGGAACACCGGCGGCAGCATATATTTCCTGTAAATGAACGAAAGCTTTTTTCGTTTCGACAGCCGGAAAAATCTCGTCGTATCGACCGTTGGTTGCACCAAACAGGCGCGGAGCGGTCAGTCCGGCAATGTCAGACATCTCTCCGTAATCCAGTATTCCCGAAATATAATTACAATCGCAATGATGTATCGAGCCGATACTTCCGGTAAAAGTACAGAAATAGGAAGAAGGCATCGACGCGGCAATACGGGTATCGCAGGCACCGGCAAACAAACTGACCGTACCACCCCCGGAATTGCCGTACACCACGATTTTCGACGCATCCACCGGCAACTTTTCCAATGCCCAATCGATCAGTTTCATCACATCCCATACCCGGTCGCCGATAGGAGTGCGCCCGACCAACAGGTCGTGCATCAGCAACGTCCGACAGGAAGAGAGGGCGCCGTTTTCGATATCCTGCGCAGTACGCGTTTTCCCGAACCCTCGTGTGGTCGGCGCAATGGCGATGAACCCCCGTTTGACCGCCTGCACGGAGATATCGTACTCGCCTTCCAGTTCTTCTCGTCTTTCTTCTTCGGAATGATATATCCCGGCATATGCTTCGGTATTCTTCCCGTGTCCGTGAGGAGAGATCATCAACGGATACTTGTCCTTTCTCTCTTTGGGAAACAGGATGATGAAGGGTAACGGCACGGTCGGCTCCGTCCAGATCACCCAGCGTTCTCTGAGGGCAAAACCGATGTCTTCGGAATCGATTTTCTTCGCTTTGGGTTCAAAATCTTTCAGTTGAGAAGCAATCTTTGCAATTCCCAATTTTTCCATCAACCGGGGTCGAAATGTTTTCTGCCAGGCAATGAAATCCGCCTTGTCCTTTCCATGGAAAGCATATTTCATCTCCGCATTTTCGTACAATTCGCAGAAATAATCGAGGGCATTGAAACCCGGCACGCATTCCATACTCCTATCTTTTCGTTCCGGTGCGATACCGCTCTCTTGAAGCGCCCGTCCTTTACACTGCCCCAATAAAACGATCAGCAGAAAGGACGCTATTCCCTTTACTCGATTCATCGCGGTTAATCCTCTCATCTTGTTTAACAGCGTTATAATCATTCTTGCGAATCCAGCTCATAAAAACGCACCCAGTCGATATACATCTCCACAGGCAAATCGTCCGGCTCTACGGTACCGACCCATTTCCCCCCGAGTTGCATGTCCAAGAGCAGATAATGCCGGTAATTGGCGAAGGGGAACTGTCCTTTCTTGTCGGTCCGAATCCTCGGGTAGGTAAACGTATGCATATCATTCACAAAAAAGCAGAGGCTGTCGGCATGTTTTTCCAGCACGTAAATATTGTAACCGTTCCTATCGATAGGACCGGTGCTTCCCTGCGGCGGATCTTTCATTCCAAGGTCGAGCGTATAATGGCTGTGCACGGTCTGATACGCGATATCGTCGTCATTCAAGCGTTCCATTACATCGATTTCGCCGCCATGAGGATAGGGCGCTTCGTCCGTCAGCATCCAGAAAGCAGGCCATGCTCCTTTCGCACCGTTGAGTTTGGCCCGGATTTCCAACCTCCCCAATCCGAACGTTTTTCTGCCTTTACTGAATACGCCGCCGGTAATGAAAGGCGCCGTGTCGTTCGGGAGGACAGTATTTTTCATCCCGCGCAAAATAAGATTCCCCGCTTCCACCGCAAACAGGGAGTCATAACTGCTCATATAGTTGTTCCAATCGCTGCCTCCGCGCGGTATTTTCGTCCACGTGTCTTCATCGATGGCATTGCCGTCGAAATTCTCTTCCCATACCAATTTCCATTTTTTTTCGGATGTCTGTTGCTGCGTACAGGCCATCAAGGCCAATATCGCCATAAGAGTAAACATAATTCGATGCTTCATTTTCATTTTATTAAACATTATTGAGCGGATAAAACATATTTCTTAAAGTCATTCAGATGATCTCGGTATCCCGCGATGAGTTCGATCTCTTCTCTTTCCCGTACTTTCTCATTATCGGCGACGATCGCCGACCACTCTTTCCAAGCTTTCACCATCGATAGCGCTACAACACCCGCTTATACTGTTTTTCTTTCTGCGGGCGGATTGATGTCAAGCTTCCGATATACTCCGGCTTGCCGGAAGCAATGCTGTTACGGGCGGCGATCCCGACCAAGCAGGACAAGGCTCCGTCCCTACTTCCGGCACATTGTCTATACGGATCGGGAACGTCGGGCAAGAAGATCTGATCCTGCATCAGCACATCGCCTCCTCCGTGTCCGGTCTGAATCAAAGGTATCTGCACATAATGCCGCTTCTCAAAATTCCTGAACACGACAATCTCATCGTAATCGGCATCGGAGGTACGGCGCTTTTCCTGAATCCAAGCGTCGATACGTCCCTTTGTGCCATTGAATGCGATGCGATAGCCCTCATAAGGAGAATAAGTGGTCAAGGAATAGGCTACCTGTACGCCGTTGCAATATTTAATCGTCGCCACCATCTTATCGAAAATATCGATGTCGTTTTTGAAAACGCAACCGTCTCTCAGGTAACCGTCGTATTTTTCGTTATCCACATAGATGAGTTTCAGAAACTCGTCTCGCATGATGTCGAAATAATAGGGACACTCCTTCGTATGGAAGCAGCTTCTGCAATTTTCGGCGCGGAAAGAGCCGTTTTTTCCGTAGTGGTCGAGCCTTCCCAAGGCATACACGCTTTCCGGATCGCTGTCGAGCCACCAATTCAACAGATCGAAGTGGTGGCAGGCCTTGTGCACTAGCAACGAACCGCTGTTTTCCACTTTTCGGTGCCAGCGACGAAAATAATCGGCGCCGTGCTCGATGTCCAGATACCAGTGAAAATCTGCCGAGGTCACTTCCCCTATCTCTCCCGAGCGCAACAATTCCCATATTTTCACGCGATGGGGAGAATAGCGGTAGTTAAACGTAACGCGGCAGACTTTTCCGGTTCTCTTTTCGGCATCGAGGATGGCCTGTATCTTTTTCTCGTCAGTGGTCATCGGTTTTTCGGTGATGACGTCGGCGCCCAGTTCCATTCCCCGTACGATAAAATAATCGTGCGTCGCATCCACCGTACAGACGATCAGCATGTCGGGCTTGGTTTCCTGCATCATCTTTTCGAAATCGGAATACGTGGGACAGGTCAGGCCCACATAGTCCTGCCAGGTTTGCATCCTGCCGGCATTGATATCGCAGATGCCCACGAACTCCACATAATCCAAATACTTGTTCGCCACGTCGCGTCCCCAAGTACCTGCGCCGCGGTTTCCCAGCCCGACCATGGCGAGGCGTTTCTTCTTTACGGGGTCCACCGGTTTGGCTGGCGGTATTCCCCGAGAATCGGGGAGAAGGACGGTGCCGACATCGGCGCGCGCGATTTGTCCCCACAGGGCAGTACCTGTCAATGCTGCAGAAGAAGTCAAAAAACTTCTGCGCGACATTTTGTTGTATTCATTTTTCATCGTCATAGATATATCCGTATTATTTTACGATCAACAACCATCCTTTTTTCGCCTCGATAGGAATCGATTCACGAAGCCTAAAGGTGGCAGCGGGCTGAAAACCCTCTATTTCGGGTGCTATCAATACCGCCGTCTCGGGAGAAATGCCGAGTGTATCCCAATCGAACGTCAATTTCACCGATTGCTTCCGGCTATCGAAATTGCCTACGGAGATCAATCCCTCTCCCGGTTTGAGATAAGCCGTCGCCTTCACAAGGGGATGCGATGTTTTCACAGGACAATCCTTCACCCAATATCCTTTCATTTCGGCCTCTTCTATTCCGAAAGATTGCCACAGCGCCCATACCGGCGCAGGAGAATATTTCTCTTCATACCCGTAACGTCCGGTAGCTCCGTACACCATCCCCAGCCACGGATTCACGCGTTCGATCATTTCACTCATCAAGCCGAAAGGTATTCCAGAGAAAGTGATCAGCCACTCGTCCGGCCTTTTCTTTTCATAATCGAATCCCTCGCCGAACCAGAGGCGGTCGATATAGGGGAAAAAGCCCATATACTGATTGGCCGGCCCCATGGAATACTGTTCGTGCGAATGCAGATCGATCAGCGAACCGGGGCGGTATTGTTCCATGATTTTCCGCATCCGTTTCAATACGGGACGGTCGTAAGCTACATCGTCCAGATAAACGCCGTCGATTTCGTAGTTCTGAAACATCCACCGCAATCCTTCCAAATAATAGTTGATCCACCTCGAAAAGCCGTTTACCACGAGAGAAGCATCGTACTGATCGCCGTCGATCTCGGTGAACCAGGCCAACTTGTAATCGTCCGTCAAATGCTCGCAAAGCCAGGGAAGTCCGTGTCCCCATCCGGAAGGGAAAATCTCGTGATTCAAACTTTTCAGGGCGAATATTTCGGCGGCAAAGTTCGACAATTCACGAACGGTATAGTAGAGTTTCACTTTCCGGTCGTGTCGGTGTTGTTCGCGAATATAATCGATCAGCGGCTGCTGAACGATAAAGGGATAATTAATGACCGGATTCAGTCGAGTGGCATGATGCAGGTTCTGAACATTCGCTCCCTGTATGGCCGCTTCTTCCATCCCCGTGCTGCCGTGCGAATATCTTTTCGAAAAATGTTTCCACGTATTGACCGGTTTCACGGGCGTGATCATCAGGGCAAATTCGAACGTTTCGGGCTCGGGCGATAAAGTTGTACTTCCCGTTGCAGCAACCGCTTGCGCCGGTTTACCCCTTGCTCCGAAGATAGCTACCGATCCTTTGCCTCCGTTCGACCATGCTCTCGGAGGCGCCGGCTTATAGTCTTCCAACAAGGGGCCGTGATAACTCCCCCCGAGAAATTCGAGGTGCAAGCCCGCATCGGTTCCGCCTGTCCAGAAACTGTCCCAAGGCCCGTTCCAATTCCACTTGTAGCAGGCGGGACGGAAACCGCCCTTATATTTTTCATATCCGATCCCGATGAAATATTCCGAAGCCTGTGGGGTATAATCGCAAAGGAGCCGAATATCTTTAACGGCAATTGGTTCAAAAGAGGAAACATTCATCTTGTAGCGGATATAACCGTCGAACTCCATGCGCCCTTCGCACTCGAAACGGATTCTTTGCTGCCTGGAGGAAGTATGCCATATCGCCAATCCGTCGGCAATCTTTTCAGGCGCTGCTCCGCAAGCGTCGAAGGTCACGTCGCCCCCTTGCGTCTCTACCACAAAGCGGACCGGTTTCTCGAGAATTTCCTTGCCGTTGACGGCGATCGCCTGAGGAAGGCCGTTGCCTTGAAGAAGCAGCGTTTTCCCGGTCGCCCGTATCCTCTCCGAGTCCACCTCCATGGCTTGATAAGGAGCAACCGGTTCGTCATCGATGCCGATCGTGGAGTTCAGCCACGCCAACCGCGCATGGCGCCACAATTCTCCTTCTCCCCTGTCTTTCAGTCTTTCCTTCTGCACCCGAATCGTCACATCGAGAATTCGTTCCCGAATACCGTCCGCCGTAAGCGTAACCCGTCCCTTATATTTCCCGGGGTGCGCCATGTCAGGAATTTGCACGCCGCACCAGAGCGCCTGAACCTTGCCTTTCTGCACATCTATCCGAAACTCGAGCGGATTGCCGTCCCAATTGATACCTTCCTGGTTGAAACAGGTGATCTCACTTGCGGCAATTCTTCCGTTTTTGCCGATCAGGTCGGAGAATGTCAATCTCACATTTGTCGTTTTTTCCCGGGGAGACCACAGTCCTATTTGCCAGACATAATATTCATTCCGCATCGCCGAGCCTTCGAAAGTATCGGAGGGACCGTTTTCAATCCAACGGACGGGAATCCGATCCGTCAGACGGATGGGATAGGCACGGTCTTCGGTAAAAAGAATCGGATTTTCGGGGTGTTGCGCGAGAAGATCTTTCGTCTCCTCCCGGGTGGCAATCAATCCCATCGGCGTAGGAAAATCGAAGCGGAGCCGACTTTCAAAACGCAAAACCGACGCCTTCTCAAGTGCTTCGGGATCCGCCGGTAGGGAAGCCAGCCACTTAGTATCGGCCGTTTGCGCAGGAATATTCGCCCTGTCACTGGTAAGAGGCACTGGTGTATCACTATTTTTTTCGAAATAGTTGTTATTTCCCGAGGCAGGTACGTAATCTTCCCAAGGCCTGGAATCCCATCGTCCTGAACCGTATCCTCTCCTGAAAACGTACGGAAGATAATAGATATGATAGATTCCACCCTTTTCGGCCGGTTGGAAAACAACCACGCCCTTTTCGGCCGAAACCCGGTAAGTCTTGACATTCCGCACAGACAAACCCGTAGCCGCATCGTACACCACAATTCGCTTCCGCGCCGGGTTCAAATCCGAGCGCCGCCACGGAAGCACCGCAACCACCGCATTTCCATTATGAGACGAAACGGACACTACCGCCCGGTGATTCCCCAACTTATCTACCGCCCAGGCGCTGTCGGCAACAACAAACGGAATGCCGTCGGGAGCGCAGGAAAGATAAGCACTCTCTCCATTGGGAAAAACAGTGGAAGAACAGCAGGCGGAACAGCTAAGAAACGCGACTACGACAATCAGAGAGAGTTGTTTGATTGGGGACCTATTCATTGTGATCGAGATTAAAAACAGACATATTCCCACGTAATACGGTCATCGCGATCGACATACACCATCAGGTAACCGCTGAAAGTATCGCCAAAACCGCCCTCCAACCACCAATTGTCGCAGATAGCCCCACCGGTGACGAATTGCGTCTTTCGGGTATATATTTCCTCATACACATGCTGATGCCCCTGCAGGACGAGCTCTACCCGGTAGTCGCGAAGCATATCCCACACCTCCTTATAATTCGAAAACATGCCGTCGCTCGTCACATAACGTCCTTCGATGGCCGGATAATAGAGCGAAAGCATCGGGACATGCATGGCGAGGACGATGGGCACGTCGGTTCCGACAGCCTTCAGGTCTTTTCTCAGCCATGCGATCTGCCCTTCGCCCAAGCGATACTCTCCTTTCCCGTCCTGTTCATTGCTGTTGAGCACGATAAAATGCACACCTTTATGGGTAAACGAGTAATAGGCGGGACCGAAAACTTTCTCATACGTACGGAGGCTTTGCACATCCAGCGAGCCGTCCGTAAACACCAGATCGTGATTGCCAGCCATATAATAAGCTTTTTGCCCGTTTCCGTCGACCATGTCCTTGAACGTTTTCATCAACGCTTCCGCCCGTTCGTCGCCCGGCCGGTAATGATCTACGGGCGCATTATCGCCGCCGAACAGGAGGAAATCCACGTCCCTCAGCTTCACCTGTTCCAGCGCTCGTCTGAAACCGTCGGCGCTGCCCCGGGCATTATTCTCATACAAGTGCACATCGGTCAGGAAAGCAAACGAAAATTTCGACTCCCGCGTCCGTTGCATCAGATAGGCTTCGTGCAGCTGCTCGAACAAGGTAAGATAAACCACCAGTCGGTTTTTCAAACCGGTTTCGGCTTCCGCACTTTCTAATTGTGTCCGGTATTCCGCTATCTCTCCTTTCAGTTTTCCCAGCAACATCTTCACCAGGGCGCGCTCTATCGATGCATCCGGCATCAGCAACAATGTCTCCATATTTTTCCCCACAGCCATCGAAGCGGCATATAAAGCGCCGGCTTGTTCCGGATACTGTCGGTAAAACGCTTTTGCGAGAAGAGCGGCATCGACATTCGAGGCACTGAAAAAGACAGCGCCCTTTTTCTGAGCATGATCCTCCACGCCGATCTCCGCCTCGAAACGTTCATATTTCCCGCGTATCGGATACGCCAGCATCGAGTCGGCAAAACAGAAAACGCCGCGCTCATAAACCTTCCCGGCAATACGGATGGGTTCGCCGCTATCGTTTACTCGCATCCGAGGAACGCTGTCATGTCCCGTCCGTTCGTATTCAAACGGAACCTCGTCCAACCAGACGCTCTTCCCCCCGGGGGCGATCAGCCGGGCATTTCCCCAGACGGCATAATCCCATTGCCCACTCTGGTCGCCGCGCACAGCCGACAGGAAGAGCGTTTCCACACCGTGCAGGTCGATCGAAAAAGCAGATGCCTGCTCCCCGACTTTCTTCCGAACTGGTTGAATCGACATTCCTGCCGCTTGTCTGCGTTTTTCCATTACTTGCGTTTTAAGTTCCGCAAAGCGGGTGATCCATTCGGGCGTTTGCAAGCGGTCGCTGCCGCGCTTACCCCCCGGAACGAGCCGGACAGGTCGGGCCCATGCCGACAGTGAGGATGCCAATGCCGTTCCGGCAATCCATCCTGAAGATTTGATAAAATTTCTTCGTTGCATCGTATTAAAAATTCAATCGTGAAATTAATTCATCTCCTTTTTATTTCCGTCTTTCTCCGGTTTTTCCCACGTAGAATCCCTTTTTTAAAAAGATCTTTTGTCTTAAGACAACTTAAGATCGAGATACCCTAAAAAAGAAGATATTGCGAAGAAACGGACGAGAAAGAAGCTCTTGAGCGGCTTAGCAAACTCCAAAAAGTTATTTTGGACCCTTTGACTGGCTTAGCAAGCTTCAAAAAAATATTTTGAGATTTTCGACGGCTTCTGCAAGGGCAAAAACGAAGCCGAGCAGATAATCTTTCAAACTCATCCGCAGCAGTTTCAACACTTTTGTGATATGATATTCTACGCTTTTTATGGTCAGATTCATCATGGAGGCTATTTCCTGGTTCGTTTTTCCGTGGAATCGACTTTGCGTAAAAATCTCCTTGCTTTGCGAGGAGACCTGATCCAATGTCTGTCGCACTATTCTCTGGATTTCGCCGGTCAAGACCTGCTGCGGGAAACACGATTCAAGCGTATTGATCCTCAGTGACAGTTCTTCGACCTGCTCATCCTTTATTTTGCTAAAAAGCGTATATTTGATGCGTTCGTGTTTCAAATAATTCAACACTCTATTTTTCAGGAGCGTATGCAAGTAAGCGTCCAAATTGACGATGGTTATTTTCTGAGCATGCTGCCAAGTCGAGATAATGCAATCGGAGACAATATCTTCCGCTATCATATCGTCAAAGACGTACGATTTGATAAAAAGAAAAGATCTCTTAAAATAATGCGTATAGATCTCTTTAAAATCTCTTTTTCCTAAAGGCGGCATCTGTTTTCACGTATTAGCATTTCAAAGATATAGGAAAAACAAGGAACTTTCTTTAATCCGGTTTAGAAATAAGGTGAAAAAAGACTACTTGAACGTTATTATTCTTCCCGACCCGAATCTTTCTCCAGGTGCATTTCATTCATCCAGGCAGTCGAAAAAGAGATTGATCTACCATGAGAAAGCATCTTTCAGCGGTTTTCCGACCACCCACTCGTTCGGTTCTACTCCGAACAGCCATTCAATGGTCGGTGCCAGATCATAATTGAACACCGGATGCTCTATTTGGTATCCTTTCTTTACGCCCGGTCCGTAGATGAAGAAAGGCACTTCCATTTCTTCCCGACGGGCATTGCCGTGACCGGTTTTAAAACCTCCGTGATCGGCCACGATAAAAATAAAAGTCCGATCGAGAAGATCCGCTTTTCTCAACGACTCCATCAAAGCCCCGACCAGACTATCCGTCTTCAGCGTAGCTCGAACGTAGGTATTCGATTGATATCCTTCGCTATGCCCCGCATGATCTTGATGGTCTACATGCACCAATGTCAGATTCGGCTTTTTCTCTGCGATAAAATCACCTGTTTTCCGTATCGCCTCCTCTTCCGAACCAGCAGGGATACTCAGATCGCACACTCCCTTTTCAATCAATTCGCCAATCGTTCCCCAATGATAGATCGCTCCTAAAACCGCTTCCGGATATCGAGCCCGTATTTCCCCGAACATGGTAGGAAACATGTCGAATTCATTTTTGTAAATCGGTTCCATCGGGCGATTATGCACTCTCCAATCGTTGTCTCCCGCACTGTGACGTTCGGGCGTAGTTCCCGTAAAAAGCGTCGTCCACGCCGGAGCGCTGACGCTCGGCATAATGGTTCGAGCCGCTAACGAATAAGCTCCGTTCTGCATCAGAAAGTCGAAGTGGGGAAGGTTTTGCCCCATCGAGAAAGCATGTGCCCCCATTCCGTCGACACCTATTACCAATACATGCGGTAGCCCTTTCTGCCGCCCGTTTTCTCCCGAAGGAGAAACACAACTAACACACATACCCATAAACAATCCTGCATAAATAAGCTGTTTCATTTTCTCTTTTTATTTTTTATTATAAAAGACAATCATCCACGCGGTTTCCCTAAAAGATTTTGACGAAGAAGCCCTTTATAAAGATACCTCGAAGTCCGGCGAAACGGCATCGGGTCGTTTCGCCCACGTCTATTTCCCATTCGGATGTATATCCCACCATAAAGGGGTCGTTTCCAAATCAGGCCCTCCTAATAATTGAATTGCCTTTGCGATTTCTTCCCGATTGGAAGCGACCTCATCTTCAATAAAAGGTAAACGGGTCAAGACTTGCCCTTTAGCCGGATCCACATTCGGATTCACGGACGATTTCTTCGGATATAACTTCGGCAATCTGGTTCTCCTGTATTCAGCCCAGGCTTCCGTACTGTTCGGATACATGGCCAACCATTTTTGCGTGATAATCTGCTCGTACTGTTCCTGCTTATCGGAAGAGAATTTCACGCAAATCGTACTCAATGGCTGTTCGATCGTCGTGACAAATTTTGTTTGCTCTCCTTCTATTTCCGCACGGCAATATTCTGTGGCAGAAGGTTTGGATTCTCCGTCGAGATACGAATCGATTTCGGTTTGATCGGTAATCCCCCACTGTTTCATCGATTCCCGAATACCTGTTTCGTAATTCGTTTTCATGTCTCCGGCTCCGCTCCATTCTCTCCAGGCCGCTTCCGCCAACAGGAACCATGTTTCGGCCGCATTGAAAACAGGAGTCGGAGTTATATACATCCTGTCCGGATGAAAGCGCGGCCCCATCTTCGAATGAGAGAGATAGACCGGATCCTTTTTGGCATGCGGCGTACCGCTCGCCATGCCGCAATATTTCCCGATACGATAAGCAAATTCGGGGAAGTCGGCTACCGCCCATCCTTCTTCTGTGGTGGGAGAGAAAAATTCTTTCACCCGAGGGTCTTTAAAACCGATCAAGAAACTTTCCATGTTATTGCTCATAATAACCTCTCCATAGCCATTCATCCGGTTATATCCGTTATCGTTCTTCATATTGAATTTGGGATCGGTGGGCAGGCTCATATCATCCGTGCCGGCATATTTCAGCAACAGATTGGTGGCTATAGCCGCCTCTCCTTCCAGCTTTGCCTTTTCCGGTTCTACGTTCGAAATGCGCAATGCCATGCGCAACCGGATGACGTTGGCGAATTTCACCCATTGCGATACGCTTCCGCCGAAAATCACATCGCCCGCTCCAAAGACATTCAGCGCGGGATTTTTATTCAGTTCTTCCGTCAGGGCGGCGACCGCTGCGGTCAAATCTTCGAACAGCTGATAATAGACATCTCTTTGGCTCTCGTAGCGAACCGTCAACTTTCCGTTTCCCAATTCCTTATAGGGGATAGGCCCCCACACATCGGTCAGTAAAAGGAAGCTGAAACTCCGATATATCTTTATCATGTTATAGACATTCATATCTCCGCTTTCTTGAGCTTTATCCATGATCGCATTCGCATAAAAGATGGCATTGGATTGATCCAAGAAAGCCGATTGCGTCCAACCGGCGCGAAGCGCGAACCTGTCCAACAGCGGAAAACCAGTCACGGTATAACCCGAAGAATGCAGGGTGACCGCATTGGAAATATCATGCATCTCACAGTCATACCAATCCAGAGAGGTCTTCAATATTCGGCTGAAAGCTCCGGCATATTGAGATTGACCAAGTTCCATGATTTCGTTTTTATCCATATTATATTTCGTAAAATCGTCCGTACACGAAAACCATACGACCGAAAAAATCGTCATTCCCGCTACGAGAATCAAAAAGCATCTATTTTTTTCTACGTTCTTCATAATCGTGATTCCTTTCTTCTTACACCGTTATAATTTAAGTTTAATATTCAGCCCTACACTGCGACTCATCGGCAGGAAAGCGCTTTCAAAACCCTGTCCGTTCACTCTCGTATTGTAAGTGACATCGGGATCGAACCATTTGCATCCGTTATAAATAAAAAAGAGATTACGACCGACAAGCGACACTTCCATCCCTTTTATCAGCGCTCCCTTTAAGGGGATGGCATAACCGACAGACAATTCCCGTAAACGCGAGTTCGTGGCTTTATGTGAAAAGATCTTCCCGACAGAATTGTACGAACGTCCTCCGACCAATTGACCGAAATCCTGCGCCGTAATCGGGATGTCATTCTGTTGTCCATTCTCCTTCATTCCGTCAAAAATAAACCCTTCTTCGCGACCATGCAACGAATTTTTGCCCGTACCGTAAAACATCAGATAGGATTCGGAACCGGAAACACGATACCCCCCATTATTCCAATCAATCAAGAAATAAAGATTCCAGTTTTTATATTTAAATGTGTTTGTCATAGAACTCGTCCAATCATAATTGAAATTCCCCAGATAGGTGACAGGATCGGTTTCGACAAGCGGCATGCCCTTTTCGCTGACCAGATACCGACCGGCAGCGTTCTTTTGGAAATCTCTCACATAGATTTCTCCGAAAGGACGCCCTTTTTCAACCCACGACTGCCCCATAGCTTGATCGGGAGTGGCGAGCTTATAGCGATCCAGTGTCGGAGACAGTTCTACTACCGTATTGATATTCTTGGCATAATTGATTTGGACATCCCAACTCCAGTCGATTGTTTGAACAGGAGTTCCCCAGAGAATGATTTCAATTCCTTTATTCTGGATATTTCCGGTATTGAACCAAGTAGATCCGTATCCTGAAGTGGGTGGAGTGGTCACCCGCATCAATTGATTGTAAGTATTCGATTTGTAATAAGTAAAGTCAAGGCCCAGGCGATCCTGTAAAAAGCGGATTTCCGCCCCTGCTTCCCATGATTTCGTTTTTTCAGGAATCAAGCCGACCGGCATTCTGGTCGATTTCGGGCTGACCCATCCCAAGGGTCCCCCGTCCTGCACCTCGAAAGTTTGATAAATCATGCTTCTGGGAGCATCGTTGCCTACTTCGGCGTAAATCCCTCTTAATTTAACGAAAGAGAACCATTTCGACAGAGGAACCATCTCCGAAATGACCGCGGTCAAACCGACGGAAGGATAAGCATATCGATAGGGCGAAGGCAGTGTTGAGCTCCAATCGTTGCGCCACGTCACATCCAGGAAGAGATAATCGTGAAAAGCAAGCTGTCCCATTCCATAAATAGATTGTTTTTGCGTGTGCCAATCGTTCTCCGTAGCGGCCACTCCATTGGCCGCATACGCCAAACCGAACTTATTTTCCATGCTCAATCCGCCCTCTTTCACCCTCGTATCGATCCACGAGCCTTTCGAATCTCTCCATTCGCCTCCGATACTCGCATTTACAGCCCAAGTCGGGGCGACCTTTTTTGTAAAAGTTACCAAAAAGTCGGCATTGAAATCCTGCGATTCGGAACTCCCTTTCCTGTAATCCCCTTTTCCCGTATTGATATAATAAGTATCCCAGTACACTTTTGATTCGTAAGAAGAGTTCGATCGCCTCAGGCCGCTACGCAGCTGCAAGGTCAACCAATCGGTAAAACGATATTTCAATACCGCTAACGAATTGACCATATTCGATTTCGAGGGGTTTTCCCGTCCTTTCTTTGCCCAATAAGGATTTAAAACTAAGGTGGATTTAGGCGTCCACGTCAATTGTTTAAGATGTCCCATCTCGTCGACATAGGACCCGGCTTTTATATCTTTCGTACGGATGCTGCGGGGCATAATAAAGGCCTGCATCATCGGGCTAAAGTCACTGTCACCTTGGTCGGGAGAGTTCTTGACGTCCTCCAGATACCAAGTCACTTTGAAATCGAAAGTCACATGCTTCCACAGCTCGGCAGTCATTTTCAGATTGAAATTATGCCGTTGCATTTTATTGGTATTGATCAGGCCTTGGGCTGTCGTGTTCGCATACGAGAAATAGGCACTGTATTTCTCGTTTCCTGCACTGTACGAAATGCCGTTTACCAAGTTGTATCCCGTACCGAATATATCTTTCACATTATTTTTCTGAGGGAGCAACGGAATATCCTCTCCCGTCCAATTTTTTACCGTTTGTCCCATCATCCTGGCTCCCCAACTATCGCCTTCGGCATTGGCCGAATATACGCCGTTACTGCCTTGCGAATATTCATTTTGAAATTCCGGATAGAGAAAAGGCTGATCAAAAACAGACGACGAGTTAATCTCTATCTGCGGTTTTCCGATTTTACCTTTTTTAGTGGTCACGATAACAGCACCATTCTGAGCGCTCGATCCGTAAAGGGCGGCTGCCGTCGGCCCTTTTAAAACGTTCATACTGGCAATATCGTCCGGATTCAAACGGGATAGGCCTCCTCCCGAAGAAGAATAAGGGTTGCCGTCGACCACTATCAGCGGTTGGTTGTTTCCATGAATAGAACGGTTACCGCGGATGATAATACGCGGATCTCCCGTAACACCTGCGCTGCCGGTGGAAGAAAGGATCGTTACGCCGGCAATTTTCCCGGACAGGCTGTTTCCCAAGCTCACGTCTTTGATTTTACTCAAGCCCATCACGTCCACCTGCTGGGAAGAGTAGCTCAATGTCTTTTTGTTTCTTTCGATTCCCAATGCCGTCACGACGACCTCTTCCAGAAACTTGGTATCCTCATTCAGGACGATGCGAAGCGTTTTCTGAGCGGATGTTTTCACCTCCTGTTCGACATAGCCGATATAAGATATTTTCAATATCGCATTCGCATTCGTTTCGATTGAAAAGTTACCGTTCATATCCGTAATCGTACCGTTGGTCGGCTCCCCGATTTCTACGACATTGGCTCCGATTACCGGATCTCCGTTCGAATCCGTAATCGTTCCGGAGACTCGTTTTTTCTGCCGAATTTGCTCTCGTTCGTCAAGTTTTTCCTTTTTAACGGACAACCACACGTGTTTTCCCGCGATCTTATAGTTGACATCCGAGTGCTCGAATAAGATATCAAGCGTTTCTTCCAATGATTTATCCCTTACATTGATCGACACTCGTTTCTCTATATCAACATGGTCGTCCCGCAGAAACAGAAAATCGCTTTGCTTCTCGATGACATTCAGTACTTCCTTCAAAGAAACGTTTTCTCTCCGAATGGAAATTTTAATACCCGATAAATTCGTTTGTTCTGTTGCCGATGAGAAAAAAGGTATCAAAGAAAAGATAAAATACACGACATATAAATTCAATCGAAACTTTAAACCGCGTGTTTTCCATAAAAATGTATACGGCGCACTCATTTTATCCATACCTTTGTATAATTTATTATTAATACGATTAGAAATTGGTTGTATTACGCTGCATTTCCCGGGAAGTGTTGCTGCGCTTCCCGGAATCTTAACTGTCAATCTTCTTCCATAGACATATCCTCCTTCTGTTTTTTCATTTCTACCTGATATAAATTTCTCCCGTTCGCTCATCGCGTTCATAGTCGAAGCCGATCTTCTGCTTCAACACCTGCAACGCGTAATCGATCCCGTCCAATTGGCGGAATTTCCCGCTATACGTATGTGTTTGTTTCAGACACAGATCGCGATTCTGGATAATGATTTTTAAATTATAGAGCAGACTCAATTGCGAAATAATCTCTTCCAGATTCTTTTCTTTAAAAGATAAAATTCCTTCCCGCCAAAGGAACTCATCGTAATCGACAATCGGCGATACGACTAATCTCCCGTTCTTCAGCACGGCCCGATCCTTCGGTTTCAATTGGAGAGGCTTTTCAACCTCTTTGTTCAAGCTGATCAGAACCTGTCCCTCGATAAGAGAAACCGTAAAAATGTTTCGTTCGGGAATGGCGTCTACATAGAACATCGTTCCCATCACTGTGATCGCTCCGTCCCGCGTCGTGACCACGAACGGGCGACGCCGATTCTTAGCGACTTTAAAAAAAGCCCTTCCACTCAGATAAACGTCGCGCTCTTTCTTATCGAATACCGGAGGGAAGGACAGTTTAGAGTTCGAACCTAATTCGATCAGCGTACCGTCATCCAGGGTAAGAGACGTCATTTGCGCGGTAGGGACATAAACCGTTCGCAAAGCAGAAACGTCCGAGCGTTTGGTAAATCGGTTCCATAACGAGGCGATCGCCAATAAAAGGCAAACGGCGGCGGCCGCATATTTAACTCTACGAGCAATGCGGATGTTCTTTAAGGCGAAGATGCCTTTCTTTTTCTCTCCGTCAGACTTCTCCGTTTGTTTTTCCGCAGAGCGGAAAAGAGAAAGTTCATACAGCCGTTTCTCCGTCAAATATCTTTTCAGATGTTGCGGATGCGCCGATATCCATCTGTATGCTAGTATTCGTTCCCTATCGGAAGCTCTTCCTTCAATATATCTTTTAAGCAATTCCTTATCAATTTCCATTCTTATCATCCTTATAACTACAGAGAATGACAATTCTGAACCCAAATACCCTAAAAAGGTCGGTTGCTTTCATCATGTCTATGCGTAAAATGGCCGGACAACGATTGTTCTGCATTCGTTCGCCTCGCAGGAAAGAATAAAAGAACGCGCCGCCCCCCGTCAGCCATCGGCATAGCTATGCATCCCTCCGAGGAAATAGTTTACGCCGAAATAAGTCATCAATACCGTCAGGAAAGCAACAATCATATAAATATGAAAGAATCGTGACTGTCTGAATAGCGACAAATCACGCCGGTGAAAAGCTGCACCATAAACGAGAAAGGTAATCAATGCCCAGACCTCCTTCGGGTCCCACGCCCAGTAACGTCCCCACGAGACATTCGCCCAGACGGCTCCCAAGAAGATTCCGATTCCCAAAAGGAACACGGCGGGGTAAAGCATCAGGCGACTGAGGACAGTCAGCTGCGCTATCCGTTCATCCTTCTCAGGCTGTCTGTCCGCCGTCTTCTTCCCCCAAAAGAGACACAGTGCCAACACGCCATTCAACATAATGAAAGCCAGCAACGCATAAGCCATCATGATCATCGAGACATGGATGCTGAGCAAAGGCGATACCAACACGGGCATCAAAGGGGTAATCTGAGGATTCATCTGCCCGAGGTAAGCCACCAATAATGTAAATCCGGAGAGCAGGAAACCGAACGGCAACATGAATGGAAAACGGCGGTGAAGCAACGCGGAGATACCTCCTGCGCACAAAGCCATGAACAGCATCGTCTCGTAGCCGTTACTCAAAGGAATGCGCCCTCCGATATACCAGCGCAAAGCATACCCCACTAAGCCGAATAATAATACTCCGTACAAAGTAAAAGAAAAGACAAAGCCGATTATCTTTCCGCCCCTTCTCATTTCGGCCTTGTACAATCCGACAACGAGCCAGTGCAAAAAGACTACTATTCCCATCGTCAGATTGATCATGAAAAGGATTTTGCTGAAAGGAATCCGGTTATAGAGCAGTTCGGCTTCCAACTTTATTTTCGACAGCGGTTTTACCTTCCCGTCATCAGGCAAAGGACGAATCAAGGTTCCACGTTCCAACATCAGGATCAACCCGATTTTTTCATCGGTTTCCCGAATGGCTTTCGCCAATTTCCCCCGTCCTTGTTCGCGCTGCCAATATGCTTGCAGCCGATACACATTCCCATCGTACAAATCCGTCAAACTTGCACACGCAGTCCGTACGTTCAATAATCGACGCAGCGCTTTGCTTTTTATCCGAATAATCGGTTCCTTCTTCCATGCTTCAGGACGAAGCAACCAACCGCCCATCACCTGTTCGGGCGTTAATCCGTAGTACGAACTCTTCCCGTAGAGTTTTTGCAAAAAGTCGCGAGCCAGCGTATTGAACGGCGCTACCCGGTCGTGATAAATCACCTGCCGGCGTGCCAAACTGTCTGCCTGCACACGTCGCAATACGGGCACCTTCTTCGATTGCATTTGCGCCGCCCCCATCCAAGGGAAGAGGAGCAACAAGACGAACAATCCGCTCCGCCTCAGCAAGGGATGCCTTAGCAAACGTCGGAAATCTTCCCGTCTGGAAAATAGTAAACCGAATACGGCTATCCCGAACAGCAGATATCCCGCATAAGTGATATCCGTACCCCAGCGATCGTAGTTTACCGTCAACCAACTGCCCTGCTTATCCTCGTCGAACGAAGACTGGTAAAAACGGAAACCGTGCGAAAGGAAGATCCGGTTCATCGCAATGCGTTCGTGCGAGATCTCCTTTCCGGATGCAGACAGACACGTCGTATAACTTACGTAATCGGAAGGCGCCTTCGTACCCGGATAATACTCGACTTTGAAACTATCCAATCGCAAAGCGAAAGGCAAACTCGCACTTTTTCCGTTCTCTTCTAGCAAAAAACGACTCTCCGCCACACCCGGACGCAAATGGATGTACCCCTTCTTTCCGGTAACGAACGTCACCGTCGCTCCCGCCAAAATAAGCAGGAAAGAACCATGAAGCAATCCCACAGGAAAACGACGCCACAGCGTTCTGCGAATAAAAACGACAGATGTTCCGACAGCTATCGCCGCCCACAATCCGAAGAACCAGAGGGTATGATAGATGTTTTTTACTGCATAGTCCGTCCCTTTCGCCTGTTCTACGAAAGTAGCCACAGCGAGTATCCCCACCAGACAGCTATAACAGCCTATGAGTACTTTTTTCAAGAATTCTCGTGCTTTTATGGATTGAAACGGAGCGCGACCGTTCTTTATCGAAGCCTCCGCATCCTACTCCTGCGCTTCGTTCAGGATCCAACTATCTATCAATTCTAATTTTTCCGGCTTGGCCGAAAGCAAGTCGACATGATCATGACGTACATGGCCGTTTTCCTTCAGGACCAGGTGCAACAAACTTTCCTGCAGCTGTCGTGGCTTGACGCGTAACATATCGGGATTCGCCTTCGACGGTTGATTGACTAAAGAAACATAGCTCTTCCCCTCCGTCAGCCATAGGCCGGCAGCAGCCTCGTTACTCTTTCCATGACAACTGATGCAATCCGCATTGAACACTATCGTTTGGATAGCATGGAACATGCCAGCGTCGACCTTATCCGCTTTGATTCGAATCGTATCACCCGTCTCCGCCTTGCAGTCCACTTCTTTAAACGAAAGGATTCGTTTACGCAACTTGTCGATGACGCACAATTCTACCGTAGCAACCTTCTCGGTAATGCCGGACATGGTAAGTTGTATCTCCCTACCTTCCTTTTCAGGGGCCGGTATTGTCTTAGAGACGATCGCATACGGGCTCGACGCGTCAAAACCGGCTATCACCACGCTGTAATCATTCGACCATTTAGCTATTCCGCTGATGACTCCCGTCAACTCCACAGTACGTCCTTCCCCCGTCGGTTCGTATTCCTTTTCGTGAATCCGTCCGTCGTCGCAAGCCGTCAACACGGCACCGAAGAAAACAAAGAAGAGGAAAATCGTTCTCATACCTTACTCTCCTTTCCGTTAGAAGGTATATTGCAACATGACGCATGCCGAGTGTTTTGCCAAGCCTAAATCATCGTTATCCCGATCGAGTTGCGTGTCATGTCCCGTACGAGCGATGAATTGGTACATCGCCTGCAATTTCAGGTTGCAATCCTTAAAGAAATAATTCAGGCCTACAGCAGGCATATTCAGAAAGCCGTTTTTATCCAGTCCGTTCCGATTAAAGAAATCATAACGAAGCGCCGCCTGCACTTGCGGAGCCACAAAATAACCGCCTTGCACATAGCCTCCCAAGAAGTCGAAAGATTCGGATATCTTCATGCGATTGGTAAAGCCCAGATGCATGTAATACATCTCCGCAGCCAGGTAGAGCCTATTCTTCAGCATCGCAAATTCCAATCCGCTACGAAAATCGTTCGTGCTCTCATTCTCGCTTTCCACATTCATTGAAGCAGAAACGCCGAAAAGAATCTTATCTTCCTTCAATCGGTTAGGATTACCCTGCATGGAAGGCATAATACCCTTCGGCATATAAGTAAAGCGGCCGGCATAGAGCAAAGAAGGAATGTGCCAATCGTCGCTGAAAGTTTTAGAAGCCGTATTGACCGAAATTCCCGTACCGTTAAACAGACCTACCTGATAACCGTACTTACCCGCTAACAACCCGTGCAGTTCGATACCTAAATCGAAGCCTGTCCCGATGTTCGGCGTTACGGCATTGAGCGTGTGAGGAATGATCACGGAAGAAGTCAAAGAAACCGGCAGCGAAGGCAATAACGTCTCCCCCAACGTAGTCAGATACGCATGAGTGAACGGCGTTTTGAATTTACCCGCACGAACGGCAAGCTGTTTACTTAACTGAACGTCGAACCATGCCTGTTGCAGCAATGCTCCTCCCGTAGCGGCCGCATTGATGGAAAGGTTGAACGTCACTTTATCAAAAGCTTTACCCGTAAAACCCAATACGGCATAAGGAATGGCAAAGCCGGAATTAGCTACGTTATCCTGATTATAGGCTTTATCCAACCCTTCGTCGTCATAATAGTTGAACCGCCCGGATGTTTGCACCAACAAATAGGGTTTAAAGACAAAATCTCCCTTTTTCGTCCCGATGGTGAATCCTTCTCTTCCTGCTAACGAAACGACTCCGTTCTCCGTATCGGCTTCTTGCTGCGCCTGTACATACAGGGGCAAAAGAGCCATGACCATAATGATTATTTTTTTCATAAGAAAATATATCTGAAAATATCCAAGTAATACAAGTATTAAAATTAAAGCGAATTCAGAAATGCGAGCAAGGCATCGCGGTCTTCCTTGTTCATCCGTTTAAAAAGATTCTTCGATGCTTCTCCCTCTCCACCGTGCCACATGATCGCTTCCGTCAGATTGCGAGCTCGTCCGTCATGCAAGAAATACGTATGTCCGTTCACCTTTTCCTGCAAGCCGATTCCCCAAAGCGGAGTGGTTCGCCACTCGTTGCCGCGCGCCAAACCGCTGACGTAATTGTCGTTCAGTCCTACGCTCATAATCTCAGACCCCATGTCGTGCAAGAGATAATCCGAATAGGGATGAATCGTCTGACTGCCTAACCACGGCAATTGGGTCCCGTTTAGCAGCACAGTGCCTCGAGGTTTCGTATGCAGCGTAGTTACATGGCACAGATGACATTTCGCTTTATAGAAGTTCTGTTCCCCTTTGATTACCTGTGGATCGTTGACATTACGCCGTGCAGGAACACCCAAACTCTGCAAGTAAAGATCGACATTTTCCATTTCCTCGGTAGAAACATCCAGCTGTGCGTACGAAAGTCCCATCATGCTGCCCTGGTCTACCTGAGCCTGTCCCTCGCAAATCTCTTCCGGGTAACGGCTGTTGGTAACTCCAAGGTCACTGGAGAAACCTAATTCCACCGTCAAATCGGCATGCTGCGCCTTATTTCCAGACAGCCCCAAGCTTCTCACGCCTCGTTCGACGATGTAGTTGCAACGTCCACTGATACCATATTCCGGGTAATTGCTTCGAGCGGCGAGCATTTCGATTTCGTGCGGATCGAGCGCCATCATCTGGCCCATACCTACATGTCGTAAGGGGATGCGTACGGTACAAAACATATCTTCCGGTTTGATGCTGTCGGCATACCATTTAGAAATAGAATAGGAGGGTTTACATAGTTCATATTTTTCTCCGTCGGGAAAATAAAAAGTCTCGTAGGCGTATTTTACGGAGAGTTTGCCTTCGGCCTTTACGCCATAGATGGCTTGATCATGCAATACGCGCCCATAGTTCTGGAAGAAAGCTCCGTTTTTACGACTGATATACACCAACATGGAAGAAAAGCCGTAGCTGCCCGAGCCGTCTTCGCTCCACAACGTCGGCTTCGTACGCCCGGCATTACGGTGACAACTGCCGCAAGAATAACCGGCATAAACCGGCCCTAATCCTCCCGTCATACCGTTATCGCTCGTACGCACATCGTCATACAGACCATCTCCGTCATTGAAACGGCTATTATAGCTTCCCGACAACCAGGAAGCACCGGTATCGTAGGCTTTCGACGAATTCAAGAAAATTGTCGACGTACCTGCCGAGAGCGCATAACCTTCCGGAATCTCCATATCCTGTACTTCTATTCCTTCTTCGTTACAGGCACTGCATAGCAATAGGCCAAGACTAACAAACAACCACTTTCTCATTCTTTAATCATTTAATCATGTCTTTTTGGAAAACCACCAATCCAAATACGCCAAAGAAGTGAAGGCAAAGCCTCTCAGCTTTTCCCTCCACTTCTATCATTCTTTTTTATTCCGGCGCCCTATTTCAATCCTTTGCGCGGATTGCCGTCTTTGAATAGCAAGAACTCCAACGTATGGAAACCGCGAACATTCTGGGCAGCTTCCACTTTCTTCTCGTCGTCGCCCTCTTTCCATTCCAGTTCTTTCCAGTTTTGCGACTTCAAGAGCTGTTCGATGGCGTTCTGGTCTAAGGGCCAGCTATCCATATTCGGATCCAAACCTAACTCATCTACCGGACCGAATAAGAACGCTTCGCTAGTTTCCCACGGTTCCCTCGACGCGATCCACGCCTTACACGTTTTTTCGAAATTGGCATCGTTCGGAGTGGAAGCCAGTGCAAATACAGCGCTGTACAACAGTTCGTTCTTCTCTTTCAAGTCTTTATACGTAGGCAATACTACTACATCTACATAATTCGATACGACGGGATCCAGCACCTCATTGGTATTTATCGCCTTATGATCGCGAATATAAGGCTTCAGATTCTTTTCCAGCGTCTCTTTCAACACGCTGCAAGCTTCCATCGCAGCTACCGTCTCCTTACTGTTGATATTGTTGCGGAAAGGTTGCGGAATGGCCTGAATAGCTTTCGCCGCTCCTTCAATCGCATCGATCACCTTTTTATCCAATTCTTTGTTAACGCCGGCAACCAAAGCCGAAATGGATTTGGTGCTTACCTTCCCGTCCATGGAGCCGTAGTAAGCATTACGGATAGAATAAATATTGTTGGTATAATCATCGCGCGAATGCCAGCTATACCACGATTCTACCGAATACAAAGCCTCCGTTTTATTTCCGGCCATATATTTTTTGTAGGGATCGCCAATCTTCTTTTCGCCTACCTCGTCGGAAATTTCCACACAACCGTCGATAATCTGGGCAATACAGTCAAAGGCCGTATTAAATTTCTCCCTGCCGTCATGCGCTTTAAAAATGGACGCAAAAGAATCGCCTTTTTTATGGCTCGTATTCCATGAGTTGTATAGAGCCGTAGCATCGTCTCTTAATAATGTGGCTACATTCTTCATGTAATTATGCCAACTCGAAGCCGTTTCGGGAGTATAATCCATTCCGTCGGGATTGGGGTTCGGAGTTTCTTTCTTATCGTCGCCACATGCCGTAGCAACGAATACCAGCCCTAAGGTCAGGGCTACCGTGTAAAAAAGATTTCTTTTCATCTGATATAAAAATTAATGTTTATTTCTTAAAAAACCAGCCGATATAAGCCAGTCCGATAGAAAATTCGTTTTCGCTATTATAACCTTTGGCCCTGCCAAAAACTTTATCCGTACCTATTTGACGAGTAGCATAGTCTGCTTTCACCACCAAGTTGGGCAAAGCAAACCAGTTGGCACCTATCGTCCACATCGATATCTGACAACGCTTGTCCATCGTTTGTCCGGATTCGCCTTTTTCTTGCGGATTATAATATTCGTAACGGACAAAGGGATAGATTGCCGGAACCTTCTTTCCTTTCAGGAATGCACCGATATGAATACCGGCTTCAGCCGCATAGCTCACTGCATTCTTAGCGATCGGCGCAAGACGGCTGTAAGGCGATTTGTTCGACTGTTTCACGTTTGCTTGGCTCAGCATGAAAGAGTTACCCAAGTTACCGTACACCACATTGCCGCGAGCGGTCA
Source organism: Phocaeicola abscessus CCUG 55929 (assembly GCF_000312445.1). GTDB lineage: Bacteria > Bacteroidota > Bacteroidia > Bacteroidales > Bacteroidaceae > Phocaeicola > Phocaeicola abscessus. The sequence goes on along the minus strand of NZ_HE997182.1, from coordinate 475,757 downwards.
CATATTTGTTCCGGTATTGCGCATCCGCCGTAAAAATCCGTACGGGAATCTTACCCATCGTTGAGTAGGTATCAGGAATATCCGAATTGGTTCCGGCATCGGAACAGTAGTAGAACGAAGTCCCTATACGCAGACCCGGTACTCCTTTATAATCCAAACGAACTACATAAGCGGGCGAAGTAAAGTTATCTTCTTCAAAGATTCCTTGTTTTCCATCGGCCACCCATGTATTACGATCGAAACCGTTAGCGTTCAGTCCGGCAACCACCATGGCCTGATAGTCAAAACGGGCATAACCGACACCGAAAGAACCGAAAAATTCCAAGCCGTTCTCATGCCACGTGGAAGGGAGGATGGTCGTCTCTCCTTCAGGACGGGAAGTACCGAAGAAATTGATCGGCTCATGATGCGCATTCGTTAATCCCACAGGTACGATGATATGACCTGCTCTGACGTTGAAAGCAGGATGGATGAGACGAGTGATATGAAACTGTTCGATGGCGACTTCACCGCCCTTTTCCACTTCCGTTTCATATTCGCCATTCTCCGTATTTTCCAATTCATAGGCCGTACCCGTACCGCCGGATTCAAACTCTATCTCTGCGCCGAGTATCCACTTGGACGTAAACTTGTAATCCAATGCCAAAATGAAGCGAGGAATAGCAATCGTGTTGCGATTCTTCTTCGGATTACCGTCGTTCCCCCCGTAGAATCGGTTGATTCCGTAATCCTTAAAATTCGCTACCATCTCTCCATATCCTCCAAAACGAAATCGCCGATATGCGTCGTCTACCGATTCTTTTTCTTTATCTTGTCGTTCTTTAGCCGGGAAATTCTTTTCCGGTTCGACCGCATACAATGCTGTCGCCGTAGAACACAGACATCCGAAAGCCAAAATACCTACTATTATTTTCATTCCTTAATTTCCTGAAAAATTCGTCGCAAAGGTAGAAATAACTCCAACAATCAACAATACCTAAAAATAGGTATTTTCTTCCGTATAAATAATGAGCATAAAGGACAAAGGAAAGGCATCGGGAAATCGATATCTTCACCTGGTGGCAGGAGAACAGCACTGCCACGGAGATGAATCTCCAAATAATTTTCCTTATCGTAGTATGATTTAATAAGTAACAATAAATGAATGTGCCTTACTCTAAATTCGATTTCAAGGTGTCAGATAATAACTCGTAATAATATTTCCCGATTTATAAGTCTGCTAAGATGATAAAAAAACAAAATCCTCTGTTCACGTTGAAGGAATATAAAGACGAGGAAATAAGCCCTGCTTGCTTATCTCCTCGTCCACGCCTTTCTTTGTTACTGTTTTATTTCTCGGCGTGTGCTCCGCCGGTTGTCGGCCAGTAGATGTTCTGATAAAGATTACTTGTTTCTATTTTCTTATCTGGAGAAGCCAAGCGTAAATCTTCGTTCCCGATGGGATAGAGATAGTATGCCTCGTGCCAGTTATAACCGTCGCGCAGTTCGTTGGTACTTTGCATGCTCCGACTGTAAGGACGCAGATAGATACTCAGGTCCTTGCTTGAGACGATGGCTTCGGCCGATCCGTCGGCTTTCAAGTCGCCGTATTTTTTATAGGTTTCGGTCCAGAAGTTGACACCTTCGGGAATCCATTTGGTCGTAATCATGCGATCGAAGGCACGCCAGCGTATCAGGTCAGGAAAGCGTTGTCCTTCACTGAAGAGTTCGGCCATGCGTTCACGACGGATGTTGTAGAGGGTTTTGTCTATCATTGCCGTACCTGAATAGACTGCGAAGTCGTTTTCTTTCGTCAAGTCAGTAGCTGCAATCGTGGCATCGATATCCGTACTTACCCCTGCGCGTGCACGCAACTTCTGCCAATAACCTTTGGCAGTGGCATCCAAACTTTTGTTCAGTTCATAGGAAGCCTCCATATAGTTCAGGAGTGCTTCGGCAGAACGGAAGATAGGACAGGCGTTGGTACCCCGGCGTTCGTCGTTTTCCGTCTGGTTATAATCGTAAGTATAATACTTGCGCGGCTGATAGCCGGTGATGGCACGTTTTGCGCTTACACTTGTAGTAATGTCAGGTTTGGTAAAGGCAGTACCGGCAGTAGGGGTTTTCGGATCGGAATCGAGCATGTTGCTTTCTCCCCATACGAAGAGTTGCAGGCGTTCGTCGCGTCCGGCCTTGGCATCGTCTATCGACACGTCACCCTTGTACGTATCGTCCGCATAGATGGGAAGCCCCTTCTTGGTCAGGAAAGTCTCGACAAAGACGCGGGTATAACCGTCGGCACATCCTATCTTGACGCGATGTGGGACATCGTTCTTGATGTTTTGCGCCGAGCTGTACTCTTTCCACAGCAATACTTCAGGCACGTTTGCCAGCAACGGTTGGCTGTACATTTCGAAATAGCCGTTCCATCCGTAAACAGTTCCGTTTGCGGGATTCATGGTGTGAGTATTCTCCGTCAGTTCTGCTTTGTCGGCCACTTGCTTGGCTGCGTTCATCGCTTCGGTCAGGAAAAAGCGTATTTCGGCATCGATATCGAAAGACTTTCCGTTGTTGTACGCCATCTTGGCTCCCGGCCAGTTGGCATCGCCCGGCACGCGTCCCGAGCCTTTGTGGTATTTTTCGAATGTTCCTTCAAAAAGAGCCACTCTCGACTTGAACAGCAGGGCTGTCTCTTTATTAATGCGCTGTCCTTTGAATTTTCCACGGTCGGCAAGGAAACCGATGGCTTTGTCCAGATCTGCAAGGATGAAACGTGCCACTTCATTGCGCGGGCTCCGCTTGCTGGCTTCTATGATGGCCGCATCATTGTCTTCCAAAACAGTGGTAACGATAGGCAGGTCGCCGAATCTGGCCATCGTATTGAAGTAATTGACGGCTCTCAGGAAATAGGCCTCACCGATATAGTTGCGAATAAGAACGTCGTCACCGCTGATTTTCTTAGCCTCATAAGCCGGAATGACCCTTTCGAGGAAGTAGTTGCAGATACGGAAGTTTCCATAGTAGCCTTGCAAGCTTTTTCCGGCAGGTACTTCCCAGTGTCCATTGGAGAAAAGTCTCGTATTTCCGTTCACATCCTGCACAAAGATGTCGGTATTCCGGTCGGAGCGTGCCAGACCGTCATTCCATGTATTTACATCGTGATACATGCCGCCGTTGAAAGGCAACTGTAGAAAGCCGTCGTAGTAGCTGTTCAGGTATGAAGCCAGCTGGTCGGCGTTGTTGTAGTAGGATTCGGGCGTAATCTGGCTCACCGGATCCAGGTCCAACAGATCATTGCACGAGGTGGAGATCATGGAAACGGCTCCCAGTATCGTGCACAGACTTAGATATTTTATATTGATTTTCATACGTTTTTTTTTCTTTAGATGATTAAAAACTGAGGTTTACACCTACTGAAACAGTTCTTTGCAACGGGTAGGTTTTGGCTGATCCTCCCCATTCGTTTCCATAAGTGCCGAATACTTCCGGGTCGTAGATGCTGGAGAGTCTGGTGAGGGTGAACAGATTGTCGCACGATACATAGATGCGGCAGTTGCTCAGACCGGAGGGACGGAGAACGGATTGCGGCAGCGAGTACCCGAACTGGAGATTCTTGCAACGGATGTAAGAAGCATCCTGCAGGTAGCGCGTCTGTGTAACTTGGTTCTTCCGGATTTCTCCAAAGTAAGGTTTCGGATAATAAGCTCCCGTATTTTCCGGTGTCCAATAGTCCATGTGTTCTTTAAAGGCAGCGCTTTGCCACACATCACCCACTGCCCCCCAGAAGTAGGGGTCGCCCGAACCGAAATGCCAGTCGCGTTTCAACACACCTTGGAAGAAGATGGAAAAGTCGAAGCCTTTCCATTCGGCATCCAGATTGAGACCGAAGCGATAACGCGGCGTAGAGTTACCGATGCGCTTCAGATCACCATGGTCGTCCAACGTATTGTTTCCGCTGTTCACAATACCTTCGTCGATGATTTTACCACTGGCATCCTTGCGGTCTGCGAGGTTCTTGAACATTACGTCGCCTGCTCCCCAGTTGCTGCCCCAATTGGGCTTGTTCTTTTTCAGCCACTCGGTCATTTCGGCATCGGTTTTGGCAATGCCGACACTTTCGTATCCCCAGATTTCGTTGAGGTATTTGCCGTTATAATAACTGTAAATATCTCCTGTTTCATTGGGATATCTCAGAATCTTAGAACGTGCATCGGAAAGATTGAGGCGTGCGCCGTACTTAAAGTCGCGTATCCGGTCGCGCCAGCCTATTTCCAGTTCCCAACCGGTAGTACGCATATCGCAGTTGTTGGTTTTGGGAGCGTTGGTTCCCAATACGGAGCCCAGTCGCGGAGCAGGGCCGATCATATCTTTGGTGGTGCGGCTGTACCAATCGAACGAGCCAGTCAAGCGGTTATTGAACGCAGCCCAGTCCAGACCGACGTCCCACGTTTCTACCGTTTCCCAAGTCATACTACTGTTAACGATGCCGGGAATGTAGGCAGTATTGGGTTTTTCACCGTTGATGAGCCATCCGCCACTGGCTGAGGAGATGCTCTGCTGCTGATAGAAAGGATACCAATCCCAAAAGCTGTCATATCTGGAGCTGGTGTTACCCAATTGCCCCCACGAAGTGCGCAGCTTCAGCAGGCTGATGTTGTCGGTCAGTTTTTCAAAGAAGTCTTCGCGAGCAATGTTGTATCCTACGGAAAAGGAGGGGAACCAGGCCCAGCGCTTATCACCCACGAAACGTGAAGAACCGTCGTAGCGGATATTGGCTTCAAGGAGGTATTTACCGTCGTAGTCATAATTCAACCGGCCGAAGTAACCGGCCGTAGCACGATTCCAATAAGAATCGCCATTCTTTTTATCCTTTTGCGCCTGGCTCAAGTAAGGTTTCTCCGAAGTCGTCAAATCGGTGCCACTACCCCACAAGTTGTCCTGATCATAGCGTTCGTAGTTGACACCCGCCAGTAACTTACCGTTATGTTTGCCGAAGCTGCGAACGTAGTCGGTGTATATATTGACCGCGTAGTAATTCTGCCGGAAGCGTTCGGCGGAAACGGAGGTTGTTGATCCATAGCCGCTATCGCGCAGGAACGGTGTGTTGTCCACATAGTAGTGGTAAACGGGAATGCGGTTTCGGGTGAATTTCTCGTTTTGGGTGCGCATGGCGCCTTCGGCATAGATGTTCCAGCCTGTGATCGGGTTGAAGGTGAATTTCACCTGCTGGGTGAAATGATCTTTGTGTTCCCGAGAGATACCGCCGTCTTCCAGCTCAGCGATTTCCATACCTTTAAACCAATGCCCGTTAGGATCTTTGACGGGGCAGGTAGGCCAACGACGTGCGATATTGTGGAAGAAGAGCCCCGTGAGGTATTGGGGCTTTTCGAAATCGGTACGCGTCCATTTGGTGGAGTATTCCAGTCGTGCCCACTTAGCCAGCTCGGCCGAAAGTTTACTGTTCATGGTGTAGCGGTTCAGCTCGTCGTGTCCGTGGCGGATGAGACCGTTTTGGTTGAGGACACTCCCGCTGACCGACCAGTTGAACTTTTCCGTTCCTCCGCTCAAGCTGAGGTTGTGCTGGGTAGAAGGAACGTTTTTCTTATAAAACTCGCTGAACCAGTCGGTATTGGCAAAGGAACCGGTATAGCCTTTCCATTTTCCGCTTTTAGGATTGGCTATTGTGCCGTAATACTCGGGTTTGGAGGGGTCTGTGTATTCGCCACGCAGGAATTTTTGTATCCTTTCCATGGTTTCATCGTCGAATTGGTTGGAACCTCCGGCATTAACGGAAGCCCGATTGAAGTAGGAGGCAAAGGAATAAGAGTCTACCATATCGGGCAGTTGGGTGGCGGTGCTGAAGCGCATGTCGCCCGAATAGTTTACCTTCACCTTTCCGGACTTGCCGCTCTTGGTTGTGATGAGGATGACACCGAACGCAGCCCTCGAACCGTAGATAGAAGCCGAAGCGGCATCTTTCAATACGGAGACCGACTCGATGTCGTTCGGATTCAGCGTGTTCATATTGCCTTCGATGCCGTCGATCAGAATCAGCGGACTGTCCACAGAGCCATCGCCGATGGTACCCGTACCGCGGATGTTGATGCGCATCGCGGTGTTCAGGTCGCCGCCATTGGAGCTGGTAGTCAAGTTCAGGCCCGGAATGGCTCCCTGCAGAGCCTGAGATACGTTGGCCACCGGACGTGCTTCGATAGCGTCGGCATTAACCATGCTGACGGCTCCCGTCACGTTGACTTTCTTCTGCGTACCGTATCCTACCACGACCACCTCATCCAGCACCTTACTGTCTTCTTTCAGAACGATGTTCAGCGGAGCTCCCGTCCAGCTGACTTCCTGTGTCTGGTAGCCTACGAATGAAATTTGGATAATGCTTCCCTGCGGAACATTTTGGAGTGAGAAGTCGCCATCGATACCGGTAATCGTACCGTTGGCGGTTCCCTTTACTACGACGGAGGCGCCAATGACGGTTTCGCCTGATCCGTCTTTTACGGTGCCGGTGCATGTGCCGTTCTGCTGGACGACTTCAATGCCTATCACATTCGTTGCGAATGAGGTCTGAATGCCTCCACAACAAAGAGAGAGAATTACCCCCCCCCCCCATTTTTAGAATTTTTAACATAGTATTTAAGTTTTTACTTATGATTGAGATAAACATAAATCGGTGTTTATCCGAAAAAACCCAGAACAATACTTCTATTTTTTAATATTACCCCAATATAAATTAATAGTACAAAATTAGATATTTTTTAAGAAAAAACAATTTCTTATCAATTTATTTGAAATAAATTAAAAATAAAGACTCGAAACGCCGCATTCACCCATAGCGATAGAATATCTCCGTGCGTTCGGAAAAAACTATCGTGATAAGAACAGAATATACCAAAGATTGCGACATATAATTGACATCCAGATTCTTTCTTGACCGAAGCGATTTTATTCTGTCGTGATCTCAAACTCTTTTTAACGCGTGTGAGGAGCATATCTTGACGTTCCGAATCCCGCCGTTGAGGTTAAAAATAGATCCGTTCAGGTTAGAGAACCTATCCGTTGACGTTATATAACCTAAAATTTGACGTTCCGAACCTTGCCGTCGAGGTTAAAAATAGATCCGTTCAGGTTAAAGGACGTGATCGGTGAGATAAAAGACCCGAACGGATCTATTCCAGACGTGGTCGTTTAGGTTGAGGAACGTCGACGGCAAGATCTATCGCATAAACGCCACCATTTGCGAAGGCAAAGGAAACTAAAGAAAACGCAGAATATTTACGAATCTTCTTTTTTCCCACTTTATTACGCTATATTTGTACGTATCAAATTAGGACAGCATAACTGAACCGTCTCATTAACGATATGAAAGAGAAAAGCAAACGACGGATAGCCATCTACCTCTACGATACGAGAAAGCCCTACGTAGGCTTGGGAGAAATGGAGAACGCACTGGCCACGAGGTTGGCAGACCGTGCGGGCAAACTGAAAGAAAAATACGGTCTTCAATTCTGTTTCATCGTACCGAAAGAGAAGAAAGGATGCTACGGCAACGACGTGGAATACATGGTTTTCGGCAAACGGCATGAAATCCTATACAAATATCCGATGCTCAACCCCTTGGCAAAGCGGCTTTTCCCCAAAGCGGAACTCGTGCATTGGTGTCAACAATTGCCCAAACTGTGTGAAACGTATTCCCCCCACACGCTCATTACCGTACACGATATTAATTTCATGCATAACGGATTAAAAATTCGAGAAATAGAGCGAAAGAAAAAAAGAATACGGCAAAGCCTCGACAAAGCCACGCACTTGTCGTTCATTTCCCACTTCACGGCCGCAGACGTACGGTCAAACTTCGACATCCGGCAACCGTACCGCATCGTTTACAACGGCGTAACAGACCTCCAAGCCGTAGAAACGTCTTGCGACATGTCGCTTCCCGACCGTTACCTGTTTCACCTTTCCAGCTTGGACAGCAAGAAGAATCCCCACCTCTTAGTAGCAATGATGCGTTATCTGCCCGACCAAAATTTAGTCTTGGCAGGAAAAGGAGATATCAGCGAATTATGCGACATCGTCAGAAAACATAAACTGCAGAACGTGTTCTTCAAAGGGCTCGTTTCGACGGAAGAAAAAGCCCACCTTTATGCGCGCTGCGAGGCTTTCTTGTTCCCTTCGCTGAGCGAAGGCTTCGGTTTACCCGTACTCGAGGCCATGTGCTTCGGCAAACCGACCTTCATCTCCCGCCTCACCTCATTGCCGGAAATCGGTGGCGAAGTCTCCCGTTACTTCGATACACTGGAACCCGAAGCGATGGCGGCTGTCGTAAGGCAAGGACTTGCGGAATACCGCCGAGACGAAGAAACATGGAACGAGAGAATCAAACGCCACGCAAAGCTCTTCAGTTGGGACAAAGCCGCTGACGAATACATCGATTACTACTTGGATATCCTCCGCATACCCAAATCGGAGGAAGAGGAAGATCACTCCTTCTCCGCCAGTCTTACCAAAGACACCTGACCGTTTTCATCCGAAACGGCAGCATAAAAAGCATCGGCATCCCGAACGCTCTTCGAAAGCGAAAGCACGGCCATTCCCGCACGGTAACTCTGTACGAAGTTCCCCTCCCAGTCGAACTTCAAAATCCAGTGGGACAAGCTATTCATCGCAGCTTCTTTCTTCAAATAACCGCCCGCATAAACCAGATATACATAATCGGCATCCGCGCAACAATTGAGATAGGCATAAGGAACAGGATGTTTGAACTCGATGCGGTAATAACCTCCCGTTCCTTCGAAACGATAGTTGGGAACGATATTCATCGGGCCAGAGACCGACCGAATCAAGCGAAGGTCCGAATCGTACACCTCGAGCAACGACTCGTACAGACGTCCATACAGCACCCGCCCCTTTTCTTCGTCGACCAAGATCTGTCCGTTTACGGCCAGATGTTTGGTGTAATACTTATACGACTTGTTCGCTGTATAACTCTCTCCCTGCTTCATCACGATAAAGCGGAAGTCGCCCTGACGGATGCGCATATCCTTGTTATGGAAGAAATCAGGATTCTCTACCAACAGATCATCGTAAAACGGAACGGCCTTAGGCGCTCCGATCTTTCCGTAACGAAGAGGAGGGGGGGCATAACGGTGATTACGTAACACCGAATCTATGTTCAACGTGACTACCTGCGAGCGGACGGAATCGTTTACAATCAATCTGTTTCCGTTCAGCACCGCCTCGGCAGAGAGTAAGCCGTCCGTTCCGCTTCCGAAGCGGTACAACCGGGCTATTGTCCGACAGTCGGATAAATCGTACAATTCGATCGCATGGGCATCATCGACATTTTTATTCAGTACGATCAAGATACTGTCTCTATATACGAAAAGCGCTTTCGCATTCTTCTTCAGACCGTCGACAAGAGGCAACGGTCCCGCCTGCAAATCTCTTGCCGAAGCAATGATGTCCTCATCCAGAGCAAGCGTAACTTTCTCGTCGAAAGAAGTGCAACTCACCGCAACCGCTCCCAACAGGAGGAGCAAACGATATCGAATCGAACGATGCATCATATACACGAATCTTTTATCGTGCAAAGATAACGATTTCATTCCTAAAATCATAACCTCCTTTCCTAACGACACGATACAACCATTCATGCAAGGCTATTTAAAACTTCCATCGCACTTGAACACATAAATCGTGCTTATTACATCCGTTAATCAAGTCCAATCCGGTGCCTATCGTCTTTCTATTCAGATAATGCATCCAGCCGTACTTGAATTGTATAATCAGCCGGTCGGCAAATGCATACCGGATATTGGATACGAATTTTATCCCTTTATAGAAGAAAGAAGGCATCGAAAAGGCATAAAGTATACTTTTCTCATACAGATAAATACGTGTATCGTAATCGGTCGTATCGAACCACACGGCCGAGAAGTCGATCCGAAGAGGCAATGGTTCGAAAACACAATCGGCCGTTTGCGATACTAAATAACCTTGCTTTGTTTTCCGATAACGCCCATCGATCCTATGATATTCGGCAACCGTTTTCAAGGTCCACTGTTCATTCGGGCGACAGTTCAACTGATACCGGAGCCTGTGTTGAATCAAAGGAACGGTTTGCCTTTTGTTCCCGGTTATCTCGACGTCTCTGTCTTTCTTCTTATACTTATATCTTATGAACATGTTCAGTTCATAACTCGGTGAATAATTCAATTGAAAGAGTCCGTCGAAACCTTTTGTACCGGCTTTGCTCACCAAATATTTTTTCCAAGGGAAGTAAAAGAAATCGCCGTAAGCCGTCAGCGATACTTTCCGCAACAATTTGGTCTCCAATCCGATATAAAAAGCATTTTCGTTCTGAACCGTTCCTCCTTCGGAAACGGAACGGGCATACAAGCTTTGATACTTTGCGTCGTAATATCTGTTCATAACTACGAATTGAGTTTTCGGATTCGGTGAATAACGCAGCACGTTCAGAGCTGCAACCGTACCCTTTTTATCTGCGGCAATTTCGCCCGACAAGGTAAATTCTTTCACAAACAACTTATAATTCAGCCCTATGTTAAAAAAATCCCGGCCTGCAGGAGCGTAGTTATTATACGGTCGGGAAGTTAGTTTCAACCGTTTGTTCAAAACGTTATGAACAGCCGTCAATCCAAATTCGCCATATTTTCCGTTATAATTCAAATGACTGCCTATTAACCGGTTATTATAGGTATTTTTCCTTTCAAACTCTCTCTCCAATCGGTGCAATCCGTCTCTTTTCAACGAAGTTATGCACAGACCGTCCACTTTTCCGTCCATTTTTCTAAACGAATAAAAGGCATCGATCGTCCAACGCTTGAACAACTGAATGCTTGCCCCTATTCCCTGAAAATAATTGTACTCATCGACGGAAGAGTGCTTCTTCAAACCGGTGCTCCTATTAAACAACGTATTCAAAGAGGCAGTCTTACCTAAACTGAAATCGGAATTGACAACCAACCCGTATCCGTAATTAGAACGATAATTGCCGATCACCAACGTTTTTATCTTACACAAGTCATGCAAGAGAAGATAAGGCGAATAATAATCGTAGCCCTTCCGGTTTTTACCTGAGAAGAAGGGTTCTCCGGCATCGTTCTCCGCAGTCAGTCCCGCATAAATCCGATTGGCATACCGAAAACTATAACGCAGATAATGACGATAGGGACGACCGATATACTGCTTATTCGGATCTTTCTCCAATGTCTTCTTACGATGCAGTTTGAATCCTTCCCGATTATAAAAAGGGATATCTGCCCGGACTGTCAACTCCTGCTTTCCGTATTTCAATATTTGTTTAAGATTCAACGATTTATGCGTCTCTTCCGTTTGCCGGAAACAAACGAAAGGTTTCAATTTTTCAGCCGTTTCCCTGTCCATGCCTTCCACCATCATCAGTTCATTATCCGTCAACATCGGTCCGTATTTGTACAAGTAATAGAGGATACGCTCGATCAGTTCATCGGATAAAAAAGGAAAACGCTTTAACTCCTCTCTCGTCGCCTGATTGATATTCAAGGGAGAAACCGAGTAATCCGCCAAATCTTCGAACATCGATTCGCTTTGAGCTGCTCCGTTTTCCATCGCCTGTTGAGCCAGTTCTTCCAACACTTCCTGTCCTCGGACAGGCAGGCTTATCAAAAAACAAATCGTCAGCGCTGTTTGAAACAGTTTACTCATCCGGTCATTAATATTTAAGCGTTTTATGCTAAAAATAATTATCACTTGGGCGAACAATCGCTTTTCTTACTACTTTTGTGCCAGTATGATCAGCATGAAAAGAAAACTCTTTATAGTATTTGGTTTGTTGCTATCTTCCGCAGCGGCTTTTGCACAACAGGAACTGACTACCGAAATAGGAGGGTACCGCGTTCCCGCAACCATCTATAAAAACGATACCATTCCTTTTCTAAGACTACCCGACGTTTATATATTCAAGCCTATCGTCTTCAGAAGCAAGAGCGCACAGGCGAAATACAACAAACTGGTACGCGATGTCAAAAAAACATTACCCATAGCCAAGGAAATAAAAGGAATCGTCATCGAAACCTACGAATACATACAAACATTGCCCACACAAAAAGAGCGCGACAAGCACCTGAAAAGAGTAGAGAAAAGCATTAAAAAAGAATATACGCCGCGAATGAAAAGGCTAACCCTGACGCAAGGAAAACTATTGATCAAGTTAGTGTACCGTGAAACGAATTCTTCTTCGTACGATTTAGTTAAAGCCTTTTTAGGATCCGTACGTGCCTGGTCGTACCAAGTTTTCGCATCGATATTCGGAGCCAACCTGAAGAAACAGTACGACCCTTCCGGAGACGACCGACTGATCGAAAGAGTCGTCCTCCAAGTAGAGAACGGCCAACTATAAGTTTCCCTCTACCGTCAACAGTTTCCTGGCATATTCCCAAAGGACTATCCCTGCCGCCACAGACACGTTCAGCGAATGCTTCGTGCCGTACTGAGGAATCTCTATGGCATAATCGCAAGCATCGACTACCTCCTGCCGTATTCCTTTCACTTCATTCCCCAACACGACGGCATACTTCTTACGCTTATCCAACGAAATACGATCAAGCATCGTACTTTCTGCCGTCTGTTCGAGAGCCGATATGAGATATCCCTCTTCGCGAAGTTCGTCGATAGCATCCATCGTATTCTTCTTATATGTCCAGTCGACGGAATCCTCAGCTCCCAACGCGGTCTTATGAATTTCAGGATGAGGAGGTACGGCGGTAATGCCGCATAAATAAATACGGCTCACCCGGAAAGCATCGGATGAGCGAAAAACGGAACCCACATTATACAAACTGCGTACTTCGTCCAAGATTACAACTAACGGCAATTTCTTCGCTTTCTTGAATTCGTCTACCGTCATTCGGTTTAGTTCAGTTATCTTTAGTTTTCTCATAACGATTATTTTTATCCGAACAAAAGTAACGAATTTATTCACAAAAACGGTTCATAACGTATAAAAAACTTGTTGAAAGTTATTCGAAACTTTTCCTTGCATTATCAATTTAAATTTATATAGTCGATCGAATATCAACTATCCAACTAAATAACTGTTTTTTTATCGAATAATTTCAACTTCGAAAACCGTATTTTTCAATTCGTTTTCAAAAAGAAAATTTCAACCTTCTTTCTTTTGAACAAGCGGTTGATATATACATAAAATACAATAGATCAACAACCTAAACGGTTAACAATAATTGCCTGTGAGCAATTCTTAAAAGAATAACTTAAAATCCAATCGATACGCCGATTATTTATCAACCGAATGAACAGTCTATTATCATTATCAAAAATCTTTCTTTTTATAAAATAAAAAAAGATAATTATAATGGGCGATTTGAAAAGTTGTCGGGTAATCTTCAAAAAGATGCTAATCTTTCTTTCAAAAGATCCTAATCTTTTTCGCAAAAGATACTGAGTTTTCGCTGAAAGGTGGCGCTGTTATCGATAATGAGGCGCAGGGCGGCATAGCCTCCCTGCGCCTCATCGACGATGGATTAGAACTGGTTCAATACTTTCTTTACCCTGTCGACGTCGGTCGAAGCCGGTACGACGTTCAGTTTCAGTTCGTCCATCGGTTTCAGCGCATTTTCTATTTTTCGCAAGGCCGATTTGTTTCCTCTCTTGGTAAATTCGTCGCGCAGGATACGTATTTTCTCGTAATCCTGAATGCCTGCGATCAGTCGCTCGAAACGAATGCTCGTTCGCGCTCCGGGATAAACCAGATATGTGTCACCGGCCGCCCATTTGGAGAAGCGACTGTCGAGCAGAGGTTCCGGAACCCAGCTGTTATAAGCCCATCGAAGGTAACCGTCGAGGTTGGCTTTTGCTGCATACAGACCGATCCATTCGGCTTCGGCGGGGGGGCTGAATGTAAAAGTGTTCGGATAAGGTTCTGCGCAACAGGTATAGAATGTGGTTACTTTTTCTTTTGCTCGACGGGCTTCGATCGCTTCTTTCGAGAATTTCAACCGAATGGGGATGCAGTAGTCGTTCAGTTCGTCCAACAGTTCCTGATGGAGGTTACCGGCCATCGATATGTTGAAATCGGGGTCTGCATGGCGGATTATTTTTAATGTCTTCAGCATGACGTCGATGGAGCGTTCGTCCATGGATATGTGAGTAATGTCGAACCAGCCTTTTTCTTTCAGGTGTGTGGCGAACGATTTCAATAGCGAAGTCCATATTTCTTCGTATACGGCGTCACCCGGTTGCATGTGAATCGTTTCCATTGAGTTGGTCGCTTGGTCAAAATATCGAAACGACAACGCCCACGGTACCATCGAGTAGCAGTCGATTTCTTTTTTCACACCGAGATCCATCATGAATTGCACCCATTTATCGAAGACGGCGAAGTCGAAAGTCCATGTTCCGTCCAACTTTTTGATCCACGTTATCATCGATTCGAAATAGTCGTATGTCTGTGCATTCCAGGGCTTGTGCATGATCGAGGTGGTGATTACTTTCCCTCCTGCCTGCTGATACATTTTCATAATGGGGCGCATGGCGTCGAGATGTGCTTTGCTCCATGGTTTTACTTGGTAGTAACGTGCTACGGCATAGGGGTTCTGCCATAGATCCAAATGGAATTTCCAATCTTCTACGGCGGGAAGTGTGCGGTTCTTTACCGTTACTTTCAGGGTCAATGTATTCAATAGTGTATTTCCGTTTCGCACGATCACTTTTCCCGTATAGGTTCCGGGTGCGGCGTCACGGGGAACGCGGACGCAGATCCACCCGGCTTGCGTATTCATTGGCGGTAGCGCTAATTCTTTGGTGATATGATCGATGGGGTCTGCCACTAATGTAGAGTCCCATTCGGTGGGATCGGGTCGATTGCTACATCCTCCGTTTTTATCTTTATTCAGTTCGTCGGTCATCACATAACGAACAAATCCGCTTCCTATGTTTTCTTTGGCGATTTTATTCTTTTTCGAAATGAGGTCGGTCGCTTCGAAGGTGAGATGCGACAGGGCTTCTTTATTCCATACTACGAATTGTGCATTCATTCTCTCTCCCCTCCAGGCTGTAAGTTCTTTCATGTCGCCGTCCGTAACGATGGGGGGCTCTTCCTTTTTATATCGGATGTCGATGGAACCCCATTCTACGTTCGTACCGTTTACCTTACTCCAGAGTTGCGGGTTTACTGCCACGGGGTTCGATAATTCTCGATATGTGCTTTGCGGATACGCTGGTTGGCCGGTATTTCTTCCTGCAAGGGTCGTTCCGTTGTTTTCTTGAGCCGAAACTTGTAGCGTCATTACGCAAAAACAAGCTGTGGCGAATACTTTTGTCTTTTTATTCATGATATTGTACTGTTATTAGTTTTATTTCACGGACAAAGATAAAAATTTTTGCTTACATTTGTGAGAAGAATTTTTGTAATAAAATGGAAAAGACGAATCGTATTACTCCCGATTGCATTACTTCGCTGGGCGAATGCGAGATTTTTGTTTTTGGCAGCAATCTCGAAGGGTTGCATGGCGGAGGGGCGGCTTATTTGGCTTATCGACGATTCGGTGCGATAATGGGGCAGGGCGACGGCTTGCAGGGACGGAGTTACGGCATTCCGACCATGCACGGAGGGCCTGATGCGATTGTTCCTTATGTAAATCGTTTTATAAATTTTGCGGCATCGCACCCCGAATACCGTTTTCTAGTCACGAAGATAGGATGCGGTATCGCCGGTTTTTCGCCGAAAGACATAGCTCCTTTATTCGAAAGAGCTGTTGATGTAGAGAATATTTCTTTGCCCCGAGAGTTTTGGGATCTGTTGACGTAACCGTGCCGGTTTTGTTCCGAATATGTTTGATGTTTATTTCTTACGGAGATAACGGCAAAGTTGTTCGACAGCTTTTGCCCGGTGGCTGATTTTATTCTTGACGGTTTCTCCCAGTTCGGCGAACGTGCGATCATATTCGTCGGGCATGAAGACGGCATCGTATCCGAATCCGAAACTTCCCCTTTCTTCGTCGAGGATTTGTCCTTTTACTTCGCCTTCGAAAAGGTGTTCTTCTCCGTTCTCTATCAGACAGATGACGGTGCGAAAACGAGCTCTCCGATCGGTTTGACAGTTCATGTCCTTCAGGAGTTTTCTTCGGTTGGCGGCAGAATCATGCCCATCTCCGGCATACCGTGCTGAATATACTCCCGGTGCACCGTTCAACGCTTCTACTTCGAGTCCGGTATCGTCGGCGAAACAGTCTTCATGATAATGTTCGTAAACGTACGAAGCTTTCAGACGTGCGTTCCCTTCCAATGTCATCGCCGTTTCCGGGATGTCAGCATGGCAACCGATATCCTGCAGACTTAAGATGTGACAGTCGTTTCCTAATATTTCTCTGATTTCTTGCAGTTTGTGTGCGTTGTTGGATGCTAATATTAATTTCTTTTTCATTTTATTTTCAATTTATCGAAGCCTTCGCCGTAAACGCCGACGACGTTACTTTGAGAGATGAACGCGTTCGGATCGATTTCTTTGACTAAACGAAAGATGTCGAGCGCTTGGTTCTTTCTCGCCAAGACCACTACCACTTTGATTTCTATTTTGCTGTACCATCCGATGCCGTCGATTAGTGTCACTCCTCTTCGTACTCGTGTATTGATAGCTTCTGCAATCTCGTTGTATTTTTTTGAAAAGATGAGGAATTGTACGGACTGCCGGGCAGCGTTGATGACGTAATCGAGTACGAAGTTGGAAATAAAGAGAATGCAATATCCGAAAAGTACTCGTTTCCAATCGCTGAAGACAAAATAGCACGAGGAAACGATGATGATATCCAGATACATCATCAGTTGGCCGAGGGGAACATCCCTGTATTTATTGATGACCCAGGCGATGATATCCGTTCCGCCGGTGCTGCCGTTCTTGCTGAAAACCATTCCCACACCCAATCCCACCAAACAGCCTCCAACTACGGCTGCCATAAATTCTTGATTGGGACCCAAGAGCTGAGGCAATTCAGACTTGCCGGCCTTTACGAAAATCTGTGCCAAGCCTAAGAAAAGCGTAAGAGAAAGCGTAGCGTAAATGGTTTTTATTAAAAAGCGTAACCCGAGAATTTTCAGGGCAATTCCCAACAGCAGCACGTTGACGAAGAAATAGGTGTATTGAATCTCTATTCCGGTGACATAATAGACAATCGTACATGCTCCCGTTATTCCTCCTGTCGTCAATTTGTAGGGCAGCAAAAAAACGGCGAACCCCAAGGAGATGATGATGGTGCCGATGGCGATGATGATATAATCTTTCCACTCTTTTTTAATGCTTTCTGTGATCTGTGTATTATTCATGGTTTTAGATTTTAGGTTTACAGGAAAGATGATGAATTATAAAACGATATTGACGATCTTCTTCGGCACGACGATGATCTTTTTCGGCGTTTTGCCATCGATCCATTTTTGCGATTGTTCTTCCGATAAGACAGCACTTTCTATACGTTCCCGATCGGCATCCGCCGGGAAATCCATGGTAAAGCGGGCTTTTCCATTGAAGGAGATGGTATATTTTACAACTTCTTCTGTCAGATAAACTTCGTCGTAGACGGGCCATCGGGCGTCGCATACGGAGGAAGCATGTCCCGACGCTTCCCATAATTCTTCACTGATATGGGGGGCGAACGGAGCGAGCAAGACGATAAGATCGTTCAATACGGTTTTGTTGCGGCTCTTTAATTGAGTCAATTCATTGACGCAGATCATAAAGGCGCTGACGGAAGTATTGTACGAGAAGGTCTCGATATCGTTGGTTACTTTCTTCGTCAGTTTGTGGATGCTTTTCAGTTCGTCCTTTGTCGGTTCTCCTTCGATGGGCAGAAACCGTCCTCCCTTGTCGTAGAACAGATTCCACAATTTCTTGAGAAAACGATGTACCCCGTCGATACCGTTTGTATCCCATGGTTTGCTTTGTTCTACCGGACCGAGGAACATCTCGTACATGCGCAAGGTGTCGGCGCCGTATTTCTCAACAATTCTATCCGGGTTGACGACGTTGAACATGGATTTGCTCATCTTTTCGACCGCCCATCCACAGATATACTTGCCGTCTTCGAGAATGAACGTCGCTTCGCGGTATTCGGAACGCCAATTCTTGAAAGCGTCGATATCCAGCACGTCGTTCGATACGATATTGACGTCGACGTGGATAGGCGTTACGTCGTAATTGTCTTTCAAACCGAAAGAGACGAAACTATTCGTATCTTTGATGCGATATACAAAGTTGCTTCGCCCTTGAATCATTCCCTGATTGATTAACTTCAGGAACGGTTCCTCGGCGAGGCTGACGCCGTAATCGTGCAGGAATTTGTTCCAAAAGCGGGAATAAATCAAATGTCCTGTAGCGTGTTCGGTTCCACCGACATATAGATCGACGTTTTGCCAATAGCGATCGGCCTTTTTCGAGACAAGTTCCCGCTCGTTGTGGGGATCCATGTAGCGGAGGTAATAAGCGGACGAACCAGCGAATCCCGGCATAGTATGCAGATCCAAAGGAAATACGTCGACATCGTCGATCAACGAGTTCTCGACCATCTCGCCTTTGATGACATCCCACGCCCATTTCGTGGCCCGCCCCAAGGGTGGTTCGCCCGTTTCGGTCGGCTCGTACTTATCTATTTCCGGAAGTTGCAGCGGCAACTTGGTTTCGTCGATCAGGTAAGGCATTCCGTCTTTATAATATACGGGGAATGGTTCGCCCCAATAACGTTGACGGCTGAAGATAGCGTCGCGCAATCGGTAATTGACCTTAATACGCCCTAAACGGTGGCTTTTCACATACTTCTTCGTAGTGGCAATAGCTTCCTGAACGGTTAGCCCGTTCAAATTTAAGTCGCAGTAAGGTATCACGCCTTCCCTCGGCGAATTGCAAACAATGCCTGCTTTGGCATCGAAACTCTCTTCGCTGATATCGCAACCTTCGACCAATGGAACGATGGGCAAGTCGAAATGCTTGGCGAAAGCGTAATCGCGGCTATCGTGAGCAGGAACGGCCATGATCGCTCCCGTTCCGTAACCGGCCAGCACATAGTCGCTTATCCAGATAGGAACGGCCTCGCCGGTAAAGGGATTGACAGCATACGAACCGCTGAACACGCCCGTCACTTTTCTGTCGGAGATTCGTTCCCGTTCTGTCCGTTTTTTGGTCTCGTCCAAATAAGCACGCACTTCCGCTCTTTGCAAATCGGTCGTTACTTTGGTGACCAAGTCGCTTTCCGGAGCGAGAACCATGAAGGTTACGCCGAACATGGTATCCGCCCGAGTGGTAAAAATGGTGAATCGTTCGTTCGTACCTTTGATGTCGAAAACGACTTCCGCTCCTTCTGAGCGACCGATCCAATTGCGTTGTGTTTCCTTTAACGAATCGCTCCATTGAAGGGTATCCAAACCGTCCAATAATCGTTGTGCGTAAGCGGAGACGCGGAGACACCATTGACGCATCTTCTTCTGAACGACAGGATAACCGCCGCGAACGGAGACTCCGTCGACCACTTCGTCGTTGGCCAAGACCGTCCCTAATTCGGGACACCAGTTGACCATCGTTTCACCTACGTAGGCAATTCGATAGTTCATCAGAACCTCCTGTTTCTCTCTCTCCGATTTTGCATTCCATTCTTTTGCGGTGAAACTGATTTCTTCGGAACAGGCTGCATTCAAATCGCTTGTCCCTGCTTTTTCGAAATGCCGAATCAGCTTTTCAATCGGTTCCGCTTGCTGACAGTTGTTGCAATAGAAGCTGTCGAACATCTTTTGGAAGGCCCATTGCGTCCAATGATAATAATCGGGATCGCACGTACGGATTTCACGGTCCCAATCGAACGAAAAGCCTATCTTGTCTAACTGTTCCCGGTACCGGTGGATATTGTTCACTGTGGTAATAGCCGGGTGTTGGCCGGTCTGGATAGCATATTGTTCCGCAGGAAGTCCATACGCATCGTATCCCATCGGGTTCAGCACGTTGAAACCCTGTAAACGTTTGTAACGGGCATAGATATCGGAAGCGATGTACCCTAACGGGTGGCCGACGTGCAATCCGGCTCCCGAAGGATAAGGAAACATATTTAAAACGTAATATTTCTTTTTTGTCTCATCCTCGACAACCCGATAGGTTTTGTTCGTTACCCAACGTCGTTGCCATTTCTTTTCAATCTCTTTGAAATTGTATTCCATAGTTATATCAACTGTGTTCGGATTTGATTTTGGGCGTAAAGATAGTGAAAACCCAACTAAATAATGATAGATTTGAATTAATTAATCATGTATGACGATTGATTAATATATACAAGGAGAAAGCA
Organism: Phocaeicola abscessus CCUG 55929; assembly: GCF_000312445.1. Lineage (GTDB taxonomy): Bacteria > Bacteroidota > Bacteroidia > Bacteroidales > Bacteroidaceae > Phocaeicola > Phocaeicola abscessus. Next base: position 455,433 of record NZ_HE997182.1, on the reverse strand, counting down.
TTGAAGGTCTTTCCCCTTTAATTCGCGCGATAACGGTTTATTCGTATTTCCGTTTGAAGATCTCGGAATAGATAAAAGCCCGACGGGCTTCTTCGGGAGTTTGTAAACGTATTTCATCGCTGACGGACTTTTCCGTTGTCTGAGATGCTTTGCGAACTTGCGCCGAAGCTTTCGGAATGCTTGAGCTGTGAGGTGCTTTGCGGAAGTTTTCCGTTCCGGACGAATTCTCTTTCGATGTATTCATTACCGAAGGGGAAGCGGTTTTCTTCCTTTCGGGTTTGCTCCATTCCGTTATCTCGGGAAAAATCTCTTCGAAAGATTTTTTGGAAGAAGGCTCCTTGCCTCCCGTTTTCTTTGCGAATCCGCTCGTTAAGAGGAAGAACAAAATAAGTCCGACAATAAAAAGTATATCCATCGTTTCCTGTTTTTGCAAAGGTATCAATTAATTTGGTTGAAGCATGAAAAGAGAGAATAAAAAAGGAAGAGAGCTTCTCAGCTGTCCTCCTTCATTTTTAACCTAAACCTTAACTATGAAAAAATCTAATGTTTTTCATTGCAAATATATAATGAGATTACTTTAATGCGTATAAAAAAATGCTCTTTTGTTATAATATTACAATTTATTAACTTTTAAAGGGATGAAATTATTAATTTGATACTTTTTATGGCATTAAAAGTTATAAATTAACAAGAAGTGCGTATCTTTGCAGCGATAAAAATATAATTTATGACGAAAAAGAAGACGGAAACAGACTTAAAATTTGCGACTGAAACCGGAAAGAAATTGTTTATTGAAACGTATGGTTGCCAGATGAATGTGGCCGACAGCGAAATAATTGCTTCGATCATGAATATGGCAGGTTACGATATTTGCGATCGTGTGGAAGAAGCCGACGCCGTTTTTGTGAATACTTGTTCTGTGAGGGAAAATGCGGAGAATAAAGTTTATAACAGGCTGGAGTATTTCTATGCTTTGAAAAAGTCGAAGAAACCGCATCTCATTGTGGGAGTATTAGGCTGCATGGCCGAGCGAGTAAGGGAAGATCTGATTCGAAATCATCATACGGATTTGGTCGTTGGTCCCGACTCTTATCTGAGTTTGCCAGACTTGATCGCTTCTGTCGAGGCGGGAGAAAAAGCAATAGATGTGAGCCTCTCTACCACTGAAACGTATCGGGATGTGATTCCTTCGCGTATTTGCGGGAATCGTATATCCGGATTTGTCAGTATCATGCGCGGATGCAATAACTTTTGCCATTATTGTATCGTGCCTTATACCAGAGGCAGAGAGCGGAGTCGAGATATAGAAAGTATTTTGAACGAAGTGATCGATTTGAAAAGTAAAGGATATAAGGAGGTCACCTTGTTGGGACAGAACGTGAACTCTTATCGATTCGAAAAAGAGCAGAAGGCGATTACCTTTCCTGTCTTATTGCGTACCGTAGCGGAAGCTGTCCCGACCATGCGGGTTCGTTTTACTACTTCGCATCCGAAGGACATGAGTGACGAGACATTGCATGTCATCGCTGAAATTCCGAACGTGTGCAAGCATATCCATTTGCCGGTTCAAAGTGGAAGTAATCATGTGTTGAAGCTCATGAATCGAAAGTATACGCGTGAGTGGTACTTGGATCGAGTGACAGCCGTTCGACGAATCGTTCCCGATTGCGGATTGACGACCGATATCTTTTGTGGTTACCATGACGAAACGGAAGAAGATCAGCGGGCGACATTATCCCTGATGAGAGAGTGCGCTTATGATGCTGCTTTTATGTTTAAATATTCAGAACGGCCGGGAACGTATGCTGCCAAACATCTGGCGGACAATGTGCAGGAAGAGTTGAAAATTAAACGATTGAAAGAGATTATTGATTTGCAGAACCATCTTTCGGCGGAGAGTAATGCAAGGGATGTGGGTAAGGTTTTTGAAGTATTAGTGGAAGGATTTTCAAAGCGGTCGCGATCTCAATTGTTCGGGCGGACGGAACAAAACAAAGTAGTCGTCTTCGATAAAGGGAATCGCCATATCGGCGATTTCGTGAAAGTCCGTATTACGGAATCGAGTTCCGCCACATTGAAAGGTGAAGAAGCGATGAATAGCGAATGAATGATTCGTGTGTATTCTATTAAAAGTGTTTAAAAGAAAGTGCGCATCTAACTTTTTATTCGTTTCTTTGCATCAAATTAGGATATAGTAGTGAATACGCTCCATATTGACACCTGTCCGCTTTGTGGCGGAAAGCATTTTAAGCCTGTGACGGCGTGTACGGATCATGTTGCTTCGGGTGAGCAGTTCGAAATCTGGAAGTGCATTGATTGCGGGTTTGCATTCACTCAGGATGTCCCTGTCGAGCGAGAGATGGATCAGTATTATGAAACATCGGTTTATATTTCTCATTCTGATACGCAGAAAGGACTGATAAATAAGGTATATCATGTGGTCAGGACGTTCATGCTTCGAAAGAAAGTTCGGCTGATACAACGTACTTCCGGCTTGAAAAAAGGCTCTTTATTAGATATCGGCACGGGTACGGGATATTTTCCTCATGCGGCTCGAAAGAGCGGCTGGGATGTCCAGGCTATAGAAAAGAATGAAAAAGCGAGCGCATTTGCCCGAGCACATTTTAATTTGGAGGTACGGGGAGACGGGACTTTGTCTACGTATGACGATCGTTCTTTCGACGTGATTACGATGTGGCACGTGATGGAACATATAGAGCACTTGAATGAATTATGGGAAACTCTTTACCGTTTGTTGAAAACACGAGGAATATTGGTGGTAGCTGTTCCGAATCCCGCCTCGTATGATGCGAACGTTTACGGCCCGATGTGGGCGGCCTATGATGTGCCGAGGCATTTATGGCATTTTACGCCTTCGACGATGCAACAGATGGGAGTAAAGCATGGATTTATTTTGACAGAACAACATCCGATGCCTTTTGATGCCTTTTACATATCCATGTTGTCGGAAAAGTATAAGGCTTCCCGAAGTGTTTTTTTAAAAGGATTATGGATGGGATGTAAAGCTTGGTTGCATGCTTTGGCGAAAAAAGAACGGAGCAGTTCGATGGTATATGTATTCAGAATGAAGTGATGATGGCAAAGAAACGAACCTCTTTTTTCGATATGCAGTTTATTACTTCCAGCATCAGTACCATGTTGGTATTGTTGTTGTTGGGCATGGTTGTATTCTTTGTGTTGTCGGCGAAGAACTTATCGAAATATGTCCGGGAGAATATCAGCTTTACCGTTATGCTGAGCGACGACATGAAAGAACCGGAAGCGCTGACCTTCCAGAAAGTGCTGAACGAAAAGCCATATGTGAAAGAAAGCGCGTACATTTCGAAAGAATTGGCGCTGAAAGAACAAACGGAAACCATGGGTACCGATCCGGCTGAGTTTATCGGGCACAATCCTTTCTCGTCGAGTATTGAGGTGAAGCTGAAAGCCGATTATACCCATTCCGATAGCGTGAGATGGATTGAAAAGGAAATCCTTTCAAATAAAAAAGTGCTGGAGATCGACTATCCTGAAGATCTGTTGGATGAGGTGAACAGCAATATACGTAAGATCAGTTTTGGACTCTTGGGATTGGCGACTCTGCTGGCGCTTATTTCGTTTGCCTTGATAAACAATACCATTCGGTTAGCCATTCATTCCAAGCGTTTTCTCATTCATACCATGACCTTGGTGGGCGCCAGTTGGGCTTTTATTCGTCGTCCTTTCCTATGGAAGAATGTATGGGTCGGAGTAGTAGCTGCAATCTTAGCCGACGCGGCTCTAATCGGCATGGCTTATGCTTTGATCGGATACTGGCCGGAACTGATTGCCGTCATAACGCTGCCTACCCTGTTGATAGTGATATCTTCCGTGTTCGTCTTCGGCGTATGGATAACTTTAATGTGTTCTTATATCTCTATCAATAAATACTTGCGAATGAAGTCGAGTGCCCTTTATTACATATAGAAACTATGGACAAAAAGAAATTTGCTTTTGATAAGATCAACTTCATCTTATTGGCTGTTGGGATGGCGATAGTTATTTTGGGATTTGTCTTGATGACCGGTCCCGGTACGACGGAGACGGTTTTTCAACCTGATATCTTTAGCGTTCGCCGTATCAAGGTCGCCCCCGCGATGTGCTTCCTCGGCTTTGTATTTATGATTTATGGCATTCTTCGCAAGCCGGAGGATAAGGATGCGAACAAAGAATAACAGCTAAGAATGGATGGATTGGAAGCTTTGATCCTCGGATTGATTCAGGGATTGACGGAATACTTGCCGGTGAGCAGCAGCGGGCATTTGGCCATCGGCGCAGCTCTATTCGGCATAGAGGGTGAGGATAACCTGACGTTTACGATCGCCGTGCATATTGCAACGGTGTTGAGTACGTTGGTGATTCTTCGAAAAGAGATCGACTGGATATTCCGTGGACTGGTTAAATTTCGAATGAATGAGGAAACTGACTATGTCGTCAATATCCTTGTTTCTATGATACCGATCGGCATCGTAGGCGTTTTCTTTAAGGATAAGGTGGAGGAAATCTTTGGCTCGGGTTTGCTGATAGTGGGACTGATGTTGCTTTTGACAGCCTCTCTCTTGGCTTTTTCTTATTATGCCCGCCCCCGAAGGAAGCCGCATATCAGCAGGAAGGATGCTTTTATCATCGGTCTGGCTCAGGCATGTGCGGTGATGCCGGGATTGTCCCGTTCCGGAAGTACGATCGCTACCGGCCTAATGTTAGGCAATAAGAAGGAAAGCTTAGCTCAGTTCTCTTTCTTGATGGTTATACCTCCCATTCTTGGAGAAGCGTTATTGGACGGAATGAAGATTGTCAGAATTTCGGCGGAGGGATCGACGAACATTTCGCTAACCGCTTTGATCATCGGTTTCTTGGCGGCTTTCTCTTCCGGTTGTCTGGCATGTAAGTGGATGATTCATCTCGTAAAGAGAGGGAAGCTGATTTACTTTGCTCTTTATTGCGCCCTCGTCGGGGCGGTCACTGTTATTTCTACTTTAATCTGAGGGAGAATGAACTTTATTGAAGGGGAAGTTTTATATGTGAATAAGCCGTTGAGGTGGACTTCTTTTTCGGTCGTAAACAAAATCCGCTATCACATCAGTCGCAAGCTCGGAGTGAAGAAGATCAAGGTAGGACATGCGGGGACACTCGACCCGCTCGCTACCGGTGTGATGATTGTTTGCACGGGGAAGGCGACGAAACGTATCGAGGAATTCCAATACCATACCAAAGAATATATCGCGACCTTGTGCCTGGGTGCGACAACGCCCTCTTTTGATTTGGAAAAACCCATAGACGCTACCTATCCGACAGCCCATATCACTCGTGAGATGGTAGAAGAAGTACTGAACGGATTTATCGGAAGTATTGAGCAGATCCCGCCGGCTTATTCCGCTTGCAAAATAGACGGAGAACGAGCCTACGAATTAGCCAGGAAAGGAAAGAGTGTGACGTTGAAACCGAAAACTTTGGTTATCGATGAGATGGAATTGCTCGATTATCGAATGCCGACCATTAAGATAAGAGTGGTTTGCAGCAAAGGAACCTATATCCGGGCTTTGGCCAGAGATATCGGAGAAGCCTTGTATAGCGGAGCGTACCTGATCGCATTGCAACGGACCAGAATAGGAAAGGTGACGTTAGCCGATTGTATGAAGATGGACGATTTCCCCGCGTGGTTGAACACCCAAGAGGTAGAAAAGACGGTAAAGCGGGAGGGCGACTTATTTGAAGCGTTTAAAGATTCTTAACATCCAAATCCTTGACAACCCTTCCTTCAGAATCGTATTTTTGCATATTATCGATAGATAATCGTTTTTTATTGATCATAGAAACATGAAACTTTCACAATTTAAATTTAAACTGCCGGAAGAAAAAATAGCATTGTATCCGACACATTTCAGAGACGAGTGTAAACTGATGGTGGTTCACAAATCGACCGGCGAGATCGAACACAAGACATTTAAGGACGTTTTGAACTATTTTGATGATAAAGATGTATTTATCTTTAACGATACCAAAGTTTTCCCGGCACGTCTTTATGGCAATAAGGAGAAAACGGGTGCGCGGATCGAAGTCTTCCTGCTTCGAGAATTGAATGAACAGTTCCGCCTTTGGGATGTGTTGGTCGACCCTGCCCGTAAAATCCGTATCGGAAATAAGCTTTACTTTGGTGAAAACGACTCGATGGTCGCCGAAGTTATCGATAATACGACCTCTCGAGGTCGTACGCTTCGCTTCTTATACGATGGACCTCACGACGAGTTCAAAAAAGCTCTCTATGCCTTGGGAGAAGCCCCCTTGCCTAATTTCATCGACCGGGCGGTAGAACCGGAAGATTCCGAACGCTTCCAATGTATTTTCGCCAAAAACGAGGGAGCGGTGACGGCCCCTACGGCCGGTATGCACTTCAGTCGGGAATTGATGAAACGCTTGGAGATCAAAGGCATCGACTTTGCTTTCATTACTTTGCACGCAGGATTAGGTAATTTCCGGGACATCGATGTCGAGGACCTGACCAAACATAAGATGGATTCGGAACAAATGTTCATTACGAGGGAAGCCTGCGATACGGTCAATAAAGCGAAAGCCGCAGGAAAAAGTGTCTGTGCCGTAGGCACGACGGTGATGCGAGCTATCGAGACGGCAGTAGGTACCGACGAGCGACTGAAAGAGTTCGAAGGATGGACGAATAAGTTCATTTTCCCTCCGTACGAGTTCACCTTGGCTAACAGCATGATTAGTAATTTCCAACTGCCCTACTCCACATTGTTGATGCTCACTTGCGCCTTTGGAGGGTACGATCTGATCATGCGTGCCTATGAGGAGGCTTTGGTAACCGACTATAAGTTCGGTACTTACGGCGATGCCATGTTAGTGCTTAACAAATAGAGCGAGGATGGAAGTCGCTTATTTGGCTTTAGGCGCTAATTTAGGGGAGAGGGAACGCCATTTGCAATTAGCTGTAGAAGAAATAAAAAAGCGAATAGGGCAAGTCATTACCCTTTCCGCTTTTTATGTTACCGCTCCGTGGGGCTTTGCTTCTTCCCATACTTTCTTGAATGCGGCTTGTGGCGTTCGGACAACCCTTTCGCCTGTAGCATTGCTCGAAGCGACACAGTGTATCGAAAGAAAGATGGGACGAACAGCGAAGAGCATTGCCGGGACGTATACCGATCGCCTTATCGATATAGATATCCTGCTTTATGGCGAACAGATCATCGAGAGCGAGAAGTTGGAAATTCCTCACCCCTTGATGGAAGAACGCCGTTTTGTCCTTGAACCCTTGGTCGAGATCGCTCCGGATGCCTTTCATCCGATTATGAGGAAGACGGTAAGAGAGTTGTATACGGAATATACGAAGGTTATCCATTGAGCAACTCTTCTTTTCTTCGCTTTTCAATATCCGACGGGGACGAATTTATCCTGTATTTAGTTTTTGTATATCCGATCTTATTCGGAATTGTTCCGACCTGCGACAGGTTCGATCGTTTTCCGTTCGGAATTGTTCCGACCTGCGGCAGGTTCGATCGTTTTCCGTTCGGAATAGCTTCGATCTGCGACAGGTTTGATTGTTTTCCGTTCGGAATAGCTCCGACCTGCGACAGGTTTGATTGTTTTCCGTTCGGAATTACTTCGACCTGCGGCAGGTTCGATCGTTTTCCGTTCGGAATAGCTTCGACCTGCGACAGGTTTGATTGTTTTCCGTTCGGAATTGTTCCGACCTGCGGCAGGTTTGATTGTTTTCCGTTCGGAATTGTTCCGACCTGCGGCAGGTTCGATCGTTTTCCGTTCGGAATAGCTCCGACCTGCGACAGGTTTGATTGTTTTCCGTTCGGAATAGCTCCGACCTGCGACAGGTTCGATCGTTTTCCGTTCGGAATTACTTCGACCTGCGACAGGTTTGGTCGTTTTCCGAAAAGGAATGATATTCTGAGCCTTATTTTAAACTTATGTTTTTATTGTTTTAAAAGAATTTAGCATCAGGTATGCTAATTATTGCTTATCTTTGCGGTTGTTAACGAACAGTGGAAAGATTTGAGTAGCTTGCAACCACGGAAAAAAATGCTAAAACCTATTATTTTCTACGTACTTCTACTCTTATTTGTCCCCGTTTGATAACCGAATTAATTTATTAGTTACATCTTAATTCTTTATTCAATATGGGGTATTTATTTACATCCGAGTCGGTGTCAGAAGGACATCCCGACAAAGTGGCCGATCAAATATCGGACGCTATCCTCGACAAGCTGCTGGCGTTCGATCCTAATTCCAAAGTTGCTTGTGAAACGCTGGTCACTACCGGACAGGTGGTGTTGGCAGGCGAAGTGAAATCGGAAGCCTATATCGATATGCAACGCGTCGCTCGCGAGGTGATCAACCGTATCGGTTATACCAAAGGTGAGTATATGTTCGACGGGAATTCGTGCGGCGTATTTTCCGCTATTCATGAGCAAAGTCCGGATATCCATCGCGGGGTGGTACGTGAAGATCCGATGGATCAAGGTGCCGGCGACCAGGGCATGATGTTCGGTTACGCGACGAACGAGACGGAAAATTACATGCCTTTGCCCTTAGACTTGGCGCATCATTTGATGCGGACCTTGACGGCGATCAGAAAAGAAGGAAAAATCATGACTTATCTCCGTCCGGATGCGAAGAGTCAGGTGACGGTCGAATACGATGACAGGGGTAAGCCGGTTCGTATCGATACGATTGTTATTTCAACCCAACATGACGAATTTATTCTTCCCAACGAGGATACGGCCCAAGCGCGGATGAAAGCCGACGAGGAGATGCTGGCAAAGATCCGCGAAGATGTGATCCATGTCCTGATTCCCCGCGTGAAAGAGGAAATTCATGCGCCTGAAATCGTCGCTTTGTTTAATAAGCAAATCAAATATTTCGTGAATCCGACGGGTAAGTTCGTCATCGGCGGCCCGCATGGAGATACGGGGCTGACGGGACGGAAGATTATCGTAGATACGTATGGGGGTAAAGGCGCTCACGGCGGAGGCGCCTTCTCGGGAAAGGATCCGAGCAAGGTCGACCGAAGTGCTGCTTACGCCGCCCGGCATATTGCAAAGAATATGGTAGCGGCCGGCGTGGCCGACGAAATGTCGGTCGAGCTTTCGTATGCTATCGGAGTAGCCGAGCCGATAAATATTTACGTGAATACTTACGGTCGGAGTCATGTTGATTTGACCGACGGCGAAATCGCAGAACGGATCGGCCGATTATTCGATCTTCGCCCCAAGGCGATCGAAGAGCGATTGAAATTGCGCCATCCTATTTATGAAGAAACAGCTTCTTACGGTCATGTGGGACGTACTCCACAACAAGTGCGAAAGACGTTCCGTTCGCTTTACCACGAAACGAAAACGGTCGACGTGGAATTATTTACTTGGGAGAAGCTGGATTACGTCGATAAAATCAGAGACGCGTTTGACCTATGATGCGATGAACGAAACACCCGAAATATCGTACTCCTTTCATTGTTATAACGAATATCGGAACGAAACGGAAAACGCACTGATAAAGCAGGCTCGCTCTTCTACCGAGCAACCCGGCATGGAGGGGGAGTCTTTGCCCTATCAGTTGCGTTCCGATTGGATGGTGAACGACGTTTTGTTGCTTTGCTTTATTTTGGTTTCGTACGTGCTCTCTCATGGCAAAAGGCACCTGATGGAAGAATTCAAGAACTTTTTCTCTTCCAAGGAACGGGGAAGTCTTTTCGACGATACCACAGCTTCGGATATGCGTCATACGTTGGTTCTTATTTTCCAAACCTGTTTACTGTCGGGCTTCTGCCTCTTCGATTATTTCTTCGATCATGCAAACGCTGTCTTCGATGGTGTTCCTCATCAGGTTGTATTGGTTTCGTCTATCGCCGTTTTTACGGTTTACTTTCTTTTGAAGTGGTTGGTTTATTCGTGCGTCAATTTGATTTTATTCAACAAGGCAAAGACGTTGATTTGGAATAATGCTTATTTTAATGTGATTATTTGGATAGGTTTTTTACTCTTTCCGCTTGTTTTATTGATCGTATTCTTTGATCTGTCTTCTCAATTGTCGTTTATTTTTGCCGGCATCATTGTCATTATTTCTAAATTTTTGTTAGCATATAAGTGTTTTAAAAACTTTTTTAACCAATTGCACCACGTTTTACATTTTATTTTGTACTTTTGTGCCCTGGAAATTCTCCCAGATCTGATTCTCTGGAAAGGAGTCGTGTTTGTAGATAGTTATTGGTTTTAAAAAATTGAGTACAATTGAAGATTAAAAAGGTTCTCGTCTCTCAGCCTAAGCCGACCTCGGAGAAGTCGCCTTATTATAGTATTGCTGAGAAGTATGGAGTGAAAATAGATTTTCGCCCATTTGTTAAGGTAGAGTCATTGCCGGTGAAGGAATTCAGAAAACAGAAGGTATCTATTTTGGATCATAGTGCGGTTATATTCACCTCACGGCATGCCATTGACCATTTCTTTACATTGTGTTCCGAACTTCGTATTACTGTTCCGGAGACGATGAAGTATTTCTGTCTTTCGGAGACAATCGCTTTATATATTCAGAAATATGTTCAGTATCGGAAACGTAAAGTCTTCTTCGGCCCGACAGGAAAGTTCTGCGATTTGTTGCCTGTGATTGTAAAGCACAATGCGGAGAAATATTTCGTGCCGATGTCGGATACGCATACCGATGAGATAAGGAACGCTTTGGACGAGAATCGGATTCAACATACCGAAGCGATCATGTACCGGACCGTCAGTGTGGATTTTACTCCCGACGAACATATCGATTACGATATGCTGTTGCTCTTTACGCCGGCCGGCGTGCACACCTTAGTAAAGAACTTTCCGAAGTTCGATCAGCGAAAAGTAGCTATCGGCTGCTTTGGTCCGGCGACGGCGAAGGCTATCAGAGATGCAGGTTTGAGGTTGGACTTGCAGGCCGGTACGGCGGAAGTTCCCTCCATTACGGCGGCACTCGATTTGTTCATCAAGGAGCACAATAAAGATTAATTCTTTTCGGATTTATAGATAAGACCGAAGGTTTTGTATGCATAACTTTTTAATTTTGCATTCGAAACTTTCGGTTTTTGTTTTAGTCATGAAAGAACGTCCGCATACGTTAGGTAAAAGAGAGAGATTAACCAGCAAGCTGTTGATTGATCAACTGTTTGCCGGAGGGAATGGATCTTTCCCTTCCTTTCCTTTGCGGGTGGTTTATAGAAGATTGGATGCGGTCGAGGGGCGCGCCGATGTTTCCGTGTTGATCTGCGTTTCTAAAAAACATTTTAAGCAGGCAGTCAAACGGAACCGCATCAAACGTCAAATTCGCGAAGCCTATCGGAAGCATAAATATCTGTTGTTGGACAAGCTGGCAGAACAATCTCAGCAACTGATCGCGGCTTTTATTTGGCTTGATGATAAAATCCATCCCTCGGAAGAGGTGGATGCAAAAGTGGAGAAATTGTTGCGTTACATAAGGGAGCGTATAGCATGAGAAAAACGTGGATCGTCTTGAGGAAAACCTGGGAATTTTCGATGAAATGCGTCGCGAGTGTACTCTTGCTTCCCATTTACTTTTACCGGCGGTATATCTCGCCTTTCACGGCGCCTTCGTGCCGGTTTACGCCGACCTGTTCTCAATATGCGATCGAAGCGATCGGGAAGCATGGCCCGATCAAGGGCCTGTACTTGGCCATACGTCGGATTCTTCGCTGTCACCCTTGGGGCGGCTCTGGGTACGATCCTGTTCCTTAATCCGTATGCCATGTTAATCGATGTTCATACCCATCATCGACCTGCGATTCCGGAAGAGAGCATTTGGAATGTACCGGCGGGCGGTTTCCGTCGGGAGAAGGGATTTTACTATTCCGTCGGCATTCATCCTTGGCAAGTGAAAGAGGATTGGGAACCGGAATTTCTTTTGGTAAAGGAAATCGTGTCGATCCCGACGGTCTTGGCCGTCGGAGAAGCGGGATTAGATCGCTTTGCCGCGGGAAATATGGCGCTTCAGAAGACTGTCTTCGAACGCCAGATCGAGTTGAGCGAAGAATGGAGGAAGCCCTTGATTATCCATTGTGTGAAATGTTTCAACGAACTCATTCAATTGAAGAGAGAGTTGAAGCCGAAAATGCCCTGGATCGTACACGGGTTCCGGAATAATCCGTTTATTGCAGAAAGGTTGTTGAATGAAGAGTGTTACCTGTCATTCGGCGAACGGTATCAAACTGCCGTCTTACAAATGATTCCCGAAGATCGGTTGCTGACGGAGACCGACGAGGGCACGGCCGGTATCCGAACCGTCATACGAGGTATTTCGGAAAGGAAGAATCTCTCTTACGAAGCGCTGTTGAAACGGATAGATGAAAACGTCCGCAGCCTCTTTTTCAAAAGATAAGTTTTGCTCGTTCCGCAAAAGTATGGTATTTTTGCAGCGAAGTTAAAAGGAATTTGAATCAAACGTTTAATAAAGATTTATCAGTCGACGATGAAAAATTTTGTGGAAGAATTGAAATGGCGCGGGATGTTGGCCCAAATGACGCCGGGAACAGAAGAACTGCTCCTGCGGGAGAGGGTGACCGCTTATTTGGGAACGGACCCGACCGCAGACTCTTTGCATATCGGCCATCTGTGTGGCATTATGATGCTCCGTCATTTGCAACGTTGCGGACATAAGCCGATTATCCTTGTGGGAGGAGCGACGGGCATGATCGGCGACCCTTCGGGAAAGAGCCAGGAACGCAATCTGTTGGATGCTGAGGTTCTCTACCATAATCAGGAATGTATTAAACGGCAAATCGCCAAGTTTTTGGATTTCGACGGAACAGCGCCGAATAAAGCCGAAATGGTCAACAACTACGACTGGATGAAAGATTTCTCTTTCCTCGATTTTGCACGCGAAGTAGGAAAACATATCACGGTAAACTATATGATGGCCAAGGATTCTGTCCAAAAACGACTGAACGGAGAGGCTCACGACGGACTTTCTTTCACGGAATTTACGTACCAGCTACTGCAAGGCTACGATTTCCTCTATCTCTATCGGCACATGCAGTGCAAATTGCAACTGGGTGGCAACGACCAGTGGGGAAACATTACCACGGGGACCGAATTGATCCGTCGCACGCTGGGACCTGAGCACGAAGCCTTCGCGCTGACGTGCCCGCTGATTACCAAATCCGATGGGAAGAAGTTCGGCAAGACGGAAAATGGAAATATTTGGTTAGACCGTAGCCGCACTACGCCTTATAAGTTTTATCAGTTCTGGCTCAATGTCAGCGATGACGATGCAGCCAAGTACATCAGGATTTTTACCTCGTTGGAAAAAGAGGAAATCGATTCCCTGGGCGCCCGGCATGCCGAAGCTCCGCACTTGCGTATCTTGCAGAAGCGCTTGGCGCAGGAGGTGACGACAATGGTTCATTCCAAAGAGGAGTACGTAGCGGCAGTGGTGGCTTCCGACATCCTGTTCGGCAATGCGACACCCGACGTCTTGGCCGGCTTGGACGAACCGACGCTACTGGAAGTCTTCGACGGAGTTCCGACCTTTGAAGTTGCCCGCGAGGAGCTGGCGGTTGGCATCAAGGCCGTCGATCTGACTACCGCCAATGCCGCTGTATTCGCTTCGAAGGGAGAGATGCGCAAATTGGTACAGAGTGGCGGCGTTTCGCTCAACAAAGAGAAATTGACGGTTTTCGACCGAGTAATTTCTACGAGAGACCTTTTGGCCGATAAATATCTGCTCTTTCAACGTGGCAAAAAGAACTATTATTTGCTTATTGCAAAATAGCAAATAGATTTTAGTTTATCGCCTGTATCTCTCTTTTTCATCCTTTCCGGCTACCTCCCCGTCTCAGAATAGTTACCCGGTCTCAACGGTGGGATCCGGAACGTCGCCGTCTTCTGGGAGCGTAACGAAAATGAGTCGGGATTTATACCTCTTTCCCATCGGTTTTTCGAGAACTTGGAAATAGGGTAATTGCTTTTTCTCGAGGCGACGAGGCTTGCTTCGACAACACCCTTTTTACCGAAGTAATGATTAAATAATATTAATTGACGTGATCTTTATGTCTTGTTTGCTTGCCTTAATGTAATGTATCCTTTACTTTTGTGGTGTCTTTTTAAAACGAATGCTTATGAAAAAGAATTATTTATTTCCGAACAAATACAGAAAAGTCGGTTGGTTGTTGGCGGTTCCTTGCGCAATATTAGGTTTGTACTGTCTGTTTGATGGAGAGGTGGCCTTCCTTCCGTCTAAGGCTATTGCATTGATTGGAGGCGACACCTTGGGCGGATTCAACTTCCTCTCTGTAACAGACAATGGAAGTTGGTTGGATGAGATTGCCGTAATAGGCTTGGCCGTCTCCCTGCTCTTTATCACTTTTTCGAAAGAGAAAGACGAGGACGAATGCATTGCCAATATCAGGATGAAATCGTTAGTCTGGGCGATTACCGTGAACATGGCTTTACTTATTTTAGGAACCGTGTTTTTCTTTGAGTTTGTTTACCTGTATTTCGTTTTCATTTATATGTTTTCGATGTTCATCCTTTTTCTTTTGAAATATCATTATGATCTTTGGAGATTCAGGAGGGCTGGTAATGAAGAATAACATAAGAGTGGAACGCGCTATTAAACGGATAACTCAGCAACAACTGGCCGAGCGGATAGGGGTAAGCCGGCAGACCATCAATGCGATAGAATCGGGGAAATATATTCCCTCTACCCTCTTGGCTTTGAAGATGTCGAAAGTGTTCGAGAAGCCTGTCGATGATATTTTTCTGTTGGAAGAAAGCGACTGAAGCGATCTGTACGGAAAGGGGATTATTCTGAACGATAAGCCCCTTTCCGCAAGTCTTTTATTTCCCGTCTATTTCCTTTAGCAATTCGTCGACTGCCGTTTTTAGTTGTGTGTCTTGCCCTTTAACGACAGCCTCTGGCGAATTGGCTATCTTGATATCCGGTTCCAATTGGGTGTTCTCCAAATAGCTGCCGTCGGGGAGACGGTACCCGATGATAGGGATACCGAATACCAGCGTGTTGTCCTGCAATGTCTCCCACGAGACGCTGGTCATCGTGCCGGGAACGGGCATTCCTACCAATTTGCCTAATCCCTGATGCTTGTATACCCAGGGGGTACCGTGTGCGTTGCTGTAATTGGCTTCGCCCTGAACCATGATGCTCGGTTTGTTCCATCGCCGGCTTGGCATGTCGCAAGCTTCTATCCCGCGAATTACTTGAGTGAAATACTTTTTCCCGCTGAACAGGATTTCGATATCTTCGTGTAATCGACCGCCTCCGTTGAAGCGCGTGTCGATCACCATGCCTTCTCGTTGGTTGTACTTGCCTAGGATATCGGAATAAATGGAGCGGAAGCTGTTGTCGCCCATCGATTGGATGTGGACGTAGCCCAATCGGCCGTTCGACCATCGATCGACGTCCGCCGCACGCTGTTTTACCCATCGTTGGTAGAGCAGATTATTGAAATTTCCTTGCGTAACGGGTAGGACGACCTCGTCCCACCGCGTTTGACTTTGTGGGTCGTAGAGTGAGATCAGGGTTTTCTTTTTCACCTTGTCGTTCAAGAGGGGAGCGATGTTGATTTCGGGCGTGATGGCTATCCCGTCGATTTTTTCTACGATGTCTCCGACCTTCACCTTCGAATCGGCGCGATCGAAAGGGCCTTTTTCCACCACCTCCGCCACCTTCAATCCTTGGCCGGTGTAGTTCCAGTCGTACAAGAGTCCCAGGTTCGCCGTTGCGTTTCCTTTCGCATCGGGGTAATAACGCCCTCCCGTATGCGAGACGTTCAGTTCGCCCAACCATTCGCTCAGCATTTCTGCAAAGTCGTAATTGTTGTCGATATGCGGCAGGAATTTCCGGTAGGCTTCTGTCATTTGATCCCAGTTTACTCCGTGCATGTTCAGGTTATAGAAGCGCTGTTGTTCCTGTTTGTAAATATGGTTGAACATATATTCCCTTTCTGCGGGCAGGTCCATTTTCATCTCCGCCGTATAGGTGATGGGTTTCAGTGTTTCCGACTTCACTTCCATTTTCTGCATGCTGCCGCTGCCTAAGAGGAAGATCTGCTTTCCTTCCTTGTCCATTTCGAAGAATCCCGGTCCGGCTCCCTTGCTGAGCAGCTTCATTTCTTTCTTTTCTCGTAAGTCGAGTTTCCAGAGGTCGTAATCTTTCTCGAAGGAGGTGAGGTAGTAGAGGCTTTTGCCTTCTTTATCGATGATTTGTCCGCTCATGTTCGAAGAGTTCGGTGTTAAGCGGACGATACGGTCTTCTATGTTTTTGAGTTCTACTTCAATGGTTTTTACCTCTTCCTCCTTATCTTCTTCTGGTTTGTCTTTATCCTTTTTTCTGTCTTTTTTCCCGTCTTTTTTTTCTGCTTTCTTCCGTTCTTTTTCTAATTCCTTTTGAAGCTCGTAATCTTCTTGGCTGAGACAGAATTTGTCATAGGCATCCTCATTGAGGAAGACGAGCATGGCGTCGGTTAGCGAGCCCCATGAGGCGTGGTTTCGCATCCCGTAGCGTTCTGACTGGAAAAGGATGGCCTGGCCGTCTAAAGTCCATTGTGGATCACTATCGAAATACCCGCTGTTGGTCAGATTGACAATGGTTCCTCCCTGAGCGCTTACCAAACCGATGTCTGTGTACGGATCGCGTCGATGGCCGATGAATTCGAACGCAAACCATTTGCCGTCCGGCGACCACCGATAAGTGAATCCTCCGTTTGTTCCGTACCAGGTCGATCCGTCGGTTATTTGGCGGACAGCTTTGGAAGCGAGGTTCATCACCATGAGCTTCTTTCTGCTTTCGATAAAGGCTAACTCCTTGCCGTCAGGAGAAATTTGCGGGAATGTCCGTTCGATGCCATCCGATGCATCGAATAAAGCGCGTTCTTCGATCAACGTGGCATTGGGAAAATTCAATTCTTCTTTGCGGGATATTTTGGCCTCGTAAAGGTTCCAGTGTCCGTCGCGTTCGCTGACATAGTACAACGTGCGGTTATCTTTGCCGAATTCGACACTTCGTTCGTTTGCTGCCGTATGGGTGATTTGTTTGGTCGTATTGTATTCGACCGACGTGACGAAAACTTCGCCGCGTACGGTGAATGCGACTTGTTTCCCGTCCGGCGAGACGGAAGCGGAGGAAGCCCCCCGACTGAAGCGCAAATCGACCGGTTGGTTTTCGTCGTCGCGAACAAGGTTTATCGTTACCTTATTCGGCTTCTCGCCGTCCCGTTGCGTGTATATCTCGCCGTCATAAGTAAAGCAGAGCAACTCGTTCCGGGCAGAGGAAAGGAAGCGTACCGGATGAATGTCGAACGTTGTAATTTCTTTTACTTGCTGCGGGTTGCTTAGGGCAAAGGAATAGACGTTGAAACTCTTGCCGTTGCGTTCGCTGAGGAAGTAAACGGTTTGGTCGTCGTTCGCAAGGATCGGATTGCGGTCTTCGCCAGCCCTGTCAGTGAGGTTGGTATGCTTCCTCTCCCTTGCGTCGTATAGCCAGATATCGCGCGTGATGGAAGAGGTATGATGTTTTCTCCATTCGCTCTCCACCCCTTTCTGGTCTTGATAGACAAAGCGATCGCCTTCTTTGGAAAAATTGATCATCTCCGCCGGCGTGCCGAGTACTTGCTCCGTTCGTCCGCCCTCAACGGGAACTCTGTACACTTCAGTCATCGTGGGTTTGGGGAAGAGGGCGCTCTCTACGGGATCTTGGATGGCGGCCGAGAATACGATGTATTTTCCGTCAGGCGTAAAGGCAGAAGGGATTTCGGCCGAAGAATAAGTGGTCAGACACTGAGGTGTACCACCTGCCGAAGGCATCACGAAGATATCGAAATTTCCGTTCCGATCGCTGGCGAATGCGATTTGCTTTCCGTCTGGCGACCAGACGGGATTGCATTCGTAGGAATCCTGTGTAGTCAGTCGAAGAGCTGTGCCTCCTTGTGCATTTACCCTGTATACATCGCCTTTATAACAGAACACGATGGCTGTTCCGTCCGGCGAGATTTGAACGTCGCGCAGCCATAAAGGAGTGATGGCGAAACATTGAAGTGAAATAACCGACCATGTCAGTACGGAAAAAAGTTTTTTCATCATAAAATTGTTTTTTCATAATTCACAAAGTTAATCAAATAGAGTTGTATGCGAAAAAAATAAGGAATTATTTGGCTGATCTCGGCAGAAAAACGTATATTTGCAGCGTTTCGGCGGAGGCGCCGTCGATTGGACTATGGTGTAATGGTAGCACAACAGGTTTTGGTTCTGTTTGACCAGGTTCGAGTCCTGGTAGTCCAACTCGAAAAAAGAGAAAGAGCGATTTTGCAGAGGATCGATCTTTAGGGGGAACAAGTTTTTCCAACAAAACCGTTATACGACAGTCCTTTTCATTTTATCAAGACGTGCGGATACCTCGGTCGGAGAGGTGTGGTGGTTCACGTTTATCTTCTTTTCGCTTGTGATTTTTTAGCAAGCGGGGGAATGGAATTTTTCGGAGATTGTTTATCTTTGCCAACTAAAGCGAGAATACTAAAAGCCATGGCAAAAGAGATAGTAATGACCCCCATGATGAAGCAGTTCATGTCGTTGAAAGCCAAACACCCGGATGCGATTATGCTGTTCCGTTGCGGTGACTTTTACGAGACGTATTCGGAGGATGCGGTCATTGCTTCTCAAATTCTTGGAATAACGCTTACCAAACGGGCCAACGGACAGGAAAAAACCATTGAGATGGCCGGATTCCCCCACCATGCACTCGATACTTATTTGCCGAAACTTATCCGATCCGGTAAGCGCGTCGCCATTTGCGACCAGCTGGAAGACCCCAAGCTTACGAAGAAATTGGTAAAGCGCGGGATTACCGAATTGGTTACGCCGGGAGTGGCCATCAACGATAACGTACTTTCTTACAAAGAGAATAATTTTCTCGCTGCTGTTTACTTTGGCAAAGGGGCTTGCGGAGTTGCTTTTCTCGATATATCTACCGGCGAATTCCTCACCGCAGAAGGAACATTCGACTATGTGGACAAGTTGTTGGGTAGTTTCGCGCCGAAAGAAATACTTTTTGAGCGAGGAAAACGCACCCTCTTCGAGGCGAATTTCGGTAATCGTTTTTATACGTATGAATTGGACGATTGGGTTTTTACGGAGGATTCCGCTCGCGGAAAGCTTTTAAAACATTTTGAGACGAAGAATCTGAAAGGATTTGGCGTAGAACACCTGAAGAACGGTATCATTGCTTCGGGCGCTATTTTGCAATACCTGGATCTGACGCAGCATGATCAAATCGCCCACATCACTTCGCTTTCTCGAATCGAAGAAGACCGGTACGTCCGTTTGGATAAGTTTACGGTACGTTCGCTGGAATTGCTGAGTAGCATGACCGATGACGGCATCAGTCTCTTAGATGTGATAGATAAGACTGTCAGTCCGATGGGAAGTCGATTATTGCGTCGCTGGATCGTATTTCCGTTGAAAAATGAAAAATCGATCGACGAACGCTTGGAGGTGGTGGAATATTTCTTCCGCGAACCGGAATTTCGGAATTTTATTCAAGATAAACTTCATGAAATCGGCGATCTGGAACGGATTATTTCGAAAGCGGCGGTAGGTAGAATTTCGCCTCGCGAAGTCGTTCAACTGAAAATAGCTTTGCAAGCTATCGAACCGATGAAGAATGCCTGTTTGCACACCGATAATGAGAGTCTGAGACGAATGGGAGAGAATCTGAATCTTTGTATGACCGTTCGCGAAAAAATAGCCAAAGAACTGGTGGACTACCCTCCCGTGATGCTGAATAAAGGCGATGTCATCGCAAACGGGGTCGATGCGGAATTGGATGAACTCAGGCGTATCTCACGCTCGGGGAAAGATTATCTGTTGCAAATACAGCAACGGGAAAGTGAACGTACTGGCATACCGAGTTTGAAAGTGGCGTACAACAATGTTTTCGGTTATTATATCGAAGTTCGCAATGCCCATAAAGAAAAAGTACCGCAGGAATGGATCCGTAAACAGACGCTGGTAAACGCCGAACGTTATATTACGCAGGAATTGAAGGCTTATGAAGAGAAAATCCTCGGCGCGGAAGAGAAGATTCAATCGTTGGAGTATAAAATATATAACGATTTGGTACTTTCGTTAGGAGAATTTATTCCCGCTATCCAGATAGATGCCGCTCAAGTAGCCCGTCTCGACTGCCTTTTGGCTTTCGCAAACGTGGCGGAGGCAAATCGTTACATCCGTCCGGTGGTCGAAAATAGCGATGTCTTGGATATCAAACAGGGGCGTCATCCGGTAATAGAGCAGCAGATGCCCGTCGGCGAGAAATATATTGCCAATGATGTCTACCTCGATACGGCCACGCAGCAGATCATGATCATTACCGGACCGAATATGGCCGGTAAATCCGCCCTCTTGAGACAAACCGCATTGATCACGTTGATGGCGCAGATCGGTTGTTTCGTCCCGGCGGAAAGCGCTCGTATCGGACTGGTCGATAAAGTGTTTACTCGGGTAGGAGCCAGCGACAATATATCCATGGGCGAATCTACCTTTATGGTCGAAATGAATGAAGCTGCAAGCATCTTGAATAATATCTCGCCGAAAAGCTTGGTGCTGTTCGATGAATTGGGTCGGGGGACATCTACTTACGACGGTATTTCCATCGCATGGGCTATCATCGAGCATATTCACGAATATCCGAAAGCGCGCGCGAGAACGTTATTCGCTACGCACTATCATGAGTTGAACGAGATGGAGAAATCGTTTGCGCGCATTCGGAACTACAATGTGGCCGTAAAGGAAGTTGACAACAAAGTGATATTCCTGCGAAAATTACAAAAGGGCGGGAGCGAACATTCTTTCGGAATCCATGTGGCCAAGATGGCGGGCATGCCGAAGAGCATTGTCGAACGCGCTAATGAAATTCTGCATCAATTGGAGAATTCCACGAGTAGAGAGGGATTGGGATCGTCTTCCGATTCTGTCGTTCGGACAAAGCAGGAAGATGGCATTCAGTTGAGCTTTTTCCAACTGGACGATCCGGTACTTTGCCAGATACGGGATGAAATCTTGAATTTAGAAGTCGATCATCTCACGCCGATCGAAGCGTTGAATAAATTGAACGATATTAAAAAGATCGTGAAAGGTAAGTAGACCCCGGCGTTTTGCAACTTTTCAAAAGAGAAAGTTCTCGTCGAAGATCCTTTTTCTTGCTTGCATCAGGTGCAGGTTTGAAAGGTAATCCCTATTTTTTGTATGATGACAAACGGAGCTGCTTGCGGGAGAGAGATGTTTTCGACTTCACGGAAGTCGCGTGAACATTCTTATTTGGAAACGTTGAAGCGGAAATGCATGATATCTCCGTCCTGTACGACGTATTCCTTGCCTTCGATAGCCATTTTTCCCGCTTCTTTTACGGCGTTTTCGGATCCGTAGTGGAGGTAATCCTCGTATTTGATCACTTCTGCCCGTATGAAGCCCTTTTCGAAATCGGTGTGAATGATTCCGGCGCATTGCGGGGCTTTCCACCCCTTCCGGTATGTCCAAGCCTTCACTTCCATTTCGCCGGCGGTAATGAATGTTTCTAAATTCAAAAGCCGGAAGGCTGCCTTGATTAATCGGTTGGCTCCGGACTCTGTCAATCCGATTTCCTGAAGGAATAGCTGACGGTCTTCATACGTTTCTAATTCGGCGATGTCGGCCTCTGTCTTTGCAGCCGCCACCAATAACTCCGCATGCTCTTCTTCGACCGCTTTGCGGACTTGCTCCACGTAACTGTTGCCTGTTGCCGCACTGGCGTCGTCGACATTGCAAACGTAAAGGACGGGTTTGTTCGTCAAGAGGAATAAGTCGTGAGCGATATGTCGGCTTTCTTCGTCGTCGAAGGTAAGGGTACGAGCCGATTTCCCTTCTTCCAACACCTTTTGATATTGTGTTAAGATCTCGTATGTTTTCTTTGCCTCCTTGTCGCCGCTTTGGGCTTGTTTCAGAACTTTCGAAATACGGCTTTCAACGGTTTCCAAATCTTTTAATTGAAGTTCTGCATCGATCTCCTCCTTATCGCGAATCGGATCGATATTTCCGTCTACGTGCGCGATATTGTCATCGTCGAAACAGCGTAAGACATGGATGATCGCATCGGTTTCGCGAATGTTCGCGAGGAATTTGTTTCCGAGCCCTTCGCCTTTACTTGCTCCTTTTACCAATCCGGCAATATCGACGATTTCGACCGTCGCCGGAACGATACGTCCGGGATGAACCAATTCCGCTAATTTATTTAATCTCTCGTCGGGAACGGTTATCACGCCCACATTCGGTTCGATGGTGCAGAAAGGGAAGTTTGCCGCTTGAGCTTTTGCGTTCGACAAACAATTGAACAGCGTTGACTTTCCTACATTGGGAAGCCCGACGATGCCGCATTGTAAAGCCATAATTTATTTCTTTTGGGGTTTCTTCTCATAGACTGCAAAGATAATGTAAATGTGATAAATAAGCCCACGTTGATCAAAATAATATACGTAAGGAATTCCGAAGGTCGCCTCCGACGTGAAGTTTTGGCGAAAACATTGTTCGCAGAGGGCCGTAGTACTTCATTCGCTATCCTGTTTGCAGGAAATGGCCGCAACGACATTCTGGATCCCATCGCTGGGGTCGGGTAACCTCTCCGTTGGGGTTAAATATAGATCCGTTGAGGTTGTACAACCCCGTCGTCGGGTTATCGGACGTCAATGGCGGTATAAACAACCGCGTCGGATCTATTCCGGACGTATCCGACGGGGTTCGAGACGTGTCCGTTTAGGTTCCGAACCTCATCGTTGAGGTTGTACAACCCCGTCGTCGGGTTATCGGACGTCAACGGAAGGAAATACTATCCGATCCCCGGTGATTTTCCGGTGAGTTGTGTTTAGCTTGTCGTTTTATTGCAACGTTATAGCCTTTTTACACGTACGCCTGTTTAAAATGGCGACGAGAAGGGAAAGACGGGCAGAATAGCTCTTGTATAGACCGATCGATTTGTTTTTATAACCATGAAACTGAAGGGAATGATAATATTCGGAAATGCAGTTCAGTGCGCTTCTAACCAATTGCTTCCCCAACCGCTGTCTACTCTTAACGGAACTTTCATGGTGTAAGCCTTTTCCATTTCATCGATTACAATTTGACTGACTTTTTCTCTCTCGTCTGGATAAACGCTGAAGTTTAATTCGTCATGGACTTGGAGAATCATTTTAGACTTCAATCTTTCGGATTGAAATTTCTGACAGATCCGAATCATTGCAACCTTGATGATGTCGGCTGCACTGCCTTGTATGGGAGCATTGATGGCATTCCGTTCTGCATAACCTCTGACGACGGAATTATGCGAATTGATATCCGGCAGATAACGCCGTCTTCCCGAAATCGTTTCGATATAGCCGTTTATCCGGGCCTTTTGGATGCTTTTATCCATATACTCCTTAATTTGCGGATATGTTTTGAAATAGTCGTCGATAAGCTGTTTGGCTTCTGTGCGCGATACTCCCATTCGGCCGGCTAACCCGAAAGCGGATATGCCGTATATGATGCCGAAATTGGCTGTTTTCGCCTTTCTTCGTTCTTCTTTGCTGACTGCCTCGAGAGGCCTCTTGAAGATTTTGGCGGCGGTGGCGGCATGAATATCGTTTCCTTCCATAAAAGCTTCTATCATATTTTTATCTCCGCTCAGATGCGCCATTATCCGCAATTCTATTTGCGAATAGTCGACGGATAAAAATTCGCAGCCGTCATCCGGAATGAAAGCTTTTCGTATTTCTTTTCCGTCTTCGTTTCTTACCGGTATGTTCTGCAGGTTGGGGTTACTCGAAGAAAGCCTTCCTGTGGCAGTGACGGTTTGGTTGAACGAGGTGTGTATTCTTCCGTCTTTCGGGTTTATTAAAAGAGGCAATGCGTCGATATAGGTTCCTACTAATTTCTTTAAGCCGCGATGCTCCAAAATCTTCCCGACGATTTCGTGCTTACTTCTTAAACTCTCGAGCACTTCCTCGCTGGTAACATACTGACCGCTTTTCGTTTTCTTTGCTTTGTCGATGATGTGCATCTTGTCGAACAACACTTCGCCTACCTGTTTGGGAGAAGCGATATTGAAATCCGTACCGGCTAACCGATGTACTTCCTCTTCCAACTGAGTCATACGTTCGGTATATTCTTTCGAGGTTTGTCTTAGTACTTCGGTATCGATTCGAACCCCGTTTCTCTCCATCTTCGCAAGAACGGGGATTAGCGGCATTTCTATCTCATAGAACAACGGTTCGGCTTTATACTTCTTCAGTTCTCCTTCCAGCACGTTTTTCAATTTCAAGGTCACATCCGCATCTTCGCAGGCGTATTCGTATACTTCTCGAGGGAACAAATCCCGCATATTTTTTTGATCTTTCCCCTTCGGCCCGATCAGTTCGTCAATATGAATAGTTTGATAGTGAAGATATATCTTGGCCAAATAATCCATGTTGTGGCGCAGCTCGGGTTGAAGAATGTAGTGAGCGACCATCGTATCGAATAATTTTCCTTTGAGGCGAATGCCATAGTTTTCGAGAACGGTCATGTCATACTTGATATTCTGGCCTATTTTCAATGATTTTTCGTTTTCGTAGACCGGACGGAATTCTTCTATCAGTTGTTGAGCCTCCGATTGTTTGGCGGGGATGGGAACGTAAAACGCTTCGTTTTCTTTGTAGGAGAAGCTTAGTCCGACTAATTCTGCATAGAAAGGGTCGATGTTCGTCGTTTCCGTGTCTAAACTGATTCGATCCATTGTCAACAAATTTTGAATCAATTCTCTCCTTTCGGCTTCATTTTCAATGAGTTTATACGTCGCGTTTAACGTTTTTAAACTATCGAGCGTGCGATTTTTCAAATCTTCTTCCCTATCGGTCGGGAATTCTGCAAACAAATCTCCTTGAACTGGAGCCTTTTGCTGTTCTCCTTGCCGTTCGTTCTGCGGTTGATCGAAAAACGAAAGCATCGGATCGAAGAGGGTCGGTTGCCGATCGAAGAGGAGCTGACTGTTCTTTTTCTCTGTTTGGACGGATTCGACAACCGGACCGACGGATGCATTCCGTTGAAATACCCGAGTTTGCAAATTTCGGAATTCCATCTCGTCAAAGAGATGCTTCAGCTTCTCTTCGTCGGGCTGTTCTATCTTCAGTTCTTCCATATTGAGTTCGATAGGAACGTCTGTTTTGATCGTCGCTAAGAATTTCGAGAACGTGATCATTTCTTTGTTCTCTTCTATTTTCTTCTTCAATACCCCTTTCAGCTGGTCTGCATGTTCCAATAAATTCTCTATCGAATCGTATTCCTGAAGGAGCTTTTGTGCGGTCTTCTCGCCCACGCCCGGACATCCCGGAATATTATCGGAAGCGTCTCCCATCAGACCTAACAAGTCGATCATTTGGGACGGGCGTTTTAAACCGTATTTTTTCTCGATTTCAACGACTCCTAAAACCTCGAAACCTTTATCTCCGTATTGCGGGCGGTACATGAATACGTTTTCTTTCACCAATTGCCCGTAGTCCTTATCAGGAGTCATCATGTACGTTTTTATTCCTGCCGCCCCCGCTTCGGTGGCAAGTGTCCCGATAATATCGTCGGCCTCATACTTCGGAACTTCTAAGATGGGGATGCGATATGCCCGGATTATCTCTTTGATGATAGGCACCGACAGACGAATCACTTCCGGCGTCTCTTCCCGTTGAGCCTTGTATTCCGGGTATGCTTCATGACGAAACGTCGGTCCGGGCGGATCGAATGCGATACCGATATGAGTAGGTTGTTCTTTGCGTAAAACATCTTCTAAAGTATTTACGAAGCCGAGTACCGCAGAAGTGTTGAAGCCTTTTGAGTTGATACGTGGATTTTTGATGAATGCATAGTATGCGCGATATATCAATGCGTATGCATCGAGGAGAAACAGTCGTTCCATGCTAAAAATTAGTTTGATTTCAGGGTAAATTTAATAATAAAATACAGTATTCCGGCTTTTATTACTATTTTTGTACTCAAATTTACTTCATGGATAAGCTGCAACTCATCAAAGCGCCCATAATGAAAGAGTTTGGTGCATTTAAAGCTCTTTTCGATTCTTCGTTGCAAAGTTCCAATCCCTTGCTTAATGAGGTCTTAATTCATATTAAACAGCGGAATGGAAAGATGTTGCGCCCGATCCTCACTTTGCTCGTTGCGAAGGGCTTGGGCGATGTGACGGAAACCGTATTCCATGCTTCGATCTCTTTGGAACTCTTGCATACGGCCAGTCTGTTGCACGATGATGTGGTCGATGAAAGCGATGAGCGTCGCGGACAACCTTCCGTGAATGCTGTTTACGATAACAAAATTTCTGTGCTGGTCGGCGATTATATCTTATCCAACTCCTTGAAACATGCTGCTTTAACGAATTCGACGCAGATTGTCGACGTGATTGCTCGCTTAGGGCAGAATTTGGCCGAAGGCGAGATCATCCAGCTAACGAATGTACAAAGCACTTCTTTCGATGAAAAGGTCTATTTTGATGTCATCAGGAAGAAAACCGCCGCCCTCTTTTCATCTTGCGCTGCAGTAGGAGCCATTTCGACCGGTGCGCCTGAAGAAAAGGTGGGTAAAGTGTACAATTTCGGCGAATTGGTGGGGCTTGCCTTCCAGATTAAGGATGACATCTTCGATTATTATCCCTCGCCTGAGATAGGAAAGCCGACAGAAAATGATATGCACGAGGGAAAATTAACTTTACCGGCCTTATATGTCATTAATCACACGGAAGATGCTTCCGTTCGCGAAATTGCGTTGCGTATCCGTTCTTTAAAGGCTTCAGCGGGTGAGATCTCCCATTTCGTCGACATTGTCAAATCCAATGGGGGTATTGATTATGCCAACAAGATCATGCACGAATATCGGGATCGTGCAGTAGGAATGTTGAAAGAGATGGTCTCCGACGATATTTGCGAAACGCTTACCGCCTATATCGACTTTGTGGTCGATCGGGAAAAATAAGCTTATGCGCGCCGGTTTTTGTTAAGTGAAAACCTCGCCGGTTGGCTAATATCGCTCGAGTTTCTCTGTCCGAATTTCTTTGCCACTTAGAAGCATTTCGTTTCTTTACCGAAAATATCGGAGAGAAGGAGATTTGCCAGTCGACTGGTACCCAGGCGGAACAGTTTGTTATCCAGCCACTCTGTACCCAAGACCTCTTTGACGATGGTATAGTATACGACGGCATCGCGAACCGTATTAATGCCTCCTGCCGGTTTGAAACCCACCTTCCGACCAGTTTTCTTATAGTATTCCTCTATCGCATCGCACATTACCAATGCGGCGAACGGGGAGGCTCCGGGGATATCCTTTCCGGTTGAGGTCTTGATAAAGTCGGCGCCCGAATACATGGCGAGGAGTGCCGCTTTTTTGATATTCGTTGCGGTTTGAAGCGCACCGGTTTCGAGGATGACTTTTAAGATATGTCCGCCGCAAACTTCTTTCAATTCGTTGATTTCATCGCACATTTCGCGGTATTCTCCGTGGAGGAACTTGCCTACGGGGATTACGATGTCTATTTCGTCTGCTCCTTCGTGTAGGGCCATAGCCGTTTCCGCTACTTTCACTTCCATGAATGTTTGAGCGGACGGGAAGCCTCCGCTGACGCAAGCAATGTTCACGCTGTCGACTTCGAGCGTGTCGCGGACTATTTCCGCAAAATTAGGATAAACGCAAATCGCTGCGACATTCTCCATGTCGGGATAGTCATTATCAAAGTCGTTGACCTTCTTGGTAAAGTTCATGACGCTTACGTCTGTGTCGGTAGTTTTCAGGGTAGTCAGGTCTATACAGTTGAATAGCAGTTTCTTTACTTCGACGGTATCGTTTTCTGCAGCATGCTCTTCAACGAGATGATGTAAAATGTGTGCTACTTCGTCGTCATGGAGGTGGGTATTATACATGGCAAGTGCTTCCGTATACTTGTTGTGCCATTCTTCGGGTGCATGATCATGTTTTCGGGTGTGATCGTGAGTATGTTCCATTACGCTTTTAATTTTAGATTGTTTATATGTCTTTCTTTATCTCTCTCGGTTTTCTTTTTCAAGTTTTGTTCGAAAGCTTCCGTCAGATCGACTCCCGTTTGGTTGGCTATGCAAAGCAAGACCCACAGGATATCAGCCATTTCATCGGAAAGATTGTCTTTTTCGCCGAGTTTAAATGATTGGTCACCGTACTTTCTGGCCATGATGCGTGCTAATTCGCCTACCTCTTCCGTAAGAATTGTCATGTTGGTCAATTCGCTAAAATAACGCACGCCATAAGTCTTGACCCAATCGTCGACTTGTCTTTGAGCTTCCTCGAGTGTCAGTTCGTTCTTCATATCATAATTTGTATAAGGTGATGAGTGCAAGCATACTCGGCATGACGGTTAAAATCACGACAATATAGACAAAAATTCCCGTATTTAAAACATCTTTCAGCATTAATGATGCCACGATTGCAGAATTGATGTATTCGATATACTGTTTCATCCGTTTTACTCTTTGTTTTTAGAGTCCATACAAATGGTTACGGGGCCATCATTAACCAATGTGACTTTCATATCGGCGCCGAATTCACCTGTTTGGATCGGTTTTCCCAAATCTTCGTTTAATCGCTTGATGAAATATGTATAGAGAGGAACGGCGATTTCGTGTTTGGCAGCCTTGATATAAGACGGACGGTTGCCTTTTCTGTACGATGCGTGCAGCGTAAATTGGCTGATCAGCAAGATGTTGCCGCCTGTTTCTACGATGGATTTGTTCATAACTCCTTGCTCATCATCGAAGACTCTTAAGTTTACTATTTTTTTGCTTAGCCAATCCGCATCTTCTCGCGTGTCGGCTTCCTCTATTCCGACCAGAATTACAAAACCTTCCCGGATCGACGATTTGCAAATGTCGTGGACGGTTACTGCAGCGCTGCTTACTCTTTGAATGACGATTCGCATACTTAATTTATTCTTCTTTATTTAATCCGTTTAACACCTTTCTGGCAGCAGCAGGGCCGATTATTTTCGCAATCTCGTCTTCCTGAGCCATCTTGATCCTTGCTATGCTTTTGAATGTTTTCAAGAGGGCATTTTTTCGTTTTTCCCCGATTCCCTGAATCTGATCGAGCGCGGAAGCGATTTGTCGTTTGCTTCGTTTTTCCCGATGAAAAGTAATGGCGAATCGGTGTACCTCTTCTTGTATATTTGCCAATAAGTGGAAGAGCGGAGTATCTTGTTGGATGCCGATGACTTGCGGAGGAAATCCATATAGCAGCTCGTGGGTACGGTGACGATTGTCTTTTGCCAAGCCTGCAATCGGAATATTCAGGTGCAATTCGTCTTCCATGATTTCTCTTACGACTTCCATCTGTCCCTTTCCCCCATCCGTAATGATTAAATCGGGTAAGGGGAGATGTTCATTCATTAATCGGCGGTATCTTCTGGAGATTACTTCTTTCATCGAGGCGTAATCGTCGGGGCCTTCCACCGTTTTGATGGTATATCTTCGATAATCCTTTTTACTCGGTTTACCCATTTTGAATACTACGCAGGCAGCCACGGCATCACTCCCTTGAATGTTCGAATTATCGAAACATTCTATCTGGGCGGGCAATTTTTCCATGTGAAGTTGATTTTTTATCTCGGTCAGTATTCGCACCTTCTTTTGTTCCGGATTCAGTTTATCGGCTTGTTTTAACCGGTCGATTTTGTACTGTTTGACATTCATTATGGACAGGTCGAGCAGGTGTTTTTTCTCTCCTCGTTGCGGGATGGTAAACATTACTCCGTCCATTTCCATGTCTAATTTAAAAGGTACGATGATCTCTTTCGAAACGCTGCGATAGCGTTCACGCATTTCGACAATACCCAATTGGAGGAGCTCTTCTTTGGTTTCGTTCAGTCGGATTTTGTATTCGAAGGTAAACGCTTGATTGATGCTTCCTTTGACTATGTGCAGGTAATTTATGTATGCTGATTTCTCGTCCATTTCGATGGAGAATACATCTACGTTATGAATGCTCGAATGGACCACTTCGCTCTTCGAGCGATAGTTCTCTAACAGTTCGTGACGCTCCTTCATGATTTGCGCCTCTTCGAATTTCAATTCGTCTGAAAGTCTGTACATTTCGTCTTTCAGTATATCGCTTACTACCTGTATATCTCCTTTGAGAATATTTTTTATTTCAAGAATATTTTTCATGTATTCTTCTTGAGACTGTTTTCCGATACACGGCGCCTTACAATTTCCCAAATGATATTCTAAGCATTCTTTAAATTTCCCCTGCCTTATGCCTTCCGGTGTGAGGTTTAAGCGGCATGTGCGCAGAGGATATAGTTTCTTGATCAGGTTCAATGCGGTGTACATTATTTGCGGATGACTGTACGGGCCATAATACGTCGATCCGTTTTTGATAATTCGTCGTGTTTTAACTATTCGAGGAAAATATTCGTTGCTTACGCAGATCGACGGATATGTTTTGTCATCCTTTAATAAGACATTGTATCGGGGTTTATAACGTTTTATCAGATTGTTCTCCAAGAGTAAAGCGTCTTCTTCCGTATTCACTACGATATACCGGATATCCTGTATCTTGCTTACCAGCATTCGTGTCTTTGCGCTCTGTTGCCCTTTGTTGAAGTAGGAAGAGACTCTGCGTTTCAGGTTTTTAGCCTTTCCGACGTATATGATGGTTCCTTCTTCGTTCCTGTACTGGTAGATTCCAGGGCTTTCCGGGAGATTGTGAATAATTCCCCAGAGATAATCCATCCTTTTTCTTTCCTCCTCTTTTTCTTTCATCGGCAACTGTCGTTTAATGGTGTTCGCTGACAGATAGGAGCGTATAAATGTCTGTATCTTTGGGGAAGACGTCGCGTCCTTTTAAGTCTTTTATTTCGATGATGAAGTTGACATAGATTTTCTTTACACCGAATTTTTTTACCAAACGTTCCGCTGCGGCCATCGTGCCCCCCGTGGCTAAGAGATCGTCGTGCAACAGGACGATATCGGTTCCTTTTAGCGCATCTCTATGTATCTGGATCGTGTCTGTTCCATATTCCTTGTCGTACGTTTCTTCCAACACGTCGGCCGGCAATTTTCCCGGCTTCCTCGCCATAATTAGTCCCGCACCCAGTCGCTCGGCTATGGCTCCTCCTAAAACGAATCCGCGCGATTCTATGCCCACCACCTTGGTGATGCCTTTATGCTTGTAATAGTCGTATAGGTCGTCCGTCATGATTTTAAGGCATTCCGCATTTTTGAATAAGGTCGTTACGTCGTAGAATAAGATTCCTTTTATAGGAAAATCGGGAATGATTCTGACGTTGGCCAAAAGTTTTTCTGTATTCATAATCCGTATTTTATCGTTCTTCTTTAATTTGTTTGTTTCACGTGAAACAGGGTTTTCTATCTCCCTAACAGAACCAGCAATACGTTGATATCGCTCGGCGATATTCCGGGGATTCGGCTGGCTTGCGCGAGGGTTACCGGATCTATCTTTTTCAGCTTCTGCCGGGCTTCGATCGTGAGGGAGTTGAGTCGGTCATAATCGAATTTCCCTTTTATCCGAATGGATTCTAACCGATGGATTTTATCTGCTATAATCCGTTCGCGATGAATGTAACCCTGATATTTCATTTGCACTTCGGCGGCTTCGATGATTTCCTCTTTTCTGTCTGTCAGCTGATCCAGTACTTCGTTGAATGCGGGAATATATTCGGCGATGCGGGTCAGCGTAATTTGAGGACGGTTGATAAGATCGATCAGTTTGCAGCCGCGGAGCAGGGGGGAAGTTCCTAATTTCTCGAGAGCATCGTTCACCCATGAAGCTTTGATCGGATAAGATTCGGCGAATTCGACAATCGACTTTATGGCCTCTTTCTTGCTGTGCATCCTCTCATACCGGTCTTGTTTCGCTAAGCCTATTCGATAAGATCGTTCCGTCAGACGCATATCGGCATCGTCTTGACGGAGCAGGATTCTGTATTCAGCCCTGGACGTGAACATGCGGTACGGCTCGTCCACGCCCTTGGTTACCAGATCGTCGATCAAAACTCCGATATATGCTTCGTCGCGACCTAAGACGAAGGGCTTGCCGCCGAAGCAGTTGACGGCAGCGTTGATACCGGCTATAATTCCCTGTCCGGCGGCTTCTTCATAGCCTGTGGTGCCGTTGACTTGTCCGGCGAGGAATAGATTCCTGACGATTTTAGACTCCAGCGTGTGTTGAAGCTGTGTAGGATCAAAGAAATCATATTCGATGGCATAACCGGGGCGGAAAACGACCAGATCTTTGAAAGCGGGAATCTTTTTCAGGGCATGGATTTGTATATCGATCGGTAGAGAAGAAGAGAATCCGTTGAGGTACATCTCATGGGTCGTCTCTCCTTCCGGCTCTAAGAACAGCTGATGTTGCGCCTTGTCAGGAAAAGTGAAAAGCTTTGTCTCTATGCTCGGACAATACCGAGGGCCGATGCTTTTGATCTGTCCGTTGTACAGCGGAGAGTCGGGAAGTCCTTTCCGGAGGATGTCGTGTACCTCTTTGTTGGTGAAGCATGTCCAGCAATCTAATTGTTTCAGTTTGCGAGGTTCGCTTAAGAATGAGAAACGGTGGAAGTCATTTTCTCCCGATTGAGGTTCCATTTCCTCGAAATGAACGCTTCGACCGTCGATGCGGACGGGAGTGCCCGTCTTCATCCTTCCCGCAGAAATGCCGTTCTTGGCGATCGACTCCGTAAGGCGGTACGAGGCCGGTTCGGCCGTTCTGCCTCCCGGGACTTTTTTTCTTCCGATGTGCATCAGTCCGTTCAGGAATGTCCCTGCCGTGAGGATGACGCATTTAGCTTTGAATGTAACTCCCCAGAGGGTAGTAATGCCAGTCGCTTCGCCGTTCTCAGTCAATAATTCCTCTGCGGTGTCTTGCCAGATAGTAAGGTGGGGAGTATTCTCCAATATTTCCCGCCAGGTCCATATGTATTTTCCTCTGTCGCATTGTGCCCGCGGGCTCCACATGGCCGGACCTTTCGAGCGGTTCAACATCCGAAATTGAATGGCGGTACGGTCTGTAACGATACCCATATAACCTCCCAATGCGTCTACCTCCCGAGCGATTTGCCCTTTGGCAATACCTCCGATGGCCGGATTGCAGCTCATCTGGGCGATCTTGTTCATGTCCATGGTGATCAGACACGTTTTTGCACCGAGATTGGCGGCAGCGCTGGCGGCTTCGCATCCGGCATGGCCGGCGCCGATAACTATGACATCGTAGTTGAACTCCATGAATATCCCTTTGTTTTTACCGTGCAAAAT
The DNA here is from genome assembly GCF_000312445.1 of Phocaeicola abscessus CCUG 55929. Taxonomy (GTDB): domain Bacteria; phylum Bacteroidota; class Bacteroidia; order Bacteroidales; family Bacteroidaceae; genus Phocaeicola; species Phocaeicola abscessus. The sequence continues at coordinate 422,045 of NZ_HE997182.1, read as the reverse complement.
TACGAAAAGTTAGCGTAATCCGGTCGTTTCCGCCTTTATAAAATCCGTTCAACCGTTTGAAACGTTCCCCGATTCGAGCAGGGACAGGGCCTTGTTTTCTGCTGCTTCCATGATTTCGCGTTCGCCCGGACCTTTGTCATTGATTCCGCAAAGGTGGAGAATGCCGTGAACGAGAACCCGATGCAGCTCTCTGTCGTAGGTTTGCCCGAAGAGCTCTGCATTGGAGCGTACGGTATCCAAACTGATGAAAATATCGCCCGAGAGGCTGGAACCTGTACAGTAGTCGAAAGTGATGATATCCGTATAGTAATCATGTTGCAGATATTGGCGGTTGATGGCTAAGATTTTCTCATCCGAACAGAAAATGTAAGCAATGGTTCCTATTTTTTTTTCGTAGGAAGCGGCCACCCGTTTGATCCATTCGGTTATTTTTGCTCGGCTTATGGCGGGCATTCCGATATCTTCGCTTTGATAACTGATCATAATGTTTGCATTTGTACGCCAAAGTTACCCATTTTTCTTAATGCACGAAAAGGGTTTGAACATATATTTATCCTTTCTTTTTTCGATGTTTATCAGCATCATTCAATACGAGCTCCAGTATCAATGCAAACGGTATTCCTTGAAAAGTGTAGATCTCGCATAAGGAATACGTGTTTGCTTCAAAGGGGATAAAAATCTCTACCGTTTAGGTACGAGATCGATTCGTCGACGTGGTGCAACCTGTCCGTCGACGTTCCGAACCCCGTCGGACACGTTGGGTAACCTGTCCGTCGACGTTCCGGACCCCGTCGGACACGTCCCGAACCCCGCCGGATACGTTGGATAACCTCAAATTTGACGTTCCGGACCTCGTCGGATACGTTGGGTAACCTGTTCGTTGACGTCCCGGATCCCGTCGGATACGTTCTGGACCCCGCCGGATACGTTGGATAACCTCAAATTTGACGTTCCGGACCTCGCCGGATACGTTAGACAACCTCAAATTTGACGTTCCGGACGTATCCGGATAGGTTGTACTACCTATCCGACGGGATAAACAACCTCGCCGACGGGGTTCGGGACGTGTCCGGTCAGGTTTTCGATGAACTTCTTTTATCGAATAAAAGGGAAAGCCATATAATTTTCGTATCTTGTGCCCGTGTTGCGGAAGAGAAATGAATGGATTAAATAACGATTTAACCTTTAGCGCTATGTCTAACTATCAATTAGCTATTGTCGGCGGCGGTCCTGCGGGATATACGGCAGCCGAGTGTGCCGGAAGAGCCGGGCTGCGTGTCGTGCTTTTCGAGAAAGGAAAGATGGGAGGGGTTTGTCTGAACGAAGGCTGTATTCCGACCAAGGCATTGCTTTATTCGGCGAAGATTTACGACTATGCCAAACATGCCAGACCGTACGGGGTAATCGTCCCTGAAGCTACTTGCGACCTGGAGCAGATCATGAAGCGAAAGGCGAAAGTGGTCCGCAAATTGGTATTGGGTATCAAGGCCCGCTTGAAAGCCGCGAACGTGACGATGGTGGAGGGAGAAGCGCGGATCGTCGATAAGAACACGATTCGATGCGGTGAGGAATTCTACGAGTGTGAAAACTTATTGCTTTGTACCGGTAGCGAGACGTTCGTACCTCCCATTCCCGGCATGGATAAGGTGCCTTATTGGACGCATCGGGAAGCGTTGGAGAATACGGAAATCCCTGCATCCTTAGCTATTATCGGCGGCGGCGTGATCGGGATGGAGTTTGCTTCGTTCTTCTCCTCTTTGGGCGTGCAGGTCACGGTGATCGAGATGTTGGATAAGCTCATCGGGCCGATGGATCGCGAGCTGTCTGCCATGTTGCAGGGCGAGTATGCGAAACGCGGAGTACGCTTCCTGTTGGGAGTAAAGGTCGTGGGGGTCGCTTCGGGCGAAAGCGGCATTACCGTCTCGTATGAGAATGCGGAAGGGTCGGGATCAGTGGTTGCCGAGAAACTCTTGATGAGCGTAGGGCGTCGTCCCGTCATGCGAGGATTCGGTTTGGAGAATTTGAACGTGGAACTGAACGGTCGGAATATCAAAGTGGACGAGCATTTGGAATCTTCGGTCAGGGGAGTTTATGTCTGCGGCGATTTGAACGGCGTATCGCTATTGGCGCACACGGCCGTGAGAGAAGCGGAAGTAGCCGTCCATCACATCCTTGGAGTCCCCGAGCGGATGAACTATCGAGCTGTTCCGAGCGTCGTCTATACCAATCCGGAGATAGCGGGAGTCGGTTTGACGGAGGAAGACGCTCAGCGGGATGGCGTCGCTTACAGGGTTGTGAAGCTGCCGATGACTTTTTCCGGCCGTTTTGTCGCAGAGAACGAGGGCGTGAACGGCCTTTGCAAATTGTTGGTTGCAGAGGATGACACGGTGCTTGGCGCGCACATCCTGGGCAATCCGGCTTCGGAATTGATTATCCTGGCAGGGATGGCCGTAGAAAATCGTTCGAAAGTAGCAGAATGGAAGCGTTACGTCTTTCCTCATCCTACGGCAGGTGAAATTTTCCGCGAATTATAGATGAAACAAGTACTCGCCGCTCTTTTTGTGCTCGCCGCCAATCTGCTGAACGCCCAGCCGCTTTCGGAGCGCTTGGACGCATGGGTGCGATCGGATGCGTTGAAGATGTCCGAAACAGGTGTTACCGTCTTTGATCTGACCGAGGGGAAATTGCTGTATGCTTATCAGGATGAGAAACTTTTCCGTCCTGCTTCCGTTGAAAAGATCATCACTTCGGTTACTGCTTTGGCAAGGTTGGGAGAGAATTTTTCGTACGATACGAAACTCTGTTATACCGGAACGATTCGGCAGGACACCTTGCATGGAAGTCTGTTCGTGGTGGGCGGCTTCGATCCGTTATTTTCGGACGAAGATCTGAATCGGTTAGCGGATGCGGTCATCGCGAACGGAATACGTGTTATAACCGATACGCTGGCTGCCGACGTCTCGATGATGGACTCCGTTTATTGGGGACCGGGTTGGTCGTGGGACGATGCGCCTTATTCGTTCCAGCCCTACCTCTCTCCTTTGATGCTGAACGGAGGATGTGTCGACGTGACGGTCTCGCCTCGAGAACGGGGAACGAGAGCGGCTGTCGATTGTAAGCCTTTTTCCGACTATTATCGGGTCGATAATCGGGCGATAAGCGATGATCCGAATGCCGGAAGACTGAAGATTACGCGTAATTGGCTGAGCAACGGGAACATCATTTCCGTGACGGGCAATGTGACCCGAACGGTGAAAGAGAGTTTGAGCGTCGTCTCGTCGGAGAGATTTTTCCTTCGGACATTCTTGAATCGTCTTCATGATCGGGGGGTATCCGTCTCGCATATCGCTTTAGCAGATTGTCCGGCTCCGACGGCGGAGAGAGAGATTACGACCTTTTTTACCTGGAGCCGTCCTTTACGCGAGGTGTTGAAGCAAGCCTTGAAAGAAAGCGACAACCTCTGTGCCGAATCCATGTTCTATCAGCTGGCGGCGAATCAATTCAACCGCAAACGGCTGACGGCCCAGGACGGTACGGATGCCATAAACACGTTCATGGACGGAGCGATAGGGATGAATCCCGATCTCTATCATATCGCAGACGGCAGCGGGGTTTCTTTGTATAATTACATCTCTCCTCGCCTGATGCTGGAATATCTGAAATACGCCTATTATCACCGGGATATATTCTTGCCTTTTTATGACGCATTGCCGATAGCCGGTGTCGACGGGACCTTAAAGCATCGAATGAAAGGCACGAAAGCGCAGTATAACGTGCATGCCAAAACCGGCTCGGTAAAAGGCGTAAGCTCTCTGGCGGGCTTTATAAAAGCTGTCGACGGACACCAGTTGGCATTCGTCATCATCCATCAGAATATCATGCAACTGAGGAGCGCGCGCGCCGTTCAGGATAAAATTTGCATCGAATTGGCCAAGTAAGTGGGATGAGAAGGAATCTTTTCGGAAGAAGTTGAAAGTGCGGAGGATATTCCCTATTCCTCGTTTAGCTGTTTGATGATTTTTCAGGTGGCTAACGGTTTTATCTTCGCCTTCGATCCTCGTTTCGGTGAAAGTACGCTGATCCCGGTCGGCGGCGGTTTGCGCAAAGATGTTCAATCGAAAATTTTGAATTCATAGCCCTGTTCCAACAGCCAATCGATGGAGCGCGGCAATGCATATTTCATGTTTCTCTCCGATTTGAGAGAGTCATGGAAGGTAATGATCGATCCGTTGCGGACATATTTCTTTACCTTCTCGAAGACTTCCGCTCCGTCGAGGCGTTTGCTGTAATCCCGAGTGACCACGTCCCACATGACCATCCGGTATTTATTGCGAAGGATCATGTATTCCGTCCAACGCATGAAACCATGCGGCGGACGGAACAAGTCGGTATGGATCAGTTCGTTCGCCTTCTCTACATTGGCGAGATAATGTTTGCTCAGGTAGTGCAGGCCCTGGATGTGGTTATACGTATGGTTCCCGACGCGATGTCCCCGCTCCACGATCATCCGGTATTCTTCCGGATGTTTTCTCACGTTGTCTCCGACCAAGAAAAAGGTCGCTTTCATCCGGTATCTGTCTAACAGATCCAGCACCCAGGGAGTGATTTCCGGTATCGGTCCGTCGTCGAACGTGAGATAAACGGCTTTAACGTGTTTGTCCATGCGCCAGAGAGCGCGTGGATAAATCCAGCGGAGCAATAGGGGCGGTTGTTCGATAAACATGTCGACGTCGTTGAGATCTGCCGTTATTTTTCTCTTTTGTTCGCTCCTATACGCTTGTTGAACGTTTCGTACAGCGTGTCGAATATTCGGGAATAGTGCACCGCACTTTTCGTATAGATATTTTCCTTTTCTGCATTGGGTGCGAGCGCTAATTTGGCATAGCTCTTATTGATTTCGTCGAGCATGTAAATGTAGCGGATGCACGTTTCGTATGAGTCCCGGAAGCGTTGTTCGTCCAGGCTCTCGTACCAGGAAATGTATTCCACGGCGTTGTTGGCCATTTCCTCCAGGATAGGCAAGGCTTTTTCCGGATGCCCTAAAGCGATATAATTTTCGGCCATTTCTTTCGAACTGCTGTAGATATAATCGTGAGGAACGGTAGCGGGAGGAATCACTTTCAGACTGTAATCCAGTACTTCGAGCGCTTTCTCCTTTTCTTCCCGCTTGATCAGTTCCGAGGAGAGCGTGACGAACATCCTCCGGTGCGTGTCGCACATTCGCAAGGTCGTTTCATCTAAATAAACGTCGGGATTATCGATTCCGCCGAACTTGAATTTGTGCATCAGGTTGTCGTACATCTTGTCCGCGTCGATGCTCGTCTTTGTCTCTTTGCTGTTGAATGGCGTGAGGCGATAGGCCAGTCCTTCTAACATAAAGTTATTGCCCAAGTTGAGGTGATTTTCGCTGCCGACCGTAATTGCGATGTAGAGGGGGCGTTCCCAATTGGTATTCGCCAACATCTCGAGCATCATCAGCTCGCTCTTGTAGAGCACGCGTTTTCCTTTCAGAGAAAGGTGCATGTAATCCGGAATTACGCCGTGCAACGAGTCAGGAATCAGCATGCCCGAACGCTTCACGGCTTCTTTATCCACGCGGACGACGATGCTGTCTGTCGGGACGATCCGCAATCCTTCGTCCTGCGGGTGACGGATCCAATGTTCGAGGATATTTTTCAGTTCGTACGGATTCTCGCCGAAGTTCTTCACGGCTTCTTCCGGATTTTTTCGATAATATTCGTCGAGATGCTTCATCATGTTTGGCTGGATCTGAACGGCTTCGTTGTGCCCTGAGACATATTCCAACCGGCTCCAGTCGATCGGGACGGAAGGAGAGTCGTAGGCCGGACGTTTCATCTGATCGATGTACCAGTCCGTCTGCAAATAGCTGAGGTTGCACACGCGGACGTCGGTGCGCTGACCTTCCGTCTCCTGATTGTACCACAGAGGGAAGGTATCGTTGTCGCCGTTGGTGAAGATGATCGGGTTTCCTTTCTCCTGCGTACTGTTCAGGTAGTTCTGCCCGAAGTCGCGGCAAGTATACCGGTTGCTGCGGTCGTGATCGTCCCACGTTTGGGAAACCATTTGAATGGGTACCAACACGCACAGGACGGATGCGAGGATGGCGGCCGCTCGCCCCTCGATTTTCTTTTGCAACCAACTGGCGATAGCGGGAACCGCCATGCCGATCCAGATGGCGAAGGCGTAGAACGACCCGGCGTACGCGTAATCCCGCTCGCGGACCTGTTGAGGCGTTTGATTCAGGTATAGTACAATGGCCAAGCCGGTCATGAAGAAGAGGAAGAACACCACCCAGAACTGGCGGATGCCGACGGGGTCTTCGTGCACGTTACCCGTACGGTCTGTTCGCCGATGCGTTTTATAGGCTTGCCAGAACAGGCCGATCAGTCCGAGCAGTAGGGGTAAACCGTAAAAGACGTTGCGTCCCTTGTTGTTTTTCAGTTCGCTCGGCAATAGGGTCTGATCCCCTACCAGGAAATTATCCAAGGGGCCGATTCCGCTTATCCAATTTCCATGCTCTATCTCGCCTTGACCTTGTATGTTGTTCTGCCGGCCAACGAAATTCCACATGAAGTAACGCCAATACATGAAATTGACTTGGTAGGTGAAGAAGAATCGCAGATTATCCCATTGGGTAGGAATTTTGATCATGGAGATCTCTCCCGCCTGATCGTAAGGAACCTGCTTCCCCGTCACGCCGCCCAACCATTCTTCGTAAGCCTGCGCGTATTTCTCTTCGTAGATGCGCGGAAACAGCATGTTTTGCGCATACTTGTATTCCGATTTGTGGCGTACGACCTCGTAGCTGTCCTTTTCGTGTTCCGTGGCTTTCTCTTTCCGTTGATACACGGGAGCGCCTTCGACGATGTCGTACTGATAACCTCCCTCGACATGTTGGATGGCGGGTTTCGAGGCGTAAGTCGGTCCGTAGAACAGCGGCCGTGTCCCGTATTGTTCTCTGCCCAAGTATTCTCCCAGGGTAAAGATGTCCTCCGGCGAGTTCTGATCCATGGGAGTATTCGCCGTCGAACGGATGACGATCAGCGCATAGGAAGAGTATCCCACCAGGATCATCGTGACGCAGAGTAGGGCGGTGTTCATCATCCTTGCGTCGGGGTTCCACACCTTGATCTTACCGGATAAGACGACCGTTAGGGCGGCGAGGACGATCGCTCCGATCAGCAGAGACGTTGCTCCGTAGCCGTAGAAAGGAATGCCTATCAAAGCGATGGCAAAAAGGAAGGCGAGGTTCATCCGCTTCCGGCTCTTTTCCGTGTAAGTTTCGGAAATGCCCCAGATTAACGTTGAGGCCAGCAAAATGATGTATACGATCAATCCCGTATTGAAGGGCAGACCGAACCCGTTGACAAAGAGGAGCTCGAACCAGCCACCCACTTTCGTAACGCCCGGAACGATCCCGTAAAGGACGACGGCCACGAGGATGGCGGATACGATCAGCGCCGACAGACTCCCTTTTATATTCGCAGCGGGATGCGTGCGGTAATACCACACCAAAACGATGGCGGGAATACAGAGCAAGTTCAGCAGATGAACTCCGATGGAGAGCCCCGTGAGGTAGGCGATCAATACCAAGTAACGGTCGGAGTGCGGCCGATCGGCGACGCTTTCCCATTTCAGGATCAACCAGAACACGGCGGCGGTGAAGAGGCTCGAATAGGCATATACTTCGCCTTCGACGGCACTGAACCAGAACGTGTCGCTCCACGTGTAAGCCAAAGCACCGACTACGCCGGAGGCGAGGATCGTGATCAATTGAGCGACGGACATCTCATGCCGCTCGGGGCAAACTAAACGGCGTACCAGATGCGTAATGGTCCAGAATAGGAACAAAATACATCCGGCGCTCATCAGCGCGCTCATTATATTTACCATCCGCGCCACTTGCGACGGGTCGCTCGCAAACTGGCTGAAAAGGTTGGCCGTCAACATGAAGATCGGTGCGCCGGGAGGGTGGCCGACTTCCAATTTATACCCGGTCGTGATGAATTCGGGACAGTCCCAAAAGCTGGCGGTCGGCTCTATGGTCAGGCAGTAGGTGAACGCTGCCACGGCAAAGACGATCCAGCCCGTCAGATTATTTAAAAACTGGTAGTGTTTCATGAAACTTCATCTGTTCAATTAATTGCAAGGGACAAAGGTAAACAGAAAAATCTGTTTTTATGCGGCAAGTCTGTTATTTAGTGTTATCCAGCGGTGAAATTCTTCCTTTCTTCGGCTTCTATCCTGCCCGTTCGTTCTTCCGGCAGGCGACGTTCCAGCGAGTGATTTACATAGACGAGGGATTTCGCCAAGGGCGCAAGGGCGTTTATATCGTGACTGACGAGGATGATGGCACTGCGACGATTGATTTCTTCCAACAGGGAATAGAGCTGCGAACGGAATGCTTGGTCGATGTAGGTATCCGGCTCGTCTAAGAGGAGTGCCTCGGGTTCGGAGACGATCGCTCTGCCGAGCAGGGCGCGTTGAATCTGTCCGCCGCTCAGTTCGCCGATCGCTTTTTGTTCCGATCCTTCCAATCCCATGCGGACGATGATCTTTTTCACCTGTTCATGCTGCGCTTTCGTAAACGGTTTCCACAGCGATTTCCGTCCGCCCAGCCCGGAGAGGATCGTTTCGTACACTGTGATGGGGAATTTCTTGTCGATACGGTGGTATTGGGGGAGGTAGCCCATCGTCAAGCTATCCGTCGATTTCCCGTCCCTGAAAAAAGTGATCGTCCCTGCCGCCGGCTTTTTCAGCCCGAGGAGATGTTTGATCAGCGTCGTCTTCCCGCCCCCGTTCGGGCCGGTGATGAGGAGAAAATCCCGCTCGAACACCGTCAGGTCGATGTCGGTCAGAACGGTTCTGTTTCCGTAGGTTGCCGTGAGCGCTTTTATTTCGATGCAGGGTCGACTGTTCATCTTGTTTGTGGGATATGCGCCAGCGATTGGGCGATGTGAATCATTTCTTTTGGCCAACGATAACTCAAAGGGTTGATCTGAACGACGGACAATCCCATTTCGTCGGCAATGAGCTGCGCGTTTCGGGTGTCGAATTCCTTTTGAATGAAGACGACACGTGCCCGCCTCTCCTTTCCTTCTTTGACAAGGGCTTGCAGATAGGCTGACGGGGGTTCTTTCCCCTCGTGTTCGATAGCGATTTGCGTCAGTCCGTAATCGCGGGCGAAATAGCTCAGGGCGGGATGGAAGATGAGGAAGACAGAGTCGGCCTGTTGCAAGTAAACCCGTATGACGCTGTCGGTATACTGAATCGTCCGCTGCAGACTGTCCAATCGATGAGTATAGTACGTTTTGTTCGCCGCATCGATGGTACATAGAGCGCGACAAATGTTGTCGGCGATGATCACCGCATTTCGGGCGGAGTTCCATACATGCGGTTCGATATACGGGCCGTGATGGCGAGCATGGTGGGAGGTTTCGTTCGCGATCAGCTCGATTCCCTCCGAGGTGTCGAAGACAGACAGGTGCGGAGCGTTCGCTTTCAGTTTGTCCATCCAGTTCAATTCGAAGCCGATGTATCCGATGCGGAAGTAAGCTTCGCTTCGCGAGAGATCGATCAGTTGTTGCGGAGTCGGGTCGTAGGTTTCTGGGCCAGCTCCTTCTGGAACCATGCTCGTTACGCGATACCGGTCGCCGGCAATGGCTTCCGTAAAATACCGCAGCGGTTCCAGCGTAACGGCGATTGTCTTTTGCCGGTCGGAAGGCTGGTGTCTGCATGCCGTCAAACCGAACAGGACGAGGCCGAATAAAAGATTTCTTTTTCCCATACTGTTAAAAGAGAGAGTGTGTTTGTAATGTTCCCCAAATAATAATGGCATAGCGAATCGCCTTCCCGACAGTCATCGACAGCGCAACCCCCCAGAGATTGGCCCTCATCATGCCCAGCACAATGCTGATGGCGCTTCCTAAGATGGGGATGAAGGCGAAGAAAGCCATCCACGCTCCTTCCCCGCGGACGAAACGCTCGGCCTTTTCCCGCTTTTGTTGGTTCACATGCAAGTATTTCTCTATCCACTCCGTTTTGCCCAGATGCCCTATCCAGTAACAAGTCATTCCTCCGCTGACATTCCCCAGCGTGGCAGCCGTTAAACAGGAGAGAGGAGACAGTTGCAACGGACCGATGCATGCGATGAGGACGGCTTCGGAGCTGAAAGGCACGACGCTTCCTGCAATAAACGAAGCGAGGAAGAGCCCCACATATCCCCAATCGGTGAGAAACGGCATTATCGCATCCATACATCAAATATAGCCCATAATACCAATAGGATTAACGTAACCGTCAACGCTATCGCGGAAAATCGGGTTTTCGACAGTACCAACCAATGACTCATCAGAAGAGAGACGATGATGAGTTGCATTGACAGTAACTGCTGAAAATGTTGCGGCTGGAAGTAACCCAAGGCATAGATACAAACCTCGATAAGGAGGAGGAAGGAATAATAGATCCGAATCTGCGTCTTGTCCTGATAGGAGACGAGCAGGTAATGAATGCTGCCGGTCAACGAAAAGAAAGTGACAATGGCGAAAGCAACGACGTGGTTGACGGAGATTCCGCCGTAATCGGGCGAAAGGACGGTGCATAACGATCGGAGCGACCCTGCGAACAGTTCCGGTTTGTCGGAAAGAAAAGCATATCCGAATAAAAACCAATACGGGAGTGCTGTTCCTGAAAGTGCGGCGAAAAACGTTTTCACCGTCAGGGAGCGGAAGCGCTTCATTCCGAATAAAAAGGGAAGGACGAAGTATAGTAACGGAGGGAAGACCATGCTGCCCGCACTCAGAAAGAAGAAAGAATTGAATGTATTCCCGATACTTTTCTCGTTCTCATAACTTGAGAAAAGCTGATGGATAGCCAAGATGAATGCCAACGGTACGAGGTTGATCGCCTTGAAAGGATGAAGGAACGAACAGATGGCCACGATGATCCAATACAGAGAAACCGGCAGGGCGGTTCTGGTCCTTATCAAACTGAATCTGGTATTCAGTTCTGTCAGGATGTAACCCACGAGCACATAGATCGACAGACTGCCCGCATAACCGATCGAATCGAAACGGACACTCCACAGTACGATGCACGAGAGAATGGCGACGAGAAAGGATAAATTTCCCGTCGTGACCTCGCGTTGATATCTTTTTCCTGCGGTCATCTTTTGCGGGCAAGTCACAGATCCGCTCCGATGTCGGAACGGAAGTATTTCTTTTCGAAGTTTATTTCCTTTGCTGCGGCGAAAGATCGTGCAGAGGCTTCCGTTTTGTCGGTTCCGTACGAACTGACGGCGATCACTCTGCCGCCGCTCGTCACCGTCTTCCCTTCTTTGAAGGAAGTGCCGGCGTGGAACGCGATGCTGTCCGTGAGCCGATCCAATCCGGTTATTTCGAAGCCTTTTTCGTACTGTTCGGGGTATCCGCCCGACACCAGCATTACGCAAACGACGGAACGGGAATCCGTCTCTAAAGACTTCGTCTCCAAGTCGCCGTGGGCTACCCCCTCGAACAGGTCGACCAGATCACTTTTGATGCGGAGCATGACCGATTCCGTCTCCGGGTCTCCCATTCTGACGTTGTATTCGATCACCATCGGATTGCCCTTCACATCGATGAGTCCGAAGAAGATGAATCCTCGGTAATCGATGCCTTCGTCGGAGAGACCTTTTACGGTGGGACGGATGATGCGGTCTTCTACCTTCTGCATCCATGTCTTGTCGGCGAAGGGGACGGGCGAAACGCTGCCCATCCCTCCCGTGTTCGGACCTTTGTCGCCTTCTCCTATCCGTTTGTAATCCTTTGCTTCAGGGAGGATCTGGTAGTGCTTGCCGTCGGTCAGAATGAAGACCGAACATTCCGTGCCGCTTAAGAATTCTTCGATAACTACCGTCGAAGAGGCAGTGCCGAACATGCCGCCGAGCATCTCTTTCAGTTCTTTTTTCGCCTCGTCGAGGGTCGGTAGGATCCGTACACCCTTTCCCGCCGCCAATCCGTCGGCTTTCAAGACGTAGGGAGGCGCCAGCGTTTCGAGAAAGGCGAATCCTTCTGCTATCGTTTCGGCGGTGAACGCCCGGTATTTGGCGGTAGGTATGCGGTGCCGATTCATGAAGCGCTTGGCGAATTCCTTACTCCCTTCCAACTGAGCGCCGGCCTGGGAGGGGCCGATCACGGGAATATGTCGCAACGCGTGATCGTTCCGAAAGAAATCGGTTATACCTTTTACCAAGGGAACTTCCGGCCCGACGACGACCATGTCGATACCCGAAGCGAGGACAAACCGTCTGATGGCCTCGAAGTCGTCGACCCCGACGGCTACGTTCTCGCCGACCGAAGCCGTTCCCGCATTGCCGGGAGCAATATATAGTTTTTCCGTTTTCGGACTTTGGGCTATTTTCCATGCCAGCGCATGTTCCCGCCCGCCGGAACCTAACAAAAGTAATTTCATGTTTATTTCATTTTAAATGTTCCTCGAAGTAGCGGGTGATGCGGGTGTACAGGTGCACCCTGTCGCGCCCGAACATGTTATGTCCGTCTCCCGGATAGACGAAGAAATCCGGTTGAACCTCCGCATCGATACACGCTCGAAGGAAAGTAATCGCATGCTGGGGCACGACGGTCGGATCGTTGGCTCCGATGATTATTTCCAACCGTCCCTTGAGATTTTGCGCACGAAGTTTCAGATTCGCCTTCTCATACCCTTCCGGATTCGTTTGGGGAGTATCCATGTAACGTTCCCCGTACATGACTTCGTAATATTGCCAGTCGATGACGGGGCCTCCGGCTACACCGACTTTAAACACGTCGTTGTAGGTAAGCATGAGGTTGGCGGTCATGAACCCGCCGAAACTCCATCCGTGAACTCCTATGCGGTCAGCATCCACATACGGCAATGATTTCAGGAAATCGACGCCTTTCATTTGATCTTTCATTTCTTCCGTACCGAGTTGGCGGAACGTGCAGTTCTCGAACTCCAAGCCGCGGTTTTCGCTTCCCCGGTTATCGACCGTCAGCATGACATAGCCCGACTGAGCCATGTAGATGTCCCATCCTCCGGCGCCGTAGTTGCGAACGTCGCGAATCAGTTGGGCATGGGGCCCGCCGTAAACGTATATCACGGCCGGATATTTCTTGGTGGGATCGAAGTTTACCGGCTTGACAAGCCGATAGTAGACCGGTGTTTTCCCGTCGGCTGCCTGCAGAGTACCCAAGGTGATCTCGGGCATATTGTATTCGTCCATCGGGTCGGAGGAAGTCAGCAAGTTCACGGATTTCTTTTTGCCGCTGACGGATACGAGGTCTATCCGACGGGGAATCTCATGGGATTGATAGTGATCGATCACATAGTCGCCTTCGGTCGATAACTTTACGTGGTGCACGCCTTCTCCCGCACCGATCAAACGCCTTTTTCCGTTCGTTATATCGACGGCGTAGGCGTTGCTTTGCAAGGGAGAGATTTCCGTCGTCATGACGATCGCTTCTTTCGTCTTGCTGTTGAATCCGACGATATCTTGGACCACCCAGTCGCCTTTGGTCAATTGTTTGATGCATTTTCCTGTCGTATCGTACAGGTATAAGTGATTGAATCCGTCTCTTTGACTTTGATAAATGAATTGATGCTGATTCCACGGTACGAATACGATCGGATGCAAGGGTTCCACATACTTGGGATGCGTTTCTTCTAACAAGACCGCTTCCTTTTCTCCCGAAACGGCGTCGTATCGGACCAATTGGGCCTGGTTCTGTTCCCTGTTCAGTTCGATGACGTAGAGGTGCAGCTCATCGGGACTCCATGCGAGATTGGTGAAGTAGCGGTCTGTCGGGTCGCCTGTTTGCAGATAGATCGTCTGTCGGGTCGCCGGGTTATAGATGCCGATAGTCACTTTGTGGCTCGTCATTCCGGCCATCGGATACTTGTCCGGCTCCAAGACGGCGATGCGCGCGGCGGTATTTACTTGAGGATAGTCCGTCACCATCGATTGGTCCATCCGGTAGAAAGCCAACAGCTTGCCTTTCGGGCTCCAGAACGTGCCCTTGTGGATGCCGAACTCGTTGCGGTGGACGCTTTGACCACACACGATGCCGTCGGGTTCTTTGGTCACCTGTTGTCGTTCACCTTCGCGCGTGGTGACGTACAGGTTATTGTCCAGGGTGTAAGCCAGCGCCCGGCTTGTGGGATTCCAGTCCTTATTCTTTGCTTTTTCGTCGATAGGTTGGTGCCATATTACCTCTTTTTTATCCAGATCGACAAGGATTTGGTTTTTAGGCTCGCTCAGCAGCATCAGTTTCTTCGTATATGGGAACGAGGCGTAGTGCAGTTGATGGGTTTTATCCAATCCGGCGGTTTCCAATATCCGGTTTACTTCGTCGACGGTGATGAATATGGTCTCTTTACCGTCTTTCGGGTCGATGGTCTTGATATCGTCCACGTCGCAATCCATCAGGCGGTTGTTCCACCATGTCAGTCCGTGGTTGTTTTGGGGGAGCAGGTTGTAAAAGTTTTTACCGCCCGGCAGCAGGTCTTCTAATGTAAAGCTTTTTTTCGTTTGCGCAAAAGCTGCAGCTGACACCATCGTTAATGAAGCTAATAAGTAAAGTGCTCTTTTCATTCGTTAATCCTGATTATTTCTTTTCCTCGTATATTGTGTTTCGGAAGGTCGGTTGGCCTTCTTCCCGTTCGCTCTTTCCATCCTCTTGCGTTCGGGGTACGACATCGGCTTTTCTCTTTTTCCTTCTTTTCTTTCTTCTTGCTGGGCTCTGTAGCTGGTGCGGCGTTCTTTGCCGAAGTCGTTCCGTTTCTCTCCTAAACGATGAGGGCGGAATGTGTTGCGGTTCGTTTTGAACTGCTTTTCCGGCCGACTCGAGCAGAACTCCGCGTATTTCCCGCTGAAGATTTGGTATTTGCGGAATTCGCAAGCCAACGCGCCGTTGTAGAGGGAGATACGGTCGGAAGGTTTCAGTCCGATTTCGTTGAAGCATTCTTCCTTGTAGCTTAGAATCCATGCGTCGTTTCCGACGAAGGCGTGCTTCAGCCGTTCGCCGATCATTTGGTACAGTCCTAACAGATCGTCCGAAGCGATCCGTTCTCCGTAGGGGGGATTGGTGATGATCAGGCTCTTTGCGGCCGGTTGTTCGAATTGTTGAAACGATTGGAGTTTCAGTGCGACGGCTTTGCTCAGGCCCGCTGCTTTGACGTTGTGCGTGGCCACGACGATGGCTTTCGGGTTGTTGTCGTATCCGTAAATGTGGTGGGCGAAGGCCCTCTCGGCGGAGTCATCGTTGTAGATCTCGTCGAACAGGTCTTGATCGAAATCGTTCCACTTCTCGAAAGCGAAACCTTTGCGAAAGATACCCGGCGCGATATTTTTAGCGATCAACGCCGCTTCGATGAGGATGGTGCCCGAGCCGCACATCGGATCGATCAAATCGCATTCGCCGCGCCAGCCGGTCATCAGGATCATCCCTGCCGCCAGTACTTCGTTCAGCGGAGCGTCGACCGATTTCTGGCGGTATCCGCGTCGATGCAACGATTCGCCCGAACTGTCTAACGATAGCGTGCAATCGTCTTCGGCGATGTGAATATGGATCAAGATATCCGGATTTGTCACGCTGACGGAAGGACGTTTTCCCGTCAGTTCGCAAAAATAATCGGCAATGGCATCCTTTACGCGATAGGCCACGAATTTGGAATGCCGGAAGTTTTCCGAGTATACTACCGCTTCCACGGCGAAGGTTCTTTCCGTATCGAGATAATCTTTCCACCGGACAGTTGTCTTTACCATCTCGTATACGTTGTCCGCATCGTTGGCCTGAAAATGTGTGATCGGTTTTAAAATCCGGATAGCGGTGCGCAAGCAGAAGTTTGCCTTATACAGCATGGCTTTATCACCGGTAAAGGAAACCATCCGTCTGCCTGTTCGTACGTTATGGGCTCCCAACTCCATGAGTTCTTTTGCCAATACCTCTTCCAATCCTTGAAAGGTTTTGGCTATAAGCTCGAATTCTTCGTTCATCGTCGATGATAATTACGTGATTACGGTATGTCGCTGCAAAGATAGTGTAATTTTGCTTATTCTCTGTGCGGAAATAGATAAAATAGGGAGGAGATTTTTCCGAATACCTGCTACTTCCGCTTCCGTTTTTAATGGTTGCTAAGTCAGTCAAAGGGTCCAAAATAACTTTTTGAAGCTTGCTAAGCCGGTCAAAGGCATTTTTTAAATGTTTCGAGGCTTTTGCCAGGGGATGGCCGTTGCGTCGTATCCGTTTGTCGCGTCATCCGAAGAAAAGGTATCCGATGAAGATAGCTGCGACGATGCCGGCAAAATCGGCGATCAAACCGCATGGGAGGGCGTGGCGTGTCTTGGCGATATTTACGCTCCCGAAATAAACGGCCAGGATGTAAAATGTCGTATCCGTAGAGCCTTGAAAGATGCACGAGAGGCGTCCGACAAACGAATCGGCCCCGTAGGTCGCCATCGCATCGAGCATCATGCCTCGGGCGCCGCTTCCGCTCAGGGGTTTCATTAAAGCGGTGGGAAGCGACGGCACGAAGTCGGTCGGCAGTCCGCAAAGGGCCGCGGCTTTGCCGATACCGTTTATGAAGTACTCCATCGCTCCCGAAGCGCGGAACACGGCAATGGCTACCAGTATGGCGATCAGATACGGAATAATGCGCACGGCTGTGTGGAAACCCTCTTTGGATCCTTCGATAAAGGTATCGTATAGATTGATTTTCCGGCGGATGCCGGCCAGGATAAAAGATACGATGATGGTAAAGAGCAGCAGATTGGCCGCCAATGTGGCGTAGGTGTTCAGATCGGTTTGCGAGAGCAGGGAACAGCCATAGACGAGCGCGGCGAAAAAGAGGCTCACTCCGCCTAAGAAAAGCAGCACTGTCCGGTTCAGTAGCTGAATCCTCTGGTAAATGCTCACCGCCACGATGCCCGCTAGTGTGGAAACGAATGTCGCCAACAGGATGGGGATGAAGATATCGGTCGGTTGGGCGGCACCCTGCTGGACCCGATAAACCATGATGCCGATAGGGACGAGGGTCAGTCCCGAAGTGTTCAGCACCAAGAACATGATCATGGCATTGCTGGCCGTCGTCTTGTTCGGGTTCAACGTTTGCAGGCCCTCCATCGCCTTCAGTCCCAGGGGCGTCGCCGCGTTGTCGAGCCCCAACATGTTGGCGGCGATGTTCATGAAAATACTTCCCATGACGGGATGACCTGGGGGGATCTCCGGAAAAAGTTTCGTGAACAGGGGGCTCAGCAGATGGGCGAACTTCCGGACGACTCCACCGCTTTCTCCTATCTTCATGATTCCCAACCATAACGACAGCACGCCAGTTAAACCCAGCGAGATTTCGAAAGCCGTCTTCGAAGCGCTGAAGGTAGCATTGATGATGTCGGTAAAGACTTGCATGTCGCCGAAGCACACCAGCCTGATCAGCGCTGCGATGAAAGCGATGAGGAAAAAAGCAATCCAGATGTAGTTGAGCGCCATAATGATGGTTTTTCGTTCCGTTTGGGCAAAAGTACGAATAATTCCGCTACTTTTGCAAAATGTTTTTCGCAAACCGTAAACGAAGAGGGCCTTTCTGTCGACAGGGTGGGGCTGTCGGAGGCTGGAGGCTTTCCCGATGGGTCGGCAATGAAAAAAAACGAAAATTGTCTTGAATGGAAAAAAACTCGTATCTTTACCACGAATTTGATATATTGTTATGGCTATAACCATTAAGCGGGTCTCGAATCGGAAAGAATTGAAAACGTTCATCCGGTTCAACTATGAATTGTATAAGCATAATCCTTATTCCGTACCGGATTTGTACGAAGACATGTTGCGTACTTACGATCCGAAGAAGAATGCAGCCTTCGAGTTCTGCGAGGCGGAGTATTTTCTGGCTTACGAGCATGATGTATTGGTCGGTCGGGTGGCCGCCATTATCAATAAACGGGCGAATGAGACGTGGAATAAGAAGGAAGTTCGTTTTGGCTGGATCGATTTCGTGGACGACAGGGCGGTTTCGGAGGCATTGCTCGATACCGTTGTCCGATGGGGCAAAGAAAGAGGCATGACTGCCATCGTCGGTCCGCTGGGATTTACCGATTTGGATGCCGAAGGGATGCTGATCGAGGGATTCGATCAACTGAGCACGATGGCGACCATTTACAATTATCCGTATTATCCGCGTCACATGGAAGCTTTAGGCTATGTGAAGGATGCGGATTGGGTGGAGTACAAAATTCTGGTTCCCGATCAGCTGCCGGAGAAACATCAACGGCTTTCGGAAATGCTCTTGCAGCGATATCGGTTGAAGATTAAAAAGCTTCGTAGCAGAAAAGAAATTCGAGAAGGGAATTACGGCCAGAAGATTTTCGACTTGATTAACGAAGCTTACGCTCCGCTCTACGGGTATTCCCAAATGACTCAGGGGCAGATCGATGAGTACGTGAAGACTTATTTGAATATCCTGGATTTGCAAATGGTCACGTTGGTAGAAAATGAGCACGGCGAGTTGATCGCCGTCGGTGTTTCGATGGCCTCTTTGTCGGAGGCCTTGCAGAAAGCTAAGGGAAAATTATTCCCTTTGGGCTGGTTCTACCTGTTGAAGGCCTTATTCCTTAAGCGTCCGACGACGCTGGATCTATTATTGGTTGCCGTCAAACCGGAATATCAGAGCAAGGGTGTCAATGCCTTGCTGTTTTACGATTTGATCCCCATCTACCAGAAGCTGGGGTTTAGGTACGGGGAAAGTAATCCCGAATTGGAGCAAAACACAAAAGTGCAGGCGCAGTGGGCCTATTTTGAACATATTCAGCACAAGCGCCGCCGCGCTTTTCGAAAAGATATTGGATGATAAGAAGAGACGATCATGATGAGGGAGAACGAAAAAGCCATGGACGAACATATCATCTACGATGATGACAATATCCGGCATCTGACCGATATGGAACATGTCAGGACACGTCCCGGCATGTATATCGGCAAGCTGGGTGACGGCTCGCATATGGAAGACGGTATTTATGTGCTGTTGAAAGAAGTCATCGATAACAGTATCGATGAATTCAAAATGAATGCCGGCAGTAAGATAGAAATTACCATCGAGGATAACCTTCGGGTCGGCGTCAGGGATTACGGTCGCGGGATTCCGCAGGGCAAGTTGACCGAAGCCGTCTCCGTGTTGAACACCGGGGCCAAGTATGACAGCAAGGCGTTTAAGAAAAGCGTCGGATTGAACGGGGTCGGCCTGAAAGCCGTCAATGCATTGAGTGCCGATTTCCTCGTTCGGAGTTATCGGGACGGAAAGGTGCGCGAACTTCGATTTGCAAAAGGCGAACTATGGGAAGACAAGTCTGAAGATGCCGCGGGGCAGACGGGCACGTATGTCTTTTTCGAACCGGACCAGACCTTGTTTGCCGGTTACAGCTATAATCCGGAGTTCGTGGAGACGATGCTTCGGAATTATACTTATCTCAATGCCGGTCTATCGATCATTTTCAACGGCAAAAAAATCGTTTCCCGCAACGGTTTGGCGGATATGCTGAACGATACGATGACCGAAACCGGCATCTATGATATCGTTCACTTGAAAGGAGAGGATATCGAAATAGCCTTTACGCATACGAATCAATATGGCGAAGAGTATTATTCGTTTGTCAACGGCCAGCATACCACGCAGGGAGGCACTCATCAAAGCGCCTTTAAAGAACATTTGGCCAGAACCGTTAAGGAATTCTTTAGTAAGAATTTGGATTACGCCGATATCCGCAACGGCTTGGTGGCGGCCATTGCCATCAACGTCCAGGAACCCCTGTTCGAAAGCCAGACGAAGATAAAGCTCGGCTCGACAAATATGGGCCCGGAAGGTCCTTCCGTGAATAAGTTTATCAGCGATTTCGTCAAGACGGAGGTGGATAATTTTTTGCATAAGCATCCCGATACGGCCGAAATCATGATGCAGAAGATACAGGCTTCGGAAAGAGAACGCAAAGCGATCGACGGCATCACGAAATTAGCTCGCGAGCGAGCGAAGAAAGCCAATCTCCATAACAGAAAACTTCGCGATTGTCGAGTGCATTTGAGCGATACTCGCGGCGGACAGCAGGAAGAAAGCTGCCTCTTCATTACAGAGGGCGATTCCGCCAGCGGCTCGATCACGAAGAGCAGAGACGTCAATACGCAAGCCGTATTCAGCTTGCGGGGCAAACCCCTGAATTCTTTCGGCCTGACCAAGAAAGTCGTCTACGAGAATGAAGAATTCAATTTGCTGCAAGCCGCATTGAATATTGAAGAAGGCTTGGAAGGCTTGCGCTATAACAAAGTGATCGTAGCTACCGATGCCGATGTGGACGGAATGCATATTCGCTTGCTGATGATCACTTTCTTTCTGCAATTCTTTCCGGATCTGATAAAGAAAGGGCACGTGTATATCTTGCAGACTCCTTTGTTTCGTATCAGAAATCGCAGGACGAAAATCAGGAACAAGAAAATCATCGCTGAAGTAGATGCGAAACGGGATACGAATGAAAAAAAGAGCGATTTTATCACGCTCTATTGTTATACCGAGGAAGAGCGTCAACGAGCGATCAAAAACCTTGGGCCGGATCCGGAAATTACCCGATTCAAAGGGTTGGGAGAAATCTCGCCGGACGAATTCAGGTTCTTTATCGGAAAAGATATCCGTCTGGAACAGGTTACTTTGCGCAGGACGGATCAGGTAAAAGAACTGCTGGAATTCTATATGGGAAAAAATACGATGGAACGCCAGGGATTCATCATCGATAATTTAGTCGTGGAAGAAGATCTGACGGAAGATTTGATCGAAGCATGAAAAGAGCATTGTTTACAGGGACATTCGATCCGTTTACCGTCGGGCACGAGTCGATAGTAAACCGGGCCTTGGCTTTTATGGATGAAATCGTCGTCAGTGTGATCGAACGTAACGTACATAAAGAAACTCTTTTTTCTGTCGAGCGGCGCGTTGACATGATTCGACGGGTATACGCCGATAACCCGCGTGTAAAGGTGATATCGTATGGAGGCTTGACGGTGGATTTCGCAAAGGAACAAAAGGCGGAATTTATCATTCGGGGAGTCCGATCGATCAAAGATTTTGAATACGAAAAAGAGATGGCGGATATGAATAAACGTTTGTCGGGCATTGAAACGATTCTGCTGCTTACGGAGCCGGATTTGGCTTGCGTCAGTTCTTCTGCCGTAAGAGAATTGTGGGTTTTCGGCAAAGATGTGACGGCATTCTTGCCGAAAGGCGTAAAATTAGATCGAAATGAAATGTAAGAGAAGAATAATATGGTGCCTGCTGGTTTCGTTGTGCTCCATCCACGCGATGAATGCCCAGAAACATTCTTTTTTGAATAAACCGTCGAATAAATTGCAGATGGCCGAGTATGCCATAGCGAATCTCTACGTCGATTCGGTCGATGAGGCGCAATTGGTCGACAGTGCCATCATCAAGATGCTGGAACAATTGGACCCGCATTCTACTTATTCCGACCCCCAAGAAGTAAGAGAACTGACGGAGCCCTTACAAGGAAAGTTCGATGGCATAGGTATACAGTTTAGCATGGTGGAAGATACGTTGCTGGTGATTCAGCCGATAGCGGGAGGGCCTTCTGAAAAAATAGGCATATTGGCGGGCGACCGGATTGTCACGGTGAACGACACGACGATAGCGGGCACGAAACTGCGAACTGAAAAGATTATGCGTAAACTCCGTGGCCCGAAAGGCACGAAAGTCAATGTGAAAGTCTTGCGCAGAGGAGTGGACGGATTGTTGGACTTTACGATCAAAAGGGACAAAATACCGGTTTATAGTATTGACGCTTCGTATCTTATCAACAAGAGAACAGGGTATGTCAAAATCAGTCGTTTTGCTGCCACCACGCATAAAGAGTTTCGGGAAGTCCTCCAACATTTGCAGAGAGAAGGGATGAAAGATCTGATACTGGACTTGCAAGGCAATGGAGGAGGCTATTTGGAAGCGGCCATCGATATGACGAATGAGTTTTTAGGAAAGAAAGAACTGATTGTCTATACCGAAGGGCGGAAGAATCCACGAAGCGAATTCCGCGCAAAAGGAACAGGCTTGTTGCAGAAGGGGAGATTGATTATACTGATCGACGAGTATACCGCTTCGGCGAGCGAAATAGTCACGGGTGCCGTTCAAGATTGGGATAGAGGAATTATCGTCGGGAGGAGGAGCTTCGGCAAAGGGTTGGTGCAACGACCTATCGATTTGCCGGACGGTTCAATGATTCGCTTAACGGTGGCTCGGTATTATACTCCATCCGGGCGTTGTATTCAAAAAACGTATGGCAAGAACCTGGCAGACTACAATGAAGAGTTGCTGAAACGGTATAACAGCGGCGAAATGATAAATGCAGACAGTATCCACTTTCCCGATTCGTTGAAGTATCAGACCTTGAAATTACGCCGTACCGTTTATGGCGGCGGTGGAATTATGCCCGACTACTTTGTTCCGGTGGATACGACCATGTATACCGCCTATCATCGCCGAATAGCGTTGAAAGGCGTCTTGTTGAGGTATCATTTTCAATTGATTGATGCCTACCGTAATGAATGGGTTGAAAAGTATAAGAAATTGGAAGATTTCAACCGCCGCTTCGAAATTACCGACGGCATGATCCGACAACTGATCGATTTGGCAAAGAAAGAGGGAATTACCTGTAAAAATGAAGACGAGTACCGAAAATCGCTCCCTTTGATGAAATTGCAGTTGAAAGCTTTAATAGCAAGAGATTTATGGAATACGAGCGAGTATTATCAGATAATCAACGAAGCTAATCTAAGCGTAAAGAAAGCATTGAATTTGCTGAAAGAAAAAGAGTTCGATCAACTCTTTATAAAAAATGACCGACCGGTTGGACGGTAAAAAGCGAAAGGAACTTTCAGCAATGGACAGTTATGAATAATAAATGTGAGAAAAGAAAGTCGTGTTCCCATCAAACAGAATTAAAGAAATATTTCTATAATTCCTTGCGTTATAGAGATCTTTCGTTTAATTTTGCGTTATTGATTCATAAGATGTGACTTGAGTTTAGTAATTTAATAATTCATAATTTAAATTCGATCATTTATGTGGTTAAGTAATTCATCTATTGGAAGGAAAGTGGTGATGAGCATAACAGGTCTCGCCCTTATCCTGTTTCTGACGTTTCACTTGTCGATGAATCTGGTAGCCTTGTTTTCCGGGAATGCCTACAATGCTATTTGCGGATTTTTGGGTGCCAATTGGTATGCATTGGTAGGGACGGTCGGATTGGCAGCATTAGCGGTGGTTCACATCATCTATGCTCTCTGGTTGACATGGCAGAACCGTGCCGCACGCGGGACAGACCGTTATGCCGTGACCGAT
Organism: Phocaeicola abscessus CCUG 55929; assembly: GCF_000312445.1. Classification (GTDB taxonomy): domain Bacteria; phylum Bacteroidota; class Bacteroidia; order Bacteroidales; family Bacteroidaceae; genus Phocaeicola; species Phocaeicola abscessus. The sequence continues at coordinate 398,624 of NZ_HE997182.1, read as the reverse complement.
CGGCCGAAATCGGTAGAATGGGCGTCACAAAACATGTTTGTGCTGGGAATTGTTATCGTGCTCGGACTGTTGCTCCACCTGTTCAATTTCTGGTATAACATGATGTTTGCGGAATTGATCGGCAATCCTCTTCTGGGAGGTTTGGATGCGACGGACGGTTACGGCTATATTCAGCAAACGTTCAGTTGCTGGCTCTATGTCGCATTGTATGTCGTTTGGTTAGTGGCTTTGTGGTTCCACTTGTCTCATGGATTCTGGAGCGCGATGCATACGCTCGGTTGGAACAATCAGATTTGGATGAAACGGTGGGAAGTTATCGGGAAAATTTATACCACTTTGCTTATTTTAGGCTTTATAATCGTTGTGCTTGTATTCTACTTCGAGTCTTTTTGAAGACTTGACCCGTTGAATTTTTTAATCGATAAAATCGTAAAAATATGACTACTATAAATTCAAAAATACCTGAAGGTCCCTTGGCTGAGAAATGGACTAACTATAAAGCTCATCAGAAATTAGTAAATCCTGCTAATAAACGTCGTTTAGATATCATTATCGTCGGAACGGGATTGGCAGGCGCATCCGCAGCAGCTTCTCTGGGAGCGCAAGGCTTTAATGTTTTGAACTTCTGCATTCAGGATTCTCCTCGCCGCGCTCATTCTATTGCGGCGCAAGGAGGGATTAACGCTGCCAAAAATTATCAAAACGACGGAGATTCTGTCTATCGGTTGTTCTATGATACCATCAAAGGCGGCGACTATCGTTCCCGCGAAGCGAATGTGTATCGGTTGGCTGAAGTCTCGGCCGCTATCATCGACCAATGTGTGGCACAAGGCGTTCCGTTCGCTCGTGAATATGGCGGGACGTTAGCGAATCGTTCGTTCGGCGGCGTACAGGTCTCGCGTACATTTTACGCCCGCGGACAAACCGGACAACAGTTGCTGTTGGGGGCTTATTCCGCTTTGAGTCGGCAGGTCCATCTCGGTACGGTGAAGTTGTATACCCGCTACGAGATGTTGGACGTGGTGCTCATTCGGGATAAGGAGGGAGTTGAACGTGCTCGCGGCATCATTGCCCGCAATTTGGTGACAGGCAAGATCGAGCGCTTTGCCGCTCATGCCGTTGTCATCGGTACGGGCGGTTATGGAAACGCCTACTTTCTCTCCACCAATGCGATGGCTTCGAACGGCTCTGCCGCCATGCAATGTTACCGGAAAGGCGCATGGTTTGCCGATCCCTGCTTTGCTCAGATTCATCCGACTTGTATTCCTGTCCACGGCGATAAGCAATCCAAATTAACCCTGATGTCGGAATCACTTCGTAATGACGGCCGAATCTGGGTGCCCAAGAAGCTCGAAGATGCAAAAAAATTACAAGCGGGCACCTTGGATCCCAATGACATCCCCGACGAGGACCGCGATTTCTATTTGGAGCGGCGCTATCCAGCATTCGGTAACCTGGTTCCTCGCGATGTGGCGTCTCGTGCTGCAAAGGAACGTTGCGACAAGGGTTTCGGCGTGAATAACACGGGGTTAGCGGTATTCCTGGATTTCAAATACGCGATAGCCCGTTTGGGCGTAGACGTCGTGAAACAGCGCTATGGAAACCTGTTCGATATGTACGAGGAGATTACCGATGTGAATCCCTATCATAATCCGATGATGATCTTCCCGGCCATTCACTATACGATGGGCGGTATTTGGGTGGACTATGAATTGATGACGTCCATAAAAGGTTTATTTGCTATCGGCGAAGCCAATTTCTCGGATCACGGAGCGAATCGGTTAGGCGCTTCCGCTTTGATGCAAGGACTGGCCGACGGTTACTTTATTCTGCCTTATACCATTCAAAACTATCTGTCCGATCAGATTCAGGTTCCGCGCTTCTCTGTCGAACTACCTGAATTCGAGGAAGCGGAGAAAGCCGTTAAGGATAAGATTCAGAAGTTAATGAACATCAAGGGCACGCGCTCGGTCGATTCTATTCACAAGGAACTGGGGCATGTCATGTGGGAATACGTCGGGATGGGACGTACGAAAGAGTCTCTGACTACTGCTTTGGCTAAGTTGAAAGACATAAGAAAGATATTCTGGAACGATCTCCGTGTTCCAGGTAATGCCGAAGACCTGAATGTCGAACTCGAAAAGGCTATTCGTTTGGCCGACTTTATCGAAATCGGCGAATTGATGGCTTACGACGCTTTGAATCGGGAAGAATCTTGCGGCGGACATTTCCGGGAAGAGCATCAGACGCCGGAAGGCGAAGCCGAACGCGACGATGCCAATTTCTCTTACGTTGCTTGTTGGAAATACAAAGGCGAAGGTGTAGAACCGGAATTGATGAAGGAAGATTTGAACTATCAGTATATCAAGGTTCAAACTCGTAACTATAAGTCTTAATCATTTAATCGAATAGAAATCATGGATAAAAATATAAGTTTTACGCTTAAAGTTTGGCGACAAAGAGGTCCGAAGGAAAAAGGGCACTTTGATACGTTCCAAATGAAAGACATCCCCGGTGATACCTCTTTCCTGGAGATGATGGATATCTTAAACCAGCAGCTTGTGGACGAAGGTAAGGAACCGATCGTATTCGATCATGATTGCCGCGAGGGCATCTGCGGCATGTGTTCCATGTATATCAATGGCCATCCGCATGGTCCGGCAACCGGTGCCACGACCTGTCAGATTTATATGCGTCGCTTCAACGACGGCGATACGATTACCGTAGAACCATGGCGTTCGGCAGGTTTCCCTGTTATCCGCGACCTGATGGTCGACCGTACGGCCTACGATAAGATTATGCAAGCCGGTGGCTATATTTCTGTGAATACGGGCGGTGTTCCGGATGCCAATGCCATTCCTATTCCCAAGAAGGATGCCGATGAGGCGATGGATGCAGCGGCCTGCATCGGTTGCGGTGCCTGTGTAGCCGCTTGTAAAAACGGTTCGGCCATGCTTTTTGTCTCGGCTAAAGTCAGCCAGCTGGCATTGCTTCCGCAAGGAAAGATAGAGGCGCCGCGTCGCGCTAAAGCCATGTTGGCCAAGATGGACGAATTGGGTTTCGGTAACTGTACGAATACCCGTGCCTGCGAGGCGGAATGTCCCAAAAATGTTTCCGTCAGCAATATCGCTCGGTTGAACCGCGAATTTATTTGCGCCAAGCTGAAAGATTAATCTACGAAGATCCTTGGGAACGAGAAAGTGTGTCGACAATAGGCACACTTTCCTGTTTTATTAGGTGGCACGGGGCAAGAGGTATTCTGTCTTCGAAGGCTTACGGCGAAATTACCGATCGCCGGCATTAGTGTCGGATGGCTTTCGTTTTGATAAGTAAAAACCTTGTTTTCGTGAAATAATATTAATATAGCCGTTTTTTCTGGTTCTTTTTTTGTAGAGAGCACGGAAGAAGCTTACATTTGTATTGTGATTTTTTTCATAGTATTAGATTTAAGGTTAACAAAGGTTGGAGTACAGCGGTACTCCATTTTTTATGTATCGCTTTAAACGGAGAAGGCTCGGTTGCCCGGCTTTCTTTTAATTTCTTCCGAAAGAACTAATTTGTATAATTTGTCGCTGGGGCGGATCTTTTCCGGAACTTTAAAGGAAACGTGTTCTCCTTTATGAACCGTTTGGACGGGTTTTAAATCGACGCGGGCTTCTTCCAGAGTAAGGAAGATCGCCCCGCTTGTCGGGCCGGTGATCAACAGTTTATCGCCTATTTTCATTTCGGCTGCTTCGACAATGAATTCTGCTACGCCGATATTCGAGAAATATTTCACTCCCGAACCGACGTAGACTTTGCGCTCCGTAGCTTCCGAGCCGTAATTCTCGCTCCATTCCCCCAAGCGTTGTCCTAAATAGTAACCGTTCCAAAACCCTCGATTGAAAACCGTTTTCAGCCGCTCGTCCCAAGCCGATTTTTTTTCTTCCGTAAAGGTGTTCTCAAGGTAAGATTCGATGGCTTCCTTATAACATTCCACCACGGTGCGTACGTACTCCGGGCTACGTGCGCGACCTTCGATCTTGAACACCCGGACGCCTGCCTCTATCATCTCGTCCATAAATCTGATGGTCTTCAAATCTTTGGGAGACATGATATATTGGTTGTCCACATCCAGTTCGATGTCGCTTTCGCGATCCTTCACTGTATAAGCCCGTCGGCAAACCTGCATGCAAGCTCCGCGATTAGCCGACGCGTTGAGGTTGTGCAAGCTCAAATAACATTTCCCGGAGATGGCCATACATAGCGCGCCGTGACAGAACATCTCTATTCGGATCAATTCTCCCTTCGGGCCGCGGATCTGTTCTTTCCGGATGGTATCGTATATCGTTTTGACTTGCCTGAGGTTCAACTCGCGCGCCAAGACGACGACATCGGCAAAACGTGCATAGAACTTCAATGCTTCGGTGTTGCTGATATTCAGTTGGGTGGACAGGTGCACCTCTTGTCCCACTTCGTAACAATAATTCATGACGGCGATATCGCAGGCAATCACAGCGCTGATATGTGCCGCTTTCGCCGTATCGACGATCTTTCGCATGAGTGCGATGTCCTCATCGTAAATAATCGTGTTGACCGTAAGATAACTCTTGACGGCATGGGCAGCGCAAATCTCGGTTATTTCTTTCAAGTCGTCGAGAGTGAAAGTATGGGTGGAATGAGCGCGCATGTTCAAGCTCTCGATACCGAAGTAGATCGAGTCGGCGCCGGCCTGAATCGCTGCGGCGAGCGATTCCCGCGAGCCGATAGGTGCCATGATCTCAAAGTCTTTTATACGGTCGTTCATTGTTTTTATTCTGATCCACATGCAAAGGTAGGAGTTTTTCCGTACTTTTGCAGGGAGGAAAGGACAAAAGAATGAAAATCAAAGATATCGACTTGGGTCCATATCCGGTATGCTTGGCACCGATGGAAGATGTGACCGATCCGGCTTTCAGATTGATGTGCAAGCGCTTCGGGGCGGACTTGGTATATACGGAGTTTATTTCGTCGGATGCGCTGATCCGGTCGGTAGAAAAGACTCTGCGGAAGTTGCATATCAATGACGAAGAGCGTCCTGTGGCCATTCAGATCTACGGGAAAGATACGGAAACCATGGTCGAAGCGGCCAAGATGGTGGAAGAAGCGAACCCCGACATCCTGGATCTGAATTTCGGTTGTCCGGTGAAACGCGTGGCGAGGAAAGGAGCTGGAGCCGGCATGTTACAGCATGTTCCCAAGATGTTGGAGATGACCGGAGCCGTTGTGAAAGCAGTGAACCTGCCCGTTACGGTAAAAACACGTTTAGGATGGGATGATGAACATAGAATCATAGTAGATTTGGCCGAACGATTGCAAGACTGCGGCATAGCGGCTTTGACCGTTCATGGAAGAACGAGAGCGCAGATGTATAGAGGCGAAGCGGACTGGACCTGGATCAGTAAGGTAAAGGAAAACCCCCGCCTGTACATTCCCGTCATAGGCAACGGAGATATCGCAACCCCTCAGCGGGCGAGAGAATGTTTTGACAGATACAACGTAGATGCCATCATGATCGGGCGAGCCAGCTTCGGACGCCCGTGGATATTTAAGGAGGTGAAACATTTTTTGCAGACGGGCGAAGAACTGCCATCCTTATCTTTCGAGTGGCGACTCGATGTATTGCGCCAAGAGATTGCCGAGAGCGTGGACTTATTGGGCGAGCGGAGAGGCATTTTGCATGTTCGTCGCCATTTAGCGGCTTCGCCTTTATTTAAAGGAATTCCTAACTTTCGGGATACGCGGATCAAGATGTTACGCGCAGAGACGGTCGATGAATTGTTTGCCGTCCTCGACGATGTTAACCGGCAATCTCCCGACTTACTGAAAACCGATGCGATATGATCTTTGTAATCTCATGGAGAGGGAGAAAGTGTCGATCATCCGGAGATCTTCTATTTAGAAAGTAATCTTTTGCTGAGATACCGTATCGGATACCATACGGCAATAAATCCGACGAACAATACGGTTGCAAGCACTAAGACGACGTCAGTCGAATGGACGCTGACGGGATAAGCGTCGACGACGAATCCTGCCGAGCTTCCATCTCCTAAGGAAAGAAGGCCGAATGCTTGTTGAAGGAAACAAAGCGTTAAACCTAAAACAACCCCGATGATCGCTCCGAAGAGCAAAATCAAACGCCCTTCGAACAGGAATATCCGGGTGATGAGTTTGTCGTTGGCTCCGAGATTGCGCAAGGTGATGACGTCCGCTTTTTTATCGATGATCAGCATTGAAAGAGAACCGATGATATTGAAGCATGCGATAACCAAGATGAACGTCAGGAAAAGATAAGAAATCAACTTTTCTACTTCCATGATGCGGAACGTATCAGCTTGCTGTTCATAGCGATCCTGAACGATGAAGTCACTTCCCAAAAGCCGTTGTATCTTTCTTTTCGCTTGACGTACGTGGACGTTCTCTTTTAGCCGGATCGCGACGGAACTCACTTCCTTATCGTATTGAAAAAGTTGCCGGGCGAACTGCAGCGAAGTAAGAATGTAGGAAGCGTCGTATTTCTGCTGGTTTACGGCAAAGATTAATCCGGACGAAAATAAGCGTTCTGTCATAAAACCGGCGGAAGGATTGGCTACATTGATTTTGCTTCCGCGTTTGGGAGCGTAGACCGTAAGCGGATCGAGGAAATGGATGCCGGTATTTAAAGAGGAGATCAATTCTACTCCGGGAATTGCATAGTTTGCCACGTCGTCGTGAAGCACCGGCTCTCCCTTTCCGAATAGGATGCTGTCGATGGGAGCTACTTCTTCGTAGTTGTCTTCTACTCCTTTTATGACCGCCATTGTCTGACGATCCTTGTATTGCACCATTGCATTTTCTTCGAGCACTTTAGAGAGTACAGCGATTTCCGGCAACTCTCGGAGGGATTGAATGCGCGGATCTTCGCCGTCGAATACTTTTCCCGTTGCAACGCAGACTTTCAGTTCGGGATCGAAAGCCGTAAAGAACGTGGCGACCAAATCGCGAAAGCCGTTAAAAACGGATAAGGTGCATATCAATGCCACGGTGGCCAGCGCGACTCCGCAAACGGAAATGCCCGAAATCACATTGATAGCGTTGTGCGATTTTTTGGAAAGCAGATAACGTCTGGCAATGTAGAAGGAGACATTCACTGCGGTTTACTTTTTCAAGAGTTCGTCGATGTGCTCGAGTTTATCCAGTGATTCATCCAAAAAGAACTTCAGTTCCGGTATGATCCGTAACTGAAAACGGACACGAGTACCCAGCTCGTACCGTATCGACCGTACATTATCGGTTACGTGCTGAATGATTTCCTGTCCGCGTTCCGAAGGGAAAACGCTCAGATAAGCCTTGGCCACGCTCAAGTCGGCGCTTACGCGTACTTCCGTTACGGTGATGATGATGTGCTTCATCGATTTGGCTTGTATCAAGAAGATGTTGCCGAGTTCTTTCTGCAATAATCGAGCAATTTTATTTTGTCTTTTCGAATCCATATCGTTACTTTTTTCGGATGATGGTCAAACCGTCGCGCAGAGGAAGGATTACCTTTTCCACCCGCTGGTCGGCCGCCACCCGGTCGTTGAATTTTCTAATGCCTGAAGTTTGTGGGTCGTTTTTTGCCGGTTCTGTCAGTATATGGCCGTCCCATAATGTGTTATCGGCGAAGATAAAGCCGCCGGCTCTCAATTTTTTCAACACCAATTCATAATAATCCTCATAGTTACGTTTGTTTCCGTCGATGAAAGCCATATCGAAGACGATATTCATGTCGGGCAGCAACGTCAATACGTCGCCCATGTAAAGGGTTATCCTGTCTGCGTACGCAGACCGTTCGAGCCAAGGGCGAGTAAATTCTTCCTGTTCGTCATTGATTTCGAACGTATGCAGCATCGCTCCCTCTTTCAAGCCCTCTGCCATGCAAAGCGCGGAGTAACCGCTGTAGGTGCCGATTTCTAACACCTGACGAGGACGGATCATCTCCACAAACATCTTGAGCATTCGACCTTGCAAATGGCCGGAAGCCATCCGCGGACGCAGGAGTTTCAGATGAGTAGCCCGATACAACGCATTTAGATAATCGTCTTCCCGATCGATATGCGAAAGGATGTAGTCGTCTATCGGATCGGTTTCTTTCATCGTTGTCGAACTTCTGCTCTCTTTAACAAAGCCTCCACGCCTAAGCGGTAGGAATCTAATCCGAAACCGCAGATCACGCCCAGACACGCACAGGAAATCAGGGAGGTATGTCGGTATTCTTCCCGTCGATAGACATTCGAAATATGCACCTCAACCACTGGCGCTGGGATAGCCCGAATCGTGTCCTGCAACGCAATGGAAGTGTGCGTGTATGCGCCGGCGTTTAAGACGATCCCCTTGGAAGCGAAGCCTGCTTCCTGCAACTTGTCGATCATTGCACCTTCGAAGTTCGATTGAAAGGCATCCAATTCGATTTGAGGATAAGCTTTCCGCAGTTCGTTCAGGTAGTCATCGAACGATCTGCTGCCGTAAATGCCGGGTTCCCGTTTTCCCAGCAAGTTGATGTTCGGACCGTTAATAATTTGAATCTTCATCATGGCAAACTCTCTGAAGTTTTTCTAAATTTGTATTTCGAAGCAAAGTTAGCAAAAGAAATGAGAATGAGCGAAGAAACAAACAAGATATTAGCGAAATACAGGCAATATTTGAAGCTGGAGAAATCGCTTTCCGGCCATACGGTCGAGGCTTATCTGACGGATTTGACCAAACTCATGCACTACCTCTCGATCGAGAAGAAGTCGCCGCTCGAAGTCGGATTGGAAGATTTGGAAACGTTCTCGGCAGCTTTGAAGGACATAGGCCTCCATGCGAAATCTCAGGCGAGGATCCTGTCCGGTATTCGCTCCTTCTATCATTTCCTTTTGCTGGAAGATTACCTGGAAAACGATCCGACGGAACTTTTGGAATCGCCTCGAATCGGATTCCATTTGCCGGAAATCCTGTCCGTCGAAGAGATCGACAACCTGATAGAAGTCATCGATCGGACAGCCAAAGAGGGGCAACGGAACCGGGCGATCTTGGAGACGTTATATAGCTGCGGACTTCGAGTCTCGGAGCTTTGTCGCCTGAAAATCTCCGACTTATATCTCGACGACGGCTTCATCAAGGTGGAAGGGAAAGGCGACAAACAACGCCTGGTGCCCATTTCGCAGAAAGCGATCCGAGAAATAACCCTGTATTTCGACGACCGCAACCACCAACGCATCAGGCCCGGTTATGAGGACTATGTCTTCATCAGCAAATTTGGAAAGAACATCTCCCGTATCATGGTTTTTCACATCATCAAGGAGTTGGCGGCCCGCATCGGTTTGAGGAAGGCGATCAGCCCCCATACCTTCCGGCATTCTTTTGCGACGCATTTGCTGGAAGGCGGCGCCAACCTCCGAGCCATCCAGGCGATGTTGGGGCATGAAAGCATCGGAACCACCGAAATATATACCCATATAGACCGCAACCTGCTTCGAAGCGAAATCATCGACCATCACCCCCGAAACATTAAATTCCACGAAGAACGATGCCGATAACCCGTTCCGTTTTACTCTTTTTAATATAATTTGCAGAAAAAAGAGACTCTGGTCGAGTGATTCGGAAATGTTTTTCCTATCTTTGTCCTGATAAAAGACGGAGAATTTATTTATAGATAAACCATAAAAAATAGAGTAACCCATGATTAAAAAAATGTATTTGCCTTTGATGGCAGTAATGATCGTCGTATTTTCCGCTTGCGGAAAGATGGGAGCCTTATCGTCCGACTACTTCACGACGAACCCGCAAATCCTCGAAGCGGTGGGCGGAACAGTTCCCGTAACCATTAATGGCCGGTTTCCGGAAAAGTATATGAAGAAGAATGCCTCCGTACAAGTAACCCCGGTGTTAAGATGGAATGGCGGCCAAGCGAAAGGCCAGCCCGCTCTATTTCAGGGGGAAAAGGTAGAAGGGAACGGTCAAACCATCTCCTATAAAATGGGTGGTGACTATACGATGAAGACCTCATTCGACTATGTGCCCGAGATGGCCAACTCGGAACTTTATCTGGATTTCGTCATCACCAAAGGAAGGAAGTCGTACGCCATTCCTTCGGTTAAAATCGCCGACGGTGTGATCGCCACTTCCGAACTCCCGACAGTAAACAGCGCTCATGCCTCGCATGCCGACGACGCGTATCAGCGCATCATCAAGCAAGCCGAACAGGCGAACATCATGTTCCTCATCCAACAGGCGAATCTGCGCAACAGCGAACTGAACTCGGAAGATATCAAAAATTTCCACAAGAAAGTGGCGGAATTGAACAGCGATACCAAGAATTATAGGATCGACAATATCGAAGTTTCCGCATACGCTTCGCCCGACGGCGGCGTAAGTTTGAATACGGACCTGGCGAAGAGTCGCGAAAGCAATACCGAGAAATACATGGCCAGACAGCTGAAGAAGGCGAAGATCGATGCCAATCTGGATGCCAACTATACCGCTCAAGACTGGGAAGGTTTCAAGGAGCTGGTTTCCAAATCCAATCTGCAAGACAAGGACTTGATACTGCGCGTCCTGTCCATGTACAGCGATCCGCAGCAGCGGGAAACCGAAATCAAGAACATCTCTTCCGTATATAAAACGTTGGCCGACGAGATCTTGCCCCAGCTGCGCCGCGCTCGGCTGACCGCGAATTACGAGATCATCGGCCGTTCCGACGACGAGATCAACGAAGCCTTCGACACCGATCCCAAAGTGCTGAACGTAGAGGAACTTCTGTACGCCGCTACCCTGACCAACGATAACGCTCGCAAAGAAGCCATTTATAATAAGACGAAAGAACGTTACCCGAACGATTACCGCGCCTACAACAACTTGGGCGAACTGGCTTATGCAGCCGGTGACATCGATATGGCGCAATCGTTCTTCCAAAAAGCCGCCTCACTGAATGCGAATGCCGCCGAAGTCAACGCGAACTTAGGACTGGTGGAATTGGCGAAGAACCATGTCCCCGCCGCCGAAGCTTATTTAGGCAAAGCCACCGGCGCCAGTGCCGCCAACGAAGCGTTGGGCAATCTGTATATCAAACAAGGACAGTATCAGAAAGCCGTGAATGCGTTCGGCAATGCGGCTACCAACAGCGCCGCGCAAGCACAGATCCTGGTCAAGGATTACAACAAGGCGAAGAGCACGTTGGAAAGCATTAAAAACCCCGATGCAATGACCGATTACTTGATGGCGATCGTCGGTGCCCGCACGAACAACGCCTCGTTGGTCAAGAGCGCCATGCAGCGGGCGGTGATGAAAGATCCCTCTCTTGCCGCTAAGGCAGCAGCTGACCGCGAATTCGCCAAATATGCCGACGAAATAAAATAACCAACCGGAATCGACTCGTCATAACACCGAAGAGGGAAGAACGCCTGCCCGCGTTCTTCCCTCTCTTTTATGGCCTGTCCGGAAGAGAACGGCAATCGTCGGAAGCCCTGTCGGAACGGCTTCGAAATTCGGTCGGAAGTTTTTTTTAAAATAGTTCGGCAATTCTTTACAGAAGATTAGTATCTTTTCGGAAAAAGATTAGTTTCTTTTTGAAGAAAGATTAGTATCTTTTTGAAGGGAGTTCAGTCTCTTTCCGAAGATTGCCCGGCAGCTTCGGAGGAGCGAGGAACGATCGGGGCGGAAAAAGCCGCCTTCCCGGCTTTCGTCTGCAAAATATCCGATTTTATGATGCGATATTGGCTTAAAATAGTTAATTTCGCAACAAACTACATCGACATGAAAGCATACGGCCTCCTCTTCCTCGCGCAGCTATCGCTTCTCACCGCTTGCGGCGGGAAGAACACGTTTACGCTGGAAGGAAAATTGGAAGGGTTGACTACCGACACCCTGTTCCTCTACTACATAACCCCCGAATACCGCTTCGACACGTTGGTGGCAAAGCAAGGAAAGATCGAACTCACGCTTCGGCCGGATACGTTGAGCATCTTCCGCCTCCTGCTCGATAACGGGGAGAGGATTCCGATCATCGTGGAGAAAGGCAAGAAAGCGACGGTCAAGGGGAATAACAGGCTATTCGTCTTAAAGGGAGAGGGCGAGAATAACCTGCTGGGCGAGATGCTTTATGCACTTAAGAAGAGGGAAGTAGCGAACCTGCCCGTGAAAGCGGCCGTCGATACGTTTATTCGTTCGCATCCCCGCTCTTATGCGAATGTTTGCCTGATAGACGAGTTTTATGCCCACGACAGCGCGCCGGACTATAAACACATCGTTGAGCTGATCGAATCCCTGAGCGGAAATGTGCAGGATACCCGCTACCTTTCGGATTTATTGGCAAAGGCCAAGGAGTCGGAGAAACGGGAGAAAGCCTATGTCGATCTTCTTCGAGAACCGGACAGCAACGGGAAATATATCGACTTCCATACGCTCAGAGACCGGTATGTCCTCCTCAGTTTTTGGGCCAGCTGGGACCGACAGAGCGTGGAGGAGCAGGATTCTTTGGCATCCGTGATCCAGGAACTGAGAAAGGAAAAGTTCACGGCGGTCAGCGTCTCGCTCGATCTGGACCGCAAAGCCTGGACGGATGCGATCGGCCAAAGAGACACCGTACAATGGAAACAAGTCTGCGATTTCAAGGGATGGAAGGGGAATCTGGCCGCTCAAGTCGGGCTTTCGACATTGCCGACCCATTTTTTTGCTCGATAAAACCAGGCGGATCGTAGACCGCCATATCGCCCGCGAGGCCATCGTACGGAAAGTAAGAGAATTGACGAAACAGGATAAAGAGAACGAAACACAACGGAAAAGACTGCTAAGAAACAGATAACCATTTATAAACAACTCTCTGGACTAACATACTATGCTTGTAAAAGTTTACGGCGCAGCCTTGCAGGGCATCGACGCCACCATCGTCACCATCGAAGTGAATAGCTCGCGCGGCATCAAGTTCTTTTTGGTCGGCTTGCCCGATTCGGCCGTGAAGGAGAGCCATGAACGCATTTATTCCGCCTTGCAGGTCAACGGATTTAAGTATCCTTCTTGCCAGATCGTGGTCAATATGGCTCCGGCAGATATAAAGAAAGAAGGTTCGGCCTACGATCTTCCGTTGGCTATCGGCATACTGGCTTCTACCCGACTCGTCGCCGAAGAGAAACTCGCTCAGTACATGATCGTCGGAGAATTAGGACTGGACGGAGGCCTTCAGCCGATAAGGGGGGCGCTTCCCATTGCCATTGAGGCGAGGAACAGCGGTTTCAAAGGGCTCATCCTCCCCCGGCAAAATGCACGGGAGGCGGCGGTGGTAGACCGGATCGATATCCTGGGTGTCGAAAACATCAAGGAAGTGATCGAATTCTTCAACGCCCAACGTAGCTTGACACCCACGGTGGCCAACACGCGGGAGGAATTTTACCGGCATCAGTGCACGTTCTCTTCCGACTTCTCAGATGTAAGGGGACAGGAGTCTGTGAAACGCGCGTTGGAAGTAGCGGCTTCGGGAGGGCATAATTTGATCATGATCGGCAGCCCGGGCAGCGGGAAATCGATGATGGCCAAGCGTTTACCGACGATTTTACCCCCGCTCTCCCTGGCGGAGAGCTTGGAAACCACGAAAATCCATTCGGTGGCGGGGAAGCTGGGAAAGGATTCTTCCCTGATCACGACCCGCCCGTTCAGGAGCCCACATCATACTATTTCGCAGGTGGCGATGGTGGGCGGGGGGACGACTCCGCAACCCGGCGAAATCAGCTTGGCGCATAACGGCATTCTCTATCTCGACGAACTTCCGGAATTTAACCGAAGTGTGCTCGAAGTGCTACGGCAACCCTTGGAAGACCGGCGCATTACCGTATCGAGGGCCAAATACAGTTTGGACTATCCAGCCGGCTTCATGCTGATCGCCTCGATGAATCCGTGCCCTTGCGGATATCACAACCATCCCGCCCGTCGGTGTGTTTGCGCGCAAAGTCAAATTCAAAGATACTTGAACAAAATTTCGGGCCCCTTGTTAGACCGGATCGATATTCAGATAGAGATCGTTCCCGTCCCCTTCGAGAAGCTGTCGGAAGACAGATGCGGAGAGAACAGCGCGACCATCAGGGCCAGAGTTCTCCGGGCGAGAAAGATACAGGAAGAGCGGTTCGAGGCTTACCCCGGCATCTACTGCAATGCGCAAATGGAGAGCAGGTTGCTTCGGCAATTCGCCAAGCCGGATGAGACGGGACTTCGCTTGCTGAAGTCGGCCATGACGAAGCTAGACCTTTCGGCTCGGGCGTACGATCGTATCTTGAAAGTCTCGCGCACCATCGCCGACATGGAAGGGAGCGAACAGATCAGAACCGCTCATTTAGCCGAAGCCATCTCTTATCGCAGTCTTGACAGAAGAAGCTGGGGTGGATAATAAAGAATAGTACTATTATAGAACTTCCCAAATAGAGTCTTATCATCTAACTAAAACAACAAATTATCATAATCTAAAAAACGGAGTCATGTAATAAACATGTCAGTTCATATTCCTCAATATACAACTCTGACAAAGAAAGAGGCATAGGAGCAAAAAAATAAACTCCTATGTCTCTCTGTATTTTATCAATTCGATAATTCTTATTATCAATTAAAAAGTGAAACCTATACGACACGCATGGTATTTTCCTTTTACGCTAACTGTCTCGTTTTTTTTCCCAACTCTTACATCTGTATCATATGATATTTGATTAAAAGCATAGCCTACATAAAAATGTTTTGTTAAATACAAACCTCCTCCTACTTCGAATACAAATCCAGATTCATCAGTACTGGTACAATAGTTACCATATCCAACTTTTCCTGTAGCATAAGCTTTTAGTCCATTAAATGATGGTGATGTTAGGCGCAAACCAGACATAGCTTCCACTAACAAATCATCAGTTGGGAAATTATCAAAACTGCTGATACCTTTAACAGTTAAGACATCCCATGCAATATTAGGGTGAAAGTTTATTTGATACCTCAACCCTAAATCCATTGATGCAACGCCATTTCCTCCAACTCCTGCTTCTACAGAAAATTGATGTTTGTTTACTTTATCTTGTGCTCTAACTACTATAACACAAAGAACAAGCATAAATAAGAAACAAATTCTTTTTCATAACAATGTAAATTTTAATTTAATAAATCTTTTATAGTTTTGTTGTGACGCAAAATGCCGATAAAGGTGTAGTAGCACCGTATCACTGCAAACGATACCATGATTCTCAGTTTTTTCTTGTTAATTGCAAATGTAGCTATTTTTCTTTTTTTCGCATAGAATCGTCTCGAAATTCTATTATATTTTAGCTACGAGTCTATCAAGAATCGCATCAGCTAGCGTAGGATCACCAATATAGTCATACCATTTGTTCATTGGCAGTTGTTTCGATCTGCTCCACATATGATATCTTCTATATGTGCATTAGTATATCTCAGACAACTAGTTTTAAGATACATCTTTGTTTTTCGGTCTCTTCTATTTAATATTTCAACATCTATCATTTTAGCGATGGCTATTTCCAGACTAGGTCTATTTTGAGCTGGAACGTTCATTATAGTTTCTAGAGAAGAAGCCATTCTCTATCTGGACGTAGCCCATTTTCTTTGCAAATTCAGTTACCCTCACGTGATTAGATCGTGCAGTATCAATCATCACTTCAGCAGATATAGTTTTTTCCCTTCTGGTATGCTCTCTTCTTGGGTATATAATGGATTTACTTGTTCGTTTACCAGAGGAGTCGATTCAAATATATCCTTCATAGTCTATGCACCACTTTTCTAATTATTTGTAAGTTTGGATATGCTAAAAAATTTAGACTCAAAGCATTGCAGTTATGATTTCTTTTTCCCTTGTAGTCAAGGTGTTAACTTGAGAAAATCGTATTTTTGAAATGTGAATTAATAAGAACTTGAAAGAATTGCAGAGGTGATTTTCATAGTTAATTAGAGCATAAAGCCTTGTGGTGGATGCCTTCAAAAGATAACAGATATTTCTAGACCTTCTTTTACTTGACTGTTTAGATTTGCAGATTGAGATAACACCTATATCTCGAATACAGCGCAAGGTGAACAAAGCAGTGAAATCCGCAAGCGAGTCATAGCTGCACGTAATATCCAGACAGAAAGGTTCAAAGAGGTGAAGGATGTTTTTTGTAATGCACAAATGACGTCAAGACTAATCCATAAATATGCAGAGCCTGACAAAGATGGCTTACTGCTGCTTCATAAGGCTATGACAAAGTTAGACTTATCGGCACGTGCATACACTCGTATCCTAAAGGTAGCACGAACCATTGCCGACCTTGAAGGAAGCGATAATATACAAACCCACCACTTGGCAGAAGCCATCGGATATCGAAATCTCGACCGCAGCAATTGGGGAGAATAAAGTCGCCTTAGCTTCTCATCGGTTTCTAAAAAACTATTTTTCAATAGAAAAGCAGTCATGTTTCTGCACGAAATGCAGAATGTTTCTTGGCAACATGCATAAAAATGACTACCTTTGCATCGAAAGAACGAATGAGAGACATAGTTTATGACGCTAAATATACCAAACATACCGATGACTGCTAATGTGTTGACATCGTATCTGACAGACTTCAAGGCTCCAATGCAGAAGATATTGGAAATGGAAAAGGCTGGTGATATTGTGCGCTTGAAGCGAGGTTTGTTTGTAAAGGCTTCATCATCTTATAATTTAGCCTTAATAGCCAACCATATCTATGGACCGTCTTATGTATCGAAAGAGTCTGCATTGAGACTCTATGGTTTGATTCCCGAACATGTATATGCTACTACATCGGTATGCACCAACCGCTCACGTATCTTCGATAATCAGTTAGGTAGATTCTCTTATGATATCCTCCCCCTCGACTACTATCGACTGGGTATCAACTTACACGAAGATAATGGAGTGTGCTATCAGATAGCTACGCCCGAGAAGGCTCTAGCCGACTTGATTATACTTTCAACAGGTGTGAGACTTCGTTACAAGAACGAGACAATTTCCTATCTTAAAGATTACCTCCGCATTGACATGGAAGAGTTCATCAAGCTTAAGCCAGAAAGATTTGAGGAATATGCCGAGGTGAGTAAAAAAAAACAAGCAATGTTGAACATAGCTAAAATATTGAGATAATGACAATATATGAACAAATGCTTTCTCGATATGCGGAACAAGATCGTAAGGCCAACTACGAAGTAATGCAACAAGTAGCCTTGGCTGGTCTTTACCGCGCTGGTTTCTTTGAGCATGCCGCCTTTTATGGTGGTACATGCCTTCGCATCTTCCATGGGTTACAGCGTTTCTCTGAAGATATGGACTTCTCTCTATTGACAGAAGAACCAGATTTCAATTTCGAGCAGTTCTTCCCTGCCATTGTCAAGGAGTTTGAGATTGTTGGAAGAACAGTAGAGATTACAAAGAAAGATAAACATAGTTTTGGCAAGGTGGAATCTGCATTTCTAAAAGATACAACCGATGTTTATAATCTGACTTTTCAGCATGAGAAGAGCCTAAAGATTAAGATTGAAGTGGACACAGAACCTCCATTGCTTTTTAATACCGAACAGAAACTGCTGATGATGCCATACTCTTTCATGACTTGCTGTTTCTCTTTACCCGACCTTTTTGCCGGTAAGATGCACGCTCTCGTATTCCGTACATGGAAGAATAGGGTAAAGGGGCGTGACTGGTATGACTTTGAGTGGTATGTGCGCCAAGGCATCAAGCTTAGCTGGACGCATCTACATGAACGTATCCTGCAATTCAATGGAGAAGATATGACTCGTGAACAATTCATGGTTCTTCTTAAGCTAAAGCTCGCCAACACCAACATCAACATGGTGAAGGCTGATGTAGAATCATTCGTAATAAATCCACTTGAACTTGACATTTGGTCAAATGAGTATTTTCTTCAAGTTGCAAAGATGATGCAATTTGAAGAGTGAAAACCTAATAATAGATTCGCACAAACTAATAATGCCTCCTAACTAGTTTATATAAACTTGTATCTTCGGTATTTACAATCAGATGAAGCGAATTGGAATTGGTTATTTCAAGGATATGAGCGAACACCTTATTGAGAGCAGAAAGAAATTTCCTCAAAGGTGCTATAGTTGCATTGTGAATGGTACGATTTATATCTAAACCACCCATGAAAAGAGCTATAAGGCAAGTTCTATCTTCTCTATTGGCGGTGTTTGTGTGCCTTTAGAATGATTTAAATCGCCATATTCATTCCCAAAGAAGGTTCAAAATATTGTAGATATGAGTTGTTTTTGCCTTATAATCATGGCGTTAGTTTGAGATAAAAATCGTATCTTTGCAAAGTGAATTGGTAAGGACTAAGAACAATTGCAGGGATGATTTGCTATATTTTTCCAATCAAGAAGTTTGGTGTGAAATTTGTTCAATGGTTATAATTTGATATAATTTCCGGTCCATATTTTTGTAGACCGTATAGAATACCAAAACACCCAAAACTATACCCGTAACTTTTTTGTCTTTGCTTCATAAAGAATGAGTAAAAATAAGTATCTTTGCAGCGGTTATCTGCTCCTTTGTGACAAAAATGAAGAAAAACTTAATAATGAAAAAGGGGCTGACTCGTTCCTGGAGATTTTCCGGCCTTGCAACCATGATGAGAATTACACTTATGTATTATGTGGATTTCTACAATCTTTTCAATCATCCGGAAAAGGATTGGGAAACTCTTTTGACGCGAATCATGAAGAAGACTATCAACTGTCACTTTTTTGATGAGACTTGAAATAACAAAATACCACTCGGCCATTGAATATAGAATGGCCGAGTGGTATTTTTAATATTTAATCAATTTTATCGGACAGCAATATAAAAAGATATATATTTGATAATCTTCTTCCCAATCTATGTTTAGAGTGTTTCTCTAGATTGCAAAACATTCTAAAAGACAGTTAATATTCTACACTGACGGAGAAACAATCCCTACTTGCGTGTAACAGGGAATTCCGTAATACGTAGTGTTGTACAGCCATAAGGTACCAAAATAATATCTTCCTCAGGAAGTGTGTTTATCTGATATTGTGTACTGTAAGGCAAAGGACCTGCAGAACCATTATACATACTCCACTCATTCATACGCTTTCCTTTAGCATGGATTTCTATCGGAGCGTTTTCAAGATTCCAAGGATATCCTTGCAAAGGCTTTTCCACTACTTTAAATGCCTTATTAAGATTTTTGGGTTTCAACGATTCCTCCATCAGACAATAGTTCCATGGGGTGGTTGGATAAACCTCGTAATACCAGTCACCATAACGGTCACCAAACTTACGGTCATCATTCACTTTATTCCACTTCTCTCCAATCTTGAGAGCATACACTAACGGACCTCTTTCTACAACAGCTGCCCCTTCATACCAGCGCGATACAGAAAGTTCCATCTGGAATTGCACTTCTACACGATCACCAGACTTCCATTCACGATATATTTTTCTGTTTTCACCAGCAGTTCCAATAGCCCAATCATGCCCATTGACACGAATAATAGCTCTCTTACACCACCCTGGTATACGCATATGGAAAGGGAAAGCCACCTTTTTTATATTCTTATCCAAGATAGAGAAAGAAAAACTGATATCTCCACTAAATGGATAATTCGTCTCCTCTATTATACGAACATTGACACCGTGAGCCACTTTAGCAGTAACCGTACTAGGTGAATAATAGAGAGCTGCCAATCCACGATCCTCTGAAGCGAACCATAGGTTACGGGTAAATTTAGGCCAACCTTGATGCAGATTAGAAGTACAGCAAGGATATCCAGCTAATAAGCCAAACACCTGGTCTGTACCATTGTAACAAGTAACAAAATTACGATCCTGTCTAGATACCTGTACCTGATTGAGCTGCTGATAATACTGACGAGCATCAAAAGCATCAGTAATCTGAGTAGGTAGAGCATTGAAAGTTACACGCTCCAACCAGTCTGCCCAATCAGTACGTCCAGTAATTTCCACCATTTTCTCCAGCGAGAACATCATCTCCACTGCCGAACAAAGCTCAGAACCCTGCGTAGGATTACCAGTATGCAGAAGTTCATCACCACCATATAATCCAGTAGGCCATCCATGCGCACGTTTCAAGTCGGAATAACCCTGCTCAATGGCCTTAATGTGTCTATTATCTTTCGTAGCCTGGTAACGAATTATAGGTTGCTTCATAGCTTGTGCCAAGTTTACGCAATGCACACTAAACAAGCTAGTCAGCATTTCTCTTTGCAAGAATTCACCCGTCCAGTCGGTTGTCTGTTGGGTAATCAGATCACCCAGTTCCAACAAAAAGCTATCACCAGTAATATTATACAGCCAGTAAACAATCATCAGGTTGTCACCACCGCGTTCCCTACCCCAAAATGTCCAATAGTCAAGCGGTTTATTTGGCAGCTCCTTCAGCTGATACTTGAAGTAGTTTGTCATGAATGGTATTACTCGTTGATCACCCGTAGCATCATAATACTGTTTCATAAACTTCAGTACCACCATTTTAGGCCACCAGTCACGGGCATTATTACGTTGCAGGCCAGATTCAGGAGCACGGTCCTCATAAGGCCCGAAGTATCCATCAGATTGCTGACTTTGCAATACCCACTCCACCCAAGGTTGAACTTTCTCTTTCAGTTGATCATCGTCCATAATATAGGCCAACGGTAATAAGCCGTCTATCCAATACGGGCCACGCTCCCAAACATCACCATCGCCACCCAACCATCCGTTGCGACTACCCATCACCTTTTCGTAAAGCACATCAAGGTTTCCGGTCATACCATCGCACATGTGCTGCATTTGGTCTTTCAGCCAACCTTCTGGGCGAACTGCACCTATAGGCAACTCCATATAAGGTTTAGAAAGCAAAGGTGAACGATTATTCAAATATAAACCCTGTTCATCCTGAGCGTGAAGAGGAGCTAGTGTCAACATTGTACATACCCCCATTTGTATCAATATTTTTTTCATAAGAATATAAGTTTATAATGAAACTTTAATAGTCTTTGTCACATAAGGTTCCTCGGACTTTTCGAAGGATACACTAAATGTCCGGATATCCGATTCATTTCCAGATATCTCATCTATTATACCATCTATCTTCTTATAACCATCAGGCAAATAGAGACGAATAGTTGAAGATGTACCAGCTCGTCCTTCTATCACAGTCTCCAGAACACCTTCATTTTCTTGCTGAGACATTACACGCACGCCGTTGGACGTATTTCCATAAATCAACGGTGAAATCTGAGGCAATACGGCTGCTCCACCACTGTACATAACTTCAATAGTTGTAGCTTCTCCCAACTGAGTTTCCAATGCCAAATCTACATACTCACGGTTTCCCAGCACACTATAAGAGGTTTCCTTACCATCAACCAACACTTTATTAACAATTGTTCCTGGTGCAAAAGCAGGGATAAAATTCATCTTTATTGGCTTGTCTGAAGATAAGCAATAGGTTATCTTCCCTTTATCACGTTTCATATCAAAAGAGACAGAATTATCACCAACTTTCAGATTAGATGCCTGCAATGTGTCCCAGTCAAACGGGATACGTGGAGCTAATGTAATGCAACCCTTGACTGCATCTGGTACAAATCCAAGCATTCCCTCAATAATTGGCTGAAGAACCATCGTTTCAGACCAACACTGATGTAATGTAACACCTGAAGACTGATATGTGGATCCATTCAACACTTCAGGCATACGACCATAAGAAAGACCTTTATAGTTCAATACATTCGACATAATGTGCGAGAAGCCCTGATTATAGCGGCCAACCTGATATTCAGCCAGAGCTGTCCACCCTGTAAACAATGGCCATACACTACCATAATGATATGCACGAGGATTAAAAATTGGATTTGTTTCATCAATCATACGTACTCCCCAATCAGCAGAATAGCGGGAAGACGCGAAGTCTGATACCATTTGATGTGATTTCTGTTGATCCGTAACCTGCATATAGACAGGTACAGATGTTAACACAATACATTCCTTTGTATAACTTCCATCCTTGAATTTACCGTAATTGAAGAATCCCTTTTCATTCCAGAACTCGCTGTTAATAATTTCGTTTACTGCTGCAGCTTCTTTTCTATACTGCTCTTCACGCTGTGTATCACCTACTAGAGCAGCCAGATAAGCAGCATCGTTTAAAGCTGCATTCCACAAACCAACAAGATAGAATTCTGTATGAGATCCATACAATGCCCCCCTCTCAAGCCATCCATGTCCCACATTGGTTATCTCAATAAGATGATCACCATCTGTATCTGTAGAATAACAGTAATCCATAGCTTTTATTACTGCCCCAATGTGCTTCTTGACAAAATTCAAGTCACCGCTAGCTTTTACATAACGTGACATAAGATTGACAAAAAGTGGCGTAGCATCTGATGCATCGAAATGCACTGAACCACTGGATGTCAGTTCGTGATAGATTTTCCCATCTACCTGCTGAAAGCGTATCAGTGTTTCCAAAACATCACGCACAGTCTGCAAGTCACCCATATCGGCAAAGGTAAAAGCCGCCCAGACTGCATCACGCCCAAAATACCATGCGTATCCAGGACGCCCACTTACTTTATGTGCACCTCCCCAACCACGGCGGGAAGACGAATAACCGGCCATAAGAGATTTACCGATACCTGGAGTCTCGACAATAAACTGCGCAGAACTAAGCGTAGCCCATTTAAATCCGTCGTTGAAAACAGAGTCTGGAGTATGGACAGAAACACATTCATCAAGATACTTCTCATAATAAGCCTGACTTGTTTCAAGTACTTGACTAGGATTTTCAGCAACAGCGCTGTAAGTAGCAATTGCATTGTCAACCCCTTCATTGCCGGCAACAAGGAACATGTCCATAGCCTTCACACCCTGTACATCATAAGCCATCGAAGCTGCAATCTGCAACTTATCCGTATCCTTACCAACTGGTTGTTTACCATTATAAAGTATTCCATCATAACGGCCAGACAATAGTAGCTTTCCTGGCACATTTGAACCAACAAACGACACAAATTCTTTATTTCCGTCATACACCATCAGCATATTTGATTCTGGCGACCAATTATAATATATGCTACCCAAGGTATGTTCATCATAAGGCCACATAAAGCGAAGGTTACTCTTACAATCAATTATGATTCTGCATATTTTCTCTCCCGTCCATTCATAATGAGCTACGGTAACCGGAGCATCAACCTGTGAAACCAGTATCTCTTTCAGTTCCAGAGAAAGCATATCATTACGATAATTACGAATAATTGAATTAGGGCGTAATTCAATGGTTGGTTGACAGGTATTAAGCGAAACCAATGTGTCCTGTCCTTCTATATCAAGCCAAACACGATAGTCACGCAATGCAAGGATAGGGTGAGTCCAAATTTCCTCAATACCTCCACTTTCTTGGGCAATCAGTATTGACCTTTGAGAAGGCAAATCAATAGTCGATTCTCCTGCTTTCCAAGAAAGAGTGTTGACAGTATCAGAAGACAATCCCCAAGGAGTTGGAGCACTGGCATGAATCTTACCTGTAATGAGATCTCCTTGAACTATATCAACTTTTCTGTTTTCCCAGTACATAGTCTTACTTTCCATCTGCTTTCCAGACATATAATCAAGACAGTTTTGAGTAAACTGCTTAAGAATCTGCTTATGAAAATTCTCTTCTGAATAATATAGGAAACCACCAATTGACAAGATCTTACCATTCCCTAACGAGGTTTCCCACAAAATTTTATCCTCTGGATGATAAAATATATATTCCCACAATGTTCCTATAACCCTACTGCCTGCTGCTTTAGGAAATTTATCACCAAAGAATCCTTTTACTCGACATGTGTTATCATTTTTACCATGCCAAGTATATGCACCACCAA
The DNA here is from genome assembly GCF_000312445.1 of Phocaeicola abscessus CCUG 55929. Classification (GTDB taxonomy): domain Bacteria; phylum Bacteroidota; class Bacteroidia; order Bacteroidales; family Bacteroidaceae; genus Phocaeicola; species Phocaeicola abscessus. The sequence continues at coordinate 374,711 of NZ_HE997182.1, read as the reverse complement.
ACATTTTATCGAACAATGGATGCTCACGGTAAGCATGAAAACCAACCTTTCTACCAAAGCCCTCGTCTACAGCCTGATAGTTTTTTTCTGCGATTTGTTCAGGTTCTATATCCCAATCATTCAGCAAATCAACAGCATCCATTGACAAAATCAGCTTTCCCCCCGATGAGACATAATCCACTATGAGAGATTTAAGCTTAGTTTCAGATTTTAATACACCTGTAGAATCATTCTTATGATACCACACAATATCATAACCATACAATCGAGATGAATCGTTCACCTCAATATATTCGCATCGCATGTTTTGTCCAGATTCAATATACTCGTAAAGAGCTGTAAGCTCGGCAGTTTGCCGGTTAGCATCGCTAACAAGCAAACCTACCATAACTTGCTTTTGCTGACAAGCACCAAACAAAAACAAAGCGATAAATAACAAAAAAAAATTATTCAATGTTTTTACCATATTCCAATCTTATTAGTAGCATTTATTTTGCATCTTTCACACAACGGAAACCAACAGTCGCCTTTCTCTCAAATGAAGGTGACACGCGCAACAAGAACTGTCTGAAATACAACTCACGAGGACCGCCTTGTATATACCAGAAACTGGAAGATGGCAGGAAGTAACTTCCACCCTTTACCATAATATACCGATAAGACGTATTGTCATATACATCATTAGTCAGTTGCCATACACATCCTACCAGATCGTACAATCCATAAGCATTTTTCCCCTTAGGGTATTTACCAACAGGATAAAGTGATCCATCACCTAGGTTACATCGGTCTGGCTCAATACCTTCCAGTTTCCATACAGACAAAGTGTTAGTGATGTAATCTTCTACCCTCTTTACCGGCTTTTTCTGTACCCAAGGCCATTCATTACCTTTCTCAGTCTGTGCTGCATATTGCCATTCCATCTCTGTAGGAATACGTTTCCCTGCCCATTGAGCATAAGCCTGGGCATCTTCAAGTGTTACATATACTACAGGATAGTTTTCCATTCCCACAGGAATCTTGCCATCTGTCCAGTGTTTCAAAAAATTAGTCTTATCAGTAGGTTCATATCCGGTAGCATCAAGAAACTCCTTATATTGGCTATTGGTCACCGGATAAATATCCATATAGAATTTAGGCATAGCTACACTCTCTCCTTCCATAGTAAGATCTTCCGGATAAGGAATAAATGAATCACCTGTACGATATGCATCACAACGGAAATTACCAGACGGTATTGTTACCATACCCTTGGGAGCCTTAGATGCCGGTTCTGTTGGTTGCACTTCTGATATAAGACGAGCACTACCTGGCTTAATCATCAATATCTGTTCATCAAGCAAAGTCTCGCCATCAAACAGCTGGATTACAAATTTACCCTCGTACCCTGGAAATTCATTCAATAATGTCAGTGTCTGTTTATTCGTAGTAAGTTCTTTAGGTTGCTTTTCATAAGAAGGCATACCAGCCCATACACGAATCTTGTCACCCTTTGTACTGGAAACAGTTAGTTTATCACCATTCAAGTTTAAGGTTATAAGTTTTGGAAGATGTGCAATGGCACTCACAGAACTTTCATTATTAGTACCCAGCTCATAAGAATTGAAAGAATTCAAGATGGTAGGAATATACCACTTACCACCTACTTGTTGAGGTAAGAGTTCTTCATGGCTGTAAATATCTACAAAATGGAATCCATCTTTAGGTTTTACTTCAAACAGATTGCCTCTATATCCCTCTGGACATAAAGAATAAATTGTATAAATTGTTTTTTCGTCAGAAGGCCATTCATTAACATAAATACTGTCTTTCAGTGTCGGTAGCAAAGGAGTATAGTCAAAGTTCAAGAAACTCTCTACATTTTCTCGCTGGATGCGTAGAAGGCTACCCCAATAACGCATCTGGTCATCTGACCACTCAAACTTACCAGGTCCAAAACTGTTGATTTCCGTTCCGTAACCATTGAAAAAAGAAACATTAAACTCACGTCTTATTGGTTCAGCTCTTTCCTCAGCCACACGGAAAATGGCAAAATCAGGTTTAATAAACTTGTTAAGATTCAACATCGGACAATAATACAAAGCATTATGTACACGTCCAGAAGGTATTCCTTGCATATCAACAGGTACAGCCATACCCTCACTGTACATAATCACTCCTGGTCGGGCTGCGTCAGCAGCACTCTGAAGTTCAACGCTGGAGCCACCCTTAGTATCTAGTACGAATCCGTCTATATCAGCCGCTTTTGTAATAGTAGTCATACCATCAAAGTGTCCTTCACTGGAGCGTGTGCTACCATCCCATGGATTATAACATACAAAGAATTTAGTACCTAGGCTATGGCACAATGAAGAAATCTCTTTTAGACGAGCATATCCACCTGGTAAATCACGGTACATATCCCACTGGTTACGTTGGTCCATACCCAAAGCAGGCCAAGTAGGCCAGATACCATATACATCATATCCACCCATTTGGCTCTTCATCTTTTCCAAATACTCCCTTACATGAAACTTTCCATCTGTATAATCATAGAAACGTTTATCCCAGTTCATCATCAGATTCACAGCATAGCAACTGCGGAACCACTTCAAGTCTTCCCGTTTCAAAATTGAATCATCGAACATTCCTGGTTCAACATCATATAAGAATCGTTTCTGGAACATCAGTCGTAAACCTTCATGCCAGTCATTGCCCTGATAGTAGTTAAGCCAAACATTATAACATACACTACCACCTGGATTTAGAGTTGTCTCAAAACGTCCACGTTTCCCATTTTTGATAGAAGCTCTATCACGACGAACAAGAGCAGCCAGACACTCACCATCAGCTACCTTTATAGCAGAAAAGCCTAATTCCCAAGCATTATCCGGTACAATAACATTAACCGGCGCAAAATCAGGTCTAAAAAGATGGGTTCTTGACAGATAATGATCACCTTTTCCTGTAATATACACATGATCATCTGAAGCACCTAAAGGTACCACATTATGTAATTTCAGAGTGTCGGAAGAAACATTTTTAAATTCAATGACTCCCTTTAATCCCCAATTATAAGGAACTGAATGGGTTTTCAACTCTAGTTTTGTATTTTCATCCTCAGATGTATAAAACTCTTCACCTATCTGATAAGAAACCAAAGGCAAACCCTCAGCCCCTTTAATCGTAGGGAATGTATTGTTTAAAGACTGTGAGTATGCAAATGTTACATTTGCTATTATTACGCAACTCAAAGAATATTTTTTTAAGTAATTCATTTCTTATTTAATCTTAAAGTCTTTTCTAATTTTACAGCTTCATTATAATTTACTACATAATGCCACCAATTATTCAATTTACCATCTTTAGGATTTACACCTGCATAATGAGGAATATGTGAAAACCACCATTTCATATAACCAATGTGCTCGCAATTCCATTCTGAACAATCTATTAATCTTGCCTTTTTCTCTTGTACATTTGGGTAGTTAAACCACTCATCAGCATAAGTCCAAACTTTTGTTGTGTTTTTCCAATTGTAATCAAACTCTCCATTAGGAGGGAAATGAATATTACCAATATTAGACTTTCCTGGGTCAAACTTTTCATAGTTCTTTACATAACCAGTAAAGCGTTCCCACATTGTCAACTCATCTTTTGTACTTTTATTATCATAATCCCACCAACCATACACCTGCATCATAGTAGACTCAAAACGATGTCCGTAGCTTTCCAGCGCACAAGCCAAATCTCTTTCATAACTCAATCCCATAATGCTTAACAATTCTGTACAACTGGGATTTGAATTTGGTTCAGAATTAATCCAAAATGCATTTTTATCCATCATGTGAGATTCCCACATACCTCCATACGGGAAAGTCCATACCCATACTTCATGAATCTCACCATTATCACGCATTTCGTCAAATCCATAATATTCAACCATTTTATTATAATCATACGATGTGCCTATTTCCTTAAATGTTTTCCAATCTGGCTCAACCTGCCAACGGTTTTTATATAGTTCGGCGATTTCAAGTGAAA
>NZ_HE997182.1:363140-369871 GCF_000312445.1 Phocaeicola abscessus CCUG 55929 | reverse complement strand
ACACCATAAAAACGCTTGTAAAAGACTATATTTCAATTATTTCAAAGACCAATTCCCAATTTTAACGGGACAGTAGTGAAATAAAGTATTAAACAGTTTTTGTGTAAGTCTCACATCACCAATCTAATGTACTTTATAGTATGCTAGCATATTAGCCTTCAAAGACCCTTAATACCATTTAGTGAAATTCTTTTGATAAGGCGTATGCTCCTAACGGCACGTGATGGTCATTCACCCACGCTTCATTCACACGTAAATAAGACAAACATCTCCATAATAGATTACCGTATAAATATATAAAATCAGTCTTAAGTATCTTATATCCTGACACATCCAGTACAGATATAGAACCATATCTCATTTCAGAAAATTTTTTTTTCTGAACTAAAACATAATATACACAAAAGAATACAATAGAGTTGCATTATGTACTTACTTTAAAGTCTCATATAAAATATACTAGTATCCCATCATTTACAAGCAGGATACTAGTATAAATTATTTCAACAAATTCATGTATTTAAATCGGGATTATTATTCAATTGTTATTATCAGCAAAGTAACTCCATCGTTTAAGAGCAGATAAGGAGTTTTTTCTTCACCGCTTTGAGCTCCTTTCATTGCTTTCACAACAAAGATTCCCTTTTCTTTTAATTGTTCTTTAGTAAACAAAACACGGCCAGAATTATCAGTTGTAGCCTCTACCAAGAAGCTACCATCTTCTTTGAATAACTGTACTGTAGCCCCCTCTACTTTAGGATATGTATTATCTACAGGAACACCCTCAACTATTACTTCTAATGCCGGTTCTGTAATAGAAATGGTTTCAAATTCCATGTCCCTATTACAAGATACCATAAACAAACTTACTAAAAATAGGAATATATATTTTTTCATATCACTATACATATTATAAAATTAGATTACATTTCATTACCAACACCACCAAATGTATACAGAGATTGATCATGCAGCTTCAATTCTGGGCCAGGAATTGGGAAGTGGCGAACTGTTCCTTCAATCATTTGATCGTTATTTCTTCTGCGGTCAAAGAATCCTAACTGCGGCCACACCAAGTCGCATTCGACATAGCGTTCATAGAATAAAGCCTCCTCCAGTTCTTCGTATGATTCATTACCAGTCAAAGGAGAAAGTTCACCTAAATTAACTCTAGAATTATTAATCAGACGAGCAATCTCCGCTTTGCTACCTTGAGTACGAATTAAAGCCTCTGCCAAATAAGTATCATTCTCCATTTTAAGGAAATGATCTATAAAACCTTGGTTCAAATTTACGACGTCATAATATCTCCAATAACGATATTGTGAGAGAATGTAAGTTCCATAACCAGATCTATATATACGATTTGCTCCGAACCATCCATCACGCATAGAAGTATATTTAAAATATTTATTCAAACGCGCATCCGGACAATTGGTAATCTCAGGCCAGTCTTTATAACTGTCACTACCTTCTACTACTGGAATCGGATAAACAGCAGCTGGATCATTAGGAGCCATTTTATTAAGCAACCAGTAGCTAATTCGTTGCCAATCATAATTAAACAGGGCAAAGTAATTCATACCAACATCTCTAGTCATCACCTTACCTCTCCAACCATCATCATAAGCAACTTTAAAGTCCTCCTGCAATCCATTCTCTGCATAAGCTTTTACCTTATTCCAATCAACCTGCGCATTTTCTTCCTGAGTTCTTGGATTGGATACAAGGAAACGGGCTGCCATGGAATTAGCAAATTGCAATAACAGACTCTTATTGAAAGTCACTCCAGCTATCACCTGACTAGGATCTTCATCAATTTCATCAGCCTCAATAATATCAATAGCCTGATCAATCTTTTCAATGGCATAATCCATCACATCATTATAGCCCTTCGTATTGCCAACAAAATCAAATGTCAAAGCATCATCATGCTCTTCTGTAAACAGATATGCCTTATCATAAAGTAATGCAATATTACCATACAAAAGCGCCTCTATCAGATAAGCATGAGCCTTTGCACGATTGGTGTAATCAACACCACCTGTAGCAATCTTAAAGTTAGGATCTTCAAACATTTTTGCCATCTTAACTGCCATACCCACGCTACCATAATAATTATACCATGCTCCAAAGTTTATAATGATCACCGGGTCTGGTGCATCATCATTGAATAAAGTACGACGCGGACGAAACCAAACTTGACCAGAGCCCCAGCTATTTGTTGCAGACTGAAACAATTCTGCACAAGCAAAAGCCATTGTAGGACTGGCCGCAATAGAACCATTATACCATGTATTATAGCCGTTCTTCAACAGAGAATAAAACTCCGTTGGAGTTGCCAGATTTTCAATATTAGGTTGGTTTTCGTTTGGTACATTTAGACTTTCAAACAAATCATCACATGACGACAGCATGAAAAGTGCTGCAAAAATAAAAGTAAATATCTTTTTCATATCTTTAGTTTTTCAGAATTAGAATGTAAATGCAATAGAGCCAGTAATCGTTCGATACAAAGGATATTGTTCGTTAGATTCAAGACGGAAAGCATTTGAGTCAACACCCTTGCTCTTATCGGCTTTAACACCTTCAGGATCGTATCCCGGATACTTGGTAAATGTCAACAAATTACGTCCGATCAAACTTACTTTCATATTTTTCACGAACGGCTGCAAAGCCTTAATTTTGAAATCATAGCTCAAAGAGACCTCACGAAGTTTCAAAAAATCAGCATCATATAACAATACATCATTATCCCATCCTAGCAAACCAATGGACTGACCACCATTACTATAGTAAGGAGCTGCCTTAACTTCATTCCATGGCTTACCTGCCTGGTCAAATAACTTAGGTTCAGTAATATATCGCACTGCATGGTTATAAACAGTACCTCCATTCTGATATCCCCACAACATATAGAATGTAAATCCTTTATAAGTTAAAGTTGTATTCAAGTTCATATTAAAGTTAGGGGTCATACTCTTTGTCGGCAAAGCTACTATGTTACCTTTATCATCCTTTACTTTAACTGGAGTTTCGTCAACAGTACCAATTTTACTTCTCTCTACGACAAAGCCCTGGTTATTTATTGCAAAAACCTCATCAACAGTACGTCCTTCAGGTACTTGATTGGCAACTTCATCCAATGAACGAGCAAACTTATCCAAATAAAGAACACCAAAATCAACACCTTCTTCAATACGGAAACGAGTACCATCCAACATATAAGGAGTACAGTTCAGTTTAGTGATTTTCTGTTTCACTTTATCAAAAGTCAAACCAAAGTTCAATCCCCAGTCTTTTGAATTCAATACATCAGCACTTAATGTAGCCTCCCAAACTTTAGTTTGTATAGTTCCTGCATTTTGCCATTGATAAGCAGCGCCACTCAAAGGAGTTACTGGCACTTTCAAGATCTGGTCAGTATTGTTTGCAATTGAATAATTAACGCTGAAATTAAAACGATCTAAGAAACGAATATCAGTACCTATTTCCGTTTCTTTTGAGAATGACGGTTTCAGATTACTATTTCCTAAAGTTTCCATATTTCCCGGTACACCATTTTGAAGTGCAAAAACTTCATACTGTGCTTCATATGGAGGACGAAGACCTGCTACACCATACGAGGCTCTCAACTTCCATTCATTAATACCTGGAATCTTAAAGTCCTGAGTAATTCGCCATGCACCAGCTACACGGTAGAATGTCTGCCATCTAACATCTGCACCAAACAGAGAAGAAGCATCTCTACGTACTAATGCATCCAATATATATTTGTCTTTATAGTCCATAACAAACATACCCGCAATATTATTAGCAATACTCTTATAAATAGCGGAATTAGTAAACTGTTCAGAAGAAAGATTCACAGAAGTTATATCCATACCTCCCATGCCCAATGCACTACCACCTCCACTCAAAGAAGAGGAGTAAGATGACTCATACAGGTATTGAATCTTGAAACGCGTATTAAAATCACCAAATCTCTTGTAAAAAGAAGCATCAAAAGTTACGGTCTGTTCTGTGTTTTTCCACATACTTCTTGAAATATAACCTGGATCAGTAGTCAAGTCATATCTCAAACGTCCTTTAGGAGCAAGATACAGACTTTCACCTGTTGTACGAGTTGTTCCATAAGAAGCTGAAAAAGTCAAATAGTCAGTTGGATCATATTTCAAAGAAAAATAAGACAGTAATTTTTCAGAAACTGACTCATCCTTCGAATTTAACATATTATACAAAGGATTGACAATCTGATTCAGTTTGTTTACATTTACTAAATAAGGTGTTCCGTCCGTATTAGAAGCCAACAAGTCTGCAGCAGGATCAGAACGATACAAACTACCAAATGCAGCATTAGCACGATTATCCGTCTTAATACGGGAATATAAATTTGACGTGGTGAAAACCAGATTATCGAGTATTCTATAGTCCACATTCAAACGAATATTGGCACGTTTAGCCCCATCAACAATGGAAACCACACCACCCTCATCGGTCGTTTGAATCGAGGTATATATACTCATCTTATTATTCTGGGTCGTACCTTTTACAGCCAAGTGTGTAGTAAAATAATTTCCTGGATTAAAAAACTGATCAATGTGATCATATACGACTGGATACGGATTATCATACACTTTATCAGGGTCAGTCACACCATAAACAACATTACCATCCTGAATCAGATGATTCGTTGACTTACTTTGCTCAGGAACAAATCCTAAAAAGTTTTTACCATACTCTGTACGAAAATCAACCTGAACTTTACCAGCTCCCATACTTGTACCACGTTTAGTCATGATACTTACAACACCATTAGCAGCACGTGAACCATAAAGAGAAGAGGCAGCAGCACCTTTCAAGACCTCGATAGATTCAATATCTTCTGCATTTATATCCGCCAAGCCATTTTCAGTCAAAACACCATCAACAATAAACAATGGATTTGACGAACCAAAAATTGTTTTTACACCTCGAAGCTGAATATCAGATTCTGAACCAGGAGCACCACTAGTTTTAGTAATTCTCAAGCCTGCCACTTTACCCTGCAGAGCAGATGCAGCATCAGTCGCCGGAACCTTCAATAATTTATCAGCAGAAACCTTCTCAATTGAGAAACCCAATTTTTGTTTAGGGGTTCCAGCAGCCACACCTGTAACTATAACCTCACTCAAATTCTGTGAATCCTCGACCATATTGATCTTCAATTCACCACCTTTCACTTTTACTTCTTGTTTTACATAACCTATATAAGTTACAACAAGTATTGCATCATGTGGAGCATTAAGTTGAAATCTACCATCAAGATCTGTAATCACACCGTTTGATGTTCCTTTTACAACAACATTTACTCCAGGCAAAGACTCTCCATTGCTGTCTTTAACAATTCCCGACACAGACACCTGCTGTTGTATTCTCTCTACTGCAAAAGAAGCAGAACTTGCAAAAACGGTAGGAGCAAAAGATAAAAATCCCATTGTTGATAACAAATATGCTCCTCCAACCAACATACTTTTCTTTAGCATAAATAAATCATTAAGTTTAAAAATAAAATTAAATTCTCTATAGTTTATATCTAATAATTAGTTAAAGAACTCTTTGACTTGTCTATGTGCCCTAAAAAGTTCAAATGATGTATTACGACAATATTCACTACAGCCATAATTAAGTACTCGCAACGATAGAATTTACTCCTTCTGAATTTAATGCTTACTAAGAATCTAAAAAAAGTACTATCAATGCGTATCTTATATATGATCTATTTTGCACCATTAATCTGAAAATGCAGACAGTGGGAACATATAAAAGTCATAGTAAAGACAAGACTATAAGTGATAAGACCCCCTATCACTAGATTCCTTAAGTATTAGGTAGTCTATAACACAAACTGGAATGAGGAAATGCCGTATTGTCAAAGAACGATTTAGATTCCATAAATTCGGATTAAAATATGTAGATTCTTATTGTCCAGAATTACACAAGTTTAGAATATGTAACAAATAAGCCTTATAGCGTTTTAATCTATATTAATATTTATTTTACATAATAATGCCTTATCAACAAACATAGTATTTTATTTTTTATATCACGAAAGTAGCTAACGAAGTACAATTTAATGGCGTTTTCGTATCAAAAAAGCGTAAGATTTTATCATATGAATCTCTATATATACTTATTATCAAGCATTTTAAATTATTAAACACGAATCTACTCTTTTCCCCATATTCACCATTCACCACACAAATTCATAAACAGGCATGATAAGACAAGTATCATACATAAACTATGACAAATATTTAAAACTAGATAGCCCTGTCTGCATTTATACAAGGAATATATTCTTAAGATTCCTCATATATATATCCTTTTTCATTAGTGTCCCGTTAAAATCGGGACAAATTAATATTAATCAAACAATCCCGGAAAAAGGGAAGAATTGAGTTCTTTGACATCGTTGAAATTAGTCTTCTCAAACAACTCTTTAAGGCATGTTTTGTCCGCAAGAGAAATACTTAGGATTTGTAGAACTTCATATGTTGACCATTCCAGTTTAATGTCATGTTGAACTATAGCAACAAGACAATAGCTGATAATGGCAGTACAAATTTGGATTCGTACAGCATTTTCAGTAGTACCCCAAAACTTCTTAATTCTGAGATGCTGCTTTAGCCATTTGAAGAACAGCTCAACCTGCCAACGGTTTTTATATAGTTCGGCGATTTCAAGTGAAG
>NZ_HE997182.1:0-362912 GCF_000312445.1 Phocaeicola abscessus CCUG 55929 | reverse complement strand
GCACCATAAAAACGCTTGTAAAAGACTATATTTCAATTATTTCAAAGACCAATTCCCAATTTTAACGGGACAGTAGTGAATTTATATTATTTACAATATCATTATATCACTTTTGTTCAGCGTCTTTTACCAATCTAAAGCCGGTTGTACCATTACGTTCGTAGGATTGAGAAAGCCGGAACAATTGCTGGCGATAAGTTAATGGTTTGGCACCTCCCTGAACATACCACCAACTTGAGTTGGCCTTGTAGTAAGCTGAACCTTTGAGCATGATATACGAACGTATACCAGAGTGATACCAGTCATTAGTCATTTGCCATATACTTCCCACCAAGTCTTCTAATCCCAATGGATTGGCCCCTTGTGGATAGCTACCTACGGCGTCTAGTATACCGTTACCAGTATTGCATTTGGTAGAATCTATTTTTGTACCCCATGGATAAATCTGCTTTGGATCACCTGCTTGAGCTGCATACTGCCATTCCTTTTCTGTAGGTAAACGTTTTCCAACCCATTTGGCATAGGCCTTGGCGTCCTCGTATGATACGAACACTACCGGATGGTTCTCTTCTCCTTTCACAGGAGCACCATCTCTCCAATGTTTCAAGAAGTTTTCTTTCATTTTAGGCTGGTATTGGGTAGCTTGTATGAACTTGTAGAAATCGCTGTTTGTTACAGGGTATTTGTCCATGTAAATGTCTTTTACTGTTACAATAGTGGCCGTGTCCTGAACAGGATAGTTGCATAGCCAGTCGTAATATTGACTTACGTGAAATATGAAGTCTCCTCCCTTTACGTATACCATACCTTCGGGACACTGACTTACGGGGATGGTATGCTCTTCTTTTGAATAGATACGTGGATGGTTGTATGGCATGTATAGATTGGTGCTGTCAATAACGGTTCCATATTGTTTTACCATTACTACAAAGTCTCCCTCATACCATCCAAAATTGTCAATGAGTTTGACGGACTGTTTACTACTGGCCGGTAATTGTAACTTCGGGTGATTGCGCATATCTTGAGGATAGATTATAATAGTATCTCCTCGGAATGCTTTCACATTCAGTAAATCTTTGTCAAGCATCATAGATGCTTCCATAATGTCTGACTTGTACTCACCGGCCTCATTGCTCTTGTGATAGATAACTTTATGTACTGGAGAGTTGGATACAGATGCTTGTCCGGTTACAATTCTCTCGTCAGCCAGCATATTCCCATCGAAAAGCTGTATTACAAGATCCCCTTCATATTGGTTCGCTCTGAGTTTCTTGAGGCTTATGGCATGTTGTGTTCCACTGGCTTCGTATACTGGCTGTTTATCGTAAGATGGAGATCCTTGCCAGATTTTTAGAGTTCCTTCGGTATCTGAGGTTATGTCAAGCTCATGATTATTTTCTGTAATGGTGAGTAATTCTGGGAAGCGTGCAAAGGTACCTACAGCTGCTTCAGCATCTGTTCCCAAATATTCAGCTGGAAAGCCTTCTATGTCGGCTACAACTAGGTATTTAGATCCTATCTGCCTGATAGTAGCTTCTCTATGATTCCATAAATCTACATAATGGAAACCATTCCCTGGATTGGCTTCGAAAAGAACTCCTCTATACCCTTCTGGGCGGAGAGAATAGATAGTGTAGACTATTTTGTTGTTTAGTGGCCATTCGTTAACCCAAATGCTGTCTATCGCAGTAGGTAATAGAGGATTCCAGTCTGCCGTCTGGAAGTTGTCACTATTTTCACGTAGAATCCTTACAGTATTTCCTGTAAATCGGTACATATCTTGCACCCAGTCCAATTCTGGTGATACGAAAAGCTGAAATTCTACACCATGTCCGTTAAAAAAAGAAAGGGCAGAATCACGACGGTGGCTCTTACCCTGAACCGTTGCCTGACGATATACTTTAAATTCGGGTTTGATCATGCGGGTAAGATTCAGAAAAGGAGCCATTGACAATGCTTCATGTGTACGTCCGATGAGACAATATTCCATATTGGCAGGAGTAGCCATTCCTTCTGGGAATATGGTGGTTCCGTTGTTGTATTTATCCAACTCTTTCTGATAACGGAGGCCGGCTTCGCTCCTGGTGTCGAACATAAAACCTGAATATCCGCATTGTGCACATATTTTAGATACTTCCTGCATGGGGTTCTCATATTTGTTTGATTCCCATAGTGGGGCAGTAGCTGATGGAATATCCCAAGGATTGAAGTGCGTAAAGATGGATGTGCCTTTTTCCTTGTAGTGGTTTGCTATTTCCTTTTGTTTGTCTAGCCCCCCAGGAAGTGCGCGTGTCATATCAAATTGATTACGTTGGTCCAAACCAAGTACCGGCCATCCACACCAAACCATGTAATGGTCGTTTCCACCGAAGTATTTCTCGGAAAGGTCATGGAATTTGTCGAGGACATATTCTTCTTTTTCTGTATCATACACATAACTGTTCCAAAATTGGGTGAAATGTCCCACATAGTTATGGCGTACCCATTCTAGATCTTCTCGTTTGTACAGTGTATTGTCGAATTTCTTGTCTGAAGGTAGGTCGTATAGTTTACGTTCGTAGAACATTAGTCTTACACCATCCTGCCATCGTCCTATGTAGGAATCCATATACAACTTATAGACTAGTCTTCCTTGTGGATAGACAGTTGTTTCGAAACGGCCAGCTTTGATATGTGATGATAGAGTACGGTCTCTTCGTGCAATGGCTGCAATGCTGCTGCCATTGTCTACATTGATTATACCCATCCCTAATTCCCATAAATTATCTGGCAGAGTTACGTTTACTGGTGCATAGCCTGGACGAAAAATATAACTTCTGGACAGAGGCTGCCCTTTTTCTCCTGCTGTGAGATATACATGTTTGTCTGATTCCCCAAAAGGTACAATATTACCAATTTTCAAGGTGTCTTTGGAAGTGTTCTGTAATGTTACGTTCAGAGTGAACCCTCCTTCTTGTAAGGATTCTGGTTTGGAAAAAGATATATTAACTTTTCCATCAACTAATGTCTCGTTGTCTGAAATCCTTTTCCCGTCTAGAGATGTCTTCAGTGTTTTATTCAAACGGAACGAAATAAGAGGTAAAGGATAGCCAGGTTGTTGGAGTCCATTAAAATAGTCAATTTTTATACCTTTCTGCTCTGATGAACTTATATCAATACGAGTTAAGCTCTGTGCTTGTATTAGCGAAATACATATGGTTAGTAGCACTAATGTGGCTATATACTTTATCTTTTTCATATCGTGATATTAGTTATTAAAGAAATCTTTTTCTATTTCAATGGGTTGTCCCCAGGCTGTATAACATTTGTCATTGGCTTGACATGTAACTTTTACGCGAATGTATTTGTCAGATTTTTGACCAGTATACATTGCCTGAAGTCCTGTTGTTTCGTATAGAACAATACCGTTGTAACCAATGAATTGAATTTTGAATGTCAATGTTTCTTTAGGGACATGTATTTCACATGCAGTTTTATTAGGATCCACAGTAACTAACAGACTTTTTTCTTCTTTATTATAGATATATTCAGACAAAATTACTCCTGTTGTTGTATAAAACTCGCCACGACGAATACCTTGTATGATATTGTCTGCACTCAGATCCTTAGCATTTACCATAATCCAACCCCTACCAGGATTTGCTTTGTCTTTACCGAATTTTTGGAAATGGTGTGCATCGTCTGAGGCTATGCCATATATAAGGTGCTTGTGGGTCAATACAGAATCCCATTTGACTTCAACTGGCGCGTGCTTCTCGTTCCCGTCGTTGTAAACATCAGGGTGTCCATTGTAAATTTCCATGTGTTTTAATTTCTTTATCGGAATTATATCTTTGGCATAGACTCCAGATTGAAAGTTTGGATGATTGAGTATAGGTAAGCCTCCTTTCCTTAATATCTGGGTGGCGTGGAATTCTACTATATCAGCTGTTGTTTGAGGTAATGGATCTAGTATAGATGTTTGCAACTCGTTGTTTTTTATTTTATTTTTATAACCGGCTACATATGGAATGTAACACTTTGTATTTAATGCACTGGAATGTATGGCACGTATGTCGCTCACTTCATTTCCGGGAATGGTTATGAAGTGGTTATAATAATTTTCATATATACTGTCTGGTTGTAGAGGATAGTTATGATCTGTTACAAATAAAAAATTGTAGTTGTTAGACTGATACCATTCTATAGCCTCTAGAGCAGAAGTATCACCGTCAGAGTATGTACTATGGGTATGTGTGTTACCTTTGTACCATTTGGCTGTTTGCGGCATCTGTTCTAATTCAGTTACGACAGGTTTAATGGCTTCTTCTAGTCTGGAAGGAGATTGCATTGCATTTTCAGGAGCTATGTACCAGTAGGTAACTGGAGCAAAGTTGATGACAGCATTTACCCAATGCCACATTTCCATATCAAATTTAATAGATTTCTTAAATGGGATGGCATCAAGACTGCGGAAACGTAGATTTACGGTATATCCTGGGTGAAAATTTCCACTGCCATCTGGTTGGGCAATAAATGGATGATTTGAAAATCGTTCTGGACGACACCAGGCATATCCGTAATAATCTTCAGTACCTGTCCCAATATGTGATGGAAATTTTTCGCCGTCTACGTATACTTTTTCATCTCCTTCCCCCCACCATGCATCCCGGGTATTGAATAGGGTAATTCCGTCTCCCACGTAACCCCCTTTTCCTTGAAGAGTCACATAATTTATATCGAAAGGATAGCCGTCTCCTTCATTGTTTTTAAATTCTCCAGTGGATAGATTTGTGTATTGACGCCATGAAGAACCGAAATACATTGTATTTTTGTCCCAATTATATGGAGCTGTAATTATTTCACTGTTTGTAATATTGACGATATAATTGCTCCTATTTTCAAGTGATAAAATACACTCGCTTTTATAAGGCATAATCCAGTAACAAGATAAATTTCCTTCAGCATCGACATGTGTATACCATGTATTGGAAGGACGTACTTGATAACCGGTTCCAAAAAAATCTCCTATAGGACATTCTACTGTTTTGTAGCCGTCGAAACTTATGGATAGAATTGTACTTCTAAGAGCTTGCTCTTTGTTTGTTCCGTTAATTTTAAAACTTATTTTACGGATGGCGCTGTTATTCCCTTTAATTTTCTTAGATATAGTTTGCTTAGGAGCGAGTGTTGCCTTTAGTGCTGTTTTGTTGGTATTATTAGGGAAAATTACTGTGCGTTGTTGTAGTTTTTTTTGAACATTGGCCAATATTGACTGGCACTTCTGCAACTCATATTTTGAGAAGGAATTTATTTTGGTTCCATTTTCGTAGGTTCTGTAGTTTATGTTATAGTATACGGCTTCTTCGCCGGTCTTTGCTCCGAAATCTTTAATATTACTACTTTCATAAGTTACTTTACACCTTTTCTTGTAAGGGATAGGGAAGTATAGATTATGTCCTCGCATAGCGTAGGATGTTAAATCGGAAACTGATGTAGATAGAGGAGCACCAACTAACTGCCCACCGCTAAGTACATCTAATGCGCTACCTTCAATTGCTGGTTTTACGTTATTATCTATGTAAATACGCAATATTCCTTTACCGCAATCGGGATCGGCAAAAGTCATCCAAAATCGCACTATTGCTCCTGGTCCTTCGGTGTCCATCATCACATATTCTTTTCGACCTTATATGTTATCTATACGAATAAACATGGAACGGTCCCAGTTTGCGAACCAACTTTTTTCGCTAGGATCAACAGTTGCACGGTCGTAGCTGCTGAACTGTTTGTTTACATAAAAAGGTTCTGGATATTGTGGAAGCTTGTCTCTGTTTATTATTTCTTGTAAAAGTGATTCAATAGAAATAACCTGATTGTTTCCATTTGATGGAATAAGTAGCCATGTAAGATAGATAAATGTCAAAAAGAAATGTTTCATGGTATTTGATTGTTTTAATTTTTAATACAAAAATACACCGTAAAGAAAATATGATTTTATAATAGAGTATCATAAAATGATAAAATCAACTCATTTTGTTACCTAATGGTGGAGAATAATATGAGTTTAAGTTTGATTTTTTAGTTAAAGCATTACCTTTGAATAAAAAAGATACAAAAGATATGCATAGGCTTTTTATTTTATTATTAATTTTTATATATGGGGGGGGGCCTATTTTTGCGGCACAGTCAAGTTTTTATTTTAAGACTTTGGGAGTAGAAGATGGTTTATCTCAAAATATGATTTATGCCATTCTACAAGATAGACAAGGTTTTATGTGGTTTGGGACACAAGATGGATTAAACCGGTATGATGGTAATTCGTTTAGAGTATATAAAAAAGACTTATTTAGTGAATATAGTCTTAAAAGTGATGCTATTTTTTCATTGGCGGAGGGGAATGATAGTCTTTTATGGATTGGAACGGATAATGGTGTTGCTATTTATGATCCTGTTCTAGAAAAATTTACCCAATTGGATTTTGGAGAAGAAGGCAGAATGGGCATTGTTCGTTCAATTGTGAAAGATAGAAAAGGAAATATGTGGATGTCATTATCAGATGAAGGTATTGTTTGTGTTACTTTAGATAAAAAACAGATTTTTTATTCGTTGGATAAATACCTGGGTCGTGGAAAAGGAATGATAAGACAGTTGTGCTTTGATGATAATGGATTCCTTTGGATAGCTACTTACAGGCAGGGAGTTCTTAGATTAGAGCCTTCTACTGGTAATGTAAAACAGTTTATTATTGATAAAACAGAGGATAATGTTTCTGGTAATGATGTGAACTGTATGTTATTATTAGATTCAAATTTATTGCTGTTAGGTACTGTTAAGCATGGTGTCGTGGCTATGCTTTTGCATGAGGAGACTCTATCTGCTTTTCTTCCTAAAGATGATAAAGGTCATTCTTTATTCGTGCGTTACATGTATACTGATAAAAAAAATAGTATATGGCTTGGGACAGAAACCGGTATGTATATATACTCATTAAGTGATCAAAGCTTGATTCATCTGCAACATGAGTTTAACGATCCTTATTCAATACCAGATAATGCTATTCATTCAATATATCAAGATAGGGAAGGAGGTATGTGGATTGGTACCTTTTTTGGTGGAGTGTGTTATTTTGCAGAATCATATTCACATTTTGAAAAATATTATCCAATGATAGGAAAAGAAAATTCATTGGGTGGGAAAAGTATTAGTGAACTCTGCGAGGATAGTGATAACAATATATGGATTGCGACAGAAGATGGGGGCTTGAATTGTTTTAATCCTTTGCAGAAAAAGTTTACTAAGGACTTTATACCAGCTAACAATGTTCATGCCTTATGTTTTGATAATCAAAATGGAAAACTGTGGATTGGAACTTTCTCTAAAGGATTGTACACATTTGAACCTAAAACTGGTAAAATGAAGAACTATCGGAGTACTTCTTTGAAAAATAGCTTGAATAATGATAATATTTATGCTATCTATAAGGATAGTAAGGCAAATATGTGGATTGGCACTGTGAATGGTCTGTTTCAATACATCCCATCAATGGATGGATTTGAACAGATCCAGGATAAGAATATTAATTCTCAAGTTAACGATATCATAGAAGATACAGACGGGATGTTATGGTTTGCAACATTAGGACAGGGTGTGTTTAGATATGATAAGGATCATAACTTGTGGCAACATTTCCCGATTGTTGTTGAGAGTGAGACAATCCGCGGACGGATGATTGTTTGTTTACTGGAAGATAAAGAACATCGAATATGGATGGGGACAGAAGGTGCAGGACTTGTATGTTATGATAAATCAAGGAATATTTTCACTAAATATTATAGTGAAAAAAATGGGTTGCCTAATGGAGTTGTTTACAAAATACTGGAGGATATGAACGGTTGTATATGGGGGGCTACCAATAAAGGTCTCTTTTGTTTGGATCCGTCAACAGATAAAATTAGGTCTTATACGCACTTTGATGGTTTATTGGGTGATCAGTTCAATTATAAATCAGGTCTCTTAAGTAGTACTGGAAAAATTTATTTTGGAGGTGTGAAAGGACTTGTTTCATTTTACCCCAACAATTTACTTCCTTCGCATGAACCTCCTCATTTGGTTTTCAATAGCTTTCAGTTGAATAATATAGAGGTACCTGTTGCAGAAGAAGGTGTTCTGAAACAGTCTATTGCATATACATCCCAATTACGTATTCCTTATAATCAGTCTGTGTTCAGTATAGGATTTGCAGCTTTGAACTATGCGCCTCAGCCTGACACACAATATGCTTATAAACTGGATGGATGGGACAAAGACTGGATTGATGCACCTCAGTCATATAGCGTAATGTATTCTAATTTGCTACCTGGGCAATATACTTTCTATGTGAGAGCGATAAATACAGAGAGTTCTTGGAAAGAATGTATGTCTACCATAAAGATTGTTGTTTTACCTCCTTTCTATTTGAGCGTATGGGCTTATATATTATATTGTATATTGGGTGTTTTAATATTGTATGCAATAGTTAAGGAGTATACAAACCGTATGCAGCAGAAAAATCGTAAAGCAATTGAATTATTGGAACGAAAAAAGGAAACAGAGCTTTATGATGCAAAGATTAGTTTTTTTACTAATGTGACTCATGAAATACGTACTCCTTTAAGTTTGATAAAAGCACCTTTAGATGAGGTGATGAAAAACATTGATGAAACTGATGGATGCTATGAGAATCTTACTATAATTCAGCGGAATACCAATCGCTTGCTTAAGTTGGTTAATGAACTTCTAGATTTCAGAAAAACAGAGTCTAAGGGATTGCAATTGAATTTTGTTCATGCTAATATTACTGAGATTGTGAGGGATACTGTAAAAAGATTTGCTCCTGCAGTAAATGTGCAGAATATCATTTTCAAAGAATGTTACCCGACCGATGGAGTTATTGCTGATGTAGACGTAGAGGTCTTCACAAAGATAATGAGTAATATCTTTAATAATGCACTGAAACATGCTGCTACTTTTATCAATGTACTTTTAGAAGAACAGGATGATACGTTTACATTAAGAGTTACGAACGATGGAGATAAGATACCCAAGGAATTGGCTGAGCAGGTCTTTGTTCCGTTCTTTAAGTTGGACGAAGGTTCATTAGGTACTGGTATTGGACTTTCTTTTGCAAGAACTCTGGTAGAGACACATCATGGGACTATTTTTATCGATACGGAAATGTATGATGTTACTTTTGTAATAATATTGCCTCGTAAACAGAAGAATGTATTGGTTTTGCTCGATGAAGAACAGCTGGATGAAACAGGGCCTGAATCTCATTCGGATATGGATTTGGAGGATGAGAGAAGCAAGAGAGTTATTTTATCTGTTGAAGATAATGAGGAATTCCAGTCATTCCTGGCTCGTCAGCTTGAACGTAAATATCGTGTAATTAATGTAGGAAATGGACAAGAAGCATTGGATGTGCTGGCAAAAAATACTGTAGATTTGATTATTAGTGATGTGATGATGCCTGTTATGGATGGAATGTCTTTGTGTAAAAGTGTGAAAGAAGACTTGCGGTATAGTCATATACCAGTTATTCTGCTGACTGCTAAGACTGGCTTACAGGTGCAACTGGATGGATTGAAAATTGGAGCAGATGAATATATTGCAAAGCCTTATTCAGTTGATTATCTGTATGCCCGTATTGAGAATCTGTTAATTAACAGAAAGAAGATTCAGGATGCTTATAAGAAATCACCAGAAACTAAAATAGAGGTGATTGCACATTCTAAGGCAGATGAAGAATTTCTGAATAAGCTTGTAGAGATCATTCATTCCAGATTGGATGAGGTTGATCTTGATGTAGATTCTTTGGCTGTAATGATGAATATGAGCCGTGCTACTTTGTATAGAAAATTAAAGAATGTTTCTGAATTGACTCCTAATGATTTTATACGTTTGATTCGCCTTAAAAAAGCAGCAGAGCTTTTGAGAGAAAAGGAATATCGGATTAATGAGATAGCTTTTATTGTAGGTTTTAGTTCATCTTCGTATTTTTCTAAGTGCTTTTACAAACAATTTGGAGTTTTGCCTAAGGATTTTGAACGTGAAGGTTAGAAATCATGGTTTTCTGATGCAGTTGTATCTTTTTATATTGCTGTCCGATAAAAGTTTTTTGTAATTAAAATAAAGGGCTGAATTCAACACGATTTCAGCCCTAATTGTGTAATTTTATTCTACCACAAAAAAAATCATCACAATATGGGCAAAAGTACACATTTTAGCGGGCAAATGCAAGAAAAAGGTTGATTTATGTAGATTGATGGTAAGTGGTTGAGAATGTGTGAGAAATACGGATTATTGCCGTGTGCTGCTTTGATGGTGAAAGTGCAGAAAATGTGGATTTGTGCAGAAGATACGTTACCAAATCGTTAGCCAAATGTGTGTGAATAAAATGAGGTAACGATAAGCAGTTTGTACAGTGGTGTCGATTTTTGATATTATGGTGTTTATGCACTGACTCACAACATTTTGCATAACCGAAAACGCTTCAAAAACGGGTAACTTTGCCCACAAAAACAGAAGCGTATGCAAAAAGAGAAAATGAAGGTTTTGCTCTACCTCAAAAAGAGCGGTTTGGACAAGTCGGGGCAGGCTCCGATTATGGGACGGATAACCTACAATCGCACGATGGCTCAATTCAGCAGTAAGTTTTCGTGTAATCCCAAGTTGTGGAATGTGCGAGAGAGCCGTTTGAATGGCAAGAGCCGTGAAGCAGTGGCAACCAATGCGAAGTTGGAACAACTGCTGCTCTCTGTACAACGAGCGTACCAAACGCTTTGCGATAGAGGTATAGAGTTCTCTGCAAAAGACATCAAGGAACAGTTTCAGGGTTCAATGCAGAACCGCACTACGTTCTTGCAACGCTACGACCAAATGGTGGAAGACGAGAAGCAATTGGTTGGTGTGGAAATTACGGCACGTTGGCACTCAATGTATTATATGCTCCGAAAGCATCTGCAAGTCTTTATTCTGGAGCAATACCATACCGTCGACATTACCTTTGGGCAACTAACCGAGGATTTCTTGAACGGCTTGCATCAATACAGCGTGGGGAAACATGGTCATTCACAGAGTTATTACCGCAAGATGGCTTTGGCGGTCAAGAAAGTATGCCGTTTGGCTTTTCGCGAGGGTATCATAGACCGTCCTCTCTTTGACCTTGTCAAGATAGACAGAGGAGAGAGTAAACTGCCCAGAGCTTTAGACAAGGCTTCTTTGGACAGGATAAGGCAAGTCCGATTAGAAGAGGAGAAAACAGAACTGACACTTGCCCGTAACCTTTTCCTGTTCACCTTGCTACACAGGCACAGCCTTTTGCGATATGATGAATCTGCGCAAGGAACATCTTGTGCAGGATGATGCAGGGGCTATGTGGCTTAAATTCAGAAGACAAAAGACTAATACCCTTTGTCGGGTAAAACTTCTACCCCAAGCCGTTACTCTGCTTGATACATACCATTCGGATGAACGGGACACGCTTTTGCCGACTATCAGTTACGAAACCTATCGTTTCCTCCTGAAAGCCCTACAACTGAGAGCAGGGATTGCCATTCCCTTGACCGCACACATGGCAAAGCATAGGCAATTCTATAAATGTCAAATAATCAACTGATTATATTGTTTATCAATAAAGGGAGGTAACGATAAGGAAACCAGCGAGCTTCTATACTCTACCTTGTTTTGCCATTTCAAAGAACCACTTTGTTTGTTGCAAAGATAAGAGTATATCGTGAGAAAAAAGAATTTTCTCTGAGTTATTTTCGTAAAGCTGTCCATTGGGGCTGCTTTTTGTTTTCCGGGTATTCTATTCTTATGATAAATGTAGTCTCCGAAGGCTGCGTTTTCTGTTTTCGCCCTGCTTCTCTGTCTGCAAATCCTCTACTTATGCCCATATATCATGTCGGGATCGGTTGTTCGTTGTCAGCGGCAAAGGTAGTTCTGGGCTTTTACGGACAAAAAAGGTCGAGGCGGCAAGCCGTTTAGACGACAATCTCCACACTTCCATTTCATTGCAGGTAGTATTCTCGCCGTAAAACCTTGTTTGTCCTAAGCCCTACCTTTTTACGCCACTGAAACGAAAACGACCGACCCGACGGAAAGACGCAAAAAAAGGTCGGATATGCGAGAAGCAGGTAAAAAGAAAATGGAAACTCAACTCCCTCTCCTCTGGAATCCGCATAAAATCAGACAAGATGATTTATTCTGAAGTAAGGACGGGACAGATAACCGTTCAAGAAGAGCTGACGGAGTAAAGCGGTCGGCAGATTTGCCGACCGCTCCTTTCTTTCGTGAGCTTCGGGCGGACAAAGAAAGGAGCAAAGAAACCCCAATGAAAAACACCTCGTTACTTTTGACGGTGAGTTGAGACGGCTCAAAAGTAACAAAAAGCCATTATCCCGTATCTTTTGCCTATTGAAAATGTCTATATGCTTTTTGCAATCTTCTTCAATAGAGATTTTATAATAACGATATGGAACGGACGAATAAAGAAAAAATAAATTCTTCCTAATGCATTGTGATACTTTACTACCGTTGTTATCCGAAGTTCTTGCCTGCCATTGAAATATTTGCCGCATAGCAAAGAGGTGTGGAAAGTGAGATGTTTGTCTGCTTTACCGAAAACTATCTCATTCGTCTTTTTCTCGCATATCATATCGCAGAAGCCACTATCGGTATCAAGTTTTAGTGGTCTTACCAAACATTTTCTTAATCGGTACAATATCTTTACCCAATGCGAAGGTTGGTTAAATGCCATATCGAAAAACTGTTCTGCCGTTACCGGTTCTTGGCATGAAACGATTTTTACGTAGGAGTCAGTATAATCATATGGAATGTACTTAGAGATAAGACTGTTGGGCAGTAGTTTCATTTTAATTGATTCATCACAAGGAAGTTTTTGATAAAATTCCAACCAATGTCCGTCAGGGTCTTCAAAGGTCAGCAACTTGCCGTAAGGTTCTGTTTTTATTTCTCCGATTGTCTTTACTCCTTTATTCTTTAATTCCTCATATACAAGTTCTATGTCGTCGGTTTCAAACATAATCCTTGTTTTGCTGGCAATCACATCACCTTTATGTGCTGGTCTTTGAAGAATGGCGAATGAAGTTTCCCCGAAATTGAATTCAATCCAATCTCCATTTGTCAGTTTGACCTCAAAGCCCATGTCCTGATAAAATTGCTTTGACTTCTGCAAATCACTTACATAAATCCAGCATGCGTATATCTTTCTCGGCTTCATTCTTTTGATATTATTGATGTTTGATTTTCAGCAGACCAAAAAACGGGGTTATTTCTTGAACCTCCGCAAGTTTCAAATGGGATTTCTTTAGTGTTGCTTTCAAATCTTCGATGGAGTGGAACCAATATTCGGGAGGAGTGTTCTCTTTCATGTCCTGCCAAGTATAGATATGTCCCTCTTGCAGGTATGGTTTGATATGATTTTCATACATTTCTTTCGGGGTGGTATGTTCCAACAGATAGCGATAGACTTCATTGAACTTTTCGGGAGATGCGTCCGGATTGAACAAGATGATTTCATCTGCCATTATCATTTCGCCATCTGCTTTCAGCACCTGCTTCACGGCTTCAAACAGTCTTTCCTGCGCATTCCATTCCACTTGATGCAGAACGAGCGAGGAAATGATTAAATCCACGCTTTCCGCCGACAGTTCTAAATTTTGAATGTTACCACACTGAAACGAAACATTATCATAGTGCTCATAAGCATCCTTTGCCTGTGCAATATTCTCTTGGCTCGTATCTATTCCGAGAGCGGACAGAAAATTAGGAACGAATGGTTGCAGGGATTTTCCCCAGCCACAACCCAAATCCAACACTTTGTCCCCATTCTTGACACTCGCAAATTCAAACATCCGTTCGCCCAATGCTTGCGTGGACTCAAACGTGTCTCTGCCGTCAGGACTAATTGTTCTTTTGATATATACGGATAAGTTCTTCTCCCAATTCTTTTCCATATGAAATTATTTGTTATCTCACAAATCCGTTTTTGTAGAAATCGTACCAAGCATCTATCTGTTCGGGACTGTTTGCTTCCAATAACAAAAGCATCTCACGAGTGAATTCCAAATGTCCTACACCGTTTGCCGTAACAATGTTCTTGTCACTGACAGCTTGTGCTTCCACATAATTCTTCGCATTAGTGTAACCGGTAGCACCCCATTTTTTGAGTTGGTCGAGACCGTTGCCCGTATGCTTTACGTTGTTCAGGAAACCGTGCGAACATAGAAACGAAGCTCCGTTACATATCGCTCCTACGATTTTCCCTTTATCCAAAGCCTCTTGAATCAATGGGACGACAAGTTTTGCTTCGGGGGAATCCCAACGGTTGCCGCCGATAAGTACCAAGGCTGCATAATCTTTCGGCATATTCTCGAAAGAATAATCGGGCAATGTTCTGAAACCTCCGATGGAACGGACGGCATCTGATGTCGGGGCAACGGTATGCACTTCATACTTGATTTCACCTCCCGGTATCACACCCACATGAAGAGCCATGGAGAGAAATGCCCCTTCCCAATCTGTGTATTCATTCAATAAGATAAATAAAACTTTCTGTTTCATTGATATATCTTTTTTACTTTAATAATTTCGTGACAAGTTTGTAAGTGAACAAAACTCGTGGATTGGATAAATCCCATTGCTGCATTTCCTGCCGGATCAATTCTGAATGTTTCTTGCTTATATCCCTTAAAGCGTTTCCAACAGATTTTCGAAGATATTCGCTTTCGTGTGTCTTGTGCTTAGCGATTAGAGCAATAGCCACCGATGGATTTTCCTTGAAGTATGGGCGACTTGTCCAAATCCTCAATCCCTCCGTTGCCGCACGGATAACATTTGGCTTATCGTCTGTTATCCATTCTTCAATGAGAGGCAAAGATACTTCATATCCTCTATGTTTGCAAATCTCATCAAAAGCCTTTGCAAGCATTTCCTGCACACGCCAATTTTCATCAATGCTTACTTGCTCTTTCAGAAAACAAAGTGCGTTATTATCTTCTGTTGCCAATTTGCCCAATATAGTTGTTGCCAACATTCGGGCTTGATAGGCTTCGTGCCTGAACAGTTCGAGTGAAAGTTCAAAACATAGTTCCTTTGAGTATGCCGAAAATATCTCATCAGCCCCGTCAAGGATATGCTGAAATCCGTGCTTTATTGGCAGTATCTTATTCAATATTTTATCAACTTCCATTGTTATGCATGTGATATAAATAAGTGTAATAGGACTAAAATTGCCCCAAAGGTTTTATACTCAACTTTTTGAGAGCATTTCAAAGATTATATAGGTGGTTATTTATATTTATCGCCACTTTCTTTGCAGTGACTTTCAACTATTTGAATCCAATTATCATACCAATACCATGTTTTTGCCACCTGAGTTCCAAACCCTTTTTGGGGATTTTTTGCATCCATTTCTTTCCAAAGCATCGTGTGTTGGTAAGAGTTGAATTTTGGATATCCATTTTCTTGCATTTTCTTACAAACATCACCTGGCAAATACTTTCTTTTTTCTCTTTCCTTCACCAAGATATATTCTTTATTTAAACCTTCTGCTTCTGGTGAATTGGCTGGAATAAATTCTATTACTTTATCTGCTTGTCCTTTTCTATTCACCGATTTAGGGACATATAAAACACGATATGAATACTTTATATCATTGTAGTCTTCATCGGAAAGATTATTATCAAAATCATTGATATATGCAGATATGTTTGAAGGCAAATCTGTAAATTCTCTCAATTGACTTGCATGTTCTTCTTTTATAGTAGAGAATTGTAAAGAAAAAGATAGGTACTGGTCAATCCCGTAATTGTCCCCAAAAAGTTTTTTTATATAAGTGTTATAGTTAAGGCAACATGCCTGAAATCTTGCACTCAAATATTCGTCAATCTTTGTTGTCATCTGATGCTCAACTTCATGTCGCAACCCGATTAAAAACATTAAATTAGATTTTGATACTTTATCAATAGGGCATGCGTCTTCATTAAGACAGCGTTCAAGTTCCCAAAATTTATGTGCTCCCTTTTTAGTTTTATCAAATCGTCTAATTCTTCCTATCTGCCTGAAGTACCTATATTCAATTTTATTTTCACGATAATATGCATGAAGTAGATACGTCCAAGCTATATTAGAGAGTACTATGAAACATTCTGATTTAAAATGGATATTTGGATTATTAAAGATTTGAACGGCGCAAAGCATGGCTTCTCTTGATTTTGTAAGAAGTTCTTCTTTCACAGACCAAAGTTTTCTACTTCTCTTTTTTGCCATAATTCAAAAGTACGCCTCCTTTGTTCTATCTCCCAAGGTCGGAGGTTTTTGCCCATGGAAGACACTTCTAATACTAATAACGCAAATGTAATCAATTTATTGCGAAAGGATGCCGAGTAATCAGAAAAAATATCGAGCAATTGAGATATTGCTCGGTATCTTTTTTCAATAAGTTCATTCTGTATGGCTACCAAATGACAAGGAAACACCTCTTGCAAAAGCTTTATCTTCGATAATTCTCCTTCAAAACCCGTTGTAGGTCAGACATACGATAGAGTAGCTTTCCTGCTATCTGTGTGTATGGTAGAATACCCTTGTCCCGATAGTCCTGTAAGGTGCGGGGAGAAAGGAAGAGCCTTTCGCAGACCTCTCGCCCTGTGAGATAAAGCTCACCCTCAAATAGAGGACGGTGTGTCTGTGCCGTTGTTCGCACACGCTTCGTTAGGTTTTTGATACCCGAGATGAGCTGTTTCATCTCGGGTGTTTCTTTGCTGATGGTTTCGTATTCCATAGTTCATTTTATTTATGAGGGTCTGACTTGGCGAGGAGTGTCTCTACGTCCTCACGTTTGTAATAGCATTTATGCCCGATTTGTATGAAGGGTAACACGGAGGTGTCCCGATAGTGCTGGAGCGTCCGCTTGCTGATGTTCAGTATTCGGCACACGTCTCCATTGTGCAGGAGATCGGGCAGTTCGGCAGGTAAGGTAAAATGCTCATTGAAGCAGTCGGTCAGCTCCACGATGCTCTCTTTCAGTTCCTCCCAAGCGGAGGTGTCAATAGCTGTAAATCTCATTTTTTCGTTGTTGTTTTATTTGCGTAATTATTGATTTCTGGCGCAAAAGTAAGCAGGAGTTTTCGACTTTTGAAAGGGTTGGGATAAGCAGGGAAAAAGAGGGATGTTGCAGGAAGTTCGTACCTCTAAACTTCCTTGTTTATTCCTTTTCAAATCTTCCTGCACCACCCGAAAAGTCATCTGGTTCTTTTGGATAGTGCGAAGCCCTGCGAACGGTTGCAGACCGCACAGTCTCCCATCGTGCAATCCGCACACTCATTTTGCCCCTTTTTCCTCCGTTTTAGGAGCGAAAAGGGGCTTTTTTATGGCTCATCCGACATTTGGAGTGATGGGGTTCTAAAAAGAAGAAAACCGCTGAACAAATTGTATATTTGAATTATCACCAACAAATGTACAATTATGAACAGCAGTTTTCTATATCATGCTTGGGGATTATATCACCACAAGTGCCTGCGTGAGGAATACAAAGGTAATACAATTATCTTACATATTGAAAGTAAACGAGCACCGAAATGCTGTCCTAAGTGCGGGTATCCCCATTTGGTCAAGAATGGTTTTCGCATTCGTGACTTTGTTGGCCTTCCGATTGGCGGCAAAAAAGTAATTCTGCGAATGAAAGTCCGCCGTTACAAATGTAAGTGTGCGGATTGTGACTATGATTGCCAGGAACGGATACCTTTTGCCATCGGCAGTCACAGTTACACTCGTCGCTTTGCAAGATATGTGGTTGACCTCTTGAAGGGGATGACACTCAAAGATGCAGCCCATCTCTTGGGTGTATCGTGGGACACAATCAAGGCGATTCACACTCATCATCTTGAATATCGTTATGCTCCGCCCTCCCTTAAGGGAGTCGATAGCATAGGCATAGACGAGTTTGCCGTCCGAAAAGGACATGTGTACAAAACGATCGTGGTTGACCTCAAGAGCGGTCGAATTCTCTACGTGGGTCAGGGCAAGGCAGCCGATGCTTTGGCTGGATTTTGGAAAAGAATCAGAAGAAAAAAGATCGACATCAGGTATATTGCCACTGACCTCTCTGCCGCTTTCATCTCTTCGGTACATGAAAACTGCCCGAATGCGGTGCATGTCTTCGACCATTTCCATGTGGTCAAACTGATGAATGAGAAGTTGGACGATATACGCAGGGTGCAATACAACATGGAAAAGGACATCAACAAGCGCAAGGTCTTGAAGGGGACGCGTTACCTGCTGCGCAATGGAGCTGACATCTTTGACAAGGAGTATCGAACAAGGCTTGATAATGCTTTGGATATGAACAAACCTCTCTCACAGGCATACTATCTCAAAGAGCAACTCAGAGAGATATGGACACAGCCCAATAAGCAAGCAGCAGAAAAGGTCATGCTCGATTGGGTAAAACAGGCGCGAGAGAGCAAAGTGCCACAGTTGATGAAAATGGCCGACACGATCATGGCTTACAGAACCGGTATTCTAGCATGGTATGACTGCCCCATATCGACAGGAAAAGTAGAGGGGATAAACAACAAGATAAAGGTCATGAAGAGAGTGGCTTATGGTTTTAGGGACGAAAGGTTCTTTGGGTTAAGGTTATATGCGCTACATGATTGCCGCATCACTCCAAATGTCGGATGAACCTTTTTTATTATGTCGTAACAGAGAAAAGTGATGTAGTCTGATGCAAGAACACCGCAACCTTTGGCTCTGCAAAAAAGGCTGCCTAACTTGGCTTTGGCATTCGAAAACGTGCCAAACATCAAAAACAAGTAATAGAAAGCAATACACACAATGAAAAGAGAAAACAACGACAACACTTCAAGGAATACCCAAATAGAGGAGTTCCTTTCGGCTCGGTACGAGCTCCGTTACAACACCGTGTTAAACCGGGCAGAGTACCGTCCGCGAGAAACCGGGGACTATGTGGCAATAGACCGCTACCGCATCAATACCCTCAAAAGAGCCTTGGACAAGGAAATCAATGTACAGACCTCGCCAGAGAACCTGTACAGCATCATCGAAAGTGATTTCTCCCCACGCATCAACCCTGTGCAGGCTTATTTCCACAGTTTACCGATAATGGAAGAAGCCAAGAAAGGAGCAATTACCGCACTTGCCGACTGCGTGAGCGTAGCCAGTCCAGAGAAATGGAGGGAATACCTCACCAAGTGGCTGGTTGCAGTGGTCGCCAATGCGATGGACGACAGGCAGTGCCGTAACCACACCTGCCTTGTACTGACAGGTGAGCAAGGGAAATTCAAAACCACATTTCTTGACCTGCTCTGCCCACCTGCACTGTCAGACTATCAATATACGGGAAAGATATATCCGCAGGAAAAGGATGTGCTGAGCCTTATCGGTCAAAACCTCATCATCAATATTGATGACCAGCTCAAAGCCCTCAACAAACGAGACGAGAACGAACTGAAGAACCTGATTACCTGCCCACAGGTGAAGTACCGTATGCCTTATGAGAAACACATCGAAGAGCGACCGCACTTGGCAAGTTTCGTGGCATCGGTCAATGGTAATGACTTCCTCACCGACCCGACAGGGAGCAGACGTTTCCTCCCCCTTGAGGTGTTGGGAATAGATATAGGCCGAGCCAAGACAATCCCGATGGATGCCGTGTATGGCGAAGCCAAAGCATTGCTGAAAGACGGATTTCGCTATTGGTTCAATGATGAGGAGATTGCCGAACTGCACCGAAACAGCGAGGCATTCCAAGTCTATACGGCAGAAATGGAACTGTTGCTCCGTTACTTCACCTTTCCCACGGAAGCCGAGAAAGCCGCCAAGCGTTTCTATATGACCAATTCGGAAATCGTGGGTTATCTCTCCTGCTATACCAGACAGCAGCTCTCACCCAAACGGATGGGCGAAGCCCTGCGAAAGGCAAGCTATGCGAGAGAATGCCGCAGGGTAAATGGCAATCCCGTATATGTGTATGCCGTCCGCAAGATTTTTCCCGAGCAACCTCCATAGCATTCAGTTATTACCAATCCCTTTGTTATACTCCTTTCTCTTTTCTTTCCTATTCTCCTTACTACATTACTACAAACAAGGATAATACGGTGAAAGAAAAAGGATTGCAAGGGGTATTCATCTTGCGACACAGCTTACTACCATCTTTCTACGCTTCTACGATAGTATGAATGAGGGAGGTGTAGAAAGGAGGTGTAGAAAGATAAAACCGAATGAAGCGTTACACTTTTCTCTTTCACTGTCAATTACTTATCCGACTGTAGAAGGGTAGTAAGATAAAAAGGGGAAAATTCCAAAAAGAGAAAACAGAGCGAACAATAAAATATCGAACAATCCAAATCCAACGATAACAACAATGAACAGCGAATATTACAATTTACAAAACATCAAGAACATACCCATAGTGGACTATCTTCATGCCTGTGGCATACAGCCCGTCAAGGAATACGGCAGTTATGCCCTTTACAACGCACCTTATCGGGAAGACCATAACGCCAGTATGAAAGTGGATTTTACACGCAACCTCTAGTACGATTTCGGCTTGGGAAAAGGTGGTAGCATCATAGACCTCGTGATGTTGTTGCAAGGGTGCGATGCTCACAAATCAATGTACCTTTTGGCAGGGAATAACCTTTCCTTTCATAGTGCAACTCCTCCAAAGGAAAAAGTCGCTGCACTGTCCCCGAGCGCAAGACATATTCTTGGTATCAGCGAGGAGTTGCCCCCACACCTGCAACACTATTTACAGGAGGAACGCAAGATAGACCTTTCGTTTACCAAACCCTATCTGCGTTCCGTATGCTATGAGGTGGAAGGAAGAACTTACACCGCCATAGGATTTTCCAACCGATCAGGAGGGTATGAACTTCGGGACGACAAGACGTTTAAGGGAACAATCGCTCCAAAGGATATTTCCGTGATTGCAGGAGAAGCGAACAACGTCCCTCACTGCATCTTCGAGGGCTTTATGGACTTCCTTTCCTATCTCACGATGAAAGGGAAAGAAATCGCTCCCTGCCTTGTGCTGAACTCCGTAAGCAATATCCATAGAGCCGTTGCATTTCTCCGTGAGCATCGTATTGCACACGTCCGTGCGTTTCTTGACAACGATGAAGCAGGACGGCAAGCCTTGCAGGTTGTTCAATCGGCAGGAATGAGCGTAGAAGATATGAGCCGACATTATGGCGGATATAAAGACCTTAACGAGTACCACGTTTCTCGCCAGAAAGCGATGGAACAGAGACAGAAGAAACCTCAATCGATTGTCAAACGGGGATTTCGCAGATAAGGCAAAAGAGTGCAATCAAAACCAAAAATCAATCGGGTATCCTTAGGGACTAAAAGAGAACAAAAGCAGACAGACGGCTTTGTTTCGAGAGCGATAGCAGTTTTCCCAACTGCAAGTTTCCTCAAAAGAAACTTAGAAACAAAGCCCTCTGCGCATTCAGAGAATGCAATTACCGTAAAGGCAGACTTCGGACAGGGCGGAGCGGCATTTAGAAGAAATGCCATAGCTCATTAGGGCATTTTCTTCACGCTCCACTCCGTTACCGCTGAAAAAAAACTCCTGAGCCAAGGGACTCCGCCCCTTTGGATACCCCTTAAAGCAATATTCAATTTATGGGCTACGCAGTATTACACATAGACAAGGCTCGGGGCAACGATTCGGCAATGACCGCCCACATCGAGCGTACATTCGTGCCGAACAATGTCGATGCCACCCGCACGCACCTCAACCGTGAGTTGGTGCTATTCCCCGCAGATGTCACCAACCGCACGGAAGCTATAGAACACCGCATTGCCACGGCAAACATCTATCGAAAGGTGGCAGACAACCAAGTCAAGGCTTTGCGATTTATCCTTTCTGGCTCGCACGAGGATATGCTCCGAATTGAAAGCGAGGGGCGTTTGGGAGAATGGTGCGACAGCACGATGCAGTGGCTTTACTCCACCTTTGGTAAGGAAAATGTAGTGGCAGCCACACTACACGCAGACGAGGATACACCGCATATCCATGCTACGATAGTACCCATCGTGCAAGGAGAAAGACGGAAAGCCAAGACGGAAGCCGAAAACGGCAAACGGAAGTACAAGACAAAGAAAGACAAGGTACGGCTCTGTGCTGATGATGTGCTTACCCCGAAGAAATTGGAGGAATACCAAACCACATACGCAGAACAGATGAAACCTTTCAGATTGGAGAGAGGTATATACGGATCGGAAGCCAAGCACCGCTCCAATATGGAGTATTATAAGGAGATACTCAAGGAGACGGAACAGAAACAAGCCGAAGAAGCCGAACTCATCGAAAAGGTAAGGGATTTGGAGAAGAAGGCAGGAAAACTTCGGATAAAGGATACGCTCTACTCGCTCTTTGGTAATACGGAACTTGACAAGGCGGAGAAGCGTATCGGAGAGTTGGAAAGGAAGATGGAGCATCAGAAGTTCCTTGCAGAAAAGGAGAAAGCTGAAATCCGTAAGGAGGTTATACTCCTGCAAGATACCGTTGCAGTCAAAGACAAGACCATAGCTGGACAGCAAAAGGAAATCAAGACGTATGAGGAGGAGTGGAGTTTTATTCGGCGTTTCTTCCACAGTTTCTACCTTTTGCTCAATATCCGTCTGATGCTCCGCAAGATGGGCGTTGATGACGACACCTTTGTCAGAATGCACCAAAAGCAGGTAGCGGTACATGGTACTGTCGATGTATATTCAGGAATGTACAAACGTAACTTCACAGAAGAGAATGCCGAACTCCGTATAACGACCAATGAGAAGCGTCAGCCTGTCCTCACCATCAATGGTCTGTCCGTCCCAGATTGGTGTGAGCAGAAGTGGCAACAATTCATTCATCGCAACCGCTCACAACGGCTGTAATCGCTTTTTCTTTCATCGCCAAAGAAGAAAAACACGAAAGAACGCTCACTTTTCCACACAAAGTGTTACTTTTGCAACTGAAATAGTGAGTGTTCTATACGACCTGCATCTAATCGCAGAACCTTGTAATTTAGGCACCTAGTCCGAAATCATATTTTTAGGGGAGCAAACTATTTTTGCCTTACTGGGTGGTCAATAACTCTCGCCCTGACGGGTTTATTTTCTCGACTTTTTCATAAGGTATTGGGAGGAATATAAAGTTCTACAACTTTAAACTACCCTGCCAAAGTATTAAAAATAATTGGTAGCATATAATATGGATAGTAGCAACTACATAGCAACAGCAAATAACTATGTTATAGAAAGGAAAAAAGTAGGTTTGTAACAGTAAAATAAACACCAACCTGTTGTCTAAAATGGGGAGGATACTAAAGGAATAAATTAATATGTCACAAAAGGGAAGTGTATTTCAAAAAGGAGGAGGTGGGACAAACTTTGAACAACTCGTTCAAACGGCGTTTCTTACAACTCTTATCATTCATGGTAATGCTCCATGTCTTGATTCTGGTGAATTATCGGAGGTTGCACTACAAGTAACTAATAGAGGCTATGAAACTGATGATTTTATGGTTACAGCAAAATCAGCAAGTGGTGAACATCGTATATTAATTCAGGTAAAACACGACATATCATTTACTGTTGGTAATGAAATATTCAAAGATGTAATTAATGCTTTTTGGAAAGACTATAATAATACTTCAATTTTTGACAAATCAAAAGATAAACTTATTATAGTAAAGAATGGTTTAACTAAAGATGAAAGAAATCATCTTAAATCGCTTTTTAATTGGGCAAAAAATCACGCAACAGAAGCAGATTTTATTACCGAAGTAAACAGGATAAAAGGAAAGAAAGACCGATTAGATGTTTTTCGTGAGGTGCTAAAAGAAGCGAATACAAATACATATTTGACAGATAAAGAACTTTGGGAGTTTTTGAAATGTGTTGATATTTTGGAATATGATTTCCTAAACGAAGGGAGTATTGATAAAACATATTTTCTCAATCTGATTAAGCTCAGTAAAAACAAAAAAACGGCAACAACCGAAAAAGAAATTTGGGACAGTATTTTTGCTTATGTTGCTACGCTTAATCCAAATGGTGGAAGTGCAACACTTGAAAGTATTAAAGATAAAGATTTCTTTCAGCATTTTGATAACACACATTTAACTCCATACTTCAAAGCCGTTGAAAAACTTAAATCAGACAGCAATGAGATTTTACGACCAATAAAAACTTATATTGGAAAAGGAGAAAACAAATTTCATTTACAACGATCAGAATTAAGAGAAAAAATTTTAGTAGGTCTAAGTAATTCCCAACTAACGATTGTGACAGGAAAACCTGGAGTTGGGAAATCAGCTGAAATCAAAGAGATCCTTGAAAAAGATTATCCTAATGCAAGTGTGTTTGTTTTCAGAGCAGACCAATTCAATGAATCTACGCTCGCCAATGTTTTCTCAAGTCAAGGGGTAAATGAAACGATACAAGATATTTTCTCATGTATCTCCCTCATTCCTGAAAAAATTATTTTCGTTGATAGCTTGGAAAAGCTATTGGAAGCAGGCCCCGAATGTGCCTTTAAACAGTTATTAGCGTTACTTAAAGAGCATCCAGAAATTAAATTAATTGCTTCGTCACGGAAATATGCGATTGATTTAATTACATTAAAATTTGGTGTTGACAAAGACAATATATGTATAATTGACATTCCAACGCTTAATGAAGAAGAATTAAAACTTGTAGCTGAAAAGTTTCCGCAGTTAAATAGTGTTCTAAAAAACGACAAAGTCAACAAGTTGTTGCAAAGTCCAAAATATCTGGATTTCTCAATCTTAGCAATCGGTAAAACAAACGATGATTATACTAATGTTTCGCTGACAGAATTTAAGGACAAGTTATGGAACTCATTAGTTGTAGATTCTACCAACACGAAAAATGGACTTCCAATTAAACGTGAAGAAGCTTTTAAAGAAATTGCAGTAAAGAGAGCAAGAGAAATGAAACTCTTTACTAAACCCGATAAGTCTGATGCAGAGGCAATAGCTTGTTTAGAAAATGATGAAATTGTATTTCAGGAAAACAACAACAGGAAGTATTCCCCTACTCACGATATTTTAGAAGATTGGGCATTAGTAAAATATGTTTCTTCAAAGTTTGAAGACTTTCCAAATCCAAAAGATTTTTTCAACAATTTAGGAAACGAGCCGGCTATCAGACGAGCATTTCGTCTTTGGGTGGAAGACTATTTAATTGACAACAACGGTAAAATAAATGAACTGATCAAGGTAACAATTGCTGACCAAACTATTGAAAAATATTGGGCAGATGAATTGTTGGTAGCTGTATTT
Organism: Phocaeicola abscessus CCUG 55929; assembly: GCF_000312445.1. Lineage (GTDB taxonomy): Bacteria > Bacteroidota > Bacteroidia > Bacteroidales > Bacteroidaceae > Phocaeicola > Phocaeicola abscessus. Next base: position 337,551 of record NZ_HE997182.1, on the reverse strand, counting down.
AAGTCAGAAAACAGTAATTCATTTTTTACTTCTTTTGAAAAAGAACTTCTTGAAGACAATTCTGTTTTCTTCAATAGATGTTTGCATATCATAAAAACTTGCTGCAAAGAAAGCGACCAAAAAACGAACAACAGCAATTTGCTTTTGCCGATTGGTTCGGGTTGGAAAGAAGCATTGTTTTTTATTCAAAAGAACAATACTCAATTAGAATCAATAAAACTTACAATACTCAATTTTCTCACTAATTGGTATTACCGATTACTTTTTCAATACAAAAAAATTGAAAACGCAGAATTAGAGGCGGCCAAATCTATTGTCCTAACCTATTTGAAAGAAGTTGAAGAAGAAAAAGAATTTTGGCAAGAAGAAAATGCCAAAGGTAAATCATCAAACTTGATTTCAATTTTATTTGACTTGGCTTCAATTTCAAAGGAAGAAATTAAACAACTTATTGCAAGAGCATTTACCAAGAAAGAAAATCGGGAATCTTGGAGATCAAATTCTTTTTACGAAAATGTAATTGAAAGTTGTCTTTCAGGTATAGGAAACCAGCGTTTGATAAAAGAATTGCCTGAATTGATTATTGAAACAGCTTGGAAAAATTGGAAATATATACCACCCCAAAAAGAAGATTTTCCTGAAGATAGATTTGGCATATTGGCAAGGAATTCTTTGAGTTATGAAGAATGTTGGGGAATAAGAGATAGACATTCCTTTTTCCCTTCGGGAATTTACAAAACGCCTTTTTATCATCTATTGTGGATTTATCCTATGATTGGGATGAAATTCATCATTGATTTTATAAACTATTCGGTTGAATTTTATGTAAAGGCTTCTTGCGAACACAAGCACAACATTTCTCAAATAGAAATCGAACTTAATGACGGAACTGTAGTAGAAAAATGGGCAGCTTGGGAATTGTGGGCGGCATACAGAGGCTCAAGTGTTACAAACTACGCATTGGAATCATTGCTAATGAGCCTTGAGAAGTTTTTATTAGAAACGGCTAAAAGAAAGACAGATGTTAGTAGAGAGGACTTGAAGTTTATATTTGATTATGTTCTTAAAAACAGCAATAATGTTGCTCCATTAGCGGTTTTAACGAGTGTTGCTATTGCTTATCCCGGAGAAGTTGAAGAAGCGATGTTGCCATTATTGTCTGTCAAGGAATTTTATGAGTGGGATTTAAGTCGAGCACTTGAAGAATACTCTTCGTTTGCCACAATGGATTATGATATTTCATTTGCACAAAAAGAGCGTTTGGAATCAAATCAACTTCCACATAGAAAAAAATATCAAAGAGGGCTTCGAGATTTTATTTTAGACTACCAATTTAATGTTAGAAAATTAAACAAAGAAATTCACCAAATAATTGATAAACTAAAAGCACGAAATGATGGTAAAGATGTTATATGGAAAAAGAATTTAATTGAAATGGATATCAGAAACCATAAAGTTGGAGAATATGATGAAAAACTTGGTGGTTTTCCTATTCAACCTGAATACGATGATGAAGTTGTAAAGTTTATTGAATCCAATAAAGAAAGTTTTGAAGCAGATACAAAGTCTTTGAATATTTCAGGACAACTTTCAAAAACTTACGAAAAGAAAGAAATTATTGATTTTTCATCTTGGTTATCTTGCTATGAACAATATTCTTCATCAAAATCCCTAAATATCCTTTATGACAGACCAATCACGTTAGCTGTATTAGGACTGAGAGATTTTGCAACAAACATAAATGAAGAGCAAAAAACAAAGTGTATAAAAATAATTACTGATGCAACAACTTCTATTCTTCAAGATACATTTAGCAGAGATTATAGCCTTAATATGAGTGTCAGCATAATGGAAAAAGAAATTGCTTTATCTTCTTTCCATTTACTTTTGCAAAATGTTGATAACGAAGAAGATAAAAACGGCATAATAGCTACAATGATTTATATGCTATTCGCACCGTTCCACGACCACGAATTTGACAAAATCATACGATACTTTAGAGAAGTATTTTTCAAACAATTTCCTAATGAAGCAAAAAGAGTTTGGCTTGGTCTCATTATGTATTCCAATTTCAAAAAAGCAAATCCTAATTTCTATGGAAATCAAGATGAAAAAAGTTTGAAAAAGGAAAATGATTTTGTTCAGGAAATTGCATCTAACAAAAACTTAAAATTAGACCTTGCAGAAATAAGTTTAGAAAAATCAGAAGGTTATTTATTGGCAAGAGCTTTTGTAATTACGCCATATGACACAGCAGATAAAGATTTTACATATTTCATAAACCACATATTACCGATAGTTATTGGCGACTTAACTAAAGAAGAAGATTTTTCATATAACAGAGGAAGGGAATCTCGACAATTTCATCACGAATCAATTTCAGATATTGAACAATATCTTGCCAATTTATTTTTGGACGCAAATTTTGATTTTTCAAAATCTGTTTTAACTACATTGGTCAATTCACTGTCAAAAAATACGCAAAGACAAAGATTTGGAAGAGACGATTTGTTTCAATTTGTGAATACTACTTTGGATTATTTTGTATTGAAATTATATGACAATGGAAATTTAAAAATTGACCAAACAAAATACTCACAGCAACAGACCAACTTTTGGAATCTATGGGAAGTTCTGTTTGATTTAATCCCAAGTGATGGAACACACCCGCTAATTCAAAAACTTCTGTTGGACATTAGATATTTGCTATGGGATTATCAAGGTAATCCGAATGAAAGTGATTGGAGCGTTTTAAATGGGAAAAAAGAGTTTTATAAAAAAGTGTTTCTTGAAAAAGGGAAAAACAATGCTTCATCAGTAATAAACGTGTTTTCTACAATTGGAGGAAAAGAATTTTTGCCCGAAGGAATAAGTTGGCTGTCAGGCCTTTTCAAATCAAATAACATTGCCTCTTTGTCATTGACATCTGTTTCATCGGAGAGAATGATAAAACGACTTTTCTATAATCATATTTCAAAAATCAAAAACGACAAAACTCTAATAGATGACTATGTTTGGATTTTAAACCGGATGGTTGATTTGGGTTCGTCAGAAGCATATTTATTTAGGGAAAATGTAATTACGTATAAAAGCATTAAGTAAACTGCGAGTAGAAGGAACTCTCTACTCGTTCTTTGGAAACGCTGAACTTGAGCGTATTACGGAATTAGAGAAAGAAGGTAGGACAACAACGCTCCTCAAAGAGAAGGAGAAGAACGAAATCCGTAGGAAGGTGATTCTCTTATAGGATACCATCAAGGGAAAAGACAAAACAATCTCAGAACAACAACGAGAAATCAAGGTCTATGAAGAGGAGCTAAGTTTTATCCAGAGATTCTTTAATAGCTTCTACCTCTTTTGTGCAATATTTGTTTGATGCTCCGCAAGATGGCTTCTATGATGGCACCGTAGTAAAGATGCACCAAAAGCAGGTGGCGATACGAGTACGGCAACAGCTCATTCATCGTAACCGCTCACAACGACTATAATCGCTTTTTTCTTTCACTGACAAGAAGAAAAACATGAAAAAACGCTCACTTTTCCTCGAAAAGGGTTATCTTTGCAAGTGAAATAGTGAGCGTTCTTTGGCTATTCAAAATATTGTGTATCAGTGCACTTCGCTCATTTCTAAATCGTTACCTATACGACCTGTGTTTTATCGCAGAGCCTTGTAATTTAAGCATTTAGACCGAAATCATATTTTTCCTGAGGACAGCCTCTCTATAGTCAGATAATAAGATTGCTTGATAAGACAAAAATTTTAAAGTTGAGCAGCGAACTTGGTGGAGAACGCTATATAAAGCGGTTTGATTGTTGGACACATACCGTTGTCATGCTTTATGCTGTAATAATGCGTTTTGATTCATTACGTGAAATTACCGCATCCCTACATGTTGAAGCACGAAAGTTAAGTCATCTTGGTATCTCAATTATGACATCCCGTAATACATTGTCTGATGCCAACAAAAGACGTTCTGAAGCTGTGTTTGAATGCATATATCGTGATTTGTATGCAAAATATCATAATCAACTTTCTTCGGACAGCCACTCTCGCAAGGAGCCAAAATGGATGAAACGACTTCAAATAATAGATTCTACTACCATATCGTTATTCTCGAATCTGATTTTTAAAGGTGTTGGTCGTCATCCTAAAACAGGAAAGAAGAAAGGTGGCATTAAAGTCCATACTGTAATACATGCCAATGAAGGTGTACCTTCGGATATAAAATTCACTTCTGCCGCGACAAACGTATGCGTTCCAAGAGAGTGGTATTGACAGCCTAATAATTAATTATGAGTTTTGCAAGACATAATAATTATTAGCCATGGAGCAACAGAAACATGATTTTTCGCGTGAGTGGGCACAATACAAATCTGTCCTGGAACAAGATCTGAGTTTAGAACTAAAGACCTTCTGTACAAATAATGGATATCACTATCGAAAAATGCAGGACTGGATATACCGCCGTCATTTCAAGATATCTACAGTAAAGGCAAGGATTGCATCAGGATATAAAGGCGCAAAGCAAACAGATGCGCCTTCATTCGTCGAGGTTAAACTTCCTGCAACTCCTCAAGAACCAGCCATTCAATCTTCTACGGCAACAATAAAGGGACTTACTTTAGATCATGGAGATTTACATGTCCGCATAGACGAGTTACCCGTCGAAAGTATAGTTTCATTAAGCCAACTAATAAAAGAGATGCGGTCATGTTCTCTTTGACATCCTCTATCAGATATTGGGTATGCCGTAGGACAGTATACATGCGCAATGGGATAAATGGTCTTAGCATTATAATCCAAGGAGAGTTCAAACAGGACCCTACATCAGGAGATGCATTCGTCTTCTTCTCAAAGGACTGTTCATCCGTCAAGATACTAAGGTGGGATGGAGATGGGTATATCATTTACCACAAGAGGTTGGCCAAGGGTACGTTTGAACAGAGCAGACCCACCTCTGACGGATCAGTAAAATACGAGCTTCAATGGGAACGGTTTTGTCTTATAATGCAAGGCGTAAGTCTTAAGAAAATCAGGTTCAGAAAGCGGTTCAGACTACCTTCTAACAGTGATTTACAATGATAAAAAATATAGACTTTATCGCATAATACCTTGTGATTTATTAGGTTAACTCACTGGTTTTTCGTATCCTTAACACATGGTAAGGATGAGAAAATATCTAAATTGGAAGCAACAAACAAGCTGCTTAATGAGACAATAATGTCCCTAAAATCTACTTTAGAGACTATGCACTCTCTACTTATAGAGGCCAAGGCATCCAAGGAAGCAGACACTCTCCTTATCAAGGAACTATGCGCCACTATCGAGTCCCTTAAGCAGAGGCTCACTGAACGTGAAGCCGTTACCGAAAAAGTTGTAAATGAAAACAGGCAGCTGTCTGCAATGGTACGTAATGCCAACAAACAGAACGAGTCTGTAAAGATACAGTCGTCTTCAGCTGACAGGAAGGAAGATGATGATAGCAAAAAGGATGTGAGAAAAGTAATCAGAAGAAGTCATGCAGGATGCAAGATTATAGTCAGGCATGTTGACCTGTACCCTGATTCAAAAGATGGCGATGTAGTAGAAAATACCGGTCTCGAAGAAGAGACTGTACATTACAGCTATAAGAAGGGCTATATCGAAGAGATACATTATCATCGCCATAAGCAAAGGATCAATGATACATTAAAATGTGCCAAGGCTCCTCTCACACCTTTACAGAACTCACAATATGAGTCCTCTTTTATTGCCCATATAATAGCTCTGAGGTTCGGTTATGCATTACCTATTGAGCGTGTAGTGAAGATGGTTAATGCCGAGGGCTTTGACCTGTCGAAGACAACTGCATTTAATCTGCTTGAGGGTGCATATGTCTTATTGGAGAATATAGGCACTGCCATATATCAGACCATAATCGGGGATACTTACATAGGCATGGATGAGACATATCATCGTCTGACTAACTGCGTGGAACCAAACAAGAATGGCAAGCGCACAAAGAAAGCTTATATGTGGGAGATGTTCTCATATCAATATAATCTTGTACGCTACCACTTCTCTTCAAAGGGCTCACGTAGCAGTGAGACAGGTGCTGAGTTCCTTGGATCTTATAAAGAATTGCTTCAGTCAGATGCTCTTAGGTTCTATCGTAACCTTGGTGAGGAACAGGGCAACGGGATAACAAGACTTGCCTGTGTACAGCATGTAAAACGTGAATGGATCAATATCGGTGATACGATACCGGAAGCAGTAAAGATAGCAAGTCTGTATTCTGAGTTATATCACAAGGAACATATGCATAAGATAGGAGAAGACGGATGGACGGAGACCGATAATCTAAGATGGCGCGAGGAATATGCTTCACCTATCCTTGATGAGATTGAATCACGATGTAGGCTGATTATGAAATCAGGAGTGCCGAAGACTCCTATGTATATGGCGGCGCAATACTCGCTGAATGAGATGCCAGCCGTCAGGGAAATATTTAAAACGGGACATTGCAGGCTCGGTAATAACCTTTGTGAGATATTAAACCGCGACATATCGTTATCCAGAAGGAATTCTCTCTTCTTTGTAAGTGAAAACGGAGCAGTGTATGCTACATTGTTCTACTCAATTGTGGCTTCATGTAAGCTACATAACATAGATCCCGAAGAGTATCTGACATGGTTAATGGATAAGGTTATAAATATGTCGCCTTTATATAATTATGATCTCCTAAGACCATTGCTACCTGATATGTATAAGAAGGACGAGCCCGAACTTATATAATATAAGGTATCAGGTTAGCAATACGCCTCTCTTGGAACGCATACGATTGTTTGATTAATATTAATTTGTCCCGATTTTAACGGGACACTAATTTATATTGAGATATTTTCTACTAAAAACAATATTTATTAGCCTAGATGTTAATATCCAAAAATAAACTATATTTTATTTGAATCTACAAAATTTAGTTCTGAAAGTATTTTAGCTATTTCGTCTGGTTCTAAACTGCCCAGTACAAATATCAATCATTTTAGCAAATCTAAGTTTACAATTTCAAAATATCATCAAAGCGAGAGACACTCACTTACAACGCTATAAACAACTACTATTTATTAGAAAGTCTGACAACATACCTTTTCAGATGAAATCTCATGTAAGTTACTTATAGAACAATTGCTTTTGAATAGGAGATACCATTTTTTGAGATGATTCTATGTTTTTTCTTGTTTTACTTTCCGTTTCTTTGTATTCAGAAAAAATGTTATAAATAAATTTAGTATATCATGAAAAGAGTAAAACCATTTGCTTATCTATTGATTGCAGTAGGGCTATACTCCTGCAATACGCCACAAAAGGAAACTTCCTTTCAGAAAAACGAGCCTGTAAATTTTGCACAAGTTAAGATTGAAGATAATTTTTGGTTACCAAGAATAAACAAGCATGCTGAAGTTACATTGCCAGCTTGTCTAAATCAGTGCGAAGTTGAAACCCAACGTATAAAGAATTTTGCTATTGCTGCAGGAATGGAAGAGGGAGAATTCAAAGGGTTGGTTTATGATGACTCAGACCTTTATAAAATGATTGAAGGTTGCTCTTATTCCCTGATGAATCATCCCAATCCTGAGTTGGAGAAAAAATTAGATGAGATTATAGACAAAATTGCTGGTGCACAGCTTGAAGATGGCTACTTGATGACATACTTCATTTTAGGAGATTTGAATCAACGATGGACAAATATGGATAAGCATGAGATGTATTGTTGTGGTCACCTTATAGAGGCTGCAATTGCATATTACAATGCTACCGGTAAACGTACGCTGCTGGATGTAGCCATTAAATTCGCAAACCATATAGACAATACTTTTGGAAAAAATAAACGTAATTGGGTACCGGGACATCAGGAAATAGAACTAGCATTGGTAAAACTATATCGCGTGACTCAGGATGATAGATATTTAAAACTCGCACATTGGTTGCTTGAGCAACGTGGACACAACCACGGTGACTGGAAGGCTAAGGACTATTATCAGGACTTAAAACCAGTTAGCGAACTTTCCAAAATTAGTGGGCATGCAGTACGTGCCATGTATATGTTTACAGGTATGGCTGATTTAGCTTCCATCACACAAGATACAGCATATGTACGTGCCCTCGATCGGCTCTGGGAAGATGTGACTAAGACCAAGATGTATGCTACTGGTGGAATAGGTTCTTCACGTAAGAACGAAGGTTTTACTGAGGACTATGATTTGCCAAATGCAGAGGCATATTGTGAAACTTGTGCATCTGTCGGTATGGTTTTCTGGAATCAGCGTATGAATATGCTGAAAGGAGATGGTAAATATGTAGATATACTGGAAAGATCCATGTATAATGGTGCTTTAGCAGGTATCTCTCTGTCAGCTGACCGCTTCTTTTATGTTAATCCTTTGGAGTCAGCAGGAACACATCACAGAAAACCTTGGTATGGTACTGCATGCTGCCCAAGCCAAATCTCTCGTTTCTTACCTTCTGTAGGTAATTATGTCTATGCTACCTCTTCAGATGCTTTATGGGTTAATCTGTATATTGCCAGCGAAACAAACGTAACGATTGAAGATGTTCCTATGCACGTAAAACAGTTGACAGAATATCCTTGGAAAGGTGACGTCAAGCTGGTAATGACTCCTGAGAAAGAAACAAACTTTACGTTGAAAGTTCGTATCCCGAACTGGTGTAAGAACTATGAATTCATGGTTAATGGTGAGAAAGTAAAGACTGAAATAGATAAACAATACCTACTGGTTGAGCGCACTTGGAAAGCAGGTGATGAGGTTTCATTCAGTATGGCTATGCCAGTAGAAGTCGTAGCTGCTGATCCGCGTGTAAAAGCCAATATCGGTAAGCGCTGTTTGCAAAGAGGCCCATTGGTATATTGTATGGAAGAAATTGATAATCCCCTTTACAATAATGCCACTTTGCTACATTCTACAAACTATATGGCAAATTTTGAGCCCGATTTATTAGGGGGTGTTGTCAGCATTACTGCAGTTAACGGTGATGATACTTATAAGTTTATTCCATATTATGCCTGGGATAACCGTGAAGCCGGAAAAATGCAAGTATGGGTAAAATATGAAGAATAAAAGTGTGAATGCTTATGATGGTATTGAAAGAACATTTTCTAGTCTTAATGGTTTTGTTCAGCTGTATAAATGCAGCTGCAATGACTCCTAGGACCCCTATTGAAGGTCCATATGTAAACAACCGGTTTCCACTGGAACGGAAACCTTACATCGAACTACCTTTAGGCACCATAAAACCTACGGGTTGGCTGAAAGAGATGCTATTGCGCCAGTCAAAAGGTATGACATCTCATTTGGATAGTCTTTACCCAGAAGTAATGGGACACCGAAATGGTTGGCTAGGTGGTGATGGTGATCAATGGGAACGTGGGCCATATTGGATTGACGGGCTGTTGCCACTAGCATACATAATGGATAATGAAAGTCTGAAAAAGAAGGCACAACCTTGGGTAGAGTGGGCACTACAAAGTCAGCGTGCAGACGGATTTTTTGGACCAACAGTCAATTACCCACCTGAAAAAGGGCTTCAACGCAATAATTCAGAAGACTGGTGGCCTCGTATGGTTGTATTAAAATTCTTAAAGCAATATTACTCGGCCACACAAGATGAACGAGTAATTGACTTTATGACACGTTATTTCAAATATCAGTTGGCTACTTTGCCTGAGAAGCCATTGGACAACTGGACTTTTTGGGCCAAAGACCGTGCTTGCGATAATCTGCAGATAGTATACTGGCTATATAATTTGACGGGAGACACATTTCTGTTAGATTTAGGTAAACTATTGCACGAACAAAGTTATGATTACGTGGATATGTTCCTCAATAGGGACGACTTAACCCGTATTAATACCATTCACTGTGTCAACCTAGCACAAGGTATAAAAGAGCCGATTATTTATTACCAACAGGAACCTGACAAAAAGTATATTCAGGTTGTAAAAAAGGCATTTAAAGATATTCGCCAGTTCCATGGTCAACCACAAGGTATGTATGGAGGTGATGAAGCTATTCATGGGAACAATCCAACACAAGGGTCTGAACTTTGTTCGGCAGTTGAATTAATGTTTTCATTGGAAGAAATGGGACAGATAACGGGGGATATACAATTTTTCGATCATTTGGAGCGAATTGCCTTCAATGCATTGCCTACGCAAATAACAGATGATTTTATGGCACGACAATATTTCCAGCAGCCTAATCAGGTTTTGATAACTAGGGCACTGCATAATTTTGACATCAATCATGGTGAAACGGACCTTGTGTACGGACTTTTGACTGGTTATCCGTGCTGCACTTCTAACTTTCACCAGGGATGGCCGAAATTCGTTCAAAACCTGTGGTATTCTACAGCAGACTGCGGAGTAGCAGCTATGGTTTATTCTCCATCGGTAGTAGAGATGAAGGTTGCCGATGGAGCCACAGTAAAAATCACCGAGGAAACCTGTTATCCAATGGATGATGCTATTGTGTTCCATATAAACTTCACTAATGGAGAATCAGGAGTCACTTTCCCTTTCCATTTACGTATCCCAGAATGGTGCAATGAGGCTACAATTACTATCAATGGTGAAGTATATAACACGTATAAAGGAAATTCTATAGCTATCATCAACCGTAAGTGGCACACAGGCGATATTGTAAAACTAATGCTACCTATGTCTGTACGTTTGGAGAGTTGGTACGAGAACTCAGTGTCAGTCAACAGAGGTCCGTTGGTATATGCACTTCGAATAGAAGAGGAATGGAGGAAGAAAAAAATACCAGCAAGCGAAATCTATGGGAAAATGTATTATGAAGTATATCCTAAATCAAAATGGAATTATGGTCTACTAGATGTAAAACAACTCAATCTTGATGAATATTTCAAGGTAATGATTGACCATGAGAAAGTACGTGCAGATTTCCCTTGGACACTAGAAGGAGCTCCTATTCAAATAAAAGCTAAAGCCAAAGAAATACCTTCATGGCAATTATATAATAATATGGCTGGACCTCTGCCTTATAGCTGGATGATATATGGTCCTGGAACAGACGATGTCCCTGAAGAGGAGATCACATTGATACCTTATGGCTGTACAACATTACGCATCTCCGAATTTCCGGTAATATAAAACAGAAAAAATAATAAATGACATTATGAAGAAACTTATTTTATTTGGAATGTGCATTTCGATGTTGTTTTCCTGCCAACAGAAGGAGAATATCACTCTATCAGGTTTACAACGTGAACATTTTCAGACTAATATTGATGGTAATAAGACTGATCTATATGTGCTTACTAATCATAATGGGATGGAAGTATGTATTACCAATTTTGGTGGACGTGTTGTTTCAATTGTGGTACCTGACAAGGCCAGTAATATGCAAGATGTTGTATTAGGTTTTGATTCAATTCAAGACTATATGACAATTCCTACAGATTTCGGAGCCTCTATTGGCCGTTATGCCAATAGAATAAGCCAAGGCAAGTTAGTCATGAATGAAGATACAATTCAGTTGCCTCGCAATAATTTCGGGCATTGTCTGCATGGCGGTCCTAACGGTTGGCAATATAAAGTATATGATGGGTTACAAATTGATGCACAGACACTCGAATTAACTTTGAATTCACCGGATGATGATGAAAACTTTCCAGGAAATGTACTGGCAAAAGTAAAGTATAAGTTGACAGATGATAATTCCCTACAAATAAGCTATGAGGCTACAACCGACAAGAAGACAGTTATTAATATGACAAATCATAGCTATTTTAATTTGTCCGGCAATCCATCAAACCCGATTACAGACCATATACTTTATCTGAATGCTGGAGCATTTACTCCTGTTGACAGTACATTTATGACTACAGGTGAAATTAGACCGGTAAAAGGAACACCAATGGATTTTACAGCACCATCTATAATAGGAGATAAGATGAATATGAATGATGAACAAGTCGCTAATGGAAAAGGATTTGATCACAACTGGGTACTAGCGACCAAAGGAGATATGAATATACTTGCTGCACGTTTGGTATGTCCTTCAACCGGAATTGGAGTAGAGGTCTATACGGATGAGCCAGGCATACAAGTTTACTCGGGTAATTTCTTGGATGGAACAGTAACAGGGAAAAAAGGTATTGTATATAATCAGCGTACGGCAGTATGTTTAGAAACACAACATTATCCAGACTCACCCAATAAGCTTGACTGGCCTAGCGTATATCTAATGCCTGGTCAGAAATATACAAGTCATTGCACATACAAATTTGTGACAATGTAATTATTTATTGGTGTTGTTTACTATATTACGGTTAGATTTGAGTATTATGGGATAAGATTGTATGGGATAAATAACACATTAAAATATTGGATGTCTAAATGCGTGAAGTATTTAGGCATCCAATTTACATTTTGTGGTTTAAATTTCTAAGATAACCATATAATATTAATTAATACTCATTTTTACCTGTGATCCAAAGAACAACTTAATGACATGGATTCGCATTGTTTTTGATAAGTAGTCGTGGAAGTCATGGCTCCATTCGAGGGGATTTGTGTACCTTTGCATCGCAAAAAACTTTCTTGATTCGGGGGAGAAGTATTATGATGAACATAGAAATGAGTTAGTATGAAATCAGAAGACTTGATAAATGAATGTAGCGGATGTTCTTGTGGTGAAGAGTGTTCGTGTAATGGTGACTGCCAGTGTGATGGCCAGTGTCATTGCTCTTGTTGCGAACATGAAGCTGATGAGGTTGATTTGTATGTGAGTCGGTATTCAGGTATCCCTATAGTAGAACTTGATGAGGAGGATTTCAATGACTGGGATTAGGCGCTTTTGTGTCGCTCAAAATAGAAACGACAGGGAAACATATTTGTCGCCCCGTCGTTTGCTTAATCATAACTTTATTTATTAACTACTAGTTATTCTTGATAAACTTCGGTAAATTATTGTCTGCTGCTGAACCTAAAGCAAATTTATAATCATATTTAGTGATATAACCATCCTCTAGGGCAAGTCCAATGCCTTCGTTTAAGTCGTTAATTACATCATTGTTGTTCAATTCTGACGTTGGTGCAATTGCAGCGACACCCTTTTCTCCAATGCCGTTAGTCGCTTTGTGATTAGTAACGGTTTTCCAGTACGATTTATTGATGCTGTAAGAACCTCCGTTATTATACCCCATAAGACCTCCATGATATAAGGCAACGTTTGAGTATCTGCTAGAAGAGGAAATAAGGCCTGAAGCATAGCAACCATAGATGTTGGCGTCTTGACCTGTAATGCCACCGATATAAACATATCCATCCCATGTGATGTTTCTATCATAACTTATATCTCCTTGGTTGAAACATCCTACAATGGTGCCTTCTGATCCGTTGATGCCTCCTATGTTTGTATTTTGAGCCGTATTGTCATCCGCTGTTACTTTAATGGTTGCATAATTTTTACAGTTAATAATCTTCCCGCTGGCTCTTCCTGCAATTCCGCCCACTTCGCTAGCGTTTTTGACATTAATAGTTCCTTTAAAAGTACAGTTTGTAATAATATCACCACCAAATGCAAACCCTACTATTCCACCAATATATCCTGAAAAACCAGAAATTGTTGTGCCATTGATTTCACCTGACAAATTAATGTTTTTTAGCGTGGCCGCTATTGTTTCTGCAAATAGTCCACATTCATAATAGCTGATGCTTTGGTAAAAATTTGAGATTAGGAAATTTCCTCCATCAAATTGTCCTTGGAACCATCGCGTCGTATTACTGGAATCTACTCCGATTGGAATCCAATTTTCATTTTCCAGGTCTATATCGTTTGTGACCTTGTAATAATATTTGGCTTTTAATACACCAATATTTGTAAGCATTGCTAAATTTTTTAGATGTTCTTTGCTTGAAATACGAAAAGCCGTTTCCTCGGTTAATCCGTCTCCCCCAGCAAAGAAAGTTGAAAGATTCTTGGTGGAGATAAGTTGTTTTGTTACTGTGTATTTTTTTCCCACCTCAAATGCTTTTGTGTTTTTAATGGTTGAAATATAGGTTCTATCCGCAGTGCCGTCGTTAGTACAAACTGTAAGATTAATGTTTTTGCCTTGTAAACGATCCGTTTCGTTTGATACGCCCACCATCATGTAGGCTGTGATTTTTTTATCAGCGGGAACTACGACGTCACTAAAGGAAAGTCTAATATCTGTAGTGTAATCAAAACTTGAAGCACTTCCGTCAAAAGGAATATAAGCTTTCTGAACGAATATTTTTTCGCCACGATCAGAATAAATCTTTATGTATTGTACGTTTTCGCCGATAGCATCATCTGGGAACGTGATGTCGAATTTCAGGACCGCGCCATATCTTTTAAATGTGAATGTAGGGTCTTGTCCTTCTGTATATAACGAAGATGCCATCTGCAAATCGTAAGAACCAAGATGCTCTGTGTTATTGTTTCCTGTTTGTTTCTGGCTACTGTCGAATGCAACTTTGTAATCTATTGTTGCACAATATATGTTGTTTACTTTCGTGCTATATATTTTTGTGTCACCACACGAACATGCATAAAGCCTATTTCCTGTTGACCAACTGCCTGTACCTGTAAAATCAGCTTTTTTTTCGCCGCTGCCTGATGATAAAGTATAAGTTTGCCATCTACTTGCAATGTTTGCGTCTGCCAGTTGGCTTTTCAAACCAACATAGATTACGTCACCTTCACTCCAGGTGACTTCCATTCCGCTAGTCTTGTCACTATATCCCATTCTGGAAGATGATTCTTCGCTTTGAGTTCCATGTATAGTTATTACTTTCTCGGATATTTGGTTTTCTCCATTGTTTATTTCTGCTATATCTGAATCTTTGTTGCATGACGTGCCGTATGGCATGGAACAAAACAGTAAACTTGAATATAATAATGCGTTTATTTTTTTCATGGTATTAAGCTTTTGTTGAAATTATATGTTCATCATTTCCTCCAAATGGAGTGGCAATTGAAGATTCCCAACCTCCGCCATCTCTAAAATCATCTACTGAACTTTGTAATACTGAACTTTCTAATTCCAATGTGTATACTTCCATGGTAGGCTTTGTGTAAGTCTGTTTTTTCGCAATAATTGCTGTCTTTTCTTTTGTCTTTTCCATATATATGTATAGTTAACATTAAAAACATTTTCGTCAATACTAACTATTCCGAACCGCCTATTGGAGCGTTGTCAGTTGAATATGCATTGTGTTGTAGTACTACAATAGAATCCATGTTTTCTTGTTAAGAGAATATTGTATCATGCTTACGATGTAGATATTCCTCGCAAACATAGTAATTAATTGGAAATATGGCACACGAATTACATATATTATCATTAGTGTCCACTAAAACTTAGTGGATATATTTGTAATTTATTTGAATTTAGTGTGTTATAACGAGAAAATAACGGTGACGGTTTGAATTGGGTACATTTGCTTTTTAAAAGTAAATTAGTCATTCTATGAACACCGGTAAATATATTTTCTCTCAACTTATAGAGTTCTTGCCTCAGAGAATTTTTGATAGAATTATAATGAAATACGAAGGGAATAAATACGTAAAGCATTTCACCTGTTGGAATCAGTTGCTCATCATGATGTTCGGACAGCTGAGTAATCGTGACAGTCTTCGTGACCTCATTAGTACGATATCTGCTCATTCCACAAAAAGCTATCATCTTGGTTTTGGCAAGAATGTAACGAGAAGTAATCTGGCAAAGGTCAACGAAAGACGTGAACCTCGTATCTTCGAAGAATTTGCCTACCACATGATAGGTATTGCGAGAAAGAAGAGAATAAATAAGGACTTTGAGATAGCCGGAAAAGTCTTTGCATTCGACTCTACTACCATCGACCTTTGTCTTAGTATCTTCTGGTGGGCAAAGTTCCGCAGGACAAAAGCAGGTATCAAGATGCATACGCTCTATGAGATTGAAACGGAGATTCCTACGTTCATTCATATTACGGAAGCAAAGGTACATGATCAACGGGCTATGGACGTAATCCCTTATGAGCAGGGAGCTTACTATGTGTTTGACCGAGGGTATTTTGACCTTAGGAGACTCTATCATATCAATGAGATCGAAGCTTTTTTCGTAATAAGGCAGAGAGGAAATCTTCTGTATGATACCATCAAAGAGAATGATACCATGCATAATGCAGATGGTGTACTTTCTGACCAAATTATCAAACTTACCGGCTATCAGACGATGAAAAAATATCCCATATCTCTTCGTCGTATTGCATACTATGCTACAGATAAAAACAAGACATTTGTTTACCTGACCAATAATATGCAGATACCTGCCACTCAAGTAGCACTTCTTTATAAATATCGTTGGCATATGGAGCTCTTTTTTAAATGGATTAAACAGCATCTTAAAATCAAATCCTTTTGGGGAACTATTGAGACTGCTGTAAGAATCCAGATATACTCTGACATCACTGCATATTGTATGGTGGCCATTATTGAACATGATCTTAAACTGCATAGGAGCACATACGAAGTGTTGAGAATTTTGAGCGCTTCGTTGTTGGATAAGACTCCAATTAAGGAACTCTTTACCAAAAAATCTGAATATGTTGAAGATTATGGTCAATATAATCTTAATTTTTTTTAGTGGACACTAATGATATATTATAATAAAACTTATGTCAAGTGTATTTATTGTATGATAGAATTCTTATGGTTGATTCTTTCCGACTCGTTCTTTCTTCTTTTGTGGCTATATCTGCATGCCTTTCGATTGATTGAAATCGCTATATTCATTCATCCCCAAAGAAGGTTCAAATTATTGTAGATATGAACTGTTTTTGCCTTATAATCATGGTGTTAGTATGAGAAAAAAATCATATCTTTGCAAAGTGAATTAGTAATGACTAAGAACAATTGCAGGGATGATTTGCCATCTTTTTCCAATCAAAAAGCTTGGTGGAAAATTTGTTCAATGGTTATAAATGATAAAGATTTCCGGTCCATATTCTAGTAGACCGGATCGATATTCAGATAGAGATCGTTCCCGTCCCCTTCGAGAAGCTGTCGGAAGACAGATGCGGAGAGAACAGCGCGACCATCAGGGCCAGAGTTCTCCGGGCGAGAAAGATACAGGAAGAGCGGTTCGAGGCTTACCCCGGCATCTACTGCAATGCGCAAATGGAGAGCAGGTTGCTTCGGCAATTCGCCAAGCCGGATGAGACGGGACTTCGCCTGCTGAAGTCGGCCATGACGAAGCTAGACCTTTCGGCTCGGGCGTACGATCGTATCTTGAAAGTCTCGCGCACCATCGCCGACATGGAAGGGAGCGAACAGATCAGAACCGCTCATTTAGCCGAAGCCATCTCTTATCGGAATTTGGATAGAGAAGGGTGGACGGAATAATCTTCGTCCGTCGTTTGAGCAAGCAGATGCCGACGTAAAAGCGTAAAAACCGAGAGAAGCAGGTCGATAAAAAATAGCGAGGGAGAAACGGGTTAGTCGGTAAAATTCACTAACTTTGCAACTGAATCGAGAAAAAAAGATAAAACGTACCGATCCGTATGGAAAGAAAATTCAAAAGAACGACCGTAACAGCTGCCCTCCCTTATGCTAACGGCGGCGTACATATCGGCCATTTAGCCGGCGTATACGTACCGGCCGATATTTATGTCCGTTATTTGCGGATGAAAAAGCAAGCTGTCAAATTCATTTGTGGTTCCGACGAACACGGGGTTCCCATTACTCTTCGGGCGAAAAAAGAAGGTACGACGCCGCAAGCAATCGTCGACCGTTACCATCAATTGATAAAAGATTCGTTTAAAGACTTCGGCATCTCTTTCGATATATATAGCCGTACCACATCGGACATCCATGCCCAGGTGGCGTCCGATTTCTTCAGAAAACTGTACGAAACCGGCAAACTCGTGGAGAAAGAAAGTGAACAATATTATGACGAGGAGGCGCATCAATTCCTTGCCGACCGATACATTATCGGAGAATGTCCTTATTGCCATAATGAAAACGCTTATGGCGACCAATGCGAGAAATGCGGACACGACCTCTCGCCCATGGAACTCATCGATCCGCGTTCTACTGTGAGCGGTTCGAAGCCAGTCGTGAAGAAGACCAAGAATTGGTACCTCCCTCTGAATGAATACCAAGATTGGTTGAAACAGTGGATATTGGAAGACCATCCAGAATGGCGTCCCAATGTATACGGCCAATGTAAAAGCTGGTTGGACATGGACTTGCAGCCTCGCGCTATGACTAGAGATCTGGATTGGGGTATTCCCGTGCCCGTGAAAGAGGCGGAAGGCAAAGTGCTGTACGTCTGGTTCGACGCCCCTATCGGTTATATTTCAAACACCCAAGAGCTGCTTCCTCAAGAATGGGAGAAATGGTGGAAAGATCCGGAAACCCGGTTGATTCATTTCATCGGGAAAGACAATATCGTCTTCCATTGCATCGTCTTCCCCGTCATGCTGAAAGCTCACGGAGATTACATCCTTCCGGACAATGTGCCTGCCAATGAGTTTTTAAATTTAGAGGGAGATAAAATCTCGACTTCCCGGAATTGGGCTGTCTGGTTAGACGAATACTTAGTCGATTTTCCGGATAAACAAGATGTGCTCCGGTATGTATTAACGGCCAATGCGCCGGAAACAAAAGATAATGATTTTACTTGGAAAGATTTCCAGGCTCGCAATAATAACGAACTTGTCGCTATCTATGGCAACTTCATCAATCGGGCGTTGGTCCTTGCACAAAAGTATTTTGAAGGAAAAGTTCCTGCGTGCGCAGACTTGAAAAAGATTGATCGAGATACGCTGGCAGAGTTTGCCGATGTCAAAACGAAAGTAGAAAATCTGTTGGACGTCTTTAAGTTCCGCGATGCACAAAAGGAAGCCATGAACTTGGCCCGCATAGGGAACAAGTACTTAGCGGATACGGAACCTTGGAAAGTAGCCAAGACGGATATGAACCGCGTGGCAACCATCCTGAATATTGCACTGCAATTATCTGCGAACTTAGCCATTGCATTCGAGCCGTTTTTGCCGTTCAGCAGTCGGAAACTTCGCACCATGCTGAAGATGGAAAATTGCGATTGGAATCAATTGGGCAGGACGGACTTGTTGAAAGTCGGGCAACCGTTAGACAAACCGGAGCTTCTTTTCGAAAAGATAGAAGATGCGGCCATCGACGCTCAAATACACAAACTGGAAGATAGGCGGAAGGCGAATGCCGCAACCGCTTATAAGGCGAATCCGATCAAACCTACCATCGCTTACGGGGATTTCGAGAAACTGGATATTCGAGTGGGGACGGTGCTCGATTGTCAGAAAGTGCCGACAACCGACAAATTGCTTCGGTTCACTCTTGCCGACGGTTTGGCAAACCGTACCATCGTAAGCGGTATCGCAAAGTTTTATAAGCCTGAAGATTTGATCGGTAAGCAAGTTTGTTTCATCGCAAACCTTGCTCCCCGGAAACTCAAAGGCATTGAGAGCCAAGGGATGATTCTCAGCGCCGAAAACGTGGATGGAAATCTTTCTGTCATTACTTCTCTGAACGAAGTAAAACCGGGAAGCGAGGTAAAATAAAGAGATCGTTTTATAGAAGAACGGATGAAAATCCGTCTTCCTCATCTGGTGAATAAATGTCCGGACAATCCTTGAAAGAAAAGACAGCAAAAGGCCTCTTATGGGGGGGGGTGAACAATGGTTTTCAACAATTGCTCGGTCTTCTCTTCGGCATTATCTTAGGACGCCTGCTTTCTCCACAGGAATATGGTATGGTCGGCATGATAAGTATTTTCGCACTTATCGCGACAGCCTTGCAGAGTAGCGGCTTCAAAAATGCGATTGCCAATTTAAAAGAACCTGTTCACCAAGATTATAACGCTGTTTTCTGGTTCAATATCATCGTCGGTTCTTCCTTGTATGCCATCTTGTTTTTCTGTGCTCCTCTCATCGCTCGATTTTATCACAATGCCGCGTTGATCTCGCTTTGCCGTTACGCTTTCCTTAGTATTGTCTTTTCTTCTTTAGGAACAGCTCAATCAGCTTACTTGTTTCGTAATTTAAAGGTCAAACAGCAGGCAAAAGCCGGGATGATTGCGGTCGTAACATCTAATTTGGTCGGTGTGACAATGGCATGGAAAGGATTTTCTTATTGGTCATTAGCGACACAAACGTTGGTTTTCGTCTCCTTGAATACCGTTTTTTTATGGTATTATTCGCCTTGGCGCCCTACGTTTAACGTAGATTTCAAACCCATCCGAAAGATGTTCAGGTTTAGCTGTAAGATCTTGGCTACAACGATTCTTACACATATTAATAACAATATATTAACGGTCTTCTTAGGAAAACACTTTACTGCCAATGAAGTAGGAAATTATAATCAGGCATATATTTGGAATTCTAAAAGTTATTACCTGCTGCAGGGGATGGTCGATCAGGTGGCACAACCGGTGTTTATAACCGTATCCGAAGAAAAAGAACGGCAACTGAAGATCTTACGCAAGTTAGTACGTTTCACCTCATTTATTTCTTTTCCGCTTTTGTTTGGACTGGCTTTGGTTTCGCATGAATTTATCGTATTGACCATTACCGAGAAGTGGCTTACCTGTGCCGATTATTTGCAGATGCTTTGTATTAGTGGTGCTTTCATGCCTCTATATACTATCTTCTCCAATTTGATTATCAGCAAAGGGAAGTCGGGGATTTATTTATTGCTTACGTTTTTATTCTGTATCATGCAGATAGCGTTAATGTTGCTGATGTATCCGTACGGCATCCTTTGGATGATAATTGCTTATGTCATTCTGAATATTGCCTGGGTATTTGTAAATCATTGGTTTGTCAACCGTTACACCGGATATACGTTATCCTCTTTGTTGAAGGATATTTTGCCTTTCTGCTTGACGGCTTTAGGGGTGATGGGTATCACTTTTGTCTGTACGTCTGCAATGACTGACTTATGGGCTTTGTTCGTGACCAGGCTCGTTCTTGCCGCATCCCTTTATTATTTGGTTATGCGTGTCGCTAAAGCTAATATATTGACGGAGTGTATTCGTTTTATCTTCAGGAGGGGAGACGATGAATAGACCGACAAGCCTTACACTGGTTCCCGTCGGAGGGCTTGCCAACAGGATGAAGGCGATCGACGCGGCCCTCAATATGATTCAAGGAACGGAATGCCGATTGCATATTATCTGGTTTAAAGACAAAGGATTAAATTGCCGCTTCGAGGAATTGTTTAAACCGTTCGACAGACGGCATGTCGTGCTGAGAGAGGCAAGAAAAAGCGATTTCATCGCATATGATCGCCCTCGAAAGAGAAACGGATGGTTGCCACGGTTATTTCAGCTGATAGGTTTTGACGATTGTGTTTACGAAGATCGTGCAACGCAACTCTTTTATCAACATTTTGATTTCCGTTCTTGGATAAATGGAAAGAATGTGTATTTGGCAAGTTGTGTCTATTTTCAACCGATCGAGGAAGGCATGCCTTTTCGCTCTTTTCAGCCAATAGACACTTTACAAAAGCGAATAGACGAGGTATGCACGACTTTCCCCGATCGTACAATCGGCATACATATTCGTCGGACCGATAACGTCGCATCCTTAAGAGAGAGTCCGACGGAATTATTTATCGAACGTATACGACAAGAGATAGACAAAGATCCGGATGTTCGTTTTTATTTGGCTTCCGACTCCGACGAGGACAAGTACTTACTGAAGAAACGCTTCGGCCACCATATTATGACTTCTGGCAGACCGACTGATCGTAACAGCGTAAAAGGGATGCAGGATGCGCTTGTCGAACTCTTTATCCTCTCTAAAACGGAGAAGATTATTGGATCGGTAAAAAGCTCGTATTCCGAGACCGCAGCGCAATTAAGCAATATCCCTTGTGAATTATTAAAAAGGCCGTTATGAAAGTGTTAGCCATTGTCATATCTTACAACTTCGAGCACTGGATGGATCGCTGCCTGTGCAGTTTGCGAGCGTCCGACCTCAAGGTGGACGTGATGGTTATTGACAACGGTTCGCAGGATAAGACGGTGGAACGTATCCGAAAAGATTACCCGGAAGTCCGTTTGATTCAAAACTCCACGAACGTAGGCTTCGGCCGTGCCAACAATATTGGGATGAAGATAGCTCTCGAGGAACGATACGATTTCGTCTTTTTGCTGAATCAGGATGCGTGGATCGATCCGAATACCGTTGCGACGTTGGTAGCATTGAGCGAGCTGCATCCGGAATTCGGCATTCTGTCGCCGGTGCATCTGACGGGGAAGGGCGATCGGTTGGATTTCGGCTTCGCCGACTATGCCCATTTGCAACACAAGACAGATGTTCTTGCCTCCTCTTACACGGAAGTGTCTTTTGTCAATGCCGCCTTTTGGCTGATACCGGTTCGAGTGCTTAGAGAAGTTGGAGGATTTTCTTCGCTCTTTTATCATTGCGGCGAGGATTTGGATTTTACGAACCGATTGCGGTACCATGGTTATAAAATAGTGTATGCGCCGGTCTTCGGCTACCACGACCGCGAGAAAAGAGCGGTTACGAAACCGATGGAATATCGGGCGAAGACCGTCTATCTTTTCGCCGCTTATGCCAATATCAATCATTCGTTTGATTATTGTTTCGTAAAAGCGATCGGCGGAGGTTGCGAGCAGGTGGCAAAAGCGCTTCGTCGCCGGGCATGGAAAGATGCGGCAATCTATTTGAAGGTGACCGCCCATTTGCTGTCTCAAAGCATACATATCTGTGCCATTAGAAAATCGGTTGCTCGGAAAGCTCCGACATTTATTCTCCCATAAACGCATACGATCATGAGTTACGCACCCATTCTCCTGTTTGTCTATAATCGATTGGAACATACCCGGCGATGTGTGGCCTCGCTTCGACAAAATAGCTTGGCTGCAGAGAGCGACTTGTTCGTCTATTCGGACGGAGCAAAGGATCCGAACGGATGGAAGAAAGTAGAAGAAGTTCGAAAATTCGTCCATTCCATCGAAGGATTCAAGTCGGTTACCGCCATAGAAAACGAATCGAACCGAGGATTGGCGGAAAGTATTATCCGCGGTGTGACGGAAAAAGTAACGATACATGGCAAGGTCATCGTCGTCGAAGACGATTTGATCCTTGCTCCTTATTTCCTGTCATTCATGAACGATGCACTGGAAATCTATAAGGACGAACCGAAGGTGGGACATGTTCAGGCCTGCGATTATGTTCGAAACGACAAACTTCCGGATACGTTTTTGATCAAATGGACGGGAAGCTGGGGATGGGCGACGTGGAAACGCGCCTGGAAATACTTTAATCCGGATGGAAAAGCCTTGCTCCGCGAGTTACGGCAACGGAAGTTGACGCATGCCTTCGATTTCGACGGGAAGTATGGCTATACCCGAATGCTTCGTCGGCAGACCGAAGGTAAAAACGACTCGTGGGCTATCCGTTGGAATGCTTCTCTGTTTCTCCGCGACATCCTTTCTCTGAATGTCGGGAAGTCGTTGGTAAGGAATGCGGGCTTCGACGGAACCGGGACCAATGCTGGAGGGGGCGGACTGTATTCGTCGGAACTTTACATGCATCGGCTGACAGTCGATCGAATCGTTCCCGTCGAGGAGAATGAACAGGCTCGCAACGCTTATTCCGATTATTACGCCAGAACGAATTCCTTCCGCGCAAAAGCGATACGAAGGATCAAGCGTATGCTGCGGGGAGATTTCGGTGCATAAAGTCTTTATAAAAGCTGCACCCTATGCTTAAAAAATATACCTTTGCAGAAAAAGAAATCATGAGGGTACTGATCGTCAACACATCCGAACGTATAGGAGGTGCGGCTATCGCAGCCGACAGACTGATGAAGGCCTTGATCGACAACGGTATGAAGACAAAGATGCTTGTCCGGGACAAGCAAACGGAGGAGAGCAGCGTCGTCCAGCTCCGTAAGTCGTGGAAAACGACTTGGAACTTCCTTTGGGAGCGATTCCTCATCTGGGTGTCCAATCGCTTCAGCAAAACGAACTTGTTTGCGGTAGATATAGCCAATACGGGAACGGATATTACCTCTCTGCCGGAATTTGCACAAGCCGATATCATTCATTTGCATTGGATCAATCAAGGGATGCTTTCGTTAAAAGGCATTCGGAAAATAATTCGGTCCGGGAAACCGATCGTGTGGACCATGCACGATATGTGGCCGGTGACGGGTATATGCCATCATGCCGATACGTGCGAGAAGTATCGGACAGAATGCTACGATTGCCCCTTACTTGGCAGGAGAGGGAAAAGAGATCTGTCGTACCGGACTTTTCAGCGTAAGAAACGTATGTATCAGGGAGCGAATCTTACTTTTGTGGGATGCAGCCGGTGGATAGCCGAGCGAGCAGAGGAGAGCCGGCTCATTCAAGGGATGACGGTGAGGAGTATTCCTAACCCGATCGATGTAGATCTGTTCCGCCCGCGTGATAAACGGCAAGCCCGCAAGTATTGCCGCTTGCCAGAAGATAAGAAGTTGCTGCTCTTCGGCTCGGTCAAACTAACGAATAAACAAAAGGGCATCGATTACCTGATCGAAGCGTGTCGACTTTTGGCCGGGAGGAGTTCGCATTGGAGTAAGGACTTCGGAGTCGTCATATTTGGACAAAATGCAGACCGCTTTGCAGCTTTGTTTCCTTTTCCCTGTTATGCCATGAACTATATCAGCGATGAGAAAGAATTGGTAAACATCTACAACGCCGTCGATCTGTACGTCACCTCTTCCTTGATGGAAAATCTCCCGAATACCATAATGGAAGCCATGTCGTGTGGAATTCCGTGCGTGGCCTTCCATGTCGGGGGAATTCCGGAGATGGTTGATCATTTGCACAACGGATACGTTGCTCGCTATCGATCTGCCGAAGATTTGGCAAACGGTATCGAATGGGCTTTATCTCAAGAATACGAAAGATTGAGCGAAAGTGCACGCCGCAAAGCCGTATCCGCTTATTCCAAAAATCAGGTAGCTAAGCAATACATCCATTTATATCACATGATTACCGCCGGCCATGCCTAATATTCATCCTGCCCACCCGCACCCCAGATTCTCTATCGTCACCGTTACGTACAATGCGGAGAACGTGTTGAACGATACGATTCAGAGTATCGTTACGCAAACTTATCGCAACGTAGAATACATTATTGTCGACGGAGGTTCGACAGACGGTACCATGCATATCGTCGATCGCTACAGGCCAATGATCAGTATTGTCGTCAGTGAGCCCGATAACGGACTTTACGATGCCATGAACAAAGGCATCGCCCTGGCGACGGGCGATTATATCTGTTTCCTGAACGCCGGCGATGCGTTTCATGAGGACGATACGCTGCAACGGATGGTCCATTCCCTACGCGGTATGGAGCTGCCGGATGTGATCTACGGCGATACCGATATCGTAGACGCCGAGGGGCATTTCCTTCATAAGCGCCGCCTCTCTCCTCCGAAAAAGTTAACGTGGAAAAGTTTTGAGAACGGGATGCTGGTCTGTCATCAGGCTTTCTTTGCCAGAACGAAATTGGCGAAAGCTACGCCGTACGATTTAACCTATCGTTTTTCGGCCGATTTCGACTGGTGCGTCCGGATTCTGAAGCAGGCAGCTGTTACTCACCATACTCACCTGACGTTGATCGACTATTTGAATGAGGGTATGACTACCGAAAATCACCAGGCTTCCTTGAGAGAGCGCTTTCGCATTATGTCAAAGCATTATGGGTTTTTTGCTACCGTACTTCGGCACGCCTGGTTCGTTCTCCGCAACTTTACCTTTTAGGTACCGGTGCACTGTGCGATCGGACATTTTCATGTATCGTCCAAACGGATAGAGTCGCGTCCCACAACGTAGCCGGACACGTTCCGAATCCCGTCGGCAAGGTTGTTTATCCCGTCGGATAGGTTGGATAACCTATCCGGATACGTCCGAAACGTCAAATTTGAGGTCGTCTAACCTCAACGGACAGGTTGTCCAACCTATCCGACAAGATACGGAACGTCGAATTTTAGGTTACCCAACGTATCCGGCGGGATCCGGGACGTCAACGGGCAGGTTTTCCAACGTATCCGGCAGGGTTCGGGACGTCGACGAACAGATCTTTTTTTAGTTCCTTTCATACTAATTTCGTATTACTTTTCCTCATTCGAGAGTGAATAAGGAAAATCGCGGTCATCGATTCCTCGGTTGGTCACAGGTCGATTATTCATATCGAAAGAGATTTGAGCGCCTTTCAGTAAGTCGAAATGATTCAGATAATTCTTGGTGTACTTGTGTTTGTTGTAAGTCATCGATTTGATGTAGCAGTTTTCGTCACTGTTATTCGGAGCGCTGATAACGATTTCCTTACCGTTTTCCAGCGATACGACTGCCTTCTTGAAATAAGGAGTGCCGACTACGTATTGATTGCTGCCCGGACAAACGGGATAGAAGCCCAAGGCGGTAAAGACGTACCAAGCCGAGGTCTGTCCGTTGTCTTCGTCGCCGCAATAGCCGTCGGGCGTGGCAGCATACAGGCGGTTCATGACTTCGCGCAGTAAGAACTGCGCTTTCCAGGGCCGACCGGCATAATTGTAAAGATAGATCATGTGTTGGATCGGTTGGTTGCCGTGTGCATAGTTGCCGAAGTTCATGATTTGCATCTCGCGAATCTCGTGAATGGTTTTTCCGTAATAGCTGTCGTCGAAGATCGGCGGAACCTTAAAGACGGAGTCCAGCATCTGTACGAATTCTTCCCGGCCGCCCATCAAGTCGATCAAACCTTGCACGTCGTGGAAAACGCTCCATGTGTAATGCCAGCTGTTCCCTTCGGTAAAGGCGTCGCCCCATTTGAAAGGGCTGAAAGGCGATTGGAACTGCCCGTCCTTGTTCTTTCCCCGCATGAGTTTGTGCGCCGGATCGAACACATTCCGATAGTTTCGACAACGTTGCTTGAAGATGGCGATCTCGCTTTCCGGCCGTCCCAATTCCTTTCCCATCCGATAGATGCACCAGTCGTCGTAAGCATATTCCAAGGTACGGGCTACGTTTTCGTCGATATGTACGTCGTAAGGGATATAGCCCAACTCGTTGTAATAGCGATAACCGGTGCGGCCGGTCGAACTAATCTTCGGATGCACGCTGCCGGCGCCTTTCAGCAAGCCTTCGAACATCTGTGCCGCATCCGCTTTCGTGACGCCTTTTAAATACGCGTCGGCCACGACGGGAGCCGAGTTGTTGCCGATCATGCAATCGCGATGTCCCGGACTGGCCCACTCGGGGAAGAATCCGCTTTCCATATATGCGTTCAACAGGCCTTCCTGCATCTTCTCTCCCATTGAAGGATAAACGAAGTTGACTAACGGGAAGAGGCAACGGAACGTATCCCAAAAGCCGGTATCGGTGAACAGATAACCCTCGTGCACTTCTCCGTCGTACGGACTGTAATGGACAGGCTTTCCGGCCGCATCGTACTCGAAGAACTGGCGAGGGAAGAGGACAGATCGGTAGAGGCAGGAATAAAACGTGCGCAAATGATCGACGTTCGGATCCTCTACCTTTATTTTCCCCAAGACCTCGTTCCATCGATCGTATGCCGCTTCTTTCGTATCGTCGAAACTGAGGCCTTCCAACTCGTTCAGATTCCGTTCGGCCTGTTCCCAACTGATGAACGAAGAAGCTACTGCGGCATGAATCATCGTTCCATGTTCGGCATCGAAACCGACGGCGGCTCCTGCGTGATCGGCGGTCAGCTCCAGTTGATTTTCCACGATATTATTGTCCGCCCATACTTTGTTATACGTAAAAGGGGCGTCGAATTTGACGATGAAATAGTTTTTGAAATTCGACGGTACGCCGCCGCTGTTTCGGGTGGTGTATCCGATGATTGTCTGCTCTTCAGGAATGATCTTGATGTACGATCCCTGGTCGAAAGCGTCGATTAAGAGGTAAGCGTGATTTGTCTGAGGGAAATGAAAACGGAAGTAAGCCGCTCGTTCGGTCGGAGTGATTTCAGTCGTTACGTCATAGTCGGCCAAATAGACGCTGTAATAAAAGGGAGTGGCTACCTCCGCCTTGTGCGAGAACCAGGAAGCGCGTTCATTTTCGTCGATCTTCAGGTGGCCGGTGAGCGGCATGAGGGAGAACTGGCCGTAGTCGTTTATCCAGGGGCTCGGCTGGTGCGTCTGCTTGAAGCCGCGGATCTTGTCCGCACCGTAGGTATAAGCCCATCCGTCGCCCATTTTCCCCGTTTGAGGCATCCAGCAGTTCATCCCCCACGGCAAAGCGATAGCCGGGTACGTGTTGCCGTTGGAGAGCGTGAATTTCGAATCGGTTCCCATCAACGGATTGACATAATCCACCGGATTCTTGTAATCGTTTGTCGACCTTACCGCCGCCCAGTTTATGGCATTCCCGTTCAAGCTGAACAAAAGCGTTGCCGTCCATAATCCTAATTTACGCATATTGAGTATTTAATTTGTTCCTGTTTTGATGTTTTTCTTCAGATATTGAAAGGTCTGGAAGGCGAGGACGATTGCGACGAGCACCAATAGGCCTATGCCCGTGTAAGCGATCTTCTCGGTCAAAGCCAACGACTTCGGATGGAAATCGAAGACGACGGTATGCCTTCCTGCCGGGACGCTCATCGCCCGCAGGATATAGTCGGCCCGTCCGAAGGGCGCCTCCTGTCCGTCGATGGTTGCCGTCCATCCGGGATAATAGATTTCGGAAAAGACGATCACGCCTCCGTTTTTCGAGTCCGCTTCATATGTTAAGCGGTTGGGCTCGTACGCGATCAGTTTGACCGATCGGGTGGAATCGATAACATTCGTTGTTTGGATCCGTTTGCCGAACGATTCGTCGACGACAGCGATCTCCTTAGGATTGATCTCATGCAAAGCGTTTATTTCCTCGTTCGCATTTTTTACGGTTCGAACCTTGTCGACGAACCACGCGTTTCCCAACGCATAAGGATTCAGTACGGAGGTGGTCTGCCCTCCCTGCAAAGGTAGGATCACGTACCTTGTGTTCAGCATGTTCAAGACGGGGAATTCCGAAGCGTCTAACCGCGTCATATCGCCGTTCGCCTGCACGATGGCCTGATAGAGCCGAGTCATTTCTTTGGAAATATGCGCTTCTATCATTTCCTGATATCGGCGAAGTTTTGCCGCATGGTAACCGCCTATGCTCTTATGCCAATAAGCGGTGAAGTTTTCGTTAAAAGTATTCGTCGACAAATTCAGCACGCGGTAATCCAAAGCCTTATCCGCCAAGATCTGCTTGTCGGTATCCGACGGCAGGAAGGAATCGATCCGGGCCGACTGTGGGACGAATAGGCCGTCGTACAGATACCGTTTATTCACCGTCCATAGATCGATCAGACAAAGCAAAAAGAGCGAGACGACGGTCAGTCGTACTTTGATCTTCCCCGTGCAATAGGCTAGCAGAATCGCCGATCCGATCAGAATGAACAGGAAGCTGCGCCAGGCATCCGAAGTGAAAATGCTGACACGCATATCGGTCAGGTTACTCAGCAGTGGGGCTAACTGTTCCGCGGGGATGCTTTGCAGCGCTTGTATCTCCGCCGAAGAGACGAAACTGGGAAAAAAGAATGTCGGCGCGATGGCGAACAGCAAACAAACGATGCCTGTTGCGGCGAAGCTGACGACAAAAGCTTTCGGACGCTTTTTCCATAGCTGCGGTTGACGGATGATTTCTCTCAATGCCATGATGGCCAATAGCGGCATGGTAAATTCGGCGATCACCAAGATGGATGAAACGGCCCTGAACTTATCGTACATCGGTACGACATCGAGGAAGAAATCCGTGAAACCCATGAAGTTCTTTCCCCAAGAGAGGAGGACGGACAGGATGGTGCCCACCAGAAGCGCCCATTTCATCGGCCCTTTTACAATAAATGAACCTAACAGGAAGAGGAATGCCACAAAGGCGCCCACATAAACGGGGCCGGAGGTGCCCGGCTGTTCTCCCCAATACTGTCCCAACTGATTGTATATGTAATTATAAGCGGGATTGGCCTTGCTCATCGCCTTCTCGTTCTGCGACAGCGGGACGGAGGCGCCTCCCTTTACGTTCGGGATCAATAACGAGAATGTCTCCCCCGTTCCGTAACTCCATTGGGTAATGTAATCGCGTTCCAAGCCTCCTTTCGTCTGGTTTTCGCGATCCTGTTTCACAAGCTCGCTTTTGCTTCGCATTGTCTCTTTGCTGTATTGGTACGTATGGTATAAGTTGGAGAGGTTGATGCAAATCCCCGTCATTCCCGCCAGCGCGATGACCCCCGTCGCTTTCCAGAATCGGGACATTTCTCCCTTTCGGTATGCTTGGACGGCAAAAGCGACGACCATGAACAAGATGACAAAGAGGAAATAATAACTCATCTGGACATGGTTCGACATGATCTGCAAGGCGACGAACAGAGCGGTTAGAAATCCCCCCCACAGATACTTTCCCTTATAAGTCAGGACCAGGCCGGCGATGGTCGGCGGGATGTAAGCTAAGGTGACGAATTTCCAGATATGTCCTGCCGCAATCAAAATGAAAAAATAAGAAGAGAAAGCCCAAATCATCGCGCCGAAAGTGGCTAACCAAACGTTGAAATCGAATGCGCGCAATAGGATATAGAACCCTAACAACATTGCGAAAACGTACCAGACATACGTCGGAAGGAATAGGTGATAAAGCTTTTCCACCCCCTTTAAGGTATCCGTCGATGAATAACTCGGCGACATCTGATAGGTGGGCATGCCTCCGAAGATCGAATTCGTCCAGCGGGTCCGTTCACCCGTCCGTTCATAATAGGCTTGGGCTTCCCTCCCGGCACTGACTCCCTCTGAAGCGTCGTGACGGAACAGGATCCGCCCTTCGAACACTGTCGGCGTAAAATAGGCGAAAGAGATGACGATGAATACGATCACAGCGATAAAATCCGGCAGGAGTCTTTTGATGACATTCATAAGGCTTTCTTTTTATTTCTTACGCAAAGGTAATGATATACTCTGATAAAATTTATACATTTGCATGACAAAAAGAAGAGAGACGATCATGAATATAGGTATCGTAACGGCCATGGAGGCGGAAAGGGAGCAGGTGGATTCATTGCTTTCGGAAAAGGAGGCTTTGAGCGAAGGACCTTTTCGTTTCATGAAAGGAATGATCGGGTACAACCGGGTGATCCTGATGCAATGTGGCATCGGAAAAGTGAATGCTGC
The DNA here is from genome assembly GCF_000312445.1 of Phocaeicola abscessus CCUG 55929. GTDB lineage: Bacteria > Bacteroidota > Bacteroidia > Bacteroidales > Bacteroidaceae > Phocaeicola > Phocaeicola abscessus. Next base: position 306,264 of record NZ_HE997182.1, on the reverse strand, counting down.
CGTCGGCACCGTGGAGCTGATCCGTCGCTTCCAACCCGATTGTTTGATCAGCACCGGCGTGGCGGGAGGCATAGATACCCGTTTAAACGTGATGGATGTGGTGGCGAGCAGGCAGGTCGTCTACCACGATGTTTGGTGCGGCGAGGGGAACGAATACGGGCAGGTGCAGAACTTTCCAGCGCGGTTTGAAGGAAACGAAACCTTGATGGATTGCGCCTTGAAACTGAAAACGGATATGAAAATCTACGACGGACTGATTTGCAGCGGCGATCAGTTTATTACGGCCGGCGAGCGACTCAAGCAAATCAAACGACGCTTCCCCGAAGGGCTGGCCGTCGATATGGAATCCGGAGCTATTGCGCAAGTCTGCTATCTCTATGCAGTACCGTTTATCAGCTTCCGTACCGTCAGCGATACGCCGGAGGCGGAAAACAGCTGGCAACAATATACGGACTTCTGGAAAACGATAGCCGACCGCTCGTTTAGTGTCACCCGAGCTTTTCTTAACGCTTTACCTCAAACTCTATCATTGAACAGCATATGAAAACCATTCCAAGTTTTACCATTGATCACATTCGCTTGTTGCGCGGTATTTACGTCTCCCGAAAAGATTATGTCAGCGGAGAAACGGTCACCACTTTTGATATCCGCATGAAAGAACCCAACCGCGAGCCGACGCTCCATGTCGGAGCTCTTCATACTATTGAGCATTTGGCGGCTACTTATTTGAGGAACCATCCCGTATGGGCTGACAGAATCGTCTATTGGGGACCGATGGGATGCCTCACCGGTAACTATCTGCTGGTAAAGGGAGATTGGGAATCGAGCGACATCGTGGAACTGATGAAGGAAACGTTCCGCTTTATGGCGGAATTTGAAGGGGAAGTGCCCGGGGCCCGACCGAAGGATTGCGGCAATTATCTGCTGCACGACTTGCCCATGGCTAAATGGGAATCGGCCAAATTCCTTCACGAAGTGTTGGAAAATCCCGCGAAAATTCATCTCCGTTATCCGGATTGAGGACGGGCTTCGCCAAGTCCGGTAAGAAGGAGGAGAGTCTGTTTGCGCCGACCTGTAAAGATGACGATGCATCTGAGGGGAATCTTTTGTCTATGCTATGGAAAGGGAACAAAAAATCGTAGAGGCACTCAAACGGGGAGATGAAGCTGCTTTTCGTTACGTGTACGATCGTCACTATGTACTATTGTGTCGAATGGCCGAGGATTTTTTGCAAGATCCCCTCTTGGCTGAAGCGATGGTGGAGGATACGATTTCTCATCTGTGGGAAATTCGAGAGGCGTTAGACATACAAACGTCGTTGCGGAGATACCTCATGCAAGCTGTGCGCAACCGCTGTCTCAACTGTTTGGAATCCGAACAGGCGAAACGGGAGATCCGTTTTCCCAATCTCCCGAATCAGCAGGCCGAATTCCGTTCGCTCTTTGAGAGAACCGATCGACATCCGTTAGGCTACCTGTTGGAAAAAGAATTGGAAAGCGAAATCGTCAAAGCGGTAAAAGCCCTCCCCGTCGAATCCCGGAGCGTTTTCAGAAAAAGCCGCTTCGAGCATAAAAAAAACGAAGAAATTGCCCGAGAGTTGGGAATTTCGGTCAATACCGTCAAGTATCATATCAAAAAATCGTTGGCTTTTCTTCGGGAAAGGTTGAGCCGTTATTGGGTTTTCTTCCCTTTGTTGTTTTTCCGAATTGCCGCTTTGTGATGATGCGTCGGAACTTCCATTTTGACACGCCCCCTTTTTAATTTCCCCCGGAATGCTTGCGGGAGGCCCGCAAATTATTTTTTTCTTCGTTTTGAAGGCTTCGAGAGTTCCGCAAACCTCTTTTTTCCTTTGTGAGGATTGATTTTTGAAAAATAAAATCGTGTTCTGCTACCCACCCTCCTTTTTTGTCTGTCTTTTAGGTATGAAAGAGCAAGAAAAAAGAGCAGACGATTTGTCCGATTTCCTTTTTCCGATGGAAATGGACGATACGGACGAAGAACTTTGGTTTTCGTCTCTCGCAGCCAACGATAGGCATACTTATGAGGCGGAAAAGGCTTTCGTACGGTTTCGAAAACGGATCTTCGCCAGTAAGCGGCAGCGGAAGTCATTCCGTCTGCTTCGAAGGCTGGGTTATGCCGCGGCGGCGGCCATCCTTTTGGGGGTGGTTTCCGTCGTATCGTATTGGCAAGGCCAGCAACGATTCGAAAAGAGTTTGACGGATATGGTCGTAGAAGCTCCCTTAGGTTCGAAAACCAAGTTGCAACTGCCCGACGGTTCTACGGTGTGGCTTAATGCCGGTTCCAGGCTTATCTATTCGCAAAGTTTCGGAATGAAAAGCAGAACGTTGACCCTTCGGGGAGAAGCCTTTTTCGAGGTGAAAACGAATAAAAACCTTCCGTTCTGTGTACGGACTTCCGACCTGAATGTGACGGTGCTCGGAACGAAATTCAATTTCCGGAATTACGAGGAAGACCGAGAGGTGATGGTCGAGTTGGAAGAAGGATGCGTAGCGTTGGATAATCGGGTGAAAAAGACGGATCTCCGATACCTTTCCCCTTCGGAGAAAATGACCTTGAACAAGCTCACCGGAGAAATGCGAATCTCGTTATCTGAGCCTCAAAAGGCAAAAGGGTGGATGGACGGCGTCCTGTTCTTCGATGAAGAATTGTTCCCCGACATCGTCCGCGAGTTGGAAAGGAGCTATCACGTAAACATCCGGATTGCCGATCCGAAATTGTGGAACGAGCGTTTTTACGGATCTTTCAACCGCGAGGAACAAAACGTGTATCAGGTCTTGGACATGCTCTCGGGCACACAGCGACTGAAATACAAAACCGAAAATGATACGCTCGTCGTATATAAATAAACCTTTGATGTCGAACCTTAAAAACGAATACGGTATGAACATGAAAATCCTTTGAACAGAGAGGATGGAAGATAAAAAAGTACCGGAAAATCTGACCATCTTCCGGTACCTCCATCTTCAATCCCAATGAAATTGCGGTATTAGGATCTACTAGCGATGCAAAGTTATACATTCTTTCTAAAAGATCCAGTTTATTTTATTTTTAATTCCTAAAAAATCAATTCATTTATGATTGCTATCAGAAAAGCCATTTATGCGGGAATGGTTTGCTGTGTCTTGTGTGGCACAGTCAATGCGCAGGGAATGATGTTGAAGATGGATAAGGTAACCGTCAAACAGGCGATGGACGAATTGAAAGAAAAAAGCGGATATACGTTCGTCTTCTCGTCTTCAGACTTGGATACCGGAAAGATCATTTCCGTCTTCGTGGAAAATAAAGGCCTCGAAGAAGCCGTCCGCCAGATTTTAAGCGGGCAGGATGTCACGTATGAAATCAAAGAAAAAAATATTATTGTTCGCAACATTGTCCCCGTACGGGGAGACGGGGGAAAAAGGAAAAAAGTGACGGGAAGAATAGTCGACTCGAACAAAGAACCCGTTATCGGGGCCAATGTCTTCGAAAAAGGAACGAACCGGAACGGAACCATTTCGGATACGAACGGGAATTTTTCTTTGGAGATTCCGGCAGGAGCCATCTTGCATATTTCGTATATCGGCTATTTGGATCAGGACGTCCCGGTCGACAACCGGGACAATTTCCATATTACGTTAAAGGAAGATGTCAAAACCTTGGACGAGCTGATCGTCATCGGCTACGGAACGGCTAAGAAATCGGATTTGACCGGATCGATCCAGCGGGTGGATGCCAACGCTTTTAAGAACCAGAATATGACGCAAATCGTCGATATGATCTCCGGTTCTGTGGCCGGTCTCAATACCACGCAAGGAACGACTGCCGCAGGCGGAGGTAGCATCGAAATACGAGGACAATCTTCTTTAAAAGCATCGAACGAACCGGTAATCGTGTTGGACGGATCGATTTTCAACGGCAGCTTTCGCGATATCAATCCTTCGGATGTGGCTTCGATTGATATTTTGAAAGACGCCAGCTCGTCGGCCATTTACGGATCGAGGGCGGCCAACGGAATCATTATGATTACCACCCATCGAGGAAAAAAGGGAAAACCGCGGATCAATTTCTCTACGCAGTTAGGCGTTTCGGACGTCACCCATACCTTCCCTCCGTACGATGCGAAAGGATACCTGACTCTCCGAAGAGATGTAATGAGAGCGAAAAATACGCAGCGCCCCTCCTATTTTTACGACGATCCGAACAACTTGCCGCCCGGGATCACGATAGACGACTGGCGCAACGCCAGTAACAATCCGCAGGCGGATAATACGCAGGAATGGTTGACCCGATTGAATTTCTTTCCCATCGAAATAGAAAATTATGTCAAAGGGAATTCGATTGACTGGCAAGGGGAAGTGCTTCGTACGGGAAGCAAACAGAAATACGATTTGAGTGTGAACGGAGGCACGGATAATCTGTCTTATTTCTGGTCTGTCGAGTACCAGCATAATAAGGGAGTGATCAAAGGCGACGACTATTCAACGGTCAGAACCCGGCTGAATTTCGACTTCGATATCAATCGGTGGCTCAATGTAGGCATCAATGCGCATTTTTCCGATCGAAACGAAGATGCCGTGCCCGCCGTATTGGACTGGACCTATTATCTGAGTCCGTACGGCTCGATGTACAACGAAGACGGCACGCTGAGGTGGTATCCGAGTTACGGAACAATTGAAAATCCATTTGTCGATTATTACGGATTGGACAAGCTCAGAAGGGTGTACTCGCTCTTCGCGACCATTTATTCCAATATCAAATTGCCGTTCGGGTTCAATTATAAAATTTCTTTTCAGCCTTATTACGAATTTATCAAAGATTATAGATTCTGGTCTTCCCAAACCTTTGCGGGCGGACGAGATCATTCCGGAGGATATGGAACGAGGAACGACTTCTCGTCCTATAACTGGATGCTGGATAATATCGTCACCTGGAAAAAACAGTTCGGCCCTCACCTTTTCGATGTAACATTGCTTTACAGTGCGGAACAGACCAGATCGTGGAATACTTTTGCCGCCAATCAATCTTTTATTCCCAATGAGAAGTTAGGATACAGCGGGCTCCAGTTCGGAACAAACCCGGCTGTCGGCACGACGGATACGGAGACTTCGGGCGATGCCGTGATGGGACGAATCAACTATACGCTGTCGAATCGCTACCTGCTCACCGTTTCCATCAGGAGAGACGGCTATTCGGCTTTCGGTTCTAAAAATCCCCGAGCGACGTTCCCGGCGGTAGCGTTGGCCTGGAAAATCTCCGAAGAAGAATTTTTCAAAGTTCCGAGTATCTATCAGCTTAAGTTACGAGCCTCTTGGGGGAAGAATGGCAATCGGGCGGTAGGTCCCTATTCGGCGTTAGCCCAGTTGGGGTCGACGCTGTATTATAACGGCAGCGAAACGAAGGTAGGCACTTATTCGAGCACCATGTCGAACAAGAATTTGTCGTGGGAGAAAACAGAGGCCTTCAATGTCGGTATAGACTTGGGACTCTTCGATAACCGGATCGATCTTACCGTGGATGCCTACCTGATGAAGACCCACGATCTGCTCATGGATCGCCAGCTTCCGCAAATAACTGGCTACAGGAGTATAACTTCCAATTTGGGAGAATTGCAGAACAAGGGATTGGAATTGACGTTAAATACGGTCAACATCGATCGCCCCCGATTCAAATGGCGTTCTAATCTCGTTTTCTCTATGAACAGAAATAAAATTCTGAAATTGTTCGGCGACTATGAAGAGATTGAAGTAAACGGGAAAAAAGTCAAACGGGAAGTACCCGATTATACCAACAATTGGTTCCCCGGTCGGGCCATCGACGTGATCTGGGATTACAAAATCAAAGGAATCTGGCAGGAAAACGAACGAGAAGAAGCGGCCAAGTACCGCTTGGAGCCGGGAGATTGGAAAGCGGAAGATGTCGACCAGAACGGAAAATACGAAGCCCTTGCCGATAAGATGTTCATCGGGTATAAGCAACCTCGTTATCGAATCGGTTTCCGGAACGATTTCGAATTCCTCAAACATTTTACGGCTTCTTTCTTCCTTCGAGCGGAATTAGGTCACAAGGCCCCCTTCGGAAACGCATTGCACCGGAGCGGCGCCGACTCTTACGATAAGATGAATATCTGGAAGTTTCCCTACTGGACGCCGGAAAATCCGATCAACGATTATGCGCGTTTGACGACCAACATCAATGTCTTCGGCGGAGGGTTGATGATCTATAAATCGAGATCGTTCGTCCGTTTGCAAGATGTTTCTCTTTCGTATGCTTTTCCCAAATCCCTTCTCGGACTTTTCGGGATAGAGAGCATGGATGTCTATTACTCCGGCCATAATTTATTGTATTTTTCCAAGTGGCCGGCTTGGGATCCGGAATCCTTGATGACGCCGATGCCTCGAACGCATATAGTGGGTGTCAGAATTTCTTTATAAACTATCATCACAAGCGATATGAAACAAAACATAAAAATACCGATTGTCGGACTTTTTCTGGTCCTCGTCCTGTTTTCGTGCGACGATGAATTTCTAAAAGTTAAACCGAAGTCTTTTTTCACTCCGGAAAATGTGTATGTAGATAAAGCCGGATTCGAATCGGCCTTGATCGCCATGAAAATGGACCTTCGAGCTGAACATACGGGCTATATCAACTATATTGCGGCTGATTTTTCCGCTTCCGACTTGGGCTCCCCTTGGTCGCAATTGGATTTCTATAACCTCACGCCCAGCACTTCCCGATACTATCCCTATCTGGTCTTTTTCAGAAATGCGTACGGGGCAATCAAAAATACCAATGTCGTAGTCTCTCGAATCGACGATATCGAATGGAAGAATCCGGAAGAACGGAATCGGATTCTTGCGGAAGCGCTTTGGTTCAGGGCCTACTGGTATTATCGATTGGTCAATACGTATGGCGACATCCCGTTTGTCAATGGAGAGATAACCTCTCCCAAACTGGATTTTTACACTCATAGCCGATGGACTATTTTGAATAAACTACAGGAAGACTTGGAGTTTGCGGAAACGTGGCTGCCCGAAAAAACGGAAGCCGGAACTCCCTCGAAAGGAGCTGCCCGACATTTGCTGACCAAGGTTTATCTGGCCAATTTGAATTTCGACAAGGCCATCGAAACGGCGAGCAAGGTGATCGAAGGGCCTTATAAACTGATGGCGCAGCGATTCGGCATCGATCGTAACAATCCCGTCAGGAATCTGATTTGGGATTTGCATCGCCCGCAGAATTTCAATTTACCGAATAATACGGAAACTATCCTGGCTACTGTCGATCGCTACGAGGCGCCTCCGGCGGCAAGGACCCCGGGTTTGTACACGATGCGCATCTATCATTGTACGTGGTTCCAGCCTCAGGTGCTCGACAGCGAAGGAAAGCAAGGCATGGTTGCAGAAGGCCTGATGTATGATTCGTTAGGAAGAGGGAATGCGAATGTCACGCTGACTTATCATTATCAATACTCTTTATGGAACTATAAAGGTCAACGTTGGAACAATACGCAGGACCTCAGACGGGCGAATATAAACTGGGTAGATGTGGATGAGATTCTCTATAACAACCCGAAATCCGTCGACTTCGGGAAGCCGGTAAACGTTAAAAACTTTGCCAATCCGATCGATACCTTCAAATCGATTTATGCCATGCCTTTCTATATTACGTACGCCCCGCAACAGGATGCCAAAGCCACGCCCGTAGGGGGTAATTACGATTGGTATGTCTTTCGGTTGGCCGAAACTTATCTTCTCAGAGCGGAAGCTTATTATTGGAAAAATCAATTGACTGAAGCAGCCGAAGATATCAACGCGGTGAGGGAAAGAGCAAATGCCCTTCCCGTTAGCCCGGAAGAGGTTACTATCGACTTTATCTTGGATGAACGAGCCCGGGAGCTTTTTGCCGAAGAACCCCGCCATTCGGAATTGATACGGATCTCCTATATCTTGGCGAAAATGGATAAGGAAGGGTATAGCCTCGACCGATTCAGCCAGAAAAATTTTTATTATGATCGAGTCATGAAGTATAATAAAACATACGAACAAAAAATTACCCAATTAGGAAATACTGCCAATATGGCTCCTTTCCATGCACTTTGGCCGATACCCGATTATATTATTCTGGAAAATACGCTCGGGGTCATCAATCAAAATATCGGATATAACGGGGCGGAAAAAAATCAGCCGCCATTGGAAAAGATAGAATAACCAGTTGCTTCTCTGAAGACCGAGGGCGTATCGGATTTTTGGTACGCCTTCGGTTAGAAGTATCGACAATGATTAAAGAAAAAGGAATTAACTGCATGATCAATTGAAAAGACAACGATGGAACGAAGAACTTTTATTAAACAGATGGCAATGGCCGGCGTAATGGCCGGATTACCGGGGGGAATCGCCGCCCGTCCTTTTGTACAGAAAGTAACGGCGAACAAGAGAGAAGAGATGATATGGGCGAACCTGATCCATTTGAGTTTCAATATGTGGTTGGATAATTCGCATACCATCTTCCCGGGAATCACTCCCGATGTATGCAAGCAAGATTTTCAGCCTAAGAATTATCTCGAACAGAATACGTGGGCATTGGAATATCATCCGTTTCTGACATTCGACGAAGCGATCTGGAACAAGCTGCTTCTTCAGATGAAAGAGGAAGGGTTCAATACGGTTATCATCGATTTGGGAGATGCCATTCGGTATGAAAGCCACCCCGAAATAGCGGTAAAGAATGCGTGGAGTACGGAGAAATTACGCACGGAATTGGCGAAAATAAGGAATTTAGGGTTGGAACCCGTTCCCAAACTCAATTTTGCGACAGCCCATGACGCTTGGTTAGGCGAGTATGCTAGAATGGTTTCTACCCGAAAATACTATGACGTTTGTGCCGACCTGCTTTCGGAAGTCGTCGAACTCTTTGACACGCCGCGCCTCTTCCATATCGGAATGGACGAAGAAGATGTCTTTAACCAGAGAAATCTGGACTATTTGGTCATCCGACAAAAAGATTTGTGGTGGGAGGATCTTTATTTCTATGTCAAGCAATTGGAGAAAAAGAATGTCCGGGCATGGGTATGGTCGGATTATGCCTGGGCGAATCCGGAAATGTTCTATAAAAAGATGCCGACTTCCGTATTGCAGAGCAACTGGTATTACGATGCGGAATTTGATCCGGAAAAAATCGAAGAATCGCGAAAGGTAATGCTTGAAACCTATTATACTTTGGAAAAACACGGATATGATCAGGTTCCTACCGGGAGCAACTGGACGGTCGATACCAATATGGAAGACACTGTCGGCTATTGCAAAAACATCATCGATCCTTCGCGTTTGAAAGGGTTTATGATGGCCTCGTGGCGAGTGACTTTGGACCGATGCCTCGACAAACACCGGGATGCGATCGAACAGTTGGGAAGAGCGAAAAAAGACTTTTATAAAGAGATCTAAATGGTTAAATACAGTAATTTGCAAACCTTTTCGTTAGTGGTGCTCCGTTTGTTGATAGGATGGCATCTTCTCTATGAAGGAATAGCGAAATTGTTAGATCCTCAATGGTCTTCGCTCGGATTTCTGAAACAGTCTCAGGGGCTGTTGGCGAGTTTTGCCCACTGGATCGTATCCGATTCTTCCATGTTGGCGATTGCCGATTTGCTGAATATTTGGGGGTTGATCTGTATCGGTCTGGGATTGCTCCTGGGCTTGTTTGCACGGGCGGCTTCCATCGCAGGTTTCCTGTTGGTTTTTCTTTACTACCTGAACTACATTCCGTTTATCGATACTCCGACCACGGTAGTTGACGGGAGTTGTCTGTTAGTCGACAAAACCCTGATCGAGGCGGCTGCTTTAGGGATGTTGGCATTATTCCCGACCAGCCGCATTTACGGATTGGACCATTTTCTCTGTAAAAATAAAGACGCGGATAAATAATGGAAGCAAACAATAATAAACAAACACCCCCGGAAAAAGAAAAACGGGAAGGGGTGAACGCCGAACGCCGGAAAGTGCTGAAAACAATAGTCGGACTTCCCGTCGCCGGTTTGTTAGGATTCGAAATCCTGAAAAAGAAAAACTATGACGCGGAACGCAAACGAATAATGTTAAAAGAATTGGGTCTCGACTCGTTCGAATACCCGGAGTGGAACTATGGACAACAGCAACATTCCGGAGATTTGCTTCGCATCGGATTCATCGGATTCGGTAGCCGAGCCAAATCCCTTGCCAACGCGCTCGGATTCATGCATCCTGCTGACGTGGAAACTCACCGAAAGAATCGCTCGCTCGAGAACTGGCAAGCACAGGAATGGATGAATGTCGCTATTACCGGAATTTGCGATGTGTTCGACCTTCATGCCCAAGAGGGTATCGCCACGGCAAATAACAGTCTGCACCCGGAGAAAACGCCGACGGTGGAAGTTAAACGATACAAAACCTACGAAGAGATGCTCGACGACCCCGCCATCGATGCCGTCGTGATTGCCACCCCCGACCATCACCATGCCCGTATGACGATCCGTGCGATCCGCGCCGGGAAACATGTTTACTGCGAAAAATCGCCAGCCATACGGGAAGCGGAACTTTTCGAACTGTACGATACGGTTAAGAACAGCGAAAAAGTTTATCAGTTAGGGCATCAAATCACTCAGAGCGCAGTGTTTCAGCAAGCAAAAGAAATTATTCGAAAAAATATATTGGGGAAAATTACGCTGATCGAAACGACGACTAACCGAAATACGGCCGATGGCGCGTGGATCCGACATCTGGATGCTGAAGGAAATCCGAGACCCGGAAACGACAAGACGATCGACTGGGAGCAGTGGCTGGGAAATACTCCTTATGTGCCTTTCAGCATAGAGCGTTATTATAATTGGACCCAATGGTTCGAATACGATATGGGAATGATCGGGCAGCTGTTTACGCACGAATACGACGCCGTCAATCAACTTTTACACCTCGGAATACCTCGGTCGGTGACTTCTTCCGGAGGAATTTACTATTGGAAGGATAGTCGGGAGATCCCCGACGTGCTGCACTGCGTATTCGAATATCCGGCACGGGAATTGACCCTTTTATATAGCGGCGACTTGGCCTCAAGCCGTAATCGGGGCAGAATATTTTTCGGGAACGAGGCTTCGTTGGAATTGGGCAGCAATGCGATTGTGACCGCTGATCAACATTCTGTGCGATATGCGCAAAGCATCCGTTCGGGAGTGATCGATCCCTCTTCTCCGATGATGTCGTTCAATCCGAATGCCGGACAAATAGATGCGGTAACTTCCGCTTCCGAGAAATATTACGCTATGCGTGGGCTTACCACGACTTCTATCAACGGTAGACAGGTGGATGTCACCCACTTGCACATGCGGGAATGGATTCAATGCATCCGAAACGGAGGCACTCCGAGCGCCGATATCGAAATGGCTTTCCAGGAAGGTATTACCTGCATTATGGCCCATCGTTCCTATTTAGAGAAAAGACCGGTCTTTTGGGATGAAGTCTCCCGAAGGATCGTATGACAAGTACTGCCGACGACATGTAATTCCGTTATAAATGAGTGATTTCCCTGAAAAAATATTGGCAGAATATTTGATTCTATGACATAAATTCAATACTTTTACCCTCGCATCGGGTGCACTCTACACGAGTGATTAAAAGGGAATCGGGTGGAAATCCCGAACTGTCCTGCAGCTGTAAATCGCATATCCAGGCAAACATGACGTCACTGAGATTCTTGGGAAGACGTTTGCCACCGGGCGACAAGTCAGAAGACCTGCCTTTGCATTGTCATTCAAAGCACCCTCGGGATGGGCTAAGATTGAAAATGTCGAAAAGGAAACTCATATTCAGCAGACGCTTGCTGTCGGTATTTGTGTTGTGCGCATTTGCCAAGTGTATGATGGCGCAGCATGTCGGGAGTTCGGACAGACCGAGCCGCCTCGACAGTATCCAACATCTATCGGAAGTACTCATCACCGCCCGGCAGACCGGGCATGCCGTAATCCCCGTACAACAACTCTCGGGCAAGGAACTCCGGCGCCTGAGCGTGCACAGCGTGGCCGACGCCATGCGTTACTTCGCGGGGGTGCAAATCAAGGATTACGGCGGCATCGGCGGCTTGAAAACCGTGAACGTGCGCTCGTTGGGCACCAATCACACGGGCGTTTTCTATGATGGTGTGCAACTGGGCAATGCGCAGAACGGACAGATAGATTTAGGCCGCTTTTCGCTCGACAACATGGAGGCCCTGCAACTCTACAACGGACAGAAGTCCACCATCCTGCAACCCGCCAAAGATTTCGCCTCGGCATCGGCCGTCTATTTGCAGACGCGTAAGCCCGAATTTGCGGGGAAAGGCAGGAAAGACAATCTCGACGTCGCGCTCAAAGCCGGGTCGTTCGACACCTACAACCCCTCTCTCCTATGGGAACATAAGCTTTCCGACAACCTCAGCTCACAGCTCAGCGCCGAGTATATGACTACCTCCGGACGCTATCGTTTCCGTTATGCCAAGAAGAACGGCTACGACACCACCGAAGTGCGCCATAACGGCGATGTGCGGGCCGTCCGTACGGAGTACGCCTTGTTCGGCAGGATACCCCGCGGCGAGTGGCGGGCCAAAGTGTACTTCTACAACAGCGAGCGGGGCTTTCCCGGCGCCGCCGTGCGCGAAGAGCCCGGAAAGTTCCGCCACCAAGACCGGCAGTGGGACACCTCCCTCTTCGCTCAAGGCTCGCTCCGCCGGAAAATCAGCGGGCACTATACGTTGCTTGTCAACGCCAAAGCCGCCTACGACTACTTGCACTACCTCAGCGACCCGCGATTGGACGTCACCACCATGTATACCGACAATCACTACCGCCAGACCGAAGCATACCTCTCGGCCGCGCACCTCTATGAGGTAGGCGGATGGTGCTCGCTATCCTTGTCCAACGACGTGCAGTACAACTATCTCGACGCCGACCTCACGGACTTCGTCTACCCCACCCGGTGGACGTTGTTGTCCGCCTTGTCCGCAAGTCTGCGCCGGGGCAGACTCTCCGCCCAGCTATCGCTGCTCCATACCTATGCCGTCGACGAGACCCGCAAGGCCGGAGGAGCGGCGGGAGACAAGAGCAGGCTGACTCCCACCGTGGCACTCAGCTACGAGCCTTTCGGCAGTCCGACCGACAAACTCGCCCTTCGCGGTTTCTATAAACGCATATTCCGTATGCCCACGTTCAACGACCTGTACTACACCTTTATCGGCAACAAGGACTTGAAACCCGAGTACACCACGCAGTATGACCTCGGCCTGACGTACACCAAGATCCTGCCCGGACGGCTGCTGCAAAAGATAGAGCTGCAAGCTGACGGCTATTATAACGAAGTGGAGGATAAAATCGTGGCTATGCCCACCAGCAACCAGTTCCGATGGACGATGATGAACTTCGGCCTGTGCCACATTTGGGGGCTCGACGCTTCCGTAAGGGCGGACTGGCGCATCGGGAAAGCCGACGTCTCCTCCCACGTCACCTATACCTACAACAAAGCGATGGACCACACGGACAAGGAAAGCCGGTTCTACGGCGGACAGCTGCCTTACATCCCGTGGCATGCCTTTTCGGCCATCCTTGCCGCCTCCTATCGCCAATGGACGGCCAATTACAGTTTCATCTATACCGGCGAGCGCTACGAGGCGAGCGCCAACATTCCGGAGAACTATTCCAAACCGTGGTACACCAGCGATCTGTCGTTGTCGCGCACGCTCCCCCTCGGTAAGCTGACCCTCCGGATTACTGCCGAAATCAACAATATCTTCAATCAGCAATACGAAGTGGTGCAGTGCTATCCCATGCCCGGCACCAACTTTAAAGTAAAACTAAATGTAATGATATGAAAAGGTTAGTGGAGTATTTGATGGCATTTCTGTCGCTCTGTGTGGCCATATCGGCTTGCCGCAGCGACGACGAAAGAATCGTTCCCCGCCAAGAGGAACAGGTAGAGCCCGGCAAGACCGATACGATTAAGAAGGATACGACTACCATTAAGGGATTCTTCCTGCTCAACGAAGGGAACATGGGCTCGAACAAGTGCACCCTCGACTATTACGACGCCTTGACGGGCAAGTACATCCGCAACATCTATGCGCAAGCCAATCCGGGCGTGGTGCAGGAGTTGGGCGATGTAGGCAACGACATACAGATTTACGACGGCAAGATATGGGCAGTCATCAACTGTTCTCACTTCGTGGAGGTGATGAATCAGACTGATGCGCGGCACATCACCCAAATCTCCATACCCAACTGCCGCTACATCACGTTTTCAGGCCGTCATGCTTATGTCAGCTCCTACGCCGGCCCCGTACAGCTGGATCCCAATGCCCGCTTGGGATATGTGGCGAAGATAGACATCGACCGTCTGGCTGTTGTAGATACTTGCAACGTGGGGTATCAACCCGATGAACTGGTGGTTTACGACGGCCGGCTCTACGTGGCCAACTCGGGCGGTTACCGCTTCCCCAACTACGACCGCACCGTGTCTGTCATCGACTTGCAGACTTTCCGCGTCGTCAACACCATCGATGTGGCCATCAACCTTCATCGGTTAGAGGTAGACCGGCAGGGCTATATCTGGGTTTCATCGCGAGGCGACTACTATGGTGTACATTCCAAGACCTACGTCATCGACCCGCGTACCGATACCGTTTGCGATGCTCTCGACGTGGCGAACACCGAAATGACCCTGTCGGGCGACTCCCTCTATATCTACGGAACGGAATGGAGCTACGTCACCAATTCGTGGACTTTCAGCTATGCCATTATCGATACCCGAAGCCGGGATATCGTCACCCGCCGCTTTATCACGGACAATACGGAACGGAGAATCAAGATGCCCTACGGCATAGCTGTCAACCCCGATACGCACGAGTTCTATATCACCGATGCCGGCAATTACGTATCTCCGGGAGACCTTTATTGCTTTACTCCCGACGGGCGTAAGAAATGGAGTGTCCGCACGGGCGACATACCCGCACACTTCGCCTTTACAAAGAAGAAACTTCATTATTAATCACAATTATATTACTCATTTAAACATTTTAGCACGTATGAAAAAGTTTATGAATTTATTCTGCACGATGTGCGTTGTTGCAACCGTATTTGCGGCTTGCGGTAAAGATGACCCGGAACCTCTGACTATCGGTTTGCAGGCGCAGTATGAAACTCCCAACTGCAAGGTGCTGGAGATTAAGCCGACGATTGCCAACGGCACGGCCGCCAAGTACAAATGGAGCTGCGGCGACTCTATCTACAGCACGGATGAAGTCTTTACCTTTATCACAGCGGAAGTGGGCAAGAAAGACTTTGTGCTCACCGTGACCGATGCCGAAGAGAAGGTTTACACCGCCAATTTCGCCATTAATGTGAAGGACGGCGGATATAAGCATATACAGACATCCGTTATAGAATACGACCCGACACCGTATGAGTTTATCAATACTTACGTGATTAAGAATAGGAACAAGGCTACGGTGATGAAGGAACTGAACGATATGCTGAAAGAGGGTAAGAAATTTAAGGAGATCGACATCGATAACGGTTATCGTTTGGGGCTTCCGATAGGGAGCATGGGCGGTTCTGCCGTACTGGGTTTCGACCACACGATTGTCAATGTGCCCGGCGAGGATGATTTCAAGATGGAAGCATCGCCGGATGGCATGACAGGCGTGGTATATGTGGCCTACGATAAAAACCGGAACGGGTTGCCCGATGAAGACGAGTGGTATGAACTGAAAGGCGACAACTATGGTAATGAAAAAGTCGAAACCCTCAATGCTTTTGTCACCTATTCATCCGTAGTTTATCTTCAGGATTTTGACTGTTTTGAGATCCATTATAAGGATGATTTGGATGAACTATCCTTAATGACAGGGATTGCTTGTTTTCCCGGTTATGACGAACAGGGTAATTTCATGAAAGGATCCGGATGGAGAGAACCGCCGTTCACGATTAATTATAAAAGAGTTTTTGCCAATGAAGATAACAAGGGATATGTATGCGCTTTTAAGAATGCATTCAATATAGCAAATGCGGTGGACCAAAAGGGAAATAGCGTGAATTTGCCGGGTATCGACTTTATCAAGATTGTTGTAGGAGGCTCTGCTGTTGATGAACTTTCTGTTCCCGGTATAATTGTTGAGGATATTTATGATTGTCATTTAACCAAATGACTTTTTTATTAATAATTTTAAATTTTATTTTTTATGAAAACAAAAATTTTTGTGCTGGGTGTCATGGCTTTGACCTTTGCTGGTTGCAGCAAAGATGATCCGAAGCCTCTAAGCATAGAGGGCTTGGCATCGCAGTATGAGACGCCCAATTGCAAGGTGCTGGAGATTAAGTCGACCATTGTCAACGGCACGGCCGCCAAGTACAAATGGAGCTGTGGAGACTCTATCTACAGCACGGATGACGTCTTTACCTTTATCACAGCGGAAGTGGGAAAGAAAGACTTCGTGCTCACCGTGACCGATGCCGAAGAGAAGGTTTACACCGCCAATTTCGCCATTAATGTGACGGACGGTGGATATAAGAATATACAGACATCCGTTATAGAATATGACCCGGCACCATATAGGCATATCAATACTTATGTGATTAAGAACAGGGATAAGGCCACGGTGATGAAGGAACTGAACGATATGCTGAAAGCCGGTAAGAAGTTGGAAGAAATCAATATCCACAATGGCTACCGCAGAGGTCTTCCGATAGGCTATATGGGCGGTTCTGCCGTATTGGGGTTCGACCATACGGTTGTCAATGTACCGGGTAAAAACGATTTCAAAATAGGAGCATCACCGGATGCCGGTATAACAGGCGTGGTGTATGTAGCTTACGACAAGAACAAAAACGGGCTGCCCGATGAAGATGAGTGGTATGAACTGAAAGGGGATAGTTATGGTCAAGGAAAATATGAGTATCCGAATTCATACACCAAATATTCTGCCCCTTATGATTTTAGTGAGTATGGATATATGAAACTCGATATTGAAGACAGTTTCGGAATAAGCGGTACTACTCGCATTTTACGAGGTTTCCCCGGATATGACGATCAGGGTAAGTATATGGAGGGTTCAGGGTGGAGAAAACCACCATTCACCCTTTATTACAAGGCAGTAGATGTCAATGAAGACAATTTGGGGTATATATGTGATGCTATTAATTTCTTTAATATAGAAAACGCAATAGACAAAAATGGGAAGAGCGTGATTTTGCCGGGTATCGACTTTGTCAAAGTTGTTGCCGGAGGTTATCATATCAAAGCTTCTATTATCGGTCTAACTTTAAGGGATATTTATGATTGTCATTTAACCAAATGACTTGTTGTTTAATTAATGTCTAATTTAAAACTTTTTCAATCATGAGAACAAAATTGTTTGCAATGAGTGTAATGGTATTAGCCTTTGCTGGTTGCAGCAAGGATGATCCGGAGCCTCTAAGCATAGAGGGCTTGGCATCGCAGTATGAGACGCCCAATTGCAAGGTGCTGGAGATTAAGCCGACGATTGCCAACGGCACGGCCGCCAAGTACAAATGGAGCTGTGGAGACTCTATCTACAGCACGGACGAAGTCTTTACCTTTATCACGGCGGAAGTCGGCAAGAAAGACTTTGTGCTCACCGTGACCGATGCCGAAGAGAAGGTTTACACCGCCAATTTCGCCATTAATGTGACGGACGGTGGATATAAGAATATACAGACATCCGTTGTGGAATATGACCCGACACCGTATTGGTATATCAATACTTATGTGATCAAGAACAGAGATAAGGCTACGGTGATGAAGGAGTTGAACGATATGCTGAAAGCCGGTAAGATGTTTAAGGAGATCGATATGAAAAAGGCACTCCGCAGAGGGCTTCCGATAGGTTGTATGGGCGGTTCTGCCGTACTGGGCTTCGACCACACGATTGTCAATGTGCCCGGCGAGGACGATTTCAAGATGGAAGCATCGCCGGATACCGGTCTGTCAGGTGTGGTATATGTGGCTTACGACAAGAACAAGAACGGAAAGCCCGATGAGGATGAATGGTATGAGCTGAAAGGCGACAACTATGGTAAAGAAAAGGTGGAAAACCCGAATGCCTTCGTCACCTATTCATCCGTGGTTTATGATCAGGATTGGAACGAGTTTGAGATCCATTATAAGGATGACTTAGAGAAACAGCCCTTAATGGTAGGGGAGGCCTGTTTTCCCGGTTACGACGATCAGGGTAATTTCATGAAAGATTCCGGATGGAGAGAACTTCCATTCACGATTAATTATAAAAGAGTTTTTGCCAATGAGGATAGAAAAGGGTATGTGTGCAATTTTAAGAACGCATTCAATATAGAAAACGCGGTGGATCAGAAGGGGAATGCTGTAAATCTGCCGGGTATCGACTTTATCAAGATTGTTGCCGGAGGCTTTGTTTTTAATGAAGGAACTCTTCCCGGTATAAGTGTTAGGGATATTTATGATTGTCATTTAACCAAATGACTTTTTATTAACAATTTTAAATTTTATTTTTTATGAAAACAAAAATTTTTGTGCTGGGTGTCATGGCTTTGACCTTTGCAGGTTGCCAAAACACAGAGTGGGAAAACGATTTGTCAGTCGTTAACCAACGTACGGAAGAAGTAAAGGCCTTGGTCGATCGGCCTTTAGTTATGGAAGCCCCTGTCAAGGGTGCCGATTCTTATGCGTGGTTCCGGAACGGAAAGTTGGTTTCTACGGATTCCGAGTACACTTTCCAGGAAGAGAAGTCGGGAACGTACAATGTGGTGTTGGAAACCACTACGCGCGGGGTGCAGAGCAAGGTGACCTATGCGGTGTCAAACGAGATTACCTTGAGTTCGGAACTGAATCAGTTCGTGTTGAATTCCGGTAACGGCATTCAGCCGGAAGGGCAGACGGGCTACTATTGGAAGAAGACCTACACCAATACGAAGTTCCACGAGACTCCTCATTTTACTTTCTCGCACACGGGAGGAAATGTATCCGGTTATGCGTATTGGGACGGGTTCACCGTTTCCAATGTGTACGACGACTCTAACTTCGGTACATATACGACGGATACCATCCATTCGGGTTCCGTCAACTGGATCCTTCACCAGTGGGGATGTATGGACAAGAATAACAGCAATACCAATTTTATGTTGGGCTATTGGGGGTATTACCGTAAGGATATTCAGAGTTTCCCTATCGACCCTGAAAACATTCCTTATCCTACCGCTTTCACCGAAACCGGCTTCTCGAACTGGATTAAGTTAGGGGATGGCAATACCAACTATACCGTAAAACGTATAAAAATCACTAACAGTCCGTGGGCTTACTACGGTTGCAAGGAGGGCGACGGATTCGCCACGCCGTTCAACAGTCCTTCCGACTATCTCCATCTGTTGGTTTTCCCGGTCTACGCATCGAGCGTTATCGGAAGTCCTGTGATTATCGAGCTTGCCAATTTTGGAACTAATGGATTTTGGGGAATCAATGAATGGACTACTAGGAATTTGGGGTTCCATAATGTCAGATACCTGCTCTTCCAGATGCGTTCGTCCGATTCGGGGCAATACGGCATGAATACCGCAGCGTATTTCTGCTTGAACGATATTGAGATGTTTTGATATGCTGAATAGGGATTATAAACAGACTAAGTTCCTAATGCCGCTTTTTGCGGCATTAGGATTGTCCGCTGCCCTCTTCTCCGCGTGCAGCAAAGAGGAGGACAGAAGCCCGATTGTGATAGAGAAATCGGTACCGGCAAAGTTCTACACGATGGAGGAAATCTCCACAAAGGAGGCTGCGGACGGGCATTGCGTGTGGAGGATGGACAGTCTGCCCGATCCGAAGGCCAACTATATCTTGCAGGATACCACGTCCGCCACGGTGCGCTTCATCCCCATCACGGCAGGTACTTACATGCTGTCGATGAACACGATGAAGGACGAAAGAGAGTACAAGGAGGTGTACACCGTCCGGGTGAGTGCGCCGGAAAAGGAGCCGTCGCCTTACATCGCAAAGATTTTTGAAATTCTCCCCGCTCCGGGACAGTTTACCAACCAATTGCCGCTGTATCGGCCGGATGGCGAGGAATGGGCGAGATGGACCGACTACATGAAATGGACGGAGCGCAGCTTGGTGGGAAAGGCGAAGGGCGAGCTTATCAGCTTGGGCGGATTCGGCGGCTACATCATCTTCGGATTCGATCATACTATCTTGAATGTGGCCGGGTTGCGCGACTTCCGTGTGGATGGCAACGCCTTCTTCGCCGCCGCCAACCCTAACCCCAACGCGCCGAAGAAGGGAGGCAGTTGCGAACCCGGCATCATCGAGGTGGCCTACGACAAAAACAAGAACGGCAAGCCGGACGACGGATGGTACGAGATTGCGGGCAGCGAATACAATAACCCCAAGGCCATCCGCAACTACGAAATCACCTACTATCGCCCCGAGACGGAAGAAAAAGATGCCGACTACGACCCTGAAAAGACGTTTGTCACCATCAAGAAGTACATCCGCTGGGAAGACAATCAGGGCCATAGCGGCTATTTGGAAAAGAACACGTGGCACAACCAGTCCTACTATCCCGGCTGGGTGAAGGAGGACAAGCTGACCTTCCGCGGCACGCGCCTGCCCGATAACGCCGTGGAAGAGAGCGGCGAGGGCAAGTATTGGGTGCAGTACTGTTTCGACTACGGCTATGTGGACAACCTGCCCAACGGCGATATCGACAATGCGGTGGACATCGACTGGGCGGTGGACAAGGACGGCAAGAAGGTGCACCTGCCGGGCATCGACTTCGTGCGCGTCTACTGCGCGATGCGGCAAGAGTGCGGATGGCTGGGCGAGACTTCCACCGAAATACAAGGTGCCACCGACCTCCATCTGCGGGGCATCCGCTTGAAAACAAACGGTAAATAGACACGCTTTTTAATGTCTCTCTTCCGCAGGGCACATCGGATTCGATGGCCCTGCGGATTTTTTTTGCCGACGGGATAGACAATCGCGTTGGATGGGTTAAAGATCGGACCGGATACGTTGGATAACCTGTCCGTCGACGTCCCGGATCCCGTCGGATACGTTGGATAACCTGTCCGTCGAGGTCCCGAATCCCGCCGGATACGTTGGATAACCTGTCCGTCGAGGTCCCGAATCCCGTCGGATACGTTGGGTAACCTGTCCGTCGACGTCCCGGATCCCGTCGGATACGTTGAATAACCTGTCCGTCGAGGTCCCGAATCCCGTCGGATACGTTGGGTAACCTCAAATTCGACGTTCCGAACCTCGCCGGATAGGTTGTACAACCTGTCCGACGGGATAAACAACCTCACCGGTGGGGTCCGGGACGTATCCGGATAGGTTGTACCACCTGTCCGACGGGATAAACAACCTCGCCGGCGGGGTCTGGGACGTATCCGGCTACGTTGTGGGACGTATCCGGCTACGTTGTGGGACGTATCCAGCTACGTTGTGGGACGTATCCGGCTACGTTGTGGGACGTATCCAGCTACGTTGTGGGACGTATCCGGCTACGTTGTGGGACGTATCCGACCACGTTGTGGGACGTATCGACGGGATAAATTACGGACGGGATGCATAAAAAAAGAGGATATCCCCCACGGCATATCCTCTTTCCGATAAGTTTCAGTTGCTTACTTGCGTAATTGCAAGGTCTCGACGATAGTACGATAACGCATGATATCGCGATCTTTCAAATAATTCAGCAAACTGCGGCGTTTACCTACCAATCGAGTTAAAGCTCTTTCCGTACTATAATCTTTTTTGTTTGACTTCAAATGTTCGGTCAAATGAGAGATACGGTATGAAAACAAAGCAATCTGGGCTTCGGCAGAGCCAGTATCAGTGTTAGACTTTCCGTACTTCTCGAAGATTTCTTTTTTCTTGGCAGCATCTAAATACATACGCTTAATACTTAATAAAATATGATTTTTTCGCTGCAAAGTTAGGTATTATCTTTTAGATAACAAGTATTTACGTATTTATTTTTCTTCGATCCGATTAATTTATACCTTTGCGTGGTTAAAACAGTTTTGAAGACGATGGAAAGCAAACTGGTCATATATAATACGCTGAGCCGACGGAAAGAGCTTTTCGTTCCCGTGGACGCTCCCCATGTAGGGATGTATGTCTGCGGTCCGACGGTCTACGGCGATGCCCACTTGGGGCATGCCCGTCCTGCCATTACGTTCGATATCTTATTCCGTTACCTGACTCACCTGGGATATAAGGTTCGTTATGTGCGTAACATGACCGATGTAGGGCATTTGGAGCACGATGCCGACGAGGGGGAGGATAAAGTCGGGAAGAAAGCGCGCTTGGAGCAGTTGGAACCGATGGAGGTGGCGGAATATTACGCGAACTGCTATCACGACGCCATGCGAGCGCTGAATGTGTTGCCGCCCAGCATCGAACCTCGTGCCTCCGGGCATATCATCGAGCAGGAGCAGCTGGTCCAAGAGATCATGGATAACGGTTATGCGTATGTCAGCGAGGATTCGGTCTATTTCGATGTGGTCAAATATAACCGGGACTATCGTTACGGCATTCTCTCGGGACGTAATTTGGAAGATGTCTTGCATGCTTCGCGCGAACTCGACGGACAGGAGGAGAAGCGTCATGCTGTCGACTTTGCTTTGTGGAAGAAAGCTCACCCCGAACATATCATGCGTTGGCCGAGCCCGTGGGGCGACGGTTTCCCCGGTTGGCATTGCGAATGTACGGCTATGGGACGCAAGTACTTGGGCAATCATTTCGATATTCACGGAGGGGGGATGGACTTGATCTTTCCTCATCACGAATGCGAAATAGCGCAGGCCGTCGCTTCGCAGGGCGACCAGATGGTGCGTTACTGGATGCATAACAATATGATTACCGTCAACGGGCAGAAGATGGGAAAGAGCTATCAGAACTTCATCAATTTGAACGAATTCTTCCACGGTTCTCACAAGCTGTTGACGCAAGCCTATACGCCGATGACCATCCGTTTCTTTATCCTTCAGGCGCATTATCGCAGTACGGTCGACTTCAGCAACGAGGCTTTGCAAGCGGCGGAAAAGGGATTGCAACGAATCACGGAGGCGATCGGAAATCTGAACCGGATCGTTCCCGCCCAGGTTACGAACGGCATCGAAGTGAAAGGTCTTCGGGAGAAATGTTACGAGGCGATGAACGACGATTTGAATACGCCGATCGTCATCGCCGGTCTTTTTGAAGCGGCCCGCATGATTAACTCGGTGGTAGATCGGAAAGCTACGATCTCGGCTGTCGATTTGGAAGAAATGAAAGCGGTTTTCCGTACGTTTTTCTACGAACTCTTAGGAATGAAGGCGGAGAGCGATGAGAATCGCAAAGCTCGCGAAGAAGCTTACGGAAAAGTGGTGGACATGGTCCTCGAACGCCGCCGACAAGCAAAGGCCGATAAAGACTGGGCGACGAGCGACAAGATCCGTAACGACCTGACGGCATGGGGCTTCGAAATAAAAGATACGAAAGACGGTTTTACCTGGAAGCTGAATAAATGAAACGGCGTAGATACCGGCGCCGTTGTGCAATAAAAATAGCGTAAGCTCGAGGGCTTACGCTATTTCTTTCTCAAAGCGTGTCCTTATTTCTTCTTGCTTAAGTCCAAAATCCGGATATGACGGAATTTAACGCCTGCGCCGTGACCGCAGAAACTGATATGACCGTCCTTGTTGAATAAGCCCGGATGGTTTTTATGATCTACGGTATAGGGGTTTTCGCTCGATCCGTCGGGCGCCACGTTATGCCCTTGGCAGGCTTCGCGGATATTGCCGTCTGTGATCGTTTCGCCGTCGACAATCACGGTAATACGATCGCCGATGGCACGGATTTCTTCCGTATGCCAGGTGTTCAGCGGTCCGAAGTTCACGTGTTTCGGGACGATAATGCCGTATACTGCTCCATGTTGCTGATAATCGTGCAACCCTTTGTAAATGGGCGCATCGTGATCGAGAACCTGAATCTCCATGCCGTCGTATGCCGCATCCGATCCGATATTCGTACGGATGCCGATGCCGTTGTTTACCCCCTCGACGGCGAAACAGAACTCAAAGCGATAAATGAAATCACTGTATTTCTTTTTCGTATAGAGATTGCCTGAACCTCCGTAATTGGCTGAGACGTAAATATTGCCGTCTTCAGGGACATAGGCCGTCAGATTTCCTTGCCAGTTCTCCAGAGAACGTCCGTCGAAAAGAACCACGTAACCGGCTTTCTTTTCCTCGTCGGAAAGAGTGAATACCGGCGTAGCAGGAAGTTCGCGAATGTAAAGGTTGCGAAGTTCCGCTTCGCCTCTTTTTCCCGTGGCGAATTCGATCAATCCCTCCGTGCGGATGGGCTTCGTGTCGGGAGTATTTTTCAAAACGGCATTCTCTACGACCGTTTTTCCGTTCGATTTGACGAAAAGGCGATCGTTCAACACTTTTACGTACAAGGTGTTCCATTCGCCCGGTATGGCCGCAGCTTTACCTTCGCCGTGCAGGAACACGACTTCCGACGGACTCAGACTGACAGCCGGCATCGAGCGAACAGCCAGCACGGCGGCGTCTGCCGATTTCCAATCGATGTAGAATTCGACATTTTCGTACGTTTTCGTCGACTTGAAAGGTTTCTGCCCCGTCGCATTCGTGACGGCGACAGGTTCGAAACCTTCCGGAGCGACTTTCGCCAACAGTCCGTCGATCTCGTCGACCGCATAGCCTGCATCGGCGTCCTGCTCCCCGCGTAAGATCTGTCGGGCCTTCGTCAGCATTTGTTTTACCGACGAGCCTCCCAGTAAATCCGTATTTTTCCCGAGAATATCTTTTATGGCGTAGGCGGCCTGAACAGCCGTAGCTCTGTTGTCCAAGTAGGTGGATATGAGCATCAATGCCGGGAGTGTTCTGGTGGTGCCCAAGGCATTGATCAGCTTATTCTCTACGGCCAAGGAGGGATGCAGCTCGAGGGCTTGACGGTAAAGGCCGAATTTCCAGTCATGATTGGCCGCAGACGCGTTGACCAGTGTCAGATATCTGTTCAGTATACCGTCTTTGGAGGGAGTGTCGGCCTCTTTCGCTAAGCGATAGAGCACTTCGATCATTTCTGGATTGTCGACCTGCAGTAAAGCGTTCAACGCATCCGTATGATTCCCGTTGCGGTAAGCCGTCAATAACTGTTGAATTGCCGCAGGGTTACCCGCCTGCCCCAATAACGGATAATAGAATGTCGGGTTGGAAGTCTTGTCTAACTGCCGGTCGATCAACTCGCATTGCTCGTCGCCGGGAAGCGTCTTGATCGCATTCATGGCCGCAGCCTGCACTTTCGGAACGTTTTCGCCCTTTTCGAGCAGCCTGCACAGCGCACTGAAATGGTCGGGCCCTGCCACTCCGCCGAGTGCATCGTATGCAGCCTCTTTGACCGAGGGATCCGAAGCGTTCAACAAGGAGACAACCTTCTCGTAAGTGCGATACATTTTACGGGCCGACGCCAGTTTCAGGGCTTGAACCTGAGTTGCCGCATGACCGTTCAACGCGCTTACCACACCGTCGTTGATATTGCCGTTGAACGCCATGAGCGCAACGCTGGCCGCAGGGGCATTCTTCCCGCCCAATTGGCCGATCAAAGCGTTCAGCGCTTGCTGTCCGCCGATGATGCCGGCCGCCCGGATTGCAGCTTTCGATAAGTCGTTATCGGGAGAACCGATGGCATGGACTACCGCATCAATCTGAGAAGATACGCGGTGGTCGGCTAACCAGTTCATCACATCCACCTGCGCCTCTGTCGATAGTGCAGTGAATTTCGAGACGACTGCTTCATAGATGTTTGGATCGGCATAGGCGCTTGCATTGCTCAAGGCGGCATTGCGGAGATCCTTATCGCCGCTTGTCAAAGCGGATAAGAGATAGGAAGCGATATGGGCTTTATCCGATTTCATGAGGATTTGTAAGGCTGCATCTTGGATGAAGGTATGCTCGTTCTTCTTCCACAGTTCCTGGGCTTCTCTGGCTGCGATCTTTGTCCGGCCTGCTGCCGACAAACGATGTAAGAGCGTCAGATAGGCGTCTATGGCATTGGAAGGATAAACAGCCTGTTGAGCCGCCGTCTTCAATACTTTCAGCGACTTGACGGTGCCGCAAACGGCCAATGCGGGGTAAATGGCCGAGAGGGTCTTCTCGTCGGCGCCTTTTACCCAAGAGAGCAGAATCGGCTCTGCGGCATCGGCATTCAGCTTGCGGAAGCCGGCGATATTCGCCAACGCTTCTTTTGACGTCGATCCCTGCTGCATCAAGCGAATTACTTCATCGTCGATGCCGGGTATTACTTTTAACCCCCTTTCCGCGAAAGCACTCAGATAAGGATCCGAAAGATATTTCTCGAAGACGGATACGTCGGCGGAAGTGGCGCATTGCTGGAGTTCGGTCATAAGAAAAGCTTTATTGGGATTATCCGTGCAGTTTTCCAATCCGGTGATCAACGCTTTGCGTACGCCTTCGCGGTATTTTTCGTTTTCCGGTGCTGTCGCATAGTTGACGATGCCGCTGATAGCATATTCGAAGGTGGCATTCTTTCCTTTGTCGGCAGGGACTAACATCTGGATAATCGACAGCAGGCCTTCGGAACCGGTATCGGCCAGTTCGCCGATCACTTGGCTGTATGTTTCGGGATTCTGAGTCGGCAATTGTGCCAGATTATCGGCGATGATGGTTTCGGTCGTACGGTTACGGCTGTCCAACTGGGCGAAAGCTGCTGAACTGAACGATAGGAGATACGTCAGTAAAGCGATGGAATATATACTTAATCTTTTCATTTTTTTATTCTTTTCTGTGTGAAACATCATAACTTCCATGGGCCGCGCATCGGCTGATCGATCAATGCGTTAGCAGCATCATCCCCGATAAACAGTTGAGTCGCCGGGTCGAAACCTAATGCCCGACGACCTAAGCGCAAGGCGACGGTAGCCATATTGACCAGCGTGCAGCTGTGATGTCCGTTTTCTTCATTTAACGCAAACTTCTGACGGGTTTTAATACATTCGAAGAAATCGGTGCGTTGGGGTTCCGGATCGGGGAATTCGGCCAATCTGTTCATGATATCCGGAATCGTACAACGAAAGCCTTTGTATACTTTTCCTTTCGGGCCTTCGATATAAGGGGTATCGCCTTTGCTCTCGAAACCTTCCCCTTCGAGAACGATTTGACATCCGTCGGCGTAAGTATACGTGATCTTATGCCAGATACCCACGGCGTCGGGGTGTTGCTGAGGGGCATCCACTTCGACTTTCACCGGCAGGTCGTTGTCTTTTCCTAACAAGTATTGTATCGGGTCCAGATAGTGTTGCCCCATATCGGTCAGTCCGCCTCCGTCATAATCCCAATACCCGCGGAAAGTTTGATGGGTGCGATGAATGTTATAAGGCTTGTATGGAGCCGGTCCTAACCACATATCGTAATCCAGCTCTTTCGGGACGGGTTGAGGCTGCAAATTCTCTTTGCCTACCCAGTAGAACTTCCAGGCAAATCCTGTTATACCGGAAACGACGATTTTCAACGGCCAGCCTAATAAGCCGCTATTTACCAGTTTCTTTAAAGGTTGAACGGTCGTGCCTAATCCGTAGAACGTATCCTCGAAACGGAACCACGTGTTTAAACGGAAGATGCGTTTATAGCGATTGACAGCTTCGATAACCCGTTTCCCCTCGCCGATGGTGCGCGTCATCGGTTTCTCGCACCAGATATCTTTTCCCGCTTTGGCCGCTTCGATAGACATCAGGGCGTGCCAATGCGGAGGAGTCGCGATATGGACGACATCCACGTCGGGATCTTTGATCAGGTCACGGAAATCATGATAGGTTTGTACCGACTCGTTGAATTTCTTTTTTGCCAAGTCGACAGCTTGCCGCACATGATTCTCGTCTACATCGCACACTGCCACCAAGCGACATTTGCTATCGCTGGAGAAGTGATAAGAACTCTTTCCGATGCCGCCGACACCGATAATGCCTTTTGTTAACTGATCACTGGGGGGGATGTGATTGTTCCCTCCTAACACGCGACGCGGAACAATGGTAAATAGGCCAATTCCTCCGAGCGCTTTGAGAAATGTTCGTCTGTTTGTTGTCATTTTTATAATTATAAAGAGTAAAATGTTTTTCGGTATTATCCGCATCATGTTTTAGCAAAGATAGATAAATTATTCTAAATGCGGAATTAAATGAACCACCCCAATTATTATTTTGTTTTAATTTGCTGTTCCGGTCGATGGAACTTTGTTGAATCGGGAAGAAATAATACGTTTCCGGAACGGTGTCCGCCTTTACGCTCGAGAGCGGAGTCTGATGAATGAGGTAACGAAAGTTCTCTCCACTCAGTTCGTACCGGCCGGTCTTATCTTTCGCTTCCTCGACGGACATGCCCGATCCGTCCGTATTGATGGCGATCGATTCGACATTTGGTGCACATATCGGATTCCGTCTTTCCGATCGTACGTTAGGCGTATCGTCGACACGTACGCGCAGCTCGTTTTTTTGGGGGCCAAACTTTCATTTTTGCATACCCTCGGCTATGCCTTCACCAAGTCGAAATCCAGTTGTTTCTTTTCCAAGTCGGCGCGGCTGACCTTGATTCTTACGGTGTCGCCCAAGCTGTATTTGTGGCGATGCCGGCGTCCGACCAGGCAATAGTTCTTTTCGTCGAACTCGTAATAATCATCGTCCAGACAATGCATCGGGATCATTCCTTCGCATTTGTTTTCGTTGATTTCCACGTATAACCCCCACTCGGTGACGCCCGAAACGGTGCCTTCGTATTCCTGTCCGATGCGCTCGCTCATGTATTCCACTTCTTTGTATTTGATGGAAGCGCGTTCGGCGTTGGCCGCCGTCTGTTCCATGTTGGAACAATGTTCGCAGAACTCTTCGTATTTGTCGGCCTGTACGCTTCGTCCGCCGCCCAGATACCGGGTGAGCAGGCGATGGACCATCATGTCCGGATACCGGCGGATGGGAGAGGTAAAGTGCGTATAATAATCGAAAGCGAGTCCGTAGTGTCCGATGTTGTAAATGGAGTACCGTGCTTTTTGCATGGCTCGCAACGAAACGGTTTCGATCAGGTTCTGTTCTTTTTTGTGTTTTACGTCGCGCAACAGGCGGTTGAGCGATTTCGAGATCTCGCCTCGTTTGCCGGAGGTGCGGATTTTATATCCGAAGCGATTGACAAAGGCGTTCAGCCCTTCCAACTTGTCGGGTTCCGGAACGTCGTGAATACGATACGGGAACACTTTCGTCTTCTTGTCTTTCGGTGCCTTTCCGATGCGCTCGGCAACCGTGCGATTGGCTAAAAGCATAAATTCTTCGATCAGCTGATTCGCTTCTTTCGATTCTTTGAAATATACGCCGACGGGCTTGCCTTTCTCGTCGATTTCGAAGTGCATCTCGATACGATCGAAATCGATCGCGCCGTTTGCCAGCCGGTTCTTACGCAGAATCCGGGCTAACTTGTTCAATTCGAGGAGCTCGTCCTTGTAATCGCCCTCGCCTGTTTCGATAATCTGCTGGGCTTCTTCGTAAGAGAAGCGACGATTGCTCCGAATGACCGTATGAACGATGCGGGAGTTCGATATTTCCGCTTTCCCGTTCATTTGAAAGACGACGGAGAAAGTCAGTTTTTCTTCGTCCGGACGTAAGGAACAGAGCATGTTGCATAAACTTTCCGGCAACATCGGGACGGTGCGGTCGACCAAGTAGACGGACGTGGCGCGCTTGAAAGCTTCTTTATCGATGAGGGTTCCTTCCTTCACGTAATGAGTGACATCGGCGATGTGCACGCCGACTTCCCAGAGCCCCGAAGGTAATCGACGGATGGACAAGGCGTCGTCGAAATCTTTCGCATCTTTCGGGTCGATAGTAAACGTGGGTACGTGGCGGAAGTCTTCCCGTTGGGCACGGTCTTCCTTCGAGATCGTTTTTGGCAGTTTGTCCGCCGCTTTTTCTACGGCTTTGGGATAGACGTAAGGCAAACCGAACTCCGCCAGAATCGCATGCATCTCGGTATTGTTGTCGCCGGCTTTGCCTAAGATATCGACGACCTGCCCGATAGGATTCTTTGCCTCTTGCGGCCATTCGATCACTTTGACGATCGCTTTGTCGCCGGTCTTCCCGCCTTTCAGCTTTTCTTTCGGGATGAAGATATCGTTGGCTAAGGTGCGGTTTTCGGTCAACAGGAACGCATAATGCTTATCCACTTTCAGCGTGCCCACGAAGGTACTATTCGACCGTTTCAAAATCTCGATCACCTCCCCTTCGGGTGCACGATTGCGGCGCCGGGCGAAGAAGCTGATCTTCACCTGATCGTTATTCATGGCATGGGCCGAATTGCGTTCGGCGATCATGACGGGTTCGCTCCCGTCTTCGGGAAGAAAGATGTTTTTGCCATTGCTCTTGCGTTGGAAGGTGCCCGTCAGCACCTGTCCGTGGGTATTTAGCATATATTCGTTGCTCGACGCTTTTTTGAGAAAACCGTTGTCGGCCATTTCTTCGAGTATCTCGAAGCAAAGTCGTTTCAAGGGGTGCGTTGCTAAGTGAAGTTCGCGGTTGATTTGTGTTAAACCGACGACTTTATCCGGTCGGGCGATAAAGAAGTTGTTCAGCTTGTCGGCAAGGTTGTTTTTGGTCATTCGTTTCCCTGCTTTCTTTTCTCTGCTTTTGCTCATGGCGAAGTATTTTATTTTCCGTTTGCAAAGTAAACGAAATTATTAGAATGCCAATTCTTTCTATTGCGTTTTTTCAGCAAAGAGTACGAAAAAACGCTTGCTTAAAATCGAAACGATCTTCTGAAAAGAAAATGAAAAATCTTTGATTTTTATTTTTCTCTACATTATCTTTGCCCCACGATAGCGCATAATTCAATGAACGAGAAGATTCTAATTACAGGTGCAAGCGGATTCGTAGGCAGTTTTTTGATTGAAGAAGGTTTACGTCGGCAAATGTTGACGTGGGCGGGAATACGAAAGACCAGCACTCGGCAGTACTTGCAAGATGAGCGCATCCGATTCGTCGAACTGGATTTCATTCATCTCGACGCATTGACCCGACAACTCTCCGCACATAAGAAAGCGCATGGAGGCTGGGATTATATCGTTCATTGCGCCGGTATTACCAAATGCCGGCGTACGGAAGACTTCGAGAGGGTTAACCATATCGGTACGAAAAACTTTGTCGAGGCGCTGCAGGCATTGGATATGGTACCGAAGAAATTCATTTACATCAGCACCTTGGGCGTGTTTGGGCCGATCCATGAAAAGGATTACCGGCCGATCCGGGAGAACGACGAGCCGCAACCCGATACGGCCTACGGCAGGAGCAAACTGGAATCGGAACATGTTATCGCTTCCCGGAAAGGTTGGCCTTACATCATCTTCCGTCCCACAGGGATATATGGCCCGCGCGAGAAGGATTACTTCCTGATGGTCAAAGCGATTAAAAACCATGTGGACTTCTCGGTCGGTTTCAAGAAACAGTTGATCACCTTCGTATATGTAAAAGACTTGGTGCAGGCGATATACAAGGCCGTCGAAAAGAAAGTCGTTCGCCGGACCTATTGCTTGACGGACGGTCACGTATATACCGGTCGTTCTTTTTCCGATTATCTGCGGAAAGAGTTGGGAAACCCTTGGGTGATTCGCATAAAGAGCCCGCTCTTCGTGCTGAAAGCCATATCGTGGCTGGCGGAATTCGCGGCAAGTTGTTTGGGAAAGGTCAGTACGTTGAATCGGGATAAATACAAGATTATGAAACAACGTAATTGGCAATGCGACATCACCCCCGCTGCGACCGAACTGGGATACACCCCCGAATACCCGTTGGAACGAGGGGTAAAAGAGATTGTTTCGTGGTATAAAGAAGAAGGATGGATCTGAATTTGTTCAAAAGGTTAGAGGTGAAAGGATTCTTCGCTGTGGAGAGCATTAGCTTGATATACAATGCCCTTACTGCTATGTTGATCCTCTTGCTGTTCAACCGGCTCGACCACCCCTTTCGGATGTTGATCGAACGGGCGGGCATCGCCGCCGTCACGTTGGGTTTTGTCTTCCTTTACCGAAAAGTTCCCTGTAAACTGACCGCCTTTCTCCGCGTCGCTTTTCAGATGTCGTTATTGGCTTATTGGTATCCGGATACGTACGAGTTCAACCGGCTCTTTCCCAATATGGACTGTTATTTCGCTTCCACCGAACAATTCCTCTTCCGTTGCCAGCCTTCTGTCGAGTTTTCCCGATACTTCCCTTCCATGTGGTTCAGCGAACCTTTTAATTTGGGGTATGTCAGTTACTATCCGATGATTGCGGTGGTGACGGTTTATTATTTTCTATATCGTTTTCAGTGGTTTGAAAAGATTTCTTTCGTCTTGGTCACGTCTTTTTTCATATATTACTTCATCTATATCTTGATTCCCGTAGCCGGGCCTCAATTTTATTTTCCAGCCATCGGGATGGATAAAGTGAACGTGGGAGTTTTTCCGGCCATAGGCGATTACTTTAATAACAACTCCATCCTCTTACCGGGGCCAGGCTTTGATCACGGCTTTTTTTACAATTTGGTCGAGGCTTCGCAGGAGGTGGGCGAGCGCCCTACCGCCGCTTTCCCGAGTTCGCATGTCGGCATATCGACCATTGTCATGATCATGGCTTTCAGGGCCAAGCGGAGTTTGGGATATTTCCTGCTTCCTTTTTACGTACTGCTCTGTTGTGCAACCGTATATATTCAGGCGCATTATTTCATCGATGTCGTGGCGGGATGGGTGACGGCCGTGATCATTTATAAGATCACCACCGTCATGTATAAAAAGTGGTTTATTTCCGCTGCTTTTATGATGGATTAATAATTAATTGTATTTTTCATGTAACATTTCTACCTGTTTGCGAGTTTAATAAACAGGAACAAAAAAATAATCGAGATGAAAAGAACCAATCATTTATTCCAAACCGTCCTTTTTCTTACAACCATGACAATCTTCAACAGTTGTATCTATGCAGGAGGTATCAGACCGAACTTGAATTATGTGACGAAGACCGTACGAGTCGGTTCGTTCAGCGCCGTTTCGTTGAGAGGCAATTGTGACGTGATCTTCACGCCTTCTTCCGACAAGCAGCAGTTGGAACTGTATGCCAGCGATAATGTGATCGACTATTTGGAGGTCTATGTCAAAGGCGAGACTTTGATTGTCGGCGTCAAGAAAGGTGTCAATATCTTGCGCAGAAACAAAGATAAGATGGAGTTGCACGTATCTGCTCCGATGATAGGCAATGCTTCGGTAACCGGCTCGGGAACCATCCGCTTTACTCGCGATTTCGCCCTTGCCGGCCCGTTGACGTTTGAGGTGACCGGCAGCGGCGATATCTTCACCGAAGCGGTTACGTGCAAGGACTTCCGGCTGCATGTAACCGGCAGCGGTGACATCACGGTCAAAGAAGCTAAGTGTGAAGAACTTCGGTTGGGCGTGACCGGCAGTGGCGATATCACGCTCTCTGCGATCGAGGCCAACGTGGTTAAAGCGAAAGTGACTGGCAGCGGCGATATCGAACTGGCGGGAAACGCGGCGGAAGCGCAATACGGTGTAACCGGCTCGGGGGATATCAATGCCAAGAACTTGCGGGTGAAAGTGGTAATGGCCGAGGTGAGTGGCAGCGGTGACATCGACTGCTACGCCGTAGACCATCTGACAACTCATTGGAGCGGCAGCGGCGATATTAGTTACAGGGGAAATCCGCAAATCACCACTTCCCACAAGCAGCGCGGCTTGCATAAGATCGGAGATTGAAATATTTCTTCTCGGCAAAGTGTTTGCTGGCGTTTTCAATTCGTTTTCAGGTGTAGGCAGCATGTCTGCCGGCGGGGGCAAGAGGGCGGAACGAAATGTCGTATCCGGCTAAAAACGGAGTTTCATACCTACGAGGAAGTTCAGCTTTTCCTGCGGATAACCGATCATATCGTACGCTTTGTTCATCAAATTGTGAATGCGGGCGAAAGCGGCTACATGCTTTAAGAATTCATAATCGGCACCGACGTGCAAATCGTTCACGTCATTCAAGAAATCGCCGCAACGCTTCACATAGTAAAAGCCCCCGCCGACAGTCAATCCTTTATAAACCTTCCCTTTGGCATCGATATCGAAAATGAACTTGGATTTGCCGGCATAGACATGCTCGTCTTCGTAGCCGGTTATTCCCTCGATGTTCCAGTCGAAATAAGAGGCATTCATTTCCACCTCGAACCAATCTTTGTACCCGTATTTCCATGCTGCACCCACGTAAGGAACTTTGGCCTTATCCTGTAAAAAGACGATGCCGTAGTAGGAACGGTTGATCAGTTCGGGAATGGCGAACGTTTCGTGAGCGCGAATACGGTACCCGCCGTAAATGTTGAACCAAAGTCCGTTCAGGGGAGCGGCACGGAGTCCTACTGTCGCATCGAGCCGCGTGTAAGTAGGCTGTAACCACGTTTTCAATACCCAGTAAGGAGAAACTCCATCTAATTTCCGGTATTCGTTCAACTGACGTCCGCCATCGGCATGGGCATAGAGTATGAAACTGTCGGAAAAGATGTATTCGGCTTTCACATTCGGTGCGGCGTCGACTCCTTCCTTTTCTCCGGGAAACCAGTCTACATGCGCTCCCAATCTCAATCTCCAGACATCGTCGGTCAGCGTATAGTAAGGATTCAGCGATACGGAGGTGTAATTGTGCATGATGCTGTTCGAATAGCGCAGATGATCCACGTCGAATGCGATGCCGATCTGTTGCTTTTCAGCCGATTCCGCCCAGACATCTCCCGTGGCATGTATTTTCTTTTCGGCGGTATCGTCGTTTTCGGAAGGGGACCGGCCGTTTTCGTTTTCATGCGATATTTCCAAGGGATTATGCTTCTGTGCGAAATATTGAAATCCTGTTTGAAGCCTGAATTGGAAAGGAAGTTCTTTATCGCGCGAGGCCACGTCCACAAAGAAATCGCCCGCCGTGTGCCGTTGCCGGTACCGATTATCCCAACTTAGCGCATCCGTCGGCTTTACGCCCATATAGGTAAACGTCTGCGAGGTATAGTTCCCGCCTGCGTTTAGGCTCACAGGGGCGAATAGATGATTGTACAGGGCTTTGACATCGGTCGTGTAATGTCTCGCTCCCCAATGGCCGTTGCGTCCGAACCCCTTGTTGGGGATGTTCCCGTTCATGCCGTCCAATGCGAAGTCGACTTTTAATCGGTCTGCGTTAGTCATATCCCAGAGATATCCCGTCCCGAGGCATACGTTCCCATAGTTTCCGTATCCTGCTTTCAAATAGCCTCTTTTGGCGGTCTCCGTCTTCTTCCGACTCTCTATAGGAACCATCGGTTCGCGATCCCATGCAGCAATTTTCCTCCAAGCCGTGGCGTACTCCGCCTCTTTCTTGGCGAGAGTCGGCTCCTCCACTATAGGGAGCACGTTGATCTTCGAAGCGTCCATGACGGTGGGATTGTATTCGTTCTCGACCACGATCGTCCGATGCAATGCCGAATCTTTCTGCGCATACAGCGTAATCCACGGCGATAATCCGATCAATGCTATCATCAGTTTCTTCATTTTCATCTGGTTTTATTTATTTTCCAACTTATTCAATCTGCTTGCGATCATCTCGGCAATATCATCGTTTGCCCGGTAATTCTGTTGCAAAGACAGGAGGTATTGCTTGGCATCCAGTTCCCTGCCCGATTTCATATAGATATCCGAGAGCAGGATGAAACTTCTCGCCAGCCAATAAGCATGCGGCGTACTGACGTGGATATAGTCGAGGATTTCTTGCTCGGCGGAGTCCGCATGGCCGGCATCGAAATAAGCCTGAGCCAGCCGATATTTCGCTTCTGCACCATAGACATTCCTCGTATCTGTGCCCAGCGTTTTCCAGTCGGCGACGGCGCCTTCCGTATTTCCGGCATCTGAATAGGCCTTTGCCCGATCGAAACGGGCTTCGTTAGCCAATTCGGGCGATAATTTCGGTTGGTTCAACAGATCGCCTGCCGCAGCGATCGTCTCTTTCGCATCATGCAATGCAGCGGCGCAACGCAGTGCACCTAACAGGGCGTCCTGCCGGCGTTCCGGAGCTGTCGCCCTCTCTTTCAACCGGTTGTAAATCGATAAGGCTTTTTCATAATCTTTCTCGTCGGACGCTATTTCGGCGTTCATGACCATGGCCTCTTCCGAGAACTTGTTATCCGGATAGGCCAAAACCTTATCCAAATGCAAGGAAGCGCTGTCGTACCGCTTTTGATTGTAATCGATCAGTCCGATATAATAGTTTGCATTCAGACAGAATGCTCCTTCGGGAAACGATTGGAGATAACGGGTAAAACTTTCTTTGGCTTCCGTCGTATCGCCTTTCATGTATACCCGCTCCGCTGCGACGAAGGTAAGAGAATCCCGTTCGTTCGTGTCGAAGTTCACGCCGCCGGGAATAGCGGCGGCGAAATCCGCATATTCGTCCACCTTATTCATGTCTGTATAGATGGATTTCAAATCGCGTTGAGCCAATCGGGC
This sequence comes from Phocaeicola abscessus CCUG 55929, assembly GCF_000312445.1. Lineage (GTDB taxonomy): Bacteria > Bacteroidota > Bacteroidia > Bacteroidales > Bacteroidaceae > Phocaeicola > Phocaeicola abscessus. The sequence continues at coordinate 269,681 of NZ_HE997182.1, read as the reverse complement.
TTCTTCGCTGCCGGGATATTGGCGGATTACTTTCTGATAAGCCCGGATGGCTTGTGGATAGTTGTCGTCCTGATAATAAAGCAATCCGATCTCGTTGGATGCTTTCCGCGCCATACGGCTGCCCGGGAATTTATCGACCAGCAACTGATATCGTTCAATCGCACGGGCATTATCTTCCAATTGAACAAACGCTCGCCCCTGTTCGTAAAGGGCTTCGTCCGCATATCGGCTTTCCGGGTAATCCTTCAACAAGCTGTTCAACGTCTGTATTTTCCGGGTGTAATCCCGTTGCAAGCCTTGCACGAATGCTTCCTGATATAGCGAATAATCTCCCAGAGCGGGATCGATGTCGCGGGCGCGATTATAATGCTGACGGGCCACGTCAAACCGGCGCTCGTAGAAGTTACAGTCGCCTATCCGGTTATGCGCGTCGGCCCGCATCGATTTTTCGGCCGTTGCGCCGTCGGCGACAAACCGGTTGAACCACGCCAACGCCTCGGCATAGTTTTTCTGCTTGAAGCAGGTGTATCCTAAGTTATACAAAGCCAATCCGTACTCCGCGCTGTGCTTATCGGTTGCTAACGAGAGGTATTGCCGAAAATCATCGTTCGCCTGCGCATAGCGTTCCAACCGATAGTGCGATTCTCCTCTCCAATAATAGGCATCCGCCTTTGTCTTTTCCTGATACCGACCGATGGTCAACGACCGGTCGAAGTAATCGATCGCTCCCTTAAAGTCGGAATTGGCGAAAGATTGCGTCCCCCTTCGGAACAACAATTTTTGCTTGGCTTCCATCATCCGCTCTCCCGGATGTTCGATCTTCTCTATCGATCGTAAAGCCGCATCGTAGCTTCGGGTGTTCATATATACCTCTATCAGGTAATCCTGAACCTTTCCGATATAGGGCGAATTCGGAAATTCGTTCAGGAAACGCTCGAAGACCGTTACGGATTCCGCAAACGGAGAGTAAGCTGTTTCATGAACGCATAGCGCATAATTGTATAAAGCCTGTTCTTTCACCTCCTTATCGTAATCTTTTGTCGAGGCTTGCTCGAACGCCATACGGGCCTGATTGCGCTCTTTCAGATTCAGATAAGCCAATCCTCTGTTCAGATAAGCATGTTGTGTCAAGGCATCGTCCGTCGAAGCGACTTCCCCCAACACGGCGGCGGCTTTTGAATAGGCGCCGTTCTGATAGTAACTCATACCCAAATCGTATAATGCTTTCCGCTGCGGCCGACCGACGGCCGAGCAGTACTGTTCCAACGGGGCCACGGCTTGCTGATATCGGTTCTGCCCGAAATGCGCCTCTCCGAGAATGCGTTTCATCTCTGCCTCGTCTTTTTCTCCGGCAAAACGCTGCAAATAATCCTCCGCCGTTGCTTGAGCCTGTCGGTAATCTCCCTTCTCCAACAGCGTTTCGCCTATATAGTATGGGACCAATGCCTCGTAAGCTTTATTGTTCTGTAAAGAACGGAAACTTTCCAAAGCTTTATCGTACTGCTTTTCGCGATAAGCGATATAAGCCAGGTTATACGCCGCCTCGTCCCGATACTGTCTGCCGATATCCTGCAGCAGGGTATACCATACCTTGGCATCCTGCATACGGCCGTCTTTCAGATAAGCATGGGCCAGCTGCAGGATAGCTTTTTCCCGCCGGTCGTCCGCCAAGTGTTCGATATCGCAGCTTTTCAGCTGTGCGATCGCTTCTCCGTATCGCCCGGCCTGATAATAGGTAGACCCGATATAAGCCCGCACTTCGTTGGTATGGCGGGAATCGGGGTACTGTTCCAAGTAATCTTCCCATGCTGCGACCGAATTCCGTACGCCTAACCGATATTCTTTTTCCAACTGCCTGAAAGCAGTCTCTCCGCCCGTATCCCGCTGAGCGGAAACAGGTGCGAAAAGGCATGCCGACAGCATGATTCCTATAATCTTTTTCCTCATATCTCCATATTATTTAAGATGTTCTGCCATAAAACGCTTTATCCCTTTTCGAACGGATTCCAACCCGAATGCTTCCGGATGGATCTGATTCAAAGGCATCCAAAAGGCGTCGGCTACGTCGTCTTTCGCTTCCAGGCGGACGGCTTGCCTCACTTTGCAAAGGAAGAATAGGTCCAGCGTATGAACCAGAAACCCGGAATACAAATAGGTATTGGGAAGAGAAAACAGGTAGACGGCCTGTGCTACTTGTAGTCCCGTTTCCTCCATGATTTCGCGGGCGACTCCTTCTTCGCCCGTCTCGTACATGTCGATGAAACCGCCGGAGAGATCCAGGGTGCCTTTTGCCGGTTCCTTTCCGCGGCGACAGACCAGCAGCTCTCCTCTTTCGTTTTGGATGAAGGCGACGGTCGCAGCGCTGGGATTGAAATAATAGGTGAAGCCGCAATCGGCACATCGCTTCGATTTCGCATTGTGTTCCTCGAACAGGGAAGAACCGCACTTGGGACAATGGCTGAATAAGTCCAATGGATGCATGATTCGTCTTTTTAGGATGTAAAGATAGTGCAAATAGGAGATGGAAACAAATTTAAGCCGGTTTATTCAGCTTTGTTACGAACTCTCCGAATACGGGAAGAAAAAACGAAGACGCTTTCTCAGTCTTTCTTCCCGAAATAACGGCGCAGCAAGGTGTTCAACCCCACGAAGAACAAGAGGCAAACGGAGGTCATCGCCCAGAGCGTCGGATTAGATGGGATCGCGTCTACCGAAGGCGCAAGCTGCTTGAAGGAATGGTGGAAAAATTCCTCGAAGAACGGGGTGCAAGTCAAGACCAGCGCCGCGATTCCTCCTGCCGAAACCAGGAAGAGCAAGGCGGCCTCGAGAAGGTGGATCCGTTTCGTCTCCGACGATTTCTTTTCCTGGATACGTCGCATGGTCAAGTACGACAGGTTGGTCGGACATTTCAGCGCGTTCCCCGATTCCAGCTTCCGCCGCAGCGCCTCTCGCAATGCCAGGTCGCGGCTTCGCATGCCCGCTGTCTGTTCGTCGGCGTGTCGCATCGTTTTATCCATTTTCATTTCTATCTTGTTTTATCATGACATAAAGTTTCTTTCGTATCCTGCAGAGTCGTGTAGATAACATATTCACCGCCTGATCGATTTCGTTTTCGGATTTTCCCAGGATGTAGGCAATTTCTTTGAACGAGCGGTTTTCATAATAAAAAAGCATGACGAGCGTTCGGTCTTCCGGCAGCAATCGGTCGATCGCCTTTTCCAATAAGGCGATTCGGTCGTCGTCGTCGGCCGGCGACAGTACCTCGTCCGCCATATTGTCCGAAATGCTGTTCAACAGTTTGTCGTCTTCATCGTAACGGAATAGATCTTTCCGCTTTTTCCTCAGCGAAGAAATGGCGCAATTGTAAGCGATCCGGTATATCCACGTCGAGAACGACGACTGCCCGTTGAAGGAGTCCAAATGAGCGAAGGCTTTGACGAATGCATCCTGGGTGATTTCCTCGGCGTCTTCCTGCTGCATCACGATTCTGGCCACGATAGCGAAGACTTCTCGGCCGTACGTATCGAGGAAATAGCCGTAATCCTCCGTATGTCCGCAGAGGATACGGCTAATCAGTTGCATCTCGTCCGTCTTCATCGAAATCAGATCTCTTTCCGCGTGCCTTTAATCTCCTCGTTTCGTTCTATTAGATAAGAGATAACTAAAGCCATACCGCCGAAAAGGCAGACGCTCGAAGTATACACTACGCTCTTGGCTTCGTAGGTACCCGGCTCGTAGTAGTAATTCAGGTAAAAACCGATCAGCAGGCCCAGACCGATGCCCCACAGGATACACCCCCATCGCAAAGAAGCATTTCTTCGCATTCGGAGCTGGAGGCGGCCGAATAATCCCAAATAAGGGGTTATCACGCCTTTGGCGTCTTCCGAAGAGATCTCCGCCATTTTGCTGATCAACATCTTACGTTCTCCGCGTCGAGCGAAGAGTTCGAATACGGCATAAATGGCGCCGAAAATAATCAGCAAGCATAAAGGTTGTTCTATCCAATCCATCATTCTATCATTTAAAGGTTTTATTTCTACATGATTTGACGTATCGCATTCAAAAATAGTACAAAAAAGCACATTTTTTTTTGCAGAAAAAAATTTTCTGAGGCAGCGGAGATTTCGGAAAAGCCGTGTTACCTTCGGCCGTAAGACTTCGGTGGAGGATTTTTTTTCGGATTTCGCAGATTGCCTGCGAAATTTATTATTTTTGTATCGCTGAATCCATAAATTCTACGAATATGAAAAGAAAAACGGTCGATACCAAAGACATAAAACTGCCGCAACGGCTGCAATCGTTAGACGCCCTTCGAGGCTTCGATATGTTTTTTATTATGGGAGGAGCCGCGCTGCTGGCTACCTTGGTTCATTTCTTCCCCACGCCTTTTTTCGAAGGGCTTGCCCGACAGATGGAGCATGCCTCATGGAACGGACTGCGTCATCACGATACGATCTTCCCGTTATTCCTGTTCATCGCCGGCATCTCTTTTCCTTTTTCCTATGCCAAGCAACGAGCGCAGGGGAAAACGGGCGGCGAGATTTATCGCAAGATCATCCAAAGGGGCCTCGTGTTGGTTCTCTTAGGCGTCGTATACAACGGTTTCCTGACCACGCTCGATTTTGTGAATCAGCGTTATGCCAGTGTTTTAGCCCGTATCGGGCTGGCATGGATGTTCGCCGCCTTGATCTTCATCCGTACGAAGACCGTCGTCCGGATTTGGCTGACGGGCGGCATTCTGATCGGCTATTGGGGCTTGTGCATGATCGGTGCGCCGGATGCGGCCGGGGCCGACCCTTTCTCGCACGACGGCTGTTTGGCGGGTTACATCGATCGTCTGCTGCTGCCGGGTAGGCTCTACGAAGGGAATTTCGATCCGGAAGGCCTGCTCAGCCTCATTCCGGCTATCGCCACGGCTTTGATGGGCATGCTGACCGGAGAATGGGTAAAGAGAAACGACGTGAGCGAGGGTCGGAAAGTGCTTTACATGGTGGCGGCCGGGGCGGTATTGCTCGTGGTCGGGCTGCTTTGGAGCCATGTTTTCCCGATCAATAAGAAATTGTGGACAAGCACTTTCGTCTGCGTGGTGGGCGCGTATTCCGTCCTGATGTTCGCCCTGTTTTACTTCCTGATCGACGTTTGCAACCTGCGCAAGTGGTCTTTCCCGCTGGTGGTGATCGGGATGAACTCCATCACCATCTACTTGGCCCAAGCCTTTATCCATTTCGGTTATACCTCCGAGAAGGTGTTCGGCGGCTTCGTAAAATTATTCCCTCAAACTTGTCAACCTACCTTGAAAGAGTTGTTTTACACGCTTGTCTGCTGGTTGTTCCTGTACTTTCTCTACAGGAAGCGTATCTTCCTTAAAGTATGAAAGACGGCGGCAACCATGTACTTTTTTTCTTCTTTTCGCAGGAAGAATGAAAAAAAACGCTATATTTGCTTACAAAATGAAAATGATTTATCATGGAGAAGATTGATAATTTAGATCGGAAAATCTTAGAGATCATTACGCTCAATGCGCGTATTCCGTTTAAAGATGTAGCGGCTGAGTGCGGCGTTTCGCGCGCCGCAATCCATCAACGCGTTCAACGGCTGATCGACTTGGGCGTTATCGTAGGTTCCGGATACGTCGTAAATCCTAAGAGCTTGGGGTACCGCACCTGCACCTATGTCGGCATAAAATTGGAAAAAGGCTCTATGTACCGAGAAGCTGTGAAACAACTGATGAAAATTCCGGAAATAGTAGAATGTCATTTCACGACGGGGCCCTACACCATCTTGACGAAACTATACTCTCGCGACAACGAACATTTGATGGATTTATTGAATTCGAAGATCCAGGAGATACCGGGCGTTACCGCTACCGAGACGTTGATTTCGCTGGAACAGAGCATTAAACGGGAAATACCTATTAACTATATCCAAGAGCCGGATGGAAACGCTAAGTAATTTCCATTTCGACGGATTGATCATCGGAGTCTGTACCTTTCTCATCATCGGCCTCTTCCACCCGATCGTGATCAAAGCCGAATATTATTTCGGCGTGTGTTGCTGGTGGTTTTTCCTCTTCCTGGGGCTTGCGGGGATCGTTACCTGCCTGTTTGTCGAGAGCATCGCTTTATCTTCCTTGTTAGGCGTCTTCGCCTTCTCTTCTTTTTGGAGTATCAAAGAAGTCTTCGACCAGCGGGAACGGGTACGAAAAGGCTGGTTCCCGATGAACCCCAAGCGCCGGAAGGAATACGGGCAGTAAGAGGGCGGGAAGCCATGAAAAGCGCAAAGGCGAATCTGTGAAAACATTCGCCTTTGCGCTTTCGGTTTTGTAAGGCGTAGCTGTGCGTGGGAAATTTCATAGGCATGAAACCAATATTTCGTAGGCATAAAAATTTGTTAACGTACTTATGTTAACATTTTTTTATAAGCATGAAACGGAGCTGCCTTTGCTACGGAAACCGAATTCCGTGCCGAGGGGCGCATGCCGGAACCGTTTTAATCCGGATGGTATTCTTGCAGAGGCAACTTCCCCTGCAAGGCACCCAGCGCGTTGAAAGCCAAGGCGCCCATCTCGTCCTCGCCCGGCATTACGACTACCGGAGCCAAGTAATGAATGCGTTTTTTCAGCATTTCCACGCAGTATTCGCTGTGTGCGATTCCGCCTGTCAGGATGATGGCATCCGCTTCGCCGTACAGGGTGATGTACATGGCGCCGATTTGCTTGGCTACCGTGTAGATCATCGCGTTCAACACCGAGCGGTAGGGTTCCTCCCCTTGGCTTGCGCGATCCGTAATGGTGGGAATGTCGTTCGTTCCCAGATGGGCGATGAGGCCGCCTTTTCCGTTGAGGAGCTTTTTTATTTGCGTCAAGGCGTATTTCCCGCTGTAACAAAGTTCCGCGAACTGATCGGCGGGAAGCGTGCCCGCTCGCTCGGGCGAAAACGGCCCCTCGCCGTTGAGGGCATTGTTCACGTCGATCACTTTTCCGTGGTGGTGTGCACTTACGGAGATCCCCCCTCCCAAGTGAGCGACGATCAGGTTCAGGCTCTCATAAGGCCTTGATAGGGAGGCTGCATATTTTCGGGATATCGCCTTGCTGTTCAACGCGTGGAAGATGGAAATGCGGCGGATTTCGGGCAACCCCGTCAGACGGGACTCTGGCTGAAATTCATCCACCACCTCCGGATCGGCGATGAAGGCGGGACAACCGCACATCTTCGCCAAGTCGTCGGCAATCAAGCCGCCCAAGTTGCACACATGCTGCAGCCAGGCATGGATCAGATCGTGCTTTATGCGTTCCGTAACCGGATAAACGCCGCTCTGCGTGGGTTTTAACAACCCTCCTCGCCCGATGACGGCGTCGAACTTGAGCGGAATGTCCGACTCTTCTAATTCCCGTAAAATGAAATCTTTTCGGTATTCGTATTGATCGATCACACTCTTAAATCGGTCCAGTTCTTTGGCCGGGTGATGAGTACCCGCCGCCCATACCGACTTTTCATCTTCGTACAGGGCGATCTTGGTGGAGGTCGATCCCGGATTGATGACAAATATCTTCATACCATCTTGCTTAACTATCTCCTATTTTACAAGCTAACGCCAAACTGTGATACTTGGACAAACCGCTATCGGCACGGGAGGTGACGACCACGGGCACGGCGGTGCCCCTCAAAACGGCCGCCATCCTGGAACCTGCAAAAAGGGTCAGGGTCTTGTAAAAGACATTGCTCGATTCGATGTTCGGGAAGATCAATACGTCGGCCTGCCCTTCGATGGGAGAATGAATATGTTTGTCATGGCAACTCGAGATATCGCAAGCCGACTTCACATCCATCGGACCGTCCACGATCGCATCGCCGTAAACGCCTTCGGAGGCACGCTGCTTCAACGCCACGTAATCCAGCGTATGCGGGAACTTCGCATGCTCTTTCTCGGTAAAATGAATCAGGGCTACCCGTGGCGTTGCTATGCCGCACCGATGGCATGCGTCTATATCGTACCGAAGCATGGCGTCGAATTGTTTCAGGTTCGGACGGGGGATGACCGCCGCATCGGAGAAAAATAACAATTTGGGATAAGAAGGAATCTCGGCGACAGCCACATGCGACAAGATCCCCCCTTCAACAAGCAAGCCGTATTCCTTATTCAATACGGCTCGAAGCAATATGTCCGTATTGATCAAACCTTTCATCAATACGTCGGCCTGCCCTTCGTGAACCAACATCACGCCTTTCCGGGCGGCCTCCTCCAGGGAATCGACTTCGAACAGTTGAACGTGAGCAGGGGACAGGCTACGCAACGCTTCGCCATGAGCACGATGCGATCTCTCGACAATCAACAGGAAATCGGTTAATTCTTCTTTCAAACAGCGCTCCACGATATAATAGGAATGTTCATCGTTCGGGCAAATCAACGCGATTCTTTTCCGAACCTTTCGGATTTCTTCTACGAGTTGGCTAAAATTTTTCATCCATCCGTGATCATTAGATTTTTGACAAATATGAAAAATAAATCTGAATTTATACCTATCTTTGCGTAGTTTAAATGAAAAATTTAACTTATGAAAACAGTCCGACAATTTGATATTTCCATTGCTTATGACCAAATGCACCGACATTTCAACCCTCGCCGGCGAACGCCGATCATCGGTCTGACGGGAAATTATCATGACAATGAATGCGGACTTGCAGAAGGATATTACACATCCGTTCTGAAGGCCGGAGGTACGCCGCTCATCATTCCTCCCTTCGAAGACGACGATGCGTTGGTCGATACGCTGAATTCGATCGACGGGCTCATCCTTACGGGCGGAGACGACCTCAATCCCCTTTTCATGGGCGAAGAACCGATAAAAGAATTACACAGTATCAACCCCCGGCGGGATCGGCAGGAATTGCTGCTGACCCGGCTGGCCGCCGATCGGCAGATCCCGATCCTGGGGATCTGCCGAGGCGTTCAAATTCTTAACTTCGCCATGGGGGGGACGTTATATCAGGACATCTATTCCCAACGAGACGGGACATCTATCAAGCACGGGCAGGAGTTGGACCGTGCTTCCGCCTCGCACACGGTCGATATCGAACGGAACAGTCTGCTGTTTCGTATCATGGGCACGGAGCGGCTCCCCGTCAACTCTTTTCATCATCAGGCGATAAACCGTATAGCTCCGGGGTTCCGAGCGACGGCGACAGCTCCCGACGGCATCGTCGAGGCGATCGAATCCGCCGAATGCAAGGCCATGCTCGGCGTGCAATGGCATCCGGAATGTTTCGTCTTGACCGGCGACGAAGCGATGCTGCCCCTCTTCCGCTGGCTGATTGAGGAAGCTTCCGTCTTCAAAGAGGCGAAACGGCTGCACCGAAGGATCCTCACCGTGGATTCCCATTGCGACACCCCCATGTGCTTCGACCGGCACGTAGACTTCGGGAGCAGGGATAAAAAGATTCTCGTCGACCTCCATAAAATGTCCGAAGGAATGCTCGACGCGGTCGTCATGGTGGCTTACCTGGAACAGTTGGGCCTGGACGACGAAGAATTGCAGGCGGCGACGGCAAAGGCCGATCGCATCCTCGACGAGATCGAAGCGATGGTAGAAAAGAATAAAACTTCCGTGGACGTTGCCTATACGCCCGCAGACGTCCGCAGGTTGAAAGATGCCGGGAAGAAAGCTGTCTTCGTAGGCATAGAAAACGGATATGCCATCGGGAAGGACATCCGGAACGTGGCACGCTTCCGCAAGCGCGGAGTGATTTATATGACGCTCTGCCATAACGGAAACAACCTCATCTGCGGCTCGGCGAAATATAACGACGAGGAGGTGGGCGTGACGGCTTTCGGAGAACGGACGATCCGCGAGATGAACCGGGTCGGCATGATGATCGATATTTCCCATGCAGGGCGCCATACGTTCTACGATGCGCTGGATATCAGCGAAAAACCGATTCTCGCCTCCCATTCTTCCGCCCGCGCGCTGTGCGACCATCCGCGAGATTTGGACGACGATCAGCTAAGGGCGTTAGCGAGGAAAGGCGGCGTCGCCCAAGTGACGCTGTACAACGGCTTCCTTCGTACCGAAGGGCAAGCCACCGTCATGGACGCCATTCATCATTTGAATCACATGGTCAGCGTGATGGGTATTGAACACGTAGGCGTAGGAACCGACTTCGACGGCGACGGCGGTATCGTCGGCTGCGCCTGTGCCTCCGAACTCCTCAACTTTACCAAGATGCTGCTGAAAGAGCGTTACGCCGAAAACGATATCCGGTTGATATGGGGCGAAAACTTTCTGCGTGTCATGAAAGAAGTACAAGGAAAGTGATTAACTTTGCATCGATCAAATTCAAGCGATTATGAGAATGACCAAATATCTGTTCTTATCGGCGGTCGCCTTCTTGCTCGTCGCCATTGTCTCGTGTGCCAACAGCCATAAGGTTCGGCAAACCGAAGAAGGTACCAAAGAGGAAATTCCCGTCCCGACTTTTAATGCCGACAGCGCCTTCGTCTTCGTCAAAGCGCAAACCGACTTCGGCCCCCGCGTGCCGAATACCGAAGCTCATAAGGCTTGCGCAGCCTACCTCGCCGCACAGTTGGAGAAATACGGCGCCAAGGTCATCGTCCAGCAAGCCGACCTCGTTGCATGGAACGGAACGATATTGAAAGCCCGAAATATCATCGGAAGCTATCTCCCGGAAAAGAAAAAGCGGATCCTGCTCTGTGCCCACTGGGACAGTCGCCCTTATGCCGACAACGATCCCGACGAACGGAATCATCGCACCCCCATCGTCGGAGCGAACGACGGAGCCAGCGGCACGGGCATCCTGCTCGAAATCGCCCGTCAGATACGCATGAAGCAACCTGCTTTGGGAATCGACATCATTTTCTTCGATGCGGAAGATTACGGAACCCCGCAATTCGAAAAAGATAACAAGGAGGATACATGGTGCCTGGGGGCGCAGTACTGGGCAAGGCGTCCGCATGTGGCCGATTACAAAGCCCGCTTCGGAATCTTGTTGGATATGGTCGGCGGGAAGAGGGCGACGTTCTACTACGAAGGCTTTTCGAAAGAAACCGCATCGACCCCGATGAAGCGTATCTGGAAAGAAGCGGAGAGAGCCGGCTACGGCAACTATTTCGTCAAACGCAACGGAGGCTATGTCACCGACGATCATTACTACGTTTACCGATTCGCCCGCATCCCCTGCGTGAACATCATTCATTACGAACCCGACAACCGCCAGTCGTCGTTCGGCTCTACATGGCATACTTTAGAAGACGACATGAGCCACATCGACGTAAATACCTTGAAAGCCGTGGGACAGACGGTGATGAACGTTATTTATAAGGAACAGTGAGCATGAAGACGATTGACGAACTGCAGGAGGAGGTGATCGAGGAGTTCGACGGTTTCGAGGACTGGATGGATAAGTACCAGTTGCTTATCGACATGGGTAACGGACAGCAACCCCTCGACCCGAAATACAAGACGGCGCAGAATCTGATCGACGGATGTCAAAGCAGGGTCTGGCTGCAGGCCGACTTGGTGGACGGAAAGGTTCTCTTTAAAGCGGAAAGCGATGCGCTGATCGTCAAAGGAATCGTCGCGCTGCTTATCCGAGTGCTCTCCGGTCACACTCCCAACGCAATACTGAATGCGGATTTGTACTTTATCGACCGGATTGGCTTAAGCGAACATCTCTCTCCCACCCGCAGCAACGGCCTGCTTGCCATGGTGAAACAAATGCGGAGGTATGCCCTGGCTTTCGAAGCGAAATTGGCGGAAGAGAATGCCTGATGCCGTTTCGGGGCCTTTGCTGCGCCAGCCGAAGCGTTCTGCTTATGTCTTTCTGAATTTGTTGCCGTTTCCCACCGGTTTATTCGTTGGAATTGTTAAAATCCGCCATATTTCAACTCCTTCCGTCGGCTACGGGAATAGCTTTAATCAGTACCTTTTCTTCGGTTGATAGCGTGGTGGCGAAGAGATAGATGTCGCCTCCTTCTTTAAGTTTCAGCTTCCTTCGCAAGTCGACTACCGACGTGGGGAAGTTACGGATGGTTACGTTCGCCCGATCCGTATCTTTCAAGAAATGCTTCAGTGCTTTCTTCCCGAAGTCGGAGACCGCTTCTACCTCGAATTTCCTTCCGGGGAAATCGGGCACATGGGCAGAAGAGGTATAAAGATGACTGTTAGCATGCAATTTTCGGACGGCATAGCGCTGCGCAAGCAACTTGTAAGCGCCGCCTTTCATCAGGGCGGCATTCGGTTCGTAAAGGTAACGGCTCATCGCTCGGGCATAAGGGCAGTTCGCAGCCTGTTCCTCCTGTTCGGTAAACGCTAAAGACTGAATTCCTTCTTTTGTCAGATTCACGCAACGGATCGGAATCTGCGCATATGCAAAGCGAACGCCTTTTTCGAGGACGAGCAGCAATTCCTTGCATTCGTTGTTCACGGCAACGATGTGGATGGCACTGATATGTTTCAACGCTTTCATGGCCAAGGAAATATCGAACATCGGGGAAAGTTTCACGAGGGTTGTCTTCGCTTTCTTCGTCAGAAGCGGTTCTAACGTCGAAATATTCGGTTCGCAATCGTTCATGGCGACTACCTTGCCGCCGCGTCTGTCCCGTCTTGAAGGATCGAGGTAGAGGACATCGACCGGTGGCATCTGGTAAAGATAATCTACTCCATCGGATGCTACCGCCGTGATTTTATCGGTCAAGCCTAACGTTTTGAAGTTATGTTCGGCCAGTTCGACGAGATGTGTTTGCCGTTCGACGTAAGTCGCCTGACGGAACCGACGTGCCATGAACGAGAAATCGACTCCGAAGCCTCCGGTCAGATCCACCAACGTATTTCCTTTAAGCAACGAAGCTTTGTACCTGGCCGTCTGCTCCGAAGAACATTGTTCCATCGAGAGATGCGGCGGATACAGTATGCCATCCGTTTGATACCAAGAAGGGAGTTTGATCTTGGCGGTCTGTCGTCCTTCTATTTGAGTAAGGACGGTCGGCATGTCGACATCGGGATACTTGTCGCTCTGAAGCGCAAGAGCATGTACGTCATCGTGTACATGTTCCTTTACAAATCGCAATGTCTCGATCGTGTTCATCTTTGGTTCCGTAGACGGTAATGGGGTAATAACTCAGCTTTTGCTGGCGCGTTTCCGTTCTGTCTCGTCCAAAATGATCTTGCGTATTCTCATGCTCTTGGGAGTCACTTCAAGATATTCGTCCGCTTTGATGTATTCGAGCGCCTCTTCCAACGAGAATATGACCGGAGGGATGATGTGAGCCTTGTCATCGGCGCCGGAGGCACGCATATTCGTCAGTTTCTTCGATTTAGTCACATTCACCACCAGATCGTTGTCGTGTACGTGTTCGCCTACGACCTCTCCGGCATACACTTCATCCTGGGGATTGACGAAAAATCGGCCTCGGTCCTGCAATTTGTCCAATGCATAAGCGAATACCGTCCCACTTTCCATTGCGATCATCGAACCGTTGACGCGTCGCACCATATCACCTTTGTAAGGCTGGTACGCTTTGAAGCGATGAGCCATGATCGCCTCGCCTTGTGAGGCGGTCAACACATTGGTGCGTAAACCGATAATACCGCGCGAGGGCATGTCGAACTCGATGTTTACCCGGTCGCCTTGTGTCTCCATGGAAGTCATTTCGCCTTTCCGGCGAGTGACCATATCGATCATCTTGCTCGCATACTCTTCCGGGACACTGATCGTCAACTCTTCTACCGGTTCACATTTCATACCGCCAATCTCTTTGATGATTACTTGCGGCTGACCTACCTGCAACTCGTATCCTTCCCGACGCATCGTCTCTATCAATACCGAGAGATGCAGCACGCCGCGACCGGAAACAATCCATTTACCATCCTCGTTTTCCGCTTTCTTTACCCGAAGCGCCAAGTTCTTATCCAATTCGCGCATCAAACGATCCTGAATATGGCGGGAAGTAACGTACTTACCTTCCCGGCCAAAAAAGGGAGAATCGTTGATCGTAAAGGTCATGCTCATGGTTGGCTCGTCGATCGCAATAGGCGGCAAGGCTTCCGGATTTTCACTGTCGCAGACCGTGTCACCGATCTCAAAGTTCTCTACGCCTATGATCGCACAAATATCGCCCGAGGAGACCTTTTCGACTTTTTTCCTACCCATTCCTTCAAACGTATCGAGTTCTTTGATTTTCTCTTTGAGGAATGTTCCGTCGCGTTTGGCCAATGTGATGTCCATTCCTTGGCACAGCGTACCGCGATGAACTCTGCCCACGGCAATCCGTCCCGTGTAGGATGAATAATCCAGTGACGTGATCAGCATCTGCGGAGTTCCTTCCAGTTGTTTGGGAGCCGGAATATATTTGACGATCGCATCGAGCAGCACATGGATGTTTTCCGTCGGAGTCTTCCAATCGGTACTCATCCAATTGTTCTTTGCAGAGCCATAGAATACGGGGAAATCCAATTGTTCCTCCGTCGCATTCAGGTTGCACATCAAGTCGAACACCATTTCGTATACTTCTTCCGGCCGGCAGTGAGGTTTATCCACCTTGTTGACGACTACGATCGGTTTCAATCCTATGTTCAACGCCTTCTGGAGCACGAAACGTGTTTGCGGCATGGGGCCTTCGAACGCATCGACCAACAGGATGCAACCGTCCGCCATATTCAATACGCGTTCTACCTCTCCGCCGAAGTCGGAGTGTCCCGGCGTATCGATGATGTTAATTTTCACTCCATTGTAGCGAATAGAAATATTTTTTGAAAGAATCGTGATCCCTCGCTCCCGCTCCAGGTCGTTGCTGTCTAAAATCTGGTTGCTGTTGTTTTCCCCTTCCCGGAACAAATGTCCCGCCAGCATCATCTTGTCCACCAGCGTTGTCTTACCATGATCAACGTGAGCAATGATGGCAATGTTTCTAATATCCTGCATATACAACTGATTTGGCTGCAAAGGTATGCTTTTTTAATCGAAAAGCGTTCTATATGAAGCTTTTTTTGAACGGGACTATACCCTTATCAGCAGGGCGACTTCCTCTCTGTCTTTTTTCATTTGTTCGACGAGTTCTTCCACCTGTTCGTACTTTCGTTCCGGGCGAAGGTATTTCAGCAATTCCATACGAAGCGGCTGCCGGTAGATATCGTCGGAGAAATTCAGGATATGCACTTCGACGGTCCGATCCGTTCCATTGTCCATGGTAGGGCGTTTGCCTATATTCAACATGCCGGCGTATCGATCCTTTTTCATGTAGACGTATGCGGCGTAAACGCCATCTGCGGGCACCAGTTTACCGACATCGTCGATTGTCAGATTAGCCGTAGGGAAACCTAATTCTCTGCCGATGCGATGTCCTTCGACAACTATTCCGCTGAGGGAATAAGCATAACCGAGAAAGGCATTGGCTTGTTCCACCTTTCCCTCTTTCAGCAGGCGTCGAATGAGGGACGAACTCACCGTATGACCTTCTTCCACATACTTCTTTGCGCATACCACTTCGATATGCAGTTCTTTTCCATAATGGCAGTAGTCTTCGAATTTCTCCGTGCGGTTATGCCCGAATTGGTGGTCGTAACCGACCACTAACGTACGGATATGAAAACGCTCGCGGAGCAGTTTCATGAAGTCATAGGCGGATGACAGGGAAAGTTCGTACGTAAAAGGCAGCATTATGCAATGCTGGACACCGGTTGTTTCCAACAGAGCTAACTTTTCGTCTGCAGTGGAAAGCAGCTCCGGTTGGAAAGATTTATTCAGAACCTTGCGAGGATGGACGGGGAAAGTAACGACGGCAGAATCGATTCCTCGTTTCCGTGCAGCAGCCTTTACTTGCTCCAACAAGAAACGATGCCCTCTATGGACTCCGTCGAAGAAGCCGATAGTTGCCACACTGTCCTGGAAGGAACCGATCGAAGAGCCGCTGATAATGTCCATATGCTACAAATCGAACAATCGGGTTAAATCCGTCCCTACTCGATATCGATGGGTTGCCATGCCGACGGAGGCTGCACCTCGGCAATTAACGTCCAAGTCGTCGATAAAAAACGTTTCTTCCGCTTTTAACTGTGCATCATACAGCATTTCTTTGTAAATTGCCGCATCAGGCTTCTCCAAATGCATCTCGAAAGAGAGGTAAGGCTTCGTGAAGAAATCGTTTACCGTATGCCCTTGGCATCTGAACAGCTTTTCGCGTGCATAGTTCCAATGCAATTCATTGGTATTGCTCAGGAGATAAACCCGGTACCGTTCTTTCAGTTTTAGCAAGAGATTCAACTTGTAAGAAGGAATAGTGCCTAACATCTCGTTCCACATATCGCTGATATCCTTATCGGACAAACCGGAATTCAGATGCTTTCGAAGTTCATTTCGGAACTTGTCGGTTGATATTTCGCCTTTTTCGTATAAGTCGAATATGCGGTCGCGTTTTATTGCGCTGAATCGATCCTCGATATCGGAAAATCCTGCTGCCCGAAAGGCATGGAAGCAACGCTTGAAGTCTAAATCGACAAGTACTCCTCCGAAATCAAATACTACGTTTTTTATCCGCGTATCCATTTGCTGCTATTTTTCTTTTTAATCTCCGTCGTTTCAGTAACCGATCGATCTCTCCGATCCATAAGATCAGAGAGGTGACACTTATTATAGAAATCCATTCTACAGCACTCAGCGGAACCGTACGGAATATCTCTCCTCCGAATTGCACAATGCCCCACTGCCCTATGAGAATGATTGCGGCGACGCCTAACATCCCCAAGGCATGATGAACTTCCTTAAACGCAGCATGATTCGTTCCGAATACGCTCACATTGAACAAGTTCCAGAACTGAAGCATGACAAATACCGTGAAGAAAACGGTAAGCGCCCAGACCGTTTTTTCAGGGGGGAGCAGTCTGATGACGGACATCATGCCCAGCAATACGGCGAGGAAACCGCTTCCAACGCTTACGATGTTATTTCGCATCGCTTTTGTGATGATGAAATCGCCTGTTTTTCTCGGCTTTTCATTCATCACCTCCGGCGAAGGAGGTATTGACGACAAAGCCATTGCAGCGAAAGTATCCATAATCAAATTCACCCAAAGCATTTGAGTCACGGTTAAAGGCAGAGCCGTCCCGATAAATGCGCCGAGGAGCACGCTTACCAGCGCCACCAGATTGATCGTCAGCTGGAAGACGATGAACCGCTGGATGTTCTTGTACAAAGAACGTCCCCACATCACCGCCGTGGCAATGCTGTTGAACGAATCGTCGAGCAAGGTGATATCGCTGGCCTCTTTGGCAACCGACGTTCCTGATCCCATCGAAAGGCCTACTTGCGCATGGTTTAAAGCGGGAGCGTCGTTGGTGCCGTCTCCTGTAACGGCAACCACAGCTCCTTTCTTCTGAAGCAGTTGTACCAGCCGTTGTTTATCCATCGGGCGAGCACGACTCATGACTTTTATATCCAATACTCTCTCCAAAGCTTCTTCGTCCGACAATACGCCGAATTCGATTCCCGTGATCCTGTTTCTCTCCGTGTCCTTCGAAGTCCACAGACCGATCTGGCGAGCTATTTCCGTCGCCGTTCCCGGCGTATCTCCCGTTACGATCTTTACGTCGATGCCTGCCGAGCGACATTTTTGCACGGCAGCAGGAACGTCCGGACGAACCGGATCGTTGATGGCAAAAAATCCTAAAAAGGTCAGCTCTCCCTCTTCAAACAACTTCTCGCATTTCTTTCCGTCTTCTTCCGATACATATTTATAAGCCACTGCCAAGGTACGCATCGCCTTCCTTTGGCAATCGGCCAACTGTTGTTCGTAGGATCGTTTCTCATCGATTCCGATCCGCGCTTTCGAGAGGATAATTTCGGGCGCACCTTTCACATATAATATCTCCCGTTGGGCGACGGCAGAATAGACCAGGGTCGCCATGTATTTCCTCTCCGTCGAGAATGTCTGCTGATCGAGGATCGTCGCATTTTTCCTCAGTGCGAGATAATCGCCGGCCCGTCGTTTCATCCAGAGCAGCAGTGCCGCCTCTGTCGGATTGCCCACCCCGTTATTTTGTTCGTCTAAGAATGCGGTAGAATTTACGCAGAGGCCTTCGTCAATCAAATCCATGTTCCGTTCGTCCAGCGTTGCTTCATAGACCTGCATCTTGTTTTGGGTCAGCGTTCCCGTTTTATCCGTACAGATCACGGTAATAGCTCCCATCGTTTCGCAAGCGTGCATTTTACGGACCAAGTTGTTCGTTTTCAACATCCGGCGCATATTCAATGCCAGACTGAGTGTCACGCTCATGGGCAAACCTTCCGGTACGGCCACTACGATCAAGGTGACGGCCATCATGAAATATTTCAAGACGATGCGGGCGATGTGCACGCCTTCTTCCCAGCCGTTAATCCCTTGTTCGCTGATATAAAGGTAGAGGTCTCTGACCGTAAAGACGAGGAAGGTGATAATCGCTATGGATAGGCCGACTTTCTCGATGAAATGGGCTAATTTCGACAATTGGAGATGTAAAGGCGTCTCTTCCTTATCCTTCTCGGAAGCTTGCTGAGCCACGTTCCCGATCTCCGTAGCGTCGCCGACCTTCCGTACCTCCATCACGCCGTGCCCGTCCACGACAGTCGTCCCGCGGTACACCCGATTGCTGGGATAGGTCGCCTCCTGCTGGAAAGACGCTTCGTCGGTAGTCTTTATCGCGATCAATTCTCCCGTCAGGTTCGATTCGTTAACTTGCAGAGAAATGGCCTCCAACAATATCCCGTCGGCAGGAATATCCTCGCCGACGTTCAGCATGACGATGTCTCCCACTACCAGATCTTTCTTAGGTATTTCCTGCACTTTTCCGTTGCGGACGACGGTGACCGGAGTCTCTTCGTTCACTTCGTTCAGCAGGTCGAATTTCTTGTTCGCGTCGTACTCGAAGTAGAAGCCGATACCGGTAGCCAGAAAGATGGCGAAGAATATGCCGATCGTTTCGGCATATTCCCCTTCTATCAGGGAGACGATAAAGGACAAGAGGGCGGCCACCAACAGTATACGAATGACAGGATCGCGGAACTTCTCCAAATAGAGTTTCCACGCAGACGGACGTTGGGGAGGTGTCAACAAATTGATGCCATGGGCCTTTCGACTGTCGATCACTTCCTGATCCGTCAATCCGTTGAGTATATTGCGGTGAATGGGACTTATCATACGTTTCTCTAACTTGTTGCAAAAATACGAATTAATATGCTCCCGTTTATTATAAAGAGTCGAATTAATTCTTTTTTATTAATTTTGTGCAGAAAGGTTTTTAGGGACACTGCCATATTTTAAATCGCATTCCGATGAAAAAGATCATCTTGGCATTCGACTCTTTCAAAGGGTCCGTCTCTTCGGAAGAAATTGCCGTTGCGCTCGACAGAGCAATTCGCAAGGATTTTCCCGGCATCACTGTCCGGACATTTCGGATAGCGGATGGAGGGGAAGGTACTACCGAAGCGTTATGTTCATCGCTCAACGCTTCCCGAACCACCTGTTGGGCGCACGATGCGCTGATGCGCCCCATAACGGCTACTTACGCTATCGCGGAAGACGGTAGGACGGCCCTGATCGAGATGGCTGCGGCGGCCGGGTTGTCCCTGTTGAACGGGAGAGAGAGGAATCCGCTGCACACCACGACGTACGGAGTCGGAGAAATAGTCAAAGATGCGCTTTCAAAAGGTTGCAGGGAGATGATCTTGGGGCTTGGAGGAAGTGCGACGAACGATGCCGGAACGGGAATGCTTTCAGCCTTGGGCGTCAAATTCTTTACTGCCGAAGGAGAAGAAATTTCACCCTCGGGAGGACGATTATCCGCCATTTCATCGATAGATACCAGCCTGTTGCTACCCGAATTGAGCGAGACGTCGTTTCGGATCCTCTCCGACGTTGACAATCCTTTCTGCGGCAGGGAAGGCGCAGCATACATCTTCGCCCCGCAAAAAGGAGCGGGCGGGAAAGAGGTCGTTCTCTTGGACAACGGCCTGCACCGTTACGGAGAACTGATCTTAAAAACGACGGGGACGGACATCTTCCATCTCCCCGGAGCAGGCGCCGCCGGAGGCATGGGCGGCGGACTGCTTCCCTTCCTTCGAGCCGAACTCTTGCCGGGAAGCAAGACCATCTTGGAAATACTTCATTTCAGAGAAGCGATTAAGGGCGCTTCGCTCATTCTGACCGGCGAAGGGAAGATCGACCGCCAAACTGTCAGAGGGAAGGCCTTGAAAGGTATTGTCGATATAGCCCGAGAAGAAAACGTGCCGGTAGCGGCTCTCTGCGGGGCGGTAGCAGATACCGAAGAGCTCAACGGGGCGGGCTTCGCGGCGATTTTCTCCGTCCAGTCTTCTCCCGTGACTTGGAAAAGGGCCATGCGGAGAGATATCGTTCTCGGCAATTTGTCCAGAACGGCCAGACAGATAATCCGACTGATGTTTTACAAAGAGTGGACGAATCCGGGCAATCGCTCATGACGATGAGAAACGGCGCGCCTTTCTGCCGACCAGCCTGTCTCCAACTTTTTTATTAATTAACTTGCAAAAGCAGAAAGAATCGATTACTTTTGCAGCGTACTGAATAAAAGCCGTCTGCTGCGAAGGAACTTCGTGGCAGCAGAGCGAGCTTAACGGTATGCCGGACTTGTAGCTCAGTTGGTTAGAGCAACAGACTCATAATCTGGAGGTCCCTGGTTCAAGCCCAGGCTGGTCCACATTGAATATCAAGCACTTACAAAGATTTTGTAGGTGTTTTTTCTTTTATTGGCGAACATAAGGTGAACATAGAGCACTCGGAGTGACCTTTAGGTGACCTTTTGAAATACAAGAGTATTTTATGAGAGTTCACGAAATACTATCCCCTTATCAGTAGACGGAAATGTATGAGTGATAATGAAAAACAACTTTCGTAGGCGTTCCATTCCGTCCATCTTGGTCCATGTTTTGTGAGTCTAACTTAACTACAAAAGTAAACATGTAACTTTGTAGCCAAAATAATTTGTTTAACTCTAAAATACATCAAGAAAATGAAGAAATTAAGCATGTTACTTTTGGCTACAGGTGCATTCTTGTTCACCTCATGTGGGGATTTGAAAAGCTATGTGGCAAACTATTCTGTTGGACTTGCAACTGTAGAAAGCCCTGCAGATGCGAAACAACAGTTCGGAGAAACGAAAGTTGTAAATTTCGATGAAGGTGGTATCAGCAAATATCGCTACGAAGATGATTACATTGACATCGTATGGTATGTAGGATTGAAACAGTTCAATTTTACTCTGAAAAACAAATCTGGACACACATTGAAGATAAACTGGGATGACGTTAGCTATGTTGATGTTAAAGGACAGGTTGGTCGTGTAATGCACTCTGGCGTGAAATATACCAACCGTAACAGTTCTCAACCAGCAACAACAGTTCCCAAGGGAGTAAGCATTAGCGACATTCTTCTGCCAACAGAAAATGTATACTATGTGTCGGGCCAATATGGAGGATGGAGAGAGACCTACCTAATACCTTGTGTATAGAAGACACCAGAGGATTTCAAATCAGAAGTGCCCTCTCTTGTGGGAAAGACCTTGACAGTAATGATGCCCATCATGATTGAGAATGTTCAGAACGACTACACGTTCACATTTAACATCGATAAGCTTCTCAACGAAGCGAAATAAGAATTACACATTATGCTGAACGCCATCCCCAAAGGGTGGCGTTCAGTGCTTAATTCCATATCTTAATAGCAAAAACTTCACCTTGTGTTTTGTAGTTTCCAACATTATTTCCCCTATATACATGTTCAGCTTCAAGAATGGATCCTTTACATATTTTATATATGTCGCATTTGTCTCCTACCATCAAACTACTGTTTTCGGATTTCTCAACTTTTAATATATTTTCGCCGTTTCTTTGAACCACAATAAAAGATACTTCCCTATTCAAATATGAAAGATCTATATGAGTACCGACTTCAAGTGAATGAATATAAATGGTTTCATCTTCATACTCCCATACGCTATCAATATTAACTTGTTGGATTAGTTCTCTCCAATCCTTATATCCAAGATAAATTGCTATTGTATTTAGGGTATAGTCGCTCGCTTTTCTGTCATCATCAACATAATTGAAAAGACGCTTAAGTGTAGTAACTCCTATAGTACGTCCCGTTTCATTAAAGACGTACATAGATAAAAGGTCAAAATCACCAGCTTTATCAAATAGCAGTTTTGACCGTTTCTTAATTTTTTCTATTATAATATTATTCAATGTCATAGTCTTATGATATTTATTTCCAAGCATCCCAATCATCAGCATAACTAAAGCCACCAAAGGCACTGCCAAATTTAGTATTACGGCTGGATTTGTGGTGATGCTCTTCTTCATAACCTCTTATCCCTTCAAATATGTCTTTGAAGGGTTTCATAATGATGTTGTCGTTTTCTGTACTGATTGCCAAACCGTATGCTGTGGAAAGAATGGGGCAAAGTTCTTCATCTATGATTTCATCAATATCTTTAATACTTTTGGCGTTCCATTCTTTATGTGAAATCTGCTTTTTGTCTTGATAACCAGCATAGCTGACTCGAAGAGTCTTGAATGTGCTTCCACCTCCGCAATATACGAGAGGACGGTTTTTTAGGGCATCCATGAGGCGATGCATATTTAAACCAGTCTGTTGCTTAAATTCTTTCTGTAATTTTGAGCGCAGGGTGTCGCACACTTGGTTTACCTCATTGATATAAATGTTTCTACGTCCTTGGATGATTGAAGAAGCATCCTTTACATTGACTTCTGTCCCTGTTTGGTTACTCTCATTGGCTCCTGTCAGATAGTTCAACCCTTTGTTAATTGAATAAAAGTCATAGACTTGTGGCTTGTTGTCTTCAATTGTGAAGAAAGAAATGTCTGTGGTACCACCACCAATATCAATCATTAGGCTCATCCCTGTAGCAAGTTTGCCCTGACTAATAAGAGGTTTCAGACAAGCATAAGCTTCAGGAAAAACCAATAGTCCGTATTCGTCTTTTATCTCTTGTGAATACGGCACGAGATCCGTCAATTCGGTTAGCTCCTTCATTGGAGTAGCCAGAAACTTTTCTTTGTTGTTGGCAAACACATCTTCAACCAGTCTGTATGCTGATGCTATTATCCGTGTTGCGATGACTTTAACTTGATGAACATGGCCACTGTCAGTAGGTGCTCCCATCTGAATAGTGAATTCCTGTCCATACTGTTTTTCCAGATCGAAAAGGATATATGCAAGATACCATGTGGAGAAATACATGGCGTTCACCTGTGACATGCCAGAAGGATAGGGTCGGAATGTACTTTGCTTAAAGTATCTGATAATTCTCCCGTCATATCTGCGAGGAAGATAGCCGTATGACAAGAGCCCGTCTTTCCCCACGCCGACTAAAGAGGGAAGAGTATAAAAAAACCTATTGTATGTATCGAAGAACTTCATGAAGGTGTACTCCTTTTCTACGCCGTCCTTATGCTCGATACAGACCTTTGTCTGATGTGTCCCAAAGTCAAGCCCTACTGTAATCATAACGTCAGATTATATTTATAAGGTTTAGTGATACGATGCTTTCGCCAATCTCTATCTGTGATGCTTCGCGGATTTGAATCAAACGATCCTCTTTCTCTTTTTCCATTTGCTGTATTCGAGCCTGAGCGAGGCGAATAGCACCCTGAAGCTGCTGCACTCTTTTCTCGTCTACATTAAAAAGCATCTCTATGTCAGATTCCCAGTTGCGGATATATCTGCGAAGGTTGTCAATGATAGAGGCATAGTATTCATTCGTCTGCTTTTCGTTTCTTTGTCTGTCACTTTCTACTTGTAGCTTTATTTCGGACAACCTTTCACTTTTCAACTCGCTAATCTCCTCAGCAAAATCATAACGCATATCCTGAAGCATTTCCGCATCGATGTCTCTATTTGAGGCATTGTGTTCCTCACCATCTGTTTGAGAACGTGAGAAAACACGGTCAACCATTTCTTCATTCTTTACAATTTCCCTATCATTTATGCTATACAGTAAAGGAAGCAAGGTTTCCGTATGCTTAGGAACACCAAGCACTTTTCGTGTTACGCTTATCTGATATACAATAAGATAATATGCAGCACCTGCTTGTAACATATCATCTTTTGTCAGGGCATAGCAGAATGATGTTTTTGATGCGTCATCGTGTTTGTGGAAATAACTCAGACAGGCTTGTATGATTGGATGGTAGATATTCATAAACAGCAGCTTGTTGTTATCGTATGCCATTTGTTGATTAAATGTCATACGAAGCACTTGTTTGTCTTCAATCTCACGTTTGAACTGCCTAAATAACGTATCATTTTCTTCACCGCCTGGCTGGTAAAGAGTCAAGAAATTTTTGAGAATACGGGGATTACTCAATGGTAACTGCAACTCGTAAACAGCGTTGTCCACTTTTGTAAGCGTACATGTAGATAGTTCTTGACGGATAGCAGACTCCAGATAGTTTCTTAGTTCTATCTCAGTTACATAAGCATTGTTATTCTGAATCCGATTGATTTCATCCTTGAAATATGCGTCATTTGTAAGAGCGTTGTCCAATCCCTCTTCCAGATGCTTAATGCTTTCTTTTTCATTAGCAACGGCAAGCTCAATTTCAGTAATTTTCCTTCGTTTCTCCTCGTCTGTCAACCGGCTTGTATATAACTCCTTTTCCAATTTATTATACACATCTTGGATTGTGACGCTGCCACCTCGTTCAAGTGGAGCATCCAATATGGCTTCCATGTCACCAATTGTGCCACGGAATATACCGATACGGTCAAGAAGTCGGATATAGATGTCTTCTTGAATAGAATCGGCAACGATGATGTTGTAGATATTTACAGTTGGTGATTTCTGACCGAAGCGGTCAATACGACCGATACGCTGTTCAACAACCATCGGATTCCATGGCAGGTCGTAGTTCACCATAGAATTACAGAACTGCATGTCCAAACCTTCACTACCTACTTCAGAAGAAAGGAGAATATGGGCGTTAGGGTTATTTTTGAACTCATCAAGCACATCTATACGGTTATCAATCATACCGTGAATCATCAATGTGCCAAAACCTCGATTCTTAAACCGAATCTGTAGGTATTTCAGAGTCTTTCGGAATAGAGCAAAGATGACAATTTTCTTTGTTCCATGCTTAAAAACCTCGTCGATAATTTTAAGAAGCTCCTCAAATTTGGCATCCGTATAATCTGCATACTCATCAATGCTTTTGTCAAGACTGTATTCAGAGTTAAGATAGGCATAGACACTACTTGCTACCTGGCGTTTCTTCTGCACCAAGCCTAATGTCCCTCCCTGAGTGAGCACTTCTTCGCCCCAATAGTCCGTATAGGAATTGTCATCAATATATTGCTCGATTACATTATCGAACTCCGTCCGTTCTTTTTCGGTCAAAATAACCTTCCTCATGTGAGGCTTTCGCTCTGCCTGAGACATATCAGTCGTGACCTCGCGTTTGCGGGTACGAGAGAATATGTTATTCATCATGCTCATGGATGATATAAGATATTGCAGACAGGCACGATTCTTCGAGTTGTCTTCACCATTGAGCATTTGAATGATTTCCTTATACATCGCATCATCGGCGAAAGCCTTCCCTACAGTCGTTTGATGAGAGTAGATTTCCACTTCGTCAGAGAAGAAGCGAGTAAGTATTTCAGACTCATTCAGCTTCTTTGCAATAACAGGAAGTGCGACATGATGATTTAAATCAGTCAGTGCCTCGACAAACGGACGGTTTTCTTGAAGCCGGTTATCAAAGATCTGATAATTATAATATCTCGTGTTATCAAGCAGATGAAGCAAGTTATACAGGTTTTCTGTGCTAATCATCACAGGTGTTGCCGTCAAGAAAATGGCTGCGTTTGCCTGACTCATTATAATTTCAGCACCTTTGTATGTCTGAGTCTCACGATTACGCATCTTATGAGCTTCATCACATAGCACAAGACTGAAGTGGAAGTCATTCCCAGAAAGGAAATCGACAATATTCTTAGGCATATTATCCTTTTCCTTCTTAGCCTTATCATTTTCCTTATGTTTCTTCATGCGAATCTTCTCATAATTAACGATTGCATGAACAGAAACACGATGCTCCTGCATATCAGTGATGAGCTCCTTCTGGCTGTCGTATATCTTGAACTGTAGTCCGAATTTGAAAGCCAGTTCATCCTTCCATTTCCTCTGCAAAGATTTCGGACATACGATAAGTACATGATGCAACTCACGGCGAGCCTTCAACTCCAGCATGATATGTCCAGCTTCAATAGTCTTACCAAGACCCACTTCATCCGCAACCAAAAGCCTCCTATTAGGTGAGTTGAGAAATTTGAGCAAGGGTTTAAACTGATATGCCCGGAAGAGCGTCTTCGATGCTTTCAGTGAAGATATGGTACTGTTGTTAGAACTGCGTATCTTAAAAGTCGTGTTCTTTTTCGAATACTCAGAATAAGAACCGAAGATGCCACTCATACAACGCTCAAACGGATCAGCAATATTACAGTCAGGCAACAGATTCACTTCAAGT
The DNA here is from genome assembly GCF_000312445.1 of Phocaeicola abscessus CCUG 55929. Lineage (GTDB taxonomy): Bacteria > Bacteroidota > Bacteroidia > Bacteroidales > Bacteroidaceae > Phocaeicola > Phocaeicola abscessus. The sequence continues at coordinate 243,111 of NZ_HE997182.1, read as the reverse complement.
TCATCAGTCACGATGTTTCCCCAGCTAACTTTGTATAACTGGCGACCACGACGTGGCGGCATGACCTCAATGATTGTGCCATGCCCTTCTGAATCAGCTTTGATGACTTTATTTCCTATATTGAACTTGCTCATTGTCAATTCTTACTTCCTTTATACAACTATTTTTATAAATGAATAGTTGTCATTCATATTATTTGCTTTTGCGTCAAGTTTTTCTGTGGATGACTTTGATTCATTCAAAAGAATGCGCACATCCAGTTCTTTGTGAAAGCCATCTGTACAGAGTATCAGCACATCATTTGGCTCAACTTCCAATTTTAAAGTTTCTATATTGCCAAGCTTGTCATCACCCATAACACAGCGAGTAACGATAGAGGCATATCTGTCTTCATCGTAACCTCGCAGAGTCTTGATTTTTTTTAGCTGGCTTAAAATAGAGTGATCCTGTGTGCAGAATAATTGTTTCCCATTACGGAAGAGATAACATCTGCTATCACCTAACCAAGTAATATGTGCTGCATGTCCATCGTAGTATAGAGACACTACCACAGTACCCATTTCACAACCGCCCATAGCAATGCGTTTAATTGCAAGTGTGTCATTAGCATAGTCGTATGCTTCTGCCATGAGATGCACAACATCTGCTTCCTGTAAATAGTGTGAAGACACACAGTCAATAATCGCATCAGCCACAAGGCGAGAAGCAACGTCGCCATGTGAGTAGCCTCCCATACCATCAGCAACTACGAATATAGCATGATTGTTTTCTAACAATTCATGTGTTACGTAATCCTGATTTTGATTTCTAGACCCTTTATTTGTATATTCAGTAATTGTCATTTATTTAACTGCTTGAATAGTGTCGCCCCCATGTTTTGTAACACGTGGGCGTACATTTATTTTAACAGGCTTGGATGTGATAATACTATCAGATGCCTTGTTGGCCCAGAGATATGCTTCGCCAGACTTCAGGCTTGACATTTCGGCAGCAGTTAATGATCCCAGTGGGGTTATGGACTTTTGAACATGTTTAACCCACTGTGGGGAATTAAAGCGATGCAGCAAAACTATAGAACTAAGTTCTATGATTTCATTTGGCAAACTCATTGGGTCTTGGCTGGCAATCATTATCGAAACTCCTTTGTGGCGCATTTCGCGTATTGCCGTTGTAATTGAACCGACAAGTTCTTTATCATTCATGTATTTGTGTGCTTCATCAAAAACAATGAATTTGTTAAATGCCTGTCCATCAACCTGCATAACACCAGAGAAAATATTGAGCATTACTACAAAAAGACCAAGTGCTTCATTTTTCTCAATAAATTCGTCTCTTAGATCAACAATTATCAAGCGACCAGGTTTCAAGTAGTTGCGTAATTGTGTACCATCAGTAATATATTCCTCAGCAAAATCAAGCCTTTGTGAAGCTAATGCCTTTTGTCCATTCGACAAAGAACTGCTGGCGGCAACACCTCTTCGGATGTTCCGGAGGGACATGTCGCTGCGAATTTTCTTCATTATCATCTTCAATTCTCGGATATAGGTTGAATCATTCCCCATAGCACCTAAAAGGAACATCCAGTCTTTTACCTGTAATTCAGATGAATCGAAACCTATAGGATGAACTTCTATATTCGGATATTCAGCCCTGCGTTCCTCAACCTTACTATCTGGAGCAAGAAGGATAACATCCTCCACAGAACCAGCTTCAGCACCATAGCGTTCTTTCAGCAATGCTAATTGACGCGCATCGTCATTTGGTGCGGCCATCGATGTGAATTCTGGTGCATAATCCATACTGTCACTATAATGGAATATAACACTTGCCAATGGAGCCTGCAGCTTATTTACTTTGCTAAATTGCTTCAGCACCATTTCCGTTACAGTGCCTATGGTGTAACTCTTTCCAGCTCCTTGAACACCGAACAGGCTAAAGGTGTTACAGCCATCCAGGTCAACAGCTACCAGCTTATCTTTCACAACAGTATGGCCAAGTATTCCATATTGTGAGGATTGGGATTCTTTCCCCAACAAAATGTCATATTCAGGCTCCACGTAATTTGTATCCATTACACTTCTTTGAGAATCATTAGAAGTTAATATCTCATTTTCTCTTTGGGAATCTTGTTTTTCTGAAACGCGCTCCACTGAATCTGCCTTTTCTGATGGATTTTCATCTTCAATTTTCAAAGAAGAATCAGAGGAAACTATATCAGAATGGTTTTCCTGATTAACAAATTTAACCGAAGGCTCCGTCTCTTCATCTTGGATGATACGTTCAATTTCGCGTTTTTGTCTGCGCTTTGACATAATTGTCTCTTTACGATTTGGTTCCATGAAAGAGATAAAATCCACGTCTTCTTGACTGAGCCGCTCGGTATTTAGAGTTTTATCTTTAGATAGGATGTCGTGAATAACAGGGTATCCCATTCTGTAGAATACGGCATCCCCCCAACAATCTTTCTTTTGTTTCTCTTGCTGGCTCAGGTCGTAAATGATACCCATTCTCTTGAACTTGATATCATAGCCTTCATTAAGAGTATTCAAGAAATCTCTAAATTCTATCATCATTTCGGGGTCTAATATGTTATATCTATTAGCCCTGTCGATATAGAAATTTAACAGATTTGCCAATTCTAATGTCTTCAGCTCCCTATCCAAACGATCTGATTCTGCAAATGCTTTTTCAAAATGTTCTTTCAGTGCTTCAATTGTATTCTCAATTTGAGCAAGCATTTGTTCTTCGAGATTATCCGTTTCATCTTCTGTGAGTGACTGACGACATTTTACTTCAATAACGGTAAATACAATCTCTCTACTTTCAGTATTGAGATTTACCAAAAGAGCATCGGCTCGATTCTTTTTTTGACTTTCAAGGTTTTCAAACAATTCCTTATGCAAATCAATTGGTATCAAGAATGCCTCTGAAAGCAAATTTTTCTTCTTTAGCAATCTCTTGGTGAAAGTCATGCCGAGCACTTCAAATGCTTTATTTTGCGTGCTGTTTACCTGCATCACTAAAGAACTACTAACAGTGCGCACGTCTTCAAGCAATTCTTTGAATAATTCATCCTCTACATTGATGCCAATTTTTTTGAAATGTGGCTTCATTAGTCCTTCAATTTCGCTTGTAGGACGTGTGGTAAGGAAGGATGAAATTCCAGTTCTTTCTTGTCCAGGAATATAATCAAGAAGATATGGTGCTTCTTGACCTTCTCCTTGTGGAAGGTCATAGAACTCCGGCCCCATATTCTTGTCGAAGGTAACAACCCAGTCGCTTACTTCATGGACAAAAGATAGCATCATGCTTTCATTCTCATTCAAAATAAGCTTTGTAGCAGGTACAGATTCTTTTGCCGTAGAAGAAATAATCTTACCTATCACATATTGAAGATTTGCAAAGAGGCTTACGGCATCGTTTGCGAACTCATTTATTGGAGAAGGTATAGCTTTCTCGGCGAAATATCGATTCCATGAGAATTTATCCGTGGTCACCTCCATTCCCACTTGGCTTTTTACTATTACGCCATTGAGATAGAATGATCGCTGTCCTTTTTGAGGTCTTGCCATTCCTGTAACCACAGGGAAAGGATTAACAAGGAATGACAGATGCGCCTGATATTTTTGATGATTGTTAATGAAGTCCTGAATTGGATTTATTGAGAATCGCAACTTTGGGAATAAACGATTTTTCGAAGCAAGGGAGAATACTTCCGCCGCTTCGCTTTGGTTCGTTTCCGGATTGATTAAGTCGCGTAAGGCTTCTCCTGGCTGAATGAGGCGGTCATCTGCGAACAGCCTTATTTCATAGTCATAATGTTTGCCATATTTTTCCATCTCAACCATAGCATCTGCAAATACATTAGCATCGCCAGCATTGAAGAGGTTCATGACAAGTTTATTTGTATATGGATGGCTCTTAACATAGTTAAGCATGTGATGGAAAACCAAATCTTTACTAACGTCGCTATCAATGGTTTTATCACGACTGATGTTCAACAGTGAAGAGACATAAGATTTCAGCTGGCGGAATTCAGATGCGAATGTGTCATTTACATCTATAGTGGGAATGGCAAATAATCCCCATCCGAAAGTAAGTTCACCAACATACTGATATATCTGCATTGATGTTTCTGGCAAGACTAATGGGGAAACATCCATCGGGAGCTCTCCCATAAACAGTTTGGCCAAATCTTTCCATTGACTTTTGTAATCAGGGTTTTCAATGGTCTTGCTTTCCCAATCTTGGAATAAATCGTAAAGATTTATGAGCCATGCCAAACGCAGAGGATGAAGAGGTGACAAAAGTTTTACTTTTTGTTTACCTCCATCAGGCATTTCTACATTAAGCAGTACGGTATCGATATTTTGTATTGCAATCAATGCAGATTCATTTGGTGCCCCTTCGATAAACGAGTGCAGCCATTGAGAATAAGCGTTAACGTATGCCTTTATTTCTTCTGTGTAATTGTAAATAGGGAAGATGTTCAATACTCCAGATTCGGATGCAGCACACATCTGAATGTGGTTGAACAAGGTGCTACGAAGCTCTTTCAATTCTTGTGGCACGACAACCTCTGCCGGAATTTGTTCAAAACTCCAATCCTGCAGCTTTGTGTCTGTTGGATTTCCGCTAATCTCAGCTAACACTCTTCCTAATTGAGTACAATGTTTGTAGAAGGCGCGTTCAAGTTCCAATAGTTTCTTAGAGCACTGAATTTGGTAAGCGTAAGCAGCTTTGCCGTAATCAAAATGGTACACATCATTAAGTGTTCCTGTTTTCCATTCAGTTTTCTCAGAAATCTCAGGTACTACAATTTCTTCTGTCTGTTCGGCTTTACGCAATGTTTCAATCCTGTATGTGAAATATGCCTGTAGCATATTGTCAGGATGATTACGTTTACTGTTCTCTGTATCAATATCTTCTGGTGGCTCACCATCAACAAGGTTCTTAATTGTAAAATACGTTGTCTCATTGGTGGTAAGATATTGGCCTTGTGTATGGAACTGTTCTTTGGGCAAATCAGGGTTTTGCTCATGTTCCATTTCCCACAATGCCTGTATGCTATCCGGCTTGAAAGGGTTGTCTTTGTCTAACTGAAGCCCTTGTCCATCGAGGGCATGAACACGAAGAAAATACTGTCCATCATCAAATGCGTCATAGTTGATGGGGATGGTGACTGTCTTAGATGAATTCTTGCTATTTATCTTCGCCATCTTCAAGCAGTCTTCCACGACTTGGTAGCCATCTTGATTAACCAGCTGAATCAGATACTTTTCGAGAAGTGGCAACTGAGCGGGTGAAGGATTAAAAGTAATCTTCACTTTAAGTTTTGATTTCTTCCCGTTAGGAATTTGCATGATTAAGTCACCCGAAGTGTCTTTAACCAATTCTTTGTCTGGGTCTTTTCCAGGAACAATCTCAGCTGTAACTACAACATTATTCTTCTCTATATCCTCCAAACTTTTAATTCTCCATTCAGAGAAGTAAAGGTTAGGATAATCCTCCAATATACGAAGACATACGGATAAGTTGTCAAACACATCATTTTCTTTCTGGAAGAATTTGACAATATCCTTTTGTATGGTATCTGGTGCCAACGGTAGGGCAGAAGCCTTATCAACTGGTGAAAGAGAGAAATCGCAAAGGAAATTCGTACATTCCCGATTATAAACAAATCGGCTACGGATATTATCCAAGTTATCCATTAGCTTACTGTCAGGCAGTAAACCAAGTATGGCAAGGCCTTCACCCCATGATGAGAGTTTCCAGCCACATATCTCCATGTAAAGAAGATAGTTAATTCTGTCAGACAAAGGAATGCCAAACTCGTTGAATATTTTATTCAGGTCTTCAATAAAAGGCTTCTGCTCATCAGGCATTTCTCGATTGAGCTTTTGCCAGAATTCAATCTGCAAATCCTTAACTGCAAGATCTTGGAAGGTCGCATCACCGTAAGAGTCTTCTGCAGATGTTCGACTATTAGCTGGAATAAGAACAAGCAATGGCTTTTCATTGTTGTTTCTTAGTTCAATGAGTTTGGTTGCATGGATATAATCTGGGCCAGTTTCGGCATCAGATAAAATAAACACCTGTAACTCCTTATTGATTGGCTTCAATAAAGGGAGCAATTGTTTAAGCTCATTCATGGCAAGCCCAGTCACCTTCATGCAATGACCTGGTTTTGCTTGCTTCAAATCCTCGCGATAGAATTCAACAACAAGTGCAAGGAACTTCTCGTAATATAATGATTGAATATCCATATTTCAAAGTTTATCAGTTTAATAACGAGGACGAATTTTCTGTAACAGGCAAGCATCGCTCATGTCGGTATAGAAACCTATTTGGCGCAACTTGTTTTTAAGAGCATCCATGTTTTCCTTAAATGCAGCGTGTGTTTCCACATCAGCACTTTCAAACCTCGGCTCATTCACGCCATTGATGACGAGACCATATCTTGAACGTATCAGGTTAGCTAATTCGTCAATACTAAGAGAACGGCTGGTATAACTGCCGTTTCCATCCGGCTGAAGAACCAGTAGCTGCACCATAGTTTCTAACAGCTTTGAACCAATCACTCCTCTGCGTGGATGTTTTCGTGACCTTCTGCCATCAGCCAGAAGCATAGAATCCGAGTTTTTCATGCAGAGAGAATCCAGCATCCACAAGTGGTATGAGTATTGATATGCACTACCACCACTTGTTTTTTCGAGTATATGAACATAACGGTCGAAGTAATCATCAGTATCATAGTATTGAAGCATGTCTTCGACAGCTTTTTTATCTTCATCTTCATTTATGCTGTCCATTATTTGTTTGATTTCAGAAACAAACAATGGAGAAGACTTGTCAAGATCATTCTTCAGCGTACTTAAAACACCTTCGATGGAAGCATCTTTGCCCATCACCTCATTGAATGGTTGAACGACATTGATTTCAAAGGTTGTCTTGAAATAACGATTGAGAGTGTTAATCATACGCTCGGTGTCCTTGCAAGCGTATTTAGCCACTCGGCTCTCAAGGTCGTTGGTCAAATCAACAACCATTGACCAATCATCATCAACCTGTGTAGTACCAGCTTCACGCATTTTGGGAAGCAGGTATATGAGTTTCATAACATATAGGCTTAGGTGAAGCCCCACTAGAATACGCAAATACTCGATAAATACTATTCGAGGAAGTTTGTCTTTATAGAAAAGCAATCTGCGTATATCATCATTGAACAAATTTGTTTGTTCTGTCAATAGAGGTTTGTTGTTATTGACCTCTGTGACTGGTTTCTTTTTCTCTCTGGGCAGTGTCTGCTGGAGTAGAAGGATTCCTGCCGTATCAACATCCAGTTTATCAGAATCAACAACATGACCGGCAGCATTATCCCATCCAGTAGTTAGATAATCCTTTAAGCCACTCATCACTTCAGGAGCGGCTTTGAGCATCATATAAAGCTGGTCAGACATACTATAGTCTCGGTTATGCTTTTTGTTCTGGATGCGATAACTCATCAAATGAACAGGTCGCAATGATGTGATATGTTCCTTCACGACATTGCCACGGAAAACCATGTTCACCAGGTTGCTTCTCAGCCAGTCCTCTACAGCTTCAATGTTTTCATTTGCGCCCTTAATCTTTCCGCCATTTTCAAGCACCTTCATACTATCCATGAGCGTATCCATTGTATGCCCTCCTTTGGGGGCTGCCAATGTGATAGGTGCGCCACCTGAAGAAATCAATAAAAACAGGTTGGACAAAACACTTTCCAGGTTGATAGCCTTCGCCTCTCCAGCAAACAACTGAGGATTTCTGAAGACGACATTTTTCTTCCTTAACTTAATTATCATAATGCTTGCTGATTAAGAGGTTCAATAGTAATGGTTTTATCTTCATTCAAGCGAACAACGAAGAACTTCTTGTTGTTCTTTGTCACAAGAATCTCGTTATATGTCTTGCTTTCGAGTAAGTTCTTGAATATCTGCAGTTCAATGAATTTACCCTGCATATCATTGATAGACGGGCTGAATCCGTTGTTAATGTATTGCAGCATTTCAAACAAGTCAAGCGACACAGTAAGTTGGATAAACTGTTCGTTCTTGTGGCGGAATATAAAGCTGTCGCTCTCATATTCGAGATATTCCACAAGATGCTTGTTGTCTTCTTCTGCAATACAGAAATCTTCAATATTGAAAACGCGATAGCTCTTCGACAATGGATCATTAACATGCGTACACGACAGTAGCATGTAATTTTCTATCATGTTTCCGCTATTGATGCACCCCTCACTTCTTGAAATTGCCTTTGCTATGCTGTGCATAATAGCAACATTCATTTCTTCCGTCTTGTTACGCAGGTAATCATAGAAGGCTTTGATATTCTGGTAGGGAAGACGCTTCATGAAGTTAAACTTCTTGATGTCGCTACATCCTTCAAAGTATTGATGACGAATAAAGGATTGGTGACGCTCATTGAGAAGGAACTTGTCGTTATCGCTCAATTCATAGCTGGGGACAACAGTACCTACTTCATTAAAGACCTTCAAAAGTGGCTGCTTGCGTTCCCCAAATACAAGATAATTCCCTTCCTCTTTCTCTTTATAATAGAGGTCGCGGTCGTATGCAGGAAGAGAAACACGAGCAATGTCTGTTTCTTTCAGCATCTGAACAAGACGGTCGTTTGACTCGTTTGTTGGGAATGGGAAGTAGGTGTCTATGCGGTTGAAAAACTCTGGAGCTGTTACATTGAAGTAATAGAACTGCCAGTAGAATTCCGGGCGCATATTATCAGCCTTAATATGTTCAAGCATCAACTTCACCTGCTCACATGAGTAATCACGGGTAAGCATGAAGGCGATGAATGAACGAAGGTCGCGCATTGTAATATGCAATTCACGCTTATATACAATCGTGCGAACCAGCCACTCCAGGCGATTGATGACTTCATCACCAGCGTTGGTGTCTTGGAAAGTGTTTACGTTGTACTTGATGAAGCATCGGTCTTTTATCGGGCAGCTCTCGCATTTAGACCAAAGAATAGGATTGGTGAGCTTTTTAATCTGTGAATGAAGTAGGCTTTCGCCGTTCTCATCACGGGCTGTTACTGACCTGAGATTAAGATTTATAACCATCAATCCAGGCAACAAGTCCACTTTTCCACCTTTGTAGAAGTAGTTGTCGATGTTGTCATGCAACACCTTCAAATCATCCTGCGTGCTTAGGAAATCAACCAAACGGCCTTCATTGATGGCAATGATACGTCCTGTTGTGGCCTGCGTATAGTCAGAAAGCCCCATAAATGGATGGAAGAATGAGCGGAGGACATCATCGTTTAATTTGTCGGCTTCATCCTGCGAACCGTCGTAGTTGCTTTCAAAAGCAACTCCTCCGATGTCAAATCTGGCACCATTCATTCCTTCTATCATCTGGCGATTTTCGCCTTTCTTTTCAATTTCATGTATCAGGGCAGTCTTACCATCACCAGCATTACCTGTAATGATAACCAGTTTGTATTTCCCTGCCACAATATCCTTGATAAGATGACGGTGCAACTTTGTTTCCGTATATGTCAACTCATCCAATGAAGACTGATTCAAAGAGGCTCTTGTTCCTGCGTTACCATGACGGCTTTGGCTGTATAAGGAGTTAATGTAATCAACAATGTCTATTTCATTAACCTTGCCATTTGTGCTTGTTAAGAAAGAAGCCTGTGTCTGAGCTTTAAGAAGCCCATTCACACCAATTGTTTCCAATGCTTCTTTCATCTCACGCGCAGATGTGAAGCGCTTTGTACGATCAGTGACAATGCTTTTCATGATAAAATCTGCAAATGGCTCAGACAAAGTCTGCTTCGAGCTGTTGTAAACCCTTATGTCGGTAGGTGCAACATTTATCTTCGGGCAAGGGTCGCTTCCAGACCACGGATAGCTATGTGCAAGTAATTCATAAAGGGTGACACCCAATGAGAAGGTATCTGCTGAATTGTCCCAATTCACCTTATGACCATTTACAATCAGGTCGGGAGCCATATATGGACGTGTACCAGCAAATGCGGTATCATCTTCTAATGCTGTAGAGATATTGAAGTCTATAAGAACATATCTCTGACGCTTATCCCAGACGATATTATTAGGCTTGATGTCACGATGGAAGATTCCCTTATCTTGCATATACACTAAAGCGTCCAACAGCTGCGTAGCCATCTTGTAAATTTCATCGATGGGAAGACGCAGGTCGCCTTTGGTATTTGTGTAGTCACTTAGACTCTCACCATCTAACAGTTCCATCAATGTGAAGAAAAGTCCTTGGTCGGAAAGTCCATTATAAACGAACTTGACGATGTTGGGATGGTAAAGGTCTTTCAATGCTTCATATTCATTGATGATTTCCTGCGCGGTACTGGACTTGTCAAAAAGCTTAGCTGCATACCATTTTCCCATGTAGATATGCTTTGCCTTGAATACACGACCGAAGCCACCTTTACCCAACTCTTCACCAAGAACCAACTCACGAGTGATGGGCATTGTCGGTTTCAGGTCGCGAAGGTCAAATACTTTAGACTGGTCCGTTTGTTCTCCTGAACCGGCTCCTGAGCCATCAGTAGTTTGGAAAGCATGACTTGTAATATATTCTATCAGCTCATCGACCTTTTCAAAACGATCTGCTGGCTCAATGGCAATGGTTTCTTTAATCACATTGTCTAACCAATCAGGCAGTTCCTTTACATGCGATGGAAGAAGGTCATCTGGGAATTTACCCAAAGCACGGAAAGAACTGGTATCATTGAATGGTGTCTTGCCAACCATAAGTTCATAGATGATAACACCGAGCGAATAAATATCGCTTTGAGCACCTACAGCATTATCTTTGAATTCAGGCGGAGTATATGGGCTTTCTTCACCGGCAAGCATGGAACGAACAGTATAATCCATTTTCTGTTCCTCATGCTCTACAAACCACGACTTTCCGAAATTCGCCAATGCAGCAGTACCATCATTCAGTATGTATATGTTGGCAGGGCATACGTCACGATGGAAAACGCCATTGTCGTGTGCCATCTTCAGCGCATTGGCAACATCAATGATGATTTTAACCTTCTCCATCTGTGTGAGGGTCTTCATTCGCAGGATAGACTTTAAGGTGCGGTCATCCATATATTCCGACACCTCATAGAAGTAAGTACCCTCCTCGTTTAGACGGTATTCACTCTTGATGATATAGGGACTGGAAGAAAGATGATACTGTGCGTTTCGTGCATTCTCAACTTTCTTCTTACGGGCTTGCTGTTCCATAGGGGAAAGACCTGCAACACTCAAAGAGTATTCACGAACCTTGAAATGCTTAAAGTCAATGCCACGAGGGTGTACGAGATATTCAGTAAAGAGTTCTGTCTTCTGTAATATCTCATCAATCTGATAATCAAGAATCTCTGTTTTTTCTTCTGCTGTGCGTTGGCTTGAAGCACCAGTTAGGAAGTTGGTTATAGCTTCCTGGTATTCGGCAATAGCATCTTCACGCTTTCCTGCTCTATCCGCATCCTTGATAAATTCTTCGAGGTCGGAGTTGAGCGTGAATATCTGGTCGAAGCTACGTGCATTAGGGTCAAGTCCGAACTTTGTTTGAGAAGGATTACTCAGTGTGACAAGTGTGATAACCTTTGCAAAGCGCCATTCAGGATTCTTCTCAATGAGCATACTCTTCAGCAGCTTGCTTTTCAGTTCTGCTGTACGCAATGGATTAGGACGCTCATGCCCGTTGATGGTCCACTGGAAATCATCACCGTACAGTTGCCCTGCCCAATCCTTATTCTCTATGTGATAGATTGCATGGGGAGCTATAACAATACAGTCGTATTCCCAGAACTGCACCATTCCCTGTGGGTTTTTATGGGCATATTCTCCATTAGGCACGATGTAATAGTTGTCAGGCAGCTGTACTTCCAGACGTTTAAGCAGTCTTTCTTCTCCAGCATTTACTGGGCCAGCGCCTTGTGTGGGGTTACATATCTTTGCCATATTGTTTAGATGTTATTTTTCAAATTTAGTTCCATTTTTCTATTTCTTGTTCGACTAAAGAGATTGCTTTTTCTTCAGCATTGAAAGCTCTATATGTAAAATCCATGTAGTTGCGAATAATCCCAGTTATCTCCTCACTGAGTTCCTTTGTTGGCTTGACTACAGGAATGGATTCCACATGGAATGGTTCTATGCGTTCAATCACAGCTCCATATTTCATGGACTGAATATAGTCATAGACAAATGGTTGTTGTAGATAAACAAACATGTATTCTTTCGTATAAAGAGCATCATAAGATTCAAGACGAATGATGTCTTGAGAACCTATAGATTGTTTGTCAATATATTCTTTTGTAATAAGCTTTATGTCTCCAACAGAACCCGCACATGTTATCAATATCTGCCCTTCTTTCATGGCCATCTCGTCTATGAATGGGGTGCGTGTTCGACTAAGATAATCACAACGGCGGAATGGATTGTTAAGAAAAATTTCCGAACCTTTAATATAAGGAATTCCATCTTCGACATAATTTCTCTTGAAAATTCCGGGACGATATACTTTTCCATTAATTTTTCCAATAGTTGTATGTTCTAATCTATTTTTCAACTCAAAAATTGTTTTCACACCATCATTTATCAATGCTGGAGGGTCAAGCCTATGCTGAAGAGAATCTAATATTTCTTTATATGATACAGATGACGTTTTGAAATAATGCTTTTCAAATTCTGCATTAATCCACAAAGCAAGGATGTCTTTAGCTTTTTCAAGTGCTGCTGCCGCATCTTCACGCAAACGTGCAGATTCTTTAATAGAAGAATCGACCTTCACCTGAACGTCTTCTGGGAAAAGGGGAATTACAATTTTCCCAACATCTTTATCATTAGTGTGCTTTACAACTCCACCAAACTGCGACTGTGTAATTTGATAATAGCCATATTTTCCTGCGAGGAAAGCATAAACAACTCCTTTCAGGATATTCTTGTCATTGGGTACAATGCGGATAAGATCATGGGTCGCAATCTTATCTTCAAATGTGCTATTGGTATAAGTTACATTACCCAATGTACCAGAACAAGTAACCAAAATCCAGTCTTTTTTCAGCCATAGATGTTTTAACTGTTCCGCTTGTTTATTCGAAAGATAACGGCCTGTCTCTATATTAGAAAGAACAGTATCTGAAGCTGCAAGATATGTTTTGCCATGTGCTTTATCTTTCACAAAGACTCTGGAAAAGATGTTTCCCAAAAACACCTTTTCTGAAACATCGTTTATAGTTATAAGTCCGTATGGTAACTTTGCCAGATCTTCACGAACTTGTAACCCTTCGCTTAGATGAAGCGATGGGTCTAAGCGGAAGCCCATAGATGCAAAGTGCTTTGTTGATGTCACCCCTGTTTTCATAAGCCTCTTTCCTCCTTAAAATGCTTATATTCGGTACTCACCTTAGGTAGATCATCATCCAAATGCTTGATGCGCTCCTTGCGCTGCATCAGGCGTTCACGACCATTATCTTCGATTATCAGGTTCTGCTTGATGTGGTCGAATAGCAATTCTGCTCCATCATCATCACGCTCATAGATGGGTACACCTCGGCGGTCTTTGCCCGCCTTCTCCACTATGGCCATGAAAACATCATAGTCCTCTTGGATGTAATCAACACTGATGTCTTTCTTCTTCTGAAGGAATAATAGGGAGGCTTGCACACCCACCTGCGGAAGGAATGCTTCTACGGGCAGATCGACACTTGCCAACAAACGGAAGTGACGAAGAATCCACTTACGCGTCTCTTCCATGTTGGGATTTCCAAGAATACTATCAGGAAGAACGATAGCCATCTTACCGCCAGGTTTCAAGAAACGATAGCATTGTTCTATAAAAAGAACTTCAGGCGCATTGCTCTGGAGTTCAAACTGAGCGCGTTGAATGATGGCAGGGTCAACTTCCACCTTAGCACCGAATGGCGGGTTCGTGAAAATCATATCGAACTTGCCTTGTGCATTTTCCCTTGCAGTTCCAAAGGGGAAGGATTTATCAGCACTTGCTTCGATACTTCGCTGAACAGCCGGTGCGATGTTGGGAACATCGGGACGGTCGCCATGGGGATAGTCAAGCGAGTTGATGTTGAAGATGTTTGCATGACCATCACCAGCCATCACCATATTCATTCGAGCAGCCTTCTTCAAGTCCGGGTCGAAGTCGAAGCCGAATATCATCCTCTCCGCATACTTGCGCACTTCCTCATTTACATCAGGTGTATTGAGCATTGCTTCCTGATGAAGCGCATCCATATCAGGATATAGACGCTTCACTATCTTATGACGCACATGGTCAAGTACCATCACGAGGAAGCCGCCGCTACCACATGCAGGGTCGAGCACACGGGTATTCTCGTCTGGATCAAGCATCTCAACCATACATTTGATAATGTTTCGAGGTGTGAAGAATTGTCCTGCCTCCTGCTTCAGCGTATTGCTGACAATTGTTTCATAGGCAGTACCCTTCACATCGACGGTAGCATCAAGGAAAGAATATTTAGCTAATTCTGCGGCAACCCTTGCAAGTCCGGCATCCGAAAGATTAATTTGCTCGTTGCCGTCGAAAACATCCTTGAAGGTGCCGTCGGTCTTCAGCTCCTCGAAGAGCGATTTGATGCGCTGTGCAACTGCCTTTTGTCCTTCCTCTGTATTCTGTTCTTTCACACCTACCCAGAACTTACGGCGATAGCTGATGCCTTGTTTTGCATCGCTAAAACGGCGCTTCTCATCAAAGAGTTTGCAGAATATAAGATTGAGCAATTCCCAGAAGGCGGTTTTCTTCATGCCCTCGTTGCCATAAATGTAATCGTGGCAACGCTTGAATGTCTTTACCAGAGACTCATTAGCTGGCTTGCGTGGAACGGAGCGGTCGCCCTGTGCAACAAGTTGTTCAAAGGTTTGGTCGTATGCAGGGAAGTCAGTGATGTCCTCACAGGTCATATAGTGGTACTCATCTTCCACACCATGCATATAATGCAGGTCCTCACCATTAGTCCAGCAACCAAACTCACAATTCGTATTGAGAAGAATAGGTTCAAGAAGTGCAGCAACACCTTGTTTCTGGTCTGTGTCCTTCACCTTGGCATCTTTCACGACTTGAACGAATCGAATCATGTTCCCCACATCGTGGGCGCGACCTTCCTCAAAAACGGCAATTGACACTTTCATTGTTCGACTGCGGCCTTCATCCTGGTCTTCAAACTTGACAGAGAAATCTCGTTCCATGTCATCCAGACTAAAACCATACTCATCTGTCAGCATGGTTATCATTGATTGAAGCGTAAGCTCTTTGTCAGTGACCTTCACAATTTTATTCGTGAGGGCACAGATCATTTGATTCTCATCGAGTACAACCTCGTTTCTTGTTGCCTGTTCTTCTTGGACACTCATATCGTATGATAATTCTTAAATTTGCAAAATTAATTCTTTTTTGTCTCAAATATATGGGTTTAGCCCATCCATGTTAGTCCATCCTTGTTTTTACCTATTTTAAACACATTATGGCATTCTCAGAAGTTCATTCACATCTACCTCCAACACTTTGGCAATCTCCATGAGATTTTCCAAATTTGGCTGTGCCGAGTTGGTACACCACTTACTCACAGTTGCAGGGTCTTTACCCAACTGCTCTGCAAGCCATTTATTGGTGCGCTTCTTTTCTGCAAGCACCACTTTCAACCGGTTCAAATCTTTACTTTCCATGTTTATCGCTTTTAGTTATTGGGTACAAAGATAATGTTTTTATCGCAATTATCGTTCTAAAATCGGAAAAATATGGTTTTATAAATCATATAATTTGCTTTTTAATCAATTTTTGCAGATAAATTCAAAGTCAAAAGTGATAAATTAGCAAGGGGAGCGTCAAAATACCCCCACTCTTGATGTTGTGGAAACATAGTATCACCTTAAATTCCCCAGCCAGTCTTTTTCTTCGTGCCGTCCCAGTTGGTAAGCTCACTGCTGGAACCACCACCGCCAATGCCGACACCACCTCTTCCTCCTGCCATAAGAAGCAAGTTTTGCATCAAATCTTTGGAAACCGTCATCGCATCGCAAAGTTGTCTGGTACGGGAAGCGGTGAGATCAATTTTGAAATCTGATGAGATTCCTGTCCATGACACCTTCTCTAACAGATAGGCGGCAGCAATCCTGCGCTGCTTTTCATCTGTTGGGTCAAGGTCACACTCGAATGCTTCAGCTATGATGCCCCATGCAACGGCCTCACCCTTCTCTGGTTGGAAGTCGCTGTTTTTACCCTCTGCGTAATCCCTGATGGCAGCAACACCATTTTCAATCCATTTGTCAATCTGTTTCTTGAAGGCTTCCTTATTCTGTTGAATACTCTCCCAGATTTCCTTGATTTCAGGAATGCCCAACATTTCTCGGACTTGACCCTCTGCGTGTTCAGCTCGTTTATGCTCACTATACGCCTTGTTGCCTGAACGGACAGCCTCATACTCGGCTTTGCCAAGTTGCTCCTGCAGTTCTTTGATTTCTGCATTCTTCTGGATGCGAAGTCTTGTAATGGCATTCTCGTCAATCGAAGTTATGCGTTTTTTGAGCCCATTGTTTTCTTCGGTCAATCGACCGTTCTCCTTTTGCAGTTGTTTGTTCTGCTCAATAATCGTTCTCGCCTCCTTCATTGCTTTGTTGAAGAGTGACTTTCCCAATTTCAGTATGTCCTGCTTCTGGGCTTCTTTGGCTTGCATGAGTGCAGTCTGCAATTCTGTAAGGATGGTTTTAATTACTTCCCGTCGTTCCTCGCGCCATTCCTTCTGACCGAAAGCAGGAATGGGCTTTTCAAGTTCTGTTTTTATGGTATCCCATGCATCCTTTACAAGTTGATCGGTTTTCAATATTGGCACCATAAGGTCTTCTTCCTTAATGTCCAATGCCGCAGCATATTCTTCCAGTTGGGAGACACTATCTTCGAGGTTTTTCTTCTGCTGCTCCACACTCCGTCTCCGACCTTCCATCTTATCCACCTCTCCTTCCAAACTCTCCTTTTGCCTTCTCATGTCCTGCACCTCACTCGCCATCTTTTCCTTCTGACCTTCCAAACGTTCATTTTCCATTTGGTTCCTGACAATGGCATCTTTTGCCTGACGTTCTGCCTCCAACACGGCCTTGTTCTTGTGAACTCGCTCACGCTTTTCCTCACCTGGCAGCATGGCTATGTCATCGCCACGCTCCAGCCCATATTTTCTGCCAACCTCGTTGTAGTAGTCAGTATGCATCTGGTAGTAGGTTTTTCCTACAGCATATTTGTCCTCGCCCCATACACGGGCATACGATACACATTCCTTTTCCCTCCGTTCGACTTCTGTTCTTACGAAGTTCGAGCGGATTTCTTCAGGCAGTTTCTTCCATTCCTTATGGGAGAGAACCTTCGACTTGTCATCCTTATGTACATACTTGGCGGACGCACGACCTCTGGTTTTTGTCTTTGCCATAGGGATGGTCTGGATTTGAATATGCGGTGTAGTTTCGTCAAGATGAACATCAAAACCGATGATGTTCTCTGCTCCCCAATGGTCACACGCCCAATGGTAGGTGTCCATTGCCCAGTCTTTGAAGCCTTGCCTCAGCACGATATGAGCATTGCTCTTTTGAAGGGTAAAGTCCACATCTTGGTCACCGAAGGCGAGTCGGGTCAGCACATCATGGTCACCACTGACGATGATTCCGACGGTACAATTTGGACTGTTGTCGGAGATTCCCAATGGGTTGTTCTTGTCCATGTAGGGTTTGAAACCGAGTTCATCAAGACGCTTCTGCAAGCGTTCATGAAGTGGCACGGGATTGGAACCGAGAGGAACGATTTCACCCTTTCCGTTAATCTCAAAGTTGAGATGCTTGCGTAAGAAATCGTAGTGGTTGTTGGTGTCCTGATTCTTCAGACGATAAGTTTTCTCGTCCCATCCGCGACGTTCCGGTTCGTAGCCTTCCGCGGCAGAAAAGGACTTTGTTGGTGCGCCAACACGAATGGCGGCACGAGGAATGTTGTTTCTAGCTTTAGACATATTTTTCTTTTTTAAAAGTGAATGGATAAATGTTCTTTGGGTCTCGGGTGGAACCTGAGTGGAGGGTTGAGGGAGAGAGTTACTCCCTCACAGATGCCATTTGGCTACTGGCGTTAGTTTTGGTAATCAGCATAGCTTGCAGGTGTGGTTCAACCCTCGGAGAGCATAATGGGACTTTTTAAGGGAGCGTGCGAATCTAAAAGTCCATATTATGTTATGGGATTATTGCGTAATCCCCTCGGCGTAGCCATGCTTTCGTGAGGAAGTCTTATGAATCGTCCTCTACGATTTCGAGTTCAAGAGCATCTATAAGTTTCTGGAGAACTGGATTTAATTCTATCATTCTTGCCAGAAGCATCTGCTTGGTTTCTTGCATCAGCAGGAAATCAGCGATGTCAAGTCCAGCCTCACGTTGCTCATCGGTTGCCGTTTTCTCCAAAACATCAGATACCATCACACTATGACAAATAGGTTTGAGTATATCAGACTTCACTTGCCATTTTTCCGTGGCTCCAAGGTCGGGCATGAGAATCACATCTCTACCCCTAAGCACTTGTAGGGCATCCTCATTGAAACAACCGTTTTTTCCACCAGTTGCCAACCAGAGGAAATCTGGCATAAAATGTGACGCAATGAGACAAGTCTTCTCACTTTCCACGAGCATGATGGGAGTGGTTGGATGTGAGTTAAGCAAGTGCTCACCAAACAAACATTGCTTCAGGTTATAGTTGGGTAGTTTCAACAGGGAGTGTACCCAACTGACGTATGCCAGTGGTTCCTTGATGCGATGGCCGTTCTGCGGATTGTATGCCATGACTTTTCCTCCACGAATGTTGCTATTCACATCAATCTGCCAGAATACAGTCGAACCATTCCACTTGTTGGAAGTGCCAACACAATAGCGTTCAAACTGACGGTTCGTAGCATTGTTTCCTATTGTCTTGCACAGGTAACGATGTAATGGATTAATCTCATAATGTGAAAGGGACTTTCTCATTAGTTCTTCAGATATAAAAGACGGAACCAGAGGTTCGGTCTTTACATTGTTGGAGTTACGTGACGTATGTGGCTTATAAGTGATGTCGTCATTATCCTTTGCATCAGGTTTTTCCTCTGGGTTATCATGGAAGTAATCCTTGGGAGTATAGTGGTAACCACAAGCGTCCTCATGGTCGCATCGACCTACATAGTCAGGGAAGATGATAATACCTTCCTCGTCAACATACTTGACGAAACAATTACGTTTGCCACATTGAGGGCAGGTGAGCTTGTTGTTTCTCCTGCTCGTATCATATTTCTTCAGATGGAATCTATACTGGTTCATAATAATGGAGTTTGATTTTGCTGATTATCATCGTTACACTTTGGAACTACAGAATTTTGGGTACTTTGGGAACTTTCGGTATCAACATGAGCTTCTGAAAGTGGAAAAGTACCCAAAGTGGAAAGAGTTTGAAGAGAGCAGGAGGGAACTTTCTCATATAGCCCATGTGCTTTCTTGTAAATGTACTTCTGGTGAATTAACTTGGGCAAATTCTTCTTGACACCACTGGCAGACATACCAACCTCCACACCAGCAGCTATCGCCTCCGCTGTAGTGAAAGAATTACCGAGCAAATCAAGGAACTCCTTTTTGTCAGGTTCCATACTGTGCGTATCAACTATACTTAAGATTCTCATATATGATTCCTCCATGAAAGCATGCATACGCAAAGCACAACGGATGGACTTTTCATCAATAAGCGTATCTGTTGCTTCCCCACATGCCCAACGGAGCATCTGGAAGATAAGAGCCAAGCGTCCGACATTCGCCTCCATCTTGGCCGTTCGGCGTACCAAACAGTTTGCTTCTATGTTCCCTTGTCTGCCGATGGCAAAAGCCTCCTCCTTTAGTTTGTTGCGCCAATTATAAAACAAGCATTTGGCATCATAAGTCATATCAAGGACTATAGTTGCCAGTTCCTTGCCATCCTCACTGAATGGACATTCTATCTGAATCAGACGGGTCAGAATATTGTTCCATCGTATATTACAAGGGGCCTTGACTAAGCCCACAGGTTTCTCTTTGTCAGTAATAGTCCAAAGTGTAGGTCTCACCTCTTTGGGAATGACGAACATGAAACGGTCAATCAATCCGCTGTTGACATTCTCATCTGTGAAGAACTCATGAATGCGCTCGGTCTGGGTGGTACCGATGATATTGATGCATGGCTTTCGAATAATGGATGGTATGGGGTTATTGCAACGAGTCACCTTCACCTGCTTTCCAGTATAAGCTGTAAGCATCTGACTCATGAAAGGATTATCATTGTATCGGCAAACGGAATGGAAGAAGCCCATTATCTCGTCAATCAATAGTACAACACCACGTTGGTTGTCATTATGCAGTCGCCACAGACTTTCAGGAGTTGAGTCCGATAGGATGGTTTGTATTAAGACTGGTTTTTCCATACCACTTCCAACATCTGCTTTGCCCTTCTCTGCTGTGGCATTATATTGATCCATTTCGTCCTTGAACTTAGTGTACATGGCATAGTCGTGATCTTCTATGGGCTTATACGCAAAGTCCAAGGGAGGGGTCTTACCCTGCCCTGGCTCACCCACAAGGATGACGTAAAGGCTGGGATTACTCTCCCATGAGGGTTTAAGTCGGATGTGTCGAGTATTTCCAATGGCTGTTGAAACCGCAGAAAGCATGGCAACTGTTGTATACTCTACAGGGAAATTGTCCTCAGCTGCGAGGTCAAGAATAATTTCCTGTACTTTGGCAGGAAACACATCCAAGGGCAATCCTGTGTCAGAAACGTGGGCAGCCTCTGCTCGTACAGCATTGATGGTGGCCAATGCAATACTATTAAGCTTTGTTGGTTCATCCATGGCACTCCTCCTTACATTTTTTATTGTCACCATCTTCTATAGCGGACGAGAATATGTCCGTGACCTCTTTCTTGGAATAGAGGTTACGTCGGCCCATCTTGTGTTTCTTGATGACACCTTCGTTCTCCTTTCGCCAGAGAGTCGTGTAAGTGATGTGCAGCAATTCGCACACCTCCTCACGGGTTAACCACTCGCCTTCTTCAACGGAAGGCTTCTCATTCAGTCCGCGCTTTGTGCAGACTTCTTCTACAATCTCAGTGACAACCTGCCTGAGGTCATCCATCTGTAACATTACAAAATTTCCTTGCATATAATCACTTTTTTTGATTTCATGCCGCAAAGTTATTGTAATGTCATAGGGTGTTCCCTCGGCAAAATTTGGAACGAATTCTGCCGAGGTGCATTTAACAGCTCTTTAACAAATAGGCCCTAAAGAGAACAAAAAAGGATGCCTAAATGAGCATCCTTGAGAATCTAATCGATATTGGGGTTGATGGCCGAAAGTAGCCGGATCTTTATTCTTGTCGTGTACTTTCTGGCTCGCTCTATCTGGGCATTTGAAATATTCAGGTTGCCATCACTGTCTTTGGATATGATGGCGTTATATACTGCTTCAGCCCAGTCAAAGCCTTTATTAATATGGATGTCAGGAAACTTCTCCTGTATGGCGGTATGGAAGGTGCGGTAATTGTATTCGCCGTTTGTAAGTTTGCCCTTGACCAATGCAGCGAAAATATATGCCAATATGGAATCCGTTTCTTCAATCTTTTTCCATTCAGAAAGTACTTTCTCAATTTCTGCAATCAGAACAGACACATCCTCTGGCAGTAACATTTCTTCAAGTAGGACAACTTTTTTCTTCCTACCTCCGCTGCTCTGCACTTCAAGTAAGGCGGCATCTATCACCTGTTTGGCTTCGCCTTTCTTCAGTTGTCTGGCAACCTCCTTCCATTGACCTTTTGAGTAATGGGCCTTATCAACACTTGCACCTATGAGTGTTTCGATGCACCGTCTTCCTAAAAGCCTTTGCCAATAAGGACTTTCTGGCTTAAGGAAAGTTTGTGAAAGAAGGTCGGCAGCATGAAGGAATCCATTATCGAAGACAATCCAATAATAAAGGCTGAACAGATAGGGATTCTTATGAAGCAGCCGTTCACGGATAACTTCATTGTTAAGCGAAGAGTCAAGCATTTCGGACAAACGTCCCTTCAATGGGTTGTCGTCGGTTCCCATCAGGCTTTGTTCGTAGTGCTTGTTGCCAGGGAACAGGCCAGCCACTATTTTCATCATTCCTTTGACTCCACCGAAGGAAAGCATTTCCATGAGGAAGAAATAGTTGTTCTGGATGAAAGTCATGTCGCCATCATAGGCTTTCTGAAACGTGGCTATAAATTCACCATACTCATCAGGATGATCATAGTGCCAGCGACGGAGGGTAAGCAGGTTTAGTTCATCTGATGTTATCTCTGTGGTTTCTCGGTTATGATTCTCATCGCGGAACCGTTTGTAATCCTCTGCGGCATCAATGATTTCTTGGATGCCTGGTTCCTCTGACTTTTCCTCGATGGCTTTTGCCAGTCGGTCTGCACCCTTATCAAAGAGGAGATAGCAGCATAAACAATATGCAGAAGTGTCGCCCTCTTTGACTGCCTTGGAGTATAGCTTTTCTACATCAATATCATCTTTGGATGAAATGGTGACAAGATTGGCGATGACCGATTGCAGCGGTTCGGCATTGCCATCACCAAGGTCTAAGATGTTCTGATGATAAGGTTGCAATAGTTGTGCTTCCAAATCTTGCTTAAACTTGGAATAGACATCTGAGTGGGTTTCTTTCCAATCTAATAGTACTTTCTCGTCCATGAATATAGCAACTATTCTTTTGTTTCTTTATCCCCAATCCCAGTCAGGTCAAACTTATAAACTTCTTCTTCTGTCTGAATCTGCTCAAAGAAGGTTATCATATAGATGGGATAATAAGTGATTTTTCCTTTGGTTTGTACATTTTCTTGACAGAATACAAAGGACTGTGGTACATCATATTCTTCATTTGCCATGACATTTGAAAGTGCGTTATGGCGTTCATAGTCCTTACCGGACTTAACCTCTATTGGCAACACATTGTTGTCATATTCCACTACAAAGTCCAGTTCACCCTGTTTCTTACTATTGAAATAATATAGAGAATGTTGCTGTTCCTCTGTAAAACCATGTGCGTAAAGTTCTTGTGCCACGAGATTCTCGAAAACAGAGCCAAAGTTGATATTGGGATCTTGGCTGAGCAATCTGGTCTGTATGTTCCCTCCGTACATAGCAGCAAGTAGCCCCACATCATTCAAGAACAGTTTGAACAGATTACGTTGTTTGCTTAGAAGCAATGGCACTCGTGGCTCTTCAACATTATATGTCGGAACGGCAACACCAGCATCCTTTAACCACAAGAAACTATCCTCGTACTTGCTGAATCTGGCTTTTTCGTTTAATGCTTTTAGGATGAAACGCTTGTTCTTTGCATTCAGTTCAGATGGAATGAGGTCATATATTTCCTCAATCTGCAACTTGTGATCTGGGTCGTATTTTGTGATGTCTCTTTTGTAGGTACGGATAATACCACGTTGTTCTTCATATACTTTACGAAGATTATTTGTGTCAAGATGCTTTTGTACAGCTGCAGGCATTCCACCTATGATAAGATATAGCCGGACGGCTTCCAACATTCTCTTGTGAATAAAGTTATCGACAGGCTGCTTTCCCTCAAAGCTCTTACGCAGATGACCGATGACATCAGACCCTATGCCAATAGCCTCAAAGAATTCCAGAAGGTCGAGAGGGTACATTTCTATCTCATCCATATACCCGACAGGTACACTGCGCAAGTCTTTCAATTCAACACCCAACAGAGAACCGCTCATTACATACTTATAACTACCCTCGTCCACAAGAAACTTGATGGCCGTTACCATTTCCTTGCATTCCTGAACTTCATCGAAGAATATCAGAGTCTTTCCTGGAACCAATGGCTTTTTCGTAAAAGCAGAAAGACGTAAGAGCAAATCTTTCGCTCCCTTTTGCTCACTGAACAGCTCTATGGCATCGGGCTGCTCTACGAAATTAATCTCAACGACATTTTCAAAGCATTCTTTACTTGCCTTTCTTATAGCATACGTTTTGCCGACCTGTCTTGCACCTGTTACCAACAAGGCGCGTCTGTCGTTGAGTATAAAGTTACGTATTAGCTCGTCAGCTTTGCGTGTAATCATATAAACTTGACTTTGTGGGTGCAAAGATACAACATTTTGCTTATATATAAGAACAAAATGCAAATTAATTACATTTTTCCAAGGTAAAAAACGACGTTATATTACACTTTTCCAAGATAAAACCAATACAAAAATTACATTTTTCCAAGTATTCGGTTAGCAGGTTTATCTTTTATAGAAGACAAAATCAGTCATTTTTATATTTTTATCTTGTATAATTCACATCTTAGGTTCTGATAGTTCTCGATTTGCGTTCTGTATTATCTAATTCGAAAGAAGGGGGAAAATACCCACGTCTATTTTCGTTTAGAGGATTATAATCTTGCGCAATCTCGACTTTTTTGCCAGATTGCGCTAACTTATAACTTATTTTGATGCTTCTGCCATGAGTGCTGCGCGTTCTTCTTCACTCATACCCTTTAGCAGATTAAGGAGAGCAGCCTTATCATCGGCCGGTCCATTTTCATTTAGTAGGTAAGAATTATATTCCAGCATCTTGGCCAGTGGGTAAGTACCAATGTAGTTTGAGGTAATATCACCACTGCTGCTATGTCCCATGCTGTCGCTTATATATTTATAAGGTACACGACCTGAGTTGTTCAGATTTGTTGCGAAACTGTGGCGGGCCCAAGTCGGCGAGGGCTGTTGCTCTATCTTAAGCATTCCTGCCACTTTACGCACGTGCTTACGAATGTATTTATTATAGCGCTGTACTACCCACATTTCTTTTTCTGGAGTAAGAAACTGCTTCATAATAGGGAATACACGCTGTCCGAGCTTAGGCTCATTCGCATACTTATCGAGAATCTTCTTGATTTCTGGGGTTATGGGAAAAATAACCTCACTGGATTTCTTGTTACGTTCTTTAGTTTTGTGGCGTAGAAACCTAAATTGTTTTCCGTGAGTGGCAAAATACCACTCGTCATATTCCAAACGTAGCGTGTCCGCCAAGTTCTGACCATCGCCCAAATACATGAAAAGAAACAGACCAAGGTCACGGAATAAGGCGTACTTTTCCTTAGGGAGAAATTTCTCGTTACCATTCTCATCTTTAGCCTCGTCTTTTTCCCAAAACTCATAGAGTTTATGCATCGTGGCTACATCAAGGAACTCATGTTTACGACTGGCAATCTTGTTGTAACCAGTATCTTTGAACATTTCCTTGGTATTTCCTTTAATATAGCTCTTACTGATAGCTCTGTTGACAATGGTTCGAAACGAGCGCAATATAATACTGATATAGGTCGTACTTAACCCTGATTTCTTCAGGTTTGATTCCCATTTTTGTATAAAGGAACGGTCAATTTCAGCAAATACAACATCCTTACCATGATCTTTAATGAACCGATTCCGAATATCTCTACCCACCCTTGCAGTGCCTGCATCACCTTTTTCTTTCTTTTCCTGGATATACTCATCCCAAATGGAATATATGGTGTTATTATCGTCAGCGATTCCATTGTACCTATCCTTAATTCGGGCAAGAGAAAAAGTACCTGCATCTGCCATCTCGCAAACTATCGGCTTTAGATTGTTAATGTGTTTTTTTAGTTGTGCTCTCCTCTCAGAATCAGCCCTCACTCTGGTACTTTGTTCGTGCTTGCACATTTCCAACCAATTACTCCAAGTGCTTTTTTCGCCTACAGGCAAATAAAGACGTTTAGACTCCTTGGTCACTCTTAGGACAATTGGTAATTCCTGAGACAGGTCATGTTCAGCAGGACGACCAGCTTCATCCCTTTTTGTAACAGTCCATTTTCTTATGTCAATTGTAAGTGACACATAGACACCTTTGTAGCTAAAATTGGCTAAATCGGCCGAATTGGTGAACATAAAGATTTTCTTTGGCATAACAGAATCCTTTATTTATAGGCATTTGCGAATAATTCTTGGCGAACATGAGGTGAACATAGACCTCTAAATTCAGTGCAAATTTACGCATTTTTCTGCAAACCACAAATATATAACTCCCTTATATATCGACATTTATCATTTTTTGTGATTTCGTAAAATTACTATGGAAAAGACTCATAATCTGGAGGTCACAGGTTCAAGCCCTGTCTGGTCCACGGTGAAAATCCACCCCCTGCGGAGGGAAAGGCGGGCGATCCCCCAAGCCGCGAAAACGACCTGCGCGGCAGGCGATGTGCCCGAGCAGTAGGGAATTCGACTTCGGCAGCGGAGGTTTCTCCGTTTCATGCTGATAAAAAAATGAAAACATAGGCACGTTAACAAATTTTTATGCCTACGGAATTTTTATTTCGTACCTATGAAATTCCGGTTTCGTGCCCATGAAATTTTCGATGCGAGGTGTTCGCCCGGATCATTCGGGGACATAGATGATTTCTCCGTTTTCCAATTCATAGGCAACCCCTACTTTCTTCCCTCTTTTACCGGAGGCATTCGACGCTTCCGAGGGGGTATACCGATTGATTTTCTCTCCCTCCTTGGTGATGATTTCCATATTGTCTTTGCCCGGATTCTTTACGATGGTAAAGTTTTCCTTGCTGAACATTTCGGTCATATTATAATGCGCCACCAAAGCGACCATGAGGGCTACGGCAAAGACCATGGCCGCGTCGAAGAGGTTGCCGACTACGCTCATGGGGTCGTTGTCGGCTTCTTTTCGCAACAATCTCCTTCTCATCCTTTCAATGTTTTCTGCGTTAATACTTGCACGATGAATTCCAGATTGCTCATGTCTCGAACGTACCAGCGTTGTTTAACCTGCAGCGTAATGAATCCGATCCCGCTGGAAAAGAGTCCGATGACGGTGGTGGCGAAAGCAACCTGCATGTTATAGGCCATAGACGAGATGTCTCCCGTAGAGAGTCCTACCAACGCCGGCCCCATCGGAATCAGTGTCCCCATCAGACCGAGCATCGGCCCCATCTTTATCAATGTCTTCGAAACGGAAAGATCTTTGTCTGCGAACAGTTCGAATTCGTCGAGCAATTTCTGCATGTGCGCCGGACTGTTCTGGGCATCGATCAGTTTGCGAATATACGAGACGACGGGGAGCGGATTTTTGTCCGGCAACCGACGGCAGATGTCCGTCACGTTTTCGTAATCGAGCTTGTCTAATTCGGCACGGAGCAAGCTCTCCGTTTTGTGAATGGAGACGTACTGTCCGAAAAAATTGCCGATGAGCAGCAACGATCGGATAAAGAACAAGATGAGCAATATCACCACGGGAACCAGAAGCCCCGTCGAGATCCAATATAAAACGCCTGAGATGTAATTCATGATTTATACTATTTTCTTTTTAGTTCGTTTCGAAATACGATATCTTCTAAGCAGATATCCTGCCGATATGCCGGTCAGTACTAGGATAAGGATACCTGATAACGCACCGATATTTACGCTTGTGTTCCCCTCGACGGCAGTCCTCCCGTTGACCGTGGCAATGGTTCCGATAATGGCCGCCGCCGCATTGAGCAGGAATAGCAGCTCTATCCGCAACTCTTCTTCCGGCAACAGCTTCTTCAGCAGCATTCTCCCTGCGGGTATGATGACGAGCACGATCGCCGCCAGGCTCCATGCGATTAGCGGGAACGACTTGCCCGGCATGGAAAAGATAAGGGACACGAGCGTGCTGAAAAGTACGGGGAATATCAACAGTCCCGGATACAGTTTCAGGATTTTGTAAATCCATATTTTCTTTTTGTTACGCGATCGGTCTATGTGGACATATACATAAAGGATGCAGTACACCATTTGCACGATCACGTCGATACTTAGAACCACCGCCGTGTCGAGCATCAGAGACGGGTTTTCCAGCCAACTGGCTATCTGTGTCTTGGATTGGGTGATGGCATACGGCCATATCAATCCCGTAAACAAGGCGCAAGCGACGGCGACGGCGAAGGTAATCCCATACGGACAGTCAGTCTGTTTCAATAAGAAATTGAAGCAAACCAACACCATCAGAACGAATACGAGCGTTTCCATTATCGCAGGTGCTTCCTTTTGTAACGGATAAAGAGAATCAGCGCCAGGATGAGGGTCAAGACGGAAATACCGACGAGGGTGTTGCTCAGTTTGTTGACATGTTCTTTGGCCGACGAGAGTTCTTCCTTTTTCATGACGATGTCTTTCTTGTCGGCGGAGGCAGCGCTCCGCACGTCTCGTATGTTCCGGTTGTAGCGTACGGCCGTTTCGGCATCGGTTTTCGAGGCGATGAACTTCCTCAGTTCGGCGTTGTCGCACACGAAACGGGAGCAGGAGGGTTTGAACCTGTTTACCAGATCCGTATGCATTTTTACGATCTCGGCTATTTGCTCTTCGCTGGCTTTCCACATCCCCTTGCGCACCGTCTCCAGCATCACGGCGGTGATTTCCTCCAGCGCTGCGGGATTTTGCTGCTCGAAATACGGGCGGATGCCCAGGTCGAACTCATCCTTGACATATACTTCGAAGATCCGGTCCCACATTTCTTTGTCGATAGCCTTCGGTTTCATTACGTTCCACCCGTACGTGTTCTGAACGATTTCGGCAAAAGTTCCCGCACCGCCGGCCCCGCCTTTCATCTTTTCCTTGATGTACGTCGGGTTGAACAGGGTCGTCCGGCTCTCTACGCCGATGGCTTCTTTCACTTCCTGCATTTTAAAACGGTTGCGATTGCGATAATCGCTCAGATAAGCATCGGGATCTTTTCCCGTCACATTTCGCACAGCCAGGTTCAGTCCGCCCATAAACTCGTAGACATGATCGAGGCTCAGGGCTCCCCACGTATTGCTTTGACGGGGCTGCACCACCGCATCGGTACGCGTGAGAGCCGCTTCGAAAGCATACGTTCTGAATACCTCCCAGTTCTTTTCGCTTCCGTAGTAGGCGCCCATGTTATGGAGGTAGGTGTCCGCTATTTCTCTTTCGGTTTGCCAACGATCTCCGCTCATCACCATCGCTTGTATGCCCGTGCCGTACCCGCCATTGAGGCCTCCGAACACACGGTAGGTCGATATCTCCCGTGCATCCTTGGGCGTAATGCCTTTTTCGATCAATGTGCGCTCGGTTTCTACCACTCCGTCTGCCACTAAGTTTTCATACTCGTCGTACTTGGCTTCGGCAGCCATTTCGACAGCTTTGTTGATCAGGAACAGCCGGGATGCAGCCAGGTCTCTCAACTGCCCGCTGGTTTGTACTACCACGTCGATACGCGGACGCCCTAACTCTTTCGAGGGAATCAGTTTCAGGTCCGTCACGCGGCCGAAGGTATCCCGGATCGGTTCTACTCCCAACATATAGAGAACTTGTGCGATGGTGGCGCCTCCCGTCTCGATGAATTCTCCGCTCCAGAGCGTGTAGCTGACCTTTCTGGGGATGCTGTCGTGATGCCGGCGCCTATACATTTCGATGGTGTTGTCGGCCAGCATTTTGCCCTTTTCCCACGCCGATTCGCTCGGGGTGGCTTCTGCATTGATGCCGTACAAATTGCGTCCGGTCGGCAAGGTGTTGGGATTGACGATCGGATCGCCTCCCGGCGACGGGAGCGTATAGCCGCCGTTCAGGGCGTTTATCATGGATGCCAATTCTCTGTACGGACTCTCCGTCAGTTCCTTTTTGTATCGATTTACGTTTTGGATGGTTCGTTCGATTTCCATGACGGCCATGGCGAAGTTTATTTCCTCTTTGGAATATGTTTTCTTTTTCTCCGTCATTTTCCCGGCCATCTTCGCCATCGCCGTATCGATCGGTGCGGAGCCGTGTCCGCCTTTCGGGGTATCGGAAGCGTGTTGGCGTTTGTGTGCTCCCTCGGTCGCAGCGTTACCGTTCCGCTTGTTGGGACCGTTTCCTGCGTTAGCCATCATGGCCATCATGTCTACCGGTTTGCTTTTGGAATCGTTGATCTCATGCGCCTTGGCCAATTCTTCCGGCGATATGTTTGCGATGCGACAAACCGATTCTTCCGGATTCGTCGTCCGATTCGCCAATAGTCCGGCGATGAGGGCGCGTGCAGGATTCAAGTACCGTTGGGTGAATGCGATCGCATGTTTTTCGAATTTTTCATCGACCCTGTGACGCAGTTTATCCAACGCCAACACGCTATAAGCTATCGGATCCGTACACATGGCATAGATGCTGCTCGTGATCCTCGCCTCTTCATACGGTACGCCCATCGTGTAAAGCTGCCCGGTTATCTTTTCCGTCGCGAGCTCCTCGGCAAAATTCTCGATCCGCGAAATATCTTCTTCCGAATACGGATCGGTGAGTAGACTATCCAATTCCAAATCGCGGTGAATACCCATCTTCACTGTCAGCGATTTGACGGCGATGGAAGCTTTCTCGGTTTCCGCTTCCAATTTTCGGGTGTTTGCGTGCTCCTTTGCTGCTGCCTCCACCAACTGGTTATATATCTTGATTTTCTCCATCAGTTCGTGATAGGTACTCCTTACGCTGCTTTCCAGGAAAGGAGGCGTTAAGTACGATTGCAGGCCTGCGTAAGAGCGTCGTTTGGCAATCAAACCTTCTCCTACGTTGCCTATCGTATAAATGTAAAAATGAGGCAATGTTCCTACCAACCGGTCAGGCCAATCCTTACTGCTTAAAGCGACTTGCTTTTTCGGCGTGAACTCCAAACTTCCGTGCGTGCCGAAATGGATTAGGGCATCCGCTTTGAACCCGTATTGCGTCCATAGATAAGAAGCGATGTAAGGATATGGAGGCGCTGCGTCGACGCCATGAACCACTTTGAATTCATTGTCGCCTTTACCCGCTGCATTTTGCGGTAGCAATACCACATTGCCGAACGCTAATCTGGGAATCGCCAACGTTCCGTCGACCGACATATAGTCGCCCGGGAATTCTCCGTACTTAGCGACGACTTCCGCCTGTTTCTCATGCCGAAGAGCCTCGTTCGCCCATTGCTCATATTCTTCTTTGCGGACAATTGCCGGATCGGCTGTCTTTACGAAGCGGGCGGACGTTCCTTCCGCATAGGAGCCGAATACGGCGCCTTGTTCCTGGATCATTCGTTCCAGCTCTTTCGACGAGGAGGGCAAATGGTCGACCCGATAGCCTTCCTGTTTCATCCTCGACAACAAGTTGTAAAGCGAGGGGCCGACTTCCATCCCTGCCGCAGTGAGTGCATTCTGCCCCGGTCCTTTGTAATAGTATATGGCGATGCGTTTATCCCTGTTCGGCTTGTGTCTCAGGCTGATATAACTATTGATCGTCTTGACGTAGCTGTCCAATCTTTCGGGCATGGCAAAGGCGTGCCGAAGTCCTTCCTCATCTTTGTAATGACCGAAAAGCGCGAAGGGACGTACGGCGCCGTCGATTTCGGGAGTGACGATGCTCTGCGAGAGGAATCCTCCGCTCATGCCCATTTTATCTTCTTCCCAATCTTCAAGCAGTCTGTTCACGTTCAACGGGTTGAATAGAGGGATGTTTCGCTTCTCCAAATAGCGGACGGCATAATCGCCCAAGCGTCCGTGCGCCATATAAATAACGGCAGAAGGCTGTATGGAATCTATCTGATGCTTATCCACCAAAGTCCTGAAATTTCGGACGGGATATACCACATTTCCGGTTTCCTCCAATTTCTTAATCAGATCTTTCGGTTCTCCCATCACGCCTGTAATGATGATCCGCGGTGCCGTTGCGCTATAGAGATGATGTTTCTCGAGAAAGCCGTTATACTCGGAAACGTGATTGAAGCCGATCTCTTCGTCCTCCGGCTTGTCGGGGTCGAGGTGATACAGAAGTTCATCGGGACGTTTGACCAACGCTTCCGGTTCTTTGATAAAAGTTATTTTCCCGTCTATGTGTTTCCGTACGTAATTCAAGGCACTCCGGTAATTGCGACGTCCGCCGTTGAGTAGATACTGCCTTATCGAATCGGCCTGAATGGAATCGACGGATATGATCTTATTGGCGGGATTGGTCGCCCACGTCGTCAAGACGGGTAAACCTTTCTCCGCATATCTCTTGAGCCGTTCGCGTTGCTCTTCGGTAATACGCATACCCATTGCATTGATAAATACCATATCGTATCTCGGCAATTTGTCTAATTCTTCCGTCGTCACTTCTCTAATTTTAATAAAGGAATTATCGTTCGCTTTCGATATTTCTCCCAGATTTATCACCTGGTAGTTCACAAAAGCGATTCGGGTGGGAGCAAACCATTTGAACCAGACGAAAACAAGTACGACGGCAGCTATGAGAAAGCTGCCGCCTACGATGATATAATTCTTTTTCAAGGTCATTTTATTATAGATTAAACATATCGGCCAAATTGATGTTGACGGTCGCTACATAGGAGGTTCCTTTTTGCGGCAACTGTAAAACGCTGTCGGACGACTTGTCCTTGTAATTGAACAGATTATCGATACCTAAGCTTAAATTGACCCCCCTCGGCAACTGAACTCCGGCATTCAGCGTACAGATGGTGCGGGCATCGTAATGGCGGAGTTCGTACTTCTTTTCCTTCTCTCTGAAGGTGTAACAATCCAATGCCGACGCCCACTGTCCGTTTACGGAAAGATTAGCTCCTATCTTGCCGAACTTATGCGCGTAGAGGGCGCTGAACGTCACCGCATGCGGGCGTACGTACGAGGTATTTTTCCCTTCTATTTCCTCATAGTCGTCGACATACGCGTACGATCCTGTCAATACCAGTCCGTAACCGCTTTTCCATCGCACGATACTTTCTATGCTGGTAGTTTTGGCTTTGTCTGCATTCTCATACCTGACGTCGCTCGATCCGTCGCCGATCAATTTCAGGGCGATTTTGTCTTTGAAACGGTTATGCGCCGCAGAGACGGAAAAATTGAAGCTCCCCAGCGTCAATTCTCCAGATAGCGTGTATTGGTTGCTCGTTTCCGGCTTTAAGTGCTCGTTTCCGTAGATCATCAGCCAGCCTCTGCCGCCCATGTCGTAACATTCGTACAATTCTTTTAGCGTAGGCGATCGGAAACCCTGCGAATAGCCTACGCGGATAGTTAGGATATCTGTCGGGCGGTACATGGCTGAAAGTTTGGGAGTAATGTGCCAATGATACTTTTTATGATAATCGGAACGTACGCCGGTGATGAGGGATAATCTGTCCGTCACTTTCCAATCTTCCTGTGCATATACGGCATGGTATTGCGTTTTGTTATCGGCGCTGTCTTTGAACATATAGTGTTTGAGGTATTCGAAATTAGCTTCGAGGCCTGCGCTGACGGTATGTTTACCGAACGTACCGGCATAATCTACGTGGGCGATGTGATTGAGGTTCTTATAATCGGTACGAGTGAATCCCGCTTCGAAATAATCTTTGTTCTTCTTGTATTCGTCGTAGACGTACGAAACTTTCAGCTGTTGGCGAGGATCGATGATATAGGTCAGTTTCCCGCTCCCCGTATAGTCCATGAAAAAGTCCTGAAATACTTTTCCTTTCCGAATGTCACGTTTATTGTGATAGAACGTGCCTTTTATTTCCATGTTCAGCTTATCGGAAAACGCATAGCCGAATTTCTGAGAAGCGTCCCAAATGCGATAACCGTAGATGGTGGTGGTATATCGCTCGGCCGTTTTTTGGATTGTACCCTCGGGCGTCACGATCGTTACGGTCTTTCCCTTCGAGTCGCCGATAGTGTACGTGTCCCGGGTTCTATAGGTTATATTGGTCAGCGAAGAGAAACGGTTCTGTTTTGTACCGGCCGAGAGAGTATATTTCTGTCCGTTATTGCCGGCGTATCGAGCATTGATATTCCCTGTGAAAGGGCGGTTCGCACTCTTTGTAATGATATTGATTACACCTCCCAACGCATTCGACCCGTACACGGTGGACTGTGCGCCTTTGATGACCTCGATCCGTTCGATATCGTCTACGTTGAAGCGGCTGAAGTCTACGTTATGGTCTGAACCTTCTCCGCTAACCCGTTCTCCGTCGACGAGGAACAGCATGTATTCGCCTTCCATCCCCTGATATTTAATCTCCGGAAGCTGGCTCATGGAGTTGTATACGATTTGCAGGCCCGGCAGTTCATACTGGAGCAAGGATTCCATATTCGCCGGGTTCAGCGTCTCTATGTCTTTGTGCGAAATGACTCTGGTAATAACGGGCACCTCTTTCAGCGGTTTTTCAATGCGCGTTCCTGTTACTATCACATCGTTCAACTGATTATCGGACGGAATGAGCCGTATCTGCAACCTTTCTTTCGATAGGGGGGAAGCCATCAGCTCTACCGACTCATATCCGGTGAACGAGATTCTCAGTTTCACCGGATTATTCGAACGGAGCTGGATACGGAATACCCCTTCTGCATTCGTTCCGGCTCCCACGGTAGTGCCTACGACAAGAACCGACGCTCCGGGCATCGGTTTATTGTCTTCGTCTACTACGATTCCGGTGATGGAATATGGATAGGAGGCATGGTCTTCGTTCGTAGCCCACACGGCTATCGTCGCTAATAACGTGAGGAAAAGCACCAAAAAGAGCGTTTTTTTCATAATCGGTCTTTATTTAGATACGAATTCAGACGAGAAAGTGACGTGGCCGACTTTTCCCGTACTGTTTTGGTGATTCGTAAACTGGAGCTTCGCATAACTGCCGTCTAAGAATTTGACCACATAAATCAGCTTGGTCGGCTCATAGATGTAAGGTGGCATCGAGTTGGTAGGGGTGGCCTTTACCCATTTGCAAAGCACAGGATTGAGTTTTGCCGTCTCAGTGACTCCTATTTTACCTTTCATCATTCCGCTCATATCCGTGTAGAGTTTATTTTTTATGGTTTCGTCGGCAGTATATCCTGTTGCGGGGATCTCGGTTACTTTGCTGAATTCCGTTTCTGTGGTAGCTATTGCCTGTCCGTTGTTCGTTCTGATATCCAAATAATGGATGGCAATGTGCCATTTGATCGTGATGTCTTTCTCCGAGCCCTGGGCTTCTTTCGTCTCGACGAGTTTCCCTTTGCTGAAATAGTTCCATCGATTGAAATCGCGCAATGTCTGAGTTTCGCCTGTTTCCAGATTGATATACGTCCAGTTGGCATAATTGGTAGCATCGACGGTTTGGGTCTTTTTTACCGGATCTTTTACTTGGGGCTCGTCATTATGATTCTTACTGCAAGAGAGCAAGCTTGCACTGATGGCAAGCACCGTTAAATATTTCAGTTTGTTATTCATAACACATAAGTTTAATTGGTAAATTTTGTGCAAAGGTATTGGTTCCTCGGATAGGCGTCAATACCTAAAAAAGGCGATATTTTTATTCGGTGCAAGGGACGGCGTATGTAATTTCTTCGTATCTTGCCGTGCCAAATAAAGAAAACGATGAAGAAGATAAAAAATCCTTGGGTGCATAAAGAAGGCTATTGGTGTTTCGGTTGTTCGCCCGAGAACCCTTTCGGTGTGAAGATGGAGTTTTACGAAGATGGGGACGAGATCGTCAGCTTCTGGCATCCTTCAGCGTATTACCAAGGTTGGATTGACACTCTGCACGGAGGAATAGCAAGTACGTTGCTGGACGAAATCGCCGGATGGGTGGTAACCCGAAAATTACAGACCACGGGAGTGACGAGCCGCCTGAACGTTCGCTTTCTCAAACCGGTATCGACCACCGAAACCGTCATCACGCTCCGAGCTCGTTTAGTAGAGATGAAACGAAATTTGGCTTTTATCGAGGCCCGAATCATCAATGCGGAGGGAGAAGTGTGCACGACCGCCCAGGCCGTGTATTTCACCTTTTCGCAGCAAAAAGCGACGGCAATGGGATGGTGCGGTTGCGAGACGGAAGAATAAGACATCGGGCGTCCTTCCCCTGCTGTCGTTGTGTCAGAAAAGAATTTCTTTTTCGAATACGCGCTTGGAAAATATTAAAGAGAGCCTTCGCCGGAGAGCATTCGGCTGCCGGAGAAACGTTATCGCACTAAAACCATTTAATCTTCTTGAACACGATGAAGGCGAAGAAGGCCAATCCGACAGAGATGCAGACGATGATGGCGAAAGCGAACGGAACGTTTTCGAACCCGATCTCCACATTCATGCCGTAGAAGCTGGCGATCAACGTCGGAACCATCAGGATGATGGATATGCTGGTCATCCGTTTCATGATAGTATTCACGTTGTTCGAAATGATGGAAGCGAAGGCATCCATCGTGCCGGTTAAAATATCGTTGTAAATATTGACCGTGTTGTAGGCTTGCTTCAGCTCGACGACCACGTCCTCCACCAAGTCTTTATTTTGATAGCCCTTCGATTGGAAGAGGCTCTCCAAGCGCCCGATCAGGACTTCGTTGCCTCGGATGGAAGTATTGAAATAAACCAAAGCTTTCTGCAAGTTCCTCAATTGCAAGAGTCCTTCGTTGCGGATGCTTTTCTCCAATTCCTTTTCCGCAACATTGACCTTGTTGTTGATTTCCTTCAAATACTTCTGAAACCAGACGGTAGAGGAGAAGAGCAGCCTCAGAATCAGTTCGAACTTGTCGGAGACGAAAATGTTCTTGCGTTGAGTATGAGCGATGAAGTCGGGTATCATTTCCGTCTTTCTGTAACAGATCGTCACCACTCGGTCGTCATTGATAAGGATGCCGAAGGGTATGGTGGAGTAGGGCAAGTTATCGTCTTGCTGGCGAAGCGGAATCCGGATGATAGTCAACGTCCAATTGTTTTCGCTGTCCGTTCGGGAACGCTCGTCGGCATCGGCGATATCGTCCAGGAAATCTTCGGGTACATTCAAGGTTTTCGTCATGAAGAAGAAGTCGCTTTCATCGGGGCATTCCACGTTCACCCAACAGTCCAGCTGCCACCGGTCACGTTCCTTGAAGCCGGTCTCTTCGCTATAAAAGTATTTTCTCATCTGTCTTGGTCATTTGTTATATTTCTGGTGAGCAAAAGTAGTAAACCTTTCATTATTCGGATAGAAAAGAGCCATAAATAATCGTTTCTGTCCTGTTAAATCGCATCGAAAGAAGTAAAAAGTCGATTCGTGCTATATCGGGAAAGAAATATTTTCTATCTTTGGGGAAATTAAATCAATTGCCAACCTCAAAATAAGATGACCATGACACTCAAATCGAAATTAAGCTTGTGGGGATGCATGCTCGCAGTACTCTTTTCCAGCTGCGTACACAAGGCCCAGAAGCCGGATAATCAACTTCAGGAGGAACGACAGTCGGTGGTTACCGCCTCACTGCCGAGACAAGTACCGACTGAGAAGTTTTCTCAAGGCATGAAGGCTTACCTGAAGGCGGTCGAGGAAGATCGCGAGGATATTCATAGCATCATGATCCTCCGGCAAGGCAAGGTGGTGTACGAAAAATGGATGGGCGATGGAAGCCCAGACAAGCCTCACGCGCTCTGGTCGGTTAGCAAGACTTTCACGTCGATGGCAGTGGGACTGTCTATCGGTGACGGTCTGTTGAAACTCGACGACAAGTTGATCACCTTCTTTCCCGATCTGCTACCTGCGAAAGTCAGCGAAAACTTGAAGCAAATAACCGTTCGCGATTTATTGACCATGAATTGCGGTCACGATACCGATCCAACCGGAGAATTGCTTTCCGGAAAGGGAAGGGATGAGAACTGGGTAAAGAAATTCTTAGCCTGGCCGGTAACACATCGACCGGGAACCTATTTTTGCTATAACAGTTTGGGTACTTATATGCTTTCCGCCATCGTGCAGAAAGTAACGGGGCAAAAGGTTGTCGATTACCTGTCGAAGCGGCTGTTCTTCCCTTTGGGTATAGACAAGCCCGAATGGGAAGAGAGCCCGCAAGGCATCAACTGTGGCGGATGGGGACTCTATCTGAAAACGGAAGACCTGGCGAAGATGGGCTTACTGCTCCTTCAGCGAGGAAGTTGGAATGGAAAACAGATACTGCCCGAAGAATGGGTCGAAGAAGCTACGAAATGTCAAGTACCTTCTGTTCCCGCGGGAATGAGGCCGGAAGATGCGGCGAAGAACGGACTGACTGAGGAAACCAGCGATTGGGTGCAAGGCTACGGATACCAAACGTGGCAATGCCGCCATCATGCTTTCAGAGCAGACGGAATGTACGGGCAATACATCATCGTCATCCCAAAAGCAGAGGCCGTCATCGTCGTTACAGCTCATGTGGACGATATGCAGAAAGAGCTGAATATGATTTGGAATCATATCCTGCCCGTGCTCTGACCCTTGTTTTGCCGTAACAAAAGACGGGATATGTCCGTTACGACTATTCAACTATTCAACAGAATCGTTTATTAAATAGATACGAATATGAGAAAGACGAAAGAAACGGGAAATGCCCGTAACCGATTCAAAGGAAATATTTCCAGAAGAGATTTCCTTTCCCTATCAGCGTTGGGACTTAGCAGCCTAACGATTTTACCGAGTTGGAAAACCGAAAGCGGCATTAAGATCGCACCGAGCGATCGGGTGGTCATGGGATTCGTAGGGTTAGGTCAACAGGGATGCAGCGATTTCAAGAGCTTTTCTTCCTGCCCGGGAGTTCAAGTGGCGGCCTGCTGCGATGTCGATTCCGTCAAACGGGAACGCTTCCGCCGCCGCGTCGCGGAATGGCAGAGAGTGCAGGGCATGAACGAACGGTGCGATATGTACGAGTTCTATGAAGATTTGATTGCACGCAAGGATATCGATGCCGTCGAGATCGCCACTCCTGATCATTGGCATGCACTGATCGCTATCGAGGCTTGTCAGGCAGGCAAGGATGTGTTCTGCCAGAAACCGTTGGCCTATACCATTACGGAAGGCTTGGCCGTTCAGACAGCCGTCCGCACCCATCATCGCATCTTCCAGATGGGTAGCCAGCAGCGTTCGAGCGCTGAATTCCAGCAGGCGATCAAGTTGGTGCGCGAAAAGGCCATCGGACATATCGATAAGGTCTATGTCCGTGTAGGAGATCCTCCCAAGCCCTTGGACTTGCCGGAAATGCCCGTCCCGTCCAATCTGAATTTCAACCAGTGGTTAGGCCCACTGAACGACCCGAAGATTCACTATCATCCGGACCTCTGTCCGCCCATCTCGCTCGATCCGGAGGTAGACGAGCAGCTCTGGGGAGCCTGGCGATGGTATCAGGAGACTGGCAACGGCTATCCTGCAGATTGGGGCGCACACATGTACGACATTGTTCAGGTAGCCCTCGGCATGGACGGGTTAGGCCCTGTCGAATTCATTCCCAAAGGATATGAGGGTATCCTCTATGCAACCATGAATTACGCCGACGGAGTAGTGATGACCGATCAGCCTTTCCGCGAGGATAGGCCAGACGATAAAGGCATCCAATTCATCGGTGACAAGGGATGGCTGAAAGTGGCGCGTGGTTATATTGAATGTTCGGATCCTTCCCTTTTGCAGAAACAGGAGCAGAAAGTAGAAAAGGGACAATACGAAGTAAGTTCTCCGCACATGCAGAACTTTATCGATGCCGTTCGCGCCCATCGGGATCCCATCGCTCCAGTCGAATACGGAATAAGCACCAATACGCTCTGTTGCCTGTTTAACATCGCCCGGGAATTGAACCGCCCGGTACGCTGGAACCCGGCTTTGCTGAGCTTCGAAGGAGATCGGCAAGCGGCGCGCCATCGACTGTATTACTACGAGTATCGCAAACCTTACAAATTGCCTTATCTGAATACGCGAAACAATCTGTAAGTCGGCTGAAGATTCGGTTCTCGAGGGGTTCTGTGCAGCTAGCTCCTCGAGGGCTTTTGCAAAAAAGACGTGGATTTCTGCAAGAAGAGGCGAGGGTTTTTCACAGAAACATTAAACGGATATAGAATATGAAAAAGACGGAAAGGAACATGAGCCGTCGTCGTTTCCTGAAACGGGCGACGATGACGGGAGCTGCTATCTGCATCGCTCCGACTTTGCAGCGAGTGACGGCAACAGGAAAGGCGATAGGCAGTATTCCGACCGAAGCGACAAGTTCGGTCGGTATGCCGGCCGTGCACGGCTCCCGTACGTTGGGTAGCGGTATTGCTGCCATGAACGTGTCGGCAATGGGTTTCGGGTGTATGGGGTTGAACTATCACCGTAGTGAGCATCCCGATAGGAAACGGGAGATCGTCCTCGTGCACGAAGCTGTCGAACGAGGTG
This sequence comes from Phocaeicola abscessus CCUG 55929, assembly GCF_000312445.1. Classification (GTDB taxonomy): domain Bacteria; phylum Bacteroidota; class Bacteroidia; order Bacteroidales; family Bacteroidaceae; genus Phocaeicola; species Phocaeicola abscessus. The sequence goes on along the minus strand of NZ_HE997182.1, from coordinate 202,884 downwards.
TTACCCTCTTCGATACGGCGGAAAGTTACGGCTATCACATAAATGAACGATTAGTCGGCGAGGCGCTGAAAGGATATACCGACCGCGTATTCGTCTCTTCCAAATTCGGACACAAGTTCGTGAACGGCGTGCAGATAAAAACCGAAGAAGATAGCACTCCCGCCAATATCCGTAGGGTATGCGAAAACTCGTTGCGCAATCTCGGAATAGAAGTGCTCGGCCTCTTTTACCAACATCGTATCGACCCCCATACACCTATCGAAGTAGTAGCCGAGACAGTGGGGCAACTTATCAAAGAAGGGAAGGTGTTGCATTTTGGACTTTGCGAGGTGAATGCCTCCACGATCCGCCGCGCTCATGCCGTTTGCCCCATTACTGCGATCCAGAGCGAATACCACCTCATGCATCGTCAGGTGGAGGAGAGCGTATTACCTGTGTGCGAAGAGTTAGGCATTGGTTTCGTACCTTACAGCCCGCTTAATCGCGGTTTTCTGGGCGGTATGATTAACGAATATACCGCATTCGATCCTACGAACGATAACCGCCAGACCTTGCCCCGCTTTCAGCCCGATGCCATTCGCGCCAATACACGGATCGTGGAGGTGCTCAATGCATTCGGAAGGACAAGAGGTGTCACGCCGGCACAAATTGCATTGGCTTGGCTGATGAACAAGAAACCGTTCATCGTCCCCATCCCCGGCACGACGAAACTCTCGCACTTGGAAGAAAATCTGCGGGCTACTGAGATCATCTTTTCGGTCGATGAGATGACGGCATTGGAAAATGCCGTAGCCGCTATTCCAGTCGTGGGCAGTCGGTACGACACATTGCAGGAGTCGAAAGTACAAAAGTAATGAAAGATGGGGTTATGAAAGAGATCGTGTCGCTTTGCATAAGCGTTTTGTTAGCGGGGTGTAACGCTCGTAATAACGGCGTCATGCGAATCGAGGCGCAAGGCAGCTTCGCCGTCGGTGGTACGGTGTTAGCCGATTCGCTCGGACATTCTTTCCATGGCGACCACGCTTATACTTTCTATCAGATACCGCCCCATGCGCGGAAATACCCGCTCGTGTTCGCTCATGGTGTCGGTCAGTTCTCCAAAACGTGGGAAACGACGCCCGACGGTCGGGAAGGATTCCAAAACATTTTTTTGCGACGCGGATTTTCGATCTATCTTGTGGATCAACCTCGTCGCGGAAATGTCGGACGTAGTACGAAAGCGGCCACGATTATCCCGACTTTCGATGAAGAAGTATGGTTCAATCGCTTCCGGGTAGGCATCTGGCCGAACTATTTCGAGGGCGTACAGTTCAGCCGCGATAGGGAAACGCTTGAGCAATACTTCCGTCAGATGACACCCAATATCGGCCCTGTCGACTTCGAAGTGTATTCCGATGCTTACGCCGCTTTATTTGAGAAAACCGGCCCGGCAATATTCATCGTTCACTCGTAAGGCGGTGGCATTGCATGGGAAACTCTTCCGAAAACCAAAAATATTAAAGCGATCGTCGCTTACGAACCCGGCTCCAACGTGCCTTTTCCTGAAGGAAGGATGCCCCAAGAAGCCCGATTTACAACGCTTTCGAAGAAAACGGAAGGTATCGAAGTCCCTCTATCGGTATTCAGGAAGTTCGTGAAGATTCCTATTATCGTGTACTATGGCGACAATCTGCCCGAAACCGACGAACGGCCGGAATTGTATGAATGGACACAGCGGCTGCGTCTGATGCGACAATGGGCGAAAATACTGAACGATGAAGGTGGAGACGTTACTGTCATTCATTTGCCTAAAGTAGGATTGCATGGCAATACACACTTCCCGATGTCGGACTTGAATAACGTGGAGGTAGCGGATCATCTGTCGAATTGGTTACACGAGAGAAATCTGGATTGAACGAAACGTGCACACAAGTTCGAAATGATAAAGGAAGTTACCTGTCCCGTGGAGAATATCTGATTAGGCGTGCTCCTCTCATAACTTTTTCCTTCTCCTCTTTTGAACGACGACAGCCGTTAAAAACTATTTTCTTGGCTCGGGCAAGCGGTGTTTTTAAGGCAATCCGTTCTGGCGGATTTTTATTTTGACGCACCTTAGCTTGATTATGATCGCTGCGTGGTCGAAAAAACGAATGGGTAAAAAGCTTGTAAAACACGCAATTTTAAGAATAAAAAGCGGAATATTACGACAATAAGTAAAAAACAAAACGTATTTTTGTGACTAAATAGCAAAAAGGCGAATTATGGGGGCGAAAGAGCTTTTTCCGACGATAGGGAAAATCGGATTCGAAAAGAAGACAAGCAAGAATCTGATGCCGTTTCATTATTGCTATGAAGCGGACAAAGTCACCTTAGGAAAACCGATGAAGGATTGGTTGAAATTTGCAATGGCTTGGTGGCACACCTTAGAACAGGCGGGCGACAAGAACTCTACGGACGTAGGGTGTGCCTGTACTGCTGACAACTGCATGCCATCATGAAAAAAAATCGGATACCATGGAAACGCTGAAGCAGGAAAGTAAGATGACGAACTACCGATGGGTGATTTGCAGTATGTTGTTCTTGGCTACGACCATTAACTATCTCGACCGCCAAGTTTTATCACTGACATGCAATGAGTTTATCAAACCCGAATTTCATTGGAGCGATACCGATTATGGCAATATTACGTCGATATTTGCCATCGTCTATGCTTTTGCGCAGCTTTTTGCAGGGCGAATCGTCGACAGATTGGGAACTAAAAAAGCATACGCCGTAGCCATTGCCGTTTGGTCGTTCGGCGCATGTATTCATGCGCTCTGCGGGATAGCGACAGAGGCTTACGTAGGAGCTTCGTCCCGGTTGGAACTGCTTCAAGCCACAGGCGAGGCCGCCGTCATGATATCTACTTTCAGTACGTATGCTTTTATCGTTGCGCGATGTGTTTTAGCCATCGGTGAAGGAGGGAACTTCCCCTCGGCGATCAAAGCTACAGCCGAATATTTCCCGAAGAAAGATCGGGCGTATGCAACTGCCATTTTCAATTCCGGGTCTTCGATCGGAGCCTTGATCGCCCCTCTTACCATTCCCGTGTTGGCTGCTCGTTACGGCTGGGAAATGGCTTTTCTGATTGTCGGTCTCCTGGGGTTCGTTTGGATGGCAATCTGGCTCTTCGTCTATAAAAAACCGGATGAAAATCCACATGTCAATGCCGTAGAACTTGCCTACGTGGAACAAGATAAAGTAAATGATGCGACATTCGAACAGAAGGTACAGGATGACGTTCCCCACCAGAAAGTTTCTATTCTCCACTTCTTTAGATTTCGTCAGACATGGGCTTTTGCCTTGGGAAGATTTTTAACGGACGGGGTATGGTGGTTCTTCTTATTCTGGATTCCTCCTTATCTTCAAACGCAGTTTGGAATCAAGGCTTCGGATCCTCTCGGCATGATCTTGATCTTTATGCTCTATCTCATTACCATGCTTTCTGTTTTCGGGGGTAAACTGCCTACTATCTTCATGAATCGTACGGGGAAAGATCCTTATTCTTGCCGTATGAAAGCCATGCTGATCTATGCGTTCATCCCCTTGCTCGTGCTGCTCGCCCAACCGTTAGGACAAATATCTCCCTGGCTTCCGGTAATCTGTATAGGTTTGGGGGCGGCAGCCCACCAGTCCTGGTCGGCCAACATGTATACCGTCGGGACGGACATGTTCCCCAAACATGCTTCCGCAACGATTACGGGTATATGCGGTATGGCTGCAGGGCTTAGTTCTTTTATTTTCCAACAGGTTGCAGGACGTTTGTTCGACTATGCCGAGGCGACCGATCTCCTATTCTTTGGATTCCGAGGGAAGCCAGCAGGCTATTTCATCATTTTCTGTATTTGTGCTGTGGCCTATTTGGTAGGTTGGATGGTGATGAAAAGTTTAGTACCGAAGTATAAATTAGTCGTTATTTGATCAGTATGAATCACATAAAACCTTTCATGGACGAGAATTTCCTCCTTCGGACAGACACGGCCCGCATGCTTTTTCACGAACATGCCCAATCGATGCCCATCGTCGATTATCATTGCCATCTTGTACCGAAGATGATTGCGGACGATTATCGATTCCGTTCCATTACGGAACTCTGGTTGGGCGGTGACCATTATAAATGGAGGGCAGAACGCGCCAACGGCATAGAAGAGCGCTATATCACCGGCAATGCGAGCGACTGGGAGAAATTCGAGAAATGGGCGGCGACCGTTCCTTATACATTGCGTAACCCCTTATACCATTGGACGCACTTGGAGCTTAAAACAGCCTTCGGCATTACGGAACCCTTGAATCCGTCTTCGGCCAGACGCATTTACGAGCATTGCAACGAGCAATTGGCGACGGAAGCGTTTTCCGCTCGCGGACTGATGCGGCATTACCAGGTAGAAACGGTCTGCACCACCGACGATCCCGTCGATTCGTTGAAATATCACCGGGCGATCAGAGAGTGTGGCTTCGAGATCGGAGTGTTGCCGACATGGCGTCCCGACAAGGCGATGGCTGTGGGCGATGGCAAAGCCTATCGCGAATACATGGAAAAGTTGTCGGAAGCGAGCGGCATGACGATTTCCGCTTATCCGGATTTGCTCGAGGCCTTGCGTCGTCGCCAGGATTTTTTCGCTTCCCAAGGATGCAAGTTGGCCGATCATGGAATCAGCTATTTCCCATGGACGGAATGCTCGGAACGGGAAGCGGATGGCTTGTTTCGAAAGGTCCTTGACGGTGAAGAATTAGCCAAGGACGAGATCGATAAATTGCAAACGGCCTTATTGCTCGATTTCGCCAGAATGAATGCGGAAAGAGGATGGACGCAACAGTTCCATTACGGTGCCCAACGCAACAATAATACCGCTATGTTCAAAAAACTCGGTCCCGATGCCGGTTACGATTCGATCGGAACTTATAATTGCTCCGAAGCGATGGCACGTTTCTTAGACCGATTGAATAGCGAAGAGAGATTGGCGAAGACCATCCTCTACAATTTGAATCCGTCGGACAATGCAATGGTCGCCACAATGACAGGCAATTTCCAGGACGGTTCCGTCCCGGGTAAGATTCAATTCGGTTCGGGATGGTGGTTTAACGATCAAATCGACGGAATGAAAAAACAAATGAACGACTTGTCGCTGCTGGGATTGCTGAGCCGCTTCGTCGGTATGCTTACCGATTCGCGCTCCTTTCTCTCTTATTCTCGACACGAATACTTCCGGCGCGTATTGTGCAACCTGCTCGGCGACGATGTGGAAAACGGATTGATTCCGGAGAGCGAATTGCCGCGGGTATGCCGGATGGTGGAAGACATCAGTTACTATAATGCAAAGAATTATTTTAATTTTTAATCGATATGGAAAAAACGTGGAGATGGTTCGGTCCGAACGACAAAATAACCTTGGCGATGCTCCGGCAAATAGGTGTGGAGGGTATCGTGACAGCCTTGCATCATATTCCTAACGGAGAGGTATGGAGCTACGAAGAAGTGATGAAGATGAAGCATTTTATCGAAGCTGGCGGATTGCGCTGGTCGGTGGTAGAGAGTTTACCGGTCAGCGAATCGATTAAATACGGAGGGCGGGACCGCGACGAGTTGATAGAAAACTACATCGTCAGTCTGACCAACTTAGGGAAGGCCGGCGTTCGCACCATCTGCTACAACTTCATGCCGGTACTGGATTGGGCGCGTACGGATTTGGCGCATCCCAATCCGAACGGAACTACCAATCTTTACTTCAGTCATGCTGAATTTGCTTATTTCGACATTTGTATTCTGAAGCGCGAAGGAGCAGAGAAGAGTTGGAGCAAAGAAATTCTTGAGGAAGTGGAGAAATTAAAGAAGACTATGACTCCGGAAGACGACCATCAATTGGTAGAAAATATTATCGTCAAGACGCAAGGCTTCGTCAGTGGCAATATCAAAGAAGACGATCGCCATCCGGTCGAATTATTCCGCCGGTTATTGGATTTGTACAAAGGTATTACACGGGATCGATTGCGCGAGAACATGCGTTATTTCTTAGCCGCCATTATGCCTACTTGCAGTAAGTACGATATGTACATGTGTGTGCATCCGGACGATCCCCCCTTCCAAATTTTAGGACTCCCGCGTATCGTTACCTGCGATGACGACATCGACTGGTTCCTGAAAGCAGTCGATGATCCGCATAACGGACTGACGTTCTGTGCCGGAAGTCTGTCGGCCAGAGCACAGAACGATGTGGTCGAATTAGCTCGTAAGTACGCCGAGAGGACGTGGTTCGTGCATTTGCGTTCTTGCCACGTCTTCCCCAACGGAGATTTCACCGAAGCATCGCATTTGGGTGGACGGGCCGACATTATCGAACTGGTTCGAATATTCGAAAAGGCGAATCCGCATCTCCCCATGCGAGTGGATCACGGAATGACCATGTTGGGCGATGCGGAAAGGGGATATAATGCTGGATACAGTTTCTTGGGAAGGATGTTCGCTATGGGGCAGGTACAAGGCATCCTCGCCACCGTAGATAGAGAACTGGGCATGACATACAGACAACCGGGATTTTACGATTGATCATCAGCGTATATCACTTAAAAATATAACATCATGAACGATTTATTCAATATTACAGACAGGGTCGTCGTCATTACCGGCGGATGCGGAATCTTAGGTACTACGATCGGTAAGTATCTCGCCGAAAACGGAGCTGTTATCATCATGCTTGACCGTGACTCGGGAGAAGGCGCCAAACGCGTTCGAGCTGTGGAAGATGCCGGCGGTAAAGCCGATTTTTTCGTAACGGATGTGTTGAATGCGGAAATAGTAGAAAGGAATGTCGCAGAAATCATCGCGAAATACGGAAGAGTAGATGCACTTTTAAATGCGGCCGGCGGAAACATGAAAGGGGCTACCATCGGGCCGGATCAGACTATTTTCGATTTGGAACCCGAAGACTTCCAAAAAGTATTAAATCTGAATCTGACCGGTACTGTGATCCCCTCTCAGGCTTTCTTAAAGCCGATGGTCGAACGGCAGAAAGGCTGCATCGTCAACTTCTCTTCGATGGCGGCATTCCGTCCCTTAACGCGTGTCTGCGGCTATGCGGCCGCCAAAGCTGGCATTTCTAATTTTACCGCATATTTGGCTGCGGAATGTGCCAAGAAATTCGGCGACGGCATTCGTGTGAATGCTATTGCTCCGGGATTCTTTATTACCAATCAGAATCGTGCACTGTTGACTAACCCCGACGGTTCTTTGACTCCGAGAGGACAAGATGTGATTCGTCAGACTCCGTTCGGTAGAATGGGAGAACCGGAGGAACTCTGCGGAACGATTCACTATCTGATCAGCGATGCGGCGAAATTCGTGACCGGAACGGTGGCGGTGGTCGATGGCGGATTCAATGTTTTTGCCATGTAACGATTATAAACGCAATGATAAAAAGCTATGAGTAAAATTGTCACGTTGGGTGAAATCATGCTGCGGTTATCGACACCGGGAAATATGCGTTTCGTCCAGACCGACAGCTTCGATGCGGTATACGGCGGCGGAGAAGCGAATGTTGCCGTCAGCTGTGCCCATTACGGGCACGACGCCTATTTTGTAACCAAGTTGCCGAAGCACGAGATCGGGCAAGCGGCGGTGAACTCTTTGCGACGTTTTGGCGTTCATACGGATTATATCCGCCGGGGAGGAGACCGGGTCGGCATTTATTATTTGGAATCGGGGGCGGCCATGCGTCCGAGTAAAGTGATCTACGACCGGGCACATTCCGCCATGGCGGAGGCCGATCCGTCGGATTTCGATTTCGACTCGATCATGGAGGGGGCCGATTGGTTCCATTGGTCGGGTATTACTCCTGCTATCTCCGACAAAGCGGCGGAACTGACCCGTTTAGCCTGCGAAGCGGCCAAACGACAGGGGGTAAAGGTGTCCGTCGATTTGAATTTCCGTAAGAAGCTGTGGACGACGGAAAAAGCGCAGGCCGTGATGCGGCCGCTGATGAAGCATGTAGATGTGTGCATCGGCAACGAGGAAGATGCGCAGTTGTGCTTAGGCTTCAAACCCCATGCCGACGTAACCCGAGGCCGGACCGACGCGGAAGGCTATAAAGACATCTTCAAAGCGATGGCGGAGGAGTTCGGATTCGACTACGTGATCTCCACCCTCCGGGAATCGTTCTCTGCGAGCCATAACGGCTGGAAGGCCATGAGCTATGACGGAAAAGAGTATTACGTATCCAAGCGATACGACATAGTGCCGATCGTCGACCGGGTGGGCGGCGGCGATTCGTTTTCGGGAGGTATCATTCACGGACTGCTGACCCTGCCTACGCCGGGGGAAGCTTTGGAGTTCGCTGTGGCGGCATCGGCCTTGAAACATACTGTTCCTGGCGATTTCAACATGGTTTCCGCCGAAGAGGTGGAGGCCTTGGTGAAAGGAGACGCCAGCGGTCGAGTACAACGTTAATAAGAAAGGATAATGGCAAAGTTCGATAAGTTAGCCGTGATGAACAAAATCGGTTCGACCGGCATGGTTCCTGTCTTTTACAATCAGGATGCAGCAATCGTAAAGAAAGTGGTAAAGGCATGTTACGACGGTGGTGTGAGGGCTTTCGAGTTCACCAATCGGGGCGACTTCGCACACGAGGTGTTCGCAGAGGTGGTCCGGTTCGCAGAGGAAGCTTGCCCGGAACTGGCCCTAGGAGTCGGAACGGCGGTAGATCCTGCCACAGCCTCGCTCTATATTCAGCAGGGCGCATGCTTTGTCGTAAGTCCGCTGTTCAATCCCGACGTAGCAAAGGTCTGCAATCGTCGGCTCATTCCCTACTCCCCCGGATGCGGCTCCGTTTCCGAAATCGGCTTCGCACAAGAGGCGGGGTGCGATCTGACGAAGGTGTTTCCCGGCGATGTTTACGGCGTCCGTTTCGTACAGGATCTGATGGCGCCGCTGCCGTGGAGCAAGATCATGGTGACGGGTGGAGTCGAACCGACGCAGGAAAACCTCTCTGCCTGGATAAAGGCCGGCGCTTTTTGCGTAGGCATGGGCTCGAAACTCTTCCCCAAGGAAGTGATAAAGGCGGGCGACTGGCAGACGATCGCCGACCGGTGCCGAGAGGCGTTGGACTATATCGACGAAGCGAGGAAGGCATAAGGATGAAAGCGCCGATCGGCATACGGGAAGCGGAGCCGAAGGATCTCCTCGCCCTCATGCAGCTTTTCGAATACGCCAGACGATTCATGGAATCGACGGGAAACCCGCATCAGTGGGTCGACGGCTATCCGCAGAGGGCGTTGATGGAGAAGGAAATCGCGGCGGGGCATTGTTTCGTTTGCCTTGACGGGCGAGGAAGAATCGTCGGGACCTTTTGCTTCATCGTGGGCGACGATCCCACCTACGCCCTGATCGAAAACGGGCATTGGTTGAACGAGGAGCCTTACGGAACCATTCACCGACTGGCATCCGACGGAACGGTAAGGGGAGTCGGCGACGCGTGCATCGCCTGGTGCCTGGAACGGATGCCGAATCTCCGCGCGGATACGCACGAGGATAATCGAGTGATGCAAAACCTGCTGAGGAAGAACGGTTTCAAAACGTGCGGCACGATTTATACACATAACGGAACCCCTCGATTGGCTTTCCAGTTAGAAAAAACAAATCCTGTTCCGATATAAATCCCGTTCTGATGCTGCCGATCCGCTCGACGGGACCTAAAATTCGTTTTAGGCGTAATCGATCCGCTCGACGGGACCTAAAATTCGTTTTAGGCGTAATCGATCCGCTCGGCGGGACCTAAAATCCGTTTTAGGCGTAATCGATCCGCTCGGCGGGACCTAAAATCCGTTTTAGGCGTAATCGATCCGCTCGGCGGGACCTAAAATTCGTTTTAGACGTAATCGATCCGCTCGGCGGGATCTAAAATCCGTTTTAGGCGTAATCGATCCGCTCGGCGGGACCTAAAATCCGTTTTAGACGTAATCGATCCGCTCGGCGATTTTTCGATCGTTATTCCAAAGCGGTGCCTTTGCTCAGCAGCTTCGCATATGCAGCTTTATTTTTTAAAACCTCGATCGCTTTGTTCAGATCGGGATCATCTTTTAACTGTTCGACGATGCTGCCTTTCAAATAAAAATAGCGTTTCACCGCTTCGGCCGCAATCGCTCCTCGTATATCCTTTTCGAAATGATCCAGATCCCGATCCAGGTTGTGCGTGAGTTTCTTTTCTAAAGCGGCGAACTCTTCGGAAGCGTCGTTCAGATATCCTTCGAACTTGGCGATCTCCTTCAGGTTCTTCAGCACGGCATCGCTTTGGCGGTCGTAGGTGAACTTCCGCTCTTTGACGAATTGCTTGAAATCGGCGTAATCCTCTTCCGTAATTTTAAAATCGGAGAGAGAGGATACCGCAGGATGTTTCTGCACGTACCGCGTGGCATAGTCGAAGATCACGAAGTCATTGATCAAGTAAAACAGGATGTTAGGCAACTGTTCTCCCTTGACTTCGATGTCGGGGCGGATGCCGCCACCGTCGCGCACTTCTCTTCCGGCCGCCGTATGGAATACGTTTGTCAGGCTGTCGGGTACGCGGGCAATGCTGCCGTCCACATTTCGTTTGGAGTAGTCGATGGCCTGAATACACCGTCCGCTCGGGATGTAGTATTTGGAAGTCGTTATCTTTACGCTGCTGTTATAAGGCAACGGGCGTACCGTCTGCACCAATCCCTTGCCGAAGGTGCGATTCCCGATGATCACAGCCCGGTCGAGGTCTTGCAAGGCTCCGGAAAAGATTTCGGAAGCCGATGCGGTCTCTTCGTTCACCAGCACGGCTAAAGGCATGTCCAGGTCCAGCGGATCGCTTTCCGTCCGGTATGTTTGCATGGCCTGTTTCAGCTTTCCTTTGGTGACGACGATTTCTTGGTTCTTCGGCACGAAGAAATTCACCGTGCTGACCGCCTCGTTCAACAGTCCGCCCGTGTTGCCGCGTACGTCGAAGACCAGCGCTCGGGCTCCCTGTCGCTTTAACTCGATCAACGCTTTCTTGACTTCTTTCGAACAATTCTCCACGGCGAAGGTCGCCATATTGATGTAACCGATGCTGTCCGTCACCATCGCATAATAAGGCACCGGACTCGTCTTGATGGTCTGGCGGGTGATTTTGAATTCTTTTATTTCTCCTTTTCCGTCGAGTGTAGGACGTTCCACCCTGACCATGCAGACCGTGCCCGGCTCGCCGCGCAGGCTTTTGCTTACCTTATTGAGGTATTCCTGCGGGCTGTCTTTGCCCCGGCGCATTTCTTTCCCGTCGACGGTCATGATTAAATCGCCCGCTCTTAATCCGGATTTGGCCGCCGGCGAGTCTTCGTTCGGTTCGGAGACGACCACCCGATCCCTCGCCTTATAATACCGAATGTAGGATCCGATACCGCCGAACTTGCCCGTAGTCATTTCTTTGATGGTATTATCGTCTTCCGGATAATATTCCGTATACGGATCGGTCTGCATGAACATGCCTTCGATGCCGTCCCGGATAACCTTCTTCGGATCGATGGTATCGACGTAAAACATATCCAACTCCCGGTACGCTGCATTGAAAATATCCAAATTCTTTATTATCTGGAAACTTCGGTCGTCGCCTCGGTTAAAGCTGAGCATGCCGACTCCCATTATGCCTATGCAGGCTGCAATCGTCACTTTCTTCCTATTCCGTTTCATCTTAATTTTTCTCTATCGTGAGTTTGCAAAGTAACAACTTATTCTTTTTACGAATGCATCAAGCGTGCTATAATTAACTTTATTTCATCCAATTTCCACGGCGGAAAGTTCGTCCCTACTACCTAGATCACTTTTTATTGTCAGATAGTTGTTCTCGTCGATGAGTGGCATGCTGCCTTTCGACAGATTCGGGACTTCCGACAGCGAGTCGTCCGGCAGCGTCGCCAGCATGTCTGCCAGCGCATTTTCTATTCCAACAATTTTATCCATTCCCCGATTTTTTCTACAAAGATATTGTTTATTTCGAAAATAGCTGTTATCTTTGCCCCGCATTTGTAAGCGTATCATTCTTCTTTAGCTCAGTTGGTTAGAGCATCTGACTGTTAATCAGAGGGTCCTTGGTTCAAGTCCAAGAAGAAGAGCTGAGATGCGCAAATATTCTTCTTTAGCTCAGTTGGTTAGAGCATCTGACTGTTAATCAGAGGGTCCTTGGTTCAAGTCCAAGAAGAAGAGCGGCGGGGTTTGTTCTATGAGCGAACCTCTTCTTTCATAAGAACTCGAATGATATCGAATATACGAATAATCTCTGCCCTCTCGTTCCTGCTCGTTTGTTTACCGGCCGTTTCACAAAAGGAAGAACGGGCCAGGCAAATCATCTTGAAATCACTCGATCTTATCCAAACGCCGAGCGGTATCCAATTGGATTATCGTGCTCATTGCACACGCCTCTTTACCAAAGACGGCACGTTGACGATGAAAGGCAAGATGTTCCGTCGACAATCCAAACGTACGATAGAATGGTATAACGGCTCGAATCATTGGTCGTTGAACCGTGCTTCGCAAAAGCTGAAGCTGAATATGCCCAGCGAATACGGTAACGACAAGGACATCGGCGTATACCTGCAGCAAGTGCGGACAGACTACGATTTTACCGTGAAAGAGACCCGAGAAGGGTATTTAGTGAGTCTTAAGGCTAAAAAGAACGCGCGAGTCGATATCAAAAATGCCGTCGCCTTGATCGATCGTACCACTTACGAGCCTATACGGCTGAAGATGAGATGGGGTATCTTCTGGGTCACTGTGGATATAAAACATATCAAGAAGGTTTGTTACCCCGATTCGTATTACGAATTCGACCCGCGCCAATACCCGAACGTAAAAGTCATTGTGAAGAAGAGATAAGAGCTTGTCCATAGATAAGGTTCGCCAGCGGCGAACCTGTCCTGTTTTTCTATCATTCGGTTACATCTTGCGGATCCATATATTGCGGAAACTGATCGGTTCGCTCGGATCGCCGTGCATTTGCAGCCGGATCGGCCCGTTACCATGAGGTTTCACGCGAGGGAATCCGATGTACTGTGTCGTTCCCAGAATCTCCGTATTGTTTTGCAGTACGACGTTGTTGTGGATGACCGTCACGCGCGGGCGGTAGAGATAGGTGCCGTCTTCTTTGAATACGGGAGCGGTGTAGATAATGTCGTACACATTCCATTCCCCTGGCTTGCGCATGGCGTTTACCAAAGGAGGAGTCTGTTTATAGACAGAGCCTACCATGCCGTTGACGTAAGTTTCATTGCGATAGTTATCCAAAATCTGAATTTCATACAACCCCTGCATGTATACGCCGCTATTACCGCGTGCCTGGCTTTCACCTTGGATGGTCGGCGGTACGCACCATTCGAGGTGCAACTGATAGCTGCCGAACTTCTCCTTTGTTTGAATGTCGCCGGAATCTTTTCCTTTGACCACGGTTACTACTCCATCGTGTACCTTCCATGTCGGGGCGCCGCCCTTGAGGTTTTCCCATTTCGACAAATCCTTGCCGTCGAACAGTACGATGGCATCGGAAGGGGCCGTATTCGTTCGAATATCGCCCGGCGTAACCACTTGGGGTTGAGGAGTCCAATATTCCGACATTCCCGGTCGCATCGCTTCCTGTTCCGGATACTTCTTTTCCTGCGCATGAGCTGTGTATGCCGTAGCTATCGCAGCCAAACTTAATAAAACTGCTTTTTCCATCATTTCAATATTTAATATGAATCGATTCCTGGATTTGACTCAGCGCTTTTGTAAGCGCTGGGTAAAGATAGAAATTTATCTGTCAGTTTGTACCTTTTCTTTCCGAAAAAATAAATATCGGAAGGAAAATAAAAACAGAGACTTCTTGACGAAGCCTCCGTTTTTACACTTAACTTTAAGAGAAATTTATGATATCGCATCATAGTCGTAAACTGTTTATTCCTGCATAAAGCGTAGCGCTTTGATATACCAGGGCAGGATTGCCGGAAGCGGTAAAGCTGTGAGCTTTCTCGTTCCATTCGTAATTTTGTATGGAAACGACGTGATTTCGTATTCCACGGTATTCTGCTTTCTGGGCAGGGATGTACCGCTTCTTATGTTCGTTCCATGTAAGGAATTCGATGGCATATCCGTCGGGTGTATACGAGAATACGTATTTGAAACGACGTTCCCATCTTTTGGCCGAAGTGTTCCATCGCTCCGTTTCTCTGCTGATCAATCGGTTTTCTTCATCGTAAGCGCTTCGCGTTCTCGCTTTGTTTACGAGGTAATTTCCTTCTTGTCGATAAGTTACCGTTGTCGAAATCCGATCTTTTTCCGTCTTCGTATGATGATAATACGGAAGGTTATCGACAACATGCATCGATACCGATAAAACTGTTGCTGCTAAAGATAAAAGTACCATAGTCGTTATAATTAAATTATTATTTTGATTTCTGTTTATTAGACACGTCTGCCAAGTGGAATATTACACGAAAATGTCTTAAACTATTTTTTATTTCCGTTCGGCAGATAAGAAACAACTACCGTGCCACGTTCTTTAGTTCGCTAAAAATCAGTTCTATATGGAAATCTCGATTAAAACGAGCTGTCCAATTTTTATATGCAACCGTCCATTTATTAGACAGATTCAAGTAGAGCATACGAGTAAATTCTCCATGTTCACTTAAAAAACAACGAGTAAAATATGAAGCAAAAGTTATTGGATATAAGGAAAAAAAACGCGAAATTTGCAGGCGATTGGAAAGGCTCTTTACGAATAGTCTTTGATCAGGCAAAAAACTTAATAAATACCATCATTTAAATTTTTCGATTATGAAAATAGAAAAGATTGTGGCTCGTGAGATTATCGACTCTCGTGGCAATCCTACCGTGGAGGTCGACGTTACTTTGGAAAATGGCGTATTAGGTCGCGCAGCCGTTCCTTCCGGTGCTTCTACCGGCGAAAACGAAGCCCTTGAACTTCGTGACGGCGACAAGAACCGTTTCGGAGGAAAAGGCGTTTTGAAAGCTGTTGAAAACGTAAACAAGGTGATCGCTCCTGCGTTGAAAGGCGAATGCGTATTCGGTCAGCGCGCGATCGATAAAAAGATGCTTGCCTTAGACGGTACGCCTACCAAGAGCAAATTGGGCGCCAACGCCATCCTCGGCGTATCGTTGGCTGTCGCCAAAGCTGCTGCCAGCGCCTTGAACATACCTTTATACCGGTACATCGGCGGTACCAATCCCTACGTCCTCCCCGTTCCGATGATGAATATCATCAACGGTGGGGCTCATTCCGACGCACCGATCGCTTTCCAGGAATTCATGATTCGTCCGGTCGGCGCTTCTTCCGAAAAAGAGGCTATCCGTATGGGGGCAGAAGTGTTCCACGCTTTGCAGAAAGTACTGAAAGGCCGCGGATTAAGTACGGCCGTAGGCGATGAGGGTGGTTTCGCTCCTTCCCTAAACGGCATCGACGACGCTCTCGATTGCATCGTTAAAGCGATCGAGGCCGCCGGTTATGTTCCGGGCAAAGACATTAAAATCGCTATGGACTGCGCCGCTTCCGAATTCGCTTACAAGGAAGGCGATAAATTCTTCTACGATTACAAGCAACTGAAGGATGGCAAACAGAAAGATCCTAACGGCAAGCGCCTTTCTACAGAAGAGCAGATCGCTTATTTGGAAGAATTGATCACTAAATATCCTATCGATTCTATCGAAGACGGTCTGAGCGAAGAGGACTGGGCAGGTTGGGTTAAACTGACCACTGCTATCGGGCATCGCTGCCAGCTCGTGGGCGACGACCTGTTCGTTACAAACGTCAAGTACTTACAGAAAGGCATCGAAATGGGCGCCGGCAATTCCATCCTCATCAAAGTGAACCAAATCGGATCTCTGACAGAGACGTTGGATGCCATCGAAATGGCTCATCGGCACGGTTATACGACGGTTACTTCTCACCGCTCGGGTGAAACGGAGGACACCACCATCGCCGACATCGCAGTGGCTACCAACTCTGGACAGATCAAGACTGGTTCCATGAGCCGTACGGATCGCATTGCCAAGTACAACCAATTGATCCGTATCGAGGAAGAACTGGGCGATACGGCCGCTTACGGTTACAAGAAACTGAAATAGTCCACATTCCCGAATACTCGAAAGAAGCTGTCTCTGCACTTGTAGGGACAGCTTTTTTATCATTCCTGCAGCCGACTGCCGATTTTTATTTCGGCACTTTCTTAACGAACATCGTTTTTCGTATTAACTTTGCATCGATGAGTATTAATCTTAAAGAGGAAAAGAAGATGAAAAAGGTAGTTTTGATCGGTGCGACAGGATTTGTCGGCAGTGCCGGCACCCTATTCTGCGCTCCGGGTTTGAGAGTGGTCGATTCGGGGGCTATTCCCGACGAGATTATGGGAGGCGTCCGACCGTTGGGCGATTTCTACTTGAATACGTTGACCAAAGAGGATGCCGTCGACTGGGTGTTCTTCTCACCTGCCGGCACATTTGATGCCGAAGGCAAACGGACCGGCAAATTCCGCTTGGGAAAAGATGATTTGATCGTCGACGCCGAGGGGAACAGTCACATCTCTGTCCAGGATTATGCTATGGCGATGGTAGATGAATTAGAGCGCGCACAGCACCATCACGAACGCTTTACCATCGGTTATTAATGCCGCTCGTCGACGGGGCAGTAGGCGGTATTTGGGTTATTGTAAAAAAGTTGACCGGCGAGTGTAAGATTGCGCATAATTTATAAGACTTCTCTTTTTGTCAGGAAAAAATCCGTGTGCAGGAATTATGCGGGTTGCTATTTTATCAGCAATAGTTCTTTGCGCTCGTAGCTCAGCAAAGTCGGCCGTTTCGAGAGGAATTCGTATCCCAAAAGGCCGTCGATTTTTACTTCTTTATCCTTATTCAGGTGGGCGATGTCGTTGAATACGAAATGAGTGTTTTTATACGCAGTCGTTCCCGCATGGAATTTCTTCAAGAGGGCACTGGTCACTTTTTTCTTGCCTTTCGAAGCGCCGCTCAAACTCTTTGACGATATTTTCCGCAAGAGGTTTTTCATCTCGGGGAAGAGGTTTACGTCCAGCAGATTCATACCGGCTCCGCAATCGATGCCCATCTTGTAGTCACGGTCTCCTATCCGAATCTGCATGATGGGAATATGCCCCCGCCATTCGAGCGGAACGGTCTCGAGGAGATGCCCGGCAAGTTTTTCTTTCCGGTAGGTTGCGAAATAGGCGGGTTTGATCAGCGTAACGAGGTTTTGGGCGTAATCGTACAGCACGTCGTATTTACTCAGGAAATCGTGCCCGATGAGTCCGTAAATCTGTCGGCCGTCGAGTTCCAAGTGCGAAATGTCGTGCGTCAGCATCTCTTGCCCATCCACGCGAATACCGTAGAAATCGATGCTCGTTTTGACAAGGTTCGTTCCTGACAAACTCTCGTCGTGAACCCCTTTGGCGGTACTTAAAACGGTTTTCTCCTGGCCGGCATCGGTCGTGTTTTCGATGTATTTCGAATTGATGATAGTGAATCCCGATCCGCTATCCAGTATGAAGTCTCTCTCCTGGCCGTTGACGGAAGCCTTGACGATAATCAGATCTTTCATTCTTGTAAACGGAATTTCGATTATGTGGCTCGGATTGTATACGATTTTGGAAGGGTCTATCTTGGCGGTTTTTATCGCGACTTTCAACAGTTCCAGCCTTTTTATCTGATTGTTTTCGTCGAACTCGAACAGCGCCTGTTTCTTTCCGTGTTTTTCATATTCGACCTCGTAGTTCAACGTTAAACCGACATCCGCGCTTGCTTCCGTCAGGTTGAAACCTTTGATGTTTCCCAGATTGTGAACCAGCTGCTCCAGCACCTTTTCCGCTATGGGCGAGGCTTGACCTGCGATTTTGAATTCCTCCGACAGATAAGGTTTTATCTGACTCATGTTCTGACTGCTGACGGCCTCGAAAACGATGCCGGCGATGCGTTCGCATTCGGCCCTGTCCTGTGCAAAAGCCGTCATCGTGAAGGCGGCTGTCAAGATCGATAATAAGATACGTTTCATGATAGATGCTTTTTTCTGTTACTATTAATTGGTTTTACCTGCATAGGGTTCGTTTTCGAAGTTTTTATAGATTCCTTTGGCAAAGTGCTCGTTCAGGTTCAGTTCCTTACACGTGTTTTTACATTCTCTGTAGGCCTTTACGGCCTGTTCTCGCTGCCCGACCATGTCGTAGCAAAACCCTAAATTGCGCCAGTAGAAGGTCTTGACGAACCATTGGCTTTCTTTCGGAATTTCGTTCAACCGGTGGGCGATGCGTTTGGCTATTCCGATAGCGTCGGAATAATCTTTTTGCAGGAATTTGATCCAGGATTGCTCGAATTGCAGGGATACCGATCGAGGATGCCGTTTCTCCCATTCCTCGACGATGGGCAGCGCTTTTTCGATATTCTCCGCCGGTATGAGGGTAGGGTCTTCGTCCATCCCCATGCCGTGGATCAAAGGGACTAACGCTTCGCCGTACATCGCGTCCACGGCGGAAGAATCCGCGGCATCGTAGTAGCCTCGCGCTAACCCTTTCTCTATGAACGCCGTCATATTTTCGGTTTGCGGCGTTTCTTTCAGCGGCAATATGTCCTCTAAATGAACGAGTTTTATTCCTTTCTGCTTGGATAGGGCGATATCGAAATAATATTTGTGCTCGGCGCCTGTGAGGACGATCACCCGCTTCCCTCGATTTTCGGCTATCGCCTGATTGATCAGCTCCATCATCCGGGCATTGCGCTGCTCGGAATGCAGGTTCATGCATCCGTCCCCGTATACATCGACGGCAATGGTGTACATTTCCCGAATGTAATCGTTGTAATCTTTGCCGTTGAAGAAGCGGTAGTCCATCCGGTTGTTTTTCCAAATGCTGTCCATGGAGCCGTATTTTTTTATAAATGTCTGCATGACGGCATTCGCATTCACTAACGAATCCGCTGTCTTTTCTTTCCGTTTATAGTCGGCTGTTTGCATATATTCCCTTCGTTGGGCTCGTGCATCGGAGGAAGTATCCCACCAGTCGATCGGATAGACTTTTAGGTGATGGTCGAGACCGTAAATGGAGGCGATCATCATTTCGGTCAGATAGGATCGTTTTCGAAAGTAGGAGGGCGGTATTTCCACGCAAACGGCATCGGGGGCATAGGTCCCCAGGATGTTCACAAGGTCTTGATCCGAGTAGTTGGGATTGCTTTCGTGACCTTCGTGGATGGTGCCCACTACCAGGACTTCCGTTTTTCTCTGAGCTCTTCCTTCGTCTGCAAACAGGAATCCTGCTGCTAACAACAGGGGAAAGATCTTGAGGAGTGGTTTGTTCATGGTGTTTTTCTGTATGGTTTGTCGATCTGTTGTCTTTACACTTTATGTCGAGTCCTCGGTTCTTTGTCATTTGTCTACGGTGGTATTTTCAATTCCCTCCTGTTTCTCTTCAAATTGTCTGCGCAGCGAATTCAAATTGTCTGCGCAGGGAATTCAAATTGTCTTAGGAGACAATTTTTACCCTCTCAGATGCGCTGATTATCAGTGTATTATGAGGGTCGCTCGGGGCGCTTTGAAAATGGTATTTCCGACGTGCGGAAACGCTGTTTCTCCGCACGCCGGAATGCACTTTTTTAAGGCGTTGCGGTGCCTCCGCCGCCGTTTCCCGTGGCGTTCACGATGTCTTCCTGCAGTGCGAAGTTCAGGTTGTGCACGTCGAGTGCATCGCGCATGGCGGTACTTTTGGTAAACTGTACGTTCACTTGTTTGATGAGCCTTGCGCCCTGCATTCTGGCTTCGGCTGCCGTGGGCATGCCCTGGGCTCTCAGGGTGAGGCGGAACGAGCCGAGATCGCCGAAACGGACACTGTTGCCGTTTTCCAATGCATCGATCACTTCATACTGCAAAGCGTCCAATACGGCTTTCACATCGGCGCTGGATACGGTAGAACGTTTTTCCACGCGCTTTACGATCTGCGCCAGCGTCATCGGTGTGCTCGGCGCGATTTGCGGATAGTACTTCACTTCTTCTTTTTTCTGCGGATTTTTCTTCGCTTGAATAACGTACTTAATCATGTTTTTTATTTTAAAGGTTAGTAGTATGGCAAAGATATGTTTTTTTATTTATAACGACAACATAAAGTGTTAATTTTCTGTTAGACAATGCGATTTTTTATCTCTTCGGAGCAGGAAACGGAATGGAGATAGCGACTTCTCGAAGCGCATCTCCCGTTCGAACGGAACATACTTCGAGATCGGACGATTCGGAGATGTGGGATGTACTCGAAGCGGGACTTGAACCCGCACAGGCGCAATGCCCAAGGGATTTTAAGTCCCTCGTGTCTACCGATTTCACCATTCGAGCATCCTCTACGGGAAGAGCGGAAAACGAGACTCGAACTCGCACTCCCGCTCTTAGACAGGGTGGTGTTCTACTCGCTGAGCTGTTTCCGCAGCGGTTTGGACGGGGACAAAGATAAAACCTTTTTGTAGGATCAGCAACATTTTGCGGTCAATTTTTTAAGGAATGTACGCTGCGGTCCGTATTCAGCGGGTCAGGAGATTTTGCTCCGCTTCTTCTATCTTGGCAAAGCCGAAGCCGTCTGTCACCTGCCGCATCAATGCGGTAATTCGGTCGTTGCATAAATTGCCGATACTGCCTTCGTGGGTATGACGGACTTCTTTCCTCGGCACGAACTTTCCCTTCGCTATGTCCTGTCCCACTTTCCGGTACGCATCGCGAAAAGGCATTCCTTCCAAGGTCAGGCGGTTCACTTCTTCCACACTGAACAGGTTGTCGTACCGTTCGTCTTCCAAGATACGGCGGTTTATCTCCGTACGTTCCACGATGTAGGCGGTCATGTCCAAACAGTCTTCCAACTCTTCGAAGATCGGCAAAAAGACTTCCTTTATAATCTGTAGGTCGCGGAAGTAGCCCGAAGGCAAATTGTTTGCGATCATCATAATCTGTGAAGGTACAGCCTGTATCTTATTGCATCTGGCGCGGATGAGCTCAAAGACGTCCGGATTTTTTTTGTGCGGCATAATGCTGGAACCTGTCGTACACTCGTCCGGCAGTTTTACAAAGCCGAAATTCTGGCTGCTGAACAGGCATGCGTCGAAGGCCAATTTGGATAATGTTCCGGCCACGGAGGCCAAGGCAAAAGCGACGTTACGCTCCATCTTCCCTCGCCCCATCTGGGCGTACACCACATTATAGTTCATCGAATCGAATCCGAGCAGGCGGGTGGTCATCGTTCTGTCCAACGGAAACGAGGAACCGTAACCCGCCGCAGAGCCCAACGGGTTGCGATTGGTAATCCTGAATGCGGCTTGCAGGAGCGTCATATCGTCGACCAAACTTTCGGCATAAGCGCCGAACCAGAGACCGAATGACGACGGCATGGCCACTTGCAGGTGCGTGTAACCGGGCATCAACACATCCTTATAAGCATCGCTTTGCCTGATGAGGACGTGAAAAAGGATTTCGACTTTTCGGGCGATCTGTTTGAGGTGAGCGCGCGTAAAGAGTTTCAAGTCGAGCAGCACCTGATCGTTCCGAGAACGCCCGCTATGGATTTTCTTTCCGACATCTCCCAGTTTCCGGGTCAGCATCAGTTCCACCTGCGAATGCACGTCTTCCACGCCTTCTTCTATGAGGAATTCTCCTTTTTCGGCGGAAGCATAAATTTGTTTCAATTCGGCTGACAACATCGCCCACTCGTCGGTTTTCAACAGTCCGATTTGTTCTAACATGGTGATGTGAGCCATCGAGCCCAATACGTCGTACGTGGCCAGATAGAGATCCAGTTCCCGGTCTTTGCCGACCGTAAACGTGTCAATCTTACCGTCGACCCTTCCGTTCTTTTCCCAAAGTTTCGTCGTCATCACGTTCATTGACTAATATGGCATTACGGCCAGGAAGTCGGCCAACTTTTCTACGCCTTCCTGCAAGGGTTTTTTCATCACCGATTTCATGAATACATTCACTTCTGCGCGGATCGTCAGTTTCATCTTGGCCTGTTCGTCGGTTTCATGAGGGAGAATCTGGATCCACATCTTCAACGGGACAGGCGTATTTACTCCCTCGAATTTAATGCATTTGTTCGGATCTCGTTCCACGATACGCAACGTAAGGTCGAATCCCTGTATTCTCACCGTGATGGAATCCCGATCGAGAGAAAGGGTTTCCACCTGGTTTTGCAACTTGTCTTTCATCGCTTTCCATCTGTCGTGCAGATCGTTCAGGCGGGTCGGGTCGGATAATTTGCCGTATACTCGTTCCTGACTGAAAGGCATATATTTCACACTGCTTTCGTACTGAACCATCTTCGCGTATCATTTAGCTATGTCCCAATGTGCGGGATCTTTACGCCAGGCATTCAATACGGGAATATCTTCCTCGTCGATATAATCGGTCTTCAATGCTTCTTCCAGGACAGCCTCGTAATTGGTCAACGTAATCAGGGTTACCTTGGCGGCCTTGAATGCTTCGAGGGAAACGGGGAACCCGTAGGTAAACGAAGCGACCATCCCTATGACTTCGCAGCCGTTGTTACGGATCGCCTCTACCGCTTTCAGACTACTGCCGCCGGTGGAGATGAGATCTTCGATCACTACCACTTTCATCCCCGGACGGAGTTCGCCTTCTATCAAATTTTCCAATCCGTGATCCTTGGGAGTAGCGCGCACGTAAACGAAGGGTAAGTTGAGTTCGTCGGCCACCAACGCTCCCTGCGGGATGGCGCCTGTGGCCACGCCGGCAATGGCATCGACCTGCCCGAAACGTTCCAGAATGATCCGGCTGATTTCAAGTTTTACAAAATTACGCAGAGAAGGATAAGAAAGCGTCTTACGGTTATCGCAATAAAAAGGTGATTTCCACCCCGAAGCCCACGTAAACGGATTGGCCGGCTGCAACTTAATGGCCTTAATTCTCAATAATTTCTCTGCAAACAGTTTCTCTAACGTTTTCATAAGTAAATAGCTAAATATGCTGTGCAAAATTAAAGAAATCCATCGGAATAATAAAATCTGCGATAGAGTATTTTTATCTGTTCGTCAATCGTGGCCGGCCAATGCCAACGTTAAAATGCTGATGCGCAATCCCTCGATCCCTTTCATGGCATCGGCCGTGGCCACCAATGTGGCACCGGTGGTCAGCACATCGTCTACTAACAAGATATGTTTGCCTTTTAGCATTTCCGGGTCGGAACATTGAAATAGTCCCTGCATGTTTTCGAAACGTGCTATCCTCGTCTTGTGGGTCTGCGTACTCGAATAGGAACTACGGCTCAGCAGGTGTGTAACGAGCGGGATCTCTGTCACGTCCGAGATTCCTTTGGCGAGCCATTCGCTCTGATTATATCCGCGTTCTTTTTCTCTTTTCGGATGCAGCGGCACAGGCAGGATGTAATCGATGTGCCGAAAGAATCCGGAGGGGAGGATTTCTTTAGCCATGCATCGTCCTAACAGGTTGCCGATTTCTTTATTGCCGTAATATTTGAGTTCATAGAGAATGGGGCGTACGTCTCCTCCTTTGGTGTAATAGAGGAAGGCTGACGCTTTTTGAACGGGTATCTTTCCCCAAAAGTTTTTCTCTACTTCATTGTCGATTTGCAGGTGCATATTGGTTCGAGGCAAACCTTTCAGACAATGCAGGCAAAGATATTCTTCGGTTTGCAGCAAAGGTTTCCCGCAAACTACGCAACATTTGGGGAAGAACAAGTTCCATAAGCTATTCCAGAGAGTCTTCATCGGTCGGTTGTTTTAGTACGCGAAGAATTTCATTCATTTCATATCCTTTGCCGAGCGCCAATCTAATCAGTTTTCCGTTTTGTTCGTAGGCCGTTTTCCCTTTTACGGTCTTTCTTTTCCGTTGCAGGAGTGCCTTCAACGTTTGTCGGTATTCCCGTTCGTCGATTTCGTTCAGTCCCGCGTCGATCGGTTCGTTCGGGATTCCCTTTTGTCTCAAAGCCATGGCGATCTTCAGTCTTCCCCAACCGTTGAACCGGTATTTATCGCGGACGAAAGCCTGGGCATATCGCTTTTCGTCGAGGTATCGCTCTTCGAGCAAATGGGACAGAATGCGCTCCATCGCTTCGGGAGATGCGCCCCACTGTATCAGCTTCGATGTTACGTCCGAGAGGCAGCGTTCTGCAGCAGCGCAATAAATTTCCGCCTTGTTCCGCATTATTTCTTCCGTATCTGTGCTTGTCATAGTGAAGCCTTTACCATACGCTCGTTTCCGTCCGAATCTTTTTTCAATGCTATCCGGCCGTATCCTTTGTTCGCCAATAGATTCGTCACTTCCCGTCCGAATCTTTGATTAATTTCGAGATAGAGTTTCCCGTTCGGTCGCAACATTCGCCTGCCCCATAAGGCTATTTTCCGGTAGAAGAGCAAGGGATCTTCGTCCGGAACAAACAACGCGATATCCGGTTCCCACGCCGAGACGTTCTTTCCCATCGAAGCCTTTTCCTCTTGTGCGATGTAGGGAGGGTTACTGACTATGATATCCGTCTCCTGCTCCATAGAAACTGTTCGCAGCACATCCCGCTGTTCAAAAATGATCTGAACGCCATTCCGTTCCGCATTCTGTCGGGCTGTGTCCAATGCCTGCGCCGATATGTCCCATGCCTTTACCTCAGCATGATTCAAGTGCTTTGCCAATGCAATCGCAATGCACCCGCTTCCCGTACCGATATCCAACACCCGCAAACCTGTCTTCGGATTTTCTGTAATGATCCAGTCTACCAACTCGGCCGTTTCGGGGCGAGGGATAAGCACCGACTTATCGACTTTGAACGTCATCCCGTAAAAACATTCCGTACCTAATATGTACTGCAGAGGTTCGTATTTTATTAGCCGTTGCAGAATATTGTCCAATTCTTTCTGCTCGTTCGCCGAAAATCTTCTAACTTTGCCTCCGTACAGCTGCACCGTCGTAAAACCGAAATGCTGCACGAGCAACCATTTGGCCATGCACAAGGCTTCGGAATCGTCGTAGATTTCGCGAAGGGTCTGCCGGATGTACGCGATGAGAGGATGCATGCGTTCGATTTGTACGACAAAAGTAAGCAATTTAGCCGAAGGATATGACAAAAGATGAAAAATATATGTCGCGCTGCCTCGAATTGGCAAACAACGGACGTTGCACCGCTCCGCCCAATCCGACGGTCGGCGCCGTAATCGTCTATCGAGATCGAATTATCGGAGAAGGTTATCATATTCGTTGCGGACAAGCTCACGCCGAAGTCAATGCCATTCGTTCCGTGAAAAAGGAAGATCGGAGCTTGTTAAGGGAAGCTGTCATTTACGTCACCTTGGAGCCGTGCTCTCATTGCGGAAGAACACCGCCTTGCGCCGATCTGATTATCGAGACGGGCATCTCCCGAGTGGTCATCGGTTGTACGGATCCCTTTCCGGCGGTATGCGGAAAAGGCATCCGAAAATTGAGGGATGCGGGGATCGATGTAACGGTAGGCGTATTGGAACAAGAATGCCGCCGACAGATAGACCGATTCGCTACGTTCCATATCCGAAGACGACCGTATGTACTGCTGAAATGGGCGGAATCCGTTGACGGATTCATCGGCAAAGAATGCCATGACCGAAAGCCGATCGTGCTCTCTTCCGAACTGACTCAAATGGTAGCCCATAAACGAAGGGCGGAATATGCGGCGATTTTGGTAGGAAGAGAAACCGCATGGATAGACAACCCGTCGCTGACCACCAGATATTGGTTCGGAAAAAATCCCGTTCGATTGGTTATCGACAAAGACCTGACGCTGCCTGCCGATTATCGACTGTTCGACGGAAAAGCTCCTACCGTTGTATTTACGACAAAATCGACTTTACCAATCCTTCCCCGTACGAAATTCGTCACCCTGAACTTTTCCGAAGACATCCTGCCGCAAATCATGAAATTCCTTTATCAGGAAGGGTTACAGTCGTTGATGGTAGAAGGGGGAAGAATCTTGCTTCAGTCATTCATTCGTGCCGATTTATGGGACGAAGCTTTCGTGGAAGAATGTCCTGTCAAGTTGAAAAACGGCGTACCCGCTCCGGATTTACCCCGAACTGCTTTGGAAGAAAATCTACCGTTCTTGGGCAGGAATATCAAGCATTACCGGAATACCCCCGCCGTTTGTACCCGAAATGTCTCCGTTTAGGTTCCGAACCCCGTCGTTTAGGTTAAATATATATCCGTTTACGTGGAGGGACGTAAACGTTGACGTTCCGAACGTCAACGGATAGGTTGGAGAACGTAAATTTTTAGGTTCCCGACCTCACCGTTTAGGTTGTCGGACGTCGACATTTAGGTTAGGGGACGTAAACGGAGGTATCCGGAACCTCATCGTTTAGGTTGAGGAACGTATCCGAATAAGTTGTCAGACGTCGAATTTAAAAATATTCCATCCCGCCCTCTTTCCTTATTCCGATGGATCGCGACTTTCCAAGTAGCAAAAAGCACGAATTTATCTATAATTTTTATAAAACTTAATTCAAAAGTACGATAGAGAAAAAAAACTTTTTACTTTTGCAACTTGTAACCAAAGATTCATTTACAAATGAAATTAAAGTTTTTATCGGTTTTTACAAGTCTTTGCATAATGGCTGTTACATTCTCATCGTGCTTGCACGGCGACGAAGGGGATCATGAATATCCTTCGGATGCCAGTATTACCGCTTTCTCTATCGGTAATATAAAGACGAGATACACTAAAAAAATCAATGGCAAAGATTCTGTGTTGACAGCTACCGTAATCGGTAAAAACTATCCTTTCGTCATCGACCAGCTATCGCACCTGATTTACAATCTCGATTCGCTTCCTTACGGTACCAGTGTAAGCAGAGTCGTCACGTCCATCACTTCCGACACTAACTATATCGTATATACCAAAAACGACAAGGATACGGTCTGGACTTCAACAGATTCCATCAACTTCGAAAGTCCCGTCATGTTCAAAGTGGCGGCTTATAACGGAACGTACGGGACTCCTTATCGAGTCTCCGTCAATGTACACCAAGTAAATCCGGAACAGATGGTCTGGTCTCGGTTGGCAAGTAATTTCCCCGGCAACGAGATCAACGCTCAGAAAGCCGTTTTGTTCAACCATAGAATCTATGTATTCGCAGAGAAAGACAAGCAGGTCGAAGTTACTTCTACTTCCGTTTCAGACGGATTGAGTTGGACCAACTTGCAGGCTGTCGGTATTCCCGAAAAGGCGGATTACCACTCGGCGATGGCTTGGGGAAATAAATTATATCTGGTTGCCGAGGGAAATTTATACGCCTCTCCCGACGGTTCGACATGGAACGCTGTAGGGACGGCCCCTGCCCTGAGCCAGCTCGTGGCTAATTATGATGCTTCGGACGATCGTAAATTAATGGTGGCTATCGATCGAGCGGGGACGACATTTGTAGAAAGTAAAGACGGTTCGACATGGAATGAGACGACATCCATCCCCGACGACTTCCCGAAAGAAGGACTCTCGTATACGAGCTATCCCCTGCAAACGAACAAAAACATTCGACGAATGATCGTCATGGGAAAAAATACCGATAAGAATTATACGGTCACTTGGTCGAGATTAAGTACGGAATCGACATGGGGCGACAATATTCCGAATCATAAAGATTATTGCCCACGCCTTGAAAATATGGGAATGATCTATTACAACGACAGTATATATGCTTTCGGAGGAAACGGCGTGAAAGATACGCTTCAAATTGCGGCGTTCAACAATTTCTACGTCTCGAAGAATCAAGGCATCGACTGGAAAGTCGTCAAAGAAAACGTCTGCTTCCCAAACGAATTCAATGCTTTCTATGCTGCGGCGAATGGAAATTATTCTTATGCCGTCGATCCCAACAATTACTTGTGGATCATGTGGAGCAACAGGCAGGATATTTGGCGAGGACGAATAAATAGATTAGGATTTCAAAAATAAGATAGATGTCTTATCGAGAAAAGATAAATATGGAGCGCATCCCTGTCCATGTGGCCATCATTATGGACGGTAACGGGCGGTGGGCCAAACAGCGGGGACAAATTCGCAGCTTCGGGCACCAAGTCGGTGCCCAAACCGTTCATGCCATTGCCTCGGAAGCAGCACGACTGGGGATTGAGTTCCTTACGTTATATACCTTTTCGGCAGAAAACTGGAATCGCCCGACAGAGGAAGTATCTGCGTTGATGTCGTTATTGATGAACTCCATCGAAGAAGAAACATTCATGAAGAACAACATCCGTTTTAGAATTATCGGCGAGGTAGAGAAATTGCCAAAAGATGTGCTGGAACGCTTGAATCGATGTGTCGGACACACCCGCTCCAATACGGGGATGTGCTTGGTTTTAGCGCTCAGCTATTCTTCCAAATGGGAAATCGCCGAAGTGACGAAACAAATTGCAAAAGAAGCTGTCGAGGGGACGTTGAACCCTGATAAAATTACGGAAGAGACCATTTCTTCCCATCTTAACACGAACTTCATGCCCGATCCGGACCTGTTGATTCGCACAGGTGGCGAAATTCGGTTGAGTAACTTCCTGCTTTGGCAATGCGCTTATACGGAATTTTACTTTTGCGATACTTTTTGGCCGGACTTTAACGAAGAAGAGCTTTGCAAGGCGATTTACGATTACCAGCAAAGAGAACGACGTTTTGGAAAAACAAGTGAACAAATATAAAGATTTATACAGACTATGCGATATCGTTTATTTCCTATCATATTGACTTTCATTTCCCTGTTGAACATTCCGATAGACAGTACCGCCCAAATAGCTGAGACGGATACCGTTTTCAATCCTGTTATTCTGTATAACGGAACACCTAAAAAGTATACGATTGAAGGAATAAGCGTGAAAGGTATTGAAAACTACGAAGACTATGTATTGATAGGTTTATCCGGACTATCGGTAGGCCAGGTCATCACTATTCCGGGAGACGAGATTACGACTGCTCTGAAACGGTATTGGAAACACGGACTGTTTTCGGATGTCCAAATCTTGGCGGAGAAAGCGCTGGGAGATAAGATCTGGCTGAAAATCATATTGACGCAACGTCCCCGTATTGCAAATATCCGTTATCAAGGGATAAAGAAAAGTGAAAGAGAAGACCTCGAAGCGAAGTTGGGCCTTGTCAAAGGCAGTCAGATTACTCCCAACCTGATTAGCCGTGCCGAATTCCTTATCAAGAAACATTTCGACGATAAAGGATTTAAAAATGCAGAAGTAAATATTATAGAACGGAATCTGGACGGCAATAAAGATCAAGTGGATGTAGAGGTGATGATCGATAAAAAAGAAAAAGTCAAAGTCCACAAAATCACTATTGAAGGAAACTCCGTGCTGAGCGACAGCAAACTCAAACGCGTGATGAAGAAGACAAACGAGAAGAATAAACTCAAGAATATCTTCCGCACCAAGAAGTTCATAGAGGAAAACTATGAAAAGGATAAACAATTGATCATTGACAAGTATAACGAGCTGGGCTATCGGGACGCCATGATCGTAGCTGACAGCATTTCTAATTTCGACGATCGGACGGTTAACGTTTTCCTTAAGATCGACGAAGGAGAACGCTATTACTTGCGGAAAGTCACCTGGGTAGGCAATACCGTCTATCCTTCCGATTATTTGCAAGCAAAACTCCAGATGAATCAGGGGGACGTGTACAACCAGAAACTGATGAACGCCCGTTTGTCTAAAGACGACGATGCGATCGGAAACGATTATTATAACCACGGTTATGTATTCTATAGCCTCGATCCCGTGGAAGTAAATATCGACGGAGATTCTATTGATCTCGAAATGCGTATCCACGAAGGCCCTCAAGCGAGTATCAGTAAAGTACGAATCAACGGCAACGACCGATTATACGAAAACGTCGTGCGCCGTGAATTGCGTACGAGGCCCGGCGACTTGTTCAGTAAGGAAGCGGTAGAACGTTCGTACCGCGAAATCGCCCAAATGGGGCACTTCAATCCTGAAAATATTCAACCGGACATTCAGCCCGACGTACAAAACGGTACGGTCGACATCAACTGGAACTTAGAATCCAAAGCGAACGACCAAGTTGAGTTCTCGGCGGGTTGGGGACAAACCGGTATCATCGGGAAATTAAGCTTGAAGTTTACGAACTTTTCCCTATCTAATCTGTTCCGTAAGAGTGATAACTACCGCGGCATTCTTCCTCAAGGAGACGGACAAACGCTGACGTTGAGCGGACAAACCAATGCTCGTTACTATCAACAGTACAGCATATCGTTCTTCGATCCTTGGTTCGGCGGGAAACGACCGAATTCGCTGTCCGTTTCCGCTTTCTTTTCCAAACAAAGCGACATGAGCAGTAGGTTTTACAACTCCGCTTTTCGTAACAGTATGTATAGCATGTATTATGGCTCTTATGGCGGTTACAATTATGGAAATTATGGGAATTACGAACGTTATTACGATCCCGACAAATCTTTTAAAATGTACGGTATTTCCGTCGGATGGGGCAAACGGCTAAGATGGCCCGACGATTATTTCTCGTTACAAGCGGAATTGTCTTACCAACGTTTTATTCTGAAAGACTGGGATTTTCTATATGTCCGTTTAAATAACGGCGATTATTTGAAGACGGGGAAAAGCAATAACTTGAGCCTTGGCTTGACGCTCTCTCGTAATTCTACTGATAACCCGATTTATCCGCGTCGCGGTTCCGAATTCACCGCTTCCGTTCAGGCTACTCCTCCCTATTCCTTGTTCGATAATAAAGACTATCGCGTTTACGGAACAAAAGATTATAACGAAGCAGCCAGTATGTTTAAATGGATTGAATACCATAAATGGAAATTCAAATCGAAAACTTATACCGCGTTGAGTACCGTACAGAAGACGCCCGTCATTATGACACGTTTTGAATTCGGCTTGTTAGGTCATTATAACAAGTATAAGAAATCGCCGTTCGAGACATTCTACGTAGGCGGAGACGGTATGACCGGATACAGTACCAGTTACGCTTCCGAAACGATTGCTCTGCGCGGCTATGAAAACGGTTCGTTGACATATTACGGCGAAGAGGGATACGCATATACCCGAATGGGGGCAGAACTTCGCTACCCGTTGATGTTAGAGAACTCCACCAGCATTTATGTGCTTGGCTTTGTCGAAGCGGGTAATGCCTGGCATGATGTAAGCAAGTTCAATCCTTTCGACTTGAAGCGATCTTCAGGCGTTGGTGTCCGTATCTTCCTGCCGATGATAGGTATGATGGGTATCGATTGGGCATACGGATTCGATAAGATTAAAGGTTCCAAACAATATAGTGGCGGCCAATTCCACTTTATCTTAGGACAAGAATTTTAACCATAAAAACGAATGATGATGAAAAAGGTAATTTTTACAACCCTATTTTTGATGACAGCTGCATTGACTGTCGGCGCTCAAAAGTTTGCTTTGATAGATATGGAGTATATCACTAAAAATATTCCTGAATACCAACAGGCAAATAATCAACTGAATTCGCTTTCTGAAAAATATCAGAAAGAGGTGGAGGCTCTCTCAAAGGAAGCTGAAAACCTTTACAAACAATACCAGCAAAGTTCCGAGAAACTTTCTTCAACACAACGGAATCAAAGAGAAGAAACCATCGTTGCCAAAGAAAAAGAAGCTCAACAACTTCGTCAAAAATATTTTGGACCGGAAGGAGAAATGAAAAAAAAGCAGGAAGCCTTGATCTCACCCATCCAGGATAAGATTTACGAGGCGGTAAAGCAATTAGCCCAACGTTATGGATACGACATTGTATTCGATCGTGCTGCAGCAGAGAATACTATGTTTTTCGCTTCTCCAAGGATCGATATAAGCGATGAAGTGCTTTCAAAATTAGGATATTCAAAATAAATCCTTATATTTGCAGCATGATTGTAAAAGAAATGACTAATAATTAAATAAAGCTATGTTGAAGAAAATCTTACTTTTATTCTTACTTGTCGCACCGCTAAACGTATTTGCACAAAAGTTTGGGCATATTCGTTCTATGGAGATCGTAAGTCTCATGCCAGAATTTACTAAGGCCCAAACAGACATCGAAGCAATGCGGAAACAATACGAAGATGAAATGAAGCGAACTCAGGATGAACTGCAGAAAAAATATACTGAGTACCAGCAAGAACAGGCTAACCTTCCGAAAAACATCCAAGAAAGGCGTCAGAAAGAACTGCAGGATTTAAACGAAAAAGGCATTCAGTTTCGAGATGATGCTCAACAGAACTTGCAAAAGTCCTATCAGGATATGATGGAACCGATTGTCAAGAAAGTCCAGGACGCTATTAAGGCGGTAGGCGATACCGGCGGATATACTTATATATTCGACTTGGACCGCACAGAAATTCCTTATATCGGTTCTACTTCTACCGATATTACTGCCGATGTTAAAGATAAATTAGGATTGAAATAACGATCGTTTTCTCTCCTAATTTTATTTCGATTTGGCATCGTGGCATATCGTATCTCTCGATTGTTTGACAGCAAATAATCGGGAGATTTTTCAATTAAAACAGGTCGATTGGAAATGATAAACGCAATGACAGTTTCCGCTAACGGCCCCATCGGGATATTCGACTCAGGCTACGGCGGTTTAACGATATTAAAAAGTATACGGCAGTTAATGCCAGAATACGATTATATCTATTTGGGTGACAATGCCCGTGCTCCTTACGGGACACGCTCTTTTGAAATTGTCTATGGGTTTACACTTCAGGCAGTAAGTAAACTGTTCGAATTGGGTTGTCCGTTGGTCATACTCGGTTGCAATACGGCCTCGGCAAAGGCCCTGCGATCTATCCAACAAATCAATCTTCCGCAAATCGCTCCCGACCGGAGAGTCCTCGGTGTCATTCGTCCAACAGCTGAAAGCATTGGCGTTCTGACAAAGACTAGACATATCGGAATCATGGGGACTATCGGAACCATCCAATCAGATTCTTATCCGATCGAAATACATAAATTATTTCCCGATATTACTGTTACCGGCCAACCCTGCCCGATGTGGGTGCCTATGGTCGAATATCGTGAATTTGAGAATGAAGGCGCCGACTTTTTCGTTCGAAAATACGTCGAGGAATTGTTGACTAAGGATCCTGCCATCGATGCTATCATTTTAGGATGTACTCATTATCCCTTGTTATGGAAAAAAATAAGAAAATATGCTCCGAAAGGGATACGGCTCATTTCGCAAGGAGACTACGTCGCTAGAAGTCTTCGTAATTATTTGAACCGCCATGTAGAAATGGATGCCAGATGCACTAAGGGGGGATCTTCTCTTTTCCTGACCACCGAAAGTATTGAGAAATTTGAAGAGTCTGCTTCTGTCTTCCTTGGAAAAGAAAGAGTAAAGGTAAGTAGGGTTTCTTTGGAGCAGATATAATTTGAGGCATGTTACTAAAACTTATATAAATGTAGATATGAAAAGATATTTCTGTTTCTTGTTCAGTTGTTTCATGTTGATAATTCTGAAGAGCCAGCCCTTGGAGAAAGTATCTCCCGAAGCGGTCGGAATGAATGCTGAACAATTTCTTTTTGCAGATGAAGCCATTCATTCCGCTATTCAGGAAGGGACAATCCCGGGAGCTGTCTTGGCGGTGGTGCGTCAAGGGAAAATGGCTTATTTGAAAGCTTATGGCAACAAGCGGGTCATTCCTCGAAAAGAAATAATGACCGTCAATACCGTCTTCGACTTGGCCTCCTGTAGCAAACCGGTATCGACAGCGATTTGTACGATGAAACTGATAGAACAGGGAAAGATCGGATTACTCGATCCCATAAAACGGTATATTCCCGAATTCCAAAATTGGAAAGAAGGTAGCAGAGACGAGGTAACGATCCGTATCGAAGACCTTTTGACGCATTCATCCGGGCTTCCTCCTTATGCTGAAGTCGACGAACTAATTGCTCATTATGGCAGCGCCGACTCGACTACCCTTATCAATTACATTGCAACCTGTAAGAGGGATTTTCGACCGAAAACGCAATTCCAGTACAGTTGTCTCAATTTTATCGTTTTGCAGCGAATCATCGAGACCGTTAGTGGAGAATCGTTACGGACGTTTGCACAGAAGCATATATTCAGTGTGCTCGGTATGAACTATACAGACTACCTGCCGATCAGACAAGACCAGAAAGGCGATTGGAGGAATACAATCCCAGCTCATTGGGCCAAACAGGGAGAAGCTTGGAATAGTATTGTCGCCCCGACTGAAGTCCAGAAAAACGGTCAGGTGCTATGCGGACAAGTTCACGATCCTTTGGCAAGGATCATGAACAAAGGTGTCAGCGGGAATGCCGGACTATTCTCGAATGCTGAAGATTTAGCCGTTCTTTGCGCTGCCTTGCAAAATGGAGGAGAATGGAACGGAAAGCGAATCCTCAGTGTAAGAACGGTCCAGACGATGATCGGTATTCCTCGTACGACAAAAGAATTAGGCAGAACCATAGGATGGGACAGTTTTTCGGATTATGCTTCTTGTAAGGGCAGCCTGCTCAGTGAACATGCCTATTGTCACACCGGCTACACCGGAACCTCGATAGTCATCGATCCTGATAACGATATTTCCATTATTCTCTTAACGAATCGAGTCCATCCGAAAGACGAATACAGTGTAAACCGGCTTCGCTCCATCGTATCGAATGTAGTGGCTGCGGCAATAATGAAATAAAAAAGATATGAAGAGGAATACACAATCAATAAAACGTTAACGAATATGAATTCACCAAAAGAAAATAATACGCTTATCCTTGATCAATCTTTTTGACTATCTTTGCCCCTAAAGCTAAAAAGCCTTAAAACTAACATGTAAAAACAGCTGTTTGATTTGTTGGCTTTAAATAGCGTTTAAGTATAAAAAACATTTAATAAAATTAGCAAAAGAAAATCTGAAAATCAATACAAATAAAATGAAAAAAATCAGTAAAGCCTTATTGAAGGTATGCATGGGCTCAATGCTTGCCTGGGTATTCCCTGCCAGCGATGCATGGGCAACAAACGCCCTTTCTGCAGCGAAAGACGTAAAAAACGTTCAGCAGCAGAGGAGTATTTCCGGTACGGTAAAGGATACGAAAGGTGATCCTATCATCGGTGCTAACGTATTAATTAAAGGGACTACCAACGGTACCATTACGGATATCGACGGTAATTTCTCCTTAAATGTTCCTAACAACGTAACTTTAGTTGTTTCTTTCATCGGTTACGAAACTCAAGAAATTGTTGTCGGTAACAAAAGTCGAATTTCCGTTTCGTTAACGGAAGATATGGAGAAACTGGACGAGGTCGTTGTTGTCGGTTATGGTACGCAAAAGAAAGTCAACTTAACGGGGGCTGTCGACCAGGTTACAAGTGAAGTAATAGAGAACCGTCCGGTCTCGAATTTAACCCAAGGTCTGCAAGGCGCAATCCCTAATTTACAAATTTCATTCGCTGACGGTAAACCCACTCGCAGCTCTTCCTATCAAGTCCGCGGCACTTCTTCTATTGGACAAGGAGGGAGCGCCTTGGTGTTGATCGATGGTGTTGAAGGCGACCCTGCGATGCTGAATCCGAGCGATGTAGCCAGCGTTTCTGTTTTAAAAGATGCCGCCGCCTCTTCTATTTATGGCGCACGCGGTACTTATGGGGTTGTTTTGATTACGACTAAGAATCCTAATAAGGAACGTACGGCAATTACTTATAACGGAAACTTTATGGTGAAGGCACCCACAGTTGTCCCTAATGTCATTTCCGATGGATACGAATTCACCACGTACTTCTTGGAGGGGTATCAGAACTGGGCAGGAAGTAAGCCGAACAAGTTCCACAGTTCTTTGATGTATACGGATCAGTGGTACGAGGAATTGGCTAAGCACCGTCCTTGGATGAACGCTCCCGACGTGGAAGTGGATGCCAATGGCAATTACCAATATTACGGTAATACCGACTGGTGGGATTTGTTATATAAAGACCATTTCATCGGACAAGAACAGAATTTAAGTATTCAGGGAGGTGGTGAAAAGACAGACTTTTTGGTTTCCGGTCGTTTCTATTCTCAAGGTGGTATATTCAATTTCGATCCTGATAGGTACAAGATGTTTAACGTTCGCGCAAAAGGTAGCTTACAGGTTACTCCCTGGTTGAAGGTTACCAATAACTTCGAGTTCAACCAGATGCAATATCACAATCCCATGTCGGTAGGAGAAGGGACTGTCTGGTACGCTATCGAAAGCGAAGGTCAAGCGCCTAATGTGATGTTTAATCCTGACGGCACTTTAACCAAAGCGGGCGCATATACGTTAGGCAGTTTTTATTATAAAAACAATTATCAGAATACGACAAGTCGCGTGTTACGTAATACGACGAACTTTACAGCTAAGCTGCTTGGCGAACGCTTGACCCTGAACGGCGATATTACTTTCCGTTATAACGATGAGAGAATAGAAGGGAAGCAGACCCCCGTCCCTTATAGTCAGTCGGTAGGGAAAATCAATTACGCCGGCGCTGGATATAACAGTATTATGAATACACTTTCGAATACCAAGTATTTAGCGACGAACGTATACGCCCAGTACAACCAATTATTCGCAAATACTCACGATGTCAAAGCAATGATCGGTTACAATTATGAACAGTCCATTTACAATTATGATTTCGAACGCAGAAATGGTCTGTTGTTCGACGATGCGGAAAATATCAACATGGCGACCGGCTCGATTTCGATAAACAGCGACTATCAGAAATGGCGTATTGCCGGCGGTTTCTTCCGTTTGAACTATGGCTATAAAGATCGTTACTTAGTGGAGATCAACGGACGTTATGACGGTTCTTCCAAATTCCCCACCGATCAACAATGGGCGTTTTTCCCTTCGGCATCGGCAGGTTGGCGAGTATCTCAGGAACCTTTCTGGAAAATCTCTCCGAAAGTCGTTTCTGACTTGAAGATCCGTGCCTCTTACGGTTCATTGGGTAACGGTAATATCTCGCCTTATCAATTCCAGGAATTATTCAAGATTTATATCCAAAACCGCTTGTTAAAAGGAGAGAAACCGACCACCACATCTTCTCCAAACCCGATCCCGACGGGTTTAACATGGGAGACTGCGACTACAGCTAACGTCGGTGTCGATATCTCTTTCTTGAACGGAAGATTAAAATTCGTAGGTGATTACTATATCCGTAAGAATAAGGACATGTATGTAACTGGCACACAATTACCCGCTGTTTACGGTGCCGATGCACCTAAAGGCAATTATGCGGACATGACGACAAAAGGCTGGGAACTCACGTTGACTTGGCGAGATCAATTCAAAGTGGGTGGCAAACCTTTCAACTATGAGATCCGCGGGACATTGGCTAACGCTAAGTCTGTTATTGATAGTTATCCTAACGATGAATTGTTCATTGGAGCCCGTACAAATTCGGGTGATGATCATAATTATTACAAGGGGATGGAATTGGGCGAAATCTGGGGTTTTGTCAACGACGGCTATTTCACCGCTTCCGACATCGATGAAAACGGTCATATTATCAATGGCCCCGATCAATCGTGGCTCTCGATCAGTAGCAACCAGAGATGGGCTGCCGGCGACGTCCGTCTGAAAGACTTGAATGAAGACGGAAAGATCGATTGGGGAAACAGTAAAGTGGGCGATTCCGGCGACCGAAAGATCATCGGTAACAGATTGCCGCATTATACGTTCAGTTTGAACGTGGGCGCTGATTGGCAAGGTATTTTTGTCAATGCGTTTTTCCAAGGCGTTGGGAAACAGAATTGGTGGCCGGGATCTGATAACGGCATGTTCTGGGGACAGTATAGCCGACCGTATTCGAATATCCCCAAAGAGATGATGAAAGATGTTTGGAGCGAGGAGAATCCCAATGCTTATTTTCCCAAATACAGGGGATACATCTCGCACCAACATACACGTATTCTTCATTTGCCACAGACCAAATACTTGCAGAATGTGGCTTACATTCGGTTGAAAAACCTGCAAATAGGCTATACCTTGCCTACAGGCTTTGTTAACAAGTTAGGCGTGCAGCAGACGAAAGTATATGTGTCGTTAGAAAATATTTGGACCTATACGCCATTTTATAAACATATTAAGCAATTCGACGTAGAAAGCATCAACGGCGAAGATTTCGAAACAGTCGAATTGATCAAACAAGGGATGTATTCTTCTCCCATTATCGAAGATGGTGGCAGACCATACAGCTATCCGATTATGAAAAGCATGACACTCGGTCTTTCTTTAACATTCTAAAACGATAATACAATGAAAAAAATTATATACTTCATCACTTTGGTTTTGGCTTTCACTTCTTGCGACTTGGATGAAACTCCTAAAGCGCGAGCCAATCAAGATCCTATCTTCGGTAGTGAAAGAGGATTAAGCATCTATACTAATTCTTTCTATACCGTCTATTTGGCAACCGGTTTCATTCCTAATTGGGGGGATATCGTTAATACGTTCTATGCAGCATATAACGGTATCAATAAATTCTATAGCATGGAATATACGTCCAGTATGGAAGGCAGTTGGGACTGGGGGGCATTGCGGAATATCAATTATTTCCTCGATCACAATGTCAATAAAAACTTAAATGAAAACGTACGTAATAATTACAATGGGATAGCTCGTTATTTCCGCGCTCGTTTCTACTTCGACAAGATGAAAACGTATGGAGACGTACCTTGGATCGACCATGCTTTAGATGTAAAAGACCAGTTGTTGACCGCCTCGCGTACTCCCCGTACCCAAATTGCCGACCGTATTTACGAAGACTTACAGTTCGCCATCGAGCATATTACCGATTCGGATCCTACTCGAACGACAATCACCAAATACGTGGCGGCTGGTTTGCAATCCCGTTTCTGTTTGTGGGAAGGTACCTTTCGTAAATACCACACCGAAGCCGGCTTGCAAGATTCGGCCGACAAATGGTTGCAGCGCGCCCGACAAGCGGCGGAAATCGTCATCAACAGCGGTCAATTCTCTATCTATATGAAAGGGGATACTCCTTATCGCGATATGTTCGTTGCCAAAGAGCCCAAGACGGAGGAAGTAATGTTGGCAACCGTATTCGATGCGGCGGAAGGTATTACGCACTCGGAAACCCGTCGTTCAAATACTACTACCTTAGGTGGCCCGTTCTCTCCTATCCGTCAGATCGTCAATCTGTATTTGAAGAAAGATGGAACTGCTTTCACGGATAATCCAGCTTACAAGACGACCCCTTTTACCCAAGAATTCGATAATCGCGACGAACGCGCCGCACAAACCTTACGTACTCCCGGATTATTGCGCCTTTCAGGCGGGAAATGGGTGCGTACGGCTCCCGATTACGCTTGTGCAAAGACGGGTTATCATGCATTAAAATTTGCATTGGATGACGTTGTGTACGACGGTGGCGGAGACTGCGAAAACAATAAGATCGAAATGCGGTATGCTGAAATTCTGCTGAATTGGGCGGAAGCGAAAGCTGAGTTAGGGACTTTGACGGATGCTGACTGGACGAAGTCTATTGGCGCCCTTCGCGCCCGCGGAGGGATCACAGGCGGCCTGACAACAAAACCGACTAAGGTCGATACCTATATGCAATCCGTATTGTTCCCCGAGATATCCGATCCGACCGTTATGGAAGTACGGCGTGAAAGACTTATCGAATTGATGTTCGAAGATTTCACGTTGGGCGACCAACAGCGTTGGAAGAAAGGCGACTTGATGGCCTTGCCTAGAGAGGGTATCTATGTCCCGCAATTTAATACATTGCTCGATATGGATAACGATGGTACCCCCGACGTATACTTTTACACTTCCGATTCAGCTCCGGAAAATAAAGTCGCTGGCGTATATTACCGCCATGTACAAATGCAGCAAAGCGGCAGCTATTCTGACGATACGGCCGTAGCCGCCGACGGTCATACATTATTGTTTAACGTGAATACCGATCCGATCCAATGGAATGACCGCATGTATTTTCATCCTGTCTCACAGACAGACAGAATCCTGAACCCTAACTTATCGCAGAATGCTGGCTATTAAAGGGCATTAGATGTAAACAGAGGGTATATCTCCCTCAGCGTTTAGGGTATTCCGTTTCGACGGCGTACATGCGATTGGACATTTTTACCTTTTAGGTCGACTTTTACGGCTATTCGCCACGCGAATAGAGGGAGAGGGACAATAGGGACCATTCACTCGGAGATTCCGTTCTATGCATGTCGATTGATGATAGCGCATCTTTCGACGCGATATTCCACTTGCATCGGTTATGCAGTGCTGATAGTTAAATAAATGCTAAAATGATATTTTTATAGAAAAAAAAACAGAAACGTATCTTATCATAGAAGGATGCTTTGGCTTTTTTTCTACTTTTGCCACGAATTTAAATGGGTGGAATATAATCATGATAAAAAATTTAGTGATAGTGGAGTCTCCAGCGAAAGCTAAAACGATTGGCAGGTTTTTAGGGAAGGATTTTAAAGTAATGTCAAGTTTCGGTCATATTCGCGACTTGAAAAAAAAGGTTTTCAGTATCGATGTGGAAAACCATTTTGAACCGACTTATGAAATCCCGGCGGATAAAAAAGCGTTGGTACGCGAATTGAAAGCCGCAGCGAATGAGGCAAGCACCGTTTGGCTCGCATCCGATGAGGACCGCGAAGGAGAAGCTATTTCGTGGCATTTGTCCGTAGTCTTGGACCTGGATCCTCAAAAGACGAAGCGGATCGTTTTTCATGAAATCACCCAATCGGCGATTTTACAAGCGATAGCACACCCCAGAGAGATCGATCGGAATTTAGTGAACGCCCAACAAGCCCGACGCGTACTTGACCGCATCGTAGGCTTTGAACTTTCGCCTATATTATGGAGAAAGGTGAAGCCGGCGCTATCGGCAGGACGCGTGCAGTCGGTGGCCGTCCGACTGATTGTCGAACGGGAACGGGAAATTCAAGGGTTCCGTAAAGAATCGAATTACCGGGTCACCGCCGAATTCTCGCTCCCGGATAGCGAGAGAGAGAAGCACGTAGTGAAAGCTGAACTTGACAGGCGTTTCGAACGGAAAGAGGATGCATGGGAATTCTTGTCGGCATGCAGGAATGTTGATTTTACAGTCGAAGAGATCACGAAACATCCGCTGAGACGAACGCCTGCACCTCCTTTTACGACCTCGACTTTGCAACAAGAAGCGGCGCGCAAATTGGGATTCACAGTGGCGCAAACGATGGTCGTGGCACAGCGATTGTATGAAAACGGCTTGATTACCTACATGCGTACCGATTCGGTCAACCTCTCTTCCTTAGCCCTCGGGACATGTAAAGAAACGATTTTGACGCTGTGGGGAGAAAAATACGTAAAGACCCGGCAATATACGACCAAGGCAAAGGGCGCCCAGGAAGCGCACGAAGCGATCCGACCCACCTTCGTGGCCAATCAGACGATAGAAGGCAACGTACAGGAAAAAAAATTGTATGACCTAATCTGGAAACGTACGATCGCTTCCCAGATAGCCGATGCCGAAATGGAGAAGACCACGGCGACCATTGGTATTGGTGGAAAGGAGGAAAAATTTATCGCGACTGGTGAAGTCGTTACTTTCGATGGGTTTCTCCGTATCTATCGGGAATCCATCGATGACGATAAAGAGCAGGAAAACGAGAGCCTGCTGCCTCCTTTGAAGAAGGGGGAGTCTCTCATTCCCCAAGAGATCGTAGCCATGCAACGCTACACGCAACATCCGCCCAGATATACCGAAGCTAGCCTGGTGCGTAAAATGGAAGAGTTGGGAATAGGCCGTCCGTCTACCTATGCCCCCACGATTTCTACCATACAGCAGCGCGAATACGTGGTGAAAGGAAATGTGGAAGGGCAGATGCGCGTCTATCGTTTCATGAAGCTGGAAGCAGGAAAATTGATCGATATCGATAAAAAGGAACTGGTAGGGGCGGAAAAATCGAAGCTGTTACCGACGGATACGGGTATGGTGGTCAATGACTTCCTGTTGACTTATTTCCCGGAAATTATGGACTACCATTTTACGGCGAATGTGGAACGAGATTTTGACGAAGTGGCCGAAGGGAAAGAAAATTGGACCACCATGCTCGAGCATTTTTACGACGATTTCCATCCCCTGGTAGATAAAGCACTTCACGTAAAGAGCGAACATAAAGTCGGGGAACGTATCTTGGGCGTCGATCCGGAATCGGGGAAACCGGTTTCGGTGAAGATTGGCCGGTTTGGCCCCGTGATCCAGGTGGGTTCTGCGGAGGATCAGGATAAACCCCGTTTTGCGCAACTGCCAAAGGGAGTGTCTATGGAGAAGATTACGTTGGCCGAAGCGTTGGACGCCGTGAAACTGCCGCGTGTTTTAGGGCGATGGGAAGATCGGGAAGTAATAGTCGGGCAAGGGCGTTTCGGGCCTTATGTCCGTATGGATAAAAACTACGTATCCGTCCCGAAGAATATGGATCCGATGAGCATTACCCTGGACGAGGTCTTGACCTTGTTCAAAGCGAAGCAGGACGCGGCGAAAGAAAAAGTGATCAGAACGTTCGAGGACGAGGTGGATATGCAAATTCTTAGAGGGAGGTATGGCCCTTACATCGCTTATGAGAAAAAGAATTATAAAATACCTTCGGATAAAGAACCTGCGAGCCTGACCGTTGACGATTGCCGTAAAATTATCGAAACCTATAGAGAAAAAGCATCGAAGCCTCGCGGATCGCAATCTGCAAGCAGAAAAAAATGAAACGTATTTTTCTAGTTGGATATATGGGGTCGGGTAAAACGACTTTAGGTATGATCCTTGCTCAGGA
This sequence comes from Phocaeicola abscessus CCUG 55929, assembly GCF_000312445.1. Classification (GTDB taxonomy): domain Bacteria; phylum Bacteroidota; class Bacteroidia; order Bacteroidales; family Bacteroidaceae; genus Phocaeicola; species Phocaeicola abscessus. Next base: position 160,040 of record NZ_HE997182.1, on the reverse strand, counting down.
AAAAGGATGGACGTTTATCGATTTGGACTGGTATGTGGAAGAACGTTTTCACAAGTCCGTGCAACAATTGTTTAGAGAGAAGGGAGAAGACGGTTTCCGCGAATTGGAAAGACAGATGCTGCATGAAGTAGGCGACTTTGAGGAAGTGGTGATTTCAGCAGGTGGAGGGACGCCCTGCTTCTTCGATAATATGGAATATATGAACAGCCGGGGGGAAACCGTTTTTTTACAAGCCAAGCCCGAAACCTTGTTCGAACGATTGCGAACGGCTAAAACTAAACGTCCTTTGCTCGTAATGAAAAAGTCGGACGAGGAATTGAGGGATTTCATCGTTTCCGGTTTAAACAAACGAGAGATTTTTTACGCTAAGGCGAAACATCGTTTTCCGTCCGACGAATTGGAAAGTCATGAACAGATAGTCGCGTCAGCCCGAAAATTAGCCGAATTATTGAATATCTAATATTATAATCACACTTTGAAATACTGGAAACAATGAGAAAATGGCGTATTGAAGACTCGGAAGAGCTTTATAACATTACCGGATGGGGTAAACCCTATTTTACTATTAATGAGAGTGGCCATGTAGTGGTGACGCCTAAAAAGGACTGTGTGAGCGTCGACTTAAGAAATGTGATTGACGAATTGCAGCTGCGCGACGTATCGACCCCCGTCCTGCTTCGCTTTCCCGATATCTTGGACAATCGCATCGAGCAGATTTCGAAATGTTTCGACAAAGCTTCGAAAGAATACGGATATAAGGGTGAAAACTTTATTATCTATCCGATAAAAGTGAACCAGATGAAACCAGTGGTCGAAGAGATCATCAGCCATGGTAAAAAGTTCAACTTGGGGCTGGAAGCCGGTTCGAAACCCGAGTTACATGCCGTGATTGCCGTTAATTCGGATTCGGATTCTTTGATCATCTGCAATGGGTATAAGGATGAGAGCTATGTCGAGTTGGCTTTGCTCGCCCAAAAGATGGGAAAACGGATATTTCTTGTCGTCGAGAAATTGAATGAACTTCGATTGATCGCTAAAATGGCGCGGCAATTGGCTGTTCGGCCAAACATAGGCATACGCATCAAATTAGCTTCTTCCGGAAGCGGGAAATGGGAAGAAAGCGGCGGCGATGCAAGCAAATTCGGACTTACCTCGAGCGAATTGTTGGAAGCACTCGATTTCCTCGAAAAGAACAAGATGAAAGACTGTCTCAAATTGATCCATTTCCATATAGGCAGCCAAGTTACCAAGATCCGTCGGATCAAGACCGCTTTGCGGGAGGCCTCTCAATTTTACGTGCAGCTCCATTCGATGGGCTTCGATGTAGAATTTGTCGATATAGGTGGAGGTTTGGGTATCGACTATGACGGGACGCGTTCGTCGAATAGCGAGAGCAGCGTGAATTATTCCATTCAAGAATACGTCAACGACTCGATCTCCACTCTGGTCGACGCCAGCGATAAGAATGACATTCCTCATCCGAACATCATTACGGAGAGTGGCCGTTCGTTAGCTGCTCATCACTCCGTTTTAATTATCAATGTACTCGAGACGGCCAGCCTTCCCGAGATGCCGGAAGAATTCGAGGCTACTGCGGAAGAACATGAATTGGTACAGGAGCTCTATCAGATATGGGATCATTTGAATCAAAGCCGGATGCTCGAGGATTGGCACGATGCTCAGCAAATTCGCGAAGAATCGCTCGATTTGTTTAGTCATGGCATCGTCGATTTGAAGACGAGAGCGCAAATCGAACAGATGTTCTGGTCGGTCGCTCACGAGATCAATCAGATGGCTAAACAGTTGAAACATGCTCCCGAGGAATTGAAGCAATTGGACAAGCAGTTGGCGGATAAATATTTTTGCAACTTCTCGTTGTTCCAGTCCTTGCCCGATTCGTGGGCAATCGACCAGATATTCCCCATCATGCCTATTCAGCGTTTGGACGAGAGGCCCGACAGAGAAGCCACGTTGCAGGATATCACTTGTGATTCGGATGGCAGGATCGTAAACTTCGTCACTTCGCGAACCATTTCGCAATCTCTTCCGATCCATTCGCTGAAGGTAAAGGAGCCTTATTATGTCGGCGTTTTTTTGGTGGGGGCCTACCAAGAAATCTTAGGGGATATGCATAACCTGTTCGGAGATACGAATGCGGTTCATATTACTGTCGACGGGGAACGTTATTCGATTGATCAGGTGATCGACGGCGAAACGGTGGCCGATGTATTGGACTATGTGCAATATAGTCCGAAACGCTTGGTCCGCACTTTGGAATCTTGGGTGACCCGATCGCTCAAAGAAGGTAAAATCTCTGTGGAAGAAGGGAAGGAATTCCTTTCTACCTATCGTTCAGGATTGTATGGCTATACGTATTTGGAATAGGCGATGAAAGAGAAACTGACTGTCGTAAAGGTGGGCGGGAAGATTGTGGAAGGGGAAGCTTCTTTGCAAGGCTTGCTTGCCGACTTCGTCACTCTCCCCGACCATAAGCTGTTGGTTCACGGAGGAGGAAAATCGGCTACGAAATTGGCCGACCGCATGGGAGTCGAAACCCGAATGATCGACGGACGTCGCATTACCGACGAAGCTATGCTCGATATCGTTACAATGGTCTATGGAGGCCTGGTCAATAAACAAATCGTGGCGGGCCTGCAAGCAAAGGGGGTGAATGCCGTCGGACTGACGGGCGCCGATTGGGATACGATCCGATCGGTTAAAAGACCGGTGAAAGAGATAAATTATGGGTTCGTAGGCGATGTGAAGAAAGTGAACGGCAAGGTTCTCGCCTCCTTGATTCGACAAGACATTGTTCCCGTGATGGCCCCTCTTACACACGATGGGAACGGGCAACTGCTGAATACGAACGCCGATACGATTGCCGGAGAGCTTGCGAAGGCTTTATCCGCATACTTCGATGTAACGTTGATCTTTTGCTTTGAAAAGAAAGGTATTCTGATGAATGCTGCAGAGGAAGACAGCGTCATACCGGTTCTCACCAGACCGGATTTTGAACGCTATGTGGTTGAGGGAATCATTCGGGGGGGCATGCTGCCTAAATTGGAAAACGCTTTCTCGGCTATCGATGCGGGAGTCACGCAAGTAATTGTTACTGCAGCCGCTGCGTTGCGAAGCGGTGGAGGTACGGTGATCCTGCCCTGAGATTTAGAGGGGATTTTTGATAGCCGTTGCTCTTTGAAAGGGAGCTGTTACGGAGCGTGTGGCGGTGCCGGAGTAAGTTATTCTTCCGCTGCAGGGCATCCGGAGCTCCGAAAAAAATATTTGCCGGCGTCTAAATTTGTCTTCAGGTCTCGGCGAAGGATAACAAGCGAATTATGGCCACAAAAAGAATCATTGCAGATCAGGATTTTGAACAACTAATCATTCGAACCCATCGAGGAATGCGGAATGTAACGATGCGGGTTAAGCCGGACGGACTTTATCTGACGGTACCGCCGTTCAGTAAGACTGCCGAGGTGTTGAAAATCTTGGAGCCGTATCGTCTGGCTTTGCTGGAGAAATATGAAGAAATCCGTAGTCGCCCCATCGATTTGAATTTTCATATCGATGCGCCTTGCTTCAAGCTTTCCTTGCGGCAGGGGACGCTTTCATTCTTTTCCATCCGCTTTGAAGAGGAACAAGTAACCATCTTTTGCCCTTACAATGTCGATTTTGCGCAAGAAGATATACAGCGCTTGGTGCGCAACGCCATCGTCCGGGCCTTGAAGAAGCGGGCGGAAGAGTACCTTCTTCCTCTGTTGCAAACACTTGCCGACCAGTATCATTTTACCTATCGGAAAGTTCGGATTAAAGCGGTCAAAAGTCGATGGGGGAGTTGTTCGACTGCTGGGAGTATCAATCTTTCCTGTTATCTCCTGCTGCTTCCTCCCCATCTGATGGATTATGTACTGCTCCACGAGCTTTGCCACACGAAAGAAATGAACCACGGACCGAAGTTTTGGGAGCTTTTAGACGACGTGACGAGCGGCATGGCCCGCGCTCTTCGGAAAGAGTTGCGCCACTATCGAGCTGGTTTCCTCTTTTCGTAACCCGCAAGTGTAACCGTTGGGATAGGAGCAGACTTGCGGGAAGTTCATTTCAGCTTTACCTTCACGAAGACAGGCCGATGATCGGAGGCAAGGGGTTCGTTCACAACCTTCGTTTGCTTCACTTTGATGGTCTTCGGACCGCCTTTCATCAGGACGATGTAATCGATCGTTCTGTCGGGCATCGGCGAGGGGAAAGTTGGAGAGGCGGTATCGGTAAGGATGATGAAGTCCTTTTGAAGTTCTTGAATAAACGGAGAGCCTGGAAGCGAATTGAAGTCGCCTGCCAGAAATACAGGCTTCTCTTTGTCCAAATTTCCTAACGTGTGCTTGAGCTTCTCGATGGAAGCCATCCGATCGGCCTCGGTGAGGGAAAGGTGTGTCCCGCAGAAGATGAATCGTTCGAATTCGGCGATAAACAGCGCGCGTTGCTCCTCCCTTCCCGGCAACGATACATAGTATTCCCTTACGGGTATCTTTTTGCTTAACAGACCGATGCCGTATTTCCCACCGTCATAATGGATAGCGGGGGCATAAAAAGCATGCATTCCCGTCCGTTTCGCCAATTCCCCCAACACATAATCACCGTGACTGCGTCGGGTGACGCTGTCCAACTCCTGAACGGCCACTACATCCGGCTTCAGCTTGCGGATTATTTGGGCACTTCGGTCGTAGTTGCGCACATTGTCCATGCCCACTCCGCTCTTTATGTTGTAGCTCATGATCTTCAGCGATTGAGCATGGGTGGAAAAGAGCAGCAGAGAAAGGGCGACAGAGAAGAGTATTCGTTTCATATACAGTTATTTTTCGGTTTCCAGCAAATAGATGATGCCGTTTTTTCGAGTAAGTTTGACACGGCTGCCCTTGTCGCTTAGATTAAACGGCGTGGTACCGTCCGTACGGTTATCTACTACCAGTAGAGCGCTGTTTTCGGCAAATCTCTTTACGGATAGTTGCAGTGTCTCATCCGGCATGATCCTGTCGAGCAGCAAACTGTCGTTGATGTAGATGGCGATGCTGTCTCCGGCAAAGTCGTTTGAAATCTCGATCGTATATTTGCCTGCATACGAAATAGCGTGTTCAGCCTTTTGTTGGTACCGGAACGATAAGTAAAAGAAAATGGCGACGATGACGAACACACCGAAGGCCAACAGTCCGTTACCGATCATGAATTGCTTATTTATATTCAATCCGTTTTTCTTTATCATCGTTACTTGCTTATCGTTTGTCTTCTATAAAAACCTACCGATTGATCTTCGGAAAGATCAGTCCCTTTTCCCGGCAAATACAAGATCTTCGCTGCAAAAATAGTTTTTTTTCCTGAATATTTTGTGCTACTGACATATAATTCGTATCTTTGCACCGAGATGGATGAATGGTGGGGCTTGACCGAGCCCTTTTTTTATTCTTAAAAACGTGTAAATGATAGAAAAAAAAGAGGTAACCCGAATAGTGGAAGAATGGTTGTCCGTTAAAGACTACTTCTTAATCGACATTATGATTAGTCCGGGAAACAAGATCGTCGTAGAGATCGATCATGCCGAAGGCGTGTGGATCGACGATTGCGTCGATTTGAGCCGCTATATTGAATCTAAACTGAATCGGGAAGAAGAAGACTTCGAGCTGGAGGTCGGTTCGGCAGGGATCGGGCAACCCTTTAAGGTCTTGAAGCAATATCAAAACCATGTCGGGAAGGAAGTGGAGGTCATGATGCTCGACAATCGCAAATACACCGGCATCTTGAAAGAGGTGACGGACGAACATTTTTCCATTACGGTGGAGAAAAAGGTAAAACCGGAAGGATCCAAACGTCCGAAGAAAATTCAGGAAGATCTTACGTTTGCTTATAATGAAATAACTTATACTAAATATTTAATCAGGTTTAAATAATTATGGCCAAAAAGAAAGAAGGAACAATCAGTTTGATTGACACGTTTGCTGAATTCAAGGAACTCAAAAACATCGATAAGACTACGATGGTCAGCGTGTTGGAAGAATCGTTCCGCAATGTGATAGCAAAGATGTTTGGCACGGATGAGAATTATGACGTGATTGTAAATCCGGATAAAGGTGATTTGGAGATTTATCAGAACCGCAAGGTCGTAGCGGACGAGGAGTTTACCAATTCCAATATGGAAATAAAACTCTCGGATGCGCGACAGATAGATGCTTCTTACGAGATCGGCGAGGAAGTGACGGATGAAGTACCTTACTCCAAGTTCGGGCGTCGGCTGATTTTAACCTTGCGTCAAACCTTGGCTTCTAAGATTTTGGAATTGGAAAAAGACAGCTTGTATAACAAATATATCGACAAGGTAGGTACCGTGGTCAGTGCGGAGGTCTATCAGGTATGGAAGAAAGAAATTCTGCTGGAAGATGACGATAAAAATGAATTGTTCTTGCCGAAAGCGGAACAGATCCCGAGTGATTTCTTCCGCAAAGGGGAGACCGTTCGCGCTGTGGTAGCTCGGGTGGAGAATACGAACAATAATCCGAAGATTATCCTGAGCCGCACCTCCCCTGTGTTTTTGCAACGTTTGTTTGAAGCCGAAGTACCCGAAATTATCGATGGGCTGATTACGATCAAGAAAATCGCCCGAATTCCCGGCGAACGGGCTAAGATCGCTGTCGAATCTTACGACGATCGCATCGATCCCGTTGGAGCTTGCGTCGGCGTGAAAGGTTCCCGTATTCACGGTATCGTTCGTGAATTGCGGAATGAGAATATCGATGTTATCAATTATACTTCGAATCTTCAGCTGTTTATACAGCGTTCGTTAAGTCCGGCGAAGATCTCTTCCATTGTGCTTCACGAAGATGAGCGCAAGGCGGAAGTCTATTTGAAGCCGGAAGAAGTATCTTTGGCAATCGGTAAGGGCGGTATGAATATCAAACTCGCCAGCATGCTTACCGAATATACGATTGATGTGTTCCGCGAATTGGATTCGGATGTGCAGGATGAAGATATCTATTTGGATGAATTCAGAGACGAGATTGATGATTGGGTGATCGATGCCATTAAAAGCATCGGTTTGGATACGGCAAAAGCCGTGTTGAACGCTCCGCGCGAGATGTTGGTTGAAAAAGCGGACCTGGAGGAGAGCACGGTAGATAATGTGCTGAAAATTTTAAGAGCTGAGTTTGAAGAATAATTCTTCCAAGCTTCGATTCTTCGTTATTAATTAAAACAATTATGGCAATAAGACTGAACAAGGTAACAAGAGATTTGAATGTGGGAATATCGACGGTAGTGGAATTCTTGCAGAAGAAGGGTTATGAGATAGAAAGTAACCCGAATGCTAAAATTACCGAAGAACAGTATGAGGTACTTGTGAAGGAATTCAGCAAAGACAAAAAACAAAAGGAAGAGTCGAATAAATTCTTCCAGAAACGTCAGAATAAGGATCGGAGCCGCAATGCCGGTACGGGTGATATGAATGAGAAAAAGAATGATGTCGTAGAAACCGTCATTCCCGAAGAGATCCGTCCGAAGTTTAAATCTGTTGGTAGGATCGATCTGGATAATATTAGCAAGCGAACTGTAACTCCGAAGAAAGAAAAAGAAGAAACAAAGCCTGAGGCGGTGACAGAATCGCAGGAACAAAAGGAGGTTCGACCCGAAGCGATGAAATCGGAATCTGTTTGGGAAGAAGCGAAAGGGGTTATTGCCGGACGATCGGAGCAGGAAGCTGAAAAAGGAACCCCTGCCACAGAAGAAAAAGAGCTGGAAAACATAGTAGAAGATAGATCTGCACAATTGGAACAAGTAGAAGCGATGCCTGTCGTAGAATCGATAAACGAAGATGAGAAAGAGTCGGAAACGGAATCTCCCGGTGCAGCCCAGCAAGAGGAATCAGAAGTGAAGGAAGAAGCCCCCGAGATGAAAGGAGAAAACGCCGATACGGATCCGGTGTTTAAACTGGATACACCAGAGATCAAATCGAAACTGAATGTGGTAGGACAAATCGATCTGGATGCATTGAATCAATCGACTCGCCCGAAGAAAAAATCGAAGGAGGAACGTCGCAAGGAAAGAGAAGAGAAAGATCGGTTGCGCCTCGAACAGCGAAAGCAAATGAAAGATGCTATCATCAAAGAGATTCGTAAGAACGACGATAAAATAGTAAAAGAAGATAAGGGCACGCAGGGTGATGGCAAGAAAAAACGTCGTAACCGCATCAACAAAGAACGGGTGGATCTCGATGCTACGGAAACGATGAATACCGGCAATCAAAGGCGGGATAAGAGCCCCGATAACAAGGATAATGGTGGCAGAGGCGGCAAGAATAAAGACCGTTTTAAAAGAACGGTACATAAGCAGGAAATCAATGACGAGGATGTGGCCAAGCAAGTGAAGGAAACGTTGGCCAGACTCACGAATAAGACCAAGAACAAAGCTGCCAAGTATCGGAAAGAGAAGCGCGAATCCATTCAACAACATCTCATCGAAGAGGAAAAGGAAGAAGAAAGAAAGAGCAAAATCCTGAAGTTGACCGAATTCGTCACGGCCAACGAGCTGGCGAACATGATGAATATATCGGTCACGCAAGTGATCAGCACGTGCATGAGCGTGGGTATTATGGTGTCTATCAATCAGCGTCTGGACGCGGAAACGATCAATCTTGTCGCGGAGGAGTTCGGTTTTAAGACCGAATACATCAGCAATGAGGTAGCTCAAGCTATCGTCGAGGTTCCGGATGAGGAAAAAGATCTGCAACCTCGCGCTCCTATTGTGACGGTGATGGGACATGTCGATCACGGTAAGACTTCATTGCTGGATTATATCCGTAAAGAGAATGTCATTGCTGGCGAGGCGGGCGGTATCACTCAGCATATCGGAGCCTATAACGTAAAATTGGATAACGGACGTCATATAACCTTCCTCGATACCCCCGGTCATGAAGCGTTTACCGCCATGCGTGCCAGAGGAGCGAAGGTAACGGATATCGCTATTATCATTGTCGCGGCCGACGACAGTGTGATGCCTCAGACGAAGGAGGCCATCAATCATGCCGTAGCCGCAGGAGTGCCTATTGTCTTCGCCATCAATAAGATTGATAAACCCCATGCGAATCCGGATAAGATCAAGGAAGAACTGGCCGCTATGAATTTTTTGGTGGAAGAATGGGGGGGTAAATACCAGTCGCAGGATATTTCGGCCAAGAAAGGCATTGGCATAAAAGAACTCTTGGATAAGGTTCTTTTGGAAGCTGATATCCTCGACTTGAAGGCCAATCCGAATCGCAAGGCTACGGGATCCATCATCGAGTCTACGTTGGATAAGGGGCGCGGATATGTCGCCTCGTTGTTGATCTCGAACGGCACGTTGCACATGGGCGACATTGTGATGGCGGGAACTTATTTCGGCCGAATAAAGGCGATGTTCAATGAGCGTAACCAGAAATTGAAAAGCGCAGCCCCGTCCGAGGCCGTTCAGATCTTAGGCTTGAACGGTGCTCCTGCAGCGGGCGATACTTTCCACGTATTCGGTACCGAACAGGAGGCTCGTGAAATAACGAATAAGCGAGAACAGTTGCAACGCGAACAAGGTCTTCGCACGCAGAAGATGCTGACTTTGGACGAGGTAGGCCGCCGCTTGGCTTTAGGCGATTTCCACGAATTGAACGTGATTGTCAAAGGCGATGTGGACGGTTCTGTGGAGGCGTTGAGCGACTCTTTAATCAAATTGTCTACGGAGAAGATAAAGGTCAACGTCATTCATCAGGCTGTCGGGCAGATTACGGAATCGGATGTGACGTTGGCTGCCGCTTCGAATGCCATTATCATCGGTTTCCAAGTTCGTCCTTCGAATACGGCGTCGAAGTTGGCAGAGCAGGAAGGAGTCGATATACGTAAGTACTCGATTATCTACGATGCGATCGAAGAAGTAAAGTCTGCGATGGAGGGCATGTTGGCTCCAACGGTGAAGGAGCAGGAGACTGCCGCCCTTGAAGTACGTGCTGTATACAATATCAGCAAGGTAGGTACGGTTGCCGGCGCTTATGTGACTAAGGGGAAGGTGAAGCGAAATAATAAAGCTCGTTTGATACGCGACGGTATCGTCGTATTCACTGGCTCTATCAATGCGCTGAAGCGCTTTAAAGACGATGTGAAGGAGGTTGGGACCAATTTTGAATGCGGTATCAGCCTGAACGGTTGTAATGATATTAAAGTAGGCGATACGATCGAAACATTTGAAGAGATCGAAGTAAAGCAAACTTTGTCATAACAGGTTTTTAGTAAACGTCCTGAGTGGAAATGTCATCCTGAACGACTCGGAGTTTGCAACGGCATACAGATTTCCACTTTCGTTCGGTATGACATTTTAACTTCGGCAGAGATAAAATGGCAACGATTGATATTATCATCCTTATCTTTATTGGAATCGGCTTCCTGCAGGGATTAATGCAAGGTTTGCTTAAACAGGTCGCTTCCATAACCGGGTTTATTGTCGGATTACTCTTGGCAAGAGCCCTGTTCGGATTAGTGGGCGAACAGTTGGCCCCGACTTTAGGAACGTCTGTCACTGTAGCTCGAGTGATCGCTTTCATCCTGATCTGGGTAATCGTCCCCGTGGGTTTTTCTGTGATTGCTTCGGCCTTGTCAAAGGTCCTGAACGTCGTTCGTTTAGGGTGGCTGAACCGTTGGTTAGGGAGCGGAATCGGAGCTGTGAAGTTCCTGTTGCTGATCGGATTGTGTATTCATCTATTTGAATACATTGACGTAAACGGAGACTTGATTCCGGAGAAGACGAAGCGAGAATCGGTGTTATACGAACCGATAAAAAATCTTACCGGTATATTCTTCCCTGCCACGAAAGGCGTAGTAAAACAAATTTTTTGAATATGCGATCAGAACCCAATAAATATGTGAAGGAGTTGACGCAGGAGAAGTATAAATACGGCTTCACTACGGATGTCCAGACGGAAATTATACCGAAGGGATTGGACGAAAGCATCATTCGTCTTATCTCTGCGAAGAAAGGTGAACCGGAATGGTTATTGAAGTTTCGCCTGAAGGCTTATCGCTATTGGCTGACTATGAAGATGCCTCACTGGGCACATTTGACGATTCCTGAAATTGACTATCAGGCCATATCCTATTATGCCGATCCTACCCGAAAGAGCAAAAAAACTGCGCAGGAAAAAGAGATCGACCCGGAACTGATTAAAACATTCAACAAGTTGGGCATTCCGCTGCATGAACAGCGTCAACTGACGGGGATGGCGGTGGATGCCGTCATGGATTCCGTATCGGTGAAGACCACCTTTCGTCGGACGTTGATGGAAAAAGGAATTATCTTCTGCTCCATGAGCGAAGCTGTAAAAGATCACCCGGATTTGATCCGGAAATACATCGGGTCGGTCGTCGCTTACAGGGATAACTATTTCGCTGCATTGAACTCGGCGGTGTTTAGCGATGGTTCTTTCGTATACGTGCCCAAGGGTGTCCGTTGCCCCATGGAACTGTCTACTTATTTCCGCATCAATGCTGCGCAGACGGGGCAGTTCGAGCGGACATTGATTGTCGCCGATAACGATAGTTATGTCTCTTATTTGGAGGGTTGCACAGCTCCCATGCGCGATGAGAATCAGCTTCATGCCGCCATCGTGGAGATTATCGTACACGACAATGCCGAAGTGAAATATTCTACCGTACAGAATTGGTATCCCGGCGACGCAAACGGACAGGGCGGCATTTTGAACTTGGTTACCAAACGTGGTTTATGCAGCGGAGCGAACAGTAAGTTGAGTTGGACACAGGTCGAAACCGGATCGGCCATCACTTGGAAGTATCCCAGTTGTATCTTGTCGGGAGACCACTCCTCGGCCGAGTTTTATTCGGTTGCCGTAACCAATAACTGGCAACAGGCTGATACGGGAACTAAAATGATTCATCTGGGGAAGAATACGAGCTCTACTATCGTAAGTAAAGGTATCAGCGCGGGCAGGAGTCAAAATTCTTATCGCGGATTGGTGCGTGTCTCCGAATCCGCCGACAACGCCCGCAATTACAGTCAGTGCGATTCTTTGTTGTTGGGCAGCGAATGCGGTGCGCATACTTTTCCTTACATGGATATTCATAACGATACGGCCGTCGTAGAACACGAGGCGACGACGAGTAAAATCAATGAGGATCAGCTGTTCTATTGTAACCAGCGAGGAATACCTACCGAACAGGCTATCGGCTTGATCGTGAACGGTTACGCGAAGGAAGTTATTAATAAATTGCCCATGGAATTTGCCGTCGAGGCTCAGAAACTCTTGTCTGTTTCTTTGGAAGGAACGGTAGGATAATAAACAATAAAATGATGTTACAGATAAAAGACTTGTATGCCGCTATCGGCGGCAAGGAAATATTGAGGGGAATCGATCTGACTGTCAACGAAGGTGAGATACACGCTGTCATGGGGCCTAACGGATCCGGAAAAAGTACTTTAGCGGCGGTACTGGCTGGGAATCCCGCTTATGAAGTTACCAAAGGGACGGTTCTCTTTCGCGGAGAAGATCTGTTGACGCTGAAACCGGAAGAGAGAAGCCATTTAGGACTGTTCCTCTCTTTTCAGTATCCGGTCGAGATCCCCGGCGTGAGTATGGTGAACTTTATGCGTACCGCCGTGAATGAAAAACGAAAATACGAGGGGAAAGAACCTTTGTCTGCAGGTGCTTTCCTTCGAATGATGAGGGAGAGGAAAGCCATCGTGGAATTGGATAATAAACTGACTGATCGGGCTGTCAACGAAGGATTCTCCGGCGGAGAAAAAAAACGCAATGAGATCTTTCAGATGGCCATGCTCGAACCGAGGCTCAGCATCCTCGACGAAACGGATTCGGGCTTGGATATCGACGCCCTGCGTATCGTTGGGAAAGGGGTTACCAAGCTGCGGACTGCCGAAACGAGCTGCATCGTCATCACTCATTACCAGCGTTTGTTGGATTATATCAAGCCGGATATCGTGCACGTGCTTTATGACGGGCGGATTGTGAAAACCTCAGGACCGGAATTGGCGCTCGAACTGGAAAAACGAGGGTACGATTGGATTAAAGAAGAATTGGAAGACGGATTATGAAAGCCGAACAGCAATATATCGACCTCTTTCAGCAGCATGAAGTCCTGATTGATCAGCAGAGTTCCGAAGTGATGAATGCGCTTCGGAAAGATGCTTTTACCGAGTTCAAGCTCCGAGGCTTTCCTTCTAAAAAGACGGAAGAGTACCGATATACGGATGTCGACAAGCTTTTTAGACCGAATTACGGCGTGAATCTGAAACGGATGGAGAGGCTTATCAACCCGTACGAGATTTTCAAGTGTGATGTCCCTCGCATGCGTACGGCACTTTATTTCGTAGTCAACGATTCTTTTTACACCGCATGTCCGACGAGTGCACTCTTGCCAGAGGGCGCGCTCTTGGGCAGTCTTAAAGAATTCTCTTCCGCTCGCCCGGAACTGATACGGAAGTATTACGGACAATTGGCGGATTCGTCGAAGGACAGTATCACGGCGCTGAATACCTGCCTCGCGCAAGACGGATTCTTGCTCTATGTCCCTAAGAATAGGACGGTCGACAAACCGATTCAGCTGGTCAATATACTGCGGTCCGATTGCAATTTGATGGCGAATCGCCGTATCCTGGTCATTTTGGAAGAAGGAGCTCGCGCCCAACTGTTGGTCTGCGATCATGCGATGGATAAGGTAAACTTCTTGACTACCCAAGTGGTCGAGGTGTTCGTCGGCGAGCACGCTTCGCTCGACTTCTACGAGCTGGAAGCGACGCATACGAAGACGGTCCGCTTCAGCAACCTGTATGCCGATCAGGCTGCCGACAGCAAACTTCTACTCAACGGAATGACGCTTCAGAACGGTACGACGAGGAATATGACGCAGGTGTCGTTGAGCGGAAAAGGATCGGAAATGAACCTTTGCGGCATGGCGATCGCCGACAAGAACGAACAGGTAGACAATCATACGCTGATCGATCATCTGGCGACGGATTGCACCAGCAACGAACTGTTCAAGTACGTGCTCGACGATCGGGCGATAGGCGCCTTCGCAGGGAAGATCCTGGTTCGCGAAGGGGCGCAGCGAACCGTTTCGCAGGAAACGAATAAGAATCTTTGCGTCACGAAAGAGGCGCGCATGTATACGCAACCGATGTTGGAGATTTACGCCGACGACGTGAAGTGTGCGCACGGCTCTACCGTCGGACAGTTGGACGAAAGCGCTCTGTTCTATATGCAACAGCGAGGTATCCCTCGTCAGGAAGCTCGCATGCTATTGATGTTCGCTTTTGTCAACGAGGTTATCGATACGATTGCTTTAGACGCGTTGAAAGAGCGTTTGCACGTCCTGGTCGAGAAACGCTTCCGTGGACAGTTGGATCAGTGCGACGGCTGTGCGATCTGTAAAAAATAAACGCTTATGTATGAGGTGCAAAAGATACGGGAAGACTTTCCCATTTTAAGCCGGACGGTTTACGGTAAACCCTTGGTTTATCTGGATAATGCTGCGACTACCCAGAAACCCCGTTCCGTAGTCGAATCGATCGTCGACGAGTACTATTCCGTGAACGCTAACGTACATCGCGGCATTCATTTCCTTTCCCAGAAAGCGACGGAATGCCACGAAGCCGCACGCGAGACGGTGAGGAAATTCCTTCGCGCCCGAAGTACGAACGAAATCGTGTTTACCCGCGGCACCACGGAAAGCATTAACCTGCTGGCCGCCACGTTCTCCGAAAGCCGGATGCAACGGGGCGACGAGGTGATCGTCTCGAGCATGGAACATCACAGCAACATCGTCCCTTGGCAGTTAGAAGCGGCGCGACGCGGCATAGCGATCAAGGTGATTCCCATTGACGACTGCGGCGAGCTAGTGCTCGAAGCATACGAAAAACTCTTCACGAAGAAGACAAAGCTGGTCAGCGTCACACACGTCAGCAATGTGCTCGGAACAATCAATCCGGTCAAGGAGATCGTTGCCATGGCGCATGCTCACGGAGTGCCGGTGATGATAGACGGCGCGCAAAGCATTCCTCACTTGCCTGTCGACGTGCAGGACTTGGATGCGGATTTCTTTGCTTTCAGCGGGCATAAAGTGTACGGGCCTACGGGTATCGGCGTGCTTTACGGAAAGGAAGAATGGCTGGACAGGTTGCCTCCCTACCAGGCCGGTGGCGAGATGATCCGAAGTGTCTCGTTCGAGAAGACGGCTTTCAACGAATTGCCTTTTAAGTTTGAGGCGGGGACGCCGGATTACATCGGATCTACCGCACTGGCGAAAGCCCTGGACTACGTGTCTGCGTTGGGAATGCCTGATATCGCCGCCCACGAACGCGCCCTCACCGCCTATGCCGTGAAGCGCCTGAAGGAGATAAAAGGTATGCGCATTTTCGGTCAGGCGGTTCAGAGGGGAGGAGTGATTTCGTTCCTCGTAGGAAACATTCACCATTTGGATATGGGAACGTTGCTCGACCGTTTGGGAATCGCTGTCCGAACGGGACATCATTGCGCAGAGCCACTGATGAACCGCTACGGCGTCGAAGGCATGGTACGCGCTTCGTTCGGGCTCTATAATACGCAGGAAGAGGCGGATGTCCTGGCGGCAGGCATCGAGCGGGTGAGTCAAATGTTCTGACATGCTATTGCCTTTTTTGAATAAAGACTTGCTTGAGGCGGGGTGCGACGAGGCCGGACGCGGCTGCCTGGCAGGCGCTGTTTATGCTGCCGCCGTCGTCTTGCCTCCGGATTTCGAACACGAAACGCTGACCGACTCCAAACAACTGACGCCGCACCAGCGGTATGCCCTGCGGGAGGTGATCGAGCGAGAGGCGATCGACTGGGCGATAGGACGAGTCGATCCCCAGGAAATCGATGAGATCAACATCCTGAACGCTTCATTCTTAGCCATGCATCGGGCGCTCGATCAACTGAAAATCAGGCCGCAATTCTTACTGATCGACGGCAATCGCTTCCGTCCATACCGAAATCTGCCTTACCGGACAATCGTCAAAGGCGACGGCAAATACCTGTCGATCGCGGCGGCTTCGATCCTTGCCAAGACCTACCGCGACGATTACATGACAGAGCTCGATGCGGCCTACTCGCAGTATGGCTGGAAGCAGAATAAGGGTTATCCCACCAGGCAACATCGTCTCGCGATCAGGAAATACGGAAGCACTCCTTTTCACCGCCTGACATACAATTTGCTCGGCGATGAAAGGCAACTGGACATTCCCTTCGAATGAAGGTAAACGTTGTCGTTCGGCCGAACCTTCCCCGCAGTTTTGGGAAAACTCGGACGGCAACCCCCATTGAGTGGCTCGATAACGTCTAAAATGGATTTTAGCTCCCGCCGAGTGGCTCGATAGCGTCTAAAACGGATTTCAGGTCTCGCCGAGCGGCTCGATAGCGTCTAAAACGGATTTTAGGTCTCGCCGAGCGGCTCGATAGCGCCTAAAACGGATTTTAGGTCCCGCCGAGTGGCTCGATAACGTCTAAAATGGATTTTAGCTCCCGCCGAGTGGCTCGATAGCGTCTAAAATGGATTTCAGGTCCCGCCGAGCGGCTCGATAGCGCCTAAAATGGATTTCAGGTCTCGCCGAGTGGCTCGATAACGCTTAAACTGAATTTTAACTCCTGCCGACTCGTTCTGTCTCTGCGTGTTGGCGTTTGTAAGTACGGAAGCCGTACATGCAAACGACGACGAAGCAGATGAACGGTAAAACGAACGAAACGTGGACGGCTGGCATGCCGTCTATCTTCCCCAAGTCGATAATGCTCGCCTGAAGTGGAGGCAGCACGGAGCCGCCGAGGATAGCCATGATCAGTCCGGCCGCGCCGAATTTCGCATCGTCGCCCAACCCTCTGAGCGCAATCCCGTAGATGGTGGGGAACATCAGAGACATGCATCCGCTGACGGCTACCAGGCAGTATATGCCGTACCGGTTTTGCAGAAAGATAACGCCCATGGTGAAAATCATTCCGCCCACGGCGAAGATTGCCAGCAGCTTGGGCGGGCGGAAGAATTTCATCAGATAGGTACACAGGAAGCGGCTGCATATGAAGAGTAGCATGGCGTAAATGTTATACCGTTGCGACAAGACTTCCGCCGCCTGTTCGCTCATCCCTTCGTGCATGAAAATTCGCGTTCCGTATTGGATGATGAAGGTCCAACACATGATTTGTGCTCCTACGTAGAAGAATTGGGCGATCACTCCTTCGCGATATTTGGGCAGACTGAAGATGCGTTTCAGAGTGGAAACGAAGTGAAGCTGACGGTTTCGATCTCCGTTTTTCGGCATCCGGGTGAACAGGATGAGGAAGAACATCAGGACGATGAAGGCTCCGATTGCCAGGTAGGGAGCGATCAACACGTTCAGGTCGGATGCCTTCAGTGCATTGAACTGATCCTCGTCCAATAGAGCGCGTTCGGCGCTACTGGCGGGGTTCAGTCTTGCCTGTATGAAGTTCATGGCTACGTACATGCCGACGATCGAGCCGCAGGGGTTGAAGCATTGCGCCAGATTGAGCCGTCGGGTGGCGGTCTCTTCCGTTCCCATGCTCAGGATGTAAGGGTTGCAGCTCGTTTCGAGGAACGACAGTCCGCAAGTCATGATAAAGTAGGCCGCCAAGAAATAACCGTACACCCCGACGGCTTTAGCGGGGAAGAAGAACAAGGCGCCTGCGGCGTAAAGCCCGAGTCCGACCAAGACTCCCGCCTTGTAGGAGTACCGGCGGATGAACATGGCGGCCGGGAAAGCCATGGCGAAGTAGCCGCCGTAAAAAGCCACCTGTACCAATGCACCGTCCGTCACGCTCATGCGGAAAATCTTGGAAAAGGCTTTTACCATCGGGTTGGTAATATCGTTCGCGAATCCCCAGAGGGCGAAACAAAAGGTGATCAGCATGAAAGGAATCAGGTAGTTCACACCGTCCTTCCAGAGAAGGGATTGTCTGTTCTCACTCATGGTAACTGTTTTCGGGATGAAAAACACCAGCGAGCGGTCGACGTAAAGGTTTGCGGGAGCTGTTTCCCTTTTGAGTCGAAACCTTCATTTTGACGCCTCCTCCTCGCTGTGCGATATGATGATTTACTTGTAAATGGGGCCGTAATTGGCACAAGCGCGAAAGTCGGCGCCTTCCTTGTCCATACCGAAAGCATTCCACGCAGCTGGGCGGAAGATGTCACTGTCTTTGACGTTGTGCAGGCAAACGGGGATTCGGAGCATGGAAGCTAACGTAATCATATCGGCGCCGATATGTCCGTAAGTGATAGCGCCGTGATTGGCTCCCCAGTTGTTCATGACGGAATAAACGTCTTTGAATGCGTCTTTTGCCGGATCCAAGCGCGGCGTAAACCAAGTAGTGGGCCACGTCGGGTCGGTACGTCGGTCGAGGATCCGATGTATCTCCGGATCGATGTCGACGATCCATCCCTCCGCAAGCTGGAGGACGGGGCCCAGTCCTTTGATCAAGTTGATGCGCAACATGGTAGCGGGCATTTCGCCTTTCGACAGGAAACAGCTGCTGAACCCGCCTCCGCGGAAATAGTCGCGGTCAGCTGGCATCCACGAGGTGGCTTGCAGGCAGTTCGCGATATCTTCTTCGGTCATTTCCCAGAACGGCTTCATCGTGGGAGCGCCCTGCTCGTCCTTGCTCTGCCCTGTGCCGTCCAAGGTCGTAGCGCCCGAGTTGATCAAGTGGATGATGCCGGGAGCGGCGGTGCCGGACAGCGTTCTGCCGGTTACGCGCTTTACGGCCTCCGGGCTCCAATAGGTGCGGACGTCGGAGAATAGCTGCGGGCGGTTGGTCAGGAGATGAGCCAACAGCATGGCGGTGCCGTTGAGCGAATCGTTTTCGGTAGCCAGGATAGACGGTTCGCGCCGGCCGTTCCAATCGAAGGTGGTATTCAATAAAGCTTCCGTGAAGTCGCCGTTCGGCTTCCAATCGGTCCACTGCCGCTGCCCTTGGAAGCCGCCGGCGATGGCATGATGTCCCAAAGCTTCTTCGTGGAATCCCATTGCCGACAACTTCGGATTACCGTGCATAAGATCCATGACGATCAACGTCATCTTCACGATAAATTCCCAATCTGCATCTTTCTGGGTGCGAGTCTTTTGTTTTTCCGGGCGGTTTTTGTCCCAGCCTTCGTTGACTTTACAGTATTTCTCTACCCAAGCCATCGCTTTCTTAAATTCTTCGGGGTCGTAAATACCTTCGTCCATCCGGCGCAGAATCTCTACTTCGTCCACGCTTTCGTTTCGCATGCCGAGGTATTCCTGAAAGAAGTCGTCGTTTACGATTGAACCGGCGATACCCATCGTCACGCTGCCGATCGAAAGGTAGGATTCTCCTCTCAACTCGGCGACTGCTACGGCGCCCTTGGCGAAACGGAGTAATTTCTCTGCCACGTCGTGGGGGATGGAATGGTCTTCCGAGTCTTGCACGTCGTGCCCGTAAATGCCGAAGGCCGGCAGTCCTTTCTGTGCATGAGCCGCCAATACGGCAGCCAGATAGACGGCTCCCGGGCGTTCCGTCCCGTTAAATCCCCAAACGGCTTTGGGCCAGTAGGGGTTCATGTCCATCGTCTCGGAACCGTAACACCAGCAAGAGGTTACCGTAATGGTGGCACCCACGCCGGCACGTTCGAACTTGTCGGCGCAGGTCGCGCTTTCCGCCACTCGTCCGATGGTGCTGTCTGCAAGGATACATTCGACGGGAGCGCCGTCTTTATACTTCAGGTTTTTCGATATCAAATCGGCTACGGCTTGCGCCAAAGCCATCGTCTTGTGTTCAAGACTTTCGCGTACGCCGCCTTGCCGACCGTCTATGGTGGGGCGTATACCAATCTTCGGATGTTTCATGTGATGATGATAAGTTAAATATTGCTGTTTTTCAACGTACAAAGGAAGGCATTTTCGGTAGAAAGAGCAATATAGAACGAATGTTATGCAACATGATTATAAGGGAATTTAAGTTAATATCCTGCGAACGAGACGATGATTTTCGGCGGGTTTTTCCTAACTTTGCATCCGATTGACGATAGCAGATTAAAATATGATTATGAACAGAAAAACGTTTTTGATCATTCTCGACACTTGGGGCGCCGGCCACGGCGGGGAAAATGATGCGATCGCTAATTGCCCAGTAGACATGCTCGTCCCGAATGAAGCGGATCTTTTCACGTTTGGACTTTAGTCGGAATTATCTTATATGCAGATAGGCACAACGATGATAGAGGTAGGCGATGTGGTCGTCTCATTGGATATTTTCAGGGAGAAATTTCTCTGCGACTTGAATGTTTGCCGGGGAGCCTGTTGCATCGAAGGCGATGCCGGAGCTCCGCTGGAATCGGAGGAAGTGTTGGAAATCGAAGACGCCCTGCCCGTTGTCTGGAATGACCTCGCGCGGGAAGCTCGTGCCGTTATCGATAGGCAAGGCATAGCCTGTGTCGACCAAGAAGGCGATTTGGTGACGTCGGTCGTAAGCGGAAAGGATTGCGTCTTTACTTGTTATGACGAGAAAGGTTGTTGCAGCTGTGCTTTGGAGAAAGCTTATCGCGTCGGGAAGATCCGATTCTGCAAACCGATCTCCTGCCATCTTTATCCGATCAGGGTCAAGGATTTCGGGCGATTCAAAGGGGTGAACTACGACCGACGGGAGGTGTGCAAGGCGGCGGTCGTCCTTGGCCGGAAGAGCGGTCTCCCCCTCTATAAGTTTTTGAAAGATCCGTTCGTCAGGAAGTTCGGCGAGGAGTGGTACGAGGAATTGGAACTCATTGGCGAGGAATTGAGAAAGGGTGGTTATCTCTGACATTTGTCACACCTCGTCCAACGGCTTCCGTCTATGTTCTTTGATGGCTTTGAAATGAGATGGTGTCAGACCGGTAACGCTTTTGAATTGTGATGAGAAATAAGCCGTGCTGCTGTAGTTCAGTTTGTCGGCAATCTCGTTGATGGTCAGCTCACCGTAAACTAATAGCTCTTTCGCTCGTTCTATTTTCTGCGCGATGAGGTATTTCTCGATGGTGGTGTTAGTCACTTCGCTGAACAGCTTGCTCAGCGAGCCGTAATTCCTGTGCAGTTTATCTTGCAGGTAATCGCTCAGGTTCGTCTTCAGTGCCTCGTCGTGATGGTGTACGACGTCGACGATCGTGTTCTTTATTTGTTCTATCAGCTGCTCTCGTTTGTCGTCCAGCAGTTCGAAACCGAAGGGCCCGATCGCTGCTCTTACTTGTCGGCGGACGGCTTCCGTGATCGTTTCCCGAAGGATCGCTTCGCCCAGGCCAACCGATTGCGGATGCAGTCCGAGCCTTTCCAGCGATGCCCGTACGACCATGATGCAGCGGTTGCAAACCATGTTCTTGATATGTAAGGTATGTGCTTGGGCGGAGGTATCCATGATACGCAGAAATGAAAGTTCGAACAAAAATAACGATTTTATTCCAATAACGAGGCGTCGATTTTCTTAAATCTTTTATTTCCGTTTTCTCCACTGCCAAATAGGGGTGAAAAAGTTGTCGGTTCTTTTAAATAAGTCTTATATTTGTGCTGTTTGAATTTTAAGAGCAGGAAAGCGAGGGCATGCAACATTTGAAGAAAGGGATAAGAGATGCGTTAATGGGAGTTGTTTTTTCAATGCCTCTTTTGTGTCATGCTTCCCTTGCCGATACGCTCTTATTGCCGGTCGACTCTCTCCCTTTCGGCAAACGAATCGTTCATCAGGTGAACATCGAGTATCAGCCTGCCTTTGTCTTTCGTTCCAATCCGTTTTTGAAAGGCATCAATTACGCGAATAAGAAATCGGGATACGGCGACTCCTATCATTTGAAGTATGCTTTCCGTTTTCGTCCGGAGTCTGTGCTCGGTCGGATCTATCCGGGATCCTATCAAGGCATAGGTCTTTCCTTCAGTCGATTCGGCTTGTCGGACGAGTTGGGCGATCCGGTCAGCTTCTACCTTTTCCACGGGGCGACGATCGTTTCTTTCGCTCCTCGCCTGTCTTGGAATTACGAATGGAATTTTGGCCTCTCGTTGGGGTGGAAGCCCTATGATCCCGATACGAATGATTATAATCAGATGATCGGTTCACGGACAAATGCTTATTTGAATATCGGCAGTTACCTGAGCTGGAAGCTCTCTCCCCTGTTCGATCTGCATGTGGGCGCTTCGCTGACTCATTTCTCGAATGGAAACACGAAATTCCCCAACGCCGGATTAAATTCCGCCGCATTTAAACTCGGACTGGTGTATAACTTCAACCGGACTACGGAGCCGGTCGGTTCCCAAACGGTTGTCATACCTCCTTTCAGGCGACATATCAGTTATGATCTGATCTTCTTCGGTTCGTGGCGGAAAAAGGGCGTTTATCTCGGTGACGAACGCGTTGCCGCTCCGCATACGTATGGGGTAGGCGGGTTTAACTTCACCCCGATGTGTCATTTTAGTTATCGCTTTCGGGCAGGACTCTCTCTCGACGGCGTGTTCGATGCCAGTGCGAATCTGGTGACCGAGGATTACATCTCCGAGACGATGCCTGATTTTTATGCTCCGCTGTTGACTAAACAATTGGCTTTAGGGCTGTCCGGAAGGGCAGAGTACGTCATGCCGTTCTTTTCGATCAATGTCGGTTTCGGTGCGAATGTACTTCATCGGGGGGGAGATTTGAAAGGTTTCTACCAAGTGCTGGCGCTGAAGATCGACATGAGTCGGAATCTCTTTCTGCATATCGGATACAATTTGCAGGATTTTAAAAATCCGAATTATCTGATGTTGGGTTTCGGTTTCCGTTTTCATTCTGTAAAACCGAAGTTATTTTAGAGAATGATTGAAAAAATCGAAAGAAAAGTACCGCATGTGAAATATATTCTTTAATTTTACCCCGATCAATGACTTAAAAATAGATGCTATGATTAGAAGAGATTTCTTAAAAGCTACCTCGTTGTTGACGATGGGAGCTTTAGCGGGTTGCACTCCGAAGACGAAACCTGAAGGAGCGGATGCAAGGGAGACAAACAATGTTCACAAAACATTGGGTTTACAAATTTACACCTTAGGACCGGAACTCTATGCCGGCGATCTGGCAGCCAACTTGAAGCGCATCAAGGAGATGGGCATCGATAACCTCGAGTTGGCGGGGTACAATCCGGCTAACAGCAAGATCGGCGGGGTGGATATGATGGAATTTAAGCAGAAAGCGGAAGATGCGGGCCTGACTATTGTCAGTTCGCATGTGAATCCACCGCAACTCTTTGCCGGCGTTGCAGGAAAGGAGAAAAGAAGTTCGGACGGCATGTTCTCTGCTTCCATGAAAGATGCCATTCTGGAATCGTGGAAGAAAATCGCCGACGACCATGTGAAGTTAGGCGTAGAATACGTCGTGGAACCGATGATGCCGATTCTGTCCAGCGAAGAAGCCGTAAAGAGCTTCTGCGACATCCTCAATGCCTCGGGAGAAGTCGTGAAAGCCGCCGGACTTCGATTCGGTTATCATAACCATAACATGGAGTTCGCCCGCGTCGTTCCGGGTGGTAAAGAGGCCACATTCGGAACGCTTTTCACTAAGAGGGAAGGAACTCAGATCCTCGACCTGTTCTTAGCCAATACGGATCCCGAGAAGGTACTGTTCGAGATGGATGTCTATTGGACGGTCATGGGGCAGAACGATCCGGTGGAATACTTGCAGAAAGCTGCTGATCGGATCCATATGTTGCACATTAAAGACCGCATGGTATTGGGCCAGTCGGGGATGATGAACTTCGAAAATATCTTCAACCAGTTCTATGCGAACGGAATGAAGTACTTCTGGATCGAAATAGAAGATACGCATAGCGGCAAACAGTTCGACAGGGTGAAAGCAAGCGTCGATTACTTGTTGAAAGCCTCGTTTGTAAAATGATCGCTTGTCCGATCTAATAATCGCCTCCCTTAAGATCAACCTTAAGGGAGGCGGTGTCTTCAGGAGCCTGTTTCGAAACGAATGCTTCCGCATAATGAGGGCGATTTGATTCTTTTATTATCATAATCCTCAATATGATTTTCTAAAGTCTTTATGAAAACTTCCGCTGATTGAAAATTTTCAGGGGAGGAGTTTTTACTTTCAAAAAGCTGCCCGTCTCGTGACGCCGAAATCCCTATTCTGACGCGGCGTACATATTCCCTTTTACTTCGGCATTACAGAAATATCTATCGGAACAGTAAGGGGGCGAACTGTGACAAATAAATCCGCCAATTTTTCCAGATATGCCCTTCGCCGGTTTCGTAATATGTATACCGATAATCGTGTTTATCCAGGATCTGTCGGAAATCGACGTTGGCTTTGTACAGGAAGTCTTTCTCGCCGATGCCGATCCAATATAGCGCAGGCTTCTTGTCGAACTGCACCTTCAACTTCCCTTCCAAGTCGTCGTAGACCGGTGATCGAGCATCCTTACGAGGCGTTACCGCTGCGGAGAACAAGCCGACGTAATCGAACAGATCGGGATAATATTTAGAGATATGCAAGGCATGGAAACCTCCCATGGAAAGGCCGGCGATAGCCCGATTGGCCTTGTTGTTTATCGTACGGTAATGCTTTTCCACATACTTCAGCACATCGGGGAAGGCTTCTTCAAAACTGCCTTGCATAAAGACTTTGCTCGACTGCGCTTTCTCGTCCGGAGCGAACCCCGGAGCTCCTTCCTGATCGACATTGCCGTTGGGCATGACCAGGATCATCGGCTTGGCCTTTCCCTGTGCAATGAGGTTGTCGAGGATCTGCGAGGCTCGTCCCAGCGTCATCCATGCTTCTTCGTCGCCGCCCATGCCATGTAACAGATAGAAGACGGGGTAACGTCGGCGGCCGTCTTCATAGCCGGCGGGGGTGTAGACCGTCATGCGTCGCTGCATGCCTAACGTCGGGCTGTCGTACCACACCTTGGCGATCGTTCCGTGCGGCACTTCGTTGACTTTGTACAGATCGCCCTGCCCGCCGCCGACCAAAAAGATATTGCTCAAGGTGGCCACGTCACGGTTCACGTTTGTATTCGCAGGGTCGAGCATTTTCAGATCATCCGCGATGAAGGCGTAGCTGTAAAGCTCCGAAAGCAACGGCTCAGGCGTAGTGTATTCCCAGACGCCGTCGTCGGTCTCCGTCAGTTCGGCAAGGCCGGAAGTCTCCGCTTCGCCGCGCGGGGTTTGAATCTTTCTGGGAGGGAGGAAATCGCCCGTAATCTGAACGCGGACAGCTTTAGGAGCTTTTAGTCGGAAGGTGACCGTACGGTCGGGGTGAATTTCGGGAGAGACGACGGGAGCGCGGTCCCATAAAGCTTGTTGAGCGAAGGTTGCCAGGCCGATGAGCAAAGCAATCCAGAGAGTGAATGTTCTTTTCATATAATACTTGGTTTAATAATTGATTCCAACCGCATCCATCCGTCACCGACCATCTTCCACGACCGAGGTCAGCGGATGTCGGTTGCCTTTGATGCTCGAGAGGAAGGCTTTCGCCGAACCGAAACTCAGGTAGAGGTCCAAGCGTACGGGCAGATGGTTCAAGTCGTCGGTCACGAAGAAGGTGATGACTTCTCGTTCCCGGTTTTTCTTGTCGTATTCCACCAACGAGAAAACCAGGCACCGATAATTCACGCCGTCTTCCGCCTTGAAATTTTTCTTTCCGCGATAGATCAGCGTCTGTTCCTCGATCGCTTTCCCCGTCGCCATCTGGAAGAGGATCCGGTCTCCTATCCGATAGTTGGCGGAATCGTAGGAACGGGCTTGCAGAAGGATGCTCAGCATGTCGAAGATACATTCGTCCCTCTTCTCGTTCGCATGAACCGTGCCGTGTTCCGGTCGGTATCGTTGCTGGCGGACGTGGCATTTGTTTCCTTCGTAGGAGAACCATATTTCGTCTACCGTATAGCGCTTCCCTTCTTCCGCTCCTTTTCTGAAATACCACGGTTGCAGCTGGCGGGAGGTGATGCAGGTCAACGTGTCGCGCATCTTGAAGAAGTGATCGATTTTTCTGTTTGTGGTCGAGTAGAGCATAGTGGTGAAACTCGGTTTGCCGTTGTAAGTGGAGGCGACGAGATTCATCTTCGCATAGCCGGCATTCAGCCACACGAATTTCCAGTTGAACTTCAGTTTATAAGTCAGTTCCTCACCGGCCTGTATGGCATCGTTGGTGGCGATGCATTGCGCATTCGCTCCAAACGCGAGACTTATCAGGGGCAATACTAATAGCATTATTCTCTTCATGAACGGTTTAATTTTTTAGCTCGTTCAGCATTTCTGTTCTTCACTTTTCTCTCCTGCTCAGGTTTCTGTTTCTTTATCTCATCCAATTTCTGCCGATCGAGGGGCAGGGCATGCACTTCCCACGTTTCCTCAAATTCGAAATTGGCTTTCATTTCCCATACTTTAGGGAAGTAATACATTTCTTCTGGCTGCAAGTGTCGCTCATAGTTCCCCGTATCCCACACGCCGTTTCCGTTGCGGTCGACGAACATTCGGATATAGAACTTTGTTCCCGGATTCAGGAAGTAGAAATCGGCTGTTCCATCTTTGGTCACGGACGTTGTGCGCAGCACTTTCCCTCCTCCGTCCAGCAATTCGACGATACCCCCCTCACCGTCCGGAATATTCAGCAGGATGGTTCCGTAGTGATCGAGCGGCTGGGTTTTCATCGCCATCGGTTTTATGGGATCCGAGCAGTGCCCGTAGATGCCTACGAAAGCCATCGAGTCCACTCCTATCTGGTATTCTTTGTCCGGTTCCCATTCGGCCATCACCTGATACTGTCTGGGTACGACCGGATCGGCGACAAAGATGAAAGGCAGATCATGCCAGGTAGAATCTACTTTCAGCTGCAGATGGATGGCGTTCGTATCGATTTGAGCCAAAGGTTCTTCGAAGGAGAACTGTACATTCCTGTCCAGATCCAGGGTACTGGGAGCATCCATTTTCATTTTCAGGAATTCTTTTTCCGCTTCGATCTTTTCTCCTCGTTTTTCTTTTCTCTTTCTTTCCTTGGCTTGTTTCTCTTCTTCTATCTTCCGCATCCTCTCCCGTTGAGCTCGATCGTATTTATTGGCGAGGTACAGCGTATCCGTTTTCGGAGCCAACTTATCCAAGGTATCGGTGGCCCAGTAATCCATCCGGACCACCAGCGTATCCATATTATACACCAGCGAATCCTTTATCCAGTAACAGATGGAATCGTTCGTGACGGTCGCCTCGACGATAAAGGCGTTACCCGCATTGAAATTCAAGCCTTTCAGGGTAGGTAATGTATCCGCTTTAGCACTGAAAGTAAGTATGAAGTGATTCAACTTGTCGCGCGTGAAATTTTTCAAGTATTGCCGGTCGTTCTCCGCCTTAAAGGCGCGAAGCACCACATCGTCGGGTAGATAGTGCATATACCCGACCGTCTTTATCGTATCGATGGTCAAAGAGTCTACCCAGACCGTATCTTGCCTCGTATCCGGCTTCAAACTCGGAATGATGATGGAATCGCTAAAGGCGATTTGCTCTGTTTTGGAATCGTAAAGATAGTTCTGATTGCCGTCCATCAGCGCGAAAATATGATATTTCCCCGGGGCTACGCCGCGGATGGAAAAACGCCCCCGACTGTCGGTGCGCGAGATGCGATCGAACGGGAGCTTGGTAAAAGCGGAATCGTTCAAATTGGAATGCAACCCGACCGAGATTCCTTTCACGGGTTCCAAATCTTCCGCATTCAGGACTGTTCCCGCTACCTCCATCGTATCGATCGATTGGCCGGTAGAAAAAGTGAAGGCAAAATTACCTAAAGGATTGCCTTCGTTATTGTCGACAATCGCGTCCGAGAAGTCGATTGTATAGGTAGCATTCGGTTTTAAGGAGTCAATCAATTCTATTTCTATCTTCTTTCCGTTCGCTTTAATCTCCGGTTGCTCCAACTGCGGAGGAGAGATCACCACCTTCTCCGAAGCTTTTTCTATTTTGACGTATTCATCGAATAAGATAGAAATCTTCTTCGCCTTGCTACCCGTCTCGCCCTGTCGCGGAGTGCTGCTCAGGAAACGGGGCGGCATCTCGTCGTAAGGGCCGCCGTCGGGATGCCCCGTACTGGCGCAAGCATAGACGAGGACGATCAGCCCGAAAACGAGCAGAGGATAGTTTTTTTTCAAATTCATGGATTAGTGATTCATCGTTATTATTTCATCCATATACTCGCGACTGTTGCTCAAACGGGGCACCTTATGCTGACCGCCCAACTTGCCTTTTGCTTTCAGCCAATCATGAAACAGACCCTGCCGAGCTACCATGATCTCCGGCGGTTGCAAAGTCATATTCTTATACCGTTTCGCTTCGTAATCCGAATTGATTTCCTGCAACGCGCGATCGAGCGCCTCGCCGAAGTGAGCCACAGAATCAGGCCTGACGGCAAACTCGATCAACCATTGATGCCTGCACTTCGCATCCGCATCCATGAAGACGGGAGCCGCCGTATATTCCGACACCTGAGCGCCGGTTTCGGCGCATGCAACCGCCAATCCTTTCTCCGCATTATCGATCATCAGTTCTTCGCCGAATGCATTGATATAATGTTTCGTCCTTCCGGAAATGATGAATTTATACGGGGTCTTGCTGGTGAACTTCACCGTATCGCCAATCATGTACCGCCACAACCCGCACGCAGTGCTGATAACCATCGCATAGTTTTGATTCGTTTCCACCCCCGATAGTGGGACGGGAGTCGGCTGTTCTTTCTCCCATTCATCCATCGGAATAAATTCGTAAAACACGTCGTAATCGATCATCAGCAACATCGCCGGATCCGTCCAATCGTTCTGTAAACCGAAGAATCCTTCGCTGGCATTGTAAGTCTCCAGGTAATGCATCCGATCGCTCGGTATGAGCTGCTTATACTGCGCGCTATACGGCGTGAAAGCCACCCCGCCGTGGAAGAAAACTTCCAAATCGGGCCACACTTCCGTCAAGTTGTCCGTTCCTTTTAGCTCCAATATGCGTTTCAAGACGGCTAACATCCACGACGGAACGCCCGAGATATTGGTGACCCGCGCATTCATCGCACTTCGGGCAATTTGCTCCCGCTTTTTCTCAAAATCGTTCAGCAAGGCTATTTTCTTTTCCGGAATACGATAGAGATTCACCAACGGATTGATATGCTCGATCAATATGGCGGACAAGTCACTCGCCGAACTGTTTTTGACATAGCAGTCCGGATCATGGCTTCCTCCTAAAATCAATCCTTTTCCCGAGAACATTCGGCTATGCGGATTTTGCGCGAGATAGAGCGCTACCGCATCTCTTCCACCGGCATAATGTATATTGTGGAGCCCGGCTTTGCTGACAGGGATAAACTTACTTTTATCGTTCGTCGTCCCTGACGATTTGGCATACCAATTCACCTTCCCCGGCCAAAGTACATCCTTTTCCCCCTGCCTCATCCGGTCTACATAGCCTTTGATCTCCTCGTAGGTTTGTATAGGAACTCGTTGGAAATCCTGATAACTTTTGATATGTTCATAGTCGTATTCTCTCCCCCATTCCGTAGAAGCTGCCTCCCGAATCAAATGGCGGAACACTTTATGCTGAACGGCCTCAGCTTGCGAGGTATATGAATCAATTGCTCGAAGCCTTGAGGAAAAGAAAGGACGCACTAACTTCGTTATATTCATTTTATCCAGTTCCATTCAATACTTCTTGCAAAGGTAATTTTTTCTATATAAATGTAATCGATAAAAACTTTTTTTTACAGTTTTCTACGTTACTTTACGCTTCCAGTCAACTTTGCCCTTCCCGAATCGTTTTTGCGACCGCTATTCGTTTTTTGAGGGTAGCATCTTTTTTGAGTTTTTCCAATGCTATCTCCGCTGCTTTTTGTTGTGATTCTTTTTTGGAATACCCGGAGCCATTGCCGGCCGCGATCTGTTCGATATATACTTCCGTCTCAAAGGTCGGGTTATAGAGTCGATCGTGAGACTGAGTAACCAGTTGAAAATCTAAAAGGAAATGATTCTTTTGGCTCCATTCCAGTAATTTGGATTTGAAATTGACTTCCTCTGAAGATATTTTGTCCAAATTAATATAAATTCCGATAATACGGTGTTCTATAAAATACTTGCAGGCCTTGTAGCCCCTATCTAAATAGATAGCGCCTATCATCGCTTCAAAAGCGTTCCCCGGCAAGTAGTTGTTATGCGCAGACTGTCGAATGGTCGTGCATTTTACCAGTTTATCCAAGCCGATCTTCTCCGCCAGTCGGTTTAATGTCTCCCGTTGGACGATTTTCGAACGGGTATTGGTAAGGAATCCTTCTCGCTTTCCGTCGAACTTGCAGTAAACGATGTCCCCGACGACGGCATCCAACACAGCATCCCCTAAGAATTCGAGACGCTCATTGTTTATCCATCGTCCCTTATCCGATTTTAAAGATAAGGATTTATGGAGTAAAGCTTGTTCATAGAATTTAATTTGGCGGGGATAAAAGCCCAGAATTTGATAAAAACGAATATAAGACTCCTTATCCTTTCGAAAAAGAAGTCTTATTCTATCTAATAAATTGCCATGCACGATTATTCAGCGCATTTTTTAACGATTATACATGCATTATGGCCGCCGAATCCGAACGTATTGCTTAATGCAGCGCGGACCGTGCGTTTCTGAGCCTTATTGAATGTAAAATTCATGTTATAATCGATATGCTCGTCGTCATCTCCTGTTGCGTGATTAATCGTCGGAGGGACGACACCATTCTTCACGCTCAAGACGCAAGCAATCGCTTCGACAGCACCCGCCGCTCCGAGTAGATGCCCCGTCATCGATTTCGTGGAACTGATATTCAACTTGTAGGCCGCCGCCCCGAATACGTCCTTAATGGCTTTTGCCTCAGAGACGTCGCCGACGCTCGTCGATGTACCATGTACATTGATATAGTCGATATCTTCCGGAACCATTCCCGCATCCTCCAGCGCCGCTTTCATCACCAATTTTGCTCCCAATCCTTCCGGATGTGAAGCCGTAATGTGGTAAGCGTCGGCAGAAGCGCCGACACCGGCTATCTCCGCATATATTTTCGCTCCGCGGGCTTTGGCGTGCTCCAATTCTTCCAATACCAAACAACCGGCACCTTCACCCATGACAAAACCGTCACGCGATGCACTAAATGGGCGTGAAGCATGTTCCGGGTCGTCATTGCGCGTCGACAGCGCATGCATCGCATTAAACCCGCCTACTCCCACCGGCGAGATCGCAGCCTCCGCACCGCCTGCCAAAATCGCATTTGCCTTGCCTAAACGAATGTAATTGAATGCATCTGCAATCGCGCTCGAAGAAGAAGCGCAAGCGGAAGTCGTGGTGAAATTGGGTCCGCGAAAACCGTACATAATCGAAATATGGCCGCAGGCGATATCGGCAATCATCTTAGGTATAAAAAAAGGACTGAACCGAGGCCCGATCGTATCTTTAATCGTCGCATAATCCTCCACTTCGTTTTCAAAAGTAGAAATGCCTCCGATACCGACTCCGTAAATAACCCCTATCCGATCCTTGTCCTCTTTTTCCAGATCCATTCCCGCATCGGTCACCGCCTCGATGGCAGCCACAATAGCATACTGCGTATACAAGTCCATCTTACGCACTTCTTTTCTATCGATATAGGCAGAAGCGTCGAAATTCTTCACTTCACAAGCAAATTGCGTCTTAAACTTGGATACGTCGAAATGAGTAATAGGTCCTGCTCCGCTCTTGCCGTTCACCAAGCTTTCCCAATACTCGGGAACACGATTGCCTATAGGGGTCAGCGCACCAAGACCTGTTACGACTACTCTCTTTAATTCCATCTTAAATAATTACGTAACTATTAAGCTTCTTTATTGGAGTTTGCTTCAATATAGGAAATAGCGTCACCTACCGTAGCAATTTTCTCCGCCTGATCATCAGGAATAGAAATTCCGAATTCTTTCTCGAATTCCATAATCAGTTCTACCGTATCCAATGAATCTGCGCCCAAGTCATTGGTGAAGCTTGCTTCGTTCGTAACTTCCGATTCTTCTACACCTAGTTTATCCACGATAATAGATTTTACTTTTGATGCAATTTCAGACATAACTTTAATTTTTTAGTTAATAAATTGATTTATTTTTGTTTCTTTGCGGGTGCAAAGGAATGAATATTTCTTATGATGAGCAAATATTCGAGCAAATAAATAACGAGTTTTGCACATTTTTTTAGTATTTGTGCAGGTAAGAGATTGAAATATGATCAAAATAGCCATTCTTGCTTCCGGAGAAGGAACAAATGCTGAGAATATGATCCGATATTTTCAGAAAAAGAAAACAGCCGAAGTCATCGCGGTTTTTGCGAACAAACGACATGTAGGTGTATATCGACGAGTGGAACCGCTCGGAGTGCAGGTCCAGTATGTCCCCAATGCGGACTTTTCCGATGGGAAAGCGCTGCGAATGCTGCAGGAACGCAAAGTCGACTTTATCGTTCTGGCCGGGTTTCTCTTTAAAATACCCGACGATATACTGGTTGCTTATCCCGATAGAATAGTAAATGTCCATCCGGCGCTATTGCCCAAACACGGAGGCAAAGGAATGTACGGAAACAAAGTCCATGCGGCGGTCATTGCGGACGGTGACCTGGAAAGCGGCATTACCATCCATTATATAGACGGCAATTACGACGAGGGGAAGACCTTGTTCCAAGCAAAATGCCCGGTGCTGCCCGATGATACTCCGGAGACACTGGCACAACGGGTTCATCAGTTGGAACATACCTATTATCCGCAGGTCGTCGAGGCGGTCGTATTGGGAAAGCCTTTGGATAAACTTACCCTGTGAACTTCATTGCCGATCCGGTTTACAGATATCGCTATGCACATGAAAGTAATCTACTACATAACATATTGTCTCGGATACCTGATTTCGCTTTTTCCGTTCAGGATACTCTACGTGTTTTCCGATTTGCTTTATTTCCCCTTGTACTATCTGATAGGCTATCGGAAGAAAATAGTAAGGAAAAACCTTACCGAATCTTTTCCCGAAAAGGATAAAAGCGCTCTCAGAGTCATCGAGCGGCAGTTCTATCGCTGGCTATGCGACTACTTGGTAGAAACTTTGAAACTTTTCA
This sequence comes from Phocaeicola abscessus CCUG 55929, assembly GCF_000312445.1. Classification (GTDB taxonomy): domain Bacteria; phylum Bacteroidota; class Bacteroidia; order Bacteroidales; family Bacteroidaceae; genus Phocaeicola; species Phocaeicola abscessus. The sequence goes on along the minus strand of NZ_HE997182.1, from coordinate 126,881 downwards.
GCATATCGAAGAAAAGCATGATGAAACGCATGACGTTCTCCGATATCCATGAAATCGCCGAACGGATGGAGACCGAGCACAAAAATTTCTGTTTCATCTATTTAGGCCATTACTGCAATTGGGAATGGATAGCTTCGTTAGGTTACTGGGCTCCGAAATGGATGCATTGCGCACAGATCTACCATCCTCTTTACAATAAAATGTTCGACCGTCTCTTCCTTAAGTTGCGCAGCCAATTCGGAGGAGAATGCATCCCCATGAAAGAAACGTTGCGACGAGTGATCGAGTTGAAAAGGGATAAGCAGCGGAGCATTGTCGGCTTTATCTCCGATCAAGCCCCGAAATGGAATAGCATTCACCATTGGATCGACTTCCTGCATCACCGGACGCCTATCTTCATTGGGACGGAGAAAATTGGGAAAAAGATAGATGCGCTGATTTATTATGCGGATGTTAAACGAGTCAAACGGGGATATTATCACTGCGAATTCAGGTTCATCGCCGACGACATCACTGCGATTCCTGACTTCGAGTTGACCGACCGGTATACGAAACTTTTGGAAGAGAGCATCCGTCGGGCTCCGGCCTTCTGGCTGTGGAGCCATAACCGATGGAAACGAACCTACGAAGAATGGATCCATCGGCAAAAGACATAGGAAAGTAAAATTTCTACTTCTTCTCCTCAATTCTCCCCTTATCAATTCGTCTCTTTTCCCCTTCGCGAAGAAAATCTCTAATTTCAAAAGAAGCAAGTTAGGGAAAAGGACGTATTGGCAAAGAACGATTTAGATATCGTAAATCCGTATTCAAAGATATGGTAACTCTTATTGCTTGCGGATTGCACAACTTCAGCATTACTCACAAATCAGGTAGGTGACGTTCAAATAAATGAACATACGTCATGCTACTTCCATCTCCGAACCTTTTCCTTCATCTTTCCTTTCATCTCTAATTTTTCCAAGAGCCTGAACTCTTCGGAAAGGACTTTTTCCACGTCCCAGCAGCGGATAGAGGCGTATCTCCGAACAATGTATTCCAATAAATCCCGGCGATGAGTCAACCGAGTTAAATTGTGCAGGCATTCTCTCTTGGTCAACGCGGATTTGAAACGCGAGCGATTGATATCGATGACGGAAAAACGGTACCTTTCTCCTTCGCGACGATAAAGCACATTGCTTAAATTCAAGTCACCGTGCAGTATTCCCTGCTCGTGCATACGCACCAGGAAGGCGGCGAACTCGTCGGCCAGCTTCTTATCGAAGTCCGTCCGATCGCGCAACCCTTTGCGCAAATCGGAATCGTTGCAGACTTCACAGATCAAATAGCCCGTCTTGAATAACCCTCTTTCTTTCATTTCGACGTAGGCGATGCTCGGCGGCGTAGAAATGCCCAACGCTCGAAACCGGTCGGCGAACTCGTAAGCCCGTTCCGCTTTCGTCTTCCGGAAAAAGGTATAGACCATTCGCTGCATGAGGTTAGGGACTTTGTATCGCTTGACGATCCATTCCCCGAGAGCGGTATCGAAACGTTTTATCTTGTTTCGCTGATCGTAGATCGTGGTGCCTCTCTTCTCAAAATTCTGCGGAAGATGCTCGATGAAAATCCGCTCCGATTCGTATTCCGGTTTGATAACGACTTTCATCCAGCAAGTATCTTATTGATTTTACTCATGATCATTTCGACGGAGATTCGACGGAGGCAGGCGTAATCTTTCCGCAGACAAGGCTGATTGCCGAAGACGGAACAGGGGCGACAGGGCAAATCCACCTGCACGGCATGTGCCATGCATTGATTCCAACCCATGAAACCGGCATAGGGATGAGTTGCTCCCCACACCGATACGACGGGTATTCCCACCAACGAAGCCAGATGCATGTTCGCCGAATCCATCGAAACCAATACATCCAGATAGCTCATCAAAGCGAGCTCGCCGTTCAGTTTGAGCTTGCCGGCCACCACCGTTACCTGCGGCCGGTCCGCCGCCCATTCGTGTAGCTTTGCCGTCTCTTCCTCTCCCCCACCGAAGAGGAACAGGCGATTATCATCCGAAAGGAGCAGTTGTCCGATCAGTTCTTTCACCGTTTCCTGCGGCAGAACTTTCCCCGCGTGCGCAGCGAAAGGGGCAATGCCTACCCAATGTTTCTTCTGCTTTACGTCGGCCAGCGAAACGAACAAGTCAGCATCGCCTTTCTCCTCGCCGTAGATAGAGCGAAAATGCAGCCCCACCGGATATCCCAACTTGCGTAAGACCGCCACATAGCGTTCAAAGGAAGTGGGCAACTGTTTCAATCGTTTATTTACGGAACGCACCAGCGCCCTCTTCTCCTTCCGCCCCTTGTCGATATGGGCTGCTCTCACGCCGACGATCCGGAAGAAAAAGCGTATGATCCGACTGCGCAAGACATCGTGCAGATCGGCTACGGCATCGAACCGATCCTGTTTCAACAATCGGAATAAACGGTATAGTCCGCCCAGCCCCTGATACCGACGGAGATCAATCCCTTTAAACCGTACGTTCGAAGGCATTCTTTCGTAAAGAGGAGCCACGAAATCCTTGCTCAGCATCGTAATGCGGAGATCGGGATACTGGTCGGCCAACGAATAAAGCACCGGGACGGTCATGGCTACATCGCCCAAAGCGGAAAAGCGGATGACGAGGAGCTTCATCTCTTGCCGTAAAGCACCGGGTTGAGGGCGGGATCGTTATACATTTTCATCTGTTTGTAGACTTTCATATATTTCCGCCCCGTTTCGATATCCGTCAGTAATTGGTCGATCGCTGTGCTGAGGTCGATCTGTTGCTCTAACAACACGTTCAGCTTTTTTAAGCAGGTTTCGTGATGGTCGGGAGTCGTATCCGTCCGGTCCGCCTGTTCTTTCATGTGATAAATCTTCAGTGCGAGGATAGACAGGCGGTCGATCGCCCAAGCCGGACTCTCGGTATTGATGGTGGCTTCCGGCAAGATTTCCACGGCTTTGTATTTATCGAGGAAATAGCTGTCGATCAACTCTACCAGATCCGTCCGATCCTGGTTCGACCGATCGATTCTTCTCTTTATTTTCAACGCTTCGGCAGGATCGATATTCGGATCGCGGATCACATCTTCCAAGTGCCACTGAACGGTATCGATCCAGTTCTTCAAATACAGGTAATACTCGATGCTCTTTAACGGATACGGGTTCCGGATGGGTGCATTCACATCATCCGTCTTATGATAGTCGAGGATCGACCTCTCAAAAATCGGATGACTAAGCGCTGCAAATTTCATAGTTACCATACTTTTATTTTCCACAAAGATATGGATATATCCGATAAGAGCAAACTTTTAAAGATAAAAGTCAGGAAATAATCGGCAGGGGATGCTTGCCGCCACGGTTTCGGTCGATTTTCACTAAAACGTTGACGATCGCTTATTTTTACGATGAATGATAACCGGCGAGCCGCTCGACGGAAGCTAAATCTGTTTTAGGCGCTGCTTATCCACTAACAGGAAATAAAATACGTTCTAATCACTGCTTAACAAAAACATACACGGGGTTATTTTCATATGTGATCGTATTGTATTGGTTGTTCAAAATAAGAGTACGTGTTCCACTCGGATAACAGGTGCATTGAATCTTAGTCCCATCTACCGTATATTTGCCCGTCAACAAATAACATTGTTTGACCCCGTTTAAATCGGATTCGAAAAGTATAAAGTTATGGGATGGCAGGAACTCGAAACTTTCATATCCGTAAGTTTTGTCCGCAATAAGTCGTCTTGTCCACGTGGTATTAGTTAAAATATCATCGTCTGTTTCAATTTCGTTGCCATGGTCGGAGCAAGCGGGAAACATGAGCAGCAGCAAAGCGGTCAATATTAAAAATGGATTTTTCATATGTAAGTTGTTTTAAGCGTTAATAATAATAGGCCCCCAATCGGGCTCTTCCTTTCGATGGAGTTGTTATCTTTTCGGTTTTACAGTCGAATGTTCTGGTCAGACTTATTACATCCGTATTATACGGCGCTTTCGGATATAATAACAGGGTAACCTTCGCAACGAATTTAAATGCTTTTTCATTAAAATAAAAATTCGGAGTTTCTTTTCTTTCAAAATTATCGGAATTGACCATTTGCCAATATGACTTATAGAATTGATACCTGTACTCGGTTATCTTATAATATTTTTTATCAACCCATTCTTGGTCTATGAGAGTAGTATCGGTGATCTCATTTTCTTTATAAAACATTGTCGATTGAACCTCATATTTTTCGATTTTTTTCAATACTTCCTTATTTAGTATAACATCATTTTTCCCATAAGTGGGTGTTTCGACGTAGATATATTCACAAAAATCTCCGGTGACTGGGTAGTCATTGTCATTCATCGGGTAATGGCTATAATTTTCAATCGTCGGATAAGTATGGTTTCCTATACATACGGTTTTGTTCGTCTTAATGTTCCAAACACCTAATTCCTTTTCGTCTATTGGCAGTAAAATGGAAGCCCCCGGGAGCGCTCCGGGAACCAATATGTTTTGTATCGGAATGGCCGGAGGCGGTAAATTTTCGGTTATTGCTCCACTCATATTCATCTTTCCTGCAAGTTTGACATCTATCGTTTTGATTATTGAATCTGTTTTACCCCATGTAGAAGTCCATGATTGGGTAACAGCGCTTATCGTCTTTGAAATCACCGATGAAGCAATACTCCCGAGGATTGGGAGGACAGAAACCTTAGAGGTTGGTTTCTTTGGAGGGTTGATTACATCCTTTACCGCGTTACCTGCAACACTTGCAATGGAATTAAATATTCCTTGCGCAAAATTGCCAGCCGGATTACTGGTATTCGTCGTAACGTAACTGGCAGTTCCCTTAATGTCTACATCGCCTGTAATTTTTATTGTCATTATTTTTTGATCATAAAATGAGATGCTCATCGAAACGTTTTTATCCTTTAGGTATTGGTCGTAAGATAATTCAACTTCGAAACAATTCCACCCGTAATAAAATCCGCTGACCGGCGTTGCAGATATACCACAGGCATATACGGTTTTGCTTCCTTGCTGGTCCATAGGTAAACATGCTCGCCCTGTAGTCGAACTATTGAATAATCTGGTATTTTGATCGTGAATGGTAATTTGAGCAAAACTTGTTCCCGCTTGGGAAGGGAATAAGGTATTGTAATAATATATTCTCATCAATCCTCTGAATACGTTATAGAATATAAAAACATACCTGTTAGATAAGTTTACATTTTTATCGGTAATAAAGTTGTAAATCATAATCCATCCGTCTCTTTTTTTATAGTCGGTAAAAATGTGTTCCGGCAAATTGGCTGGAGCTCCGCTATACCAAGGTAAAATAATATCTTGGCCTTGTATTTTGACCGTCGTATTATTTTCCCAATCGTAACCAACATTTTTGTGAACACTACTCGATTGAAGTTCGTCCAAGCGTGTGTAAGCATTTTCGTAATCATCCTGGACCGGAAAATCTACATTATCACAAGAGTATGTGATAAGAGTTGAGAACCCGAGCAAAAGTAAATAACGCGCATTCATAGTTTTTTATTTTTAATGGTTAATTGGCTTGTCAAAGATATGGTATTTTTTTGTCGATTACAAAAATAAAAAGTTTAAAATACCTTAAATCGCAGACGTAATATTGCAGTATTGAAATAATCTCATGGAAGAGACGCTTAGGCCTCTTGTGTGGCCGGCGCTACCTTGTTCGTTATTCATAGTGCAGACGTTCCCTGCTTCGTTGGCGGCGCATCGGGTATATGCCTTCGGAGCCTGTTATCGACGGGAATTGAAGAGCAGATAAACTTCTTTTAACGGTATAGTTATAACGATACGGGAAGCATTTCGTCGAAAGACGGGCGGTATTTCGTCGAAAAGTCGCTTGCACTGCCTTGCCGTGCCCTTACATTTGTGCTATCAAATAAACCATGAAGATATGAAAAGTTTTAAAGTGCTGTTCATCGTTGCCATGCTTGCGGCCGGTCCATCGGCCTTCGCACAGCAAACCATCGTAAAGGGAGTATTGACCGACTCTCTCACCAACGAAGGCGAACCTTACGCCACCGTGCGCGTGTTCAAGGAAAAAGATATGAGCAAACCCGTCGCCATGTCGATAACCGACCTCGAAGGCGCGTTCAGTCAGCCTGTGGCGGGGGAAGGGAACTTTACGATCATGTTCTCTTCGGTCGGGAAAGTCAGCGTACTCCGCCGCTTCACGCTCCACGGACAGGCGACTCTCGACTTAGGCACGATCCGCACCCGCGAAGACATGCAGACACTCGAAGGCGTGGAAGTGGTCGCTCAGAAACCTTTGGTCAAGATGGAAGTCGACAAGATGAGTTACAGCGTAGCGGACGATGTGGACGCTCAGTCGAACACCATCCTGGATATGCTTCGCAAAGTGCCGATGGTCACGGTAGACGGTCAGGACAACATCACGGTGAACGGGAGCAGCAACTTCAAGGTATATGTAGACGGAAAACCAAACGTCATGATCAGTGCCAATCCTTCGCAGATCCTCAAGAATATGCCGGCCAGCATGGTAAAAAGCATCGAGGTCGTTACCAATCCGGGCGCCAAATATGACGCCGAGGGAGTGGGCGGCGTACTGAACATCATCCTGAACGGATCCACTCAAGGAGCTAAAGAAAAGATGAACGGATATAATGGCAATATCCGCGCGACAGTAGGGACGAAGTCGCAGGGAGCGGGCGGCTTCGTGAGCCTGCAACGGAATAATGTTTCTTTGAGCACCAACCTGATATACAATCACAGCAAACTGAAGGATACGGAAATGGCGATGGATCGTACACAATATGCCGATACCGGCAATTCCCTGACAAACTTTTATCAGAAAATGCCTATGGAGAACAACTTCAAAATGGGAAATCTGACGTTCAGTTGGGATGTCGATTCCGTCAGCAATCTCGGACTGTCGGCAAGCTTTACCGATTTCGACAACGATGTCGACGGGGGGCAGGCTACCACCCGCATGAGCGGAGGCATTTATCACGACGGATTCGGCTATTCGAGCCTGACGACCAATCAAATGAGGAATACCTCCTTTAACGGAAGCGTGGACTACCAGCGTTTCTTAGGGAACAGAGAGCGTTCGATCACCCTGAGTTACTTGTTTACGTCTACTCCTACTAAAGACGATGCGTATACCACCTTCAACCGAAAGCTTCCGTCCCCGTATCTCGATTTGACCGATCGTTATTCGCACGGAAAAAACAAGACATCGGAACACATCGGACAAATCGATTTCACTGCGCCGATAGCCAAAGGACAGACATTCAACGTGGGAGGGAAATATACGAGTCATTCCAGCTCTTCCAAATCGTCCTATTACCTGAAAGAAAACGGTATTTATACGTATAATCAAGAGGCCAGTCTCTATTACAAGCATCACGACGATATCCTCGCCGGCTACGTCGAATACGACGGGAAGTTCGGCAGATTTGGCTTCAAAGGCGGCATCCGCTACGAACATACGTGGCAAGACGTGGCGTACGTTTACGGAGCGGGCTCCGACTTTACCAAGAAATACGGCAACTTGGTTCCTTCGGCCAATCTTCAATATACGCTTTCCCCGTTCAGCAATCTCGGACTCACTTATAACCTGCGTATTTCTCGCCCCGGCATCTCGTACTTGAACCCGTATATCAACCGTACGGACCCGACAAGCCTCGTTTACGGCAATACGGACCTGGACGTGGAGGAAACGCACCACATCCGTATGGTATACAACCTCTTTGGTAGCAAATTCATGATGAACGTATCGCTTCGCCAGAGCTTCTGTAACAATGCCATCGAGGAGTACCGCTTTTATAAGAACAACTTGTTGAACACGACTTACGGCAATATCGTCGAGAACCGTCAGACGGGAATGAACTCCTACATCAATTGGGCGTTAACCAAGCATATCCGATTGATCTTCAACGGAGAGGTCAGTTACACAGACTTGAGAAGCTCGATGCTCGAGACGACGAACAACGGTTGGCAAGCTAATGCCATGATAGGCATGCAGCAAACGTTACCCGCCAATATCCGACTCAGCTTGAATACGATGGTCTCTACGAAAAAATACAACCTTCAAGGATACAATTCCGGATTCAATATGCTGATGGGCAGCTTGAACAAAGCGTTCCTGAAAGACAGGCTGAATGTTTCCCTCACCGGCATCACTCCGTACTTCAGCAAGTTGAAGATAAAGAATTTTTCGAAAGGAAAAGAATTCGAAAGCAGGCAAGTCGTCCGGATTCCTCTCCACATGGTGATGCTGAACGTCAGCTGGAGCTTTGGGAACTCCAGGCACCAAGTTAGGCAGCATACGTCGAACATCTCGAACGACGATTATATCGAACACAAAAGCGACAGCGAACAGATTAACAGTTATACAGGCAACTAATCTCAAAAAGAATTGTTAGCTTTGCCATATGACGAAAAAAGACAAGATCGTATTATTTACGCAGGTGGGGCTCGTGGCAGCCCTTCTGCTGATTCCGGGCGTGATCGGTTTCTCCTTGAAATACGATATAAAAGCCGCCTGCAACTCCACATTCCGAACGCTGACCGCGATCTATCCCTTCCTCATCGTATACTTCACCAACTTCTACGTACTCTGTCCGAAGCTGTTGGAAAGAAAGCGATACGGCTTATTCTTGGTCGCCAATATCGGAGTGATCGCTTTGGCGAACGTTCAGATTTTTTTCACGGATTTCTCGAACGTAGACGAAAAATATCGTTGGGGAATCTGGATCGGGATCGCTTTCTTTTTCGTTTTCAATCTGTGCATTGCAGCTTTAGCTACCGGCATCCGCTCTATCATGCGCATCAACGAGATGAAGAAAAAACTGAAAGAAGAACAGCAGAAGAATACCGAAGCGGAACTGTCATGGTTGAAAAACCAGTTGAACCCCCATTTCCTGTTCAATACGCTGAACAACATTTCCGGCCTGATTCAGATAAACCCCGACGCGGCCCAAGACAGCATCGCCAAGTTGAGCGATCTGCTCCGCTATACTTTGTATGAAAGCAATCGGAAATATGTTTCTGTCCGGGAAGAAATCGAATTCATGCAAAATTACATCGATCTGATGAAATTGCGTTGCGGTCCCAACACGACGGTCGAGACGAGTTTCCACGTCCAGGACACCTCCATGCAAATGGTGCCTCTGTTGTTCGTTTCCTTAATAGAAAACGCTTTCAAACACGGAGTAAGCAGCAACAAACCTTCGTTCGTTCGTATTCGAATGTCGAATAAAGGCCGTGAATTGATCTTCACTTGTCAAAATAGCAATTATCCGAAAGACGATAAGAACCGAAGCGGATCGGGCATCGGGATAGAAAACATGAAACGCCGATTAGAATTGCTTTATAAGGACTCTTACAACTTTAAACAAACGTTGGAAAAGGAAATTTATCAAATTCAAATCTATATTACCTGCCCCTCATGAAAAACATTACCTGCGCCATCGTCGACGACGAACCTCTGGCGATAAGCCTGTTGGAAAACTTCGCGAACCGAACTCCCTTCCTCGAATGGAAGGCCTCGTTCACCGATTCCGTCCAAGCGATTTCCGCTCTGAAAGCGCGTCCGGTCGATCTGGTCTTCTTGGACATCCAGATGCCCGACCTCGACGGGATGGAGCTCTCGCGCATGATTCCTCCGGAAACCCGGATCATCTTCACAACGGCTTTCAAGGAATACGCGCTCGACAGCTACGAGGTGAGTGCGCTCGATTTCCTTTTGAAGCCAGTCCGCTACAATAAATTCTTAGCGGCGGCGGAGAAAGCCCGTCGATGGTTCGAGCGGACGACCGATCCAACGAGTCGCGATCGGGAAAGCGTTTTCATCCGTGTCGACGGAAAACTCCGACGCGTCGATCTGGGCGATATCCTCTACGTCTGCGGGATGAAAGACTATGTGATGGTCTATTTAAAGGATGAAAAACGTCCGTTAGTGACGCACCTCACGATGAAAGCGGTCGAAGAGATGTTGCCTCCCAACGATTTTATGCGCATCCATCGTTCTTATATCGTCGCCTTGAATAAAATCCGCTCCATCGACCGCAACCATTGCATTTATATCGGAGAGGAAGTGATTCGCGTGACGGAAGCCTATAAAGAAGTCTTCGATCAATTCCTGAAAAAGAATATTCCCAGCGTTTAACCGCTTTTCGACATACGGCCCCGTTCGCTCTCCTTCTCCGCAGGAACATGAGCGGAGAAGGGGGATCCGCCGCTAACGAATATTAATATTCTAAAAAGAATCTTTTTTATTTTTTATGGGATAAAACGGAATTCCGATCAAAAAAATGATTATCTTTGTCCAGCCTAAGGCAGAGACGTCCGTCGATGCCATACCTTATTTAATCTTGTAAATAATTTTTTTAGAGAGTTATAAATCTTTTTGTTAAATCTAATCAACTGGTAAATCAAATCTATGAAGAAAACAGTTAGACTACCAATCAAAAGAGTAGCAAAAATCTCCATTTTTGCGTGTTGCTTTCTGCATTTTCCTGTAAATGCCATGCCGAACGAAGGGATCGATATGCCCGGAATAGACGTCGTGCAGCAGCAAAACAGGACGATAAGCGGAATAGTCGTAGACCAAAACGGGGTACCCATCTTAGGAGCCAACATTGTGGAAAAAGGAACGATCAATGGAACGGTCACCGACATGGATGGTAACTTCACCCTGGAAGTAAAGGCGGGAAGTACGCTGATCGTCTCGTACATCGGTTTCGTGACGCAAGCCGTAATCGCCGAAAGAAAGATGAAAATCGTGTTGAAGGAAGACATGCAAAGCCTGAGCGAAGTAGTTATCGTGGGGTACGGCACCCAGCAGAAGAAGGACATCACCGGTTCCGTAGCCGTAGTAGATACGAAGGCCTTGTTGGCTGCTTCGGGATCGTCGGCCACCCAACAGCTGCAAGGCAAAGCATCCGGCGTATACATCGGACAGTCCGGCTCTCCGGGATCGCCTTCCATGGTGCGTATTCGCGGTATCAACACCGTGAACGATAACGGTCCGCTGTACGTGATCGACGGCGTTTCTACCCGCAATCAGGATCTGAGTTCCCTGAACCCGAACGATATCGAGAGCATGCAGGTATTGAAGGATGCCTCTTCCTCAGCGATCTACGGCGCTCAGGCCGCCAACGGCGTCATTCTGATCACCACGAAAAAGGGAACGAAAAGCGGAAAACCGCAACTGTCCTACGACGGTTATGCCGGCATACAGCAAACAGGCAAACGGTACGAGATGTTAAACGCCATAGACCGCCTGAACCTGGAATGGAAAGCCAAAAAGAACAATTACACGTTGCTCGGCTCCGATGAGAAGCCCTCGCACGTACAGTTCGGAACAGGTGAAAGACCGGTCATTCCCAATTACATGACGGAAAAAGGCGCAGGAGGCGCGCAGGATATTGTCCCGAGCGGGAAAATGGTACCGTTCTCGGATACCGACTGGTGGAAGGAAATCGATCGCACGGCATGGATGCAGAACCACCAGGTCAGCCTTTCCGGAGGCACGGAAAAGGGACAGTACAACATGAGCGCCAATTATTTCAAACAGGACGGCACCGTGATCGAGTCGTACTATCAGCGGTATCAGGTGCGCGCCAATACTTCGTTCCATGTGCGCAATTGGTTGCGGGTGGGCGAAAACCTGACGTACGCTCATACGAAAGACAACGGCCTGAACGCCAACGGATCGGAAGCCAGTCCTTACTCCTGGACCTACCGCGCTTCGCCTTGGGTACCGGTATATGACGTGTCGGGAAATTTCGCCGGCTCCAAGATCGGCGGTACCGGCAATTTCCGCAATCCGGTCGCTATCCAGAAGCGCAATAAAGACAATTACTACACCAATAACCGGATCTTCGGAAACTTGTGGGCGGAGTTGGATCTGATGAAGGAACTAACCCTCCGTACCAATTTCGGTTTGGATTATACGAATAATTATTCTTACCGGATGAGCAAAAAAGATCCGGAGTTCTCCGAAACTACCGGAGACAACAATTTGGAAGAAGTTTCCGGCTTCAACTATCGGTGGGTATGGACTAATACGCTGACTTACGATAAGACGTTCAACGACGTGCACAAGCTGACCGTCCTCTTGGGAACCGAAGCAATCCGTGACGGCTTGGGACGGAAAATGACTGGCCGCCGGTACTCTTACCTGTACGAAGACAATACCAATACTTGGGTCCTGGATATGGGCGCCAACGACGGCCGCCGACTGGCCAAATCCGAGTTCAACGGCGAATTTGCCTTGTTCGGCATGTTCGGGCGCGCAGACTACTCCTTCGCCGATAAATACTTGGTAACCGGAATCATTCGTCGCGACGGTGTATCCCGTTTCTCGAAATCCAATCGATACGGTACCTTCCCCTCGCTTTCGCTGGGGTGGCGTATTTCGGAAGAAAAATTCATGGAACGTACGCGCGACTGGATGGACGACCTGAAGCTGCGTATCGGATACGGACGGACCGGAAACTCGGAAGTACCCCGCAATACGAACTTCGCTTACGAATATATGACCAATCCGAGACGTACCGATTACGACATCTCTGGTATGAACTCGTTCGCAGAAGTCGGGTACCGTTTGGATAAATACGGAAACGAAGATACGAAGTGGGAAGCCACCGAAATGTTCAACGTCGGCGTCGATGCCACGTTCCTGAAGGGCAAGTTCGGCGCTTCGTTGGAATGGTATTACAAGAAAACGACCGACATGCTGATCGCCGCCCAGTATTCCGCCTTAGCCGGCGAAGTGGTAAAACCGTACATCAACTTCGGCGACATGAAGAATACGGGATGGGACCTCAACTTCAATTATCGCGACAAGAAAGGCGACTGGTCGTGGGATATCGCTCTGAACCTGTCGCACTACAAGAACGAAGTGCTTAAGATCTCCGAATCCGAGAACGCTTCCATGTGGGGGGGCGGAACCCGTTTATCGGGGAACGTGACCCGCACGACGAAAGGACATCCCATTGCCGAATTCTACGGTTACAAAGTAAACGGATTCTATGAAAACGTCGAGGAGGTGATGGCCTTGCCGCCGTTGGGAAAATCGTTCACGAATGCGGAAGACGCCAAAGCCTGGGTGGGCAAATTCAAATTCGCTGATACGAACGGCGACGGCAAATTGAACGGCGACGACCGTACCTTTATCGGTTCGCCCCATCCCGACTTGATCGCCGGTTTGAATACGACGGTCACCTTTCGGAATCTGGATTTCTCCATGTTCTGGTATTCGACCCTGGGGAACGACCTGTTCGACAATACGAAGTATTTTACCGACTTCTGGCTGTTCGAAGGAAACCGCTCTAAGCGGATACGCGACCGGTCCTGGACACCAGGCGCCGACAACAGCAAGGCGATCCTGCCCATACTGGACTACGGAGACACCTATTCGGGCACCAATCCGAACTCGTATTACGTGGAAGACGCGTCGTTCCTGCGCCTGAAAAATCTCGTGCTGGGTTACACCTTCCCGAAAAAATGGCTGAAGAAATGGAGCATTTCCAACCTGCGCCTCTATGTGCAAGCCGAGAACTTGCTGACCATTACCGGTTACTCCGGCCTGGACCCCGAGTACACCAATGCGGAGGTCGGTGGCGGTAACGGAGCCGACTTGCAGAGAGGGGTCGATATGGGAGGCTGGCCTACCACCAAACGCTTCCTGTTCGGCATCAACTTTACACTTTAATCCGACTATTAACTTTTAATTCGTTTATCATGAAACAGATATACATACTGATAATAGGACTGACAACTGCCTTATCCTTTAGTTCCTGCGGAGACGACTTCCTCGGTAAGAAGCCTCAAGGCAGCTTGACCCCCGAGGCTTTGGAAAATGAGACAGGGGTGAACTTGCTGACGATAAACGCCTATGCGGGACTGGCTTCTCCGGTAGACGGCTATTCGCCTTATCAGGCCTCCCCGCTCAACTGGGTATGGGGCGGCATTTACGGCGGCGACGCCAATAAAGGTTCCGATCCGGGCGATCAGTCCGTGTTGAACGAAGTGGAACTCTACAATACGCTTTCCACCAACGGTTATCTTTCCCAGAAATGGGCATGGGTATACGCCGTGGTCAAACGCGTGAACTTAGCGCTGCAGACCTTGGCCGGCGCTCAGGATATGGAGGAGAACCTTCGTAAAATCCGCGAAGGAGAATTGAAATTCATTCGCTCCCTGGCTTGTTTCGAAGGTATCCGCGTTTTCGGTCCGTTCATTCCCTGGGTCGGAGAAGAGATCACGGAGAACAATCCGAAGGTACACAACGATAAGAATATCTACGAAAACGTGCTGGCCGATTTGGACGTCGCCGTGGCGAACTTGCCGGAGAAACAGGAGCAGGTAGGCCGGGTCAATCTGTGGGCGGCCAAAGCTCTGAAAGCCAAAGTGCTGATTTACAAAGGCGATCTGGCTGCCGCCAAACCGATGCTGAAAGAAATATTGGAAAAAGGACAGACCAGCAACGGACTGGCCTACGACTTGGAAGACAACCTGAACAACAACTTCAATGCCTTGACGGAAAACGGCAAAGAATCCGTCTTCGCCATTCAGTATTCCAATGCCGCGCAAGACATGGGGAATGCTGCGCTCTGTCTGGCCTATCCGCACAACTCGGGGCCGGGCGGATGCTGCGGCTTCTACCAACCCTCGTATGAACTCGTCAACTCGTTCCAGGTAGACGCCAACGGACTGCCGTACCTGAACGGCGAATACCGTAGCAAGAAGAGCGTATCCGTAAAAGGCCCTGGCGGAAAAGACGACCCCACCGGCGTCAACGACAATACCATCCCCGTGGATCCCCGCTTGGACTTCGCCGTGGGACGGTTCGGCATCCCTTACAAAGACTGGGGGTTGCCCAAGAACGATTGGGTGCGCAACCCCGTGAACGGAGGCATCTTCATCCCCAAAAAACACGTGTTCAGCAAGGCCGAAGATAACGCCGGGATGAAGAATCTGTATGGCGGATGGGCGCCGGGCTCGTGCATGAACATCGAATACCTGAGCCTTCGCGACTTGATCCTCCTCTACGCCGAATGCTTGGCCAACGACGGGCAGTTGGCGGAAGCCATGGCGCAAGTGAACCGGATTCGTACCCGCGCCGCCCTGGATGTCAACATCGTCAGACTGCCTGACGGAAAACCTGCCGCCAACTACTCGATTTCGCTGTATCCGGCTTCGCATGCCGCCTTTACCGACAAAGACGTCTGCCTCAAGGCTATCCGGATGGAGCGAAAACTGGAACTGGCCATGGAAGGCGAACGCTGGTTCGACCTGGCCCGCTGGGGAGGAGACTATATGTCGGCCGAACTGAAGGCTTATATCGAATATGAAAAGGAGTATATCCCGAAGTTTGCAGCAGCATCCGTCTTAAATCCTGCCAGGACTATGCTCCCGATCCCCGACAGCCAGATACAGACCATGGGCAACGACAAGGACGGAAAACCGTACTTGGTACAACCGAGCGCCTGGAACAATAACTAATCGACTGAAAAAAGTACGCAGCAGCACTGCTGCGTACTTTTTTATACCTGTCTCCCGATGAAAACAAAGCTTATATTGTGCTGTTGCATTTCCCTTTTGGCGTGCGGGTGCAAAAAGAAACAACCCTTGCGCGATTTCGCCTTCACGTACACGATGGAGATCATTCAACATTACAGGGTTTCGTTCTCCTTCGACAGCCAGAAGCGATTCCGAACGGAGATCGCCAACCATTACATGGATAAGGTGGAAAACAAACGACGGCCGGAAATCAAAGCAGGACGACTGACGGACGAACAGTTCGACCGCCTGAAAACGCTCTTGGAAGAGGCCGACCTCCCCTCCATGAAGGAGGATTACGGCTTCGACAAGCATACGCAGGCATCGCAGGACATCCTCGTCCAACTCATCCTAACACAGGGGGAAGAGAAGAAATACATCAGCATCCTCTACAATCGCGAGCAACGGTTTCCGCCGCCTTTCGTCCGGCTCATGAGCGAGCTGAACCGCTTTCTGAAACGGTAACATGAAACCGCACTGAAAATCCTCGCACCCACCCAAGTCATCTACGAGGAATGCACGCTAAGAACCGAACGATGACATCTTTCCAGACCTCAGCTCTTCCGACCCGCTCCGACTCTGGTTTTCAATGGCCGGACTTTTTCCTTGTGGGGAACATGCATCTCGTCAGCGATTATTCGCCATGCGAATTGCTTTGACGGAGTTGTCCGCCGGGTAACCCTGCCTGTAGGAGCGATTGTCGACTATGAAAACGAATTTCCGTTCCTGTCGAAGTGGTCGCCAATAAGGAAGACGGATTTTCGTTCCCTTCCGGTCGGTCGGCGAGAATGAAAACGAGTTTTCATTTTCGCCGCGTCGGTTGCAGGGAGGTAAAATGGATTTCTATGCATGCCGCATGAGTTGTAAAGGGTTAAAATAAATTTCTATTCATGTCGCATACGTTGCGAGGTACTAAAACGGATCTTTATGCATGCCGCATGGGTTGCAAGGTGCTAAAACGGATTTGTATTCAGACCGCATGCGTTGCAGCGACCAAAAATGAAAATTAACTCGCTGCAACCGACGCGGCAGCACCGAAACCGACGTACTACTCCCGTTGCACTATGCGGCAGCGCGGAAAATGGATTTCTATTCTGACCGTGCCATGCTGCGCCGGCAAAACCGGAATTTGACTCCTGTGGAATGGTTCGGCAGACAGGGTAAACCGGAAGCGCCGCCGCCACGGAACGCACCGCCGATTCGGCGGCGGGAGCGAAGGAAATACCCCTTATTCCAGCGCTTTCCGAAGCACGGCTTCCATCTCCTCTTTGAAGATACCGCCCTCGTGCACCTTCTTCCCGTCAACATAGAAAGTGGGGACATAGTAATAGTCGTATCGGTCGGCTATCTCGGGCTGTTCGCTTTCTTCGACGGTATCGATTTCCACGGTCTGCAGTTCGGGGTGTTCCCGTTTCAGTTCCTCGATGTAACGAAAAGCTTTCTTGCAGAAGGGACACTCCTTCAAATAAAAATAGGTGATGGGTTTCATAAGCGTTGTGATTAATACGGTAGCCCCGAGCAGAATCGAACTGCTATCAAAAGTTTAGGAAACTTCTATTCTATCCGTTGAACTACGAGGCCTTTTATGGAAAAAGATGATCGTCCGGCAAAGGTAGTGGTTTTTGCGAATACGACAACGCAAAAGTCGATCTTTTCTTTATACTCATTCTGAATCGACGTACGAATGCCTCTGAAGATGAGGCGAAGAGAATAATTTTTGCCTTTCGCATGCATTTTTAAGGTGGAAGTATTCAATGTTTCTTTTAATTTTATTACATTTGTAAGGCGTTATCAAATGAAAATTCTAAATTTAATTAATAATTGAGACTTATGTTAAAAAGAATGCGATCTTTCTTGGCAGTCGTTGTTACGATGATTGCCGTAAGCGTCAACGCACAGATTACCACTTCTACCCTAAGCGGTAAGGTGGTTGATGCTAATGGAGAAGCCATTATCGGTGCCACAGTGCAAGCCACTCATACACCTTCCGGCACTCATTACGGTACTGTCACCAACATGGATGGGCTTTATACCATTCAAGGTATGCGTACCGGCGGTCCGTACAAGGTAGAGATTTCCTACATTGGTTATCAAACAGTGAACTATACGGATGTGGCATTGCAACTCGGCGAAATCTATAACTTGAATGCTTCGTTGAAAGAAACTTCGGAGGTGTTGGAAGAGGTGGTGGTGATCGCCGCCCGTTCCAGGTTCGCTAACGAAAAGACGGGAGCTTCTACCAATATCTCGAATGCGCAACTGACAAGCATACCGACCATCAACCGCAGCATTTCCGATATCGCCCGCCTCTCTCCGTATGCGAACGGAATGAGCATCGCCGGAGGCGACGGCCGTTCGACGAATTTTACCATCGACGGAGCCAACTTCAATAACAACTTCGGCTTGAGTTCTAAACTCCCCGGCGGCGGCAACCCGATTTCCATGGATGCCATCGAGGAAGTGCAAGTCGTAGTCGCTCCGTTCGACGTGCGCCAAACCAATTTCATCGGCGGCGGCATCAATGCCATCACGAAATCGGGTACCAACACGTTCAAAGGTACGGCGTATTACTATTACCGCGATCAGGATATGCGCGGCAACAGAATTGACGGCGAAGACCTGGGCGCTCGGCCGGAAGAGTCGAAGAAAACTTTCGGTTTCACCTTAGGCGGACCGATCGTGAAGAATAAACTGTTCTTCTTTGTCAATTACGAAAACGAGAAAACTCCGGGGCAGGTGATCAAGTATCGTGCCGCTACAGAAGGCGAAACGGGCGGGAAAGACTTGGTATCCCGTACCACGGAAGCGGACATGCAACGCGTCTCGGATTACGTAAAGCAGAAGTACGGTTACGATACGGGCTCATTCACTAATTTTCCCGCCGATGAAGAGAATACGAAATTCCTGGCTCGTTTGGACTGGAATATTACCGACCGCCATCACTTGAGCGTTCGTTATAACAATACGAAGAATACGACTTGGAATGCCCCCAACGGTAACTCTTCCGATACGGGGCAACGTTTGAACAACACTTATCGTGTCGGTCCGCAGTCCATGTCGTACGCCAACAGTATGTATTCGATGAATAATAAGGTACAGTCCTGGTCTGCCGATTTGAACAGCCGCTTCACGGATAAAATTTCCAATCAGTTGCTCTTCACTTATACGAAGATCGACGATGTGCGCGGGTCTACCTCTTCCCCTTTCCCGTTCATCGATATTATGGCAGGGAAGGATGCGGAAGGCAACCAGATTATGGAGCCCTACCTCAGCTTAGGTTATGAGTTGTTTACTTGGAACAATGGCGTACATAATAAAGTGACGAATATCACGGATAATTTCACCTACTATTTAGGCGCACACAAATTCACTGCCGGCATCAGCTTTGAACATCAACTGGCCAACAACGCTTACATGCGCAACGCTACAGGCTATTACCGTTACAACAGCATAGACGATTTCCTGAACGGAGCTACTCCGGAATCGTTTGCGCTTACTTACGGTTTCAACGGCGTGAAGAATCCGAATGCGCAGGTGTCGTTCAATCAGTGGGGATTCTATGTGCAGGATGAATGGAATATCAGTCCGAAGTTTAAATTGACTTACGGCGTTCGCTTCGACGATTTGACGTTCGATAACGACGACTTGCAGCGTAACACTGCGATCTACGATTTGACCTTCCGCGACGATCGGAAGATCGATACGGGCAAGTGGCCCGAATCGCGTATACAGATTTCTCCGCGTATCGGTTTCTCTTGGGACGTCCTGGGCGACAAGATGCTGAAGGTGCGAGGCGGTACCGGTCTCTTTGCCGGTCGTCTGCCATTGGTATTCTTCACCAATATGCCGACCAATGCCAATATGGTTCAAAATAGCGTCAAGTTCACGACTTCTTATCTTAATGGCAAACCGACAGGTGCTTACGATCCTCGTTTGGATCGGTTCAAAGGCAATATGCTGACGAACACGGACGATATGATCAACACGTTCAACTTGCCGACCACTCTCGAAAAACATTATGCCGGCAGCAAGATCTCGGGAGTGGATAAGAATTTCAAGATGCCGCAGGTATGGAAATCTTCCATTGCGATCGATTACCAGTTGCCCGTCTCCTTCCCCCTGACGGTTACCGGCGAATTCATGTTCACGAAGAATATCAATGCGGTTGTAATCGATAACATCAATATCAAGAATCCGACCGAATGGAATTATTATGCCGATGCGTCCCCCTCAGATCGCCCGGGCTCGGTATGGACGCTCTCTTCAACTGGTATCCAGCGTTTTAACGGGGCGGATAACCGTATGATGTACCCGAGCCATACGATAAAGACTTATAACGCCCAGGGAAAGGTCGTTAAATCGGCTACCGTCTTCGATTATCAGTACCATAACGGAAAGAATGCCGTGATGTTGGCCAATACGCATAAAGGATGGGGATATACGGCAAATATTACCGTCAACGCGCAGCCGGTTAAAGACTTGAACTTGATGTTGGCTTATACGCATACGCAATCGAAAGAGGTTTCCGGATTGCCGGGCAACGACCCCATTTCAACCTGGCAAGGCTTGAATACGATCGACGGACCGAACTTCGCAACTGTTCAGCGTTCGCAGTATGTCATTCCCGATAAGGTGATTGCGTCCGTAGGCTATTACATCCCGTTCCACCATAAAGGGCTGTTGCGGGGAACTCACCTGAACTTGTTCTATTCTGGATATAGATACGGAGGCTATAGTTATACCTACGTCAATGATATGAACGGTGACGGTATCAATAACGACTTGATGTACATTCCGAAGAATGACAGTGAAATCCTTTTCGGTTCGTTCGACAAGCATGGTGAGTTCAAGGCCAATGACGCCGATCGCAAGATTTTCTGGGACTTTGTGAATCAGGATCCTTACCTGAAGAAGCATAAGGGCGAATATGCCGAAGCTTATGCAGCGCGTACGCCTTGGGTACATCGCTTCGACCTGCGTGTGGCGGAAGATTTTTCGTTCAAAATCGGCAAGACGGAACATACTTTCGAATTATCTCTCGACTTCATGAATATTGGAAATATGCTCAATTCCAAGTGGGGAGTTTATAAGTCCAATGTCGTTTCGAACTACAGCCGTATCTTGAAATACGAAGGCGCCGATGCGAACAGAACTCCGGTTTTCTCCGTGTACAAGGACAGACAGGGCAACTATCCTACCGAATCGTACGCCGTTTATAAGGATTACAGCCAGTGTTGGAAGCTGCAGATCGGTTTGAAGTACTACTTTAATTAATAAAGTTAAAATCTCTATAGGAAGAGGCGATTCCTCCACATGGGATCGTCTCTTTTTTCTAATCGATGCGGTCGCTTCTGTTTATCATTATGCGAGGACATCCCCGGCAAAATAAGCGTAAGTGCCGGACAAAACACGTTATGGTTTTGGAAAACGAAAGGAGGAATTTACAAATAGTTAGTAGTTCTTTGTATTTTTACCTCTTTTCCGGTACATTTTACTGCTTTTCGGTGGAAGATAAGAGCGTAGGATTTCTTTTTGTCATTGTCGAAAGGAATAAAGTTTGTTTTTCTTTTGAAATGTCGAAGAACTTTCCGAAATTTGCCGCAAATAATTAACTCAATTATAACCTTAAATGTTTTGTATATGACAGATGAAATGGTTGTCAAGGAACTGGATCAGGTGGTTGTCCGTTTCTCAGGCGATTCAGGCGATGGTATGCAACTTGCGGGAAATATTTTTTCGAATATTTCCGCGACGGTTGGAAATGACATCAGTACCTTTCCGGATTATCCGGCGGATATTCGTGCTCCGCAAGGCTCTTTGAACGGCGTATCGGGCTTTCAGATCCACATCGGCGCCGAGAAGGTCTACACCCCGGGCGACAAGTGCGACGTGCTGGTAGCGATGAATGCGGCGGCGCTGAAAACGCAGTATCAGTTTGCAAAACCTACGGCTTGTATCATTATCGATACGGATAGCTTCAAGGAATCGGATTTGAAGAAAGCAGCGTTCAAGACGGATAATCCTATCGAAGAAATGGGTATCCGACAAGACGTGATCGCCGCTCCCATTACCAAGATGGTGAAGGATTGCCTAGCTGATTCGGGTATGGATAACAAATCGATGTTGAAGTGCCGGAACATGTTCGCCTTGGGGTTGGTTTGCTGGCTGTTCAACCGCGACCTCGAGGCCGCCGCCGCCTTCCTGCGCGGGAAGTTTGTCAAAAAGCCGGAGATTGCCGAAGCTAACGTGAAGGTGATTCGGGCCGGCTATGATTACGGGCATAATACCCATGCATCTGTCGCTCATACTTATAAGATCGAATCGAAGACGAAAGCTCCGGGAAAGTACATGGATATCAGCGGCAACAAGGCGACCGCTTACGGGTTGATCGCCGCTGCGGAACGGGCGGGATTGAAGCTTTATCTGGGCTCTTACCCCATCACCCCGGCTACGGATATCCTGCATGAGTTGGCTAAACATAAATCGCTGGGCGTAATTACCGTCCAGTGCGAAGACGAGATCTCCGGTTGTGCCTCTTCCATAGGCGCTGCTTTCGGCGGGGCCTTGGCCGTGACTTCTACTTCCGGGCCGGGAGTGTGCCTGAAGTCGGAGGCGATGAACTTGGCCGTGATTACCGAATTGCCCTTGGTCATTATCGATGTCCAGCGCGGCGGACCGTCGACAGGACTGCCTACGAAGTCGGAGCAGACCGATTTGCTGCAGGCTTTGTTCGGCCGGAACGGCGAATCTCCGATGCCGGTGATTGCGGCAATCTCTCCGACCGACTGTTTCGATACCGCTTATCTGGCCTGCAAGATAGCGCTGGAGCATCTGACTCCGGTTATCCTGCTGACCGACGGGTTCATTGCGAACGGTTCGAGCGCGTGGCGTTTGCCGGACTTATCCGCGTATCCGGAAATCCGTCCGCCGTATGCGACGCCGGAGCAGCGAGGACATTATGCACCTTATCTGCGCAATCCCGACACGTGCGTCCGTTATTGGGCTGTTCCGGGGCGGGAAGGATATACGCATATCCTCGGCGGTTTGGAGAAAGATAGCGATACGGGCGCCATCTCGACAGATCCGGAGAATCACGATAAGATGTGCCGCCTCCGTGCCGAGAAAGTCGCTCGCATTCCCGTTCCCGACGTAGAAGTGTTAGGCGATAAGGAGGATGCCGACTTGTTGATCGTCGGTTTCGGCAGTACGTTCGGACATTTGTATTCGGCGATGACGGAGATGAAGAAAGAGGGGAAGAAAGTGGCTTTGGCGCAGTTCAAATACCTGAACCCGTTGCCGAAGAATACGGCGGAAGTGTTGAAGCGGTATAGGAAAGTGGTGGTGGCCGAGCAGAATTTAGGTCAGTTCGCCGCCTATCTGCGTATGAAAGTCGATTGTTTCGTACCGTATCAGTATAACGAAGTAAAGGGACAGCCGTTCCAGGTGAGCGAGTTGGTCGCCTCTTTCAATCATATTTTATCTTTATAATTCAAGACGTAAGACCATGAGCGAATATACAATCAACGATTTTAAGAAAGGACAACCTCGTTGGTGTCCGGGGTGCGGCGATCATTTTTTCCTGGCTTCGCTGCATAAAGCGATGTCCGAGTTAGGCATCGCTCCTCATCATACTGCTGTGATTTCAGGTATCGGTTGTTCCAGCCGGTTGCCTTATTATATGCATACGTACGCCATGCAGACCATTCACGGCCGCGCCGCCTCCATTTCTACGGGGCTGAAGGTCGTACGTCCGGATGTGACCGTCTGGCAGGTTTCGGGCGACGGCGACGGGTTGGCTATCGGCGGGAATCATTTCATCCATGCCGTCCGTCGTAATATCGATATCAATGTGATTCTGTTGAACAATCGCATTTACGGTTTGACGAAAGGCCAATATTCGCCGACCTCTCCCAGGGGATTCGTCAGCAAATCCTCCCCTTACGGGACGGTCGAGGATCCGTTCCACCCGGCGGAACTCTGTTTCGGGGCAAGAGGACGTTTTTTCGCCCGCTCCGTCGCCAGCGACGCGCAGGGAACGGTTGAGATCCTGCAGGCGGCGATGAAACATAAGGGGACTTCCGTCTGCGAGATTTTGCAGAACTGCGTGATCTTCAACAATGGCGCCTACGATGCCGTCTATACGAAAGAAGGTCGGGTCAAAAACGCGATCTATCTGGAGCACGGAAAACCGATGCTTTTCGGTGAGAACCGGGAGTTCGGGCTGATGCAGAGTGGTTTCGGACTGAAGGTCGTCCGCTTGGGCGAAGACGGTGTCAGCGAGCAGAATATCCTCGTGCACGACGCCCATTGCATGGACAATACGTTGCAGTTGAAGCTCGCTTTGATGGAAGGACCGGACTTCCCCGTCGCCTTGGGAGTGATCAGGGATGTAACGGCTCCGACTTACAACGAAGCGGTGGAAGAACAGATCGAGGAAGTGAAAGGAAAGAAGAAATACCATAACTTCGACGAGCTGTTATTGACGAACGATATTTTCGAAGTGAAATAGAGGGTTTTGAACCGATGTCGTCGAGGCGCTCCTAAACGGAGCGCCTCGACGCGTATGTCAGCTTCCCGCAAATGGTTCGCTACTCGTCCAAGCCGTGCATATTCGGGTCGTTCAGTTTGTGTAGGTTGCTCTTGGCCGTCATCTCGAGGACCGTTAACCGCATCACCGTCGTAGCGGGAACGGATTTTAGGTTGACCGGGAAGCCGTCCGGATGATAGTGGGCGTTCAACAGGATCAGAGCATGTACCTTTTCTTCGTCGGGGAGCAGCTCTATTCGGCCTTTCCCTATGACACTGGCATAGGCCATGGTGCAATATTGCGCGTCGTCACGGAATAGCAGCCGGTGTCGGCAATCCATCTCGAAGGCGACGATCGGATGTTCCCGGATATAATCGTACTTCATGCCTTCTTTCGCGCCATGAAAATACAGGTAAACGACGCCGTCGATCACTTCGATGCCGAAGTTCAGCGGAAGGATGTAAGGAATTTCTGCTCCGTTGAAAGCGATGCGACAGACGTCGGACGCTTTCATGATCTCTACTTGTTGATCGAAATCAGTCACTTCGCGGGTAGCTCTTCTCATCAGGATCAATGTTAAAAACGAAATTGAATGCGCGATTGGAACAGACCCCAATTCGTTTTGCCGACAGTCGACTGGGCATCGGCCCACTGGTGCGAATAGTTGAACCGGAAGATCAGGTTCCTGTTCAGGTAGTAATTCGCCCCGACGGAGAGATCGTGCAAACGACCTCCTCGGAAGACGCGATCGTTCAAGTCGGTATAATTGAAGCGTCCGAAGAGGATGAGCGCCTCGGGTCCTGACGCACAGACGGGCAAAGCATCGACGGGATTGTAACCCAAAACGGAACCTTTCACCACCCAGCCTCCTTCCACATAAGTGCCTTGCCCGCAAAAGGCGGGGTGTGGGTATCGCTCAATCCACACCTTCATGTATTCCGCCTGAACGAAAAACGCTCCGTCCTGCGCGAATGTTTCTATGTTCCATTGCCATTGCCGGCGGACATGATCCACCGGGAGGGCGAACAGCGAAGGGGCGGGGAGGGACGTATTAGCTTTGCTTTTTAACGTGATCAGCCGAGAGGTTGCTTCTTCGTGGCGGTCGGGCACGCGGAATACGGCTCCGCTTCCGATATGGAACAATTTCCCGATGTCGTGGTACGGACGGAAGACGAAGCGTACCGAGGCATTGTAACCCTGTTCCGTTTTCTGATCGGTCCATACGCCGTCGCCGCAAAATACGCCTGCCGAAGCGTAGTACGTTGGAAGGTTCAACGTATAGGAGGCACCGAGTCGTCGGCCGAAGTAAAAGGTCTCGGCGCAGTTCGAGGCGGTGAGGAACAAGAAATCGTTGCTGCTCGAAGATTGGTCTAAACTGAAGAATCCTAACATGTAGCCCGTGCGAAAGATGTGCCGTCCGATTGTCTTCTCGATAAAGACATCCTTCAACCGGATCTGATTCCTTGCGAACGAGATGTCCATCTTCGCATACCAGCCGTCGTTCCAGCGGTATTTCCCTGTCAGGCGCACATCGGTAATGGCTACGCCCGAATGGAATCCCTTGGGAGCGCCCGCGTACCATCCGCCATCGATAAAGAGGCGTCCGCCCAGCGTCGGTCCGTCGCCTGCGTGTATCGCGGGGGCGACCAGCAGAAAGAGAAACGATCCTATGATTCGGCGGTATTTTTCCATAGAGGCATATCGTTATTGTTAGTGTCGTGCAAAGGTAGTGCATCTTTCGATACAATCCTACTGTTTTTTGCCTTTCTCCGCATCGATCGGAGATGCTGGCGAACATTTCGCCAAGACCCCGAAACGTTCCGTATCGGAAAAATAACTTATTCCTGGCCCTCGGGGCGCTCCGTGGCAGCTCCCCTGCGAAGGGAGGTAGCATTAAAAGCTCCTCATCCCGAGTCTCAGGGGGAAGCGGGTTATTTTGAAAAATTTTTCCTTTGGATCGTAAGAGGAAGGAGGAGTAGGGGCAGCAAGACAGCTGCCCTTTTGAGTTTCCATTCAAAAGGGCAGCCTTTATCAATCAATTAAAAACCATGGGCGGTTTATTTCTTGTCGATACCGATCAATTCGATTTCGAAAATCAAGGCGGAGAAAGGATTGATCTTGGCGCCGCTGCCGTTTTCTCCGTAACCCAATTCTTGGGGGATGTACACCATCCATTTGGAGCCGACGGGCATCATCGTCAACGCTTCCGTCCATCCTTTAATGACCTGATTGGCACGAAAAGTCGCCGGTTCCGAACGCTGGTAAGAACTGTCGAATTCCGTACCGTCGATCAGCGTTCCTCTGTAATGCACTTTCACGGACGAGGAGTCGGCTGGGACGGGACCCTTGCCTACCTTCAGGATTTTGTATTGCAGACCGCTCGGCGTGGTTTTCACGCTGTCGTTCTTGGCGTTCTCTGCCAGGAATTTCTCGCCGGCGGCCTTGTTGTCGGCATATTTCACCAAGTTGGCTTTGTGTTTGATGATTTTCGTCTGAGCGTCCACGTAGGCCGTAGCGCTGTCGACGCTGACCTTCGCCTTATTCTTCATGGCATCGATGAAACCGGCCAGGATATTGTTTTTACTTAATTTCTGGGTAGAGTCGCCGGCAAAGATGCGGTCGTTTATCGCTTCGTACATGCGTCCTGCTACCTGTTGTCCGATCTGCACTCCGGCTAAGTAAGCTTCGTCGGCTTTCGATGTTTTTGTCATTCCTTCTTGCACGCCGCGTCGGAAGTGGGCCATGTTGGTCGAGTCGATGCCGAGCTGCTGAGAGACGTACATGTCCAGACCTTGCGTATTGGCGATGCCGATCATGTACGAGAGAGTATCGACACCGTCTTGGAGTGAAGCTTTGGGAGCTTGAGCATTACAGGAGGCCAGCCCCGCTGCAGCGATAAGGGCTGCGAAATAAATCAGTTTTCTCATTTTTTTTGTTTTTTAATTATATGATTTGTATTAATTCGATATCGAAAATCAAGGTGCTGTAAGGAGGGATGAGTTCGCCCGCTTGCTGGGCCCCGTAGGCGAGGTCGGCAGGGATGTATAGGCGCCATTTGGAACCTTCGTTCATCAGCTGAAGCGCTTGGGTCCAGCCTTTGATGACTTGGCTGACGCCGAATACGGCGGGGACGCCGCGCTGGACGGAGCTGTCGAATACCGTGCCGTCGATCAGGGTCCCTTCGTAATGGCATTTGACACGATCGGTAACTGTCGGTTTCTTTCCGTTCCCTTCGCTTAGGATCTCGTATTGCAACCCGCTCGGCAGCGTAACGATTTCCGTGCGTTTTCGGTTTTCTTCCAAGAATGCTTTTCCTTTCCGGATTCGCTCTTCGTTGAGCTTCGCTTCCATGTTTGAAAAATAGCTGTTTACGATATCTTGAGCTTCTGTAAACGTCAAGGGCGTTTTTCGGTGAGCGAATATATCCTTGATGGCTTGGGCGAAGTCGTCGATGTTTAAGTCTTTCGTTCCCATGCTCAGTAAATTCTGGCCGATGCCCATTCCCATCGCATAACTGAATTTGTCCATGTTTTTTATCGCTTTAACCGATTCTTTTATCTGAATTGCAAAGGTAGAAGTTTTATTTGAATGATTGGAGAATTGCTGGCAAATTTTTCCTATTTTTGTTGCAAAGAGTCATATTCAATAAAAGCGGGAGGATCGCATGATGAAAAAATTGGTGGTTTTAACGGGAGCGGGCATGAGCGCCGAAAGCGGATTCAGTACATTCCGCGATTCCGGCGGGCTATGGGAACAGTATAACGTGGAAGATGTGGCTACTCCGCAAGGGTACGAACGGGATCCCCGGTTGGTCATCGACTTCTATAACAAGCGTCGTAAACAGCTCCAGGATGCCAAGCCGAATAAAGGCCATGAATTGGTAGCCGGACTGGAAAAAGCATATGAGGTAACGGTCATTACTCAGAATGTGGACGATCTGCACGAGCGTGCAGGCAGTAAAAACGTGATTCACCTGCACGGAGAGTTGACGAAGGTTACTTCCACCGATCAACCCAATAATCCGGAGTATATCCGAACGCTTCGACCGGAAGAATGGGAGGTGAAGATCGGCGATAAAGCCGCCGACGGCAGTCAGTTGCGCCCTTTCATCGTCTGGTTCGGTGAGGCGGTCCCTAAAATCGAAGATGCCGTTCGTTGTGTGGAACGAGCTGATATTTTTCTGATTATCGGTACTTCTCTGAATGTATATCCTGCGGCAGGGCTGTTGAATTATGTGCCTTATGACGTTCCGGTTTATTTGATCGATCCGAAAGAAGTCGCGATACCCTCGGGCAGAAAAGTGCGTGTCATCCGTAAAGGCGCTTCCGAAGGGATGGAAGAATTTATAAAAGTCATAGGCGACTGAGAGGTAGATTTTTCTAAATCGTTTATCTTTGTTACGAATACTAATTACTAACAATTTTAATTTGACAAGATGAAAAAGTATGTTTGCACAGTATGTGGTTGGGTGTATGATCCCGCAGTAGGCGATCCCGATAACGGCATCGCGCCGGGTACGGCTTTCGAAGATCTTCCGGACGATTTCGTTTGCCCTCTCTGCGGGGTAGGCAAGGAGGATTTCGAGGTCCAGGAGGATTGATATCCTTTAAAGGTAATCTGGATGCCCCGGCAGGCATTCTGCCGGGGTCTGAAATTGTTGCGGAGGAGCATTAATGCCGAGCGGCTGCACCAAAACTTTCGTTTCGATGCAGCCGCTTCGGGTTTTGTACCATCGGATGATGCTTAATTATCGTTTCCGTCGTTTTCCTCCTGACGCTGCGGTTTGTTAGGACGATACTCCCGGCGGTCATTATGGTTGCGGTGATCTTTGTGCGATGGACGATCTCCGCGCTCCTGACGTTCCGAATGCCCTTCCGGTTTGGGTAACAGCACCCTATGCGACAATTTGAATTTA
This sequence comes from Phocaeicola abscessus CCUG 55929, assembly GCF_000312445.1. Lineage (GTDB taxonomy): Bacteria > Bacteroidota > Bacteroidia > Bacteroidales > Bacteroidaceae > Phocaeicola > Phocaeicola abscessus. Next base: position 97,856 of record NZ_HE997182.1, on the reverse strand, counting down.
CCGGTCTTCGGATCGATATCCAAGAGTTTCACCTTAATGGTGTCGCCTTCTTTCAATCCGGATTCTTCGATCGTTTCTAAACGTTTCCAGTCCATCTCGGAGATATGAAGCAACCCGTCCTTGCCAGACAAAAATTCCACGAATACGCCGTAAGGCATGATTGACCTCACCTTTCCTTCGTACACTTCACCCACTTCTGGAACGGCGACAATGCCTTTGATCATGCGCATCGCGTCGTCGATGCTCCGTTTGTTCGAAGCAGCGACTTCGATATGCCCGCCGTCCTCCTGTTCTTCAATGGTGATGGTCGTTCCGGTCACTTCTTGCATGTTCTGGATGATCTTTCCGCCGGGGCCGATGACGGCGCCGATAAATTCTTTCGGAATGATCATGGTCTCTATACGAGGTGCATGCGGTTTCAATTCAGGGCGAGGTTCCGCCATCGTCTCAGTCAATTTGCCGAGGATGAATTCGCGACCGGCCTTGGCTTGGGCTAAGGCTTTGCCCAGGATTTCATAAGACAGTCCGTTGCATTTGATGTCCATTTGCGTAGCCGTAATACCGTCACGCGTGCCCGTCACCTTAAAGTCCATATCACCCAGGTGATCTTCGTCGCCGAGGATATCCGAAAGCACAGCATATTTATCGCTATTGTCGTCCTTGATCAACCCCATAGCGATGCCCGAAACCGGCTTCTTGATCGGAACACCGGCGTCCATTAACGATAAGGTGCCTGCGCAAACAGTGGCCATTGAGGAGGAGCCGTTTGATTCGAGAATGTCGGAAACAATACGAATGGTGTACGGATAATCGGTAGGAATTTGTCCTTTCAAGGCGCGCCACGCCAAATGACCGTGTCCGATCTCCCGTCGTCCGACGCCGCGTTGCGCTTTTGCCTCACCGGTTGCGTAAGGAGGGAAGTTGTAGTGTAATAAGAAACGCTGTTTGGTTTGGTTTAACACGTCGTCGATGGTCTTCTCGTCCAATTTTGTTCCCAACGTGCAAGTGGACAGGGATTGGGTCTCGCCGCGAGTGAAGATGGCTGATCCGTGAGGGCCCGGTAGTGGACTGACTTCGCACCAGATAGGGCGGATATCCGTCGTTTTCCGTCCGTCGAGACGTTTCCCTTCGTCCAGGACGCAGCGACGCATGGCCTCTCGTTCGACTGCTGCGTAATACCGATCGATCATAGCTTCTTTCTCTTCGAGCTCTTCTTCCGAATACTGCGCTTTGAACTCATCGACTACGGCTTGGAACGAATCTTCACGCAAATGCTTATTGGTAATGGCGGAAGAGGCTAATTGGTATGCTTTTTCGTAGCAGGCATTGCGCACGGCTTTTCGCAAGTCTTCGTCGTTTTCTTCGTGATCGTATTCGCGTTTCGTCGTCGATCCGACTACTTCCGACAGCTCTATTTGTGCCTTGCATTGCGTCTTGATCGCTTCGTGAGCCACTTTCAGGGCATTCAATAAATCTTCTTCCCTCACTTCGTTCATCTCGCCTTCTACCATCATGATGTTATCGTAGGTAGCGCCTACCATCAGGTCCATATCGGCTTTTTCAAGCTGTTCGAAAGTCGGATTGATGATGAACCGTCCGTCGATTCTGGCTATGCGAACTTCGGAGATCGGTCCTTCGAAAGGTATGTCGGAAACAGCTAAGGCAGCCGAAGCCGCCAGACCGGCCAGGGCATCCGGTATATCGACGCCGTCGGCTGAGAAAAGAATGATGTTCACATATACCTCGGCGTGGAAATTCTCGGGGAAAAGCGGGCGGAGCACCCGATCCACGAGTCGGCTTGTCAGGATTTCATAATCGGAAGCCTTGCCTTCGCGCTTGGTAAATCCGCCGGGGAAACGTCCGAATGCCGAATACTTTTCTTTGTAATCTACTTGGAGCGGCATGAAATCTGTACCGGGAACTGCATCTTTTGCTGCACAAACAGTAGCAAGCAACATGGTGTTACCCATGCGAAGCATAACAGAACCGTCTGCCTGTTTTGCCAGCTTTCCCGTTTCGAGCGTGATGGTTCTTCCATCAGGGAGCTCGATTGTTTTAACAATAGGGTTGATCATAAAAATTATAGTTATCTTAAATTCGTAAAAATACGCGCAAAGATAGCTATTTATTTAGTTATTAGATGATAAAGTGCTAAAAACTTGATCTTTTTATCGATTTTTTAATGAGAATGTGTAAGAAACTGAAAAAAACTTTGCTAAATCGGTAAAACGCGTATCTTTGCACAAAAATAGATGTAGGGTGTATTAACAATGAGAAAGAGTGTATTTTTTATTTTGATGCTATTGCTGAGTTTGGGCAGTTGTGATAATGAAGCTAAATTTGTAGTTAAAGGCGAGATAAAGGATGCAAAGGATCAAATACTTTATTTGGAGAAATCCAGTATTGAAGGTGTGGTTCTGCTCGATTCGATGAAAATGAAAGGCAGCGGGGTATTTGAATTTACTCAGAAGCGCCCGGAAGCGCCCGAATTTTATCGGTTACGATTGAAAAACGATGTCATCAATTTTGCCGTAGATTCCATAGAGACGGTATTTGTCAAAGCGGATGCGAAAGATTTCTCCACAAACTATATCGTCGAAGGTTCTGAAAATAATCTGAAGATAAAAGAATTGGTACTGCTTCAGGCGGATCTGCAGAAAGAAGTGAATCGGTTGGGGAGAAGCAATTTACCTCCCGGTATTGTGCAGGACAGTCTTACCGCAATGGTCCAACGATATAAGGATCAGGTGAAACGTAATTATATTTTTGCCGAACCTAATAAGGCGTATGCGTATTTTGCCTTATTTCAGACCTTGAACGGTTATATGATCTATAATCCTTTATCGAACAAGGAGGATATAAAATGCTTTGCGGCTGTCGCAACGAGTATGAATAATGCCTATCCTCATTCCGACCGTTCCAAGAATCTTTACAATACGGTTATCAAGGGCATGAAAAACACGCGTACGCCAAAGATGGATACGTTGAATCTGCCTGTAGATAAAATAAAGGAATCCGGCGTCATAGAGATTGCTTTGAAGAATATCGACGATAAAGTTTGTCGTTTGACAGATCTGAAGGGAAAAGTCGTTTTGCTCGATTTTACCGTTTATAATCATGCGATGTCTTCCAGTCGCAACTTGGCGTTGCGTGAGTTGTACAACAAACTCTTTTCGAAAGGTTTGGAGATCTATCAGATCTCTTTGGATACCGACGAACATTTTTGGAAGACTCAAGCTGATAAATTGCCGTGGGTTTGCGTGCGCGATCCGAACGGCATTTATTCCGAATATGTCAACGTGTACGGCATTACGAACCTGCCGACTATCTTCTTGATCAATCGTTCCAATGAGCTGTTGAAGCGTTATGATACGAATACGGGAATGGCTTCTTTAGAAAAAGATGTTGAGGCGATTTTGTAAGATATCGCAATGGCGAATTTCTTATTAAATATGTTACAAAGCATAGGATAAATTTTTGATTTGTTCCATCGAAAGCTGTACCTTTGCAGAACATGATAGAAAAGGGTTCCGACATGCTAAGTGTCGGAATTCTTTTTGTTGTATTTTGAAAAAGAAATAAATTATTAAAAATGAGGAGGAAAGAGCATGGCTTATATTTCAGAAGAGGGTTACCAGGAGATGGTAAAGGAGCTTAGGCGATTGGAATCCGTGGAACGCCCGAAAGTAATTGCTGCCATCGCCGATGCCCGGGATAAGGGAGATTTATCGGAGAATGCCGAATATGATGCAGCTAAAGAGGCCCAGGTTTTGTTGGAATCGAAAATCAATCAGTTGAAGAACGATATCAGCGATGCTAAGATTATTGATACGTCGAAGTTAAGTACTGATACTGTCCAAATTTTAAGTAAGGTCGACTTGAAGAATGTGAAGACCGGCGCGAAGATGAACTATACTATCGTGGCCGAGAAAGAGGCCAACCTGAAGCAAGGAAAGATCTCGGTGAATACACCGATTGCGCAAGGTTTGTTAGGAAAAAAGGCAGGCGACATCGTGGATATTCAAATCCCCAAAGGCATGATCAGCCTGGAAATATTGAGAATTTCATTTTAATTAATAGCGATGGCAACCATATTCAGTAAAATCATTGCAGGAGAAATTCCGAGTTATAAAGTAGCGGAAGACGATCGATTTTATGCTTTCTTGGATATCAATCCGTTGGTACAAGGGCACACACTTGTCATCCCCAAGCACGAGGTTGACTATTTATTCGATTTAAGCGACGAAGAGTTGGCCGCTATACAAGTTTTTGCCAAAGGAGTCGCTGCAGCCATTAAAGAAGTTTGCCCCTGCATTAAAATCGGGCAGGCTGTGCTCGGTTTGGAAGTACCTCATGCACATATTCACCTGATTCCGATAAATAAAGAATCGGACATGATTTTCTCGAATCCGAAAATGAAATTGGCTGATGAGGAATTTAAACAACTTGCCGATTCTATCCGTACGGTTTGGGAAAACAGGAAATGATTGGTCTTTTGAAAAAGGGAGGGTGTGTCGAAATGAGAGTTTGGCCCCCCCTTTTGTTGTACATCCTCTATATGAATTTCTCACTTTCCGGCGGCCCGGCAGACAGGAGCCCTTTTGAGGTGTTGTACATCCTCTATATGAATTTCTCACCCGATTTTATTTGCACATCGTTGAGAAACTTGCGGATAGACGCGTCGTCGTCTTTCTTGCAAATTAACAATACTTTATCTTTGGCTGCAATCAGATAGCCGTCGAGTCCTTGCACAATCGCCAAGCTCTCTTCCGGAACGGAGACGATGTTATTCCGACAGTCGTACAGCATGGTTTCTCCCTGTAAGGTCACGTTTTGGTCTTTGTCTTTGTGGTATTGATTGTACAACAATTCCCATGTGCCTAAATCGGACCACCCGAAATCGCATAACTGAACGAATACGTTATCGGCTTTTTCCATGACGGCGTAGTCGATAGAAATATTAGGGCAGGAAGCAAATTCTTCGATCCCATAAGCTAATTTCGTACAGAGGCCGGGCATTTGTTTCTGCAGGGCTTTGATGATCGTATCCACGTTCCATAAGAAAATACCTGAGTTCCAATAGAATTCTCCGCTTTCTACAAACATCTTGGCAAATTCCAATTGAGGTTTCTCTACAAATGTCTTTACTTTAATGAATCCGTCTTCCTTTTCGTCTGTCAACTGGATATATCCGTAATCGGTTACGGGGCCTTTCGGTTTAATGCCTAAGGTAAGCAAGTAGGGACGTCGGTCAACGAACTCCAATCCATTGATTATCGCTTTTCGGAATTCGTCCTCCTTTAAAATAAGGTGGTCCGAGGGAGCTACGATAATATTGGCATTCGGATTTTTTTTCTTAATCATAAAGCAAGCCCAGGTAATACTTGGAGCCGTATTTCTGCGCATCGGCTCGAGAATAATCTGGCTGTCCTCCAACTCCGGCAACTGTTCGCGGACCAACTCTTTATACATGACGTGAGTAGAAACGATGATATGTTCCGGCGGGACAATTTTTTTATAGCGATCGAATGTTTGCTGTATGAGGGTACGTCCTGTCCCAAAGAAATCGAGAAACTGTTTAGGCATATTTTCACGGCTGACGGGCCACAGTCTTCGTCCAATTCCGCCTCCCAATATGATACAATAATTGTTATTATAGGCCATTGTGAAACTTGGTTTAAAGTTTTCGTAAATATAAGTCTTATTTTTCGAATAATCTTATCTTTCTGCATCTAAAAGATATGTTAAATATCTTTTAGCGGAAAAAAGAAGATAAAGTTTGCAGATAAGGAAAAATAGCGTACCTTTGCATCCACGATCAAATGGAGATGCCCAGATGGCGGAATCGGTAGACGCGCTGGTCTCAAACACCAGTGGATTCACTTCCATCCCGGTTCGACCCCGGGTCTGGGTACCAAGTAAAAAGCTAAGTGTTTGATTATTCAATACTTAGCTTTTTCTTATTTTGCAAATGTTCCCAAATTGTTCCCGTGTAAACTTATTCTTCATCTCGTTAAATGGGTTTGAATATCTTTAATCATTGATTATTGTAATACAGAAAAATGGTCTTTGGTGGCTGTTATCTCGTTTGAATATCTTTAATCATTGATTATTGTGGCGACAAGCAGTAAACAGAATGGGTTCTGTCCATCCGTTATTTTAAAAAAATGTCTGATACCGAGTATTTCCATCATGAGGTGAAACTTGTCGATCTCCATACCAAGAGAGTTTTTTACGATAAGCTGACCTTCGTTTATCTGGAGATGCCCAAATTCAATAAGACTGAAGATGAGTTGGAAACCATGTTCGACAAGTGGTTGTTTGTCCTTCGTAATCTCTCTTCCCTTCTTGAGCGTCCCGGAGTCTTACAAAATAGAGTGTTTGACTGCTTCTTTGAAGCAGCTGAGAAGGTAAAATTTAGCAAGACTGAATTGAGCGAGTATTGGGACAGTCTTAAGAATTTCCGTGACTGGTATAGTGTGATATTAACGGCTGAGAAAAAGGTCGTATTGAAGAAAAAAGAGAAAATGTCCGTAACTTGAAGAAACTTGGCGTTGCTGTCGATATCATTTTCCAGGCTACAGGATTGACACCGGAAGAGATAGAAGGAATATCATAAATCATCAGAAAAAGGGACGAACGATAGATGTTAAGCCCCTTTGTTTTGCTCCTATAATTTGAATCTTTGGGCAGGATCAGGTTTACTTTTTCTGATGATAGTTTATGTCCTACATTTTTACTATTTCCTTTTATGAATTGAATATTTGTTCTTGGCATTGACAAAGATTATATTGTTGTTCTCCATCTATGATTTTTTAGTAACTGACCTTTAGGGGATTGATTTGATTTTTATTCCAAAATAGAGTAAAAATAGCTTCACTGTTTGATGATAACGCTGTTCAGTGATATTATTATCATGATATTCCCCTCCTATTCTGTTTGATATGGTTTTGAAGTGTTATTTTTGTACATACGCATTCAATTGGTATTAGTATTATGACGAAGTATGTATAGGTATTATGATGATATCGGAGCGACAGTGATAACGATGGTACTGCAACTGCGATATTCTCACAGATATTACGAAAGTGTTGTCGCAAAGAACATGACCATACTCTTTCCTTCATTGTTTTTAGGTATTTGTGCATTTTGAATACCTACATTTAGGTATTGGTCTAATAACTTAAAATAGCTAATTTTACATTAACAAGAAATCAAATAAAAATGAAAGAGCTATTTAAAGAATTATTTTATGTAATGCTGACATTGTTGACATTGAGCGGATGTAATAATGGGAGTATTGATGAGGTACTATCCAAGGAACCAATATCTCATATTGAATCAAATCTGGACAAAGCGATTAGCACTGCAACAAAAGCATTGCAGGGAATGTGCCAAACCACAAGGAATAATAATAAGGATTGCTTCGTAAAAGAGATTTATCCAATCTTATCCAAAAGAGCTGTAACAAGAGCATCAAATGCCGATACATTGTTATATTTGATTAATTATAATGATGGATTTGCTATCGTGGGAGCACAGAATTACACTGATCAGATCTTTGCCGTTTCAGATAATAGCCAAATGAATATTTCGGACACTATTGCTAATCCTATATTAGCAAATTTGATAAATGCTTATGCTAATTTTGTAGGCGATGATATCTTAAATAAAGGTGTCCAAACAACTCAATCTGGAACAATTATTAATGTTTTGGAATATATGCCTCCGTTAATTCAATCTAAATGGGGGCAAGGGGTGCATTTCTGTGCAATGTATACAGATGGTGGACCAGCAGGTTGTGTGCCTGTGGCTCAAGTGTGTTACTATCATAAGAAACCACAGAGCTTCAATGGTTATCAGTTTGATTGGAATTTGATGCAGAATATAAAAATGTATTCAGATTTTAAAAACAATTCAGAAGCAGGTAAGCAAGTTTCACGATTTTTTTATGAAATAGCACAGAAAATGGGAACTAAAAATGGCAGTACTTATGAAAGCAATATTGTTCCTTGTTTCTCATCGATGGGGTATGATGCAGCTTACTCGTATCTAGATATTCATACTATTAAATGGGGAATATTGAATGGTCGTGAGCCTGCTGTTATTTGTGCCACTACTGATACAGGCAGACATGCTTGGGTTGTTGATGGCTATAGGGAGACCGAAACAAAGACACCACGTCCCAATGGTTATGATTATCAATATGATTATTATCTGCACTGTAATTGGGGATGGGATGGAAATGCGGATGGATATTACAGATATGCGAATTCAATGGGATTTTTTGAATTTGATACAACCTCAGGTGCTGCGTGGGGAGGGGATGGAACTAATGCCAGTTTTGTTTTTACAGAAGATTTCAGGATGGTTTACAATATAAATTAACATTATGAGACGGATTCTTATTTTTATGTATTCCTTCTGTACGCTTTGGGGAATTGCTTCTTGTGACGACCAGAATTCCAATGATAGAGTAGTTGGAAAATGGGAACCGCAATTCTTTTTGCCTAAAGATACTTTTGAATATGATTATAGTGAACAGACAGACATTATTGTTGTTCAAGGAAAGCCTTTTATAATAAACAGTATCCATGATATGGATGATGGCGATTCTGTAAATTGTGTCCATGAGAATGACATCCAATACAAGTGGATAGAAGCAAAATTTACAAAAAACGAGTTGTCTTTATCGTTATTGGAAAATCCGGAAATGCATAAACGCCGTATGTGGCTGTGGCTTAGCTGTGGAGATTATTTCAAGAAAATATATATAATACAAAATGGGAAAATGTAGCTTTTATCTGTAATAGTCAGAACAAGTCTTGACTAATTCATTCTGTCATTTTCAAATCAAAGAATCGAAGGCCACCCTGAACCCCCTATTGATAAAGGGATATATTGAGCTTAAATTAAAAATATTGCATCACTTATGTTTCAGAATATAGAAACAGCTTGTACTGAAGAAATCTCTTAAAAATGGAATGTAGCTAATACTTCTGCTTAGTTTGCGTGGAGATAATCCGAATTTTATTTTATAATGGGGATTGATGAGCCATAATTGCCTATCCTGTATATTTAGAGTTGTCTTTTTAATTAAATTCTCAAACGACTCTATTGATACTCTTGTTTGCTTAATGGAAAGTAATTCCTTAATGCAAGCATTGTTTTCTCCGAAAGATTTTAACAGCAGTTGGTATATAACTGCGGGGAATAAATGGACAAAAGGCAGATGGGATAATAGTTTGCTTTTGCAAATTTGTTGATGTCCTCCAAATGGCATCTGCCATGCAGGGAATGACATAAAGACAATGCCGTGAGGTTTCAGATACTTACTCAGTTCAGATAAAAATTGTTTTTTGTCAGCAATATGCTCAAAGACGTCATGACAGATGATTATATCGAAACTTTGTTCTAATTCTTTTAATTTGAAAATATCTTGTGCTATAAATATTCCTTTTGCCTGATTGCTTTCAAAGAATGTTTTTGCATCTTTGATTCGGCTTTCTGCAATGTCAACTCCGACGGTATTGCATCCCATTTCGGAAAAAGGAAGTAAATTCCCACCGTCGCCACAACCAATTTCCAATACATTCATTCCTGCTTCTATCGTGTGCCAATGTTGTATATATGGAACAAAATACTTTCTGCTTGTTATGGAAAGTTCTTTGAAATAAATATTTCGTTTTTTATGACGTTCTTGCATAACGTATGCATATTAAATGCGACATTTCTGAGCGAAGGTACGAAAAATAATTTTTCGGATGTATTGAAGTTTTAGTTTTTTCGATTTCCCGAGATACAGCGATTAATTTTAAAGCCTTTTAACATGCCAAAGTCACGTTTGTTATTTTGGAATCGGGATCTATTTTCTATCTTCGCAACATGAGTAATCAGGAGGAGATGAAGAGATGGAAAATAAAATGAAGGACTATTTGCCGAAGATAGAAATAGAGAAAATGCAGATGCTTCTCGACATAGAAGAGAAGTTTGAGGCGGGGGAGGTCACGCTCGAAGAGGCTCGTCGGTTGATGGCGGATCGAGTGGGTAAGATCCATCCTTACCATATCGCGTATATCGAACAGACGATGATGGAGGCCGACGATGAAGAGTGTGTGCGGGTAGATATGCGCAAGACCATGCAACTGCTTGAAGGATTTATGGACCATTCGCGCCCCGAATTGCCGGACAGCCACTCTATCATGCATTATTATAAGGAGAACGACGAGTTGCGTAAGCTGTTGCTGGCGGTCGAAGACCTGATCCAGTACCCGATGATTAAGAACCAATGGTTGGCACTTTATGACCAGATAGGGCGCTATCCGATACACTATAAGCGTAAACAAAACCAGCTCTATCCAGTCCTCGAACGCAAGGGATTCTCGCGGCCGACCACGACGATGTGGACTTTCGACGATATCGTACGCGATGAGATCCGTGAATCGCAACGATTGCTCAACGAAGATGAGGAGGAAGAATTTATCCGAAAACAGTCTCTGCTGATCGATCATGCCCGCGACCTGATGGAGAAGGAAGAATTGATCCTCTATCCTACTTCGTTGGCATTGATTACACCTGAAGAATTCGAAGAGATGAAATCCGGCGACCAGGAGATCGGCTTCGCTTTTATCGAAGTGAAAGCCGAGCCCCGAGGGCCGACTTCCGCCTCGCAGAAAAAAGAAGACGATTTCGCTAACGACTTGCACGCGCTGCTTTCCAAGTACGGTTATAGCTCAGGCGGAACGAACGGCCAGCTCGATGTGACTACGGGGCGACTTACATTAGACCAGATCAATCTTATTTACAAACATTTGCCCATCGATATTTCGTTTGTGGACGAGAACGAGTTGGTTTGTTTCTATTCGGATACCGACCATCGTATTTTCCCGCGCAGCAAGAATGTGATCGGACGCGAGGTGATGAATTGTCATCCACGAAAGAGCGCTCACGTAGTCAGAGAAGTCATTGACAAACTGCGGAATGGCGAGCAGGACAGAGCGGAATTCTGGATCAATAAACCCGATTGGTTTGTTTATATCGTATATGTCGCTGTGAGAGACAAGGAAGGAAACTTCCGAGGCGTGCTCGAGATGATGCAGGATTGTACACATATCCGTTCGCTTCAGGGCTCGCAGACATTGTTGACATGGGCGGGGAGTGAACTGCAGCCGGAAAAACTTGCCACCGAAAAATCGGCGGACGAAACCGAAGAAGAACCGATGCCGATTTCCGAGATTACGCCGGATACGCGCCTGAAAGATTTACTCAAGCGATATCCGGATTTGAAAAAGCGCCTCCCGGAAATAAGCCCTGGCTTCCGGATGCTCCATACGCCGTTAGGCAAACTCCTGGTGGCGAAGGCTACCGTGAGCATGATGAGCGAACGTTCGGGCATTCCCTTAGAGAAATTGATAAAAAAGCTCGAAGAATTGATTGAGCAATAGCGCTTCGAGCCTCCGGATAACTCTCACAACCTAAGCAATCGTATTTTCGACCCCGCCGGAGAGGTTTGATAATCGGTCTGCTCGATGCATGGTTTCCCGAATGCTGCATCCGAGGATCAGATTCGCTGTTGGGTTTGTTTTAAATCTAGCATATCCTTGGGTACAGCTTTTTGTATTTCTTTCACCAACATTTCTCGGAGGGTTTTCCGAATGAAATCTTTTGCTGTCAGCATGACGATGTCACGCGTCGGGATGGGGATTGCAAAGGGGCGCACCATTTCTTTCTGGTTTTCGTTCAGTTGCAGAATAGACAGTTCCGGGATGAAGGTCACTCCCTTTCCGCTTTCCACCATGCGCATAAATGTTTCGATGCTTCCCAGCGAATAGGCTTTCTTGCTTTGGCTGGCGCCTTTCAGCTGGCAGAACTTCACCAGTTGATCGCTGAAACAATGTCCTTCGTCCAGCAGCCACAGATACTCTCCTTTCAGATCGGCCGTACGGATTACCTGGTGGCGGTACAGGGCATCTTCCCGAGATACGTAGGCGAAGAATTGTTCATAGAATAGATGAGTGTCATCGAATTCGTCCATGTCGTCTAACAAGGCGAGGATTCCGACATCGATATCGCCGTGTCTGAGAGCCTTTTTGATGTCTTCTGTTTGCATCTCCGTGATTCTGACGTCCATGTCCGGATATTTTTTCATGAGTTGCGGGAAGAAACGCGGGATCAGGTAAGGGGCGATGGTGGGCAGGATGCCGATGCGGAACGTTCCCAGGAGCGAATGTTTGGCTTCTTCCACTATTTCTTTCAACTTCCGTACACTCAGTAGCACTTCCCGTCCCTGTGCGAGAATTTGTTTCCCAATAGGCGTCGGGCCGACGGGTTGTTGCTTACGGTCGAAAATCCGAATGCCGAGTTCTTCCTCCAATTTTTGAATCATGGCGCTGAGTGTAGGCTGAGTGACGTGGCAGAACTCAGCCGCTTTGGCGAAATGCTTGTATCGGTAAACGGCCAGCATGTATTCTATTTGTTGTAATGTCATTGGGGCATATGATTTATTTTCCCAAAAGTAATTATTTGAAGCGATGATCTTTTTTATTTTTCGTAAAATTTCAGATCTTCTCGGTAAACTACTCGTATTCGGCCTGGACGGAGACTATCTGAAGACGCTGGGGGTGATCGAATTACATCCTTCCGTCATGATCAAGATAACCATCGGCTTATCTTGGTTGCGGACGATGAAAGTCAGTTCGGATACCTCGATGCAGAGAAAGGATTGTTGGATTAGCGATATTAAGTATCGATTGTCGATGAAATCCTATTCTTTTTACTAACCGTAGGTTTGCACTGGGAAGAATCAGCAAAAGAGTCTCCAACGAGAGGTACATCTGTCGTAATGTTAAAAAAACAATGATTTCTCGAACATTTGGTTGCCGCGACCTCCCAAGATCAGTGATTTTTCGAACGTCGGGGGTGAAGACTGGGCGAAGCGCTGTTTATACTACGTCGCAAACCGCTTTTAAATAGCCGTACGACTCTGCGATTCCCATAAAGGGATCTTTCATATCTTTTTCGTACTCTAAGCTGCACATGCCGGTATAGTTTACTTCGCGCATCGCTTTGACGAGTGCGGGGAAATCGATTTTTCCGCGTCCCAATTCTACGCAGTGCCCCGCTTTCGAAGCTTCGCTTTCATCTTTGATGTGCATGTCGAATATGCGGGAATGATATTTTCTTAAGTCGCTTATCGGATCGGCGCCATTGCGCAGGTCGTGCCCTATATCAAGGCACATGCCGATGCGCGGGTTCAGGTCTTTGACCTTATCCCAGATGACTGTTGCATCCTGGAAGATCGGCAGGTCGGGACCATGTAAGTGGATGGCGTAATACATGTGGGGATATTCCCTTATCTTTTCGTTTACGTAAGGGAGGATTTCGTACGTAGGGACGCCTACCATTATTTTTACGCCCACGCGTTCGGCATACTCGAAAGCGCAGTCTGTTTCCTCTTTCGTTTTCATGTAGATCGGTCCGACGCCATACCCCTTTACGTCGTAGGAAGCACATTTCCGGTGAAAGGCAGCGATTTGTTCGTCGGTCGAGTTCATCGGAAGATGGAAATCCTTGATACATAGATAATGAATATCGATCTGTTTCAAAGTCTTCAATGTGGTTTCGATGTCGAAGTGGACGAAGGTGTAACCGGCGCAACTGAGGCGGAACGGGTTCTTGCCCTTGGAAGACGGAGTTTCAGGTGCAGTCGATGCGGTCGCTCGACTCAGGTTCAAATCGCCTGTGGCAAGGAAGGCTGTGCTTGTCAGTCCTGCTTTTAAGAATGTTCTTCTGGATACTTTCATGGTATGAGGCTGTTATATTATGGTGGAACAAAGAAAATAAAAACCGACTGGAAATCAAAGGAATTGTTTTGTTTTTGTTTCATTCGTACATTCAACCGATTGTGTTGCGTCTTTGTAAAGAGTTATTTAACTGTATACGTTGTAAACCGATGGAGATTTAAAATAAAAATGAGGAGTATACCCAAATGAAAGTTTTGGCACACCCCTCTTCAGACTTGCAATAGCTATAGCAGCTGCTTTTAACCGTTTAGACCTCTTCTGGTTTTTGGCTGTTGAACGCAACGAGCATCCAGATCAATTTTTCCTGCTCTTTCAGGTAGTCGGCCATCAGGGATACGGTTACTTCATCCTGAGCTTCGGAAGCCAGGCGGAGGATTTCCCGTTCGTTGCGAATCAATTCTTTCACCATGTCCATAACTTGGCACAGCACTTCGTGTCCGCAAGGCGTATTTCCCGTTTCTTGAATCGTAGCTGCTTTCAAGTATCTGCTGAAGCGATTTTCCGGGACGCTGTTCAATTGAAGAAGACGTTCTGCTACTTCGTCGATTTTCTCCGCCGTGTCATTGTAGAGCTCTTCGAACTTTGCATGGAGCGTAAAAAAGCCTTTTCCTTTGATATTCCAATGGAAACCGCGAAGATTAGTGTAATACACTTGTAAATTGGCGAGCAACAGGTTTAATCCTTTTACTACGTCGGTCACTTTCTTTTCGTCTAAATTTAAATAATCTAACGTTTTCATTTTTCTTTCTTTTTAATTTTCGGAATTTTCTACATTTATAATTATTTCAATCTCTTCTCTACAATTTCCCAATCGACGATCTCCCAAACGGCAGCGATGTGGTCTGCCCGCCGATTTTGATAGTCTAAATAGTAAGCGTGCTCCCAAACATCGAGTCCGAATAGCGGATTGTTGCCCCGACGAAAGGGATTCCCTGCGTTGCTCTCCTTGGTGATGACCAGGTCTCCGTCCTTATCTTGAGACAACCATGCCCACCCCGAGCCGAATAACGTGGCTGCAGCCTGCGAGAATTGTTTTTTAAATTCCTCGAAGCTGCCGAATGCGACGTCAATCGCTTTCGCCATCTTACCATGAGGAACGTTGTTGGAAACGGGCGATTTAAATTGGGAGAAATAGAACGCATGATTCAAACTTTGTCCTGCATTGTTGAAGATAGGACCGTCGGGAACGGTCTGTACGATTTCTTCTATGCTCTTATTTTCAAACTCGGTACCTTTCACGAGGCTTGCCAGCGTATTGATATAATTTTGGAAGTGTTTACCATGATGTAAAAGGATGGTTTGTGCACTGATTACAGGTTCTAATGCATTGGCTGCATAAGGGAGTCTTGGCAGTTCTACTTTCATAATTCTTTTACTGTTTTACTATTAATAACTCAATTTCTTTCTTTTCCATAAGGAGGAAAAATCTTTCATTGCAAAAATAAGGAAAATTCGAATAGAAACAAACAGAAAAAATCTATCTTCGAATAGAAGAAATTTATCGATAGCGCTCAAGGCTGCCATATTCGGGAAGAAGTGGCATCAATAATCGGAACAGCGGTGATAGATTTATCCACAGTCTTTCTTTCAAATCGGCTTTTTTTAATTATCTTCGCATAAAAATGGTGGTGAAATGATGAACTATCAGGAAATCTTGGAACACGTCTATAGCAAGATTTTACCCTTTGCCAAGGAGGGGAAGCAGGCTGATTATATCCCTGCGCTCACCAAAGTGGATCCAGATCAGTTTGGGATTTGTCTTCATACTATCAGGGGCGAAATGTTTACCGTCGGGAAAGCTGCGACGCGTTTCTCTATTCAAAGCATTTCGAAAGTTTTCGCCCTGGCGATGTGTCTGAGCATGGAAGGCGATAACCTCTGGAAACGGATGGGGAAAGAACCTTCCGGTACGGCGTTCAATTCTTTGATTCAGTTGGAGGAGGAAAAAGGTGTTCCCCGCAATCCGTTCATCAATGCCGGCGCTATCGTCATGACGGATATCCTGCTCTCTCAACTTCGGAATCCCGAACGGGAGTTCATTTCCTTCGTCCATGCCTTATGCGGAAACGATAGCGTGACCTATCGAGAAGAAGTAGCGATTTCGGAGCGCAGCCAAAGCTATCTGAATGCTGCGATAGCCAATATGTTGAAGTATTATCGTAACATAGCTAACGATATAGAGCGCGTGCTTCATTTTTATTTCCTGATGTGTTCGGTGGAAATGAGTTGTCGGGAATTGTCGAAAGCTTTCCTGGCTTTCGCCAATCATCAGCAGGCATTCCGGTACGGAAAGGTCAGTCTTACGGCTTCGCAGGTGAAACGGATGAATGCGATTATGCAGACTTGCGGCTTTTACGATGAGGCCGGCGAGTTTTCTTATCTGGTCGGCTTACCGGGCAAGAGCGGCGTTGGCGGTGGTATTGCCGCGATTTACCCGATGCGGTATTCCGTAGCTGTCTGGAGTCCTCGCTTGAATACCAAAGGTAATTCCGTCATGGGAATGAAAGCATTGGAACTGCTTACCACCGAGACGGAAGAATCGATTTTCTAATATTGACGTCGAAGCGACTATCCGGAACCTTTCGGAGAAGGAAGTAAGCAAATCCACCCTGTTTTGATGCGCAAGTACTAAAACGGATTGTCCGTTTGTAACGAAGGCGTCCGATTGCGGACGCCTTCGTTTTTATTTTCCTGGCTCATAATCAGCGGATTAACCCATTGGTACGGGTATTGTTCTATAGGCAGAGTATAACGGAAAGATGGCTAATCATGGATAGAAAGCTAACAGACCAGGAACGGCAAAAAGAACGAAACAAGAAGTTTGTCAAATACGGTTCGATAAGCGGTGGCATATTCCTGTTTATTTTCCTTTTCTCATGGTTGATGCGAAGCAGTGTAAAGAGGGAAGATCTCAAGATTTGTACGGCCGACAGAGGGACCATCGAAGTCAGTGTGACAGCGTTGGGAAAAATCGTTCCGGCGATGGAAGAAATCATCAATTCCCCGATCGATACCCGTATTCTGGAAGTATATAAAAGAGGCGGCGACAGCGTGGAAATCGGTACTCCGATTTTAAAATTGGATTTGCAAAGCACCGAGACGGATTTTCGGAAATTGCAGGATCAGGAACGGATGAAATACTATGAATTGGAACAGTTGAAAGTAAATAATCAAACTTACTTGAACGACCTGGCCATGAAAGTAGAGGTGGAGCAGATGAAACTCAATCGGTTGGAGGTGGATTTGCGTAATGAACGTTATTTGGATAGCTTGGGATCGGGAACTCACGATAAAGTGTATCAGGCGGAATTGGCCTATAATACGGGGAGGTTGGAATTGCGACAGTTACTTCTGCGATTGGAAAACGAACGGAAAGTAAAAGCGGCCGAATTGCAGGTGAAGGAATTGGAACGAAACATATCTGCCAAGAGCATGATAGAAAAGAAACGCATTCTCGAAGATGCTCAGATCCGTTCGCCGAGAAAAGGGATTCTTACTTTTATCAATAATCAAGTCGGCGCGCAGGTCGGACAAGGCCATCGAGTAGCCGTGGTTTCCGACTTAAGCCGTTTCCGAGTGGATGCGGAAATTTCCGACGGGTATAGCGACCGCGTTTGTTCCGGAGGGAAAACCATCGTTAAGATCGGGAATAAGAAAATGGAAGGCATTATCAGCAGCATCACTCCTATCAGCAGGAATGGTGTCATCTCATTCACTGTGCAACTGACGGAAAATAACAACGTAGCTCTTCGTTCCGGATCGAAAGTGGACGTATACGTAATGAATGCGATAAAGGAGGAGGTGATCCGCATCGCTAACGGACCCTATTACGACGGAGCGAAAGATTATCAGCTTTTTGTACTCAACGGCGACAATGAATTGGTAAGACGTCGAGTTACGTTGGGCGACTGCAACTTCGAGTATGTGGAAGTGTTGGGAGGGATTCGTCCCGGCGAAAAAGTCGTCGTCAGCGATATGAGAGAATACGGAACGAAAACTATATTAAAACTGAAATAACATGTGGAAATATGATGTAAAGCAAGCGATTCAATTGCTGAAACAAAATCCGCTGTTCAGCATGCTCTATATGATAGGAACGGCGTTGGCTATCTGTTTTACGCTGGTGATAGTGGTAGTCCATTATGTGAAGCTCGCCCCGATTTACCCGGAATATCATCGGGGAAAGACCTTGTATCTGCCAAATATGAGACTGATAACGCCGGATGAAAATTCCTATCAGTCGAACGTCTCTTATTTAGCGTTGAAGGAATGGTTCTATCCGCTGAAAAATGCGGCGGCTGTCAGCGCTAATGCTGTCGAGGGCGACAAGTGGGTGCAACCAACCGATAATACCGGAGATTTCAAGCTGAATTTCCGGATGGTTGATCCGGCCTACTTCAAGATCTACGAGTTTAAGTTTTTGGAGGGAGCTCCTTTTTTGCAAGCCGATTTCGAAAGCGGGATTCGTCAAGTCGTCGTCACCGATGCCTTTGCCCGAAAACTGTTCGATACCGAGCGAGAGGTCGTCAGGAAAAGCGTGAAGATCGATTATGTGGATTACCGGGTTTGCGGTGTCGTGAAAAGCGCTTCTCCCTTGACGGATTCTTATGCCGAAGTGTATCTGCCTTATACGACGGATGACGGTTATGAAACTACTTGGACCTATGATTATTTGGGCTCTTTCCGTCTGGTATTCATGGTCGAGTCGGATAGACAGGCGAAGGCGTTGGATGAAGAGCTGCAGACATTGTTCAAGCATGTCAACCAAGTGCATAAAAGCGAATGGAGGGTTGATTACAGAGGTTTGTCCGACCATTTCGATAAGGTGGTTCAAGGATTGTCGGTGACCGGAGAATACAATCCTTCCTATGGGAAAATATTCCGTCGATTCTTTCTGATTTTCTTGGCGCTGCTTATCGTTCCGGCTGTTAATTTGAGCGGCATGATTTCGAGTCGGATGGAGGAACGCCTGCCGGAAATGGGGGTTCGAAAATCTTTCGGAGCCGACAGGAAGGCTTTGTTCCGTCAGGTGATCGGGGAAAACCTGGTATTAACTTTGTGCGGCGGGATGCTTGGCATGGTACTTTCGTGGATCGTCTTGTATGCGGGGCGCAATTGGATTTTCGGTCTGTTTGACAAATGGAATTCGTTTCCGGAAGGAGTAGATCTGACGGTGACCGGCGAAATGTTTTTCTCTCCGACGGTTTTTATCTGCGTATTGGTGGTGTGTTTCATGATAAATATGCTGTCGGCAGCAATTCCTGCATGGCATGCCTTGCGGAAACCGATTGTGAATGCTTTAAACGAGAAGCGATAGAAAGGGGGAGAGAGGACGATGTTTAGATTGATATTAAAAAAATTGTGGGCGCGCCGACGTCGGAATGCTTGGTTGTTTGCCGAATTGGTGTTAGTGACTGTCATCTCGTGGGTGATCTTCGATCCGACCATCGTGATGAGCTATGTTTTCAATCAGCCGATGGGTTATGATACGGACAGGCTTTGCCAGGTCCTTTTGTCGCTCTACCCGAAGGGATCTTCTCAATATACGGCGGAGGGAGATTCTACCGTACGCGACGACTTTCTGCGGCTGTTAAGCCTCACGGAGAAACTGCCGAACGTGGAGGCTGCAGCCCCGTTGATAGGCTTTGCTTATCCTGGTTCGGAAGGAAATATCAACAGCGGATATGTCTCGGCCGTCGATACGACGAAAAAAGGCAGTGTGGCTATGATGCTTTTCATGCCGGGGCACAATTATTTGAAGGCTTTCGGCATTCGGGCTGCCGACGGTTACGATACGAACGAATTGGACAAGATGTCGCTTGGCGGAGATGAGATGATTATTACGGAAAATATGGCGAAGATGTATTTCGGCGATAACCGGAGCCGGATGCGGTTTCTGAAAACGAGTCGGGGAGGTATTGACTCTACCACATTCATTGAAGTGAAAGGGGTGGTAAAGGATATTAAAATGTATAGCTACCGCCGTTTCTCCCCTATCGCTTTCAAGATTTATGACGATCAGGAAGATGGGAAGGATCCGGACAAAATAAAAATCTTGGTTCGGGTAAAAGAAGGAGTCAGTTTGAAACAATACATGGAAGATTTCCGCGAGAAAGAGATGGCGAGGCTTCGTTCGGGCAACTTGTATGTCCGTTCCATCGTGAGCTATCCGGAGCTGATCAGGCAGCGGGAGAGGAGAATTACCGATGCCTCTGTCATGATGCGGCGGTGCTTGACGATTTTCTTCCTGATGAATCTGTGCTTGGGAGTAATCGGTACGTTCTGGTTGCAGACGAAAATCCGGAAAGAAGATGTCGGCGTAATGCTTTCGTATGGAGCGACGCCTGCCAAGATCGTGAAGATGCTCATGGGCGAAGGAGCCGTATTGACTACCGTCGCCGTTATCTTAGGGTGTCTGATCTACTTGCAGTACGCCTTGAGCGAGGGGCTGTATAAGGATTATTGGGTTGCGACGGATCCTTGCTGGATCGAAAGCTTCCCTCAACATTTTATGATTGTTTCGGCAGCGGTTTATATTGCGATGTTAACCGTCGTGCTTATCGGGATTTTCATCCCGGCGAGGCGGATCAGCCGTATCCGACCGACGGAAGCTTTGCGTGACGAATAAAATAAACAACAGGTATGAACTAATTATAATTATAAGGATGAAAACCATAAAACTGACCGGTATCAATAAAATATATCGTACCAAAGAAATAGAAACTCAAGCGTTGGAAAATGTCAATTTGGAAGTGGAGAAAGGAGAATTCCTCAGCGTCATGGGACCTTCGGGCTGCGGGAAGTCGACCCTGTTGAATATCATGGGTTTATTGGACCTGCCTACCTCAGGCACCGTTACCATCGACGGGATTGATACTTTCTCTATGAAAGACAAGGAGTTGGCGGCTTTCCGTAATGAGAAGTTAGGATTTGTCTTTCAATCTTTCCATCTGATCAATACGTTGAATGTATTGGACAATGTGATCGTGCCGTTGCTTTACCGGAATATGAGTAATTCCGAACGGAGGAAATTGGCGAAAGAGGTGCTGGATCGGGTCGGCCTGAATCATCGAATGCATCACATGCCCTCGCAACTCTCCGGTGGACAGTGTCAACGAGTGGCGATAGCGAGAGCGATTGTCGGTAATCCGGAGATCATCTTGGCCGACGAACCGACGGGAAATCTGGATTCGAAGAAGGGCGGCGAAATCATGGATTTATTGCATCAGTTGAATAAGGAAGACGGGAGGACGGTCGTGATGGTGACGCACAACGAAGCTCAGGCAAAACAGACCGATCGTACGATTCGTTTCTTCGACGGGCGACAAATAGAATAGTATGAAACGATTGCTTTTTATTTGGTTGACAGGGACGATACTGAGCGCAAACGCTCAGAGCGGAACCACCGTCCGGCTGATCACGCTTGCCGAAGCGATCCGTTTGGCAAGGATGCAGAGCGTGGATGCGCTCGTCGCCCTGAACGAACTGAAAACGGCTTATTGGGAATACCGTACCTATCGGGCGAATTTGTTGCCGGAAGTGAATTTCGACAGTACGATTCCCAGTTATCATAAGAACTACGACGCGTATCAACAGGAAAACGGAGACTATAAGTATCTGAGAAACGATTACATGCAACTGAAAGGAAACCTGAGCATCGACCAACATATTTGGCTGACGGGCGGAACGCTCTCCTTGAATACTTCGCTGGATTACTTGAAGCTGTTCGGCGGGAAGAAAGCCGAAAGTTATATGTCGATCCCAGTCGCTGTCAGACTGGATCAGCCCATCTTCGGCGTAAATACCGTGAAGTGGAACCGGCGAATAGAACCGGTGCGATATAAGGAGGCGAAGGCGGCTTTTCTTTCTGCCACGGAAAAGGTGACGATGGCCACGATAACCGGCTTTTTCGATTTATTGCTGGCCAAGGAGAAGGTGATCATCTGCAAACAGAACCTGACCAACGCCGAGAAACTCTATGAGATTGCAAAGGTGAAACGAGAGATGGGACAGATCAGCGAAAACGATTTATTGCAGCTTCAGTTGAACGTATTAACGGCTAAATCGACGTTGACGGACAATGAAAGCAACTTGAAGAGCCACATGTTCAAGCTTCGCTCCTTCCTCGCGATAGGAGAAGGGGAAGAGCTCGAGCCCGTTCTTCCCGAAGCCATTCCCGACGTGATGTTAAGCTACGACGAAGTGTTGAATAAGGCGCTTGCCAACAATTCGTTCGCCTTGAATATCCGACGCCGACAAATGGAAGCCGATTATGAAGTAGCCAAGGCGAAAGGAAATCGGAGGCAGATGACGCTCTATGCACAAGTCGGCCTGACGGGGACGGATCGTTCTTTGGCAGATGTTTACCGAGGATTGAAGTCGAATCGGGTGGTCGAAGTGGGAGTGAAGATCCCTATCCTCGACTGGGGAAAGAAGAAAGGAAGTGTAAAAATGGCCGAAAGCAACCGACAAGTAACTCAAAGCAAGCTGCAACAGGAGACGATGAATTTCAGCCAAAACCTGTTCATCTTGGTGGAACGGTATAATAATCAACGAATACAGCTCGACATCGCAGACCTCTCGGATCATATCGCCAAGAAAAGATACGATACGAATGTGAAAACCTTCCTGATAGGCAAGATCTCGACACTGGATCTGAACGATTCGCAAATCAAGAAAGACGAAGCCCGCCAACAGCATATCACCCAGCTGTTTTATTACTGGTATTATTATTATCAGTTGCGAAGTTTGACGCTGTGGGACTTCGAACGCCGTACGGACATCGAGGTCGACTTTGAGAAAATAATCCGAGGGTGACGAATTTATCTCCTTCGTTAAGTAAAAACATTATATCTTTGTGAAAATGATATTGATAATCGACGATGATAGCGCCATCCGCTCTTCTCTGTCTTTGATGCTGAAAAGAGCCGGATACGAACCCAAGACTGCCACCGGTCCTCGCGAAGCGATGGCCATAATCCGGGCGGAAGCATTGCAGCTGATCCTGATGGATATGAACTTTTCGCTCTCTACCGACGGGGAGGAAGGGTTGACTTTATTGAAGCAGGTCAAGCTGTTCCGACCTGACGTGCCGGTCATGCTGATGACGGCGTGGGGAAGCATCAACCTCGCCGTAAAAGGAATGCGAGCCGGCGCGTTCGACTTCGTTACCAAACCGTGGAACAATGCCGGTCTGATGCAACGGATAGAAACGGCGCTCGAGCTGACGGCCGCCCGACAGGAAACGGAAGAAAAGGCCGACGACGATATCTGGGACAGAAGCCGGATGATCGGCAAGAGCAAAACTTTGCTGAACGTGCTGGCTACCGTCAGACGGATTGCGAAAACCGATGCTTCCGTCTTGATCACGGGAGAGAGCGGAACCGGCAAGGAACTGATAGCGGAGATCATCCACAGGAACAGCCGGAGAACGGGAAAACCTTTCGTGAAAGTGAATCTGGGAGGTATTTCGCAGACCTTGTTCGAGAGCGAGATGTTCGGACATCGGAAAGGCGCTTTCACCGATGCCGTTGCCGACCGCAAAGGACGGTTTGAAATGGCGGATAAAGGCACCATCTTCCTGGATGAAATAGGAGAACTGGATATCGGCTGTCAGGTGAAGTTGCTTCGCGTGCTGCAGGAACAGACCTTCGAAGTGTTGGGCGATAGCCGCCCTCGGAAAGTGGACGTCAGGGTGATTTGCGCGACCAATGCCGACTTGGTGCAAATGATTCGGGAGCACGCCTTCCGCGAAGATTTATACTATCGCATCAACTTGATCACCGTGCATCTGCCCGCGTTGCGGGAAAGGAAAAGTGATATCCCCTTGCTCATCGACTATTTTGTAAAGCGGCAGTGCAGAGAAAACGGCTTGCCGCCGGTCGAGGTGACGGCAGAAGCCATAGCCTACCTCGCCCGCCTGCCGTACCCCGGCAATGTCCGCGAATTGAAAAACCTGGTCGAGCGCACCTTGCTGATAACTGCCAAGAACCGATTGGAGGCTTCCGATTTCGAAGCGCAGCAGCAGGTAGACACTTTTTCGCAAACGGAAAAGAACGCGAATCGCATGAACTTGGAAGAAGTAGAGAAACAGACCATCCTGCAAGCCCTGCAGCTTTACCGCAATAATATCACGCGAGTAGCGTCAGCCTTGGGTATCAGTCGTCAGGCATTGTATCGCCGCTTGGAAAAGTATGGTATCCGTATCGATGATTCGCAGGTTTGAAACGATGAGACTCAAATACCTCTTTTACCTCCTGGCGCTGATGATCGTCGTGCTTTTGGCGATTGTCTGTGTGCTTTCTTTCGAGGCTCATAACGTGCTGTTTTACCTCGTAGAGGTATTTATCGTACTCGTGCTCATGTATTTGACCTATTTCTATGGGAAGGTGCTCAAACCGCTCGACACCATCAGCAGCGGCATGGAACTGCTCAGTG
This sequence comes from Phocaeicola abscessus CCUG 55929, assembly GCF_000312445.1. Lineage (GTDB taxonomy): Bacteria > Bacteroidota > Bacteroidia > Bacteroidales > Bacteroidaceae > Phocaeicola > Phocaeicola abscessus. The sequence goes on along the minus strand of NZ_HE997182.1, from coordinate 73,617 downwards.
TGCAGGACTTCTCCACCCGGTTGGCTCCTGTCGGGCAGTACGAGAGCGATCGCATCGTCGACCTCTTTAACCGGATGATGGACCGGCTGAAAGACGAAAAGTTAAGGATCTCGGAACAGCATCGGTTTCTGAACTTGTTGATCGATGCCTCGCCCATGGGCGTGGTCATCGAAGACTTCGACGGGCATATCACCCTGGCGAACGAGGCGGCGTTGCGTTTTCTCGGAGCAGCTTCTTTCGAGCAACTCGCAGGCAAGACCCTGGCGGAGGTAACCTCGCCTTTGGCCCGGGAGATCGAGCGGATCGGTCGGAACCATGCCCGTACCGTCCGCCTGAGCAACTCCCTGATTTATCGTTGTTCCTCGCTGGCGTTTCTGGATCGAGGCTTTGCCCATCCGTTTATTTTGATAGAAAGCCTGACCGACGAGGTGATGAAAGCCGAAAAGAAGGCGTACGAAAAAGTGATCCGGCTGATCTCGCACGAGGTGAACAATACCGTGGCTGGCGTAACTTCCATCCTCGAGTCGGTCGGCGACGAACTGCAAACGAGGGACGGCACGCAAGACCTCGTCGAAGGGATGCACGTCTGTTCCAATCGCTGCATGAGCATGAGCCGCTTCATTACCGCCTTCGCCGACGTGGTGAAGATCCCCGACCCTATCCTGCGGCGGGCGGACCTGAACGAGTGTGTGGAGGCCTGCAAGCATTTTATGGAAACCGTTTGCGCCAACCGACACATCGGGCTGGACATGCACCTTTCACCACCCCAAACGTTGCAGGTCGAACTGGACAGGTCGCTCTTCGAACAAGTCGTGGTCAATATCCTCAAGAATGCCGTCGAGAGCATCGAGGAGGCCGGGCGCCGCGACGGCCGCATCCGCATGACTACCTCCGCCGACCCGCCCGTGCTGGAAATTGCCGACAACGGCAAGGGTATCGCTCCGGAGACGGAGTCGAAACTTTTTTCCCCTTTCTTTTCCACCAAACCCAACGGGCAGGGAATCGGGTTGCTCTTCATCCGCGAAGTCCTGATCAAGCATCGCTGCACGTTTTCGCTCAAAACCTATCCCGACGGGATCACCCGCTTTAAGATCTCTTTCCCCCACCCTCCTGCAAAGCAAGTCGTCAGATAGAATTCGCTTCCGGATACGTCGCACAACGTAGCCGGATACGTCCACAACGTAGCCAGATACGTCCGGGACCCCGCCGGCCCGGTTGTTTATCCCGTCGGATAGGTTATGCAACCTGTCCGGATACGTTCCGAACGTCGAATTTGAGGTTGCCCAACGTATCCGGCGGGGTTCGGAACGTCGAATTTGAGGTTGCCCAACGTATCCGGCGGGGTTTGGAACGTCGAATTTGAGGTTTCCCAACGTATCCGGCGGGGTTCGGAACGTCGAATTTGAGGTTGCCCAACGTATCCGGCGGGGTTTGGAACGTCGAATTTGAGGTTTCCCAACGTATCCGACGGGGTTTGGAACGTCGAATTTGAGGTTATCCAACGTATCCGACGGGGTTCGGAACCTCTACGATGCCGTCCGAAAGGTAGTGATATTTTGCGGGCTGAATACGTTTTTGTTGCAAAAGGCTTTATCCTATGTATGTCGTACTTTTGGACTCGAGTGATGAGAGCAAGATATGACTTTAACCTATCCCGTATCGCCTCATCATTATCGGTGAAAACTTTCCTGTGAATAAGAGGATATACGACAGTCATCTTCCGGGAGCCTGACGAGATGCGTTTACTCTTTCCTCTCCTTGGTGTTGGTGCGGGCTTCTACCACGTTGACCACGTAATCTCCTAACTTTTCGCACTCGTTGATGATATCCATGTAGTAGACGCCCGTCTGATAATCGTAATATCGGTTGTTGATGTCCGTGATGTTCTGATTCTTCAGCTGATCCCTGAAGTTATTGATTTCGTTCTCTAAGTTGAAGGTCACGTTCACGTCGGTCGTATGCGGATCTGCGATCAATGCGTTCATTTGCGCCAGCGCCTCGTTGGTCAGGTCGAACATGTGGCGGATATGCCGGTATTGCTGCTCGGTGAAATCTTCGTCGCCGTTATGTTTGTGATTGATCGTTCGGGCAAGATTGTAGCAACTGTCTCCGATGCTTTCGATTTCGGAAATTTCGCGGAGCATGGCACGGATTTTCCCCTTCGTTTCGGGACTCAAGTGCGCATTGCTGACGTTATCCAAATACTTGGCGATTTCTATTTCCATACTGTCGGCGATATTCTCGTACTTCTCGATGCGCGAGAACAGTTTTACGAATTGCGTGCCGTCTTTGATTTCGATCAGTTGCATTACGAAGCCGAACATGCGGTGGATGCGTCGGGCGAAATTCATGGTCTCCTTTTGTGCTTCCAATACGGAGAGCTCGGGGGTTTCTAAGAATCCACTGCTGATGAAGTGCAGGCGGAAGTCTTCTTCTTCGTCCGTCTTTTTAGGTTTGATGATTTTGCAGACCAACTTTTCGATCTGCGGGATGAACCAGATCAGAATGCCCGTATTCGCTACGTTGAAAGAGGTGTGGAAGGCGGCCAGCACGAACGAGAGCTTGGAGGCATTCGCCAGGAAATCGGGGGCCGACTTGGTCATGGTCTCGTCATATCCCACGAAGCCGCAGACCATATCCACGAACGGATGGAACAGGCACAACACCCAAAGCACGCCGAACAGGTTGAAGAACATGTGGGCCAGCGCTGCGCGCCGGGCCGGCGTATTGGCCGTTAGGGCGACGATGTTCGAGGTGACGGTCGTCCCGATATTCTCGCCCATCACCAGTGCAATGCCTTGATAGATGGGAAGCACGCCGCTCGAGCAGAGGATCATGGTAATGGCCATGATGGCGGCCGAAGACTGAACGCCCATCGTCATGATACTGCCGATGAGGAGGAAGATGAGCGTAGTCAGGAAGCTCTCCGGATTGAACAGCGAAAAGAAGTGAAGGACGGCCTGGTTCTCCGAAAGGTGCATGTCGATGCCTGTTTGGCGCAACGTACCCAAACCCAGAAACATGAAAGCGATGCCGAATAAAAAATCGCCGAGACTCTTTTGTTTTTTCGTATAACAGAGAATGATGGCGATGAAGAAAGTGGGATAAACGAAATCCGTAATGTTGAATGAGAACCCGGCGCTCATGATCCAGGCGGTCAGCGTGGTTCCGATGTTCGCTCCCATGACGACTGAAATGGCCTGTGTCAAGGAAAGCAGACCTGCATTGACGAAAGAAACGGTCATCACGGTGGTGGCGGTGGAGGATTGCACGGCGGCGGTCACGAAGGTACCCGTCAGCATTCCCGTCAAGCGATTGGTAGTCATCTTTTGCAGCACATGGCGTAATTGGCTGCCCGCCATCTTCTGCAAACTCTCGCTCATCGATTTCATACCGTACATCAGCAGGGCCAGCGAACCGATGAGTTTAAAAATAATCCAAAACGACATATTTAATCTAATTTATGATGCGTAAATCAAAGACTTGTCACATTTATGTGTACCTTTAAACCCCGAAAACTCAAAATCGATATTTCGATGGAACAAATGTTACAAATTCGGTGCAAAAATACTAATATTTCCAAAGAATTTCCATTCGGAAGCACTCTTTTGGATATTTATCGTGGATTTAAGTTGGCCATGCCTTATGGTCCGATAAGTGCCAAGGTGAACAATAAGGTGGAAGGCTTGAAGTATCGCGTTTTTAGCAATAAGGATGTGGAATTCCTGGATCTGACCTCCGCTTCCGCCATGCGCACCTATGTGCGGTCTTTGTGCTTCGTCGTATGCAAAGCGATCGAGGATTTATATCCCAAGGGCGATTTCGTGCTCGAACACCCCGTCTCGAAAGGCTATTATTGTCGGCTGGTCATCGGTAGAGAAATCGGACTGGACGACGTGATCCGCATCAAGAATCGGATGCAGGAGATCATCGACGAAGACCTTCCCTTTCACCGCTATGAAGCGTGCACCGAAGAGGTGGTCGACCTGTTTAGGAAGAAAGGGCGGGAGGATAAGGTTCGATTGTTGGAAACTGCCGGTAACCTCTATTCCTATTATTATACGTTGGGCGAAAGCGTGGACTATTATTACGGATGCCTGCTCCCGAGCACCGGATATATTCGTAACTTCGATATCGTAAAGTACTATGACGGCATGCTGATCCGCGTGCCCAAGCGCTCGAATCCTGCCGAATTGGAAGAGATGGTGAAACAGGAGAAGATGCTCGAAGTGTTCAAAGAATTCCGGCACTGGAACAGAATCATGGGAATTTCGACCGTCGGCGATTTTAACGTAGCTACCCGGAAGGGGTATATTTCGGATCTGATCAAAGTATCCGAAGCGTTGCAGGAGAAGAAAATCTCCAATATCGCCGACGAGATCTTCCGCCGTTATCAGGGCGAGCGTCGCGTCCGGGTCGTACTCATCTCCGGCCCTTCGTCTTCAGGGAAGACGACATTCAGCAAGCGCTTGAGCATCCAGCTGATGGCGAATGGACTGATACCTTATCCCGTCTCGCTGGATAATTATTTCTTGGAGAGAGCGCGTACGCCGAAAGACCGAAACGGCGAATACGACTTCGAATCGCTCTACGCCTTAGACCTGAACTATTTCAACCGGCAGTTGACGGAACTGTTAGACGGGAAAGAAGTCGTTCTGCCCAAGTATAACTTCACAACCGGCAAACGGGAAGTCGACAGGAAGATGAAGTTGGATCAAAACACGATCCTGATCTTGGAAGGCATCCACGCCTTGAACCCTGAACTCACCCCGCACATCCCCGAAGAATGCAAGTTCAAGATCTATGTGTCGGCCTTGACCACTATTCAGCTGGATGAACACAATTACATACCTACCACCGATAACCGCTTGCTCCGGCGTATTGTGCGGGATTATAAATACCGCAACTATTCGGCGGAAGAAACGATCAGCCGCTGGCAAAGCGTACGGGACGGCGAGGATAAATGGATCTTCCCCCATCAGGAAAATGCGGATGCGATGTTTAATTCCGCCTTGTTGTTCGAGTTGGCCGTGATAAAAGATGTGGCGGAACCGATATTGAGGAAGGTGCCCGAGAATCGTCCAGAATATTCGGAGGCTTACCGCTTGCGCAGGTTTTTGAGTTATGTCACGTCCATCCCCAGTCGGGAAATACCGCCGACTTCCTTATTGCGCGAATTCCTTGGCGGTAGCAGTTTCAAGTACTGAAGAAATATTCTTTGAAAAGAACGGGTGTTATCGGAATAATAACTAATTTTGTGTGTGGAAAACGATCGCTATGCCGCAGAAATCGAGTCAAATACAAACGCAGGCTTTGCAGCAAACCCAGACTTTATCGCCGCAACAAATCCTGGTGGTAAAGCTCTTGGAATTGCCTAAACAGGAACTCGAGGAGCGAATCCAAACGGAGATTCTCGATAACCCTGCCTTGGAAACGGTCGATAAGTCGGCGGACGATGCGGGAAACGGGGACTATGAACCGGAAGGCTACGGCGGAAGCGAACCGACGGAAGAGAATAACGAAAACCCTTCTGCGGGGTCGGACGAGGATCTCTCGTTGGGCGATTATCCCTCGGAAGACGATATCCCCGATTATAAACTACAGGAACATAACCGAAGCAGAGGAGAAACGATGGAAGAAATCCCTTTCTCCGATACCGTCTCTTTCTATGACGAGCTGAAGGATCAGCTGGCTATGCAAAATCTTCCGGATAAGGCGAGGAGTATGGCCGAATATCTGATCGGTTCGCTCGACGACGACGGGCTGTTGCGGAAACCGCTCTCAACTATTGCGGAAGAGATGGCTATTTATCAGGGTATAGACGCTACGGAGGACGAATTGCGGCATAGTTTGGCCGTGATACAAGGATTCGATCCGGCGGGGATCGGTGCGCGAAGTCTGCAGGAATGCTTGTTGTTGCAGATCCGACGGAAGCCGGACTCACCTCTCAAAAAGGTGGAACTGAATATCGTCGAAAAATGTCTGGAAGACTTCACTCGGAAAAACAAGGATAAGGTGATGCAACGCTTGGGCATTTCCGAAGAAACATACGCCAAGGCCGTTTCCGAATTGGTGAAGCTCAACCCTCGTCCGGGCAGCTCTTTAGGCGAAGCGATAGGAAAGAATTTTCAGCAAATCGTGCCGGACTTTATCGTGGAAACGCAGGAAGACGGTACGGTGACGGTAAGCCTGAATAATTGGAATGTGCCGGCACTCAGGTTGAGCCGGGAATTCTCGCAGATGCTCGATGAACAGGTTCGAAACAAAGAGAATCAAAGCAAGTCGGCCAACGATGCTTTCCTTTTCCTGAAACAAAAAGTGGATGCAGCCCAAGGTTTCATTAACGCCATCAAACAGCGTCAACATACTTTGATGGTGACCATGAATGCCATCGTAAAGATTCAAAAGGCGTTTTTCCAAACGGGTGACGAGTCTTCGCTGAAACCCATGATCCTGAAAGATGTGGCCGAATTGGCGAAGTTGGACATCTCGACGGTATCCCGAGTGAGCAACAGCAAATATGCGCAGACCAACTTCGGTCTCTTCCCGCTGAAGTTCTTTTTTATAACGGGATTCAAACGAAACGAAGCGGACGACGAAAAACTCTCTTCGTACGAAATAAAGCGAATACTTCAGGAATGTGTGGACGAGGAAGATAAGACCGCTCCCTTAACCGATGACGAATTGGCTGCATCGCTCCAGGAGAAAGGATATCCTGTCGCCCGTCGTACCGTGGCCAAATACCGTTTGCAATTGAACATCCCTATCGCCCGGTTGCGGAGAAATTGAACATGGAACGGAAAGAGTTATACATATTCGCTGACCGAAAACGAAAGTTCAACTGGCTCAATGGCTGTGCCCGTGCTATCTCGGTGGTCTTTATGCCATTTCTGATCCCTTTGCTCGCATTCTGCCTGCTGCTGTTTTGTACTTATCTGCGTATCATACCTATCAATTACCGGTTACAGGTCATAAGCATTGTGGGAAGCTTTACGCTGGTCATTCCCGTAACGGCCATTTATCTGTTCCAAAAGATAAACGGATGGGGGATCCGCACATTATCCCGTAGAGAGCGGCGATACGTCCCCTACATATTGACCATCGTCAGTTATGTGACCTGTCTCATAGCCATGTATCGGATGCATTTGCCGCGTTATATGACGGGCATCATCATGGCCTCGTTATTATGCATGATCTGCTGTACGCTGATCAACTTCCGCTGGAAGATCAGCGTGCATGTAGCCAGCGGTGGACTGATGGTGGGAGGCATTGTCTCCTATTGCATGCTGTTTAACTTCAATCCCATAGGCTGGCTGAGTTTCTTTATCCTGTTATCGGGTATGTTGGGCACAGCCCGTATGATCCTTGTCGAACATTCTTTATGGGAAATTTTATTAGGATTTATGACCGGTTTGTTTTGCGGTATCATCGGAATTTTGTTTATTTGAAAAACTAAATACTAACCTTATTAATTTGAAACATTATGAATTTTCCGAACAATGTGCGTTACACTCAGGAACACGAATGGATTCGCGTGGAGGGTGAGATAGCTTACGTAGGTATTACCGATTATGCCCAAGCACAATTGGGCGACATCGTTTTCGTGGATATCCCGACCGTCGGTGAAACGTTGAAAAAAGGAGAGACGTTCGGTACGATCGAAGTGGTTAAAACCGTGTCTGACCTGTTCCTTCCCATAGGCGGCGAAGTGTTGGAACAGAATGAAAGGTTGGTTGATCAGCCGGAACTGGTGAATAAAGATCCTTACGGGGAAGGCTGGCTGATCAAGATCAAACCCGATAACTTGGCCGATGTGGACGAGTTGCTGAATGTGGAAGCTTATAAAGCCGTCGTCGGCGAGAAATGAATGAAGCCATGACCTGTGCGGACAAGAGACCGTGTCAAAATGAAGCTTTCGGTGTAGTCGCTTTGGGATTTCAACTCTTCGATCACTCTGTGACAGCTCCCTCAAAGCGACGACAGTTTAAAAACGATCTCACGAGTAGCTCTCGAAGTTAGCTGTTCGTGTGAACTTTAATTTTGACATATTTGCTTGTTTGCACATAACGGATAGATATTGATGAAACCTCTTGTAAGTATCATTATGGGCAGTACTTCCGATCTCACGATTATGGAGAAAGCTGCCAAACTGCTGGACGAGATGCAGATTCCTTTCGAGCTCAATGCGCTTTCCGCCCATCGCACTCCCGAAGCGGTGGAAAGCTTTGCGAAGAATGCGGCGGGACGCGGACTGAAAGTGATTATCGCCGGGGCCGGCATGGCGGCCGCCCTCCCTGGAGTGATCGCCGCCAATACCATCTTGCCGGTTATCGGGGTCCCTATCAGAGGATCGGCACTGAACGGCGTCGACGCGCTTTATTCCATCCTTCAGATGCCTCCCGGTATTCCTGTGGCAACGGTCGCTATTGACGGCGCCATGAATGCAGCCATTCTCTCCGTCCAGATGTTGGCCTTGTCGGATGCGGAATTGGCGAAGAAATTCGCTGCGTATAAGGACGGCCTGAAACAGAAAATCGAGAAAGCGAACGCCGAGCTGGAAGAAGTGAGATACAGTTATAAAACGAACTGATTGAAATGATCGATCTCTTCAATTATGCGCGACGGAAATCTTTGGAAGTACGTGTGGGAGCTGCCCCTTTAGGAGGGGAACACCCGATCCGTATTCAAAGTATGACAAATAGGTCGACGATGGATACGGCCGCTTGCGTGCGGCAGGCTGTCCGGATTATTGAAGCGGGCGGCGATTATGTGCGCCTTACCGCACAGGGGACGCGGGAAGCGGAGAATTTGAAGCAGATCAATGCTGGCATTCGGGCGGCAGGATATGATACGCCGCTAATCGCTGATGTACACTTCAATCCCCATGTGGCGGAGGTCGCCGCTCATTATGCCGAAGCCGTCCGCATCAATCCCGGTAACTATGTGGATCCGGGACGTACGTTCAAACGGTTGGACTATACGGATGAAGAATACGCCCGGGAAATCGAAAAAATCCGCACTCGATTGCTCTTCTTCATCCGCTTGTGCAAGGAGAACCGTACGGCCGTGCGTATTGGGGTAAACCACGGTTCCTTGTCTGACCGGATCCTGTCTCGCTACGGCGATACGCCGGCCGGCATGGTAGAGTCGTGCATGGAGTTTCTGCGTATTTTTGTCGAAGCGCATTTCGAGGAGGTGGTCGTCTCTATCAAGGCCTCGAATACGGTAATTATGGTACGTACCGTCCGATTGTTGGTCAAACGGATGGAGGAAGAGGGAATGCACTTCCCTTTGCATTTGGGTGTGACGGAGGCAGGCAGCGGAGAAGACGGGCGGATTAAGTCGGCCGTCGGCATCGGAGCGCTCTTGGCCGACGGCTTGGGAGATACCATCCGGGTTTCGCTCAGCGAAGCTCCCGAAGCGGAAATCCCCGTCGCCCTCAAGTTGCGCGACTATATGGTCGGCAGAGAAGGACATCCTTATATCCCTGCCAAAGAGGCGGACGCTTTCGATTATCTGAATCCTTCCCGAAGGAAAACGATACCAGTGCAGGACATCGGAGGCGATCGACAACCTGTTGTTATTTCGGAGCGGATAGCAGGTGATCGCCGTGAGTTTCACGCATCTTTCCGACCCGACTATATCTATTATGGTCGGCAATTGCCGGCCGATCGGGACGAAACTGTTTCTGCGATCGTAGACGCCGACGGTTGGCCACCTGATCGGCCACAGGTATATCCGGCTTTTACTCCCGACCATCTAATCGCATTGCATTACTGTACGGCCGACTTGAAGTTCCTGTTCTTGTCCTATATGGCTCTTGGCGAGGAGGTGTTGGCCGCATTGCGCCGCCATCGGGAGGTGGTGATTATCGCGCAGAGCGATCACCCGAACCGAGTGGGCGAATTCCGTGCGCTGGTTCATGAACTGATGAACGAGGGGTTGACGAATCCGGTCGTATTTTTCCAGCATTATCGGGAACAAGAAGCGGAAGATTTGCAGATTAAGGCGGCTGCCGATATGGGAGTGTTGATGATCGACGGACTTTGCGACGGCTTGTTCCTGTTCAATCAGGGAGTTGTTCCGCGTAGCGCGGTAGATGAAATCGCTTTCGGCATTTTGCAGGGTGGCCGGCTCCGTATCAGCAAGACGGAATATATCTCCTGTCCGGGATGCGGACGAACTTTATATAATCTGGAAGAGACCGTCGCGAAAATTCGGGCGGCTACTTCGCATCTGAGAGGACTGAAGATAGGCATTATGGGGTGTGTGGTGAATGGTCCCGGAGAAATGGCGGATGCCGACTACGGCTATGTTGGTGCCGGCCGGGGGAAAGTCAGTCTTTACAGGAAGAAAGTATGTGTGGAAAAGAATATCCCCCAGGAAGAAGCGGTGGAGAAGCTCCTTCGACTGATTCGGAAAGATACTTCTCTGTAAGTGGATCGGCTATGAACGATTTCGTTTCATCTTTACTAAGTTTTTGGCGAGCTCCAAACCGTTCGATCTCACTCTGCCAATTAGGATTTATAACTTGTCGCCGAAAGCTAAGTCGCCGGCATCACCTAAGCCCGGAACGATATATTTGTGTTCGTTCAGTTCCGGATCGACAGCTGCGCACCAGAGCGTGACGTCGTCGTTTTGAAAAAGTTTCTGAAGGTGTTTCACCCCCTCGACGCTAGCAATCACACAGGCGATGTGTAAACGTTTCGGAGTTCCTTTCGTGAGGAACGCCTTCCATGCCAATTCCATGCTTTCACCTGTGGCCAACATCGGGTCGACAAGGAGTAGCGTGTGATTGTTCAGCAACGGCGCTGCGATATATTCTATCTGTACGTCGATAACGCGGTGCTCCATATCTTTGTAATAGCGGAAGGCGGAAACGAAAGCGCAATTGGCATGATCGAAGAAATGAAGGAAACCGCTTTGCAGAGGGAGGCCGGCACGGAATACCGTAGCGATGACTAACCGGTCGTCGTACGTATTGATTGTCGCAGTCCCTAAAGGAGTCTGCACCTTCTTGGCCGAATAAGACAACGTTTTGCTGATCTCGTATGCCATGATTTCGCCGATGCGCTCGATGTTTCGGCGAAAGCGCATCCGGTCTTGCTGGATATCCATATCCCGGAGTTCGGCCACGAATTGATTGAGTACGGAATTTTCTTCACTGAGGTTGTAAATCTTCATACGTATCCTATTAAACCAACGATTCTTTCTTTCGATAGGCAAAGGAACAACTTTTTTTTGAATTTGTAAAGTAGAAATGGCATTAATGTTATACAAGATTAAAAGCTGAATGATTAAAGAAATATTTCATTATTAAATTCTTTTTGTAGGAAGAAAGTGCTAATTTTGCACCTGATAAAAAAAGAGCGGATGAAAAACCCTCGATTTAATCGATGAAGCAATCATTATAATACTATTTTAAATCTTATAAAAATGGCGAATTTAGATTTGACAAAGTATGGAATTACCGGTACTACCGAGATTCTTTACAATCCTTCTTACGAAGTGTTATTCAATGAAGAGACCAAACCGGGTCTTGAAGGTTATGACAAAGGCCAGGAAACTGAACTGGGTGCTATCAACGTAATGACAGGTATTTATACCGGTCGTTCTCCAAAAGATAAATATATCGTGATGGATAAAAACTCCAAGGACACCGTATGGTGGAATACCCCAGAGTATCCGAACGATAATCATGAGTTGTCGGAAGCTAATTGGAACGTTTTGAAGAAATTGGCTCAGAAGCAACTCTCCGGCAAGAGATTGTTTGTGGTCGACGGTTTCTGCGGCGCGAACAAAGATACGCGTATGAAAGTGCGCTTCATCATGGAAGTAGCATGGCAGGCTCACTTTGTTACTAACATGTTCATTCGCCCGCAGAATCAGGCCGAGTTCGATCAGGAACCGGATTTCATCGTTTATTGCGCGGCGAAAGCCAAGGTGGAGAATTATAAAGAATTGGGACTTCGTTCTGAAACGGCCGTTGCCTTTAATGTCACCAGCAAAGAACAGGTGATCCTGAACACGTGGTATGGCGGTGAAATGAAGAAAGGTTTGTTCTCTATGATGAATTACTACTTGCCCTTGAAAGGGATTGCTTCGATGCACTGCTCGGCCAACACTGACAAAAATGGTGAAAATACCGCTATTTTCTTTGGACTCTCAGGTACGGGCAAGACCACGTTGTCGACCGATCCGAAACGTAACTTGATCGGCGATGACGAACACGGATGGGACGACAATGGCGTATTCAACCTCGAAGGCGGTTGCTATGCCAAAGTGATCAACTTGGATAAGGAGGCGGAACCGGATATTTACGGCGCTATCACGCGAGATGCTCTGCTCGAGAACGTAACGGTCGACGCTGAAGGCAAGATCGATTTCAAAGACAAGAGCGTCACGGAGAATACCCGCGTTTCTTATCCGATCTATCATATTAAGAATATCGTTCGCCCTGTTTCTCATGCTCCGGCTGCGAAGCAGGTCATCTTCCTTTCCGCGGATGCTTTCGGCGTATTGCCCCCGGTATCTATCCTGAATGCAGCGCAGACTAAGTATTATTTCCTGTCGGGTTTCACGGCTAAATTGGCGGGAACGGAACGCGGTATCACCGAACCGACTCCTACATTCTCGGCTTGTTTCGGTCAGGCATTCTTGGAATTGCATCCGACCAAATATGCGGACGAATTGGTCAAGAAGATGCAGAAGAGCGGTGCTAAGGCATACTTGGTCAATACAGGGTGGAACGGCAGCGGTAAGCGTATTTCCATTCGCGATACCCGCGGGATTATTGACGCCATTCTGAATCATTCCATTGATCAGGCTCCTACGAAGACGATACCTTACTTCAATTTCGTCATTCCTACTCAGTTGGAAGGGGTCGATCCGAAGATTTTGGATCCACGCGATACCTATGCCGATGCTTCTCAATGGGAAGAGAAAGCGAAGGATTTGGCTGCTCGTTTCATTAAAAACTTCGTTAAGTATGAAGGAAACGAGGCTGGCAAGGCTTTGGTCGTTGCCGGCCCGCAACTTTAAGCGGTTGAATTTATACATGTTCGTAGAGGGGGACAACTTCGGGTTGTTTCCCTCTTATTGTCTAAAAATAATAGTCGTATGAAAAAATTGTCTTTTGCAATCTGGATGATCATGGTATTGTCGATGCCTGCGTGCCAACAGAAAAGTCAGCTTGCCTCGGAGGAGGAGCTGCAGTCGGAAAGAAAGAATGTGGTCGTGAAGACGATCCTGTCTCGTCGTAGCATTCGTAAGTACCAACCGCAAGCAGTGAACCGCGATACGATGAACATCGTTCTGAAGTGCGGCATCAATGCGCCTAATGCGCGGAATAAACAGGACTGGGAAGTCCGCGTGGTGGATAATCCCGAGATCTTGAATGGATTGACAGCGATCTTCAAGGCCCAGCATCCGGAGATGGTTGAGCGGGACAAGGAGATGAAAAACATGTTTCGTAATGCTCCGACAGTCGCATTTATTGCTGCGCAAAAAGAATCGAAGTACGCTGCGGTTGATTGCGCTCTAATGGCCGAGAACATGATGCTTTCTGCCTGGTCTATGGGAATCGGTTCGGTCTGCATGGGCGGTCCGGTTCAGTTCTTAAAATCGTCAGATGCTGCCGAGTACCTGAGTAAGCTCGGTTTTAGTGAAGATTATGAGCTATTGTTGACTGTCGGTTTCGGTTATCCGGCTGAAACTCCTGCGGCCAAACCAAGGGATGAGGGTAAAATAAAGTTCGTAGACTGATTTGACCACTCTCGTTGAAGTGGCGTTTTGACACTGTCAGAGCGCTACTCTTTTTTATGAGTACGGTGTATCTATTAAAAATAATGTTAAATATGAAAGAATAAATGACAAGATGATAAATAAGTATTATTTTTGAATAACAATCAATGGGCGAAAAAAAGTTTTTCTTTACCCATGGTATATAGAACCTTAAATGTAATGGATTATGATTATTGGTATTCCGAAAGAAATTATGCACGATGAAAACCGTGTGGCTTGCACTCCGGAGACGGTAGGCAAGTTTGTAAAAGACGGTTTTGAAGTTTTAGTAGAGAAACATGCTGGTGACGGTGCTTTGTATCACGATGAAGATTATGTCGCAGTCGGCGCGAAGTTGGTCGATGAGCCGCAGGAGATTTATGACAGGGCCGAATTGATACTTAAAGTAAAGGAACCGCTTTTCAATGAAAAAACAGGTAAACATGAAGTTGAAATGATGCATGGCGGTCAATACCTTATTACTTTCATTCATCCGGCATCTCCGGTCAACCACGAGATGGTAAGGATGATGACGAAGCAGGGCGTGATAGCTTTGACCCTCGACAGTATCCCTCGTATTTCCCGCGCTCAAAGCATGGACGCTTTGACTTCGATGAGTACGTGCGCAGGATACAAGGGTGTCTTGATGGCTGCTGATCACTTGACGAAGTTTATGCCTCAGATGTTTACCGCCGTCGGCAAGATCGAACCTGCAAAGGTTATGGTGATTGGTGTCGGTGTCGCCGGCTTGCAGGCCTTAGCTACCGCCAAACGATTAGGAGCGGTTACGTATGCGGCCGACATCCGGCCTATGGCTATTGAGAACGCACAGAGCTTAGGAGCGAAGATCGTAGATACGACTGTTCCTGCAGAACTTGCCGTCGGGGAAGGCGGATATGCCAAGAGTTTGCCGGAGGATGTGTTGGCCAGAGAACGCGAAGCCTTGAGAGAAACGATCCAACGGATGGATATAGTGTTCTGTTCCGTATTGATTCCCGGTAAGATTGCTCCGCTCATCATTACCGGAGATACGGTCAAAGGGATGAAAAAAGGAGCCGTTATCGTGGACATCGCCATCGATCAAGGCGGTAACTGTGAGATTACGCCCAAGGGTGATATCGAGGTAAAACATCATGTCACCTTAATCGGAGTGAAGAATATTCCGGGCGAATTGCCGCAGAGTTCGACTTGGATGTTCTCCAACAATATGTATAACTTGGTCAAATACCTTGTCAAGGATGGAAAGATCGTCCTCGATCGTTCGGATAGGATTGTGACCGAGAGCCTCGTATGCATGGACGGAGAATTGGTCCATGCAGGCACTCGTGAAGCGATGGGTTTATGATTATTGTTCATTGAAGAGGGGCGGTCGTCATGTTTCGTCGCATGTCGGTCCTCTTTTCTTTTTTAATTTGCGTTTATGATTAGTCCAATTATTTTATTGTTAATATTCATCGGGTGTACCGTTGCCGGGTACTTTATCATCAGGACGGTTCCGAGCTTGCTTCATACTCCGTTGATGTCGGGGATGAATGCTTTGTCGGGAGTCACGATTGTCGGCTCTATCACAGCTACGGCTTTCGCCTTGCTCAATATCGATTTGGGAGCAGGTTCGAAAATCTTTTCTCAGATAATGGGTGGGGTAGCCATCATTTTAGCTTCTATCAATGTGTTTGGCGGTTTTGGGATAACCCATCGGATGCTTAAGATGTTTAACAGGAACAAAAGTCAGGAGTGATGGATACGTTACAGATTATTATCAGTATTTTGCTTTCGGTAGCGGTTCTGGCAGGCATTTCTATGATGAGTAAGGTAAAGACGGCAGTAAGCGGCAATTTGCTTTCCGCTCTTGCAATACTCGTCGGTATTGTCGTTACACTGTTCTTTTCCGGTATTGCGAGGGCTTATACCGTTTACCCGACAATTGTTGTCGGCGCGTTGATAGGAGGCCTGATCGCCCGGAGGGCAAAGATGATCCAGATGCCTCAGATCGTAGCCTTATTCAACGGTTTCGGTGGAGGCGCCTCTGCCTTAGTCGGCATTTTATCGGCTACTTATTTGGCTTTCAGCCCTTACCAGAAAGTTATTATTGTCCTGAGTGGGTATATTCCGTTTGTACGCTGCACGTCTTTATTGGCCATCGCCGTAGGTATGATTACCTTGGTCGGCAGCTTGGTCGCGGCAGGCAAATTGCATCGGGTATTGCCTCAGAGATCGATTGTCTGGTCTTCGCATAGCCTGATTACATTAGTGCTCCTCTTTGTCACGGTTCTCTTCATTGTGTTGGGGACTGTTTATGATGAAGATAGTTGGACTATTGGGGGGACGATCATCGCTTCCGCATTGTTCGGGCTTTATTTTTCCGTCCGTGTGGGAGGGGCGGATATGCCTATCACCATATCGTTGCTTAATTCTTTGTCGGGTGTGGCCGGCGCCATTGCGGGTATGGCCATCAGCGATATTTTCTTAGTGGCTGTCGGTGGTATCGTCGGCGCTTCTGGTTTATTGTTGACGCAGATTATGTCTAAAGCGATGAATCGTAACTTGTTGAGTATCCTTTCAGGGGGAATAACGCAACGTCAAATGGTTCCTCAGCAGGCGGAGACCGTTCCGCAACAAGGAACGAGAGAAGGAGTAAGGAAGGAAGCGGTAGCGGATAAAACTCCCGGTTCCGTGCTCGCCGCTGCCAAGGATGTGATTATCGTTCCGGGATACGGAATGGCATTGGCTCAGGCGCAACATCGAGTGAAGTTGTTGGCGGATAAGTTAGCTGGCAATGGAACGAAAGTCCGTTTTGCTATTCATCCGGTAGCGGGCAGAATGCCGGGGCACATGAATGTCTTATTAGCGGAAGCCGATGTCCCGTACGAACAACTTTACGAGATGGAAGTGATCAATGACGATTTTGCACGAGCAGACGCCGTGATCGTGATCGGGGCGAATGACGTGATGAATCCGGCGGCGCGTCATGCGGAAGACACTCCTATCTATGGTATGCCGGTGTTGAACGTAGATCAGGCTCCGGAAGTCATTATCTGCAATTACGACTTGAAACCGGGATATGCAGGAGTCGAGAATCCTCTTTATTCGCGGAAAACAGGCGTTTATTTGATGTTGGGAGATGCGAAAGAATCGTTGGATATATTGATGAGCCAGTTTTAGTCTATAATTGTTAAGAGGATATGATGATGCCACCACTACACAGCACATGAAGCGAGAGTTTTAGTCTATAATTGTATAAGAGGATATCTTCCAACGCGGAAAGGTATTCTTTTGGGTACGATGTTGGTTGTAACGGAACGGAATAGAGATGAAAAAACTAAGCTGAAGTTTTACTTATTCGAGTATGAATTTGTACATTTGCCTTTGAAAAAGTGCTGTGAATGCAATGCATCCCTGAAATCCGGATGGTTGCTAAAACATTCTCTTTTTTTCTTCCATGCTGTATCAGGCAATTGGATGGTTGAAATGATCGACTATTAATTAAAAATACATTGAAAATGAAAAAAATTTATTCGGCACTTGTACTCTCTGGGATAATCGGTTTCGTTTATATGAGGACGGCTCAGGCGGGAACGGGAGAAAGTAAAAAAGCAAATGCGATGGCTCATGTGGTATCAAGTAAAATAACTATCGGCACCATCATATACAACTTAAGCGATATCGACGGTAGCTTTAGAGAGTTGAAAGAAAATAAGTTTACTTCCTGTCAGATACATTACGGCAAAGGAATGGACGCAGCGTTAGCCCAAAAGGTAAAAGCCGCCTCCGAAAAATATAATATAAAGGTAACAACGGTGGTGGGTGTTCCCGGTCGTAGCGTTTGGAATTTTAAAGAAGGGCCGGCAACCATCGGCTTAGTTCCCCGAGAAGGTCGTGCCGAAAAGATTGAAGCTTATCATCATATCATTGATTTCTGTGTTCTGGCAGGAATTCCGGCTATGCACTCCCATTTTGGCTTTATTCCGGAGGATCCGTCCTGTGAGCAATATGAGGAGTTCATCGAAGTGATGCGACGGTTAGCGGGTTATGCGAAAGATAGAGGTATTATGATTTATTTCGAGACGGGACAGGAAACGCCGACGACCTTGATTCGGGCCTTGACCGATATCGGTACGGGCAATGTGTTCGTCAACTGCGACGTGGCCAATCTTTTGCTCTATGGAAAAGCTAACCCGACGGATGCGATTCGGCAGTTCGGCCCTTTGGTGAAAGATATTCATGCCAAGGACGGTTGTTATCCCACTCGAGAAGATCCGTATCATTTAGGCGTCGAAAAACCGATACCGGAGGGAGATGTCGATTTCCCCGCAATTATCAGAATTCTAAAAGAAGAAGGTTATGAAGGAGCTTTGACGATCGAATGCGAATTGAATGGTTCGAATAAAGACTATTTAGCGAAAACTCGCCAATATTTGCAAGATTTGTTGGATGAAAAATAAGCTTATGGTCATACTTTTATGAAAGATATTAAAGAGATGAACGCCTACATGAAGTTTGTTTTCATAACCGGTATAGGTACTTCGTTTTTATTGAATTTATAAATTCCTCATTCATGACGTGGGATGGTGGAAATTCATTTTGACCTTTTATCTTTCTTATTGGATAATTTATACCGGAGGAAAATGGTTGTTTGTAGGTGCTAAGAAAGAGTAAAATAAAAAAGGTTACTGGGAATTTTGATGCGACGTCTCGAAGGGAGTTCTTTTTATTATTGAGGAAGGTAAAGCTTGCGCATGATGAACGTTTCGAGAATTTCGAAAAAACAAACTTGATTGAAGGTTTGTTTAACAGTTGACATCTCTTTTTCCGCAAGGCGGTTATTGTAAATAATCTGATATATTTGTACGCGTAAGCAGCAGCAACATAATGATTAAATACGGAACATGATAACTCCTCGCAGACTGTGGAATTGGTGCCGACGGATCCGGCATAGAGGCGGTTTCGGAGTGCAGTCGCCGACGGATTTTTTTTTGGTTACTTCCGTCATTTATGAAAAGCGCCCATATTATGCCTATCGTACTTTGCAAATGCGTGAGTATGATGGTTATCTTCCTCACTACAGGCCAAAGGTCAACAGGCTTCTCTTTAGGCTGGTCAATTTCTATCAGCCTACTAATTTGATTGAGTTCGGACGAGAAAACGGCGCTTCCTTTGATTATATGTGTGCCGCTAATCGGAAGATGAAAGCTTATGCTGTTCGCAGTCGTGGCAGAGAGAGTTCCTTAAACGAGTTACAACAAAGGTTGGAAAAGATAAAGCAAGTCGACTGTCTGCACATCGGGCATACTCCCTATTACAAGGAAGTGTACGAGAAGGCAATCTTATATGGAAAGGCCGAGACTTGGTTCATCGTAGCCGGGATTCACGAGTCAGAGGAAAAACGTTTCTGGTGGAGGCAGATCCAGAAAGATGAACGTACGGGACTGACATTTGATCTATTTGATATAGGGCTTGTATTCTTTGATAGGAAACGTTATAAAGAACATTATATTATTAATTTTTTGTAATCATGAAAATATATACTCGAACAGGTGATAAGGGAACGACTTCTTTGGTTGGAGGAGTACGTGTTCTGAAAACGGATGTGCGTTTAGAGGCTTATGGAACGGTAGACGAGTTGAATGCACAATTAGGTTTGTTATATACTTATCTTGCAGCCGCGGAAGATTTGGAATGCATGAATTACTTGCAGCGGAAATTGTTCTCGATCGGCGGATATTTGGCCACCGATCAATTGCAGACGGAATTGAGAGGAAGCTGTGGGGTGACTTCCGAGGATGTGACGAAGATAGAAAATGCCATCGATGCTGTTACGAAGGATTTGCCTCCTTTAAGATCGTTTATTATTCCCGGAGGATCGCGGGGAGCGGCCGTGTGTCATGTTTGCCGAACTGTTTGCCGGAGGGCGGAGCGCCGTATTCTGTCGTTGGGCGAGCGCTTTGAAGTAGATGCACAATTGACTGCTTTTATGAATCGGTTGTCCGATTATTTTTTTGTCCTTTCGAGGAAATTGAATCTTTTATCCGGAGAAGAAGAAAAATTATTGGATATTAGTGGCACATGATCTAAATTATACTATCTTTGCGCCGAAAATTAGGTGTATGTAATTCATTTTTAACACGTAAGGAGATTTACTATGTACTGGACATTAGAATTAGCCTCGAAATTAGAAGATGCTCCTTGGCCTGCTACCAAAGATGAACTGATTGACTATGCAATTCGTTCAGGAGCTCCTATGGAGGTCATTGAAAATCTGCAGGAAATAGAAGATGAGGGCGAAATATACGAAAACATTGAAGATATATGGCCTGATTATCCGACAAAAGAAGATTTTTTCTTCAACGAGGATGAATATTAATCGCATGTGGGAAAGATACGCAGGGATGCACGGAAATCTCTGCGTATCTTTTGTTTATAGCAGGATATCTGGTCGTTTTTCTCTACATTTGCTCTAATTAAACTTATAATAGGATGATAAGATTATCTAAGTCGGTCGTAGGCAAACGGGAAGCGGATGCCGTCGCGCATGTTATTGAAGACATCGGATATTTAGGAATGGGATCGCTGGTGGGAGATTTCGAACACGCTTTGGAACAATTTGTCGGCGGAGGGTTTAAATGTATTTGTGTAAATAGCGGAACGGCGGCGCTACATTTGGCCGTTCAGGCGGTGACCGAGCCGGGTGACGAAGTGCTGGTTCCCTCGTATACGTTTGTCTCTTCTTTTCAGGCAATAACGGGGGCAGGTTGCGTACCGGTCAGCTGCGATGTCGATCCGGATACGATGTTGCTCGACTTGAAGGATGCGGAAAAACGGATTACTCCAAAGACAAAAGCCATCATGCCGGTATACTATGCAAGCAATATCGCAGGAATTGACGCCTATCATGCGTTTGCCCGGACACATCGACTTCGATTGGTGGAAGATGCTGCCCACGCTTTCGGCTGTAAAAGCCAAGGGCGGAAAGTTGGCTCCTTTGGCGATGTGACCTGTTTCAGTTTCGACGGTATTAAGAACATAACCTGCGGCGAAGGTGGCGCGATCTTTACAGCCGATCAAAAGGTGATCGAAGCGGTTAGCGATGCCCGTCTGTTGGGTGTCCAGAAAGATGCTGAGAAGCGATATCTTGGTCAACGCAGCTATGATTTTGACGTGACTGAACAGGGGTATCGGTATCATTTGAGCAATATCTTCGCAGCGATAGGTTTGGTACAGCTCTCGCGTTTCGAAAAGGAGTTCGCTCCAAAACGGCAACACATCGCTAAGCGATACACGGAACTGCTGTCGGGCAACGAAAATGTCCGTCTCATTCAGATGAACTACGACGAGATCGTTCCGCATATTTTTCCCATCTTGGTGCAGCGCGGGAAGCGGGAGCAGTTGGAGAAACTCTTTCAGGAACATGATATCCAATGCGGTATCCAATATCGTCCGAACCATCAGCTGACTTATTTCAAGTCCTCCTATCGGCTGCCGATTACGGAACGGCTTTTCTCGCAAGAGCTCTCCATACCGATGCATCCCGACCTGACCGATCGGGACATTGATTTGATTTGTTTGTTGATTAATAGTTTATAATGCCATGAAAGTTGTTATTTTAGCAGGAGGATTCGGCACTCGCCTCTCAGAATACACTAAGCTGATTCCCAAACCGATGGTCGAAATTGGTGATAAACCGATTCTTTGGCATATCATGCATCATTACGCTTATTACGGATATAAGGATTTTATTGTCGCCTTAGGCTATAAGGGAGAAGTGATCAAAGACTATTTCCTTAATTATTATTCGCTGAATAATGATTTTACCATCGACCTGGCTGCCAATCAGGTTCATTATCTGAACGACCGGAGCCAGCTGGATTGGCAGATTTCTTTGGTGGATACCGGTCAACATTCCATGACGGGGGGACGAGTGCTCCGTTTGAAGGAATTGATCGGCGAGGAGGACTTTATGCTGACTTACGGCGATGCGGTTTCGGATGTGAATATACGGGCGTTGGCGGAGAGCTATCGTAAGTCAGGCAAGTGGGCGATGGTGACGTCGGTTCATCCGACGGCGCGTTTCGGAGAATTGACTATTGATGGGGAAAACCTTGTCCACGCCTTCAAAGAGAAGCCCCAGATCAATCAAGGATGGATCAACGGAGGTTTTTTCGTCCTTAATCACAAAGTCTTCGATTATATCTGCAACGATTCGACGGTTTTTGAACGCGAACCTTTGGAAAATCTGGCTCGCGACGGGCAGCTGACGGCTTATCGTCACGAAGGTTTCTGGCAATGTATGGATACCGTTCGCGACAGGGATTATCTGAACGCTTTGTGGGCCTCGGGGGAGGCACCTTGGCGATTCAACCGATGAGCCTTTGATACAGTTCGATCAGCTTCTTCGCCTGAAGCTCGTCGGAGAAACTGACTGCATGTTTTAACCCGTCGTCGATCATTTGCTGTCGGAGACGCTCATCCGTAAGAACGGACAATTCTGCTTGCGCCAGTTCATCTACCGCATACGGGGCGACATAGATTGACGATGCGCCTCCCGCTTCTTCCATACTCGACAGGCGGGTCGAGATCACGGGAACCTTGGAGTGTAACGCTTCCAAGACGGGAATACCGAATCCTTCATAAACAGAAGGATAAACGAATAAAGATGCTTGCTGATAGATGGCCGGAAGGTCGTCGAAAGAGACCTTGTCTAACAAGTGTACCCGCTTTTCCAACTGATGTTCGGCGACGAATCGATCGATCAGTTCTGCATATTTCGTCCTTCGCCCGACGATAACGAGATGGATGTCGTTCGGCAGTCGGAGTAACGACTTTACGATAGACAACGCGTTTTTGCGTTTTTCCACGCTTCCTACGTTTAGGATGTATTGCTCTGGCAGGCGATAAGTCTCCCGAATGCGATTCTTCTTCTCTTCGGCGACGGAAACGGAGAAAACAGGGTCGCAGTTCTGATAGACGGTCAGAATCTTTTCTTCCGGAATATGATAGAGTGCGATGATATCTCTTTTGGTACATTCACTCACGGCGACGATTTGGTCGGCATCTTCACAAGCCTTTCGAAATTTGATGTTGTAGATCATCCGGTCGATGGGGGAATAGCAGTCGGGTTGTCGGAGGAAGATCAGGTCATGAATGGTCACGATGCTTTTCACCCCGCTTTTCCGAATATTGAAGGGGAGTTCGTTACTCAATCCGTGATATAATTGGATGCCGGATGTTTTCAGCCGATTGCCGATGCCCCACGAACGCCAGAGGGCGGGAAAGTGCGCTCCCATTCCGGTGGCGTATTGCATTTTCAAACAAGTATTCTTCTCCAATAAAGCGCTCATTCGGTCATTGTCGATCGCTTTCGCGGCGAAGACCTCGTATTCGTTTTCGGGAAAGAACCTGCACAGGATATTTAGTACATAACGGCTGTAATTGCCCAAGCCGGTGAAATTGCGAATCGCCCGTTTTCCGTCGAATCCGATTTTCATTTCTCTCGGTATTCCTTGTAGGGTTTATTTAAATCCAAATAGTAAAAATTATGTTGGCGTCGATGCTCCGCATCGGGAAGTTGCTTGTAATCGCCATAGATTCGGGTGAGGTATTCTTCGTACAGTTTAGGCCCTTGTACCTTTTCTTTTTCAAACTCGTAATAGGCATAAGTATCGTAAACCGACTTGCGCATCACCCCTCGCAGACCGTCCGTATAGTCGGCCGTATAGTGGCATTGGTCGAAATCGTATTTCGTTAAGATACGGCGGATCTTTTGCTGTATTCCTTTCTTGGTGAAAAGTTTCCGACACAAGAGAGGAATCCAGCAACTCGGGCCGTGCCCATGCTTGTAGGGATCGCGATAAACGAGGTAGAGGATCTGTTTGAAGCATTCAAACGATGCATAGTGCACCCGACGTTTTAATTGGCTTGCCGGTACCCCGTCGTAAGGGAACACATCCACGTAGATGCCTCCCAGATAGCTCAAATGTTTCCGTTCGATCAGCGTGGTGCTTGCGTCCTGAATCTTTCCGAAAGGCAAGGGATAGTTCTCGTCGTTCTCTGCGCAGACAAACTCGTAAGGGGTAGGCAACCACTCTGCGGCATGTTGGATAAACCGTTCGTAATCGGGGCGCGGCATACCCACATCCATATCGTCGTCCCACGGGATGAATCCCTTATGTCGTATCGCACCCAATAAGGTTCCGGCAAAAATACAATAACGCAAATCGTGTTCGCGACAAACCTTATCGAATGCGAGTAAAATTTTCAGCATGCGCAGCTGAAGCGGTCGGATATCATAATGTGCCATAGAAAAACTTGTTTGATGCAAAAGTATGAATTAAATAGGAATTGCAAAAACGGAAGGATGAAATAAGTTCGGTCAAAAGCTTCCGATTTTTTTTATCACTTTTTATCTCGACAAAGTGTCTGCCGGCATGCAATATCTGTTTTCAGAAGATGTTGCAAGTCAGAACAAGGCCTGCCATTACGATCGAAATCATACTCATCAGTTTGATGAGGATATTCAGGCTCGGTCCTGAAGTATCTTTGAAGGGATCGCCTACGGTATCGCCTACAATGGTAGCCTTGTGGGCGACGCTTCCTTTTCCTCCGAAATTTCCCTCTTCGACCATCTTCTTGGCATTGTCCCAGGCACCGCCGGAGTTGGACATGAAGACCGCCAGGGTGAATCCAGTCGAGAGTCCGCCTACCAACAGCCCGAGTACGCCTGCTACTCCCAGCACTATTCCTACAGCAATAGGGATGACGATGGCCAGCAGCGAAGGGAGTATCATTTCGCGTTGGGCAGCCCGGGTAGAAATCTCTACGCAGCGCTTGTAGTCGGGCGCGGTTTTGCCTTCTAAAATACCGGTAAGGGTCTTAAACTGCCGGCGCACTTCTTCGACCATCGCCTGGGCAGCCCGTCCCACCGCTCCCATGGTAAGCCCGCAGAACAGGAAGGCGGTCATCGCTCCGATGAAAATGCCTGTCAGTACTTTCGGATTCATCAGGTTGACTTGGAAGAAATCCATGAACTGAGGCATATCTGCTGTCTGCGGGTGAAAGATTTCGCCGCTGACATAGCGATAGACTTCGCCCGTTTCGTTCACGATTCGCGTCATGGCGACTTTGATCTCTTCTACGTACGAAGCGAGGAGAGCTAATGCGGTGAGGGCGGCCGACCCGATGGCGAAGCCCTTGCCGGTAGCCGCAGTGGTATTGCCTAAGGCATCGAGAGCATCGGTGCATTGGCGCACGTAGGGTTCTAATTTGCTCATTTCAGCGTTTCCTCCCGCATTGTCGGCTATCGGGCCGTACGCATCGGTAGCCAGCGTGATTCCCAAAGTGGAAAGCATACCCACGGCGGCGATGCCTATGCCGTAAAGCCCCATTTGGATGTTTTCCGCACTCATCAGGTGGAGTATGTCGAACCGAATAGCGCACAGGTAACTCAGTAGGATGGCTGCGGAAATAGTGACTATCGGAATGCAGGTAGAGATCATACCGGTGCCAATTCCTTTGATGATCACGGTGGCGGAACCTGTACGGGAGGCTTTGGCAATCGCCTGAGTGGGACGGTGGCTGTGAGACGTGTAATATTCGGTCGCCTGTCCGATGACGACGCCGGCCGTTAAGCCGGTAACGACGGAGCAAGAGAAGCCGAACCAGTTTTCCAGGCCTAACAGATAGAGGATTCCAAATGTGGAGAATGCGATGAGTATGGCGCTTATATGGGTTCCTACACGCAAGGAGTTAAGTAGATCTTTCATGGCGGCTCCTTCTTTGGTATGCACCATAAAGATACCGATGAGCGAAAGAAAGGTCCCCACGGCGGCAATCAGCATGGGAGCGATGACGGCGCGAAACTGCATGCCGCTTTTTGCCTCCATGGCGAAGGCCACAGCACCTAAGGCGGCTGTGGAGAGAATGCTTCCGCAATAGCTTTCGTAGAGATCGGCTCCCATCCCCGCCACGTCCCCCACGTTGTCACCCACATTATCGGCGATGGTCGCGGGATTACGCGGGTCGTCTTCTGGTATATCGGCTTCCACCTTACCTACGATATCGGCGCCTACGTCGGCAGCTTTGGTGTAGATGCCGCCGCCTACGCGGGCGAATAGGGCTTGCAGTGAAGCGCCCATACCGAAGGTCAGCATGGTGGTCGTAATGGAAATCAAACCGTTGGCATCGAACCGGTTCAGTACGACAAACCAAAGGGAAATGTCGAACAAACCGAATCCTACCACTACGAGTCCCATCACCGCTCCGCTACGGAAGGCGATTTTCAATCCGGCATTCATACTGGTGCGTACGGCGAACGCCGTACGCGCGGAAGCGTAAGTTGCAGTCTTCATCCCCAAGAAGCCGGCCAATCCCGAAAAGAGCCCCCCCTGTCAGAAAGGCAAACGGCACCCAAGGATTCTGAATGTGAAAAGCATAAGCCATGAAAGCGAAAAGCGCAAAGACTACGGCGAATACGTACCCTACTATTTTGTATTGCTGACGTAAGTAAGAATCAGCACCCTCACGCACGCTGGCGGCAATACGTCTCATCTGAGGAGTTCCTTCACTCGATTTCTTCATCCTTTTGTAAAAGAACAGGGCGAAGCCTAACGCCGCTATCGAAGCGATAGGCACAAGGAAAAAAAGTGTCCAATCCATAATTGTGTTCTTTTTAGTGCTTGAACAAAGTTATTCATTTTTTATCACTCTGCCATGAGATAAATTCGTTTAATTCTTCATTCTTTCCTACCTTTGCAGTTGGATATAATATCGAAGAGCGATGGCGACAATATTGGAAGCAGATTTAAATTATACCTATAATGGTTTATCGACACAGGAAAAAGAGAGATTTCGTAATTCGACCGTACTGATTACGGGATGTGGAGGTTTCTTGGGCTATTATTTCATGCACTTCTTTGGTGCCCAGGCAGAAGCTTTGCACATTCGAAAAGTGATAGCGCTCGATAATTTCATGTTGGGTGATCCAGATTGGATAAAAAAACTACGGCGCAATCCTATCTTCGACATTCGGAAGTTCGATATCATCAAAGATCGTATAGCGGAGGTGAAGGGAGCGGAACATGCCGATTTTGTCATCCACATGGCTTCTATCGCTTCGCCGATGTTTTATCGCCGATACCCGATCGAAACATTGGACGCCAACGTATGGGGGTTACGCTCTTTGTTGGACTTCTATTGCGAGAAGCCTATAAAAGGATTTCTGTTTTATTCGTCGAGCGAACTTTACGGCGATCCGGATGCAGATCATGTCCCCACGTCGGAAGAATATTACGGCTATGTCTGCGCCACCGGCCCAAGAGCTTGCTACGATGAATCGAAACGTTTCGGCGAAACGTTGTGCATGCTCTTTGCGCAAAAGTATGGCATGCCGATCGGCGTAGCCCGCCCTTTCAATAACTACGGGCCAGGGATGCGTATTGACGATAAGCGCGTTCCGGCCGATTTTGCTCTCGCCATTAAAGAGGACAGGGATATCGAGATCCTTTCGAACGGTTCGCCGACTCGTACTTTCTGTTACATTGCAGATGCGGTTACAGGCTATCTCAAAATCCTCGTACACGGTGCTTACGATTACTTCAACATAGGGATAGAGATTCCCGAGATCAACATTGCCCGGCTGGCCGATATCTATGTGGAGGTAGGGAAAAGGATTTTCGGTTATACGGGGAAAGTGAAATACGCCGTTTCGGATGATCGGGACTATTTGACAAACAATCCTCAGCGCCGTTGTCCCGACATCGGCAAGGCTCGTCGGGTACTGCATTATCGGCCCGCCATCTTGGTAACAGAAGGGGTGGAGCGGTTTTTACAATTTATTAAAGAAAACGAAGAAGGGGAGTACAAATGGTAATTACGATTTTCGGATTAGGATTTGTGGGCTTGACTACCGCATTGGGATTTGCGGAGTACGGGCATAAGATATATGGGATCGAAACGGATGAAGAACGATTGCATACCGTTCGTTCCGGAAGCCTTCCCTTTTTGGAACCGGGTCTGGACGAGGCTTTGGCACGTCATTTACAACGGGATTTCTTTCCGATCGCCCTTCCCGATTTAGAAGAAGCTATCGCCGAAAGCGACTGTATTTATTATTGTGTCGGAACGCCTTACGGAAAGGATGGACAGGCTGAGCTGAGTTATCTTTTCGAAGCGATCGACCAGACATTGGCGCGCATTCGGGATGAGCGCTTCCGGGTATTGGTGGTTAAATCCACCGTTCCGCCATCGACTTGTGCGAAGCAGATCGTCCCTTATCTGGAGGATAAGGGAGTAAAACTCGGGGATAAGATAGGTCTTGCCAACAACCCTGAATTTCTGCGTGAAGGGCATTGCTGGGACGACTTTATGGGTGCCGATCGGATTGTGCTCGGTGTGAACGATGCACAATCGCAGGAGCTTCTTTGTCGACTCTATGCTTCGGTCGACGTCCCGCTCTTTTGCGTTTCTCTGAATACGGGAGAGTTTATAAAGTATCTGTCGAATGCGCTATTGGCTACTTTGATCAGCTTTTCGAACGAGATGTCGATGGTGGCCGATACTGTCGGCGATATCGATGTGGCGCGAGCTTTTCGCATTCTTCATCTGGATAAGCGGTGGGGAGGCTGCGACATGGCTTCGTACGTCTATCCGGGGTGCGGTTATGGTGGGTATTGCCTGCCGAAAGATACCAACGCGCTTTATGCTGTTCTCAAGACGATGGGTTTCGAAGCGAACTTGCTCCGCGAAGTGATAGTCGTGAATGACACCATGCCGCAGGTTATCGTTAGGCGGATTGATCAGGCTGTTAAAGGGAACAAACAGGTTAAACTGGGCTTTTTAGGCTTGTCGTTCAAGCCCGGTTCGGACGATGTCCGCGATGCTCCCAGCGCAAAGATCATTCGTTACTTGCTCGATGAAGGATATTCGAATATTTTGGCGTACGATCCAGTGGCTAATGAAGAATTTAAAAAACATTATACATTGACGATCGATTATGTCGATCAGTATCCGAAAATATTGGAACAGGCCGATGCCTTTGTGATAACCACTGCCTGGCCGGAGTTCAGGCATATAGAGTCGGAGACGACGAAGCCTGTAGTCGATTGTCGTTATATGTTATAAAATGTTTTATTTTGTTCCATTTGCGAGTAGAACGAACTTTTTCTGTATGTTTGCGCGTGTAACCAATAAAAAAGAAACGCGTATGAAAAAGATTTTTGGTATTTTAATAGCAGCGTTTGGCTTGTGGATGGCAATGCCTTCGCAGGCACAGGTGAAGTTTGGCGTAAAGGGAGGGCTTAACATTACGAAGCTCAAATTCAAAGAGAGCGCTTTCAGTAGTGAAAATAAGACGGGGTGGTTTATCGGTCCGATGGTCGAGTTTAAGGTTCCGATTGTCGGTCTGGCGATGGATGCGGCAGCGCTCTATACCCAGAACGATCTGAATGCGGGAAAGGCGACTGTTACGCAGAAGACGTTAGAGTGCCCTATCAATGTGAAATACGAGTTCGGGTTGGGCGATAACGCCGGTTTCTATCTTGCCGTAGGTCCTCAATTCGGATTCAATATCGGAGCTAAGAACATCAAAGAATTTAAAGATGACTTTAAATTAAAGGATCATGAATTGTCGTTTAATCTTGGCGGCGGGGTGAGATTGCTGCGGCATATCCAGGCCGGAGTGACTTATAATTTTTCTATCGATGAAATTACGAAGGGCAGCACCTATGAAACGAAGAAGAATACGTGGCAAGTATCGGTCGCTTATCTTTTCTGATTGATGCATTGAGAAAATTTGTAGACGTCATAGTACCATTACCCATAGCCGGTTTGTACACTTACTCTCTTCCTGAAAGGATAGGGAATAACGTACAGGCCGGCTGTCGTGTTATCGTGTCGTTTGGAAAGAAAAAGTTCTATACCGGCATGGTAATAAAGGTACATGATATCGAACCGGAAAACTGTGAAACAAAACAAATAGAAGAGGTGTTAGACGATCGTCCCATCCTGCTGCCTTACCAGTTGACATTTTGGAACTGGCTCTCTGCTTATTATTTGTGTACGTTGGGGGAAGTATTTAAGGCGGCTTTGCCTTCGGGGATGAAATTGGCGAGCGAGACGAAGGTTGTATATAATCCTGATTATGAAGCGGAGGCGCCCTTATCGGAAAAAGAACAGCAGGTAGTGGATACCTTGAGCCGCAAGCCCGAACAGATGTTGAACCAGTTGGAACGGATTACCGGACTGAAAAATTTATTGCCTGTTGTTCATGCTTTGCTTGACAAAGAAGCGATTTTCATCAAAGAAGAACTGAAGCGGGTTTATAAACCGAAGTTGGAAACGCGTGTTCGGTTAGTCGATGCTATGGAGGAGGGGCGTCTCCTTCAGCTTTTCCAGCAATTGAAACGTGCGCCGAAGCAGTTGAACTTGCTGATGAAGTATATCGAGTTGTCTCAATGGACGAGAGATGGTAAACCTTTGAAAGAAGTGACCAAGAAGACATTGTTGGAGCAGTCGAAGACTTCGGTTGCGGCGTTGAACGGGTTGATAGAGAAGGGCGTCTTTCGTACGTATGTTCAGGAGATCGGTCGATTGCGGAAAGATACGGGGAGGGTCGTTGGACTCAATTCGTTGAATGCTTCGCAACAGGTCGCCTTTGATGCCGTCAAACGACAGTTTGCGGAGAAGCATGTTTGTCTGTTGCACGGAGTGACCTCCAGCGGGAAAACGGAAATTTATATGCATCTCATCGAAGAAACGTTGCGAACAGGAAAGCAGGTCTTGTACTTGCTTCCAGAAATTGCTTTGACTGCGCAGCTCACCGAACGTCTGCAACACGTTTTCGGGGAGCGGTTAGGCGTTTATCATTCCAAATACCCCGATGCGGAAAGGGTGGAAGTGTGGCAAAAACAATTGGGTACCGATCCTTATCAAGTTATTCTCGGCGTGCGTTCTTCCGTTTTTCTGCCATTTCATCGATTGGGGCTCGTCATTGTCGATGAGGAACACGAGCATACCTATAAGCAAGAAGATCCAGCTCCCCGTTATCATGCCAGAAGCGCCGCTATCGTGTTAGCCCGTGCATTCGGCGCGAAGGTTTTGTTAGGGACGGCCACACCCAGCATAGAGAGCTATTATAATACGACTGTCGGGAAGTATGGGCTGGTAACGTTGAAGGATCGGTATAAGGATTTGGAACTGCCGGAAGTGCAGGTGATCGATATCAAAGAACTTGTACGAAAGAAGATGATGAAAGGTCCTTTCTCTCCTCCGTTGATCGAAGCTGTATCGGCTGCATTGGAGAAGCGTCAGCAGGCGATCCTCTTCTTGAATCGTCGGGGATTCGCTCCGATGATGGAATGCCGTGTTTGCGGTTGGGTGCCGAAATGCGAACATTGCGATGTCAGTCTGACGTATCATCGGGGGGGGAATCGGTTGACCTGCCATTACTGTGGATGTACGTACCAGGTACCGAATGTTTGTCCGGCTTGCGGAAATATGGATATGATTCGTCGAGGTTTCGGGACGGAAAGGATAGAAGATCATATAAAGGAAATCTTTCCAAAGGCAAAGGTCGCCCGCATGGATTTGGATACGGCCAAGACACGTTCTGCCTACGAGAAAATCATTTCCGACTTCGAAGCGGGCAAGACGGACATACTGGTCGGTACGCAAATGGTTTCAAAAGGTTTCGACTTCGATCGTGTGAGTGTCGTGGGCATTTTAAATGCGGATAGTCTGTTGAATTATCCGGATTTCCGTAGTTATGAACGGGCTTTCCAGCTGATGGCACAAGTGGCGGGACGTGCCGGACGGAGAGGGAAACGGGGGGGGGTGATTCTGCAGACTAAATCGCCCGAAGTCCCCGTGATCCGGCAGGTGGTGACAAACGATTACGATCAGCTGTATCGTGATCAGTTGGCAGAGCGACAACTGTTTAATTACCCTCCTTCTTGCAGACTCGTTTATGTGTATCTCAAGCACCGTAAAGAATCTGTTTTGGACGTGGCAGCCGATGAGATGGGAACCATCTTGCGGCAGGGGATGGGAAAGCGGGTCGTCGGACCTGTCAAACCGCCCGTTTCACGTATCCAGACCTGGTTTATCAGGAAGATGATGCTGAAAATAGAGTTGCAAGCCTCCATGCCGAAAGTACGCGCTTATCTCCTTCGAGTTCAGGCCGGACTCTTACGAGATGAACGTTTTCGTTCCTTGCAGGTGTATTATGATGTCGATCCGCAATAAAACGCATTAGTTTTTCTCAAAAGTCCCTTATAATCGCCTTACTTAGGTTTGTCCTCTGTAGTAGGTTCGGCAGCATCCTTTAATTCTGGGTAACTGATACGCGTATGATACATGATCTTTAGCTTTTCCTTGAAGAGTTCTTTTACATGGGCGATGTCGGAAAAAGTGATAGGACATTCTTTGAAAAAGCCCTCCGCCACTTGCGAATCGATGATTTTTTCTACTAAAGCGGCGATGCTTTCTTCGGTATATTCTTTCAAACTTCGCGAAGCAGCCTCGATGGAGTCGGCCATCATCAAAATAGCCTGTTCCTTAGTGAAGGGGTTCGGCCCGGGATATCGAAACGCTTCCTCATTGATTTCTTCGTGAGGATGGTCGTTCTTATACATGATATAGAAATATTTCGTTACGCCGCGGCCGTGATGGGTAAGAATGAAGTTCTTCACTTCTTCTGGAAGGCGGTATTTTTCGGCTAACTTGTAACCGTCCGTTACGTGGCTGATGATAATCTTCGCGCTTTGTTCGTAGGTTAGCTTTTTATGCGGATTGACCCCGGATTGGTTTTCTGTGAAGAAGGCCGGATTGATCATTTTACCGATGTCGTGATACAAGGCTCCGGTACGTACCAGCTGTGCTTTGGCTCCGATTTTGTTCGCTGCTGCTGCTGCCAGATTGGACATCTGCAGCGAATGTTGGAATGTTCCCGGAGCGACTTCCGACAATTCTCGTAAAAGCGGATTGTTTATATTCGATAATTCGACCAATGTGACGTTCGAAGTGAAGCCGAACAGTTTTTCTACCAAATAGAGCAACGGATAGGTGAACAATAAGAAGATACAATTGATGACGAAATAGATGTACATGCTCATATTCAAGTTGCTCAGACTATTTTGACGGATCAACTCGAGCGAGAAATAAAGCAGGGCATAGCTCAGAAGCACGATAAATGCGGAACGGAATAACTGAGACCGTTGAGAGAGTTCGCGCAAACTGTAAATGGCAGCCATACTCCCTACTATCTGAAGCAAGATGAAATCGAATGGGTTATGCAGCGAGATAGAACTTAACAGGATGATTATGATTTGGGCTGTCAACGCCGTGCGAGAATCCAAGAAGATGCGAATGAACATGGCACTCATGGCGAATGGCACGACATAGATGCTGATGAAATTGTGTGTTAAGATAATTGTAGAGAGAATCGGAAACAGCAGCATGAGAGAAAAAAGCAGCAGCCATACGTTTTTTTTCTGATAGTAATCTTTGCGGAATAATTCGATATAAACCATGAAGCATCCTAACAGAATGCCGACGAACAAAATTTGCCCCAGTGTAGTCAGTCGTTTCTCTTTAACGGTACTGCTCCGATTCGACCATTCTTTTTTCAGCGACTCCAGAATGTTGTAAGTTTGTTCGTTGACGATTTCGCCCCGGTCGATGATCTTTTGTCCGTTGAGGACATAACCGTTCGCCCACGATACGTTCGACAGCAAGTCTTTTTTCGCTTCTTCTGACTTCTCTTCATCGTAAATCAGATTGGGAGCGATATAGTCGTTCAAATTGCATTGTTGCAGAAACTGTTTTTGGAAATGCGTGGTGTCCGCTTCCAACAATTGTTCGTAAGCTTGCTTCAAACTGTAAAACTGACTGAGCGAGAAACTGGTTGCCGTATTCTCGTCGACCAGTCGGATCGTATGGACCTTATCTTTCTCCAATTGTTCGAAGTCAGGAACGGAGATGATACCGTCCTGGTAAATCATATGCAGCATCCGTTCGATATGATAATAATAGTCCCTGTTGGGCAGTTTGGGGCGGAGCGTTTTAACATAATCGGTTTTCAGCTTGCTCATCATTATTTTCTCGACGGAATGATCCATGTAAAAGTAAGGCTGATACTCGGTCAGGATACTGTCTTGTTCTTTCTTGACCTGCGCGTCGTTCTTGTAGATCGGGAAATCGAACGAGGCTTGAAGCAATCCGTATCTCCACGGCCGATTCACTTCGAATTGATAGTTGAAGCTGCTCCCTTTCGGTAAAAAGTAAACGATAGCGGCTACGGTAATAACGAAAATAAGGATTTTATAGAGAAAATCTTTCTTTAGCATTCTGGTTTCTTTGTCAAGACTTCGCATGATGATATAAATTTGCCTGCAAAATACGAAAAAATCAGGAATTTAGATTAATTTTGCACCGTATTTTTATTGTGGATCATCATGGATGAAAGAAAAGTAAGAGTTCGTTTCGCCCCGAGTCCGACGGGACCGTTGCATATCGGCGGCGTACGTACCGCATTATATAACTATTTGTTTGCTAAGCAGCATCAAGGCGATTTGATATTCAGAATCGAGGATACCGATTCGAATCGTTTTGTCCTCGGTGCCGAAGAGTACATTCTGGAATCTTTCGAGTGGTTGGGCATTCGATTTGACGAGGGAGTTGGTTTCGGCGGGAACTACGGGCCGTACCGTCAGTCGGAGCGCAGGGAGATCTATCGGAAATACGTCGAGGCGTTATTGGATAACGGAACGGCCTACGTGGCTTTCGATACACCGGAGGAACTGAATGCAAAAAGGAAAGAAATGAAGAACTTCCAGTATGATGCGACTACTCGCATGCAGATGTGCAATGCTTTAACCTTATCGAAAGAAGAAGTCGACGCTTGGCTGGCGGAAGGAAAACAATACGTGGTGCGGTTTAAAGTGGAGCCGAACATCGACGTGCATGTGGAGGATCTGATCCGCGGCGACGTGGTCGTCCGTTCTTCAGTCTTAGACGATAAAGTGCTGTACAAATCGGCTGACGACTTGCCCACTTACCATTTGGCCAATATTGTGGACGATCACTTGATGGGAGTGACTCACGTGATTCGCGGAGAAGAATGGCTGCCTTCGGCACCGTTGCATGTCTTGCTCTATCGAGCTTTCGGATGGGAAGATACGATGCCTTGCTTCGCCCATCTTCCTCTCTTGTTGAAGCCGGAAGGCAATGGCAAACTGAGCAAGCGCGACGGTGATCGGTTAGGATTTCCCGTCTTTCCGTTGGAATGGCGTGATCCAGCCACGGGAGAAAGTTCGTCGGGGTATCGGGAATCGGGCTACTTGCCCGAGGCCCTCATCAACTTCTTGGCACTGTTGGGATGGAATCCGGGCAACGATCGGGAA
The DNA here is from genome assembly GCF_000312445.1 of Phocaeicola abscessus CCUG 55929. Lineage (GTDB taxonomy): Bacteria > Bacteroidota > Bacteroidia > Bacteroidales > Bacteroidaceae > Phocaeicola > Phocaeicola abscessus. The sequence continues at coordinate 38,446 of NZ_HE997182.1, read as the reverse complement.
ATCTTTTCCATGGACGAGCTGATCGAATGGTTCGACTTAGCTCATTGCAGCAAGTCGGGAGCCAGGTTCGACTATGAAAAGGCCAAATGGTTCAACCATGAGCACATCCTGCGCAAAGACGATGAAGAAATTGCCGATATGTTTATTCCGATCCTCCAGGAACACGGTGTGGAAGCGCCGCGCGAGAAAGTGGTGGCGGTGGTCGGCATGATGAAAGATCGCGTTAGCTTCGTAAAAGATTTGTGGGATACGTGCAAATTTTTCTTCGTCGCTCCGACGGAATACGATGAGAAGACCCGGACAAAGCATTGGAAAGAAGATTCTCCCCGATATATGATCGAGCTGGCCGATCTGCTGGAAGGACTGCACGATTTCTCGTTGCAGAATCAGGAGACCACTGTGATGCAGTGGATAGCCGACAAGAGATATAATACGGGCGCTATCATGAATGCGTTCCGCCTGACCTTGGTGGGAGAGGGAAAAGGGCCTCATATGTTCGATATCTCCGCTCTCTTAGGGAAAGAAGAAACGTTAAGGCGTATGCGTCGGGCGATAGCGGTGCTAAAATAAACGCGAAGCGAAATGCTTTATAATCTTGCCATATCGATCTATCTATTGGGCGTCAGGGTGGCTGCTTTCTTCCGACCGAAATCGAAGGCGGCACACATGGTCAGGGGGCATCGTCAAGTATTCGGCATTTTAAAACGACAACTCGATCCGAAGGTCGATTACATTTGGTTCCACGCCGCTTCGTTGGGAGAGTTCGAACAGGGACGTCCTCTGATCGAATGGATTCGGGCAAACCATCCGGAATACCGGATCCTGCAAACTTTTTTTTCGCCTTCCGGCTACGAGGTCAGGAAGGATTATTCAGGGGCGGATGTAGTTTGCTATCTCCCGCTCGATACTCCGATCAATGCGTATCGTTTCGTGGAAGCTGCACGTCCGCGTATGGCTTTCTTTATCAAGTACGAATTCTGGCGTAATTATCTGAACCGTTTGCATAAGAAACAAATCCCCGTTTACAGCGTTTCCTCCGTCTTCCGCCCCAACCAGATCTTCTTCCGCTGGTATGGTCGCGATTATCGGAATGTGCTGAAGAGTTTTACGCATCTGTTTGTGCAAAACCAGCTCTCAAAAGATTTATTGAGCCGTATAGGCATCACGAATACGACTATTGTCGGAGATACGCGCTTCGATCGCGTATTGGATATTTATAAGGCGGCCAAGCTCTTGCCCATTGTCGAGTTGTTCAAGCAAGATAAGCCGACCATCGTGGCGGGAAGCTCCTGGTCCCCGGACGAGGAGCTCTTAGTGGACTACTTCAACAATCATCCGGAAATAAAATTGATCATTGCTCCGCACGTAGTGAATGAGGAACGTTTGGCGGAAATCGAATCGAAACTGAAGCGCTCGTATGTGTTGTATACGCAGGCGGGTGAGGAGAAAATGAAACAGGCGGATTGTCTGATTATCGACGGCTACGGTTTGCTTTCGTCTATTTATCGCTATGGAGAGATCGCTTATGTCGGAGGCGGTTTTGGAGCAGGCATTCATAATGTTTTGGAAGCTGCTGTCTATGGCATTCCCGTCGTCTTCGGACCGAATAATCGAAAGTTCCGTGAGGCACGCCATCTCTTGGAGGTCGAGGGAGGCTTCGAGGTACAGGATACGGCGAGTTTTAGCCGAGTGATGGATCGACTCCTCATCGATAAGGATTTTCTCGAGAAAGCTGGTAGGGCAGCTGGCGACTATGTCCGGGATCACTCCGGTGCGTTGCACAAAATCTTGAAAAAAATCGAGTTCTGAGACCGTGGATCGAGCTCGTGATTGAACCGGGGGGCGGAATTTTGCCGACAGAGGATGCACTTCGCCTGTTCGGTCGGAAATCATTGATTCCATGATATTAGGATAGATGTGTTTTCTCGTTGAAAGCTCTTTTTCGAGTTCTTGGCAGTAGTCAGTTTCCGTCGGAATTTCTTTTTAAATGGTGTGGTACAAACTGCTTTTAGAGGCTCGATACGCGGTTTGTTTTTCCTCTTTGGAGCTATCTTTGTTTTTCCGTTTCGTCTTCTTTAAACCACTCCTTGTACATCAGGTATCCCTGCGTGGTCTTGGCATTTATGCGGGCTATTTCCTCCTCAGGGAGCTTCTTGATAAATTTGGCGGGAACTCCTGCCCAAAGGGTGTGCGGCTCGATCATTGTTTTGCTCAATACCAGCGAGCCTGCGCCGACGATGGCTCCTTCGCCGACTTCTGCGAAATCGAGGATGGTGGAACCCATTCCGATGAGGGCGCCTTTTTTCACCTTGGCTCCATGAACGGTTACATTGTGCCCGACGGAGACATCATCTTCGATTTCGACCATCGACCGTTGATAGAGGGTGTGCAAGACAGTCCCATCCTGAATATTGACTCGGTTGCCCAATCGAATGGGGTTGACGTCGCCACGCAGGACGGCTCCGTACCAAATGCTGCAGTCGTCACCCATCATCACGTCGCCGATAATCGTTGCGTTTTCAGCTAAAAAACAATTTTTTCCCATCGTAGGCGCAAAGCCTCTTACTTTTCGTATGATTGCCATCTTTTAACGTGTTAAAGGTGAAGTGGCTTCCTTCAGCCAGGTCCGTTCTTCAGCGTCGAGCGAAAGAAATAATTTTTTGTAAACCATTGCATGGTAATTGTTCAGCCATGTCAATTCTTCGTCAGTGAGCATTTCGACGAGGATGGGCTCTTTACTGATCGGGCAGAGGGTGAGCGGTTCGAATTGGAGGAATTTTCCGAATTCCGTTTCCATCGCCGGCACGATGAGCAACGTATTTTCGATACGCACTCCGTGGCGATTGGGTTTGTAGATGCCGGGCTCGTCCGTCAGCGTCATGCCGGCTTGAAGAACGGTTGGCATATAGTTCATTCGCAACTGGTGGGGGCCTTCGTGAACGCAAAGGTACGCGCCCACTCCGTGTCCTGTGCCGTGCAGGTAGTTGATACCGTCTTTGCACATCGGGAGGCGGGCCAGGAAGTCTAACTGGGTTCCGCACGTACCTTCTGGGAATACGGCATTTTGGATTTGCAGATGCCCTTTTAGAACCAGTGTGTAATCTCGCTTCTCCTCGTCCGTGAGGGGCCCTAAGGGGATAGTCCGCGTAATGTCGGTCGTGCCATCCAGGTATTGAGCGCCGCTGTCGAGCAACAAGAAGCCTCTTGGTTCAAGCGGTATATCCGTTTCCGCAGTAGGTTCGTAGTGCACGATCGCCCCGTGAGCGCCGTAGCCGGCGATAGTATCGAAGCTGATCCCTTTGAAATCAGCTTGCTCCGCACGGAAAGCGGTCAAGGTGCTGTCTACCGAACATTCGGTCTCGCGGCCTTTTTGCATAGCTTCTTCCAGCCAGATCAAGAATTTGACCATGGCTACCCCGTCTTTTCGCATGGCGTTGTGGAAACCTTCGATCTCAACAGCATTCTTCACGGTTTTGAATACCCCGGTGGGAGGGGTGATCCGCTCGACTTCCCGACAAGCATGCACGGCTGTTAAGGTCAGCGCCAGGTTCAGGTTCGGGGCAATCTGCAAGATGCCTTCGGCGTTTTTCAGATCCTCTTTTACCGACTCGTACGGCTTGATTTCAATCTCATTTGTTGTCAGGTAGGCCAAAACGTCCGGAGTGAGTTTCACCTTATTTATATATAGGACGGTCTTCGAATCGGAAATATAAAGGTAACTGATGAACACCGGATTGCAGTGAACGTCGTTTCCGCGGAGATTTAGCGTCCAGGCGATGTCGTCCAATGCTGACAATAGGATGCTGTCACAACGATTTTCATGGATAGCCTGCAGAATTTGAGCGATTTTTTCTCGCGTCGACCGGCCCGTGTATCGAAGATCGTGCAGAACGACCGGATCGGTCGGAATTGCCGGCCGGTTTTCCCAAATGGCATCGAAAGGGTCGGGGATTACTTTCAAAGTAATGCCTTTCGTTTTGCACTCATGTTCAATTTCTTCTTTTAATGAACATTGATTGACCCATCCGTCAAGGCCGATCGTATCTCCCGCCTTCAACACGTTGCTCAACCATTCGGCGGGAGTCGGTATCCCCGGAATTTTCTCTTTGAAGAGCGTTATATTGCTGCCCCTCAATTGAGAGGTAGCTTGCAGGAAGTATCTCGAATCTGTCCAGAGCCCGGCAGCATGGAGGGTGATGACGGCGGTTCCGGCTGATCCGGTAAAACCGGTTAACCACTTGCGGGCTTCCCAGTGAGGGGCTACATACTCGCTGCTGTGAGGGTCGGTAGTGGGGACGATGAATGCGCTTATCCCCTCTTTTCGCATGACTTCGCGCAAGGCGCTTATTCTTTTCCTTATCTCTGATTCCATGAATTGGACGATTAAGTAGATTTGAACACAAAGATACGATTTCTCGGATATTTCAATGAAAAAATTACGGGAAGTTTTGTAAATAAAGAAAGTATATGTAATTTTGCCTCACGAATTGCCGAAAATGATATGATTACTAATAAATAAAATTAATTATTGAAAACATGATTGTAGTACCAGTTAAAGAAGGCGAAAACATTGAGAGAGCATTAAAAAAATTCAAGCGAAAATTTGAGAAAACAGGAATTGTCAAAGAATTGAGAGCGAGGCAACAATACGACAAACCCTCCGTTCTGAAGAGATTGGAGAGAGAGCATGCTATTTACATTCAAGGACTTCATCGACAAGAGGATTAAATTCCTCTTTTTTCTTTGAATTATCGAATTCTTTTTCATATATTCGTTGCTGAGAAATAAGAGCAACGTTTGTATGTGGAGAGAATCCTTTTTGAATTATCTGAAATTGGAACGGAACTATTCTGTCTTAACTGTCAACAGTTACAGAATAGATTTGGAACAATTTGAAATATATTTGAAAGGTATTGGCAGGGGGATCGATGATATTACTGTAGACGGCGATATTGTCAGGAATTGGATCGTCTTCCTGATGGACGAGAAGATGACGTCTGCTTCTGTTAACCGAAAATTAAGTTCCTTACGTTCGTTTTATCGTTTCTTGTTGAGAAAGGGAATTATAGAAAGCGATCCTACGAGAAAGGTCGTAGGGCCGAAGAAGAAGAAAGCGCTACCCGTCTTTTTAAGAGAGAAAGAGATGGATAGATTATTGGACGATATCCCTTTCAACGAGGACTTTGAAGGTTGCAGAGATAAAATGATTATCGAAATGTTTTATGACACTGGTATAAGGCGTTCGGAACTGATCGGACTGAATGATGCGGATGTCGATTTTTCTACCTTATTAATTAAGGTGACGGGAAAGAGGGATAAGCAGCGATTCATTCCTTTCGGCGAAGCTTTGAAAGAAAAACTTTTGTCGTATCTCGAAACGAGGGACAAAACCGTAGCGAAACGTTGTGAAGCATTTTTTGTTCGAAAAAACGGAGAACGGCTTTATGCCGGTCTGGTCTATAATTTAGTGAAACGAAACCTTTCGAAAGTCGTGACGTTGAAGAAGAGAAGTCCCCATGTGCTAAGGCATACTTTTGCCACCAATATGCTGAATAATAACGCTGCATTAGGTGCCGTGAAAGAACTGTTAGGCCATGGGAGTTTAACTACGACAGAAATCTATACACATACGACTTTTGAAGAATTAAAGAAAGTTTATGAACAAGCTCATCCAAGAGCATAAAAAGGAGGTATTTATGGAAGTTAGAATTCAAGCTATTCATTTCGATGCATCTGAAAAACTTCAGAATTTCATCCAAAAGAAAACTGCTAAGTTGGAAAAGTATTGTGATCATATAAATAAGGTGGAAGTGTCATTAAAGGTCGTAAAGCCGGAGACTGCCAACAACAAAGAAGCTAGTATCAAAGTCTTGGCACTGAATGGCGAGTTTTTTGCAGAAAAAGTCAGCAATACCTTCGAGGAATCCGTCGATGTCTGTCTCGAAGCATTGTTTAAACAATTAACCAAAGCAAAAGAAAAACTTCGCGGCAAATAAAAAAAACATAAAAGTTTTTGATATAAGAAATATTTGGTTAACTTTGCAGCCGCTTAACTCTCTAAAGAGGAAAGAACGGTTGCAAAGTTAGGACAAGCCTCTTTAACTCGGCAGGCCAAAGCATGTGACGTGTAATTTCGGGGGCGTTGGTTCGAATCCCACAATGAGATTCCGGAGTTAAAGGTGAGTTTATTGGGCAAATACCAGAGTGGCCAAATGGGGCAGACTGTAAATCTGCTGGTTTATACCTTCGGTGGTTCGAATCCATCTTTGCCCACGGGTTGAAAACAGTCTTTATCATTGCGGAAGTAGCTCAGTTGATAGAGCATTAGCCTTCCAAGCTGAGGGTCGCGGGTTTGAGTCCCGTCTTCCGCTCTTTTAATTGCTGTTATAGCTCAGTGGTAGAGCACTTCCTTGGTAAGGAAGAGGTCCCGAGTTCAACTCTCGGTAACAGCTCAGAGTGAGGGAGATATATTGATTACTAATCAAATAAATAACAATAACAAGTAAAGCTATGGCTAAAGAGAAATTTGAACGTACGAAACCACATGTTAACATTGGTACGATTGGTCACGTTGACCACGGGAAAACCACTTTGACTGCTGCCATTACCAAAGTTTTGGCTGAAAGAGGTTTCTCAAAGAAGGATGAGGTCAAATCATTCGATCAGATCGATAATGCTCCCGAAGAGAAGGAACGCGGTATTACGATTAATACTTCTCATGTGGAGTATGAAACTGCAAATCGGCACTATGCGCACGTAGACTGTCCGGGACATGCCGACTACGTAAAGAACATGGTTACGGGTGCTGCTCAGATGGACGGCGCTATCATTGTAGTTGCTGCTACCGACGGCCCGATGCCTCAGACACGCGAGCACATCCTTTTGGCTCGTCAGGTAAACGTTCCCCGTCTGGTTGTATTTCTGAACAAATGCGATATGGTGGAAGATGAAGAAATGTTGGAGCTGGTAGAAATGGAAATGCGTGAATTGCTTTCTTTCTACGGGTATGACGGAGATAATACTCCGATCATTCGCGGCTCGGCATTAGGTGCTTTAAACGGCGTTAAGGAATGGGAAGACAAAGTGATAGAGTTGATGGATGCTGTAGATACTTGGATTCCATTGCCGCAACGCGATAAAGATAAACCTTTCTTGATGCCTGTGGAGGATATTTTCTCCATCACCGGTCGCGGTACTGTAGCTACGGGGCGTATTGAAACCGGTGTCGTGAAGATTGGTGACGAAGTTCAGATCCTCGGGCTGGGGGAAGATAAGAAGTCTGTCGTTACCGGTGTGGAGATGTTTCGTAAACTGTTGGACGAAGGCGAAGCGGGCGATAATGTCGGATTGTTACTTCGCGGAATTGATAAGAATGAAATTAAACGCGGTATGATCCTTTGCCATCCGGGTCAAGTCAAAGCCCATGCTAAATTTAAAGCAGAGGTTTATATCTTGAAGAAAGAAGAAGGCGGACGTCATACTCCATTCCATAATAAGTACCGTCCTCAGTTCTATATTCGTACCATGGACTGTACGGGCGAGATCAGTCTCCCGGAAGGCGTAGAAATGGTAATGCCCGGCGACAATGTCACGATCAACGTAGAACTGATTTATCCGGTTGCGTTGAATGTAGGTCTTCGCTTCGCTATTCGCGAAGGTGGACGCACTGTCGGTGCAGGTCAGATCACGGCGCTTGAAGATTGATATTCTATATCTATCGGTTCTCACTATTTTTGTTGAGAACCGATTTATACGGGAGTGGCTCAGTTGGTAGAGCATCGGTCTCCAAAACCGAGGGTCGGGAGTTCGAGTCTCTCCTCCCGTGCTAATTGTTGTGACTATGTATCAGAGAATTGTCAATTATTGCAAAGAATCTTATAACGAATTAGTCCATAAAACGACATGGCCTACTCGTAAGGAATTGTCTAACAGCGCAGTGGTTGTTTTATATGCTTCCCTACTCATTGCGTTGGTCGTATTTCTGATGGATTCCGTCTTCCAATTTTTCATGGAAGATATCATTTATCCGCATTAATCCTGGTGAAATGTCTGAGATTGAGAAAAAATGGTATGTTTTGCGTGCCGTCAGTGGTAAGGAAAACAAAGTCAAAGAATATATCGAAGCGGATATAAAAAACGGAGACTTTGGCAATTACGTCTCTCAGGTATTGATCCCGACGGAGAAAGTACATCAAATCCGGAACAGTAAGAAAGTAGTGAAGGAGAAAAATTATCTCCCGGGCTATGTTCTTGTCGAAGCTGCATTAGTGGGGGAGATCCCTCATCTGTTGAGGAACGTTCCCAACGTCTTGGGCTTCTTAGGCGGCATGGAAAATCCCACGCCACTTCGTTCATCGGAAATCAGTAGAATACTTGGTACGGTAGATGAACTTCGAGAAGGAGGAGAGGAACCGATGATTCCTTATGTAATTGGAGATGCTGTGAAAGTGACTGTTGGCCCTTTTAACGGATTTAGTGGAACCATTGAAGACGTGAATAGGGATAAACGGAAACTGAAAGTGATGGTCAAGATCTTCGGACGTAAGACTCCTGTAGAACTTGGCTTTATGGACGTGGAGAAAGAATAAGGCAGATGTTACATGCCCTTCTTTCGGTATATATTAATAATTAATTATAAACAAAATGGCTAAAGAAGTTGCTGGATTAATCAAATTACAGATTAAAGGAGGAGCTGCTAATCCATCGCCTCCCGTAGGGCCGGCTTTAGGTTCTAAGGGGATCAATATTATGGATTTTTGCAAGCAATTCAATGCCAGAACTCAGGATAAGGCAGGTAAAATCTTGCCTGTCATTATCACTTACTACGCGGACAAGTCTTTTGATTTCATCGTTAAGACTCCTCCTGTCGCAGTACAGTTGTTAGAAATGGCAAAGATTAAGAAAGGTTCTGGAGAACCGAACCGTAACAAGGTGGCGCAATTGACTTGGGACCAAATTCGTACCATCGCCCAAGACAAGATGGTCGATTTGAACTGCTTTACGGTAGAGTCGGCGATGACGATGGTAGCTGGTACGGCCCGAAGTATGGGTATTGCCGTAAAAGGTGAATTCCCGAGTAATAATCAATAAACTTCAATTATCATAATGAGTAAACTGACAAAAAATCAAAAGTTGGCTGCAGGGAAAATTGAAGCAGGGAAAGCATACTCACTCAATGAAGCTGCTAAACTTTTAAAAGAAATCACTTTTACGAAGTTTGACGCTTCTGTCGATATTGCAGTGCGTTTAGGCGTAGATCCTCGGAAAGCTAATCAGATGGTGCGTGGAGTGGTTTCATTACCCCACGGAACGGGCAAACAAGTTCGAGTTTTAGTACTTGTGGCACCTGATACTGAAATTGCTGCTGCCGCCAAAGAAGCTGGTGCCGACTATGTTGGTCTGGATGAATATATTGAAAAGATCAAAGGAGGATGGACAGATGTGGACGTGATCATCACCCAGCCGTCGAATATGGGAAAGATCGGTGCTCTGGGCCGTATTCTCGGCCCTCGTGGATTAATGCCTAATCCGAAGAGTGGTACGGTTACTATGGATGTTGCCAAGGCTGTGCAAGAAGTTAAGCAAGGTAAGATTGATTTTAAGGTTGATAAAACCGCTATCATTCATACTTCCATTGGGAAGGTGAGTTTTACGGCCGAACAGATTGTAGATAATGCTCGTCTGTTCATTGATACAATTATCAAATTGAAACCGACAGCAGCTAAAGGTACTTATATGAAGAGCATTTATCTTTCGACAACAATGAGCAAAGGCATCAAGATTGATCCGAAAGCTGTTGCCGAAAACCAATAACGGAGGAAGGAAGTCATGAAAAAGGAAGATAAAAGCATTATTATAAGTCAACTCTCGGAAACCATCAAAAAATATGGTCATTTCTATTTGATCGATGTGACTGCCATGAATGCAGAAGCTACGGCTCAACTTAGGAGAAGATGTTTTGAAGTGGGCGTAAAATTGGTTGTGGTGAAGAATTCTTTATTTCACAGAGCTCTCTTGAGCATGGAGGATGTGGATTATTCACCCTTATTCGATTCTTTGAAAGGCAACACGGGAGTGATGTTTGCAGAAGTAGCAAATGTTCCTGCCAAGCTCTTGAAAGAATACAAGGATACCAATCCTACTTTAAAGGGTGCCTATGCCGAAGAAGGAATATACGTTGGAGCAGATCAATTAAATACGCTGGCTAATATTAAGAGTAAGAGCGAAGTGATTGCTGATATCGTTGCATTGTTGCAATCTCCGATTAAGAACGTCGTTTCCACTCTTCAATCAGGAGCAAATACTATTCATGGGGTGCTCGAAACGCTAAGTAAGCGCCCCGAATAATAATTATCAATCAATTTAGTAACAAACAATTAAATTTATACTGAAATGGCAGATTTAAAAGCTATTGCTGAACAATTAGTTAACTTGACAGTTAAGGAAGTGAATGAACTTGCAACTATCCTTAAAGACGAATATGGTATTGAACCGGCTGCTGCAGCTGTCGCTGTTGCCGCTCCCGTTGCTGCGGGGGAGACAGCCGCTGAGGAAAAAACTTCTTTTGATGTGGTATTGAAAGAAGCAGGTGCTGCTAAACTGAAAGTCATTAAAGTGGTGAAAGAGGAATGTGGTCTTGGATTGAAAGAAGCCAAAGACTTGGTTGACGGTGCTCCTAGTACTCTGAAAGAAGGCTTGTCTAAAGACGATGCCGAAGCGCTTAAAGCAAAAATCGAAGCAGAGGGTGCAACGGTTGAACTTAAGTAAAAATCCCTGTTTGTCAGGATATTTCGGTTAAGAATTCTCTCAGAGAATTCTTAACCTTTTTGCGTTTTTATTCGTATCGTTCTTTTAATCTTTATAGCAAATGTCTTCAAATACAGAAAACAAAAGAATTAGCTTTGCTTCTATCCAGAATCCGATGCCTTATCCGGATTTTTTAGAAGTACAATTGAAGTCATTCCAAGACTTTTTACAATTGGATACTCCTCCTGAGAAAAGAAAGAAAGATGGATTGTATCAGGTTTTTGCAGAGAATTTCCCCATCGCCGATACCCGTAATAATTTTGTTCTCGAATTTTTGGATTATTATATCGATCCGCCTGCTTATTCTATAGAGGATTGTTTGGAGCGCGGTCTTACCTACAGTGTACCATTGAAAGCCAAACTCAAGCTTTATTGTACGGATCCTGATCATGAGGATTTTGATACGGTTGTTCAAGATGTCTATTTGGGGCCTATCCCTTATATGACGCCACAGGGCACTTTTGTCATCAATGGGGCGGAACGTGTTGTCGTTTCTCAGTTGCACCGTTCTCCGGGCGTGTTTTTCGGACAGAGCATTCATGCTAACGGCACCAAGTTGTATTCGGCTCGTATCATTCCTTTCAAAGGCTCATGGATCGAGTTTGCAACGGATATAAACAGCGTGATGTATGCGTATATCGACCGTAAGAAAAAATTGCCTGTCACCACCTTGTTGCGTGCTGTCGGGTTCGAAACGGATAAAGATATTCTGGAAATATTTAATCTTGCCGAAGAGGTAAAAGTTAATAAGACGAATTTAAAGAAATTAGTGGGCAAGAAATTAGCCGCCCGTGTTTTGAAGACTTGGACCGAGGATTTTGTCGATGAAGACACCGGAGAGGTGGTTTCTATCGAACGCAATGAAGTCATTATCGATCGAGAAACAGTGTTGACTGCGGAACATGTTGAGGAAATTATCGATTCCAACGTTCCAACGATTCTGATTCATAAGGACGAAGCGAATTCATCGGACTATTCTATTATATTTAATACTCTTCAGAAAGATCCGAGCAATTCGGAAAAAGAGGCTGTACTTTATATCTATCGACAATTGCGAAATGCCGACCCGGCTGACGATGCCAGTGCTCGCGAGGTTATTAACAATTTATTCTTTTCTGAAAAGAGGTATGATCTCGGGGAAGTGGGCCGCTACAGGATCAATAAGAAATTGGGTTTAACTACGGATGTAGATGTCAAAGTGCTGACCAAACAGGATATTATTGAAATCATTAAATATCTGATTGAATTGATCAATTCGAAAGCGGATGTAGACGATATCGATCATTTGAGTAACCGACGCGTCCGTACTGTCGGCGAACAGCTTTCCAACCAGTTTGCTATCGGTTTGGCTCGCATGGCGCGTACGATTCGCGAACGTATGAATGTTCGTGATAACGAAGTGTTTACTCCCGTTGATCTGATCAATGCAAAGACCATATCCTCAGTCATTAATTCTTTCTTTGGAACAAATGCCTTGTCGCAGTTTATGGACCAGACGAATCCTTTGGCTGAGATTACCCATAAGCGTCGTATGTCGGCTTTAGGCCCTGGCGGCTTAACTCGTGAGCGTGCCGGATTCGAAGTCCGAGATGTACACTATACTCATTATGGCCGTTTGTGCCCTATCGAAACTCCTGAGGGGCCTAATATCGGTTTGATCTCTTCGCTGTGCGTTTATGCGAAGATTAATAATTTAGGGTTCATTGTGACTCCTTATCGTAAAATTATGGATGGAAAAGTCGATCTGTCCGACGAAGGAATTCGCTACTACACCGCAGAGGAGGAGGAAGATAAGATTATTGCACAGGGAAACGCTCCTTTGAATGAGGATGGAGATTTTGTTCGCGATAGGGTGAAAGCTCGTCAGGATGCCGATTATCCTGTCGTTTCACCTACCCAGATCGATTTGATGGACGTATCTCCACAGCAGATCGCATCGATCGCTGCTTCTTTAATTCCGTTTTTGGAACACGACGATGCTAATCGCGCGCTCATGGGCTCTAACATGATGCGCCAAGCTGTACCTCTGTTGCGTACCGAAGCTCCTATCGTAGGAACGGGTATCGAGAAGCAATTGGCCGAAGATTCTCGTACGCAGATTGCAGCGGAGGGCGATGGAGTTATAGAATTTGTAGATGCTACTACCATTCGTGTGCTGTATGACCGTACGGAAGATGAAGAGTTCGTTAGTTTCGAGTCGGCCCTGAAGGAATATAAAATCCCTAAGTTCCGTCGTACGAACCAAAGTATGACTATTGACCTCCGTCCTATTTGTGCGAAGGGACAGCGTGTTAAGAAAGGTGACATCCTGACTGAAGGTTATTCGACTGCAAACGGTGAACTGGCTTTGGGTAAAAACTTCTTGGTTGCTTATATCCCTTGGAAAGGTTATAACTATGAAGACGCCATCGTCTTGAATGAACGGGTAGTCCGTGAAGACCTTTTGACTTCCATCCATGTCGATGAATATGTGTTGGAAGTTCGTGAGACGAAACGAGGTATGGAGGAGTTTACCTCCGATATCCCAAATGTGAGTGAAGAAGCGACCAAGGATTTGGATGATAACGGTATCGTCCGTATCGGCGCTCGTGTTCAGCCGGGTGACATCTTGATCGGCAAAATCACTCCCAAAGGGGAATCCGACCCTTCTCCGGAGGAAAAATTATTGCGCGCCATTTTCGGCGATAAAGCCGGTGACGTAAAGGATGCTTCGTTGAAAGCTTCTCCTTCGTTACACGGTGTAGTCATCGGTAAACGATTATTCTCCCGTGCAGTGAAAACACGTAGCGAAAAAACTTCGGATAAGGCTTTAATGCCGAAGTTGGATGAAGAATTCAAAGCAAAGGCGGATGAACTGAAAGGCGTCTTGGTTGAAAAGTTGTTGGCGCTTACTAACGGCAAAGTTTCACAAGGTGTGAAGGATTATACCGGTGCGGATGTTATCGCCAAGGGAGCTAAATTCAATAAAGGCGTTTTGGAGAATCTGGATTATGAAACTGTTCAGTTGAATAAATGGACGACAGATGCTCATAAAAACAACATGATCCGAGATTTGGTCATGAATTACTTGAAAAAGTATAAGGAAATGGATGCGGAACTGAAGCGCAAGAAATTTGCTCTCACTATAGGCGATGAACTTCCTTCAGGAGTTATCCAGATGGCGAAAGTATATATCGCAAAGAAACGCAAGATCGGTGTCGGAGACAAGATGGCCGGCCGTCATGGAAATAAAGGCATTGTATCGAGAGTTGTCCGTCAGGAAGATATGCCGTTCTTAGCGGACGGTACCCCGGTAGATATTTGTTTGAACCCGTTGGGTGTACCTTCCCGCATGAATATCGGACAGATATTCGAAGCTGTGTTAGGACGCGTAGGGAAAACCTTAGGACTGAAGTTTGCAACTCCTATTTTCGATGGTGCCACATTGGACGATTTGGATAAGTGGACGGATAAAGCAGATCTTTCACATTATTGCAAAACAGATTTGTACGATGGTGAGACCGGTGAGAAATTCGACCAGCCTGCCACTGTGGGCGTAGCTTATATGTTGAAGTTGGGACACATGGTCGAAGATAAGATGCATGCCCGTTCCATTGGGCCGTACTCCCTCATTACTCAGCAACCTTTGGGCGGCAAGGCGCAGTTTGGCGGCCAGCGTTTTGGAGAAATGGAGGTTTGGGCGCTCGAAGCATTTGGCGCGTCGCACGTGCTACAGGAGATTTTGACGATCAAGTCGGATGACGTAAATGGACGTTCGAAAGCTTACGAAGCGATTGTCAAGGGAGAACCGATGCCTACGCCCGGCATTCCTGAATCGTTGAACGTGTTATTGCATGAATTGAAGGGCTTAGGTTTAAGTATCCGTCTTGAATAATTTTAAATAACTCTTTACAAGATAATTAATATGGCTTTTAGAAAAGAAAATAAGCTAAAGAGTAATTTCTCGAAGATTTCCATCGGATTAGCTTCTCCGGAAGAAATCTTGGAAAATTCGTACGGTGAGGTGTTAAAACCTGAGACGATTAACTATCGTACGTATAAACCGGAAAGAGATGGACTGTTTTGCGAACGTATCTTCGGACCGGTAAAGGACTATGAATGTGCTTGCGGTAAGTATAAGCGCATTCGTTACAAAGGTATTGTCTGTGACCGTTGCGGTGTGGAAGTAACGGAGAAGAAGGTTCGTCGCGAACGTTCGGGACATATTCAATTGGTCGTTCCCGTCGCACATATTTGGTATTTCCGTTCGTTGCCCAATAAGATTGGGTATTTGCTCGGGTTGCCGACCAAGAAATTGGATTCCATCATCTATTACGAACGTTATGTGGTTATTCGCCCCGGAGCGGCTGCCGACCAAGGCATTCAGAAATTCGATTTACTTTTGGAGGATGAATACCTCGATTTATTGGATAAATTGCCTAAAGACAATCAGTATTTGGAAGATACGGATCCGAACAAGTTCATCGCTAAGATGGGAGGGGAAGCGTTATTAGACCTCTTGTCTGAAATCGACTTGGATGCCTTGTCGTATGAATTGCGCGATAAGGCGAACAACGATTCTTCCCAGCAACGTAAAAACGAAGCCTTGAAACGCTTGCAGGTTGTGGAAGCATTCCGTGCTTCTCGCGGACGGAATAAACCGGAGTGGATGATTATGCGCATCATTCCGGTTATTCCGCCGGATTTACGCCCTTTGGTTCCGTTGGATGGCGGTCGTTTTGCTACTTCCGATTTGAATGATTTGTATCGTCGCGTTATTATTCGCAATAACCGGCTGAAGCGCTTGATCGAAATCAAAGCGCCCGAAGTGATTCTACGTAATGAGAAACGTATGTTGCAGGAAGCCGTCGATTCTTTGTTTGATAATTCGCGTAAGTCGAGCGCTGTCAAGAGCGAAGCCAATCGCCCATTGAAATCGCTTTCCGACAGTTTGAAAGGCAAGCAAGGGCGTTTTCGTCAGAATTTGTTAGGCAAGCGCGTGGACTACTCCGCTCGTTCCGTCATTGTGGTCGGACCGGAATTGAAGATGGGCGAATGCGGTTTGCCTAAGCTGATGGCTGCAGAATTGTATAAACCTTTTATTATTCGCAAACTGATAGAACGCGGTATCGTAAAGACGGTGAAGTCGGCCAAGAAGATCATAGATCGGCGCGAACCGGTCATCTGGGATATCTTGGAGCATGTCATGAAAGGACATCCTGTATTGCTGAACCGCGCTCCTACCTTGCACCGTTTGGGTATTCAGGCTTTCCAGCCTCACATGATCGAAGGAAAGGCCATTCAGTTACATCCCTTAGCATGTACTGCGTTTAATGCCGACTTCGACGGCGATCAGATGGCGGTTCATTTGCCGTTGAGCAATGAAGCTATTTTAGAAGCCCAGCTGTTGATGCTCGAACCTCATAACATTTTGAATCCTGCCAATGGAGCTCCTATTACCGTACCGGCGCAGGATATGGTTCTCGGGCTTTACTATATTACCAAACTGCGGAAAGGAGCCCAGGGCGAAGGTTTGACCTTTTATGGCCCTGAAGAAGCGATCATTGCTTATAACTTGGGCAAAGTGGACATGCATGCCATTATCAGCGTGGTGGTGAAAGACCTGGATAAGGACGGGAATATTGTCGACGTCATGATGAAGGAAACGTCGGTAGGTCGTGTCATCGTGAATCAAATCGTTCCCGAAGAGGTCGGTTATTTGAATACCATTATTTCGAAGAAATCCTTGCGCGATATCATCAGTGAAGTCATCAAGAAGGTTGGTGTCGCCCGCGCCTGCGAATTTTTGGATGGCATTAAGAACCTCGGTTATCGCATGTCGTTCAGAGGCGGTTTATCGTTTAACCTCGAAGACATTATCATCCCGAAAGAAAAGGAAGAGCTCGTTCGGCGCGGAAACGAAGAAGTAGAGCAGATTATGGCTAACTATAACATGGGTTTCATTACTGATAACGAACGTTATAATCAGGTGGTCGATACGTGGACCCATGTAAACGGTGACTTATCCGATATTCTGTATAAGACCATTAAGAATGATGATCAGGGCTTTAATTCCGTGTTCATGATGCTGGACTCCGGCGCACGCGGTTCCAAAGAACAGATCCGTCAGTTGTCGGGGATGCGCGGTTTGATGGCGAAACCGCAGAAAGCGGGTGCAGAAGGAGCTCAGATTATCGAGAATCCGATCTTGTCGAACTTTAAAGAAGGTTTGTCCGTATTGGAGTATTTCATCTCTACTCACGGCGCGCGTAAAGGATTGGCCGATACTGCACTGAAGACGGCGGATGCCGGGTATTTGACCCGACGTCTGGTCGACGTATCCCACGATGTGATTGTAACGGAAGAAGATTGTGGTACGCTTCGCGGCTTGGTTTGCACGGCATTGAAGAATAACGACGAAATCATTGCCACGTTATACGAACGAGTTTTAGGCCGCGTAACCGTACACGATATTATTCATCCTACCACTGGCAAGTTGATTCTTGCCGCAGGCGAGGAAATTACGGAAGATATTGCCCAGGAGATCGAAGATTCTCCTATCGAAAGTGTAGAAATCCGTTCCGTTCTGACTTGCGAGGCCAAGCATGGCGTCTGTGCTAAATGTTACGGACGCAATCTGGCTACCAGCCGGATGGTACAGAAAGGTGAGGCGGTGGGCGTGATCGCTGCACAGTCTATCGGCGAACCGGGTACGCAGTTGACCTTGCGAACCTTCCACGCCGGCGGTATCGCCGGCAACATGGCCGCCGATGCAAGCATCGTCACGAAGAATGACGGACGGTTGGAATTCGACGAACTCCGAACCGTAGATGCGACGGATGATACCGGCGAAATCGTGAAGATCGTTGTCGGTCGATTGGCAGAACTCCGATTGGTGGATATTCATACGGGCATCGTCTTGTCCAGCCATAATATTCCTTACGGTTCGACGTTGTATGCGGCCAATGGCGATACGGTAGAACGGGGAAAGCTCATTGCCAAGTGGGATCCTTTCAATGCCGTCATCATTACCGAAGTTACCGGTAAGATCCGCTTCGACAGCATGGTCGAGAATGTGACCTATGCGGTCGAGTCTGACGAATCTACAGGTTTGCGCGAGATTATTATCATCGAATCGAAGGATCGGACGAAAGTTCCGACTGCCGACGTGGTCGATGCTCAAGGAAACGTGCTTCGTACGTATAATTTCCCCGTAGGAGGCCACATCGTGGTGGAAGACGGTCAGCAAGTGAAGGCTGGGAATATCCTCGTCAAGATTCCGCGAGCGGTAGGGAAGGCCGGCGATATCACCGGCGGTCTGCCTCGCGTCACAGAATTGTTTGAGGCCCGTAACCCGTCCAATCCTGCGATCGTTTCCGAAATCGACGGCGAAATAACCATGGGTAAGATCAAACGCGGGAACCGTGAAATTATCGTCACTTCTAAAACGGGTGAGCAAAAGAAATATCTGGTGAACCTATCTAAACAGATCTTGGTCCAGGAGAACGACTATGTTCGGGCGGGCACCCCGTTGTCGGACGGGGCGATCACGCCGTCGGATATTTTGGCGATCAAAGGTCCTACTGCCGTTCAGGAATATATTGTGAACGAAGTGCAAGATGTCTATCGCCTACAAGGAGTGAAGATTAACGACAAACACTTTGAGATTATCGTTCGTCAGATGATGCGCAAGGTCGAAATCAATGAGCCGGGCGATACGCGTTTTTTGGAACAACAGATTGTGGACAGGCAGGATTTCCGTGATGAAAACGACCGCATTTGGGGAAAGAAAGTCGTGGTCGATCCGGGAGATTCGCAGAATATGCAAGCCGGTCAGATTGTGACTGCTCGCAAGTTACGGGATGAAAATAGTGCGTTGAAACGACGCGACTTGAAATTGGTCGAAGTGCGGGATGCTCTTCCCGCCACATCCACGCAGATTCTGCAAGGTATTACTCGTGCCGCTTTGGGTACGAAGAGTTTCATGTCCGCCGCTTCGTTCCAGGAGACGACAAAAGTATTGAACGAAGCTGCCATCGAAGGAAAAGTCGACTTCCTGGAAGGCATGAAGGAGAATGTGATTACAGGTCACCTGATTCCTGCCGGTACGGGACAACGCGAATACGATAAGTTGATTGTCGGTTCTAAGGAAGAATACGATCGGATCCTGGCCAATCGCAAGAATGTCATCGACTATAACGATGAAGTGAGCGAGGAAAGTGAGAGAAGTTTGGAAGAACGTGTGGTGATGAACCGTTGACAGATCGGCTTTCAGTGCGATAAAAAGGAGATGGCTGCGTCGAAATGAAAGTTTTGGCGCAGCCGTTTCGTTTAGGAGGACGTATCCGGCGGGATAAACAACCTCACCGTTTAGGTCGAAGGACGTATCCAGATAGGTTGGTGGACGTCAAATTTGCCGTTTCGAACCCCGTCGTTGACGTTAGGTAACCTAAGATTTGCCGTTCCGAACCTTGTCGTTGAGGTGGAGGGACCTATCCGGTGCGGTCTTTTATCCCGTCATTGAGGTTAAGGAACCCCGTCATTGACGTTATTGGACTTCAAATTTGGGGTTGGTCGACCTATCCGGATAGGTTATCGGACATCGAATTTGAGGTTAGTCAACGTATCCTTGGTTGTAGTGATGATATCTCATAAGATACCAGTCGTATTTGAATTCTTTCTTCGCCAAAAAGAATAAAGACGCTGCAGATCTCAAATTTAATTGCTATTTTTGTTATTACTTTATAAATGTATAAACAGATAAGAATGATGGAAAATGGAAGAAATGACGACAATGCTCAGTTGCAGATAGAATTGAAAGATGAGGTGGCTCAAGGCACCTATGCCAATTTAGCGATTATTGCCCATTCGAGTTCGGAATTTATCGTAGATTTTGTCCGCGTCATGCCCGGTTTGCCCAAGGCCGGCGTTCAATCTCGGATTATCCTGACTCCGGAACACGCCAAACGTTTGCTTTTTGCCTTGCAGGAGAATATAGCCAAATACGAACGCGCCTTAGGGCCGATCCGTATGCCGGAAAATATTCAAGGAGGATCGAACTCTCCGGATGGGAAAACATTTATTCCGCCGCTAAACGGTTTCAAAGGCGAAGCTTGAGGAACGTCGCTGCGTAAAGGAAATCGAATCAGTCTGTCTTTCGAAAAGTTTTTCAGAAAGACAGGCTAATTTTTGCAAGAAAAATATTGTTTATTAAAATGTTATTGATAACTTTGCAGCCCCAAAAGTATATTTTGGACTTTAATATAGATAATTAAGAAATAATAATAAATAATAAAAACAAAACAAAATGCCTACTATTCAACAATTAGTAAGAAAAGGAAGACGGGTTTTGACAGAGAAGAGTAAGTCGCCCGCACTTGACTCGTGTCCGCAAAAACGAGGCGTGTGCGTTCGGGTTTATACCACTACTCCCAAAAAACCTAATTCGGCAATGCGTAAGGTTGCACGTGTCCGTTTGACTAATTCGAAGGAAGTCAACTCTTATATCCCGGGAGAAGGACACAATTTACAGGAACACTCTATCGTATTGGTACGAGGTGGTCGTGTGAAAGATTTGCCGGGAGTTCGTTACCACATCGTACGTGGTACCTTGGATACAGCCGGTGTGGCTGGTCGTACTCAACGCCGCAGCAAATATGGTGCTAAGCGTCCTAAAGCAGGAAAGAAGTAATAGAAACCGAATACTTCCGAAGAATAACAGTATGTTAAATTTTAGTTTTTGGTTTGTCGGATAAAGCAATAAAGGTTGAGTAAATACTTCGGTGGAAGTGTTGAAGTAAACGGAAAATGCAACCCAAACAAAAACATTAGTTTTAGAACAATGAGAAAAGCAAAACCAAAAAAACATGTGATCCTGCCGGATCCCGTCTTTAATGACACCAAGGTCTCTAAATTCGTGAACCATCTCATGTACGATGGGAAGAAGAATACTTCGTATGAGATTTTCTACGCTGCGTTGGAAACAGTCAAAGTA
This sequence comes from Phocaeicola abscessus CCUG 55929, assembly GCF_000312445.1. Classification (GTDB taxonomy): domain Bacteria; phylum Bacteroidota; class Bacteroidia; order Bacteroidales; family Bacteroidaceae; genus Phocaeicola; species Phocaeicola abscessus. The sequence continues at coordinate 17,667 of NZ_HE997182.1, read as the reverse complement.
AAATTGCCCAATGAAGAAAAATCAGCTTTGGAAATCTGGAGAAAAGCGCTCGATAATATTACCCCTCAAATAGAGGTTAAATCACGCCGTATTGGCGGTGCAACATTCCAAGTACCTACCGAGATCCGTCCGGAGCGAAAAGAGTCTATTTCCATGAAGAATATGATTTCGTACGCTCGAAAACGAGGAGGAAAGTCGATGGCCGATAAATTGGCTGCAGAGATTACGGATGCCTATAATGAACAGGGGGGAGCATTCAAGCGTAAAGAAGATATGCATCGCATGGCCGAAGCTAACCGCGCCTTCGCACACTTCAGATTTTAATTTAAGTAAGAACGAAAAATGGCAAAACAAGATCTTAGTTTAACCCGAAATATTGGCATTATGGCTCACATTGATGCCGGTAAAACAACTACTTCCGAACGTATCTTGTTCTACACCGGATTGACTCACAAGATTGGTGAAGTTCATGATGGCGCAGCTACGATGGACTGGATGGAAGAAGAGCAGGAACGCGGCATCACCATTACTTCTGCGGCCACTACTGCTAATTGGAAAGTTGGGGACAAGACTTATAAAATTAACTTGATTGATACGCCGGGACATGTCGACTTTACCGCCGAGGTAGAACGTTCGTTGCGCGTACTCGATGGCGCCGTGGCTACTTATGCTGCTGTCGGCGGCGTAGAGCCGCAGTCAGAAACCGTTTGGCGCCAAGCCGAAAAATACGGCGTTCCCTGCATCGGGTATGTAAATAAGATGGACCGCTCGGGGGCGAACTTCTTTGATGTAATGACTCAGATGAGAGAGAAACTGGGTGCAAATCCTTGTGCCGTTATGATCCCGATCGGGGCTGAGGAAAATTTCAAAGGTGTGGTCGACCTGATTAAAATGAAGGCCATCTATTGGCACGACGAAACGATGGGAGCGGAATACGAAGTGGCCGATATCCCTGCTGAATTGACGAATGAAGTGCAGGAATGGCGGGACAAAATGCTTGAAAGCGCAGCCAATTACGATGACGAAGTCATGGAGAAATTTTTCGAGGATCCCTCAACCATTACCGAAGAAGAAATCTTGCGCGCCATTCGTAAAGGTACGTTGAAACATGAAATCGTTCCGATGACTTGCGGCTCTTCTTTTAAGAATAAAGGCGTTCAGACTTTGCTTGACTATATCTGTGCGTTCTTGCCTTCCCCATTGGACACTCCCAACATCATGGGTAGAAATCCTATGACAGATAAAGAAGAAGACCGCCGTCCCTCGGAAGACGAAAAGACTTCGGCGCTAGCATTTAAGATCGCCACCGATCCATATGTAGGTCGTTTAACTTACTTCCGTGTCTATTCGGGAAAGGTGGAGTCTGGATCGTATATTTATAACTCTCGCTCAGGGAAGAAAGAACGTGTATCCCGTTTGTTCCAGATGTTCTCTAATAAACAGAATCCGGTGGATGTTATCGGTGCTGGAGATATTGGCGCTGGAGTAGGTTTTAAGGATATCCACACGGGGGATACCCTTTGCGACGAAGACGCTCCGATCGTCCTCGAATCCATGGATTTTCCCGACCCGGTGATTGGTATCGCCGTTGAACCCAAGACCCAGAAAGACATGGAAAAATTGTCGAACGGTTTGGCTAAATTGGCTGAGGAGGATCCGACGTTCAGGGTGCATACGGACGAACAATCCGGTCAGACGGTTATTGAGGGTATGGGAGAACTTCATTTGGAGATTATCATTGAACGCTTGAAGAGAGAATTTAAGGTGGAATGTAATCAGGGTCGTCCGCAGGTAGCTTATAAAGAGGCTATTACTAAAATTGTCGACCTTCGTGAAGTGTATAAAAAACAGACCGGAGGCCGCGGTAAGTTTGCTGACATCATTGTTTCCGTTGGGCCGGTTGATGACGATTTCAAAGAAGGCGGATTGCAATTTGTGGATGAAGTGAAGGGAGGCAATATCCCGAAAGAATACATCCCTTCCGTGCAGAAAGGTTTCCAGACAGCCATGAAGAGTGGTGTTCTGGCCGGATATCCACTTGATTCCTTGAAGGTCATTTTGAAAGATGGATCATTTCATCCGGTAGACTCTGACCAGCTCTCCTTTGAGATTTGTGCTATTCAAGCTTATAAGAAAGCTTGTGAAAAGGCAGGTCCTGCTCTGATGGAGCCTATTATGAAACTGGAGGTCGTTACTCCGGAAGAAAACATGGGCGATGTGATCGGTGACTTGAATAAACGGCGTGGTCAAGTAGAAGGGATGGAATCGACAAAGTCCGGAGCAAGAATTGTAAAGGCGATGGTGCCTTTGGCAGAAATGTTTGGCTATGTAACAGCATTACGAACGATTACATCAGGCCGTGCAACTTCGTCTATGACTTATGATCATCACTCTCAGGTGTCTTCGTCGATTGCGAAGAACATTCTTGAAGAAGTCAAAGGGCGTGTAGACTTAGTGTAAAGAAAAAGAAGGGGCTACGGATTAGCGAATGACTCTTAATTCGGCCCCGACTTAATAAATAATTAATAATTAATATTTAATCAAATGAGTCAGAAAATCAGAATTAAACTGAAATCTTACGATCACAACCTGGTAGATAATTCGGCTGAAAAAATTGTTAGAACAGTGAAATCTACAGGCGCTATTGTCAGCGGTCCTATTCCGTTACCGACACATAAAAAAATTTTTACTGTGAATCGGTCGACTTTCGTAAACAAAAAGTCGCGCGAACAATTTGAACTTTCGTCTTACAAACGCTTGATCGATATCTACAGTTCTACAGCTAAGACCGTCGATGCGTTGATGAAATTGGAACTGCCGAGCGGTGTAGAAGTGGAGATTAAGGTTTAATGCTATTAAAATTTAACTGAAATGCCAGGATTATTAGGAAAGAAAATCGGAATGACTTCCGTTTTTAGTGCTGATGGTAAAAATGTACCATGCACTGTCATCGAAGCTGGTCCTTGTGTGGTTACTCAGGTTAAAAGTGTTGAAAAGGACGGGTATGCAGCTATCCAAGTCGGTTTTCAGGACATGAAAGAGAAAAATGTCACCAAACCGTTGATGGGACACTTTAAGAAAGCTGGCGTAACACCGAAGAGACACTTGGCCGAGTTCAAAAATTTTGAGAAAGATTATCATTTGGGAGATACGATCACGGTCGATCTGTTTGAGGGAACTGATTACGTCGACGTGATAGGAACTTCTAAAGGTAAAGGTTTCCAAGGGGTGGTTAAACGCCATGGGTTTGGAGGAGTAGGACAAACTACTCACGGTCAGCATAATCGTGCGCGTAAACCGGGCTCCATAGGCGCCTGTTCTTACCCTGCAAAGGTATTTAAGGGAATGCGTATGGCCGGTCAGTTGGGCGGTGATCGGGTGACTACCCAAAATTTGCGTGTGTTAAAAATAATTCCGGAACATAATCTCCTTTTAGTAAAGGGATCAGTGGCCGGATGTAAAGGTTCAATCGTATTAATTGAGAAATAATGGAAGTTAACGTATTAAATATTAAAGGTGAGGACACCGGGAGAAAGGTTACGTTAAACGAATCTATCTTCGGAATTGAACCTAATGATCATGCGATCTACCTGGATGTAAAACAATTTTTAGCAAATCAGAGACAAGGAACACACAAATCTAAAGAGAGAAGTGAACTGAGTGGTTCTACGCGTAAATTAGGTCGTCAGAAAGGTGGTGGGGGCGCACGTCGTGGGGATATCAATTCTCCATTGCTACATGGCGGCGCTCGTGTCTTTGGTCCTAAACCACGAGATTATTCTTTTAAACTGAATAAGAAAGTGAAGGTTTTGGCCCGTCGCTCAGCCTTATCGTATAAAGCTCAGGACAATGCCATCATAGTGGTTGAAGATTTTACATTGGATCTTCCAAAGACGAAAGATTTTATCACCATAATAAATAATCTTAAAATTGCTGACAAAAAGTTACTTTTGGTTTTGCCTAACGGAAATAAAAATGTATATTTGTCAGCTCGTAACATTCAGGATGTTAAGATGTCAACAGCTTCTGCATTAAATACTTACAATGTACTCGATGCTGAAACGATTGTATTGACTGAAGATTCACTGAAAGTGATGGATGGAATCTTGTCTGAATGAAAGAAGAGGAGGCTTGAATAATGGGATATATTATTAAACCGTTAGTAACTGAAAAAATGACGGCGGAAACTGAAAAACTGAATCGTTTCGGTTTTATTGTACGTCCAGAAGCTAACAAATTGGAGATTAAGAAAGAAGTAGAAACTTTGTATAATGTTACGGTGTTGAGTGTTAATACCTTAAGATATGCTGGGAAAAGCAAAAACCGTTATACAAAGTCTGGTTTGATTAAAGGAAAAACAAACGCTTATAAGAAAGCTATTGTTACTTTGAAAAAAGGCGATACAATTGATTTTTATAGCAATATTTGATAAAAATGGCAGTACGTAAATTTAAGCCCACTACACCTGGGCAAAGACATAAAATTATTGGTACCTTTGAAGAAATTACTGCGTCGGTGCCAGAGAAATCTCTTGTGTACGGAAAACGGGCGAGCGGTGGTCGTAATAATGTCGGCAAGATGACAGTCCGCTATATTGGCGGAGGCCATAAACGTAAATTCCGTTTAATAGATTTCAAGAGAGAGAAAGATGGTGTCCCAGCAGTTGTTAAAACGATTGAATACGATCCGAATCGTTCGGCGCGGATTGCTTTGCTGTTTTATGCTGATGGTGAAAAACGATATATTATTGCTCCGAGTGGTTTACAAGTAGGGCACACCGTTATGTCAGGTGCAAATGCCGCTCCGGAGATTGGTAATACATTGCCACTTGAAAATATTCCTATCGGTACTGTAATTCATAATATAGAATTACGTCCGGGACAGGGGGCTATTTTGGTAAGATCGGCTGGAAACTATGCTCAGTTAACATCTCGCGAAGGTAAATATTGCGTTATCAAGCTGCCTTCGGGGGAATTGCGTCAAATCCTTTCCACTTGCAAGGCTACGATTGGTAGCGTGGGTAATTCTGATCATGCCTTGGAAAGTTCGGGTAAAGCCGGACGTTCACGTTGGTTGGGATTCCGTCCTCATAACCGTGGTGTAGTAATGAACCCGGTTGATCATCCAATGGGAGGTGGTGAAGGGCGTGCATCGGGTGGTCACCCGCGTTCGCGCAAAGGCTTATATGCTAAGGGATTGAAGACAAGATCTCCGAAGAAACAGTCTTCTAAGTATATAATTGAAAGAAGAAAGAAATAATCATTAATTGAGTAAATTATGAGTCGTTCATTAAAAAAAGGTCCTTATATTAACGTTAAGCTTGAAAATAAAATTCTGGCTATGAATGAAAGTACAAAGAAGACTGTCGTTAAAACGTGGGCCAGAGCTTCAATGATATCGCCTGACTTTGTGGGGCATACTATTGCGGTTCATAACGGAAATAAATTTATTCCTGTTTATATTACTGAAAACATGGTGGGTCATAAACTGGGCGAGTTCGCTCCTACACGTACTTTCCGTGGACATGCAGGTAATAATAAAAAATAGGCAGTACAAACTGTAGAAAAAAAGAAATAAGATAATGGGAAAAAGGAAATCAATATCGGCTGCCAACAGAAAAGAAGCCCTTAAGACCATGTATTTCGCAAAACTGCGAAATGTCCCGTCTTCTCCGCGGAAAATGCGCTATGTCGTGGATATGATCCGTGGTATGGAAGTGAGTCGTGCACTTGGCGTCTTGAAATTTTCTTCGAAAGATGCTGCTGCAAAAGTAGAAAAATTGTTACGCTCTGCTATTGCTAATTGGGAACAGAAAAACGAACGCAAAGCAGAGGATGGAGAATTGTTTATATCTAAAGTCTTTGTGGATGAGGGAGTCACCCTGAAGAGAATGCGTCCGGCTCCACAAGGAAGAGGATACAGAATTCGTAAACGTTCGAACCACGTAACTTTGTTCGTCGATTCTAAAAATACTAATGATAATAAAAACGAAGCAGTATAGATGGGACAGAAAATTAATCCGATAAGTAACCGTTTAGGAATTATCAGAGGGTGGGATTCTAATTGGTATGGTGGCAAAGATTATGGTGATTCTTTGCTAGAAGACAGTAAAATCCGCAAATATTTGAAGGCGAGACTTGTAAAAGCAAGTATTTCAAGAATTATTATTGAACGTACGCTGAAGTTGGTGACAATTACTGTATGTACCGCACGTCCGGGGGTTATCATCGGTAAAGGTGGTCAGGAAGTTGATAAGTTAAAAGAGGAATTGAAAAAGATCACCGATAAAGATATTCAAATCAATATCTTCGAAGTAAAGAAACCGGAATTGGATGCAGTGATCGTGGCTAATAATATTGCTCGCCAGATCGAGGGAAAGATCGCTTATCGGCGAGTTATAAAAATGGCGATTGCTAACACGATGCGTATGGGTGCAGAAGGTATTAAAGTCCAAATTTCAGGGCGTTTGAATGGAGCAGAAATGGCTCGTTCTGAAATGTTAAAGGAGGGGAGAACACCGTTACATACTTTCCGTGCAGATATCGATTATTGTCAGGTTGATGCTTTGACAAAAGTTGGCTTGCAGGGTATTAAAGTATGGATTTGCCGGGGTGAGGTTTATGGTAAGAGAGAATTGGCACCTAATTTCGCTCAAGTTAAAGAAGGTAATCGTGGAGGTAGCGGCGGCAATGGTGGTAAGAACTTTAGAAGAAAGAGAACTAATCGATAATCGATTTGAATTTTAAGAATTATGTTACAACCGAAGAAAACAAAATTCAGAAGACAACAAGATGGCCGTCGTAATGGAAAAGGTTATGCGCACAGAGGTAATCAATTAGCCTTCGGGTCATTTGGTATAAAAGCGCTTGAACCTAAATGGATTACAGGCAATCAAATAGAGGCAGCTCGTGTGGCAGTGACAAGATACATGCAGCGTCAGGGACAGATTTGGATTCGTATTTTTCCGGATAAACCGATCACGCGTAAACCTGCTGACGTACGTATGGGTAAAGGTAAGGGAGATCCCGTGGGGTTCGTCGCACCGGTTTTACCAGGACGTGTCTTGATTGAAGCCGACGGAGTTCCGTATGAGATAGCTAAAGAAGCGTTGCGTTTAGCGGCACAGAAGCTTCCGATTACTACCAAGTTTATTGTTAGACGTGATTACGATGCTAATCAAAATGCTTAATTAATTATGAAGATCGCAGAAATTAGAGAAATTCCAACTAATGAGCTGGCAGAAAGAATTGACACCGAAGTGGCCAATTACAATCAAATGCGGCTGAATCATTCTATTTCTCCGCTGGAAAATCCTGCACAAATAAAGAAATTACGCAGAACGATTGCGCGAATGAAAGCAGAATTACGTCGGAGAGAACTTAACAACTAATATTAGTCCTCATGGAAGTTAGAAATTTAAGAAAAGAAAGAACGGGTATCGTCGTTAGCAATAAAATGGATAAAACCATTACCGTTGCTACGGTATTTAAGGAGAAACACCCAATGTATGGTAAGTTCGTTCGGAAAACGAAGAAATATCATGTTCATGACGAAAAAAATGAATGTAATATAGGCGATACGGTACATATCATGGAAACTCGCCCTCTGAGCAAGACGAAAAGATGGAGATTGGTTTCAATAATTGAAAGAGCTAAGTAATTATGATACAGGCAGAATCCAAACTTACAGTATGTGATAACAGTGGCGCAAAAGAAGCTCTTTGTATTCGTGTTTTAGGCGGAACAAAAAGACGATACGCTTCTGTAGGGGATATCATTGTGGTGGCTGTTCAAAGCGTTATCCCTTCAAGTGAAATTAAAAAAGGTGCCGTTTCGAAGGCTCTGATTGTACGTACTAAGAAAGAGATCCGTCGTGCTGATGGCTCTTATATTCGTTTTGATGATAATGCTTGCGTATTATTAAATAACGCAGGTGAGATTAGGGGTAGTCGTATTTTCGGCCCTGTGGCCAGAGAGTTGCGTGCAGCTAATATGAAGGTTGTTTCCTTGGCACCCGAAGTACTTTAATTTTGTAAACGATTTTAGTAATGAGTAAATTACATATAAAAAAAGGCGATACTGTCTACGTCAATTCTGGGGAAGACAAAGGTAGAACCGGGCGTGTGCTGAAAGTTCTTGTTAAAGAAAAACGCGCCATCGTCGAGGGTATCAATATGGTTTCCAAGAGTACAAAGCCCAGTGCAAAGAATCCTCAGGGAGGAATCATCAGACAAGAAGCTTCTATTCATATCTCGAATTTAAATGTCATTGATCCTAAGACGGGGAAGCCCACACGCATTGGGAGAAGAGAGAGTGCTGATGGAAGGACATTCGTTCGTTATGCTAAAAAATCAGGGGAGGAAATCAAATAATGAGTAGTACTGCTAGCCTTAAGAAAGATTATGCAGAACGCATCGCGCCTGCATTGATGAAACAGTTCCAATATTCTTCTTCTATGCAAATACCTGTTCTTAAAAAGATTGTGATCAATCAAGGACTTGGAGAAGCCGTAGCTGATAAGAAGATTATAGAAGTTGCTATAAATGAATTGACAGCGATTACTGGTCAGAAAGCTGTTGCAACAATTTCACGTAAAGATATTGCCAATTTTAAATTGCGTAAGAAAATGCCTATTGGCGTAATGGTAACTTTACGTCGTGAAAGAATGTATGAATTCTTGGAAAGACTTATTCGTATAGCTTTACCACGTATCCGAGATTTTAAAGGTATTAATTCCAAATTTGATGGAAGAGGTAACTATACATTAGGGATCGAAGAACAAATTATCTTCCCGGAAATTAATATTGATGGTATAACTAAGATTCTTGGTATGAACATTACTTTTGTCACTTCAGCTAAAACTGATGAGGAGGGGTTTGCTTTACTTAAAGGATTCGGTTTACCTTTTAAAAACTAAAAATAATATAGTATGGCAAAAGAATCAATGAAAGCTCGCGAAATAAAGAGAGCCAAACTTGTAGCCAAATATGCTGAAAAACGTGCTGCCTTGAAAAAGATTGTCAATACAGGTAATCCGGCTGAAGCCTATGAAGCTGCTCGTAAATTGCAGGCTATACCCAAGAATGCTAATCCTATCCGTTTGCATAATCGTTGTAAGTTGAGTGGACGTCCGAAGGGCTATATTCGTCAATTTGGTATTTCAAGAATTGAATTCCGTGAAATGGCATCTAATGGTTTGATCCCAGGCGTTAGAAAAGCAAGTTGGTAATTCTTTTTTAAATATTGTCAGGGTTGTCCTGATTAATTTAATTTTAATTTATATGACAGATCCGATCGCAGATTATCTCACAAGGTTGAGAAATGCAATTAGTGCAAAGCACAGAGTAGTTGAAATACCTGCTTCAAATCTGAAGAAAGAAATCACAAAGATTCTCTTTGATAAAGGTTACATTCTGAACTACAAGTTTATTGAAGACGGTCCTCAGGGAACTATTAAGATCGCTTTGAAGTATGACACTGTTAACAAGGTTAATGCAATCAAGAGGCTTCGAAGAGTTTCGACGCCAGGTTTGCGAAAATACACGGGTTACAAAAACATGCCGAGAGTAATTAATGGTTTAGGTATTGCTATAATATCTACTTCCAAAGGTGTAATGACAGATAAAGAAGCGGCTAATTTGAAAATTGGCGGGGAAGTTCTTTGTTACGTATATTAATAGGAGGATAAACAATGTCAAGAATTGGAAAATTACCTATCAGTATCCCTAATGGAGTTTCTGTAACTCTTAAGGGTAATGTAGTCACCGTAAAAGGACCTAAGGGAGAATTGAGTCAGTACATCGATCCTTCGATTAACGTAACCATTGAAGGGGGGCAAATATCTTTTAAAGAGAATGAAAAGGCTCTACTTGATAACACGAAGCAACGACATGCTTTTTATGGTTTATACCGTGCATTGGTAAATAATATGGTTATCGGTGTTTCTGTAGGTTATAAGAAAGAACTGGAGCTTGTCGGCGTTGGCTATCGTGCTTCGAATAATGGGAATATTATGGAACTTGCATTAGGTTATACGCATAATATTTTTATGCAATTGCCTTCAGAAATTAAAGTGGAGACTAAATCAGAGAGAAATAAAAACCCCCTGATTATTTTAGAATCATGTGACAAACAGTTACTTGGTCAGGTATGTGCGAAAATTCGTTCTTTCCGTATGCCAGAACCTTATAAAGGGAAAGGTATTAAGTTTGTTGGCGAAGAAATTCGTAGAAAGTCTGGTAAGACTGCGGCAGCTAAATAATTTATTTAAATCTGTATCATTATGACAACAAAATTAAAAAGACGAATCAAAATTAAATCTAGGGTACGTAGTAAAATTTCTGGTACAGCTGAACGTCCTCGGATGAGTGTCTTTAGAAGTAATAAGCAAATCTATGTTCAGGTTATAGATGATTTGAAGGGTGAAACATTAGCTTCTGCTTCTTCGCTTGGAATGCCAACAATGCCTAAAATTGAGCAGGCGACAAAAGTAGGTGAACTGATCGCAAAGAAAGCTCAAGAAGCGGGCATCACCGCAGTTGTATTTGACCGCAATGGTTATCTGTATCATGGGAGAATTAAAGCAGTTGCTGATGCTGCTCGTAACGGTGGACTTAAATTTTAATCGAGATTATGATAAATAATAGAGTTAAGATATCTAGCGATGTAGAATTAAAAGACAGATTGGTAGCTATCAATCGGGTAACTAAAGTTACGAAAGGTGGTAGAACTTTTACTTTTTCTGCAATTGTTGTGGTTGGGAATGAGGATGGCGTTATCGGCTTAGGCTTAGGAAAAGCAGGTGAAGTGACGACAGCTATTGCAAAGGGGGTTGAAGCTGCAAAGAAGAATCTTACACGAGTTCCGGTATTGAAAGGTACTGTTCCTCATGAACAAACAGCTAAATTTGGTGGTGCAGAAGTATTTATTAAACCGGCTTCAACGGGTACAGGCGTTGTAGCCGGAGGAGCAATGCGTGCTGTTTTGGAAAGTGTAGGCATTACAGATGTTTTGGCAAAATCCAAAGGTTCTTCTAATCCGCACAATTTAGTGAAGGCTACGATCCTAGCCCTTAGCGAGATGAGAGATGCCCGTACTGTGGCCCAAAATAGAGGTATCAATATAGAAAGAGTATTTAAAGGTTAAGGAGGAGTTATGTCAACTATTAAGATTAAACAGATCAAGAGTAGAAATGGTGCTCCCGCATGTCAAAAACAGACATTGGATTCACTGGGGCTCCGAAAATTGAATCAAGTGGTTGAACGCGAGGATACTCCTACCGTTCTTGGTATGATAAAAAAGGTAAAACACTTAGTTACTATCGTTGAGTGATTTTCTTCGAATTTTAAAATGGATTATAATATGAATTTAAGTAATTTAAAACCAGCAGAAGGATCTTCAAAAGCGCGTAAAAGAATTGGTCGTGGGCCAGGATCTGGTTATGGAGGTACCTCTACGAGAGGTAGCAAAGGTGCGAAGTCCAGATCCGGTTATAAGAGGAAGATCGGTTTTGAAGGCGGGCAAATGCCTCTTCAACGTCGTCTTCCCAAATTTGGTTTTAAGAATATCAATCGGGTCGAATATAAAGTTATCAACTTAAATACTTTACAACGTCTTGCGGAAACAAAGGCTTTGTCGAAGATCGGGTTGAAAGATCTTATTGAAGCGGGTTATATCTCTTCTAACCAGTTAGTTAAAATACTTGGTAACGGGAGTTTGACTATAAAGCTTGATGTAGAGGCGAACGCTTTCTCAAAAAGTGCCGTAGCTGCGATCGAAGCTGTTGGTGGTAATGCTGTAAAACTCTGATTCAATGAGAAAATCTATTGAAACATTAAAGAATATATGGAAAATTGAGGATTTACGTCAAAGGATTCTCATCACCTTATTATTTGTAGCTATTTACAGATTTGGTTCTTACGTGGTTCTACCGGGTATTAACCCTTCTATGTTAACTCAGTTACATCAACAAACGAGTGAAGGTTTGTTAGCACTGTTGAACATGTTCTCCGGCGGCGCTTTTTCTAATGCATCCATCTTTGCACTAGGAATTATGCCTTATATCTCGGCGTCTATCGTTATCCAGTTGCTTGCTATCGCCGTTCCTTACTTCCAGAAAATTCAACGGGAGGGGGAAAGTGGAAGGAGGAAGATCAATCAATATACCCGTATATTGACGATCTTTATCCTGATCTTTCAGGCACCTTCCTATTTGATTAACCTGAAGATACAGGCAGGAGGAGCGCTTAATGCTTCATTAGATTGGACGACCTTTATCATTTCTTCTACGGTCATTCTCGCTGCTGGGAGTATGTTTATCTTATGGTTAGGAGAACGAATTACGGACAAAGGCATTGGCAATGGTATTTCTTTAATTATCATGATTGGTATTATTGCCCGATTGCCCCAAGCTTTAATTCAAGAAGTGGTCTCGCGCTTCTCTTCTCCGGGAGCTGGAGGGATTGTGATGTTTTTGTTTGAGATGGTATTCTTGCTATTAGTTATGGCTGGCGCTATCCTTTTGGTGCAAGGTGTACGCAAAGTGCCTGTGCAATATGCAAAACGTATCGTCGGTAACAAGCAATACGGCGGCGCTCGTCAATATATTCCGCTGAAAGTGAATGCAGCTAACGTGATGCCTATTATTTTCGCTCAGGCATTGATGTTTATTCCTATATCTATCGTAGGCTATTCGAATGTGGCTACGGCAAGTGGTCTCGCACGCGCATTAGTCAATAACAACGGTTTCTGGTATAATTTGATTTATGCAGCATTGATTATTTTATTTACTTATTTCTATACTGCAATTACGATCAATCCTACGCAAATGTCTGAAGATATGAAGAGGAATAATGGCTTCATCCCAGGTATTAAACCGGGGAAGAATACGGCTGATTATATCGATTCTATCATGTCGCGTATTACGTTGCCGGGATCTATCTTCTTGGCCATTGTAGCTATCATGCCTGCTTTTGCAGGAATATTTGGAGTGCAACAAGGTTTTGCACAGTTTTTTGGTGGTACATCGCTATTGATTCTCGTAGGTGTGGTGTTGGATACCTTGCAGCAAATAGAGAGTCATTTGCTAATGCGCCATTACGATGGGTTGTTGAACACCGGAAGAATTAGAGGGCGTTCAGGCAATATTCAAGCTTATTAATTTGCTTGAAAGATGATATTTCTTAAAACAGAGGATGAAATAGAATTGCTTCGACAGAGTAATTTACTCGTCGGTAAGACGTTGGGAGAGGTAGCTAAACTCATTAAACCCGGTGTTACAACTAAAGAACTTGATAAGGTAGCTGAAGAGTATATTCGCGATAATGGCGCTATTCCTACTTTTAAAGGTTTCCCTAATCAATATGGTAATCCATTTCCCGCCTCGATCTGTACGTCTGTAAACGATCAAGTGGTTCATGGAATTCCTAATGATATTCCTCTCAAGGAAGGCGATATCGTTTCTGTTGATTGCGGTACTTCTATGAATGGCTTTTGTGGCGATTCTTGTTATACATTCCCGGTAGGCGAGGTTTCGCTGGAGGTGATGCAACTGCTTAAAACAACCAAAGAAGCTCTTTACTTAGGCATACGGCACGCTGTACATGGAAAGAGAGTGGGGGATATAGGCTTTGCCATTGAAGAATGTTGTGAGTCAAAATCTTATGGCGTAGTCAGAGAATTTGTCGGTCATGGTATTGGTAGAGAGATGCACGAAGATCCGATAGTGCCTAATTATGGGAAAAAAGGCAGTGGTGTTCTGTTGAAGAAAGGTATGTGTATCGCCATTGAGCCGATGATTGCGATGAGAGATCGTCAGATTTATATCGAGGATGATGGTTGGACCGTCCGTACCCGTGACGGGAAGCCTGCCGCACATTACGAACATACGGTGGCGATAGGCGTAGGCAAAGCCGATATTTTATCCTCTTTCGAGTATGTTGAACAAGTTTTAGGAGATAAAGCAATTTAATTTTATGGCTAAACAATCCGCTATAGAACAAGATGGAACGATAGTCGAAGCATTGTCGAATGCAATGTTTCGTGTTGAACTGGAAAATGGGCATGAAATCACTGCTCATGTTTCGGGAAAGATGAGAATGCATTACATTAAAATATTACCCGGAGACAAGGTCAGAGTAGAGATGTCTCCTTACGACTTGTCAAAAGGAAGAATCGTTTTTAGATACAAATAAAAAAATTAAGATATGAAAGTAAGAGCATCAATCAAGAAACGTACGCCTGAATGTAAAATTGTAAGACGTAAAGGCCGTTTGTATGTTATTAACAAGAAAAATCCTAAGTATAAACAACGTCAAGGATAATTTATTATTTTTGCAGGAAAAATAATTAAGTATATGGCTATAAGAATAGTTGGTGTAGATTTACCCCAGAATAAAAGAGGGGAAATTGCGTTGACCTACATTTATGGTATCGGACGCAGTAGCTCAGCCAAAATCTTGAATAAGGCTGGTGTAGATAGAGATATTAAAGTGCAAGATTGGACTGACGATCAAGCCGCTAAGATACGTAGTATCATTGGTGAAGAATTTAAAGTAGAAGGAGATCTCCGTTCCGAAATTCAGATGAACATTAAGAGATTAATGGATATCGGTTGTTATCGAGGGGTGCGCCATCGTTTAGGATTGCCTGTACGTGGACAAAGCACCAAGAATAATGCACGTACGCGTAAAGGAAAGAAGAAAACTGTTGCAAATAAGAAAAAAGCTACTAAATAATAATCGTTGATATGGCAAAAAAAACAGTCGCTGCAAAGAAAAGAGTCGTCAAAGTTGAGGCGAGTGGACAGTTGCACGTCCATTCTTCATTCAACAATATCATTGTTTCTTTGACAAATAACGAAGGGCAGATCATTTCATGGTCTTCTGCAGGAAAGATGGGATTTAGAGGTTCTAAAAAGAATACTCCTTATGCAGCCCAGATGGCTGCCCAAGATTGCGCCAAAGTGGCATACGACCTTGGCCTTAGAAAAGTTAAAGCGTATGTGAAAGGTCCTGGAAACGGAAGAGAGTCCGCTATTAGAACCGTACATGGAGCAGGAATCGAGGTTACTGAAATCGTTGATGTGACTCCATTACCGCATAATGGCTGTCGTCCTCCCAAGAGAAGAAGAGTATAAGATAAGCTTAATGTAAATGTTACTTGATTCGGTTGATTTGGATTACATCTTCCTTTCTGTAATCGCGGCTGTAACGGATTAAGTGCATGATTAACAATTTAATTACTAAAGAAAATGGCAAGATATACTGGACCAAAAACAAAAATCTCACGCAGATTCGGAGAAGCAATATTTGGACCCGATAAAGTTTTATCTAAAAAGAATTATCCTCCAGGTCAGCATGGCGTAAATCGAAGAAGAAAAATTTCTGAATATGGAATAATGTTAGCTGAAAAACAAAAGGCTAAATATACCTATGGCGTGTTGGAAAAGCAATTCCGTAACATGTTTGATAAGGCGGCAAGAGCCAATGGGATTACAGGCGAAATCCTGCTCCAAAACTTAGAAGCCCGTTTGGATAATGTCGTATACCGTTTGGGCATAGCTCCTACACGCGCAGCGGCCCGTCAATTGGTCAATCATAGACACATCGTCGTCAACGGCAATGTGGTCTCTATTCCTTCTTATTCGGTAAAACCGGGTCAACTTGTAGGAGTTCGTGAAAGATCCAAATCATTAGAAGTGATTGCTAATTCACTAACTGGATTTAATCATGGCAAATATTCTTGGTTAGAATGGGATGAAAATGCAAAAACAGGTAAATTATTACATGTTCCTGCCAGAGAAGACATCCCTGAGAACATTAAAGAACATTTGATCGTTGAATTGTACTCTAAATAATCATTAATTTCATGGCAATATTAGCATTTCAAAAACCTGATAAAGTATTAATGTTGGAAGCGGATGCCAAATATGGCAAATTTGAATTCCGCCCCCTCGAACCCGGTTTCGGTATTACTGTAGGTAATGCTTTGCGCCGTATCCTGCTTTCTTCGTTGGAAGGATTTGCAATCAATACCATACGTATGGCAGGCGTAGAACATGAATTCGCGACCGTTCCCGGTGTGAAGGAAGATGTGACCGGCATTATCTTAAATCTGAAACAAGTAAGATTTAAGCAAGTTGTGGAAGAGTTTGAAAACGAGAAGGTATGCATTACCATCGAGAATTCTAATGAATTTAAAGCAGGGGATATAAGTAAGTATCTGACTGGATTTGAAGTGTTAAATCCCGAATTGGTTATTTGCCATTTAGATCCTAAAGCAACTTTGCAAATGGATATTACCATTAACAAAGGAAGAGGGTATGTTCCCGCAGATGAAAACCTGCAATTCTGCACTGATGTGAACACGATCCCCATCGATTCTATATACACCCCGATTCGTAATGTCAAGTATTCCGTTGAAAATTTCCGCGTCGAACAGAAAACCGATTACGAGAAACTGATTCTTGAAATTACTACCGATGGCTCCATCCATCCCAAGGAAGCCCTGAAAGAATCCGCTAAGATTCTGATTTACCACTTCATGCTTTTTTCGGACGAGAAAATTACGCTGGAAGTATCCGATTCGGAGAGTAATGAAGAATTCGATGAGGAAGTATTGCACATGCGTCAGCTTCTCAAGACGAAATTAGTCGATCTGGATCTTTCGGTGCGCGCGTTAAATTGTTTGAAAGCCGCCGACGTAGAAACCTTAGGTGATTTAGTTCAATATAATAAGACCGACTTGCTGAAGTTCAGAAATTTCGGAAAGAAATCCCTGACAGAATTGGAAGATTTACTCTCCGGCCTGAGTCTTTCTTTCGGAACAGATATTTCAAAGTATAAATTAGATAAAGAATAAGATGAGACATAATAAGAAATTCAATCACCTGGGGCGTACCGCCTCTCATAGAGCCGCGCTGTTATCAAACATGGCCAATTCCCTGATTAAACATAAAAGGATCAATACGACCGTAGCCAAGGCTAAAGCTTTGAAAAAATATGTAGAGCCTCTGATCACAAAATCGAAAGAAGATACCACCCATTCGCGTCGTGTGGTGTTTAGCTATTTGCAAGATAAGTATGCCGTTACGGAATTGTTCAAAGTTGTTTCGGAAAAAATCGCCGAACGTCCCGGAGGATATACGAGAATCATCAAGACAGGTAACCGATTGGGGGATAATGCATCGATGTGTTTCATCGAGTTGGTTGACTTTGACGAAAAGATGGCTAAAACTGCCCTGAAGAAAGCTACACGGACTCGACGTTCTAAAAAGACTTCCTCCAAGGTTGAACCAGCTGTGGAAGAAGTCGTAAGTCCCGAAGAAGCTCTTCCTTCAGAAGAATCACAGCCTCAGGGATAGTTTTTGAGGTACAACTATTATAGCATAGCTCAAAGGGCTGTCTCTTTAAGAGATAGTCCTTTGTTTCTACTCGCCCGCAGTCATTCCTCGCCCTGTCTCGTGTAAGACTCCGATACGACGTGATTCCACACAGACATGCAGACCGTTTTAATTCTCTACGTAGACAATTTTAATTCTCTACGTAGACAATTTTAATTCCCTGCGTAGACAATTTAAATTTTCAGGGCAGGCCGTTTTCAGGTGCTTATTCTCCCTTGCTTTCGCTTCCTTCGATCGGAGAGACTACCAAGAGGAATCGACGACGTG